>NZ_JABBWV010000020.1 GCF_012999535.1 Microbispora sp. H11081
GGCGAGTAGTGCATCGTCGAGGCGGAGTAGTAGTAGGTGTCACCGGCCCGGAAGATGTCGATGTCGGCCAGGTCGTCCCACAACACCGGGTTGGTGTACGTCGACGACGGCGGCCACGGCCCACCCGACGGCGACGGCGACGGCGACGGGGATGGCGACGGGGACGGCGACGGCGAAACCGGCGGGGACACCGAGGGCGAAGGCGAGGGCGACGCCGAAGGGCTGGCGCTGGGGCTGGGACTGGGGCTGGCGCTAGGGCTCGCCGAGGGGCTGGTGACGGTGCCGCTGCACGTGGTCCCGTTCAGCGCGAAGCTCGCCGGCACGGGGTTGGACGAGGTCCAGGCGCCGTTGAAGCCGAACGACGTGCTGCCGCCGGTCGAGATGCCGCCGTTGTAGGAGACGTTGGTCACCGTGACCTGCGCGCCCGACTGCGTGTAGTTGCCGTTCCACAGCTGGCTGATCGTCTGCCCGGCGGGGAACGACCAGGTCAGGCTCCAGCCGTTGACCGGGTCGCCGAGGTTGACCACGTCGACGTTGGCGCCGAAGCCGCCCTGCCACTGGCTGGTCACGGTGTAGGTGACCCGGCAGCCCGCGGCGGCCCGCGCGGAGCCTGCGGCCACGACTCCGAGGACGCTCAGCGCCGCGGCCATCCCGGCCGCGAGCCAGCGCCGATGTCTGATGAAGCGCACGGAGATCTCCAAGGGATAGGGGGAGTCGTCAGGAGACGGTGCAGGGGTTCCCGTTGAGGGTGAACGCGGTGGGCTTGGCGGCGTTGCCCGTGTGGGTGGCCTGGAAGCCGATCTCAGTGGTGGATCCGGGCGCGATCGTGCCGTTGTAGCTGACGTTCGCCGCCGTGACCTGGCCGCTGGTGGGCGAGTAGGTGGCGTTCCACCCGTTGGTGATCGTCTGCCCGCTGGGAAGCGTGAAGACGATCGACCAGCCGTTGATGGTGGACGAGCCGGTGTTGGTGACGGCGATGTTCTGCGTCAGGCCGTTGTTCCACGCGTTGACGGTCGCGGTGACCCGGCAGGCGCCCGATCCGCCGCTGGGCGACGGCGAGCTACTCGGCGACGGCGACGGCGACGGCGACAGGCTGGGCGAAGGGCTGGGTGACGGCGACGGGCTGGGCGACGGCGACGGACTGGGCGACGGGCTGGGTGATGGGGATGGTGTGGTGCCGTCGAGTCCGAGGAAGGAGATGGCGTAGGCGAGCTGGCCGTTCATCGGGAGTTGGTGGCCGATGCCGGAGATGCTGATGCCTTCGACGGTGGCCTGGGTGCCGGTGTTGCCGTAGCGGGTGCGGGTCCAGGACGACTGCGGCTGGTCGGTGTAGGCCGGGGTCTGGCTCAGGCCGTTGAGGTTGGTCCACTGTTTGATCTCCTCGCCGAAGTTGGGGTAGGCGAGGGTGGTGTCGGTGGTGCCGTGCCACAGTTGCATGCGGGGGTAGCGGCCGGTGTAGCCGGGATACATGGCGCGGGCCTGGTCGCCCCACTGCTGGGCGGTCTTGATGAGGTTGCCGCCGGAGCACTGGCTGTTCCACAGGGATCCGTTGGTGGTGGCGAAGCATCCGGCGGGCACGCCGGAGAAGGCCGAGCCGGCGGAGAACACGTCGGGGTACTGGGCGGCCAGGACGTTGGTCATCATGGCGCCGGAGGAGAAACCGCTGACGACGATGCGGGCGGGGTCGACGTTGTAGCGCTGGCGGGTGTAGGTGACCATCGACATGATGGCGGTGGAGTCGCCGCCGCCGTCGCGCCGCAGGGCGGCGGGGGTGGACACGTCGAAGCACTTCTCGCTGCGGGTGGCTTCGGGGACGACGATGATGTAGCCGTAGCGGTCGGCGGCGGTGACGTAGTCGTGGCCGTTGCCGTTGAAGATGGCGCCGGCCGATCCGCCGCAGTAGTGGACCAGGACCAGCAGGGCCGGCCGGGCGGCGACCCTGTCGGGCACGTAGAGGTACATGTTCAGGTTGGTCGGGTTGTTGCCGAAGCCGGTGATGCGGGTCAGCGACGCGGCCGTGGCCGGCTGGGCCGCCAGGAGCATGCTCGCGATCACCACAGGCAGGGCGGCGGCCGCCAGGATCGCTCTGAGCCTTCGTTTCACGGGATCGTCCTTTCGTACGGCGCCCTGCGGGGCGGGCGGGATCGTCGGGCCGTGACGCGAGGTCTTGTTAGCGTTAACATCTGACCCTCCGGCCCACCCATCTCTGCCGCCGCGGAGCAAATACGACGCGGAGAGTCCTCGTCAAGCGCCGCGCGCACGGGCGTCCTGGCCCTCCGGCGCGGTCAGGCCGTTCCACCTGCCGCGGCGAGACGCGGACGCGTCGCGTGGAGAGCGGGCGCCACTGAAACGTTCAGCGCGGCGGCGGCCGTCGAAGGCGTCCGCGAGGGAGCCGCGGAAACGTGCGGCACTCCCCGATCCGATCGGCGCAGCGTGCGAGCGTGCTGGGGAGGAAGGCGGCCGAAACTTACCGGGAAATGCCCTTGATGCTTTTCGCGACCGGTGGTGCGGTGCTGCCGCGTACGACGAGCGCCGTGGCGAACTCCTGACGGTTGTGCGCGAGGGGTTCGCCTCTGGCGAGCGTCACCAGCATCCTGGCGGCCGCCGCCGCCATCTCGCTCAGCGGCTGGTGGACCGTGGTCAGCGGCGGGATGGTCCAGCGCGTCGGGGGCATGTCGTCGAACCCGATGACGCTGAGGTCGGCGGGGACGCGCAGCCCCAGCTGGTGGGCCGCGTGGTAGACGCCGATGGCCTGGCCGTCGTTGGAGGCGAAGATGGCGGTGGGCGGGTTCGCCAGGCGCAGCAGGCGGTGCGTGTGGGTCAGGCCGTCCTCGATCTGGTAGTCACCCTGGCAGATGAGGTCGGGGTCGACGCGCACGCCGGCGGTGTCGAGCGCCGCGCGGTATCCGTCGAGACGGGCCCGGCTGGACAACGCGTGCGGCGGCCCGGTGATGATGGCGATCCGCCGGTGGCCCAGCTCCAGCAGATGGCGGGTGGCGCTGAGGCCACCGTTCCAGTTGCCCGCGGCGACGGAGGGGGTGCGGTGGCCGGGGTCGCCCGTCGGGTCCAGGAGGACGAGGGGGATCCTGCGGGCGGCGAGCCGTTCCCGCTGCAGGCCGGTCAGGTCGGAGAAGACCGCGATGACGCCGGTCGGGCGGCGGATGAGCACGTCCTCCAGCCAGTCGACGCCGGGGGTGTGGTTGCCCTGCAGCTCGGAGATCGCCACGGCGAGATGGTGCTCGCGGGCGACCTTCCCGACGCCACGGACGATCTCCGTCGGGTAGTCGCCCGCCAGTTCGTGGAAGACCAGCTCCATCACGGCCGCGGGGCTTGAGCGCCGTCGCTGCCTGCGGAAGCCGTGCTCCCTGATGAGGTCCTCGATCATCGCACGGGTCTCCGGCGCCACCGCGGAGCGGCCGTTCACGACCTTGGAGACCGTCGCCTTCGACACTCCCGCGAGCTCGGCGAGTTGGGCGAGGGTCAGCGGCTCTGGTTCGGATGCGGACGGCTCGTCGACAACGGTCACACGGCGCAGTCTAATAGCAAGTTGCGTGCATATCTCTAAATGTTTCGGTCGTTACGACCATGAAATCCGTGAACTACCCCTCTGGAGTCAGATAGCGTGGCCGAAATGTTTCGGCGGCTGGGGTCTCTGCGGGCCTCTGGCAGGGTGCCGGCCGGCCATGTGGCCGGCCGGCACCCGGCTCAGGTTCCGCAGGAGGAGGCCGGCGTCGCGGCGTAGGCCGCGTCGTAGGACGAGGTGACCTGCGTGCCGCCGATCGTCGCGGTCCCGGTCACGGTGACCGTGCCCGCGTCGATCCGCCCGGCCCGGGTGTTGAAGGACTGGTACGCCTGCTTGCCCGGGGCCACGTCGGCCACGGTCCTGGAGCCGTACGGGGTGGTGAGGGTGATCGTCGCGGGGACCTCACCGGCGTTGACGGCGGTCACGGCGAGGTACGCCGAGGTGCCGACGCACCGGGCGGAGGCCGTCACGGTCAGTTCGACCTCCGGCGAGGAGGCGGCCTCGAAGGACCAGGAGTCGACCTCGAAGAGGTCCGCGCCCCCGGGCCCGGCGTAGGTGAAGTACACGTCGTGCACGCCGGTGACGCCGCCGAGCGTCGCGCTCGGCTTCGTCCACTCGCCGAGCGGACCGTCGACCGGGATGGTCGCGACCACGGGCGAGGTGCGGCCGTCCAGGCGAACCTCGATCTTGCCGCCGGCCGCGAGCGGGCGCACCTTCGCGGTGACGCGGGCGGCGCCGTCCTCGCCGAAGTCCACCTTCGCGAGCGAGGTCCAGTCGCCGTTGTCGATGTCGTACAGCACGAGGTTCGGCGCCTGCGCGCCGAACTCCTCGGACGCGCCGTCGGTCTTCTTCGTCGCGATGCCCTGCTGCCAGGCGATCGTCTCGGCCTCGATCACGCGGTACGGGTCGAGGTCGCGGACCTGCTCGACGCCCTTGTAGTCGCCCCGCACCTCCTTGATCGTGCCGTCGGCGTTGAAGTCGAGCTTGGCGAGGTGCGGGCTGCGGAAGCCCTGGGTGGCGCCGCCCGTGATCCGGCTGTTGAGGGTCTGGGCGTGGTAGGTGAAGTAGTACTGGTCGCCGAGCTTGAACACCGACTGGTGGTTGTTGCCGCCGGCGCCGAAGTAGGTGCCGGGGTTGCGGAAGATGACGCCCTTGTACGTCTCGGGCGTCCAGGGGCCCATCGGGCTGTCGGCCATGAGGTAGGCGATCGCCCCGGTGGGCGGGCCGTTGGGGTCGATCGGGCCGCCGAACCCGAAGTTCGACGAGTAGGAGTAGTAGTACTTGCCCTCGCGCTTGAACACGTGGCCGGCCTCGAAGACGAGCGGCGCGTCGATGACCTCCGCCGAGCCCTTCGTGCTGATCATGTCGTCGCCGAGCCTGATGACCCGGGTGGACTTCGGGTGGTTGGTGTTCTCGGCGCTGCGCGTCCCGTCGTCACCGCCGCCGCCGAAGTAGAGGTAGGCCTGGCCGTCGTCGTCGATGAACACGCCCGGGTCGAACAGCCAGTTGATGCCGTTGGACGCGCCCGGCGTCGAGCTCGTGATGAGCAGGCTGCCGCGCTCGTCGTGCCACGGGCCGACCGGCGTGTCGCCGACGATGACGCCCGAGGAGCCGCCGCTGTTGGCGAAGTACAGGAAGAACTTCTCCTTGCCGTCGACGACCTTGCTCTCCATGGCGGGGGCCCAGGAGTTGCCCGCGTAGCGGGCGACGCCGCCCGAGCCCGCGACGGGAATCTCGCCGTGGTCGACCCAGTTCACGAGGTCGTCGGACGAGATCACCGTGATGGTGTTGATCCCGGCGTACGTGTTCGTGGGGGAGACCCCGGTGGGACCCGGCTTGTACTCCTGGGTGTCGTTGGTCATGTAGATGTACACGCGGCCGTCGTGGACGAAGGCGTTGCCGTCCGCGCCGAACTTGTGGGAGATGAGCGGGTTGCCCTCGCCGGGGTTCTTGCCGAGCGCCTCGATGGTCGTCGACGGGGTGAACTCCGCGACGGACACGTCGTCGGCCTTGAAATCCATCAGGTGGGTGTTCGGGTCGCTCGCCGGGTTCGACGTCCAGGGCGTCTCGAGGAAGAGCCTGGCGGTCGTGACGCTCTGGCTCGCGGGGATCGTGAACGTGCCCTGGATGAGCCCCCACTGCCCGCGCGCCACGGTCACCGTGCCGACGTTCGTGTAGGTGGAGCCGCCGTAGTGCATGGTGGCGAAGAACTGCTTGGTCGCCGGGCTGCTCGGGTTCTCGTACTTCACCCGCGCCGTGATGGCGTACGTCTTGCCGGCCTGCACCTTGCCGGACAGGTCCTGCATCGGACCGGAGCCGGTCGTCTTGCGCTCGGTGACGAGCACGGCGCTCGATCCCGTGTACGCGTCCGTCGTGGGCGACAGCGTCGCGCCGTCGGTCGCGTTCCCGTTGTTGGTGAACCAGCCGGTGAGGCCGTCCTCGAACCCGCCGTTCACGATGATGTTCGTGGCGGCGGCCTGGACCGGCCCCGCCGGCGCGGCGACCCCGGTGGCCAGCATGGCGCCGGCCACCGCCAGGGCGGCGATCCGCCGCCTGGTCGTCCTTCGAACACGCTGCAACACGCGATATCTCCTTTGTGCCGGGGTGGTGGCCTCGTCGTGGGGACCGAGGCCACCGCGGGGGTGTCAGCGGCAGGCGGCCGCGGTGTAGGGCGTGTCGTAGGACGAGGTGACCCGCGTGCCGCCGATGGTCGCGGTCGCGGTCACGGTGGCCGTGCCCGCGTCGATCTGTCCTGCGCGGGTGTTGAAGGACTGGTACGCCTGCTTGCCCGGGGCCACGTCGGCCACGGTCGTGGAGCCGTACGGGGTGGTGAGGGTGATCGTGGCCGGCGCCTCGGCGTTGTTGACGGCGGTGACCGCGACGTACGCGGACGAGCCGATGCAGCGGGAGGAGGCCGTCACGGTCAGCTCGACCTCCGGCGTGGCGGTCTTGAGCGTGCCGAGCCGGGCGAGCTGGAAGCTGAGCGCCCGCTCCGGCGCGTCGATCTGGTTCTGGGTGCCGAACCGTCCGGCCCGTGCCGCCTTGGCGTCGGCGAGCGCGTCCCGCGCCGCCGTCCAGGCATCGGCAGGGTAGTCGCGCTCGTCGAGCGTCTCGGCGTACGCGATGGCGGCGTCGAGCGCGCTCGTGTCGAGCGGCTTGTTCTGCGCGGTCAGCGTGTCGCTGAGCAGGTAGTAGTCGAAGTCGACGTGCCCGCCCTTCTCCCGCGTCGCGTAGTTGAACAGGCCGACCCGGTGTCCCATGAAGTGGGAGAGGCTGCCGTCCAGCGTCTGCGGGCCGACGCGGCCGCCCAGCGGGGTCCATTCCAGCCCGTCGAGGCTGTAGTAGAAGGTCGTCCACAGCTGGCCGACCGGCGAGCTGAAGTCGAGGTCCGCCTTGACGTACACCTCGGTGGCGTCTCCCAGCGGCACCGTCGTGCCCGGCACGAAGCTCTCCAGCGTCGCCTGGTTCAGGTCGGCCGCGAACGGCTGCCCGCGGTTGACGACGCCCAGCGTGTTCTGGCCGTCGACGCGCTTGACGGCGGCGTACGAGAACCCGCGGTTGTAGGCGGCGAGGCCCGCGACGTCACCGTTCTTCATGCCGGAGATGTCCATCTTGGTCTCGACGGACTGCCGAGGTCCGAACGTACGCTGCGAGAGCGTGTTGCGCGCCTCCTCGAACCAGGCGAGCTCGTCCCGGCCGGAGAGCTTGGTGTAAACGTACGCGCCGGTGACCACCTTGCCGGTCGTCAGCCGCAGCCATCCGTCCCGGTCGGTGAGCGACCAGTAGCGGTTGTCGGGGGCGTGGTTCCACTGCCACACCGGGTCCAGCCGCGATCCGTTGGGGGCGATCTCCTCCTCGGACGGGCTCTCGATCGTCACCGGCTGCCCGACGATCGAGACGTCGTCGACCAGATACTCCACGCTGGACGACGCCGGCTGGGGGTTGGCCCACGGCGTCTCCACCGCGAACTTGAAGTTGTCCACGTTCGCCGTCGCCGGGACGGTGTAGCGGCCGGACACGGTCGTCCACTGACCGGCGGGAACGTTCCCCGACGTCATCGTCTGGACGCCGGCGCCCCAGTCCGCGACGAGGTTGAAGCGGATGCTGCTCGGGCCGGAGGTGTACTTGATCCTGGCGGACACGGTGTAGGTCACGCCGCGCTGCATCTTGCCGTTGAGGTTCTGGTTGGGGCCGGAGCCGTTGAGCGTGCGGTCGCTCACCTTCAGCGCCGCCGACCCCGAGGCCGGGTCGGTCGTGTCACGGCTGATCGTCGCGCCGTACTGCGTGCCCCACGGCGAGACCGAGCCGGCCTCAAAGCCGGGGTTCTGGAGCAGTTCGACGCCGATGAGCGACTCGTCGTACGTGGGCGGTGCCGGGACCGTCCACGTCTCGTCCATGTACGGCATGTGCGGGGCGTCGTTGGCGAAGTCGTCGGAGGCGACGATGCTCTTCTGCCGCTCGAACGTCTCCTCCTGCGGGCTGAGCGTGATCGGCTTGGGGAACGTGCCGTCCACCGGCACGACCCCGTTGCCGCCGAACGTCGGCCAGCCGTCCTGCCACGTCGCGGGGATGAGCGCGGGGATGCGCCCGATCGGGAACGTGTCGCGGAAGAACATGCCGTACCAGTCGGTCGCGCCGCCCGCGCGCGAGATCGGGACGAGGCTGCCCTGGGCGAAGCCGTTGGAGTTGAGCACCCCGCGCGCCTCGTAGGTGTTCGAGCCGTCCACGGAGGTGTAGCGCCCGAGCAGGTCCTTGGAGCGGAACATGACGACCTGGCGTCCCTGCCCGGACGGCCAGGTGATGATGACCACGTAGTAGTAGCCGTTGATGTGGAAGACCTGGGCGCCTTCGAACAGTCCGCCGATGAACGGCTTGCCGGCGTAGTCGTTCGCCGTGAAGATGCTCGGAAAGTCCCTGTCGATGCCTGACATGTCGGACTTGAGGCGGACGGCGCTCGTGCTGCCCGAGCCGTAGAAGATGTACGGCGTGCCGTCGTCGTCGAAGAAGAGCGACGGGTCGTGCAGGCCCCGGCCGAGCGGCGTGCGCGTCCACTTCCCGTTCTCGATGTCGTCGGTGCTGTAGAGGTAGGCGCCGCCGAGGTTGTTGGTGTTGAAGACGACGTAGTACCTGCCGTCGTGGTAGCGGAGCGACGACGCCCACTGGCCCTGGCCGTACGAGTTCTGCCCGTTGCGCAGGGAGAACGCGTCACCGATGTCCGCCCGGTCGAACACGTAGCCGGCGATCTGCCAGTTGACGAGGTCGTAGGACTTCATGATCGGCGCGCCGGGGCTCAGGTGCATCGTCGTGCTGATCATGTAGTAGACGTCCCTGTGCTCCTTGTGCTCCGCGGCGGGGACGCGCTCCACGCTGATATCCGGCACGTCGGAGCGCAGGATCGGGACGGAGTACGTGCCGTCGCCCCTGTCCGCCGACGTGTACGACGACTCGGGCGACCATTCGGCGGCGGCGTTCGCGACGCCGCCGGTGGGGACGAGGGCGGCGCAGAGCAGCACGCCGACGGTCGCGAGTATCGCCGGGTATCGGCGCTTTCCGGGCACGACAAACTCCTCGGGGTGGGGGTGATGGCAGGCGATGCCTGGCGTGAGGATTCGCGGTGTTGTCGGTGATGTCGTCGTGATGGGGCCAGGAGACGGGCGCTTCATGAGGCGGTGTTAGCTGTGCCGGCGATACCGGCGATACCGGCGATACCGGCGATACCGGCGATACCGGCGATACCGGCGATACCGGCGGCTTCGGTGGTGCTGGTGGCGCTGGTGGTGCGAGCGATCGACGAGACTCCCTCATTGTGTTAGCGCTAACATTTTTACCTGGATGTAACAACCGCGATCTTCCGTGAACGTAAGCGGCCCCACGCGTGCTGTCAAGACTCTGAGGCCCGCACGGAAGCCCGATACGGGGTGTCCGTAACGGGGCTCTTGCGGGCTCCGCCCGCTCGGGATTCATTGCTAACCATGCGCAGTCGCTGGCGGAAGCCCGGCCTTCCGCGCCGTCCCGGTGACGGTTCCCTGGCGCGAAACCGGGAGTTCCGCCTGCTGTGGTGCAGCTTCACGATGTCGGTGGCGGCCGACCAGATCTTCCCGGTCACGGTCACCATCGCGGCGCTCGACGCGGGCGGCACGGCCTCGACCGTCGGGGTGATCTTCACCTGCCGGTGGGTCGCGATCATCGTGTTCGCGCTGGTGGGCGGGCTGTGGGCGGACCGGCTGCCGCGCCGTACGGTGATGGTCGCCTCGCTGGGCTTCCAGTGCGGGGTGGCCGCCGTCGGGTTGTCCGGCATGGCCTCCACCTGGTTCCTCGGTCTCCTGGTCTTCCTCGTCGGAGCGGCGGAGGCGTTCCACCGGCCGGCGTACCAGGCGTGCCTGTCCTCCGTGCTGACCCCCGCGCAGCGGCCGGCCGGCGCGGCGCTGATCGCCGTCTCCTGGCGGCTCGGCGCCGTCACCGGGCCCGGCATCGGGGCGTACGTCGTGACGGTGTGGTCGGCCGGGGTCGGGTTCCTCGCCGTGCTGACGGCCTACCTGTTCGGGCTCGCCCTGCTCCTGCCGCTGCGCGAGCCCGTGGTGAGGGCATCGCGGCGGGCGTCGGCCCTGCGGGAGATCGGCGACGGCCTGTCCGAGGTCTCACGGCGGCGGTGGGTCCTGGGCGTCATCGTCGCCGTCGCGCTCCAGCAGATGCTCACGATCGCGCCGGCGCAGGTCCTGCTGCCGCTCGTCTCCCGGGAGACCTTCGGCGGCGACGCCGTGTACGGCACCGCCCTCGCCGTGCTCTCGGTCGGGGGCTTGGCGGGCGGGCTGATCGGCATGACGTGGCGGCCCGCCCGGCCGGGGCTGGCCGCGATCACCGGGCTCGCCCTCTACGGCGTCGTGCCGCTCGCGCTCGCCTGGCCGGTGACGCGGGAGTTCGTGTACGCGTGCTACGTCGCCGCCGGTCTCGGCCTGGAGATCTTCGCCGTGCAGTGGGTGGTGAACCTCCAGAGGGAGATCCCGCCGGAGCGGCTCGCCCGGGTCACCTCCGTCGACTGGCTGGCCGCCTCGGTCATGACACCTCTCGGCCTGACGCTGACCGGTCCCGTCGCCGCGGCGGTCGGCCGTTCGACGCTGCTGCTCATCAGCGCGGTCGCCGGGTTCGCCGTGCCGATGGCGACGATCTTCCTGCGTGGGATGTCGCGTTTCCGGAGCGACGTGGCTCCGCTCGGCGGGGGGCCCGCTCCGGAGGAGACCCCGTCGCTCAGGACGCCGTGAGCCGTCGCCGCATCAATGGGGCGTCAGGGAGCGTCAGGGGGGCGTCAGGAAGCCGAAGTGGTCCTTGCCCACGACGACCCGGTTGCGGAGCGCGCCGACGTCCTCGATGGCCACGGTGACGAGGTCGCCCGCGTGCAACCGGAAGTCGAGTTCGGGCACGAGGCCGGTCCCGGTGGAGAGCACGGCCCCGTGGGGATGGTTCTCCGAGTGGAACAGATAGGCGGTCAGTTCGGTGAACGGGCGCTTGATCTGGCTGGTGGAGGTCGTGCCGTCCCAGACGACCGTGCCCTCGCGGGTGACGGTCAGGCGGATGGCGAGGTCGGTGGCGTCGATCTCCCACGCGGGCCTGATCCCGGCGGAGAGCGCGCACGCGCCGGCGTACGTCTTGGCCTGCGGCAGATAGAGCGGGTTCTCGCCCTCCACCGACCGTGAGCTCATGTCGTTGCAGACGACGTAGCCGACGATCTCCGCGAACCGGTTGACCACGAGCGCCAGTTCGGGCTCGGGAACGTTGAGCGCCGAGTCGGAGCGGATGCCGACGGGTTCGCCGTCGGTGACCACCCGCCAGGCGGGCGACTTGAAGAACAGCTCGGGACGCTCGGCGTCGTAGACCAGTTCGTAGACGGACTTGAGCGCGCTCTCCTCCACGCGCGCGTCCCTGGAGCGCAGGTAGGTCACACCGGAGGCCCAGACCTCGATGGCGCCGTCCACGGGCGCGAGCAGCCGCACCTCGCTGACCAGGCCGTCGGGAGCGGCCTCCGCGCAGATCCGTTCGATCTCGTCCTTCGGCTGCTGCAGGAGCTCCCAGACGCCGTCGACCGGCAGGGTGGACAGGACGCCGTCGTTCGCCACCGCGACGCGCGGGCGGTGGTCGGCCGGCCGCCGATACCTAACGATGTGCACTCCGGGTTTCCCTTCCGTCGTGACGTACTCGACCTCGGGCATCGGTCCGGGCCGCTCCAATGCGAACTCTGGACAAGTCATTGTGAATCGGCGACGGTGGCGTTGTAAACGTTACCGATTACGTTTGCAATGAATGGGGGATCGGGTGACAAACGTGCGTCAGGAGTCCGGGGCGATCTACACCGATCCGGCCGCTCCCGTGGGAGAGCGCGTGGCGGATCTGCTCGGCCGGATGACCAGAGAGGAGAAGCTCGCGCAGCTCGGCAGCGTCTGGGCGTTCTCGTTGATCGACGGGGGCGAGTACTCCGAGGAGCGGGCGCGGGCGGTGCTCCGCCACGGCCTCGGGCACGTCACCCGGATCGCCGGGGCCACCAATCTCAGGGCCGCCCAGGTGGCGCGGGTGGCGAACGCGATCCAGCGGTTCCTGGTGACGCGGACCCGGCTGGGGATCCCCGCGATCGTGCATGAAGAGGTGTGCTCCGGCGTGATGGCGCGCGAGGCGACGATCTTCCCCCAGGCGATCGGCGTCGCGAGCACCTGGGAGCCCGAGCTCAACCGGCGACTGGCGGACGCCGTACGCGCGCAGATGCGCGCGATGGGCGGCCACCAGGGGCTCTCGCCGGTGCTCGACGTGGTGCGGGACCCGCGATGGGGCCGCACCGAGGAGACCTACGGGGAGGACCCCTACCTGGTGTCCCGCATGGGCGTGGCGTTCGTCCGGGGCCTCCAGGGCGACTCTCCGGCGGACGGCGTCATCGCGACGGCCAAGCACTTCGTCGGCTACGGCGCGTCCGAGGGCGGGCTGAACTGGGCGCCCGCGCACCTGCCGCCCCGCCTGCTGCGGGAGGTGTATCTGTATCCGTTCGAGGCGGCGGTCCGCGAGGCGGGCCTTCGGTCGGTGATGGCCGGATACCACGAGCTGGACGGGATCCCCTGCCATGCCAACCGGGAGTTGCTCACCGACGTCCTGCGCGGCGAGTGGGGCTTCACGGGCACCGTCGTGTCGGACTACTTCGCCGTCGACGATCTCCACTCCTACCACCGCTTCGCCGAGGACAAGCGGCGGGCGGCGGTCTCCGCGCTCACCGCGGGCACCGACGTCGAGCTTCCCGCGACGGACGCGTACGCGGAGGCGCTGGCAGGCGCGCTGGACGCCGGCGAGGTCGGCGAGGCGGAGCTGGACGAAGCGGTCGCACGGCTCCTGCGGCACAAGTTCGAGCTCGGCCTGTTCGAGAACCCTTACGTCGACGAGACGGCGGTCGCGGCGACGGTGAACGCCGAGCGGCACCGGGAGGTGGCGCTGGAGACGGCTCGCCGCAGCCTCGTCCTGCTCAAGAACGACGGCGTCCTGCCGTTGCGGCCCGGCGCCGGCACGGTCGCCCTCATCGGGCCGAACGCCGACAACGCCCGGCATCTGCTCGGTGACTACTCCTTCGCGGCGCACGTCGAGTCGTTGCTGGAGGCCCGTGAGCGCAAGGGCCTGCTCGGCCAGGCGATGACGGTGCCCGACGACCTCGAGATGGAGGAGAGCACGGACGGGGTGCCCACGGTGCGCGACGAGCTCGCGGCCCGCCTGGGCGACCGGCTGCGCTACGCGCCCGGGTGCGACGTGATCGACACGTCGAGGGCGGGTTTCGACGAGGCGGTCGCGGCGGCCGCGGCCGCCGATGTCGCGGTGCTGGTCCTCGGGGACCGTTCCGGGCTGACGACCAGGGCTACGACGGGGGAGTCGAGGGACCGGTCGAGCCTGGAGCTGCCCGGCGTCCAGGAGGACCTGGTCCGCGCCGTCGCGGCCACCGGCACCCCCGTCGTGGCGGTGCTGGTCGCCGGCCGGCCGGTCGGCGGCGACTTCCTGCACGAGGAGTGCGCGGCGGTGCTGCTGGCCTGGCTGCCCGGGCAGACCGGGGCGCGGGCGATCGCCGAGGTGCTGCTCGGCGAGGTGAACCCGAGCGGGAAGCTGCCCATCTCCTACCCGCGCTCCGTGGGCCAGCTGCCCGTCTTCTACGCGCACAAGGTCTCCGGCGGGCGGTCGCACTGGCACGGCGACTACGTCGATTCGCCCGTCGGCCCGCGATACCCCTTCGGACACGGGCTCGGGTACGCCCCGTTCGTCGTCGAACACGCCGCGCTGGACCGCGCGGAGGTGACCGCGGGTGGCAGCGTCACCGTGGAGGTCACCGTGGCCAACACGGGAGATCGCGCGGGCGAGGAGGTCGTCCAGCTCTACATCAGGGACCCGCAGGCGTCGGTCACCCGGCCGGTGCTGGAGCTGAAGGGCTTCGCCCGCGTGGGCGCGGATCCGGGGCGGCGGACCGCCGTACGGTTCGGCCTGCCGACAGGTCAGCTCGGTTTCTACGACCGCGCCATGGACTACACCGTAGAAGCCGGACATATTGAGGTCTATGTCGGTTTCTCCTCCGGCGCTCTTACCCTCGCGGGCGCGTTCGCCGTAACCGGCGGCGCGGACGGGTCCGAGGTCCGAAAGGCCTACACGGGCACCGTCAGCGTCGTGGAAGCGCCGCCTGCGCTCACGCGGCCGAGATGACGGAACGGCAGGTGAGACGGGGGAATCCGAGCGATCCC
The DNA here is from genome assembly GCF_012999535.1 of Microbispora sp. H11081. Taxonomy (GTDB): domain Bacteria; phylum Actinomycetota; class Actinomycetes; order Streptosporangiales; family Streptosporangiaceae; genus Microbispora. Next base: position 14,269 of record NZ_JABBWV010000020.1, read on the forward strand.
GCCACCTCTTTTTCGGACACAGGGCCGCGAGCTGACAAGCCCGAAATGGGTCTTGTGTTGGCATTAGTTATCGCCTACGTTAAACGTTGGAAACGTAACCGATAACGATTGCAACATAGAGAGGGTGGCATGGCCGACGGCGCTACGCCGGTGACGATGAGCGACGTCGCGCGTCTCGCGGGCGTCTCGACCGCGACGGTGTCGCGGGTGGTCAACGGGCGTTACGGCGTCAGTGCCAGCACCATCGCGCAGGTCCGTTCCGCCATCGAACGACTGGGCTACGAGTCGAGTCTCGTGGCGACGAGTCTGCGCCGCAGCCGCACCAACGTCCTCGGCCTGGTGACCCACAGCTTCCAGTCCTATACGGCCGAGGTGCTCAAGGGTGTGATGGAGAGCCTGTCCCAGTCGGGGTTCGACCTGATCATCTACGCCAACAGCGATCTCTACGGGACCTACTCGGAAGGCTGGGAGCAGCGGCACCTCACCCGGCTGTCGGGCACGCTCACGGACGGATGCATCGTGGTCACGCCGTGGGGCGAGGTGCGGAGCAGCACTCCCGTCGTCGTCATCGATCCGGTGCGGGACTCGACGGTGCCGTCCGTGACGGCCGACAATCTCGCCGGCGCCACTGAGGTGGTGGAGCACCTGCTCGGCCTCGGCCACCGGCGCATCGGATTCATCGCGGGCCGGTCCAGCCTCGCGGCCGCCTGGTCGCGTGAGGAGGGTTACCGCAGGGCGCTGGCCGAGGCGGGAGTCCCGGCCGATCCGACGTTGATCGGCAGGGGGGACTTCAATCCCGAGTCCGCGATCCCGCTGGCGCGCGCGTTGCTGGAAAGGCAGGACCGGCCGACGGCGATCTTCGCGGCGAGTGACGGGATGGCCCTGAAGGTCCTGGAGGTCGCGAAGGAACTGGGGCTCGGCGTTCCCGGCGACCTGTCGGTGGTCGGATTCGACAACATCCCTGAGTCGGCGCTGGCCGAGCCGGCGCTGACCACGGTGGACCAGTCGATGTACCGCCTCGGATACGAGGCCGCCCACATGCTGAAGTCGCTGGTCACCGGTGAGTGGGAGGGCCCCCGCCAGATCCTGCTCCCGACCCGGCTGGTGGTCCGCGGATCCACCGCGCCACCGCACATCACACAGGGAGCCTGAGACCACGCACAGGTGCACCATCCAGGTGCACCCGGCGTACAGGAAAGACATCACACGATGACGAACGGAGGTACGACAGCACAAACCGCGTCACGCGCACCGAAAAACACGGTCGGCTAAGCGGCCCTACCCGCAGTCGACCATGAAAAGGAGTTTTCGGTATGAGCTTACTGTACGAGTCACTGTATCACGGCAGGTCGCGTCCTCCGGGCGCGAGACGGCTCCCGGCAATGATCGTCGCCGGGGTCATGGCGCTCACCGCGGTGGTGCTCGCGCCGCGGCCGGTCGCGGCGGCCACGCCCTGGCTGAGCGTCTCGGACGACGGCTACGCGTCGTTCAGCGTCCCTGCGGCGGACGTCCAGGCCGGCATGGGCCAGGTGTCCCAGGTCGTCGTCGAGGGGAACTTCGGCCCCTCCTCCACGTGGGTCGAGTTCGGCCTGAGCCGTGGGGGCAGCGCCTGGACGGGCGTCCTCGGCCCGCTCAAGCCCGGGCTGTACTACTACCAGGTCACGGGCGACGACACGAAGAGTCTCAAGGACCCGACGAACAGCACCACCGTGGCGTCCAAGCCCCTGTGGAGCACCTTCCTCGTCCCGGGTGACTCGGCCCGCCTGCTGGCGGACGCGCCCGAGGGGCAGGGCGGCAGGGTCGAGACCCTGACCTACCAGGTCAGGAAAGAGGAGCGGTCGGCTCTGGTCTGGACGCCGCCGGGATACTCGGCCGCGGGCGGCAAGCCGTATCCGGTGCTGTACCTGCAGTCCGGTGCGGACCGGAGCGCCGGCGACTGGCTCGACCTCGGTCGTGCCAGGCAGATCCTCGACAACCTGTCGGCCGGCGGCGCCATCGAGCCGATGGTAGTCGTGATCACCGATGGTCGCGGACCTGACGACGACAAGGGACTCAAGGACCTCCGCAAGGCGGTCGGTGACGCCTACCGCGTCCATCGTGACCGGGAGCACCAGGCGATCGCCGGGGTGGCGGAGGGCGGGTCGCAGGCGTTGCGCGCCGCGCTGGCCAAGCCGGGCGAGTTCGCGTACGCCGGTTCGTTCTCCGGCCTCCTCACGGAGGTCGCCGGCGGGAAGCCAGGTCCCGGGCCGAATCCCGGTGTCAAGCTGCTGCGGTTGTACACCGGGAACGTGACCGATCCCGCGTACAACGCGACGGTCCGCCTGACGAAGGCGCTGGACCGCGCGCGCATCGAGTACGAGTTCGACGGGGTCAACCCGGACGGCGGGGCGAACTGGACCGCCTGGCAGGAGAACCTGGCCGATTTCCTGCCGCGGCTGTTCCGCACGACGCCGGAGCATGGTCCGAGCGCCGGGCACGGGCCGCTGAAGGGCGAGTTCAGCCCACCGGCGGCAGGCACCACCCCGACGCCGTTCGTGAAGGACGGCTTCGTCACCTTCGAGACCACGACGGACTTCAAGGACGCCAAGCACGTCACGGTGTGGGCGAACATCGCTCCCGGCGGGAGTTGGCTGCGCGTCCCGCTGTCCCGCGACGGCGACCGGTGGCGGGCGACCGTCGGCCCGTTCGAGCCGTGGTTCTACTACTACCGGCTCATCGTGGACCGGGTCGCGGTCAAGGACGCCTCCAACCCGACGAAGGTGACCTCCGAACCGGCCTGGAGCACCTTCCTCGTCCCCGGCGAGAGGGCACGCCTGCTGTCGGACGTTCCCGCGGGTCAGGGCGGGAACGTCGAGAGCCTGACGTACCGCAGCACGGTGGCGAACCAGGACAGGACCGCGCTGGTGTGGACCCCGCCTGGCTATGATCCGGACCGCGCGGAGCCGTACCCCGTCTTCTACCTCCAGCACGGCAGCGGCCAGAGCTACACCGACTGGGTCGAGATGGGCCGAGCCAAGCAGATCCTCGACAACCAGTTCCTCGACGGGGATCTGGTGCCGATGGTCGTCGTGATGGGCAACGGCAACAGCTCCAACTTCACCAGGGAACTGCTGGAGAACATCGTTCCCGCGGCCCGCGCCCGCTACAACATCTCAAGCGACCCGTCGCAGCAGGCCCTGGCCGGCCTCTCGATGGGCGGTGGACAGACGATCGGGGTGCTCAAGGCGTACCCCGGCCGGTTCGCCTACATCGCGGCGTTCTCGGCCGGGTTCGGCGGCAGCGCGGGCGTCGACGTGGCGGCGATCAACAACGGCACCAAGCTGCTGCGCATGTACGTCGGCGATGTGACCGACTTCGTCTATCCGTCGTTCATGGCGGGGCTGACCACGATGGACAGCCTCGGCGTCCGCTACGAGTTCGACGGGGTCACCCCCGGGCCGCACGGCTGGGACGTGTGGCAGAAGAACCTCATCGACCTGGCGCCGCGCTTGTTCAAGCGCTGACCAGGACCGCCAAGCACGTGGGCGTGTGAGCGCTCACATCGAAGATCGGCACGAGGTGTGGGGCGCGGGTCCGGCATCCGCGTCCCGCACCGGCCGATCGCCCGGCCTCAGCGGCGGCGCATGGACCCTCGTGCGCTGTGACCCCGAAGGGGAGATCATGTCAATGAAGACGAAAAGACTGCTCGTCACGGCGGCCATGCTCGCTGCCGCGAGTGCCCTCGCCGCCTGTGCCCCCGACGCTGGAGGGGGTGGCGGCGCCGCGGGTGGCAGCGCCCCGGCCGCGAACGACGCGGGCGGGAACAACGCGAGCAACTGCACGAACACGATCAGCAAGAAGGACCTGCCGGTCGTGACCTTCTGGGGCTGGTACCCCAACATGCAGCTCGTCGTCGACAACTTCAACAAGCAGAACAACGAGGTGCAGGTCTGCTGGACCAACGTCGGCCAGGGCGGTGACGAGTACGACAAGTTCCAGACGGCCATCTCGGCGGGCACCGGAGCCCCCGACGTGATCATGATCGAGGCGGACCGGATCCCGACCTTCCAGATCCAGAAGGCGCTCGTCGACATCAAGCAGTACGGCTTCGACGCGGTGAAGGCGAACTACAGCGACGGCGCGTGGAAGGACGTCTCGATCGGCGGCGCGGTCTACGGCGTGCCGGTCGACGGCGGCCCGATGGCGATGATCTACCGCAAGGACGTCTTCGACAAGTACAAGATCACGCCGCCGAAGACGTGGGCCGAGTACGAGCAGGCGGCGCAGAAGGTGAAGGACGCGGGAGGCCCGCTGTTCGGCGACCTGGGCGCGAACGTGCCGGCCGTCATGATGGCGCTGCAGATCCAGAAGGGCGCCTCTCCGTACACCTACGATCCGGCGCAGCCCGAGTCGATCGGCATCAAGCTGAACGACCAGGCGTCCAAGGAAGTGCTCGACTACTGGGGAGGCCTCGCCAAGAAGGGCCTGGTCGGGACGCAGGACCAGTTCACGCCTGAGTACATCGCCGGTGTGGTCAACGGTAAGTACGCGACGTACATCTCGGCGGCGTGGGCGCCCGGCTACCTCACCGGCGCGGGCGTCGGCAAGGGCGAGGACACCGGCAAGTGGGCGGTGGCGCCGCTCCCGCAGTGGGATTCCGCCAACCCGGTGCAGGTGAACTGGGGCGGGTCGGCCTTCTCGGTGACGAGCCAGGCGAAGAACCCAGAACTCGCGGCGAAGGTGGCGTACGGCTTATACGCCGACGACGAGTCGCTCACCGACGGCTGGACCAACCAGATCATCTTCCCGCTGAACCTCAAGGCGCTCAACAGTTCCGAGTTCGTGGACCTGAAGGTGGGGTTCTTCGACGGCCAGCAGGCGAACAAGGAGGTCTACGTCCCGGCGGCGAACGCCTACAAGGGCATGACCTACGCCCCGTTCGGCCAGTACTACTTCGACGCCATGACGAAGCAGATCAGCGCGGTCATCGACGGCTCCGTCAGCGGTGCGCAGGCAGCGGACCGGCTCCAGGAGGACGTGGTGGGCTACGCCAAGGAGCAAGGCTTCACCGTCCAGTGACACACGCGGGTGGGCCGGGTGTCTCCGGCCCACCCAACCGTACCCCCCGGCATCGACCTCCCCGGAGCCCACAATGACCCTCCTGGTCAAGGAGAGCGCAGCGAGCACTCAGGAGAAAGCGCCCAAGATCCGCGGCAAGGTGCGACTTCGCGAGCACCTGATGGGGTGGGTCTTCGTGGGGCCGTTCTGGCTCGTCTTCCTGGCGTTGCTCATCGCGCCGCTCGCGTACGCGCTGTATCTCAGCCTGTGGCAGAAGAAGCTGATCGGCGGCACCAGCTTCGTCTTCCTTGGCAACTACGTGAAGGCGTTCACCGACCCGACATTCCTGTCCGGTGTGTGGTTCGTCGTCCGTTTCTCCCTGGTCGCGATCCCGCTGCAGATCCTCGTCGCGCTCGCGATGGCCCTCATCGTGGACGCCGTGACCTCGCTGTTCACCCGGTTCTCCCGCCTCATGATCTTCCTTCCCTACGCGATTCCCACGGTCATCGGGGCGGTCATGTGGGGGTTCCTGTACAGCAAGAGCTTCGGGCCGCTCACCGACATCTTCGGCCTGTTCGGCGCGCCCGCGCCCGACTTCTTCAGCAAGAACCTGATCTTCTACGGCCTGGTCAACGTCGTGACCTGGCAGTGGGCCGGTTACTACATGATCATCCTGTACGCGGCGCTCCAGGGCATCGACCCGACGCTCTACGAGGCCGCCCGCATGGACGGCGCAGGCAAATGGCAGATCGCGCTGCGGATCAAGATCCCGCTGATCGCCCCCGCGCTGCTCCTGATCCTGGTCTTCTCGCTCATCGGCACCCTGCAGTTCTTCAACGAACCACAGATCCTGAGATACCTCGCGGCCGGCACGATCGCACCGGGATTCACCCCCAACATGTATGCGTACCAGCAGGCGTTCGGGCTCGCGAACTTCAACTACGGATCGGCGATCTCCTTCGCGCTCGGCGGGGTCGTGTTCGTCTGCGTCTACGCCTTCCTGTTCTTCACCCGCAAGCGGAGGAGCTTCTTCTGATGACCGGCAGCTCCCGCGCCGGCGCACGCCGCCGTGCCCAGCGCCACCTCCCCCTGCAGATCTTCCTCGGCTTCCTGGTCGTGTACTTCCTGGTGCCGTTCTGGTGGGTCATCGTCAACAGCTCCAAGGACGCCCCCGGCCTGTTCGGCGGCAGCAACACCCTGTGGTTCGCCGGCGAGATCGACTACATCGGCAACCTCCAGCGGCTGTTCACCTACGACGGCGGCATCTACGGCAGGTGGATACTCAACTCCACGCTGTACGCGTTCGCGGGCGGGATCGGGGCCACGATCCTGGCCGTCATGGCCGGCTACGGATTCGCGAAGTACCGCTTCGCCGGCAGGCGCTTCAGCTTCTCCGTCCTGCTGGGCGCGTTGATGGTGCCGGCGACCGCGCTGGTGATCCCCACGTTCATGATGTTCTCCGGGCTCGGCCTGACGAACACGATCTGGGCGGTGATCCTCCCGTCGCTGCTCAACCCGTTCGGCGTCTACCTGATGCACGTGTACGCGCGGGACGCGGTTCCCGACGAGATCCTGGACGCGGCGCGGGTCGACGGCGCGGGCGAACTGCGGACGTTCCTCCAGGTCGCCTTCCCGCTGATGCGGCCGGCGGTGGTCACGGTGCTGCTGCTGTCCGCCGTGGCGTCCTGGAACAACTACTTCCTGCCGCTCGCCATGCTCTCCGACAACCGCCTCTTCCCCGTCACCGTCGGGCTCGGCCTCTGGCAGGGGATCGCCTCGGCGAACAACTCGGGTAGTACCTCCCTTTGGAGCCTCATCATCCTGGGCGCTCTCGTGTCGGTGATCCCGCTCGTCATCGCCTTCTTCACCCTCCAGCGGCACTGGCGCGGCGGACTGTCCGTCGGCGGCCTGAGATAGCCGCGGCCGAGTGTCCAGCAGCCGACAGATACGCAGCCGACAGATATGACAGAGAGGTAAGCCGATGTCGATGACGAATCGCCCGCTGCGCAGCCAGGAGTGGTTCGGGGCGGAGGGCCGCAACGGATTCATCCATCGGTCGTGGATGCGCAACCAGGGGTTCGCGGACGACGTATTCGACGGCAGGCCGGTGATCGGCATCGCCTCGACGTGGTCGGAGCTGACGCCGTGCAACGCCCACCTGCGCGACCTGGCCGAGTCGGTGAAGCGCGGCGTGTGGGAGAGCGGCGGCCTGCCGCTGGAGTTCCCGGCGATGAGCCTGGGGGAGCCGTTGATGCGGCCGACGACCATGCTCTACCGCAACCTGCTGGCGATGGAGGCCGAGGAGCTGATCCGGGCCAACCCGCTCGACGGGGTGGTGCTGCTGTCCGGCTGCGACAAGACCACCCCCGGGCTGCTGATGGGCGCGGCCAGCGTCGACCTGCCCACCCTGATGGTCACCGGTGGTCCGATGCTGAACGGCAAGTTCCGCGGCAGGGACATCGGGTCGGGCACAGACGTGTGGCGTTTCACCGAGGAACTGCGCGCGGGCCGGATGACGGCGGCCGACTGCTCCGAGGCGGAGATCTGCATGTCCCGCAGCCGCGGGCACTGCATGACCATGGGAACCGCCTCAACAATGGCCTGCGTGACCGAGGCGCTCGGCGTCCAGTTGCCGGGGTCCGCCGCCATCCCCGCGGTCGACTCCCGCCGGTACGCGCTCGCGCACGCCGCCGGGCGCAGGATCGTGGCCATGGTCGAGGAGGACCAGCGGGTGTCCACGGTGCTCACCCGCGACGCCTTCGAGAACGCCATCCGGGTCAACGCGGCGATCGGCGGCTCCACGAACGCCGTGGTGCACCTGCTCGCGATCGCCGGCCGCCTCGGTGTGCCCCTGACGCTCGAGGACTTCGACGCGCTCACCGCCGACGTGCCCATGCTGGCGAACCTGATGCCCTCCGGGACGTACCTGATGGAGGACTTCGCGTACGCGGGCGGGCTCCCGGCGTTGATGAAGGAGATCGCCCCCCTGCTGAACCTGGACCACGTCACCGTCAGCGGGAAGAGCGTGGCCGACAACATCGGCGCCGCCCAGTGCTGGAACCGGGAGGTCATCGGCACCATGGCGGAGCCGTTCCAGCCCGCCGGGTCGGGCACCGTCGTGCTGCGCGGGTCGCTCGCGCCGTCCGGGGCCGTGCTGAAGGTCTCCGCCGCCTCGCCCCACCTGCTCAGGCACACCGGGCCCGCGCTCGTGTTCGACCGGATCGAGGACTACATCGCCGTCGCCGACGACCCGGACCTGGACGTCACCGTCGACACGGTCATCGTGGTGCGGAACGCCGGGCCACGCGGCTATCCGGGGTTCCCCGAGGTGGGCAACATGCCCATGCCGCGGCGGCTGCTCACCGCGGGGGTCACCGACATGCTGCGGATCTCCGACGCCCGCATGAGCGGCACCGGCTACGGCACCTGCGTCCTGCACACGGCCCCGGAGGCGTCGGTGGGCGGGCCCCTCGCCCTCGTGCGCACCGGCGACCTGATCCTGATGGACGTCCCGGCCCGCCGCCTGGACCTCCTGGTCGACGCCGCGGAACTGGAGCGCCGCCGTGCCGCCTGGCAGCCACCGCGGCCGCCCGCCGACCGTGGCTGGGTGCGCCTGTACAGCGAGCATGTCCTCCAGGCCGACAAGGGCGCGGATCTCGACTTCCTCACCGGCGGGAGCGGCAGCGCCCCGCCGCGCCACTCGCACTGAGGCGTGCGGGTCTCAGGTCACCAGGCCCCTGCGGTAGGCGTAGACGACCGCCTGCACGCGGTCACGCAGGCCGAGTTTGGTGAGGATGCGTGAGACGTACGTCTTGACGGTCTCCTGGCTGATCACCAGTTCCACGGCGATCTCGCCGTTGGACAGGCCGTCGGCGATGAGGCGCAGCACCTCCAGCTCGCGCGGGGTCAGCGCGATGTCGTCCGGCGTGCCGGCGGCGGGCCGAATCCGCGCCGCGTACCTGCCGACGAGCTGCCGCGTCACCTCGGGCGCCAGCAGCGCGGCTCCCGTCGCGACGGTGCGGATGCCGTGCAGCAACTGCGCCGGTGGGGCGTCCTTGAGCAGGAACCCGCTCGCCCCGGCGCGCAGCGCCTCGTACACGTACTCGTCCAGGTTGAACGTCGTCACCACGAGCACCTTGACGGGGTGCTCGACCCCGGCGCCGGCCAGCAGACGGGTCGCCTCTATGCCGTCGAGCACCGGCATGCGCACGTCCATCACCACGATGTCCGGGTGCAGGCGGCGGGCGAGGTCGACCGCGGCGCGGCCGTCCCCGCACTCGCCCACCACCTCCAGGTCGGGCTGCGCGTCGATGATCGTCGCGAACCCGGTGCGGATCAGCGCCTGGTCGTCGCAGACCAGGACCCGGACCGGCGCGTTCACGACGCGCTCCCGACCGGGATGCGTGCCCGCACGACGAAGCCGCCGTCCGCCCGCCGGTCCGCGCTGAACTCGCCGCCCAGGGCGTCGACCCGTTCACGGAGCCCGGCGAGGCCCTGCCCGCTCCCGCCGGGTGAGCCGGCCCGCGACCCGGGGTCATCGGTGCCGACCTCCACGGTGATCTCCTTGTCTCCGTAGCGCACCCGGACCACGGTGGGGCTGCCGTGCGCGTACTTGAGGGCGTTCGTCAGGGACTCCTGCACGACCCTGTAGGTCACGAACTCGGCGCTTCCGGCCGGTTCCGCCGGCTTGCCCTCCTCGGCGAACTCCACCGGCTGCCCGGCCTGGCGTGTCTGCTCCACGAGCGTGTGAAGCTCGCCGACGGACGGCGTCCTGACGTCGTCGTGGTCGGGATTGAGCAGGTCGAGCAGGTGCCGCAGGTCGGCGATGGCCCGCCGGCCGGTGTCGGTGATGGCGCTCAGCGCCGCGTCGAGGCGATCGGGCGCGGCGGTCAGATAGCGTGCCGCCTCGGCCTGTACGACCATGGCCGTCACGTGGTGGGTCACGACGTCATGGAGTTCGCGGGCGATGCGGGTGCGTTCGGCGGCGCGGGTGGCCTCGGCGATGTGGCGGCGGCGTTCGGCCTCGGCCGCCCGGGTGGAGCGCAGCCAGGCCCCGATGCCCCACGCGAGGACCAGCGTCAGGTAGAACACCACGTAGCCCTCCACCTTCTCGGTCGCGCCGAGCCGGCCGAGCGCGACCGCCAACGGCAGGTACGCCGCGGACAGGAGGAGCGCGGTGGCGCGCCGGTGGCGCTCCAGATGGGCGCCCGCGCTCATGAGCGCGATGGACATCGAGTTGCTCGCGAAGACGTGGTAGGCGCGGATCTGGTCGAGGACGAAGCCGAGCGACACCAGGGCCAGGCACACGGCCGGCCACCGGCGGCGCACGGCGAGCGGAAGGCACTCAAGCGCGATCACCACGAACGTCAGTGCGTCGAAGGGACGGATCGGCAGGTCCCCGACCTGCGTCCCCTTGCCGTGGAGCGCCGGCAGGAGCGACACGACGGCCATCAGCAGCCCGAGCGGCGCATCCCGGACGACGACGTCGCACCGCCGCCACAGGTCGCTGACCCGCCGTAAGTCGATCACTGGGCGAGCGTAGCGGCCGCGTCCGCCCGGGCGCCGCGCCGCATGGGGACCAGGTTGCCGCGCCGGTGGGCCAGCCACAGGAACGCGACCGTCAGCAGCAGGCCGACCACCACCGCGTACGGGCTGGCCTCCGGGCCGAAGTCGCCGCCGGTGAGCAGGGCGGGGCCCGACGTCACACCGTTCAGCAGCCCCTGCGTCGCGCCGTTGCCGGAGACCTCGGTGCTGAAGATGCCGGCCGCGGCGAAGTTCCAGCCGAAGTGCAGGCCGATCGGCAGCCACAGGGTGCGGGTGGCGGCGTAGGCGGCGGCGAGCATGCCTCCGGCCTCGATCGCGACGGCGATCGCGCCCCACAGGCTGGCGTGCTGGTTGGCCAGGTGCATCAGGCCGAACACCAGGCCGGTCAGCGTCAGCGAGATCCACGTGCCGGCCCACTGCTCGACGATCCGGAACAGGACGCCGCGGAAGATCAGCTCCTCCGTCACGGCGGCCGCGACCATGAAGCCGAGCAGTCCGGCCGCACCCGCCACCGACCCGAGACCGTCGACTCGGTAGCCGCCGAGGAAGGCGATGTTGACGATGACGGCCGCGAACATCCCGGCACCGATCAGCAGCCCTCGGCCGACGGCGGCGACCGCGCCTTCTCCGGCCACCTCCACCGGCGTGCGGCGCTCGGACCATCGCACCGCCCAGCCGTACACGAGCACCGCGAGGACGGCTGTCGCGACGCCTAGGACCAGGGTCAGGAACGCGTTCCCCTGCACCGCGCCCACGACCGCGCCGCCGGCCAAGGCGACCAGCACGACAGGCACGAGCTGCTTCAACAGTCGCATGACACTCCTTGGGAGACACCACTGGGAGATTCCGCGACCGGAGCGCCGCGGCTACGCCGAGAACGCTAGGGATCCGGCGGCCGGGAATCGTCACCGCGCGGTGGACATTCGCGGGTAGCTCGCACGGGGGACAAGCCGTGAAACCGGGGGTCGGGGGTGAAACCGGCGTGAAGCCACGATGAATCCGGCGGCGCGGACGCTTTCTCAAGACGCCGGGACGTTCCCGGCGGAGAAAGGAGACGCGCCATGGCGGACCTCAGTGCCGTCCGGGCCGACGGCCTCGTCAAGGCATTCGGAGACTTCCGGGCCGTGGACGGAGTCGACCTTCACGTACGGCAGGGCGAGATCTTCGGCGTGCTCGGCCCCAACGGAGCGGGCAAGACCACCATGCTCCGGATGCTCGCCACCCTGCTCCCCGTCGACGGCGGCCACGCGGAGATCTTCGGCGTCGACGTACGGCGGGAGCCCCACCGCGTCCGGCAGTTGGTGGGCGTCACCGGCCAGTACGCCTCGGTGGACGAGGACCTGACCGCCAGGGAGAACCTCTGGCTGTTCGGCCGCCTGCAGGGTGTGACAAGCGCCCGGGCCAAGGCCATCGCCGGTGACCTGCTCGAACGCTTCGACCTCCAGGAGGCGGCCGACCGTCCGCTGGCCCAGTTCAGCGGGGGCATGCGCCGCCGGCTCGACCTGGCGTCGAGCCTGATCACCCGCCCACCCCTGATCTTCCTGGACGAGCCCACGACCGGCCTCGACCCGAGAACCCGGGGCCAGATGTGGGACACCATCCGCGACCTGGTCACGGACGGTTCCACGATCCTCCTCACCACCCAGTATCTGGACGAGGCCGACCAGCTCGCCCACCGCGTCGCCGTGATCGACCGGGGCCGCAAGGTCGCCGAGGACACCCCCGACGCGCTGAAGAGCCAGGTCGGCGAATCGACCCTGCAGCTCGGCCTGGCCGAGGGCGCCGACATCGCCCTGGCCGCGGACGTCGTCCGCCGGCTGCTGGGCGAGGATCCGGTGCTGACGCCGGAGTCGGGCCGCGTGAACATCCCGCTCCCCGACCCCGACAGGGCCGCGGACGTGCTGATCGGCCTGCGGGAGGCGGGCCTGCGCATCTCCTCGGTCAGCGTCGCCAAGCCGACGCTCGACGAGGTCTTCCTGGCACTGACCGGCCACGGCGCCGACGACGAATCACAGATGGAGGCGGCCCGATGACCGTGCACACCCTGAACCCGGACACTGCCGACGCCCGGAGCGTCGACCCGTCCGCCCTGGTCGCCCGTACGACGTCCCGGCCCTCGTTGGGGGAGACCCGGGTGCAGACGCTGTCCATGGCGTGGCGGGCCCTGAAGAAGATGCGCCGCAAGCCCGAGCAGTTCTTCGACGTCCTCATCCAGCCTCTGCTGTTCACGGCGATGTTCGCGTTCATCTTCGGCGGCGCGATCTCCGGCAGCGTGTCGGAGTACCTCCCTGTGCTGATCCCCGGCATCCTCGCCCAGACGGCCCTGACCGTCTGCATGGCGACGGGCGTGCAGATGCGCGAGGACATGGACAAGGGGGTCTTCGACCGTTTCAAGTCCCTGCCGATCGCGCGGATCGCCCCCCTCGCCGGGCCGATGATCGCCGACCTGATCCGTTATGGCGTCGCGTCGGTGCTGACGGTCGTCACCGGCCTGCTCATCGGTTATCGCCCCGGCGGCGGCGTGCTCGGCTGCGTCGGCGGCGTCGCGCTCACCGTGATCGCGGGCTGGTCGCTGGCGTGGATCTTCACCTGGCTGGGCACGAAGGCGCGTTCGGCGCAGAGCGTCCAGGGCATCTCGATGATGATCATGTTCCCGCTCACCTTCCTGTCCAACGCCTTCGTCCCCGCCGAGACGCTGCCCGGCTGGCTGGAGGCGTTCGTGAAGGTCAACCCGGTGTCGCACGTCGTCTCCGCGGTGCGCGACCTGTGCAACGACGGCGCCGTGACGGCCGAGGTCGGCTGGGCGGTCATCGGGTGCGCGGCCGTCGTCGCGGTCTTCGCCCCGCTGGCGGTCCGCTCGTACTCCCGCAAGATGTAGCCGGCGTCAGACCACCTGCCGCAGGACGGCGCGAACCTCGGCCAGCAGGCCGGGACCGCGCCGTTCGCCGTACTCGGCCTCGATCCGGGAGATGGCCCCGGGGGCGATCCGTTCGGCGTGCGCGGACAGCAACGACCACTGCAGCGTCGGGACGAACCGGTTGTAGGCGAACCGGTCTGCGAGCACGAGCAGCCGCACCGCCTCCTCGGCGGGCAGCGCCCCCTTGCGCAGGCCCCAGATGCCCAGCCCGGCGAGCACCATCCCCACCAGCGGGTAGTCCCTGAAAGCCTGCTCGGAGTCGAACACGCTCAGGACCTTGGCCCGCAGCGACTCGAAGAGGTCCGCGCCGTCGTCGCCCTCGCCGTACTCCGCGTATGCCGAGACCGCGACGACCTCGCCGACGATCGCCCACATCGTGGAGCCGTCCGGCACGCCCGGCATGCGCAGCTTCCTGAGCGTCTCGGCCGTCTCGCGGTGCCGCCGCAGTCCCTCGGCGATGTCGCCGTCGACGAGGGCCAGCTGGGCCCTGCCGGAGGCGACCGCCAGGACCTCGCCGTAGGTGCCCTGCGAGGCGAGCGTCTCCAGTTCGTCGAGCATCCTCGCGGCCTCGTCGCGGCGGCCCTCGTTGAGCGCCGCCATGGCGAGGGTGGCGCGGATCTGGATGGCGTCCTCCATCGCCCCGAGGCGTTGGAGGACGGGGATCGCCTCGGTGGCATGCCGGGAGGCCGACGCGGAGTCGCCGAGGTGTGCGTGCAGAGAGGCGAGCTGGGCGTGCAGCACCGCCCGGTGCCAGGGACCGCCCTCGTCGCCGACGAGTGCGAGGGCGGCCTGGGCCGCGTCGACGGCGCCGGCCGGGTCGCCGGTGTTCTCCCGGCCGTGGCTCAGCCAGTGCAGCGCGATGCGGCGAGTCAGCGGGTCGGGGTCGGCGGCCAGCGCCACCAGGCCGTGCTCCCCGTCCGACACCATGATGAGCAGTGCGGTCACCAGCGCCCGTACGGCCGGGTTCGCCGAGTCGGCGCCCAGCCCGGACAGCAGCCGCCTCAGCCTCCCGGTCTCGTCGAGGGAGATGACGCTGGTGGTGAACAGCGCGATGCTCAGGGCCAGCCGGGTCCGGTCGAGGAGCGGGGGCGGAGGGGTCCAGTCGCTCAGGGCGGCGGCGACGGCCGGGGTGAGTACGACGGTGCGCGTGTGGTCCCCGCAGATGGTCCAGTAGGCGCCCAGAGCGGAGAACAGCACCACGACCGTCTCCGGGGCCGGGTCGGCGAGTGCCTCGCGCAGGACGTCGGCGAGGTTGGTCTCCTCCGCGCGCAGCCGGTCCATCGCGTCGACCTGCTCCGGCGAGTACAGCCGGGCGCCGTGCCGGTCGGCGTGACCTACGGCCCACGCGCGTACGGCGGCCCGCGCGTCGGCGGTCTCGCCGGCCGACTCCAGCCGCACCCGGCCGAACTCGCGCACCGTCTCCAGCATGCGGTAGCGGACGCCGCCGGCCGTCTCCGCGACGGTGAGCAGGGACTGCTCCACGAGCTCCCCGACGTCGCCGAGAGCGTCGCCGCCGAGGACCTCCTCGGCCGCGTCGAGGGTGAAGCCGTCAGGGAAGGCCGACAGGCGGCGCAGGGCCCGGCGCTCCGGCTCGCCCAGGAGGTTCCAGGACCAGTCGATGACCGCCAGCAGCGTCTGGTGCCGGGAGGGCGCGCTGCGGTCGCCGCCGCGCAGCAGCGCGAACCTGTCCTCCAGCCGCCGGGCGATCTCCGCCGGTGACATCACCCGCACCTTCGCGGCGGCCAGCTCGATCGCGAGCGGCAGGCCGTCCAGCCGGGCCACGACGGCGCGTACGTCGTCCTCGTCGAGGCGCACACCGGGCCGGGCCGCGGTCGCGCGGTCGCGGAACAGCGCGACGGCGTCGCCGATCCCGAGCTGGGGCAGCGGATAGACGTGTTCGGCGGCGATCGCCAGCGGCGAGCGGGTCGTGGTGAGAACGCGCAGCTCCCGTGTGGTGGCGGTCAGATAGGCGACCAGGTCGGCCACCGCCTCCACCAGATGCTCGCAGTTGTCGAGCACAAGCAGCGCAGGGGACGGATCGAGCTGCTGGGCGATCCGGGCGCGGATGTCGGCGCGCTGCCGCGGGGTGAGCGTGCGGCGTCCTGTCACCGAGTCGCGGACGCCGAGCGCCGACCCGACCTCGCTGACCAGGTCCTCGGGCGCGGTCACGCCGACCAGTTCGACGAAGTGCACCACCGGCTGCGGGGCGTCGCGGGCGACGGCGTGGGCGAGCCGGGTCTTGCCGAGCCCGCCGGGACCGAGGATCGAGACCACCCGGGAGGTGGTGAGCAGCGCCCGCACCCGCCGGAGGTCGTCGTCGCGGCCGAGCAGCGGGGTCGTGTCGAACCGCACGCCGGCGCGCACGGGGCTGTCCAGCGCCAGCAGCTCACGATGGACCAGTCGCAGCTCCGGGCCGACGTCGGCGCCGACGCGGTCGCGCAGGCCGGACCGGTAGCGTTCGAAGCGGTCGAGCGCGGCGCCGGTCCCGCGCACCGCGGCCTCGCTGCGCAGCAGGTCGGCGAGCAGCCCTTCGTCCTCGGGGTGTGCGCGCCCGGCCTCCTCGAGCCCGGGCAGGGCGGCGGCGTGGTCGCCGCTCCGGCTCCTGGCCCTGGCGAGCACGACCCGCGCGGCGGCCAGGTCGCGGGCCGCGCGGCGGCGCACCTCGGCCAGCGGACCGCCGCCCTCGGGCGGCAGCGCCCCGGCTCCCAGCGCGAGCGCCTCCTGCGCCGTCGCGGCGGCGGCGGCCGGATCCTCGGCGAGCAGCGCCCGTGCCCGGTCCGTCAGCGCGCGCAGCCGGCCGACGTCGACCAGGTCGGGCGGAACGTCGAGCCGGTAGCCGCCCTCGTGGGTGACCAGCGCCTCCGGTCCCACGACCGATCTGGTCCTGGACACCAGGACCTGCAGCGCCTTCGCCGGATTGACCGGTTCGTCGTCTCCCCACACCTCCGCGACGAGCCGGTCCGCGCTCACGGTCCTGCGCGCGTACGCCAGGGCCGCGAGCAGCGCCTGAGCCCTCTCTCCGACCACCGGCCGCCCGCGCCACCGCACCCCGGCGAGCAGGATCAGGTCGATCGGCATGGCGCAAGTCTAGGGAGTGCCGGTCGAACGCCGCCCGCCGCGATCAGGATCCGCCGGGTCCCGTGCGAGCCGGGTCACCGACTCCCGCTTCAGGTCGAAGACGACCACCGATCCTGATGCGTCGCCCACGCGCACTTCGCCGGTGTCGTCCAGCGTCCCGATCCGCCGCGCCGTGAGGCCGCGCGAGGTGAAGGCCGTGACGCATTCCTCCACCTTCGCGGCCGGTGTCGTCAGCAGGAACGCGAAGCAGGGGAAGCAGGACAACCAGTCTTCGACCGGTGTGCCCGCGGGAACGGGGAGCACGTCCAGGTCGACCAGGACGCCGAGTTTGCGTGCCTCCAGGAGCATGGCCAGCGAGCCGATCATGCCGGCCATGCTCACGTCCTTGGCGGCCACGGCGGCGCCCCGCTCGGCGACCTCGGCCAGGGTGCGCACGTCACCCGCGAGATGCTCGCTCCGCTCCTCGAACGACGGGAAGAACAGGAAGTCGTCCCGCATCTTCCCGTCGAGGCAGCAGGCGAGGACGAGTGCCTGCCCCGGCTCGGCGTGCGTCGCGGAGAGCACCCGGCCGGCGGAGCCGAGCCCGAACGCCGACAGGCTGGGCGGGCCGTCCGTCTCGGTGAGGTGCCCGCCGACGACGGGCACGTCGTACACGTCGGCGGCCCACTTCAGGCCCTCTAGCACGGCCTTGGCGACGTCGCGCGGGCCGGTGAAGGTGTCGACGATCGCCAGGGGCCGGGCTCCCATGGCGGCGAGGTCGTTCACGTTCGCGAGGACGGCGGCGACGCCCGCGCCGTACGGGTCCTTGGCGACGAAGGCGGGCAGCATCGCCTCGCCGCACGCGATCAGGTCGCGGCCACGGTCGTGCACCACGGCGCCGTCGTCACCTGGACCGGCCCACCAGTCCCCGCCGCCGAAGACGTCGGCGACCACTCCGATGGAGGCCTTGGCCGTGACACCCGGCAGGCCGCGGAGACGGCGCGCGAGCGCTTCGAGATCATGAACGCTGTGTGGGGGCACCGGGACTTCTCCACCTCGACTTCACAGGGGGATGCGAGTTCGCTTCGGGGCTGATCACGCTGAGTTCAGCCGTAGAGCCGTTCGTAGTTGTCGTGGAAGACCAGCCCGGTCAGCTCTCCGCCGCCCGTGGCGTCGACCATCCGGGCGTACTCGCCGGCGAACTCGCCCCACGGCTGGTCGGAGGCGAACAGCACGCGGTCGCCGCCGATGCCGCGCCGGTCGATCTCGCGGGCGAGCCAGTGCGGAGCGAAGCCCACCGACCAGGTGAGGTCGGTGTAGACCTTCTTCCCGGCCTCGATCCAGTCGAAGAACCGGTTGCCGATGAGCTTGATGTGGCCGCTCACCCCGCCGCCGAAATGGACGAGGTGGATCGGCGTCTCGTCCGCGTACCGCTCCACGAGCAGGCCGACCTTGTCGATGTCCGAGGCCGCGCCCGGCGAGGTGTGCACGTGGACGACGAGGTTGTTGGCCTTCGCGGCGGCGAACACCTTGTCGAGTTGGGGGCGGCACGCGGGGTCGTCGGCGGACCCCCCGAGCAGGAAGCTGATCTTGAGTGCCTTGACCGCGCTCTCGGAGGCGAGCGCGAGCGCCCTGTCGGTCGGCTCGGCGTCCTGCGGCCGGGGCGAGACCCACAGGGCGGCGCTGATGCGATCGCTCTTGGACGCCGCGTCGAGCACGATCTCGTTGAGCGCGAACGAATGGCTCGGGTCGGGGACCCCGTAGTTGGGCATCACCAACGCCCGCTCGGTGCCCTCCCGGTCCATGTCGGCGATCAGTTCCTCGATCGTGGCACGGGCGTTCACGTCCGGGCTGACCGGGGGGCCGCCGTAGAACGGGAACGCGGGCAGCACGCCGATGTGGCGGTGCGCGTCGATGTGGCGCGACGGTCCCTTCGCCATCACGAGATCCGGGCGCCCAGGAGAGTGGGGATGGTCACGGTCATGGAGGACATGTCGCTCCTTTGTCCTGCTTTGGGCGCTGGGGCTAGCATTGAGTATGCGAAATCATCCGTTCACTATGCTTGACGCAGCTGATCGTCGCCGTCAAGGTGTGGATGGGTACTCGTCGTCGCGTGCGAACCCCGGCCTACGCATCGGAGGCGTGAAGTGAGCGGACGCGTCGCCGCCGTCGTCTCCGGCATCGGCCCCAAGATCAAGGCGCTGCGCACGGGGAAGGGCTATTCGCTGCAGTCGCTCGCGGAGCGGGCGGACGTCTCGGCGGCCACCATCCACAAGATCGAGCAGTCCGGCATGGTGCCGACGATCACCACGCTGCTCAAGATCGCCACGGCCCTTGAGCGGCCCGTCTCCTATTTCGTGGAGGAAGAGGACGCCGACGAGCACCCGACGGTGTTCACTCCGGCGGAGGGCAGACGCCCGATCTTCACCTCACATGCCGGGATCACGCTCGACGGCATCAGCGGGCCTTACGGCGAGTTCCAGGCCGCCGCGGCGGTGGCCACGGTGATCCCGGGGGCGAGCAGCGGTGGCAAGCCGCTGCGGCATGGCGGCGAGGAACTCGTCTACGTGGTGTCGGGCGAACTCGAGTTCCGCGTGGGCGACGTGACGCATGTGCTCAAGCCGGGTGACGCCCTCCACTTCCTCACCCAGCAGGCGCACTTCTGGCGGAACCCCGGCGACGAGAACACCGTGGCGATCTGGATGGCGGTGCGCCCGCACCAGTGAGCGCCCTGCGGGCGCTGTTTTGTCAGTGGCGGCTCCTACGATGACCGCGTGATCATTATCGCGGGCTGGCTGACTGTGGACCCCGACGCCCGGGACGCCTATCTACAGGGCTGTCTCGGTGTGGTCGAGCAGGCGCGCGAGGCCCCCGGCTGCCTCGACTTCGTGCTCGGCGCCGATCTCGCCGACGCCGCGCGAGTCAACGTCTATGAGCGGTGGGAGTCCGAGGAGGCGCTCCACGCCTTCCGGAGATCCGGCCCGGACGACGGGCAGATGGCGATGATCCGCGACGCGCAGGTGCTCCGGTATCGAGTGTCGGAAGCAGGCCCGGCCTGATCGTGAAGACCAAGGCCGGCCCGCCCCGAGGGGCGGGCCGGCGCGTTTCGTCAGCTGACTTGGATGGTCATCGGATGAGGTTGATCCGGCCGGTCGCGGGCGGGGCCACCGGCGAGTGCGCGCCCATGTAGGCGACGAACGCGTCGATGTCCAGCGGGCCGCTCCACAGGTCGGTGCCCTGGGTGAAGACGCTGAAGCCGTCGCCGCCGCCGACGAGGAAGTTGTTGGCGGCCACCCGGATCTGCTGCGCGTCCGTCACCGCGGTTCCGTTGATCTTGATATCGGAGACCCGCGAGCCCACGGCCTTCGTCGTGTCGAAGGTGTAGGTCAGCGACGCGGACGGCTGGAGGATCCGCTGCGTGATGCCGCCCGTCACCGGGTCGACCGTCCAGATCTGCTGCTCCAGCAGCGCCTTGAGCTGGGCCCCGGTGAGCGTGACGACCTGCATGAGGTTGTTGAACGGCTGCACCTGGAAGGCCTCGCCGTACGTCACGACGCCGTCGCCTTCGGAACCGCTCTGCGCGAAGGTCAGGTCGGTGCGTACGCCGCCCGGGTTCATCAGGGCGATCTCCGCGTTGCCGCCGTCCTTCGTCGCCTCGAGTTGCGCGTCCGCGATGAGGTCGCCGAGCGGCGTCTCGCCCACGTTGCTGCCGCGCCCGATGTTGGCCGTGATCTGGCCGATCGGCTTGTTGGCGACGGTCGAGACCCGCTCCTGCCAGGTCTTGATGTACGCCTCGGTGTCGGGGTCCGGGGCGATGGTGCGCGTCACCACGTTGTTCTTGGCGACGACGCTGGAGCGGACGATGTCCTTCGTCTTGTGGTCGACCAGGAAGTCGATCTGCGTGATCGCGCGGCCGAACGACGAGCCCTGGGTGTAGACGCGGTCCTGACCGGCCGGGTCCTTCACCTTGCAGACGTACGCCTGGTGGCTGTGGCCGCTGATGACCAGGTCGATCTGGGGGTCGAGGCCGGTGGCGATGCGCGAGCCGTTGCCGGGGACGACCGGGCACGAGCTGGGGTCCTGGTTCGGGGTGATGTTGTCACCCTCGTGGACCAGTACGATCTGCGCCTTGACGCCGCGCTTGGCGAGCTCCTTCGACACCTTGTTGGCCGCCGCGACCTCCTCGGTGAACTGCAGGCCCTTGATGCCGGCGGCCGTGACGATGTTCGGGGTGGTCTGGGTCACCAGGCCGATGAAGCCGATGTCCACGCCCTTGATCTTCTTGATGAAGTAGGGCGGCAGGGCGTAGTCGCCCTTGCCCTCCTTGACCACGTTCGCCCCGAGGTAGTCGAACTTCGTGCCCTTCCACGTGCCGGCCGGGGAGCAGCCGTCGACCGGGTGGCAGCCGCCGTTCATGATGCGGTTGAGCTCGTCGATGCCCTCGTCGAACTCGTGGTTGCCGGCCGAGGAGGCGGTCAGGCCGAGCTTGTCGAGCAGGGCGACCGTCGGCTCGTCGTGGTAGGCGGCGGACAGCAGCGGCGAGGCGCCGATGAGGTCGCCCGCGGCGACCATGAGGGTGTTCGGGTCGCGGAGCTGCTTGAGGTGGGCGGCCAGGTAGGAGGCGCCGCCCGCGATGGAGTACTTGGCGCCGGCGATGCCGGTCAGCGAGCCGTCGGTGTCGGTGAGCGCGCCATTGGGGTCGAGGATCCGGGAGCTGGACCCGGTCGGCGGTTCGAGGTTGCCGTGGAGATCGTTGATGGTCAGCAACCGTACGGGAACCGAGGGGCCGGGCTTCTTGTCGGGTTTGCCGGGCGGGGGAGGAGGAGCCGCGGCGGCCGTGCCCATCGTGAGGGCCGCGACGCCTACCACGGCGGCGCCGGCGACGGCCAGTCGCGTCAGGGATGCTCGGGTCATGACCCCCGACAGTAGAACGGGGATCTGAGCGGGAAATTGCCCAGAGATAACGATTCGAGGGGCGAACGCATGGCGTCTATTGCCGAAGGCCGGTGCGCCGGTCGCCTGACCTTCACCTATCGTGCCAGACATGGACGTACGCGTGGAGATCACGGAACGGCTCGATGACGAGCAGGCGGCGGCGGTGCTCGCCCTGGCGGAGGCGGCGGCCGAGACCGATGGTGTCGGTGCGCTCAACGAGCATGTGATGCTCCAGGTGCGCCACGGCGCCGAGCCGGGTGCGAGAGCCGTACTGCTGTACGCGGACGGGAACGTCGCGGGCTTCGCCCACCTGGACCCGGCCGACCCCGAGGAGGGGCCGAGCGGCGAGCTCGTGGTGCATCCCGCCTTCCGCCGGCGCGGCCTGGGCCGGCGGCTGCTCGACGCCGCGCTGGAGGCGAGCGGCGGCGGGCTGCGTCTGTGGGCGCACGGCGACCTGCCCGGCGCCGCGCGTCTCGCCGAGAGCGCCGGCCTGGCCCGGGTGCGGTCGCTGTGGCAGATGCGCCGCCCGCTGTCCGAGCCCCTGCCCGCCGCCGCGATCCCCGAGGGCGTACGGCTGCGCGCCTTCGAGCCGGGGCGTGACGAGAAGGCGTGGCTCGCGCTCAACGCCGTGGCCTTCGCCACCCACCCGGAGCAGGGCTCCTGGACGCTGGACGACCTCGAACTGCGGGAGCGCGAGCCCTGGTTCGACCCCGCCGGCTTCTTCCTCGCCGTACGGGGAGACACGCTGGCGGGATTCCACTGGACCAAGGTGCACGACGGCGACGAGCCGATCGGGGAGGTCTACGTGGTGGGGGTCGCGCCCGGCGAGCGCGGCACCGGCCTCGGCCGCGCGCTGACCCTCGCCGGGCTCGCGCATCTGGCCGGGCTCGGCCTCGGTCACGTCATGCTCTACGTGGACGAGGAGAACGCCGCGGCGGTCAGGCTGTACGAGTCGCTCGGGTTCAGCCGGTGGAAGACCGACGTGATGTACCGGCGGTGACGCCGACGGGCCGGTTCCTCTGCCGAGGACCGGCCCGTTTTCGATGAGGGGTTCTCTACCCGAGGATGAAGTTGAGCACGAAGTAGGAGATCGCCGCGACGACGGCCGCGGCCGGGATCGTCAGAACCCACGCGGTCACGATGTTGCCGGCGATGCCCCACCGCACGGCCGACATCCGCTTGGTGGCGCCGACGCCCATGATGGCGGTCGTGATGGTGTGCGTGGTCGAGATCGGCGCGCCGAACCCGATCGCCGCCGTGTAGAGGACACCGGCCGCCGCCGACTCGGCCGCGAAGCCCTGCGGCGGGTCGAGGTGGATGATCCTGCGGCCGAGGGTGCGCATGATGCGCCAGCCGCCGGCGTACGTGCCGAGGGAGATCGCCAGGGCCGACGAGGTGATGACCCATTCGGGGATGCTCGCGTCCTTGGGGACGTACCCTCCGACGACCAGGGCGAGGAAGATCACACCCATTGTCTTCTGCGCGTCCTGCAGGCCGTGGCCGAGGGCCATCCCCGCCGCCGACAGCGTCTGGGCGTACCGGAAGCCCTTACCCGCCTTGTGCGGGTTGGCTCTGCGGAAGATCCACAAGATGGCGATCATGATGAGCGCCCCCAGGAGGAATCCCACGACCGGGGACAGCACCATCGGCAGGACGACCTTCTCCACCACCCCGTCCCATTTCACGGCCTCGGTCGCCGCCAGGGCCGCGCCGATCAGGCCGCCGATGAGCGCGTGGCTGGAGGACGAGGGCAGGCCGAAGTACCAGGTGATGAGGTTCCACGCGATGGCGCCGATCAGCGCCGCACCGACGATGATCAGGCCGTGCTTGCCGTCCGGTGGGGCGATGATCCCTTTGCCCACGGTCGAGGCGACCGACGTGCCCAGATGCGCGCCGATGAAGTTCATGACCGCGGCCATGAGCAGCGCCAGCCGCGGCGTCAGGGCGCGGGTCGAGACGGAGGTGGCGATGGCGTTGGCGGCGTCGTGGAAGCCGTTCGTGTAGTCGAACACCAGCGCGATGACGACTACGCCGATGACAAGCGCGAGCTCCACTTAACTTTCCTTGACCGCGATCGACTCGATCGTGTTCGCGACGTGCTCGAAGGCGTCGGCGGCAAGCTCGAGCTGCTCGATGACCTCGCGCATCTTCATCACGGTCAGCGCGTCGTACTCGCCGCTGAACAGCTTCGCCAGCAGCCTGCGGTAGATCTGGTCGGCCTGGTTCTCGAGCCGGTTGATCTCGATCCAGTACTCGTTGAGGTGCTGCATCGAGCGCAGGCGCGGCATCGCGTCCGCCGTGAGCTCGGCGGCCCTTTCCAGGACCTCCACCTGACGTACGACCTCCTTGGGCAGGTGGTCGATCTGGTAGAGGACGATCAGGTCGGCCGCCGCCTCCATGTAGTCCATCACGTCGTCAAGATTGGACGCGAGGCGGTAGATGTCCTCGCGGTCGAACGGCGTGATGAAGCTCTCGTTGAGCCGGTTCATGATCGCGTGAGTGCGCTCGTCACCCGCGTGTTCGCAGGCACGCATCTTCTCGGCCAGGGCCTCCCGGTCCGAACCGTCGCTGATGATCTCGACCAGCAGACGCGATGCGGTGACGAGGTTGTTCGCCGAGTCGGCGAACAAGTCGTAATAGCTGTCCTCACGGGGCGTGAGACGCAGGCGCACGTCGTTTCTCCAGATGTGCGGGGACGGTCCGCAGAGAAGGGTACGGGTTACCAGTGGAAATGCGAAGTTCAGGCCATGCAAGCCGCTTGTAACCTACTCTTCCCCTTCCCGCTGCCCAGAACGTGGCCCGTGACACACTTGTTGCCTGAGCCGCTTCAGATCTTGGTGCGGTGGAAGTTCAGGAACGACCTACTAGGCGTGGGGCCCCTCTGCCCCTGGTAACGCGAACCGTACCGGTCCGAGCCGTACGGGAACTCGGCGGGTGAGCTGAGCCGGAACATGCAGAGCTGTCCGATCTTCATCCCGGGCCACAGCTTGATCGGCAGCGTGGCGACGTTGGACAGTTCGAGCGTGACGTGCCCCTCGAAGCCGGGATCGATGAAACCGGCCGTCGAGTGCGTCAGCAGGCCCAGCCGGCCCAGGCTCGACTTGCCCTCCAGCCGCGAGGCCACGTCGTCTGGCAGGCTGATCACCTCGTACGTGCTCGCCAGCACGAACTCGCCAGGATGCAGGATGAACGGCTCGTCGCCGTCCGGTTCCACCAGCCGGGTGAGATCGGGCTGCTCGATCGCGGGATCGATGTGCGGGTAGCGATGGTTCTCGAACACGCGGAAGTAGCGGTCCAACCGCACGTCGATGCTGGAAGGCTGGATCATCGCCGGGTCGTACGGGTCGAGCTTCACCCTGCCCGACTCGATCTCGGCACGGATGTCACGATCGGAAAGCAGCACGGATGCAAGGCTAGTGGGCGCCCTGACCGGCGGGCATCGGGGATCTTCGCGTCGGGACTGCAGCAGCACGGCCGGGATCCGCTACAGTAGGGGCAGCGACCGGCTCTCACTGCCGGTCACGCGGGTGTAGTTCAATGGCAGAACATCAGCTTCCCAAGCTGACAGCGCGGGTTCGATTCCCGTCACCCGCTCCATGCTGCAAGGCCAGGTCCGGACTGACCGTAGACCCTGGTTCGCTCTTTGAGTGGTTGGCGAAAGGCCCGGTCAGACAGTCCGTCCTCCGAAGAAGATGACGTCATCTAGGCCATCCACCGCACGGGCGTCTACATCGGAAGGGTCGGCCTTCGAGCGGTTCGCGAGGTCGAGGGCAAGTGAGGCAGCCTCGTCGCTCACGTAACCGAAACGTCGAGCCAGGTGGCCGACACAGAGTCCTACGAGACCGAGTAGAGGACTTCCAGGGGCAAGCTGTCGGCCGAGCTTCATGCACCAGCCTTCCACGAACGCCGGATCCTCATCATGGAGCGCCAAGCCCACCAGCACGTCAGCGGCCTCGCCCTCTGGTGTCGCGTTGTACAGCGCCCCTTCCAACACCGTGGACGCAAAGTCGTGCTCCTCTACAGGAGGGTTGTCGAACAAACGGTGTTCGTATGTCACAGCCGCACGCTATCGCCGCAGACGTAAAGACGAGGATCGCGTGCCAGATGCGTGCCAGAACGGACGCTGATCAGCAGTGAACCACGGGGACTCACGGTCACTCGGCCAGCCTTGACCTGCACCCACATTTTCCCAGCTCAGCTCGGCAAGATCAGTAGCCTATTTCCAAGCTGACAGCGCATGGACCACAGGCGAAGATGTCGGTGCCCTCTGCAATGATCCCGCGATACGCCCCAACGAAAGGCACATGGGATGAGTGGCGCGACGGCGGAAACCTATGAGTGGCTCTACCGGGAGTTCACCGATGACACCCATGACACGTGGCTCTTCGCCACCTTCGTACGGGACTTGTCCCCTCAAGAGGCCCTGCGGCGGATCGGTGTCGCCCCTGGGCCGCTGGGCGACTCCGGATTCGGCATCGCGGCCTACGCGGCTGACGGCGGAATCGTCCTGATCGAATGTGGCTGGGCGGGGATCGTCTACGACATGGCCGGCCCGCTGTCCGTGGGCACGTCCGCAGCCGCAGTTTTCGCCACCATCAAGAACGAAGACTTCGCCTACTGCGTCAATGATCAGTTAGTGACCACGTTCAGCCTGTACTCCTATTCCCTTAGGGAAGGCTCTGACCCTGACCGGCTCCAGAGCGATGTTGAGGACCTTGGCATGAACATCGACGGTGATCAGTTTGGATTCCCCGAGAACCCCATCTCCCGCGCTCTCGCCCTTGCCGAACGCGCCACGGGAGTCCACTTGTCTTCCTCCCGTTACGCCGGCCCCGCCCTGATGGGACCCATCGACCACCTTGCCCCCTACCGGTGATAAGGAAGAGGTCAGAGCCATGATCATGTGCCAGATGCGTGCCAGAACGGACGGCGATCAGCGGTGAATCAGGGAGACTCACGGTCACTCGGCCCGCACTGACCTGCACCCCTGCTTTCCCAGCTCAGCAGGGCAAGATCAGTAGCCTATTCCCAAGCTGACAGCGCGGGTTCGATTCCCGTCACCCGCTCCAAGATCTAAGCGAGCACCTCCGGGAGGAGCCTGAACGCCGCCACATGCCGGGGCCGGATCAGGCCGAAATCGCGCCGGTCGATCGTCGCGATCTGTGTGATTCCCAGACGCTCGGCGATTGCCACCACGGACACATCGGCAGGGTCGAGACGAGCATCTTCGTAAAGCCGGACGAGTTCGGCCATACGTCGTACGTCAGCGGCGAGCAGATCGACCAGCTCGAACTCTTCCGTGACGAGATCAAGGAACTGCGCGTGTACGGCCGATCCCATGTGCCTGTTGATCGTCCAACCGGCCTCGATAAGGACGGTTGAGGGAAGAAGCAACGGCCCTTCCAGCTGTTCAAGGAGTCCCACACACGAGGCATGGTGCTTGTCATCGCGATCGACAACGGCGATCAGCGGCCCTGTGTCCAGGAGCGTAGCGATCACACCGACCGATTGAATCGCTCCGCCAGCAGATCTTCGACCCGTTCTGACAGATCGCCCTCTCCGGATGCGCCGATCCCCGCGATCGACAGTCGGCGACGCCGTACCGGCTCCGACAGATCTTCGTTCGCGGCCTCAGCAAGTTCTGGGTCTGTTTTGACCAACCGCAGCAGCCGGCCCGCCTGGTCCGGCGACAGCCGGTCAACCAGGTGATGAAGCTCCTCATGCGCATGCCCAGCGCTCATCCTCCGAGTCTACGCTTGCGATCTCGCTAGCGTCAGGGACACGGTGGCCGTGCCTGAACCACTCCGAGTTTCAGGAGGCCCTGAAGCAGCATCATCTGCCGGCTGATGGGAGATTCACGACACGATTCCAGCCCTGAGGGAAGTACCCCAGAGCTTCGTGAGCGCGCGGTGCGCATGGTGACCAAACCTGTTGGCGGGCCATGGCGACCACTGCTAGCTTTCCAGTGGCCGTGCGAGAGAACGAGGAGGTGGTACCCGTGAATGCAGTATCGACATGGGTGCTCCCCTCTGGGGTCACGGTCGGGCGATAGGTCGTCCGGGAGCGCCGTTCAAGAGCACTCCCGAAAGGCACGACCATGCGATTCACTTCTGAACGGCGCCTCGATGACGTCGTCCTCGAACGCCAATTCACCCTCGGCGAGATCCCCGGCATCCTGTGGACGCCCGTATCCGCATCCGCACCGGTCCCGCTGATCCTGCTCGGCCACCCACCGCTCGGACTGCGAAAGATGTACCCCCGGCTGGTGGCGCGGGCCCGGCACTGTGCGGCAGAGGGCTTCGCTGCGGCCACCATCGAGCTCCCCGGGAGCGGGGACCGGCCCCGTTGGGCCGCCGCCGAGCAGGCCCGCGCCGACCTGCGCGGGGCTATGGAGGCCGGCAAACCGGTCAGCGACGAGATCATCGACGCCCTTATCCTCCCGCTCGTCGACAAGGCGGTCCCGGAATCGCAGGCCGCCCTGGACGCCCTCCTGGCGCTGCCCGAGATCGGCGGCCCGGTCGGGTACTCCGGCGGAGTGATCTCCATCGGCATCCGGCTTGCGGTGGTCGAGCCGCGCATCGTGGCCGCCGGCTTCTTCGCCGGGAGTTTCGTGCCTCGCACCATGTTCGAGGAGGCCCGACAGGTCACCATTCCGCTGCATGTCCTGCTGCAGTGGGATGACGAAGGGAACGACCGACAGGCGGCCCTGGACCTGTTCGACGCCTTCG
Source organism: Microbispora sp. H11081 (assembly GCF_012999535.1). GTDB lineage: Bacteria > Actinomycetota > Actinomycetes > Streptosporangiales > Streptosporangiaceae > Microbispora. The sequence continues at coordinate 42,487 of NZ_JABBWV010000020.1, forward strand.
GCTCCAAGGAGAAAACACTGCACGCCAACATGGGCGGGCACACGGGCGTCCCGCAGTTTGCTGGGGAGGACGCGGCCGGGTTCTTCGCCCGGCATCTGCGCTAGTGGCGGGCCGTCAAGCCGGGCGCGTCATCACGGACGCGGCGGATACGGGGGGTGATGTCTCATCCTGCTGATGGCCGCAGGGCGTCGCTCCGGGCACGCGTACGGACGACGCCCGGTACGGTGGCTCGCTGAACGGACTGCTCGCGTACCCAGGCTGGGGGATGGGACTCGCCTTGACGCGCGAACGCGCCGCCGCACTGGGCAGCACCTGCGTGATCGGCCCGGCGAGCGGCTGCGGGCCCTTCGTGGAAGCCGTCCTCCCCTTCTCTTCCGCCTGCTCGGGCGCTCCGAATCCGGGCGGGTGCCGAAGGCACGAGCCCGGAATGAACCGCTTGCGCGTGTCGCAGCGACAAGTGGCCGAGAGACTGTCGAGACACCGGTTGCCGGGCAGGAGTAATGGACGAACACGAGAGATGGGATGACCCGCGATTGGTGGGTGCGATCGCGGACGGCGACCGGCGCGCCCTGGAAGTGATCTATGCCCGGCACGCGTCGTGGTTGGTCATCCGGCTCACCAGGCGGTGCGCCGATCAGGCCGTCGTGGACGAGGCGGTGCAGGACACCTTCGTGGCGATCTGGCGGACCGCCCGCACGTGGACCGGCAAGGGCGAGGTCGCGGCCTGGATCTGGGGGATCGGCATCCGCCGGCTGCTGGATCTGCTGCGCAAGAGGCCCCACGTCGTGTCCCCGACCCTGGAGCCGACCATGGTGTCCGCCGAGGAGCAGGTTCTGCTCGGGGTCGAGTACGGCGAGCTGGGCAGGGCGCTGGACACGCTCTCGCCGGAATTGCGGGCCGTGGTCCAGGCGACCGTGTTGGACGGCCTCACCACCCGGGAGGCGGGGAAGCTGCTCGGCATCCCCGCAGGAACCGTAAAGACGCGCATGATGCGCGCGAAGTCCCTGCTGAGGGAGGAACTGGCATGAACCAGCACACCGATCGGCCCGGGGACAGGTACATGCAAACGGGCTGGCACATGGACGACGACATGACGGCGATGTACGCCGAGGGCCTGCTCTCCCCCACCACGGCCGCGTCCGTCGAGGCGCACCTGCTGGCCTGCGCGAGGTGCCGGGAACTGCTCAAGCCCCGGGTCGCCCAGCCCCGGCTCGACCGGATCTGGGACGAGATCGTCGACGTCGTGGACGCCCCCGCGCCTGGACCATTCGAACGGCTGCTCCGCCTGGCCGGCGTACGCCATCACGTCGCCCGGTTGCTGGCCGCCGCGCAATCTCTCCGCCTGCCGTGGCTGGCGGGTACTTCGCTGACGCTGTTCTTCGCGGCGCTCGCCGCCGGGGAGACGACGAGGTGGGGCGGGATCGTGTTCCTCGCCCTGGCGCCGATCGTGCCGGCCCTCGGGGTGAGCCTGGCCTACGGCCGGGGCGCGGACCCGACGTACGAGATCGGGCTAGCGGCTCCATACTCCGCGTTCAAGGTGATGCTGCTGCGCGCGGCCGCCGTGCTGATCACCTCGGTGGTTCCGGCGCTCGTCATCGGGGTCGCCTTGCTGGGGCAGACGTGGACGGTGGTCGGCTGGCTGCTGCCCGCGCTCGCGCTCACCTCCCTGTCGCTTCTGCTGTCCAGATGGTTCGAGCCGGTGCACGCCGCGGGCGGCGTGTCGGCACTCTGGCTCGCCGGGGTCCTCTGGACCAATCTGCACGCGCCGAGCCTGGCGATGTTCGGCGGCGCCGAGCAACTCGCGTACCTGATCATCACTGTCGTTTCCGGAGGGCTCCTGTTCCTGGGGCGCGAGGAGTTCTCATGAGCGTTGTCGTGGAAGGTTTGACGAAGGCCTACGGCCGGAGCCGTGCGTTGGACGGGCTGTCCTTCAGCGCGTACCAGGGCGTTACCGGACTGCTCGGCCCCAACGGCGCGGGAAAGACCACGCTGATCCGAATGCTGGCTACCGCACTGGCGCCCGACGGGGGGACGATCCGGCTCCTTGGCATGGACTCCGCCAGGGACCAGGCGGCGATCCGCCGCAGGCTCGGCTATCTCCCGCAGGAGACCGGCTACCACCGTGCGTTCACGGTTTTCGAATTCGTCGACTATGTGGCGATTTTGAAGGAGATGGTGGACCGGCGGGCGAGGCATGACGAGGTTCGCCGCGTCCTCGCCGAGGTCGGTCTCTCCGACGTGAGCCACAAGAAGATCCGTGCGCTGTCGGGAGGCATGCGGCGACGGGTGGGCATCGCGCAGGCGCTGCTCGGCGAGCCCGCGCTGGTCCTCCTGGACGAGCCGACGGTCGGCCTCGATCCCGAGCAGCGGCTCCGTTTCAGGGAACTCATCTCACGGATCGGCGAGGACCGTACGGTGATCCTCTCGACCCATCAGACCGAGGACGTGACGGCCCTGTGCGCCAGGGTGGTCGTGCTGAAGGGCGGCCGTCAGGTGTTCGAGGGGACGCCGGCCGAGCTGCGCGCCCTCGCCGATGGCCACACCTGGCTGTCGGACGAGAGGTCCGGGGTGCTCTCGTGGCGTACCGGCGAAGGCCTCTTCCGCAATCTCGGCGACGCGCCCGCCGGAAGCCGCCTGGTCGAGCCCACCATCGAGGACGGCTATCTGCTGCTGCTCGGCGGCATCCCGGCGGGGGCGACGCGATGAGCACTCTGACGCATCTCGTCCGCGGCGGTGCTCACCCACGGATCCTGCCGACGCTCGCGTTGAACGAGAGCCGCCGGCTGCTGTTCCACCCGCTGAACCTGCTGGGCATGGTGCTGTGGATCCTGGACGTGGCGACCAGCGGGTGGGACGGTCCTCGACCGGCGTTCACCGCCATCACCGTACCCATGACGATGTTCTGGGGGGTGCCGCTCTTCTTCGCCGCGAATCTCGTCACCTCCGCCTCTCGCCGCGCCGGTACGGAGGAGCTCCTGGGGGTGCTTCCCCGGGGCTGGGCCAACCGGACGGGCGGGCTGTGCCTGGCCGCCTTAGCCCCATTCCTCGCGGGTGTCCTGGGACAGGCGATGGTGCTGGGTCTCTACGTGGTGACGGACAACCCGCTGGAGCGGTATCCGACGATTCCGGAGCTGATGAGCGGGCCGATCAACCTGCTCGGCGCCTGCCTGCTCGGGATCGCGGTGGCGAGATGGCTGCCGTGGCCGGGCGTGCCGCTGCTCGTCATGGTCGCGTTGGTCCGCGTCAACCAGCACCTGAACACGGCCGCCAGACTCGGCGAGGAAGCCGGCCCCCTCCACCTGCTCGGGTTCTATGCCGACTTCGCGCGCTGGGGGCCCTATCCCCATCTCGCGCCCAGCGGGTTCAACCCCGGATCCGCCGCCTGGCACGCGGTATACCTGCTCGCCATGTGCCTGGGAGCCGGCGCCCTGGCGATGCTCGCCCGCCCCTCCCGCCGGTGGCTGTGGCTGGCCGTCGGTGCGGTGGCCGCGGTGATCGCCGCCGTCGCCGGAACGCTGACGATGCCGTGAACGTGTCGATTTCGCCCGCCTCTCGCGGGCCCCGGTTCGCACAGTTCCTGCAGTTGGCCCGGATGAGCGGGCGGCTGACGCGGTGGCAGCCGGCCGCGGGGGCCACGGTGATCGTGGCGCTGCTGCTCGCCTGGCCGTGGGACGCCGACGCCTCCTGGAAGCTCGGCGTCTGGTCCCTGCGAGCCATCGCGGTCCTGCTGACACTGGGGGGCGGCTTCGCGCTGGACGACGCGGCGGCCGAGATTGTCGCGTCGTCCCCCACCACGCTCCGCGCACGGATGCTCTTCCGGTTAGGGCTGAGTCTCGCCTGGGCGGTTCCGGTCTGGGGCGTCTCCCTTCTCGTCATGGCTCCGTGGATCGCCCCCGTGTGGCTGCTGTGGTCGAGTCTGGAGTTCGCCGCGCTGTTCGCCGCCGGACTGTCGGTGGCCGCCCTGATGGCGAGGTGGTACGGCCAGAGCGAGCCGGGGACGGTGACGTCCACGGCCGTCGTCGGAGGCTGGCTGGTGATCTTCGCACTGCCCGGCCCGCTCGCCATGTTCACCCTGCGGCCCCAGGACTTGGGTCCCGCGCATGTCCGCTGGGGCCTCCTACTCGGCCTGGGGGCTGTGGTCCTGTGGGCGACCTCCCGCGATCCCTCCCACGGAAGGCGGCGCCGGGGATTGATCACAACCCGATACGCGCCCTAGAGGGCCTGCGGCGAGTGACTGTCCAGGACATGAGAGATGACCGTTCTGGCGGGTCTTCCGAGCACTCGCTCCAGATCAGGGGTCTGTCGTTCCAACGCGCCCGCGCGCACCTGGGCAGAGATCCAGCTCATGGGACCTGGGCCGGCGTCCGGCACCTCGCGGTAGGTCACTCCCAGCGCCCTGGCCACCTCGGGATAGCTCCACAGGGGCCCGGTGAAGTCGTACGCGTGGCCCAAGTGCCCTTCGCCCGTCAGTACGTTAGCTGCCGCCTCGGCCAAGTCCGACCGGAATGCCGTGTTCAGGCTGCGACCGCCGGTGCTGCTGGTGATCTCTCCGCTGGAGACCTGTGGGACGAACGCGTCGCTGTAGAAGGGGTGACGCAACAGCGTGTACGGCAGGCCGCTGGCAAGGACGGCCTGTTCGGTGGCGTGATAGGCCTCGGTCATGCCGGTGGCGACGGTATCGGCTCCCAGGAAGCTGGTGAAGACGATGGCGCCGACACCGACGTCCTTGGCGGCGGCCACGGCGTCCAGGTGCTGCCTGATCCTGCGGGTGGAATCCAGTTCCGGGGAGGAGATCAGAAGGAGACGACTGGCCCCGTCGAAGGCCTCACGCAGGCTTGCCGGGTCGTCGTAGTCGCCGCGCCGTACCGGAACGCCTTCGGGAGCCCGTTCGGGATCACGCACCACGGCCACCACCTCCGCCCTGGTGCGCAGACCGCTGACGACGAGGCGGCCGAGCGCACCGGAAGCGGCTGAAATCGCGATCACTGAAGAGACTCCCTTGGCGGACGGTCGCACCAGTGAACTCCCGCCAGGTGACGCTGCGCCACTCAATTTCCGATCATGGCTATGCCAGGGCACTCAGCGACGCGGTGGACGACATCCTGGCGTTCGCATCCGGAGGGTAGACCTCGGTGGCGGAGAGAGAGCGGCCGCCACCTTTGGCCATCGACCCGGGCCAAGTGGCCGCATGCCGTCTACATCTCGCCTCCGCTGGGCGTGATCGGGCCGGCGACAGCGTCCATACCCGGCGCGTGCGGGTGGGTCGATGGCGGATCAGCCTGTGGACCGGTCTCTGGTCGAGCACAATCAGTAGATCCCTGATCGTCACTGCTCGCCGCAAATGCACGGGCACTCTTCGCGAGGTCATGATGAACAGCGCCACAGCCCAGGACTATGCCTGGTGGCAGGAGTTCGAGGGCGGCATCGCCGTCTCCGGGTTCTGCTTCACCTTCGTCGCCGACATGCGGCCCGCCGAAGTGCTTCAGCGCTTGAAGGCGGCGCCCGGCGACATCACAGAGCCTCGGGGTTACATCGAAGTGGGGCCGGCTGACGGCGGTTCGGTCATCGTCGACATCGCGGGCTACGCCGGGATCACGCGGGATGTGGTCAGTGAGCTGTCGCGCGGCACCAGGCTGGCCACCGTGCACAACAACATCGACTCGCACGCCAAGTTCATCTACGCCGTCGACGGAAAATTGATCACCGGTCTGGACCCGATGTTTCCCGACGAGCCGCGATGGGGCGCCGAGCCGGACTGGTTGCTGGAGGACCTGGAGGACCTCGGCCTGCTTTACGAGATCGATGACGACGGGGAGTGGGACGAGGAGTGGATGGAGCGTTCGGAACAGTTCGTCGAGGCCGCGCTCGCGCTCGCCGAGCGTTGCACCGGCGTGCGGCTCACCCCCGAGCACGTGCGCGGCCCGCTGCCATACGCGGCCTCTGTGGCGCACCTGTACCAGCTATGTGCCCCAGAGCTGGCGTACTGAGTCAGTTCTGCGGCTTGCGCCAGATGATGCTGTAGCGCCACAGGACGTGACGGCGATACCGGGCGCCGGGCAGGGTCTGGGCGGCCAACGCTCGCATCTGCGGGTACGTCACCGGCGGCGGCCAAACCGTGGGGGACGGATGCTCCCAGTGCCCCTTCACCAGGCGATAGAGGTTGCCGACGACGACGCCGGCCAGCTCGTACGGCAGGTCGTTGGGCATGGTGCCACGGGCGAGGCCGACGATGGCCAGGACCCCGCCGGGGCGCAGCAGTTCGCGCATGCGGGCCAGCCCGGCGGCGGCGTCCATGTGGTGAAGGGTGGCCACGGATGTGACGACGTCGAACGATGCGGGCTCGAAGGGGTGGGTGAGGAAATCGCCCACGATGTAGCCGACGTCATCCGGGTGTTCGCGGGCTTGGGCGATGCTGGGCGCGTCGAGGTCGATGGCGGTGACGCGCGGCACGGTCCGTCGCAGTTCGCGGGCGAGCATGCCCTCGCCGCAACCCACGTCGAGGGCGTGCTTGGCGCCATCGGGGATCGCGCGCAGGACGCGGGGGTGGTAATGGATGTTGTGGTTCCATCGCCTGCGGGTCTGCACAGCCATGTGTTCATCCTGCCGGACAGCCGTTCGACGGATCCCCGAACGCATGCGCGCCCGCGCCGCCGCCGCACACGAGGACCCGTCAGCCCGGACAGGGGACTGCGGTGCGTGCCGTTCAGCGCCGAGCCGGCTCCGCCTCGGCCTGCTGCTCGCCGCCGCGGTCGGGGACGAAGCGGTAGCCGACGTTGCGGACCGTTCCGATCAGCGCCTCGTACTCGGCGCCCAGCTTGGCCCGCAGACGCCGTACGTGCACGTCCACGGTCCGGGTGCCGCCGAAGTAGTCGTAGCCCCAGACCTCCTGCAGCAGCTGGGCCCGGGTGAAGACCCGGCCAGGGTGCTGAGCGAGGTACTTCAGCAGCTCGAACTCCTTGAACGTGAGGTCCAGCGCACGCCCGCGCAGCCGGGCGGTGTAGGTCGCCTCGTCGATCGTCAGGTCGCCGCTGCGGATCTCGTCGGGGACCTCCTCGACGGCGGCCAGCGCCAGCCGCCCGACGGACATGCGCAGCCGGGCCTCGACCTCCGCCGGTCCCGCGGTGTCGAGGAGCACGTCGTCGACACCCCACTCCGCCGACATCGCCGCCAGGCCGCCCTCGGTCACGATCACCATCAGCGGGCAGGTGACGCCGGTCGTACGCAGCAGCCGGCACAGGCTCTTGGCCTGCACGAGCTCGCGGCGCGCGTCCACCAGGATGGCCTCGGCCGGTGGTATGTCGATCAACGCGGAGGCCTCGGCGGGCGCGACCCGCACCGAGTGAAGCAGCAGTCCGAGTGCCGGGAGCACCTCCGCCGACGGCTCCAGAGCGTTGGTCAGCAGGAGCAGATTGCTCACATGAGCCTCCTCGTACCATGTCGGCTCGGCGCCGTTTGCAGCACTGGAAACCGCGACAGCCATCCAAACACGTAAGGACCCGGGGGCCCCATCGCCCGAGTCCATTAATTCGTAGGGTAGCCCACACGAAGTTTGCGTCCAATGTGCGTCACCCGTGTGAACAACACGTCACGTGGTTTATCCCCGTAACGTGACGGTGACGGAGAGTCCCGGCGGGGGCGGAGGGTCGAGGGGAGAGACGCGTCATGGCCAGAGGAACGATCCGCTACTGGGCGGCGGCGAAGGAGGCGGCGGGCGTGCCGGAGGAGGCGTTCGACGCCGGGACGCTGGGGGATCTGCTCGCGTGGGTCTCGCGCGACCCGGCCGTCGAGCGCGTGCTGCGCCGGTGCTCCTTCCTCGTGGACGGCGCCCCTGTGGGGACGCGCGACCCGGCGACGATCGACCTGCACGAGGGTGCCGTGGTCGAGGTTTTACCCCCCTTCGCCGGGGGATGAGCTGCACGTGCCTCTCCCGTTGATCCCCGTCCCCCGTGCCGTCCGGAGCGCCGCCACCGGTCCCGGGGGAGTCTCGCCGGTCAAGGCACTACTCTGATCACAAAGGCGCCTTCGGAGGAGTCGGATGCGCAAGTTGGTCGTGGCCGTGGCCCTGCTGGCCATCCTGCTCGTCGTGCTCGACCGGGTCGCCGTGGTCGGGGTGCAGCGTGAGATCGCCCGGCAGATCGAGGCGACGTACGACCTGGCGCAGGCGCCGTCGGTGCAGGTGAAAGGCATTCCCTTCCTCACCCAGGCCGTCTCGGGCAGATACGAGGAGATCGCCATCGGCATCGGCGAGGTGGAGCGGGAGGGCATCCGGCTCGAACGCATCGACGCCACGCTGCACGGTGTCACCGCCCCGCTGTCCGATCTGGTCCAGAACGCCGCCGCCACCGAGATCAGGGCCGAGCGCGTGACGGGCACCGTGATCATCTCGCGGGAGACCCTGTCGGCCCGCGCGCCGCGCGGCATCAAGGTCGAGGGCACAGGAGACGACGCGGTCCGCGTCTCGGGCAACGTGTCCGTGCTCGGCAACCAGGTGCCGGTCACCGCCGACATGAAGATCCAGGTGGTGCAGGGCGCGATCCGGCTCACCCCGACCAACGTGAAGCTCGCCGGGAGTATCCCCGTGCCGAACGCCGAGCGGCTCATCTCGTTCACCGTGCCGGTGAAGGACCTGCCGCTCAACCTCAGGGTCACCCGCGTGACCTCGACCAGCGAAGGGCTCGCGGTCCAGGGCACCGCGTCCGATGTCCTCCTCCGCTGAGGGCCGGCGTGACGATCGTCACACCGCTGAACCGCCGGGTCCTGGCGTACGTGATGAGGATGTGAGTCCAGCCGGAACCGCCGACGAGGAGCTCATACGCGCACTTTGGGAGGATCACGGTGGGCCGCTGTACGGCTACGTGCTGCGGCTGACCGGTGACCCTGGCAGGGCGGAGGACGTGGTGCAGGAGACGTTGCTCCGGGCCTGGCGGAATCCCTCCGGGCTCCAGGGACGCCCGGTTCGCGCCTGGCTTTTCACCGTCGCACGCAACCTCGTCGTCGACCAGCACCGGGCCCGCAAGTCCAGGCCGCAGGAGGCGGGCGACGAGGCGCTCGCCGTGCTGCCTGCCGACGACGAGCTCGAGCGCGCCGTCGAGTCCTGGGGGGTGGCCGAGGCGCTGGCCTCGCTCAGGGCGGAGCATCGCGAGGTGCTCCTGGAGACGTACTACCGGGGGAGATCGGTGAAGGAGGCGTCGGAGATCCTCGGCATCCCGCCGGGAACGGTGAAGTCGCGGACCTACTACGCGCTCCGGGCGCTGAAACTCGCCCTGGAGGAACGGGGGCTGGCGCCATGACCTGCGAGGAGGTGCGGATCTCGCTCGGCGTCTACGTGCTGGGGGCGCTCGACGCCGAGGAGACCACCGAGGTCGAGGCCCACCTGGACACCTGCGCGGCGTGCCGGGCGGAGCTGGCCGACCTGTCCGGCCTGCCGCCGCTGCTGGCCCGCGTGACGGCCGAGGACATCGAGCGCGCCGCCGCGCCGCCGCGCGCCGTGCTCGACGGCGTCGTCGCGGGCGTCGGTGCGGGTGCCGGCGCGGGCGCGGGCGCTGAAACCGGTGCGGTGGCGACGGCCCGCACCGCCCGGCGCGGGCGCAGGTCCCAGGTGCTTCTGGCGCTCGCCGCGTCCGTCGTCGTCGCGGCGGTGGGCGGCACGGCGTGGGTCTCGGGAGCGCGGACCGCCTCGGACGAAATGACGTCGGTCGCCGCGGCGCCGGCCACGCGGAGCGCCGAGGACTCGGCCGCGGACGCGGCCGCCGCGGGCCAGGCCCCCGCGGCGGAGCAGGACACGCCGCAGGAGCCGCAGCTTTTCGAACTGCGGGAGTCCGCCGCGCCGTCACAGGCGCCGTCCCCGGGCGCAGTGGCGAAGAAGGTGCAGGACCCGCCAGCGCAGGACCCGGCAGCCCAGGACCCGGCAGCCCAGGACCCGGCAGCGCAGAACCCGCGAGTGAAGGCGACCGCCACGGCGCCGCACGAGGCGCGCGGGCGCGTCGGCGACGCGCGCATCGCCGTACGGCTCGTCCCGCACGACGGCGGGACGCAGGTCGTCGCCAGGGTCGCGGGAGTCCCGGCGGGCACGGTCTGCACCCTGCGCGCGGTCGCGAAGGACGGCGCGGTCTCGGTGCTCGGGAGCTGGACGGTGGGCGCGGGGGAGTTCGGCGGGCAGAAGATGGTCCTCGAAGGCTCGACGGCGTCGCGTCCCGGCGAGATCGACCGGATCGAGCTCACCGACTCGGGCGGCCACGTCCTGGTGACCGCCAAGGTGTGACCTTCGCGTTACCCGGCGCCGGGAATCGGCCGCACGGGGCGTACGGTTGCACCCCGTGATGGCAGGTGTCTCGGTGCTCGTGGTCACGCTCGTGCTGGGCGTGGCGATCGGACTTGCCCTGAGACGGCGCGACGGAAGGATGCGGGCCGTGGAACACGCCCCGGTGACGAGCGCGGATCTCGGCGCAGAACTCGGCGAGCGCGCCACGCTGGTGCAGTTCTCGACCGCGTTCTGCCAGCCGTGCCGGGCGACCCGCCGGATTCTGGGCGAGGTGGCCGCCGTGGTGCCCGGCGTCCGGCACGTGGAGATCGACGCGGAGTCGCGCCTCGACCTGGTCAGGCGCTTCGACGTGCTGCGCACTCCCACGGTGCTCGTGCTCGACGAGGCGGGCGCCGTGGTGAAGCGGGCGTCCGGCCAGCCGCGCAAGGCCGACGTGATCGCGGCCATCGGCGCGGCCGTGGACGGCGCGTCTCACGGGCCATCTCATCCATCGGACAAGGTGTGACAGATGCCGAGACGGAAGGTACTGTCATGGCCATGACTCCCACGACAGAGCTGCTGACGAAGCGGCGCGCGGTCGACTTCTGCCGCGTCGCGACTTCGCTCTGTCGCATGGCCTGAGGATGATTCCTGCGGCGTCGTGCCGCATTCCGAGAATCCTTCAGGAGCATCCCCACGATGCAGATCGACTCCCGTGGCCCCCGTTTCGGCGCGGCCGTGACCAGCGTGGTCCTGGCGGTCGCACTGGTCACGCGGAATCCCTGGGTCCTCGCCGCCCAGGCGGTCGTCTTCGCGCTCGGCGCCGCTGACGCGTCGCCGTACACGCTGGTCTTCCGCCGGTTCGTGCGGCCGAGGCTGGGGCGGCCGGCCGAGACCGAGGACGCGGCGCCGCCGCGGTTCGCGCAGGCGGTCGGTCTGGGTTTCGCGGTGATGGGACTGATCGGGTTCGCGGCGGGGATCACCGCTCTGGCCTTGGGTGCGACAGCAGCGGCACTGCTGGCCGCCTTCCTCAACGCAGCGTTCGGCTTCTGCCTGGGCTGCGAAACGTACCTGCTAATTCGCCGTCTACAACCTGGGAGAATCCAATGAGCCGTTCCGCCGTTCTGGTGGACGCCGACTGGGTCGAGGCCAACCTCGACACCCCTGGTGTCGTGCTCGTCGAGGTCGACGAGGACACCAGCGCCTACGACAAGGGCCACATCCGCGGTGCCGTGAAGATCGACTGGCGAGCCGACCTGCAGGACCCGGTCCGCCGCGACTTCGTCGACAAGGCCGGCTTCGAGGCGCTGCTGTCGTCCCGCGGCATCGCCAACGACGACACGGTCATCCTCTACGGCGGCAACAACAACTGGTTCGCCGCCTACGCCTACTGGTACTTCAAGGTCTACGGCCACGAGAACGTCAAGCTGCTCGACGGCGGACGCAAGAAGTGGGAGCTCGAGTCCCGCGAGCTGGTCGAGGACGTCGCCGCGCGGCCGGCCACGCAGTACGTGGCCAAGGAGCCCAACAACGACATCCGCGCCTTCCGCGACGAGGTCGTCGCCGCGATCGGCAAGCAGAACCTGGTCGACGTGCGCTCGCCCGACGAGTTCACCGGCAAGCTGCTCGCCCCGGCCCACCTGCCGCAGGAGCAGGCGCTGCGCGGCGGCCACGTGCCGACCGCCCGCAACATCCCGTGGTCGAAGGCGGCCAACGACGACGGCACCTTCCGCTCCGACGACGAGCTCCGCGAGCTCTACTCCGGCGCCGGCGTGGACCTCGGCAAGGACACCATCGCCTACTGCCGCATCGGCGAGCGCTCCGCGCACACGTGGTTCGTGCTGCACGAGCTGCTCGACCAGCCCAACGTCAAGAACTACGACGGTTCGTGGACCGAGTACGGCTCGCTCGTGGGCGTGCCGATCGAGCTGGGAGAGGCCCGCTGATGACCACACAGGGTTGCGCTGCTCCTGAGCAGACCATCGCGCTACCGGCCGGTGTCGACCTGTCCAACCAGGCCGTGATCCAGGGTGTCGTGTCCGGCGCCGGCACCGCGTACGCCCGCCTGCTGGACCACAGCGGCGAGTTCACCGGCGAGGTCGTCGTCTCCGACGAGGGCGTGTTCCGGTTCTTCGCCGCTCCCGGTCAGTGGACGGTCCGCATCATCGCCGGCGGCGGCGTCACCAAGGACGTCCCCGTCGAGGCCAAGCTCGGCGAGGTCGCCCAGCTCTCGGTCGCTGTCTGACCCACCGAGGCACAAAGGCCGGCGCGTCCCGCGGACGCGCCGGCCTTCTGCGTTTTCCTGTGGACGGCTAGTATTACGTGCTACACGTAATACGTGATGGGAACGGGCGCGATGCGACTGAACAGCAAGGGACAGGTGACCATTCCCGCCGAGATCCGCGAGAAGTACGGCCTGCACCCCGGCGACGAGGTCGACGTGATCGAAGTGGGCGACACCCTGCGGATCGTGCGCCGGGAGAGCAGCAGCACGCGGGGGCAGCGCGCCGCGCAGCGACTCCGAGGCAGTGCGACGACGTCCATGACCACCGACGAGATCATGGGACTGCTGCGTGACGAGTAGCACCTTGCGTGTCGTCCGCGAGCAGGTCACTCTCGTGGACTCCTGCGTTCTGCTCGACATCGCCACCGATGATCCCGAATGGGGGGCCTGGTCCGCCGACGCTTTGGCTCGGGTGCTGGACGAAGGACGGCTGATCGTCAATCCGGTCGTGTACTCCGAGGTGTCGGTCGGCTACGAGAGCATCGAGAGCCTTGACGAGGCTTTGCCACCCGAGGACTACGAGCGTGAGGATCTTCCCTTCGAGGCGGCTTTCCTGGCCGGCAAGGCCTTTCTCGCCTATCGCAGGCGTGGGGGCGGGAAAAGGTCGCCGCTGCCCGACTTCTTCATCGGCGCGCACGCTGCGGTGCGGAAATATCGGCTGCTCACCCGTGACACCGCCCGGTATGAGACCTACTTCCCCACAGTCGAGCTCATCGCGCCGTAGGGAGGGGCGGGAGCCGATAACATGCGGCAGGTGTCCGGAACGTCCGCACTTGCCACCCCTCGCCAGGATGTCGCACCGCGCCGGGTCCCCTGGACGCTGTCGCCGTACGCGCTGCCGCTGAACGCCCTGCGGATCCTCGCGAAGTGCGCCCTCCCGCTGATCTTCTGGTTCTCGGCCGGACGGCTCGTCCGGTGGGCGCTGCTCCTGCTGGCCGCGACCGTCTCGCACGGCTCGTGGTACCAGGCCCGGCTGATCCTGGTGATGTTCCTCTTCACGCTCGTCGTGATGACGTCGCTCGCCACGACCGTGGGCATGCTGTATGTCGTCCGCGAGGCGCTGCTGGAGACGCGGGCGCGGCGCGCGGGCGGCGAGGCCAAGGAGAGCCTGCTGAACGCGCTCAACCGGACCGCGCTCGTCTTCGCCGGTATCTACATGACCTGGGGGTTCGTCGCCGCCGACGCCCGCGACTTCGCCGACATCGACCTGATGAGGCAGCCGGACCTCATCTTCATCGAGGCGGGCACTGGTCAGGACAGCGGCGTGATGGCCGGGCTCGTCAGCCTGGACCCGAAGATCTCCCTGGTCGCGATGATCGTCGCCTACATGGTCAAGTGGTACTTCGGCCGCCGCCACGAGGCGGGGAAGGGCCGCGTGTCCGGCGTGCTCACCACGTTCGGTGAGCTCGCGTTCGCGTTCTACGGGCTGAACGCGGTCGCCGCCGCCGTGGGGGCGCGCTCCGACTGGATCGGCGAACGGTCCGCCGTCGCCGCCTGGCACGACCTCGCGGCCAAGGCCAAGGAGGGCGTCCCGGGGTGGGAGCAGGTGTCGGAGTGGCTGGGCGCCGTCTGGCCGCACGTCATCGACGCCCTTGTCATCCCGCTCGCGTGGCTCACGGTCGGCATCCTCGTGTACGGCGCGTACGCGGAGGACACCAGGACCACGATCAGGGGGACCCCTCTGGAGCGGGCGGCGTCGGCGCACCTGGAGCGCACCCACGACTGGACGCGGCTGGCGCTGATCAAGCTGAGCGCCGGCTGGACCGGCCGCTGGATCCCGCTGCTCAACTCCCTGCGCCTGACGGCGCGCGGGGGCGCCCCGCTGTTCGGGCTGTTCGCCCTGTGCTACGTCGGGGTGCACATCGGCGGCGACTATCTCACCAGGGCCGGCCGCTATCTCACCGCGAGTGAGGAGCCGTATCTGTGGTTCGTGACCGGCGAGCCGATCGCCTACGTGTCGGACCTGGTCGTGACCCTGGTGACGATGTGCCTGATCGCGGCGGCGTTCGACATCGCCGCGACCCGCCGACGGCTCACCGGCGGAACCGAAGAACCTGATCGGCCCTCTCCGTCGAGCTGAAGGCGGCGTCGACGGCGTCCGCGGCCGACTGGTCGGGGACGTCCCGGTAGGTACTCGGCCGCAGGAGGACCTCGGCCTCGTCCGCCGCGGAACGCGGGACCACGCCCACCAGTTCCATCCGGTACGGCGTGCCGACCTTGTTCTCCTTCGCGTCCGGTGGCGTCTCGTCCTTCATCGGTTCCGCCTGCCAGGTCCGGCCTGCGCGGTCGGTGAAGGTGATCTGCGGGGCGCCGTGCCGGATCGCGCCCTCGCCGTCGAGCGCGGTGCGCGTCGCCACGACCTTCAGCCACTGGCGGTCGGACGTGTCCGGCTTGCCGGTGGGATCCTTGATCTTCTCGACGCTCACCCGCCACGACACGTGCTGCAAGACACCCGCCTGGCCCGGCTGGACGACGTGCACGACGTCGCTGGGCCTGCCGTACTGGTACACGCCGTAGCCGAACCAGGTCGGCGCCCCGACGGCCAGCACGACGGACAGCACGGTCCCCCCGATCAGGAGGCCCGTCCTCTTCTTGCGTGCGGGGGGCGCCTCGGCGGCGGGAGGGGGAGCCACCGGATCCGCAGGGGGAGCGGCGGGAGCCGTGGGAGCGGGGACGGCAGGGGGAGCCGGACGGGCCGCCGGCGGTGGCTGGCGGTTCGTGCGGAGCGCGGGGAAGGGCTGCGTCGAGCGGTCCTCCCCTTCCCCCTCGGGCTCCGGCGGCGGCCAGACGCGCACGTCCCCGGGCGACGCGAGCGTGCCGGGGATGGGCACGGACGGAGGCGCGATGGGCGCGGGGCGCGGCAGCGAGCCCGCGTAGGTGATGTCGGTGGGCTGCTCGGCCGGGGGAGCGAACCAGTCCCGGCCGTTTCTCTGGGGGGTCTCACCCCTGGGCGTCTCGGTCATGGGCTCTTGCTCACCAGTGAGTGGTAGTCCTCCGCCTGCGAGAGCAGGCGGTCGGCCGCGGCCCCGGACAGTCCGAGATCCACCTGAGCCTCCGGGGCGAAGGTGTCGACCACTATCGCGGAGTTGGGGGGGATGAAGACCAGGGACGCGCCGGGCACCGCGTCCCTGGGCACTTCGAAGACCAGAAGGCCGCTGACCCAGAAACCGGGCTGGATCCACCTGTTGAAGAGCGTGAGAGAGTCGGCCACCTTGTCGGTGGGCCGATAGCGGCGGCCGTCCTCGGTCAGCAGGACCGGCGGGCCCAGCGAGCTCAGCCGCATCGGCTCGCGGGCGCTCGTGGCGGAGACGTCCACCAGGAGGAAGATGTTGCTCGTCTCCACCTTGGACACCTTGTTGCTGTAGTCCGTGGTGTCCACGGCGCGAGCGGCGGCCACCGACTGGACCTTCACCGTGAAGCGCTTGGTCTCCACGATCTCGCCGATCCGGCCCTTGTAGGTGATGGACGACACGCGCTGCTCGAAGGGCATCGCGTGGTTCTGCTGCAGGTAGACGGCCGCCGCCGCGAGGGCGATCCCCGCCAGCCCGGCCGCGATCCGCCGCCCTGCTCCGCGCCGGGGATCCCGGCCGGCCGCGGAATGGCGTGCGGCGCGCCTGCCCGCCCGGGTGAGCGTCATGAGCCGTTCTCCTTCCGTACGGGAAGGGTGATCCGCGAGGTGACCTCCGGCTCGAACGGGCCGTCGCCGTCCCACTCGCCGACGAGCTGCCAGTAGTGGGTCTGGTCGCGCAGGCCGATCTTCTCGTACACGAACGACCCCAGGTCGAGGCTGATCTGCGCGGGCGCGGTGGCGGCGGGGTCGAGTTCGTACTTCACCACGACGGTGGTGGTGATGCCGGGATGGAGTTGCTTGCTCTCGATGCCGCGGCTCAGCACGGAGACCTGCGGGCCGTACTCGGTCTTCATCTCCGGCTGGGTGCGCAGGAGAGAGCCGGCGAAGCCGGTCACCGGCGAGATCGGGTCGCCCGGCCTGCGGACGATGCCGACCGAGGCGGTCTCCTTGCCCACGTTGGTGACCTTGAGCACGAGCTCCAGATAGCGTTTCGTGGAGCCGAAGTCGCCCTGCTCCGTGGTGTCGATCGCCTTGATGAACTCGGTGCGGAACTGTCCCTGGTCGATCGTGTCGCCGGGCGAGACCGTGGCCGGGGGTTTCTCCGGGGCCTCGCTGAAGCCGCCGAACGCGGCGGTGACGCCGATGCCCACCACGGCCAGCGCGGAGGCGACCGGGACGAGGACCGGGCGTCGTCGGCGGGCGCCATTGGGGGATGACGTCATGGCCATCGATCGTAGTACGACCTCAGTTGTCCCATTGGTCGCATTGGTTGGGTCGCTCGGCGGAAATACGTCCGAATGGCGAGAAGCCCGCCCTGACAGGGCTTCCAGCTCCTACGCTGTGACCGAGGCGGACATGGAGGGCCTGTGGGCGACCCGCACCCCGAGCATGCCCAGTTGCAGGCGGACCGGATCTACCTGGGCTGGCAGTACGCGCTGCTGTACCCGGATCCAGGGCCACCGCCGAAGCGACCGGCCAGAGAGGACGTCACCGAGCCTCCGGTGGACACCGAGTGGGTCCACCGGGAGCGGCTGCAGAAGGACCTGCTCAACCGTCCTGTGCGGATCTTCCGTACGTTCATGGCCGTGGTGGCGGCGGGGATTTTGATCCTCGGCGTGACCGAACTGCTCACCTGGTCGTTCGTGATGCTCGGCCTCGTCGCCGCGGGCGGTGTGGCCGCCATCTGCACCTACGCCATCCGGCAGGGCGACCGAACGGTCAACGAGCGGCTCGCGGCACGCCGCCGCAAGGCGCTGCGGGAGCAGGAGCGCCGCCAGCGGGAGATCGTCACGGCGCAGGAGGAGCACGCCGCCAAATACCGCGACTGGGCCGAGAAGAAGAGCCGCTTCGACCAGCAGATCAACTGGTACGCCGTGGCGGTGCCCGACGACATCGACCGCGTCGACGTGGCCGGGGGCACGCTGACCGGCTGGTCCGCCCTGGTGACGCTGATCGGCGCGACGCGCCTCTACAGCGGCGGGCACCTGACCGTGCTCGACCTGTCGGAGGGCGCGATCGCCAAGGACCTCATCGAGCTGGCCCGGCGGGGCGGGGACGACCCGCTCGTCTGGGTGCTGCCGGTGGACCTGCCCCGGCTCGACCTCGGCTCGACGCTCAAGCCTGAGGCGTTCGCCGACGTGCTCGCCCACGTGGTGAGCGTCAGCGAGGAGACCAGCAGGGACATCGGCTTCGACAACGCGATCCTGGAGCGCGTGCTGGAGGTCCTGGGCGAGAATGCCACGATCAGCCAGGTCACCGCGGCGCTGCGGGCACTCGCGCAGGTCGGCGACCCGCGCGACGACATGAAGGACGGCCTGCTCACCGCGTCGCAGCTCGAACGCATCGGCACGCTGTTCGGCCGGGGCGTGGCCGACCGGGTGGTCATCGAGCGGGCCTGGGCGATGGAGTCCCAGCTGCGCAAGCTGGAGACGCTGGGCTCCGAGGCCGTACGGCTGCCGCCCGCGCGGCTGCGGGTCGTCACCATGGACCGGCAGGCGGGGGTCTTCGGCAACCGGGTGCTCGGGACGTACGTCGCGACCGCGCTCACGCACATCCTGCGCCAGTCGCCGGCCAGCGAGCGGCCCTGGTACCACACGATCATCGTGGCGGGCGCGGACAAGCTGCGCGGCGACGTGCTCGACCGGCTCATGGACGCCTGCGAGACCTCGCGCACCGGGCTCGTGCTCACCTACCGCAGCCTCACCCCGACCGTGCGGGAGCGGCTCGGCCGGGGGCACGCGGCGGTCGCGTTCATGCGGCTGGGCAACGCCGAGGACGCCCGGGTGGCCAGCGAGCACGTCGGCACGGAACACCGCCTGGAGCTCGCCCAGCTCACCGAGACGTTCAGCTCGTCGGTCAAGGGCCCGAGCGGCTTCTACACCTCCACCGTCGGCGAGAGCCGTACGGAGGGGGAGGAGATGGGCGAGGGCGACCTGCGGGAGGACATCACCGAGTCGACCGAGTGGGGGCGGCACGCGCCCACCATGGCCGACGGCGTCCTGCAGCGGTCGCGGGAGTTCCTGGTCGAGCCGCACCAGCTCCAGCAGCTCCCCACGACCTCGGTGATCATCACCTACTCGACGGCGGAGGGACGCCAGGTGCGCCTCGCCGACGCGAACCCGGCGATACTCACCTTCCCCAAGACGACTCTCGGGGAGTTCGAGGAGATCCGGCGGGCGGCCCTGGCGCCGGCGGAGCCGGAACCGGAGCCGGAGACGGAGGAGCCCACGCTGCCCGACGTGCCGCCCAATTTGGGGCCGCCGCCGCCCCGCCTCGACTGGCGTAAGCGGCCATGACACCGTCCGTTGTGAGTAAGGGCATCGTCAACCCGGCCGTGCGAGCGTGATCGTTGATGGAGTCTCTCCCCTGTTCGTCGTCAATCGAGGGGTCTCATGCACGCGTTCCCCCTGAGCGGGCCGTGGTACCGGATCCAGGCCATCACGGCGCCGTCGCGTAGTTCGTCCGCGGAGTGGGACTTCGTCACGGTGCTCCCCGCGGTGCTGTCCGCCGCGCAGCGCAACCGGCCGTTCGTCATCGGCTGGCTGTCGCGGGGTTCGGGCGCGCCGCTGGAGCTCATCACCAACGCGGGGCCGCTCACGCCGCCCAAGCCGCCGCGGCGCGCCGCGGCGGCCCCCGAGCCGCCGGTCACCGGCCCGCAGCCGCTGCTGTTCCCCGGTGGGGCGCGCGGCGTGGAGATCGGCGACGAGTGGCTGGCCGACCTCGCCGACCTGGTGTGGACGCCGTGCCCCGGCCGCCAGGCGCCGCCGCTCTACGGCAGGCGCGAGCCCGAGCCGGACGAGACCAAACGGCCCACGTTGTTCGAGTCGACACTGGTCACGCTCATGTCCAGGCCGTTCGCGTGGGTGGTGGTCGCCGAGCCGACCGACCTGCTCGACGCCGAGGTGGCCCACCTGCGCACCCAGCTCAACGTGCTGCGCCAGTACGGCGACGCGTCTGAGCGGTCCCGGTTCGACGCCGAGCGGGCCGAGCGCAGGATGCAGGAGCTGGACGCCTTCCGCGAGGCCGGGCTGTGGAACGTCCGGGTGCTCGCCGGCGCGGCCGGCCCCGACGAGCTGCGCCAGATCGCCCCGGTGCTGGTCGGCTCCGTGGAGATGAGCCATCACCCCTACCGGCTGCGCAGCGCGATGTCGCTGCCCGCCCTGACCGGCGACGGCGCCTGCGACTCGGTGTACGGCTTCGGCGAGGCGCTGACCGTCGACCTCCAGGATTCCGCCGACGGCGCGGCGGCGCCGTTCGCGGCGACGGCCGGGGCGCTCGCCGCGCTCGCCGGGCTGCCGCGCCGCGAGGTGCCGGGCGTCCGGGTGCTCGACGCGGGGTTCTTCGACGTGACAAGCGAGGCCGAGGTCGAGGGCTCGGTGGAGACCGTCGACCTCGGCGCGATCGTCGACGCGCAGGACCGCGCCGTCGGCACGTTCCGCGTGCCGCTCGCCACGCTGAACCGGCACGCCTTCGTCACCGGCGCCACCGGCTCGGGCAAGTCGCAGACCGTACGCCACCTGCTGGAGCACCTCACCAAGGCGGGCATCCCGTGGCTGGCCATCGAGCCTGCCAAGTCGGAGTACGCCGCGATGGCCGGCCGGGTCGAGCACCTGGCGCCGCTGACCGTCATCAACCCCTCGGCGCCCGACAACGTGCCGATCAGCGTCAACCCGCTCGCGCCCGAGCCTGGCTACCCGGTGCAGGCCCACATCGACATGGTCAGGGCGCTGTTCATGGCGGCCTTCGACGCGGAGGAGCCGTTCCCGCAGATCATGTCGCTGGCGCTGCAGCGCGTCTACGAGGCCAACGGCTGGGACGTGGTGACCGGCGGCGGCATCCCGGGGGCGGCCGTGCAGCCGGCCGTGCCGACCCTGGAACAGCTCCAGCAGCACGCGCTGGAGGTCATCCAGGAGATCGGGTACGGCAACGAGGTCCAGGCCGACGTCGAGGGTTTCATCAGCCTGCGCCTGCGCAGCCTGCGGGTGGGCAGCGCGGGCCGGTTCTTCGAGGGCGGCCACCCCGCCGACATCGGCGGCCTGCTCCAGCGCAACGTCGTGCTCGCCATCGAGGACGTGGCCAACGACGAGGACAAGGCGTTCCTCATGGGCACGCTGATCATCCGCATCGTCGAGCACCTGCGGATGCGCGCCCGCTCCGAGCCCCGGGGGGAGGACGGCGCGGGCGGCCTGCGACACGTCATCGTCATCGAGGAGGCCCACCGGCTGCTGCGCGACCGGGGCTCCCAGCGGGCCTCCACGCACGCCGTCGAACTGCTGGCCGGGATGCTCGCCGAGATCCGGGCGTACGGCGAGGGCATCATCGTGGCCGAGCAGATCCCGACCAAGCTCGTCTCCGACGTCGTCAAGAACACGGCGCTGAAGGTGGTGCACCGGCTCCCCGCCGAGGACGACCGGGCGCTCGTCGGCGCCGCGATGAACCTCAGCGAGGACCAGTCGCGTCAGGTGGTGTCGCTCCAGCCGGGCTTCGCGGCGGTGTTCGCCGACGGCATGGACCGCCCGCTGCGCATCCAGGTGCCGCTGGGCGAGGACCGCGAGCGCGAGACGCTCGGACCCGTGCCGCCCATCTGCGGCCGCCGCTCGGCCGCCTGCGGGCGCGAGTGCCGTACGGGGAAGGCCTGCACACTGGTCGAGCTGCGCGAGGCCGACCTGCTCGCGGTGGCCCCTGAGTGGGCCTGGCTGCGGATCTGGACCGACACGGTCGTGCTGGCGTTCGTGACGAACCGGTCGCTGCCGGGTGTGCCGCGCGTGCTGGCCGACATCTGGGCGGAGCTGCCGGCCAAGCGGCGCGAGTGCCTGCTGGCCACGCTGGTCGAGCGGTCGGTCTCGCGGCGCGCGTGGTCGCTGCGCACCTGGTTCGACCCGGCGCTGCTCACCGAGAAGGCCGCCGAGGTCGCCGCCGGGCTGCTCGCCGCGGGCCAGGCCGACGGCGCGGAGGGCGACCCGCCGATGCGGGCGGGCGACCGGCCGGGCGCCGCCTGGGTCATCCCGCAGGTCCGCTGGCTGCACGAGGTGGACCGGCTGTTCCCTCTCGGTCATCCCGCGCCCAACCTGCGCAGTCCCGCCCCGGCGATGGAGTATCCGCTGTTCGGCACCGACCCGGCCGGCCGGCCGTACCCCCACCAGGGGGTGAACGGCGCGGAGCCGGCCGAGGGCGGGGTCGCGGTCGGCGTGCGCACGGAGTTGCTCGGCCACCGCGCCAAGGCGCTGCGCCACCATCCGCTGTCGATGGAGGTGGACCGCAACCGCGCCCTGGCCTGGCGGGTCATCCTGGGCGACGACGAGCACGAGGGCATCCAGCGTGACGTGACGACGGTCGCCATCGGAGTCGAGCCGCGCGAACGGGTCAAGTACGTGGCCCAGACGATGAGCGCGGGCTGGCTGGAGACCGTGCTGTCCTGGCCGCGCCGTTTCGTCCTGCCCTTCGACGGGGACACCCCCGCCGAGCTCACCTTCGAGGCGTGACCCCCCAACCCGTACGGAGGCCCGAGAGCCCATGCCCGCCGGCCGTTTGCAGCGACTCGCGTTCCAGCTCACCTGGCACTGGGAGCATCAGCTACGGCCACGCCTGGCGGGCCTCACCGACGCCGAGTACCTGTGGGAACCGGCGGAGGGATGCTGGTCGATCCGCGCGCGGCCCGACGGCGCCTTCGCACTGGACTGGGAGTTCCCGGCGCCCGACCCGGCGCCGCTGACCACCATCGCCTGGCGGCTGGCGCACATCGGGCAGACGCTCGCGCAGCGCGCCGACTTCCACTTCGGCGACGGCACGCTGACGATGGACCGGATCCGGTGGCCGGGGCCGACCGCGGCCGAGGGACTGACCTGGCTGGACGGCGCGTACGCAGACTGGACCGCCGGCCTCGCCGCGGCGGACGACAGCATGCTCGCGCGGCGCAGCGACGGCCCGCCGGGGACGCTCGACGGCCACTTCCCCTTCGCCGACGTGATCTTGCATGTGAACCGGGAAGTCATCCACCACGGGGCCGAGGTCGCGCTGCTCCGCGACCTTTACCGAGCCCGGCGGCCCGGTTCTCCCGGAACGGCATAGGGCGGCGGGAGGTCCCCGGCGAGACGACCGGCGCGGGGGCGCGGCGGGCACCGCTACGTCGGGGCGGGCTCCGGGCGCGGTTAGGATCGCGTCATGAGTCAGCTTCCGATGCGGGCGCAGCTCGCCAGCGCCCTTGGCCGCACGGCCGCGACGCTGTCCAGGGCCACCGGGCGTGGCGACGGCTCGGTGATCGGCGGCAGGGTCGGCCTCATGCTGGAGCCCGACCTGCTGCGCAAGCTCGCGGCCGACCGCAAGCTCGTCCTGGTCAGCGCCACTAACGGCAAGACCACGACCACGCGCCTGATTACCTCGGCGCTGCAGGAGCTCGGCGACGTGGCGACGAACGCGTTCGGGGCCAACATGCCCGCCGGGCACGTGTCGGCGCTCGCCTCCAACAAGGCCGCGCCGTACGGCGTGCTGGAGGTGGACGAGAAGTACCTCCCCGAGGTCCTCGACACCACCGAGGCCGGCGTCGTTTGCCTCATGAACCTCAGCCGCGACCAGATGGACCGCGCCGCCGAGATCTGGCTGCTGGCGCAGAAGTGGCGCCGCGCGCTCGCCGGCAGGCCCACCCACGTTATCGCCAACTGCGACGATCCGCTGGTGACCTGGGGCGCGTCCACCGCGGCGCGGGTCACCTGGGTGGCCGCGGGACAGCGCTGGCGGGAGGACTCCTGGTGCTGCCCCGAGTGCGGCGGCCCGCTCGACCGCGCCGGATTCGGCCACGGCGGTCAGGGCCTCACCGCGGCCCAGCTCGCCGACACGCGCTGGGCGTGCCGTGAGTGCAGCTTCCGCAGGCCCGAGCCCGACTGGGTGCTCGACGGGGAGTACGTGACCGACCCGCGCGGCCAGCACTGGCGCCTGGACATCCAGCTCCCGGGTCAGGCCAACCGGGCGAACGCCGCCGTGGCGCTGGCGGTCGCCGAGACGCTCGGCCTCGACCCCGGCCGGGCGCTGCCCCGGCTGCGTACGGTCACCTCGGTCGCGGGGCGATACACGACCGTCGAGCGGGACGGCCGGTCGCTGCGGCTGCTGCTGGCCAAGAACCCGGCCGGCTGGCTGGAGGCGTTCGACGTCGCCGACCCGGCGCTGCCGATCATCCTGTCGGTCAACGCCCAGGGGCCGGACGGCCGCGACACCTCCTGGCTGTGGGACGTCGACTACCGCATCCTGCGCGGCAGGCCCGTCCTCGTGACCGGCGAGCGCCGCCGCGACCTCGCGCTGCGGCTGGCCGTCGCCGAGGTGCCGTTCCAGCTCTGCGACTCCTTCGAGCGGGCGGTGGCGGCGCTGGCGCCCGGCAAGATCGATGTGATCGCCAACTACACCGCGTTCCAGCAGATCCGAGCGGAGTTCGGCCGTGCAGTCTGAATTGTCCATCGTCTGGATCTATCCCGACCTGCTCAGCACGTACGGAGACCAGGGCAACGTCCTGGTGCTGGAGCAGCGCGCCAGGGCCCGGGGCATCAGGACCAGGACCATCCACGTGCGCTCGTCCGACCCGGTGCCGCAGCAGGGCGACGTTTACCTGATCGGCGGTGGCGAGGACCGGCCGCAGATCCTCGGGGCCGAGCGCCTGCGCCGGGACGGCGGCCTGCACGCCGCTATCCAGCGGGGCGCGGCCATGCTCGCGGTCTGCGCCGGCTACCAGATCATGGGCACGGTGTTCGGCGGCGAGGAGGGCCAGCCGGTGCCCGGCCTCGGGCTGCTGGACATCAGCTCGGGGCGGGGCGAGCGGCGCGCGGTCGGCGAGCTCGCCGCGGAGGTCGACCCCGCGCTGGGGCTGCCCACGCTGACGGGCTTCGAGAACCACATGGGTGTGACGAGGCTCGGCGCCGGCGTGCGCCCGCTGTCGCGGACGATCGTCGGCACCGGCAACGGCGACGGCACGGAGGGCTGCTACGCGGGCCGCGTCATCGGCACCTACCTGCACGGCCCGGCGCTCGCCCGCAACCCCGCGCTGGCGGACCTGCTGCTGAGCTGGGTGACGGGGCCGCTGCCGCCGATCGACGACAGCTGGTATCAGGCGCTGCGCGACGAACGCCTGCAGACGGTGCTGCCCGGCTGACGGGTCACCCGGCGGACGCGTCGGCGGTCGCTCAGTAGATCAGCGCCTGCACGCCCTCGCCCAGGGCCTCCTCGACGAAAGTGGAGGCCCCGGCGATGCGCACACCGTCGATCACGTCGTCCACGGTGATGCCCCTGCGGGCGGCGCACTGGGTGCACAGCGTGACCCGGCCGGCGGCCAGCACGGCGTCGAGCATGTCCTCGAGCGGAGCGGCCTCGGCGAGGGCGAACTCCTTGGCCCGGCCGGGCAGCGCGAACCACGAGGACTCGCCGGTCAGCCACAGCGAGACCGGGACTCCGCTCGCCAGCGCGGCCGCCGCGACCGTGAACGCCTGGTTGCAGCGCTCCGGGGCGTCCGCGCCCGCCGTCACCTTGATCACGAGTGATCGTGCCATGTCCGTGCCCTCCCGCCTCGCCCGTCGCGTCGCCAGGAACGGCGCACCGGTCCTGACACCGCTCCGTCCGGGCGAAGTCCCGCGGTCGCGGCACTGAGAGCCTAGTCCGCCGGGATCGGCGCCGCGCTGCCGCCCGCCCACCCGGCCGGGCGCTTCCGCGCAAGGTGTGAGGGGCCGTGCGCACGGCTCTAAGCTCGTGTCCATGGACGTACATCCCGACCTCGAGCCGATCGCCTTCCTCCTGGGCCGCTGGGAGGGGGCCGGGGTGATCGGTTACCCGACCATGGAGAGCGCCAACTTCGGCCAGGAGATCGTCTTCGGGCACAACGGGAAGCCGTTCCTGACCTACCAGAGCCGCACGTGGCTGCTCGACGCGGAGGGCGCCAAGGTGCGGCCCCTGTCCACCGAGACGGGGTTCTGGAGGATCCAGCCCGAGCGGCAACTCGAGGTGTGTCTCGCGCACCCGACCGGCATCGTGGAGATCTACGTGGGGGAGGTCGTCTTCCACAAGATCGAGCTGCGTACGGACGTGGTGGCGCGCACCACGACGGCCAAGGAGTACAACGCGGGCCACCGGCTCTACGGCCTGGTCAACGGCAACCTCATGTACGCGTACGACATGTCGGCGATGGGGCACCCGCTGCAGTCGCACGCCTCTGCGGAGCTGAAGCGGGTCGGCGACTTCGCCGAATAGGGCGCAGACGAGCCAGAAGAAACAGGGCGGAAAAGAAAAAGAACCCCGGGCGCGCTCCGCCTCCTGAGAGAGGCGGGCCGGCTGGACCATGGCCGGGACGGGAGCCGTCCGCAGCCGCCGGCTGCCCGGGGTTCCGGTGTCTGTCGAGGATTCGCCGGGACGTCGTCGGACATCCAGACGGAAGGCCCAGATGGACGAGCCCTAGCGGACAGCCACCTCGCTAGCCCAAGAATGATCAACCATTGTTTGGACCACCTCCCTTCTGCGTGCCTTCACGCTATGCGAGCGGTGCGGGGGCGGGCAAACGATTAACGGGGCGATTTTCCGCTCCTCCTGCGACGGCAGGGGAGATGCACCCGGGCACGGCCTAAACTCTGGGACATGGCCGAGACTTGGCACGAGGAGCTGCGGGCGCGCGGCTACCGGATCACCCCCCAGCGTCAGCTCGTGCTGGAAGCGGTCACCGAGCTCGGGCACGCCACGCCCGAGGACATCTGTGCGCGCGTGCAGCGGACGGCGAGGGGCGTGAACATCTCGACCGTCTACCGGACCCTGGAGCTGCTGGAGGAGCTCGGGCTGGTCACGCACACGCATCTGGGGCACGGCGCCCCCACCTATCACCTCGCCTCCGAGGCCGACCACGTCCATCTCGTCTGCCGGGGGTGCGGAGAGGTGAGCGAGGTCGCGCCCGGCATGGTGGACGGCCTGGTCTCCGCCCTCGACGCCGAGCTCGGTTTCGCCACCGACGTTCGCCATCTCACCGTTTTTGGCCAATGCCGTAAATGTCGTATTTGACCGTTTATGGTCCACTTCCAGGCTTTTGTCGTGGAGCCGGTACCGTGACGAGTGGAGCAGTGCACCGATTCGTCAGGAGATGAGGGTGACCGTTCCCGACGAGGCCGCCAAGCGGCGCATAGTGGATCTCTTCCTGTCCGAAGAGGAGCGGCTGCTCCGGCGATGGACCCAACTGTCCGGAGCGTCCCCGGACGAACTCCGAGACCTCTACCAGGCCCTGCGCACCGCGCTCGTTGACGGCGCGGGAGACTTCGCCGACGTGCGGGGGCTGCTCGCCGAGCTCTCCCGCGCCCGCGTCCGGCAGGGACACACGCCCTCCGACACCGCGCGGATGGTGTTCTCGCTCAAGGAGGCGTTGTACGAGGCGGCCGAGGCCGACGGAGGCCCGGAGGCGCTGCGCGGATTCGTGTGGTTCTCCCAGCTCGTCGATGATCTCGGCCTGTACACCTTCGAGACCTACACCGCCGCCCGCGAGAAGATCATCCTGGACCAGGCCGAGCAACTGCTCGAACTGTCGACGCCGGTGGTGAAGCTGTGGGAGGGTATCGTGGCCGTGCCGCTCGTCGGCACGCTCGACTCGGCCCGCACCCAGGTCGTCATGGAGAAGCTGCTCCAGACGCTGGTCGAGACGGGCTCGGAGCACGCGGTCATCGACATCACCGGCGTGCCGGCCGTCGACACCCAGGTCGCCCAGCACCTGCTCAAGACCGTCGTCGCGGCCCGTCTGATGGGCGCGGAGTGCGTGATCTCCGGCATCCGCCCGCAGATCGCGCACACGATCGTCACGCTGGGCATCGAGTTCGGAGACATCGTCACCAAGGCCTCGCTGGCCGACGCGTTGTCGTACGCGCTGCGGCGGAGCGGCGTGGAGATCACGGGCGCCGAGCGGGCGCGGATCGCGGTCAGGGCGGAGCGTCCCTGATGGAACGCGTGCCGATCCTCAAGCTCGGCGACATCCTGATCGTCTCGATCCAGATCGACCTTGACGACCAGAGCGTGCTGGCGCTGCAGGAGGATCTGGCGGACAGGGTGGTCTCCTCCGGAGCGCGAGGAGTGATCATCGACATCACGGCCGTGGAGATCGTCGACTCGTTCATCGGCCGGATGCTGTCCACGATCGCCGCGATGACCCGCATGCTCGACGCCGAGACCGTGGTGGTCGGGATGCGTCCCGCGGTGGCGATCACACTGGTCGAGCTCGGCCTTTCGCTGGGCGGCGTGCGTACGGCGCTCAACCTGGAGAAGGGCGTCGCGGCGCTGGAACACGTCAGGGGCACCGCCGGGTGAACGGGCCGACGGAGATGCCCATCGCCACCAACGGTGACGTCGTACTCGTACGTCAGAAGGTCAGAGGCCTCGCGGCGGAGATAGGGCTCTCCCTGGTCGACCAGACGAAGATCGTGACCGCCGCCAGCGAACTGGCGAGGAACGCCCTCGTGCACGCGGGCGGCGGCAGGGTGCACATCGAGGTCTTGCACGGCGCGCGGCGGCCGGGGCTGCGGCTCGTCTTCAGCGACGAGGGGCCCGGCATCCCCGATCTCGAGCAGGCGCTGACCGAGGGCTGGAGCACCGGCGGGGGCCTGGGGCTCGGGCTGAGCGGATCGCGGCGGCTCGTCGACGAGTTCGACCTCGTCTCCGCTCCCGGCGAGGGCACCCGCGTGACGGTGACGAAGTGGGCCCGGTGATGCGGGCCATGACGCACCGGCACGAGGACGTGTGGGTCCGCACCGACGACCCGAGTGTGATCGGCGCGGTGCGCAGGGCGGCCGTCGCGCTGGCCGGGGCCGCCGGGTTCGACCAGAGCCGCACCGGCCAGCTGGCCGTGGCGGTCACCGAGGCGGTCTCCAACCTGGTCAAGCACGCGGACGAGGGCGCCGTCCTGGTCCGCCCTCATCCGGAGCGGCCTGGCGCGGTCGAACTCGTGGCCGTCGACAGGGGCCCGGGGATCGCCGACCTCGTGAGCGCGCTGAGAGACGGCTACTCCACCTCGGGCACGCTCGGCATCGGCCTCGGGGCGATCGCCCGCATGGCCACGGGCTGGGACGTCCACTCCATGCCCGGCAGGGGGACCGTGCTGGCCCTGCACTTCACCCGGGACGGACTGCCCGGCCCCCCGCTGCGGGTGAGCGGGCTGCGCCGCCCGATCGGCGAGGAGACCGTCTGCGGCGACGCCTTCGCCTTCGCCGACACGGGCGACGCGATCAGCGTGCTCGTGTGCGACGGGCTCGGTCACGGCAGCCCCGCCGCGCACGCCTCCAGGGAGGCCGTACGCATCTTCGCGGAGGACCCGTACGCTCCGCCGGCCGTCGCTCTCGAACGCCTGCACCGGGGGCTGGGCCACACCAGGGGAGGTGCGGTCGCGGTGGTGCGGGTCGGCCGCGAGAAGGTCACGTTCGCCGGGCTGGGCAACGTCTCGGGCTGGATCGCCCACGCGGAAGGGCGCCAGGGGATGATCTCGCTGCCCGGCATCGCCGGGCACGTGGGCAGGCGTCCCCGGCAGTACGAGTACGGGCTGCCGCCGCACGCCACGGTGGTGCTGCACACCGACGGCCTCACGGAACGCTGGGATCCGGTCTCCTACCCGGGGCTGTTCGCCCACTCCCCGGCGGTGGTGGGCGCGACCCTGCTGCGCGACGCGGGCAGCCGCAGGGACGACGCCTGCGTCGTGGCCGTGAAACAGGGGCAGTGATGGACAGCGTCCTCGCCCGCGCGGAGATCGGCAGGGAGCAGGACGTCTTCGCCGTACGGCAACTGGGCCGCCAGATCGCCGAACTCGTGGGACTCGAATCGCAGGACCAGATCCGGGTGGCGACCGCGCTCAGCGAGATCGGCCGTGAGGCGCTGGCGAACGGAGCGCGGAGCGACGTCGTCTTCGAGCTGACCGAGGACCGCCTGGTGATCACGGTGAGCTACCACGACGCCGGCGTGTGGCCGGGGGAGGGCCTGAAGCTGGCCGGCCGCATGGTCGACCTGGCCGCGCTCTCCGTCGAGGACCGGTGCGTCACGCTGGTCAAGCGGGTGCCCGGGGGACACAGGGGCCGGTCGCTCGACGGCATCCGCGCGGAGCTGGCCCGCCGGTCGCCGCCCAGCACGGCGCTGGACGTGCTGCGCGAGCAGAACAGGGAGCTCGCCGCCACCCTGGAGGAGGTGCTGCGGCTCAACGCGGAGCTGACCGAGACCAACCAGGGCGTGCTGGCGTTGTACAACCAGCTGTCGGCCGAGCTGGAGGAGACCAACCGCGGCGTCGTGGCGTTGTACGGCGAGCTGGACGAGAAGTCCGCCCAGCTCCGCCGGGCGGCCGAGGCCAGGCAGCGGTTCTGGGCCAGCGTGAGCCACGAGCTGCGGCTGCCGCTGACCTCGATCATCGGCCTGGTGCGGCTGCTGCTCGGCACGGGCGCGGAACCGCTCAGCGAGGAGCAGGAGCACCAGATCACCCTGATCGGCGGTTCGGCGGAGACCCTGCTGGCGCTGGTGGGCGAGCTGCTCGACCTCGCCAAGGCCGAGTCCGGCCGGCTGGACCCGCAGCCGTCGGCGGTGGACGTGGTCGCCGTGGCCGAGCGACTGCGCATGACGCTCCAGCCCGCGGGGCGGGCCGAGGTCGAGCTGTCGGTCGACGTGTCGGACGAGGTCGGCGAGTTGTTCGTCGACGAGGCCATGCTGACCACGATCCTGCGCAACCTGCTCTCGAACGCGTTGAAGTTCACCGAGTATGGGCAGGTCCGCCTGACGGTCGTCCTGGACTCGGCGAGGGCGGAGGCGGTCTTCACCGTCACCGACACCGGCGTCGGCATCCCGCCCGAGCACCTGGAGCGCGTCTTCGAGGAGTTCTACCAGGTGCCGGGGCCGTTGCAGCTCAGAGCCAAGGGCAGCGGCCTCGGTCTCTCGTACGCCCGCAGGCTCGCGGAGGCGATCGGCGGCACGCTGGAGCTGGACAGCAGGCTGGGCGAGGGGACCACGGCCACGCTGCGGGTGCCGCACCGGATGATCGAGCCCGAGGTGGGCCGGGTGCTCGTGATCGACGACGACGAGGGGTTCCGCGCCGTGGCGCGGCGCATGCTCTTCGGGTTCGCGGCCGCGGTGGACGAGGCCGCCGACGGGGTGGAGGCCCTCGCCGTCATGCGCGAGAGCCCTCCTGACGTGGTCCTGGTCGACCTGTTCATGCCGCGCCTGGACGGCACGGCGCTGCTGCACGAGATGGCCGAGGACGAGAGCCTGCGAGGCATCCCCGCGGTCGTCGTGTCCGTGGCCTCCGACCACCCTGCGCCGATCCACCCTGCGCCGATCCACCCTGCGCCGGCCCACCCTGCGCCGGCCCACCCTGCGCCGGCCTGCCCGGTGCTGCCCAAGCACGGGCTGCGCAGGGATCTGCTGCTCGACGCTGTCCGGGAGGCCGTGCACGACGCGCGGGAGCGCACGCCGGGAGGTGCGGGCTCATGAATGACGACACGGCGACGGTGCTGGTCGTGGACGACATCCCCACAAAGCGGTACATCCTGGCGAGCTGGTTGCGCCGCGCCGGGCACCGGGTGGTCGAGGCAGGCGGCGGCGAGGAGGCGCTGGCCGTCGTCGACGCGCTCAGGCCCGACCTCGTCATCCTCGACGTGCGAATGCCCGATCTGGGCGGCATGGAGGTCTGCGAGAAACTCAAGGCGAATCCGCTGACCGCCTCGATCCCGGTGATCCAGGTCTCCGGCAACGCCATCACCCCGGCCGACCGTGCCGAAGGGCTGGAGCGCGGAGCGGACGCGTACCTGTCGGAGCCCATCCAGCCCGACGAGTTCACCGCGACGGTCCTGGCGACCCTGCGGTACTACCGCGCGCGGCAGCGGGCCGAGCGGATGGCGGCCCGGCTGAGCGAGCTGGCCGAGATCACGCTGGCGATGAACGAGGCGGAGGACTTCGAGCGGCTGCTTACGGTG
Organism: Microbispora sp. H11081; assembly: GCF_012999535.1. GTDB lineage: Bacteria > Actinomycetota > Actinomycetes > Streptosporangiales > Streptosporangiaceae > Microbispora. Next base: position 74,016 of record NZ_JABBWV010000020.1, read on the forward strand.
GCCGCCGAGGGCTGCTCCCGGCTGCTTGAGCGTTACTCGCGGGTGCTGGCGGTCCCACCGGACGGGCGGTTGCGCAGGTTCGCGGCCCGGCCGGGCGAGCCGGCGGCGCCCAGGCCGGTGCACCCCGACACGCTGGAGCGGCTGTGCGCCTTCTCCATCGGCGAGGCCGCCGGCGTGCGCGTGTTCGAGGTGGACAGCGAGGCCTGGGCCCGCGTCGTCCCCGACAGCGACGTGCTCGCACGCGTGTCGGGCGTGCTGTGCCGTACGAAGACGGGCCGCTCGCCGGTGTACGTAGGGGTGGAGACGGGGGCGCGGCTCGACGGCGAGGAGCTGAGCCTGCTGCGGCAGCTCGGCCAGGCGCTGGCGCTGGCGGTCGACGCGGCCCGCGCGTACGCCGAGGAGCACATGATCTCGCTCACGCTGCAGCGGAGCCTGCTGCCCGACGCGATCCCCCGGACTCCCGGCCTGCTGGTCAGCGTCCGCTACCGGCCCTCGGTGGACAACGTGGAGGTGGGCGGCGACTTCTACGAGGTGCTGCCTCTGGGCGACCGCGTGCTTGTCGCACTGGGCGACGTGCAGGGCCATTCGCTGCACGCCGCCACCGTGATGGCGGAGCTCCGCTACGCGCTGCGGGCCTCGGTGATCGACTCCGTCGACCCGGCCCGGTCGATGGCCCTGCTCAACGCGGTCCTGCTGCGCTATCACCCCGGCATGACGGCGACCGTCTGCCTGATGCTGATCGACCCGGCGACGGGGGAGAGCGAGATCGTCAATGCCGGGCACATCCCGCCGCTGCTCGCCGGGACGGGAGCGGCGTACCACAGGTTCGGCGACCTGCTGCTCGGTGTCGTGAACGAGCGGTACCGGGTGGACCGGGTCAGGCTGCCGGAGAACGCGACCGTTCTGCTGTTCACCGACGGGCTGATCGAGGACCGCGACAAACTGCTGGACGAGAGCCTGGAGGTCGCCAGGAAGGAGGCCGAGGACGTCGGCGACGACCTGGACGTCTTCTGCGACCGGCTGATCGCCACCTTCGGCGCCCGCGAGGACGACGTGGCGCTGGTCGCCCTCCGCCGCGTGCCGGTGTGACGGTTGTCCACAGGGGACCCGGCCGTCGCCGCGGGGGACGCGGGGGACCGAATAGCCTTGGACGCATGCGGAGCCCATTGCTTGACACACACGGCGCGGTCGCCGCGCAGGCGCCGGACGAGACGGTCGCGGCCCACTACGGTGATCCCTACGCCGAGCAGCGGGCGCTGGCCGGCGGGCGCGCGCTGGTCGACCGGAGCAACCGCGAGGTCGTGCGGATCAGCGGACCCGACCGGCTGAGCTGGCTCAACAACCTCAGCTCGCAGAAGCTCGACACGCTCCAGCCGGGTGTGCCCACCCAGACGCTGCTGCTCGACCCGCAGGGCCGCGTCGAGCACCATCTCACGCTGATGGACGACGGCGAGGCCGTGTGGGCGCACGTGGAGCCCGGCGCGTCCGCCGAGCTGGTGGCCTTCCTGGAGAAGATGCGGTTCATGCTGCGGGTCGAGGTCGCCGACGTCACCTCGGACTACGCGGTGGTCTCCGTCGCCCCGCCGGATCCGGCAGAGAGCCTCGCGCCGGCAGAGAGCCCTGAGACGCCCGGTGTGACCGTGGAGGGGGCCGTCGCGCTCGGCGGCGACCTGCTCGTGCCGCGCGAGCGGCTGGGCGGCCTGCCGGACGAGCTGGGCCTGCGGCCCGCCGGTCTGTGGGCCTACGAGGCGCTGCGCATCGCCGCGCACGTGCCCCGGCTCGGGTTCGAGACCGACCACAAGACGATCCCCCACGAGGTCGGGTGGATCGGGGCGGCCGTCCATCTGGGCAAGGGCTGCTACCGAGGGCAGGAGACGGTCGCGCGGGTCCACAATCTCGGTCATCCGCCCCGCCGCCTGGTCTTCCTGCATCTCGACGGCAGCGTGGACGAGCTGCCCCCGCACGGCGCACCGGTGACCCTCGGCGTCGGCACGCCGGTCGAGGCCGAGCCGGAGGCCGCGGTAGAGGGCTCCGCCGAGCCCGGCCAGATCGGCTTCGTGGGCTCGTCGGCCCGCCATCACGAGCTGGGCCCGATCGCCCTGGCGGTCGTGAAGCGTACGGTCCCGGTGGACATCGACCTGCTGGCCGGCGGCGTCGCCGCGAGCCAGGAGGTCGTCGTCCCGCCGGACGCCGGGCGGAACGTGAAGATCGACCCTGCCCTCCGCCGGCGCATCCGGTAGCTCCCGTCTACGGGGACGCGACCCGGCGGCGGGCCCACCACCGCCGGGTGCAGAGCGCGGCGAGCACGGCGCCCGCCGCGTTCAGGATCACGTCGTCCACGGAGCTCACCCGGCCGAGCCGCAGGCCGAACTCGGCCCGGCGGTCAGACGTCCAGGACGAGGGTGATCGGGCCGTCGTTGGTGAGGGTGACCTTCATGTCCGCGCCGAAGACGCCGGTCTCCACCCGCGCGCCGAGCGCCCGCAGTTCGGCGACGACGGCGTCCACCATGGGCTCGGCCACCGGGCCGGGGGCGGCGGCCTGCCAGGTGGGCCTGCGGCCCCTGCGGGCGTCGCCGTACAACGTGAACTGGCTGATCACCAGCAGCGGCGCGCCGATGTCGGAGCACGACTTCTCGCCGTGCAGGATCCGCAGCCCCCACAGCTTGGCGGCGAGCCTGGCCGCCTCGGCGCGCCCGTCGGTGTGGGTGACGCCCACGAGCACGAGCAGGCCGGGCTCGTCGATGGCGCCGACGATCTGACCATCCACCACAACGGACGCGGAGCTGACCCGCTGAACGACCGCACGCATGGCCCCGAATTCTGCCACGTCCAGGGCCTCCATAGACTGCCCGCTATGTCGGAGATGGTCGTCGAGGTGGTCCGGTCGGGGTTCGTCGAGTCGGTGCATCGCGCACGCGTGCACGTGATCGGGACGGACGGCGCACCCGTCCTGGTGTGCGGGGACACCTCCAGCCTGGCGTCGCCGCGCTCGGCCGTGAAGCCCCTGCAGGCGCTCGCGATGGTACGCGCGGGCCTGCCGCTGGACGGCGAACTGCTCGCGCTCGCCGCCGCGAGCCACAGCGGCGAGCCGTTCCACATCGACGGCGTACGGAAGATCCTCGCGGGCGTGGGCCTGGACGAGACGTTCCTGTGCTGCCCGGAGGACCTGCCGCTCGACGAGCAGGAGCGCCGCCGGATCCTGCGGGAGCACGGCGACGCCGGCAGGATCCTCATGAACTGCTCGGGCAAGCACGCGGCGATGCTCGCCACCTGCGAGGTCAACGGCTGGCCGCTCGACGACTACCGCCATCCCGGCCATCCGCTGCAGCGGGCCATCCGCGCGACGGTGGAGGAGCTCACCGGGGAGCGGGTCGCGGCGACCGGCGTCGACGGCTGCGGCGCGCCGCTGTTCTTCGTCTCGCTCGCGGGGGTGGCGCGGGCCTTCCGCGCTCTCACGCTTGCCCCGGCCGGCACCCCGGAGCGGCGCGTCGCCGACGCGATGCGCGCGCACCCGGAGTGGACGAGCGGCACGACCCGGGCCGAGAACCTGCTGATGCGGGCCGTCCCCGGGCTGCTGGTGAAGTCGGGCGCGGAGGCGTTCGACGCCTTCGCCGACGCGGAGGGCCGCGCCGGCGCCGTGAAGATCGTGGACGGCGGCGGCAGGGCCAGGGTGCCGGTCACCGTCGCCGCGCTGCGTGCCGCCGGGATCGACGCCCCTGAGCTGGCCGGGCTCGCGACCGCCCCGCTGTTCGGCGGCGGGGCGCCGGTCGGCGAGGTGCGGGTCCGCCCGGCCTGACGGCTACCCGGGGACCGACCCGCCTACAGGGAGCGGAACTGGCGGGAGGTCGAGATCGCCCCTGAGGTGCTCATGACGAACGTGCGCATCGAGTCCGCGAACCTGGACAGGTCCCACTCGGCCGGGCCCTGGTACCAGTACAGGTGGTCGGTCTGCCGTCCGTCGCCGTTGAACGAGCTGACCACCCGCGCCCAGCGGTCCACGTTGTCGAAGATCACCGCGTACGGCAGGTAGCGGGAGAAGAGTTCGACGCGCTGGCCCGGGGGGACGTCGTCGACGTTCGCCCTGGCGAGGTACTCCCGGAAGCCGAGCGTGTGCGCCAGGGCCGCGGCGCCCTTCGCCGTCTTGGCCGGCATGTACTGGGCGCCGGAGGCCAGGGCGGCCCCCGCGATGATCAGGGCGAGTCCCAGCAGGCCGTACGTCGTGAACCAGGCGAGCAGCACGGTGGCGACCACTCCGAGCGCGACTACGGTCAGGCCGATGGTCGTCCAGCGGGACCGGGTGGAGTCGGGCCGCCGCGCGAACCAGCCCTGCGCCACGACGTCCTGGTACAACGCGTCGCGCACCGACGCCAGGCGGGCGGCGAACGACCCGTGCAGTTCGGACAGCAGCACCCGGTCGCGGCCGTCGAAGATGGCGTCGTAGAGGGCGCGCTCGTAGGGCAGCAACTCGCCGATCGGGGCGCCGGGCAGCTTGACCAGGCACCAGTCGGGGGTGTCGTAGGTGTGCCGCGGCCGCTCGTCGATCCGCAGGAAGTTGCGGACGGCGAGGTCCACGATGGTCGCGGTCACGTCCACCACGTCGGCCTGCTCGTCGAACAGCGTGCCGATCTGCCCGGGGCGCACGCCGTCCGGCGGGCTGAAGTGCCCGTCGCGGAGACCGCTGAGCGGGGCGGACTCGCTGCCGACCACACGGGCGTCGCGGCCGCGCGTCCAGTACAGCAGCCCCACGCCGCCGAGCAGCAGCACCAGCAGGGCCGCCAGAGAGCCGCCGGTCACCGCGTTCAGCGTGAAGGCGGTGGACAGTTCGAACCTGCGCTCCAGGATCGGGCCGGCTCCCGTCGCGCCCTTGGGGTAGCCGACGAGGACCGTCAGGGTCTCGCCCTCCGCGAGGTTCTGCTGCTCGAAGGTGGCGCTGGCGCCGGTCTCCTCGATCGTGGCGCCGGTGCAGCCGATGGCGGAGCTGAGGTCACCGGCGAAGCACGACAGGTTCTGCACCCGGCCGGGCCCCGTCACGGTGACGACGGCCTCCCCCACGGGACCGGACACCGCGAACCAGCGCAGTTCCTCGCCCGACGCCGTGGGCGTCACGGCACCGGTCACGTCGTACTCGACGGTGCCCTTGAACGTCAGGGTCTCCCCGTCGTACGAGCCGCCCTTGACGTTCGAGATGCGGTAGACGCGGTCGTGGCCGTCGTCGTGGCGGGTCCGGACGGGAGGCGTGCGCCGCACCGTCTCGCTCGCGGGAGTGATCGTCTCCTTCACGTGGAGCACCCCGTTCTCGCGGAGCTCCATCGTCACCTCGGTCCTGGCAGGTGCGGAGGCTCCCGATGTCACGGCGTGCGCGGGGGAGGCGGCGAGGACGGCGAGCAGTGCCGCGAGTCCGAGCCGGCGCGCGAGATCCACCATGAGCCACAACCCTAGCGGTCCCCTTGATCCCAGGGTGATCGCATTTGGACCTCCGGACCGGTCAGGAATCGAGAAGCGCGGCGGCCACCGCCGTCCGTAGCGTCGTACGCATGGAACTCACCCTTCACTACTGCTATGTCACGATCGACGACGGCGACGCCGCGCTCGCCTTCTACCGGGACGTGCTCGGCCTCGAACTGCGCAACGACGTCGCGTACGGGGCGGCGCGCTGGCTGACCATGGGGCCGCCGTCCCAGCCCGACGTCAACATCGTCCTGGAGACCCTCGACGCCGACCCCTCCGCCTCTCCCGAGGACCGTGAGGCGATGAGCCGGCTGCTCGCGAAGGGCATGCTGCGCGCCGTCGTCTTCGCCACCCCGGACTGCGACGCCGCCTTCGAGAAGATCAGCGCGTCCGGCGCCGAGGTCCTGCAGGAGCCGGTCGACCAGCCGTACGGCGTCCGCGACTGCGCCTTCCGCGACCCGGCGGGCAACATGATCCGCTTCCAGCAGGCCGCGAAGGGCTGACGCCGCCGTGCGGGACAGGGGCGCCCTTCCGGCGGAAGGCAGGGAGCGCGCCCCTTCGGCGGGGCCCGCCCGGTCGGTAGGGTAACCGTCCATGGGACACACCCGGCTGTACCGGCACGGGAACCTGGAGGCCGAGGGCTTCCCGGTGGGCGACGTCTCCGAGCTCGTCAAGGACCCGACGGCCGTGGTGTGGTTCGACATGTGCGCTCCGACGGAGGAGGAGCTGCAGGCCATCAGCGAGGAGCTGGGCCTGCACGCCCTCGCCGTGGAGGACGCGCTGCAGCACCGGCAGCGGCCCAAGCTCGACGTCTACGACAGCCACATGTTCCTGAGCGTCTACGCGTCGGCCTTCGACGCCGAGTCCGGCCGGGTGCGGATCGCCCCCGCGGCCGCCTTCGTCACCAGGAACGCGCTGGTCACCGTACGGCAGACGGACGACTTCTCCGTCGAGCAGGTGCTACGGCGCTGGGACGAGGGGACGGACCTGGCCAGGCACGGCGTCGCGTTCCTGCTGCACGGCCTGCTCGACTACGTGGTGGACAGCCACTTCGAGACCGTCGAGGCCATGGACGAGCAGGTGGAGGTCCTGGAGGAGACGGTGTTCGGCGACCGGCCGGTCGGCCCGGAGGACCAGCGGCGCACGTTCGAGCTGCGCAAGAGCCTGGTCACGCTGCGGCGCATCGTGATGCCCATGCGGGAGGCCGTGAACTCCCTCATGCGGCGCAACGGCCTGATCGGCGACGGCGAGATGGCGCCGTACTTCCAGGACGTGTACGACCAGGTGCTGCGGGCCACGGAGTGGACGGAGTCGCTGCGCGACCTGGTCAGCAACATCCGCGAGACGCACCTGACCATGCAGAGCAACCGGATGAACCTCATCATGAAGCGGGTGACGAGCTGGGCCGCGATCATCGCGGTGCCGACCCTGATCACCGGCTTCTACGGCCAGAACATCCCGTTTCCCGGCTTCGGGCATCTGTGGGGGTTCCTGTCGTCCACCGTGTTGATCGTTGTCGCCTCGGCGACGCTCTACCGGGTGTTCCGGGCCCGCGACTGGCTCTGAGCCCGGGTCACCAGGGACCGTACGGCCCCTGGTTGCCGCCGCTGCGGTAGCCGTTGACCGCGGGCTTCACGTCGGCGAGGTAGATGCCGGCCGCGATGACGGCGGCGATCGTGAAGATGTTGGGCAGTCCCATCCCCATGCCCATGTAGTTGACCGCGCCGGCGAAGGTGAACAGCGTCGCGAGGCCGAGGATGATCAGCCAGAGCGGCTTGGTCTGCTTGCCCGCCGCCGGGAAGGCGCGCGCGGGGATCCGCAGGGCGTGCACCAGCGCCCAGCCGGACAGGATGAAGGCCCCGATGGAAAGCAGCCAGAAGACGATATCGAGGATGCCGTACACGGGCCCGGGCATGGACTCTCCCACATGGTCACGGTCGCTGACGCCCCCAGACTAATGGGCCGCGCCGACACGTGGGCCGGTGCGCGAGGCCGGGCTCCGGGGGAACGTCCAGCCCGTACGGAAAGCGGGCGGTGACGGCGGCGGCTCGCCTCCCCTACGGGAAGGCGAGCCGCGGTGTCACTCGTGTGGCCTGAGGATCAGCTCTGGGCCCCGGTGGTGGCGCGGGTGCGGCCGGACGAGGTCCGCTTGGCGGTGCTCTCGGCGGCGATCGCCGGCTCGGCGGTCTCCGAGACCTCCGTCAGCTCCAGTGCGGCCTCGCCGCTCACGCGGCTGACGACCTTGCGGCCACGCGTGGCCAGGTCGTCGTACAGCCGGGTGATGCGGGCGGCGGCGGCGTCCGCGTACCCCTTGGCCTTCTCCGGCAGGTCCTTGGCGACGGCCTCGGCCCTGTCCTGGACGGTGCCGGCGTAGGCGCGGGCCTTCTCCACGGCGTAGTCGCCGGCGCCGGTGAGCGCGTAGAACGGCTTGGACTCCGTGATCTTCTTGGCCTGGGTCGTGATGGTCATGGGCTATCCTTCCCTCGAATTCGGTGCGATGCCGTCGCGCGGGAGAACCGGGTCGTCCCCCAAATGCTCAGCCGATTGCGGCGGCTGGGCGGTGTCGGCCTGGTTCTCCTTGCGGAACGATTCATAGATGTCGATCAGCACCTGGCGTTGCCGTCCGGTGAGTGTGACGTCCGCCCGGACCGCGGCCAGCACGTCACTGTGCGGCTCGCGGTCCTCGATGAGGCCGGCCTGGACGTAGAGCGCCTGGGCGGAGATCTGCAGACCCTTCGCGATCTGGTTCAGGATCTCCGCGCTCGGCTTGCGCAGGCCCCGTTCAACCTGGCTCAGGTAGGGATTGGACACCCCGGCCTGCGCGGCGAGCTGACGAAGCGAGATCTTCGCCTGCTGACGCTGCTGGCGGATGTACTCACCGAGCGAGGCGACCTTGGGCAGTTCCATGCCCCCAGTCTGCCTCGCACTGCTTGCAATTGCAAACTCAGTGGCTAACGCCAGCTAGCACCCAAGGTTCACCCAGGAAGCAGCCAAAGCAGCGGGGCGCTGGTGGCGAGCACCACCGACCCGGCCAGGATCAGGAAGCGGTGGGCCGCGGGAAGCGCCACCTCGGGCCGTACGAGCCGGTCGACCCGGGCCATCACGCCGGACGACGCGGACGCGCCGAGCGCGCCCTGCGGCGTGGGCAGCGCGGCCGAGGTCCCGAAACGCAGCAGGGCCGTGGCCAGCCTGCGCGGGCAGCACCGCTGCCGGGCGCGGTCGTCGGCGGCCATCTCGATCAGCAGCTCGACCGACGCCTGCGCGTCGCTGACCAGCTTCGACCAGGGCAGCGCGCGGCGCAGCGCGGCGAACGGCAGCAGCACCAGGTCGTGGCGCTCGCGCACATGGGCGGCCTCGTGCGCCAGCACGGCCTCCAGCTCCGCGGACGACAACAGGTGCAGCGTCCCGTCGCTGATGACGACCTGCGACTTCAGTCCGGGCAGGCAGTAGGCGGCGGCGCCGGGGAAGTCGACCACCCGCACCCCGGGAACGGCGGGCTCGTCCCTGGCGACCAGCGCGAGCAGCAGGCGGTGACGGCGGCGGGCGCGCAGCGTCTGGGCCCCGGCCGCCAGCGGCAGGGCGATCAGCACGGCGAGCAGCGACAGGCCGGCGACCAGCGCGGCCAGGCGGAGATAGTCGTACGGCGTCCGCACGCCGAACTCCACGCTCAGCAGGAACTCCGCGAGGCCGTGGAGCACGCCCTTGCGGTAGGGGTCGAGAGCGAAGGCGAGCAGGGCGCCGATGGAGGCGAGCCCCCAGGTCAGCCCGAGCGACTGCCACAGGAGGATCGCCGTGCGCGGGGCACGCCAGGTCCAGCGCGCCAGCGTCAGCCGCCACGCGGCGACCGCGCAGACCAGCGCGAGCGTCGCCAGGACCGCCGCCGCGATCACTCTTCCTCCAGCTCCGTCAGGGCTTTCAGCAGGATCTCGGCCTCCGACCCGGACACGGCGCGGGCGAAGCGGGTCAGCGCCGCGTCGCGGTCGCCGGTCATGTCCAGGGCTTCGAGCATCAGCTCGGCGACGTACGCGTCACGGCTCGCGGCGGGCTGGTAGCGCCAGGCGCGGCCGTCCCGGGTGCGCGTGAGGAAGCCCTTGCGGGACAACCGGTCGAGCACGGTCATCACAGTCGTCGGCGCGAGGTCGCGGTCCTCGATGAGGCGGCCCACCTCGCGTGCCGTCAACGGGACGTTCTCCGCCCAGAGAATGTCCATGATGCTGCGTTCGAGCTCTCCCAATCCCTTCACGCCTTCAAGCCTACTCGGGGTAGTACTACGTCTTGTAGAGAGGTGAGAGGCATGAAGATCGTTCTGGTCGAGGGAGACATCACAGAGCAGCGCGTGGACGCGATCGTCAACGCGGCCAACTCGTCCCTGATGGGCGGCGGAGGGGTCGACGGCGCGATCCACAGGCGCGGCGGCCCCGCGATCCTGGAGGAGTGCCGGGCGCTGCGCGCGTCCCGGTACGGCAGGGGCCTGCCGGCCGGGCAGGCCGTCGCGACCACCGCGGGGCGCCTGCCCGCGCGGTGGGTCATCCACACGGTCGGGCCCGTCCACTCGCGGAGCGAGGACCGATCCCATCTGCTCGCCTCCTGCTATCGGGAGTCGCTCGTCGTCGCCGACGCGCTGGGCGCCGGCACGGTGGCGTTCCCCGCGATCTCCACGGGGATCTACCGGTGGCCGATGGAGGACGCCGCCCACATCGCGATCACCGCGGTGCGGCAGGCGGCCCCCACCGTGGTGGAAGAGGTGCGTTTCGTGCTGTTCAGTACCGCAGCCTATGCGGTGTTCGAGTCGGCCCTGCGGGACATCGGATAACCATTGGCTCAAGCTTTCAGAGCCACTTGAGCATGTAGATCTCGTCGCGGTCGTCACCGGGGGCCACCCGGATCGAGCGGGGCACCCGGCCGACCTCCCGGTAGCCCACGCTCGCGTAGAAGCGGTCGACCCCGGTGCCGCCGCGGCAGGTGAGCTGCAGCGCCTCCAGGCCGAGGGACCTGGCGGCGTCGTCGGCGGCGCGCAGCAGCGCCCTGCCGTACCCCCTGCCCTGGTGCTTGGGGCGGACCATGACCCGCAGCACCCAGCGCCAGTGCGTACGCAGCCCCGAGCCGTTGTCGCCCAGGATGAGCCAGGCGCCCACGCCGTCGTCGTCGAAGCCGGCGAGGAGGCGGTCGGGCGCCGCGGGCCCGCCGCCGGAGCGGGTGCGGGCGAACGTCCTGTCCGCCGTCGGCCTGATGTCCTCCGGCGTCACCGGAGGCACGAAGCCCACCGCGCCGTCCTCGTTGGTGACCTCCGCCCAGCAGGTCAGGAGGTCTTCGAAGAGCTCGGGGGTCATCTCGGGGTCGAGGACGAAGCGCATGGCCCGGACGTTACCAACCGCTCCGTTCGTCAACCGCGGGGGGAGACGCTGCTCCAGGGCAGGGTGAGCTCGCCGAGCCGCCACCGGCCCCGGCCTCCGGTGGGGGGCGCCGTCTCCACCGGCCAGTCCTGGGCCAGCAGTTCGGCCGTCCGCAGCCAGCGCTGCCGCGTGCCGTACGCGCCGAAGGAGGCGCAGGTCGCCCAGGCGCGGTCCCAGTCCGTCAGGAACGCGTGGATCCGCTCGCCGGCAACGTTGCGGTGGATCAGCGTCTTGGGCAGGCGTTCCGCCAGGTCGGAGGGGCGTTCGAAGCCGGTGAACCGGGCCGCGAAGGTGAGCGTGCGCGGTCCGCCCGCGCCGAGCGCCACCCAGGTCGCCCGGTGGCCGACCTCCGAGCAGGTGCCCTCGACGAGCACGCCCATGGGATGCAGAGCGGCCCGCAGCCTGTCCCAGTGCTCCCAGGCCTCCGCCTCGCCGTACTGCCGCAGCACGTTGAAGGCGCGCACGATCATCGGCGGGCGGGGCACCGGCAGTTCGAAGCCGCCCCTGACGAACGTCAGCCCCTCCCGCTCGTACGGCTTCGCCGCGGCGACCCGCTCGGGGGCGATCTCCACGCCCACCACCTCGACGGCGGGGCAGACCCGGCGCAGCCGGGTGAACAGCTCCGTCGTCGTGGTGTGGGACGCGCCGTAGCCGAGGTCCACCACGAGTGGCGCGGCCCCCGCGCGGGCCGAGCGCAGCAGCGGGCCGTACACGGCGGCGATCCAGCGGTCGCAGCGGCGCAGCCGGTTGTGCCCGGTGGTGCCCCGCGTGACCGTCCCCACGGGGCGGACCGGTCTCATGTCGCGGGCGCGACCCGGTGCACCTTGTGCTGGGCCGCCTGCGCACGCGGCCGGATGACCAGCCTGTCGATGTTCACGTGGGACGGGCGGGTCACCGCGAAGGCGATCACGTCGGCGATGTCGTCCGCGGTCAGGGGGTCGGGCACGCCCTCGTAGACCTGGGCGGCGCGCTCGGCGTCGCCCCGGAACCGGGTGACGGAGAACTCCTCGGTCATCACCATGCCCGGCGCGATCTCCACGACCCGCACCGGGTCGCCGCACAGCTCCAGGCGGAGGGTCTCGGTCATCGCGGTCTGCGCGTGCTTGGCCGCGCAGTAGCCGCCGCCTCCCTCGTACGACACGAACCCCGCCGTCGACGTGAGCATCACCAGCACGCCGTCTCCCGACTCGATCAGCTTCGGCAGCAGGGCCCTGGTCACGCGCAGGGTGCCGAGCACGTTCACGTCGTACATCCGCTGCCAGTCGTCCACCCGGCCTTCGGCCACCGTCTCGCCGCCGAACGCACCGCCCGCGTTGTTCACCAGGACGTCGCAGCGCTCCAGCGAGGCGGCCAGCGCGTCCACCGACGCCTGGTCGGTCACGTCCAGCGTCACCGGGCGCACACCGGGCACCTCGGCCGCCAGCCGGTCGAGCCGGTCCCGTCGCCGCGCCGCCGCCACGACCCGGTATCCCTCCGCGGCCAGCCTGCGGGCCGTCGCCTCGCCGATGCCGCTGCTGGCCCCGGTCACCACCGCGGTCCTGACCGCGGGCTCGGCCGCCGCGGGATTGGTCATCGTCACCGCTTCTCGTCCTTCCACGCCGCTCCGATGGGCAGCCGACATCCTCTCAGGACCCAGAACTCACCGATGTCGGGGAATCCAGTGATGATTTCGATGGTTATAACGCTTTCGGAGGTGGTTCGGGTGTCGGTGTTACGGCGTCGGGTCAACCGCGTCGCGACCATCAGCGTGCACACGTCCCCGCTGGACCAGCCGGGTACCGGGGACGCTGGCGGCATGAACGTCTACATCCTCGAGGTCGCCAAGCGGCTCGCGGCGATGGGCGTCGAGGTGGAGATATTCACCCGGCGCACCGCCCGCGATCTGCCTCCGGTCGCCGAGCTGAGCCCGGGGGTGCTCGTCCGTCACGTCACGGCGGGGCCGTACGAGGAGCTCGACCGCGCCGACCTTCCCGGGCAGCTGTGCGGCTTCCTGTCCGGTGTGCTGCGCACCGAGGCGATGTACGACCCCGGCAGGTACGACGTGATCCACTCGCACTACTGGCTGTCGGGTCAGGTGGGGTGGCTGGCCAAGGAACGCTGGGGCGTCCCGCTCGTGCACACCATGCACACCATGGCCAAGGTGAAGAACCTCCTGCTCGCCGAGGGCGACAAGCCCGAGCCCGCGATGCGCGTGCTCGGCGAGGAGCAGGTCGTGGACGTCGCCGACCGCCTGGTCGCCAACACCGCCGCCGAGGCCGAGGAGCTGATCAGCCTCTACGGGGCGCCGCGCGAACGGGTCGCGGTCGTCAACCCCGGAGTGAACCTCGCCGTCTTCCAGCCGGCGTCCAAGGGCGCCGCCCGCCACCGCCTCGGACTGCCGCAGGACGCGCATGTGCTGCTGTTCGTGGGCCGCATCCAGCCGCTCAAGGCGCCCGACGTGCTGCTCAGGGCCGCCGCGCGGATGCTCGTGGAGGATCCCTCGCTGCGGTCGCGGCTCGTCGTGGCCTGCGTGGGCGGGCCCAGCGGCAACGGCCTCGCGCGTCCCTCCCTGCTCAGCGACCTCGCGGCCGAACTGGGCATCGCCGACGTCGTACGGCTCGCGCCGCCCGCGCCGCAGCGGGAGCTGGCCGACTGGTATCGCGCCGCGGACGTGACCGTGGTGCCGTCGTACAACGAGTCGTTCGGACTGGTCGCGCTGGAGTCGCAGGCGTGCGGCACGCCGGTCGTCGCCGCGGCGGTCGGCGGCCTTCGCACGGCCGTCAAGGACGGCGTGTCCGGTGTTCTGGTGAGCGGACACGACCCGCACGACTGGGCGCGGGAGCTCGCCCGGCTGGCCGGGCGTCCGGACCGGCTCGCCGAGCTCGCCGCGGGCGCCGTGGGGCACGCCACGGCCTTCGGCTGGTCGGCGACCGCCGCGCGGCTGGCGGAGGTGTACGCCGGCGCCATGGCCCAGCTCCACCGGACCCCCATCGCGGTGAACTCGTAGGAGTGTTGAAAAAGTGCTGTCCGTCGCGAGCGGGGATCCAGGTGGATGCATCGCAAGGCGGATGAGGAGCTCGTAGCTCGGAGGCTACGGGCGACGACGACAACGCCGCGAGGCGCCGCCTGGACCCCGCGCAGCAGGGCATGGCTTTTGAAACACGACTTAGGGTGGGGCGTATGAGACCGGATCTGGAAGCCGTCATCGCGTCGGCGCTGGAGTCCGCCGAGCTGTCCTACGAGCGGCCGAAGCCGGGCGCGTTCCTGGTCAAGCTGCCGGGCCAGCACAAGCTCGCCACTCTGACCTGGCTCGTCGTCGGCGACCAGGCGCTCAACATCGAGGCGTTCTTCTGCCGGCAGCCCGACGAGAACCACGCCGAGTTCTACCGCTGGCTGCTGCACAAGAACGGCTCGATGTACGGCGTCCACTTCGCCGTCGACGCCACGGGCGACGTGCACCTGGTGGGCCGGCTGCCCCTGGACGCCGTCACCGAGGAGGAGATCGACCGGGTCCTCGGCTGCGTGCTCACCTACTCGGACGAGTCGTTCGACCGCGCCCTCGAACTGGGCTTCGCGACGTCCATCAGGCGCGAGTGGGAGTGGCGGGTCAAGCGCGGCGAGTCGCTGGCCAACCTCCAGGCGTTCGCGCGGGTGGTCGAGTCCTGACCAACGGGACGTCTGCCGCACGCCGATAGGATTGGCAGCATGGCGACTTTGGTGCTGCTGCGGCACGGCGAGAGCGAATGGAATGTCAAAGGCCTGTTCACCGGCTGGGTGGACGTCACACTCTCGCCGACCGGCGAGGAGGAGGCGCGGCGCGGCGGTCAGCTGCTCCTGGAGGCCGGCATCCGGCCCGACGTGGTGCACACCTCGGTGCTCACCCGGGCCATCAGGACCGCCAACATCGCGCTCGAGGCGGCCGACCTGCTGTGGCTCCCGGTCAAGCGCTCCTGGCGGCTGAACGAGCGCCACTACGGCGCGCTCCAGGGCAAGGACAAGGCGCAGACCCGCGCCGAGTTCGGCGACGAGCAGTTCATGCTGTGGCGCCGGTCCTATGACGTGCCGCCGCCGCCGATCGCCGACGACGACGAGTACTCCCAGGCCGGCGACGGCCGCTACGCCCTCCTGCCCTCGGAGCTGCTGCCGCGCACCGAGTGCCTCAAGGACGTCGTCGTGCGGATGCTGCCGTACTGGTACGACGAGATCGTCCCCGACCTGGCCGCGGACCGCACGGTGCTGGTGGTGGCGCACGGCAACTCGCTGCGCGCGCTGGTCAAGCACCTGGAGGGCATCAGCGACGAGGACATCGCGGGCCTGAACATCCCCACCGGCATCCCGCTGCGCTACGAGCTGGACGCCGACTTCCGCCCCGTGGGCAAGGGCGAGTACCTCGACCCGGAGGCCGCCAAGGCCGCCATCGAGGCCGTCGCCAACCAGGGCAAGAAGTAACCCTCACCTCTGTCACGAAGGCCGCGTCCCGCTGTCGGGGCGCGGCCTTCGGTCATCTGTAGACGACAGGTTTCTTCGCCTTACCGGGGAACACCTGGACCAGGAGTTCCACAGCGCCGTCCGGGGGATAGGCGACCTGGTAGACGAGCTTGCGGCCGCGCAGGTGGACCCTGACCCGGTAGGAACCCGGGCCGCGTACGGTGACCGGTCCATCGATGCCCTGCATCTCCAGGGACCCGGTCGGGCTCTCGTAGCCGACCTCGACCACTTCCTCCCAGCCTCCGGTCTCCAGCGGCGGACGCCGGGTGTAGGACTCGACCGTCACACAAGCATGGCCACCCTCGTCGGCGGCCCAGATCGCCAGCGCGCCCCGGCCGCTTCCCACCAGGTCTTCCACCAGGTCCGGGGGATCGCCCTCGTAGCCGTCCTCCCAGCCGTCGATGGTCCAGAAGTCCGTCCACAAGGTGGCCCGGCGCTGCCGTACGGGCCCGATCTTCGGCCGGTGCCGCGGGTGCGCCGCGCAGGCCCGCTCCTTCTTGGCGACGTACGCGTCCGATTCCGCCTGCCGCCGGTCGGCCTCCGCCTGCTGCGCGCGGGCTACTGCCGGGCACAGGGGCGCGAGCGCATACGCCAGGGACGCCTGGGGCGCCTTTTGGACGGCCCGGGCGCCGATGTCGCCTCCGTGCCGGGTCGCCAGCGCGCACAGGTGGTGCCCCTGGGCCATGATGTCCTGGTCGGAGACCTCGTCCCACCCGGCCACACCGGAGTCGTACGGAGGGTCGTAGCCGCGGACCGCGCAGAGAAAGCGCTTGTCCGTCTCGCTCAGCCCCTTGACCGTGCCGTCGCCGAATCCGGCACAGTCGAGTTCCCGCTTGGTGCTCACCCTGCCGGGCGAGGCCGACTCCGCAGGGAGCAGGACGACCGCGGTCACCGCCAGAACGGCGGCGGTCGTACGGGCGAGCGGGCCGCGCCGTACGTACGCGCCGGGGAGCGCGTACGGCGAACAGGACGAGGATCGGCGGAACGCAGTCGTAGAGCCCCCACGCGAACCGCTGGGACAGCAGCTCGGGCGGCCCCCAGATCTGCGTGCACGCGGGGCCGAGCGCCGCGTCCAGCGTGGGAAGCAGGAAGTCGGGGAGGTTGATGGCGAGCAGCACGACGGCGACGCAACGGCCGATGATCCTGCCGAGCCCGGCCCGCCCCATCCGCAGGCTCAGACACCAGCCCGCGAGGCCCAGGACGATGAGCGGCGCCCCACCGTACGAGAAGAGGGGAACGGCCTTGATGGGATACATCCAGGGGGAGACCTGGTTGTGGATGTCCCACCCGAGGCAGGAGCCCATGGACATCGACACGTAGCTCCGGATGCCGTCGTCGCCGGTAAGGGTCCGTATGACCCAGAGGAAGAGGGAAGGAGCGACTGAGGTCAGCGTCGCCGCCACCCAAAGCATCCATGATCGTCTCGGCACGGGAGCGAAGAGTATCCGCCACGTGCGACAAACGATGCGCATTCCGGCGATTCGAGGGGCACGCGAAAGCCCCGGCCCCCCGAGGACCGGGGCTATCGCGTCCCCGTACGCCGCCGTGTCAGCCGGCGAGGGCGTCCGCGTCGCGCGTGCCCGTGACGAGGTACACGACGTCGCGGGCCACACGTACGGCGTGGTCGGCGTATCGCTCGTAATAGCGGCCGGCCAGCGTGATGTCGATCGCGGCCTCGATGCCGTGCTCCCAGTCCTTCGAGAGCAGGGTGCGGAAGAGGCGGCGGTGACGGCGGTCCATCGCGTCGTCGTCCTCCTCCAGCTCCTTGGCGACTTCGATGTCGCGGGACGCGATGCAGCTGCCCGCCTTGGTGATCAGGTTCTCGGCGATGGCGCCCATCTCGACGAACGTGTCGCGCAGCTCGGCCGGGATGGCGGACTCGGGGTGGCGCATGCGGGCGAGCTTGGCGATGTGCTCGGCGTGGTCGCCCATACGCTCCAGGTCGGCGGCCATCCGCAGGGCGGTGATGACGGTACGCAGGTCGACCGCCACCGGCTGCTGCGTGGCCATCAGCTCGAAGATCGAGGCTTCGAGCTCCTGGTGCAGCCGGTCGACCTCGTTGTCCTGAGAGATGACGCTCTCCGCCAGCTGCAGGTCGGCGTCGAGCAGGGCGGTCGTTCCCCTCGACATGGCCGACCGCACCAGGCGGGTCATCTCCACCAGGCGGTCGGTCAGGGCCGCAAGCTCTTCGTGATAGGCGTCGCGCATGGCCGCAACGCTACGCGCGGGCCGATGAACGAATTCCAACCGCCGGATGAACTTTTCCGGAAACAGAGAGTTAGGCCAGGTCGGGCAGGTGGAACAACCCAAAACGCCGCCTAGGCTGCTGAATGTGAACGAGTTGCTGGCGAGCTTGGCGGCGATGGGCGGATTCGTCGCCGGCTCCTTCGTCATGCTCGCGATCCGGCGGCAGGCGGACAGGCCCCGCGCGTCGGAATCGGTGGACGACGGCCTGCCTCCCGGGGTGGCGTCGGTGCTCGCCGTGCTGCCCTCCTCAGCGGTCGTACTCGACCGCGAGGACCGGGTGTTGCGCGCCAGTTCCGCCGCGCGCGCCTTCGGCCTCGTACGCGGCGAGTCCCTGATGGCCGCCGAGTTGCTCGCGCTGGCCAGGAAGGTCCGCAGGGACGGCGAGATCCGCGAGAGCGAGATAGAGACCGCCGGGCGCAAGTTCGGGCAGGAGTCCACGTCGTTCGCGGTGCGGGTGGCTCCGCTGGGCTCCCACGGGCAGGTGCTCGTGCTGGCGGAGGACCAGACGGAACGGCAGCGCGTCGAGGCGGTGCGCAGGGACTTCGTCGCGAACGTCAGCCACGAGCTCAAGACGCCGGTCGGCGCGCTCAGCCTGCTCGCGGAGACCATACAGGACGCGGCCGACGACCCCGAGGCCGTGAAGCGGTTCGCCGGCCGCATGCAGCACGAGGCGGCCCGCCTGACCCACCTGGTGCAGGACCTGATCACGCTGTCGCGCATCCAGGGCGGCGAGCCCGTGCCGGCGCCCGCGCAGGTGCCGGTCGACGAGACGGTCCACGAGGCCATCGACCGGTGCAACACGAAGGCCTCGGCTAAGGACATCACGCTCGTCGCGGGCGGCACCGAGGGCCTCAAGGTCTGGGGCGACGAGGACCTGCTCGTCACCGCGCTGCGCAACCTCATCGACAACGCCGTCGCCTACAGCCCCGAGCACACCCGCGTCGTGATCAGCGCCAGACCGGCCGGGAACACCGTCGAGGTGAGCGTGAGCGACCAGGGCATCGGCATTCCGGAGAGCGCGCAGGAGCGCATCTTCGAGCGGTTCTTCCGCGTCGACGCGGCCCGGTCGCGGGCGACCGGCGGCACCGGACTCGGCCTCGCGATCGTCAAGCACGTCGCGGTGGCGCACGGCGGCGAGGTCGCCGTGTGGAGCAAGGAAGGCTCCGGCTCGACCTTCACTCTTCGCCTTCCCGCGTTCGGCGGTCAGGCGGTCCCGGTACCAAGCACGACCATCCCCCAGGAGGCCGCTAAGTGACTCGGGTGCTCGTCGTCGAGGACGAGGAGTCGTTCTCGGACGCCTTGTCCTACATGCTCAGAAAAGAGGGGTACGAGGTCGCGGTGGCGTCCACCGGCCCCGAGGCTCTCGACGCGTTCGACCGCAACGGCGCCGACCTGGTCCTGCTCGACCTGATGCTCCCGGGCCTGCCGGGAACAGAGGTGTGCCGCTCGCTGCGGCAGCGTTCCAAGGTGCCCGTGATCATGCTGACCGCGAAGGACAGCGAGATCGACAAGGTCGTCGGCCTTGAGCTGGGCGCGGACGACTACGTGACCAAGCCGTTCTCGTCCCGCGAGCTCGTCGCGCGCATCCGCGCGGTGCTGCGCAGGCAGGGCGACGTAGAAGAGGTGGAGTCGGCGGTCCTGGCCGGGGGACCGGTGCGCATGGACGTCGACCGGCACATCGTGGCCGTGCGCGGCCGCCAGGTGCAGCTCCCGCTGAAGGAGTTCGAGCTGCTCGAGGTGCTGCTGCGCAACGCCGGGCGGGTGCTCACCCGCGGCCAGCTCATCGACCGGGTCTGGGGCGCCGACTACGTGGGCGACACCAAGACGCTGGACGTGCACGTCAAGCGGTTGCGGGCGAAGGTCGAGGCCGACCCGTCCAACCCGCGCTGCATCCTCACCGTGCGCGGCCTGGGCTACAAGTTCGACCCCTCCGACGACTGAGTCCGTACGGACCGCTGAGTCCGTACGGACCCTCCGCGTGGCACAGGAGCCCCCGTCCGGCGTGGACGGGGGCTCCTGGCGTCTTGCGGACCGTTACTCGGTGCCCGTGGCGGTCGCGCCCTCGGACGGCGCCGCGGTGCTCTCCGGGTTCGCGGCGTCCGTCGCCGCCGGGGTGTCCGTGGCGGCGGGCGTGCTCGTGGGCGCGGCCGACGGCGCCGCCGTCGGCGCGGGCGGCAGCGTCGCGAACTCGCGGCTGCGGGCGATGACGGGCACGTTGAGAGCGACGTCGCCGGCGTTCTTGAAGTGGAGCGTGAGCTTGATGCTCTCCCCGCCGCGCAGCGCCGTCTTCAGGCCGTCGACAGTGACCCCGGGGGTCTTGGCGAGCGTGCCCGGCTGGAGGTCGATGGGGCTCTGCACCGTGACCGAGGTGGCCTTCTGCTCCTCGGGGACGATGCTGGTGAGCTGGTCGGCGGTCTCCGTGCTGTTCACGAGAGTCAGGTGGAGCGGCGCCGACGCCCCGGCGGCGAGCTGCTCGCCGGAGTCCGGCCCAAGGATGAACGCCTGGGGGATCATCACGCCGTTCTTGCCGTAGGCCTTGCCTGGGCCGTCGCTGTCGTAGAGGACACCCGCCTCGTTCGGGGCGTACGGCGCGGCGGTGTTGGCGTCGAAACCGGCGCCACACGCGGCCAGTGCAGGGATGGCGGCGGCGAGGAGCCCGGCAATGGCGATCGCCCTGCGACGGCTGCTGGTCACGGTTCGAGGTCTCCTTGGTACACACGTGTATGGGCAGCAATCACCTTATCCGCGCCGGTCACCGGTCCGGCGTCGGCTCCCGGTCCACGCGTCGCAGGACCGCAGGTCACCCGGTATGTCCGATAGGGCGATTCACAGAGTGGATAGCTTGTCAAGTCCCAAAACGAGGCTTTGACCTGCAGTTATGTTTCTTTCACTGTTCCGGGAGGCGGTAACCGCGTGGTACCCTGGAGTACAGCGGAAGGGGTACTCGTCACATGACTTTCCAGGTCGGCGACACTGTCGTCTACCCCCACCATGGGGCTGCTCGTATCGAGGCCATCACGACCCGAACCATCAAGGGTGAGGAAAAGACCTACCTGGTGCTGAAGGTCGACAAGGGCGACCTGACCGTACAGGTGCCAGCGGAAAATGCCGAACTCGTCGGTGTGCGCGACGTTGTCGGCCAGGAAGGACTCGAGCGGGTGTTCGACGTGCTGCGCATGCCGCACACGGAGGAGCCCACGAACTGGTCCCGCCGCTACAAGGCCAACCTTGAGAAGCTGGCGTCGGGGGACGTCAACAAGGTGGCCGAGGTGGTGCGCGACCTTTGGCGGCGCGACAAGGAGCGCGGCCTGTCCGCCGGTGAGAAGCGGATGCTCGCCAAGGCGCGCCAGATCCTCGTCAGCGAACTCGCCCTCGCGGAGAAGACCAACGAGGACAAGGCGGAGGCCCTGCTCGACGAGGTGCTGAACTCCTGAACATCACATCACCGAGGGTGGGCATCGGAGTCGATGTCCACCCTTTCGCGTCAGGCAGGGAACTCCACCTCGCCGGGCTGTTCTGGCCGGGCGAGACCGGGCTGGCCGGCCATTCCGACGGCGACGCGGCGGCACACGCCTGCTGTGACGCGCTGCTGTCGGCAGCCGGGCTCGGAGACGTGGGCGCGCTCTTCGGCACATCCGACCCGCGCTGGGCGGGCGCCGCGGGCGTGACCCTCCTGGAGGAGGCGGCCCGCCAGGTGCGGGCGGCCGGATTCGAGATAAGCAACGTGGCGGTCCAGATCATCGGGAACCGTCCCAAGGTCGCGCCTCGCCGTACGGAGGCGGAGAAGGCGCTCGGGGCCGCGGCAGGGGCGCCGGTGAGCGTCAGCGCGACCACGACCGACGGCCTCGGGCTCACCGGGCGAGGCGAGGGCGTGGCGGCCATCGCGACCGCTTTGATCCTCCAGGCGTGAATGTTCCGTTCCAATCGGACGTGCCAACCTGATTGAGACCAGGCGCGTCTCACTAACACGTGGGCGGCGGCTCGAACCAGGCGCGGAATCGAGCCGCCGTCCTCTTTTTTCTTTCATGGCGCGCATATTCCCGTCGCATGGGGTACTCCACTGTTCGAGGATGAAAGGGTCACCCTCAACGGGAGGTCGATATGACAATCGAGTCCATTCTCGGCGCCATCGTCATCGGTGCGGTCATCGGCGCTCTGGGCCGGCTGCTTCTGCCGGGCCGCCAGCCGATCGGCTGGATCCTGACGATCGTCGTCGGCATCGTCGCGGCGCTCATCGGTACCGCCATCGCCCAGGTCATGGGTGTTGCCACGACGGATGGCATCGACTGGATCGAACTCGTCATGCAGGTCGTACTGGCCGTCGTCGGTGTCGGCATCGTCGCCGGCCTCAAGCGAGGTACGCGGGTGTAAGAGCTCACCCCATCAACGCGTGCGGGCCCGCCCGGCTCCCCAGCCGGGCGGGCCCGCACGCTTTCCGGCTCGTGGTCAGTCGGGTGGGCGTGGCGTGCTGCGCAGCCGGCCGGATGGAGGTGCGAGCGGAACGCTCTCGTCGTCGGCCGCCTGCGCGGTCCCGCTCACCTCGTCGGGATCGGCGTTGTCCCGAGTGTGGGCCGGATCCGGCACGTCCTTGATCTGGCGGAGCGGCTGGGTGTCGACGCCCGACTCGTCCTCTGCGGGCTCGGCGCCGGCGGGCTCCTCCGGCTTCGGCCGGGGGTGCACGAGGACGTCGCCGGTGTGCGGCCGTACGAGGTCGCCCCAGCGCACCGGGCGGTTCCTGCGGGGCTGCCGCGCCGGGCGGTCCTCCGGGTCGGCGTCAGGCGCGGGAGCGGCGGCCGCCTCCGGAGTCGGCTCAGCGGTCGGCTCGGTGCTCGGCTCGGTGGTCGGCTCGGTGGTCGGCTCGGTCGCCGCGCCGGTGGCCCTGTCGGGGGTTGAGCCGGGAGTCGTGTCGGCGGGCTCCGCGTCGCTAGCACGCCCGCCCGGCGCCGTCTCGTCGGCGACCGCATGATCCGTCACGGTCGCGTCTGTCATGGGCTCAGGTGCCGGCTCGGTCACGGGCGGCGTGCCGGGCGCGGCGGTCGGAGGGACGACCGGCAGGGACTCGGCCTCGTCCGGCGTCGCCTGGTCCGTTGCTTCGGCTTGTGCCCTGTCCGGTGCCTGGTCCGTCTCCGGTTCGACCGTGGCGGCGGTATCCGCCCTCTGCGGCAGCCGTACGTCCTCTTCGACGGTGTCCGGAGTCGCGGGACGAAGGGCCTCGTCGTCGGCGTGCGGCGGGGTGATGGGCAACGGCGGGGCGTACTCGGGCGGCGCGACGGTCTCGGAGACCGGGCTGACCGGCACCGGCGGGGCATAGCCGGGGGGCGCGACGGCCTCGGGGACCGGCTGCAGAGGCGGCGCGCCGTGCTCCTCGGTGACGGCGTGCGCGATCGCCGGCCGCTCGTTCGCCGGGACCGGATAGGGCGCGGTGGCGGCGGCCCTGGGCTCCCGCTCGCCCACGAAGGGCACGAGATCATCGTCGGAGTCGCCGTCCAGGTCGGCCCGGTTGGTGCGCACGTGCTTGAGCAGGAGCAGCAGCAGCCACAGTCCGGCGGAGAGCATCACCCAGGGCAGCAACGCGACGACGAGAGCGGCGGCGTCAGGATCGAAGGAGACGCCGACGGCGGTGGCGGCGTTCGCGGCGGCGGCCGACACCAGCAGCAGGACCAGGACGAAGCCCGCCTGTAACCGGACGAGGAACCGCGCGGCGCGGAGCACCGGCACGCTGACCAGGGCGACGACCAGCAGGACGTCGAACGTCGCGGGGTAAAGGTAGGCGAGCCGGGGTTCGGCCCGCCCGGAGAGCGCCAGAGTGCGCAGGTCGTCGAAGGACAGCGCGCAGGCGGCGCCGGCGAGCACCGCGAGGGCGGCCCCCGCGAGGCCGATGGCGAGGCGGCGCAGCACCAGCGGGATCCGGGAGGGGGTGGTTCGGGACGGGCGGGAGGCCGTGCCTGCCGCGCCGGGGGGAGTCACGTCCATGGCCTTTCGAGCCTACAGAATGGGAGTGACGATTGATCGCACCTGCGTGATCTCCCGTTTCGTGTCGGAATCGGGTGCTCTGTCGGGATTCTCCGGGCCGGTTCGCCCGGTCTGCGCGGTATGCGCGGAACAGGACCACGGCAGGTCGCGGGAGTGACGCGGCGCTCACGGCCTACGTCCGGGGGCACTGCCGCCCTGTCTTCCGCAGGCCGCCTTCGCTCGCTCGCGGCGTGGTCTCCGTGATCTCCGTGACGGTCTGTGTCCGGCAGGCCCCGCGCGTATTGTGAGACGGGCGCTCGGACGGCCGTACGGGATCGTGACGGATTTTGTCTCCGGTTATATCGGGACTTATGTGCCAGAAGTTTCCATGATCGGTCACACCATGCCGTTCACAGACGCCCAAGTAGCCCTGTGCCACGCCGTCAGGCGTTAGCCTTGCCTTCGTGAGCCTGCACCTCTACGACACCAGCACGCGTACGGTCCGTGAATTCGTACCGGTCGAGCCCGGCCGGGTCTCGATGTATCTGTGTGGTGCGACCGTTCAGGCTCCGCCGCACATCGGCCACATCAGGTCCGGAGTCAACTTCGACGTTCTCCGCCGGTGGCTGACGCGGGAGGGTTACGACGTGACCTTCTGCCGCAACGTCACGGACCTCGACGACAAGATCATCAGGGTCGCCGCCGCCGAAGGCGTTCCGTGGTTCGTCGTCTCCGAGCGCAACCAGCGCGCCTTCACCTGGGCGTACGACCAGCTCGGCTGCCTGCCGCCGACCGTCGAGCCCCGCGCCATGGGCCACGTGCCCGAGATGATCGAGCTGATGCGGCGGCTGATCGACAAGGGGCACGCGTACCCCGCCGGCGGCGACGTCTACTTCGACGTGGTCTCCTACGCCGACCGTTACGGCAAGCTCTCCAACCAGAAGCTGGAGAACATGTGGGCGGCCGGTGACACCGACACCGACTCGCTCAAGCGCGACCCGCGCGACTTCGCGCTGTGGAAGGGCGCCAAGCCCGGTGAGCCCACGTGGCCGACCCCGTGGGGCAGGGGCCGTCCCGGCTGGCACCTGGAGTGCTCGGCCATGGCGACCAAGTATCTCGGCGGCACCTTCGACATCCACGGCGGCGGCGTCGACCTGATCTTCCCGCACCACGAGAACGAGATCGCCCAGTCGCAGGCGGCGGGCGACGGCTTCGCGCGTTACTGGCTGCACAACGGCATGCTCAAGCTCGGCGGCGAGAAGATGAGCAAGTCGCTCGGCAACTCGCTGCTGATCCCCGACATGCTCCGCAAGGTGCGGGCGGTCGAGCTGCGCTACTACCTGGTCGCGGCGCACTACCGTTCGGCGATCGACTACTCCGACGAGGCGCTCCAGGAGGCGGCGGCCGGATACCGCCGGATCGAGGGGTTCGTCACGCGGGCGGCCGAGGTGATCCACGACGTGGACGCCGCCGCGCCGCTGCCGCAGGCGTTCGTCGACGCCATGGACGACGACCTGAACGTCTCGCAGGCGCTCGCCGTGATCCACGAGGTGGTCCGCGAGGGCAACGTCGCACTGGCCCAGGGCAACAAGGAGCAGGTCGCCCGGCTGCTCGCCGAGACCCAGAACATGCTCGACGTGCTCGGCCTCGACCCCAGGTCGGAGCAGTGGCGCTCGACCGGTGACTCCGGGCTGCGTGAGGTCGTGGACGCGCTCGTGGCCGTGGCGCTGGAGCAGCGGCAGGCCGCGCGAGCCCGCAAGGACTACGCGGCTGCGGACGCGATCCGCGACCAGCTCGCCGCGGCCGGAATCGTGGTTGAGGACACCCCGCAGGGCCCACGATGGGAGCTGGCACAGTAGGCGTGGCCCTACGCTAGAGACCATGGCGGGTAGGGCTTCAGGGAAGCCGTCGAAGAAGCAGGGGTCCACGAGGGGCTCGGGCGGCAAGGTTCGCCGCTCCCTCGAAGGCAGGGGAGCGACGCCGCCGGCGGAGATGCGGCACTGGTACAAGGACAAGGCCCGCGCCGAGCGGATCGAGCGGGAGTCGCGGGGCGGCGCCTCGTCCTCGCGCACGCCGAGCCGTACGCGCAGGGAGGACGGCCCCGAGGTTATCGGCGGCCGCAATCCCGTGGTCGAGGCACTGCGTGCCGGCGTCCCCGCCAACGCCCTGTACGTGGCGCAGCGGGTCGACAACGACGACCGCGTCCGCGAGGCCATCAAGATCGCGGCCAACCGTGGCATCGCGCTGCTCGAAGTCACGCGGGACAAGCTCGACCGGCTCACCGAGAGCACGGTTCACCAGGGCATCGGACTTCAGGTCCCGGCGTACGACTACGCCCACCCGGAGCAGCTCGTCGAGCGGGCCAGGGACGCCGCCGAGGTGCCGCTGATCGTCGCCCTGGACGGCGTGACCGACCCGCGCAACCTCGGCGCCATCGCTCGCTCGGCGACCGCTTTCGGCGCGCACGGGCTGCTCGTCCCGTCCCGTCGTTCGGCGGGCGTCACCGCCGGCGCTTGGAAGACCTCGGCCGGCACCCTCGCGACCCTGCCCGTCGCCCGCGCGTCGAACCTCACCCAGACGCTCCAGGCGTACCGGGAGGAGGGCCTGTTCGTGGTCGGCCTCGACGGCACCGCCAAGGTGGACATCGCGGACGTCGAACTCGCGACCGAGCCGCTCGTCGTGGTCATCGGCTCGGAGGGCAAGGGCCTGTCCCGCCTCGTCAGGGAGTCGTGCGACCAGATCGCCCGGATCCCCATGAACGCCGCCGCCGAGTCGCTGAACGCCGGTGTGGCCGCGGGGATCGCCCTCTACGAGGTCGCTCGCCACCGCCGCCGGTGATTTCACCGTGACGGTGAGGCCGTCGGCCCACTAAACTCGTCTGGGTAACAGGCCGCCTTAGCTCAATCGGCAGAGCATCTGTCTTGTAAACAGAAGGTCTGGGGTTCGATTCCCCAAGGCGGCTCGCAGCTCAAGGCCCCTTGCGATCATCGCGAGGGGCCTTTGTGATCTCCGTACAGCTGCGAAATGCAGCAACATCCGCAGCTTGTCACCAGCCAGGCTCATCCGAGCGACGGTTGTTCGATCGCTCAAGCAGGGAGCGGTCCGTACAGCACAGACACAAGCACCTGGGCCGCGATGACGAAGACCGGCAGTGCGGGCATGGCCCATGCCGCGAGCCGTCGGGTGCGGATGAGGCGCTTGGGCGCCAGCCACAGAGAGAGTCCGGCCAGCAGCCAGACGAGTGGACTGACGACCCAGGCAAATGCTGTGACGCTTGCCCATTGGCTGACGGGAGCGCACTTCTCCGTCTCGTGCTCCGTGAGTGGATCAAGACCGCACTCGTCCATCTCCAGGGAGAAGCTGACCAGGAGCCAAGCGAAGAACGCGGCGACCCACGACAGCACCGCGGCGATCAGAGACCACCCGACGAATGTCACTCGTAACGGGAACCTCGTAGGCGATCTCGCCGATCTGACCAGATCATCTGTCACGGCTCCGAACCTAGAGTTTCGCTATAGAGGGATCAATTCAAACCCAGCCCCCGGCGGGGGCGCTGCTGCTCCAGGGTGATCGCCAGGGACCTGCTCAGCGTTGCCGGTCGTAGGGAAGCCTGATCACCCCGCCCGCCATCGACCCGGAACAAGCCGAGCAGGTCTTGGCCCGCTTCCCCTTCGGGCGGGTCGACGGCAGACGTTGCGACACGAAGTCGCTTGCGGCGAGTGAGCTCGCAGATTGGAGGACCGGCGTGATGTCGGTGGTGTAGCTCCCAGCTCGTGTTCATAGCTGGTCCCCGCCCTGACATGCGTCGCGGG
>NZ_JABBWV010000021.1 GCF_012999535.1 Microbispora sp. H11081
CGCTCTTCAGCAAAGGCACCGACTGACGCTGCATGTTCGAACCCATCAGCGCCCGGTTCGCGTCGTCATGCTCCAGGAACGGAATCATCGCCGTCGCGACCGACACCATCTGACGCGGCGACACGTCCATGTAGTCGACCTCGGACGGGTGGACCGCCTCGAACTCGCCGCCCTTGCGGCGGGCGAGCACGCGGGTCTCGGCGAAGGTGCCGTCGGAGTTCAGGCCCGTGTTGGCCTGCGCCACGACGTGCCGGTCCTCCTCGTCCGCCGTCAGGTAGTCGATCTCGTCGGTGACCCGGCCGTCGACGACCTTCCGATAGGGCGTCTCGACGAAGCCGAAGGAGTTGACCCGCCCGAAGGAGGACAGCGAGCCGATGAGGCCGATGTTCGGGCCTTCCGGCGTCTCGATCGGGCACATCCGGCCGTAGTGGGACGGGTGCACGTCACGGACCTCGAAGCCGGCCCGCTCACGCGACAGACCACCCGGGCCGAGGGCCGACAGACGCCGCTTGTGCGTCAGGCCGGCCAGCGGGTTGGTCTGGTCCATGAACTGCGACAGCTGCGAGGTGCCGAAGAACTCCTTGATCGACGCCACGACCGGGCGGATGTTGATCAGGGTCTGCGGCGTGATCGCCTCGACGTCCTGCGTGGTCATGCGCTCGCGGACCACGCGCTCCATGCGGGCCAGGCCCAGGCGGACCTGGTTCTGGATGAGCTCGCCCACCGTGCGCAGACGACGGTTGCCGAAGTGGTCGATGTCGTCGGTCTCGACGACCACCGAGTTGTCCTGGCCCATCGTCTCCTCGCCGGCGTGCAGCCGGACGAGGTACTCGATGGTGGCGACGATGTCCTCGTCGGTCAGCGTGCCCTGGGTGATGTCGGCCTGGACGCCCAGCTTCTTGTTGATCTTGTAACGGCCGACCTTGGCCAGGTCGTAGCGCTTCGGGTTGAAGTACAGGTTCTCCAGCAGGGCCTGCGCCGACTCCTTGGTCGGCGGCTCGCCCGGACGCAGCTTGCGGTAGATGTCCAGCAGCGCGTCGTCCTGGCCGGAGGTGTGGTCCTTCTCCAGGGTCGCCCGCATCGACTCGTACTGGCCGAAACGCTCCAGGATCTGGTCGCTGGTCCAGCCGAGCGCCTTGAGCAGCACGGTGACGGGCTGCTTGCGCTTGCGGTCGATCCGCACGCCGACGCTGTCCCGCTTGTCGATCTCGAACTCGAGCCACGCGCCGCGCGACGGGATCACCCGGCAGCCGAACAGGTCCTTGTCGGAGGTCTTGTCGACCGAGCGGTCGAAGTAGACGCCGGGCGACCGGACGAGCTGGGAGACCACGACACGCTCGGTGCCGTTGATGATGAAGGTGCCCTTCGACGTCATGAGCGGGAAGTCGCCCATGAACACCGTCTGGCTCTTGATCTCACCTGTGGTGTTATTGATGAACTCCGCCGTCACGAACATCGGGGCGGAGTAGGTCATGTCCTTGTCTTTGCACTCGTCGACCGAGTACTTGGGTGGCTCGAACCTGTGATCCCGGAACGACAGGGACATGGTTCCGGAGAAGTCCTCGATGGGACTGATCTCCTCGAAGATCTCTTCGAGACCGGATTGGGTCGGAATGTCCTTGCGCCCGGCCTGGCGAGCCGCCTCGACCCGGCCCTTCCATCTCTCGTTTCCGAGCAGCCAGTCAAAGGACTCGGTCTGCAGGGCGAGAAGGTCGGGTACTTCGAGCGGCTCCTCGATACGTGCGAACGACACGGTACGGGGACCGGCGGGTACGGCGGAGGCGTTGCGCGAGGCTGCCAACAGATGTCCTTCCGAGGGCTCGCGGACTGACTACACGCACGCCAGACGACCAAGACTAAGAGTTACTCAGAGAGACGGTCGTCAAAGGGCAGCGCAAAGGGGCAGTGTAGCCGATCGGCATACACCTGTCCACTCCGCTATCGCTCTGCGCTCCACGTTGCTGGCAGCATCACCCGTCAGCGCCGAAACGTCAAGCCCGAGAGCCGACATTTCGCCTAACCTACGGGCGTCACGCTGGGTTTTTCCCGCCCTCGGGACCGAGCGGCCGTCAGGACCCTGTCCCTACCCGGGACCGGAGACGGGTAACGCACAGTCACGCGAACGGGCCAACGCTGACCGTGGGTCGACGCCGCCACGGCCTGGATACCCAGCACCAGCCCTGGCTTAAACGCCTTCTTTGCTAACAATTTAGCCACGGGCCTCAGGGAACGGGCGTGTCACCCAGGAGCGTGGACAGCCGGGAGACCCTCCAGCCGTCGCCCTGCGTCACCATGACCAGGCGCGCTCTCCCCTGGCTGACCTGCTGTTCAGGCTCCCCCTTGGCCGGTGCGGAACGTGTCGTGACCATGTTCACGAACAGCAGCACCCGGACCTCTTCCGGCGACGCCGACTCCACACCCGCGGCGGCCACGACCGCGTGCTGAACCGTCCGGCGCTCACGCGCACGGGGGCCGAGTGTCGCCGCGAGGGTCCGGTAGTGCTCCGCCAACTGCCCTGTCGCGTGCGCGCCGGCCCTCAGCATGTCGCGGTCGATCGTACGGTAGTCGTACGACAACATGTCGGGGGCGTAGGACCGGGCGGCCGCGAGAGCCTCCCGGGAGGCCGTCTCCGCGGCCCGGAGGCGGCGCAGGTCGAGCAGCAGCCATACGGCGGCGACGGCCAGCCCGGCCGCCACGAGGGCCGTCAGCGCCGTCAGGAGGCGTCTCACTGGACCAGCTCCGCGTGGGAGACCAGCCACAGGCCGGATGCCTTCGTGACGTCCATGCGCCAGCGGAAGAAGCGCTCCTCGGGAGGGGCCTTCCTGCCGTCCTCCCAGTGGATCACCGCGTCACCGACGATCAGCACCTGCGCCGTACGCCGGCCTCCGTCGAAGGAGGCGAGCGCGGAGGCACGCAGCACCCCCGTCTGCACGGCCTTGTTCCGCACCGTGGTGTCCCTCAGCGCCGCCTGCCCCGCGGCGTACCTCGCCCGCTGCTGACCGGTGGAGGTGGCGAGCGCCCGCTTGATGTCGTCGTCGATGCGCCGGTGGTCGACGGACATGAGACTCACCGCGTGCGCCGCGGCGGCCCGCACGGCCATCTCACGCTCCTGTTCCGCCGCCAGCGCCTCCGTACGGGCCTGGACGAGGCGCAGGACCGCCAGGGCCGACACGGCCACGAGGAGGACCAGCCCGACGGTGAGCGCGCGCCGCATCCCCGCACCTCCTGAGCACCGGTGGCCTCGGCCCGATCATGTCGCGCGGATCCTACGTCGCACCATAGGTCAACGATCGCGTCCTGCTCATATGGGTCTGGATCGAGTACGACTTACGGGCATGCGAAAGGGGCGGTCCCATCCGGCACCTGGATGGACCCGCCCCTTCGGTGAAGCGTGGAACTACTTGACCGTGACGGTCGCGCCGGCGCCCTCGAGGGCCGCCTTCGCCTTCTCGGCCTGCTCCTTGTTGACCTTGCCGTCGAAGACCGGCTTCGGAGCGCCGTCCACGAGGTCCTTGGCCTCCTTGAGGCCCAGGCTCGTCAGGGCGCGGATCTCCTTGATGACCTGGATCTTCTTGTCGCCGGCGGCCTCGAGGATGACGTCGAACTCGTCCTGCTCCTCGGCCTCCTCGGCGGCGGCCGGAGCGCCGGGGGCGCCGACGGCGGCGACGGCGACCGGGGCGGCGGCCTTGACGTCGAAGGTCTCCTCGAAGACCTTCACGAACTCGGACAGCTCAAGGAGGGTCATCTCCTTGAAGGTCTCGAGCAGCTCGTCGGTGCTGAGCTTCGCCATGATGTGTTCCTCCAGTGGATCTAGCAAAAAACGTGTAAAGGGACCGCGGTGCGCGCTTCCCCCGTCCGCTTCGCGGACCTACTCGCCGGCCTCTTCGCGCTTGGCGCGCAGAGCCTCGGCCAGTCGAGCCATGGTGGTGGGCAGCGCGGCGAAGGTGGCGGCAGCCTGGGACTGCTTGGCCTTCAGCGCACCGGCCAGCTTCGCGAGGAGCACCTCACGGGACTCAAGGTCGGCAAGCTTGGTGATCTCGTCGGGGGTCATCGACTTGCCGTCGACGACGCCGCCCTTGATCACCAGGAGGGGGTTGGCCTTGGCGAAGTCACGCAGACCCTTGGCCGCCTCCACGACGTCGCCCTTGACGAACGCGATGGCGGTCGGGCCCTGGAACAGGTCGTCCAGGGAGGAGATCCCGGCGTTGTTAGCCGCGATCTTGGTAAGCGTGTTCTTCGCCACGGCGAACTTCGCATTCCCACCGAGAGAAACGCGCAGCTGCTTGAGCTGGGCGACGGTGAGACCGCGGTATTCGGTCAGAACGGCGGCGCTGGATCCCTCGAACTCACTCTTGAGCTCGGCGATCGCGACGCTCTTATCCGCCTTCGCCATGGGCCTCCTTCCAGATGTGCCGCCGGCGAAGGCCCTCGGAAAACAGACAAGCCCCGGCGCAGGCGCACGGGGCTTGAACGGACGTCGAACGTCCTCAAGCTTCTCCACACCTACGCGGGCCGTCCACTCATCGTGGATCCTTCGGTCGCCTGGCTGTGGGCCCGGCGACGACCGGCGGTCTTTGGCAGGAGACAGACTACGTTGTCAACCGTCTGGACGCCAAATCAGCCGCCCAGGCCGGACGGCTGCTGTAGCGTCTGCGGCAGTTCGCCCACCTGGTCGGCGGCCGGCGCCTCGATCGAGACGGGCTCGTTGAACAACTTGAACATCGCGGTCGCCTTGAACGTGCCGGTGCCCGGCTTTCCGCCGTTCAGCTCGACCTTGCGAGGCAGGCCCTGGGCGTCGACCCACGCGTCGAACTTGACGTCCTTGGCGTTCGCGAACTCGCCCTGCATCCGGCCGCGCTGCTCCTCGGGAAGCTGCTTGACCGCCTCGTCCACCGGGAACGTGCCCGAGTAGTGGGTCGTCTCCACCCCGCCGACCTGCTCGGTGCCGACGGACTTGACGTCCTTGGACGCCGTCAGCAGGGCCGCGCTCGTCTTCAGGTCGAACTGCTGGGCCTGACGGAGGAACTGGTCGACGTTCACCCCGGCCTGCGAGCCGAGCTGGCCCAGGTCGAGCCTGATCCACGGCTTGGTGGCGCCCACCAGCGTCTTGAGCATGTCGAGCTTCACGTACGCCACGTCGTCCTGCAGGATCACCCGCACCCCGCCGGGAACGTCCTGCCCGTTGAACGACACCCTCGTGAGGTTGACGTCGGAGGCGATCTGCGGGGTCTTCTGGTAGCGCATCGTGCCCTGGACGACGCCGCCCTGACCGCCCCCGGTCTCGGTCACGTTGACCACCAGGTCCGCGGCATAGGTGTTCACCTCGTCGACCTTCTTCGAGGTCTGCTGGATGACCTCGGCGGCCGAGAGCTGCGCGTTCTGGAGAGACGGAGTCGCGGTCGTCCCGCATCCCGCGACCGAGAGCGCGGCCACCGCTCCGGCGGCCACCAGTATTCGTCGCATGTCTGTCATCCCTTCGGTTGCCCCCTTTACCTGCCCTTGACCCTATGCGGCTAACGCGCCGGGCGCGTTGCCCGAGGACGAACCGGCATGAGCTCTACACAAACCCTGCACAACAGACGAGGCGGTAGACGTGCGGAAGCCCCCGCCCGGGCAGGGCGGGGGCTTCCGTCGTCGTTCTTGCCGGGGTGACGGCTCAGGCGTCGATCTCGGCGGTCATCCCACGCGTCACGTTCGGGTCGACCGGGATGCCCGGGCCCATGGACGTGGTGAAGGTGACCTTCTTGAGGTAACGGCCCTTGGCCGCCGACGGCTTGAGACGCAGCACCTCGTCGATGGCGGCGGCGTAGTTCTCCACCAGCTGACGGTCGTCGAAGGACGCCTTGCCGATGATGAAGTGCAGGTTCGCGTGCCGGTCGACCCGGAACTCGATCTTGCCGCCCTTGATGTCGGTGACGGCCTTGGCCACGTCCGGCGTGACGGTGCCGGTCTTCGGGTTCGGCATGAGGCCACGGGGACCGAGCACGCGGCCCAGGCGACCGACCTTGCCCATCAGGTCCGGCGTGGCGACGACCGCGTCGAAGTCGAGACGGCCCTTGGACACCTCGTCGATCAGCTCGTCGGAGCCGACGATGTCGGCGCCCGCCGCGCGAGCCTCCTCGGCACGGTCACCGGTCGCGAAGACCAGGACCCGGGCGGTCTTGCCGGTGCCGTGCGGGAGGTTGACGGTGCCGCGGACCATCTGGTCGGCCTTGCGGGGGTCGACACCCAGCCGCAGGGCGACCTCGACGGTCGCGTCGAACTTCGTGGTCGCGGTCTTCTTGGCCAGCCGTACGCCGTCGAGCGGGTTGTACAGGGCCGTGCGGTCGACCTCGGCCGCCGCGTTCTTCCAGTTCTTGCTGCGCTTCACTTCATGCTCCTCGTGGAGATCGTGGTCGGGGCCTGCGCTTCGGCCCTCCCACAGCGTTTGATTGCCACGCCAGCGGCGCGGCGCCTCGGGGCGCTACGGGCCCTCGCGGAGATTCTCAGTCGGCGATCGTGATGCCCATGGAGCGGGCGGTGCCGGCGATGATCTTCTCGGCGGCCTCGACGTCGTTGGCGTTGAGGTCCTGCATCTTGGTCTCGGCGATCTGGCGAAGCTGCTCGCGCGTCAGCTTGCCCACCTTGTCCTTGTGCGGGTTCGCGCTGCCCTTCTGCAGACCGGCGGCCTTCTTGATCAGCTCGGGCGCCGGCGGCGTCTTCGTGATGAAGGTGAAGGAGCGGTCTTCGAAGATGGTGATCTCGACGGGGATGATGTTGCCCCGCTGGGCCTCCGTCGCAGCGTTGTACTGCTTGACGAAGTCCATGATGTTGACGCCGTGCGGACCGAGCGCGGTACCGACCGGCGGCGCGGGGGTGGCCTGTCCAGCGGGAAGCTGGACCTTCACCAGGGCCGCGACTTTCTTCTTTGGAGGCATTTATCCTTCTCCGGGTCCTTGTCCTACAGAAGCCTCACGGGCACGCCGAAGCAGGGCATGCGTGAGGACGGCTATCGAGTCTACGCGAGGCGGTCAGATCTTCGAGACCTGGTTGAACGACAGCTCCACCGGGGTCTCCCTACCGAAGATCGACACGAGGACCTTGAGCTTCTGCGACTCGGCGCTGATCTCACTGACCGTGGCCGGCAGCGTGGCGAACGGCCCGTCCATCACGGTGACGGACTCGCCGACCTCGAAGTCGACGGTCGCGGTGGTCGCCTTCGTCGTGGCCTTCTTCACTTCCTCGGAAGGCTCGGGGGCGAGCAGCTTGGCGACCTCGTCGAGGTTCAGCGGGCTCGGCTTGTTGGACAGTCCGACGAAGCCGGTCACACCGGGCGTGTTGCGCACCGCGGCCCAGGATTCGTCGGTCAGGTCCATCCGGACCAGGACGTAACCGGGAAGCACGCGCTCCTTGATCGGAGTCTTCTTGCCGCCCTTGAACTCGGTGATCGTGTGGGTCGGCACCTCGACCTGGAAGATGAAGTCCTCCATGTTGAGGGACCCGATGCGGCTCTCGATGTTCTGCTTCACCCGGTTCTCGTAACCGGCGTACGAGTGGATGACGTACCACTCGCCGAACTGACCGCGAAGCTGCCGCTTGAACTCCTCGACGGGGTCGACGTCCGGGAGGACGTCGCCGTCCTCGTCGACCAGCGGGGCGGCCTCGGCCGAGTCCTCGCCGCCGTCACCACCGTCCGGCGCGGCGACCGTGGTCTCCTCGGTCTCCTCGACCTCTGCTACGGCCTCGTCCTGCTCGGTGCCCCACTCGTCATCCTCGTCATGGGAGCGGTCGGCCGGCATCGGGGACTCGGACACGGGACTCTTCCTTCTTCGCTTGGTGTCTTGACGCGCTGTGACGTCTCGGGCGGGATCAGGATCCGCCGAAGAGCCAGAGCACAGCCTTACCCAGCAGCGTATCGATCCCGAACACGATCCCAACCATGATCACAACGAAGACCAGGACGACTACCGTGTACGAGATCAGTTCAGTGCGCCGGGGCCAGATGACCTTGCGCAGCTCGGCGACGACCTGCCGATAGAACAGAGCGGGCGAGGTGCGCTTTGCCTTCTTCTCATTGGTCGGCTTGCCTGGCTTGCCAGCGGTCTCGCCGCGGGTATCGATCGCCACAGTCCTCACCTGATCCGTCGTGTCCGTCGCAGTTGCGGCGCGCTTTCACGCCATTGTTGCGCGGACCGCACTCCGCAGGGCACGAGGGACTCGAACCCCCAACCGCCGGTTTTGGAGACCGGTGCGCTACCAATTGCGCTAGTGCCCTAAGCCGTGCACCACGATACCCGAGAAACGCGGAGAAGCGCCCATCCCGTCGTTCACGTGGCCCACTAGTCGGTGAAGTGTACGCGGGAATCACCGGTCCGTCGAACCACATGGTCGCCGCGCCGCCCCGAAGGTGGCGCGGGTGCCGTTCGTGCCGTTCAAAGCTACCGTGCCGAGCCGTCCGCATCCTGGATATGGAGACGAAACCGCATGGCGCGTCTGGAACGATGGAGGCATGACCCGACCTCGCATCTCCGCGCGTATTTCCGCGATCTCCGAGTCCGCGACTCTGGCGGTGGACGCCAAGGCCAAGGCGATGAAGGCGGCCGGTCGGCCGGTCATCGGTTTCGGCGCCGGCGAACCCGACTTCTCGACGCCCGCCTACATCGTCGAGGCGGCCGTCGAGGCGTGCCGGAACCCCAGATTCCACAAGTACACCCCCGCCGGCGGCCTGCCCGAGCTCAAGCAGGCGATCGCGGACAAGACGCTGCGCGACAGCGGGTTCCAGGTCGACGCCGCCAACGTCCTGGTGACGAACGGCGGCAAGCAGGCCGTCTACGAGGCCTTCGCCACGCTGCTCGACCCGGGTGACGAGGTCCTGGTCGTGGCGCCGTACTGGACGACGTACCCGGAGGCGATCAAGCTCGCGGGCGGCGTCCAGGTCGACGTGGTCACCGACGAGACGACGGGTTACCTGGCCTCGGTCGAGCAGCTGGAGGAGAAGCTGACCGACCGCACCAAGGTGCTGCTGTTCGTCTCGCCGTCGAACCCGACGGGGGCCGTCTACTCCCCCGCCCAGGTCGAGGAGATCGGCCGGTGGGCGCTCGACAAGGGCCTGTGGGTGGTCACCGACGAGATCTACGAGCACCTCGTCTACGGCGACGCGACGTTCTCCAGCATCGCCGCCGCCGTGCCCGAGCTGCGCGACCGGGTCGTCGTGCTGAACGGCGTCGCCAAGACGTACGCGATGACCGGCTGGCGGGTGGGCTGGCTCATCGGGCCCTCCGACCTCGTCAAGGCGGCGACGAACCTGCAGTCCCACGCCACCTCGAACGTCTCCAACGTCGCCCAGGCCGCCGCGCTCGCGGCCGTCTCCGGTGACCTGTCCGCCGTCGCCGAGATGCGGGCGGCCTTCGACCGGCGCCGGCAGACCATCGTCCGGATGCTCAACGAGATCCCCGGCGTGGTCTGCCCCGAGCCGCTCGGCGCGTTCTACGCGTACCCGTCGGTGAAGGCGCTGCTGGGCAAGGAGCTTCGCGGCAAGCGCCCCGCGACCTCGGCCGAGCTGGCCGAGCTCGTCCTGGAGGAGGCCGAGGTGGCGCTGGTGCCCGGCGAGGCGTTCGGCACTCCTGGTTACTTCCGCCTGTCGTACGCGCTGGGCGACGACGACCTGGTCGAGGGCGTCAGCCGGGTGGCCAAGCTCCTCTCCGAGGCGCACTGACAGACCGAGGCGCACTGAAAGTCCGAAGCGCACCGAAAGACCGAAGCGCCCCGCCACGGAGGCCCGGTCCCCATCACGCGGGACCGGGCCTCCGGCATGTCCGTCCCACCGCCCAGGCCCTCCGAAGGAGGCGGAGACGGCGGGACCCCGGGGTTCACTTCACGACGGCGACCTCCGCGGCGATCTTCTTGAGCTCCCTGTCGGCCGCGGCGGCGCCGATCTTCGCCGCGTAGTCGGGGCTCATCATGACCTCGACCCCGACACCGGGAGCGAGGTTCCACGCGATCGTCCTGGTGCCCCCGTCGTTGAGCTCGTCTCCGCCCTCCGACAGGCTGACCAGGTACGCCTTCCTGTCGCCGGCCTCGACCGCCTTGGCGCCCTGGGCGGCGAAGCCCTTGAGCCGCTCACCGAACTTCTTGGCGGCGTCCTTCCGGTAAATGACTATCTGGACGCTGTACATGCCGGGTTCCAGCCCCGGCTCCACCCAGCTGGTGGTGTAGCTCCGGGTGCCGAACCCGTCTTTTCCGGACCACTTGCCCCATTCGAGCCCGTCGGGCAGGTAGCCGACGCGCACGCCGCCGAGCGTCCGGCCGTCGCCGAGATCGCCGAGGTCCTGGGGCATCCCCGGGCTCTCCGTACCCTCCGTGGTGTCGGGGGCCGGCGCGGCCGTCGCGGCGACGATCAGCGTGACCGCCGCCCCGGGGGGAGCGCTCGTCCCAGGAGCCGGCGTCTGGTCGACGACCGTCCCCGCCGGATCCTTATCGCTGACCACCTTCGTGATCCGCACCGTGTAGCCGGCCTCCTTCAGGGCGGCGCCGCCCTCCTCGGCGCTCTTGCCGACCATGTCGGGGACGAGGTTCGCCGGCACGGCGACCGTGTCACCCGAGCCGGTCGCGGACGCGACCGGGGCCCCCTGGCCGGCGGCGGCACCGTTCCCCTGGCCGTCGCCCACGGCCGGGGCCGTGCCCGGCCCGCCGGTCAGCACCACGGGCACGGTCACCGCGACCGCCGCGGTGAGCAGAGCCGCTCCCGCCACGCGAAATCGCACCACGTGCCGCCGGTTGCGCCGCCGTACGGCCTGGCCCAGCGACGGCGGCGCCTGCACCCCGGCCACCTGAGCGGCCATCGCGTCTCTCAGCGCCTCTTCGACGTTCATGCGGACGCTCCTTCCAAGTTCTCCATGCGTGCGCGCACACGCGCCAGGCCGCGGGCGGACTGGCTCTTGACGGTGCCGACCGAGCAGCCGAGCAGCGCCGCGGTCTCGGCCTCGGACAGGTCCTCCCAGTAGCGGAGAACCAGGACGGCCCGCATGCGGGGCGGCAACTTCCTGAGTTCGGTCAGGAGCACGTCCCGCAGCCCGGGGTCGTGCGACTCCACGGGCGTCTCCGGCGGCTGGGCGAAGGTGATCTCCTGGATCACCCTGCGCCGCCTGGCCTTGCTGATCGCGCCGTTCACCACGACCCGGCGCGCGTACGCCTCCGGGTTGTCGTGCCGGATGCGCGGCCAGTGCCGGTAGACCTTCTCCAGCGCGCTCTGGACCATGTCCTCGGCGTCGGTCGCCGAGGCGCCGCAGACCAGGATCGCGGTGCGCAGAAGAGCGGTGCTGCGCGCGGCCAGGAACTCGTCGAATGCCGCCTCGTCTTCTTCGGTCATGAGCTCCCCTTTCGCCCCTCCCCAACGCGCCAACTCGGCAGCGGGTTGTCAGCGGAATGCGGCAACATATGGAGATGGCACGTCCACTCGACACGCTCCCCAAGGCACATCTGCACCTGCACTTCACCGGCTCGATGCGGCATTCGACGCTGATCGAGCTCGCCCGGGAGCAGGGCGTCCATCTCCCCGACGCGCTGGTGGAGGACTGGCCGCCGAAACTGCGGGCGACCGACGAGCGCGGCTGGTTCAGGTTCCAGCGGCTGTACGACATCGCGCGGTCGGTGCTGCGCCGTCCCGAGGACGTCTACCGGCTGCTGCGCGAGGCCGCGCAGGACGAGGCGCGGGAAGGCTCGCGCTGGCTGGAGATCCAGGTCGACCCGTCCGGGTACGCGAACCGCTTCGGCGGCCTGACCGAGACCCTCGAACTCGTCCTCGACGCGGCGGAGAAGGCGGCAGGCGAGTCCGGGACCGGCATCGCGGTGATCGTGGCCGCCAACCGCACGCGGCACACGCTCGACGCGAGGACGCTGGCCCGCCTGGCGGCGCGGTACGAGGGCAGGGGCGTGGTCGGCTTCGGCCTGTCCAACGACGAGCGGCGCGGCCGGGCCAGGGACTTCGAGCACGCCTTCCGCATCGCCAGGCGCGCCGGGCTGCTCGCGGTGCCGCACGGCGGCGAGCTGCTGGGCGCGGCGAGCGTCGCCGAGTGCCTCGACGACCTGGAAGCCGACCGGATCGGCCACGGGGTGCGCGCGGCCGAGTCGCCCCGGCTGATGGAACGGCTGGCCGACCGGCAGGTCACCTGCGAGGTGTGCCCGCTGTCGAACGTCGGCCTCGGGGTCGTCGAGCGCCCAGAGGACGTGCCGCTGCGGCGGCTGTTCGAGGCGGGGGTGCCGATCGCCCTCGGCGCGGACGACCCGCTGCTGTTCGGCGCCCGGCTGCTGCCGCAGTATGAGCTCGCCAGGAGCGCGTACGGCTTCACCGACGCCGAGCTCGCCGAGCTCGCCCGGCAGTCGATCAGGTCGTCGGCGGCGCCCGAGGGGGTCAAGAAGGATCTGCTGTCCGAGATCGACGGCTGGCTCGCCTCCCCCGGCTGAGTTCGCGCCTCATCGAACCGAGGAGGCGATCCGCACGGCCTCGTCGCGGTCCGGGCCCTCCAGCCGCAGGCCGACCAGGTTGTGCTGCCAGATGAGCGTAGGCCCCGCCGCCCGCTCCTCGTGCGGCGCGCCGCCGCCGTACGGCACGTAGGACACGCCGTGGGGCTGCTGGATCCACCAGCCGCCGACGGCGGCCACCTGCTCGGGGAACGGCTCGCCGAGCTCCTTGCGCCAGACGACGCCCAGCGTCCCGTCGAACTCGTCGAGCCGGACTCCCGGCCACAGCAGCGTCACCACCCGGCCGCCGTCGGCGAGCCGCACGTCGGCCGGATCCCCCAGCGCGGTGGGCACGGCGATGGGGAACCGTGCGGTCCGCCGCGCCTCCTCCAGCGTCACCCTGCGCTCGCCGGGCAGCGGGCCCGGCACCCCCGTGGGCAGCGGCCCCGGCCCTGCGACGCGGATCTCCACGCCCGCGAAGCGCAGCACGGACACCACCGCGGCCCGGCCCTGCGGGGTGGCCCCCAGCAGCACGGCCATCAGGACCGCCACCGACGCCGCCAACGCCCGCGGCGTCGGCCGCCGGCCGGCCCACCACCCGTGAACGCGCCGATCCGGCCTTGCCCGCTCGCCCTCCAGCCGGGCGCGTACGGCGCGGGCGACGTCGGCGGGGGGCGGCGCGGGCACGGTCAGGCCGGCGCCCAGAGCGCGCAGGCGGGCGTCGAGCGCCTCCCGCTCGTCGTCATCCGAGATGCTCACGGCCCACCTCCTCCCGCAGGCGCCGCAGGGCCCGGAACGTCCGCGACTTCACGGTGCCGAGCCGTACGCCGAGGACCTCGGCCGTCTCCGCCTCGGACAACTGCAGGAAATACCGGCAGACCACGGCCTCGCGTTCCCCCTGGGGCAGCGCGCGTACGGCCTCCAGCAGGCGGGACCTGCCGTCGGCCGCCACGGCCACGCTCTGCGGGTCCTCGGGTCCGTACGGCTCCCGCTCGCGGCCCAGCCGTACGGCGAGGTCGGAGCGGCGGCCGCGGGAGCGGGTGAGGTCGTGGGTCTCGTTGGCCACGATGCGCAGCAGCCAGGGCCGGAATGGCGAGCCCCGGCGGAAGCCCTTCAGGTGGCGGAACGCCTTGACGAACGCCTCCTGGACGACGTCCTCCGCCTCGGCCGCCGCGCCCAGCAGGTGCGCCGTGCGGTGGGCGACCGCGCTGTACCGGGTGACCAGGACTTCGTAGGCGTCGAGGTCACCGGCCAGGGCACGGGTCACTGCTTCGTCGTCATCCATTTGGGGGGCGAATCGGGGCGGATCTGCGGACGGAGGTGCAGCCTACGAGCAGCGGGGCATTCCGTCCACAGCGCCGCAGGCCGCACGCGAGCGGGCCCCTGCGGCGAAGCGGATACCCGCCGATGGGGTGGGCACTACACTTTCCAAGTCCGTCAGCGTGTAGATCGAGGATCTTATGTCTGGGTATGACCGAGTAGTCCAGCCCGCGGCCGGAGACGAGGCTCTGGAGAACCACCTCGGCGGCGACGAGGCCAAGAACTACCGGCAGTACGAGTTCGACATGGTCGCGCCGCACGTGGGGCGGTCGCTGCTGGAGATCGGCTCGGGTCTCGGGCATTTCGCCGAGCAGTTCCTGCCGCGCCTGGACAGGCTCGTGGTGAGCGACTTCGATCCTTACTGCGTCGAGCAACTGCGCAAGAGGTTCGCGGACCGCGACGACGTGTCGGTGCTCCAGTTCGGGCTGCCGACCGACATCCCGCTGGCCGACCCGGTCGACACCGTCGTGATGATGAACGTCCTCGAGCACATCGAGGACGACGCGGAGGCGCTGCGGTCGCTGGCCAGGGTCACCGCCCCCGGCGGCAGGATCGTCATCTGGGTGCCCGGCTACATGCAGCTCTACGGGGACTTCGACCGCAAGGTGGGGCACGTCACCCGCTACACCCCCGCCACGCTGCGCAAGACGGTCGTCGCCGCGGGACTCGACATCCAGGTGCTCAAGCCGATCAACTTCCTCGGCGGCATCGCGTGGTGGGCGGCCGTGCGGCGGGGCGGCGTGGGGTATCCCGACCCCCGGCTCGTGAAGATCTACGACAGGACCGTCGTGCCGATGACCCGGCTCATCGAGCGGTTCGTCCGCCCGCCGTTCGGCCAGACCGTGTTCTGCGTCGCCAGGGTGCCCGGGTAGGGCGCCCATCGGGTTCCGTACGCCACGGGAGCAGTCCGCCCGGAATCCCGAATTGCGCGACAAAGGCCTCCTGCCTGCACAATGGGTCCCGCATGAGTGAAACCAGGATCCTCGTGGTCGAGGACGAGCCGAACATCCGGGACATCGTGGAAGTCGCCTTGCGATTCCACGGCTTCCGGGTGACGGCCGTGGGCACAGGGGCCGCGGCGCTCGCCGAGGTCGTGCGGGACCAGCCCGATCTGGTCGTCCTCGACGTCATGCTCCCCGACATCGACGGCTTCGAGGTGTGCCGGCGGATCCGGGCCGGCGGCGTCCATCCTCCTGTGATCTTCCTCACCGCCCTCGACGCGGTCGCCGACACCGTACGCGGGCTGACCCTCGGCGGCGACGACTACGTCACCAAGCCCTTCTCCGTCGAGGCGCTGGTCGCGCGGATCCGCGCCGTGCTGCGCCGTACGAGCGTGCCGG
This sequence comes from Microbispora sp. H11081, assembly GCF_012999535.1. Taxonomy (GTDB): domain Bacteria; phylum Actinomycetota; class Actinomycetes; order Streptosporangiales; family Streptosporangiaceae; genus Microbispora. The sequence goes on from NZ_JABBWV010000021.1 coordinate 15,099, forward strand.
AGGCCGAAGAGCGGGCGCACGGGCCGATCCTCCAGGTCGCCGACCTCGAGCTCGACGAGGCGCGCTGGGAGGTGCGGCGCGGCGGCGTCCCGGTCGAGCTGTCGCCGACCGAGTTCCGCCTGCTGGCCTTCCTGATGGCGAACGCCGGCCTGGTGCTCACCAAGCGGCGCCTGCTCGAGGAGGTCTGGGGATATGGCGGCAGCTCGCAGGTGCTGGAGACCTACATCTCCTACCTGCGCCGCAAGCTCGACCCGCTGGGTCCGCCGCTGATCCACACCCAGCGCGGCATCGGATACGCGCTACGCCCGCCGCAGGGCACGTGACGGGCCCGTGATGTCGCTCAGGACGCGCCTGCTCGCCGGACTGCTGGGAGTGAGCGCGGTCCTGCTCGTCGTGCTGTCCCTCGTCAGCGTCGTCGTCCTGCGCGGCCACCTGCGTACGCGCCTGGAGGGGCAGGTGGTGGCGGCGACGGTCACCGCCGCGCGCCGGGTGGTCGTGGGGGACCCGCTCGCGCAGGCGCTGACGGGCTCCACCTACGCCGTCGCCGCCTACGACCTCACGGAGAACCGTGCCCATCTGATGGGCGGGGACGCCGACGACGCCGCGGTCGTTCCCGGCCTGGCGGAGCGGCTCGGCAGGGACGTGCTGCTGGCGTACGCCGCGCAGGGCAGCACCTTCGACCTCGACCCGAGCCGCGGCCGCGAACTGATCGCGGCCGCGTCGCTGTCGCCGAGCGGCCTGCGGGTGGTGGTCGTCGCGGTGCCACTGGACGCGGTCGACGACCCGGTGCGCCACCTCCTGATCAGCGAACTGGCGACCGGCGGGGTGCTGATCCTGCTGCTGGCGGCGGGTGGCCGGTTGCTGATCGCGGGTGGCCTGGCGCCCCTCGGCAAGATGGCGCGGACCGCGCGTCTCGTGGCGGAGCGAGGCGACCTGTCTGCCCGGATGCCGGAGGGCCCTTCCGAGGTCGGCAGGCTCGGCGCGGCGATCAACCTCATGCTCGACCGGATCGCCGGCGCGTTCCGCGACCGCCAGGCGTCGGAGGACCGCGTGCGCCGGTTCGCCACCGACGCGTCCCACGAGCTGCGGACTCCGCTGTCGACCATCTCGGGTTACGCGGAGCTCTACCGAGCCGGGGCGATCCCGCCGGAGGACCTGCCCAAGATCATGGGACGGATCGAGGCCGAGGCCAACCGCATGGGCCGCCTGGTGGGCGAGATGCTGGAGCTCGCGCGGCTCGACCGGGGCGCCGCGCTCGCCCTGAGCGAGACCGACCTGGCCGAGATGGCCCGCGAGGTGGCGGCGGACTCGATCACTCTCGATCCCGCCCATCCCGTGACGGTGGACGCCCCGGTCTCCCTGGTCGCGACCGTGGACGAGGCCAGGGTCCGCCAGGTGCTCGTCAACCTGCTCGGCAACGTGCGCGCGCACACCCCGGAGGGCACGAAGACCGCCGTACGGCTGGCGCGCGTCCGGGACTCGGTGACGATCGAGGTGCGCGACAACGGTCCCGGCATGCGCCAGGAGCAGGCGGAACGCGCCTTCGACCGGTTCCAGCGGGGAGAGGACCACCTGTCCGGCGGCGCGGGGCTCGGCCTGTCGATCGTGAAGGCCATCGTGGAGGCGCACGGCGGGCGATGCCGGATCGACTCCTCTCCCGGCGGGGGCACCTCCGTACTGATCGGGCTCCCCGCGGTGCAAGAGGCTACTGGCGGGTAGGTAACGGGTACAGCTCGTTTCACCGCCGAGGAGGTCGAGGATGACGACCGATTACGCCAAGGCCAGGGAGGTGGCCGAGCAGGCGCGCGAGACGGAATGGACCCGCCCGAGCTTCGGCAGGCAGCTCTTCCTCGGGGACTTCCGGCTGGACCTCGTGTATCCCGCTCCCCGCCTCACCGAGGAGCAGGTCAAGAAAGGGGACGACTTCCTGCGCGCCCTGCGGGCGTTCCTGCTGGAGAAGGTCGATCCCGCGCTCATCGAGCGCACCGCCGTCATCCCGGACGAGGTGATCAAGGGTCTGGCGGCGATCGGCGCGTTCGGCATGACCATCGAGGAGGAGTACGGCGGGCTGGGCCTCAGCCACCTCTACTACTGCAGGGCGCTGGAACTCGTGACGTCGTGCTCCCCCGCGCTCAGCGCGCTGCTGTCGGCCCATCAGTCGATCGGGGTGCCGCAGCCGCTGCGGCTGTTCGGCACCCCCGAGCAGAAGCGCCGGTTCCTGCCGCGCTGCGCCCGCGGCGAGATCTCGGCGTTCCTGCTCACCGAGCCCGACGTCGGGTCGGACCCCGCCCGCCTGTCCACGATCGCCGTACGCGACGGCGACGCGTACGTCATCAACGGCGTCAAGCTGTGGACGACCAACGGCGTGGTGGCCGACCTGCTGGTCGTGATGGCCAGGACGGGAACGAAGATCTCGGCCTTCGTGGTCGAGGCCGACGCTCCCGGCATCACCGTCGAGCAGCGCAACCAGTTCATGGGCCTGCGCGGGATCGAGAACGGCGTCACCCGGCTGCACCAGGTGCGGGTGCCGGTGGAGAACCTGATCGGCCGCGAGGGCCAGGGCCTCAAGATCGCCCTGACCACGCTCAACACCGGGCGTCTCTCGCTGCCCGCCACCTGCGTCGGCGCCGCGAAGTGGGCGACGAAGATCGCACGTGAGTGGGGGCGCGAGCGGGTCCAGTGGGGGCGGCCGGTCGGCCAGCACGAGGCGGTGGCCCGCAAGGTCGCCTTCATCGCCGCCACCACGTACGCGCTGGAGTCAGTCGTCGACCTCGCCGCCCGGATGGCCGACGACGAGCGGAACGACATCCGGATCGAGGCCGCGCTGGCCAAGCTGTACGGCTCCGAGCTGGCCTGGCGGCTGATGGACGAGCTCGTGCAGATGAGGGGCGGACGCGGCTACGAGACCGCCGAGTCGCTGCACGCCCGCGGCGAGCGCGGCGTGCCGGCCGAGCAGATGCTGCGCGACCTGCGGATCAACCGCATCTTCGAGGGCTCCACCGAGATCATGCATCTGCTCATCGCCCGCGAGGCGGTGGATGCCCACCTGTCGGTCGCGGGCGAGCTCGTCGACCCGAAGGCCGGCCTGCGGGCCAAGGGCAGGGCGGCCACCCGGGCCGGCGCCTTCTATGCCAGGTGGCTGCCGAGCCTGGTGACCGGGCCTGGCCAGGTGCCCACGTCGTACGCCGAGTTCGGGCCGCTGGCCCCGCACCTGCGGTACGTCGAGCGGACCAGCCGCAAGCTCGCCAGGTCCACGTTCTACGGCATGTCCCGCTGGCAGGCGCGGCTGGAGCACAAGCAGGGGTTCCTGTCGCGGATCGTCGACATCGGCGCCGAGTTGTTCGCCATCACCGCGGTCTGCGTGCGCGCCCAGGAGGAGTCGGCCGAGTTCGGGCGCAAGCCGTACGAGCTCGCGGACACCTTCTGCCACCAGGCCAGGCAGCGGGCCGACGCGTTGTTCGACCGGCTGTGGGACAACACCGACGCCCAGGACGTGCGGCTGGCCCGCCGGGTGCTCGACGGGCGGTACACGTTCCTGGAGGAGGGCATCGTCGACCCGTCGCTGGAGGGCCCGTGGATCGCCCAGCAGCGCACCGGGCCTTCGACGTTCGAGGATGTCCACCGGCGAATCGGCTGACGACGACCGAGGGCAACGCGACGGCCCCGCCCCGCGCGAGCGCGGGACGGGGCCGTGGTCGGTCTGGGATCACACGTCGTAGCAGTACATCCAGCCGTGGCCGGAGACCCAGCAGCGGTACCAGCCCTCGGGGGCCTTCGCCTGGGCCGGGGCGGACAGAACGCCGAAGGTGGTGACCGCGATGGCGGTGGTGGCGAGGACGGCCGCGGCGCGCTTGATGGACTTCACTGGAATCTCTCCTGTACGGGGAACGTCTCTTTTGACATCTCCGAGTACACAGGAGGCCACTTGTCAGAACCTGGCGGGCGACTTGGAGACCACTTGGACGGGTCTGAGCCCTGAAAAACCCTTTGTGGCACGATGCGGCGGCTTGTTACTGTCACCCGCATGTGGATTCTGTACGGCGACCGCTGATCAGCCTCTGAGACGCTGATCCGCTCAGCTTTTCCGGCCCTGTCCATCCGACGCGGCAGCTGAGTGACGGCACCTCGGTGCCGCGTTCCCGACGTACCAGGAGATCCCTTATGCGTACTCGCATGTCCGGCAAGAGCGGCAAGAAGCAGAACCCGCGCACGCCGCAGCCCCAGCGCTCCTTCCCACCGCCGCCGCGTCAGGTCCCGGCCCCGCCCATGCGGCCGGTACGGCCGCCGCGGCGGCTGCCCAAGGGCAGGTAGACGGCCACCACCATCCGCAGACGAAGGACAGGGCACCCCGGCGATCGCCGGGGTGCCCTGTCTCGTGAGCGTCAGAGACGCTCGATGATCGTCACGTTGGCCTGGCCGCCGCCCTCGCACATCGTCTGCAGGCCGTACCGGCCGCCGGTGCGCTCGAGCTCGTGCAGCAGCTTGGTCATGAGAACCGCGCCGGTGCCGCCCAGCGGGTGTCCCAGCGCGATCGCGCCGCCGTTGGGGTTGGTCCGGGCGGGGTCGGCCCCGATCTCCTTGAGCCAGGCCAGCGGGACAGGGGCGAACGCCTCGTTGATCTCGATGACGTCGATGTCCTCGATCGAGAGCCCCGCCTTGGCCAGCGCCTTCCTGGTGGCCGGGATCGGCGCCGTCAGCATGTAGACGGGGTCGTCCCCGACCAGCGTCAGCGTGACGATCCGGGCGCGCGGCGTCAGTCCGTGGTCGCGCACCGCCTGCTCGGAGGCGATGAGCAACGCGCCGGAGCCGTCGGAGATCTGCGAGGAGGTGGCCGCCGTGATCCGGCCGCCCTCGCGCAGGGTCTTGAGCCCGGCCATCTTCTCCAGCGTGGTGTCCGGCCGCGGCCCCTCGTCGTCGGTCACGCCGTTGACAGGGGCGATCTGCTCCTTGAAGTAGCCGTTGGCGATCGCCTTCGCGGCCCGCTGGTGGCTCTCGTAGGCGAAAGCGTCGAGGTCCTCCCGGGACAGGTCCCACTTTTCGCACATCAGTTCCGCGCCGCGGAACTGGGAGATCTCCTGCTTGCCGTACCGCTCGACCCACTTGTCGCCGAACGGGAACGGCATGCCCTTCTCCAGCGCCGCCGAGATGCTCGACCCCATCGGGACGATGGACATCGACTCGACGCCGGCCGCCACGACGAGGTCCTGAGTGCCCGAAAGGACGCCCTGCGCCGCGAAGTGGATCGCCTGCTGCGACGAGCCGCACTGCCGGTCGATGGTGACCCCGGCCACGGTCTCGGGGAGGCCCGCGCTGAGCCACGCGTTGCGCGCGATGTCCATGGACTGCGGGCCGAACTGCATCACACAGCCCATGATCACGTCGTCCACGGCGGCGGGGTCGACGCCGGTGCGCTCCACTAGCGCGGAGAGAGTGTGCGCGGCCAGGTCGACCGGGTGGACGGTGGAGAGCCCGCCCTTCTTCTTTCCGACCGGCGAGCGGACCGCCCCGACGATGTACGCCTCTGCCACAGCGCCTCCATAAGAAACCGAGCAATGTTCGGTTAATCAGAGGTTACATCAGAACTTTCGTCGGGGCGGATGAGGATGCGAGCACGGCGCACGCGCCGCGCTCGCGGCAGGGTCAAGCGTGACGCCCGGGGAGCACGTCGGCGGGCTCGGCGAGCTGGAAACCCCGGCTGTCGGCCGCGATCCCGCTGAGCTCGTTCGCCAGCGTCACCGCGACGGCCGCCCTCGCGAGCAGATCCGCCCGCGCGTCGTCCTCACGCACCGCGTCCTCGTCCACGTGCTCGTCCTCGTCCACCTGCTCGTCCTCGTCCACGAGGTCCGCGGCGTCCTCGGCGCCCCCGTCCGCTCCGCCCGCCGCCTCCGGCACGGTCTCCGGTGCGGGCTCCGGTGCCGTCTCCGCGCTCGCGGCGTCCTCGGCGTCCGTCTCGTCCGTCTCGTCCGTCTCGTCCGTACGGGTGACGGGCGAGATCCGCGCGACGGCGATCTCCGTGAGGTACGGCCAGCGAACGCGGGCGGCGGGCGGAATGCGGCGCCCCTCCTCGACGGTGAGGACGAACGCGTCGCCCGCGTAGACGTCGGCCACCCTGCCACCACGGACAGGGACGTGGACGACGCCGTCGACGAGTTCTCCCTCGGGCCACCGCTCGGCGTCGACGGCCTCGACGGGACCCAGCAGCCCGGCCAGGAGCGGCAGGATCTCCTCGGGCTCCGGCGCGGCCGGCAGGTAGACCAGGAGGTCTCCGCCGTCCTCCGCGGGATCCAGCGGCTCGCCCTGGCAGATCGACCAGCCGCCCAGCCGGTACGCGATGCCCTCGGCCAGGCTCTTGTCGAAGAAGTCGACAGGCAACGGGCCCTCGGCGGTGATCCGGCAGGCCCAGAGCCTGTCTTCGTCCGGCACCCCGAGCTTGGCGAGGATGTCGCCGGTCAGTTCGATGGGCGGCTGGACGCGCGATCCGCCCGCGACGATGTCGTCACCGTCGGCCCTCGCCTCGGGATCGGCGAGTTGCGCCACCGCCAGCAGTGTCTTCTGGTCCGGCCGGGCGGGCAGCAGCGCCGTGGGTCCCGCGCGCAGCCGACCGGGGAGCAGGACTTTCGAGAACCAGCCCACAGGCCCCTCCTCATGATCGGTGGAAGAGACCATAGCCGCGATGGCCGCCGGCCACGAGCCCTTCCGGCGAGGTGCTCGCGCCTCAGGACTTCGGCTTCGCCAGCCGCGTGCCGGTCATCGTCGCGTAGACGATGACGTTGTCGACGTAGTGCCCGGTCGACCGGTTGTAGCTGCCGCCGCAGGTGATCAGCCTGAGCTCGGCGTTGTCGGCGTGCCCGTACACCCGGTTGGTGGGGAACGTCTGCTTGTTCGCCTGCTCGATGCCGCCCACGGTGAAGACGGCCACCGTTCCGTCGAGGCGGTAGACCTCGATCTTGTCGCCGTACTCCAGTTCGTGCAGGCGGGTGAAGACGGCGCTGCGCGTATTGGTGTCCTTGTGCCCGAGCATGATGGCCGGGCCCGCCTCACCCGCCGTCGGACCGCCGCGGTACCAGCCGACCAGGTTCGGGTTGCTGATCGGGGGTGTCTGGATTGCCCCTGCGCGGTCGAGACCCAGCGACTTGATCGGCGCGTTTACGCCCAGCTTGGGGATGACGAGGCGCTTGGGCGTGGACGGCTGCATCGCGGGAACCGCGGGGATGTCCGGGACCGGCGGCGGCGCGTCGGCGACCGCCTGGGTCAGCGGCTGCCCCTCGCCGCCCGGCCCCACCGAGGGGGCGAGCCCGTTCTGCGGCGCGGCCAGCTTCAGCGACGAACGGGCCGGCGTCGTGTACTCGTCGGGGTTGTTCACCATGAGCACGACCCCGACGATCACGATGACCAGGCCCACGACGGCCGACGTGATCAGCAACCGCCGGATGGTCTGCGCGCCGCCGCCGGGAGGCTCCTCCTCCGGCGGCGGGGACGCGGTCTGCGCGGGTTGCATCTGGGGCAGCATCACCGGATGGAAGACCGGCTGGCCGTAGACCGGCTGCGGATAGCCCTGCCCGCCCGGCCCTTGAGGCATGCCGTACGGCTGGCCCGGCGGGTACTGCCCAGGAGGCGGGGTGGTCATCGGCGGTCCTAGTGCCGCACCGGCCTGCGCCGGGTCCTGAGCACGAGGCCGCCGGCCGCCGCCGCCAGCATCAGCGCGGTGCCGGTGAGCATGAACAGACGGGCGTCGGGGCCCGAGTCGCCGCCGCCGCCGGTGGCCGCGCCGCCGCCGGGCGTGTTCTCTATCTGGACCGACTTCGTCGTCTTGGTCTTGACCGGCGTGGGCGACGCGAAGACCGTCTCGTACACCGTCCGGGTGCCGCGCGGCGAGGGCGAGGCGCTCGCGGAAGGGCTGGCGCTGGGGCTCGCGCTGGCGCTGGCGCTGGGGGACGGCGACGCGTGCGTCACCGGCATCGTCGCCACGGCGGGCAGCGTGCTACCCGTGGCCGCGACCGCGCAGTTGTAGAGCGTGGTGGGCGTCACGGTCGTGCCACCGGCGGCCGGCGCGACCATGTTGATCTTGAACTCCTTCGCGGTCAGCACGACGGAGGTGGCCCCGGCCGAGGGCGTGACGGTCAGCGTCGCCGTGGGGAGCGGCGGCATGGTCGCCGCGGCCGGGACGTCCGAGGTCATGGCCGTACCCGTTGGCGTGGGCGTGGACACGCCCGCGCCCATGCCGGCCGGCAGCGCCGACGCCAGAACGGACGGCTGCAACTGGATCGCCGCGCCGCTCGCGATCTCCACCGGCACGGGGAACGCGGAGCCGGTGAGCGCCTGGACGCTCAGCGTCGCGGTGTACAGGGTGCCGGAGGCCGTAGAGGTGAGCGACACGGTGAAGTCGTGCGTGACGGGCGTGCCGCCGGTGGTCGACGGCGTGCAGGTGTACGTCACGGTCTTCGTGTCGGCTTGCGCGCCGAACGCGGTCAGGCCCAGGAGAAGGCCCGCGCTGACCACTCCGGCCGCGGCGACCCTCCCGGCGACACGGCCGCGCGCCTTTGACTTCAGCACTGACTTCTCTCCACTTCGATGCTCGCAGTCAACAGGCGTACCAGCATGCCAGCATACGGTCACGGTCAGGTAGAGATGTTACGGACAAAAACCCCAAGACCCCCTCCAATTGCCTAAACATTCTCCCGCTAGTCCCATGTCCGTGTCAGGCGGACGCCAGGTCGCGTCCGGACACTTCCTATCGTCTGCCGTACGAGCCGGGGTTCGGGCCGAATCTCCGCAGCAGCAGCCCTCCGGCCGCGGCGGCGGCCGTCAGCGCCAGGCCGGTGAGCACCACGAGCCGGGCGTCCGGCCCCGCGTCGCCCCCGGCGCCGGTCTGCGCGCCGCCCACCGGCGTGGCCCTGACCTGCGTGGTCGTCGTACGGGAGACCGTCGCGGTGACCTTGGCCGTGGCGGTCACGGTGGTCGTCGCCGTGGTCGTCGCCGTGGCCACCGTGCTCGGGGTCGTCGTCGCCGCGGTCTGAGTCGGCGAAGGGCTCGGGTCGTCCCCGCCGGACGGGCTCGGCGAGGGGGAGGGCGAAGCGGACGGCGAAGCGGTGGAGACGGTGAACGCGAGCGACGCGCGGGTCGCGGAGTCCGGCAGCGTGCACGTGTAGAGCGCCTCGCCCGCTCCGTCGGCGCTCCCGGCCGGGCGCAACCTCAGCGTGAACTCCCCTGCCGCGACTCCCACCGTGCCCTCCGCCGTCGGGGTCAGCGTGACGAGCAGTTCGGGGATCGGCGACAGAGTGGCCGACGGCGACAGTGACGCCGGCACGGCGGTGGACGCGGACGGGCTCAGCGTGACGACGCTCGGGGACGCCGTGTCATCCGTGCCGTCCGCGCCGGGCGACGCGCTAGCGGACGCGCTCGGCGACGGCGACGCACTCGCGGACGCACTGGGGGACGCACTGGGGGACGCACTCGGCGACGCGCTTGGGGACGGCGACGGGCTCGCGGACTCCGAGTCGCCGGGAGACGGCGTGGCCGAAGGGGACGGGCTGGGCGACTGGCCGGACGCACCGGACCCGCCCACGACGGGAGCGCCGGTCACCTCCACGAGTCCTTCCGCGACCAGCACGTCGTCCTGCGCGATGCCCGTCGCGGGCGCCACCAGCGCGCTCTGCCCGTCCGACGGCGGGGCGGGATCGACCCGCCAGGTCACGATCGCGGCGCTGTCGGGCACCGGGTTCTCCGGCGCGACCAGGGTGACGCTCACGGGGTAGGTCGCGGCGGCGCCGCCTGCCGGAGTGCAGGAGTACGGCACGGTCGTGGTCTCGCTCGCCGCGAGGGCCGGCCAGGTCATCAGGGCCAGCGCGGCCGTCACTCCCGCCGCCGAACGGGCGGCGATGCGGCGCCGGGCGCTCCCGCGCCGGGCACTGGGGTCGGGCACGACGTCTCTCCTGCCACCAGGGTCGCGTACACGTGGCCACCAGTGTCCCAGTGGTTGACCACCGGTATAACCGGCTGGAGATTCAAGTCAGGAAATTCTCAGGGAACGTTCACCGCTCTCCCACAGTGGGGGGAGGAAAGCGGGAGAAAAGGGTGACCGGCGCGAACCGGCCACCCGGCGATCACTTGCCCTTGATCTCCGTCAACGTCGCGTAGACGATGATGTTGTCGGTGTAGTGATGCTGCTTGGCGTTGTAGACCCCGCCGCAGGTGATCAGCCGCAGCGAGGACGTGATCGTGTTGCTGTAGACCCGCTTGGTCGGGAACGTCGACTTGCTGACCTGCTCGATCCCGTCCACCGTGAAGATCGCCATCTTGCCGTCCGCACGCAGAACGGCGATCTTGTTGCCGCGCTTGAGCTCGCGCAGCCGGCTGAAGACGGCGGGGCCCTTGCGGGTGTTCACGTGCCCGAGGATGACCGACGGGCCCTGGTCGCCGGGCGCGGGCCCGAGGCGGTACCAGCCGGTGAGGTTCGGCTTGCTCAGCGGAGGCGTCTCGATGACGCCCTGCTTGTCCACGCCCACCGAGCCCACGGTGGCCTTCACACCGATCGCCGGAATGCTGATCTTGAGCGGCCTGCCGGCGGCCTTCTTGGTCGTCGTCTTGGCGGCGGTCGGCGACGACGACACCGGAGACGAGGACGACGAGGCCGCGCTCGTGAAGCTCAGCGGGGCGATCGGCTTGATCGCGGGCAACGGCGCGGGCGCGTCCGGGGCGGCGGCCGTCAGCGGCACGCCCGGTCCGCCCGGGCCCACGGTCGGCGGCAGGAGGGCCACGCTGCCCGCGTCCCGGATGTTCACCTGGCCGCCCGGCACCGGCCCGGTCTCCTGCGGATCCGAAGGGCTGATCACGACGAGCATGCCGGCCATCACCGCCGCGATGCCGCCGAACGACCCGGCCACGAGCAGGGTCGCGAGGACCGGCTGGGGCAGCGACTTGCGCGTCTTCTTGGCGTCGCCCGCCGTCCCCTCAGGGACGGGAGCCGAGCCGCCGTCAGGAGTCTCGTTCATCGTCACTCTCCTCAGCTCCGCTCGCCCGCGTGCGCCGCCCTGCGCCGCAGCATCGCCACACCACTGAGCATGCCGACGATCAACAGTGCGCCACCGGCACCGATCAGCAGCACCGCGGAAGCGGCCGTCCGCTCCGGCGCCTCACCGGTCTGCGCCCCGCCCTGTGGCGTGACCGCCACCTGTGCCACGGTCGGCGTCGCGGTCAGCGTCACCGTCCTCGTCGCCGTCGGCGAAGGACTGCCCTGCGGCAGCACCGCCACGACGTAGTTCTGCGTCGCCGACAGGTTCGGGCTCCTGGAGGGGGAAGGCGACGGCGAAGGCGACTGGTCGCCCGGCGTGGGCGAAGCCGACGGGCTGCCCGAGGGGCTCGGCGAAACGCCTCCCGAGGGGCTGGCCGAGGTGTCCGGAGAAGGCGAACCGTCCGGAGAAGGCGAGCTGTCCGGCGTCGGGCTGCTGTTCGTCCCGGCGATCGTCACCTGTACGGCGACCGGCGCGCTGATGAGCGTGCACTCGGCGCGGTACTGCGGCGGCGGGCCGGGCAGCTCACCGGTGATCACGCGGAACGCGTCGAGCAGCGTCCGCTTGTCCTCGACGTTCTTGATGGTGATCGTGTGCTGACCGTACTCGAGTCCGGTGAAGCTCCACAGCGTCTGGCCGCCGACGTTCGAGTCGTTGACCAGCGTGCCGTCGTCGTTCCTGGAGGGGTCCACCCGCGGCGGAGTCGCGAGCTGGTTGTCGACCCAGATCTCCACCGGTCCTCCGCGCCGGTCCTTCTGCGCGACGTACTCGATGCCGGTGCCGGTGAAGGTGAGCTCGGCCCACGCGCCGGCCTTGTTCGTCTGGTGGAAGTCCAGGTGGTAGTCGTTGTCCCCGCTCGGGCGGTCGTTGACGTCCACCCAGTCGCCGGGGCTGTAGTAGATCTTCGGGTCGGCCTGGTCGTCGTTGACCATGACCTCGGAGGCGGGCGGCCGGAAGTCCACGTAGAGCTTGCCCGGCTTCAGCGTCACCGTGCCGGCGCGGGTGGTGTACGCGAAGTCCGAGATGGTGGACGGCAGGTTGAGAGGGGTCCCCTTCTTCATCGGCCCGTCCTGGTCTACGTTCCCCACCGGCTGCAGCTGTCCCTGCCAGCCGTCGCTGAGGTTGACCTCACCGGTCACGTAGATCCGGCCGCCGTTGGGCAGCAGGGTGGGCGCCCCGAAACGCGTCGCGTCTCTGTAGCCCAGATTCCAGGCGACGTTGAGGGGGTCACCGACCTTCAGCGTCGTGGGAACGGTGAGCTTCGTCCGTAGATGGACGGTCCCGGAGCCCGACGAGGCGACACCCTGGTTGCAGGCGTAGTCGACGACAAGGTCGGCGGTATTGGCCTGCGCCGTCACCGCCGGTACGACAATCGCCGCCGTACCAGCAAGGCCGAGGGCCAGAGCGGCCATGGTCCTAGGAAGACCAGCTCTCCACCGAATCACCGCATACTCCGATCACAGGTCCGTCACAGCGGGCCTATAGCAAACCGAAGGTAGATCTTAGAGGCACTGAAGTGGTCAAAGGGGTAGTTATCACGATGGTTTCGGAGTTGTGACCAGCCGTACGCTCCGGTGTCCATCGACCCGAGGAGCGCCAGAACCGTATTCTGGTGCGGCCAACAGCCGAGCCGGAAGGCGTACCCGATGCGGCGAGACCTCTTCGACGAGGAGCACGACCTCTTCCGCGAGACCGTCCGTGAGTTCATGGCCCGCGAGGTCGTCCCCCACCACGCGCAGTGGGAGAAGGACGGCATCGTCCCCCGCGACGTGTGGAAGAAGGCCGGCGAGCTGGGCATGTTCGGCTTCTCCGTCCCCGAGGAGTACGGCGGCTCCGGGATCACCGACTTCCGCTACAACGTCGTGATCGTCGAGGAGATCATCAGGGTCGGCGCCTCCGGCCTCGGATTCGGCCTGCACAACGACATCATGGCGCCGTACCTGGTCGACCTTACCGACGACGAGCAGAAGCGGCGCTGGCTGCCCGGCTTCGCGTCCGGCGAGCTGATCACAGCCATCGGCATGACCGAGCCGGGAGCCGGCAGCGACCTGCAGGGCATCCGCACCACCGCCGTACGCGAGGGCGACCACTACGTGGTGAACGGGCAGAAGACGTTCATCACCAACGGCATCAACTCCGACCTCGTCGTGGTCGTGACCAAGACCGACCCCGCGGCGGGCGCGCGCGGCACCTCGCTGCTGGTGGTGGAGCGCGGCATGGAGGGCTTCACCCGCGGCCGCAACCTGGAGAAGGTCGGCATGCACGCGCAGGACACCGCCGAGTTGTTCTTCGAGAACGTCCGGGTGCCGGTGTCCAACCTCCTCGGCGGCGAGGAGGGGCAGGGCTTCTTCCAGCTCATGAACAACCTGCCGCAGGAGCGGCTGTCGATCGCGGTGGCGGCCGTCGCCGCGGCCGAGACGGTGCTGGAGCAGACGATCGAGTACTGCCGCGACCGCACGGCCTTCGGCCGGAGCATCGGCAGGTTCCAGAACACCCGGTTCCTGCTGGCCGAGCTGTCCACCGAGGTGGAGATCGCCCGCCACTACGTGGACAAGTGCGTACGCGCCCTCAACGCCGGGGAGCTGACGGCGGTGGACGCGGCCAAGGCCAAGTGGTGGACGACGGAGCTGCAGAACAAGGTCGTCGACCGGTGCGTCCAGCTCCACGGCGGCTACGGCTACATGCTGGAGTATCCCGTCGCCAAGGCCTGGCTCGACAGCCGCGTGCAGACGATCTACGGCGGCACCACGGAGATCATGAAGGAGATCATCGGCCGCTCCTTCGGCTTCTGAGGACCTTCTGAGGACCTTCTGACGGCCTGCTGACGGGCTTCCGGCACGCTTTCCGGCGGCGCGAGCCGGGCGGCGGATCAGCCCTGCTGCTGCCCCCAGATCAGCAGCATGGCCACCACGAACACGACCATGACGCCCCCGTAGGCCACCGGGCCCAGCCGGAAGAACCGGCGCACCTTGTTCAGCAGCCAGGCGAACAGGAGCGCCAGGAAGACCAGAAGGATGAGTCCGGAGTCCACACTGATCAGTATGCGGCGGCCGTCCCGCCCCCGCGCGCCCGTCGGCACAACCGGGGCCGGGAGACGACTCAGGGAGGGTCCTCGCTGCCTTCGAGGATGACCCGCGCGACCAGTTCCGGATCGTCGCTCATCGGCAGGTGGCCGCAGCCCCGCAGCAGCAGCGCCCGCTGCCCCGCCCACCGCGCCGCCCGTACGGCCTGGCGGCGCGGCAGCAGCCGGTCGCGCTCGCCCCAGGCAATCGTGACCGGCACCCTGGGCGGCGCGGGCGGCGCGATCCACGCCATCGAGTCCAGGGTCTCCTCGAAGCCCACGCAGTCGCGCAGCGCCGTCGCCGCCATGAGCACGGCCTCACGCGACAGCCGCTCGGGACGGGCCACGAGCAGGCCCATCGACACCGCCCTCCCCTCGTCCGTGCCGGACACGAGCGTGGGCAGCCCGTCGGCCCGCACCGCCAGCCGCAGCAGGCGCAGCACGGCCCGCGCGTACGCGTGCTCCGGCCGGGACCAGAACCCGGCGGGGGACAGCGCCACGGCCGTGCGGACGTCGGCCGAGGCCGCCAGGTCGAGCGCGATGTAACCGCCCAGCGAGTTGCCCGCGACGTGCGGCCGGCTCAGGCCGAGCCCGGTCCAGAACTCCCGCACCGCGCGGCCCAGCGTCTCCACGTTGTACGGCGTGCCGTACGGCAGCGGCGGAGAGTCGCCGGAGCCGGGCAGGTCCACCGCGATGACGTCGTGCCGCTCGGCGAGCAGGTCGAGGACCGGCAGCCAGCCGTGCCGGTGGTGACCGATGCCGTGGAGGAGGACCAGCGGCGGGCCGCTGCCGCGGCGGTCGTGCGCGAGCTCCATGCGTCCGAGTCAAGCACCCGGGACGGCAGGAAAGAAGCGCGTGGCGCGCCGCGTCCGTCTTCGTCCGTCCTCGTCGGTCGACGCGGACTCGACATGTGCTGTTTACACGGGCCTGCAATCATGTCCCGTCGCAACAGTCAAAGATGAAATGAACGGACAAATGACCATCACCAAGGCCGAGGAGCACGCGGACCTCGCCGACCTGCCGGAACCTGACGCCAAAGCCGGCGTCGTCGATCCGCCGGAACCTGACGCGAAAGCCGGTGTCGTCGATCTGCTGGAACGCAGCGGATCGGTCATCGTTCCCGTCGGCATCGCCCTCTACGCACTGCTCTACCTCGGCATCCAGCAGGTCTACGGGATCTTCAACATCAGCCCCGAGCAGGCCGGCATCGACCAGGCCACCATGTTCGGCCGCCTGGTGGGGACGCTGATCCTGCTCGTCATCGGCGGCGCGCTGATCGCGGGCGTCGCCGTGGCAGCCGTCTGGCTGCTCGACAAGGCCACCCTCGGCCACCTGTCCCGCCTGATCCAGGCCCTACGCGAGCGCCCGTGGGCCGCCGCGGCCCTCGGCGCGCTCTGGTGCGGGGCGAGCTACTGGGGCTTCCTCGGCTACCTCGGGCTGGGCGAGGGCGCGTCGCTGGCCGCAACCGTGATCACCGCGGCGGTGATCGGCGCCCTGTCCTTCCTCGTGCCGTTCCGGCTGCTGCGCCGGCGTCCGTCCGGCCGCGCGGGCATGAAGATCGTGGTGGCCGCGTTCACCGGCATCGGGCTGGGCTTCGCGCTGATGGGACAGATGGAGAGCGACGCGATCGCCGTCGCGGAGAAGGGCAGGCCCGCGAGCCTGCTCCTGTCCATGGTGGGATTCCAGGACCAGTGGGTGGTGCTCAACGACCGCGAAAGCGGCAAGGTGCTGCGCGGCGGCGCCCAGGTGCTGCTGCTCGGCGAACGCGAGGGCACGTACGCGTTGTACGACTGCGAGCGCCAGGAGACCTTCCGCATCTCCATGGAGGCGACCGTGCTGCGGCAGGTGACGCTCGAACCCGAACGGCCGGACGGATACAGCTGCATGAAGCAGGCCGGCTGACCTCGACGCGCGCTCCCGGGCCGGGAGCGCGCCTCCCCGCTCAGGCCGTGCCCGACACCCCCTGAGGCTCCCTAACGACCGCCGATCGGGATCTCGAACCAGACCGCCTTGCCTTCGCGGGTCGGGCGGGAGCCCCAGCGCCGGGCCAGCTGGTCGACGAGGTAGAGGCCGCGCCCGCCCTCGTCGTTCTCCCCCGCGCTGCGGATCCGGGGCAGGCGGAGATCCTGGTCGAAGACCTCGACCCAGACGGACTCCGCGCCCCTGCGCAGCCGCAGGGTGAACTCCTTGTCGCCGGTGATCTCCTCCTCGAAGCCCGGCACGTCCCACGACTCGTCGAACGGCAGCGGCGGCCCGTCGAGCACCAGCTCGCGGCGCGGCACGCTGGCGCTGGCGGCGTGCAGGACCACGTTGGTGACGACCTCCGAGACGAGCAGGCAGGCCAGCTCCGCGCGTTCCTCAGGCACCTGCCACCCGTCGAAGGCCTCGGACGCCATCCGCCGCGCCTCACTCACCATGATCGGCTGGGCGGGGAACGTCCGCTCCTGCGACTGCAGCTCCGTACCGGCCGCGCGGACGACGAGGATGGCCATGTCGTCGTCGATCTCGCCGGGGACGGCGACCGTGGCCAGGTCGGCGATGCGCTCGACCGACTCCCCCGACGCCTTGGCCAGCTTCTCGCGAAGGATGCCGAGCGCCTCGTCGTCGTCGGGCGCGCTTGTGGAGGAGTCGCGTGGCGGCCTGCGGTCGACCAGGCCGTCGGTGTAGAGGAGGAGGGTCGCGCCCGGAGGCAGGACTATCGTCTCCTCCTTGTAGACCAGGTCGGCGTGCACGCCCTTGGCCCGCACGCCCAGGGGCTGGCCGACCTCGTTGATCTCCAGGTCCTTGACCTCGCCGTCCACCATCAGCAGCGGCGGCGCATGGCCCGCGTTGGCGAACGACAACTGCCTCGACCACGCGTCGTACACCATGTATTGGCAGGTGACGATCGGCGGGTTGGTGATGTCGGCGCCGAAGTCGTCATGCTCCGGCGAGGCCACCACCCGGGTCCACTCGTCCAGGCGGGCGAGGATGTCTGCAGGCGACTTGTCGTCCTGCGCGAAGGCCCGCAACGCGGCCCTGAGCTGGCCCATGACCGCCGCCGCCTTGGCCCCTCGGCCCTCGACGTCGCCGATCACGATGCCGACCCGGCCGGCCGACAGCGGGATCACGTCGTACCAGTCGCCGCCCACCTGGGTCTGGATGCCCTGGCCGTGCGAGGCAAGCGGCGCCGCTGGGTAGTAGCGGACGGCGATCTCCAGGCCGTCCAGCGTGGGCAACTGGCGCGGGAGCAGATGCTTCTGGAACGACTCGGCGGTGTGCCGCTCCTCCTCGAACAGCAGCGCGTTGTCGACGGCGAGCGCGACACGGGTGGCGATGGCGCCGACGAAGTCGCGGTCGAAGGTGTCGTAGTGGGGCGAGTGCCGGCTCGTGAGGTTCGACATGGCGAGGCACATCAGCCCGAGCGTCTCGCCGCGCACGCAGAGCGGGGCGACGATGACCGAGGTCATCCCGAGCTCGCCGCACAGCCGGGCCGCGCCCTCGCTCGGAGCCGGGTAGCTGACCTGGGAGAAGTCCTCGATCAGGATCGTCTCCTGGCGGCGCAGCGCGGCCTCGGCGTAGTGCCCCAGCGGGTATCTGATGTCCGCGCCCACCGGGCGCCACGTGTCCGGCGGCGGCGCCCAGCCGTTCACGTGGCTGGAGACCTTCCGCACCAGACGGTCGCCCTCGACGAGTTCGATGAAGCAGTGGTCGGCGAACTGCGGGACGAGCATCTCGGCGACCCGGTCGAGCGTCTCCTCGACGTACAGGGAACTGGCGAGGCGCTCGCCGACCCGCTCGAGCAGGCCGAAGCGGTCCTTCTCGCGCTCGTTGCTGCGCATCGCCTCGCGCGCGGTGATCACGATGCCGGCCACCGAGCCTGAGGGGTGCCGCAGCGGCACGGCCTGCGCGCGCACGTAGATCATCGTGCCGTCGGCGCGGGCCACGTCGAACGTGCCCTCCCAGACGTTGCCGCGCAGCACGTGCTTGGCCAGTTCGGCCGCGATCGGATGGTCCTTCTCCGGGATCCCGAGGGTGAGCAGCGACTCCTTGCCGGTGGGCGCGCCCACCCGGCCGAACAGCTGCTCGGCGAAGGGATTCCAGTACAGGACGTTGCTGAAGCGGTCCGTCACGACCACGGCCATCTCCGCCTGGTCGAGGACGGATCCGGCGGAAAGGTGGTCGTCGGCGTCCTGTGACAGATCTCCCCATCGCCTCATGCCACGACCGTCCCTTGACGAGGTGGGTTCGCTATGCCGGGCACGGGCGCTCCTGCGAAGGCTGGGTCGCGAGAAATGAATGACTCCCTAGGGGATTCAACCAGGCACAACTCATTCCGTCATCGTCTGGTGACAAAAACGTGCGAGGCGACGTCCCTCGGAAGATCCGCGGTCGTGGTCCCCACCTCACCATCACCTGTCACCGTCACACCGTTGTCGCTGGCCGCGAGCGTGACCTCGCGTCCGGGTTGTATCCCGACTTGCTTGAGTTTAAGCATCAGGACCGGGTCGCTTTGCACTTGTTCGCTGATGCGGCGCACTACAACGGGCACGGGAGCCTGTCCCGCGAGGGTCACCATGGGCGACACCATCTCTTCTCCGGTCGAACCGGGCGGCGACACGCCGAGCTCGTCGAGGCCGGGGATCGGGTTGCCGTGCGGGCACACCCGGGGGTTCTTCAGCAGGTTCACGAGCCGGGTCTCGACCGACTCCGACATCACGTGCTCCCACCGGCACGCCTCGATGTGGACCTCCTCCCACGGCATGCCGATCACCTGGGTCAGCAGGCACTCCGCGAGGCGGTGCTTGCGCATGACCCGGATGGCGAGCGTGCGGCCCAGCTCGGTCATGCTGAGGTGCCTGTCTCCCTCAACCTTGACCAGGCCGTCGCGTTCCATGCGGGCCACTGTCTGGCTGACGGTCGGGCCGCTCTGCTGCAGGCGCTCTGCGATGCGCGCGCGGAGCGGGACGATGCCCTCCTCTTCGAGTTCGAAGATCGTGCGAAGGTACATCTCAGTCGTATCGATCAGGCCGTGTGCGGTCAAAGCTCCTCCAGTGCCACAACGATGCTACGACCTCCCCCGTGTTCGCAGCCGACCCTATTGGGGAAGCGACCCAGGATGGGAAACATCGGAGCGCAGCGATTCCTTCCGGAGGAAACCAGCCTGCCCGCTCTGAGGGAGGCCGCGCGGCACTGCGAGGGCTGCGATCTCTACCGCGCCGCCACCCAGACGGTTTTCGGCGAAGGCGTCCCCGATGCGCGTTTCATGCTGGTCGGCGAGGAGCCGGGCGACCAGGAGGACCGCGCCGGCACGCCGTTCGTCGGGCCGGCGGGGCGCCTGCTCGACAAGGCGCTCGAGGAGGCCGGCGTCGAGCGCGAGGCGGTGTACGTGACCAACGCGGTCAAGCACTTCAAATACGAGCCGCGCGGCAAACGCCGGATACACAGGACGCCCACCGTGGGAGAGATCAACGCCTGCCGGCCCTGGCTTGAGGCCGAGATGAGCCTGGTGGACCCGGAGGTGACCGTGGTGCTGGGGGCGACCGCCGCCAGGGCCCTGCTGGGCCCGGACTTCCGCGTCACCAGGCACAGGGGAGAGCCGGTCCCCCGGCGCGAGGGCGCCTTCTACGTGGCGACGATCCACCCCTCGGCGATCCTGCGCTCACCCGACAGGGACGAGGCCTACTCCGGCTTCCTCACCGATCTCCGGGTCGCGGCCGGGCTGCTCTGATCGTCATGGGGCCAGCCGCTCCAGCCGCCACGTCCCGCCGGTCCGCCGGTAGCGGAGCCGGTCGTGCATGCGGTCGGTCTGGCCCTGCCAGAACTCCACCTCCGCGGGCACCACCCGGAAGCCGCCCCAGAAGTCGGGCAGCGGCGGGTCCTGCGGCCAGCGGGCGGCCAGTTCCCGGAACCTGGCGTCGAGCCACTCCCTCGACTCCACGACCGCCGACTGCCGGGAGGCCCACGCGCCGATGCGGGAGCCGTACGGGCGAGAGTGGAAGTAGGCGGCGCTTTCCTCGCGCGGGAGCCGTACGACGGAGCCCTCCACCCGGATCTGCCGCCTGATGGGATGCCACGGGAACAACAGACAGGCACGCGGGTTCTCCGCGAGGTCGCGGCCCTTGCGAGACTCGTAGTTGGTGAAGAAGACGAAACCACGCTCGTCGAATTCCTTGAGGAGGACGGTGCGTGCGGAGGGACGGCCCCCGGCGGAACTGGTGGCGACGACCATGGCGTTCGGCTCCGGCAGGCCCGCGGCGACGGCGTCCGCGAACCACAGCGCGAACTGCGTCACCGGGTCGGCCGCCATACCGGATTCGAGCAGGGGCTCACCTTCGTAACTGTGCCGGAGCCCCGGGAGGTGCGATGCGCTGTCCACGGAAAGGTATTCTCGCGTGTTCGGCGTACGTCTCACTCGGTGCCCCCCACCAGGGGGAACTCCGTTCGGCAGGGCCGGGGGCGCGACAGTCCGGCGCTGCGGGTTAAATTGACCCGCCGGTATCTCGACATCAAGGCTCTGGACTTCACAAGAGAGGGAGGCGGCCGAGAATGTCCGACTTCAAACCCGGGCTCGAAGGCGTGGTGGCGTTCGAGACCGAGATCGCGGAACCGGACAAAGAAGGGGGCGCCCTGCGTTATCGGGGCGTCGACATCGAAGAGCTCGTAGGCAACGTCTCCTATGGACACGTCTGGGGCCTGCTCGTCGACAACTCGTTCCAGCCGGGTCTTCCCCCGGCGGAGCCGTACCCCGTTCCCGTCCATTCCGGCGACATCCGAGTAGACGTACAGAGTGCGCTGGCCATGCTGGCGCCCACCTACGGCTTCAGGCCGCTGCTCGACATCGACGACGACCAGGCCCGCGACGATCTCGCACGCGCCTCGGTCACCGCGTTGTCGTTCGTCGCGCAGTCTGCCCGCGGCCTGGGACTGCCCATGGTGCCGCAGAAGCGCGTGGACGAGGCCGAGAGCATCGTCGAGCGCTTCATGGTCCGCTGGCGCGGTGAGCCCGATCCGAAGCACGTGAAGGCCATCGACGCGTACTGGACGTCCGCGGCGGAGCACGGCATGAACGCCTCGACGTTCACCGCCCGTGTGATCGCCTCCACCGGCGCCGACGTGGCGGCCGCCCTGTCGGGCGCGGTCGGCGCGATGTCCGGCCCGCTGCACGGCGGCGCGCCGGCGCGGGTGCTGCACATGATCGAGGGCGTCGAGAAGATGGGCGACGCGCGCAAGTACGTCCAGAGCGAGCTGGACAAGGGCCAGCGGCTCATGGGCTTCGGCCACCGGGTCTACCGGGCCGAGGACCCGCGCGCCCGCGTGCTGCGGCGTACGGCCAAGGAGCTCGGCGCGCCGCGCTACGAGGTCGCCGCCGCGCTGGAGACCGCCGCGCTGGAGGAGTTGCACGCCCGCAAGCCCGACCGGGTCCTCGCGACCAACGTGGAGTATTGGGCCGCGGTCGTGCTCGACTTCGCCGACGTGCCGTCGAACATGTTCACCTCGATGTTCACCTGCGCCAGGACCGCCGGCTGGGCCGCCCACATCCTGGAGCAGAAGCGCACGGGCAGGCTGGTCCGCCCCAGCGCGAACTACGTGGGCCCGAAGCAGCGCTCGATCAACGAGGTGCCCGGCGCGTCCGAGGTCGTCGGCAAGGTCTGAGCCCCCGCGTGGGTCAGGCCCAGCGGCGCGCAGAACGCTCCGAGACGCCGCCGGGCCACCCCGCGTACATAGAACGGCCCGTCCCCGCCCGGGGGCGGGCCTTCGCCGTCTCAGGACGCCCTGTCCGGCGTCGCGGCGTCACCGGCCGGGGCCCGCGGCCTCCTCGCGCGTGCTCGCGGACGCGACCGGACCCACCGGCGGGTTCACCGGCGGGTTCACCGGCGGCCGCGCGGAAGGCGCCGCCACCGGGGCGTTCGTGGCCGTGCGCTCCCCCGCGTCCCCGTCGAGGTCGCGGCAGATCTCCCTGGTGTCCTGTGGCTCGGTGGTCGCCAGGCGCCCGCAGCGCACCGCGACCTCGGAGCCGCCCGAGTCGTTCACTCTCAGGATCGCTATGGCCTTGTCCTCGGGCTCGTGGGCGGCGGCGCCGAAGGAGATCACCCCGCTCGACCCGTTCCACCTGTCGCGCGGGGAGACGAGGGAGATCTGGTAGAGCACGTCTCCCCTGCTGGGCAGACCTCCCCGATAGGCCGCGTTGACGCGCTCGTAGAAGAGCTTGGCGGCGTCGTAGCTGAGGATGAGGTTGTCGTCCGACTCGTTCGGGTGTTTCGGGTCGCGGGCGTCCAGGAGGCTCTGCACGAAACCCGTCGGCGTCGCCGCTCCGCCGCGCCACAGCTCGCGGCTCGCCAGCGCCGCGTAGTAGACCCGCACCCGCCGGTAGTCGCCGATCACCGCGCCGCTGTTGGCCACCGCCTTGATGACGTCGTCGCCCGCGAGGACCTTGATCGGCGCCCTGCCGCAGTCCTTGCCCTCCACGTAGCGGAGGAAGTCGAGGAAGTCGGCCGCGCGCCCCGCGTAGAGCAGCAGGTCGGGCCCCTGGGCGCAGGCCCGGCTCACCGCCAGGTCCATGCCCGTCCCCCGGTCCTTGTACGCGACGCGGTCGCCGACCGTGATGCCCACCGCGCCCGCCTCCTCCGCGTAGTCGTCGGCGAGGTTGTTCGTGTAGTCGTCGTCGTCCGTCTGGTCCTGCACGATCACCGCGGACGGCCTGTCCACGCCGTCGAGAAGCCGGTCGTGGGCGAACCGGGCGGCCAGCCGCGCCTGCCGCTGGTTCGACGGCCCCAGGCGGAACACGTACGGGGAGGGGTAGCCGGGCCCGGAGCCGCCGGCGCCGTCCGGCAGGTAGCCCAGCCGGTCGGCGGTCGCGGTGGTGACGAGCATCGGGATCTTCGCCTCGTGCAGCGTCCCGATGGCCTCCTTGACGCCGCGCACGCTGCGCTGGAAGCCGATCACCCCGAGGACGCGGGGGTCCTCCGCCGCCATCTCGCTGACCAGCTCCGCCGTGCGCCGCCCCTGCTGGAAGTTAGTGCCGGCGTTGGCCACGAGCACCTGGAGGCGGGGCGCGCCCGACACGCCGCGCTGGTACTCCTCCACGGCCGTCAGCTCAGCCCTGGCCCCCACGAACGCGCTGTCGTTCCGGTCCTGCGCGACGGAGTACTCGCCGAAAAGCACCACGCTCACGTACGTCCCCGCCTCCCTGGCCAGGGCGTTGTTGTGGTCGATCCTCGCGACGAGCTCGGTGATCTCCTTCGACGAGAAGAGCCCGCCGGGGGCGGGCCCGTCGGCGTTCACGACGCCGACGCACTCCCCGCCGGTGCGCTCGACCCAGGACAGGCCGCCGCAGTGCGCGTTCCTGTCCTGCTGGATGCGTCCGAGCAGGACGACCGGGCCGATGAGCAGCAACGCCATCACGCACCAGTAGCCGATCGCCCGCATCCTGCTGCCCAGCAGGCGCGGGCGGTAGTCGTCGTCCGGGGGCGTCGCGGGCGCCCTGACCATCAGCCGCAGCGGCGGCACCCGCCGCCGGGCGGCCGTACGCCACGTCGTCACCAGGGCGGGCAGGTCCGCCAGCGGCCCCGCGGTGACCGGCCTGCTGCCCGGCGCGAACGACTCGGGCACCGCGGCGAGCACCAGGAGCGGCGGCAGCAGCCCGGTCTCCTCGACCGTCTCCTCCAGGGTGCGCAGGAACCGCTCGTTGACGTCGCCGGACCACCGCGCGTCGAGGACCAGCATCGCGTAGAGACCGCGGCCCCAGCTCGGCCAGGGGATGAGCCACTTCTGGTACGCCTGGCGCAGGTCCTGGCACAGCGCGTGGACGAGCAGCCGCTCGACCTCCGCGTCGCTCGCGCCGGCGATGCGCAGCGCGTACTTCGGCAGACGTTCGAAGCGCTTCCTTGTCAGGTACGGCTGTTTCCCGAACCAGCCGTTGAAGAAGGACCCCCTGATCGACAGCATGGCCTGGATCGCCGTGCCGATGACGGCGACGAGCACACCGAGCGCCCACGGGATCAGGCCGACCAGGTCGGAGGAGCCGCCGAGCCACCAGGCGGCGAGCGTGCCCACCGGCACCCAGGTGGTGGCCGCCCGGCCGAGGAAGTCCGCCGCGGTCCTGCGCCCCCGGTCCCCGCCGTACCTGCCCCGGCGCCAGTCCTTGAGCCGGTCCTTGAACTCCTCCTGGCCCGTACGCGACCGGGGGTCGGGCGGCCAGGCCACGCCGGGCGACGGCTCGTCGCGCTGACGCCGCGCCCACAACACGAACTGGACCAGCGGAAACCGCGGCGGAGGCAGGAACGAGCCGCCGACGGGCTTGCCGAGCTGGCCGTGTTCCCCCGCCAACGCCGCGACGAGCTCGTCCAGCGTGTCGTGCTCCCCTGCCCTGACCGTGGCGTGCGGAAGGGAGTCCTCGAAGGGCGCGGCGAGCCGCCGGGCCGCGTCGAAGGGGCCGCCGTCGCGGCCGACGACCAGGACGAGGGGCAGGGCACGATCGGGCCGCCAGAAGAACGGTCTGCGGACCAGTGCCTCGATGACGGCGTGCGGGTCGGCCACGCGGATGTCTCCCGGGGGGGCGGAGTCCATTCCTGAGGTGGTGCGTGATCTTAAAACGACCATGATGTCTCACGATCCGGACCATGGTCTAGAGCATTCGCACGCCTCACTACGCTTGAACTGTGGCTGACATCGTGATTCCCGCTGACATCAAGCCCGCCGACGGCCGTTTCGGCTGCGGGCCCTCGAAGGTACGCCCCGAGCAGCTCGCCGCTCTCGCCGACGCCGGAGCGAAGGTCATGGGCACCTCCCACCGGCAGAAGCCGGTGAAGAACCTCGTCGCGCGCGTCCGCGCCGGGCTCGGCGACCTGTTCTCCCTTCCCGAGGGGTACGAGGTCGTGCTCGGCAACGGCGGCACCACGGCGTTCTGGGACATCGCCTCCTTCGGGCTGATCCGGGAGAAGTCGCAGCACCTGCACTTCGGGGAGTTCTCCTCGAAGTTCGCGACCGTCGCGAAGAAGGCGCCCTGGCTCGCCGACCCCTCGGTGATCAAGTCGGAGCCGGGCAGCCACCCGCTGCCGGTCGCCGAGGAGGGCGTGGACGTCTACGCGCTCACCCACAACGAGACCTCCACCGGCGTCGCGATGCCGATCAAGCGCGTCGCCGACGACGAGTCGCTCGTCCTGGTCGACGCCACCAGCGGCGCGGGCGGCCTGCCGGTCTCCGCCGAGGAGTTCGACGTCTACTACTTCGCTCCGCAGAAGAGCTTCGCCTCCGACGGCGGCCTGTGGATCGGGCTGTTCTCGCCCAAGGCGCTGGCCCGGGTGACGGAGATCGCCGAGAGCGGCCGGTTCGTCCCCGAGTTCTTCAGCCTGCCCACCGCCATCGACAACTCGGTCAAGGACCAGACGTACAACACGCCGGCGGTGGCCACGCTGTTCCTGCTGGCCGACCAGATCGACTGGATGAACGCCCAGGGCGGCCTCGCCTGGACCACCGCCCGTACGGCCGAGTCCGCCTCGCGCCTGTACACCTGGGCCGACAAGACGTCGTACACCTCGCCGTTCGTGGCCGACCCTGCACAGCGCTCCAACGTCGTCGGGACCATCGACTTCGACGACGCGGTGGACGCGGCGGCGGTCGCGAAGGTGCTGCGGGCCAACGGCATCGTGGACACCGAGCCCTACCGCAAGCTCGGCCGCAACCAGCTGCGGGTCGCCATGTTCCCGGCGATCGACCCCGCCGACATCGAGGCGCTGACCTCCTGCGTCGACTACGTGGTCGAGCGTCTCTGACGGTCCTCACGGCGGCCGCCTTCCCGGCGGCCGCCCCTTCTCGCCGACGGTCTCCTGGCCGTCGGCTTTTCTTTTCCACCGGCCCCGGGGTAGCGCCCGGACTGTAACCCCCGGGTCCTGAGCCCGCTCCTCAGTAGGCCCGTCGGCGTCGTAGCAGCCAGGCGGCGATCACTCCGCCGATGAGGCCGAACAGGTGGCCCTGCCAGGAGACGCCCGGCTGGGTGGGCAGGGCTCCCCACAGGATCGAGTAGTAGAGCACGGCGACCACGACGCCGAGGACGATGTCGAGGGCCCGGCGATCGAACAACCCCCGGGCCACGACATAGCCGAAATATCCGAAGACGAGGCCGCTCGCGCCGATCGTCAGGGTGTCCGGCGGGCTGGTGAACCACACGCCCACCCCGCTGACGAGGATGATGACCAGGCTCGCCGCGAGGAACCTGCCGATCCCCCGGATCGCGGCCAGGAACCCCAGGATCAGCAGCGGCAGCGAGTTCGCCATCAGGTGAGCGAACCCGGCGTGCAGGAACGGCGCGAACAGGATGCCGGGCAGGCCGTCCGGCTCGTGGGCGACGATGCCGTACCTGTCGAGCCGTCCGTTCTGCATGTAGTCGACGATCTCGATGGCCCACATCACCGCGACGAGCACGATCATCAGGATCGCGCTGCCGAGGGCGCCGGTGAGCAGCGCGGACGTCCGCTGCCGCATCGACCGGCCCGTAGCCGGGGGCAGCCCGGGCCCGGAATCACTCATGGCTTCACCGTACGCAGTCCCGCTCACGAACGAGCGGACTGCCCGGATCCGGGGTGATTATGCGAACCGGCTTGCCGCATGGGGAGAGCGGGCTGTATTAATAAATGAACAGTCATTTATGAAAGGCGGAGGCCGTGGCGGGACGCCCTCGGGGAGTGGACGACTCGGTGATCCTGCGCGCGGCGGCCGAGGTGATCGGCAAGGTGGGTCCCGCCGGGCTCACCCTCGCCGCCGTCGCCGACGAGGTGGGGCTGGTGCCCGGCACCCTCGTGCAGCGGTTCGGGTCCAAGCGAGGGCTGCTGGTGGCGCTGGCGAGGCGGTCCGCGCACGAGGCGGAGGCGCACCACGAGCGGCCGCGGCAGGGACGCCCCTCCCCGCTGGAGGCGCTGCGGGCGCTGGCCGAGGAGTCGATGGCCCTCATGGACACCCCGGAGCGCTTCGCCAACCACCTGGCGTTCCTGTGCATGGACCTCATCGATCCCGAACTGCACGAGTACGCCCTGTCCGTCCACGAGGCGCAGCGAAGGGCGATCGTGGCCCTGCTGGAGGAGGCGGTGGCCGAGGGAGAGTTGCGCGCCGGCACCGACACCGTCGCCCTGGCCGGGTCCGTCCAGGCGCTGATCGCCGGCACCGGCCTGACGTGGGCTCTCGACCGGCAGGGCACGCTGCCGGAGCGGCTCCGGCGGGCGCTCACCGGCCTCCTCTCGCCGCACACCCCTTCGAAGGAGATGTCGTGACAGACGGACAGCCGCTCGCCGGGAAGGTCGCCCTCGTGGCCGGAGGCACGCGGGGCGGCGGACGCGGCATCGCCGTCGAACTCGGGGCCGCGGGCGCCACGGTCTACGTCACCGGCCGCAGCAGCGCGGCCGGCCGCTCCGACCTGGACCGCCCGGAGACCATCGAGGAGACGGCGGCACGGGTCACCGCCGCCGGCGGCGCGGGCATCCCCGTGCGCACCGACCACAGCGACCCCGGCGAGGTGCGCGCCCTGGTCGACCGGATCGCCGCCGAGCAGGACGGGCGGCTGGACGTCCTGGTCAACTCGGTGTGGGGCGGCGACGCCCTGACCGACTGGGAGCATCCGCTGTGGGAGCAGGACCTCGACACCGGCCTGCGGCTGCTGCGCCGGGCGGTGGAGACGCACATCGTCACCAGCCGGTTCGCGCTCCCGCTGATGGTCGCCCGCCGCAGCGGTCTGGTCGTCGAGGTCACCGACGGCAACACCGCCCGGTATCGCGGCTCGTTCTTCTACGACATCGCCAAGTCCACCGTCATCCGCCTCGCCGTCGCCCAGGCCGCGGAGCTGAAGCCGTACGGTGTGGCGGCGGTCGCCGTCACCCCGGGTTTCCTGCGGTCGGAGGCGATGCTGGAGCACTTCGGCGTCACGGAGGACACCTGGCGGGACGCGGTGGCTCAGGACCCCCACTTCGCCCACTCGGAGACGCCGGTTTACCTGGGCCGGGCGGTGGCCGCCCTGGCCGCCGACCCCGGCGTGATGGCCAAGACCGGACGCGCCCTGGCCACCTGGGGGCTGTACCAGGAGTACGGCTTCACCGACGCGGACGGCGCCCAACCGGACTTCGCCGCGCACTGGGCGAACGCCCTGGAGGCCGAGCACGGCCCGCTCGGCGACCCGCTCTGACGCCTCGCTCGCGCCCGCGGGAGGCGAGAGCGAGGCCGCCGGGCACCTCGTGACGGGCGCAGTCGTCCGCCGACCTTGTCAGAGCCTAGGCGTGGCGGTCGGATTGGTGGACGGCGTGACGGACGGCGTAGCGGTCGGATTGCCGGACGGCGTGACGCTCGGCGTGGCGGACGGCGTAGCGGTCGGATTGGTGGACGGCGTGACGGACGGCGTAGCGGTCGGATTGGTGGACGGCCAGGCGACGACCTCGGGCACGCTGGTCGCCATCAGCCTGGCCTCGGCGCTGACCCGGACAGGGTCGCTACCGGTGTAGGTGCGGCATGTGAGAACCACAGGGCCGGGCGCGCCCAGCGTCGCGGTGACGAAATAGGCGATTGAAATGGTCGACACCGGTTCGTCGATGGCGGACTGCTGCGGCCTGGCGGAAGTGACGCCCGTGGGCGTACTGACCTCACACTCGACGGTGAATCCCGTGCTGGCGGCGGCACGATGATTCCGGGCGCTGACACCGACCTGGATGGCGTAGTTTCCCGCGGGGACCTGGGGGATCCGCACGAGTTCCTGTGACGTCCCGTCGTGATCGAAGGTGTTGTCGTGGTAGGCGATGTAGGTCTGCCCGTACGCGGCGCCCGGCTCGCCCTTGTCGCCCTTCGGGCCCTGGGGTCCGGTCTGGCCCTGGAGCCCTTGCGGACCGGTCTCTCCCTTGGCCCCCTGGGGTCCGGCCGGCCCGACGGGGCCCTGAGGTCCGGCGGTGTTCCAGGAGACGGTCCGGTACTCGACGGGACACGTGCCGGCGGAGACCGGCGCGGCGACCTGCGCGTCCGCAGTACGGCCCTGGACCGACTCCTCCAGCGCCTGGGGCATCCGCATGACGCCGTCGGGGCCCACGCAGGCCACGATGGACGATGTCGTCGTCGTAGCCACGGCGATTCCCCCGCCGCCCACGAGTAGCCCCGCCGCCGCCCCCACCGCCAGCCAGGCACTACGGCCAGTTCGTACCCTCATCATCGTTCCCTCAAGTTTGTGATCTTCCTGGGGGAACATAGATGAGCGGGACGGGAGGGCACGTCATCATCACGGCGGACAAGCCGTCCGCCATCCGGGTTAGGACGCGCGTCCCAGCCGGACACAGACACTGTTCCGAGTCGGAACGGCGACGCTTACGACCCCCGGACACGACTTGGGGCGCCCCAGCGCGGAGCGCCCCAAGTAGGCACTGCGCGGAGCGCCCCGAGCGGATCAGCGGCGGAGGGTTACTCGCCCTTCCAGACGGGGGCGCGCTTCTCGGCGAAGGCCGCCGCGCCCTCCATCGCGTCCTTCGAGGTGAAGACCGGGCCCACGATCTCGCCCTGCCTGCGGAACATCTCCTCGCGCGACCAGTCGGCCGACTCGACGATGACCCGCTTGGTCGCGGCGAGCGCCAGCGGCGCGTTCGCGGCGATCGTGCGGGCCAGTTCGAGCGCGCCGTTGAGCGCCTCGCCGGCGTAGGTGACCCGGTTGACCAGTCCCAGCTCGTACAGCCTGGCCGCCGGGTAGTGGTCGCCGGTGAGGGCGATCTCCATGGCGACGTGGTACGGAATGCGGCGCGGCAGCCGCATGACGCCGCCCGCGCCGGCCACCAGGCCGCGCTTGGGCTCAGGCAGGCCGAACTTCGCCTCCTCGGACGCGACGATGATGTCGCAGGACAGCGCGAGCTCGAAGCCGCCCGCCAGCGCGTAGCCCTCGACCGCCGCGATGATCGGCTTCTTCGGCGGCGCCTCGGTGATGCCGCCGAACCCCCGGCCCTCGGCCACCGGCATGTCCCCGGTGAGGAAGCCTTTCAGGTCCATGCCTGCCGAGAACGTGCCGCCGGCCCCGGTGAGGACGATCACGGACACGTCGGGACTGTCGTCCAGCTCGTCCAGGGCGGCCGCGATCCCGCGCGCCACCGCGCCGTTGACGGCGTTCCTGGCCCTGGGCCGGTTGATGGTGACGACGGCCACGCCGCCGTCGACGATCTCTACGAGCACCTCGTCCGGCTCGGCCGCCGGCCCGGAGTTGACCTCGGACACCTGACCTCACCGGCTCACTTGGGCTGGAAGCGAATGCCACCGTCGAAACGGATGACCTCGCCGTTCATGTAGTCGTTCTCGATCAGGGCGCGGACCAGGTGGCCGAACTCGGACGCCTTGCCGAGCCGCTTCGGGAACGCCACCGGCCCGATGAGCTTGGCCTTGAAGTCCTCGGCGTTCTTGTCACCGATCTTCCCGTAGATCGGGGTGTCGATGATGCCCGGCGCGATGGTCAGCACGCGGACGCCGACGGCGGCGAGGTCGCGGGCCGCGGGCAGGGTCATGCCGATGATGCCGCCCTTCGACGCCGAGTAGGCGACCTGGCCCGTCTGGCCCTCGATGCCCGCGACCGACGCGGTGTTGACGACGACGCCGCGGGAGCCGTCCTCGTCGACCGGCTCGGTCCTGGCCATGGCGGCGGCGCCGATGCGCATGAGGTTGAACGTGCCGATCAGGTTGACGTCGATCACCTTGCGGTAGGACGCCAGGTCGTGCGGGGAGCCGTCCCTGCCGACGGTGCGCTGCGCCCAGCCGATGCCGGCGCTGCTGATCACGGCCCGCAACGGCTTGCCGGTGGCGACCGCCGCGTCGACCGCGGCCTGCACCGACGCCTCGTCGGCCACGTCGGTGTGGACGAACACACCGCCGAGCTCGTCGGCCAGCGCCTTGCCGCGCTCATCGTTCAGGTCGGCCACGACCACGGTCGCGCCGACGCGGGCCAACTCCCGGGCCGTGGCCTCGCCGAGGCCGCTGGCACCACCCGAGATGATTGCTGCTGCTCCGTTCAGATCCATAGCCGGACCTTAACGCGCGAACCGAATGAAGTTCTACTCGGACTGCTGCAAAATCGCCGTATCGACGTCGGGGTAGACCTTAATCCGCCGGTCCAGCCCGGTCGTGCGCAGGATGCGGGCCACCGGAGGCTGCGGCGAGGCGAGAGACACCGTGCCGCCCTCGCCGGTGGCCAGCCTCCACGCCTCGATCAGCACGCTCAGCCCGCTGGAGTCCATGAACGACAGCTGGCCGAGGTCGAGCACGAGGGTCGGGCCGTCGTCACGTATGGCGTCGCGTATCTCGTCACGCAGGAACGGAGCCGTGAACAGGTCGAGCTCCCCCTCCACTGCCACGACCACGGCATTGGAGAGCGATTGGCGCGCGAGCCGCAGCTTCATCGTCGGGACCTCCTCAGCTCCGGCCCACTTTACTTATCCATCACCCCGGCTGAGCAGGGACGGCGAACCCGTAGGGAAGTTCGAGCCGGTGCGCGGCGAGCAGACTCTCGTCGGCGAGCAGCTCCCGCGTCGGCCCGTCGGCGGCGATCACCCCCTCGGACATGATGAGCGAACGCTCGCACAGCTCCAGCGCGTACGGCAGATCATGGGTGACCATCAGCACCGTCACGTCCAGGCTCTTGAGGATCTCGGCCAGCTCACGGCGGGACGCCGGGTCGAGGTTGGACGACGGCTCGTCGAGCACGAGGATCTCCGGCTCCATC
This sequence comes from Microbispora sp. H11081, assembly GCF_012999535.1. Taxonomy (GTDB): domain Bacteria; phylum Actinomycetota; class Actinomycetes; order Streptosporangiales; family Streptosporangiaceae; genus Microbispora. Next base: position 46,864 of record NZ_JABBWV010000021.1, read on the forward strand.
GCCAGCACGGTCGCCACGGCCACCCGGCGGCGCTGGCCGAAGGACAGGTGGTGGGGCGGCCGGTCGATCGCGTCCAGCATGCCGACCCGGTCCAGCGCGCCACGCACGCGGCGGTCGAGCTCCGCGCCGCGCAGCCCGAGGTTGGCCGGGCCGAACGCGACGTCCTCGCGCACGGTCGGCATGAACAGCTGGTCGTCCGGATCCTGGAACACCAGCCCGACCCGGCGGCGGATCTCCCGCAGGGTGTCCGCGCGCACCGGAAGCCCGGCCACCTCCACCGTCCCGTGGCCCGGGGTGAGGATGCCGTTGAGGTGCATGACGAGCGTCGTCTTGCCCGCGCCGTTCGGGCCGAGCAGGGCGACCCGCTGCCCCCGCCCGATCGTCAGGTCCACGCCGTACAACGCCTGCGTCCCGTCGGGATAGGCGTACGCGAGCCTGCTCACGGTGAGAGAAGGGCTGCCGGAGGTCACGTCGTGCTCCACGCCAGTAGGGCCGTCGCCACGGCGAGACACGGAAGCATGCCCGCCATTGCCCAGTTTCGCCCAGTTGCCGATATATCCCTAATCGTCGGCATCTCGCCCGTGTAGCCCCGGCTCAGCATCGCGAGGTGGACCCGCTCCCCCCGCTCGTACGAGCGGATGAACAGGGCGCCCGCCGACTTCGCCAGCACGGGGGCCTGCCGGAGGTCCCGCGCGAGGAAGCCCCGAGACTCCCTGGCGATCCGCATGCGCCGCATCTGGTCGAGGATCACGTCGAGATAGCGCAGCATGAAGGTGGCGATCTGCACGAGCAGCCGGGGCAGCCGCAGCCGTTCCGCGCCGAGCAGCATCATCCGGGGCTCAGTCGTGGCCGCCAGCAGGATCGAGGCGACCACGCCCAGCGTGGCCTTGGCCAGGATGTTCCACGCGGCCCACAGGCCGGGGACGCTCAGCGACAGGCCGAGCACCTCGACCCGCTCGCCCGTGCCGATCAGCGGGATCGCCACGGCGAACAGCACGAACGGCACCTCGATGACCATGCGCCGCGCGATCACCCCGGCGGGCACCCTGGCGACCGCCGCCACGGCGGCCAGCAGCAGCGCGTAGACGGCGAACGCCCAGAAGGTCTCGCGTGGGGTGGCGACCACGACCACCGCGAACGCGATGACCGCCACCAGCTTGCACTGCGGCGGCAGCCCGTGGACGGGTGTGTCCGCGGGCCGGTAGATCGGGTGATGGTGACCGGCGCTCACTTCGCACTCACAGAGCCATCATCGCCGAACCGCGCCGGCCGCCCGCGCCCAGGGCGCTCGCGGCCGGCTCGACGGGGTCGCCGGACCCGGCGGGATCGCGCGTCGTCCTGACCAGGCCTCGGCGTGCTCACCATGCCCTCACTGCGCGTTCGCGGGGGTCATCCCGTCGGTCAGGCGACGCCGGCGGCGGACGGCGTAGAACACGCCGCCTCCGGCCGCGACGGTCAGCGCGACGCCCGCCACACCGGCCAGGCCGCCGGACAGCCGCTCGTTCTCCACGCCCTTGACGGAGTAGTCGGCCAGGGGGCCCTCCTCCACCGCGTGCGGCTTCTCCCCCGCGCTCAGGCCCTTGTCCGCCGCCACCTTCTCCAGCCCGTCGGGGGAGCTGGAGGCGTAGAACGAGACGACACCGGCCATCAGCACGGCCACGAGCCCTCCGCCCACGAGGACGGTGCGCAGGCCGATCCCGGCCGAGGGAGCCTCGGGGGCCGTCTGCCCCACCTGCACGTCCCCGTCGGGGGTGCGCAGCGTCAGCGCCCTGGCCATCCCCCGCGCGCCGTACACGAGGTCGGGGCGCACGGCCAGCACGCTGCTGACGGTGAGCGCGGTGATGAAGCCCTCGCCGAGGCCGATGAGCAGGTGCACGCCGCCCATCGCGGCGGCCACCGATCCCAGCTCGATGGGCGCGGTGCCGCCGAGCCAGAACAGGCCAGTGAACACGAGCGCCGACGCCGGGACGGACAGCAGCGCCGCCACGAACGACGCGGCCACCAGCGTGGCCCGCCCGCGCGGCGCGCCCCGGACGATCAGCCGGAACACCGCCCAGCCGACGACCACGGTCACGATCGCCATCAGCGTGATGTTGACGCCCAGCGCGGTCAGGCCGCCGTCGGCGAAGAAGAACGCCTGGACGATCAGTACGACCGCGACGCACAAGACGGCGGTGTACGGCCCGACGAGTATCGCCGCCAGCGCCCCGCCCAGCAGGTGGCCGCTGGTGCCCGCCGCGACGGGGAAGTTGAGCATCTGCGCCGCGAAGACGAACGCCGCCACCAGGCCGGCCATCGGGGCCGTGCGGTCGTCGAGCTCCCGTTTGGCGCCCCGCAGGCACACGGCCACCCCGGCGGCCGCGATGACCCCGGCACCAAGCGACACGGGGACATCAAAGAACCCATCGGGCACGTGCACGGCTATAACCCCCTCGTAACGGACGAATCCCCTCCCACTTTAGAGCAGTGAGTTGTAGTTGCAAATGATTCGCAATAATGCCGCCGCAGGGCCCTGACCATCCGTCTGGCCACGGTCAACGGCGTGGCCACCCGCACCGACACGCTGAGCCGCCGGTTGACCGCCGTGGCGTACGGCCGGACGGTCCACTGCGCGGGCACCCACCGCGAAGAGCCCCGCCGGTCCAGCGGCGCAGGGCCGCGCCACCACCGCGCAGGTGGGGCGAGCGCGTCCGCGTCGGCGACCTTGACGGGAAAGCGCACCGAAGGGCCGCCGAGGTCGAGTTCGAGATAGGCGTCCCACGTGCCGGGCGGCAGGGCGGCCGTCTCCGCCGCGAACCCCCGCGGCCCGGAGGCCACGGCCCGCTCCCGGTGCTCGCGCCCCGACGTCCGCTCGCGCCAGATCAGGTGCCGTACGGCCGCGGCGGCGGCCTCGTCGCCCACTGTCGCCCTGCCCTCCACCCGCAGCCGCCTGCCCCGCCACCCCGCCCGCGTCAGCCGTACGGCCGCGGGGACCCGCACGACGTGTCCTCCGACGTCGAGGCCGAGATGGCCGTGCGACCGGGTCAGGAAGGGAACCGCGACGACACCGCCCACCAGGTGGGCGGCCGGAACTCCGGCGCCGTCGTCGCGGCGCGAGCCGAGGCGGACCGGCCTGCGCGCGCCCTCGCACTCGACGACGACGTGGACGTCCCACACTCCCCGTGGCAGCGCGGCCACGTCGACCACGGCCGTGAACGACCCGGCGGCTCCGGTCCCGCCGCGGGTCACGCGGGGCTCTCGCTCCGCACGCGACAGGCGTTCGCGGAGCACCAGGCCCACGGTGGCGTCCTGCGCGGGGACGTCCAGACCGGCCAGGGCGGCCCAACCCTCGATCACCAGATGGTCGCCCCGCCACTCGACGCCGGTCAGCCGGTGCCGCAGCGGCGCGGCCTCGACGCGCGCGAGCCGCAGGAGCCGGTCGGGGTCGTCGAGCGCGGCGACGCGGGCGGCGTCCACGCCGTCGAGACCGGCACGCACGCCGGGCGTCATCCACTGTCCGCAGATGTCGGCGACCTCGACGGCGATCTTCTCGCGGTGGGCCTCGCACGCGGCCAGGAACGGCGTCCCGAGTTGCGCGAGGACGTCGCGGCGCAGGTGCCGCAGGAGCAGCCGGTCGCGCAGCGCGCCGGGCGGCACGTGCCGCGCCATGACCTCGATGGGCGTGCGGACCACGCGCAGCCAGCCGAGCGGGTCCCGCGCGGACGCGTCGCCCCCGCCCTCGGCGTGGTAGCAGTCCTGGTCGGCGACCACGGAGATGACCTGGGCGTGGCAGTACGCGTGGACGGCGAAGGTCATGTCCTCGCCGCGTCGCTGCGTCTCGTCGAAGCGGACGGCGTGCCGGTCGAGGAAGTCCCGGCGGAACAGCTTGAAGCAGGATAGATCGTCATAGACGGCGGTTAAGGAGGCCCTGTCGGCGCTGTCGCGCAGGCCCTGGCGGGCGCCGGCGATCCTCCCCACCACGACGTCGGCGCCGGTCCTGTCGGCCGTGGCGACCAGGCGGGCCAGCGCGTCGGGGGCGAGGTGGTCCCCGGCGTCGCAGAAGAAGACGTACCGCCCCGCCGCCCGTTCGAGGCCGCGGTTGCGCGCGCCGCCTGGCGTGCCCGGCTGGGCGTCCCTGATCACGGTGATCAGCCGGGGATGGTGCGCGGCGTAAAGGTCGAGGAGCGCCGGGGTCCCGTCCCGCGAGCCGCCGTCGATCACGACGATCTCCTTGGCGACCCGCTGCACGAGCAGCGAGGTGAGGCAACGGTCGAGTGACGCCCGGCGGTTGTACGCCGGGACGACGACGCTGACGTCGATCCCCCGATCGGCGCGCTGGCCACTCCCCGTATCCATCGCGCTTCATTATGTGCCGACGACCCGCGCGAAGGTCGCCTCCGCCGCGCCGGGCGCGTCGCATCGCGCCAGGTCCGCCGCATGCCGAGGCGGTGGCGAGGCCCGGGGAAGGATCCATGGAACCGGACACACGAGGAGGGACCGTCATGAGCGAGACCATCGCGGGGGTCGCCGTTCCCGATTCGACGCTCGCCACGGAGGCGACCGAGCTGGTGCGCGAGGCGGCGCCCGATCTGCTCTATCACCACTCACGCCGCGTGTTCCTGTTCGGCTCGCTGCGAGGCCGGCGGCTCGGGCTGCGGGCCGATCCCGAGTTGCTCTACGTCGGGGCGATGTTCCACGATCTCGGGCTCACCGAGCGATACCGGCGTACGGACCAGCGTTTCGAGATCGACGGCGCGGACGAGGCCCGGCGGTTCCTGTCCTCCCACGGCGTGCCGGAGCACGACGTCCGCAAGGTGTGGGAGGGCATCGCCCTGCACACCACGCCGGAGATCCCCTACCGGCTGGAGCCGGAGGTGGCCCTGGTGACCGCCGGCGTGGAGGCCGACGTTCTCGGCCTCGGGCACGCCGACCTGGCCCCCGAGGACATCGCCGAGGTCGTGGCCGCCCATCCTCGCCCCGACTTCAAGCGGCGAATCCTGGCGGCGTTCACCGAGGGGTTCAAGGACCGGCCGGACACCACGTTCGGCACCGTCAACGCCGACGTGCTGGAGCACTTCGTGCCCGGGTTCCGGCGCATCGACTTCGTGGAGGTGATCCAGGACTCCGCCTGGCCCGAGTAATCGGCCCACTATCGATCTTGTTCCCGGTACGGCATAGTTTGTCCATGTCGTCCCCGGTGTGAAGGCAGGTCGTTGTGAGTCAGGAACTCAGCCACGAGCGGTTCGAGGCCCTCAAGCGCGATTTCGACGCGATCGACGACGACGGCGACGGCTTCATCACCGAGGCGGAACTGCTGTCGCACTTCCCCGGCCTGCCGCCGGAGGCGATCGGCGCGCTCGACCGGGACGCCGACGTGGACGCCGACGGCCGGTTCTCGCTGGAGGAGTTCATCAGGCTGGCCGGCGCCCGCGACTGACGCGCCGAGCGCACAGCCTCCCGCCGGTGGCGGGACCCCCGTCTCCTCAGCCCGCGGCGGCCCGGTCACGGGCCTGGTCAGAGGCTTGATCGCGGGCCTGCTCAGAGTCATGCTCGCGAGCCTGCTCACGGCCGAAGACCGGCACCGCGCCCGCGCCGACGCAGACGAAGCCGGCCGCCGCTGCCGCCGTACGCGGGTCGTCGCCCCGTACGGCCCGCTGGGCCTCGGCGAGAGCGGCGGCGGGCGGACACCCGGCGGCCAGCCGTTCGTGGAAGGCCACCATGACGGGGGTCGTCGCCGCATCGGGGATCGGCAGCACCGAGGCGACGAGCTGGGACGTGCCTCGGGCGAGGAACGCCACGGCGAGGCCCATCAACTCGTCTCCGGTGCGCACCACGGAACGGCCGCTGTCGCAGGCCGCGAGCACCAGCGTGTGCGGCACCCGCGGCAGCCGTTCCACGTCGTAGGCCATCAGCGGCCCGTCGGCGAGCGCGATCCCGGAGAACAGCGGGTTCTCCGCGGACAGGTGGCCGTGCGTGGCGAGGTGCGCGAGCCCGGCCCGCGACAGCGCGGCCGAGACCGCCTCGACCGACGCCGCGGCTCCGGCGAGCACGGCTCCGGCGTGGATCGCGCCGACCGCCACCGCCTCAGGCCCCGCGGCGGCCAGCCTCGGACCGGCCACCGCGACCACCGGTCCCCCCTCCGCCGGCGCGCGGCGGGTGCGGGCGAGGTGCCACAGCGTCGCGGACGGCGCGACGGTCACGGGCCGGCCCGCGCAGGACGGCAGCAGGGACCACGGCAGGCTGTGCAGCGGCCCGGTGGGCACCACGACGAGCGGGCGGTCCCCGATCTCGGCCAGCGGCCCGAGCAGCAGGGCGTCCAGCCGGGCGGACGCGGCGTCCAGCAGCGCGGCGGACGCGGCCAGCGCCTCGGGCCTGGCGTCCGGGCGCGCGTCGCGCCGTACGGCGAACGCGAGCCGCTCGATCAGGTCGGCCGCCTGGGCCGTCGCCCCCAGGCGGCGGACGCCCACGCGGCCGTCCACCATGGTGAGCACGTGCAGGTCGGCGCCCCTGCGGACATACTCGACCAGCGCCCACGAACCGAGCGACGCGGCGAGGTCCCGTGGCGTGACCGGAGCCGTGGGCACGCCGCCTGGAGCGCCGGCGCGCCTGCGGCTGTGGTCGCGGACGCGCCGCTCCAGGTCCGCCTGCCGGGCGAGCAGCGGGGCGGGCGCCGCCGCCTGACCGGCCAGGTCCCTCGCGACCGAGCGCAGCCGGGCCAGCAGCGCGGTCAGCACCGGGTCGTCGGGCGGACGCACCGGCGCGGCCGGCAGACGGCTGGCCCGGGCGCGCTCCGACCATTCGAGTAGCCCATCGGGGCGGCCGGCCTCGAAGGCCACCTCCAGTCCCAGCGCTACCAGGTCGGCCCGGTGCGCCGCCGCGTGCACCCGCAGGTCGGTGGCCCCCATCGCCGAGGCGTGCTCGTCCAGGACCCGCAGGCCCGTGCGTACGGCGGCGAGCACACCGCGCGCGTCGCCCTCCGCCCGCCGTTGGAGCGCCCGCGCGTACCAGCCGCGCGCCCGGACGAGCGCCGGTCCCCGGGACCTGGACGCCGCCGCGGCCCTGGCGAGGTAGGCGGAGGTCGCGTCCGCCGTCCTGGCGCGCCGCCCGGCGGCGGGCGCCGCCCGCGCGTCCCCGGCGTCTCCGTCACGGCCCGGCCCTTCCGCGCCCCGCGCGACGCGGCGGTCGGCGGTCACCTGGGCGGCCACGATCGCGGCGTCCAGCGCCGCCGCCGGCCATCCCGCCGCGTCCAGAGTGGCGACCATGACGTCGATGACCGCCGACGGAATGCGCGGCCGCTTGCCCGCGGCGCGCTGGGCGGTCAGGACGGACAGCCGGGCCAGTTCGGTCCATTCCCGCCGCTCCTGCGCGCGGAAGCGGCGCAGCGCGGCGCGGGCGTGGCCAAGCGCGGCGGCCGGATCGCCAAGCAGGATCTCGGCCCGCGCGAGCAGCAGCCGCACCTCGGGCACCTTGAGCGAGCGGCGCTCGCGGCGGTAGGCGTCGACCGCGCGTACGGCGGCCGCCTTCGCCTCCGCCGCGAGCCCCACCGACAGCAGCAGCTCGGCCCGGTCCTGATGCAGCGTGCCGAGCTGGGCGCCGTGCGCGCCGATGATGCGCTCGGCCCGGTCGAGGTGGCGCAGCGCGGCCGGCACGTCGCCCCGCAGCGTCTCCATGAGTCCGAGGTTGTTGGCGATCAGCCCGATGGTCAGCGGGCGGCCGAGCTCGCGCGCCAGCGCCTCCGCCTCAAGCAGGTCGCGTTCGGCGGCGGCGAAGGCGTGGCGGTCGGAGTGGACGAGCGCCCGGTTGATCAGCATCCGCTGCACGCCGAGCAGGTCGGCGTGCAGGCGCAGCACCGGCAGCGCCTCCTCGAACTCGGCGAGCGACTCGTCCAGGCGGCCCATCACGTGCAGCACGATCGCGCGCTGCGCGCGGGCGCGGGCTGCCGCCATGCCGGTCAGGTCCGGCAGCGCGGCGTCGATCTCGCGCAGCGCGGCCTGCGGCCTGCCCCGTTGCAGGACCGCGAAGGCGAGCTTGTAGCGCGCCTCCGCGGCCAGGTCGGCCCGGCCTGCCCGCACACCCCAGGCCGCGGCACGGCTCAGGTGCCTGATGGCGTTGTCGAGCTCGCCCACGTGCAGGAGCGCGTGCCCCCAGGCGCGTTCGGCCGTGGACGCCGCCACGGCGTGACCGGCGCGGGCCGCGCGCCGGGCGGCCCTCTCGGCCGCGGGGAGACCGGAGACGGGGTCGCGGTCGACCGCGGCCAGCGCCGACTCGGCCTCGGCCAGCGACTCGACCGCCCGCTCGACCGCCGACTCCCCGCCGTCGATGGGAACGGCGGATGCGCGTGCTGGAGCGTTCCCGTGGGCCCTTGCGCCCGGCGGCGTTTCCCGCGTTGGATGTATCACGGCCAGGCCCTCGTGGTTCCGTCTGAGGAAGTTCGCGTTCCGGACGAGTCATGACCCCGGGAAGGACACTATCCAGATGCCAGTCGGCGCGGGTACCACATCACACCAACCGGACCAACTCATCGTCGACCTCTCGCACCTGGAGGTCGTCGAGCGCATGCTGGCCGACTTCGGCGTCGCGTACGCCGCCCTGGCCCCCGACGACCGGGACGAGCCGCTCGGGCTGGCCCGCCTGCGTGACCTGAGGGACTCCGACGACGATCCCGTCGAAGTCGGCGAGCTTCTCGCCCTGCTGCGGGAGAGGGCGGCGGCCGACCGCGGCGGCTGGGTGCCGACGATCGGCAAGAACCGGGTCGTGGACGCGGTCATCGGAGACGGCCACAAACCGATGTCACTGCCGGACGACGCGATCCTGGTGGGCGGCGGGATCTCCACCCTCGGCCACAAGCCCATGTCGGCGGGCGGGGTCGGCGTGCTGGGGCACAAGCCGATGAACGGCGGGCAGCCGGAGCCGGTGGGCCCCGGCGACGTGCCGCGGATCGCCGCGGGGCACGAGGACGCCGGGCGCGGCGTGCGGATTGGCGTCGTCGACACCCCGCTCCCGCCCGCGGAGCCGGGTACGGCGCAGCACCCGCTTCCCTACCGCTCGGGACACTCCGCGTTCGTGCGCAGCCTCATCGAGCGGGAGGCGCCGGCCGCCGAACTCTCCGTCGAGGGAGTGCTCGACCCCGGCACGGGCCGGGCCGACTCGTGGGACACGGCCCGGGCCATGCTGCGGCTGGCCGCCGCCTTCCAGCCGGACATCCTCAACCTCTCCCTGGGCTGCTTCACGTTGTCCGGAGGGCCGCCGCTGGTCATCGCCCGCGCGATCGAGCGGCTCGCTCCGCGCGTGCTGGTCGTGGCCGCTGCGGGCAACCACGGCGCGATCCCCCACCTCAGCTCCGGCCGCAACCGGCGCTCGGCCTGCTGGCCCGCCGCCGTCCCGCCCGTCGTCGCCGTCGGCGCGTACGGCATGGTGGACGGACGCCCGGCCATGCCCATCTGGAGCCCTGATCTCCCGTGGGTGGCGTGCCTGGCACCCGGGGAGGGGGTCGTGGGCTCCTACCTCACGGGAGAGGTCGACATCGACGGCATGCTCCAGACGTTCGATGGCCACGCGCGGTGGAGCGGCACCTCCTTCTCCGCCGCCCTCGTCAGCGGCGCGGTCGCCGCCCGCACGGTCCCCGGCTCGGTGACGCCCCGGCAGGCGCTGGACAAGCTCCTGGCCGAGGCCGCCGACGTCCGGCCGTACCCGCTCGAAGGCTGACGGGCCATGCGCGACGACCCGGTCGTCGTCGACCTCGTGCTCCGGGCCCGCGCGGGCGACTCCTCGGCGTGGGACGCCATCGTCGAGCGGTACGCGCCGCTGGTCTGGGGGGTCTGCGGCCGGTACGGCGTGACCGGCAGCGACGCGGACGACGTCGCCGGCGGCGTCTGGCTGCGGCTGGTGGAGCGCCTCGACACGCTGCACGAGCCGGCCGCGCTGCCCGGCTGGCTCGTCCGCGTCACCCAGCGGGAGTGCCTGCAGTCGCTGCGCGCCCGCAGACGGCAGCTTCCCGTGGACGCCCCCGAGCCGGCCGCCCGCGGGAGCGGCGAGGACGGCGTGGACGGCGAGATACTGGTGGCGGAGCGGCGGCACGCCCTGCGCGCGGCCTTCGCCGAGCTGCCCGCCCGGTGCAGGGAGCTGCTGAGCATGCTGTTCGCCGAGCCCCCGGCCTCCTACGCCGAGATCAGCGCCGCGCTCGGCGTGCCGGTGGGGGCGATCGGCCCCAGCCGCGGGCGCTGCCTGGACCGGCTGCGCAGGAGCCGGGCGCTGGCCGCTCTCCAGCTGGCCTAGGCGGTCGACGTGGAGAGGGACGACGGCGTGACGGACGTACCGAGCTGGTGGGACGACGACGACCGGCTGCTCGACGAGCTGGGGCACGCGGTGCGCGAGGCCCGGGTGCCCGAGTCCATCGTGCGCGCGGGCAAGGCCGCCTTCGCGTGGCGTACCGTCGACGCCGAGCCGGCCGAGCAGCGGTTCGACTCCCTGCTCCAGGCGCCGGAACCGGCGGGCCTGCGCGACGAGCCACGGCCGGAGGGCTCTGGGCCGCGCGTGCTGAGCTTCGTCGCGGGCGAGCTGTCCGTCGAGGCCGAGATCCATCCCGACGCGGTGCGCGGGCAGTTGGTGCCCGCGCAGCCCGGCGCGGTCCTGGTGCGGGACGACGACGGCCCCGTACGCGAGGTCCCCGTCGACGAGGTCGGCTGGTTCGTGATCGAGCCGGTCCCCGCGCGGCGCTTCCGGCTGCACGTCCGCACGTCCGCGGGGGCGGCCGTCATCACCGGCTGGATCGACGCCCCGCAGTAGACGACCGGCCGACGCAGACGACCGGCGAGCGGCCAGCGGAAAACTCGCTGAGATTCGCTGTATCACCGATCCCCCAACGCCATCCGTCGTGCGACAGACCACCGCGTCAGCGGTGACGTACCGCACCGGAAGGACCAGGATCGTGAGCGATCCCGCACGCGCGATGAGCAAGGAAGACGCCTACGCCGAGCTGCTCGACCTGCAGTCAGGCGACGTGATCAGGCTGGAGGGGGAGGGCGGCCCGCACGGGGTCAGCCTGGACGGCTGGGACGGCGAGCAGCCCCAGGACGGCAACGTGGCCGGAGTCGTCGTCCGCTATCTGGCGTCGGGCACGGTGACGTTCGGGCAGCCCAGCCACCCGGCGGCGCCCGACCGGCTGGACCCCCGCAACGCGCTCGCCCTGGTGCGGCTGTGCCAGTGGCTGAAGGACACCTACAACGTCGTCGAGCTGTACCACCTCGGCATCTCAGGCGGCGGCGTCGACGCCCAGGGCCGTCCGCGTACGGACTGCCACGGCCAGGGCCGCGCGGTCGACCTCGTCGGCGTCAAGGCGGTCGCGGAGGACGGCGAGGAGTGGACGCTCACCGTCAACGACGACTGGGGGACCGTGTCCACCGCGGCGACCCCCGGAGGGAACTGGCCGCCCGGGACCGGGTCCGGCACGTTCTACCGGCTCGACGACGAGGACGCCGACCCGTTCACCCGCGACTTCTGGCGCGCCGTGTACGAGTTCGCCGCCTCCGAGTGGCAGGACCGCACCGACGGCCCCGACGGGCTGGACACGCCCACGTCCATCGGCGAGCGCAGCTTCGTCATGCACCCCGACCACCCGGCCACCGCCCCAGGGACGCCCCACGGCCGGGAGGCCCACAAGAACCATCTCCACCTGCAGATCGGCGTCACGGGAACGGCGGTCTGAGCATGCGCAACCTCACCTTCTGCGACATCCGGCTGCGCCCGTCGACGGTGGACTCCGCCTTCGAGGAGGCCATGACCGGCGACGTCATGCCGGGCGCGGGCGACCCGCCGCACCCGCCCGGCACGCTGTTCACGCGCGGCCTGTACCGCGAGGCCGGCTACGGCTTCCCGCCGGCGTACCGCTGCGTCGTGCACTCGGACCTGGTGAGCGACACCGGGTTCTTCGGCATGCGCCCCAGGATCGCCCGGCTCGGCGCCGACACCAAGGAGCCGCGCGTCCGGCCCGTCGCGGGCGCGGTGCCGGACGACCCGACGGCGTTGGACGCGCTGCGCGCGCGACAGGACCACGCGCTGGTGATGGCCGCCGTCCATCTCCCCCTGCGGATGATCCAGGAGGCCTTCGAGAAGGAACTGGTGGCCGCGATCGAGGAGGAGGCCGGCGTGCCGTCCCGGGACCACGCGGTGTCCGGCGCGATCTGGACCCGCGACGACGAGGCCGTCCACGGCCGGATCGAGTACCTCGTCGCCGTGACGGGCGACTTCGCCGAGCCGCGGCTGCGGACCCGTACGGTCGAGCGGATCGAGGCGGCCGGCGGCACGCTGGTCGAGTCGCGCGGGTTCCACCACGTAGGCACGGTGTTCGTAGGCACGGTGCCGGGCGAGCCCGCGCCGCGGGCCGGGGAGTGAGGGGCCGTGGACAAGCTCTGCGGGTTCGTCGCTCCGTCCGGGGCGAAGGCGTACTTCTTCACCGGCGAGCGCTACATCCGGTACGACGTCGAGGCCGACGGCGCCGACGAGGGCTACCCGCTGGCGATCGCCGACCAGTGGCCCGGCCTGTTCGAGGCGGACATCGACGCCGCCCTGCCGTGGAGCGACGGCTCGGTCTTCTTCTTCCGCGGCGACCAGTGCCTGGCGTACGACATCGAGAACGGGGTCGTGCTGGACGGGCCGCGGCCGATCGCCGAGATGTGGCCTGGCCTGTTCGAGTCCGGCATCGACGCAGCGATCCTGTGGGGCAGCGGCAACGCCTACTTCTTCTCCGGGGACGCGTACCAGGAGTTCGACGGCGCGACCGGCAGCATCGATCCCCAGGCCAAGCCGATCGCCGACGACTGGCCTGGAGCGTTCCCGCGGATCGAGACGGCGCTGTGGTGGCCAAGCGGCAACCCGTACATCTTCTCCGGGAACGAGTACGCGAGGCTCGACCCCGACGACGGCTCAGTGGCCGAGGGCTTCCCCCGGCCCATCGAGGACTGGCCGGGGCTGCCGATCGGGCCGCTGACCGAGCACGTGGCCGAGCCCGTCGCGCCGGACGTGCCGGCCGGCTCCGCACGCTCGGTCAGGGACTTCTTCCCCGAGTTCAGCGCTCCGATGGAAGGCCGGCTCCCCTACCTGTACCAGGACGTCAAGGGGCTGGTCACCACGGGTATCGGCAACCTCGTCGACTCCCCCGAGGAGGCGGCCGCCCTGCCGTTCGTGCACAAGGACACCGGGACGCCCGCCACCCGCGCGGAGATCGAGGCCGAGTGGCACCGGATCAAGGACGCGCCCGGCCTCGCGCAGAAGGGCCACCTGGCGGCGAAGGCCATCCACACCCTGGAGCTGCCCGAAGCCGCGATCGACGAGCTCGTCCACGCGCGGTTCGACGTCAACGAGGCCCGGCTGTCGACCTTCTTCCCCGGGTGGGCGGACTGGCCCGCCGACGCCCGGCTCGGGGCGCACAGCATCGCCTGGACGGGCTCGTTCTTCCCCACCCGCTGGCCGGGCTTCAACGCCGCCGCGAACGCGGGCCGGTGGGAGGAGGCGGCGGCCCAGTCCCACCTGCGGGAGGACGGCAACCCCGGCCTCGCCCAGCGGAACCGGGCGAACCTCCGGCTGTTCCGCAACGCGGCCGCCGTGGTCGCCCGCGGCCTCGACCGGTCCCTCGTCTACTACCCCACCGCCCTGTGAGCGGCGTGCCCACACAGTTCAGGAGCCAGCGATGGTGAACCCAGCAGGACCGATCATGGCCGGCGGCTTCGAGACCGTCACCCTCAACGACGCCGGCGTTGAACACTCCCTCGTCTTCCTCCCCGACAAGCACAACGACGAGCTCCAGGCCCAGGGATCCAGCCCGGTCTTCTACTGGCTGCCGGAGCGGATGCGCCTGGCCCGCAAGCCGAACGGCGACCTCAGGCTCAGCTTCCTGCACTTCCTCGGCGTGCAGGACGGCCAGACGAACCTCGGCGTGGCCCCCGGGCAGACCAGGGAGACCTCGGGCGGGGTGCTCAGCTTCGCGATGACGGGCGCCCCGCCCGAGGGCGTCCTGCGGGCGGCGCACAAGCAGATCCTGGAGCGGATGGGGCAGGGCAGCCGGGACCGGTTCTGGCAGGTCAGGCCGGGCGCGGCCGACCGGTCCACGATCGCCGACATCCGGCCGATCCCGATCAGGAGCTCCACACTGCGCCTGATGATCACCGACCAGGACGGCACGCAGGGCGGCAACGCGGGCGACCCGTTCTTCGTCACCGCCCAGGGCGCCGGGCCCGGCAGCCTCATACCCACCGCGGAGCACCCGTTCATCGTCAACCTCGGCACCTTCGCGGCGGCGCAGGTGGAGCAGGGACTGCTGGGCACCGAGGCGCCCATCGGGGTGACGGCCGACCTCACGCTGCCGCTGTGGGCGCCGATCACGCGGCTGCACATGACCGCCAACTGGGAGCGGGTGTTCAGCCACTTCACGGCCCAGGCCAACGCCAGCTGGTGGTGGAGCTCGGGCGACCTCAAGGCCACCTGGAACACCCTGCGGATGAACGGCGACATCAAGGTCGAGCTGGAGATGGACCGCACCATCCCCGGCGCGGACAACAAGGAGGCGATGGTCACCAAATACATCGACATGCTCGTGGCGATGTGGCTGGACCAGGCCAAGCAGGTCATCTTCCAGCCGATGCCGGAAGTGCAGGACCCGGGCCCGCCCAAGCCGGGCGGGCTGCTCAACCTCTTCGGCTGGGGCTTCGGCGCGGGGTTCAGCCTCAACTACCGCCACGATCGGGTGGAGATCGCCAACTCCTTCACCTTCGAGGTCGACGAGGTGTACGCGCAGCCGAGCACGATGGGCGGCACCGTGGACGGCGTGGCCGACCTGCTGGCCGCCCACCCGGAACTCAAGAGCCGCTACCTGCGCACGCTGTACCTCGACAACTGGGAACGCAAGATCACCACGGTCTGCCGGCCCGTCATCAAGTGGCCCGACCCGGACCACGGCGTGAGCGGCGACCCGGTGAAGTTCGCCAGCGTCCAGATCGGCTACCCCAGCGTGAACGGCGAGATCGCGTGGTCCGCCCACGACTTCCTGCCGCCGCCGCGCCCGCAGGAGGTCGACGCGACGACCGACGTGCGCGGCGAGGGCGCCCCCGTCGGGGAGACCACCCCGATCGCCCCCGCCTCCTCGCCGACCCTCGTCTACGCCGGCGGCGCGACCAGCGAGGTCTTCTTCGCCCGGCAGACCCAAAAGAAGGCGGAGGAGGTCGCGGGCGCGCCGGAGGGGTGGCGTCCCGACAAGGTGTTCGTCCGGCGCACCATCCAGTTCGACGAGGCGCCGTCCGCCCTCGACGACCGGTTCTCCCGGATCCTCGTCGAGGCCAACGAGGTGGACCTCGACCCGGGCCCGTTCGGCACCCTCACCGACAGCCTGAACGTGGCCGTACGCGCCGACAACGCAGGCGCGCTCGTGCTCGCCCCGATCTCCATCAACCGGGACCTGACGGCGAGCAACCAGATCGTCGAGGTGCAGGTGCAGCCCAAGGGCGAGGGCCCCGACGGCGGCGAGCGCCCGATCGTGACGTTCACCTTCACCATGGCCGACACCGGAGAGCACTACAAGGAACGCCGGTTCGCCCTCTACACGGGACAGCCGGGACGGCCGCCCGCGTACCGCTACCGGGTGCGCGTGATCATCAAGGGCACGCTGTTCGAGGACGGGGACGAGTGGATCGGGCCCTGGACGGACGGCGAGGGCAGCGGCGACCTGCACGTGCGGGTGCCGAAGAAGAACTCTCCCGGCGTCACCGTCGTGAGCCAGGACTGAGCCCGGTGAACACGCCAGGAGTCCCGGCCGACGAGCCGGGCCCGCGCATCGGGGCTGCCGACGGGGGCGAGCCCCTGCTGCCCGACTGGGACCTGGGCGCGCCCTGGTGGGCGCCCGCGCCCGAGGTGGTGCCCGCCGCCGAGGGCACGTTCCGGTTCCTGTTCCGCGTCACCGGTCACGACGAGGAGGGATCGCCCGTCATCAGCGCGACGGTCACCGCCGTGCTGCGCTTTCCCCCGCCGCCGCCCGGCGCCCAGCCCGTCCCGTGGACGGACGTGAGCGTACGGCTGCGCATCCCGTTCGTGGACGCCGACACCGGCCGGCCGGCGTCCACCGAACTCCCGGTCGACGTGGATCGGCGTGGCGACGTCGTCCACTGCCGGGCCGAGATCAGCGGAGCCGTGGCCAGGGCGGCGTACGGCGCGCTGAGCACGCCGGGATTCCAGCCGCACGACGGTGCGGGAATGATCGTCAGCACGAGCTTCGTCGGCGTGCAGGAGACGTACGCCGCGTGGGCCGCGCCCGGGGTGACCGAGGAGGGGCCGGACCGGCTGGAGATCGTACGGGTCCGGGGATGGCCGTTCGAGGAGCCGCTCCGCGTGGAGCACCCGATCCCCGACGAGCATCCGAACTGGTCGGACGTGCTGACCACCGAGGTCCGCGTCCCCGGCGAGCTCACGACCGCCGGGCGGGCCGCTGTCCGGCTGGCCCGGGTGGAGGCGCCGTTCACGGAGTCGGCGCTCACGGAGGTGCCGCTCACGGAGGTGCCGCTCACGGAGGTGCCGCTCACGGAGGTGCCGCTCACGGAGGTGCCGCTTCTCCTGCCGCGCGCCGGCCGGCGTCTGGTGCGCCGCGACGACCTGCGCGGACGGCGTACGGACATCATCCGCGACATCCCCACCGGGATCCCGGGATCGGGCGGGCTCGGCCCCGACCGGTTCGCCACGAGCCCCCTGTCGTACACCATCGACGTCGGCGTGTCGGTGACCCGCTCGCACCGCCTGCCGCTGCTGGTGCCGTGCCGGGACAACCCCGGCCTGTACCGGCAGGACGTCGGGGCCACTGAGCCGGTGATCGTCGGCTGCCAGGACGCCTTCCAGCTCGGCCGCGTGCCTGCCAGGCGGTTCGGGCCGGCTCCGCGCCTGGACCGCGACCACCGCTACTCGGTGTGGGAGTCGCTCCAGCAGCCGGCGACGTACCTCGTCGTGCCCGCCCACTACCGGGTGGCCCGCGACGTGGCGGGCCGCCCCCAGCTGGAGTGGCTGCAGGTGTTCGACGCCACCGTGGACGCCGGCCTGCCGTGCCGGCTGCAGGCCAGGTGCGTGCCCGACCTGTCGGCGGCCGAGCTCGCCGAGCTGGAGTCGCTGCTGCGCGCGGACGCCGGCGGGCGCGACGTCCGCATGCTGCTCCCTACGTCCCCCTCGGTGGGGTCGACCGGGGTGTCGGTGCGGTCGAGCACCCTGGAGGGCGGCCCGCGCGCCGTCCTGGACGACGACGCGATCCGTATGGCTCTGCACGTGGACTACGACGACGCCGTCGTGGCGGTCACGCAGTTGCGCGGCGGCGGCGCGGTGTCGCAGGTCGTCTTCGACACCGGTGACTCCGGCGCCTCGATCGCGACCACCGTGCACCTGGGCGTGGACGAGCTGGCCGGCCCTTACCCGGGCGGGCCTGTGCGGGTCACCGCGACCGGGCTGCGCAACGACGCCGACACGGCGGCCACGGTGACGGCCCTCTGGGTGCGCCCGGCGGCCGGGGGGTGGCAGCGCGTCGCGCTCGACCCGCCGGCGCGGGTGCCCGCCCACGGTGACGTCGCGCTGTCCGCCGCCGTCCGGGACGGGATCGTGGTGCCGCAGGCGCTGCTCGACCCCGCCGACCCCGGCCGGCTGGTCGTCCGCAACGTCTACCTGGAGAACCTGCACACGGCCGTGCTGATCCGGCGGGACGTGGACCTGCGGGCCGCGGGCATCGCGGGCGTGGGACTGGTCTTCGCGGTGTCCGGCGTCGAGGTGGCGCGGGCCGTCCACCCCGCGGACGCGCCCACGCTCGAGGTCACCCTGGTGCAGCCGCTGATCGCCGACCGTTCGACGTTCGACCGGAAGGTCGCCGTGTCCGTCACGCTGAGGCTGGACGACGGCACCACACGGCCGTCGGCGTCCGGCCCGGTGGTGGTGGACCTCGCGGCCGGCGCGATCGTCCGGCTGTCCCTGCTCATGGGGATGTGACGCCGATCGAGGACGCCTGAGCCCTGGTCACGCGGCCAGGGCTCATCCACGCGAGGCACAATGTGCGCCTCGCGCAAATTTACGGTCTGCGCATCTTTGCGGAGCGCGCAAGTAGATGTATGGTGAGTCTCATGAGCGGGGAAGGCGAACGCCCGGGGCTGCGCGAGCGCAAGAAGCAGGAGACGCGCATCGCGCTGAGCTGGGCCGCCATCCGGCTCTCTGTCGAGCGCGGGTTCGACAACGTCAGGGTGGAGGACATCGCCGCGGCGGCCGGCGTGGCTCCACGAACCTTCAACAACTACTTCTCCAGCAAGGGCGAGGCGATCGCCGCGAGGCACCTCGACCGCACCCGCCTGATCGCGCAGGAGTTGCGCCGCCGTCCGGCGTCGGAGCCCCTGTGGGAGGCCGTCAAGATCGCGATTCTCACCCAGTTCGCCATGGGTGAGCGCTACGGCGACGCGCAGCCGGACCAGCAGTGGCAGGACGGAGTCCGGCTCATGGTCGGCGAGCCCGCGCTGCAGGGCGAAATGCTCAGGGCCAGTGCCGTCGCCGAGGCGGAACTGGCCGCGGCCATCGCGGAGAGGACCGGCACCGACGTCGCCCGCGACCTCTACCCGCGTCTGGTGGCGGGCGCGGCGGGGGCCGCGATCAGGGTGGCGGTGGACCACTTCCTGCGGTCCGACCCGCCGGTGTCCATCCGGCCGCTCCTGGAGGAGGCGCTCGACCGGCTCGCCGCCGGGCTACCCCAGCCCTGAGAGCCGGACCCCCTCGGGGAGCCGGGCCGCTCGTCGCGTGGCGTACACAGGGGCACGCCACGCGACCTCCCGCCATCCACGCGCGCGCCGTGATCGACCGGCGCCGCCCTGTGAATCCGCCATGCCCTGAGACGCGCATGCCCTGAGACGCGGCATGCCCTGAGACGCGGCATGCCCTGGGATCGCCATGCCTGAATGTCCGAGGAGGACCGCAATGACCGCCGACGTCGTGATCGCCGGAGCAGGACCGAACGGCCTGATGCTCGCCTGCGAGCTGAGCCTGGCCGGAGTGCGGCCCATCGTGCTGGAGCGCCTGCCCGGGCGCACCGAGGAGAACCGGGCCAACGGCCTGGTCGGACAGGTCGTACGGGCCCTCGACCGCCGGGGCCTGTACGAGCGCCTGAGCGGCAGCGCCGAACCGCCCCGGCCGAGCCCTGCCTTCGTGTTCGGCGCCATGCCCCTCGACCTGAGCCGGCTCGACGACAACCCGATGTACGGCCTGCCGGTGCCGCAGTGGCGGATCGAGCAGGTGCTGGAGGAACGCGCGCTCGAACTCGGCGTGGAGATCCGCCGGGGCCACGCACTGGCCGGGCTCGCGCAGGACGAGGACGGCGTCACCGTGGAGATCGCCGGACCGGACGGCGGCTACCGGCTGCGCGCCCGCCACCTCGTCGGCGCGGACGGCGGCCACAGTCTCACCCGCAAGCTGTGCGGCATCGGCTTTCCCGGCGTGACCAGGGACGACTCCGTCTCGCGCGGCGCGCACGTCACCGTGCCCGCCGACCTGGTCGATCCCGTCACCGGCGCCCTGGTCGTGCCCGGATACGGGCCGATCCCTCCGTTCATGCACCACCGCACCGACCACGGCCTGTTCGTGTACGCGCCGTTCCCCACCGGGACGCTCGTCCACACCACCGAGTGGCGCGAGGACGGCGGCGACCAGCCGATGAGCCTGGACGAACTCCGCCGGAGCGTCCGCCGCGTGCTCGGCGCCGACCTGCCGTTCGGCCCGCCGGAGGGCGAGGGCCCGCACCAGTTGCGCCGCCTCACCGGCGGCAACACCCGCATCGCCGAACGCTTCAGGGACCGCCGGGTGCTGCTGCTGGGCGACGCCGCCCACGTGCACAGCGCGATCGGCGGCCCGGGCCTCAACCTGGGCCTCCAGGACGCGGTCAACCTGGGCTGGAAGCTCGCCGCCGAGATCCACGGCTGGGCTCCGCCCGGCCTGCTGGACACGTACGAGACCGAGCGGCGGCCGGCGGCGGAGCGCGTCGTCATGCACACGCAGGCGCAGTCGGCGCTGATCGCCCCCGGGCCGGAGGTGACCGCGCTGCGTGCGCTGTTCGGCGAACTGCTGCGCGAGGAGCGCACCGTCAGGCACATCGCGGACATGATGTCCGGCGCCGACATCAGGTATGACCTCGAAGGGACGCACCCCCTCACCGGGCGTTCCGCCCCCGACCTCGTGCTGGAGACGCCGACCGCCTCCGTACGGCTGGCCGGGCTGACCAGGACCGCCCGGCCGCTGCTGATCGACCTGACGCCGGGCGCCGCGCTCGACGGGGCACTCCACGGCTGGCACGACCGCGTCGACCTCGTCACCGCGAAGGGCCAGGGGGGCCTCCCGACCGCCCTGCTGCTGCGGCCGGACTGCTACGTGGCCTGGGCGTCCGACTCCCCCGCCCCCGGCGCGAAGGAGCGTGAGACCCTGCGCTCGGCGCTGACCGCCGCCTTCGGTCCGGCCCGCTGAGAAAGATCAGCCTGCGGCGCCGGAAAGTTCGGGGTTCTGCCCGCGGATGGGCGTGAAGAACGCGGCGACCGCGATCAGCAGGCAGGCGAGACCGGCCAGCAGGCAGACCACCGCGACGCCGTGGTGCTGCGCGCCCCAGGTCAGCACGGCCGCCCCCGCGGGGCCCAGCGAGAAGTGGATCGTCCAGAAGGCCGCGGTGACCCTGCCCAGCAGGTGGTCGGGCGTCACCTGCTGACGCAGCGACATCGAGCAGATCCCGGCCACGCTGACACACGCGAGATAGACGGCGGCCGCCGCCGCGGCCGCCGGGACCCGGGCGGACAGGCCGATCCCCGCGATGGCGAGCCCGGCGACCGTGATCGCTCCGATCCACGACGCGCCGAACCCGAGCCTCCTGCGGACGAAACCGACGAGGAGCGAGCCCACCACTGTGCCCAGCGCGCCGATCGCGAGCACCACCCCCACCGCGCCGTCGGTCTGGCCGAGGTCGTGCTTGAGGTGGTAGATCAGCACGTCGGTCAGCCCGAGGGTCAGGAAGATGAAGAACGACAACAGGATGGTCAGGGCGCGCAGCACCGGCTGCCGCCACAGGAAGCGGGCCCCGGCGAGCAGTTCGCGCCAGGACCCGCGCTCCCCCGCCTCCGGTGCGGACGACGCCCGCCGCCTCAGCCGGATCGACAGCACGCCCAGTGCGGACACCCCGAAGCTGGCCGCGTTGATCGCGATCGCGGCCGTTGGGCCGAACCAGCCCGCGACCATCCCGGCCAGCAGCGGGCCGCCGACCGCCGCCGCGGCGGCGGTGGCGCCCAGCCGCCCGTTGGCCTCGGTGATCTGGTCCGCGTCGACCAGGCTCCGCACCGCCGTGACGTACGCGACCTGGAAGACCATGCCGATCGCCTCGCAGAGCGGCAGGACCACGTAGAGCAGCCAGATCTTCGGCCCGAAGGCCCAGGCGACAGGGACGATCCCGTACAACGCCATTCTCGCCACGTCGCACCAGATCAGCAGGCGTCTGCGGTCGAGCCGGTCGACCAGGACCCCGGCGAAGACCCCCGCCACCACCGACGCCGCGCTCGCCAGGCCGGTCAGCAGGCCCATCTGCGCGACCGACCCGGTCACGTGCAGCACGAGCAGCGGGACGGCGATCAGGGCGAAGGAGTCCCCGGCGACCGACAGCGTCTGGGACGCCCAGAAGACGGTGAAGTTCCGGTCACGCCACAGCCGCGAAGCCTTTGCCACCCGACCATGCTGCCTCACCGACGGTGCGGGCCTTCAGCTCCGGGCGGCGCCGCCAGGCGTTCGAGCACCACGACCGGGATCGTGCGGGCCGTACGGGCCTGGTAGTCGCCGTACCCGGGGGCCACGCGGACGACGTGCCCGAACAGTCGCTCGCGCCGCTCGCCCTCGGCGGGCACCGCCACGGCGTCGAACACCTCCTCGCCCACTTCGACCCGTACGGCCGGCTGCGCCAGCAGGTTGTGATACCAGGCGGGGTGGCGGGGCGCGCCGCCCGCGGACGCGACGACCAGCAGGGAGTCGCCGTCGCGGACGTAGCCGAGGGGAACGGTGTGCTCCCGTCCCGACCTCGCGCCGACGGTGGTGAGCAGGAGCAGGTCGCCGCCCTCGAAAGGGCCGCCGACCTTGCCGCCGTTGGCGCGGAACTCGTCGATGACGGACTGGTTGAAAGACACGCGGAGACTCCAGCGACGATGAGAGGTGCGGGCCCGCGTGACGTCGCGCGGGCGAGATGCGCTGATGTGCGGTGATGTGCGGCGTGGCACGCCGAGGAGACGGCCGGTCCGCGCCGACGCCGACCGGTTCCCGCGAGGTCCTCATGCCCGGGACCGCGCGGGTTCACGCGAGCGGACGGAGGTCACCGCCCGGGATCCGGCTCGATCTCCGCTCGCATCGGCTGCCAGGGCGAGGCGTCGAACACGAGCATGATCGAGACGATCTTGCCGTCGTCCAGGCGGAAGTGCTCGGCCGTGCGCTGCGTGCCGGCCGGCGTCGCGGTGTGCACGTCGTACACGAGCGTCGCCTCGGCGTCGCCGTACAACTCGCTGATGAGGTCCACCCCGGTCACGATCGACACGAATCCCGGCAACGTCGCCAGATGCCCGGCCCGGTCGTCGGAGGTGAAGAACGGGCTCTGGAAATGGAAGGGCTCCCCCAGATGCGCGGCGGCGGCGGTCGCGTCGCCGCGGAAGCGGGCCTCGTGATAGCCGCGTACGGCGCGGCGTGTCCGTTCCTGGGTGACGTTCACGGCTGGGATCCGATCTGACGGAGGTGGGCGGAGAGGCGCTGCTGGTTGCCGGCCAGGCGCAGGCACAGGTCGCGCAGGACGACCAGTTCCTCGGGCGTGAACCCCTGGAACAGCGCCTTCATGGCGAGCCTCGACGGGTTGCGGAAGTTCTCGATCCACTCCCGGCCGGCCGGGGTGATCTCGGCGAGGACCGAACGCCGGTCACCCGGGGCGGAGACCCGGCGGGCCAGCCCGTCGCGTTCGAGGGTGTCCACCAGACCGGTGACGTTGCGGGAACTGACCCCGGCGGCCCGGGCGAGGTCGCCGATGCTGATCCCCCGCTCGCTCGTGGCGAGCCGGATCAGCAGGTCGAGAGCGCCCGCGCTGACGCCTCTGCCCTCGGAGCCGTGGGAGCGGAGGCGCTCGACCGCGTGGGACGCGGTGCGAACAGCCGCACTCGCCTCGAACGCCGGCAGATCACCCTCGTCACCGGCGATCCACGCCAGCGCCGCTCTGGCTCGGGGGTCGTAGAGGAAGCCGTCAGGATCGTGCTCGTAGGTATCTACGTCCTTCATAGTAAGAACGCAGATTAGTACCTACTTCCAGATTTTGCGACCCCTTTCGAGGCGGACAGCCGGCTTGCCGCTCTCAGCAGGGCGGTAGAGCCTCGCCGCAGGGGGCGACCTCGGCGCAGCTCTCCGCGTCGCCGACGGCCGCCTGCTGGAGCAGGCCGTAGAGAGTCTCGCGCTGGTCGTGGTCGAGCGCGCCGAGCACCTCGTCCTCGACCGCCGCCAGTGCGAACTCGGCCTTCGCGAGCCGCTCCGCGCCGGCTTGCGTCAGCTCGACGATGTGCCTGCGGCGATCCTCCGGCGACCGCCGCCGCTCGATGAGCTTCTCGGCCTCCAGGTCGTTGAGCAGCCCGACGACGTTCGTCCCGTCCATCTCCAGGGTGCGCGCGAGCGCCTGCTGGGTGCTGCCGCCACGGTCCCGCAGCACCGTGAGCGCGACGAGGTGGCGGGGACGCAGGCCGAGCGGCGCGAGCACCGACTCGGAACGAAGACGCAGACGCCGCGCGAGGTGGTCGAGCAGCGCGCCGCACCGATGCACCGGCTGGTTGACAACGGGCAGGGACGTCATGGCTTCAACTCTAGCCGACTTGACCTGCAATCAGCAGAGGGCTAATCATTGACCCAGCACCAACCATCTACGAAGGGCCAGGAGATGTCCCATCTGCTGCACATCGACGCGAGCATCCAGGGCGAGCGGTCCGTCAGCCGCAAGCTCACCGCGAGGGCCGTCGCCGCCTGGCGCGCCGCGCATCCCGGGGGCACCGTCACCTACCGTGACCTGGGCGGCACCCCGCTCCCCCACTTCGGCCAGGAGAGTTTCCTGGCCCAGCGGCTCCCGCGGGAGCAGCACACCCCCGCCCAGGCGGCCTCGTGGGAGCTGATGGAACAGCTGGTCGGCGAGGTGAAGCAGGCCGACACGATCGTGCTGGGGCTCCCGCTCTACAACTACGGGGCGCCCAGCGGCGTCAAGTCCTGGGTCGACCACCTCGTCGCCCCCGGGCTGTCGTACGACCTCGCGACGGGCCAGGGCCTGCTGGGAGGGCGTGACTTCCTGGTCCTCGCGAGTCGCGGCGGCGGCTATGGGGCCGGGACGCCCCGCGAGGGATGGGACCATGCCGAGCCGTGGCTGCCGCACGGCCTGTCCTTGACGGGCCTGCAGCCGCGCTTCATCACGGCGGAGCTCCAGCTCGCCTACGTCACACCGTCGATGAACGAGCTGATTCCGCTGGCCGACAAGAGTCTCGCGGCGGCGGAGCAGGCGATCGACCTCCTCTGGACGCCCGCCGCCGTCGCGTGACAGGAGCCCGGCGCGAGCGGCATGCCGCGCGAAGACCCCTTCCCGGGAGTGGGAGGGGGCCTTCGTCGTCCCGATCCGGGAAGAGTCGCGTCGCCCCGGTCGTCGACGCCCGGCGGCGGCTCCGTGTCCGAGCGGGGCAGGCTCCCTGTCGGGTCGAATGCGAACTATCGTGACCACCATGGACAACACCCCTCAGCGCCGGGACTCCCCGATGTCCCACCTGCGCGCCTCCGACAGCAACAGGGAGCAGGTCGCCGCCGCGCTCGGTGAAGCCCTGAGCACCGGCCAGCTGAGCCATGAGGAGTACTCCGAGCGCCTCGACGCCCTCTACCAGGCCAAGACTGTCGGGGAACTCGACGTCCTCACCCAGGACCTGCAGGTCGAACGGCACCGTCCGGCCGCGAGCCCGGTGTCGTACGTGCCGGGCGCGAGCAGCGAGCCGGACAACGTCATCGCCATCTTCGGCGGAGCCGACCGCAGGGGCCGCTGGCGGGTACGGCGTCAGACCAGGGCGCTCGCCGCCTTCGGCGGCATACGGTTCGACCTGACAGACGCCGAGTTCGAGGCGAAAGAGGTCGAGATCACCGTCAACGCGATCTTCGGCGGGGCCGAGATCATCCTCCCCGAGGGGGCCGAGGTGCGCTGCAAGGGCATCGGCATCTTCGGCGGCTTCGACGTGGCCAACAGCTCGACGATCGACCCGTCCGCGCCGATCATCGTGATCAAGGGCGTGGCGCTGTTCGGCGGGGTGGGCGGCAGGTTCCGGCGCCGGGGCGACCGCTGAGCGGCGGCAGGGCGCCTCGTGACAGTGCCGTCACCGCTCACCGGACGGCCTGCGCCATATCTTGATCTCGGTCGCCGGAAGACGCTCCGCGAAGCGGTCGCCGCCGGACGCCTGCCGCAGCACCGCCCGCAGGTCCCGCTCGAAGTCCTCCAGCCGGTCGCCGAACAGATGCGGGGCGGAGTCCGATCGGGAGAACACCCACGCCACGATGTCGTCCTCGGTGCGGTCGACCACTTCCCCGGCCGGCACGAGGAGCCGTTCCACGCCCTCGAACCCTGCCCCCGCCAGGACGAGATCCTCCCCGCCCGGTGTGCCGTGGACGAGCGTGCCCTGCCCCGCTCGACGGACCGGGCCGAGATACCGGCGCACCAGGTCGCCGATCCGCGCGTACGGGGCCGCGGGCAGCCCCGGCGGAGGCGGTTCAGGCGGCGGATCCTGCAGATCGCTCATGTGGACGAACGCGCCCCCCGGTTCCAGCATCTCCCGCACCGTCGCGGCGACGCGATCCCGATCCGTCCAGTGGAAGGACTGCGCGAACAGAACGACCCGGAACGCACCCAGACCGGCCGGTAGGTCCTCGGCGCGGGCGACCACCCAGCGCGCGTTGGTCACCCCGCGACGCTCGGCCCGTCGCGCCGCCTCGGCCAGCATGTCCTCGTCCGGGTCGAGGCCGACCGCCTCGGTGAAGAACCGCGCCAGGGCCGATGTCACCGTGCCAGGCCCGCAGCCGACGTCGAGGAGCCTGCCCCGGCCGTCCAGGCCGAGGGCCGCGGCCAGCGCCTCCGCGAAGCCCGGGGCATACGGCAGCCTGCCGCGCTCGTAGAAGGCCGCGCATCCCTGGAACAGGGTGCTGTCCCACTGCCACCCGTCGGGCACGTCGATCCCCCCTTACGTCACCGGACGCCGGCGCTGGAGTCCACCCCGCAAGGTATCCCTTACTTCCATAGGAAGGAAAAGGAGCTTGTGGCTCCGCCGGATCGCGGATCAAGCCCAAGAACAATGACCCGCATGACGTTCCCGGAAAACGCCGGAACGCTGAACGGCTATATGTTCGATGGGGAGAAGATGGGCAAGTGTCCTAAAGTTTTCGGGTTCGTTGCGATGCTGTCCGCTCTCACCGGCGGAGCCGTACCCTCGGGCACCCCCGCCGTCGCCGAATCCACCACCGCCGAATCCACCACGGGCGCCGTCGTGACCGGCCCGGACGACGACCACCCGGCAGCCCGCGAGCGTCAACGCGAGCGGCAGCGCCAGCGTCAGAACCTGCTCCGCGACCTCACGCTAGCCGTCACACCGGTGCAGAAAGGCGAGACGGATTCGCGGGCCATGCCGTACAACTGGCAGAAAGCGGACGCGGTCGCGAATTCTCGCAACAATCAGGACAGCCTGTCGGAAAGCACGAACCGGCCCGTGCAGGAGGCGGATTCGTCCTCGGCACCGCAGGACACTTCCACCGCCGCGCAGACGCGGATGCGGACATACCTGCGGGATCTGGCCGCGGACGAGAAGTTCACCGGCTCGGTGCTGGTGATGCGGCGCGGAGAGGTGCTGGCGCGTTTCGCCGCCGGCGAGGCCGACGAGGAAAAGCACATCCCCAACCGGCCGGACACGGTCTACCGGGTCATGTCGGTCACCAAGCAGTTCACCTCGATGCTCGTACTGAAACTGCGCGACCGCGGGCTGCTCAAGCTGGACGACCGGGTCTGCCCGTATCTCGTCCCGGCATACCTCAAGGCCTGCCCGGCGGCGTGGCGGCCCATCACGATCCGCGAGGCGCTCACACACACCTCGGGCATCCCCAACGTCGAGAAACTGCCCGGCTACCTCGCGAACGTCACACGACCGACCACGACCCGGGAGCTCATCCAGCGGTTCGTGAACCTGCCACTGGACTTCAAGCCGGGCACCAGTTGGAAGTACACCAACTCCGGCTACGTCCTGGCCGGCGCGATCATCCAGGCGGTGACGCACAAGCCGTACGGCACCGTACTGCAGGAGCTGATCACCGGCCCGCTCCACCTCGGGAACACCGGTTACAGCAGGAGATATCCGCCCGAGGGATACGCGAAGGGTTACCTCACGCCCGGTTCACCGGCCCCGCTTCTCAACGGCTCCGAACTGTTCGCCGCGACCGGCATCTACTCCACCGTCGACGACATCGCCCGCTGGGACCGGGCGTTCGGCTCCTACCGGGTCGCACCACCCGCCACCGTCAAGCAGGCGTTCACACCACAGGCGCCGTGCCCCTCCACCGGCTGCCTCAACCTGCCGTCGACCGCGTACGCCTTCGGCTGGCTCGTCGACCGGCTCCAGGGCCACCGGCTCCGATACCACCCGGGTCTTTTCCTGGGCTACACGGCGAGCAACATGTACCTGCCCGATGACGACATCCAGGTCGTCGTGCTCAGCAACGTGCAGGACACCGACACCGCCGGCATCGCCCGCCACCTCGCCACGCTGGCCCTCGACCGATGAGCGCGAGAACGCCCGCGAAACCTCGTTGAGCACGGGTGCCCGAAGAATGTCGGTCCCGATTGCTACCGTTCGGCGCTCATAGGTGACGAAGCGAACGTCGACCTTTCATCAGGTGCTCGGAAAGGGTGTCGACTCGGTGGACGACGATGAGAAGACCGCACTGCTGATGTTCCTGGAGGCGCAACGCGCCAGCGTTCTCGCCATCATCGAAGGGCTGGACGTCGAAGCCCTGACGACTCCTCTGCTGCCTTCCGGATGGACGCCGCTGGGTCTCGTGGAACATCTCGGTCATGCCGAACGGCACTGGTTCCAAGAGATCCTGACCGGCTCCGCCGAGCCACTGCCCTGGCCGTACGGCGACGTGCCGCTGACCACCGACCGGCGATCGTCGGAGGTCTTCGAGTTCTACCGCGCCCAGTGCGAGCGGTCCAACGCCGTCCTGGCCTCCACGCCGCTGTCGGCGCCCCCGCGCGGACGGCACCCCGGACCGCTCGGCGAGGAGATCACCGACCTGCGCCGGATCGTCCTCCACATGATCGAGGAGACGGCGCGTCATGCCGGCCATCTCGACATCGTCCGCGAGTTGATCGACGGCAAGACGGGGCTCGGGCCTCGATAGGCGCGGACGACGTCCCAAAATCGGGCTTGATCGTGAAAGGTCCGCACGGAGATTTCAGCCCTTACCCGCTATAGCGCAGGTCCCCCTTGCCGCGGAAACGACGGCGGGAAAAGCGATCTGTACGGATATCGCCCGCGCTGCCATGCTTCGCAGTAGAGGTCGGCACCACATCCACTGCTAGGAGGGTAAGTGCGGAAAATCAGAGCATTAGCCGTCGTCGGCGCTTTGGTCGGTGGGCTGGTCGTCACCGCGAGCGCCGGTCCCGCACACGCCGATACGCTTCGCAACGTCTACTACTCCTCGTACGACTGCTATCGGTACGGCGACTACGGCGTCCAGAACAACCTCTGGAGCTGGTATCACTGCGATTACCAGTACAACCTGTGGTTCCTCTACAGCGTCCCGTAAAGTCCTCCACTTGGCGCGACCTGGGTCCTGGCGGCTCATGTTCACTCGCCCTTGAGCACGTGCTCGGGAATGGCCGGCTTCGGCGACCACGCGTCGTCTCCGGTTCCGGCCATCCGTGACAGGGCTCTGGACCCAGGAACCGCCGTCCGGCTCTTTTCTTGTCGGTGGGCGCTGCCAGCATGACGGAATGATCGCGACTCCTGACGATTACTCCTGGTTCTCCCCTGAGCGCTTCCCCGGCCTGGCGGACGCCTACTGCTTCACGTACGTCCGCGGCCTGACGCCCGAGCAACTGATGACCCGGCTCGGCGTGCGGGTCGATGCCTGCTCTCAGGTGACACTCGATGAGCTGATCCGGTGGCAGACCCTCGGCGCCGTAGCCGTCGAAGACTGGGTACTCCTCATCGAGGCCAACGGCGGGCTCGGCGTCACCGAAGAGACCATCATGCCGCTGTCGGCGGGAACCCGTCTCGTCTCCCACTTCTACCTCGACATCGACGGCATGGACTACTTCTACTGGCTCGACGACGGAAAGATCCGGTTCGAGTTCGCGTACCAGGAAGGCTATTCACACTGGATCGAAGACGGGAAGATCCAGTTCGTGTTCAGGCCTCATGAAAGCTATTCGGAGGAGATGCCGGACGAACTCGCAGAGACCATGAAGCGGATCGGCTCCGTCTACCCACCGCACGCCGATCCCCGCGAAGGGCCGGCGTTCCTCTTGGCCGAGCGCCTCACCGGGATCACGATGACGCCGCAACTACTGGAGGAGTCCACCTACCTGTGCGGCGTCGTTCCCGGATCGAGGTGAGCGGAACCCGCCGTCCACGGCCCCTGCGGGTTGGCCGCGGATCGTGGACCTCTTCGCTGCGCACCCCTGCTTTACCAGGCCCCCAGGATGAACTCTCGCCGTTTCTCGATGCCGCACAGCCCACGCAGTCGGCGGCCGGGACTGGCGGCCCTCAGGCCACACGCCCGGCCGCCGGACCGCGCAGGCGCATGCTCGCCAGTGCTGACTTCTCGCTGACTCGGCGACCGGGTTCACTTGAAGGCGGCGATGTTACGGCCAGCCCAGTCAACGAAGGTTCGGGGAGCACGGCCAAGGATCTGCTGGACGTCCGGGCTGACCTTCTGCTCGGCCTCCGTCGGCTCTCCCAGGATGGACAGCGTTCCTTCGACGACCGGTTCGGGCATGAGGTGGAGCATCTGTGCCCGTGCCTCATCCCGGGTCTGCTCTATGAACCGCACCGGCTCGCCCAGCGTGGCGGCGATCGCCGCCACGCGTTCCCGTGGCGTGGTCAGTGCGGGTCCTGTGAGCTCATAGGTACGGCCGGCGTGCCCGTCTTCGCGCAGGACGGTCGCAGCGACCTCGGCGATGTCGGCCGGGTCGATGGTCGGCAAGCCGATGCCGCCGAAGGGCGCGGCAGCCGTACGGCTCACGCGGATGGACTCGGCCCAGGCGTAGGCGTTCGAGTTGAAACCGCCGGGCCGCAAGATGGTCCACTCCAGGCCCGACCGGCGGACCGCCCCCTCGAAGGCAGCGGGGTGACGGTAGATCTCCGGCCTGGTCCCCGCGCCCTGGGAAGACAGCAGGACAAGCCTCCGGACACCGCCGGCCTGAGCGGCGTCAAGGATGGCCTGCGGGTCCTCGCCCGCCACCAGGAGGAACAGCGCCTCGGCTCCGTCGAACGCGCCCTTCAGGCCGACGGGGTCGCCCAGGTCTGCCTGAACGTGCCGCACCCCCTCGGGCATCTGGCCGGCCTGCCGGGACAGGGCGGTTACCCGCTCTCCCGTTGCGGTGAGCAGCGCGACCAGTTGGCGTCCGACGTTTCCGGTGGCACCCGTTACTGCGATCACGATCCTTCTCCTTGTTAGTTAGTTGACTGACTAACTAGGACCGTAGCGACCGATGAGCCGCCTGTCTATAGTTAGTCAGGTGGCTAACTCAAGGAACTCGGGGAAGCGGGAGCGGCTGGCAAGCGCAGCGGCCCAGGTGCTGCACGCACAGGGCGTGGAGAAGACGACCCTCGCCGACATCGCGCGGGCGGCCGACGTTCCGGTGGGCAACGTCTACTACTACTTCAAGACCAAGGACCAACTCGTCGAGGCTGCGATCGACGCGCAGGCCCGGCGACTGGACACGATCATCGCCACACTCGATCGGCTTCCCGCGCCCCAGGACCGGCTCAAGGGTCTCGTGGACGGCTGGGTGGAGCAGCGCGACCTCGCAGCGCAGTACGGATGCCCCACCGGGACCCTGGCCTCCGAACTCGACAAGCGCGCCGACGGCCTCGATCAGATGCTCGCAAAGGTCATGGCGGTGCTGATCGGCTGGGTGGAGCGGCAGTTCCAGGCAATGGGCCGCGACGACGCACGCGAGCTCGCGGTCGCCCTTATCGCCGCCTATCAGGGGATCTCCCTGCTCACCAACACCTTCCGCGATCCAGAACTCATGACCGTGGAAGGTCATCGCCTGCACCGCTGGATCGACTCACTCACCGACGACGCCTGAGCCGTGCGAGAGCAGCGCGCAGGCGACGCCCGCCGGGTAGCCGGAGCGCATTGCTGCGCCCCGGCCCCCTCAGAACCGGACGTGCCCGTTTCCGGGCATCCGGCTCAAGCAAGCCGCGAGGGCGAGCGGGACTGCTGTGCTGGGCTGCGTTGACGG
>NZ_JABBWV010000022.1 GCF_012999535.1 Microbispora sp. H11081
CCGACAAGATCTTGATCAGCGTCGACTTCCCGGCACCGTTCTGGCCGAGCAGACAATGCACTTCCCCGGCCCTGACCTCAAGGTCCACACCATCCAGCGCACGCACGCCGGGGAACTGCTTGACGATCCCCCTCATCTGAAGCAAAGGGTGTTCGTCTGCCATGGGGTCTCCCAACGATGTCAGATGCCGGAATAGACGTGGTCGGAGTAGACGTGGTCGCTGATCAGGCGGGCGGCGCCGACGACACCCGCGGTGTCGCCCAGCTCCGACAGCACGATCGGCAGGTTTCCGGTGGCGAGCGGAAGCGACCTGCGGTAGACGACGCTTCTGATCTCCGCGAGCAGCACGTGGCCGAGCTTGGCCACGCCACCCGCGATGATCACGAGTCCGGGGTTGAAGAAGCTCACCAGGCTGGCCAGGACCTGTCCCACCCGGCGTCCGCCGTCGCGGATCAGCCCGATCGCGCCGGCGTCGCCCTGCGCCGCGGCGGCGGCGACGTCCTCCGCCGTCAGCGTGCCCGCGACCGCGAGCCGCTCCGCCAGGTACGGCGAGCCGCCCGAGCGCGCCACCGCGAGGGCCTCCCGCGCGAGCGCGGCGCCGCCGAAGTACGCCTCGAGGCACCCGGAGTTGCCGCAGGAGCAGGTCGGCCCGAGGTCGTCCACCCGGATGTGGCCGATGTCGCCGGCGCTGCCGGACACACCGCGGTAGATCTTGCCGTCCACCACGATGCCGCAGCCGATGCCGGTGCCGATCTTGACGAGCAGGAAGTCGTCGACCTGCCGCGCGAGGCCCGCGTGCAGCTCGCCGAGGGCCATGATGTTGACGTCGTTGTCGACCACCGTGGGGCAGCACAGTGCCTGCCCGACCGTCTCCCTGACCGGGTAGCGGTCCCAGCCCGGCATGATCGGCGGCACGACGGGGACGCCTTCCGCGAAGCTCACCGGCCCGGGGACGCCGATGCCGGCGCCGCTGAGATCGGTGAACAGCCCGTCGTCGCTCAGCTTGCCGAGCAGCTCGATGGCCCTGCCCAGCACGACGCCGGGGCCCTCTTTGATGTCACAGGGTTCGTTCAGGTGGCCGAGCACCTCGAGTTCACCGTTGGTGACCGCGATATCGATCGAGGTGGCGCCGATGTCGATCCCGGCGAACCGGATGTCACGCGCGATGCGCACCCGTCCCGAGCGCCTGCCGCCGCGTGAGGCGGCCAGCCCGTCGGGCTCGGCGAGCCCGAGCTCGACCAGCCGGTCCAGCTCGACGTTGAGCTTCGACCTGGACAGGTCGACCACGTCGCCGAGTTCCGCGCGGGAGCTCCCGCCGTCCCTCAGCAGACGCAGGAGCGCGGCCTGATGCGCGTTCTCCGGCCTGATGGTCGTCCTCTTCACCTACGCCTCCGCGTCCCGTGATTGGTCGGAAACGTACCCCTTTTCCGCTGGCCTGGGAAGACCTTTTATCGATCTGATGCAACCTTTCGCTGGATTCAGCAAAAGTCACCCTCTGTCTACTGGGTAGGAGTGCGGGAGACGGGGGGAGGACGCATGCTGGGATTGCCGGACGAGGTGCGCGGCTGCCTGTTCGACCTGGACGGGGTGCTCACGCGCACGGCGAGGGTCCACGCGGCGGCGTGGAAGGAGATGTTCGACGAGTTCCTGCGCGAGCGGGCGTCCGCCACCGGCACGCCGTTCGTGCCCTTCGACGAGACCGGAGACTACGAGCGGTACGTCGACGGCAGGAAACGCCTGGACGGCACCCGGGGGTTCCTGCTGTCCAGAGGCATCGACCTGCCCGAGGGCACGCCGGACGACCCGCCGGGCACACCCACGGTCAACGGCCTGGGCAACCGCAAGAACGCGCTGTTCCAGGCGGTCCTCGACCGGCAGGGCGTGGAGGTCTTCGAGGGATCGGTGCGCTACCTGCGGGCCGTACGCGACGCCGGGTTGCGCCGCGCGGTCGTCTCCAGCAGCGCCAACACCGCGCGGGTGCTCGCCGCGGCCGGGCTGGACGACATGTTCGAGGCGCGGGTCGACGGCGTGGTGGCCAGGGAGCGCGGCCTGGCCGGCAAGCCCGCCCCCGACATGTTCCTCGCCGCCGCCGCGGCTCTCGGGCTCGCCCCCGCCGAGGCCGCCGTTTTCGAGGACGCGCTGGCCGGGGTCGCCGCCGGGCGCGCGGGCGGCTTCGCCCTCGTGGTGGGCGTGGACCGCGGGCACCAGGCCGCCGCCCTGCGGGACAGCGGCGCCGACGTGGTGGTCAGGGACCTCTCCGACCTGCTGGACGAGACATGATCAGACATCCCGCCTTCGAGGTGGAGCCGTGGGCGGTGCGCGAATGCCACCTGCACGCCGACGTGCTCGCCCAGACCGAATCGGTCTTCGCCCTGTCCAACGGGCTCATCGGGCTGCGCGGCAACCTCGACGAGGGCGAGCCGTACGGGCTGCCCGGCACCTATCTCAACTCCTTCTACGAGCTGCGCCCGCTGCCGTACGCCGAGGCGGGCTACGGCTATCCCGAGTCAGGGCAGACGGTCGTCAACGTCACCAACGGCAAGCTCATCCGGCTGCTGGTGGACGACGAGCCGTTCGACGTCAGATACGGCACGCTGCATTCACACGAACGGGTCCTCGACCTGCGGGCGGGGACACTGACCCGGATGGTGCACTGGAGCTCCCCGACCGGAGCCACGGTGCGGGTCACCTCGACCCGGCTCGTGTCCTTCACCCACCGGGCCGTCGCCGCCGTCCGCTACGAGGTGGAAGCGGTGGACCAGCCGCTCAGCGTGGTCGTCCAGTCGGAACTGGTGGCCAACGAGACCGTGCCGCCGGTGGCCGACCCCCGCGCAGCCGCCGCGCTGGAGGCGCCGCTCGTCCTGGAGGAGAACGTCGCCGCGCGCGACTGCGCGTGCGTCATGGTCCATTCGACCAGGGCCAGCCGGCTGCGGGTCGCCGCCGGGATGCGCCACGAGATCGACGGCCCGGACGGCACCCACGTCGAGTGCGACGGCCAGGGCGACGTCAGCCGGGTGACGGTCGCCACCCGGCTGAAGCCCGGCGAGCGGCTGCGGCTGGACAAGTTCTTCGCCTACGGCTGGTCGGCCAAGCGGTCCAGGCCCGCGATGCACGACCAGGTCGTGGCGGCGCTGGCCGCGGCCAGGCTCACCGGATGGGAAGGCCTGCGCGACGAGCAGCGCGCCTTCCTCGACGACTACTGGGCGGGGGCGGACGTCGAGGTGGAGGGCGACTCCGAGGTGCAGCAGGCGGTGCGCTTCGGGCTGTTCCACCTGCTCCAGGCCGGTGCCCGGCTGGAGCGGCAGCCCATCCCGAGCAAGGGGCTGACCGGCTCGGGCTACGACGGGCACGCGTTCTGGGACACCGAGAGCTTCGTGCTGCCCGTGGCCATCTACACCTATCCCCGGGCCGCCGCCGACGCCCTGAGGTGGCGGCTGTCGATCCTCCCCCTCGCGCAGGCGCGGGCGGAACAGCTCGGGCTGCGCGGGGCCGCCTTCCCCTGGCGGACGATCAACGGGGAGGAGTGCTCGGGCTACTGGCCTGCGGGCACGGCGGCCTTCCACGTCAACGCCGACATCGCCGCCGCGGTCACGCGGTACGTCGACGCGACCGAGGACACCGGCTTCGAGCGGGAGGTCGGCCTGCCGCTGCTCGTCGCGACCGCCCGCCTGTGGAGCGCGCTCGGCCACCACGACGCCGAGGGCCGCTACCGCATCGACGGCGTGACGGGCCCCGACGAGTACAGCGCCGTCGCGGACAACAACGTCTACACCAACCTCATGGCGCAGCGGAACCTGCACGCCGCCGCCACCGTGGCCGTACGCCACTTCGACCAGGCGCAGGAGCTCGGCGTCACGCTGGAGGAGACGGCGACGTGGCGGGACGCCGCCGCGGCCATGCACCTGCCGTACGACGAGCGGCTGGGGGTCCACGAGCAGAGCGAGGGGTTCACCGGGCACGCGCGGTGGGACTTCGCGGCCACCCGTCCCGATCAGTATCCGCTGCTGCTCCACTTCCCCTACTTCGACCTGTACCGCAAGCAGGTCGTCAAGCAGGCCGACCTCGTGCTGGCCATGCACCTGTGCGGCGAGTCGTTCACGCCCGAGCAGAAGGCGCGCAACTTCGCCTACTACGAGGCGCTGACCGTCAGGGACTCCTCGCTGTCGGCCGCCACCCAGGCCCTGCTCGCCGCCGAGGTGGGGCAGCTCGACCTCGCCTACGCCTATCTCGGCGAGGCCGCGCTGGTGGACCTGCGCGACCTGAACCGCAACACCCGCGACGGCGTCCACATGGCCTCGCTCGCCGGGGCGTGGATCGCGCTGGTGGGGGGCTTCGGCGGCATGCGGGCCCGCGAGGGGCGCGTCCGTTTCGCCCCCCGCCTGCCCTCCGGCATCACCCGGCTCACGTTCCGCGTCCGCTATCGGGGCCGGCTGTTGCGGGTCGACATCGCCCAGGACGGCACGACGTACCGGCTGCTGCACGGCGACCCCATCACGGTGACGCACCACGGCGAGGAGCTCAGCCTCAGCGAGCGGCCGCAGACCCGGCGCAACCCGCCGCCGCCGTTCCCCGATCTGACGGTCAGGCAGCCGCCGGGCCGCGCGCCCGTGCCGCGGCGGCCCGGCGACCTGTCCACCGACGTCGCCTGCCCGCCGGAACACCCGGACGGCGAGCCCTGAGGTCAGAGCATGGCCTGCAGGGAGGCGCCGGCCTGCTCGCCGAGCCTGGTCGGCAGATGGGGCTCCTCGGCCATGACGGCCTCCCAGTTGTCGCGGATCGCCTCGACGGTGAGGTCGTCGGTCCACGACCCGCGCGCGTGCACGGCGAGCACGGCGTCGAAGTCCTCGACCGTCATCTTCCCGAACGACCGGTCGCGCAGGATGCCCGCGTTGTTGACGACGACCTTCGCCCCGCGCCGGCCGAGCAGCAGCGCGTGGGACCTGCCGAGCCCGTGCCCGGCTCCGGTGACGATCGTTACTCTCCCGTCGAACCTCAGCTCGGATCCCTCGGACATGGCGCCACCCTTTCCTCACGGGACCAGAAGAGAACATCGTTCTAGTTCTTTCCGCACGGTATCCCGTGCCGATCGGCCGGGAAAGCCCACGTGAGGGGACCGTCAGGCGGAGGGGCCGTACCAGAGGTCCGGCTTGCCGGGCACGCGGGTGACCATGTCCTGTCGCTCCAGCCACACGAGGTGGGCGAGCGTCTCGTTGTTGGCCGC
Organism: Microbispora sp. H11081; assembly: GCF_012999535.1. Taxonomy (GTDB): domain Bacteria; phylum Actinomycetota; class Actinomycetes; order Streptosporangiales; family Streptosporangiaceae; genus Microbispora. The sequence continues at coordinate 5,222 of NZ_JABBWV010000022.1, forward strand.
CCGCCGCATGTGCGCGGGGATCTCCTCCCAGCCGCGCGACCACGTGAGCCGGGTGGCGATGTCCCAGCAGGTGGAGCCGTCGCCCTCGGTCACGACGCCGCGCACCTCCGCCAGTCGCTCCTCGTGGTGCGCGATCACGTAGTTCACCCGGTCCGAGAGTTCGAGGAAGCGGTACTCGTGGGCGGGCAGCACCTCCTCGACGTCGAGTCCGCCCACCGCCCGCAGCGCGTCGAGATAGTCGGCCAGCGGGTTGTCCGCCGACTGCGGGTGCACGGCGACCATCGGCGTGATCCTGGCGAGCACGTGGTCGCCGGAGAACAGCAGCCTGCGCTCCGGCTCCGCGAAGCACAGGTGGCCGGGCGAGTGGCCAGGGGTCCACACCGCCCGCAGGTCCCAGCCCGGCAGGTCGAGCCGGTCGCCGTCCTCGATGAGCCGGTCGGGCGTCGCCATCGTGACGAACTGCCGCAGCATGAGCGACGCCCCGGCCAGTTCCTCCGCCGTCATGTCCGGCACGCCGCACCGCACCAGCAGGTCGCGTTCCCGCTGGACGAGCGCGTCGATCGCCGAATCCTCGTACCGGTCGTGCACGATGCGGGCGTCGGCCGGGTGCAGCCCGATCCAGGCGCCGGAGACCTCGCGGATCCGGCCGGCCAGACCGTAGTGGTCCGGGTGGATGTGCGTCACCAGCACGGCCCGCACGTCGGTGATCTCGTACCCTGCCGTGGCGAGCCCCGCGACGAGCGCGCCGTACGCCTCCTCGGTGTTCCACCCGGCGTCGATGACGACCACCCCGTCGGGGATCTCCAGCGCGTAGACCAGCACGTAGCGCAGCGGGTTGATCGGGATCGGGACGGGGATCGACCACAGCCCCGGCCGCACCCGCTCCACCTCGGGCAGTCCCCCGCCCAGCCACGCCGCGCGCTGCGCCTCGTTCGCCGCGGTCACGCTCACCTTGTTCATCGACATCCCGTCCCTTTCGCAACCCTGCCCGCTTGATTCTGCCCCCCATACCGAATTTGGTTCTACCGGAGGTGCCTCACGGTGGGAGCGGCTGGGAGGCGTACGTACAGGAGGGCGGAGGCGAGGACGACCACGGCGGTGACGGCCCAGACAGGACCGACGCCGACGATCCCCGCCAGCGGCACCAGGCAGAGCGAGGAGAGCATGCCGCCGAACTGGAGTTGCAGGGAGTCCACCGACATCACGGTCGCCCGGCGGTCCGCGGCCACCCGCCGGTGGACCAGTTCCGTCCTGAGCAGGGAGGCGACCGCGAGCGCGGTGAACAGCACGACGTAGGCGGCCGCGGCGGCGGCGATCGCGGCCCAGCCGCGCAGCACCACCGAGGCGGCCAGCGCGGCGACCGCCGCCGAGACCACGGCGGTGGCGAGCACCGCCGCCCGTACGGAGCCGCGGGCCAGCCGGGCCGCCACCGGCGCGAGCGAACTGCCGAGCGCGTTGGCGGCGAACCCGGCGAAGGTCACGAAGGCGTAGGCGGCGCCGCCCGTCTCGGCCCGCCCGGTGACCTCCGCGAGCCGGCCGGGGGTCAGCATCTCGATCGTGTTGAGCATCACGCCGCCCGCCGCGGCCATCAGCAGCAGCCGGCCGAGACCGCGGTCGGTCAGCCCCATCCGCACTCCGCCCGCGATCGTGACCGGCACGTCGCGGACCGCCGCGGTCAGCCGGGCCGCCCGGCCAGGCCCCCGCGCCGTACGGCTCGGCTCCCGCATCAGCACGAGCACGGCCACGAGGAGGACGACCGAGGCCCCCGCCGCCGCCCAGACAGGCGCGGCCAGCGGATCCCGGCGTACGGCCAGCGGGAGCAGGCCCCCGGCGAGGGTGCCGAGCGCCAGGGCGGACGAGCCCGCGATGTTGCCCGCCGCCAGCCCGGGCTTGAGGTCGGCGTCCGGGCCGTGCCGCTCGTGCAGCGTGTCGACGTACCACGCCTGCGCCGGCCCGCTGGACAACGCGCGGGAGACGCCCTTGAGCACGGACGCGACCAGGAACGCCCAGGCGGAGTGCGCCAGCGCCATCACGACCAGCGCCGCCACGCCGACGACGGCCGAGGCGGCGAGCACCGCCCGCCTGCCGAGCACGTCGGCGAGCCCGCCGGTCGGCAACTCCAGGACGACGACGGTGACCGAGTAGGCCGCGGTGACGAGGCCGATCTCGGCGATGTCCAGCCCGCGCCCGGCCATCAGCAACACCATCGGCGCCAGCATCAGGCCGGTCGGCAGCCAGGTGAGGAACTCGATCGCGGCGTACCGCCCGTGCTCACGCATGTCCGGCGGCCGGGTCGTCGCGGCGCGGATGGGCCGCCAGCAGCACCGAGACCTGGCGCGCGTCAGGGTCGTCCCTGTCCCGCTCCCCGGCCTCGATGAACAGGGCCGAGACCCGCTCGTACAGGTCCGCCACCGTCGCGGGCGAGAGCCGCACCACGAGGTCGGACATGCCGGCGGCCTCCACCCACTCCTCGCTCCACAGGTCGCGCTCGCGCTCGAAGTTCTCCACGTCGGCGGCCAGCTTCTCCAGTTGCCGCCGCCGCAGGAACGCCGCGGCCTCCCTGCCCTCCGCGGTCGCGGCCATCTCCACGTCGCTCCAGGAGGTGAAGCGGTGGATCGCCCGCCACCGGCGCTCACGCCGGTCGCGCCGGTCGGGGTCCTGCTCCAGGAAGCCGTATCTGGCGAGTTGCCGCAGGTGATAGCTGGTGGAGCCGGAGCTCTCGCCGAGGCGCGCGGCCAGCTCCGTCGCGGTGGCGGAGCCGTTGGCGCGCAGTTCCCCGAGCAGCCGCACCCGCAGCGGGTGGGCGACCGCCTTCAGGGTGCGGGAATCGCGGACGTGGAAGACCTCCTGATCCATGCCTCGGACACTAACTCGCAAAGGTTCTTTTGCAAAGATTTCTCTGCGGAAATGAAATTTTCAGGCACGCGGCCCGGCAATGCCCGGTCAACGGCCTCACCCCGACCGGCTCGTTGACGTTCGGCGAAACCCAAAGGAAACATGCGATTCGCTCACCGCTTTGGGAGCGCTCCCACACCACCCCCGAGGACGACTGTGCTCAGACGAATCGGCATCCTCGCAGTGGCGGCACTGGCCACCGCATGCCTGACCGGCACGCCTCCCGCCACAGCGGAAGAGGGCCCTGAACAGATCCCCAACGGCACATTCGACAGCACCACGGACCCGTGGTGGCACACCGCGAACCTGAACTTCGAGCTGACCGACGGCCGGCTCTGCTCCGACATCCCCGGCGGGACGACCAACCCCTGGGACGCCATCATCGGCGTCAACGACATCCCGCTCGTGCAGGACGAGACCTACGCGTTCAGCTTCTTCGCCACCGCGTCGCCCGGGAAGGTCGCCAGGGCGTACGTCCAGCTCCCGACCGACCCCTACACGCAGTACGTGGCGGCCGCCCCCGAGCTGAGCGTCTCCGGCAACACCTACAGCTACACGTTCACCTCGCCCGTCGACCTGCCCAACGCGCAGGTGGTCTTCCAGCTCGGCGGCAGCGCGACGGCGTGGCGCTTCTGCGTGGACAACGTCTCGCTCAAGGGCGGGGCGCCGCCGGACATCTACACGCCCGACACCGGCCCCCGGGTCCGCGTGAACCAGGTGGCCTACCTGCCCAAGGGCCCCAAGAACGCCACCGTCGTCACCGACGCCACCGAGGCGCTCCCCTGGCAGCTCAAGAACTCCGCGGGCACCGTGGTCGCGAACGGCACCACCACCCCGCGCGGCGTCGACTCGAGCTCCGCGCAGAACGTCCACTCCATCGACTTCGGCTCGTACACGAAGGCAGGGACCGGCTACACGCTGACCGCCGACGGCGAGACCAGCCGGCCGTTCGACATCAAGCCCGACTCGTACGCCGACCTCAAGCTCGACGCGCTGAAGTTCTTCTACACCCAGCGCAGCGGCATCGCGATCGACGACGCCCTGCGTCCCGGGTACGGCCGGCCCGCCGGTCACGTGGACGTCGCCCCCAACCAGGGCGACAAGAACGTGCCCTGCCAGCCGGGCGTCTGCGACTACACCCTCGACGTGTCCGGCGGCTGGTACGACGCGGGCGACCACGGCAAGTACGTCGTCAACGGCGGCATCTCGGTCGCCCAGCTCATGAGCGAGTTCGAGCGCACCAAGAACGCCGCGACCGCCAAGCCGGTCGGGAGCCTGAACATCCCCGAGAGCGGCGACGACGTCCCCGACATCCTCGACGAGGCCCGCTGGGAGCAGGAGTTCCTGCTGAAGATGCAGCGGCCGGACGGCATGGCCCACCACAAGATCCATGACGAGAACTGGACCGGCCTCCCGCTGCTGCCGCACCTCGACCCGCAGAAGCGCGAGCTGCACCCGGTCTCCACGGCGGCCACGCTGAACCTCGCCGCGACGGCCGCCCAGGCGGCCCGGGTCTTCGCGCCGTACGACGCGGCCTTCTCGGCCAAGAACCTCGCGGCGGCGAAGAAGGCGTGGGCGGCGGCCAAGGCGCACCCGAACCTGCTCGCATCCCCCTCGGACGGCGTCGGCGGCGGCACCTACGACGACGCCAACGTCAGCGACGAGTTCTACTGGGCGGCGGCCGAGCTCTACATCACCACGGGCGAGCAGGAGTTCAAGGACTACGTCCTCGCCTCGCCGCTGCACACGGCCGACATCTGGAACACCGGCGCCATGGACTGGGGCAACGTCGCGGCGCTCGGCCGCCTCGACCTGGCGACCGTGCCCAACGCCCTGCCCGGCCGCGACGACGTGCGCGCCTCGGTGGTGGCCGGCGCGGACAAGTACCTCGGCATCCTGAAGGCCCACCCCTACGGCCTGCCGTACAACGCGGCGTCCTACGACTGGGGATCAAACAGCATCGTCGTCAACAACATGGTGGTCATGGCCACGGCCTACGACATCACCGGCGACGTGAAGTACCGCGACGGCGTGCTGCAGGGCATCGACTACATCTTCGGCCGCAACGCGCTCAACCAGTCGTATGTGACCGGCTACGGCGAGGTGGCGTCGAAGAACCAGCACAGCAGGTGGTACGCCCACTCGCTGGACACCTCGCTGCCCAACCCGCCGCGCGGCACGCTCTCGGGCGGTCCCAACTCCAGCATCCAGGACCCGGTGGCCCAGGCGAAGCTGACGGGCTGCGTGGCGCAGTTCTGCTACATCGACGACATCGGCTCGTGGGCGACCAACGAGCTGACGATCAACTGGAACGCCCCGATGTCGTGGATCGCGGCGTTCATCGCCGACCAGGGCGACGGCACCGTCAAGGCGCCGGCCTCCTGCGCGGTCACCTACACCACGCACGGCAGCTGGCCGCAGGGCTTCACCACCCAGGTCACCCTCAAGAACACCGGCACGAAGGCGATCGACGGCTGGTCGCTGAAGTGGTCTTTCCTGGGCGGGCAGAAGGTCGAGCACAGCTGGAGCGCGAAGTTCTCCCAGCAGGGTGCGACCGTCACCGCGGCGAACGAGACGTACAACAAGAAGATCCAGCCGGGCCAGTCGGTCACGTTCGGCTTCAACGGCCAGGGCGCGCCGCAGGCCAACCCGGCACCCGACCTGTTCACGCTGAACGGCGCCGCCTGCTCCGGCTGAGCGGACGCCTCCTCTGAAGACCCCGGCCGCCGCCTCTGCAGAGGCGGCGGCCGGTTCCATGTCGCCGGTTCGGCGTTCTCGCAGTGCCGGTGCGGCTCAGCGCAGGTGCGGCTCAGCGCAGGTGCGGCTCGTAGGGCGGCAGGCTGATGCCGCCGCCCTGCCCGCCCGCGTCGCCGTCATCGTCATCGCCGTCGTCGTCGGCCTGGGCGAGGACCTCGGGCCGCAGGATGCGCGACGCGCCGAGCACCTCGATGCCCAGGAGGCGCCCCTCCCGGTCCAGGTCGAGCACGATCTCCCCGCGCAGTTCGTCGTCCTCGACCTCGATCTGGGTGACCGCCTCTCCCTCGCCGATCTCGTCGACCAGGTAGATGTAGGCGACGTTGTTCTCACTGTCGTGATCGATGCGCACGCAGACCTCTCACCCTCGCCCGGCGGCTAGTTCCTTCGCTTCGTCTTGCGGATGACCGTGATGACGGTATCGGTCCTGTCGTTCACGACGACCTTCAACTTGTCCGTCTCGTAGACGGAGGTGCCGGGATCGTGGCCACGGCTCCGCCGGCCGTTCGCCTTGACGTCCTCGATCATGTCGTCGCTGAAGCCACGCTGGCTCTGGCGTTGCTCACTGTGGGCGGTCCGGCCGTCGGCGCCGGAACGGCTACCGCCACCTCCACCGCTACCGCCGCCACCACGGCGCCCGCCCCCGCCGCGGCGTCCGTTGCCGCCGCTCTGGGCGTTCTTGTTGCTGCGCCCCATGAGCATCAGGCCGTCGTGCGGAGACCGGCCGGTGGCCGCACGGGGGCCCACGGTCCCCCGCGCCGGGATCCGGTGGCCAGCGCCGGCGAACGCGGGGACCAGCCCTCCGCCACCCGGGCGGCGCAGCCCTTCGAGGATGTGGCGGAACTGCTCGGTGACCTTGCGGTCCAGCGCGGGCGCGAGCACCCGCCCCGCACCCTCCGCGCCCTCCCGCTGGATCTTCGCGATCGCGGCGCGTGAGCGGAACATCTCCGCCGCCGCCAGGGCCGCGCCGAGCGGACCGCCCGCCAGGTACGCCCGCGCCACCCGCACGGACGTGTAGACGGCGGTCGAGGCCACGGCGACCTTCACCCCGGTCGTCAGCCAGGCCGTGTTGTCGAGCACGGCCGGGGCCCACCGCGCGGCGGTGACCGCCCGGGCCAGATGCCCGCCCTCGCCGCCCGTCTCACTCCAGTAGCCGGCCAGCGCGGTCGCCGACCTGCCCCGGTAGGTCTCGCCCGTCCCCGCGATCGTCGCGTCGGCCGCCCCGCCGGACCGTTCCGTGCCCGCGAGCACGGTCCGCCAGGCGTCGGCGTCCTTGCGGATCTCGTCCTCGTCGACGTTCGGCCAGGGCACGCCGAGCAGGCTCAGCATCACGTCCACCTGCGGGGGAACCGTCAGCCCCATCGCCGGGCCCCCGTCACGCCCACTGCTCGCCGTACAGGTCCCGGGACAGCGACCGGCTCGCGTCCTCGGCCTCGGCGACGCGGGCGCTCGCCCTGCCCAGCCCGTCGCCGGTGTCGCCGATCGCCGCGGACAGGCCGGCCAGCGCCTCGACCCCCAGCAGCGTGCACTCGGCGTACGGACCGGCCAGCATGCCGAGCAGGCCGTCGTCCTGCCACGCGGCGCCACCGAGCCCGCGCTCCCTGAGCCGGCGCAGCGCCGAGGCGTAGTCGTCGCCGTGCACCCGCATCCGGAAGGCGTCCTGCCTCATCCGGTCGTGGACGATCTCCAGTCCCGACTCCATGCCGCAGACCCCAACTCCCCGCTTCCTATTCCGTATAGATCACAGTAAACGCTGATCTCCCTTTCGATAGCCTTCTTTCTCATGACGACCCCCTCCCCCGACGGCGACGCCGAACTGCTGGAGCGCGTGCTGGCGGAGGGCCGGGCGACGATGCGGCGGCTACGGGAGGCGCGGGCCCTGGTCCGCGACGTGACGGCGGAGGCGCAGAGCCCCGACCGGACGATCCGGGCGGTCGCCGACGGCCGGGGCGAGATCGTGGAGTTGCGCTTCGACCCGCGCGTCATGCGGCTCGACCGCGAGACCCTCGGCAGGCGCGTGACGGCCGTGCTGCGCGCGGCCCAGCGGGACGCCGAGGCCAGGACCCGGGAGATCACGGAGGCCGCCCTCGCCGACACCGCGGACGTCCCGCCTCCCCTGGACGAGAGGTTCGTCCGCGACCGCGTGGAGCGGATCGCCCGCGACCTGCTGTGACCCCTCACGACGACCCCTCACGACGACCCCTCACGACGACCCCTCACGACCCGACTGGAGGCGCCGTGTACGGCTCCCGCATCAACCCGGCCGACATCCGCGAGGAGGATCTGGCCGGGGCCGAGGAGCGGGCGGAGCGTCTGCGCGCCTGGGCCGAGGGCGCCCAGGCCGGCCTCGGCGAGATCACCGGCACCGGCGAGGCCGCCTCCGGTCAGGTGACGGCCACCGTGTCGGCGGAGGGCCTGGTGCTCGACGTGACGTTCGGGCCGCGCGCCTCGCGCCTGGACAGCCGGACGCTCGCGGAGGAGGTCCGTGCCGCCGTCTCCCGTGCGCGACTCGACGCCGCCCGCAGGACCGGAGAGATGATCCGCGAGGCCCTGCCCTGGTTCGACCCCGAGCAGGCCGCCGCCGACTTCGAGCGGCTGCTCGACACGTCCTGGGACTGACGGCGGGCGCGGATCACAGGTCGCTGCCGCCGGTGGCGTCGACGGTGACGCCGGTCACCCAGCCGGCGTCGTCCGAGGCGAGGAACGCGACCACCCCGGCCACGTCATCCGGCCTGCCCACCCGGCCCAGGGCCGCCCGCCCGGCCGCCGCCGCCCAGGCCGCCCCGTCGCCGCGCAGCCAGCCCGCGTTCATGTCCGTGTCGACGATCCCCGGCGCCACATTGTTGACCGTGATCGCGCGGGGCCCGAGATGCTTGGCCAGCGCGAGCGTGAAGGTCTCCAGCGCGCCCTTGGTCATGGCGTACGCGATCGCCTCGGGGAACGCGATCCTGGTCACGCCCGAGGTCACGGTCACGATCCGCCCGCCGTCGGGGATGCGCGGCAGCGCCCGCCGCGTGACGAGGAAGGCCGCCCGCGTGTTGACGGCGAACATCTCGTCGTAGTCCTCCGGGGTGATCTCCTCGATCGTCCCTCGCAGGGTGATCCCCGCGTTGTTGACCAGGATGTCGATCGGCGCCCCCGGTCCCAGCTCCCGGTCCACCCCGGCGAACAGCTCGTCCACGCCGCCCGGCGCGCCGAGCTCGGCCCGGACCGCGAAGGCCCGGCCGCCCCCGGCCTCTACCGCCGCGACCGTGTCCTTCGCCGCGGCCTCGTCTCTCGCGTATCCGACCGCCACCAGCGCCCCGTCGGCCGCCAGCCGTTCCGCGATCGCCCGCCCGATCCCTCTGCTCGCACCCGTCACGAGCGCCGTCCTGCCCCTCAGCGCGGCCATGCCAGCTCCTTTCTTTAGTGCCCGCTACAAAATAACACGATCTTAGCGATCGCTATAGAATCGGCGCATGGGAAGGACCAGGGCGTTCGACCGCGACGTCGCGCTGGAGCGGGCGCTTGAGGAGTTCTGGCGGCAGGGCTACGAGGCGACCTCGGTCGCGGGGCTGACGGCGGCGATGGGCATCAACCCGCCCAGCCTCTACGCCGCCTACGGTGACAAGCGCCGGCTGTTCGGCGAGGCCGTGCGGCGCTACCAGGAGACCCACGGCGCGTTCGCCGCCCGGGCCCTGGCCGGGGAGCCGACCGCGCGGGCCGCCGTCGGGCGCCTGCTGCGGGAGGCGGCGGAGGTCTACACCGACCCGGCGCATCCGCCCGGATGCATGATCATCTCAGCGGGGGTGAACACGACCGACCCCGGCGTGATCGGGGAACTGCGGGAACACCGCGAGGCCGGTAAGGCCGCGATCCGCCGCCGCGTCGAGCGGGACGTCGAGACCGGCCTCCTCCCGCCGGAGACCGACGCGGGCGCGCTGGCGACGTTCTTCGCCTCCGTCATCCAGGGCATGTCCACCCAGGCCAGGGATGGCGCGGCCCGCGAGGATCTGCACGCGGTGGCGACGCTCGCCATGCGCGCGTGGCCGTAGGCTGCCGGGCATGCTTGACGACATCCGGGTGGACGACGCGGTCACCGCGCTGCGTCCCGACTTCGCCGTCCTGGCGATCTGCGCGTACGGCCTGCGCAACGGGCCGTCGGACGACCGCTCGCGGGCCTGGCTGGCCGACGCCGCCGCGAACGCCGCGCCGCCGGACGACCCCAGGATCGAGGCGTGGCGGTCGGCCTACCGCGCGTTCGGCGCGAAACCGCAGCGCACCCGGCCGTCGGTCGACGCGCTGGTCCGCCGGATGCCGCTCCCCGAGATCAACCTGGTGGTGGACGCCTACAACGCCGTGTCCGTACGGCACTGCCTGCCGATCGGCGGCGAGGACCTGCGCCGATACCAGGGGGCCGCACGGCTGGTGCGGGCCGCGGGCGACGAGCCGTCGGAGGAGGCGCTGGGCGACCCGGAGATCGGCGAGGTGGTGTGGCGCGACGACGCCGGGGTCACCTGCCGGCGATGGAACTGGCGGCAGTGCGTCAGGACCAGGATCACCGAGGAGACGGTGGACGCGCTATTCCTCCTGGAGCGTCTCGAACCGCTCTCTCTGGACGCCTTGCGTTCGGCGGGCGACGACCTCATGGGTATGCTGCCTGATATAAACCCCAATATCCGGATCGAGTCGCGGTTCATCGGCTGACACAGCCGAGATGACCAGACGGTGAGACACACCTCACCACCCAGACGGGCTATCCGCGCGTGACCTCTTTTATCGATCCTGGAACAATGGGCCGAGACCTGCGACCGGCCGGGGCGCACCTCGGTGTGCGAGGAGAGTAGCCTTGGACAGGTTCACCAAACATCAACGCCGATCTGCGGAAGAGGGCGATTTCCGCCGTGTCGTCTGAGTCGTCGCGGACAAACCCGCTGGCAAGCTTCGGGCAAAATGAGTGGCTTGTCGACGAGTTGTACCAGAAGTATCTCGAAGATCCCGAGTCTGTTGACCAGGCCTGGTGGCACTTCTTCGCCGACTACAACGGGGCGGCCAAACCCGCTCCACCGAAGTCCGCAGGCGCGGGGAACGGCGCGACCGTCACGGCCGCGCCAGAGGCGCCCGCGCCGGTGACGCCGGCACCGCAGACGGCCCCACCGAAGCCCGCTCCGCAGCCCAAGCCCGAGGCCAAGGCGCCCGCGCCGAAGCAGCAGACCCCGGTGCCGGCGGGCGCGGTCGAGGAGAAGCTGCGCGGCGCCGCCGCGCGCACGGCCGCCAACATGGAGGCATCGCTGGTCGTCCCCACGGCCACCAGCGTCCGCGCGGTCCCCGCCAAGCTCCTCATCGACAACCGCATCGTCATCAACAACCACCTGTCCCGCGGCCGCGGCGGCAAGATCTCCTTTACCCACGTCATCGGCTACGCGATCGTCCGGGCGCTCAAGGCCATGCCCGAGATGAACCACTCGTACGCCGAGGTGGACGGCAAGCCGGTCCTCGTCAGGCCGGAGCACGTGGGGCTCGGCCTCGCGATCGACGTGCAGAAGAGCGACGGCAGCCGTCAGCTGCTTGTCCCCTCGATCAAGCACGCCGAGACGATGGACTTCCGCCAGTTCTGGGTGGCGTACGAGGAGATCGTGCGCAAGGCCCGCGCGGGCAAGCTGGGCGTGGAGGACTTCCAGGGCACCACGATCTCCCTGACCAACCCCGGCACGATCGGCACGGTCCACTCCGTGCCGCGGCTGATGCCCGGCCAGGGCACGATCATCGGCGTCGGCGCGATGGAGTACCCGGCGGAGTACCAGGGCGCGTCCGCGGACACCCTGTCCCGCCTGGCCATCAGCAAGGTGATGACCCTCACCTCCACCTACGACCACCGGATCATCCAGGGCGCCCAGTCGGGCGACTTCCTGCGCCGCATCCACCAGCTCCTGCTCGGCGCGGACGGCTTCTACGACGAGATCTTCCAGTCGCTGCGCATCCCGTACGAGCCGGTCCGCTGGGTCCAGGACATCTCGGCCACCCACGACGACGACGTGGCCAAGTCGGCCCGCGTGCTTGAGCTCATCCACGCGTACCGGGTCCGCGGCCACCTCATGGCCGACACCGACCCGCTGGAGTACCGCCAGCGCAAGCACCCCGACCTCGACATCCAGTCGCACGGGCTGACCCTCTGGGACCTGGAGCGCGAGTTCCCGACCGGCGGCTTCGGCGGCAAGCCGCTGATGAAGCTGCGCGACATCCTCGGCGTGCTGCGCGACTCGTACGTCCGCACGGTCGGCATCGAGTACATGCACATCCAGAACCCCGAGGAGCGGGCCTGGATCCAGACCCGGGTGGAGCAGCCGCACGAGAAGCCCAGCCGTGACGAGCAGCTGCACATCCTGCGCCGGCTCAACACCGCCGAGGCGTTCGAGACCTTCCTGCAGACCAAGTACGTCGGCCAGAAGCGGTTCTCGCTCGAAGGCGGCGAGTCGCTGATCCCGCTGCTCGACTCGGTGATCAGCGACGCGGCCGCGGAGGGCCTCGACGAGGTCGTCATCGGCATGGCGCACCGCGGCCGGCTCAACGTGCTCGCCAACATCGTGGGCAAGTCGTACGCCCAGATCTTCGGCGAGTTCGAGGGCAACATCGACCCCCGCAGCGCGCACGGCTCCGGCGACGTGAAGTACCACCTCGGCGCGAGCGGCGACTTCGTGGCCCCCTGCGGCAAGAAGATCAGCACGTCCGTGGTCGCGAACCCCTCGCACCTGGAGGCCGTCGACCCCGTCCTCGAAGGCGTGGTCCGCGCCAAGCAGGACCTGCTGGAGCGCGGCGAGGAGGGATTCACCGTCCTGCCCGTGCTCGTCCACGGTGACGCGGCGTTCGCCGGCCAGGGCGTGGTCGCCGAGACCCTGCACCTGTCCCAGCTGCGCGGCTACCGCACCGGCGGCACCGTGCACATCGTGGTGAACAACCAGGTCGGCTTCACCACCTCCCCCGCGTCCTCGCGCTCCAGCGTGTACGCCACCGACGTCGCGCGCATGATCCAGGCGCCGATCTTCCACGTGAACGGCGACGACCCCGAGGCCGTCGTCCGCGTGGGCCAGCTCGCCTACGAGTACCGCCAGACGTTCCGCAAGGACGTCGTGATCGACATGATCTGCTACCGGCGGCGCGGCCACAACGAGGGCGACAACCCGGCCTTCACCCAGCCGCTGATGTACGACCTCATCGACGCCAAGCGCTCGACCCGCAAGCTGTACACCGAGGCCCTCATCGGCCGCGGCGACATCACGGTCGAGGAGGCCGAGCAGGCCCTGCGCGACTACCAGGAGCAGCTGGAGCGGGCCTTCACCGAGACCCGCGAGGCCGCCAGGAAGCCGCTGGAGCCGGGCGCGGTCGTGGTCCCCCAGCGCGACGAGCAGATCCCGTGGTCGCACGAGGACACCAAGACGGCGATCTCCGAGGAGGTCGTCAAGCGGGTCATCGACACGCAGCTCAACCTGCCGGAGGGCTTCACCGTCCACCCGCGCCTCGCCCCGGTGATCCAGCGCCGCGGCACCATGATCTCCGAGGACGCGATCGACTGGGCGACCGGTGAGCTGCTCGCGTTCGGCTCGCTGCTCATCGACGACCACCCGGTCCGCCTGGTGGGTCAGGACTCCCGCCGCGGCACCTTCGGCCAGCGCCACGCCGTGCTGGTCGACCGTGTCACCGGCGAGGAGCACACTCCGCTCAAGACGTTCAACCACGGGACCACGAAGTTCTACGTGTACGACTCGCTGCTCAGCGAGTTCGCCGCGATGGGCTTCGAGTACGGCTACAGCGTGGTCCGGCCGGACGCCCTGGTCGCCTGGGAGGCGCAGTTCGGCGACTTCGCCAACGGCGCTCAGTCGATCATCGACGAGTTCATCTCGTCGGGCGAGCAGAAGTGGGGCCAGCGCTCCTCGGTCGTGCTGCTGCTGCCGCACGGCTACGAGGGTCAGGGCCCTGACCACTCCTCCGGCCGCATCGAGCGCTACCTGCAGCTGTGCGCGCAGGACAACATGACGGTGGCGCAGCCGAGCAGCCCGGCGAACTACTTCCACCTGCTGCGCTGGCAGGTGCTGTCGCAGCGGCGCAAGCCCCTGATCGTGTTCACGCCCAAGTCGCTGCTGCGGCTCAAGGCGGCGGCCTCGGCCACGTCGGAGTTCACCAGCGGCGCCTTCCGCCCGGTCATCGGCGACTCGACGGTGGACCCGTCCAACGTCCGGCGGATCGTGGTCTGCTCGGGCAGGATCTACTACGACCTGCTGGCGCGGCGGGAGAAGAGCGGCAGCAACGACGTGGCGCTGGTCCGGTTGGAGCGCATCTACCCGTTCCCGGAGAACCCGCTCAAGGCGGAGCTGAGCCGCTACCCCGACGGCGCGGACCTCGTCTGGGCGCAGGACGAGCCCGTCAACATGGGCCCGTGGCCGTACCTCAGCCTCAAGATGGTGGAGAAGCCCGACCTGCTCGGGGGACGCACCTTCCGCCGGGTCTCGCGTACGCCGAACTCCTCGCCGGCCGTCGGCTCCCACGCCAAGCACGACGAGGAACTGCACGGAATCCTGGACGAGATCTTCGGCTGATCCGAAGTCCCGTACGGCTGAAGAGGTCCCCCACGTCCGTGGGGGGCCTCTCTCCATGAGTCAGGTCGTTCACTGGAGCGAGGTATGTACTTCACCGACAAGGGAATCGAGGAGCTCGTCGAGCGCCGCGGCGAGGAGGAGGTCAGCGTCGGCTGGCTGGCGGAGCGGCTGCGCGAGTTCGTCGACCTCAACCCGGAGTTCGAGGTGCCCGTGGAGCGGCTGGCCACCTGGCTCGCCCGCCTGGACGACGACGACGACTGACCGCACGGGCTGACCGGGCCGCCTGGATGATCGGGCTGACCGGGTGTTTGGGCTGACCGGGCCGCGCTCCTGGTCGGCCCGGTCGGCTGGCCACGAGTCCCGACAAACGCGATATATCTTGACTTTCATGGAACGAGATATATCGTGTAAGGCGATAGTACGTCCGCGCGGTGGCCGCCGCGCGGACACAGGACTTCGCGTGGAAGGGCTCAAGCGATGCCCCAATACACGATCGACTCTCCCGGACGGCTCACGTTCGGAGAGGTCACCGCGCTCAACGTGCGAATCGTGGCGGGCCGGCTCGCCGTACTGGCCAGCGACGGCCCGCCGACCCTCGAAGTGACGGAGGTGGACGGCGCGCCGCTCGTGGTGACCCACGACGACGACGGCCGCCTGACGGTCGCGTACAAGGACCTGACGTGGGACGGGATCCTCGGGTTGTTACGCCCTGGCCCGCGCAGCACCACGCTGACGCTGACCGTGCCGAAGACGTGCCCCGTCCAGGCCGGGGTGGTCGCCGCCACCGCCGTCGTGACGGGCATGGAGGGGGTCACCCGCCTGAAGGCCGTGTCCGGGGACATCGTCCTCGACGGGGTCGGCGGCGAGGTGCGGGCCGAGACGGTCTCCGGCGCGCTGGAGAGCCGGGAACTGGCCGGCGACCTGTCCTTCACCAGCGTCTCAGGCGAGCTCACCATCGCCGGCGGCCGGCCGCGGCGCCTGCGCGCGAACACGGTGTCCGGGCGCGTCACCACAGACCTCGACCTGCTGCCCACCGGTCACGTCACCCTGCACAGCATGTCCGGCACGATCGTCGTACGGCTCCCCCAGGACGTGGACACCGACGTGTCCTTCCGATCGACCTCGGGCCGGATCGAGTCCGCGTTCCCTGAACTGCACGCCTCCGCGACGCCCGGAGGCCGGTCGCTCGGCGGCCGGCTGGGCGGCGGCATGGCATCCCTGTCGGCGACCACCGTGTCCGGCGACGTCACCCTGCTGTGCGGCCAGCCCGCCGCCGGGCGAGCGGAGGAGAGGTCATGAGCACCACCACACCACGCGCCTCCGGCACGACCACACCGCGCGCCTCCGGCACGACCACACCGCGAGCCTCCGGCACGACCACACCGCGCGCCTCCGGCACGACCGCGCTCGGCGCGGAAGGCGGGGAGGCGGCATGAGTCCGGTGTTCGGGCACGGCCGGTTGCGGTTGTACCTGCTGAAGCTGCTGGAGGAGAGCCCGCGGCACGGCTACGAGGTCATCCGGCTCCTGCAGGACCGTTTCCTCGGCGTCTACTCCCCCTCCCCCGGCACGATCTATCCCCGGCTGGCCCGGCTTGAGGAAGAGGGCCTGGTCACCCACGAGGTCGTGGACGGCAAGAAGGTCTTCACCCTCACCGACAAGGGGCGGGCCGAACTGCACGACAGGATGGACGAACTGGCCGACCTGGAGCGGGAGATCACCGCCTCGGTCCAGGACATCGCGCGCGAGGTCAAGGAGGACGTGCGGCAGACCGTACGCTCGCTGCGCGAGGAGCTCACCCAGATGGCCAGGGACATCGGCCACGACAACCGCGACCAGCGACGTGAGCAGAAGGAGGAGTGGCGGCGGCAGCGCGACCACGCCAAGGAGGAGTGGCGCCGCCACAAGCGCCAGTGGCGCGAGGAGAGCGAGCGCTGGCAGCACGAGTGGCGCCGCATCTGGGAGGAGTCCTGGGGGGCCGGCGGCGCCCGGGAGGGCGAGCACGACGCCGCGCTCAGCCGGATGCTGGCCGACTTCGTCGCCGACGTCCATCGGTCGTCCAACACCGGGGTGCCGCACGAACGCGCCCTGGCCGAGTGCCGGGCCGCCCTGGACGAGGCCGCCGAGCGCATCCGCCGGGCCCTGCGCACCCCCTGACTGCCCCCAGACCCCCGACGCCGCCGAAACCGGGCGCCCCCTACAACCGGGCGCCCAGTGACCGGCGGCAGCGTGACCGGCGGGAGGGCGGGCGGCGCCAGCGCCGCCCGCCCCGCCGCCCGCCCCGCGCGGGCCGTCAGAGCGTGAAGACCACCTTGCCGAAGACCTCGCCGCGGTCCATAGCGGCGAAGCCCTCCTCGGCCTCGGCCATCGGCAGCACCCGGTCGATCGTCGGCCGGACGCCCGTCTGCTCCAGGAACACCGCGAGCCGGGCGAGCTGCTCACGCGTCCCCATCGTGGACCCGATGATCGACTTCTGCAGGTAGTAGACCTGCGCGAGCTGCGTGGGAGCCACCATGCCGCTCGTCGCGCCGCAGGTGACGATCCGGCCACCCGGGCGCAGCGAGCTCAGCGAGTGCTTCCAGGTGGCCTCGCCGACCGTCTCCATGACGGCGTCCACCCGCTCGGGCAGCCGCGCTCCCGTCTCGAAGACCTGGTCGGCCCCCAGCGCGAGGGCCCGTTCCCGCTTGTCCTCCGAGCGGCTGGTCGCCCAGACGCGGAAGCCGCCGGCCCGGCCGAGCGCGATCAGCGCGGTCGCCACGCCTCCTCCGGCCCCCTGGACCAGGATGGTCGAGCCCGGCTCCAGCCCGGCCTTGTCGAAGATCATGCGGTAGGCCGTCAGCCAGGCCGTGGGCAGGCAGGCGGCCTCCTCGAAGGTGATCGCCGCCGGCTTGGGGACGAGGTTGCGGCGGGGCACCGCGACCTTCTCCGCGAACGTCCCGTCGTACTTCTCCGACAGCAGCGAACGGTCCGGGTCCAGGGTCTCGTCCCCGTCGACGGGGGTGCCGATCACGGAGTGGACGATGACCTCGTTGCCGTTCTCGTCCACCCCCGACGCGTCGCAGCCGAGCACGATGGGCAGCCGGTCCTGGCTGATCCCCACACCCTTGAGGGTCCACAGGTCGTGATGGTTGAGCGCGGCGGCGCGGACCGTGACGGTCGTCCATCCCTCGGGTACGGCGGGCTCGGGGTGCTCCCCAAGGGTCAGTCCCTTGAGCGGGTCGTGCGGATCGGTCTGAGTGACGGTTACGGCGAACATGCCAGAACATTACTCCGGGCATCCGACCGACCACGGCGCGACCCCCCGCGACAGGCCGCCTCCGGCGCTGCTGATGCTCGGCGATATCACTGGGAACAGAGCGACAGGAAAAGAATAAGACCGGTCGAGAATGGGCGTGAACCTCCGGCCACGGTTATGCGACGTCTTCACCGGCAGCGCCGCTACCTGCGCGGATGCCATTCATAACCACCCGCTATGAATAACAGATAGGGCAACGCACCCGATCTTCTGGTTATAGCCCACACGTCCGGAAAGGCCGGTTCACTAATCTCGGAGCGTTTTCCTGAGGAAATGGGACGCACCCTCACCGTCCCAGGAAAAGGAGCTTCATGATCCCCCGAGCACGGCGCCTGGCCGTACCCCTCACCGGCGCGCTCCTCGCGGCCGGCGTGGTCGGCGCCACCCCTGCGGCCTCCTCGGCCGCGAGTCGCCCGACCCCGATCAGCACGACCCCGATCAGCACGACCCCGGCCGGCCAGGGCGACGTGACCGCCAAGGCCGCGACCCGGGCACCCGCCGAGGCCGCCGCCTTCTGGTCGCCGCAACGGATGCGGGCGGCCAAGGACTACACGGAGGAACTCCGCACCTCCGTCGCGGGATTCGGCAGGACCGGCGACGCCGTCCCGGACGGCAAGGCCGGCACCATCCCGCCCACGGGCCCGCCCGCCGGCGCGGGCAAGGGCAAGGGCAAGAGCGCGGCCGGCGTGCCGAAGCAGGTCAACCTGCCTCCCACGGTCGGCCGCGTGTTCTTCACCCTGCCGGGCAGGAACCCGCTGGACCCGGGCAGCTGGAAATACTGCTCCGGCGCCTCCGTGCAGGGGCGTTACCGCAACGTCGTCGCGACGGCCGGGCACTGCGTCTACGACCCCGTGAGCAACCAGTTCTACGACAACTGGGTGTTCATCCCGTCGTACTGGGACGGCGACCAGTCGTGGGAGGGAAAGGCGCCGTACGGCATCTATCCGGCGACGTGGTTCCAGGCGCACGACGACTTCGTGGTCAGGGAGGACTACGACTACGACTACGCGTTCGTGAACGTGTCGTCGGGGTTCAAGCCGACGCGGAAGACGGAGGGCGGCGTCACCCGCCAGGTGCGCGCCCCGGCAGGACGCCTCGGCGACAACGTGGGCGGGCAGGGCTTCACCTGGAACCGCGGCACCAAGGTCACGATGTTCGCGTTCGGTTACCCCGCGGGCCCACACCCCGACGGCGACCGGCCCTTCACGGGCCGGACGATGAAGTGGTGCTACGGCCGGTCGGCTCCGACCCCGGCGGTGCCCAAGCACGACATCCAGCAGCACATCGGCATCGCGTGCGGCATGACCTCGGGCGCGAGCGGAGGGCCATGGCTGATGGGTTACAAGAGCGCCACCCGCATGGGTTACCTGAACGGCATCAGCAGCGTGGCGTGGGACAGCGACGGCAACAACCGGTACGACCGGATCTCCTCGCCGTACTTCGACGGCGAGACCTACGAGGTCTACAAGGCCGCCGCCGACCGGTGGACCCCGTGACAGCGGGCTGACCGCACCGCCGGCAGGTCCGGCGAAGGGCCCGGCGGACGTGCCGCCGGGCCCTCCGCTTCCTCGTCCTTTACCTTCCCCGTACGCCGCGTGAGGTTGACTGCCGTCTCAGAAGTCGAACAGCTCACCGGCGGCCGACCGCATCTCACAGTCGTTGCCGAAGGTACGCCGGAACTGGGAGTATTCCCCATCCCAGATGCCACTGGCGGTGACCGTGACAGGTGCGTAGATCATCGTGCAGGGCTCGGCCTGCTGCACCCGCAGTGCGCTCGGGTCGAGGCCCGACCTGTTCAGCCAGGCGCACGCCTTCTCCGGGGAGGGATGTGAGCCGCCCACCGGAGCGCAGTTCAGGAAGGCCGACCGCTTCGGAGGCGCCGACTGCTCGCCGTCCGCGACGGTCAGGATCACCGCCCGCACCCGGGAGGCCGGCCTCGCGGCCCGCAGGGCGATCTCGGGTGGCGGCGGAGCCGGCAGGGTGTTCCCCCGCGTCGTCGCCGCACCGTCCTTCGCCGGTGTCACCGGTCCGAGCGCCCCGGAGCCGGCGGTCCTTCCGCCGTCGCCGGCCGCGCCGGGATGGGCCCATGTCAGGGCAGAGGGGCCGGCGGCCAACGCCATACCGGCCAGCAGAACTAGCAGCGGTTTCATACGATCCTCCCGTTTCCCCTGCCACCCAGCGTTCTCAGGGGAGCCGCCGCGGGCAAGCGCCCACTCCGGGACCGCGAAGAAATCTGACGTACCACAGACCACATCGGTTCCGCTGGATTCATAACGAGCTGGGCAAGAAGGGATGCCAGAACCGTGTGGATCTGGAAAAATCACCCCTTACTATCCATATCTCCGCTCTGAGGGGTCCACGGTGACCAGGAAGCTGACACTCGCCGCCGGTGGCGTCGTCGCCGCCGCGAGTGCGGTCGCCGTGCTCTGGAGCCCGCAAGCCGCCGTTCCCGACTCCGTCGCGTCGGATGCCACCACGACGACGGTCTCGGCCGCGGCGGTCATCGGCAAGAACGGGGTCAGCGCCTTCCCCCTCGCCCCGAGCCAGGCCGACGAGCAGCGGGTGGCGGCGTACTGGAGCCCGGCGAGGCTCAAGCAGGCGAGCAGCTACGTGCCGAGCACGAAGCCGTCGCCCTCCACCAAAAGCTCGCCCTCCCTGGTGGAGGTGGGCCCGGGAGACACGAAGCCGGGGGCGGGCGCGCCACGCGCCGCGGCGCCTCCTCCCGCGGCGTCCCCCCCGATGGTGGGCAAGGTCTTCTTCAAGGTCGGCCAGAAGGAGTACTGGTGCTCGGCCTCCGCCGTGCACTCCGCCCGCCGCAACCTCGTCGCCACCGCAGGGCACTGCGCGTACGCGCTGGCCCAGGACGACACCGTGGACAACTGGGTCTTCATCCCCGGCTACCACGACGGGGTCGCCCCCTCCGGCATCTTCGTCGGCCACACCCTCTACATGCACGAGGACTTCGCCGGTCAGGGCGACTTCGACCGCGACTACGCCTTCGTGACCGTGCACCGGGGCTTCACCTGGCAGCCGTACGTCGAAGGCGGTCGGCTCAAGTACCGGTCGGTGGACGTGGGCCGCCTGGAGGACAGGGTGGGCGCCTTCCGCTTCTCCTCCAGCAAGCCGACAGGACGCCCGATCTCCGTCTTCGGCTACCCGGCCGGAGCCAACCCCGACGGCAGCCGCCCGTACACCGGCCAGACGGTGAAGTCCTGCGTCGGCACCACGGAGAAGAAGTTCGTCAGCGCGCCGACCTGGCAACTCGACCACGGGGTGCGGCTGCCGGGCTGCCCGTTCACCGCCGGCGCGAGCGGCGGCCCGTGGGTGATCGGTTACGACGCGGCCAAGCGGACCGGTTATCTGGCCGGCATCACCAGCCTGACCTGGAACATCAGCGGTGGCGGACGCCTCGACGCCGTCTCCACGCCGTACTTCAACCAGATGACCTCTCGGGTCTACAGCCAGGCGAGCAAGCAGGGCACGGGCTGAGCCCTCTCACACCTCCCCGCCCGCCAGTGTGATTCACGTCACACTGGGCGACTTGATCCCACTGCGCACCGTGTGCGGTTTGACACGGAGGGCCGCCGAGTGGACCTGCGCCGATGCCCCGTCGCGATCTCCGATCTGACAGGCGCTGTAAAGAGGCGCGGAAAAGCCGCGGGCACCATGAGGCCGAAAGTCCCTAAGAATCACATAAAAGCGAGAGGTACTGTCTTTACTGGCCCTTTACCCAATCGGTGTGACGCATGTTGCGTACCCTGACAGCACCTGGAGTTCTATGAAGACCCGAGTCAACCGCCTGATCGTCCCCATCGGGGGTGTGGCCGCGGCCGGCCTCATCGGGGCCACCATCGCGGTCCCGGCGCAGGCGGCCCGTGACACGGCCTCCGACCCCCTGGCCGCGAGCGGTGTCGCCGCGAAGAACGTCCTCGCCTACTGGCTCAACCAGAAGGCCTCCAACCTCGTCCGCGCCACCCCGTACGGGTACGAGAGCCAGGTCAGCGCCAAGCACGTCTCGACCGGCGGGCCGTCCGCGGACAGCAAGCCCGGCACCATCTCGCCCACCGGCGGCGGCAAGTCGAGCGGCTCCCTGAAGAACGTGAACCTGCCGCGCACCACCGGCAAGGTCTTCTTCCGCGGCGGGGACGGCAGGCCGCACTGGTGCAGCGCGACCGCCGTCCACTCGAAGTACGGCAACCTGGTCGCGACCGCCGGGCACTGCGTCTACGACACCCGGACGAACCGGGCGACGCTGGACCGCTGGGTCTTCATCCCCGGCTACTACCAGGGCAAGGCGCCGTGGGGCATCTACGTCGGCAAGACGGCCTACACGCACTACGACTTCGACGTCTACGAGGACGGCGACCGCGACTACGCCTTCGTGACCGTCTACAACGGCATCAAGGCGGGACGCGGCGGCGACCTGCGTAGCGTCGCCGAGTGGAACTGGAAGCGGGTCGACAGGAAGACCTACCTCAAGTACGACCGCTTCATCCGCAAGAGCCGGGGCGGCAAGTACTACGTCGTCAAGTTCACCGACGCCGGCCGGCTGGAGAGCAACGTCGGCGCCCAGGGCCTGGCCTACAACCAGAAGGTCGGCAGCTCGGTCTACGTGTTCGGCTACCCGAGCGGGTCGCACCCGGACGGCAACCGCGCCTTCACCGGCCAGACCCTCAAGTGGTCGTACGGCAAGACCTTCGCCGCCAAGGCGCCCTCGGTCAAGGGCGAGGAGCTCGTGGGCGTCAAGTCGTCCTTCACCGGCGAGGGCTCCTCCGGCTCGTCGTGGCTGCTGCGGTACAGCAGCGCCAAGCGGCTCGGCTACCTGAACGGCGTAACCAGCGGAGTCTCCGACACCGACGGCAACAAGCGGATCGACACCAGCGTCTCCCCGTACTTCGACGGCGAGACCTACGGCGTCTACAAGGCCGCCGCCGGCAGCTGGTCCGGCTCCATCGCCTGAGTCGTACGGACTCCGGGCGCCGGCCGGGACGTGGCATGCTGAGCGGACGGCGATCACGAGGAGATCAGCGATGACCCACCCTTCCGGTACACGGCCCGCCCTCCGGCGAACCCCCCTCGACGCGGAGGAGAGGGCGCGCAGCGAGGCCACCTTCTCGCGGCTCGTCGCGGAACACCTCGTCGCGAGCGGCCGCTTCAGGATCACCGCCGACAGTCCGGAGATGGTGGACCTGTGGCAGGCCGTCGCCCGCAGGGTGGGTGAGACGCTGGGGCGGCCGGTGGCCAGCTACGCCAACGGCCGGGACATCGTCATCACATTCGCCCAGCAGGATCAGAGCCTCACCGCACAGCCCTGAGCACCCCCCGGAAGTGCCCCGCCGCGTCGCGGCGGGGCACTTCGTCGTAGAAGGAGCGCAACGAGCATCCGCGTTGTTTTCCCGACTTGATCCCCATCGCTGTATGTTCCTTCGCAGCCCTTTCACATGTGGGGCGCGGGAGACGTTCCACAGCAAGGAGATCCGTTGAAGCGCATCCTCCCCCCGCTGTGGGGTGCGGCGGCGACGGCCGCGTTGCTCGTCACCGGGACGGCGGTGCCCGCTCACGGCTACCAGATCACCGTGACGACGCCCCTCGCGTCCGGCGCGCAGGTGTCTTCCGTGCTCGCCTACTGGCTGGCGGACGGCGGCCGCCCCCTCGCCGCCGCGACCCCCGCGTCCGCCCCCAGCGGCATCCGGGCCACCCCCGTCACGGCCGACGGCGCCCGTCCTGACGGCGCGCGCGGCGTGGTGCCCGCCACGGCCGGGGTCAAGCGGGCCGGCGGCCCGTCGAAGAACGTCAACCTGCCGAGGACGACGGGCAAGGTCTTCTTCGTCGGCTCGGACGGCCGCCCCCACTGGTGCGCGGGCACGTCCGTGCAGTCCTACCACCGCGGTCTCGTCGCGACGGCCGGCCACTGCCTGTACGCCACACGGTCGGCGAGGGGCGCCGCCGCCACGCCGTACCAGAACTGGATCTTCATTCCCGGCTTCACCGGGAGCGGCACGCCGTGGGGCGTCTACGCGGGCGAGCAGGCCTTCGCCCACAGCGACTACACCAGGTACGGCGACCTGGACCGCGACTACGCGTTCGTCCGCGTCCACGCCGGCGTGCTGCCCAAGCGCGTCGCGCTGCGGAACTCCGCGCAGTACGCCGCGTTCTCCGACGGCCCCAAATACCGGACCTCGGCCGGCTACACCGGCGTCAGGCTGCTCCCCGTGGGACGCCTCGGCGACAAGGTCGGCGGCCAGGGCCTCGCCTACAACCTCCAGGTCGACCGGCCGCTCGACATCTTCGGCTACTCCCTGCGGGCCTCCGCGCGGCCCGAGAGCGGGCTCACCCGGGCGTACCGCAGGCCCTTCCTGGTCCAGGACCTGTCCAGGAGCGCCAACGAGCTGGTCGCCGTACGCTCGGCCTTCGCCGCCGCCTCGGGGTCGCCGTGGCTGGCCGCCTACCGCGGCGTGCGGGGCCTCGGCTACCTGAACGGCCTCACCATCGGGCTCTCCGGCACGGGCACCGGCCTGTCGCCGTACTTCGACGGGGAGCTGTTCCACGTCTACGACGCGGCCCGGCGGGCCGGCTGAGTAGCCGGCCCCGGCACTCGGGTCCTCAGACGCCGACCGGCTCCCTGGCCGGGGTCCGCCCGCTCGCCGCGCGGCCCCTGCCGCGCTCCAGCAGCTCCGCCACCCGCGGCTCGGCGGCGTACGGCGCGAACCGCCGGCACATGTCCGCCACGTACGTCCTGGTCCGCGCCGACTGGATGTTGTCGGCGAGATCGAGGGCCGACGACGCCGCCTGGCACGCCTCCTCCAGCTCGCCCGTGTGGACGAGGGCCGTGGCGAGCAGCGAGAGGTTGAACATCTTGCCGCGCACGTAGCGGCCGTCCATCACCAGCGAGCGCCTGGCCTGCCGCACGGCCCGCTCCCCGTCGCCGAGGTCGCGCAGGCAGTGGGCCGACTTCGCGGACAGGTACGCCTCGTCGAAGTAGCCGATCCAGCCGGGCTCGCTCTGCGGCTTGCGCCGGTCGAAGGCGATCTCCGCCTCGTGCAGCGCCCCCGCGCACGCCGTGCGCTCCCCCAGCAGGGCCAGGGCATGCGCCTCCAGCACCCGGGCCTCCGCCAGCAGGGATCCGACCCCCGAGCGCTTGGCCGCCTCCACCGCCGCCCTGGCCAGCTCCAGGCCATGCCGGGGATGCCCGATGTAGACGGCCTGGTGGCTCATCCCGGCCAGGATCTCGCCGCACAGGGCGTGGTCGCCCGCGCCGCGCGCCAGGCCTAGCGCCTGGATCAGGTAGCGCTGGGCCAGCCCGTGCTGCTCCAGGTCGTAGGCCATCCAGCCCGCCAGCCGGGTCAGCTCGGCCGCCGCGGCCGCCAGCGAGCGCCCGGTCGCCTCGCCGTACGCGCCCTCTCGCAGCAGCGGCGTCACGGCGGTGTGCAGGTAGCGCACGACCGGGCCGCGGATGCTGCCGCCGCCGAACCGGTTGTCCAGCTCGCCGAACGACCGGGTGACCTCGTGGATGGCGGCCACGTCCGAGGGGCCGACGCGGCGCGTCCCGCTCGCCGAGAGCCGCTCCCCGTCGGGCGCCGCCAGCCAGCGGACTATGCCCGCGGAACCGGCGCCCAGGGCGAAAGTTGAGTCGAGCAGGAACCTCCGCCGCTCGACGTCGGCCCGCCACAGTGCTGTCACGCTTGCCACGCCCTCCTCCCACGAATGGGGGAACTCCCGTCCCAGATTGAGGGGGACCGTTCCACACGGCATGCCGATGTCCTCCCTGGACACCTGCCGTCCCAGCCGAAGCGAGAAGATCTCCGCCAGCAGGCCGGGAACAGGCTCCCGCGGGCGGCGACCACCGATCCAGCGCAGCACGGAACCGTGGTCGTACCGCATCCCCCGCAGCCCTCGGGTGAAGCCGAGATCGTTGAGCCGGCGGGCCAGCCCCTTGCGGGACAGTCCGGCTTCGTTGAGGTGCTGCTGGAGCAGGCAGTTGGGATCAGGTCGCATCGCTCTCCAACCGGGACAGGCAATAGCCGGATTGGTTACGGAGAGCTTTCTTTATAGCACTTACCGTGAGGAGCTAAAGGGATTCCCAAATGTTTGGGGCTCCTGGACAGGGGAGAAAGCGAAGGGCCGCGCCCCGCGATCACGCGGGTGCGCGGCCCTTCACTGGAGCCGGAGCGGGCTACTTGCGGGCGACGCCGTCCTCCCGGGCCTGCCGGGCGACGGCCGCGATCACGGCGGGTGCGACCCTGGCGTCGAACGGCGAGGGAATGACGTAGGTCTCCGTGACGTCGTCGCCCACCACGGCCGCCAGCGCGTCCGCCGCCGCCACCTTCATGTTCTCGGTGATCGTCGTCGCGCGGACGTCGAGCGCGCCGCGGAAGACCCCGGGGAAGGCCAGCACGTTGTTGATCTGGTTGGGGTAGTCGGACCGCCCGGTGGCGACCACGCGGGCGTACCTGCCCGCCACCTCCGGGTCCACCTCGGGGGTGGGATTGGACAGCGCGAACACCATCGAGTCCGGCGCCATCGCCGCGATGGCGCCTTCGGGAACGGTCGACCCGGAGAGGCCGACGAACACGTCGGCGCCGGCGAGCGCCTGCTCGGTCGACCCGGAGAGGCCGAGCTTGTTGGTGTCACGGGCCAGCGCCCGCTTGACCGGGTTCAGGTCCTCGCGACCGGCGTGGATCACGCCCTTCGAGTCCGAGACCGCGATGTCGCCGATCCCCGCGTTCAGCAGGATCCGCGACACGGCGACGCCGGAGGCCCCGGCGCCGGCCACCACCGCGCGCAGGTCGCCGAGGGACCGTCCGGTGAGACGGGCCGCGTTGCGCAGCGCGGCGAGGACGACGATCGCGGTGCCGTGCTGGTCGTCGTGGAAGACGGGGATGTCGAGCAGCTCGCGCAGCCGCTCCTCCACCTCGAAGCAGCGGGGAGCGCTGATGTCCTCGAGGTTGATGCCGCCGAACGACGGCGCGAGCCTGACCACGGTCTCGACGATCGCGTCCACGTCGGTGCAGTCGATGCAGAGGGGCACCGCGTCGACGCCGGCGAACTGCTTGAACAGCAGGGCCTTGCCCTCCATGACCGGCATGGCGGCGGCCGGCCCGATGTCGCCGAGCCCCAGGACCGCGGTGCCGTCGGAGACCACGGCCACGACGTTGGAGACCCAGGTGTAGTCGTTGACCAGGTCGGGGTTCTCGGCGATGGCGGTGCAGACGCGCGCGACGCCGGGCGTGTAGGCGAGCGACAGGTCGTCGGCGTCGCGAACCGGGACGGTGGAGCGGACCTCCAGCTTGCCGCCGCGGTGCAGGGCGAAAGCGGGGTCCAGGTCGAAAGAGTCCAAGGAAGAAGAAGATGATGTGACGGTCACAGCGACCCCAGTGTCGAAAGGACGAGTTCCTTCGGTAGACGCCGTCAAGAGCACGAGAGCCCCGGCTTCGGTAGCCGCCGGAGGCCGTCGTCGTTGACGGTCGTCTCTTGAGGGGAGTACGGGGGTCACCCGTTCCCCGATTGTGCCACACGATGTGACACAGGCTCGGGCCCGATCGGGTCACATATCGTTGCACATTCAGGTGTTCCCCCAGGCCACCGGGCGTGTAATACTCGGCTTTGCCAGTGATCTCTTACGTACTTGGACGTCCCAGTGGACTTGACGTCTTACGCCGAGCTGGCCGTACAGCTGGTCAACATGGGCGACGAACTCAAGAACCCCTTCTCCCTGCGAGCCCTGCTCGAGGAGACGGGCCGTACGGAGGCGGCCGCGCGCCTCACCCGCCGGGACATCGACGCGCTGTGCGAACTGCGCGACGAGCTCACGGAGGTCTTCGCGTCCGCCGCGGAGGGCGACGAGGAGGACGTGGTCGAGCGGCTCAACGGGCTGCTGGTCCGCCATCCCGTCCATCCGCAGATCTCCGGGCACGACGGCCAGCCGTGGCACCTGCACCTGACCGAGGGCGGCCGGGTCGCCGACGGCCTCGCGGTCGGGTCGGTGATGGGCCTGGCCAGCGTCGTGACCCGGCTCGGCGTGGACCGGCTCGGCATGTGCCAGGCGGCGCCGTGCCGCAACGCCTATCTCGACACCTCGACCAACCGCTCGCGCCGCTACTGCTCCGAGCGGTGCGCCAGCCGGGCGAACGTGGCCGCCTACCGGGCGCGCAAGCGGGGCGCGTGAGCCGGACGGGCCCCTGTGCCGGGGACGCCGGCGGCGTGCGGGCTCAGACGGCGGGCTCGGGGAAGCGCAGTGTGGGCCTCGGCCAGTAGCGCAGCACGACCCTGCCCACGACGTCATCCTCGGGCACCGCGCCGAAGTCCCAGCTGTCCCGGCGCCCCGGGGCCGACTGGTTGTCGCTCTCCAGCCACCAGCCGTCGCCGGTGAGCCGGAAGGCCCGCTTGACGATCAGCCCGTGCGGCCGCCTTGCGACCACCACGTCACCCGGACGGACGGGGCCGCCGCGCCGTACCAGCAGCCAGTCTCCTGGCCGCAGCGCGGGCAGCATCGAGTCGCCGGACACGCGCACAGCGGTGAGCACATCCCCCTCCGCACAGTGATTTCGAGACGAGTAAGGTCGGACCTGGAACAGTGCTGTCACCAGCATTCCTAAGGAAGGATTCCGATGCTCGCACGACTGCTGCGACCCCGGCACGAGGCCTCCGCCCACTGCGACCTGCCGTGCGGGGTCTACGACCCGGCGCAGGCCCGCATCGAGGCCGAGTCGGTGAAGGCGATCATTAACAAGTACGCCGACAACGACGACCCGGTCTTCAGGACGCGCGCGCTGATCATCAAGGAACAGCGGGCCGAGCTGGTCAAGCATCACCTCTGGGTGCTGTGGACCGACTACTTCAAGCCCCCGCACCTCGAGCAGTACCCCCAGCTTCACCAGCTCTTCTGGGACGCCACGAAGCTGGCCGGCGCCGCCGGGGCCAAGGGCACGGTCGACCCGTCCCTGGCCGACGACCTCCTCGCGAAGATCGACGAGATCGCCAAGATCTTCTGGGAGACCAAGGCCGCCTGAGCCTGGGAAACTCGGGCCCCGCACGGCCTTGGAAACCGCGCGGGGCCAGATCATCCCAAGGCCCTTACAAACTCCTCATTCGGTTGCACGGAATTTACGTGCAGGTACCTCCAAGGATCGCCACAATCAGCGCGTCCGCCCGGGGCAGCACCGCGCGAGTGGCGGTAGGTTGCAGTCAGCGGCACTCAGCCGGCTGAAGAGGCGAGGAGGAACGTGACCGAGGAAACCGAGACGCCTGCGGTGGATCTGACCGGGATTCGCGATGCTGTGAGTGTCCGGCTGCCCGCCGTGAGCGCCTATCTGTCCGTGCTGCGCACGGCCACCGCCGGGCTCGCCGCACGGCTCGACTTCACCCTCGACCAGATCGAGGACCTGCGCATCGCCGTCGACGAGGCGTGCGCCATGTTGCTGAGGCACGCTGTGCCCGGAACCGATCTTCTCGCGGAGTTCGAGCTCACGGGCCAGGAGATGACCGTCCGTGTCGAGGTCAACACGCTCGGAGTCACCTCGCCCAACCGGGAGGACTTCGCCTGGATGGTGCTGACCGCGCTGGCCGACGACGTGGACGCGATCTCCGATCACGCCGACCACCTGGCGATCGTGCTGCGTAAGCGCCGGAGCACGGCGAGGCCGTCGTGATGACGGAAAGGACGAGTGCGATGACCTCCGGCGACTCGGCGGTGCCGGACCGCGTACGCGCCCGCACACTCTTCGCCGAGCTGTCGGAGCTCCCGCCGGACGACCCGAAGCGCCAGCGCATCCGCGACGAGCTGGTCGAGCTCCACCTGCCTCTGGTGGAGTACCTGGCCCGCCGCTTCCGCAACCGGGGCGAATGGCTCGACGACCTCACACAGGTCGCCACCATCGGCCTGATCAAGTCGATCGACCGGTTCGACCTCGCCCGCGGAGTGGAGTTCTCCACGTACGCCACTCCGACCATCGTCGGTGAGATCAAGCGGCACTTCCGCGACAAGGGCTGGGCGGTCCGCGTGCCGCGCAGGCTCCAGGAGCTGAAGCTGTCGCTCACCAAGGCCATAAGCGAGCTGTCGCAGCGGGAGAGCAGGGCTCCCACGGTCGCCGAGCTCGCCGTACACCTCGGCATGACCGAGGAGGAGGTCCTGGAGGGCCTGGAGTCGGCCAACGCCTACTCCACCGTGTCGCTCGACGCGCCCGACTCCGGCGACGACGACGCGCCCGCCGTGTCCGACTCGCTCGGCATCGTGGACGAGTCGCTGGAGGGCGTGGAGTACCGCGAGTCGCTCAAGCCGCTGCTCGAACGCCTGCCTCCGCGCGAGAAGCGGATCCTGCTGCTGCGGTTCTTCGGCAACATGACGCAGTCGCAGATCGCCACCGAGCTGGGGATCTCGCAGATGCACGTGTCCCGGCTGCTCGCCCGTACGCTAGCCCAGCTCCGCGAAGGCCTCACCGCCGAGGACTGACCGGGAACGCTCCCGAGCCAGGACGATCGGGCGATCGCCCGGCAGGACGACCGCGACGCCGCGCTCCCCCCGGCGGCGCCCGGTCACAGAACGCGGGCTCAGAAACGCATGGGCTCAGATACGCTTCGGCTTCGGAGCACGGGCTGAGAGACGCACGGGCTCAGGATGCGCCGGGGGCGCCGTCCTCGCCCATGAGGGCGTGGGTGGAGGCCGGTGTGAGCAGCATGACCAGGGCGACCACCGCCGCGGCGACGAGCGGCACTCCGTAGGCGTACTGCGCGGACTGGATGAGGCTGATCGCCACCGGGAGCGCGAATATCTGCGTCACCACGGCCGGGCCCCGGCTCCAGCGCAGCACCAGCCACAGGCCCCAGGCCACCCAGAGCAGCGCGACTCCGCCGACCACGCCGAACCCGGCCACCGCGATGCTGGTGATCAAGTCGGTGGGCTCGCCGATCACGGTCTCGACGGCGACGTAACCGCCCAGGGCGAGAGCGAGCAGGCCCTCTGCGGCCAGGACGGCGGCGGCCACGGTGAGTGTGCCGGGGCGTCCCGCGGAACTGCTGATCACAACGCCCAACCCTACCCGCAGCGGCGCGCGCCCCACTGCGCAGGCGTCACCCGGCGCCGGGGGTAAACCGTTCGTTAACCTTCAGGCATGCGGGCACTCCTCCTCGTCAATCCCAAGGCGACCTCGACGCACCGGCGCACCCGGGACGTGCTGATCCGGGCGCTCGGCGCCGCCGTCGACCTGTCGGTCGAGGAGACCGCCTACCGCGGCCACGCGACCGCGCTCGCGGCCACCGCGCACGCCAAGGGCTTCGACGCGGTGGCCGTCCTCGGCGGCGACGGGACCATCAACGAGACCGTCAACGGCCTGCTGGACGCCCGTCCCGTGGGCGGCTCGGGCGACCGGCCGGCCCTCATCGTGATCCCCGGCGGCAGCGCCAACGTCTTCGCCCGGGCCCTCGGGCTGCCCAACAACCCGGTCGAGGCGACCGGGGCCGTCCTGGAGGCGCTGCGGGAAGGACGCCGCCGCACCATAGGTCTGGGACAGGCGATCTGGCATGACGAGGTTTCAGGCCCGGATCCGGGGGCAGGTGCGCCACCTGACCAGCGAAGGTCTAGATATTTCACATTTTGTGCTGGGCTGGGGTACGACGCCGAGGTCGTCCGAGCCGTGGAGGGTCTGCGGAGCGCGGGACATCGCGCCCTGCCCGCCCTCTATGTGAACACGACGGTTCGCCACTTCTTCGTGACGGACCGCCGACGGCCGGCGCTCCGGCTGGACCGTCCCGGCAGGCCACCAGAGAGCGGGATCTTCCTGGCGATCGTGTCCAACACGTCGCCGTGGACGTACGCCGGAACACGTCCGATCAACCCGACGCCGTGGGCCGGCTTCGAAACCGGGCTCGACATGCTGGGGCTCCGCAAGATGAGCCTGACGGCCATGCTCGGACTCGTCCGGCAGATCATCGGTGAGCACCGGGGGTTACCGCGCGGTAAACACCTCGTACAGATCCACGACGAGGCCGAGTTCACCCTCCGTGCGTCCCGTCCGGTCGCCTTCCAGCTCGACGGAGACTACCTGGGAGAACACGAGTGGGTGATCTTCCGCTCAATCCCGGACGCGTTACAAGTTTTCGCCTGAAGTGTTACATGTAGTCATAGTGTGACGCATCCGACAGCCATGACGGGCAAAACCTTGTCCCAAACCTCTTGTGTGGTGTTGGTACGGCTGAAAAGCTGAACACGACGTCGGAACGTAGGACCTTTACGGAAGCCACAGCCTCCGTGAAGAGCCCCGGCGATCCCGTGAACACACTCGGCCCCTCACCCAGGATCCGAGTCGTCGTTCGCAGTAGCTAGTGAAAGAAATCACAAAGTTGACGAGGAGCCACGGTGGCTCCACTTTACGAAGGAGTGGAACGCATGGACTGGCGCCACCGCGCTGCCTGCCGTGACGTGGACCCCGAACTGTTCTTCCCGATCGGGAACACTGGTCCGGCGCTCATGCAGATCGAAGAGGCCAAGCAGGTATGCGGGCGATGCACGGTCGCCGACTCCTGCCTCAAGTGGGCCCTCGAGTCGGGCCAGGACGCCGGAGTCTGGGGCGGGCTCAGCGAAGACGAGCGCCGCGCCCTCAAGCGCCGTACGGCGCGCGCCCGCGCCCGCGCCGCCGTCTGACTCCCCCGTACGCGAACGCCCTCGGTGAATGCCGGCGATGGCATTCACCGAACCGGGGGACGCCCAGGCCCGGCCGGGACGGCCGCGCAGCCTCCCGCCCATACGGCCTTCCGTCCACCGAGACATCGTGTCCACTATGGCATCCCCCACATCGGTCCCGCGCGGCGGGTCCCCTGTGACGCGTTCCGCGTCCCCCGTGGATAGGACGCCGACGGGATAGGACGCCGACGCGGAGATCAGCCGGACTGCACGGGGATGCTGAGGCTGACCTCGGTGCCCCCGCCCTCTCTCCTGTCCACGCCCAACCGGCCCGACAGCTCGCCGACGACCAACGTACGGACGATCTGGAGGCCCAGGCTCCCTGTGGCGTCGAGGTCGAAGCCCACGGGCAGCCCCTTGCCGTCGTCGGCCACCACGCACTCCAGCCGGTCGGCGTCCCTGGTGACCACGATCTGGACGTTCCCCGAGGAGTGGGCGAACCCGTGCTCGACCGCGTTCTGCAGCAACTCGGTCAGCACCATGGCGATGGGGGTCGCGATCCCCGCGGGCAGCACGCCGAAGCCGCCGATCCGTTTGATCGCCACCTGCGCCAGCGCCACCTCCGCCGTCATCGCTATCACCCGGTCGGCGATGTCGTCGAACTCGACCATCTCCTCGGGCATCTGGGCGAGGATCTCGTGGACGATCGCGATCGAGCCGACCCGGCGTACGGCCTCGTTCAGCGCCTCCTGGCCCTCCGGGTTGTTCAGCCGCCGCGCCTGGAGCCGCAGCAGCGCGGCCACGGTCTGCAGGTTGTTTTTGACCCGGTGGTGAATTTCGCGGATCGTCGCGTCCTTCGTGAGCAACTCCCGCTCACGCCTGCGCAACTCGGTCACGTCGCGGATCAGCACCAGCGCGCCGATGCGCCCACCCCCGACGATCAGGGGAATCGCCCGCAACTGCACGACCGTGCCGCCGTTCTCCACCTCGGTCTCCCGGGGGGCCCGCCCGCTCGCGACGATCATCAGGTCCTCGTTGATCGGCTCGTCCGAGTAGCACAGGTCGGCGGTCGTCTTCCCCAGGTCCGCCCCCACGAGGTCGGCGTGCAGGCCCAGCCTGCGGTAGGCCGACAGCGCGTTGGGTGAGGCGTAGGTCACCCGCCCCGCCTTGTCCAGGCGGAGCAGGCCGTCGCCCACCCTGGGCGACCTGACCAGGATCGGCTCCTCCTCCGCGAAGGGGAACCTGCCGTCCGCCACCATCTGCGCCAGGTCGGACGCGCTCTGCAGGTAGGTGAGCTCCAGCCGCGACGGGGTGCGCGCCGACGACAGGTTGGTCGAGCGCTGGATGACCCCGATGATCGGGCCGTCCTTGCCGCGCCGGACCGGGATCGTCTCCTCGCGCACCGGCACCCCGCTGGACCAGTCGGGGTCGCCCTCCCGGCAGATGCGGTGCTCGCTCCAGGCCACGTCGATCAGTGGCCGCTCCCCTGTCGTGACGGACATGCCCACCACGTCGTCGTGGTACACGGTCGGGCCGGTCGTCGGCCGCATCTGGGCCACCGCCACCCACCTCGTGCCGCTCTGGTCGGGCACCCACAGGATGAGGTCGGCGAAGGACAGGTCGGCGAGCAGTTGCCAGTCCGAGACCAGTGAATGGATCCAGTCGACGCCTGCGGGATCGAGCGCGGTGTGGCGCGAGACGAGGTCGCTGAGAGTCGGCACGAGTGCATGATGCGCCGCCGTCCGGGCCGAAAGCGAATCGACCTTCGCCACCTGGCAAGATGCACCTCATGAGAGGGGAGATGTACAGAGCGCGCACGGCCGCCGCCGACCGCGCGGGGACTGTGAGAACAGTCACGTTGCCGGGCTCTGCCGGCGGCGCCGTTCCCGGCGTTTCCGCGGTGGCCGGCGCGGCGACGCGCCCAGCCCTGGCCTGCGTCGGCGCCCGCCGCGCCCCGGTGGCCCCTCATGCCCCGGAAATCCCATCTGATCTGCCTGGACGTGCCCTGCGAGGGGCCGACCCCGCTCCCGTACCCGGCCGGGAGGCGACCGGTCAGGCGGCCCGCGTCGTACGGGTCGCGGCCGGCCCGGACCCGCTCGCACCCGGAGCGGGAACCCCGTGTGCGGACCGGCGGGTCCGCATGGGATGCTTCCGCCCACCATCGGTGCCTAGGAACCGGTCCTTTCCGCGGTTGACCGCGGGGGCCGATCTGCGGTCCGATGATCTCCCGGTGGCCCGGGGTGCGCTCACCGCTGTGGCCGAGTTGACGACGTTGCCTGCGGGCGATCTGGCCGAGTTGAGGGTGGACAGGTGAGGGAGCACAGCGAGGACTCTCCCCGGGTTCCGAAGTACTACGACGTGAAGCGCAGTCTTCTGGAGCTCACCAAGAGCCTGCCCGCGGGCAGCGCGCTCCCGCCCGAGCGCGCCCTGGCCGTGCGGTTCGAGACCTCGAGGACCACGGTCAGGCAGGCGCTGTCGGAGCTCGTGGTCGAGGGGCGGCTGCTGCGCATCCAGGGCAAGGGCACGTTCGTCGCCCAGCCCAAGGTCGCCCAGGTGCTCCAGCTCACCTCGTACACGGGTGACCTGCGTACGGTCGGCCTCGAACCGGACACCAAGATATTGGACATCAGCTACATCACGGCCGACGAGCCGCTCGGGCGGCGGCTCGCCATCAACCCCGGTGGCAGGGTCCTGCGGATCCACCGTCTGCGCCTGGCGAACGGCGAGCCGATGTCGATCGACACCACGCACCTGTCCGCCCGGCGGTTCCCGCGCCTGCGGCGCGAGCTCGAGGTGCACTCGTCGCTGTACGAGACCCTGCACAACGCCTACAACGTGCGGCTGACCGACGCCGAGGAGGTCATCGAGACCGTGCTCGCGACGCCGTACGACGCGCAGGTGCTGGGAGTGGACGTCGGCCTGCCCATGCTGCTGCTGACCCGGCACGCCTTCGACGCCGACGGCAACCCCGTCGAGTATGCCCAGTCGCTCTACCGAGGCGACCGCTACAAGTTCGTCACCCGCCTCCGCCGCCCCTAACCCCCCACCCCCACCACCCCGCGTGATCTTGTAGTTTGTCGCAGGGCCCGTGCTTGACCTGCGGTCATACCCTTGGTGATCATGCACTAAAAGCGCCTCCACGCGCCCGACCTGGGCGTACGCAGACCGTGATCTTGCAATTACATGATCACGGAGGACGAAACCCCAGGCCGGCGCGCCATCCGGCGAATCACTGCAAGATCATGGACGGTATCCGCGCAGGCCACCGGCAGTACGTGCGACAAACTACAAGATCACGCGGGGAGGGAGGGGGGATGGCGGAGTAGGGGGCGCGGCAGCGGGCATCAGCGGAGGTGACCGGTGTTCTGCTGAGACTGGAGAGCAATGGTCATCCGTCTGTTCCCGTATGTGACCGACTGGTAGGTTTCACGGTATGGAGTCCCCCAAACACGCAGGCGACATCGCGGTCGCCGTCTCCCAGGCCTACGGCGTGGACACCATGTTCACGTTGTCCGGCGGACACGTCTTCCCCCTGTACGACGGGGCAGTCCACCAGAACATGCGCATCATGGACGTGCGCCACGAGCAGAGCGCCGTGTTCGCGGCCGAGGCGACCGCCCGGCTGACCCGCAAGCCCGGCCTCGCCGTGCTCACCGCCGGCCCCGGTGTCACCAACGGCGTCTCGGGGGTCGCCACCGCCCACTTCAACGGCTCGCCGCTCGTCGTGCTCGGCGGGCGCGCCCCGCGTTCGCGCTGGGGCTCCGGGGCGCTGCAGGAGATGGACCATCCGCCGCTGTTCGCGCCCATCACCAAGCTCGCCTTCACCGGGTCGGGCGCGGACTCCGTCGGGCAGGACGTCGAGATGGCCTTCAGGACGGCTCTGGCCACGCATCGCGGCCCGGTCTTCCTGGACTTCTACATGGACGACCTGTTCTCCCCGTCGCCCGAGTACGTCGCCGAGACGCTGACCCCGTCGCCGCTGGAGCCCGACCCCGAAGCCCTCGCCGGCATCGCGCGCCTGCTCGCCGAGGCCGAGCGCCCGGTGCTGGTGCTCGGCTCCGACGTGTGGATGGAGCGCGCCGAGGAGGCCGCGCGAGACTTCGCCGAGGAGTGGCGGCTGCCCGTCGTGCCGAACGGGCAGGGCCGGGGCATCCTGCCCGCCGGGCACGACCTGCTGGTCACCCGCGCCCGTGGCGTGGCCTTCGGCCAGGCCGACCTCGTCATCGTGGTCGGCACCCCGCTCGACTTCCGGCTCGCGTACGGATGGTTCGGCGGCAAGGAGGGCGCGCCTCTCGCCAGGGTCGTCCACATCGCCGACGCGCCCTCGCAGCTCGCCACGCACACCGGCCTGTCCGGCTCGGCCGCGGGTGACCTGTCGGTCATCTTCTGGGGCCTGTCGGCGGCCTGCGGGTCCGCCGGCGTGAACCCCAAGGCGTACGAGCCGTGGGTGAGCAGGCTCGGCGAGACCGCGGCGGCGGCGATCGCCGAGGACGCGGCCCTGCTGGAGTCGGACGCCGACCCGATCCACCCGATGCGCGTCTACGGCGAGCTGAACAAGGTGCTCGCCGACGACGCGGTGGTCATCGGCGACGGCGGCGACTTCGTCTCCTACGCGGGCAAGTACGTCGAGCCGCGGCGGCCGGGCAACTGGCTCGACCCCGGCCCGTACGGCTGCCTCGGCACCGGACTCGGCTACTCCATCGCGGCCCGGCTGGCGAGGCCGTCGTCGCAGGTCGTGCTGCTGCTCGGCGACGGCGCGGCGGGCTTTTCGCTGATGGACGTCGACACGCTGGTGCGCCACCGTCTGCCGGTCGTCATGATCTGCGGCAACAACGGCATGTGGGGGCTGGAGAAGCACCCCATGCGGATGCTGTACGGCTACGACGTGGCGGCCGATCTCCAGCCGCAGTGCCGCTACGACGAGGTGGTGACCGCGCTCGGCGGCGGCGGGGAGCTGGTCACGTCACCGGCGGAGATCGGCCCGGCGCTGCGCCGCGCGTTCGACTCCGGTGTGCCCTACCTGGTGAACATCGCCACCGACCCGGCCGTCGCCTATCCCCGCAACACGACGGGCGTGTGACCCACGGGAGCCCCGCGCGCGACCGCCGCGGGGCTCCGTCGCCTCAGGACGCCACGGGAGTGCGGGTCGCCGCCGGGCTCGGCGAAGGACTGGGCGTGGGGGACGGGCAGGTCTTCTTCACGGTGAACGTGACCGCCGTGCCCTCCTTCACCGGCGTGTTCGGCGCCGGTTTCTGGCTGACGACCAGCCCCTTGCACTCCCCCGTGCCCTCGTAGGCGGCCTTCGGGACGAGGCCCAGCATGTTGAGCCGCGCGTTCGCGGAGCTCTCGGGCAGGCCCTTCAGCTGCGGCACCTTGACCAGCCCCTCGGTCGGGCTCGGCGAGGGCGTCGGGGACGCGGGGCGGCTCGGCGACGCGCTGGGCGTCGGGCTCGGCGAGGGGCTCGGCCGCCTCTTGGTCGGGCTTGGCCGCGACACCGGCACATCGTGCGTGGGCCTCGCGGTCGGCCGTGAGGAGGTCCGCGCCGGCGACGGGCTCGGCGGCGCGATCACGGTCAGGGACGGCGCCGGCACCACGGGGTCCGTCTGCCCCGCAGACGCCATGTTGATGCCGAGAACGGCCAGGCCTCCGACGACGGCGAAGCCCGCCACCCCGGCCGCGACGGGCATCCCCTTGCCCTTTTTGGACCGCTGCGCCGCCCGCCGGGCCGCACGGGAGCCCTGCTGCGGTGAGGCGGCAGTCGTGGGCGGCACGGCGGGAGCGTCGTTCCAGGACTCGCGGGTGACCCGGTAGGTGTGCCCGGTGGACGGGACGGGCTCCGGCGCGACCGGGTGGGGATGGGCCTGGGTGGGCACCCCTCCGGGCGGCGGCGTGGCCGCCATGCCCGTGCCGGCGGGGGTCGCGGTCAGACCCTGCGGGCCGTACACCGCGCCCGGCCCCTGCGGGCCGTAGCCGGCTCCGGCCGTGCCCTGCGGCCCGTACACCGGTCCGGGCGGGCCGTAGGCGGGTGCGGCGTCGGGGACCGACCCCGGGGGCAGCACCGACTGCCGGGCGGCGTGGCTCATCGCGGCGGCGGACGGCCAGCGCAGCGCCGGGTCCTTGGACATGGCCCGCTCGACGACGGCCCGTACGGCGGGCGGCACGTGCGGGGGCAGCGGCGGCGGTTCCTCCCGGATGTGCTTGAGCGCGATCGCCACCGGAGATTCGCCGTCAAAAGGGCGCTGCCCGGCCAGGCACTCGTACGCCACCACGCCCAGCGCGTAGATGTCGACGGCGGGGGTGACCGGAGCGCCCTCGGCCTGCTCGGGCGCGCAGTACGCCGCGGTGCCGAGCACCATTCCCGCGTCGGTGAGACGGGTGCCCTGGTCGGCTCGGGCGATGCCGAAGTCGGTGAGCACCAGCGTGCCGTCGGACCGCACCAGCAGGTTGCCCGGTTTGACGTCCCGGTGCACGATGCCCCGCTCGTGCACGGCCTGGAGGGCGGACGCGGCCTGCGCGATGAGCTCCATCGCGGACTCGGCGGCGATGCGGCCGAGGCGGGCCAGGAGACGGTCGAGGGGCTCGCCGTCCACGAAGCGCATGACGAGGTACGCGGTGGAGCCGTCGCCGGGGACGTCGGTGACCCCGTAGTCGTAGACGTCGACGACGCCGGGATGGTTGACGGTCGCCATCGCGCGCGCCTCGCCCTGGAAGCGCACGGCGAATCCGGGGTCGTCGAGACGACCGGGGAGAAGCACCTTGACGGCGACGGTGCGCGCGAGAACGGTGTCCTCGCCGCGCCATACCTCGCCCATGCCCCCGGCGCCGAGCCGGGCGTCCAACCGGTAGCGCCCAGCCAGGGTCGTGCCTTGGGCCACCATTTGCGCCCCGTACCCCCTAAGTCACTCAACCCCCGAAGGTGTCCAACAAAGCAGGTTGGTGTCGCGAGTAGATAACAGCAGGATCACGGAACCCTGTACGCGTACGGGATCCAGGCTCGGGGGGCCGGAAGTCGAGCCTACCTGTTGTCAGCCCGTACCACCGCTCGCCGAGCACCGTCCGGCGGGGTGCCGGACGTCACTTGAACGATTATGCGGCGGCGCGGGCCGTGAGGCGGTGGATCCGGTCATTCCGCGGCCGGAATGCCGTGGGAGCACCGGCCGGACGACCGCGGCGATCGCGGTGGAAACCCACAGCGGAGACCCACAGCGCACCACCTTGACCGCTTCCCCTCTCCGTCACCCGGGAAGCATCGCGGCGTTCCCGTCGCCGGTTAGAACGCTCAGGCGCCGCGTTCGGTTGCCTCACGTTCTCCACCGGCCCGGGAAATCACCACCCAATAGGCTGGCCCGCATGAGTCTTGCTCCAGGTCTGCGCGCCGAGGTCCTCATCATGGTGGAGCGTGAGGACACGGCGATCCGGGTCGGCAGCGGCGACGTGCCGGTGCTGGGCACGCCGCGGCTGCTGTCGTTCGCCGAAGGGGCCACGGTCAAGGCCGTGCAGCAGCACCTGGAGCCGGGACAGACGACGGTGGGAACCAGGGTGCTGCTCGAGCACCGGCTGCCCAGCCCGGTCGGGATGCACGTCGAGATCGCCGCCGAGCTCACGGAGGTGGACGGCAGGCGGCTCGTCTTCTCCGTCAGGGCCGTCGACAAGACCGGCGCCCTGGTCGCCACGGGCACGATCGAGCGGGTCGTCGTCGACCGGGAACGGTTCCTGTCCCGCCTCTGACCCCCGCGGTCCTACTCGATGACGGCGATGAGGTCCCCCTCCTGGACGACGTCGCCCTCCTTCACCTGAAGCTTGGTGATGGTCCCGGCGTCCTCGGCGAGGACGGGGATCTCCATCTTCATCGACTCCAGGATCACCAGCGTGTCGCCCTCGTCGACGACCTCGCCCTCACTCACGACGATCTTCCAGACGTTCGCCACCATCTCGGCGCGCACCTCGGCCACCGGGACTCCCCTCAACACGATTCAGCAGATCAGGCTTTTCTCATCCGGGAGACCAGCCCGGTGTCGTAGTCCCCGCTCACGAACTCGGGATGGTCCAGCAACTCGGCGCAGAACGGCAGGTTGTGCTTCGGACCCTCGATCCGGAACCCGTCGACGGCCTCCCTGCCCCGCTCCAGCGCCTCCTCGCGGGTGGCGCCGGCGACACAGAGCTTAGCCATCAGCGGGTCGTAGAACGGCGTGACGGTGTTGCCCGCCGCGTATCCCGAATCGATGCGCACCCCCTCGCCCACCGGCTCCTCCCAGACACCGATCTTGCCAGGTCCCGGCAGGAACCTGCGGGGGTCCTCGGCGTAGACGCGGAACTCGATCGCGTGGCCGCCGACGCGCGGCTCGACGGAGTAGACCTCTGCGGCCGCGATGCGGATCTGGTGTTCGACCAGGTCGAGGCCGGTGACCAGTTCCGTGACGGGGTGCTCCACCTGGAGGCGGGTGTTCATCTCCAGGAAGACGAAGTCCTGAGCGGCGGCGTCGACGAGGCACTCCACCGTGCCCGCGCCGCGGTAGGACACGGCCTCCCCCGCCCGTACGGCCGCCGCGAGCATCCGCTCGCGCAACTCCGGGGTCACGCCCGGGGACGGGCTCTCCTCCACGACCTTCTGGTGGCGCCGCTGCACCGAGCAGTCCCGTTCGCCCAGGGCGACCACGGTGCCGTCGGCGAGCCCCAGGATCTGCACCTCGACGTGCCTGGCCCGTTCGATGTAGCGCTCGAGCAGGATGGCGGGCTCGCCGCCGAAGCGGGCGGCCGCCCGGGTGGCCTGGTCGAACGCCTTGGCCAGCGACGCGTCGTCGCGCGCCACGCCCATGCCGATGCCGCCGCCCCCGCCCGCGGCCTTCACCATCACGGGATATCCGATCTCCCGGGCGGCCCGCTCGGCCTGGTCGAGGCCGGACACCGGCTCCCTCGTCCCGGCCGCGACCGGCACGCCCGCCGCCTCCATCAGGTTGCGGGCGTTGATCTTGTCGCCCATCTGCTCGATGGCCTTCGGGTCCGGGCCGATCCAGACGAGACCGGCGTCCATCACCGCGCGGGCGAAGGCCGCGTTCTCGGCGAGGAACCCGTATCCGGGATGGACCGCCCGCGCTCCCGTCGTACGGGCGGCCTGGAGGACCTTGTCGATGTCGAGGTAGCTCTGGGCCGGGTTCGCGGGCCCGAGGAGCACCGCGTCGTCGGCCTCACGCACGAACGGCAGATCGGCGTCCGCCTCGGAGTGGACCGCGACCGCGCGCAGCCCCATGCCCCGCACCGTACGGATGACGCGCCGGGCTATTTCGCCTCGGTTGGCGACGAGAACTGAGTCGAACACGGAGCCAACTCTAAGGTGGCGCGCCGCTCCGGCCCTCCGCCCGTTCCGACTGAACGCGGGGGCCGAATCTGTAGGGTCGCCACAACGTCAGCGGCCCCGGCGCGGCGGTGGAAGCGTTTCGATGCTATGTCTGCTACAAGCGCGTAACGAGCACGAGTCGGTCCACGACGCGCGCCAGCGCCTCCACCACCGCGGGGTCGTAGGCCGAGCCGCCGTCGAGCCGCAGCCGCTCCAGGGCCGCCGCCGCCCTGTCCCTGTCGGTCGAGCCGCCCACGAGGTCGTCGTACGCGTTGGCGGCCCTGATGATGCGGCTGGCCATGGGCGGGGCCTCCGCGAGCGTGTCGCACTGCCGCCTGACGATCTCCGCGACGCCGTGGAGGACGCCGGTCTTCCTGATCACCTCGGCGCCCAGCTCGGCGATCCGCCGCGCCTGGGCGGGGTCGGCCAGCACGGTCGCGCCGCCGGGGATCGGGTCGCGCAGCGAGAGCTGGCCGATGTCGTGCATGAGCGCGGCGTACTCCAGCTCCAGCAGTTGCGGCTCGGCCATGCCGAGCTCCCGCCCGATGGCGACCGACAACTGGCTGACACGGCGCGAGTGGCCCGGCTCGACGTACCCGCCGACCTCGGTGACCCGGCTCAGCGCGCGCACGGTCTGCAGGTAGGTCGCCCGGATGCCGGCGTACTTGCGGAACGCCACCTGCGTGACGAGCAGCGGCGCGGCGAACGCGGGCAGCGCGGTCATGTCCATGCTGTGCGAGGCGAGCGCGAGCAGGATGCCCGACGCCCCGACGGCGGCGCCGAGCGGCGCGGCCATCCTGATCTCGTCCCGTACGGCGACGCCGAACGCGGTCTTGACCTGGTCGGCCCGGTGCATGGCCGCGATCACCACGTCGGCCGCGAGCATGACCGTGACGAGCACCGCCATCACGCCGAGCGCCGGCCACCAGTTGCCGCTCCGGTCGTCCGTGCCCCGCGCGAGCTCCCCCAGCGGGCCGGTGAGCGGCCGGTAGGCGAAGGCGAGCAGCGACCCGGCGAGCAGCCGCCGGGCCATCGCGTCGAGCCGCGGCGGCCGGCCGACCGCCAGATGCGGCAGCCCTCCGGCGATCATCCCGACCGACATCACCGCCACGACCTGCAGGGCCGAATGCTCCGCCGGGCGTCCGCCCACGTCGAGCAGGAGCGCGTACCCGAGCGAGGCGGCGGTGGAGATGGGCGCGACCTCGCGGTTGCCCGGCATCGTGAGCCGGGCCAGCTCCCCGGCGGCGATGAGCGCGCCGAACCCGATGGCGACCCGCGGGTCGGTCAACCCCTGGGCCGTGGTGTGGGCGATCCCCGCCACGGTCAGCATCCCGGCGGCGCAGATGAGCAGGAGCTGGCCAGAGTCGAGCCCCACGGGCCTGGCCGTCAGCCGACGCTCCCTCACCGCTCCGACACCACCTGGATGGGCGTGGTCGGGTCGTCGTGGTCCTTGACCGTGGTCTCCACGGCGGGGTCGTCGGGCGGGACCCGCACCGACTGGGCGAGGTGCCAGCCGTGCCGGTCGAGCGCCTTGACGAACGCGCAGACCATGTCGGGGTCGAACTGCGTGCCCGCGTTCTTGCGCAGCTCGGCCACCGCGAACTCGATCGGCTTCGCCTTGCGGTAGGAGCGGTCGGAGGTCATCGAGTCGAACGCGTCGGCCACCGCGATGATCCGGGCGAACTCGGGGATCTCCGGCCCGGCCAGGCCCATCGGGTAGCCCTTCCCGTCGTGTCGTTCGTGATGGTGCATGATCCCTGCGAACGCCTCGTCGAGGAAGTCGATGCCGCGCACGATCTCCAGCCCGCGCATCGGATGGAGCTGGATCGCGGCGTACTCCTCCTCGGTCAGGCGGCCGTCCTTCTGCAGCACCTTTGTGGGCACGCCGAGTTTGCCCACGTCGTGGAGCATCCCGGCGTACCGGATCGCGCGCAGCCGCTCGGTGCCCATCCCGATCTCCTCGGCGATCATGGAAGACGCGGCGGAGACCCGGGTGCAGTGCCCCCGGGTGTAGTAGTCCTTCGTCTCCACCGCCTGGCACAGCGCCGCGATGGTCGCGTCGT
Source organism: Microbispora sp. H11081 (assembly GCF_012999535.1). Lineage (GTDB taxonomy): Bacteria > Actinomycetota > Actinomycetes > Streptosporangiales > Streptosporangiaceae > Microbispora. The sequence goes on from NZ_JABBWV010000022.1 coordinate 48,745, forward strand.
ACGCGCGCTGCTCGGCGTGGTAGTGCCCCAGGGCCCACCGGGCCACGAACAGCGGCAACAGCACCAGAACGGCAGAAATCGACTGCACCGTCGACCACAGGGCCGCGATCAGCAGGCCGAAGGTGGCGAAGCCGACGTAGGAGCCGAGGAACTGCAGCATCGCGCGGAGCGAGACCTGGTCCTTGTGCACCTCGGACGCGAGGCGCAGGATGACCGCCGTCAGCGCGAAGTTGACGGCCACGTAGACCACCGTGGCCGCTGCGTACGGCACGAGGATGGCCGGGAAGTCGGCCGGCTCCGGCAGCCCGGCCCGGCCTCCGGCGCTTACGTACGCCCACCCCGCGGCGTATCCGCACAGGGCGTACTGCGCGCCGTTGAACAGCCGTTTCACCATCGCCAGACCGGGGCGCACGCTCACCACCGCGGCCATGCCGACCAGGGCCGCGCCCTCGGGGCCGACGAGCACCACCGCGGCCAGCGCGGCGGAGAAGCTCACGGACACCGCGACGTGCGGCACGTTGAGCAGCGTCGGCACCGACTCGCAGAGCAGGAAGAGCAGCGCCAGGACGAGGAGCGCCGACCAGTCCTCCGGCGCGAGCCCGCGTTGCGCGAGGAGGCCGCGCGCGATCACGAGGCCGGCGGTTCCGACGAGTGCGACGAAGTAGACCCTGGCGGGCCACGGCAGTTCCCGCATTGCGCCACCTTGAATGCGGATCGGACCCGTGGGCCGGTCCTGCCGGACCGGCCCACGGGCAGTGACTACGTCCAGGAGATCCCCGGGGTGCCGGCCGCGAGACCGGCCAAAGCGACCACCGGAGTGAGCAGCGCCAGCGCCACTATCAGCCTGACGACGGTCTTCCCAAGCATTGCGCCGCCTCCACGTCGATGTCGCACTCAGGCTACAGAAGGGCCGACGGCCCCACTGGGATGTCGCGCCCATCGCAGCCAAACCGTAACCAAGCCATCACACCGCGTGCAATTGCACCGGTTTGTCAGCGCCCTTTTACGGCGCTTCTTCTCCCGGCGTGAGCCGGGCCAGCAGCCGGCGGACGCCGTCGTTCACCTCGGCCTGGAGCATCCCGTTGCCGACGCCGGGCGTGCAGCCGTAGTCCACCCGCACGCCCGCGTGCGGCCCCTCGGCGTACCCGAAGACCAGACGGTAGGCACGGAAGTCCGCCTCCGGGCCTCCTCCCTGGCACCCGTACCCGCTCGGCACAGCGTCCAGGTCGTCGAGCGCCGCGGCGAGTTCTCGAGCCGCCGCCGCGCCGTGCTCGCGCCTGGGCGGCCACTTCTCGCCCCCGTCCAGGCACACCAGGACCCACTCCGGATCTCCGGGGACCATGGCGTCCTGCTGCCCCCGCCGGTCGCCGCCGCCCCGGCAGGGATCGTCCGGCCTCGGGACGCGCCACGTCCCCTCCCGGTAGGCGGCGGTCAGGGCCTTTCCGACGTACGAGCGGGTCCGGACCGTGCCGTTCGTCGTCGTGACGCAGGAGTTCACCTCCTCGGCGCTGCCCACCCACAGCGCCGAGCCGTCGGCGTACGCGAAGCGCACCAGATAGTTCGTCACGGGCCCGCCCATGTCCGTGCAGGCCATCGAGGGCTCACCGGCGGTCGCCGGCAGGTACGCGAGGTCGCGGGCCATCGCCGCCGCCTGGTCCGTCAGCGTCCGCGACCCGCCCAGCGCCTCGCCGCCCGGATCCGTGTTGACGCCAGGGTAAGCGCAGATCAGCGCCCGCACCGGCGCGCCGGGGACCAGCGACTCGTCCGCGCCGTCCATGTCCACGGCGGCCGGCACCCAGCCGCCGACGCCCTCGCCTTCCCAGCGCTGCGGGCACGCGTCCGGCACCCTTCCCGGCCCGGGCGCGCACGCGGCCAGTACGGCTGTCGCGCACACGGCGACGACGATGACGAGGGTGGTCCGGCGCAGACGCGTCACACCGCTGTGACGCCCGGCACGGCCATCCGGTTCAACCGGTCAGACCAGCGCCTGGCGGGCCCACTCGACGGTGGCCTTGAGACCGGTGGGCAGGTCGTGCCTGGGCCGCCAGCCGAGGGCCTCGAACGCGGGAGCGGGGTCGACGGCCATCGCCGGGAGGTCGCCCAGGCGAGGGGGCTCGAAGCGCGGCTCGTCGGGGGCTCCCGCCGCCGCGGCGACCAGCGTGTGCAGTTCGCGGTCGGTGGTCTGCACGCCGGTGCCGAGGTTGACCCGGCGGCCGTCGCCGTGCGGCCCGCAGGCGCGGGCGAAGCCGTCCACCACGTCCTCGACGAAGACGTAGTCGCGGGTCTGGGAGCCGTCGCCGTACACGGCCGTGGGCCTGCCCGCCAGCAGGGCGTCGGTGAAGATGGCGACCACCCCGGCCTCGCCCTCGGGCGACTGGCGCGGCCCGTAGACGTTCGCCAGCACGAGCGTGGTGTATTCGAGCCCGTACAACGCGCGGTAGGTGGCGAGGTACAGCTCACCGCCGAGCTTGGAGGCGGCGTACGGAGAACGGGGATCGGTGGGGGCGTCGCCCGGTACGGGGATCGCGGCCGGCCTGCCGTAGACGGCGACGGAGGACGCGTAGACGACCTTGCGCGCCCCGGCGCGGCGGGCGGCCTCGAGCACGTTGACGGTGCCCTCGACGTTGGTCCTGGCGTCGGTGACCGGGTCGGCGACGCTCCTGCGTACGCTGATCTGCGCGGCGAGGTGGCAGACGACCTCCGGCCGCCAGCGTTCCGCGAGCTCCGCGAGCGCGGGGTCGCGGACGTCCAGGACGTGGAGCGGGGCGTCGGGGTTGCGCACGTGGCCGGACGACAGGTCGTCCACCACCGCGACCTCGTGGCCGTCCGCCAACAGCCGATCGACGAGGGTGGAGCCGATGAACCCCGCCCCGCCCGTGACCAGTGCCCGCATGTCCCCGTCCTTCCCGGTCCTTGGTGGAAGATCCTAACGAGGATTGCCCCGGTGCGGCCTTTTCAGGCCTTCCGTGGCTCGGGGACTACTCCGCCATCTGGGTGCGCACCTGCTCGATGCGTTCGAGCACCTTGGCGCGCAGGTCGTGCGGGACGGGGTCGCACCCGCAGTGTTTGGCCACGAGCCGCTTGACCGCCTCCTCCAGGCCGTACTCCTCCAGGCAGGGGCTGCACTCGTCGAGGTGCTGCCTGATCTCGGCGATGCGGTGCTTGTCCAGCTCACCGTCCAGGTAGGTGTACACCCGGTCGAGCACCTCGCTACACGGGGTGTCGTGGTGGTTCCCGCAGCTCATCGCTCCTCCTCCCCAAGCGTCCCTTCGCGACCCGCGCCGAGGGAGTCCGGCCGCACCAGGCCGCGCTCGCGCGCGTAGTCCTCGAGCTGGTTGCGCAGCTGCCGGCGGCCCCGGTGGAGGCGCGACATCACGGTCCCGATGGGAGTGCCCATGATGTCGGCGATCTCCTTGTAGGGGAAGCCCTCCACATCCGCCAGGTAGACGGCGATGCGGAAGTCCTCGGGGAGCGCCGCGAGAGCGTCCTTGACGTCGCTGTCGGGGAGATGTTCGAGCGCCTCGATCTCGGCCGACTTCAGCCCGCTCGACGTGTGCGACTCCGCCCGCGCGAGCTGCCAGTCCTCGATCTCCTCGGTGCCCGCCTGCTTGGGCTCCCGCTGCTTCTTCCGGTAGCTGTTGATGAAGGTGTTGGTGAGGATGCGGTAGAGCCAGGCCTTGAGGTTCGTCCCCTCCTGGAACTGGTGGAAGGAGCCGAAGGCCTTGGCGAACGTCTCCTGGAGGAGATCCTCCGCATCCGCTGTGTTCCGGGTCATCCGGAGCGCGGCGGAGTAGAGCTGATCGAGAAACGGCATGACGTCGCGCTCGAACCGCTCGCTGCGCTGCTCCAGAGTCTCCTCGGCTGTCTTGGAGACCGGACCCACCCCCTTCAGGACACCGTACCCAGCCGAGGATACCGGCCCGGGTACGTCCGCCCCGTCGAGGCCTTCTGGCAGCACCAACGTCTTCATGCCCAACTGCAACAGGGCGGGCGTAGAGTCTGTTCCCGGTGCAGATTGAGGTGACGAACGACCCGGTGCGGGGAAAAAAGTAAGCACCGGCTTGGTAGCCCGGAAACCGAGTTTCGCTGTCTCACACCCATGTGCGGGACAGCCAGAGTCCAGGAGCCGCTCGTGCTGCCCATACCGGCCAACGAACTCAACGGCTCGGGCACGCTCGGGCCGTACTGGACCTTCTATCACGCGGTCGTCGCCGAGCAGTTGCGCAAGTGGCTGCCCGCCCGGCCGTCCCTCCTGCTGGACCTGTCCGGTGGACGTGGGCGGTGGCCGGTGCAGGCGGCGCGCGCCGGTCACCGGGTGATCGAGGTCATGGACTTCCGCCGGCCTGCGGAACCGTGGTTGCGCGACGCGTCCGACCGCATACAGAAGGTGCGCGCCGACAATCTGGGCTTCCTGCCCGACGGCTGCGTGGACGGCGTGATCGCCGAGGAGCGCGTGCTGTCGGTCGAGATCATGGCGGAGTCCGTCATCGAGGACGTGGCCCGGGTGCTGCGGCCCGGCGGGCGCGCGCTGCTGTGCGTCGACTCGCTGGTCCTCGGGATGGCGATCCTGGCCGAGCAGAACTACTGGGCGCACCTGTGCCAGACGGGCGAGGTCATGCTCATCCCCTGGCCCGACGGCAGCATCACGCGCTGCTTCACCAGCCAGCAGATACGCGAGCTGATCACCGGCGCCGGCCTTGAGGTGGAGTGGGTGCGCCCGCGCACGGTGCTGTCCCCCTCCACGGTCGACCACGTGCTGAGCTCGGAGAGCAAGTCGCTGTCGTGGCTGGTCCGCACGGAACTGGAGACCGACACCGCCGACGACGACACGGTCGGCATCCACCTGGTGGCCAGCGCGCGCAAGCCCTTGTGAACGCCCGCAGAAAGCGGAAACCCGACGTGGCTCGCCGGGCTCAGCGGCGGCGCTCGACGCGCGACTGGCACTGCACGCAGCGGGCCGCCTCGGGGCGCGCCTCCAGCCTGCCCTCGGGAACGAGCGTGCCGCAGTCGACGCAGTGGCCGTAACCGCCGTCGTCCAGCCGCCGCAACGCGGCCAGCACGGCCGTACGCTGCCGGGACGCCGCGTCGAGCATGGCGCGGGTCCTGTCGGTGTCGGTGAGATGGGCTCCCGCGTCGGCGAGTGACCTGTCGTTCCCCGCGACCGGATCCCCACGCAGCACGCTGATCGAGCGGTCGAGTTCGGCGAGCATGCCTTCCAGGCGCATGCGCGCGGTCGCGACGTCCACGGATCCGCACCTCCGGGAGTGGGGGATTCGCCCGTCCCAGAGCCCCCGGTCTCCTGGACGGTCAGCGGCCGGGCGTCGTGGCCGCGGTCGCTTTCCCGAACGAATGCCCACTTCGCACGCCGATTACACCCCCGGCCACGGAAGCCGGGCCGGGCGCACGGCGTGCGGGCGCGGCGCCCCTGTCCCGGCTGGTCCCGCCCGGAAGTCCCGCCCGGTCAGACGAGCCGCGGCACGTCGTCGCCTTCGAGCGGCTCGATCAGCTCGGGGCCGTTGTGCCGGACGCTGTTCACCGCGTCGGACACGGCGTACGCGTCCAGCCGGTCCGGTGAGGCGGGGACGAGCAGGCCGGTGGGGTCGGTCACGCGCGGGTCGAGCCACTCCGCCCAGCGCTCGCGCTCGACCATCATCGGCATCCGGTCGTGGATGCGGCCCAGCTTGTCCGCCGCCGTCGTGGTGATCACCGTGCAGGTGCACAGCCACTTCAGCGGGTCGTCGTCCGCTCGGGAGGGGTCCTTCCAGAACTCGTACAGGCCGGCCATCGCGAGCACGCCGCCGTCGGCGGGGTGGATGAAGAACGGCTGCTTCCTCTTGCCTTCGAGCGGCATCCACTCGTAGTAGCCGTCCGCCGGGATCAGGCAGCGCCGGGACTTCAGCGCCCTGCGGTACGACGGCTTCTCCGCCACCGTCTCCACCCTGGCGTTGATCATGCGAGAGCCCACCGACGGGTCCTTGGCCCAGCTCGGCACTAGCCCCCACCTGACCACCCTGAGCTGCCTGACGGGCTCGTCGCCCAGGCTCTCACCGGCGTCGTCCTTCGGCACGCGGCACATCACCGCGTAGACGTTCTTCGTGGGCGCGACGTTGTAGTCGGGCCGTAGTTCCTGGTCGGGCACACCGTCCACCTCGACCTGGAACTCCTCCAGCAACTCCTGCTTCTTGCGCGCCGACGCGTACCTCCCGCACATGCCACCAAGACTGCCACTCCCGGGGCCCGTACGCGCTCCGCGCGAAGGTCCGGGTGGGCGGGCGCGCACTAAGCTTGCGCACATGGCCTCTCCGCAGTCCGCGTCCGGCGGCGCCGAGCCGCACGCCGACCACCAGACCGCCGCCGCGCCGCTCTGGCCCGCCCCTGTGGCCGCCGAGCCGGTCCATGCGACGGTCCGCCTGCCCGGCTCCAAGTCCGTGACCAACCGCGCGCTGTTGCTCGCCGCGCTGTCCGACGCCCCCAGCACCGTACGGCTCGCGCTGCGCAGCCGCGACGCCGACCTGATGACGGCGGCGCTGCGCGCGCTCGGCGCCGAGATGACGCCGTCCAACGAGAGCGCCGACAGCGTGGACTGGTCGGTGACCCCGCATGCCGTACGCGGCGGGGTGTCGATCGACGTCGGGCTCGCCGGGACCGTGATGCGGTTCGTGCCCCCGGTCGCCGCGCTGGCCGACGGGCCGGTCTTCTTCGACGGCGACGCGCACGCGCGCAAGCGGCCGATGGGCCCGATCCTCGGCGCGCTGCGGGCGCTCGGCGCGTCGGTGGACAACGACGCGCTGCCGTTCACCATCCGCGGTCCGATCCCGGGCGGCGAGGTCACCCTCGACGCCTCGGTCTCCTCGCAGATGGTCTCCGGCCTGCTGCTGGCCGCCGCGCGCTTCGAGAAGGGCCTGACCGTACGGCACAGCGGCCCGCCCGTCCCCTCGATGCCGCACATCGAGATGACCGTGCTGATGCTGCGTCAGGCGGGGGTCGACGTGGACGACTCCGAGCGCGACGTGTGGCGGGTGCAGCCCGGCCCGATCCTGGCCAGGGATGTCACGGTCGAGCCCGACCTGTCCAACGCCGCGCCGTTCCTCGCGGCGGCCATGGTCACCGGGGGTTCCGTGGTCGTGCCCGACTGGCCGGAGGAGACGACGCAGGGCGGCGACGCCCTTCGCGGGCTGCTCGCCGAGATGGGCGCACGGGTCGAGCGGGTGCCCGAGGGCCTGCGGGTGACCGGCGAGGGCGAGGTGCGCGGCATCGACGCCGACCTGCACGACGTCAGCGAGCTCACCCCGACGATCGCCGCGCTGGCCGCGCTGGCCGGCGGGCCGTCCCGCATCCGGGGCGTGGCGCACATCCGGGGGCACGAGACCGACCGGATCACCGCGCTCGCCACGGAGATCAACCGGCTGGGCGGCGACGCCCGGGAGACCGACGACGGCTTGGAGATCCACCCCCGTCCGCTGACCGGCGGCGTCTTCCACTCGTACGCCGATCACCGCATGGCCACGGCGGGCGCGGTCATCGGCCTGGTCGTGCCGGGCGTCGAGGTCGAGGACATCGCCACAACCGGCAAGACGCTCCCCGAGTTCCCCCGCATGTGGGCCTCGATGCTGGGCAGCGGTGGCCACCCGGGACCGGGGCACTCCGAAGGGCGCGGGCACTGAGAAAAAGGCAATACGACGAGGACGACGTCAGGGTCAGGCCGGGCAAGGGCTCACGGCCCAGGACGCGGATCCGGCCTGCCCACAGCGAGGCCGTCGAGGGCTACGTGGTGGCCGTCGACCGCGGGCGTTACACCTGTCTGGTGGGCGAGGGCGTTCCGCGCTCCGCCACATCGGGGAAGCGGCGGGGCGAACGGACGCTCGTCGTGGCGATGAAGGCCCGCGAGCTCGGCCGCAAGGGCATCGTCGTGGGAGACCACGTGGCTCTGGTGGGCGACGTCACCGGGCAGCCCGACAGGCTGGCGCGCATCGTCAGGGTGGAGGAGCGCACCTCGATGCTGCGGCGCAGCGCCGACGACGTCGACGACGTCGAGCGGCCCATCGTCGCCAACGCCGACCAGCTCGTCATCGTCACCGCGCTCGCCGATCCACAGCCGCGCCCGCGAATGATCGACCGGATGCTCGTCGCGGCGTACGACGCCGACATCGAGCCGCTGCTGTGCCTCACCAAGGCCGACCTCGCGCCGGCCCGCGACCTCGTGGCGCTGTACGAGCCCCTCGGCGTGCCGTACGTCGTCGTACGAAAGAACGGCCCGCTCGACGAGCTGGGCGCGGCGCTCGCCGACCGGATCAGCGTGTTCGTCGGCCACTCCGGGGTCGGCAAGTCGACCCTGGTCAACGCGCTGGTTCCGCACGCCCGCCGGGCCGTGTCGCACGTGAACGCCGTCACCGGCCGCGGCAGGCACACCTCCACCTCCGCCGTCGCCCTCGAACTCCCCGAGGGCGGCTGGATCATCGACACGCCCGGCGTACGCAGCTTCGGGCTGGCGCACATCTCGGTGGAGACCGTGCTCGCGGCCTTCCCCGACCTGGTGGACGTCACGGCCGACTGCCCCAAGGGCTGCACCCATCTCGGTGACGACTGCGCCCTGGACCGCCACGTGGCGGAGGGACGCGCCGATCCCGCGCGGCTGGAGTCCCTGCGACGGCTGCTCGCCAGCCGCGAGGGCTCCCCCGACGACGACTGAACCGGCGGTCGCAGGGGTCAGCCGCCGAGGGCCAGGGTGACGGCGAGGGCTCCGAGCACGCTCCCCATGGTGATCCGCTGGGCCCGCAGCCACCCCGGCCGGCGGGCCAGGAAACCGGCGACGCCTCCCGCTGCCAGGACGATCGCGAGGTTCACCGTCGAGGCCACCGCGATCTGGACGAGGCCGAGGACGACGCCCTGCGACAGCACGTTGCCCGCGCCGGGATCGACGAACTGCGGGATGACGGAGACGTACAGAATGGCGATCTTCGGGTTGAGCAGGTTCGTCGTCAGTCCCATGGTGAACAGCCGGAGCGGTGAGTCGTCCGGCACCTCCCGCAGGGCGAACACCGACGCGCCGCCCGGCCTGATCGTCCGCCACGCGAGCCACAGCAGGTAACCCGCCCCGGCCAGGCGGATCGCGGCGAGAATCTGGGGAACCGCGGCGAGCAGCACGGCCAATCCGAGATTCGCGACCGTCAGGTACGCGAGGAATCCGGCGACCACTCCGCTCAGCGAGAGAATTCCGGCCCTGCGTCCCTGGCTGACGCTGCGGGAGACCAGATACATCATGTTCGGGCCTGGAGACAGCACCATTGCCAGCGCAACGGACACGACGCCCAGGACCGCGTGGGATTCGACCATCGATGTCGCTTTCTCTTCGCAGGTCGTTCGCACCGGTCCGGACGGTTTTCTCAGGCTAATCCTCCTGGCATTTCGAGGGCAATAATTCATATTATTCTCGGAGCAATGTCGTGATCGTACGCGTCACCCTGGCACGGGCGGGAGGCGGCGGTGGAGAGCTACCGGGAACTGGCGGACGAGGTGGCCGCGGACATCGCGGCCGGGCGGCTCAGGCCGGGCGACCGGCTGCCTCCGCAACGGGACTACGCCCGCCGGCGCGGCATCGCCGGCTCGACGGCGGCCCGCGTCTACGCGGAGCTGACCCGTCGCGGCCTGACGGTGGGCGAGGTCGGGCGCGGCACCTTCGTGCGCGCCTCCGGGCGACGCCAGGGCACCGCCCTGGCCGAGCCGAGCGGCAGCGGAGTGGATCTCGAACTCAACTATCCCGTCATCCCCGAGCAGGCCCGTCTGCTCGGGGACGGCATCAGGCGGCTGCTGCGCCCTGACGTGCTGGAGGCCGCCATGCGGCCGGTGGGCGCGGCGGGCACCCCCGTCGCCCGCGAGGTCGTCGCGGACCTTCTCGCCCGCCGCGGCTGGCGTCCGGACCCGGCGCGAACGCTCTTCGCGGGCAACGGACGCCAGGCGATCGCGGCCGTCGTCGCCGCGCTGGTCCCGCCGGGCACGCGGCTGGGCGTCGAGGAGCTCACCTACCCCGTGGTGAAGACGATCGCCGCCCGGCTCGGGGTCACCCTCGTCCCCCTGCCGGTGGACGACGAGGGCCTGGTTCCCGAGGCCGTGGAGAGCGCGGCGCGCGGGGCCGCGCTCAAAGCCGTCTATCTCCAGCCGACGCTGCACAACCCGCTGTCGGTCAGCATGCCGGTCGAGCGCCGCGCCGCGCTCGCGGCCGTGTTCGCACGGCTGGACATACCCGTGATCGAGGACGGCATCTGGTCGTTCCTCCGGGACGAACTGCCCCCGATCGCCGCCGTGGCGCCCGAGCGCACGATCCTCGTCGACAGCCTGTCCAAGCGGCTCGCGCCCGGGTTGACCGTCGGGTTCGCGGTCGTGCCCCCGGCCGTCGCTCCCGGCGTGACCGCGGCGCTGCACTCGATGGGCGCGGCGCCGCCGAGGTTCGCCCTGGAGGCGGCGGTACGGATGGCCGACGACGGCGTGGTGGAGGCGCTGAGCCTCGGCAAGCGGCGGGACGCCGAGGCCCGGCAGCGGATCGCGGCGCGCCACCTGGGCGGGTTCGCCGTACGCGCCGACCCTCGGTCCTATTACTGCTGGTGGGAGCTCCCGCCGCCGTGGCGGGCGGACACGTTCGTGGCCGCCGCGGCGCGGCACGGCATCGCCGTCACTCCCGCGGCCGCCTTCGCCGTGGGCGACCACCGGACGCCGAACGCCGTCCGTCTCGGTCTCGCCTCGCCGCCGGCCGACACGCTGGAAGTCGCGCTCGCCACCCTCGCGGGGATCGCGCGCGCGTCCCCCGACGACGTCCTCTCCGGGTGACGCGCCGGCTCAGGCGTCCGGGGGCCGCGGGGTCCGGGGGACGGTGATGGGACGATCTGCTGGGGCAAGGCCGGGGCACGATACCTTGGGCCTGTGACGGAGTACCGCGACGACCTGCACCTCGCGCATCTGCTGGCGGACGCCGCCGACGACATCACGATGCGCCGTTTCAAGGCCGTCGACCTCAAGGTCGACACGAAGCCCGACCTCACCCCGGTCAGCGACGCCGACCGGGCGGTGGAGGAGGCGATCCGCGGCACGCTGCGCCGTGCCAGGCCCCGCGACGCCGTCGTCGGCGAGGAGTTCGGCACGACCGGGTACGGCATGCGCTCCTGGATCGTCGACCCCATCGACGGCACGAAGAACTACGTGCGCGGGGTCCCAGTGTGGGCCACGCTGATCGCGCTGATGGAGCACGGCAAGGTCGTCGTCGGCATGGTCTCCGCCCCGGCGCTCGGCCGCCGCTGGTGGGCCGCCAAGGGCAGCGGCGCGTGGACAGGGCGCAGCCTGAGCAAGGCGACGCGCTGCGAGGTGTCCTCGGTCGCCCGCCTCGACGACGCGTCCTTCTCCTTCTCCGACCTGGAGGAATGGGAGAAGGCCGGGCGGCTCGACGCGTTCCTCGATCTCACCAGGCAGTGCTGGCGCACCCGCGGCTACGGCGACTTCTGGTCGCACATGATGGTCGCCGAGGGCGCGGTGGACCTCTCCGCCGAGCCCGAACTGTCCCCGTGGGACATGGCAGCCCTCACGATCATCGTCGAGGAGGCCGGTGGCTCCTGCACCTCCCTCGACGGCATCCCGCCCCTCGAAGGCGGCAACCTCGTCTGCACCAACGGCGTGCTCCACGACGAGGTGCTCAAGCGCCTGTCCCCCCGCTGATATTTCCCTCCATATTCGGATAAATCGTCGAATTTCCATTAGCGGCGTTACCGAACCGGCGGTATTCGTGCCGGGTCCGTGACAATCGACTGCCAACCGGCTCGTCGCCGCACGCGTCCCAGAAACGGGACGCGGAAGCGGCCTCTCCGAGACCACTGCGACGAGCCGGAATTCGACATGAGCGCACCAGCGAAGCCGCGTAGAACAGCCGACGACGAGGGAAAGGAAGAGCGGAAGAACGCCCGCAGAATCGCCGTGATCACCGGCGTCTGGGCCTGCGTGGGGACCCTCGTCACCGCGGCGTCGGGAGTGGCGATCGCCGTGATCAACGCCCCCGGCGCCGTACGGAACGTGGTCGGGGAGAACATCGCCGTGACGCACACGGCGACGGCGACGGTCACCTCCACCGTGACCGCCACGGTGACAGCCACGGTGGCGTCCGGCGCGGGAACCGCCTCCACCCCGGCGGAATCCGGGACGACCACTCCTTTGACCAGGAGGGACGCGGTCGGCGTCGTGGGCTGCAGAACGCCCGACGGCTACGGCAACGACTGGGGCGACCGCTCGGTCGCCGTCGCGGGCTCGGACGAACAAGTCACCGCCGTCACCTGCCGGGTGAACGGGACCGGCGCGGTGACGGGCCATCTCGACTACGTGGTTCCCCAGAACGCGACCAAGTTCACGGCGCGCGTCGGAATCGACCGCATTTCTCCAAATACGTCGGCACAGGTGCGTTTTTCCGTTCTCGACCTCAGCGACCATGTCCTCGCGCAGCATGTGGCGACATACACGAACGCGCCGGAGATCACGGTCCCGGTGTCCGGAATTCAGCGAATCCGCCTGAGAATGACCGTCGTCAAGAGCAGTGGGGTCACCTCGGCGAACTATTTCCGGGTCGCGTGGATGAACCCCTCCTATCGGTGAAAGGTCACAGGGCGAGGACGTCGCCCGCGGCGGTGAGAAGGCTGCCCCGGTACGCCTCGCCGAACAGGCAGACGTGGACGGCCAGCGGGTGGAGCTGGTGCAGCGGCACCCGCTCACGCCAGCCGTCCGCGAGGGGCGCCGCCTCCCGGTAGGCGCCGAGGATCGTGCCGAGGTGCGGCGCCCCGAACAGCGCCAGCATCGCGAGGTCGGTCTCCCGGTGACCACCGTGGGCGGCCGGGTCCACGAGCACCACTCCGTCCGCCGACCACAGCACGTTCCCGCTCCACAGGTCGCCGTGGATCCGGCTCGGCGGCTCGGCCGGCCCGGCGATCTCCGGCACCCGGTCGCACGCCTCCTCGACCAACTCCAGGTCCGCGGCCGACAGCGCGCCCCGGTCGCGCGCGAGCCGTACGAACGGCAGCACGCGGCGGGAGACGTAGAACGACGGCCAGTCGGGCGCGGCCTCGTTGCCCATCGGCAGTTCGGCGATGTAGCCGGGCCAGGGAGCGCCGAAGGCCGGGGCCCCGGCGGCGTGCAGCGCCGCGAGCGACCGGCCGAACTCCTCGGCGGCTCCGGCCGTCGCGGGGGCGGTGTCCACCCACTCCAGCACCAGCGCGTCGCCGTCCGCGGCGATCACCTCGGGGACGGCCACCGCTCCCGGCTCCGCCAGCCAGCGCAGCCCGGCGGCCTCGCTCTCCAGCACGCCAGACGCGTCCGCCGCTCCGGCGCCCTTCTTCACGAACACCCTGCGGCCGTCGTCGAGCACGCCCTCGTGCAGGGTCCAGGCGTGCCCGCCGCCGAGATCCCTAGTGATCCTCAAGGTACTTCGCCACCCCCTCGCAGGCCGCCTCGACCATCCGCAGCACCTCCACGAACCCCTCGGGTCCCCCGTAGTAGGGATCGGGCACCTCGGCGCCTTCGGGGGCCGCCGGGTCGAACGACCGCAGCAGCCGCACGTCGGCGTACGGCGGCGCGATGCGGCGTACGGCGCGCAGGTTGTCCAGGTCCATCACGAGGACGAGGTCACGCTCGGCGAACCACGCCCGGTCGAACTGGCGGGCCCGGTGGGACGAGCCGTCATACCCGTGGTCGGCCAGCGTGGCCAGGGCCCGCTCGTCCATCGGCTCTCCCGCGTGCCAGCCTCCGGTGCCGGCGCTGTCCACCTCCACGTCGAGCCCGCGTTCCGCCAGCGTACGGCGCAGCACGACCTCGGCCATGGGCGATCGGCAGATGTTCCCCATGCAAACCAGACATACACGCTTCATGAACCCAATCCTCTCCCATCACGCCTGTGACCTGCTCGTTATCTCCTCCGGAGCCGTACGAGAGCGTCCGGGGGCGTTCATTGCCCGTTCACCTTTACCAAGGTTTTAGGTCACCTTGGCTCCCTACCGTCCCTGCTGTTGAGAGACAAGGGGAGGAACAACCGTGAAGTATGCAGGCCGGCTCGCCGCCGCCACTATCGTCGGCGTGCTCTCGCTCGCCGCATGCGGGACCGATGACAACACGAGCACGGCGGGGGGCACCTCCAGCGCCGCCGCTCCCGCGCAGGGCGACGACACGCTCCAGGGCACCATCAACGCCGCCGGCTCCTCGGCCCAGGCGAACGCCATCGCGGAGTGGAAGAAGAGCTTCCAGTCGTCGAACCCCGGCGTCAGCGTCAACTACAACCCGAGCGGCTCCGGTGCCGGCGTCCAGGCGTTCATCCAGGGCACCGTGGCCTTCGCCGGTTCCGACTCGGCCCTGAACGACGAGAAGGGCGAGCCCGCGCAGGCCGACGCCCGCTGCAAGACCGGCAAGGCGATCAACCTGCCGATGGTGACCGGCCCGGTGGCCGTCGTCTACAACCTCCCGGGTGTGGACGGCCTCCAGCTGTCGCCGAAGACCATCGGCGGCATCTTCAACAGCAAGATCACCAAGTGGGACGACCCGGCCATCAAGGCGGACAACCCGGACGCCAAGCTGCCCTCGACCGCCATCCAGGCGTTCCACCGCTCCGACGAGTCGGGCACCAGCGACAACTTCACCAAGTTCCTGAAGGCCACCGCCGACTGGCCGTACGAGCCGGCGAAGGCGTGGCCGGCCGAGGCCCAGGGCCAGGGCTCCAAGGGCTCGGACGGCATCGCCTCCAGCGTCAAGAGCACCGAGGGCGCGATCAGCTACGTCGAGCTGTCCTTCGCCGAGAACTCGCAGCTGCAGAAGGCCAAGGTCGCCAACGGCTCCGGCGAGTTCGTCGAGCTCACCCCGGAGAGCGCGGGCAAGACCGTCGAGGCCGCGGAGATCGCGGGCACCGGCAACGACCTCAAGCTCAAGATCGACTACGCCACCTCGGCCCCGGGCGCCTACCCGATCGTGCTGGTGACGTACGAGATCACCTGTGAGAAGGGTCTGTCCGCCGACGACGCGAAGCTGGTCAAGTCGTTCCTGACCTACACCTCCAGCGACGAGGGCCAGCAGGCGCTGACCAGCCTCGGCTACGCCCCGCTGCCGTCGAGCCTGGTCGGCAAGGTCCGCACCGCTGTCGAGGCGATCTCCTAGCAGATGGCGACGTCAACCAGAACCAGGGAGAGCGGGCCGGCCATGCGCCGGTCCGCCTTCCGGCGCAGCCGCGGCGACGGGCCGTTCCGCTTCGCCTCGATCGGGGCCGGTGTCGTCCTTCTGGCGATCATGGCGGCGATCGGGGTGTTCCTGGTCGTCAAGGCCGTCCCCGCCCTCCAGGCGAACACGTCCAGCTTTCTCACCGAGCTGACCTGGCAGCCCAACGCCACGAAGCCCGTCTTCGGCATCGGGGCGCTCGCCTTCGGCACCGTGCTCAGCTCGCTGCTCGCGCTGGTCATCGCCACCCCGGTGGCGGTCGGGGTCGCGCTGTTCATCTCGCACTACGCGCCCCGGCGGCTCGCCTCCCTGCTCGGCTACATCGTGGACCTCCTCGCGGCGGTCCCCAGCGTGGTGTACGGCCTGTGGGGCGTCGCCTTCCTCGTGCCGTTCATGCTCGGCCCGTCGAAGTTCCTCAACGACCACCTCGGCTGGATCCCGTTCTTCGGCGGCGCCACCGTGGTCGGCAAGAGCATGCTCACCGCGTCGCTGGTGCTCGCGATCATGATCCTGCCGATCATCGCCGCCATCTCCCGCGAGGTCTTCCTGCAGGCCCCCAAGACGCAGGAAGAGGCCGCGCTGGCGCTCGGCGCGACGCGCTGGGAGATGATCAGGATGTCGGTCCTGCCGTTCGGCCGGCCCGGCGTCATCAGCGCCGCCATGCTCGGCCTCGGCCGCGCGATGGGCGAGACGATCGCCGTCGCGCTCATCTTCCCGGCGACATTCAAGATCACGATCGAGATCCTCGGCCCGTACGGCAACAGCATCGCCGCCAACATCGCCAACGGCTTCGGCGAGGCGACCGATGTGGGCCGCGGCGCCCTGATCGCCTCGGGTCTCGTCCTGTTCCTCATCACCCTGCTGGTGAACATGGCCGCCCGCTTCGTCATCGCCCGCCGCAAGGAGTACGCGAGGGCCGCAGCGTGACCGTACAGATCGGAATCCAGCCCATCTCCGCCGCCAGGCGCATCAAGGACCGGCTCGTCCAGGTGCTCGTCTACCTGGCGTTCGCGCTCGCGGTCATCCCGCTGGTGTCGGTGCTGTGGCTCGTCGTCAAGAACGGCATCGGCCGTTTCGACCTGGAGTTCCTCACCCACTCGATGCGCAACATCGGGGCGCGCGACGCGGGCGGCGGCGCCTACCACGCCATCATCGGCACACTCGAACAGGTCCTGCTCGCGTCGCTCATCGCGGTGCCGATCGGTCTGCTCACCGCCGTCTACCTCGTCGAGTACGGCGAAGGCGGACGATTGTCGCGCATCATCAGCTTCTTCGTGGACGTCATGACCGGCGTCCCTTCCGTGGTTTCCGGACTCTTCGTCCTGGCCTTCTGGATCCTCGTGCTCGGCATGCCGTTCTCCGGCTTCGCCGGCGCGCTCGCCCTGTCGATCCTGATGATGCCGGTCGTGGTCAGGTCCGCCGAGGAGATGCTCCGCCTCGTGCCCAGGGAACTGCGCGAGGCGTCGTACGCGCTGGGCGTGCCCAAGTGGCGGACCATCGTCAAGGTCGTGCTGCCCACGGCGTTCACCGGCATCGTGACCGGCGTCATGCTGGCCGTCGCCCGCGTCGCCGGCGAGACCGCGCCGCTGCTGCTGACCGTCTTCATCACCGACTCCATCAACACCGACCCGTTCAACGGACCGCAGATGGGGCTCCCGCTGTACGTGTTCGATCAGGCCGGTCGTCCCACGGACACCGCGATCGACCGGGCCTGGACCGGCGCACTCACGCTGATCCTGATCGTCATGCTGCTCAACCTGGTCGCGCGCCTCATCACGTGGTGGCGTTCGCCCGCGAGGAGGAGGTAAGGAATGGCCAAGCAGATCGAGGTAGCGGGCCTCGACGCCTACTACGGCTCGCACAAGGCGATCGAAGGCATCTCGATGACGATCGAGCCGCGGTCGGTGACGGCCTTCATCGGGCCGTCGGGCTGCGGGAAGTCGACGTTCCTGCGGACCCTCAACCGGATGCACGAGGTCATCCCCGGCGCGCGGGTCGAAGGCAAGGTGCGCCTGGAGGAGCAGGACCTGTACGGCGCCGACGTCGACCCCGTGTCGGTCAGGCGGACCATCGGCATGGTGTTCCAGCGGCCGAACCCCTTCCCCACGATGTCCATCTTCGACAACGTGGCGGCGGGCCTGCGGCTCAACGGCCGTCACTCGAGGTCTGAGCTTGAGGACGTCGTCGAGGAGTCCCTCAAGGGCGCCAACCTGTGGAACGAGGTCAAGGACCGGCTGAACAAGCCGGGCGCGGGCCTGTCCGGCGGCCAGCAGCAGCGTCTGTGCATCGCCCGCGCGATCGCCGTACGCCCGCAGGTGCTGCTCATGGACGAGCCGTGCTCGGCCCTCGACCCGATCTCGACCCTGGCGATCGAGGATCTGATCTCGCAGCTCAAGCAGGACTACACGATCGTGATCGTGACCCACAACATGCAGCAGGCCGCCCGGGTCAGCGACAAGACCGCGTTCTTCAACCTGGCCGCGCAGGGGCAGCCGGGCAAGCTCGTCGAAATGGACGAGACGTCGAAGATCTTCACCAACCCGGCCGAGAAGGCGACCGAGGACTACATCACGGGCCGCTTCGGGTGACGACCGCTTCCGGCTGACAGCATTGGAGGGACCCGGGTGACGGCACCCGCAGTGGAGGGGGACACTCGGACGGCGCCCATGCTCCTGGTGGCCGATCCGGACGCGGGCCTGGTTCGGCAGCTCTCCGCCGCCATGCAGGCCGAGGGCGTCGACGTGGCCGGCGTGCCCGACGGCGCCCAGGCACTGCTGCAGGCCGGGGCGCTCAAGCCCGACGCCGTGCTGATCTGCGCCTCCCTCCCCATCGTCGGCCCAGTCGACTTCGTCCGCGCCGTACGGCTCGCGCGATCCGTTCCCGTCCTGCTCGGCATCGACTTCGGCGGTGACGCCGGGCAGGCGCTGGAGGCCCTGGAGGCGGGCGCGACGGCCTGCGTGGCCAGGCCGTACCGCGTGCGCGAACTGCTCCCCCTCGTCCAGGCGGCCTTCCGCCGCGAGGACGGCCACCGGACCGTGCTCACGATCGGCGACGTGGAGCTCGACGTCACGGCATACCAGGTGAAAGTCGGTGGACGCGTGGTGCATCTGCCGCTGCGCGAGTTCGAGCTGCTGCGCTACCTCATGCGCAACGCCGACAGGACCGTCACCCGCGAGCAGATCATGCGCAACGTCTGGCACTCCGCCGAGGGGATGTCGACCAACACCATCGCCGTACACGTCAAACGCCTGCGCGCGCGGCTGGGCGACGTGGAGGACACCATGATCCAGACTGTCCGCGGCGTGGGCTACCGCCTCGTCAGCGGGTGAATGCCCACTCGGGAGCCCTGCCCGGGAACTCTGCCCGGGAACTCTGCCCAGGAGCGCTGTCCGGGAGCGCTGTCCTGCGCGGGATACGCCCCTCGCGCCTCCCGTCTCAGGAGAAGGTGCGGTCGAGATGCGCCAGACCCGCGTCCGCGTACGACCGCTCGCCCGAGCTCAGACCGTACGCGATGTCTTCCAGCAGGGCGCACCGGGCGTAGAAAAGGACCCGCGCGTGCCCGGCGTCGTCGAGACGCCCCTCGTAGTGCGCCAACGTCCGCTCGAAGACCGCCGGACCGAGATCCCGGTAGACCAGCGCGAGGTCGTACGCGGGATCGGTGATGGCCGCGTCGGTCCAGTCGATGACCCCCGTCACGGTGCTCGTATCGGCATCCGCCAGCACATGCTCCGCGCCGAGGTCGTTGTGGCAGAACGCCGGCACGCCGGGCTCCTCCGGGGCCTCGGCGCCGAGAAAGTCCTCCACCAGCCGGCGAGCGTCCGGCGGCAGGTGAGCCGCGACGTCCCGATAGTGGCCTTCGGCCTCCTCCAGCAGCTCACTCGCCGGATAGACGTCGTGCGGCACGAGCGTCTCCATCCGCTCCACCGGCGCCGCGTGGAGCCGGCTGAGGAACCCACCGAGCGGAGCCGCCAGGCGCATCGGCTCCCTGACCGGGTGGAGGTTCAGCGGACGGCCCGGAAGCACGCGGTACGCCAGCACGCCCGCCTCCTCGTCCACAAAAACCGGCCGCGGCACGGGCACCGGGGACAACTCGGCCACCGCGGCGAGCAACGCCGCCTCCCGCCGCACCGCTTCAGCGCGTCCGGCCGCCTCGTCGGTCTTGCTCTGCCGCACGACCAGCTCGCCGTTGACCTCGTACGCCGCGTTGTCCTGCCCCTCGCCCAACCGCCTGACCCTGCCGACCTCGTAGCCGGGCAGGTGGCGGGCAATCAACCGACTGATCAGCTCATCCACGCCGGCAACCCTAATTGGGTGTCCACAGGCCTTGGCCCGGTCGGTCACCACGGGCCGGGTCGGTCACCACGGGCCGGGTCGGTCACCACGGGCCGGGTCGGTCACTGCGCCGGAAGGAACCTCCGGTCCTCGCGAAGCCCGCTCCGCTGGGCCTTCGCTGCGGTCCTCGCTCCCTTCCGCTCCGCTCCCTCCAGCCCGTCCCCTCCGCACCCGTCCGCTCCCTCACCCCGGTGAACGTTGGTCGATATGCGAAAAGCCCCGGCCAACAAGCCGGGGCTGAACACCCACACCCCAACCCCCACACGGAAAAAGGAGGGGGTCCGGGAATGCGGAAGGGCCACCCCGAACGGGATGGCCCTTACCATATGAAAGATTGTCCGGCGGCGTCCTACTCTCCCACACCGTCCCCGGTGCAGTACCATCGGCGCTGGCAGGCTTAACTTCCGGGTTCGGAAAGTAACCGGGTGTTTCCCTACCGCTATAACCGCCGTAA
>NZ_JABBWV010000023.1 GCF_012999535.1 Microbispora sp. H11081
ACCACCATCACCCGAAACCCGTCAACCAGGTCCCACGCTCCGGGGCGTTTCGCTTCGTTCGTTATGTCTTAATCCTTCCCGACCCGCAGTTCCTTGTCAAATCCGCCCCGCCGGGACCAACTTGACCCGAAACCCGCCAATCGACAGGAATTCGACCGCCCCGTTTCCGGGACAACCCCTCGAACTTACCCGAACCCCCAGCCCGACGCAAAACCGGACCAGCAACCCCAGCAAGACCACGAGGAGAACACCGACCACCGGCCCGCGCACAGCCAACACAACCACCGAAGTGACTGAAGAGGAGTGCGCCGAACCGCGCCGACACCACAAGATTACCAGGCCCTGCCGACGACTTGGCCCGGCTCGTTTCAACGCACCAGGCCTCGGGCCTATTCCCGCAGCTCACCGATCAAATGAAATCACTGTGCGGGCGCCCGTACCCGCGACGACGCGGGCTTCTGGCCTCGTTCGCGTCACGAGTCACGCACACGCCCTGGGGTAGAGGGCCGATCGTGCTAGGACTTGATCCATCTTGCGCAGCCTTGCCAAGAAGAAGGGGTAGGAACGGGACGTGATTCGACAGGGGTTCCCTCGCGCCCTGATCGTGCTGGCCGGCACCGCCGCCGCGGTGGTCACTCTCGCCGGTGTCCAGGCGGTCGGCTCCATCGTCGGCCCGGTCGTCCTGGCTCTGACTCTCGTCATCGCCGTCTCCCCCGTGCGCGGCTGGCTGGCCCGCCGCAAGGCCCCGGTGTGGCTGCAGGTCGCCATTCCTCTCGCCGTGGTGCTCCTGGTCCTGCTCGGCATGGTCGCGGTCCTCAGCATCGCCGCCGCGCAACTCGCCATCCTGGCCCCCACGTACGCGGTCCAGTTCAACGCGATGGTGGGCGACCTCCAGCGGTGGGCGGCGGGACTCGGCTACGGCAGCGAGCAGCTCAACAACGCGCTTTCCACGCTCGATCCCGGCAAGTTCATCGGAGTCGCGCAGAGCGTGCTGTCCAGCCTGCTGGGAGTGCTGTCGAGCCTGTTCCTGATCGTCGTGCTGTTGCTGGCGATGAGCCTGGACGCTCCCATGTTCGCCCGGATCGTGGACGCCGCCTCGTCCGAGCGGCCCGCGCTCGCCCGCGCTCTCAAGACCTTCACCTACAAGACCCGGCGCTACCTGATCGTCTCGACCGTCTTCGGCCTCATCTGCTCGGTCCTGGACGTCGCCGCGCTGTGGATGCTGAGCGTGCCGCTCCCGCTGCTGTGGGGGGTGCTCGCCCTCATCACGAACTACATTCCCAACATCGGCTTCATCCTGGGCCTCATCCCGCCGGCGCTGCTCGGGCTGCTGGAGGGCGGGCCCAAGACCATGCTGCTGGTGATCGTGGCCTACATGGCGATCAACGTGGTCATCCAGTCGTTCATCCAGCCGAAGTTCCTGGGTGACGCCGTGGGGTTGTCGACTACGGTCACGTTCCTCTCGCTGATCGTGTGGGCGTGGGTGCTCGGCCCGGTCGGCGCTCTGCTGGCGATCCCGCTGAGCCTGCTCGTACGCGCGCTGCTCGTCGACAGCGATCCGAACGGCGCCTGGGCCGCCGCGCTCATCTCCGGGCGGTTGCCGGAAGCCGCACCGGCGTCGGGCGCCGGCCCGCAGCCGGAGCAGCCCAAGCCCCGGTGAGGTGGTCCCTCCGCCCGCGTGACCCGACACGGGACGTTTCGCGGGGTGCCGTACGGCGCTCCGGCCTAAAGTCTGACCATGCGGCGATGGGATAGCGACGAGCGGTTCACCGGGATCGCGGACGCCTCGGCGATGGAGCCGCGGGTCTCCGCCCTGCTGGACGCGATGTCCCGGAGCGGGTGGGTGACGGAGCGACCCGAGGCGCACCTGCTCCCCCACCTGCGCCGGGCATGCGGGTCGGAGTGGCTGCTGACCCGCGAACGCCTGCTCGACGACGGCGTGTACGAGGTGACGGTGTCGCTGTCCGGCGACAGGGAGGGCGTCCACGTGCACCGCGACGTGATCCGGCTGCTGTCGTCGATCGCCGAGACCGTCTTCTTCGTACGGCAGGCCGCGCCGGGCGTGTTCGAGTGCGTGACCGGGGTTCTCGACGGAGACCCGCCCGGCTACGCGAGTCACGGCCACATGGTCCGCCTCATCGTGACCTGAGCACGCCCTCCCCGGTGGGAGGAGGGCGCGGTCTCAGGTGGCGGGAACGCTCTCCTTCTCCTCCGGCCTCGACGAGGTCTCCGCGTGCCTGCGCCGCCACGGGATGGCCGCGATCAGCACCGGGAACAGCACCAGCGAGCTGATCGCCCAGGGCGCGTGCAGCTCGCCCCACTTGGGCCCGGGGAACTGGGTGAGCACGATGTATCCGACCGCGGCCCACAACGTGCTGCCGAGGATCGCCGGCCAGGCCCAGCGGGTGGGCCTGGCCACCAGGAACGGCATGAACCACAGCAGATACTGCGCGCCGAGGCGCGGCGTGAAGATCATGAACGACAGCAGGATCGCGATCGTGACGTCGACCGGGTCGGCCTTGCGCCACCAGACGAGGCAGGCGACGATCGCGGCGTAGATGAGGTACTGCCCGATCCTCGCGGGGAGCGGGTCGAGGTTCCAGTTACCGCCGCTGACGAGCGTGGTCCAGCCCCAGTCGCCCGTGATCGGGCGTACGTCGCTGGGCCGCAGCCCGATCGTGTTGAGCACCTCGGGAAGCTGCCGCCACTCGGTCCAGCCGCCGAGCGGGAGCGTCAGCAGGAAGAAGACCGGGGACGCGCCGACGGCGACCAGCGAGACCAGGCGGCTGCGCAGCCCCGGCAGGAACATGAGCATGGCCGGCACGAGGATCACCGGCCAGCTCTTCGCGCAGAGCGCGAGCCCCATGAGCAGGCCGGCCCAGATGGCCCGGCCCGTCGCCGCGCGGTCCTCATCCGACGGGCGCACGAGGCGCCGCACGATCTCACCCGGCGGGATCCAGGGCAGCGGCAGGTCACGGTTCGCGAGCCGCAGGCGTGCCCACGGCAGCGGGGCCGGCCGTCCCTCGTCGCGGGGGCCGCGCGCCACGACGTAAGCGGCGACGCCGAAGACCAGGGAGACCGGCTCGACCTGGCCGTGCACGGAGGCGACCAGGATCGCCAGGGGGTTGCAGGCGTACTGGAAGGCGCGCAGCTTCTCGGTCCGCCTCCCGGCCAGCTTGCCGACCAGCGGGATCAGCACGACGTCGGCGACCACCGTGACGATGCGGCCGGCGTACTCCCAGGGGATGCCGAGCCACAGCAGCAGCCCGTACATGTACGGGATCATCGGGAGGAAGTGCCATCCGCCGTTGCTTTCGAGCACCGGGTCCCGGTGTTCCAGGATCGCCACGCCGGCGGGCTGGAAGCTGTTGACGTAGTCGATCGGCTGCCACTGGGTGTCCTTGGCGGACAACACCATGATCAGTACGCGTACGGCGACGCCGAGCGTGATTGTGACGGCGAGGGAGGGGCGCCAGCCCTTCCATTGGGCGACGAGCGCGAGCGCGACGCCGGCGACGAGGACGATGCTGGTGGGGATCGCGTATTCCATGACGGTGCCAAGACTGCCGGACGAACGGCGCAGCAGGCGACTTGATCCCGGATTCGGTGACCACACCATCGCCATCCGTCACGATTCGAGGTATTGTGACCACGCAGCGTGACATTCAGGAGACTTCGATGAAAATTCGCCTGTGGACCACCCTTGCCGTGGCCATGATCGTCGGAATGCTGATCGGCCTGCTCGCCCCGACGCATGGAGGCGACCGGTCCGGCGGGTAGGGGGGTCGTCCCCGCCGGACCGGCCGCCCGCTCATGGGCGCCCGGCTCGAAGCGGCGCGGGCGCGCCCGGGGTGCTGACACCGCGCGGGCGCGCCCGGGGTGCTGACACCGCGCGGGCGCGCCTGGAGTCCGGACGTAGTGCACCG
The DNA here is from genome assembly GCF_012999535.1 of Microbispora sp. H11081. Taxonomy (GTDB): domain Bacteria; phylum Actinomycetota; class Actinomycetes; order Streptosporangiales; family Streptosporangiaceae; genus Microbispora. The sequence goes on from NZ_JABBWV010000023.1 coordinate 3,927, forward strand.
CGCCGTGTGCCGCGCCGCAGCCGCGCACCGCGGCGCGGCTGCGGCGTCGCGACGGCGAGGGATCCGGTCCGGCAGGGGGCCGGCGCCGGATCCCTCCGTCCCGGAGGTACGACGCGGGTCAGAAGCCCGCGGTGACCCGGGTGAAGTCCCAGTCGTTCTGCGCGATGCCGCTGCAGTTCGACACCACACCGCCGCCCGGGCAGCCGCGGTCACGGTTGACCGACCAGAAGGCGAGCCGGCCCAGGCCCTTCGACTTGGCCCAGTCGCGGATCTGCGTCCAGGTGGACAGCGAGGTCAGCTCCTGCTGGTCGGACAGGCCGTTCATACCCGAGATGCCCATGCGCGCGTACGCCTGGCTGTCGCTCCAGCCCCACGCCGCCTTGAGCGCGTTCTTCAGGCCCTCGGACGCGTTGACCGTGTTCTGGTACATGTTCGCGCCGCCGCCGAAGTCGAACGGCATGATCGTGTAGTTGTCGATGTTGACGCCGAGCGCCTTCGACTGGTTGATCAGCCGGGTGCCCCACCAACTCGGGCCGGTCGTGCTGGTGCCGAAGGTGACGACGACCTTGGTGTTCGGGTTGTTCTGCTTGACGATCTTCAGCCCGCCGAGGATGCGGTCCTGGACGGCCTCGTTCTCGAACTCGTCGCTGTTCTCGATGTCGAAGTCGACCGCGGCCGGGTTGTAGGCGTTGATGACCTGCTGGACGGCCGAGGCGAAGGCGGACGAGCTGGAGCAGTTGGGGCCGAGCTTGTTGCCCGACCACCCGCCGAAGGAGATCTGCACGTTGCCGCCCGCGGCCTTGATCTGCGAGATCGCGGCGGCGTCGGGGCTGCCGGACAGCGGGCGGGAGCCGTCCCACGCCGGGGTGCAGCCGCCGCCGGAGAGCATGAAGGCCATCGTGAACTGCTTGACTCCGGTGGCGTTCATGACCGTGACGGGGTTCGGCGGGTTGCCCCAGCCCTCGTACAGGTAGGGCGCGCCCGGGAGCTTGCCGCCGCTCGACGGGCAGCCCGTCGTCGTGCCGGTCACCGACCCGCTCGCCGCGGACTCGCCGTTGTTGTTGTACGCCTTGACCGTGTACGTGTGGGTGGTGCAGGTGCCGAGGCCGGAGATCGTGGCGCTGGTGCCGCCGACCGTCGCCCTGACGGAACTGCCCTCGTAGACGCGGTAGCCGGACACGGTGCCGCTCGACGCGGACCACGACAGCGAGATCGACGCGTTCGCGGTGCCGGTGACGGACGGGTTGCCCGGCTTGCCGGGCGCGCCCGACGGCGGTGTCGGCGAGGGGCTCGGGTTTCCTCCGCCGCTGACCGGCTTCCAGAGCGCCGGGACGATCGGCGGCTCCCAGCCGGTCAGGGACGTGTGCGCCTGGATGCACTCGTAGTCGACGCCGTTGTAGGTCACCCGGGAGCCGATGGCGTACCAGGTGTTCGGCGCCCAGGCCGGATAGGCCAGCATGACCAGGCTGCTCGGGGCGGCCGAGGCGGACGCGGCCGTTCCCGCGACCAGTCCGGCGACGGCCAGGAGGAGGGAGGCCAGCAGGGCGGCGAACGTCCTGGCACGCCGGCCCGTACGGAGGCGAAGCTGCATGCTTCCTCACAAGGTGGGTTGGGGGGTGAGTGGGGCCGTTCCGGTGCGACGCGGGACGCCGCCACGCCTGTCTCACGCGCCGTCCCGGGTGAGAGGCGCACGTCGTGGGGGACTCGCGGCGCGGACGTGTGGGGAGGACGTGGGAGGAGGACAGGTCAGGGACGGGAAGAGGCCATGCCGACTCCCGAAGTTCGCACTATTAGTAAAGTTTCCTAAGAGTTGTACGGATCGTAACCTCGCGGTCGCGGGTCCACAAGACCTAATTCGACAGCGTTTCTTACGAGGGCTGTCAGGCCCGGGGTCGAGTCGCCGGGCGCGTCATGCGGGCGTCGCGGACGGGCTGTCCGTCCGTCGACCGGGCAGCCCCGCCACGCCTCGCACCGCGAGCACGGCCCGGCCGCCCGGCAGGGGAGGGCACGGCACGGCATGCACGACACACACGGCACGGCTCGGCACGGTATGGCTCGGCACGGTATGGCTCGGCACGGTATGGCTCGGCACGGTATGGCTCGGCACGGTATGGCTCGGCACGGTATGGCTCGGCACGGTATGGCTCGGCACGGTATGGCTCGGCACGGCGGCGACAAGCATCGATCGATCAAGGGAGTGTCCCGCGATCGGGTTCGCGGCATCATTGCCCTATGGCCGAACCGGTGCCGTTATGCGGCTGCCCACAGGTCCCCAGGACCGCCGTCCCCATGGCCTCTCATGGAGGGGCGGAGCCGCCGCCGCGTTCCGGCGTCCCGGCCGGTGAACGGGGAAGGGCCCGGCGGTGAGCGTCGCCGAGAGCGTGCGCTTCGGTGTGCTCGGCACGCTGCGCGCGGAGGTGGACGGACGCCCGGCGCATCTCGGCGGCCCCCGGCAGCGGGCCGTGCTGGCGATGCTGCTGATCGCGCGGGGCAGGAACGTCTCCGCGGAGCGGATACTCACGGACGTCTGGGGGGACTCCCGGCCGCCCTCCATGACGACCCTGCACGGATACGTCGCCGACCTGCGCAGGGCGCTGGAGCCGGAGCGGGCTCCCGGCGCCCCGGCCAGGCTGCTGGTGCGCGAGGGAGCCGGATACGCCCTGCGTGCCGCCCCCGCCATGGTCGACGCCGAGCGCTTCACCGACCTGGCCGCCCGCGGCAGGCGGGCTCTGGAGAACGGCGAGGCCGACCACGCGGCGGACCTGCTCGGGCAGGCGCTCGAGCTCTGGCGTGGTTCGGCCTACGCGGACGTGGCCGGGTCCGCGTTCGCGGTGCCCGACGCGACCCGGCTGGAGGAGTTGCGGGCCGCCGTACGCGAGGACAGGCTCGCCGCCGTCGTCGCGTCGGGGCGGCACGTCGCCGCCGTGGGCGAGCTGGAGGCGCTGGTCTCCGAGCAGCCGCTGCGGGAACGCGGCTGGGAGCTGCTCGCTCTCGCCCTCTACCGGTCGGGGCGGCAGGCCGACGCGCTCGCCGCGCTGCGGAGGGTGCGCCGGGTGCTCGCGGACGAGCTCGGCGTCGAGCCCGGCCCCGGCCTGCGCGACCTGGAGGCGGCCGTGCTCGCCCAGGACCCCCGGCTGGCCCCGCCGCCCGCGCGGCCCGGCCCCGCCCACTCCCCTCGGGCCGTGGAGCCCGCGCGGTCCTCGGAGCCCACAGGGTCCTCGGGCAACCTGCCGTTCGCGCTGTCCGGCTTCGTCGGCCGCCGTGCCGACCGCGCGGCCGTCGCCGGTCTGCTCGCGGAGCACCGGCTCGTCACGCTCACCGGGCCGGGAGGGGTGGGCAAGACCCGGCTGGCCCTGGAGGTCGCCAGAGATCATGCCGGCGCCCGCGAGAGCGCCGACGGGCCCTGGCTGGTGGAGCTCGGCGCGCTGCGCGCCCCGGAACTGCTCGCGGCGACCGTCGCGACCGCCCTGGGCCTGCCCGCCACGTCGTCCGCCGACCAGCTGGCCGCGATACTCGCCGGGCGCGACACGCTGATCGTCCTCGACAACTGCGAGCATCTGCTCGCTCCCGCCGCGACGCTCGCCCACACCCTGCTCACCCGCTGCGGAGCCGTACGGATCCTCGGCACCAGCCGCGAGGCGCTGGGCCTCACCGGCGAGATGGTCTACGAGGTGCCGCCTCTGGACGCCGCCACGGACGCCACCGACCTCTTCCTCAGCCGTGCGTCCGCCGCCGTGCCCGGCTGGACGACGGAGCCGGACGACAGGGAGAGGATCGCCGCCCTGTGCGCGGGGCTCGACGGGATCCCGCTGGCCGTCGAGCTCGCCGCCGCGCAGTGCCGCACCCTGTCGGTCGACCAGATCGCCGGCGCGCTCGAAGACCGCTTCACCCTGCTCGTCGGCGGCCCGGCCGGGCGTCCCGACCGCCATCGGACCCTGCTGGACACGATCGCGTGGAGCGACCACCTGCTGCTGCCCGCGGAACGCCTGCTCTTCCACCGGCTCGGGGTGCTCGGCGGCGGCTTCGACCTGGAGACGGCGGCCGCCGTCGGCGGGATCACGCCCGTTCTCCCCCCGCTGTCGGCGCTGGTGCGCAAGTCGCTGGTCACCGCAGAGCCCGGCACTGCGCCGCGCCGCTATCGGATGCTGGAGACCGTGCGCCAGTACGCCCTGGCCGCACTCTCCCCCGGCGAACTGGAGGAGACGCGGGCACGCCATCGCGCCTGGGCGCTGGCACGGGCCGAGAGCGCCGAACGTCACCTGCGCGGCCCGCAGGGCGCGGCGTTGCTCGACGGGCTCAGCCGCGACCAGCCGGAGTTCCGGGCCGCGTTCTCCTCCGCTCTCGCGGCGGGCGACGGCGACTACGCCCTGCGGCTGGGCGGCGCGCTGTTCTGGTTCTGGTTCCGGATGGGCCACGTGGCGGAGGGCCTGGCCTGGCTGTCGGAGGCGTTCGCGGCCGCCCCGGAGGCCGGGCCCGGAGTCCGCGCCCGCGCCCGCTTGGCCCTGCTTGGGCTGCTCTACCTGGCGGGACAGCCCGCGCGGTCCCACGAGGTGGCCCGTACGGCCGTCGAGGAGGCCCGCGAGGCCGGTGACCCGGTGACGGAGGCGAGCGCCACCGCGTACGGCGCGTACACGGGCGTGCTGGCGGGCGCGCCGGTCGACGCCGAGGCCCTGACCGGGCGGGCCGTCGAGATCGCCAGGCGCTCCGCCCAGACGTGGCTGGAGGCCGAGACGCTCATGGTGCGCGGCATGGCGCTGCGGGCCCTCGGAGACCTTCAGGCCGCCGACGCGGTGTTCCAGGACGCGATCGCCGCCGCCCACGCCAGCGGACACGACTGGGCCGCGGACGGCGCCGCCTGGTGCGACATGAAGACCGCGTCGGACCGCGGGGACGGCGCCAGGGCGCTGGCCGTCGCGGGAGACCTCCTGGCGGCGATGGACCGCTACGGAGACATCTCCTTCTGGCTGGTCACGGTGCACAGCACGGCGCGGGCGCTGGCGCTGACCGGCCGGGCCGAGGAGGCCGCCGTGCTGATGGGGGCGGTCGAGGCGATCGGCGCCAGGGCGGGCGTGTCCCCTGAGCTGATGCACCCGCTGGACGGCCCGCGTGAGGCCGCGGCGGTCCGCGAGGCGCTGCCGCCACAGGAGTACGAACGCCATGCGGCCCGGGGGCGGGAGCTGTCCAAGGAGGAGACAAGCCTGCTGGTCAGGACCCTCGTCCCCGGGCGCCGGTCCCGCTGACCCCGACGGCGGCCAGCGCTTTCCCCATGACCGGGGCCTTCCCTGGAGCCGAGCCGTTCCCAGCCGGCGGGCGGCCGCTGGGAACCCGGGAAAGCGACTGGGAAACCGCTGGGAAACCGGGTCCAAGCGCAGCCGAATCGCCGGGAAAACCGCTGGGAGCACGGATCCAAGCGGCGCAGAACCGCTGGGAAAGCCGGATCCAAGCGGCCGCCAAGCAGCCCCGCACATCCTCGTCATCGTGAGCGGGCGCCGCCCCACCCGGGCGGCCTGACGACGAGGAAGACCATGGACAAGCGAGTGACGCGCACCACGGCGGAGACCCGGCCGGACGGGCACGCCGTCGTCGCCGGGGCGGGGATCGGCGGACTGCTGGCGGCCCGGGTGCTGACCGAGACGTTCGGCCGGGTCACGGTGATCGACCGTGACGGGTTACCCGGCCACGGTGTACCCCGGCGGGGCATACCGCAGGGCCACCACGCCCACGGGCTGCTGTCCCGGGGCTCCGAGATCCTCGAGGACCTGTTCCCCGGCCTGACCGCTGACCTGGTCGCCGCGGGAGCCACTCTCTGCGACATCCAGAACGACGTCCGCTGGTACAACGACGGGCGGCGGCTGCGCCCCGCGCCCTCCCGGCTGCGCGGCATCAACGTGAGCCGGCCCGGGCTGGAGGCCTCCCTGCTGTCCCGGGTCGCGGCCCTTCCCGGCGTGACGATCCTGGAACGCCGCGAGGTGGTCGAACCGATCACCGGTGCCGGCGGCGCGGTGACCGGCGTCCGGCTGGCCGGCCCCGGACACGAGCCGGAGGACCTGCCCGCCGACCTCGTGGTGAACGCCACGGGCCGGGGCAACCGGGGCACCGAGTGGCTGCGCAGGCTCGGATACGAGCCCGCTCCCGAGGAGCGCGTCGACTCGCGACTGGTGTACGTCTCGCGCGAGTACCGGCGCCGTCCCGGGGACGCCGACTTCGTCTCCATCATCGTGGGGCACACCGCGTCCGTCCCGAGGGGCGGCGTCGCGCTCAGCGGCGAGGGCGACCGCTGGCTGGTCACCCTGTTCGGCATGGGCGACGACGTGCCGCCCGTCGACCCGGACGGCTACCACCGGTTCGCCGCCCGGCTGCCGGTGCCGGACCTGCACCACCTCCTGGAGCACCTTGAGCCGCTCACCGCGCCGAGGCTCATGCGCATCCCGGTGAGCATCCGCCGCCGGTACGAGCGGCTGGACCGTTTCCCCGAGGGCTACCTGGTCTTCGGCGACGCGCTGTGCCAGTTCAACCCGTCGTACGGACAGGGCATGACGGTCGCCGCCTGCGAGGCCGCCGCGCTGCGCGAATGCCTGGCCGACGGGAGTGCGGGCCTGGCCCGCCGCTTCTTCGAGCGCGCCGCGCGGATCATTGACGTGCCGTGGGACATGTCGGTCGGCGGCGACCTGCGGTTCCCGTCGGTCGAGGGGCCGCGCACGCCGCGCACCCGGCTGCTGAACCGCTACATCTCGCGGCTGCACGTCGCGGCGGAGGCGGACCCGGTGGTCGGGAACGCGTTCCTGAGCGTCGCCAACCTCCAGGCGCCTCCGCAGCGCCTGATGTCGCCGGGTGTCCTCGCCCGGGTGCTCCGGCCCCGAGCCGGCCGCGCCACGGTGGAGCCCCGGCTCACCGCCGAGGAGCGGATCCCGGCCTGAACGGCTCACCCGAGCCTGTTCCCCCACCTATTTCCCCCACCAGAGCGGTCCCGAAGGGACCGGAAAGAAAGACACCTCTCATGATGAAGCGCACCTCCCTCCGCCTCGCCCTCGCCGCCGTCGCCACCACCGCCGCCGTCGCCGGCGGGCTGGCGGCCACCGCCGCCCCGGCCTCGGCGGCCACGGGCAGCACGGGCAAATCGGGCAGGGTCGCCCCCGGCGCCACCTGGACCTTCCAGTCGATCTGCCCCTCGTACGCGCCGCACCTGCTGGCCGACACCATCGAGATCACCGCCCCGGCCGGGGTGTCGATCTCGACCAGCCTGATTCGCGACTCCGACGTCTTCCACCGCGACCTGCTCCAGGTGACGGCCGTCAACGGAACCTCGGCGAGCGCCTACGTGGCCGTCACGGCCTCGTGCACGAGCTGATCTGTCCCTCCGGTGCCCGGGGCGCGGTTCAGCGGAGCACCGCGCCCTCGCGAACGGCGTGCCTGCCGTCCCTCTGCACGTTGACGAAGTCGACGACGCCGACCAGTTTCTCCAGCTCGAACCCGGCGTCGATGCGGTCGGGGCCACTGGGGACATAGACCGTGAGCAGATAGTGGCGGCCCGTCGCCGCGCCGAGCGCGTCGAGTTGCGCGCGGAACTCGACCAGCAGGGCCGTCAGGTTCCGCCTGTCGTCGGCGCTGGTGTGGTTGCCCCGGTGTCCTTCGCCGCCGGGCCATTCCCAGTCGACGTCGACGCCGTCGAAGACGCCCGCCGCGCTTCCCGGCCCGCCCCTGACGCCGAGGCCCGGCAGATCACCCCTGATGTACGCGTCGAGACACGACTTGACGAACCTCTGCCGGGTGGCGGCGGTCCGCGCGACGTCGGAGAAGTACTTGGAATACGTCCAGCCGCCGATCGAGATCAACGTCTTCAGGCCGGGGTGGCGGGCCTTCAGCTTCTTCAGCTGGTTGAAGTTCCCGGCGAGTGGGGCGTCGGGGGGATCGGCCACGCCGTCCAGCGACTCGGCGGCCGTGAAGCCGCGCTGGTAGTCGGCCCACGCGTCCCCCGCGCCGTCGCCCTGGTCGGGGTCGTTCGGGTCGGGCGCGGGCGGCCGGGTGACCCCGGTGAGACAGGTCAGCGACTCGGGGTCGATGTTCGCGAACGCGTAGAGGACGTGGGTCAACCTGCCGGCCAGCCCGTTGGCGTCGAGGTCGCGCACGGTGGACGTGGCGCCGTACGCGCCGCGTTGCGCGACGTAGCCGACCCTGATGCGGCCCGGTGAGGGGGACGGCGACGGAGTGACGGTCACCGTGACCGTCACCCGCGGTACGGGAGCGGCGTTCTGGACCGTCACGGCGTGCACGACGGCGGCGTGCGCGCTCTCGGCGTGCGCGGGAGCGGTGTCCCCAGGGGCGGTGTGCCCAGGGGCGGTGTGCACAGGGGCGTGCGAGGGCGCCGTCCGCGCGTTCTCGGCCTGCGGGCGGGCATCGTCCACGGGGGCGACCGCGGGCCGCGCCGGCGTCGCGGGCCGCGGCGCCACGACCCGCGACCTGGTCTCACCGGCGGCCGTCGCGCCGGCCTCGGTGGCACGGGCGGGGCCGTACCACGCGACGAACAGCGAGGACAGCAGGGCGCTCAGGACCACGACGATGAAGGCGCCACGCGTGATCGCTCCCATGTGGGCTCCGAACAGGACGAGCCGCCGCGGCCAGGCACGGAGGCGAGAGGAGGAATGCCGCGGGAGCGTAGTGACGTCACAGCAGGGCGGACAAGGAGCGCAGTCTTAAGCCCGGATTATGCGCGGCTCATGTCGCAGGTGGGCGCGTTCCAGCGACGCCACCTGCGGTGATCCATGATGCCCCGCTTCTCTGCAAGTTTCACCCCGGCCGTGGCCGGCGGGGCCGGCACCGGGAGGCGGGGCGCGGGACGGCGAGTGCGTAGCGCGCGGGAGGCGGGGGCGCGGGGCTGCCTCGCGACGCCCCGCGCCCCCGCCTCCCCCGAACGGCCGTCTCAGACGGCGCCGACCAGGGTGATGACGCCCGCGCCCACCAAGGCGAACGCCCACATCCTGTCGAGGTTGAACCAGGCACGGCGCAGGACGGCGACGCCGAGGAACTCGTACACCACGACGGCGACGACGGTCGCCGTGAGGAACATCGCCAGCGTGTGCACCCCGGCGACGAGCATGCCGCCCGACAGGGCGTGCCCGTGGTGGCCCGCCGGCATTCGGGTCAGCACGGGCAGCAGCATCAGGCCCGCGCCGTGCACCGACGACATCAGGAACGACCAGGCGGCCAGTTGCGGCAGCGACAGCCGCATGCCCACCCAGCGGAAGTGCCGCCGGGCGAGCAGGTGCCACAGGCCGAACCCGACGAGCACGACGCCCGCCCCGATGGCGAGCGCCGTCGCCGTCACCAGCGACCCGGTCGCCGACACGACGGCCACCACGACGGCCACCGACGCGAGGTGGCCGAGCGCGATGACCGGCAGGGACTGCAGCATCAGGTCGCGGCTGCGCTCCTGCAGTCCCCTGGCGACGGCGAACAGCCAGCCCATCGCGGGATTGATCCCGTGAAAGGCCCCGAGCAGGATGACGGCGGTCAGGGTCACGGGTAGCAGTAGGAGTCGGAGGACGCGTCGCCGCCCTGGAGCCGGGTCTGGTGCGGGCGCAGGCCGCGGAAGTCGTCGCCGTGCGGGAAGAACCGCTCGTCCAGCGTGAACGACTCGGTGTCGATCTTCGCCATCCAGGCGCCGACGCCGTCGGGGTAGAACTGGTCGTCCCACGACCCGTACAGGGAGTTGGTGACGTAGACCCGGCGGCCGTCGCGGCTCACCTCGACCATCTGCGGGCCGCCCGCGAGCCGCTCGTCCGGCGCTGCGGAATGCGCCTGCCGCCGCACGATGCCGCCGAGGCGGACCGAGCCGATCTCGACCGGCTTGAACGGGTCGGACACGTCATACTGCTTGAGCTCGCCGGTGCCCCAGCACGACACGTAGAGCCGCTGGTCGTCGACCGACAGGTCGATGTCGGTGACCAGCGGCGGCACCGCGCCGAACGGCTTGAGCACGTCGGGCAGGTCGTCGGGCGAGGCCGGCTCGGCCGGGATCGTGATGACCTTCTCCGCCGCCCAGCGAGAGCCGTTCTTGTGCCACAGCCACACGGAGGCCGACAGGTCCTCGACGCTGACGACGACACTGGCGAAGCCGTACGTCTTGGTCGGGTCGTGCGCGGGGCGCAGCTCAAGCGCCATCTGGTGCTGGTCGCCGAGGTCCACCTCCTGGACGTGCTTGCGCTTGCGCAGGTCCCAGAAGTGCAGCTTGTGGCCGTACTTGCGGCCGAGCAGCAACTCGCCGACCACACCGTCCTCGATCATGGAGGGCGTGCCCCACTCGGAGCTGATCAGCACGTCGTGGTTGATGTGCCACCAGAAGTCGTACGCGAGGTACTGCGGGCCGCGGTCGACCTCCCACCGGCCGAGGACCTCGAACGAGTTGTGGTCGAGGATCGCGATGCCGCCGGGCCCGTCGTCGCCGTAGCCGCCGAGCGCGCTGACGTACAGGCCCTCGGGGCCGCAGTGGACGGTGTGCGGGCGGGAGTAGCCAGCCCGCTTGCCCAGCTCCTCGGCCTCGATGACCTTCACGAGCTCGGGGCTGACCCGGTCCTTGGTGTCGTAGACATAGATCCGCGAGGACCGCAGGCCGGGCACGATCAGGTAGCGCCGCTCCACGTGCGGGTGCGGCGCGTAGGGGCACAACGCGCTGCTGCAGGCGTTCCAGCCGAAGTGGTGCAGCTCGTCCCCCGTGTGCGGCAGGTCCGTCCAGCCGACCACGGTCCCGTACGACGGGGACGAGGGATCGGTGTCGAGGACGGCGAGCGCGTCGGGCCGCTGGGCCGACCGGTCGAAGGCGGCGACGTAGGCCAGTTTCTCCGGCGGCGCCTCGGCGGCGTCGCGGGGCGAGGGGTAGAAGGTCGGATCGGGCTTCCACAGCGTCATGAACCCTAGGATTGTCCCCCATTCCCCATAGGGTCAATAGGAATCTTCGTACCCGTACCCTGCCGTGACCACAGACCGTGAAGAGCTATACCCTGCAATATCACGCTTTACGGAGGCAGGGTTGTTCCTCGGGATCACCAACATCTGGGCCTACATCGTCGGCTCGTTTCTGATCATCCTGCTCCCCGGGCCGAACTCGCTGTTCGTCCTCTCCACCGCCGCCCGGCGCGGCGTGCGGCAGGGCTACCGCGCGGCCGCCGGGGTCTTCGCCGGCGACTCGGTTCTCATGTTCCTGTCGGCCGCCGGGGTCGCGTCCCTGCTGAAGTCGACGCCCGTCCTGTTCTCGATCGTGAAGTATTCCGGCGCCGTCTACCTGGCGTGGATCGGCTTCGGCATGCTGCGCGGCGCCTGGCGCTCCCTGCGGGCCACCCGTTCCGCGCCCACGGATCCGGCGGAGGCGGCGGGGGCCGTGGAGGCGGCCGCGCCCCCGGCGGGCGACCCGTTCCGCAAGGCGTTCACGATCAGTCTGCTCAACCCCAAGGCGATCCTGTTCTTCGTCGCGTTCTTCGTGCAGTTCGTGGACCCGTCGTACGGCGCGCCCGCGCTGTCGTTCCTGGTCCTCGCGGTGATCGTGCAGGTGTTCAGCATGACCTACCTGAGCACGCTCATCTTCGGCGGCACGTTCCTCGCGACCCACTTCCGGGAGCGCCGCAAGCTGGCCGCCGGGCTCACCTCGGGGGTCGGCGCGCTGTTCCTGGGCTTCGGCGCGAAGCTGGCCACCGCCACGCTGAGCTGACCGCAACACTGAGCTCACTGCCACGCTGAGCTCACCGCCTCGGGGTAAAACGGCGGCCAGGGGTCCGTCCGGTTCCGCCGGGCGGGCGCGGCCATGCCGTACGGTTATGACCCGGAGACCGGCCCTCCATGTTCGGGCCCCGCAGGGCCGGGCGTCGGGTACCGTGAGCCACCGACGAAGAGCCTTCCCTCGGGCGTTTCCACCCACGATGTCCGGGTAGGCGCGTTGCCCAACCACAGCGTCGGTCTCCCCTGCCGGCCCCGTTGGAGTTGCCATGAATCACACGCCCTTCGCAATGCCACGGCTCACCGCGCTGTTCAAGCAGGCTGTGCCCCGGCTCCTCGAAGGCGTGGTCGCTCCACTCGCGGTCTTCTACGCGGCCCTCGCGCTACTCGGTCTGCGCGGCGCGCTGATGGCCGCCGTGTCGTGGGTCTACCTGGGCGTCCTGTGGCGGCTCGTCCGGCGGCAGCCCGTGCCGGGGACGATGATCATGGCGACGATCGCGATCACCTTCCGCACCGTGATCGGGCTGTGGACCGGTAGCCCCGTCGCCTATTTCATCCAGCCGGAACTCGGCACGATCTGCATCAGCATGGTGCTCCTGGCATCGGTGCGGATGCGCCGCCCGCTGGTCCAGCGGCTCACGCTCGACTACATCCACCTGCCGTCGTTCGTGCTGCGGCACGAGCGCGTCCGCACCTTCTTCGCCCGGATCACCCTGCTGTGGGCCTTCGTGCTCCTGGTCAACTCGGCCATGAGCATCTGGCTGCTGCTGAACGAGTCGATCGGCGACTACCTGATCATCCGCACCGCCGCCGTCGCCGTCGTCACCGGCCTGGCCTTCCTCGGGTCGGTCTGGGCGTTCCGCCGGGTCCTGCGGCGCCTGCACACCGAGGCCCCCGCGATAACCGCGTAGGGAGCGCCCGGCACTCCCCCGTGTCCGCGCCGCCGCGGGGCCTTCGCGCCGATCCGCGTCGTCCCGCCCCACGCGATCTGTGATAGGCAGGGTTCTCATGGGTACCGCACTGGTCACTGGCGCCTCACGAGGTCTGGGCGCCGTCATCGCCGAACGGCTCGCCGCCGACGGCTGGCACGTCGCCGTCAACTACGCGCACGACACCGCGGGAGCCTCCGCCGTCGTCGACCGCATCGCCGCCGCAGGCGGCTCGGCCCGGACGGCCAGGTTCGACGTCACCGACGAGGAGTCCGTACGGGAGGGCGTGGCCGCGATCGGGCCCGTGGACGTGGTCGTCAACAACGCCACCGGCCCGCAGCCGCTGATCCCCGTCGAGAAGCAGACCTGGGACGACCACCTCGGCCAGCTCCGCTTCTTCGTGAAGGCCCCGCTGCTGATCCTGCAGGCCGTGCTGCCCGGCATGCGCGACGCCGGCGCGGGCCGGATCGTGAACGTGGGCAGCGAGGTCGCCGACCTGGGCAACCCGGAGTTCGGGCACTACGCGTCGGCCAAGGCCGCGATGCACGGGCTCACCCGGTCGTGGGCCCGCGAGCTGGGGCCGTACGGGATCACGGTGAACACCGTCGAGCCCGGCTGGATCCCGGTGGAGCGCCACGCGGACGTCCCCCCGGAGGACTACACCGGCTATCTGCGCGACGTGCCGCTCGGGCACATGGGCACCCCGGCGGACATCGCCGAGACGGTGGCGTTCCTCGCCTCCCCCGGCGCCAGGTTCGTGACCGGTCAGCGACTCGCCGTCAACGGTGGAAAGACCATGAGCTGAGCGCGTTCAGGCTCCCACACCAAAGAATCATGCGACACAGAAGCAGTTTCGGCTAAAAATCAGTTAATGTCCGTTCATGTCCGGCGCATATTTTCCCCGTATCCAGACCGTCACGGGCGCCGTCCCCGTCTCCGAGATCGACGGCCCTGTGCTCCCGTACGAGCACCTGCGCACCGACACCCGCTGGGGTGTCGGCGTGGACTCCGACCCTTGCCGCTGGCTGGACGAGGAGCGGTACGTGCTGGCCGAGGTCAAGGACCTCGGCAGGGAGCAGGCGCTGGGCCTCGTGGTGGAGCACAGCGGCATCGGCATGGCCCGCGACCCCGCCGCGCTCGCCCGGATCTCCATGTCGTCGCGGGTGCCGATCGTGGCCGCCACCGGCTTCGCCGCGCAGCCGTTCGCGGGTGAGGCCATCACGCGGTACGGCGTGGAGGACCTCACCGCCGATCTGCTGCACGAGATCGGCGCCGGGCTGGACGGGACGGGCGCGCGTCCGGGCGTCATCGTCACCGCCTCGTGGGACGAGAAGCCCACCCCCGCGGAGGAGCGGGCCGTCACCGCCGCGGCCCGCGCCTCGCTGCGCACCGACCTCCCGGTCGCGACGGGCGGCCTGGAACTGCTGGAACTGCTGCTCGCGCAGAACGTGCCCGCCCGGCGCCTCGCCGCCCGCACCGCCGACCCGCTGGCCCAGCGCAAGATCGCCGAGACAGGGGCGTACGTGAGCGTGGACGACGCCGAGGACGTCCTCGCCCTTCTCGACGCGGGGCACGCCGAGCGCGTCCTGCTGAGCAGCGGCGTGCGCCGGCGGGAGCACCTGTCGGGCTACGGCGGGCAGGGCTACGGCCGGCTGTTCTCCTCTGTGCTCCCGGCCCTGCGGGAGTCGGGCGTGGACGACGAGACGCTCCGCCTCATCACCCACGAGAATCCCCTCAGGTGGCTCACGCCGTGATCTGATCGAGCCTCCGCGGGCAGAGGCGTGGTCATGTTCGCGGGATTCGAGCTCAGTTACGTCGAAGTAGGGGACGTGCGCCTCCGGGTGCGGCACGGAGGCCGTGGACCAGCGGTGCTGCTGGTCCACGGGCATCCGAGGACGCACACCACCTGGCACCTGGTCGCGCCCGCTCTCGCGTCCGCCGGATACAGCGTCGTCTGCCCGGACCTGCGGGGCTACGGCCGCTCGTCGGCGCCTCCCGACGAGCCCGACCATTCCCAGGCCGGCAAGCGCGCCATGGCCGGCGACCTGGTCGCGCTGATGAGGGAACTCGGCCACGAGCGGTTCCACGCCGTGGGCCACGACCGCGGCGGCTACGTCGTACAGCGCCTCGCGCTCGACCATCCGCACCGCGTGGACCACGTCGTCGTCCTCGGCGACGTGCCGATCGGTGAGGCGCTGGCCCGCTGCGACGCCAGGTTCGCCCAGGCCTGGTATCACTGGTTCTTCATGGGCCGGCCCGCGCCGCTGCCCGAGCGGCTGATCGCCGCCGACCTGGACGCCTGGTACACGCTCGACCCGGCCCTGATGGGCCGGGAGAACCACGCGGACGTGGCCGCCGCGATAGCCGATCCCCAGGTGCGGCACGCGATGTGCGAGGACTACCGTGCCGGGCTCGGCGTGGACCGGGCCGCCGACGACGCCGACCGGGCCGCCGGACGGCGCATCACGAGCCCGCTGCTCGTCCTGTGGGGCGCCAAGGACGACCTGGCGGAGTTGTACGACGACGACGTCCTCGGCGTGTGGCGGCCGTGGGCCGCCGACCTGTCCGGTCACGCGCTCGACGCGGGCCATCACATGATGGAGGAGGCCCCCGGCGCGATCACCGAGGCCCTGCTCGCCTTCCTCCCCCGGCCGTGAGGGCGCCGCCGCCCGGCCCGCCCGGACGGCGATGGAAACGTACGGCCCCCGCGCGAACCTGATGTGAACGGAACCGGCCGGGCGGGTTCAGGAGTCGAAGCCGACGCCGAGCGCGTCGAGGGTGCGCAGCCAGGCGTTGCGGCGGCCCTCGTGCTCGTCGGCGCGGGCGATGGCCCAGCGGGTGAGCTGGATGACGCCGGACCGCACCGGCTCAGGCGGGAAGGGCATCGGCTTCTCCCGCACCATGCGCAGGTCCGTACGCTCGGTCACCCTGCCCTGCAGCAGGTCGAGCATGACGTTGGCCCCGAATCGGGTCGCCCCCACGCCGAGGCCGGTGTATCCGGCGGCGTACGCGAGGCGCGAGCCGTACGCCGTGCCGTAGAAGGCGCTGAACCGGCTGCAGGTGTCGATGACCCCGCCCCACCTGTGGGTGAAGCGCAGGCCGTGGAGCTGCGGGAACGTCTCGAAGAAGTGCGTGGCGAGCTTCTCGAAGGTGGCGTCGCGCTGGTCGTACTCCGGCTTGACCAGGCCGCCGTTGTGGTAGACGGCGTCGTAGCCGCCCCACAGGATCCGGTTGTCGTCGGTCAGCCGGTAGTAGTGGAACCGGTTCGCCGAGTCGCCGACGCCCTGGCGGTTACGCCAGCCGATCTCCGCCAGCAGGTCGTCCGGCACCGGCTCGGTCATCAGCGCGTAGTCGTACACCGGCACGAGGAAGTGCCTGAGGCGGCGCAGCAGCGGCGGGAACACGCCGGTGCCGAGCGCCACCCGCCCGGCCCTGACCCGGCCCTTCGGCGTGCCGAGTTCGAGCGCCACGCCGTCGTCGTGCAGGGAGCGCACCGGCGTGTGCTCGAAGACCCGCACGCCGAGCCGCACGCACACGTCGCGCAGCCCCCACGCCATCCGCGCCGGGTCGACCATGGCGACGCCCTGCCGGTCCCACACGCCGCCGAGGTAGGTCGGGGAGTCCACCTCGGCCCGCACCTGGTCGCGGTCGAGCCGCTCCAGCCGAAGGCCGAGCGAGGCCGCCCCGCTCACCTCCTCGTCGAGCCCGGCGAGCTGCCACTCCTCGGTGGCGACCCGCAGTTCCCCGGTGCGTTCGAAGGAGCACTCGACGCCATACCTGTCGAGGGTCCGCTCGATCTCGTCGAGGTTCTCCCTGCCGAGCCGTTCCAGGGTCGCGATCTCCGCGGGCCAGCGGTCCTGGCCGTTGCCGAGCCCGTGGGTCAGGCTCGCCGCGCAGAACCCGCCGTTGCGGCCCGAGGCGGCCCACCCGACCGCGCGGCCCTCCAGGAGGACCACGTCGAGCGAGGGGTCGCGCTCCTTGGCCATCAGGGCGGTCCACAGGCCGGTGAAGCCGCCGCCGACCACGGCGAGGTCCGCCGTGACGTCTCCCGTCAGCGGGGGCAGCGGCTCGGGCGCGTCCGGCCGGTCCAGCCAGTACGGCTTGCGCTCCGCGTCGGCGAGCGCCTGCGACGGAACCACGGATTTCACTTCCTCAAGGTTTGCGGGCAGCGGCCGCCCTGAGCGGCCCGGCTAGGCGTTGGCGCGGCGGCGCGCGATGACGAGGTTGGTCACGGCGATCAGCACACCGCCCGCGAAGATCAGCGTGCCCATGACGTTCACCTGCGGCGGGAGGCCCACCCGGGTGGCGCCCCAGATCCACAGGGGGAACGTCATCGTGCCGCCGGAGTTGAAGTTGGTGATGACGAAGTCGTCGATCGACAGCGCGAAGGCCAGCATCGAGCCCGCCAGCACGCCGGGGAAGATCATGGGCAGGGTGACGAGCCGGAACGTCGTCCACGGTCCCGCGCCGAGGTCGCGGGCCGCCTCCTCCAGGGAGGAGTCGAGCGTCATCACCCGGGCCCGCACGGTCACGGCCACGAACGAGATCGAGAACATGACGTGCGAGATCACGATCGTCCAGAAGCCGAGCGGCACGGCGAGCGTGACGAACAGCGACAGCAGCGACGCGCCCATCACGATCTCGGCGCAGGAGATCGCCGCGAACATCACGAGGTTCATCGCCCCGGAGCCGCGGAAGCGGTAGCGGCCGAGCGCCAGCCCGATCAGCGACCCGAGCACCCCGGCGATCAGCATCGTCAGCACGGCGATGAGCAGCGAGTTCACCAGCGCCTGGGTGAGGTCGCCGATCTCGAACAGCTTGCCGTACCACTTGAGCGTGAAGCCCTGCCACGCCGTGTTGTACCGGCCCTTGGTGTCGTTGAAGCCGAACAGGATCATCACGGCGATCGGCAGCAGCAGCCACGCGATCACCAGCCAGGTGTAGATCTGCAGGCCGCGCCCGCGCAGCAGGCCACCCCTCATCGGGCCGCCACCTCCAGGACGTCCTCGGTGCCGAGCGCCTTGGCGTACGCGAAGATGCCCACCAGCAGCAGGGCCATCAGCGTGAACGACAGCGCCGAGGCGGTCGGATAGTCCTGGTTGACCAGGAACTGGTTCTGGATGACGTTGCCGACCATCGTGTTGCCGGTGCCGCCGAGCACGGAGGCGTTGACGTAGTCGGACGTGGCCGGCACGAACGTCATCAGCACGCCGGCGAACACTCCCGGCAGCGAAAGCGGCAGCACGACGCGCAGGAAGGTCTGCAGCTTGCTCGCGTAGAGGTCCTGGGCGGCCTCCAGCACGCGGGGGTCGATCCGCTCCAGCGCCACGTACATCGGCAGGATCATGAACGGCAGGAAGTTGTAGGCCAGGCCGCCGACGACCGCCGCGCCCGTCGCCAGGATGTGGAAGTCCTCCGGCAGCAGCCCCAGCGACTTCAGCGGCCCGAGCAGCATGCCGTTGTCGGACAGGAAGAACTGCCAGGAGATGGTCCGCAGCACGAACGACACCAGGAAGGGCAGCAGCAGCAGGAACAGGTAGACCGACTTGCGGCTGCCGCCCTTGAAGGCGATCCAGTACGCCACCGGGAACCCGATCACGATCTGGATCAGCGTCGAGATCAGGCCGTACACGAGGGACCGGACGATCTGGTCGTGGTAGGTCGCGATCCCGTCGACGTAGCTGTGCCAGTTGAACGTGAACGCGTAGCCGTTCACGACGTCGCCCGACTGGAGCGACAGCGACAGCATGACGACCGTCGGGACGACGAAGAAGATCGCCAGCCAGAGCGTGCCGGGGAACAGCAGCAGGTACGGCGTCAGCGAAGCCCTGAGCCTGCTCATGACGTCGTGATCGCCTGGAAGATGGACTCGAACTTCTTCTGCTCCTGCGGCGTCTTGAACTTGACGTAGCTGCGCAGCCGGGCGGAGTCCTCAGCGGTGGGGAACACCAGCGGGCTGGCCGCGATCTCTTCGAGGAGCTTCTTGTCGTCGCCCGAGGCCTTCGCGGCGTCGGCGACGATGACGTCCTTGGCGGCCGGGACGGGCGTCACGTAGTTGATGTACTCCGCGAGCTTCGCCGCCACGTCCACGTCGTAGAAGAAGTCCATCAGCATGATCGCGTCGACCGGGTTCGCCGCCGTCTTCGGGATCGTCATGTTGTCGGTCCAGATCGTCCCGCCCTCCTGCGGGATCACGAACTTGAGATCCGTGCCGTCGGAGACGTTCTTCTGGAAGACATCGCCCGACCAGGCCATCGTGAGCCAGATGTCGCCCTTGGCCAGCGGGTCGGTGTACCCCTGGTCGTAGTACTTGCGGACGATGCCGGATTCGCGCTGCTCCTTGAGCTTGGCCGCGGCCTTCTCCCAGTCCGCCTCCGTCGACTTGTCCGGGTCGATGCCGAGCGCGAACATGCCGAAGTTGGCGATCTCCTGCGAGTCGGACATCATGCCGACCTTGCCCTTGTACTTGGGGTTCCACAGGTCGGCCATGCTGGTCGGCGGTGTGTCGACGTACTTCGGGTTGTACGCGATGCCGGTCATGCCGGACGCCCAGGGGATGCTGTAGACGTTGCCGGGGTCGAACGACTCGTTCTTGTACTGCGCGCCCGCGTTGGCCGCGAAGTTCGGCAGCTTGGAGTGGTCGAGCGGCGCCAGGTAGCCGAGCTCGACGAACTGGCCGAACTGCAGGCCGTTGGTCACGACCATGAGGTCGTAGTCGATCGACTGGCCGGCGGCGAGCAGCGGCTGGACCTTGGCGAACCAGCTCGGCATCTCGAGGATGACCTCTTTGTAGTTCACCGTGATGCCGGTCCGCTCGGTGAACAGCTTGAGCTCGGGCCGCTTGGGGTCCATGTAGAGCGGCCAGTTGGCGAAGTCGACGTGGCCGTTCTTGACCTTGCCCGACCAGAACTTCTCCACCTCGGACTGCGCCTGGGCGGAGGAGGTCGGCTTGGCCGTGCCCTTGCCCTGCACGCCGCAGGCCGCGAGGGCGAGCCCGGCGGCCGACAGACCCGCGAGCCGGAAGGCGTCACGCCTGGCGAGCCGGCGCTGGGTCATGCCGCGGAGGATGACGGGGTCCTGCATGTATGGGTCGTTCATAGGGGTTCGTGCTCCGGGTTCGCTGTACCGGTTCGGGGAATCGTCGCGGGGGAACGACGTGGGGGACGTACCGCGGGGGGTTACCGCAGCGCGTACGAGTGCCAGGGCTGCCAGGAAAGCCAGACCGCGTCGCCTCGCTCGGCGGTGATCGTGCTGTCGTTCGCGTTCTGCTCGAAGACCGTGATCTCCGTGCGGTCGCCGAGCACCACGACGTAGCTGTTGTAGGTGCCGAGGTAGACGACCTCCGCCACGGTTCCCCGTACGGCGCTGAGGTCGCCCTCCGGCTGGGTCTTCGCGATCTTGATCTTCTCCGGCCGGACCGTGAGGTCGACGGTCTGCCCGGCGGAGAAGGCGCCGTCCGAGGGGACGAGGATCCGATCGCTGTCGCCGAAGGCGAGCACGGCGGTGTCGCCGTCGACTCGCTGGACCGTGCCGCTCAGCAGGTTCGACGTGCCGATGAACCCGGCCACGAACTTGCTGGCGGGCCGCTCGTAGATCTCACGGGGGTCCGCGAGCTGTTCCACGAGGCCGTCGTTCATGACCGCGATGCGGTCGCTCATCGTGAGCGCCTCGCTCTGGTCGTGCGTCACGTAGACGAACGTGATGCCGACCTCGCGCTGGATGCGCTTGAGCTCGATCTGCATGGCCTGGCGGAGCTTGAGGTCGAGCGCGCCGAGCGGCTCGTCGAGCAGGAGCGCGCGGGGCCGGTTGACCAGGGCGCGGGCGAGCGCGACTCGCTGCTGCTGGCCTCCCGACATCTCTCGCGGCCGGCGCTTCTCGCGGCCGGTGAGGTCCACCACCTCCAGGATCTCGCCGACGCGGCGCTTGATCTCCGCGTCGGGGACCTTCCTGCGCTTGAGCCCGAACGCCACGTTGTCCCAGACGTTCATGTGCGGGAACAGCGCGTAGGACTGGAACACCATGTTGATGTCACGCTTGTTCGGCGGGACGTTCGTGACGTCCTCCCCATGGAGCCTGACGACGCCCTGCGTGGGCTCCTCGAACCCGGCGATCATTCGCATGCTGGTGGTCTTGCCGCAGCCTGATGGGCCGAGGAGAGAGAAGAACTCCCCCTCCGCGATGGCGAGGCTCACGCCCTTGACCGCGCGTACGACCTCGCCGTGCGAGACGTACTCCTTCACCACGTTGTCGAGTTCGATGGCGGGCACGTCTCCTGATACGGGGGCAGCCGCGACGGCTGCCCCCGGGCCCGCCTGGATGTCTGTCATTCCAGGCTTATCCCTCTTTATCAATAGGTCGTACGGCTCGCGCCGGGGAACCTATTCGCCGATGTAGTGCATCACGTGCTTGACGCGGGTGTAGTCGTGCAGGCCGAAGACGGACAGATCCTTGCCGTAGCCGGAGTGCTTGAAGCCGCCGTGCGGCATCTCGGACACGAACGGG
This sequence comes from Microbispora sp. H11081, assembly GCF_012999535.1. GTDB lineage: Bacteria > Actinomycetota > Actinomycetes > Streptosporangiales > Streptosporangiaceae > Microbispora. The sequence continues at coordinate 25,061 of NZ_JABBWV010000023.1, forward strand.
ATGTGGGTGTTGACCCATACCACGCCGAAGTCGAGCCGCTTGGACATCCGCATCGCGCGGCCGTGGTCGGAGGTCCACACGGAACCGGACAGGCCGTAGCGGACGCCGTTGGCCTTGGCGAGCGCGTCGGCCTCGTCGGTGAACGTCTGGATCGTCATGACGGGACCGAAGATCTCGTCCTGCACCATCTCGTCGTCCTGCTTCAGCCCGTCCACGACGGTCGGGGCGAAGAAGAAGCCCTTGTCGCCGACGCGGGCGCCGCCGGTGAGGACCTTCGCGTGCTCGGGGAGCCGCTCGAAGAAGCCCTCGACCCGGGCGAGCTGGTTGGGGTTGTTCAGCGGCCCGAAGTAGGCGTCCTCCTCGTCGAGGCCGCCCATCTTGGTGGCGGCGGCGGCCTCGGCCAGCGCCGCGGCGAACTCGTCGTGGATGCTCTCCTGCACCAGCACGCGGCAGGCGGCGGTGCAGTCCTGCCCGGCGTTGTAGAGGCCCGCTCCGGCGATCGCCTCGGCGACGGCCTTGATGTCCTTGACGTCCTCGAAGACCACGACCGGGGCCTTGCCACCCAGTTCCAGGTGGACGCGCTTGAGGTCCTCGGCGGCGGTCCTGGCGACCGCCATGCCCGCGCCGACGGAGCCGGTGATCGCGACCATGCTCGCGGCCGGGTGGCCGACGACCAGCGCGCCGGTCTCCCTGTCGCCGGTGACGACGTTGAAGACGCCGGCCGGCAGGACGTCACCGAGGATCTCGGCGAGCTTCAGCGTGGAGGCCGGGGTGGTGTCGGACGGCTTGAGCACGATGGTGTTGCCGGCCGCGAGCGCGGGGGCGATCTTCCACACGGCCATCATCATCGGGTAGTTCCACGGCGTGACCTGGCCGATGACGCCGATCGGCTCGTGCCGGATCACCGAGGTGTGGTCGGCGAGGAACTCCCCGGCGGTGGGGCCCTCCAGCGTGCGGGCCGCACCGGCGAAGAACCGGAAGTGGTCGGCGGCGACCGGGGTCTCGTCCTCGGCCATGCGGGCACGCGGCTTGCCGGTGTTGCGGCACTCGGCCTCGTTGATCTCGTCCGCGCGTGCCTCGATCGCGTCGGCGACCTTGAGCAGCAGCGCCGCGCGCTCGCCCGGCGTCGTCTGCCCCCACGTCTCGAACGCGGCCGCGGCGGCGGCGTAGGCGGCGTCGACGTCCTCCTGACCCGACACCGGCGCCTGGGCGTATATCTCCCCCGTCGTAGGGTCTACGACATCGGAGAAACGGCCGCTCGCGGCGTCGACGAACTTCCCGTTCACGAAGTTCTGGAGACGGGTGGTCACCGTTGACCTCCATGTGAGGTGGCTGAGTTGTCGCGACTCTGACAGAGCAAGGAGCCACAGACAAGGGATTTCGTCGCTAAGATACCAAATTGCTACGGAATCGCTTGACAGAAGCACCTCAGCTGACAACATGTCGGACCACGATCGCAACATGTCAAGAACGCAGCTGTAACACCAGGTCGCTAGGGCGGCCGGCGCCCGCCCAGAGAGGACACCCCCCGAGGATGACGACTCCCCCCAGGTCTCGCGCGGCTGCCGCCAAGGGCGGGCCGGTGGTGCTGGACGAGATCTCCAAGCAGATCATCGAGCAGCTCCAGATGGACGGGCGGAAGCCGTACGCGGCCATCGGCAAGGCGGTGGGGCTGTCGGAGGCGGCGGTGCGCCAGCGGGTGCAGCGCCTGCTCGACCTCGGCGTCATGCAGATCGTCGCCGTCACCGACCCGCTAACTCTGGGCTTCCCCCGCCAGGCCATGATCGGCATCAAGTGCGAGGGCGATCTGGAGCGGGTCGCCGGCGAACTGGCGCAGATTCCCGAGATCGACTACGTGGTGCTGACGGCGGGCTCGGTCGACATCATGGTCGAGGTGGTCTGCGAGGGCGACAGCCACCTGCTGGAGATCCTGGGGAAGATCCGGGCGATCTCCAGCGTGCGGGCGACCGAGACGTTCGTCTATCTCAAGCTGCACAAGCAGACCTACTCCTGGGGCACCCGCTGACCTCCTAAGGCACCGGGCGCCCGGTCGGCTCGTGGCGGGCCGGACGAGATCGAACTCGCCGGCCCGCCACCGGCCGGCTACCGCACCGTCAACCTCTGGTAGTCGGCGGCGTGGGGCTGGTAGGACGGGTTGCCGGAGTAGGCGACGTGGACCTTGTACGTCCCGCGCGGCAGATCGGCGGTCCGCAGTGTGACGACGGCCTTGCCGTCCGCCAGCGGCACGACCTGCTCGGTGCCGCCGAAGGTGACGGTGACCTCACCGGTCGGAGTCGGAGCCTCCTTCTTGCGGCCGCCCGCCGGCCCGACGGTCACGTTCAGCGTGAACGTGTCCCCGCGGACCACCGACGCCGGCGCGGTCTTCGCCTGGACCTTGACGGCGTCAGGGCCGGAGGGCACCTGGAACGTCGCCGTGCCTTCCGACGCCTTCAGGTAGTCGACGCCGAGATACTCGGCCTTGACCGTCCGGGCGCCCGCGGGCAGCCCCTCCGGCAGCGTGACCGTGGCCGCGCCGTCCTCGAGGTAGACGACCTTCGACCAGGAGCCGACGCCGAACCGCACCTGACCGCCGGTCTCGAACCCGTCGGCCGCCTTGACCGTGGCGGTGGCCGTGGTCGTCTGGGCCCCGCTCGCGTACGGCTCGACGGCCACCTCGGTGGTGGTCGTGACGTCGCCGTTCGGGATCTTGCGGATGTCGTTCCACTCACGGAGGGTGAGCGGGATCACGGTGCCGTGACGCGGACGGACGACGCCCGCGTTGGTCATCGTGATCGCCTTGGCGTTCCAGGTCGGCGCCTCGATGTTCTCGTGGCACGCGGCCTGGTATCCACCACCGTTCGTGTACCGATCGCCCCAGAGGTAGAACTGGCCTGGGCAGGAGGTGTCGCCGGGGTTGGCCTTGAAGATGATCGGCCCTTCGTACCCCTGGTTGGCGACCCACGTCGTGCGTCCCAGCGCCGGAGCGAGCAACGTCCAGTTGCCGATGTCGCTGTCCAGGAAGTCGGTGTGCTTCTCCGAGAAGATGTCCGAGCCCTGGTTGCCCGCCTCGTTCTTCGTCACGCGGTAGTAGTTGTCGCCGACCCGGATCGCGGTCGTGTCGATCCGCGACAGAGGGGCCGGGTTCTGCCACACCTTGGGCGCGGAGAACGTCTGGAAGTCGCGCGTCGTGGCGTACCACATCTGCGCGTTCCCCTGACCGGTGCGGTTCACGGGGTTGTTCCACAGCGACTGCGCCCAGAACACGGCGTAGGCGCCGATCTCCTCGACCCACAGCGACTCGGGCGCGAAGGCGTTGCCCGCGTCGTCGGGCGCGACCTTCACGTGCCGCTGAGGAGTCCAGTTCACCAGGTCGTGCGACTCGAACACCTCGATGTACTGGGTGTCGTTGATGGCGTATCCGCCCTGGTCGTACCAGTTCAGGTCGGTGGCGATCATGTAGAACGTGTCGCCGTCGGGTGAGCGGACGATGTGCGGGTCACGAAGACCCTGGTCACCCAGTTGGGAGATCAGCGACGGCCGGCCTCCGGTCAGACCGGTCCAGTCCAGCGCGGTGTTCCCGTTGGACGTCGCGAACATGATCTGCTCGCCGTCGGCGATCCCCTCGCCCTTGAAGTAGCCGAGGAAGTACCGCTCGTACTCCTCGGAGCGGGGCATCGCGGAGATCTTCACCGGGAACGACTTCGTCTTCGAGGCCGAGCCCTTCTTGATGGTCGCCGTCAGGACGGCCTCGACATCCGCACGGCCGAACGCCGGGCGGGTCACCTCACCCGTCGGGGTGACGAGGTCGCTGGTCGACTTCCAGGTGATCGTGGACCCGAACTCGCCCGTGGCGGGGAGAGCGATGTTCCCGCGCACGTCGTCGGTGGCGTACAGGGACAGGTCGAGCGTGTCGCGGTCGACCGCCTGCGCGTCGTCGAACTGGGCCTTCACCACGATGGGAATCTCCCGCGTGGTGACCTCCTGCGCGCCCTTGCGGACGGTCGCCGTGAGCGTGGCCGTCGCGTCGGGCTGCCCCTGCGCGGGCCGGGTGATCTTGCCGGTCACCGCGACCTTGCGCGCGCTGGGGAGGGCCGGCGGCGTGTAGACCTGGACGACCGACGGATCCGAACTCGTCCACGTGGTGGCCGAGCCCGCCACGGAGCCCACCTTGGGCAGCACGATGTCGTGGACGATCGCGCTGGTCAGGCCGAGATCGATCGCCGCGGCGTCGGCGCGGACGCCGTCGGAGACGGTCCTTTCCGCCAGGGCGAGCGTCTCTTCGACGCTCACCGCCCGGTCGTAGACCCGGAAGTCGCGGATCGTGCCGCGGAACGAGTAGTGGCCCGACGTCTGCGAGCGGGCGAGGAAGTTGCACTTGGTCCCCGCGGCGTTGACCGACGGCGCCGTGGTCAGGTTCGTCGCCGTCGCGTGCAGCACACCGTCGAGGTAGAGCCTGCCGGTCCAGCTCGTGCCGTTCGCGTTCTGCGACTGGGTGTAGGTGACGTGCGTCCACGCCCCCTCGGTCATGCGGACCCGGTTCTGCTGGAGGTTCGCGGAACCCACCGCGACGCGGAACCGCTGGGTGTTCGACGCGAAGATGGAGCCTTGGGCGCCGGTGTCGACGTCGCAGGAGCCGGACTTCGCGCCGAAGCTCCACATCTGGTGCTCGCCGACGTTCGCCGGGTCGATCCACACGTCGTAGTCGACGGTGAGGTTCGACATGCCGGCGGTGATGTCGTCCGGCAGCGCCACGTACGCACCGTCGAGGGCGCTCTCGTAGGAGCCGGGGTTGAACCTGACCCCATTGCCGGTCAAGGTCGCCTTCTCCGGATTCACGAGCGTGGCGTTCGCCGCCGAGCCCGCGCTACCCGAGTTGACCAGTGTCGTCCCACTGGTCTCGTCGAGGGCGAAGTGGTGCACCAGGCCCTCGTTTAGCTGATCCTCGGCGGCCTGCGAGGGCGTCGCCGCGAACGAGACCGAGACGAGCGCGCCCAGCACCAGGCCCGCGATAGCTCTGCCCCTGCGACTCGGCCCGCTACGTGACCTTCCCTGTCGCGGTCTCAATTGGTCCTCCTTGCTCCGGTCGCTGTGGACGGGCCTCGTTGGGCGATCGGACGGGACGAGGGCAGCACAGACAAAGGTCCACCTCGCTGGGGGGTTGGGGCGACGGCGTGAACTGGGGGGATGGGCTGTCTGCATGTCACAGGTGTCTGGATCTTGAAGCCGACACTAACCTCCAGTCCCGGCGAAAGAAAGCCTCACAAAAGCACACTTTGTGTGTTAGCCGATGAAAGCTAGGCGAGATGTGGATAAAGGCCCGCGTCAGCGCATTGACGGGATGTGGGACCGGTGCTCTGGCCCCGGAGGTCAGCCGATCCGGGCGACGGCGCGTACGGGAGACCCGTCGGCGCCCTGAAGACGCAGCGGCAGCAGGGAGACCTCGATCGGACGGCCGGCGGCCTGGGCCGCGAGGAGCGGACCGAGGTTGCGCAGGTTCTCGGCGATCACCGCGTGCGCGCCGCACAGGGCCCGGTGCGCGGGTAGGGCGGCCGGAGCCGGGGTCGGATCGACGCTGAGGGCGTCGACGCCGACGGTGCGCACCCCCGCCGCGACGATCAGCCGGGCCGTCTCCACCTCCAGGAAGGGGTGGGCCAGATATCCGGGCGTGGCCCAGTGCTCGTCCCAGCCCGTCGCGATCAGCAGGACGGTCCCCTGCCCCAGCCGCCCGGCCACCGCGCCGAGCATCGCCGGGGTGATCGGCGCGCGCGGGGGCAGGCCCCGCGCGTCGAGGACCACCGCCGCGCCGAGGAACCGCTCCAGCGGCAGGGCGTCGAGCGTGGGCAGCGCGTCATCGACGTGGTAGGGCGCGTCCACGTGCGTGCCGGACTGCGACCCGAGGTGCAGGCCCAGCACGTTCACCCCGTCGGCCGCCACCGTGAGGGCGGGGGCGATCTCCACCTCCGGGTCGCCGGGGTAGACGGGCATGCCGCTCACGAGGGGCACCGACAGGTCGACGATCATGTGCTTCTCCCTGCCTCTCCGAGCGCGAGCGGGCCGATCAGCGTGAAAGGGCCGATCAGATCGTAGGCCACGAGTAGAGGTCGGTCCGCCGGTCGCGGTGGACGTCGTTGCGCGGGCCGGTGGCCTTGTCCCTGGCGGCGGACAGGTCGCAGTCGGCCACCAGCACTGCGGGCCCGTCCCTGAGCACGGGCCCCGCCAGCGGGTATCCGCCTGGGCCGATCAGCGACGTGCCGCGGACCCAGTCCACGCCGCGCTCGGCGGCGCAGCGGTCGGCCACGGCGACGAACATGCGGTTGGCCGCCGCGGCGACCTGCGCGTACGCCACCAGCACCGGGCGTTCCCCGGCGGGCACGGGCGACAACGGCCAGTTGGTGGATACGGCGAGCAGGTCCGCCCCGGCCAGCCCCACCGCCCGCACCCACTCCGGGAACTCCAGGTCGTAGCAGACCATCATGCCGATCCGGCCGAGCGCGGTGTCCACCACGGGAGCCGCGGCGTCGCCGGGCGTGAACACGTCCTGCTCGTCGTGCCACAGGTGGGCCTTGCGGTAGACGGCCCTGGTCCCTGTGGGGTCGACCATGACCTGGCTGTTGCGCAGGACGCCGTCCGCCACCTCGCAGAACCCGCCGACGACGACCAGGTCGTGGGCGCGGGCCAGGCGGGCCCAGCCGGTGACGGTCGGGCCGTCGGCCGGCTCGGCGAGGCTCCTGGCCTCCTCGGCGCCGCTGAAGACGTATCCGCTGTTGACGAGTTCGGGCAGCACGACCAGCCGGGCCCCGGCTTCGGCCGCCTCCACGATCGCCGCCTCGGCGGCGGCGCGGTTGGCCTCCGGCTCGCCCACCCGCAGCGGAATCTGCGCCACGGCGACACGCGTCACCGCGGCGCTCCCACGTCCGCCCCTGACCTGACCCCCGTACGCGGCCGGACGCCGGGCGGCGCGGGGCGAGCGGCGGTCTCGGGCGCGTGGCGCGGCACAGGGACGGCCGCGTGGGTGGTGGTGGTCATGCGATCCTCTCCCCCGTCGGCGCTCAGGACGCGGCGACTCCGCGCTCGCGCCCTCAGCATGCTGCCCGACGCCGCCAAAACCGGCAATGTGACCATAGCCCGGGCGTGCACAGGCTCGCCGCGGCCAGGACCGTCAGCCCTTCTGGCACGGTGGCCTCGAAGCTGAAGGTGGCCTCGAATCTGAAGGTGACCTTGTCACGCGGGTCGTCGTCAGCGGAAATCAGCCGTTCACCGATCTCCCGATACCGGCCCGCACGGCGAAACGCCCCGATAAGCTCCAGAAACTATGCGGATCGCCAGCCTCTCCTTCCGGTACGGACGGCGAGCTCCCTGGGTCCTGCGGGACGCCCGTCTGGTCCTCGATCCGGGAGACGTGGTCGAGGTCACCGGACCCAACGGCGCCGGCAAGTCGACCCTGCTGCGGCTGGCCGCCGGGCTGCTCAGGCCCGTACGCGGCAGCGTCGAGGACCGCCCCCGGGTCGTCGGATACGCCCCCGAGCGGTTCCCCGCCGACCAGCCGTTCACCGTGGCGGCCTACCTGCGGCACATGACGGCGGTCAGGAGAACGAACACCGACGCCATCGGCCACTGGAGCGAACGGCTCGGCATGGACCACCTGCTCGGGCAGCGCCTGCCCGACCTGTCCAAGGGCAGCGCGCACAAGGTCGGCCTCGCGCAGGCGCTGCTCGCGGATCCGGGGCTGCTCGTGCTCGACGAACCCTTCGCCGGTCTCGACGCCGCGACCCGGGCCGAGCTCCCCGAAATCATCGGTGAGGTCCGCGCACGCGGCGGGATCGTGCTCCTGAGCGACCACCAGGGCGATCTGCGCACCTTTCCCGGCCTGCGCCGCTGCGAGGTCCGCGACCACGTCGTACGGGAACCGGAGCCGACCGAGGAGGAGGCCGCCGAGGAGGCCCTGACCACACTGGAGGTGGCGGTGCCCGCCTCCCGGGCGGCGGACCTGGCCGCGCGGCTGCGCGCCGAGGGCTGCGCCGTACGGGTGACCCAGCAGGCGCCGGGACAGGCCACCGGGCGTGTCAGGGAGGAGGCGGGATGACTGCCGTGCTCGCGCTGGCGCGATTCCGCGTCGCAGGATACGTCGCCGGCCACCGGGCGCTGCAGCCGCTCATGGGACTGCTGGTGCTGCTGGCCATCCTCTACGCGACGGCGGTGCCCGCAGGTCAGGAGATCGCCGCCACCGCCGACTCGGCGGCCATGCTCGTGCCGGTGCTCGCCTGGGCCGCGCGCGGCCTGCTCGACACCGAACCCGACGAGCAGCGCGGCATCGCCCTGTCGGCGCTGGGACCGAGAGAACTGGTGAGCGGGCTGCTCGCGGCGTTCTCCTCGCTGCTCGTCCTGGCCGCGGTCGCCGAGGGCATGCTGCTCCTCCGCCTCACCACCTCCCCCACCGTCGCCGTGCTCCTGACCGGGGTGTGGCTGCATCTGCTGTCGGCGACGGCGGGGCTCGCACTCGGGGCGTTGACGAGCCGCCCCATCCTGCCCTCCCCGGCGGTCTCGACGATCGCCCTGATCTTCGGGTACCTGTCGATGCTGATCCTCAGCATGGCCGGGGCCCGCTGGCTCACCGTGCCGGTCATGGGCTGGATGCGCGACGCCCATCACGGCGTGCTGCTGTCCGAGGCGGCCCTGATCTCGGTGCAGTCGCTGCTGTGGCCCGCGATCGGCCTGGCCGCCTACGCGTGGCTGCGCCGCACCCGGCCCTGAGGCGCTACTGGGGGCGCTACTGGGGCGCGGCGGCGAGTTGCCCGCACGCCCCGTCGATCTCCCGCCCCCGCGTGTCCCGTACGGTGACGGCCACACCGTGCGACTCCAGGCGGCGTACGAACGCCCGCTCGTCCTCGGGGCGCGAGGCCGTCCACTTCGAGCCGGGCGTGGGGTTGAGCGGGATCAGGTTGACGTGGACCAGCTTGCCCTTGAGCAGGCGGCCGAGCAGGTCGGCCCGCCACTCCTGGTCGTTGATGTCCTTGATCAGGGCGTACTCGATGGACACGCGCCGCTTGGTCTTCGCCGCGTAGTCCCAGGCCGCGCCGAGCACCTCGGCGACCTTCCACCGCGTGTTGATCGGCACCAGCGTGTCCCTGAGCTCGTCGTCCGGCGCGTGCAGGGAGACGGCGAGCGTCACCGGCAGGCCCTCGTCGGCGAGCTTGCCGATCGCCGGCACCAGGCCGACCGTCGAGACGGTGACCCCGCGCGCCGAGATGCCGAGGCCCTCCGGCGCCGGGTCGACCAGGCGGCGCACCGCGCCGATGACGGCCTTGTAGTTGGCCATCGGCTCGCCCATGCCCATGAAGACGACGTTGGTCACCCGTCCGGGCCCGCCGGGGACCTCGCCGCGCGCCAGCGCGCGGGCGCCCGCGACGACCTGCTCGACGATCTCGGCGGTGGACATGTTGCGGGTGAGCCCGGCCTGGCCCGTGGCACAGAACGGGCAGTTCATGCCGCACCCGGCCTGGGAGGAGACGCACATCGTGGCCCGGTCGGGATAACGCATCAGCACCGACTCGACCAGCGAGCCGTCGAACAGCTTCCACAACGTCTTGCGCGTCGTGCCGCCGTCACAGGTGATCTCCCGTACCGGCGTCAGCAGCGGGGGCATGAGCCGCTCGACCAGCCGCTCACGCAGCGCCTCGGGCAGGTCGGTCATCTGCTCGGGGGAGCCGGTCAGCCGGGTGAAGTAGTGACGGGAGAGCTGGTCGGCGCGGAACGGCTTCTCCCCCAGCTCCGCCACCGCCGCCCTGCGCTCCGCCATGGTCAGGTCGGCCAGGTGGCGCTGCGGCTTGGCCCTGCGGGGCGCCACGAAGGTCAGCTGCCCGGTCTTCGGCTGCTCGCTCACGCAAAACCCTTCCCATCTCCCGCCGCCATGGTCTTAACGACTGGCGTGTGCGGTTCTACATTCTGTCTGGCGGTCGAATCCCGGAGGCGTACGAGAGGTGAGGTGTGGACACCACTGTCGTGCTCACCAGCCCCAATCCCTACGGGAGCCGCACACTGACGATCGAAGCCGACCGGACCTCCTCCGTAGCTTACCTTCGCGACGCGAAGGGGATCGTCCACGGAGCGGTCTGGCTGGCCAACCACGTGCCCGCGCCCGCGGAGGCCGATCTCGCCAGGGCCGGCGCCGGGCTGCCGCCGGTGATGCCGGAGGCGCACACCGCGCACCCCTCCGGCCGCCCGCCCCTCGATCCGGAGGCGCTGTCGGTGCTGTGGTTCGAGGAGGGCGACGGCGTCGCCCTGTACGAGAACGACGTGCTCCTGGCGGTCATTCCTGCGTGGGCCGACCTGGAGCGCGGCATGCCCGGATACGCGAGGGACGCCCTCGGGGAGTCGCCGTTCGCCTGGCCGCTCGGCGAGGCGCTGGAGGGCCTGTCGCCCCGGGTGGCGAAGGCCCGCGCGTACTGGCAGTGGCGGCAGGCGGAGGGCAGCTGGGCCACCTACCAGCAGTTCGTGCTCGGCCACCTCGACGGCAGGCTGGGGACGCCCGGTCGTTACTGGGACGTCGGTGGCGGCCGGTTCCCCATGGTCGGCGTCAGCGAGCGGCCGCCCACGTTCACCCGGGACTACACGGTGCTGTCCACCGTGGGCATGAGCTGCCAGCGGATGCCCGCCGCGGAGATGTACGACACGGCGTGCCGGGTGGAACTCGCGCTGGCGACCAGGCAGGATCCGAGGGTCGCCGCACGGCTGTTCGCCTGGCTCGGGCAGTATCCGTGGCGGTCGGTGACGTGGCTGGGACACGGGCACACGGCCCGCTGGTTCCAGAGCCCGCGCACCTTTCCCCTGGACGGGCACCACGGGGTGCTCATGCTGACCGACCCACCCGGCCTCCCGGACATGTCGGGATTCGTGTTTGGCGGCGACGCCGTACGGTGGCTGTGGCTGCTGCCGCTCACCGAGCCCGAGTTGCGCCTCGTGGCCGACCACGGTCATCGGGCGATCACCGAACGGCTGGCCGTGACCAGCCGGATCTGAGCCGGGACCGGGCCGCGGATCGTGAGCTGCGGATCGTGGGCTGCGGATCGTGGGCTGCGGGTTGTGGGCTGCGGGTTGTGGGCTGCGGCGGCGTCAGGCGACCGGGACCAGGAGCGTGAGCAGCAGCCACACGGGGACGAGCGTGAACAGCAGCGAGTCGAGGCGGTCCATGGCCCCGCCGTGCCCCGGCAGCAGCGTGCCCATGTCCTTGACGCCGATGTCACGCTTGATGACCGACTCGACCAGGTCGCCGAGCGTCGCGCACACGACCCCCGCCAGGCCGACGACGGCGCCCTGCCAGTATTCGCCCCCGAGCAGGAAGTGGACCAGTAACGCGCCGCCCACGACGCACGCGAGGGTGGACCCGGCGAAGCCCTCCCAGGTCTTCTTCGGGCTGATGAGCGGCGACATCCGGTGCTTGCCGAAGAGGATCCCGGCGGCGTAGCCGCCGATGTCGCTGCAGACGGTCACCGCGACGAAGACGATCACGCGGTCCGGCCCGTCCTCGGGAGCGAGCAGCAGCGGTACGAAGCCGGCGAGCAGCGCCGGATAGACCGCGACGAACAACGCGGCGGTCGCGTCCCTGACGAAGCCCTCCGCTCCCTGGAACATGCGCCAGGTCAGCAGCACCATCACGGTCACCGCGAACGCGCCGACCAGGAAGGACGTGCCACCCCAGAAGGGCCCGACCACCATGGCCGCCAGGCCCGCGAGCAGCGGCGGCAGCGGCACCCGGATGCCGAACCCGCCGAACGCCTTGACTAGCTCGTGCACCCCGACGCCGACAACCACGAGGACGACGGCGAGGAAGGCGACCTTCACGGTGTAGAGCGAGCCGATGACGGCCGCGCCCAGCGCGACGCCGACCCCCACCGCGGCCGGAAGGTTGCGGCCGGCACGGCCCGGCGACTTCGTGACGACGCCACCCGGCGTGGTGGTCGCGGCGCCGGCTCCGATGCCGGTTTTCGCGCCCGTGTCGGTGCCGGTTCCCGCGCCGGTCCCGGTGCCGGTTCCCGCGCTGGTCTCGATGCCGTTTTCGGTACCGGTCTCGGTGTCGGCTTCGGTGCCGGTCTCGGTGCCGGCGACGCCGTTCGGCGCGGAAGCGTGCCCGGCGCCGGTGCGATTCCCCGTGCCGGGACCGTGTCCGGCGCCGGAGGGGCCCGCCGGGCCCCCTGCCGGGTTGCGGTCGCCGGAGGCAGCAGTTCCGTCCACAGCGTCCCACTCTCTATATACGCGTGATCCTTGCGCCGCCCGCCCTCGCGGTGCGGCACAAGGATCACGATCTTGCCTCACGGGCCCGGATGCCGGGCCGCGTCGTCAGACCTCGAGCAGCTCGGCTTCCTTGTGCTTCAGCAACTCGTCGATCTTCGCGACGTGCTTCTGGGTGAGGTCGTCGAGCTCCTTGACCGCGCGATGGACCTCGTCCTCGCCCGCCTCGCCGTCCTTGACGAGCCTGTCGAGGATCTCCTTGGCGTGCCGGCGGATGTTCCGTACGGACACGCGGCCGTGCTCCGCCTTGCTGCGGGCTACCTTGATGTACTCCTTGCGGCGCTCCTCGGACAGCTCGGGGAACACCACGCGGATCACGGAGCCGTCGTTGCTGGGGTTGACGCCGAGGTCGCTGTCGCGGATGGCCTTCTCGACCGCGTTCAGCGAGCCCTTGTCATACGGCTGCACGATCACCATGCGCGCCTCGGGGACCTGGAACGACACGAGCTGCTGAATCGGCGTCATCGACCCGTAGTACTCAACACTGATCTTGTTGAACATCGAGGGCGTAACGCGGCCGGTGCGGATGCTCGCGAAGTCCTCCTTGGCGACCGTCACCGCTTTGTCCATCTTCTCCTCGGCTTCGAGGAGGGTTTCGTCGATCACTGCGGCTCCCTACTTCCCTGCCGGACTCACCAGCGTGCCGATCTTCTCACCACGGACCGCCCGCAGGATGTTGCCCTCTCCCATGAGGTCGAAGACCACGATGGGCAGGCCGTTGTCCATGCACAGGCTGATCGCGGTTGCGTCCATGACCCCGAGACCCCGCGTCAGCACCTCACCGTACTCAAGCTGGTCGAACCGGACCGCGTCGGGGTTCTTGCGCGGGTCCGAGTCGTAGACGCCGTCGACCTGGGTGCCCTTGAGCAGTGCCTCGGCGCCGATCTCCAGCGCACGCTGCGCCGCGCAGGTGTCGGTCGAGAAGAACGGCGAGCCGAGGCCCGCTCCGAAGATCACCACGCGCCCCTTCTCCAGGTGGCGGATCGCGCGGCGCGGCAGGAACGGCTCGGCGACCTGCTGCATCGTGATCGCGGTCTGTACGCGGGTGTCGATGCCTCGCTTCTCCAGGAAGTCCTGCAGGGCGAGGCAGTTGATGACGGTCCCGAGCATGCCCATGTAGTCGGCCCGGGCGCGGTCCATGCCGCCCTGCGACAGGGCCGCGCCGCGGAACATGTTGCCGCCGCCGACGACGACCGCGACCTGCACGCCCTCACGGACCGCTTCGGCGACCGAGTCCGCCAGTTGGGCGACGACACGCGGGTCGATGCCGAGCGACTCGCCGCCCGCGAAGGCCTCGCCCGACAGCTTCAGCATCACCCGCTTCCAGCGCAGCGTCCCGTCGTACGACGAAGCCGCCGGCGTGGCGGGTCTGGTGTTCTCCTGCACGGCGGCGGCCTCCTCGGATGTCAGCGCGGTCGAAAGCTCCTGGCAGTAAGCCTAAGCCTGGCCGACCTTGTAACGGGTGAAGGCCAGGACCTTGACGCCGGCCTCCTCCGCGACCTTCTTGATCGTCTTCTTGTTGTCCTTCACGAACGCCTGCTCGAGCAGCGTGAAGTCCTTGTACCAGCCGTTGACCCGGCCGTCGACGATCTTCGAGATGGCGGCCTCGGGCTTGCCCTCCTCGCGGGTCATCTGCTCGAAGAGCGACCGCTCCTTCTCGACGACCTCGGCGGGCACCTCGGCGGGGCTGAGGTACTTCGGCGCCATCGCCGCGGCGTGCTGGGCGATGTCCTTGGCGATCTCGGCGTTCTGCGTGTCGAGCTGCACGAGCACGCCCACGGCCGGCGGGAGCTGCGGGTCGGTCTTGTGCATGTAGGAGGTGATGAAGCCACCCTCCAGCACCGAGAACCGGCGGATCTCGATCTTCTCGCCGAGCGCGGCGTTGGCCTCGTCGAGCAGCTCCTTGACGGTCTTGCCGTTCAGCTGGGACTCCAGCAGGGTCGGCACGTCGCCGGGCTTGGTCGCGACGATGTGCGCGACGATCTCGGCCGCGAGCTCCTGGAAGCGCTCGTTCTTGGCGACGAAGTCGGTCTCGCAGTTGAGCTCCAGCAGCGCCGCGAGCGACTCGCCCTCGTGCTTGACGGCGACCAGGCCGTTCGACGCGGTGCGGGCCTCGCGCTTGCCGACGTCCTTGGCGCCCTTGAGACGCAGGATGTCGACGGCCTTGTCGAAGTCGCCCTCGGACTCCTCGAGCGCCTTCTTACAGTCCATCATGCCGGCGGCGGTCAGCTCACGAAGGCGCTTGACGTCGGCCATGTTTACGGAAGCCATGTCCAATTTCCTCTTCGGGACCCGGATGAATCGTCTGGGGGGTGGGCGCCCGTGGCGAGCACCCACCCGGTGAAGCCCTCAGCGCGGCGAGGTGTCGTCCCTACCGCACCGGAACCAGGTCGCTGCCTGGAGATCCCCGCCTGTCGCGGCCGGCCGTAGGCGCCGCGCCCGGCGGGGACCCATGGTCGTCCCTCAGGCCTGCTCGTCCTGCGCGGGCTGCTCGGCGGCCGGAGCCTCGGCAGCCGGAGCCTCGGCAGTCTCGGCGGCCGGAGCCTCGGCGGCGGGCGCCTCGGCGGTCTCAGCGGCCGGAGCCTCGGCGGCCGGAGCGGCCTCGCCGCCCTCGAGGAGCTCGCGCTCCCACTCGGCCAGCGGCTCGGCGGCGGCGACGCCCGCGGGCTTCTCGTCACCGCGGCCGGCGCCCGCACGGGTCATGAGACCGTCGGCGACAGCGTCGGCGATCACGCGAGTGAGGAGGCTGACGGCGCGGATCGCGTCGTCGTTGCCCGGGATCGGGTAGTCGACCTCGTCCGGGTCGCAGTTGGTGTCAAGGATCGCGACGACCGGGATGCCGAGCTTCTTGGCCTCGTTGATCGCGATGTGCTCCTTCTTGGTGTCCACGACCCAGACCGCGCTCGGAACGCGGGCCATGTCACGGATACCGCCGAGGGTGCGCTCCAGCTTCTCCTTCTCGCGGCGGCGCATCAGGAGCTCCTTCTTGGTGAGCCCGGAGCCGGCCACGTTGTCGAAGTCGAGCTCCTCGAGCTCCTTCAGACGCTGGAGCCTCTTGTGCACGGTGGAGAAGTTGGTGAGCATGCCGCCCAGCCAGCGCTGGTTCACGTACGGCATGCCGACGCGCGACGCCTGCTCGACGATCGACTCCTGCGCCTGCTTCTTCGTGCCGATGAACATGATGGTGCCGCCGTGCGCGACGGTCTCCTTCACGAAGTCGTAGGCACGGTCGATGAACGACAGCGACTTCTGCAGGTCGATGATGTAGATGCCGTTGCGCTCCGTGAAGATGAAGCGCTTCATCTTCGGGTTCCACCGGCGGGTCTGGTGGCCGAAGTGAACGCCGCTCTCCAGCAGCTGCCGCATCGTGACGACAGGGGCCATGGTGATGGTCCTCCATGGTCGTGTGCCCTTGGGCACGGTCTCGGTTGGTCACGCGGGCGGCTTGCCCGCGCCCTGACGCCCCGGGCCGCTTCCACCGGACAGGGTCCGGACCGAGAAGGCGGCTCGTGAGTGGGCGTGCGAATTCGGCCCGTCTAGCAGGCCGTCGAACAGTCTACCCGGATCCGCTCCTTCAGTTGACCCGCGCCGGATCGGGACACCGAGGTTCAGGAAGGACGGAGCTCAACAGGACAGAGAGCGACAGGCCAGAGAGCAACAGGACAGAGCGCGGCAGAGCGCAGGAGCGCGGGCTCGGATGGACGGTGTTCAGGAGGACCGGGTTCAGGGCGACGGAGCTCAGGGCGACGGAGCTCAGGGCGACAGAGCTCAGGCGGGCGGGGCCCAGGCGGCGGGGTGCTCCCCCTGCCGGGGCGGCGGACTCGTCCAGCCGGGCCGCACGCCGTCCACGGCGCCGGGCGGCCGCACATAGGTGAGCGTGCCGAAAGGGCTGTCCATCGTCGCCAGCAGTTCCTCGATCCGGGGCTGCCGCGCCCCCGCCGGCTCGACCCTCCCGAGGTCGTCGAGCCACGCCGCGGTCCTCGCCAGCGACACCTCGACGTGCCAGGAGCCTCCCTCCGCCGCCCGCCTGATCAGCGCGGCGACCGCGCCGAACGCGGCCAGATAACCGGTGCCGTGGTCGAGTGCCTGCGCGGGAAGCGGACTGGGCCGCAGGCCGTCGCCGTTCTCATGGGCGATTCCACACGCCATCTGGACGAGACTGTCGAATCCTCTTCTCGACGCCCAGGGCCCGCGCGAGCCGTACGCGGAGACGTCGACGCACACGATGCCGGGCCGCAGGGCCGCGAGGTCGTCCGGTCCGAACCCCCGGGCCCGCAGCGCCCCCGGCCGGTACGCCTGGATGACCACGTCGGCCCGACGGACCAACTCCCGAAGCTTGTCCGCCTCCGACCGCAGATCGAGGTGACACGACCGCTTGCCGAACGCCGTCTCCACCACGAGCCCCGGCACTTCCGGCACATGCGCGGCGCCCACCCGCAGCACGTCCGCCCCGAACGCCGCGAGCGCACGCGCGGCCACCGGTCCGGCGATCACGCGGGTCAGGTCGAGCACCCGTATCCCGCCGAGCGGCCTACGCGGCCCACCCCTGGCCGAGTCACCACAATCCGGGTCACCACAACCCGACTCGTCACGACCCGGCTCGCCACCGCGCGTGTCTCGACGGCTTGTATTCCCATGGCTTGTATCCGAATGGCTTGTATCCGAACGGTGCATGTCCCCAGGGCCCGGCTCATCGCCCGCCGCCCCTTCCGGCAGCCTGGCGACGCCGACGAGAGGAAGACCGGCCAGCGCCCGGGCTTGAGGATGCGCGAGCCACTCGGCCCTGCTCCGCATCGCGGCGGCGCAGCCACCCGCACGGATCACGGCCTCCTCGACGTCGGCCGCCGCACGGCCGGCACACGCCCTGACGACGTCCTCCCTACCTGAACCCGGGGCCAGCCCGAGCCCGCGCAGGGCGGCGTCGCGGTGATGGTCGAAGTTGCAGTGGAGCCGCACCCAGCCGTCCGATGCGCGGTAGTCCCCCGACAGCGCGGCCCAGACGTCCATGCCCTTCCCCTCGACGCGGAAATGCCGCTCGCTCTGGAAGGCAACGGCGGCGTGGCCGACGTCGACGGTCACGTCCGGGGCGCGATGAGGGCGCTGAGAGGCTTCCGTGCCGCCTGGCCCCTTCTCACCTCTCCCCTCGCTCCGCGCGGTCGTTCGGGCGCCGTACACGGCGACGGCGGCCGTCAGCGCGCCGGCCGAGGCGGCGGCCATCGTGCCGATGCGGAAGACGGACGGCAGCACAGGATCCTCTCCGGTGACCCGGACCTCGGGAAGGGCCACTCCGGCGCTCGCGCCCAGTTCCCCGATCAGTTTCGCGATCACTGCCGTCTCCTCGCTTCCGATGCCCGGCGGCGTGCTCCGTCGAGGCGAAGCCACCACCCCGCCTCGGGACCCGGGCCAGTATCCATGCCGATCGCAGTCTGCCCTCCGCCTCCCCTCCCGCTTCCGCCCCCGGCCGCGCCTGTGGATGGCGGGAATGCCCTCTCCGAGCCCACCTGCGCTTTCCTCCGTCCGTCCACAGCCGCCGTTCCACGGCCCGCGCCTGTCCACAGTCCACGTGCCGCGCTTTCCACAGAAAGAGGTTCGGTGACACGGGCGGGGGTCCGCGTCGGCGATCGTCTGCGCCGGAGGTGATCCCATGGCGGCGAAGGACCGGCTGGGCAGACATGGCGAACAGCTCGCCGTGACCTTTCTGACGGCGAAGGGCATGTGCGTGCTCGACCGCAATTGGCGCTGCGCGGAGGGCGAGATCGACATCGTCGCCCGTGACGGCGGCGCGCTGGTGATCGTGGAGGTGAAGACCCGCTCGGGGCGCAGCCACGGCACCGCGTTCGAGGCGGTCAACGGCGCGAAACTGCTGCGCCTGCGGACGCTGGCCGGCAGATGGCTCGCCACCCGCACCGAGCGCTTCGACACGATACGGGTCGACGTGATCGCGATCGAGCGGTTCGCGGGCGACTTCTCGCTCAGGCACGAACGCGGGGTGGTCTGAGATGCCCGTCGCCCGCACGCACTGCGTCGGCCTCGTGGGCGTCACCGGGCGTCTCGTCGAGGTCGAGGCCGATGTCGGCCCCGGCGTCGCGGGAACGCACTTCATCGGGCTCCTGGACACCGCGATCAGCGAAGCCCGGGGCCGCGTGAGGTCCGCCCTGATCAACAGCAGGTTCGCGTGGCCGGACGCGCGCGTCACCGTGAGCCTGTCCCCGGCGGCGTTGCCGAAACGGGGGTCGCTATTCGATCTGGCCATCGCGATGGCGGTGCTGGGCGCGGCCGGCGCCGTGCCCGCGCACCGGGTCGCCGCTCCGATGTTCCTCGGCGAGCTCGGTCTCGACGGGCGGGTCCGCCCGGTCCGAGGCGTGCTGCCGGCCGCGCTCGCCGCCGCGCAGGCGGGGGTGCGCACGGTCGTAGTGCCCGCGCTCAACGCCGCCGAGGCATCTCTCGTGCCCGGCCTCACCGTGGTTCCCGTCACCACGCTCGGCGAACTGGTGGGGTGGCTGCGTTCCGACGACGACCTGCACCGGCTTCCGGTGGTGGCGGAGACCGCGTCGCTGTCGCGGGACGCCGCGGGCATCGAGGCCGGGGGCGCTCCGGCGCCGGACCTGTGCGACGTGGCCGGGCAGCCGATGGGCCGCAAGGCGCTGGAGGTATGCGCGGCCGGCGGGCACAACCTGTGGATGCTGGGCCCGCCGGGTTGCGGCAAAACCATGCTCGCCGAGCGCCTGCCACCCCTCCTCCCGCCGCTCGACCAGGAGAAGGCGCTGGAGGTTTCCGCCATTCATTCCGTTGCGGGAACGCTGCCGGCGGGGCGTCCGCTGCTCACCCGTCCTCCGTTCATGGCTCCGCACCACAGCGCGACGATGGCGGCCGTGGTCGGCGGCGGGAGCGGAGGCGTCGTGCGGCCAGGAGCGGTGTCGCTCGCGCATCGGGGCGTGCTCTTCCTCGACGAGGCTCCGGAGTTCGCCACCACCGTGCTCGACTCGCTGCGGCAGCCTCTGGAGTCCGGGACGGTGACGATCGCGCGGGCCGTCGGCGCGGTCACCTTCCCCGCCAGGTTCATGCTGGTCCTTGCGGCCAATCCGTGTCCCTGCGGCCTGCGAGGAACGGTCGGGCGCCCCTGCAGGTGCACCCCCGCCGGACGCAGGCGCTATCTCGACCGGCTCTCGGGGCCGCTGCTCGACCGTGTCGACGTGAAGATGAAGATCGGTCCGGCCACCCGTGCCGAACTGCTCGCGGACCGGCACTTCGTGGAGCCGACCTCGACCGTGGCCGAGCGGGTGAGGCTGGCGCGTGAGCGGGCCGCCAGGCGACTGTCCGGCACTCCGTGGAGCACCAACGCCGAGGTGTCCTCGTCCGCACTGCATCGCGACCTGCGCCTGCCCGACGCCGCGATGGCCCCGCTGCACCGGGGCCTCGACGTTGGCACGCTCAGCGCACGCGGCCTCGACCGTGTGCTCCGCGTCTCCTGGACGATCGCGGATCTCGCCGGCAAAGACCGTCCGGGCCCGGCCGAGACCTCGGCGGCCCTCGCACTGTGGCTGGGAGTCGACTGATGGAAGCAATGGAAGCGACCGGATTCCGCGGCGACGGCGGCGCGCGGGCAGATGACACCCCCGTACGGGCGGCGAGCGCCCCCGGCACCGCCAGGAACGCCGAAGGTCCGTCCCCGGACATCGGCGAGCCGGCCGGGCCCGTGGACGACACCGCTGGGAACGTGGATGGGGTAGGCCTGGACGCCGATGGCGCGGCCGGGCGGGACGAGGCCGACCGGCTGGCCAGGGTGGCGATCATGCGCATGGCCGAGGCGGGCGACGCGGTGATGGGCCGGTTGATCGCCCGCTGCGGTCCGGTGGGCGCGATGCGGCAGGCGAGACGCGGCGTGCTGGATCCCGGTTTCGCGCGCGACGAGAGGGACCGCGCCAGCGCTTCCCGGCGTCATCTCGATCTCGGTCGGCATGCGGCCGCCTGGGCGGCTCGCTACTCGGACCCGGCGGACGACCTGGCGCACGGACGACGGCGAGGCGCGCGGCTCGTCGTGCCGGGCGACTCCGAATGGCCCACGCAGCTCGACGACCTGGGAGACGCCAGGCCGTTCGGCCTGTGGGTGGACGGACGGGCGAACCTGCGGTTCTCCTGCCTGCGCTCGGTCTCCGTCGTCGGGGCCAGGGCCTCGACCGCGTACGGCACCACCGTGGCGGCCGAGTTCGCCATGAGCCTCGGCGGACGCGGCTGGACCGTGATCAGCGGCGGCGCCTACGGAATCGACGGCGCCGCCCACCGGGGCGCGCTGGCCTCCGGGACGCCGACCGTCGTCGTGCTCGCCTGCGGGACGGACGTGTGTTATCCCAGCGCCCACGAGGACCTGTTCCGTGCCGTGCGCGAGCAGGGCGTAGTGATCAGTGAGTGGCCTCCGGGCGCTCACCCCACCCGGTTGCGGTTCCTCATCCGCAACCGGGTGATCGCGGCTCTGTCCCGGGGAACGGTTGTCGTCCAGGCGGCGGCGCGCAGCGGCGCGCTCAACACCGCGACCCACGCCTGGGAGCTGAACCGGCATCTCATGGCCGTTCCCGGCCCCATCACCACGGAGGTCTCCGCGGGCTGCCACGTGCTGATCCGTCAGGGCAAGGCCGTCTGCGTCACCTCGGCCGAGGAGATCGTCGAACTGGTGGGCTCCATCGGCGACGACCTCGCACCGGAGCGGCGCGGGCCCGTGCGGCCCCGTGACGGGCTGAACGACGAGACCAGGCGTGTGCTCGAAGCGATCCCCGCCCGGGGCGCCGCGGGTCCCGCCACGATCGCCGTCGCCGCCGGTGTGGACGTCGGGACCGCACTCGCCTGCCTCGGCGCGCTGGCCGCCGGAGGATTCGTCGAGAACGTGGACCGGGGGTGGCGGCTGCGGCCCGAAGCACGCGGATGAACCGTCGGCGCGCGGCCCCTCGAGTCAGCCCGCGCCCGCGGGAATGACGACCTGTGATCTCGATGATGACCCGGGCTTTCGGGCATGAGCGGGCGGCACGGCTCTCCAGCGCCGCCCGCGCTCGGGGAGCCAACGGGCGGAGGCCTCGTCCCGAAGACGTCGCGCCTGGGTGGAACGGCGGCTCCGCCGGAGCGGCAGGTACTCGGCGACGAAGCCGGTGGATAGCATGCGGATCGTGGCCGAGCGCCCCTCCCCAGACCGGCTCCGGGAGTCATCGGGGCGGCGGCCACCGCGCCCGTCGGGCGGGAAGCGAAGGAAGGGACGCGTCGTGGCAACGGGCGAAGGGCAGGGCCTCGGGGAGTTCGACGCCGTCCTGGAGCGGTTCGAGCGGCATCTTCGTCTCGAACGGGACCTGTCGCCGCACACGACCAGGGCATATCTGGGAGACATCTCCTCGCTGATCACGCACATGAAGGCCGCCGGGCACGAGACCGTGTCCACTCTCGACGTGGTCGTCCTGCGTGACTGGCTGGGAGACCAGCACCAGGCCGGGCGATCGAGGGCGACACTCGCCCGCCGCTCCGCCTGTGCCCGCGTCTTCACCGCCTTCTGCCACCGGCGGGGATGGCTGGCGAGTGACCCCGGGTTGCTCCTCGGCACGGCGAAGGCCGAACGCCGACTGCCGAAGGTGCTGGACCAGACGGAGGCCAGGGCCGTCCTCGGCGCGCAGGGCCCGGGCGACCCCAGAGACCTGCGCGATCGGGCGCTGCTCGAACTGCTGTACGCGACCGGCATGCGGGTGAGCGAGTTGTGCGGCCTCGACGTCGACGACGTGGACCGGGAACGCCGCACGGTCCGCGTGCTGGGCAAGGGACGCAAGGAGCGGACGGTGCCGATCGGGCTGCCCGCACTGCACGCCCTCGACGCCTGGTGCGTGCGGGGCAGACCGCTGTGGGTGCGCGAGGGGAGCGGCCCCGCGCTGTTCCTCGGCGTCCGGGGAGGCCGGATCGACCAGGGGACCGTCCGGCGCGTCGTGCACGCCCGTCTGTCACAGGTCGAGGGGACACCCGACATGGGCCCGCACGGGCTGCGCCACACCGCCGCCACCCACCTGCTCGAAGGCGGGGCGGACCTGCGATCAGTGCAGGAGATGCTCGGGCACGCGTCCCTGGCCACCACGCAGATCTACACCCAGGTGTCCATCGAACGGCTGCGGGCCGCCTACCGCCAGGCCCATCCCCGGGCCTGAAGCGGGCTTCGACGGGCTCCGCCGACGAGCCACTGGGGCAGGAGGCGGACCTGTCCACGGCCGAACAGCAGGAGCGGATCCAGGTAGAGGCGGCCACGCAGCAGCCCCCAGTGCAGGCAGGACGCGGCGCAGTGAGCCGCGCCGCCGCCCTCCTCACCGCCGCTCCCCTCGCCGCCGCTCCCCTCGGCTCCGCCCGCATCGATGGCGCTCTCCTCGACTCCGCCCTCATCGATGGTGCCGATGACCTGACCGGCCACGACGACGTCACCAGGCCGGACCAGGGCGCGGACCGGCAGGTAGGTGGTGCGCAGGCCACCGGGATGGGAGATCGTCACGACCCCTCGGCCCGCGACGCGCTCGGCCAGGGCGACGGTGCCCGGTCCCACGGCCATGACCTTCTCGCCGGGCCGTGCGGCCACGTCCACGCCCCGGTGACCGGCCAGCCACCGCTGCGCGGGCGGATCGAATGGCCTGGCCGGACGGGCGGGCCCGGAGATCGGCCACCGCCATCCGGGCACCTCGGGCGATCCCGTCCTGCCCTGCCTGTGAGACCGGGACGCCGCGACCTCCTCGGCCCTAGGGGCCCTTGGCGAGGCGACGACCCTCCGCATGCCCCCGGGCGCCTCCGCCATGGCGACCGCACCCTGAGTGCCCCCAGGCACCCTCGCCGCGACGACCCCCTCAGGGCCCACCGGGACGCGGGCGGCGACGGGCAGCGGACTGTCGCGGGGACTGTCGCGGGGACTGGCGAGGACCACCATCAGCATGGAGAGCACGAGCACGCGGGCGACGAGACGCATGCCACGACGATGCCGCCCAGGGCACCCCCGCCGAGCGGCCGAACGCCGTTCTGGGGATAGACGGCACGGTCAGGTCAGCTCGAGAAGCCTTCCTTGGGCATTTCCAGGTCGGGCTTGGCCAATTCCTCGACGTTGACGTCCTTGAAGGTCA
This sequence comes from Microbispora sp. H11081, assembly GCF_012999535.1. GTDB lineage: Bacteria > Actinomycetota > Actinomycetes > Streptosporangiales > Streptosporangiaceae > Microbispora. Next base: position 48,466 of record NZ_JABBWV010000023.1, read on the forward strand.
CAACCCGAACGTTCTTCACGAACCGGGCGGGGCGGTACATGTCCCAGACCCATGCGTCCTGCATCTTCACGTCGAAGAAGACGTCACCGTTCTCGGCTGTGCGTACGTCGAGATCGACGGAGTTGGTCAGATAGAAGCGCCGCTCGGTCTCGACCACATAGGTGAACAGGCCGACCACGTCGCGGTACTCCCGGTAGAGCTGCAGCTCCATCTCGGTCTCGTACTTTTCGAGATCTTCCGCGCTCATCCCGGTCCTCCTCTTCCACGCCCCGTCGAGATCCCCCGTGGGCACCGGCCTCGTTCAGACGGCACAGGCCCCGACCTCATTCTCGCGCATGTCCTCATCCTGCCCCGTCCAACGGCTCTCGGCCGGGAACTGTGTCTCACGAGTCACCCTGGCCACCGTCACGAACGAGAACCGATGGTGCGGGCTCGGGCCGTGCCGGACCAGGGCCCGCCGATGGCCGGGAGTGACGTACCCCTTGTGCAGGGCGAAGCCGTACTGCGGGTAGATCTCGTCGAGGCCGTGCATCAGCCGGTCCCTCGTCACCTTCGCCACGATGGAGGCCGCCGCCACGCACGCGGCGACCTGGTCGCCCTTCCACACGGCGAGCGACGGCGCGGGCAGCCCCGCCACCGGGAAACCGTCCACGAGGACGTAACCGGGGTCGAGCCCCAGCCCGGCGACGGCCCGCCGCATCCCCGCGATGTTGCACTTGTGCAGGCCGCGCGCGTCGATCTCCCCGGGAGGGATGACGACCACGTTCACGGCCCGGGCGGTCGCCGTGATCCGCTCGTAGAGGCGTTCGCGGACGGCCTCGGTCAGGAGCTTGGAATCGCCCAGCCCATCGATGTCCCGCCCCAGCACGACGGCGGCGACGACCAGGGGCCCGGCACAGGCGCCACGCCCGGCCTCGTCCACCCCGGCGACCGGCGTGAAGCCCCGCCGGGCCAGGGCCCGCTCGTAACCGTAAAGTCCGGAGTCCCGTCGTACGACACTCGGGCGCGGGCGATAGACAGCTGTCATGACGACTAGCAGATTACGCCCCATTCGGGACCGGCGATACGGCCGGAACCGCCAGCGGTTGTAAAGCCCCAGGTGAGATCAGCGTACGGCGGAGAAAGTCTCAGGCCGGGACAGGATCGAGATCCGGTTCAGCGGCCAGTAGCGCAGGAACGCCCGCCCGATCACGTCGTCCTCGGAGATCGTGCCCTGGTGCCCGTCCTCCATGTTGGATCGCGAGTCCGCCGAATTGTTCCGGTGGTCGCCCATCAGCCACAGGCGTCCCTTGGGGACCTTGACCTCGAACTCGCGGCCGGAGGGATAGACCCCTGGGTAGAGGTACTTGTCCTCCTCATCCAGCGGCGTCCCGTTCACCGTGATGCGGCGCTTGGCGTCACAGCACTTCACGCGGTCACCGCCGACGCCGATCACCCGCTTGATCGTGTCCTCGCCGTCCCAGCCCTTGAAGACCACGATGTCGCCGCGCTCCACCGGTCCGAGCTTGTACGCCAGCTTGTTGACCGCCACGTAGTCGTCCACCAGGAGCGTGTTCTGCATCGACTCCGACGGGATGTAGAACGACTGCAGCAGGAACGCGTGGGCCAGCAGGGCGACGGCGACCCCGCCGAGGACGTAGAGCAAGGTCTCCAGAAGGCCGGACGCCTTCTTCCTCGCGGGCCGGCCCTTCTCGGCGCCGGTGGTCCGCTCGTCCGTGTTCCCGGCCGGTGCCGCCGCGTCCGACGGGTCGCCGCTCGCGGCCCTCGCCGGTCCTGCGGTTCCTAAGCGGCTCTCGTCGGGCTTTCCCACGGCGGCCGTCTCCTCCGGCTCTGTCACGCGCTATCTCCTTGCCAGGCGCCTGCGCAGGGCCACCAGCGGCACGGCCCCGGCGAGGCCCGCGACGAACGGCGCCGCCCCGAGGGCAGCCTGGAGCGCCGGCTGCGCGAAGGTCTCCGGGATCGACAGGATCGTGGCCCGGTCGAACGGCCAGACGATGACGAACGCGCGGCCGATCACCTTGTCGGCGGGGATGGTGCCGCCACCCGGGTCACCCATGTGCAGGCGGGAGTCCCAGGAGACCGAACGGTGGTCGCCCATCACCCACAGCCGGTCCGGCGGGACGGTGACCTCGAACTCGCGCCCGGACGGCTCGTCCCCGGGATACAGGTACGACTTCTCTTCGAGCGGCACGCCGTTCACGGTGACCCGGCCCTGCGCGTCGCAGCACTTGACCTTGTCGCCCGGCACGCCGATGACCCGCTTGATGTAGTCCTTCTCGCCCGGTACGACCCCGAACGCGTTGCCGAGCCAGCGCAGCCCCGCCGCGATGGGGTTGGACGGTTCCTCGAGCTTCACCTCGGGGTCCCAGGAGTCCACCCCGGAGAACACGACGATGTCACCGCGCTCGATGTCGCGCACGTGGTAGACAAGCTTGTTCACCAGCACCCGGTCGTTGATGAGAAGCGTGTTCTCCATCGACTCGGAGGGGATGTAGAACGCCTGGACCACGAAAGACTTGATCAGCAGGGCCAGAGCGAGGGCGACCACGATCAGGACGGGCAACTCCCGCCAGAACGAGCCTTTCTTCTTCCCGTCCCCGGCGTTCTGCTTGACGTCTTCGGCGACCACGTCCACCCCGTCCTCGGCAGGGCGACGCGTGCCCGGCCCCTGTCCCTCGCTACCCATCGCTGCTGAGCCTAGATGATGTCCACGACGGCGAGCGCCGGGGACACCGGATCACCGGCAAAAAGAAAGTGGCCCGCGCCTGGGGCACGGACCACGGTCTTCACGGCCTTACTTGGCGACCGGCTGCGCCTCGCGCTTCTCGCGGATGCGCGCGGCCTTTCCGCGCAGGTCACGCATGTAGTACAGCTTGGCCCTGCGGACGTCGCCGCGGGTGACCACGGTGATCTTCTCGATCACGGGGCTGTGGACCGGGAAGGTGCGCTCGACGCCGACGCCGTAGCTGACCTTGCGGACCGTGAACGTCTCACGGATGCCGCCGCCCTGGCGGCGCAGGACGAAGCCCTTGAACACCTGGATGCGGGACCGGTTGCCCTCGACGACGCGGACGTGGACCTCCAGCGTGTCACCCGGGCGGAAGGCCGGTACGTCGCTGCGAAGCGCAGCCTTCTCGATCTCCTGGATCTGCGTGTGCATGGCGTCGGTTCCTCGCTGACATGAGCACACGGAGGTCCACCCGGCCGGCCCGGAGGCCCTGCGACGAGGGGGACACGCGTGCTTGGCTCGATACGTCTTGTCTGCCGCGCCTGGGACCGGGACCCACCCGGCCATGCCGAAGCAGGCAGCAGCGATTCAGTCTGCCATATGATCCGGCCCTGGGCGAAACGCAGTGCCGGAACCCGCGGTGGAAGCGCCCTCCTCAAGGCGCTCCTGGGACCGCTCGAACTCCTCGATGACGCGCCTGTCGTGCTTGTCGAGATCGTCCTGGTCGAACCGGGCGGCCAGTTCCGGCCGCCTGGCCAGCGTGCGCCGCAGGGCCTCGTCGCGCCGCCAGCGGGCGATTCTGCCGTGATGGCCCGACAGCAGGACCTCGGGCACCTCGTGTCCCCGCCAGACCGGCGGTTTGGTGTAGACGGGGCCTTCCAGCAGGTTGGCCATGGCGCCGGGCGCGAAGGAGTCGTCGGCGACGGAGCACGCGTTGCCGAGGACCCCCGGCAGCAGCCTCCCCACGGCCTCGACCATGACCAGCACCGCCGCCTCGCCTCCGGCTAAGACGTAGTCGCCGATGCTCACCTCGTCGGCGCGCAACCGCTCGCCGTACTCGGCGACGACGCGGGAGTCGATGCCCTCGTACCTGGCCGGGGCGAACAGCAGCCACGGCTCCCCCGCGTACTCCAGCGCCACTTCCTGCGTGAACGGCCGGCCGCTCGGCGTGGGGACGATCAGCCGGGGCAGCGCGTCCGGCCCGGAGGCGGCGCGCCCGTCCTCGATCACGGCGTCGAGCGCCTCGCCCCAGACCTCCGGCTTCATCACCATGCCGGGACCCCCGCCGTACGGCGTGTCGTCCACGGTCTTGTGGACGTCGTGCGTCCAGTCGCGAAGCTGGTGGAGGTGGATGTCGAGGATGCCGCGCTCCCGGGCCTTGCCCATGAGAGACACGTCGAGCGGGGCGAAGTACTCGGGGAAGATCGAGACGATGTCGACGCGCATGTGCGGCCCCTACTCCGCCTCTTCGGCGTCGAGCAGGCCGGGCGGCGCGTCGACGACGAGGATTCCCTTGCCGAGGTCGACCTCGGGCACGAGCGCCTTGACGAAGGGGACGTACGCCGCGTCACGGGATGGACGGGACACCACGAGCAGGTCCTGACCGTGGTGGAGTACGTCGCTGACCTCGCCGACCCGCTCCCCCTCGGTGGTGACCACCGTGAGGCCGATCAGTTCGTGGTCGTGGAACTCGTCGGGGTCCTCGATCGGCGGCAGATCCGCGGAGTCCACGACGAGCAGCGTGCCGCGCAGCGCCTCCGCGGCCTCCCTGTCCGCCACGCCGGCCAGGGTCAGCAGCAGGATCCCCTTGTGCCACCGGGCCCGCTCCACGGTCAGCGGACCGGCGGACGCCGGGTCGGTGGCCAGCGCCGACCCGGGAGCGAAGCGCAGATCCGGCTCGTCGGTGCGCACCTCGACCGTGACCTCGCCCCGCACACCGTGCGGGCGGCCGATCCTGCCCACGACCAACTGCACTTGTCGCCTACCTCCGCCACCGCTTCTCCGCGGTTCCTCCACGGACGGCTCGAACGCCGCCGCCGAACTGTACTGACACAAGAAACCCCTGGAAGCCACCGGTCCGAGGCCGTAAAACACGCCGGGGGACCCCGGTGCGGGGTCCCCCGGACGCGTCAGCTCGGCTCAGCGCGCCTCTTCCAGGTCGACCAGGTCGATCCGCACGAACTTGCCGTTGGCCAACGCGTTGACGACGGTGCGCAACGCCTTGGCCGTACGGCCGCCGCGGCCGATGACCTTGCCGAGGTCGTCGGGATGAACCCCGACCTCCAGAACGCGCCCGGTGCGGATGCGCCGGGCGCGGACCCGGACGTCGTCCGGGTGCTCGACGATGCCCTTAACCAGGTGCTCGAGGACTTCCTCGAGCACCTCAGGCCTCGCCTTCCGGCTTCTCCTCCGCGGCCGGGGCCTCGGCGGTCTCTTCGGCCTTCACGGGCTTCTTGGCCTTCTTCGGCGTGGTGGCGGCGGCGCCGGTGTCGCCCGAGAGCGACTCCTTGGCCGCGGCCTCGTACGCCGCGTGCCGGTCGGGCTTGGGCTCGGCGACCAGCAGCGGCGTGGCGGGGGCGGGCTCGCCCTTGAACTTCTGCCAGTCGCCGGTCAGCTTGAAGATCTTCAGGACCGGGTCGGTCGGCTGCGCGCCGACGCCCAGCCAGTACTGCACCCGCTCGGAGTTCACCTCGATGCGCGAGGGGTTCTCCTTCGGGTGGTAGAGGCCGATCTCCTCGATGGCGCGGCCGTCCCGCTTGTTCCGGGCGTCGGCGACGACGATGCGGTACTGCGGGTTGCGGATCATACCGAGCCGCTTGAGCTTGATCTTGACTGCCACGGGTGTGGTCTCTCCTGCATTAGAGCGTGGGTGAGCGGTGTCTCATCGAGTGGGGCACGACGGGAGCCCGCCCGAGGGACAGGCGCGACCTGCGGGGGTGAGAGGGCACCCGCCTGGTCACGATGTTCCAGCCTGACATTCTGCCAGATGATTCCCCATGCTCCGGCAACAACGGGTCCGCCGACGCCCTCGATCGGGCACCGATGTGCCCATGTTTCCGGAACGGGCCACCACATCGTCCGCCCGCCTGCCGCGAGCGGCAGGCGGGTCCGGCGCGCGGGCCGGCCGGCGGGTACGTCAGTTCTGGCCGGGCAGCTTCAGCTTCGAGGGGTCGAAGCCGGGCGGCAGTTCCAGGCCGGGCGGCAACTGGCCGCCGCCGAGGTTGCCGAACAGGCCCTTGGGCAGCTTCGGGGCGTCCTGCGACGGCTCGCTCGCGGCCTTGCCGAGCGCGGCCTTGCGCGGGTCGCCGCTGACGCGACGGCCCTTCTTGGGCTTCTGCGCCTTCTGCTTACGCCCGCCGGGCATACCCGGGATGCCCATGCCCTGGGTCATCCGCTTCATCATCTTCTGCGCCTCGAAGAAGCGGACCACGAGGTTGTTCACCTCGGTGACCGTGACGCCCGATCCCTTGGCGATGCGCGCCCGCCGCGAGCCGTTGATGACCTTCGGGTCCTGGCGCTCGCCGGGCGTCATCGAGCGGATGATCGCCGCGATGCGGTCCAGGTCGCGGTCGTCGACCTGGTTGAGCTGGTCGCGCATCTGCCCCATGCCCGGCATCATGCCGAGCAGGTTCTTGATGGGCCCCATGCGGCGGACCATCATCATCTGCTCGAGGAAGTCCTCCAGCGTGAAGCCGTCCCCGGAGACGAGCTTGCCCGCCATCTTGGCGGCTTCCTGCTCGTCGAACGTCTTCTGCGCCTGCTCGATCAGGGTGAGGATGTCACCCATGTCGAGGATCCGGCCCGCCATGCGGTCGGGGTGGAAGGCGTCGAAGTCCTCGAGCTTCTCGCCGGTGCTGGCGAACATGATCGGACGGCCGGTGATGTGCCGCACCGACAGGGCGGCGCCACCGCGGGCGTCGCCGTCGAGCTTGGTCAGCACCACGCCGTCGAAGCCGACGCCGTCCATGAACGCGCGGGCCGTGCTGACCGCGTCCTGGCCGATCATGGCGTCGAGGACGAACAGGATCTCGTCGGGGGTGACCGCGTCGCGGATGTCGGCGGCCTGCTTCATCAGCTCCTGGTCGATGCCCAGGCGGCCGGCGGTGTCGACGATGACCACGTCGTGCTGCTGACGGCGCGCGTGGTCCACGGAGTCGCGGGCCACCTCGACGGGGTCGCCGACGCCGTTGCCCGGCTGCGGGGCGTACACCGCCACGCCGGCACGCTCCGCCATGACGGAGAGCTGCTGCACCGCGTTGGGCCGCTGCAGGTCGCAGGCCACGAGCAGCGGGGCGTGCCCCTGGTCGCGCAGCCACTTGGCGAGCTTGCCTGCCAGGGTCGTCTTACCCGAGCCCTGGAGACCCGCGAGCATGATCACGGTCGGCGGGGTCTTGGCGTGGCGCAGCCGCCGCGTCTCGCCGCCCAGCACCTCGATGAGCTCGTCGTTGACGATCTTCACGACCTGCTGCGCGGGGTTGAGCGCCTGGGAGACCTCGACGCCGCGGGCCCGCTCCTTGACCCGGGCCACGAATTCCTTCACGACCGGCAGAGCGACGTCCGCCTCGAGCAGCGCGATGCGGATCTCGCGGCAGGTCGCGTCGATGTCGGCGTCGGAAAGCCTGCCTTTGGACCGAAGGGAGGAGAAGACCGAAGTCAGCCGGTCGGAAAGCGTCTCGAACACGTGTTTGGCCAGCCTCGAAGCGAGTGGACGGGTCGGTGAACAGTCAGTCTCCCCAGACTATCCGCCCGCACGGCTTTCACGCCCGCGCCGCGATGACGAGATCCCGGACGAAGGGGCCGTATTCACCGGATCGCGCCTACGCGGGACGTCAGCGCGTGCTCGACGAGCGCGATCAAAGTGCTCTTGACCGATTCCCGGTCCCGCGCGTCGGTGCGGACGATCGGGGTGTGCGGCGACAGCGTCAGGGCGTCGCGGAGCTCGTCCTCGCTGTGGGTGTACTCCCCGTCGAAGCCGTTGACGCCGATGACGAACGGCAGGCGGGCCTCCTCGAAATAGTCCACCGCGGGAAAACTGTCGGCCAGCCGCCGGGTGTCGACCAGCACCACCGCACCGATCGCCCCCCGCACCAGGTCATCCCACATGAACCAGAACCGATGCTGACCCGGCGTACCGAACAGATACAAAATCAGATCCCGGTCCAGCGACACCCGCCCGAAATCCATCGCCACCGTCGTGGTGGTCTTGTGCGGCACCAACCCCACATCGTCCACACCCGCCGACGCGTCCGTCATCACCGCCTCGGTCGTCAACGGCACGATCTCGGAAACCGCCCCCACAAAGGTCGTCTTCCCCACACCGAAGC
>NZ_JABBWV010000024.1 GCF_012999535.1 Microbispora sp. H11081
GGAGGACGCGGGAATGGACCGGCTGCACGGCGCACCCGAAGCCCTGGCCTACATCCGCTCCCTCAACGCCATCACCCCGCCCGAGGCGGCCTTCGACGCCGCATTCTCCTCCGAGAGCTGACCCCCCAAGCTCCCGAGAGGCCCAAGGGCCGGACCGCGCACCCGCGCGGTCCGGCCCTCGTGCTGTCTGGAGGGGACAGGCACGGCCCTCCCGTCCGGCTGTCACGCCTCCGTCTGACGGTGGTGCAACTGACGCCGCAGTTCGGCGATCTCCCGCTCCAGGTCGGCGACGTCCGGCGCGCCCGCCTCGGCCGGGGCGTGGCCCGGCATGGCCGGCGGCCGCTGCTCACCGTACGGCGAGGGCGCGGGACGCACGTACCGCGTCGCGCCGTCCGGCCGCTGCGCGTCGTAGCCCGCGTCCGGCCGCTGCCGGTCGTGGCCGTCCGGGCGCTGGTCGTGGCCGAGGTGGCGCGGCGCCTCGTGGCCGCCCGCCGCCCGCGCCTGTCCGCCGGCCGGCGGCAGGCTCTGCGGCTGCCAGGACTGGGGCAGCACATGGCCGTTCACCGGCTGCCTGTCGTAACCGCCGCCGACCTGCGCCGGGTAACCGCCGCCGGCGTTCGGCCCGGGGTAGGGGCCGCCGTACGCGGGGGAGGGCGCCTCGCCCCGCGGGGAGGCGGAGCGCTTCCTGCGTCCGCGCAGGAGGATCAGGAGCAGGACGCCGCCGCCGGCCAGGACCAGCACACCGGCCCCTGCGGCGATCCACACCCACATCGGCTGCGGGGTCTCGTCCTTGCCGGACGAGATCGCCTGCTGCGAGTCGGTGATGTACTTCGCGACGTACGGGTGACTCGGGAACAGCGCCTGGACCTCGCGGAACTTCGGCAGCGCCTCCTTGTAGTGCCGCTGGAAGAAGTCGTCGAGCGCCTCGTTGTACTTCGTCGTCGTCAGCGACGCGGCGGGCTTGACGTTCTTCTCGTTGAGCTTCTCCTTGATGACCGAGACCGGAAGCACGAAGCTCTCGTTCTCCGACGCCTCGCCGCCTTCGCTCACGGTGCCGGCGATGAGCATGCCGATGACCTTGCCCGCCCGGCTGAACACGGGACCACCCGAGTTGCCCTGGTACGAGGGCGCCTGCGTCTGGATGTACGGCACGCCTTCCTGCGTGCTGCGCTTGGCGTTGTACGGCCCCTCGGTGAGCGCGGGGTCGAGCTTGGACTCGACGCTGAACCAGGGCGTGTTGGTCACCAGGCCGGGGAAGCCGCTGATGTAGAGCGTGTCACCGGTCTGCACGTCGGCGTCGTCGCCGAGCGGCACGGTGGGCAGATGCTGCTGGCCGTTGACCTTGAGCAGGGCGAAGTCCTTGCCCGGGTAGCTCTCGCCGACCGACACCAGCTCGGCCGGGACCTCCTTGGCCGTCTTGTCGACGCCGCCGCCGGGCAGGCTCTGCAGGACCGAGAGGCTCTTGCGCAGGCCGCGGATCTCCAGGTGGCTGCTGTTGAAGGTGACGTAGATCTGCTGGACGAGCTCGATCATCTCCTTGTCGGCTTCGAAGTCCCGCAGGGCGGTGATCATTTCCTTGGCGTCCTGCTTGTTGAACTTCTCCAGCCCCTGCTGGGCGAAGGCCTGCGACAGCTCCTGGTCGCTCATCTGCACGCAGTGCGCGCCGGTGACCATGTAGCCGTCCGGGGTCACCCACCAGCCCGTGCACATGCCGCCGATCTGGGCCTTGACCGTCCGCTCAGGGCCGACGGGCTGGAGGTACCTGTCGACGTCGGAGGCCACGCGCTGGAAGAGGAACTTGGCGATGCTCCGCTCGTCGGAGGGGATCTTCCCGGCGAGCACGGCCTGCGTGGCCTCGTTGGTCAGCTGGTTCCACGCGGCCTCCTTGGGCTGGCTGCTCGGGACGACCACCTCACCGGAGTAGGTGATGCTGGTGAGCTGCACGGCCGGGTGGGTGCGGGCGGCGAGCCGGGTGCCGGCGGGGATCTCGTCCCCGGGGTCCGCCGAGGCGGGAGCGGCTGTGACGAGCAGGGCGAGAGCCGCCATCGCGGCCATCCCCCCGGTCAGTTTGGCGAGGTATTTCCTAAGATTTCCATCCACGGCGGTAAGCGTGATGGAACGGTCTTGTTTCCTGCTTGGAGGTGGCTTGGGATCGGCCGGTACCCCACTGCAAGAGCGCTGACGTGCGACGACGGCCCGGGAAACGACCGCGGCCCCCGCCGGAGGCGGGGGCCGCGTGACGATTCGCGAATCAGACGCCCATCGACTGGGTGTCGTTGGTCTCCGGGGTCTGCTGGGCCGCGATCTCGGTGACCCCGTTCTTGAGGTGGTAGCGGGCGATGGCCTCCTGCAGCGTCTCGGCCTTGACCTCGCCGCGCCGTACGAGCTGGGTCAGCACCGCCAGCGTGATCGAGGCCGCGTCCACGTGGAAGTGGCGGCGCAGCGCGGAGCGCGTGTCCGACAGGCCGAAGCCGTCGGTCCCGAGCGAGGACCAGTCACCCGGCACCCACTGGGCGATCTGGTCGGGAACGGCGCGCATGTAGTCGCTGACGCCCACGAACGGCCCGGGCACGCCCGACAGCTTGCCGGTCACGTACGGCACGCGCTGCTCGGCGTCGGGGTTGAGCAGGTTGTGCTCCTCGACGGCGAGGGCGTCCCTGCGCAGTTCGCTCCACGAGGTGGCCGACCAGACCGAGGCCGAGACGCCCCAGTCCTCCGCCAGCATCCGCTGCGCCTCCAGCGCCCACGGGCCCGCGACACCGGAGACCAGGATGTTGGCCTTCGGCCCGTCGCCGGTCGCCGGGGCGTAGAGGTAGAGGCCCTTGAGGATGCCCTCCACGTCCACGTTCTCCGGCTCGGCCGGCTGCGGATAGGGCTCGTTGTAGACGGTCAGGTAGTAGAAGACGTCCTCGGGGTGCTCCCCGTACATCCTCCGCAGGCCGTCCCTGACGATGTGCGCGATCTCGAACGCCCACGCCGGGTCGTACGCCACGGCCGCCGGGTTGGTCGAGGCGATCAGCGGGGTGTGGCCGTCCTCGTGCTGCAGGCCCTCGCCGTTCAGCGTGGTGCGCCCGGCGGTGGCGCCGAGCAGGAAGCCCCGGCCCATCTGGTCGCCGAGCTGCCACATCTGGTCGGCGGTCCGCTGGAACCCGAACATCGAGTAGAAGATGTAGACCGGGATCGTGTGCTCGCCGTGGGTGGCGTACGACGTGCCCGCCGCGATGACCGAGCCCATCGAGCCGGCCTCGCTGATGCCCTCGTGCAGGATCTGACCCTCGGTCGACTCCTTGTACGACAGCAGCAGCTCGCGGTCGACCGCCTCGTACGTCTGCCCGTGCGGCGAGTAGATCTTGGCGGTCGGGAACATGGCGTCCACACCGAACGTGCGGGCCTCGTCCGGGATGACCGGCACGAACCTGGCGCCGATCTCCTTGTCGCGCATGAGGTCCTTGAGCAGGCGGACGAACGCCATGGTGGTGGCGACGTTCTGCTTGCCGGAGCCCTTGCGCAGGCCGGCGTAGACGGGGTCGCCGGGGAGCTTCAGCGGCTTGGCGCGCACCACCCGCTTGGGCAGGTAGCCGCCGAGCGCCGCCCGGCGCTCCTTCATGTAGGCGATCTCGTCGTTGTTCTCGCCGGGGTGGAAGTACGGCGGGAGGTCGGCGTCGAGGTCCTTGTCCGGGATCGGCAGGTAGAGCCGGTCGCGGAACTCCTTGAGCTCGGCCTTGCTCAGCTTCTTCATCTGGTGCGTGGCGTTGCGCGCCTCGAAGTCCTTGCCGAGCGTCCAGCCCTTGATCGTCTGGGCCAGGATGACGGTCGGCTGTCCGACGTGCTCGCGGGCCGCCTTGAAGGCGGCGTACACCTTGCGGTAGTCGTGGCCGCCGCGCGACAGCTTGCGGATGTCGTCGTCGGTCATGTGCTCGACCATCTTGCGCAGGCGCGGGTCGCCGCCGAAGAAGTTCTCGCGGATGTAGGCGCCCGACTCGACCGAGTAGGTCTGGAACTGCCCGTCGGGCGTCGTGTTCATCTGGTTGACCAGCACGCCGTCGACGTCGGCCGCGAGCAGCGGGTCCCAGTCACGGCCCCAGACGACCTTGATGACGTTCCAGCCGGCCCCGCGGAAGTACGACTCCAGCTCCTGGATGATCTTTCCGTTGCCGCGTACCGGACCGTCGAGCCGCTGCAGGTTGCAGTTGATGACGAAGGTGAGGTTGTCGAGCTCCTCACGGGAGGCGACGCCGATCGCGCCGAGCGACTCGGGCTCGTCCATCTCGCCGTCGCCGAGGAAGCACCAGACATGGCTGCGGCTGGTGTCCTTGATCTTGCGGCTGAGCAGGTAGCGGTTGAACCTGGCCTGGTAGATGGCGCCGATCGGGCCGAGGCCCATCGACACCGTGGGGAACTCCCAGAAGTCCGGCATCAGCCGCGGGTGCGGGTAGGAGGGCAGGCCCTTGATCCCGTGGGACAGCTCCTGGCGGAACGCGTCGAGCTGGGGCGTGTCGAGACGGCCCTCCAGGAACGCGCGCGCGTAGATGCCCGGGGCCGCGTGGCCCTGGATGAAGACCTGGTCGCCCGACTCCCCGTGGTCCTTGCCGCGGAAGAAGTGGTTGAAGCCCACCTCGTAGAGCGAGGCCGCGGACGCGTAGGTGGCGATGTGGCCGCCGACGTTGGTCCGCGCGTTGGCACGGGTCACCATGACCGCCGCGTTCCAGCGGATGTAGGCCCGGATGCGCCGCTCGACGTACTCGTCTCCGGGGAACCAGGGCTCGCGCTCCGGCGGGATGGTGTTGATGTAGTCCGTGCTGCGCAGGCCGGGCACGCCGACCTGGTGTTCGCGGGCCCGTTCAAGCAGCCGGAGCATCAGGTAACGGGCCCGGGTGCGGCCCTCGGTCTTGATGACGTTGTCGAGCGATTCGAGCCATTCATTGGTCTCGCTCGGATCGACATCAGGCAACTGGCTGGGTAGGCCGTCACTGATGATCGAAAAACGCTGGCGTCCGGAAGCCACTGGGTCTCGCCTTCCGAGGATGGACTTTGTCTCGTCGGATCTGTTACGTCGGGTTACGTCTGGGTTGCCTGCTGCGATGCGGTGAGCGCTTGATCGCGGCGTTGCGGTCGTCTTCCATCCTGTCTCGTCATACCGGAAAGCGCATCTCTACTCCCCGGTAACCGGACCGTCCGCGCTGGCTGCGGGACACGTCTGGGCCTAGACCACCGATGGTAGGACGATTTTTACTCAGCAGCCATTCCCGGTTGTCGCCGGGGTCGTCCCAACGGCCATGAACACCATGTCATGCCTGGTCGCAGCCTCCCTACCCGGTCTTGCCCCGCCCTACCCGGAAGGGGCGGCCGATTCGCCGCGAGGTCACGGAGCGTCCCGCCGGAGGCGTCTCGCAGCTATGTAACGTTTTGGTATGAATTGTCCCTTCCTCCGTGGAGAAGGGGGTTTCTCCGCTTTCCAGGTGGCGATAGCCGTACCAGGCGCTGGAGAGAGGGGGATCGAGATGCACGCAACGGTAGGGGACCGGCTGGTGGTGCACGGCGCGGTAGTGGGCGACCACGAGAAGCACGGCGTCATCGTCGAGGTCCGCGGCCCGGAGGGCGGCCCGCCGTTCCTGGTGAAATACGAGGACGGGCACGAAGCGCTCGTCTTCCCCGGTCCGGACGCCGTCGTTCTCCCAGCTCAGCGCGAATCGTAAGATCGCGGATGTGAAATCGACGGTGATCGAGGTAAGGACCGGCTCGCGGGAGCGCGTGCACGACATAACAAAGGAGTGCGCCGGCTTCGCGCGCGAGTGCGGGGGAGACGGGCTGCTGCACGTCTTCGTCCCGCACGCGACGGCGGGCGTGGCGCTGCTCGAGCTCGGCTCCGGCAGCGACGACGACCTGCTCGCCGCCCTGGACGACCTGCTGCCTGCGGACGACCGCTGGCGGCATGCGCACGGCTCCCGTGGGCATGGGAGGTCGCATGTCATGCCCGCCCTCATTCCGCCGTACGCCACCGTTCCCGTCCTCGGGGGCAGGCTGGCGCTGGGCACCTGGCAGTCGGTCGCTCTGGTCGATCTCAACGTCGACAACCCCGACAGGCGTGTGCGTTTGTCGTTTTTGACCGATTAAGAGATAACGGTGCGGGTCACCCGCCGTGGCGACCGTTGACGACGACGGGTCACAGCGTGTGGACTGTGCCGAAGCATGGCTCTCAACGAGCCAGGACAACCGCAGACATGGGCGGGTCACCCCAAGCAGGAGGGATGAACGTGAGCGCGACCGCGGGTCAGGCGCAGGACGAGCGCGGCCTGGCCGAACGACTCGGCCTCAAAGCCGGTCAGGTGGTGCAGGAGGTCGGCTGGGACGAGGACTGCGACGAGGCGCTGCGCCAGTCCATCGAGGAGCTGACCGGCAACGAGCTGGTGGACGAGGACTACGACGACGTCGTCGACGTGGTGCTGCTCTGGTGGCGCGACGGCGACGGCGATCTCTTCGACGCACTGAGCGACGCCATGACCGCACTCGCCGACGGAGGCCAGATCTGGCTGCTGACCCCCAAGGCGGGGCGTGACGGCCACGTGGAACCCAGCGACATCGGTGAGGACGCGGCGACAGCCGGTCTTTCGCAGACGAGCAGCGTGAGCGCGGCGAGGGACTGGTCGGGCACAAGGCTGGTCGCCCCGAAGGCCCGCCGCTGAGTATTGCCCTGCCGTACGGCCTGGGGACGCCGTACGGCAGGATGATGAGCGGACACCTGGGGAGGGACTGCTCATGGCGCTAGAGGTCGGGCAGCGGGCTCCGGATTTCGCGCTGAAGGACCAGCACGGCGTGCCCATGCGCCTTTCCGGCCTGCGGGGCAAGACGGTCATGCTCGTCTTCTATCCGTTGTCCTTCAGCCCCGTCTGCCATGGCGAGCTCGCGGCGATCCGCGACGAGCTCGTCGGCACTCTGCCGCCTCATGTCCGGTTGCTGGCGGTGTCGGTCGACTCGATGTTCGTCCAGCGCGCCTGGGCGGACCAAGAAGGCTTCTCGTTTCCCTTGTTGTCGGATTTCTGGCCCCACGGTGAGGTCGCCCGGGCGTACGGTGTCTTCGACGAGGACAGAGGACAGGCGCACCGGGGCACGTTCGTCATCGACGGCGAAGGCGTCGTCCGCTGGAAGATCGTCAACCCGATCGGTTCCGCGCGCGATCTCGACGAGTATCGCAAGGCGCTCGCGGAACTCTGATCGTTTCATTGCCCGCCCCCGGGCACTGACATATTCCACTCCGACTCCGACTCCGACTCGCCCCATTGGAGGTCACGATGCCCTGCTACAGGTGCGGGGCCCGGCAGACCGACCCCGTCCGCGGAGCCAGCCCCTGGAAGCGCGCGGTGCGCCAGGAGGCGCAGGTCCTCGTCTGCCCGGACTGCCAGCGTGTGCACGACCTCGATCTCGACACATGCGCCTCGTGCGGCTCGATCGCGCTGATCTGCCGTCTGGGGGAGATCGAGTGCCGTTCCTGCGGGGAGGTGCGGCTCGCCCGGGCCGGTGAGCCGCTCGTCACGGCGGGCCCGGCGTCTCCCGCCCGCCTGCCCGGCCTCGCCGCGGAGGTGGAGGCGGCCCTCAACAGGGTGCTGGGCCGATCGTGACGTACGTCGTCGCGCTGGACGTGGGAGGCACCTCCATGAAGGGCGGCCTCGTCACCCGCGACGGCGAGGTAACCGTGCTCGACGGACGTCCCACGGGCCGCGAGAACGGCCCGGACGCGGTGGTGGAGGCCGTGCGCGCCTACGCGGGCGAGATCGCCGGCCTCGGCCGCTCCCGGTACGGCGCCGAGCCCGCCGGGGTCGGCCTGGCCGTACCGGGCATCGTCACCGCGTCCACCGCCGTCTACTCGGCCAACATCGGCTGGCGCGACGTGCCCGCCGAGGCGCTGACGCCGCCCGGCGTTCCGGCGCGGCTCGGCCACGACGTCCGCACCGGCGGCCTGGCCGAGAGCGTCTTCGGCGCGGGGCGCGACGTCGCCGACTTCCTCTTCCTGCCCATCGGCACCGGAATCGCGGGCGCGGTGGTGCTCCGTGGCGAGCCGTACGGCGGCGCGCACGGCTGGGGCGGCGAGATCGGGCACGCGCCCGTCTGGCCGGCCGGGGAGAAGTGCGCCTGCGGGCAGACCGGCTGCCTGGAGACCTACGCCTCCGCGTCGGCTGTGGCCCGGCGCTTCACGGCCCGCTCCGGCCGCGAGGCGACCGCCAAGGAGGTCGTCGAGCTCGCGTCCGGGGGAGACCCGGTGGCGGCCGAGGTGTTCCGTGAGGCAATCGAAGCCCTGGCCATCGCCCTCGCGTCGTACGTGCTCGTGCTCGACCCGGCCCTGATCGTGATCGGCGGCGGCCTGGCGGAGGCGGGTCCGGCCCTGTTCGAGCCGCTGCGGGAGCGGCTGGCAGGCCGCCTGGCCTTCCAGGAGCCGCCGCCCCTGCGCCCGGCCGCCCTGGGCCCCCGGGCGGGCATGCTCGGCGCGGCGCTCCTCGGCTGGCAGGCGGCGGGCGAGCACGACGCGGGTGCCGACTGGTCACTCGATGTGCTGAGAGGCGGGTCGGTGTCGTAAGGTGTAGTCCGGTCCGGGCGGTTAGCTCAGCGGTAGAGCACTCGCCTTACAAGCGAGGGGTCACTGGTTCGAACCCAGTACCGCCCACCTGCGAAAAGAGCCCCGTCTCCCATCAGGGAAAACGGGGCTCGTGCCATTAACGTGCCATTAGCGAACGCACTCGATCTTGCTCAGTGACCACTCGCCTCGGTCGGTAGGACCTGTGTGATCTTGCCGTTCATGACATCGGCGATCTTGTGGTCTGCTTCCGCCGTGCGGTGCTGATAGATCATCGCGGCGCGCACGCTGTCATGGCCCATGCGTGCCATCAGGTCGCGGAGGGAAGCGCCAGCACTGGCCGCGATCGTGTTCCCGGTGTGGCGAAGATCGTGGAAGTGGAGCCCGGGGACGCCGAGCTTGCGTGTCGTCTCGCTCCACTTGACGGCCCGCCGGAAGTTGCTGCGCCGCAGGATGCCGCCGTTGGCCCCGGTGAAGACGAGCGCGGTCGGATCCAACTCGGTGAACTGGTCGAGGTGCTGACGCAGCGCCGGAATGATCGCCTCCGGGATCGCCACCGTCCGCAGACCGGCACGGGACTTGGGCGGCCCGACCAGGAGTTCGCCCGTGTCCAGCTCGACGTGCTGTTGCCGAACGCTGACGGTCCCGGCGTTCAGGTCCAGGTCCATCCGCCGCAGCGCCGCGACCTCGCCCCACCGCAGGCTCGCGAAGGTGGCGAGCAGGATCAACACGCGCAGCCGTACCGGCACCAGGTCGGCGAGCTGGAACACCTGGGCCACCGTGAGGACCGGCCGCTCTTCCGACTTCTCCTCGCCGGCACCGCGAATGCGGCACGGGTTGCGCGGGATGAGCTGGTCGTCCGTCGCGGTCATGAGCACGGCCCGCAGGAACCGGTACGCCTTTGCGATCTCAGTTGCCCCGACGCCGCTGCTCGCCAGAGTCGCCCGCCATTCGCGGACCATCTCCGTATTGATCTTCCCTAGGGGGACGTTGCCGAAATACGGTGCGACGTGCCGTCGGAGAAGCCCGCTGTAGATCTCGACCGTCCGGGGGCGCAGCTCCGTCCGCTCACTGATCCACTTTGCCGCGTAGTCGCCGAGCTTGACCTTGGACCGCTGAGGGTCCGTCCAGTCTCCGGTGACCATCTTCGCTTCGAGCAGGGACAACGCCCGTTCGGCATCGCGCTCCCGCTCGTATGTCGTCTCTCCGCTGCGCAGCTTCCCGTCCGGTCCGGGATAGCGGATCTGGAAACGCCCAGACGGCAGCTTGCGGATGCTCCCGAAGCGGCGGTGGCCTGCCTTGTTCGCCATCAGGCCGCCCTCGCTTCCGTTGCCGAAAGATTCGGCCCGTCTCCAAGTGCCTGAAGTTGGTTCATGTGGTTGCGCCAGCGCTGGCGTTCGTGGACCGAGCGGAGCAGCCGGACGCCGATGGGGGCGAGGTCGGGATCTCCGGGCTTGATGGGCTTCCAGATGTAGCGGTGGGGATCGACCGGCTCGTCAGGCAGGCCGAGGGCTTCCAGGACCCAGGTGCGCCGGTCCTGCTTGTGCTCGGTGAGGGTCTTGTTGGACCACTTCCGCGAGACGAGCACGCGTCGGCCCGCGTAGCCGAGGTGATCGGGCTTGTGCGCCTTGCCCTTGCACCGGCCGGGAGCCATGCCGGGCTTGGCGCCCTTGGGCTGCACGCCGTAGCGCAGCCAGTTCGGGCAGGTCGGCGAGCACGGCTCAAACCGCAGCGCCTCAAGCAGCCGTTCGGCGTGCGTCTTCCAGCGAGGGTCGTCGGTGCCGAGTGCGTCGCCGAGGCTTTTGGTCAGGTACTTCGACAGGTACCCGATGAGCTGGTCAGCGTCCGGGGTCCCGGCGAGCACACTCTGTATGTCGAGCTGGTCGCCGAAGCGCAGCACGTGCAGCGGTTGCGCGTCCTCGTCGGCGTCGAGCTGGTCGAGGGCCTGTTCCCAGGTCGGCAGGACCTCCCCGGTGTGGGGGTCGAGGTAGCCGGCCCCGTCCTCCCAGAGCGGCAGGTGGTCACCCTCGAACCGCACGACATCAGTGGACGGCCACCACACCTGGTGGTAGGTGGCGGCGATGATCTGCCGCAGCTCCGCACGGGGCAGGGTCCCGCGGATCGCCATGTGCAGATGCGGCGCGAGCCGCTTCTGAGGCTCGACCGTCGCGAAGTACTGCACGTCATACCCAGCGACCCGGCGGAGGTTCTGCACGAAGCGATCGACGAGCTTGGAGAAGTGCAGCGCGTCGCGGGCCGCCCGTGCGTAGTCGTACCGGTCCGGGTCGATTGGCGCACCTTCTAGCACCCGCCCGTAGGAGGGCAGGGTGAGCGTGACGAACATCGAGGGCCGGTAGACCTTGCCGTCCGAGCCGGTGAAGGTCCGCCCGAGCGTGGTCTTGGTCATCTGCCGCTTGGGCAGGTCCGGAGCGTCCTGCCGCCGCTTAGTCGAGCGCGACCGCTTGCCGGAGGTACGGCCGAGCACGTTACCGCGCATGCCCGCTCGGTTGATCTCCTCGTCCAGCTCCACGATCGCGGCGTCCAGGTCGGTGGTGTCCCCGCCGGCCTTTTCCACCTCATCCCGCCACGCCTGGGCGTCGGCCCGCAGCTCCACAAGGTGACGCTGATACTCATCAGCGTTGTCCGGCAGGTTCACGGGCTCGTGGTCGAGGTGCCAGCCCTCCCGGCACTGCGCCCGCCGCAACTGGCGATTCCGCTTCGCGCACGGCGGGCACTTGCTCTCCAACGTCGCCCCGCAGGGAACATCAATGACTTCAACCTGACCGGTGAGGATGTCCTGCCGCCGCAGCGGAACCGGCCGGATGCACACGCCGAACTGCTTGGCGATCTCTTCCACGACCTCACGGGCCAGCGGTTGAGCCATCCGCACGGCGCGAGGGGTGGAGCGGTCGTGCGGGTTGGTCACCAGTCACCCCCGCACCCGTCGAGGGCGTCGACCAGGTCGAGGCCATCAACGATGACGGTGGCTTTCTGGCCGCACTCGTGGCACTCGACGGTCCCGCGCACGGGATCGAGCCAGAGCACATCGAGCGCGCCGCAGCCCGAGCAGCGCAGGCCGTCGAGGATATGAGCCAGGCGCATCATCGGCCCACCCCCGCGAACTCCGCGACCATGGCCCGGATGTCGGCATCGGAGACGTACGCCGCGCGCACGCGCAGTGGATCAGGGGAGGTCTCCAACCGGACGTAGCCGACGCCCGCGCCCAGCTCAGGAACCGGTGAGATGTGATCGGCCAGGGCTCCCCAGTCGCGCGCCCCGTCACCGAGGACCATGTCCACCTGTTCCGACTCGTCCAACCGGAGCGCGATCTTGTCGGGGAACAGGTTGCGGATGTTCATGACCTCCTTACGGGGGTCCTGCAGCGCGGCCATCACGCCGACGCCGACCGCGCGCCCTTGCGTGGTCAGGGTGGCCAGTGCCGCCGTGATGCGCTGACGGAGTTGCTTGTCGGGCTGGTAGGCGGTCAGGAACGCCACCTCATCGACGAGCACCAGGACGAACGGGTCACCGGGCTTGGGGGTGTGGGAGCGCTGGAGGCCGGCGAACCGGTCGGCCCGCTCCTGCATCACCGAGACCGCCTCGTCGAGCAGGTCCGCGCACTCCTTCGGATCGGCCGCGTACCGGGAGCCGAACAGCGCCCGCCCGAAGGACAGCTCCATCCGCTTGGGATCGAGCGCCCACACCTGCACCAGGCCCGCCCGCATCGCGGGGAGGAGGCCGCGGATTGTCGACCACAGGTAGGAGCCCTTGCCCGCGCCCGTGGCCCCGGCGATCAGCACGTGTGTGCCGTGGACCTTGAGCCGCAGCGGCGTACCGTCCTCGCACCGGCCGATCTCGACCGGCCCCACCGACGCCTTGTCGGGGACAGGGACGGCGGGCAGGGGTTCGGCGAGCGGATCACGCCGGGGGAAGGTGAGCACGAGCCGCCCGGCCCGAGCGACGGCGACCCGGCAGGAGGGTGCGCCGAAGCCGTGGGCCAGGTGCTCGATGCGGTCGGCCCAGTCGGTGACGGCTTGGCCGTTGAGCATCTTCACGCTGACGCGGTCGGCCCAGCCGTCGCACTCCACGCGCATCAGGCGGGGCAGGTAGTCGCGGCCCCGGATGTGCCGTCCGAGGCCAGAGACGACCATGACGGGTTGCCAGTGCCGCCGGTAGATCCAGAACCAGCGAGCGAAGGCCAGCAGTCGCCAGCCGACCAGGCGCAGAAACGAGGCCCGATCCAGCAGCGCCCACGACAGTCCGGCCGAGGGCAGGAAACCGGTCATCACCAGGGCCAGGCGCCAGCCGTACAGGGTCCAGATCACCCCGAGACCGACCGGCACGGCCACCGCGACCGGATGCCGCACCACGAGACGGACCAGGCCCGCGACGAGCCGCGACAGCCAGATCACGATGGTGACGATGGCGGGGGTTCGGACGACGGCCGGGCGGAAGACCACGGCCGTATCCGGTGTGGTGGAGACGAGGTTACGCGCCTCGTCGCCAGGCAGTTTTCGGAACATTAGACTTCGTGTCCTCTCGTGATTTCGCAGTCAGGGAGAATTGAGGGGCCGCCGGAAGTTGCCGCTTCCTGCGGCCCCGCTTGCATGTCAGGCCGCCGAGTCGCTGGCCTGGGAGAGTTCGGCGTGGATGCGTTCGCAGTCGGCCAGGTACCGGGCGGCGGCGTTGAAGATCTGCCGCGCGATGTCCAGGTCCTCGGCGGTGACCGGCCCGGCCCCAGTGGTCGAGACCGTCACGTCCGCCTCGTCGGACTCCAGGACCAGGTACGGCCGCCCGGACTCCAGCACCCGAGCCCGCGCCCGAGTGATTGAGGCGTAGAACGAGATCCCGATCCGGGGGCGCTGGCCGGGGTCGATCGACATCGACAGGTGCGTATACGGCCGCCCGGTCACGCCGCCACCTCCTTGCCGTTGCCGGCCGCCTTGGCGTGAGCGCGAGGAGCGCGCATCTCCCGAGCCCGGATCGAGTAGGCGAGCCGCCCGGACCCGTTGACGTACGGGGTCACGGTCAGCCCGTCGAACTCGACCGGCGTGAACGGCAGGCCCGCAACCGGAGCCGGGGGCACCGGCTGAACCGGAGCGAGGATCTTGACGGCCACGGTCTTCTGCGCCGCCTTCAGCGACGGGTCCGCGTCCATCACGGGGATCTGCCAGACGAGTTCGCCCGTCTGCTTGTCCCGCGCCTGGACGAACCGGCCGTTGCTCGACGCCTCGAAGTCCTTGACCGGCTCGACCTCACCCACGGCGTAGCACCCGTACGGGAAGATCTGGCCGAAGCTGATCGGAATGGGTCCCTGTAGAGCCATGTGGCACCACCTCCTCATCTTGTCCTGTCGGTTAGCTTGACTGACCAAGCTGCCTCTCCATGAAACGCGAAACCCGCTTGGCTAGTCAAGTACACCAAGCGGGTTCGCGGAGGAAAGTTGGATTACCGGATGGGGTAGGCGTCTTCAAGCTCGTGACGGTCGCCGGGGAGGACCGTCTCCACCACGATCCAGGGCTTACCGGTGGCGTCGCAGGCGACGGCATAGACGGCCAGCAGGGCGGCCGAAGCCTTGACGTCGAGGAGGTCACGCTCCTCCGGTGTGGGGTTGCGGGCGGTCACGTGCTCGATGATGTGATCCAGCTCGACACCGGCCGCGGCTTCCACGTAGCGCCGTACGCCCTGCTTGAGATCGGCGGAGTCCGCCAGCGCTGTCCCTTCGGCCACGTCGGCGGGGACCCAGGTCGAGGAGACCTCGGATGCCTCGTCGTCGCGGGTGACGAGCGTCTTGCGGAGCACCACCGACGACTTTGGTGTGATGCCGAGGTAGGAGGCGATGCGGTTGGGTGCTTCGGCCGGCCCCGTTGTGAGGAGTCGGCTGGAGACCTGGACCTCTTTGCGGTCGAGCAGTTCGCGCCCGGTGCGTACCTGCTGAGTGGAGGCGATGGCCGGGCGTCCCCGGACGAACCGGCCCTTGCCTTGATGAGTGACGATCCACCCGTGATCGCGCAGCACGCCCAGGGCCTTGACGACGGTCGGCCGCGCCATGCCGAACTCGGCCATGAGCTGATGTTCGCTCGGTAGGGGAGAGCCGGGCGGGTACTCGCCGGACTCGATGCGCCGTTCCAGTTCGGCGATCAGTTGCGCGTATTTGGGAGGGGTGTATTCAAATGACATCAGGGCCCCACATTCAACATGCCTGTCTAGCCAAGCAGGCTAGCAGCGCATGCGGTCCCTGCGAAGGGCTGTCGCCGATATGAGGTGGTAACCGTACCTAGGCCTGTCTGGCTTCCCAAGGCTCAGCTTGGTAGGTCCTAGCTGGCGAGTCGTGCAGTGATGGCAGGGCCTTCGTCGTTGATCCAGGACTCGGCCCGAGGCAGTCGATGCGCCGCCTCCTGGTCCCAGATGCGTCTGAACACGGGGTCGACCTCAGCCGCCGAACGCATGTTGACATGGAAGCGGTGGATCATACGGGCCGCCGCCGGGACCAGGACACGGCGCTGGGTCTCTGTCATGCCGTAGGCGTCCGCGAACAGGGCGACGCGACGGGGGACGTCGAGATCTGTGAAGGCCGGCGCTCTGTCCAGGGGATGCAGCAGAGGCGCCCAGTAGTAGAGAGCGTTCGCAAGGTCATCGACCCTGGTCGTCGGCTTGGCGAGATCGAAGTCGATGAGTGCAGCCGGTAGCCCGTCGCGGAAGACGACGTTGCCAGGGCAGTAGTCGCGGTGGCTGACCAGAAGTGGCTGTCCGTCGGCGGTCGAGTTCGCGTTCCGCGCTCCGGGGATTCCGCCGAAAACGGCGTCCGGAGGAGGTGCCCAGCCATGAGCGGCGTCGTGCAGGCGCCGGATGAGATGCGCGAGTTCGACGAGGACTTCCTCACGGGCGGTCTCGGGCGGCAGAGGCTCCCGGGGCACATCGCCGGGAACGAACGACAGCACCTCCCGACCCTGCTCGTCCACTCCCAAGGGGACCGGGGCACCAGAGAAGCCCGAGGCGTGCAGGTGCGCCAGGTAAGCCTGGATGGTCGCGGTGAACGGCCGGACAGGACGGCGAACGGTGTCCCCCACCCGCACGATTCCTTGAGTGACACCATCCCCGATCAGCGGTTCTTCCTCAAGTTGCCCCATATCGGGGTTCCGCTCCGTCATGGCATATCTCTGGGCGCGATGATCACTCACCCACACTAGTGAAGGCTGGGGTTCAGCGGCAGACCTGCGGACCCGTGGCGAAGGTGCAGCCGCCGCGCGCCCGTCTATCGGACCTGACCAGTCAGCAACGCCGACCAGGTCTCCCAGCCCTGCCCCACTCGCCAGCGGTGGGTCTCGCTGATCTCAGGGGCGTCCTCGTTTTGCACGGTGCGCCGGATGAAGGCGACACCGCCCGAATGGCACAACTCGTAGAACCGGGCCTGACAGTCGCAGGTCCAGGCCAGCACCCGGACGCGCCGCGCGGGGCTCGGCTCCCACCACTCCAGTTCCCGGAAGTTGCCCCGGCGGATGGGGACGTGTGCGCTGTGCAGACGGTGCGGCTCGTCCAGATCGTTCACGAGCCCTCGCCAGCAAGGTACGGCGGGCACTGGTGGACGCGGCGAAGTTGCCCGTACCGATGCGCCACCCGGCGCGCGGCGGTGACGACGTCGGAGGCCGGGGCGAAGGCGTAGACCGGCCGCCCGCTGGTCGAGGTACGGCCCGAGCGCCACCGGAACCAGTTGCCATCGGTCCACACGACCAGCTCGACCCAGACCGACACCAGCGCCAGCCCGTACCCCTCGTGCACGTCGGCGGCCACGCCGTACTGCTCCAGCTCCACCCGCAGCCGCTCCGCAATGTGGGCAGCGGTGACCACCGGGGGCCGCCGACCGTACACGAGCTGATCGGCGCTCATCACGCCGCCACCGGCACGCCGGTACCCGCACAGTCGAAGCACTCGACCGCCACCAACTCCACGGCCACACCGTCAAGCCGAAGCCGGGCATCGGCCGAGGACTTCCGAACGAACCGCCAGCCCTTCCCCCGGCAGGCTCCGCATCTGTCCATCTCCGTAACCATGGGATCAAGGGTCGGAATTCTCGTTCTCCCAGCCCATCCCCGCGTGGCATCCCTTGACGGGATAGGTCGCGACCGCGTAGCAGTGGAAGGCACTTTCCGTTGCCCGCCCGGTGCGAAGGGAAAGCCCGCGGATGCCGCCACGCATGGCCGAGCCGTACGAGGTCCCCGCCTCGCTATGGCACCGCCCCGACATGCTCACCGCGCTCAAGGCCCGCGACATCGGCGCAGTCTTCCGCCTCGTCCGTCAGTACGGCGGCTTGAGCCAGACCGCGATCGGCAGCCTGACCGGCTACAGCCAGGGCAAGGTCAGCGCCATCATGAGCGGAAGCCAGCAGGTCACCGCACTGGAGGTGTTCGAGCGCATCGCCGACGGCCTGCACATGCCCGACCAGGCCCGCATGGCTCTCGGCCTCGCTCCTCGCGACCTGGCCGCCGCAGCCATCCCACGGCAGGATCCCCGCCCAGCAGGTCCTCCGCCTACCGTTGATCTCGTCCGACACGGAGAGGACGAGACCGAAGTGCGACGTCGTGACTTCGTCGGCCTCGCGGGGGCCGCCCTGTTCAGTGCCGTAGTAGCCCAACCCCTCACCCGCGACGAGGAAGCCGCAGGCGCCGACGATCTCGCCGCAGCCCTCACCGAATACCCGGTCGCCGGCCCCCAGCTCCCGGAGCTGTCGCAACTTGCCTCCGCTGTCGCCAGAGCGAAGCGGACCTACCAGGCGTGCCGATACTCCGAAGTCGCGGCGATGCTTCCCACACTGATCCGCTCCCTGCGCCTCGCATGCGCCACTCTCGACGGGGACGCCCGGCTCAAGGCACACGCCCTGTCGGCCGAGGCGCACCACGTGGCCGCCTCCATCCTGCTCAAGCAGGAGGACAAGGGCCTCGCCTGGCTCGCCGCCGATCGCAGCGTCCACGCCGCCCAGGCCAGCGAGAGCCCGCTCATGATGGGCTCAAGCGCCCGGATCATCACGCACGCCCTGATGGACGGCGGCCACCACCGAGCAGCTACCGGCATGGCGAGCAGCGCCGCCCAACGCCTGAACGCCGCCCTAGCTCAGCCGTCCCCGAACGACCTGTCGGTCTACGGCACACTCCTCCTACGCGGAGCCGTCGCCGCCGCCCAGCACAGCAACCGGCACACCGCCGCCGAACTCTTGGACGAGGCCGAGGACGCAGGCCGACGACTCGGCTACGACGGCAACCACATGTGGACCGCGTTCGGCCCGAACAACGTCCTGTGCCACCGCGTGAACATCGCCCTCAGTCTCGGCGATGCCGGAACCGCGATCGAGAAGGCCCGCAGGATCGACATCAACGCCCTGCCCATCAACGAGCGCAAGGCGACCGTCCTCCTGGACACCTCTCGCGCGTTCCTCGCGTGGGGCAAGCACGACCGCGCCCTCTACATCCTGCGCGCGGCCGGAGACATCGCCCCCGAGGAAATCACCAGCCGCCCCGCCACTCATAGGCTGGTCCGCGACATCCTCGCCACCGCGCCCATCAGCATCCGCCGAGAAGCGCGAGAGTACGCCGAATCCCTGGGAGTCACCGCGTGACCGACACCGGCAAGGTCCTCTACGTCATCGTCTGCGCCGCAGGACCCGCCGGCGACGTCGGCAAGCTCGTCACCATGGCCCAGGACGACGGATGGACCGTCCAGATCGTCGCCACCCCGAACGCACTCGACTTCATCGACGTCCCCGCACTGGAGAAGCAGACCGGCCGCCCCGTCCGCAGCCAGTACCGCAAACCCGGCGACCCCAAGCCGCCGAGAGCCGACGCCATCATCGTTGCCCCGGCCACCTACAACACCATCAACAAGTTCGCCCAAGGCATCGCCGACACCTACGCCCTCGGCCTCCTCGCCGAAGCACCCGGCCTCGGCATCCCCGTCGTCGTCCTGCCCTTCGTAAACAGCGCCCTCGCAGCTCGCGAGCCGTTCCAGCGCAGCGTCGAGACGCTTCGTGTGGAGGGAGTTCGGGTTCTCCTAGGCCCTGGCCAATTTCAGCCTCACCCGGCAAGTATGGGAGGGGACCGCATCGATTCCTACCCCTGGCACCTCACGTTAACGTGCCTAGGCCGAGCGCCGCTCACTTCATAATCAAAGGAATGACAGCTGCCACTCCAGATAACACAGTTGCAATTCCGCCGAGCGTGGCGATGCACTCGCGTGGTTGAGTCCAAAGTCCTCGATTGAGCTGCGCCCACTTTGATCGTGCCACGCGCATCTTGAGTTTCTGCCATTTGTGCTGCCGGCGGTGGCAGCCCAAGAGCAACCCGTAAGCGTTCTCGCGACAGTAGGTCCCATCTCTGTTCACGGCACCACACCATACGGGCATTCGAAAGATGAAGAAGTAGCTTGTCGCTATGGACAAAGCCACTAGCAGTATCGGGGCCAAGTCTGGAATCCATCCGAACATGCCCGCCACAAGAATCCCAAAACTTACGAAGCCCCAATACTTGACCAGACGGTTCCCGCTTTTGGTTGCCACGGCTGGAAGGTACCGGGTGTTGTCCTCGCGTACTAGAGATATCCTACTATCCCCAAGGTAAGTAGGTCTTAGGCTGACAGTCATACATGCAGGAGTCAGGCTTGGCGCGCGCTCCTCGATCAAGGAGCAGCTGATCCGCGCCAAGCCTGCCTGTGAAGGCTCCGCCTTTTGTGGCGCTACCACCTAGGGGGACGCCACCCTGATAGGTATAGATCAACCAGCTCTATCAGGTCATCTGCTGTTTCATCGATGCTTGCAGCGGCATCTCGACAGCGAATAATTGCATTCTCGTCGCCGAGAACCTCCATCAAGATGTCCCAGGCGAGATGCTTCTTTTTGGTGATCGCTCGGGAGTCGAAGCTCTGAGACTGCGTCGTTCCTACAGAGTCCGTGAGAATTGCTCTGGCAAGAGCGGGGTGATCGATAAACTCGAGAGGTATACGCCATTCCTGAGAATCCTCGCCTTGGCCTGTCTGCCAGAGAAGGCGCAACAGATCCCATTCCGTCGCGAGAGAATCAGCGGAAGCGCTACGCACCTCGTTCTTAAGACTTGTTTCGAGGTCCTTCCATGCTGTTTCTGATATCAGCTTGTGCCCTGCATTTTTCGCGTGTCCTACTAGTCGCGTAAGCTCGAACTTTGTAGAATACTGCTCTAGATTGGGGAGGATGTCTTTGGCAATCCTTAGGACCTGCTCGGGGTCAGCGATCGGGCGGAGAAGGCGAAGTACGACCCTTGATATAGTTATCGTGGGGCCTGGGTCAAGGAGCCCACGCTTAGGACGCTGTAGGCGTGGCAGCTGATTGAGCAGCACTATGGCCGAAGGAATCGGGTCGCAATTGGAAAACTGGTCCTCGTATGCCTCCAGAGCTCTGATTACTTCTTCCGCGCCGGCGGGGCCCATGTTCTGGAAGGCATGCTCAAGGTAGGCTCGGTCCTCAAACCGGCTGAAGATAGCCTCGGCAGTGATGGCACTCTTCACAGTCGAGGGCATGGATTTCTCAAGGTAGAAAGATAGGACGGAATTACTGGCCACTCTGCGTTCTCGTAGCCATGTCCGTTCCCAATCGCCTCCATAGCGTTGGTACTCGCCCAAACGACGTCGCGATGCAGGGAAAATTCGCGCACAAAGAGAACGAAGAATGTTCGCATGATTTGGATCTGAGTTGACGAACGCTTCGGCCTGCGCTTTAAGCTCGGAAGACTCGTGGCTCGCGTCTGCCGTGTCAGTCAACGAACGAGCAGCGGGGGGCAGCAGTGCATAGGAATCGGGGAGAAATATGCGCAGAGCCTCCAGGGCTAAGACGTCGACAAGTTCAACTTCGTTCTCTAGAGAGGTGAGGACTGCTCGCAGTGGGCCTATATAGCGCCGAACGTCGCGAATGTTGTTCAGGAGTGGATCAATGATTTCAACCAGCACGTCCGGCCATGCTTCGGCTGAGAATCGGGAATAGCCGGTGTCTTGAACGGCATGATTCAGTTCGTCTAGCAGAATATTGCGGAGGCTGTCTCGTACGACAATCGGAACATCATACATAACCTGAACAATCTTCTCGAGATAGGCTCTTCCGGGAAGGCCGTCCTCGTTCAGCGCCAATTCAACGCGCTGTCGATCGAAGGAAAGTAGATAGATGAGGTTGGGGAACGCGCCGGTCAGACGGACCATTCGGAGTACATCGCGAATCTCTTGACCCGTGAGGCGGTCGATATCGTCGACTACTAGAACCAGGGGACTATCGAGTTCCCGCAAAGAATCTTCGATCAGTCTTCGTTGCTCTTCCACGCCTCGACTTTGCGTGTCCTCCAAATATTTTCCAATAGTCGAGGCAGCGTCTGCTGCACCGCCAAGAGTGCTACCGATAACCGGTATTGCCTTAAGGGGGGAGAATAGGGTGCCATACTTCTTTAGTCTGCCTGCAATCTCTTTCTGTTTGGGGTCTTCGTAATCGAGTTGGCTCGCCATCTCTCCGAAGAAATGGCTGATTAGCTGGTCGGTGCCAGAAAATAGCCATGGGTTGAACTTGAGTACTGTTACATCTGATGCCCGTAGCTTTTCTTCCATCATATTCAGCATGGAAGTCTTTCCTGACCCCCACGGGCCAGTAACAGCGAATACAAGACCGAATGGCGCCTTTGCGCTGATAATGGTGTCGGCCCAGTTTTCGGCCAGAGATTTCCGTCCCAAGCGGTCACCCTCTGCGTATACAGGGTCATCTCCAACAATCACTGCAGCCTCCGTCGTCGACTCTGGATTTTCATACAAGCTAGTGTCACTAAGTCGCTTGCCGAATTGTTCTTTTAGACATCAAGGGCGGCGCTCCGCGCCGCCTTACGGCCCCACGCTCGGCCGCCGCGCTGCGCGTGCGGCCTGGGGGCCGTTCTCGCGCGCGGCCAGCGTGGGCCGTACTCGAGATTTTCCCTGTTCCTGAGCGAGGGTGGTCATCCGCAGTTGGCGAGAGATTTGAGCTTCCCGACTAAGGTGCTGCTCACTGTCTCTCAGCAGATTGCGGGGTAGTCCTTCCTGCGCCAAGCCAAGCTCCTCGCGAACAGACCTCACGAAAGATGCCACTAGCAGCTCAGGGTCAACCTCAAGTCCGGTTGCCACAGCCATGATGGCACTCCTCGCACGGTAGACCACGTCGGCGGAGCCAATCATGGCTATTTCCCAATACAGTCGCTCCAGGTCCTCGAGCTTGTCGTAAGCTTCGGGCGCATCTACTAAGTCGAGCACCTCAGTAAGGAGTCTTGCAAACCGCGCATATAGCGCTCGTCGATCGGCTTCGTGTCGAAGACGATCGTCCCTCTCGTATTGTTCCAACCTCGACCTTTTGGCCTCACGTCCCTGCCATCGCGTCCCAAGCCATGTGCCGAGGGTCGCCAACGCGCCGCCTGCCAAGGTCGAGACTAAGGTGTCGCTTAGTGCCACTTAGCCCCTCCGCCATAGGTTCTGCACTCTTAACTGTCCAGACGCCGTCGAAGTTTCCTGCCGACGTATTGCGCCTCCGGCGGGGGCCTCGGCTCCGGGATGATCGCGAGGAGCACGAGCCGGGTCCGTAGTGGCTGAGGTGGGCCTGATCGTCCCGCCTGCCGCGACCCAGGCAGAGCCCAGCAGCCCGACTCCTCCAGTTCAAGCCCGTCCCTGACCGTTGGCATCTGATGATCGAGGAACGGCGGCCGGTTGAGGTACACGCGAGGACGGGCTTGACCTTCCGTCGCCGGCCTGCTGCCGCTTCGCGGTGGGTCGAGGCAGACGTTGCGACACGAAGTCGCTTGCGGCGAGTGAGCTCGCAGATTGGAGGACCGGCGTGATGTCGGTGGTGTAGCTCCCAGCTCGTGTTCATAGCTGGTCCCCGCCCTGACATGCGTCGCGGG
>NZ_JABBWV010000025.1 GCF_012999535.1 Microbispora sp. H11081
GAGCATCCTCGCCAAGCTCGACCTGCCTCCGGACGCCGACGACCACCGGCGGGTGGCCCGTGATCTTGTAGTTTGTCGCATCGATGGCCTGTGTACTGGGGCGACAGTCTCCGTGATCTTGCAGGAATCGAAGAGTCGCGGTCCCTGCCAGGGAAAACGCGATTCGTGATCTTGCAATTGCAAGATCGCGAAGGGCGTACGGCCTGGTGGAAGGGTGTGGGCGCGATTTTCTGCATGATCACGAAGGGTCGCATCGCAGGTCGCGCGGCATGCCTGCGACAAACTACAAGATCACGCCCGGGGGAGGGGGTGGAGGGCTTCGACAAGGCGGTCCACGTGTTCCGTGGTCGTGCCGATGCCGATCGAGGCCCGTACGGCGCTCACCGTGCCGTCGGCGCAGCCGGCGTCGTCCCCGCCGAGCAGGTGGCGGACGAACGGGTGGGCGCAGAACTTCCCGTCCCTGACGCCGATGCCGTGCTCGGCCGACAGCGTCTCCGCCACCTCGCGAGCCGTACGGCCCGCCACGGTGAACGACACGATGCCGACGCGCGGGTGGTCGGGGCCCCACAGCGACAGCTCGCGTACGCCGGGGATCGTGGCGAGCCCGGCGCGCAGGCGGGCCAGCAGCCGCTCCTCCTCGTGCACCAGCGTGGTCCAGCCGGTCGCGGTCAGCGCGTCGCAGGCGGCGGCGAGCGCGATCGCGCCGAGGACGTTGGGGGTGCCCGCCTCGTGCCGCGACTCGGGGTCGTCGCTCCAGTCCACGGTCTCGCCCACGGACCGTACGGCTCCGCCGCCGCGCAGGTACGGATCGGCGTCGGCGAGCCAGTCGGGACGGCCCACGAGCACCCCGGCGCCGAAGGGGGCGTAGAGCTTGTGCCCGGAGAACGCCACGTAGTCGAGGTCGAGCGCGGCGAGGTTGAGCCCGCGGTGGGGGACGAGCTGGGCGGCGTCCACGGCGATCCGCGCGCCGTGCCGGTGTGCGACGTGGGCCAGCCCGGCGATCGGCCACAGCTCGCCCGTGACGTTGGAGGCGGCGGTGACGACGAGCAGGGCCGGGCCCTGGATCGCGGCCAGTGCCTCGTCGGCCGCCCGGAGCGCCTCGCCGGGGAAGGCGGGCGGCGCGAGCCGTACGGCGTCGGGCCAGGGCAGCAGCGAGGCGTGGTGCTCGGTGTCGAACACGACGACGGTGGTGCCTTCGGGGAGGCTGCGGGCGAGCAGGTTCATCGCGTCGGTGGTGTTGCGTACGAAGATCAGGGAGTCGCCGGGGCGGGCTCCTGTGAAGGCCCGCACGGTGTGCCTGGCTCGCTCGTACCTCGCGGTGGTGAGCTGTGAGGCGTAGCCCGCGCCCCGGTGCACGCTGGAGTAGGCCGGCAGCGCCGCCGCGACGGCGGCGTTCACCGGCTCGAGACAGGGCGCGCTCGCCGCGTAGTCGAGGTTCGCGTACGGCACGAGCCTGCCGCCCCTGACGGGCACCTCCAGGCCGGCTCCCACGACGGCGGGAAGGCGTCCGGGCTCGGACACACGGGTGACGGCCTGCTGGACGAAAGTGAGTGCGGACAACGCCGGGCCTCCTCGGGTCTGGGACCCCGGCCATGGCGTCGTACGGCGGAGCCCGCGCTTGCCCGGCACACCCCGTGCCGGACCCGGTCCTCACCCGGGGCACCCCGCCGCGAGCGCGAGGGTTGCCGGCCAGCAAGCCGGGGCTTGACGCTGGCACTCATGACCTGAGCGCACTATAACCCGGCCACACCCTTCCGCCGCAAGTGCGTTCCGGACGCCGCGGAACGGTCCGGCCACCACCGGCCGCGCCCCGCGACGTCAGTCGCCGTCGACCGTGACACCGAGGATGTGCGCGAACATGGGCGCGAGTTCCATCAGTTGCACGCCGCTGATGGTGGCGCCGCGCAGGGCGTCGTAGCCGTCGGAGATGCCCAGGGAAACGGCGCCTCGCAGGTCGACCCGGGACATGCGCGCCTTGTCGAACCGCACGCGTTCGAGGGTGGAGCCGGGGAAGGTGACGCCGGTCAGCGCGGCGCCCGCGAAATCCACGTCGCGCAGCGTGCACTCGACGAACGAGACCTCCCGCAGGTCGGCCGCGCGGAAGTTGACGGAGTCGAGCTTGCACCGGTGGAAGAGCACCTGGTTCATCTCGGCGCCGGGCAGGGCCGTGCCGGCCGGGGCGCTCGTACTGATCTCCGCGTCCGCCCAGACCGACTCGGTGAGGTCGCCGCCGACCCAGCGCACGCCGTTCAGCCACACGTCGGAGAACCGGGCGCGCCGATACCTGCCGCCGTCGAACGTCACCGAGGTGAACGCCGACTCGATGAACCGCGCGTTGGAGGCGTCGGCGTCCTCGAACTCCTGCCCGTCGAACAGGATCGTGTCGTAGTCGCCACCCTGGGTTAGCCGGCCCTTGAACGGCTCAAGGTGGTCGGCATAGGGCAACTCGCGGAGTTCGCGTGGCTCCCTGCGGTGCTGTTCGCGGCGCTTCGGCATCGCCCCAACCTACGCCTGGAGGGACCCGTACGCCCGTACTCCCAGGCGAGGCCTTTTATCCGTATTGTTGTCCATTGTGAAGTTTGATCCTTGGAACTCCGAGTTCATCGCGCACCCGTACGACGCCTACCGCGACCTGCGCGACAACGATCCGGTCAGCTTCTTCGAGCCGACGGGACAGTGGCTGATCGCCCGCCACGCGGATGTGAACGCGCTGCTGCGCGACCGGCGCCTCGGCCGGTCCTACCTGCACGTGGCGACCCACGAGGAGTTCGGCCGCGAGCCCGAGCCGGAGTTCCAGGAGCCGTTCTGGCGGGTGGTGAGGGCCGGCATGCTCGACGTGGAGCCCCCGGTGCACACCCGGCTGCGCCGCCTCGTGTCCAAGGCCTTCACACCCCGGATGGTCGAGTCGCTGCGCCCCCGCGTACGGAAGATCGCGACCGAGCTGGCCGAGGGACTGGTCGAGCGCGGTGGCGGCGACCTGCTGGCCGAGGTCGCCGAGCCGCTGCCGGTCACCGTGATCGCCGAGATGCTCGGTGTGCCCGAGGCCGACCGCCACCTGCTGCGCCCCTGGTCGGCCGACATCTGCGGCATGTACGAGCTACATCCCTCGCCGGAGGTTCAGCACACGGCCGTACGCGCCGCGACGGAGTTCGCCGACTACCTGCGCGGACTGGCCAGAGAGCGCAGGCAGCGGCCGGGGGACGACATGATCTCCGCGCTCGCGCAGGTGGTGGACGACGGCGACCGGCTGACCGAGGACGAGCTGATCGGCACCTGCGTGCTGCTGCTCAACGCCGGGCATGAGGCCACGGTCAACGCCACCGGCAGCGGGTGGTGGGCGCTGTTCCGCAACCCCGGCGAGCTGGAGCGGCTGCGCGCCGACCCCGGCCTGATGCCCACGGCGGTCGAGGAACTGCTGCGCTACGACACCCCGGCGCAGATGTTCGAGCGGTGGGTGCTTGAGGACGTCGAGGTCGGCGGGGTGACGATCCCCCGTGGAGTGGAGATCGCGCTGCTGTTCGGGTCGGCCAACCGGGACCCCGAGGTCTTCGCCGACCCCGACCGCCTGGACATCGGCCGGGCCGACAACCCACACATCTCGTTCGGCGCCGGCATCCACTTCTGCCTCGGCGCGCCGCTCGCCCGGGTCGAGATGGCCGAGTCGTTCGGCGTCCTGCTGCGGCTGGCGCCCAAGCTGGAGCTCGCCGAGGAACCCACCTGGAAGCCCAGCTACATCATGCGTGGCCTGGAGTCGTTGAAGGTCACCGTCTGACGACCTGGCTCAGCCAGCCGAAGCCGCCGAGCCCCGCCGGGTCGATCAGCTCGGCCTCCTGGGTGGCCCGGCCGAGCGCGCGTACGTAACCCGCGGGGTCGGCGGACGCGAGCGCGAGCGGCGGCCGGGCGCCGGTGATCCCCAGCTCACGCAGCGCCTCCCGCTGCGTGGTGAGCGTGGTCGCCGCGGCTCCCGCGCGTTCGCCGGCCGCCGCGCAGGCGTCCAGCGCGACGTGGGCGGTGATGTCGCACGAGCCGTCCGGTACGGCGGGCACCAGCGAGCCGTCGCGATATCCGGTGAGCGTGCCGAGAGCGGGCCGCCCTCCGGCCAGGTGGGCGTAGTCCACGGCGACCGCGGTGCCGTGCGCCATCCGCGCGATCACCGAGGCCCACGCCTCGTCGCGGGGGAGGCCGATCTCCGCGCGCTCGCCGGCGGAGCGCAGCGGCCACCAGCGCTCCAGCCAGGCCAGATCCTCGGGGCACGGCGCCGGCCCCGGCCGCTCCTCGCCGGTCGCCGGGTCCACGAGCACGAGACGCGGGCCGTCCTGCGTCATCTCGGCGACGTCGAGCGGCACGTTGTCCAGCCACTCGTTGGCGACCACCAGGCCCACGACGCCGTACGGGACCTGCGCCTCCCAGCCGACGCGGGGATCGAGACCATCGGGCCGGGGCGACAGGTCGACGGCGGTGACCCGCAGCCGCTCCGCGAGGTCCCGGGGCGCGGCGGCGAGCACCCGGGCGGCGAGCAGGCCGTCGCCGCTGCCCATGTCCACGAGATCAAGCGGGCGGGGCCGGCCGAGGGCGTCGTCGACCCGCAGGAGCAGGCGCAGCACCGCCTCGGCGAAGACCGGCGAGGCATGCACCGACGTGCGGAAATGCCGGTCGGGGCGCTCCCGCAGGTAGAAGCCCCGCTCGCCGTAGAGCGCCCGCCGCATGGCCTTCCGCCAGGTGACTTCCACAGCGCTTCACCGTACCGACACGCCGACGGCGTGACGAAAAGTAGTCACTTTCGTACTTGTGGCTCAACATAGGCCGGTGAGAAACGGGACAAAATCCGACCGTCGGGTTGGGACGACCTACCGCCCGGTCCACGCGCAGCAGTGCTTGATCTGTCAGACACGACCTGGAGCCGGGTCGGCGGGAGCGCCGCCGCTACGCTGAACCGAGGGGAGGCGTCATGGACACAAGTGACCGCCCGGCGCGGCTCGCCGTGGGAGTGCTCGGCGCGGGACGCGTCGGTTCCGTGCTCGGAGCCGCGCTCATGCTGGCGGGTCATCGAGTGGTGGCGGCCAGCGGTGTGTCCGACGCGTCGGCGCGGCGGGCCGCCGACCGGCTCGGCCTGCAGCTCAGCAGGCCGGAGCAGGTGATCGCCGATTCCGACCTCGTGCTGCTCACCGTGCCCGACGACGTGCTGCCCGGCCTCGTGGCCGGCCTCGCCGCCACCGGCGCCGACCTGCGCGGCAAGCTCCTCGTCCACGCGAGCGGCGCGTACGGCCTGGGCGTGCTGGACCCCGCGGCCGAGGTGGGGGCGCTGCCTCTCGCGCTGCATCCCGTGATGACGTTCACCGGCAGGAGCGACGACCTGACGCGGCTCAACGGCTGCTCGTTCGGGGTCACGGCGCCCGACCTGCTGCGGCCGGTGGCCGAGGCGCTGGTGATCGAGATGGGCGGCGAGCCGGTGTGGATCGCCGACCGGGACCGGCCGCTCTACCACGCCGCGCTGGCCGGTGCCGCGAACCACATGGTGACGCTCGTCGCCGAGTCGCAGGAACTGCTCGCGAAGATCGGCGTGGAGCATCCTGGCCGGATGCTCGCCCCCCTGCTGAGCGCCGCCCTCGACAACGTGCTGCGCCTGGGCATCAGCGGCCTGACCGGGCCCGTGGTGCGCGGCGACGCGGGCACCGTACGCAAACACGTCGACGCGCTCATACTGGCCGCCCCCGAGGCCGCGGACGCGTACGTCGCACTCGCCAGGCTCACCGCCGACCGGGCGCTCGCGGCGGGACTGCTCAAACCGGAGGCGGCCGAACGTCTGCTGGACGCCCTGGGAGGGAACATATGGACGTGACCATCGCCGCCGACCGCGCCGGCCTCGTCAAGGCGAGGGACGCGCTCGGCCCCGGGAGCATCGCCCTGGTCCCCACCATGGGCGCGCTCCACGAGGGCCACCGGTCGCTGATCCGGCTGGCGCGCGAACACGCCGACCACGTGGTGGTGAGCGTGTTCGTCAACCCCCTGCAGTTCGGCCCCGGCGAGGACTTCTCCCGCTATCCCCGTACGTTCGACGCCGACCTCGCGGTGTGCGAGGAGGAGGGCGTGGGCGTGGTCTTCGCCCCGTCCGCCGAGGACATGTACCTGCCGGACCGCCAGGTGGAGGTGTCCGCGGGCCCCATGGGCGGCGTGGCGGAGGGCGCCTTCAGGCCCGGCCACTTCGACGGCGTGCTGACCGTGGTGCTCAAGCTGTTCAACCTGGTGCGGCCGGACGTCGCGGTGTTCGGGCAGAAGGACGCCCAGCAACTCGCGCTGATCCGGCGGATGGTGGCCGACCTCGACGTCCCCGTGTCGATCGTCGGCGCCCCGACCGTGCGGGAGCCCGACGGCCTCGCGCTGTCGAGCCGCAACAGGTATCTGTCCGAGGCCGACCGCCGTACGGCGCTCGCCCTGTCGCGGGCGTTGCGCGCCGGTGTGGCACGGGCCGGGACGGCTGGGCCGGCCGGAATCCTCGACGCCGCGCAGGCCGTGCTGGAGGAGGCGGCCCGCTTCGACCCGCCGCTGCTGCTCGACTACCTGATCCTGGCCGATCCCGCGACATTCGGGCCGGTCGGCGACGACCACAGGGGTGAGGCGATCCTGGCCGTCGCCGCCAAGGTCGGCGCCACCCGCCTCATCGACAACATGCCCCTTACCTTGTCGTGATCTTGTAGTTTGTCGCACGCGTGGGTGGTGAGCTGCGCCGACACCATCCGTGATCTTGCAAAAGGTCGCAGAGGTGTGGCTTGACCTGGGCAACCATCCTGCGTGATCTTGCAGTTTTCCGGAGGCCTCACCGCTGGCCTGCGGGAACGCGGGCGTGATCATGCAGTGGCGCGGGGGGTGCCTACCGCCTGCCTCGGCATTGCAAGATCAGGGATGGAGTTCTCCCTGCTTGCCGATGCTTTCGGCGGGTGAACTGCAAGATCACGAGCGGTGTCGGCGCAGTTCACCACCCACGCACGCGACAAACTGCAAGATCACGCACGGGTGCGCCGCAGCTCGCGGCGCATGACTGCGACAAACTACAAGATCACGGCGCTTGGGGAGGGGGTGGGGCGGCGGCATTGCGTGGGGGGCGTTATCGTCATTATGACGAAAGGGGATCCCCTCATGGTGGCGCTCGCACGCAGACTCACCGCCCCCCCACCCGGCTGGACCGTCGAGGCCGACGCCGTCGTGATCGGGTCCGGCATCGCCGGCCTCACCGTGGCGCTTCGTCACGTCGAACTCGATCCCCAGGCCCGGGTCCTCGTGGTCACCAAGGACGTGCTGTCGGCCGGCTCGACCCGCTGGGCCCAGGGCGGCATCGCCGCCGTCCTCGACCCCGAGGACACCCCCGACGAGCACCTGAGGGACACGCTCGTCGCCGGGGTCGGCCTGTGCGACGAGGAGGCCGTACGCGTCCTGGTCACCGAGGGCCCCGACGCGCTGAAGCGGCTGATGAGCCATGGCGCCGAGTTCGACAGGGACGTCGACGGCGGGCTCCAGCTCACCCGCGAGGGCGGTCACCGCCGCAACCGGATCGTGCACGCGGGCGGCGACGCCACCGGCGCCGAGGTGCAGCGGGCGCTGGCCGAGGCCGTGCTGGCCGAGCCCCGCATCGAGGTCATCGAGCACGCACTCGCCCTCGACCTCCTCCTCGACGCCGAGGGCCACGCCTGCGGGGTCACGCTCCACGTCATGGGCGAGGGCGCCCGCGACGGCGTCGGCGCCGTACGGGCCGGGGCCGTGGTCCTGGCCAGCGGCGGCATGGGCCAGATCTACGCGGCCACCACCAACCCCGTCGTGTCCACGGGGGACGGCGTGGCGCTGGCCCTGCGGGCGGGCGCGGTGGTCAGGGACATCGAGTTCGTGCAGTTCCACCCCACGGTCCTGTGGCTTGGTGAGGGCTCGACCGGCCAGCAGCCCCTGGTCTCCGAGGCCGTGCGCGGCGAGGGCGCGGTGCTGATCGACGCGAACGGCGAGCGCTTCATGCGCGGCGTGCACGAACTGGCCGACCTCGCGCCCCGCGACGTGGTCGCCAAGGCGATCATGCGCCAGATGGCGCTGACCGGCGCCGACCACGTCTACCTCGACGCCACCCACTTCGGCGAGGACAAGTGGCGCTCCAGGTTCCCCACGATCCTCGCCGTCTGCCGCGAGCACGGCATCGACCCCGTCGCGGAGCCCATCCCCGTCGCCCCCGCCGCCCACTACGCGAGCGGCGGCGTGCGCACCGACCTGTACGGCAGGACCAGCGTGCCCGGCCTGTACGCCTGTGGTGAGGTGGCCTGCACGGGCGTGCACGGCGCCAACCGGCTGGCTTCCAACTCCCTCCTCGAAGGGCTCGTGTACGGCGAGCGGATCGCCGCCGATCTGGCCGCGAAGAGGCCCGTCCCGGGCGAGCCGGCGCTGGACGACCGGCCCGAGGGGCTGGTGGACCCGCGTACGCGGCCCAGGGTCCAGAGCCACATGAGCCGGGGGGCGGGGGTGCTGCGCGGCGACCAGAGCCTCGCCCGGGTCGCCCGCGCGCTGTCCGACGCCCGCTGGACGCCGGTCGCGGTCGAGCCCTGCACCGAGTCGTGGGAGGCGACCAACCTCCTCACGGTGGCTTCCGCGCTGGTGGCCGCGGCGGCCGTGCGCGAGGAGACCCGCGGCTCGCACTGGCGGGAGGACCATCCCGACCGGGACGACGCCCGCTGGCGCGCCCACATCGACATCGCTCTGACGGCGGAGGGACTGACCTTGACGCACACGCCTCACGAGGACCAGCGGACCGAGCTGGAGAAGGCCGGCCTCGACCCGGACGCCGTGCTCGCCCTCGTCCGCGCCGCCCTGGAGGAGGACCTGGCCGGGGGGCAGGACGTGACCTCGGCCGCGACCATCCCGGCCGGCCAGCGGGCCGTCGCCGACGTGGTGGCCCGCAAGGAGGGTGTCGTCGCCGGCCTCGCCGTGGCGGAGACCGTCTTCCGCCAGGCCGACGGGCCCGTCGAGGTCGAGCGGCACGCCGCGGACGGCGACCGGGTGCGCCCAGGCGACGTGGTGATGTCCGTGCGGGGCGCCACCAGGGACCTGCTCACGCTGGAGCGCACCGCGCTCAACTTCCTCACCCACCTGTCCGGGATCGCCACCGAGACCCGCCGCTGGGTGGACGCGGTGGAGGGCACCGGCGCCCGGATCCGCGACACCCGCAAGACCCTGGCCGGGCTGCGCGCGCTCGCGAAGTACGCCGTACGGGCCGGCGGCGGGGTGAACCACCGGATGGGCCTGTACGACGCCGCGCTGATCAAGGACAACCACGTGGTCGCCGCCGGAGGCGTCGCCGAGGCGTTCCGCGCCGTACGGCAGGCGTTCCCCGGCCTGCCGATCGAGGTCGAGGTGGACAGGATCGACCAGATCGAGCCGGTCCTGGCGGAGGGCGCGGAGGAGATCCTGCTCGACAACTTCACCGTGGAGCAGCTCGCCGAGGCCGTACGGCTGGTGGCGGGGCGGGCGCGGCTCGAGTCGAGCGGCGGGCTGACCCTGGACGCGGCCCGCGCCGTCGCCGCGACGGGGGTCGACTACCTGGCCGTCGGCGCGCTCACACACTCGGCCCCGGCACTCGACCTGGGTCTAGATCTTCGTGAGGCATAATCGGGGGATGCTGCTCACCATCGACGTCAGCAACACCCACACGGTGCTGGGCCTGTTCGAGGGTGAAGAGGTGATCGAGCACTGGCGGATCGCCACCGATCCGCGCCGTACGGCGGACGAGATCGCGGTGGTGCTCCAGGGTCTGCTCGGGCAGTCGCCGCTGCTCAAGGACGCCGACATCAGTGGGATCGCGATCTGTTCCACGGTTCCGTCGGTGCTCAACGAGATGCGGGAGATGTCCCGGCGCTACTACGGCGACGTCACGGCCGTGGTCGTCGAGCCCGGCGTCCGCACCGGCGTGCCGGTCCGGATGGACAACCCCAAGGAGGTCGGCAGCGACCGCATCGTGAACGCGCTCGCCGCCACCGCCCTGTACGGCGGCCCGTGCGTGATCGTGGACTTCGGCACGGCCACGTCGTTCGACGCGGTGTCGGCCAGGGGCGAGTACGTCGGCGCGGTGACCGCCCCCGGCCTGGAGATCTCTGTGGACGCGCTCGCCACGGCCGGGGCCCAGCTCCACAAGGTCGAGCTGGTCCGGCCGCGGTCGGTGATCGCGAAGAACACCGTGGAGGCGCTCCAGTCGGGGATCATCTACGGCTTCGCGGGCCTGGTGGACGGCATCGTGGACCGGATGACGGCCGAGCTGGCCGCGGACCCCGACGACGTCACCGTGGTGGCCACGGGCACAGGCGCGCCGCTGATCATCGGCGAGGCCCGTACCATCGACGTGCATGAGCCGTGGCTCACGTTGATCGGCCTGCGGCTGGTCTACGCCCGTAACGCGTCCTGACGACTCCCTCGCGTACGGGACCATAGAAGGCAGGATCCCGTTCAGAGAGGACTGACGTGATGGACGCCGACTGGGTGGCGCGTTTCGCCGATGAGGTCATCGCCGAGGCCGAACGGCGTGCACCGGGCAAACCCATCGTCTGCGCGTCCGGCCTCAGCCCGTCGGGCCCGATCCACCTGGGCAACCTGCGCGAGGTGATGACCCCTCACCTGGTGGCCGACGAGATCAGGCGGCGGGGCCACGAGTGCGTGCACATCATCTCGTGGGACGACTTCGACCGCTTCCGCAAGGTGCCGGTGGGCATCGACCCCGCGTGGAACGAGCACATCGGCAAGCCGCTGACCGCCGTCCCCGCCCCGCCCGGCAGCGACTACCCGAACTGGGCCGAGCACTTCAAGGCGCCGATGATCGCCGCGCTCGAGGAACTCGGCGTGGAGTTCCACGGCATCAGCCAGACGCAGATGTACACCTCGGGGGCGTACCGCGAGCAGGTGCTGCTCGCCATGCGCGAGCGGCGGCGGATCGACGCGATCCTCGACCAGTACCGCACCAAGAAGGCGAAGGCCAAGCAGGTCGTGGACGCCGACGAGGCCGCGGCTCTGGAGGGCTCCGGGGCCGCGAGCGAGGACGACGGCTCCGGCGCGGGCGGCTACTACCCCTACAAGCCCTACTGCTCGGTCTGTGACCGTGACCTGACCACGGTCACCTCCTACGACGACGAGACCACCGCGATGTCGTACACCTGCGTGTGCGGTCACGGCGAGACCGTCCTGCTGTCCGAGCACACCCGCGGCAAGCTGGTGTGGAAGGTCGACTGGCCGATGCGCTGGGCTTACGAGGGCGTGGTCTTCGAGCCGTCGGGCGTGGACCACACCTCGCCGGGCTCGTCGTTCGTCGTAGGCGGCCAGATCGTCCGCGACGTGTTCGGCGCGGCGCAGCCGATCGGGCCGATGTACGCCTTCGTCGGCATCAGCGGCATGGCCAAGATGAGCAGCTCCAAGGGCGGCGTGCCGACCCCGGCCGACGCTCTGTCGATCATGGAGCCCGCGCTGCTGCGCTGGCTGTACGCCCGCCGCCGCCCCAACCAGTCGTTCAAGGTCTCCTTCGACCAGGAGATCCAGCGGATGTACGACGAGTGGGACACGCTGACCAGGAAGGTGGAGGACGGCACGGCGCTGCCCGCCGACCAGGCGGCGTACCGGCGCGCGTCGAGCACCGCCTCCCGGACCCTGCCCGAGACGCCGAGGCGGCTGCCGTACCGGACGCTCGCCTCCGTCGTGGACATCGCCACTGGGCACGAGGAGCAGACGCTGCGCATCCTGCGCGCGTTCGACCCGGACATCGCCGGGCTGGACGAGTTGCGGCCGCGGCTCGACCGCGCGGGGCACTGGGTGAACACCTACGTGCCCGCGGAGGAGCGCACGCAGGTGCGCGAGACGCCCGACAAGGAACTGCTCGACACGCTCGGCGAGCAGGAGCGGGAGTCGCTGCGCCTGCTGGCGGACGGACTCGACGAGCACTGGTCGCTCGACGGGCTGACGACGCTCGTGTACGGCGTGCCGAAGGTGCAGGCCGGGCTCGACCTGGACGCCAAGGCGGCCACGCCCGAGCTGAAGGCGGCCCAGCGGGCCTTCTTCGCCCTGCTCTACCGCCTGCTCGTCGGCCGGGACACCGGCCCGCGCCTGCCCACGCTGCTGCTGGCCGTGGGCCGCGACCGGGTGCGTGAGCTGCTCGGCCGCGCCTGAGCCCACGGGAGCGGGGCCTGCACGGCGCTGACGGCGGCGGACGCGCGACGCCGTACGCGATGCACGTCGCGTACGGCGCCCGGCGTGGCCGGGCCGGCGCGCTCCGTACGGCGGCGAGTGCTCGGGAAGGCTCCTCTCCTCCGGGAAAACGGGTGTCACGGAAGTGTGCGAAGGAGGCGGAGGAAACCACACCCCGCCCCTCTCGCCGCCGGTCCCGGGTGACTCCCCTCCTTGACGACCTTCGTGGCAGGCGTTTACCGTCCCTGGAGGGTGGGCCGACGAATCATCGTCATGGGGGAGGGCGGACGATGGGTGTTCCCGAGGTCGTCTACCGAGGTGACAGTCTCGCCTCGGATTG
Source organism: Microbispora sp. H11081 (assembly GCF_012999535.1). Classification (GTDB taxonomy): domain Bacteria; phylum Actinomycetota; class Actinomycetes; order Streptosporangiales; family Streptosporangiaceae; genus Microbispora. The sequence goes on from NZ_JABBWV010000025.1 coordinate 12,530, forward strand.
TGATCATGCCGGTCTCACCGAAGAGGACCTGCTCCTTCTCGCGGAACTGGCCAAGGGCGTGACCGCAGACCGGGTCGGCCGCAGTCTCGACGTCAGCGGGCGCACGGTGCGGCGGCGGCTGCGTTGCATCTGCGACCGCATCGGCGTCGCGACCGCGATCGAGGCCGTCGCATGGGCGGCGCGCCGCCGTCTCATCTGACCGCGCCACGAGACCGCGCGGTCGGCGGCGCGATTCTGTGAGTGGCGCGGTTCAGTCGGCGACGCGAACCGCGCCCGCGAACGGCCGTCCGCCGATCTTCGCGATGTGGATGACGTCTCCCGTGCGGGGGGCGTGGATCATGTAGCCACCGCCGATGTAGATGCCCACGTGGTGCAGGTCGGAGTAGAAGAACACCAGGTCGCCGGGGCGCATCTCGTCGCGGGAGATGTGCGTGCCGGCGGTCCACTGGTCACCCGTGTAGTGGGGCAGGCTGATGCCGACGGACTGGTACGCCGCCATGACCAGGCCCGAGCAGTCGAAGCCGTTCGGGCCCTCCGCGCCCCACACGTACGGCTTTAGCTGCTGGCCGAGGGCCCAGCGCGCCGCCTGCGCGGCCTTGCCGTCGCCCACGATGGGGAACGACATCCTGGTGCGCGTCTCGCTGCCGACCGTGCGGGAGACCTGCCGATAGAGGCTGCTCTCGGTCTTCTTGATCAGCTTGGTGATCTTGTCGCGGCGCGCGTCGAGGCCGGTGAGCAGCTTCTTGACCTCGGCCTGCCGGGCGGAGGCGCTCTCCCTGGCCCGCGCGGCGGCGTCCATGGCCTTGGTGACCTCGGCCACCTCCTGGCTCTCCTGCAGCTCCAGCGCGTACGTCGTGGAGGCCTGGCTCAGGTAACGCCGGGGGTCGACGCCGCTGTCGATCAGCACGAGCGCGTTGCCGAGTCCGTTGGTCATGTAGGAGTGCTGCGCGAGGGCGCTGGCCTTCTGCCGGCGGATCTCCAGCTCTGCCTCGCTCTTGGCGAGGTTCTTCTTGGCGAGCTCGGCGGACCGCTCCGCGGCCTTCAGGCGCACGCGTTCGCCGTTGTACTGCTCGGTGAGGCTCTCGATCTCGGTGTAGAGGCTCTCGACCTGTTCCGTGAGCTCTTTGAGGCTCGGCTTGGGGTCGGCGGTGGCGCGGACCACCGGGGCGCCGAACGTGATCGCGCTGATCGCGATGCCGACGAACGCCATGCGGCGGATGACACCCGGACCGGCCGTGCCGGATCCGGACCGTCGGCGACGGGCGTGCCTGCCCGCCGGCCGTCCTCCACGCGTGCGCAACCGAGCTCCTCTCCCTAGGTGCCCCTGGGGCAGGCCGCGTCCTGGAACGTGGCCATGTGACGGGGCACTGCTGAGCGCCTACCGGGTTAGCTGACGGGTTCGGGCCGGAGTAGCCCTACCTTGGCGGATTCACCCCTCGACGATCTGAGACCGAACCGATCCTGATCCTGCAGTTGGGTCCCCGGCTCCCCTCCGCACTCGGTGCTTCGAAGACTCGGCGTACGGCCGCCGTGAGCGCTCACGATGACCGGCATCGTCGCTGGACGATAGTGCACGGCGAGTTCTTGCTCAACCAGAACTCCGAAACCCGTCTACGTTTGACAACCAAACGATCACAGATGGGTCACGGGTTGCATAGTGGTACGTGCGCGTTCACCTGGGTTAATGGTGATCTGCGGCTTTGGGCGTGCCAGGTGGGCTGCCGAAAAAATTGGGACGAACCCCCACATGATCGACAGGGCCGGTGGGGAACCCCTTCGCGCCCTCGTGTCCCCGGACGGTCAGGCTTCGGGTCGGCTGTGGTGTTTGCGGACGACCGTTATCCGCGCACGGGCCGCCCGCGCGCGCGTCCCACGTGCTCCGGCCGCGTGGTGATGGGGACCGGCCGGAGGGGGCACTAGGCTGGCCGCTCATGGAGCAGGTCGCCGCGCAGACATCCGGCGGTTCGGGAGCCACGGCCGTGACCGTACGCCGGGCCAGGACGCCGGACGTCCGGGCCATCCGGCGTCTCGTCGACGCGTACTCGGGCGCCGGTCCCCGCCTGCTCGAGAAAAGCACGGTGACGCTGTACGAGGACGTGCAGGAGTTCTGGGTCGCGGAGACCGGCGGGCGGGTCGTCGGCTGCGGCGCGCTGCACGTGCTGTGGGAGGACCTCGCCGAGATCAGGACCGTCGCCGTGGACCCCGCCGAGCGCGGCGGGGGCATCGGCCACCGGATCGTCGCCGCGCTCATCGAGACCGCCAGGGATCTGGGCGTTCGTAGGGTCTTCTGCCTCACGTTCGCGGTCGAGTTCTTCGGCCGGCACGGCTTCCGGCCTATTCAGGGCACACCGGTCTCCCCGGAGGTCTACGCGGAACTGCTCGCGTCGTACGACGAGGGCGTCGCCGAGTTCCTCGACCTGGAGCACGTCAAGCCGAACACCCTGGGGAACACCCGGATGCTGCTGCACCTCGACCGACGTTGACCGCCGTCCACGGCACCTCGAATAATGATCTTGACGTGAATTGTCAGTCTCCGCAAAGGTGACTGTTGTTACCCGTGTCGCTACTTTTGCAATATCAGCGTGTGCCAGAGACGTACGGCGCATGCGTCTTCGAAAACGAGGTGACACGGTGAGCACCGGACAGCCGCCGTACCCCCAGGACGAGTCGGACGGGACGCCACCGCCGTCATCGAACCCCGGGTATGGCCAGGACAGACAGGCCCAGGACTACGACCCTGACGTCACGGTCGTCAACTACCGCCACACGGGCCAGAACACCGGCCCGCAGCAGCCGCCCGGCTACGACGCCGCCCAGGGCGGCTACGGGCAGCAGCAGGGCTACGGCGCCCAGGAGGCCCAGCAGCAGTACGGGCAGCAGGGCTATGGCCAGCAGGCCGGATACGGCCAGCAGCAGTACGGCCAGCAAGCGTACCCCCAGCAGGGTTACGGCCAGCAGCAGTACGGCCAGCAGCAGGGCTACGACGCCCAGCAGGCCCAGCAGCAGCAGTACGGCCAAAGCCAGCAGGGGTACGGCCAGCAGGCGTATCCCCAGCAGGGCTACGGCCAGCAGCAGGGTTACGGATCCCAGCAGTACGGCCAGCAGCAGGGCTATGACGCCCAGCAGGCACAGCAGCAGTACGGTCAGCAGGGCTATGGCCAGCAGGCCGGATACGGCCAGCAGCAGTACGGCCAGCAGGCGTATCCCCAGCAGGGCTACGGCCAGCAGCAGGCCCAGCAGCAGGGCCAGCAGTACGGTCAGCCGGGGTACGGCCAGCAGGCCGCCCAGCAGGGCTACGGCCAGCAGCAGGGCTACGGGGCCCAGCAGTACGGCCAGCAGGCCTATGCCCAGCCCGGCTACGGCCAGCCGTACGCGGCCGCGGGACCGGTGCCGCCCGGCGCCCCCGCCCCGCTCGCGGAGTGGTGGCAGCGTCTCGTCGCCCGCATCATCGACGGCGTGGTCGTCGGCATCCCCTTCGGGATCATCTCGGTCGTGATCACGGCGATCGTCGTCACCAGTCCGAGCATCGACATCTCGAGCGGGACGATCGATCCGGGAGGCGGCGTCTTCCTGGCGTCGCTGCTCTCGTCGATCCTGGCCGGCCTCGTCATGATCGGCTACGAGTTCATCCTGTTGCGCCAGCGCGGGCAGACGCTCGGGAAGATCGCGATGGGCATCAAGGTCGTCCAGGTCGGTGGAACCCTCGAAGGCGGCCTCCCCGTCGATGTGGCGGGCAAGCGCGCCGCGGTTATGTGGGGCCCGCAGTTGGTGCAGTGGATTCCGATCGTCAAGTATCTGGTGGGCGTCTTCTCGCTCCTGAATGTGCTGTGGCTGCTTTGGGACAAGCCGTTGCAGCAGGCGTTGCACGACAAGGCCGCCAAGACCGTGGTGGTCAAGGTCAGGTAACGATGGTGGCGGGGGCCGATGGAACGGACCATCGGCCCCTTTTTCTTTGGGCGCTATGGCGTCCGTCCGTACCCGGGCGCCCATCCGGCGGGCAGAAAATCAGTACGCCGCCGCCCCGGCATGCCATGCTTGGGTTCACCGTCCCGAGAGGTGGCCAATGACGGCGCTACCGCCCCCGGCACCAATCCTTAAGGCTCGTCCTCGCCGTGCCTGTCCGGGGCCATATCGGGCCACGGGCGGCTTAAGGAACCGCCAGGGGCGCTTAGGGCCGTATGGAGGCCCAGAGACTCTTATGGACGACCTCCTGGCGCGCACCGCTCAACCCGGCCGCGGACGTCGTCCGCGGAATGCGGGGGATCGTTTGCCCGTGTGGAAAGCCGGTCGACCGACCGCCCGCGCCGTCCGCGTGTTTGTGCCACCACCGCTTTATTCGATCTTCATGCCGTCGCCCGTTGATCTTGATGGAACCGGCCGGTCCTCTAATTTCCCGAGGGTTCCCGGCTGGATCGATCTGCTTGCGCGTATATCCCCGCCAAGCTGTGCGCGCCCTGTGAGAAGGGGGCGGGGTCCCTTGTGAAGATCCTGCCACCGAGACGGGCCCCTCGTTTCGGCCCCCGGCTCTTCAACGGTCGTACGTCCTCGGCGGGCATTTTCCGCGACCGTGTTTGCGGCTTCGCGCTTGTCGGGCCGTACCCGTCTGGCCAGGCAGGAAGGCCGCGCGCCCGCCCTTACGGCCGGCTCTCGCCGAACCCAGGGGAGCGGTGACCGTACTGGTCGGCATTCTGGGTACGATTTCGAGTGCATCCGGTAAGGCCACTGGAGAGACGGGGTGATTACCCCGCCCCTCCTGGGGCACCCCGGAAGGCGCGTCCGGTCCCTCCCGGCGCTATGGTCGTATCAGGGCGTCCGGCCCGGCAAGCGGTCGGTGACCTTGCCACGTCCTCGGAATTTCCTCGGGTGCACCTAATGACACCCCCGGCGCGAGCGAGGCAGAATGACAGAGGTATTGTCCGCCTTGATACCTTCCGTGGTCGTCGCCGGTGCGGTCGTCTACGGCATCGTAAAGTTGGTACGTTCCGACGCCGCGGGTCTCCGCACGGCACGGGAGCCACGCGAGAAGTCATCGGACTCAGAGGTTCCTGAGAATCCGCAACCTTGAATTGTCAGCCAGGGGAAACCGGGTATATGTTTGGCTGACGAATCAAACTATGGGCTGCGAAAGGATTGCCGGATGGCCAAGCACACGCAGGTGATTCTCATCGACGATCTCGATGGCGGCGAGGCCAATGAGACGGTCACCTTCGCGATTGACGGCACGTCATATGAGATTGACCTGAGCGACGGCAACGCGAAGCGGCTTCGTGAGGCCCTGTCGCCTTTCGTCGGCAGCGCGCGGCGCGCGGACAGCGGGCAGGTCCGTGGGCGCCGTCGGGGTGCCGGTGGCGGGGGCCAGCGAGCCATGACCCGCGAGAAGAGCGCGGAGATCCGCGCATGGGCGAAGGCTCACGGGCACCCCGTGAGTGAGCGCGGCCGCATTGCCGCCTCGATCGTCCAGGCGTACGAGGACGCGCACTAGATCGTTTTCTGACAAATCCCGATCCCGCCGCGTGCGGCCGGGCGGCGGGATCGCCGCGTTGTCGCCGCCCATAGCCTCGCTATGGCCTCCTCCTCCGCCTTGCGATGCGTACGCCCGGACGCACTCGCGACGGGCGGCATTTGTCGGTCACTCGCTGGGCCGTGTCCCTCGGATCGCCATCGTGAGATCGGCGGGGCACTCCCTAACTTCAACCCGCATCGCGCGGTTATGCCGATCGTCGGAGGACCTGACGATCGCATAACCGCGCGATTGTGTTTGTGCTCCCTTAAAACCTCGTTCGCTTGCGGCGTATCGGGAACATGTCACCCCGGGCAGGGGGTTGGATAGAGCATGAACGCCCTTCGCTTGGGGAACCCTTCTGCCAAGGAGCGGTCGCTGGGTCGGGGCTACCATGCGGAACGTCGGGCCGGATCTCCCGTGCTCGCCTGACCGCTTCGTGAGGAGCGACGAGATGTTCGAGAGGTTCACCGACCGTGCGCGGCGGGTTGTCGTTCTGGCTCAGGAAGAGGCCAGGATGCTCAACCACAACTACATCGGTACTGAGCACATTCTTCTTGGTCTGATC
>NZ_JABBWV010000026.1 GCF_012999535.1 Microbispora sp. H11081
GCCTGCCAGCGCCGATGGTACTGCACCGGGGACGGTGTGGGAGAGTAGGACGCCGCCGGACAATCTTTCGAATAACGTGGAGGCCATCCCGGTTGGGGTGGCCTTCACGTGTTTTGAGCCCCGGCCGTCGGCCGGGGCTTTTCGCATATCCGGAGACCAACGCCTTCCGGAGACTAACGCCCATGGGTCCTGCCTGGAGTGCCGGGTGGGGAGACGGCTATGGATCCGTGCCGTGGCGTGGCCGGGCCAAGGTGCCGGGAGGTGAGCACGGAGGAGCGGAGCGGGCGGGAGGGAGGACCGCAGCGAAGGCCCAGCGGAGCGGGCTTCGTGAGGACCGGACCTTCCGGCCGGCGCAGCGACACCCCCACCACTGCTCCGAGTCCGATAAGGCCAACTCCCCGACACCGCCACAACTCCAAGTCCGAAGGCCGACTTCGCCGACGCGCCCCCGCAGCTCCATGCCGCGACGGGCCAGCGAGCAGACGCCTCCAGACCTCCATGCCGAGAGGCCGGCACGCCGAGACCCCACGATTCCGGAAGGCCGATGCCGGGACGGCGTGGGCGGTGTTACTGCGTGGGTGGTGTGACCGCGGCGGCCAGTAGGGGTTCGATGCGGAAGGAGATTTGAGTAGAGAGGGCGATGGTCGTGTCGGTGCGCCGGATGGCGGGGGAGGCGAGGATGCGGGCGATGATTTCCTGCAGGTGCGGGGTGCTGCGGGCGACGACGCGGCAGAGGAGGTCGGCCTGACCGCTGGTGCCGTGGACCTCGAGGATCTCGGGGATGCCGTCCAGCCACTCTACGGCCTCGGTCAGTTTGCCCTGGGCGATCTGCAGGGAGGCGAAGGCGAGGATGGGGTAGCCGATCTGTTCTGTCGTGATCGTCGGGCCGAAGTCGCCGATGACGCCGCGGGCGGTGAGTTTGTCCAGCCGCGACTGGACGGTGCCGCGGGCCACGCCGAGCAGGCGGGCCAGTTCGGTGAGTCCGATCCGTGGGTTGGCCCGCATGGTGGTCAGCAGGCGGCTGTCGAGCGCGTCGAGCATGCGCTGAGGGTACGCCTGGACTGAGCGAATCGACCAGTGTGCCCGCCCGGCAACTCGCCGATTTGAGCGTTTCGCACACTTCAACTGGTCACTCTTGCCATTGAAACACTTACTTGCTGTCATATCGGAGTATGTTCGAAGAAGCGCAGTATTTCGCTCCGGTGGCGACGAAGGATGACGGATCCGTCGTCGTCGAGTTGGCCACGAGCCACCCCGGTTTCGCGGACGCCGTCTATCGTCAGCGTCGCAACGCGATCGCGGCGCTGGCGCTTGATCACAAACCGGGTGACCCCATCCCGACGGCCGAGTACACCGAGGAGGAGCACCGTGTGTGGGAGCTCGTCACCAGGGAACTGGCGGTCAAGCACCACAAGTACGCGGTGCGGGAGTTCCTCGACGCGGTGACGCGGCTCGGCCTGCCGAAGGACCGCATCCCGCAGCTTCAGGAGGTCGGCGACCTGCTGGAGCCGCTTACGGGATTCCGCTACCTGCCCGCGGCGGGGTTGGTCCCGCTTCGGGAGTTCTACGAGGTCCTGGCGGCGGGCCTGTTCCACTCCACGCAGTACATCAGGCACCATTCCGTGCCGTTCTACACCCCTGAGCCGGACGTAATCCACGAGGTGATCGGGCACGCGAACACGCTGGCGTCACCCCGGTTCGCCGCGCTCTACCGGGCCGCGGGCCGCGCGGCGCGGCGGGTGGAGACCGACGAGGCGCTGGAGTTCGTGTCCAAGGTGTTCTGGTTCACCATGGAGTTCGGCGTCATGCGGGAGGACGGGGAAGTCAGGGCGTACGGCGCGGGGATCCTCAGCTCCTACGGCGAGATCGAGGAGTTCCGCGGGATGGACATCCGCCCGCTCGACCTGGCCGCGATGGGGACCACTCACTACGACATCACGAAGTATCAGGAGGTCCTCTTCGAGGCGGCCTCGTTCGACCACCTCGAAGACACGGTCGGGACGTTCTGGGACACCTGCGACGACGACACGATCGCCCGGCTCCTCGCGACGTCCGGCGTCTGAGCGAGTCCCGCACACGCGTCGTCTGCCCGGCGCCGGACGTAAAGCGTCTGGGCGTGAGACCCGGCTCAGGAGGGCGGGCGGACGATCAGCAGTGCGTCGCCGACTCCCCGCTCGCCGCCGTCGGAAGGACGGTTGACCACCTTCTTGCCGACGACCATCGTGCTCGACCCGCCGCCGTCCAGGTTGACGGCGTCGCGTGCGCCGAGCCAGCGCATGATCGCGGCCGCCTCGAAGAACGACGCGCCGATCGTGGTGCCCGGCGCGCGGCCGTCGACGACCGCGATGACGAGCTTGCCGTCGCGGGTGACGCCGGCGAGCGTGCGCGGGTGGCGCCGCAGGATCATGTTCGTGTTGGCCATGCCGTCCCGCGACGCGGTGATGGAGGTCTTGCCGTTCCGGACCAGGCCGATGGCACCGCCGACGATGTTGGTCTCCGGCGTCAGCGGGATCGCCTTGTCGGTCCGCAGATCGGTGACGCGGGTCGTGACCGTGATGACCGTGCCCTCGCCCGCGCGCTGCGACAGCCAGTCCGCGGCGGCCCCGACGGCGTGCAGCACGCGGGTCCCGGGTGCCACGGGACCGCCGGACGCGCGGACGGCGGTCACCCTGCCGGACGCGTCGAGGACCACCTCGATCCCGTCGTCCCGCGGGGTGTCCCGCCCGAGTTCCTCGGTGTACATGACCAGCTCGTCCGGCTTCGGCACCCGGTTGAGTCCGGTCACCTCGGCCGTGGTCCCGTCGGCCGCGCGGGCGACGACCGTGGACGACAGTTCGGTGACGCGTGCCGTACGGCCCCGCAGGACCAGGCCCACACGGCCGGGCACGGCCTCGCTGAGCAGTTTGCCGCGGACCACGGAGATGCCGGTGGGGTCGCCGCGGAAGGCGGGCAGCGTGTGGATGTCGAAGAAACCGCCGTTCACGGCGGCGAGGGCCTTGGCCGAGGAGGCCATGGCGGAGACCTTCTCGCGTTTGGCGACGCTCGTGCCGAGCGACGCCTCGTAGGAGCCGCGGAACTTCCGGGGGTCGACGACGATGACCCGCACATTCCAGGGGCCGGTGGTGACGAAGCCGTCGTCGCCCATGAAGTCGACCTTCGCGCTCACCCCGGCGTCCTTTAGCTGTTTGACGACGTCGGCGGCCGCGGCCTTCTGGTCGAGCGGCCAGTTGCCCACCCGCACCATGAAGTAGTCGCCCGCGGGGTGGTCGGCGACGGCGGGCCTGGTGAACTTCACGATGAGGGGTTCGAGCCCGGCCTCCTGTACGGCCAGCGCGTTGGCCTGGGCCTTGGCCTCGGACATGAAGTCCTTGCCTCCGACGACGACGCTGACCGTGTATCCGTCCTGAGGCTTGCCGTGCTGGAGGGTGAAGTAGCTGACGCCGGGGGCCAGGCTCTTGGCCGCCGACTTCGGGACTCCTGGCTCGCCGAGTGGGAAGCTCGTCGTCGGAAGTCCGGCGACGGGCTCGGCGGTGGCCGGTGCCGAAGGGATGGTCGTCGTCAGGGCCAGCGCGGTGGCCCCGACGATCAGGCGGCGTTTCATGCGACTGCTCCCGCTCGATGATCCTTGCGTGACCATCGTGGCGAGAATTACGTACGGAGGGGACGGAAACGCGCTGAAGCGCATGAATTTCCCAGACGACTTCGACGGCTCCCGCCTGTCGAATCGGACATTCATGCACATCGGTGCATCAAGGGGTGTTGGCGTCGATCTCCCGGGCTCGCTGGACGAACTCCTGTGCCGATCGCGCCTCGATGTGGACGAGCAGCCCGTCACGCCGCCGGGACATGCCCCAGTAGTGGGTGGTGGCCTCGCCCCACCAGATGGTCCATTTGGGAAAACGCGCGGACAGGGCCCGTACCACGACCGTCGGGCTGATTCTGGGTTCGCTCATCGTGGGCACGTTTCGAGGTAAGCACGATTCACCCCGTGATTGCGAGTGTGCGGAGAGTAGCCGGGTGCGATAGGACTTACACCCGGGGCGGCAAACCTTCCTTCCGGGTGTCGGCAACTCCGCGAGGAGTCACCTATCGAGCGTCCTAACGGGTCAAATCGCCTGGCCGGTCATCGTCACACCCAGGCGAAAAGCCCTCAGGTGACCTCGCGGCGGAACGTCTCCAGGGCGAGGAGCGCGATGTGCAGCGACAGGCACGACTCGACGTCGTCGAGGTCGGTGTCGAGGACGCGTTCGAGCCGCCGCAGCCGGTCGTAGAACGCGGGGCGGGACAGATGGGCCTTCTGCGCCGCGACCGCCTTGTTGCGTCCCGCGTCGAGATAGATGCGCAGGATCCTGGTCAGGTCGCTGTGCCGCTGGGCATCGTGGGCGAGGAGGGCCCCTAGCTCGCGCTCGGCGAAGGTCTGCAACCGGGCGTCGTCGCGCATCAGGTGCAGCAGGCCGCGCAGCCGCAGGTCGGGCAGCCGGTAGAACGGCCGGCCGTCGGGCTGGCGCACGGCGACCTCCGCCACCTGCTCGGCCTCCAGGAATCCCCGGCGCACGTCCTTTATCGACTCGACGACCGAGCCCGCCGCCAGCACGAACGGCGTGGGGAAGTTCGCCCGGAGGCGCTCGGCCAGCGCGCCGAGCGCGGTCTCGGCGGCCATGCGGGGCGGCAGCGGGAGCAGCACTCCGACGCGGCTCTGGTCCAGCGCCCCGACCAGGGCGGGCAGCTTGGCCTCGCGGCAGGCGGCGGCGCAGGCCTCGGCGAGCTCGCCCAGCCTGGCCTGCTCGCCGAGCGCGGTGCCGGCGGGCGCGGTGAGCCGGATGACGGCGCTGACGAGCCTGCGGCCGGTGAGCGGGACGCCGACGGCGCGGGCGCGGGCGGCGGCCTCGTCGGGGTCGGCGTACGCGTGGGTGAGGATGCCGGTCAGTATGGTCCCGTGTGCCTGCCGCTCCAGGGACTCCTGGTGCCGCTCCAGCAGGCGGCCGAGGGCGAGCGTCGTCGCCGCGCGTTCCGCCAGGACGATGTCACGGGGGCTGGGCGAGTCGTCGCACAGCAGGATCAGCCGCCCCCAGTCCTGGCCGCGGGCGCCGACCATGGTTACCAGCCACCCGGCGGCGGCGTCGTAGGCGGTCCGCTCGGCCGGCATCACCGCACGCGACCTGGTCTCCCAGTTGGCCAGTACGGATCCGGTGTCGCCACCGGCGGCGTCGCACGCCAGGACCTGGTGGGCCAGGTTCTCCAGCAGCACCGGGCGGCCGGAGAACCGCGCGACCTGGTTGAGCACCTCCGCGGGGGACGCGCCTTCGACCGACAGCTCGGTGAAGACCTCGTGCAGTTGCTCGGAGGCCCGCAGCTCCTGCAGCTGGATGTCGATGATCCGCGAATGGACCGACTCGGTGATCTGCACGAAGGGCGTCTCGCGGGCCAGCGTGATCAGGGGCAGTCCGTGCTCCTCCGCCGCCTTGACCACCGCCCTGGGCAGCTCGCGGACGAACCGCCTGCCGAGCTCCACGATCAGGCCGGAGGCGCCGACGGTGGCCAGCTCGGAGACCCAGTCGGCCAGTTTGTCGGGCTCGCCCGGCAGCGCCACCCCGGTCGTGAGCACCAGCTCGCCGCCGCGTAACAGGTGGGCGATGTCGTGCACCTCGCCAACGTGGACCCATCGGACCCTCGTGTCGAGCCGGTCGCCGCCCGCCACCACACGGGGGCTGCCGCGCCGGACGGTGTCCAGCGCGAGCACGTCGGCGACCGTGGGCAGCATGTTCAGAGGCTACCTGATCATAATGTAACGACGACCCGCCGGTGTCTGACACTGTGCCTTGGGCGGCTGCTCAACGCACACGCGCACCGAGCCGTGCCGCGCACACGCGCGCCAAGGCGCTCAGCCCGGACGCGTGCCGAGCCGTTCAGCGCAGGCGGGTGCCGAGGCCGTCCAGCAGGGCCGTCAGCCCGAACTCGAAGGCGAGCCTGCGGGCGACGAGCGGGTCGACGCCCTCGCTCGCGTAGGACTCGTAGCGCTTCAGCAGGTTGGGCCGATCGGCCATCGCCTTCATCACGATGGGTTCCACGGCGGACTGCAGGTCCGCGAGGCTCTGCCCGGTGGCCTCCAGCACGGTGAGGAAGGCGACCTCGGGAATCGTGGCCCCCAGCGTGTAGGACACGACGGCCGTCATGGCGTAGTCGACGTCGATGCCCTCGAACCCCGCGCGGGCGAAGGCGCCCATCAGCCGGTCTGACGCGGTGAGCGCGTTCGGCCCGAGCGCGGGGACTACGCCGATGAGGCTCGCGCTCCAGGGATGCTCGAAGACCGCGTGGCGCATGCCGTAGGCGAAGACCCGCGCCGTCTCCCGCCAGTCGGCGGCCTCGGGCAGCACCACGGCGGCGTAGACCTCGTCCATCACGAGCTCGATCAGCTCGTCCTTGTTGGCGACGTGCCAGTAGAGGCTGGTCGCCCCCGCGCCGAGCCGGGCGCCGAGCTTGCGCATGCTGAGGGCGTCGAGACCCTCCGCGTCGAGCAACTCCAGTGCCGCCCGGACGATCTGGTCACGGCTGAGCCCCTGCTCGCGCGTTCCCTTGCGCTCGCGGGTCCAGACCGAGGAGAACGGCTTCACCGACACGGCTTCACAATATTCGCTCGCACGATGTTCGACTTAGTCGTACAGTGTTCGGCATTACTCGCACACTGTTCGAGGTGACTCATGTCCCATCCCCGGCGCTGGTGGATCCTCGGTGTTCTCTGCCTGAGCCTGCTCACCCTGGTCGTCGACAACACCGTCCTCAACCTGGCCATCCCGTCGCTCATGCGCGACCTGGGCGCGACGCCGTCCGACGTGCAGTGGATCATCGACGCGTACGTGCTGGTCTTCGCGGGGCTGCTGCTCAGCGCGGGCAGCCTGTCCGACCGGTACGGCAGGCGGCGGATGCTCGTGATCGGCCTGGCGTTCTTCGGCGGGGCCTCGCTGGCGGCCACGCTCGCCACCGAGCCCTGGCAGCTCGTCGCCGCCCGCGCGCTGATGGGCGTCGGCGGCTCCTGCGTGATGCCGTCGACCCTGTCGATCCTGATCACGGTGTTCGACGAGGGCGAGCGGCGCAAGGCCATCGCCGCGTGGAGTTCGGTCGCGATGGTCGGTGTCATCGCGGGCCCGACGATCGGCGGCTTCCTGCTCCAGCACTACTACTGGGGCTCGGTCTTCCTGCTCAACGTGCCGATCGCGGCGCTGGCGATCGTCGCGGCCTTCGCGCTCATGCCGGAGACGTACGGCGAGGCGCGGCGGGCCGACCCGGTCGGCGCGATCCTGTCCATGGTGGGGATGGGCGGCCTGGTCTGGGCCGTCGTCTCGGCGCCGGGCGGGCACTTCAGCCCCCTGGCCCTGGCGGTCTCGGTGGCGGCCCTGGTGGCGTTCGCGCTCTGGGAGCGCCACACCGCCCATCCCATGCTGCCGCTCGGCCTGTTCCGCGACCGCTCGTTCAGCGGCGCGTCCTTCTCCATCGTGCTGCTGTCGTTCGGCGCGGGCGCGCTGATGCTGGCCATCACGCAGTATCTGCAATTCGTCCTGGGCTACGAGCCGCTGCAGGCGGGCTTCGCCCTGCTGCCCTACGTGGCGGCCGCGATGGTGTTCAACGGCCTGGGCGCGACGCTGGGCAAGAAGGTGAGCAACCGCACGCTGATCGTCTCCGGCCTGGTCGTCATGGCCGCCGGTTTCGTGCTGCTGTCCACGCTCACCGGCGGGTACGGCACGCTGATCGCCGGCCTGATGGTCATGGGGGTGGGCGGCGGACTGGCCGGCCCCGCGGCGTACGCCACGCTGATGGGCGCGGTGCCGCCCGAGCGCGCCGGGGTCGGCTCCGCGCTCAACGACACGGTGCAGCAGGCCGGCATGGCGCTCGGGGTCGCCGTTCTCGGCAGCGTGCTCGCGGGCGCGTACACGGCGGCCATGCCCGAGTCCGCGCCGTCGGCGGCGCGTGAGTCGATCGGCGTCGCGGTGAACCTCGGCGACGCCGCCGTGGCCGCCGCCGGACGTGACGCGTTCGTGTCGGCGATGGCCGCGGGGTCCTGGGTGGGCGCGGGCTGCTCTCTCGCTGCGGCCCTGGTCGCGCTGCTGGTCCTGCGCCGTGGGACCGCCGTGGCGGCCCGCGCGCAGGAGCCGGCGGAGCCCACCACTGTGTAAGCGAACGTCGCGAGATCCTAGACAGGCTGACGGGTGAGCCAGGCGCCCGTCAACCGGGATACTCGGAGCATGTCGGACCTTCTCGCACGCCATCGCGCGGTCATGCCGAACTGGATGGCCCTGTATTACAACGAGCCCATCGAGATCGTCGGCGGCAAGGGGAACCGCGTTGTCGACGCGAACGGGAAGAGCTACCTCGACTTCTTCGCCGGGATCCTGACCAACATGATCGGGTACGACGTGCCCGAGGTGCGGGAGGCCGTCGAGCGGCAACTCGCCACCGGCGTCGTCCACACCTCGACGCTGTACCTGATCCGCGGTCAGGTCGAGCTGGCCGAGAAGATCGCCCGCCTGTCCGGCATCCCGGACGCGAAGGTCTTCTTCACCAACTCCGGCACCGAGGCCAACGAGACGGCCCTGCTGCTCGCCACCTACGCCCGGGGGTCCGACCAGGTGCTCGCCATGCGGCAGAGCTACCACGGCCGGTCCTTCGGGGCGGTCAGCGTGACCTCCAACAGGTCGTGGAAGAACAACTCGCTGTCGCCGCTCAACGTGCACTTCCTGCACGGCGCCGACCAGCACCTGGCGCAGTTCCGCGGCATGTCCGACGCCGACTACATCGCCGCCTGCGTGGACGACCTTCGCCACGTGCTCGCCACGGCGGTCACCAAGGACGTCGCCGCGCTCATCGCCGAGCCCATCCAGGGTGTGGGCGGGTTCACCATGGCCCCCGACGGGCTGTTCGCGGCCTACAAGGAGGTCCTCGACGAGGAGGGCATCCTGCTCATCTCCGACGAGGTGCAGACCGGCTGGGGCCGTACGGGATCGGCGTTCTTCGGGATGCAGAACCACGGCGTGACGCCGGACATGATGACCTTCGCCAAGGGGCTCGGCAACGGCTTCGCCGTCGGCGGCGTCGTGGCGCGTGGCGATCTCATGGACGGCCCGCACGCCGCCGGCGTGGCGACGTTCGGCGGCAACCCGATCTCGATGGCGGCGGCCAACGCCACTCTCGACTACGTGCTCGACCACGACCTGCAGGCCAACGCTGCCCGGACCGGCGAGATCGTCATCGGCGGGCTGCACGAGGCGGCCCCCCGGCTGGCCGTCGTCGGCGACGTGCGCGGCAAGGGGCTGATGTTCGCCGTCGAACTTGTCGACCCCGCCACAAAGGCCCCCGCCCCGGCGCTCGCCGCGCGTTTCCTGGAGGAGACCAGGAAGCTCGGCCTGCTCGTCGGCAAGGGCGGGCTGTACGGCAACACGCTGCGGATGGCGCCGCCGCTCACCCTCACCGAGGACGAGGCCCGCGAGGGCCTGGGCATCCTCGTCACCGCTCTGGAGACTGTCAACGATGAAGCGCGTTAACCACTGGATCGGCGGCGAGATCGTCGAGGGCGCCGGCCGTACGGCCGAGGTGTTCGACCCCGCCACGGGCGAGGTGAGCGGGCAGGTGTCGCTCGCCACGGCCGAGGAGGTCGACGCGGCGGTCGAGGCCGCCGCGCGGGCCTACCCCGACTGGCGCGACGCCTCGCTGGTGAAGCGCGCCTCTGTGTTGTTCCGGTTCCGCGAACTGCTCGACGCGCACCGCGACGACCTGGCCGCGCTGATCAGCGCCGAGCACGGCAAGGTGCACTCCGACGCGCTCGGCGAGGTGGCCCGCGGCCTGGAGGTCGTGGAGTTCGCCTGCGGCATCCCCCACCTGCTCAAGGGCGGCTACTCCGAGAACGTCTCGACCCGCGTCGACTCCTACTCGATCCGCCAGCCGCTCGGCGTGGTGGCGGGCATCACGCCGTTCAACTTCCCGGCGATGGTCCCGATGTGGATGTTCCCCGTGGCCATCGCCTGCGGGAACACCTTCGTGCTCAAGCCCTCGGAGCGCGACCCCTCCGCGTCCCTGCTGCTCGCGGAGCTGTGGCGGCGGGCAGGACTGCCGGACGGCGTGTTCAACGTCGTCCAGGGCGACAAGGTGGCGGTGGACCGGCTGCTCGAGCACCCGGCCGTACGGGCCGTGTCGTTCGTCGGCTCCACCCCGATCGCGCGGTACGTGTACGAGACCGGCACGGCCCACGGCAAGCGGGTCCAGGCCCTCGGCGGGGCCAAGAACCACATGCTGGTGCTGCCCGACGCCGACCTCGACCTGGTCGCGGACTCGGCCGTCTCGGCGGGCTTCGGCTCGGCGGGGGAGCGCTGCATGGCGATCTCCGTGGTGCTCGCGGTCGACCCGATCGGCGACAAACTGGTCGAGAAGATCGTGGCGCGGGTGCGCGACCTCCAGATCGGCCCGGGGAACGACCCCGAGTCGCAGATGGGCCCGCTCGTCACCGCCGCCCACCGGGACAAGGTCGCGTCCTACCTCGACATCGGTGTCGAGGAGGGGGCCAAGCTCGTGGTCGACGGCCGGGAGACGCCGGTGCGCGGCGGCCGGGGGAACGGCTTCTGGCTCGGCCCGACCGTCCTCGACCACGTGCCGCCGAACTCCCGCGTCCACCGGGAGGAGATCTTCGGCCCGGTGCTGTCGATCGTGCGGGTCCGCTCGTACGAGGAGGGCCTGGAGCTCATCAACACCGGCGAGTACGGCAACGGCACCGCGATCTTCACCAACGACGGCGGCGCGGCCCGGCGCTTCCAGAACGAGGTCGAGGTCGGCATGGTCGGCGTCAACGTGCCGATCCCGGTGCCGATGGCCTTCTACAGCTTCGGCGGCTGGAAGGCCTCGCTGTTCGGCGACACGCACGTGCACGGCACCGAGGGGGTCCACTTCTACACCCGGGGCAAGGTCGTCACCTCGCGGTGGCTCGACCCGTCCCACGGCGGGGTGAACCTGGGCTTCCCCACCAACGCGTGACGACGTGGGCGACGCCCCGGGCCGGTGGGGCCGAGTAGGCTCGGGGCGTCGTCTTCTCTCCTGGGGGTCGTGCGTGCGCCGTACACACGTGGCCGCGACGGTCGTGGCCGCGGGCCTGCTCGCCGCCGCCTGCGGTGGCCGGCCCGCGCCCGAGACGCAGGTGACGACGCCGGGCACGTCGGCGGCAGCGGCGGCCGCCTCCCGCAGCGCCGCCCCCAGTCCGTCCGCCGCGGCCCCCACGCCCACCCCCGCCTCGACCCTCGGGCCGGGCGAGGGAAGGCTCAGCGTGGTCGCGATCGACGGGTACGCCGAGTGGGGCGGTGTCGATCCCAAGGTCAAGTGGGTCGGCACCTTCGAGAAGCAGACGGGCTGCAAGGTCAGCCTGCGCTACTACGACCCCCGCCAGGAGGAGAAGCAGGCCGACTTCCCGCCGTCGTCGTTCGACGTGATCTCGGCGACGCCCGAGGTGGGCGGCCGGCTCATGAACGAGGGCAGGGCCGCGCCGGTCAACACCGCGCTGCTGCACGACTACGACAAGATCCCCAAGCGGCTGCGCACGCTGCCGTCGGTCACCCGGGACGAGACGGTGTACGGCGTGCCGTACGTCTGGGCGACCAACGAGGTCCTCTACGACGCGGACAAGGTCAGTCCCGACGGCCCGGAGGCGCTCTTCCGGGACAAGGGCCCGGTGCTGCTGCGCGACCGCCCGCTGTCGCTGGCGGACGCGGCGCTGGCGCTCAAGGCCGCGGGCGAGGAGATCGACGACCCGTTCGACCTCACCGACGCCCAACTCGACGCCGCCGCCGAACTGTTCACCTCCGGCGAGGACGACCGCCGCGTCTTCTGGCGTGATCCCGTCGAGGTCGTCCAGGCGTTCGCCACCGGGTCAGCACGGCTCGCGCAGGCCACGCCGTACCACCTGGACGTGCTCAGGCGGGGGCACAAGCCGGTGAAGGCGCTGACGGACCGGCCGGTGACCGGCTGGGCCGACGCGTGGATGATGTCGGCCCAGGCCCCGCATCCGTCGTGCGCGTACAAGTGGCTCGACTTCACGATCTCGGCGGACGTGCAGCGCAGGGTGGCCGCCTGGACGGGCCTCGCCCCGGCCAACCCCGAGGCGTGCACCGGCGCGGCCCGCCGGATCTGCCTGGACTACCGCGCCGGCACGTCCCGCGCGTTCCGGGGCGTCTACTTCGCGGTGCGCCCCGAGGCGTACGACAAGTGGGTGGAGCGCTGGTCGCGCGTCGTGTCCTGACCGGGTCCTGATCGGGTCCTGATCGGGCGGCGCGGCGCCCCGCCGGTCAGCGTGGGGGCCCGCCGCTGAGCGAGGAGTCGCGCGTCGCGGCGTCCTGGGGCGCACGGGTGGGGAAGACGGTGCAGGCGACCGGCCAGAACACCAGCCAGATCACCATGACGAACGTCAGGCGGCCGGCCCACTCCAGCAGCGCCGCCGAGCGGTCGAGGTCGCCGACGAACGCGACGCCGGCCAGCAGCAGGCCGCAGGCGACGGCCCAGCCGAGCATGCCCTTGCCCCAGGCGCGCCATTCGTACCGGGCCCGTTCCCTGCCGTAGAGCTTGCGCCGCTCGGGCGGCGGCCCCCCGGCGAAGCGGTGGGCGAACCTGACGTCGGCCCACCGCACCATGTCGTGCCCGAAGGCGACGGTGAACCCCAGGTACGCCGCGGCCAGCCCGTGCGCGAGCCCGGCCTGGCCGCCGTCGCGGAGGTCGGCGACGCTCGCCACGAGGAGGACCAGGTCGACGAGGGGGACGGCGAGCAGCAACAGGCCGCCGAGCCGCCGGCGGCGCAGGAGGTATCGGACCGAGAGACCCGCCGTGAGGAGCACCCAGAACGCGACCTCGCAGGCGACGATCAGAACGATCAGCATGGCGGCTCCTTTTTTTCGCACGACGTGCCACGAACGGTTCTCACACATTGTGCTATAAAAAAATCGGGTCGCGTGGGTGGAGGAGCTGTGCCGAAGATCGTGGATCGCCGGGTGCGGCGGGAGGAGATCGCCGAGGCGCTGTGGCGGGTCGTGCGCAGGGACGGCGTCGGCGCCGCCACCGTGCGCAGCATCGCCGCGGAGGCCGGCTGGTCCCCGAGCGCGCTGCGGCACTACTTCTCGACCCAGGCGGAGTTGCTCGCCTTCGCGATGGAGCACGTCGACACGCGGGTTCGCGCGCGTATCGAGAGCACCCACTTCCACGGGCCCGTCCGCGAGGCCGTACGCCTCCTGCTGGAGCAACTGCTGCCCATGGACGCGGAAAGGCGCGCGGAGGCCGAGGTCTGGCTGCGGCTGGCCGCGGGGGCCCAGGGCGACCCGGCCGCCGCGGGCTGGCTGCGTCGCGCCCACGACGGCGTGCGGGAGGCGGCGGCGCTGGTCATCGGCGCGCTCGCGGCGGAGGGGGAGCTCGCCGGGCACCGGGACGCCGAGTTCGAGACGGCGCGCCTGCACGCTCTCGTCGACGGCCTGACCGTGCACGTCCTGACCGCGCCGGAGTCGATGCCGCCCGAGCGCGTGAGCGCGGTCCTGGCCGCTCACCTGCAGGGCCTGGCGACCTGACGACCCGCACCGGGCGTCCCGTCACGGCTGACCGCGAGATCCGCCGTTCACGCCGGTGTGTCGCCGTCGGCCGCGGCCCTCGCCCCGCGAGACGGGGTCAGGACGTGGCCGCCCGGGAGCGGCGGGGCAGCGGCACCTTGCCCTCGGGGGCGGGCAGCAGGGCCTCGGCGCAGTCGTCGCACGCGTGGACGGGGGCGTTGTCGGGCAGCATCCCGACCTTGACGCGGGGGCGGGGCCATTTCTTGTGGCAGACGACACAGGCGTCGCCGTCGCGCTGCGTGGTGGTGAGGCCGGCAGGGTCGAACGTCAGCATGAGCCGCTCGGCGCCGTTTGGGTTCCAGCTCATCAAAGTCCCCCCTCGATCGCCTATCGGAACCGTTATAACGCGGTTACCCTTCGTGATCGGCGCGAGTCGGGCCAAGTGATGGTTAAATCGAGGCATAACACAAGCCGTACAACAACAAAAGGGACACCCTGGAACAGACCGGGTGCCCCTTTTGATGTCATTCAAACGGTCTAATCCGCGTTGAGTGCCTTCTCCAGAATCGAGAGGCCCTCTTCGAGCAGGTGGTCCGGGATGACCAGCGGCGGCAGGAAGCGCAGCACGTTGCCGTACGTCCCGGCGGTGAGCACGAGCAGGCCCTGCTCGTGGCACCTGCGCGCGATGTCGGCGGCGGGGTAGGGCTCCTTGGTGCCGGGCTTCACGAGTTCGACGGCGATCATCGCGCCGCGTCCGCGCACGTCCCCGACGATCGGGTTGTGCTCCTGGATGGCGCGCAGGCGGGGCAGCATGATCTCGCCGATGTGCCGGGCGCGCTCGACGAGCTTGTCCTGCTCGATGGTCTCCAGCACGCCGAGGGCCGCCTCGCAGGCGAGCGGGTTGCCCCCGTACGTGCCGCCGAGGCCGCCGCCGTGGACGTGGTCGAGCAGGTCGGCCCTGCCGGTCACCGCCGCCAGCGGAAGACCGCCGGCGATGCCCTTCGCGGTGGTGATGATGTCGGGGACGACGCCCTCGTCCTCGCAGGCGAACATGTGGCCGGTGCGGGCGAAGCCCGTCTGCACCTCGTCCGCGATGAACACGATGCCGTTGGCGCGGCAGAACTCGGCGATCCTCGGCAGGAAGCCGCGGGCGGGCTCGATGAAGCCGCCCTCGCCCGCGATCGGCTCGATGACCACCGCCGCGACGTTCTCCGCGCCGATCTGCTTGGTGATCATGTCGATCGCCTGCGCCGCGGCCTCCTCGGCGCAGTTGTCCGGGCCGGTCGGCCAGCGGAACGGGTAGGCGAGCGGCACCCGGTACACCTCGGGCGCGAACGGCCCGAACCCGTGCTTGTACGGCATGCTCTTGGCCGTCAGCGTCATCGTCAGCAGCGTGCGGCCGTGGTAGCCGTGGTCGAAGGCGACGACCGCCTGCCGCCCGGTGGCGTGCCGCGCGACCTTGACCGCGTTCTCGACGGCCTCCGCGCCGCTGTTGACCAGGAACGTCCGCTTCTCGTGGTCGCCGGGCGTGAGCTCGTTGAGCTTCTCGCACACCGCGACGTACGACTCGTACGGGGCGACCATGAAGCAGGTGTGGGTGAAGTCGGCGACCTGCTTCCGCACGCGCTCGACGACCCGGGGGGCGGCGTTGCCGACGTTGGTCACCGCGATGCCGGAGCCGAAGTCGATCAGTGAGTTGCCGTCCACGTCGACGATCACACCGCCGCCCGCGTGCGTCACGAAGACGGGCAGGGTGGTGCCGATGCCCGGAGGCACGGCGGTCTGCTTGCGCGCGAACAGCTCGCGGGAGCGCGGGCCGGGGATCTCGGTGAGGAGGCGGCGCTCCTGAGGGAGTTGCGGGCCGCCGTGCGTGGTGGCAGTGCTCATACTTCCGACCGTACGACCGCCACCGCCGCCTGCCGATATGCCGCTATGTCAGAATGTATGCGTAATTTTGGCCGGTGAGGACAAGCCGGTCCGTCGGGGGGAAGACCAGTGGCACCCACGCTGCGCCGGATCACCGCGATCGTACCGCTCCACCTCGCGGTCCTCGCGGGGCGTGCCGCCCTCGACAGGAAGGTCCGCTGGGTCGCGGTGAGCGAACTGGAGGATCCGACGCCGTTCCTCGAAGGCGGCGAACTGGTGCTCACGACCGGCATGCGCCTGTCCGCCGCCGACGCCGTGCCGTACGTCTCCCGGCTCGTGGCCCGGGGCGTCACCGGGCTGGGGTTCGGGGTGGGGCTGAGCCACGAGGCCGTGCCGTCCGGCTTCGCCGAGGCGGCCGACGCCGCCGGGCTGCCGCTGGTCGAGGTGCCGAGGGACACGCCGTTCATCGCGATCGGCAAGGCCGTGAGCGACCTGCTGGCGGGGGAGCAGTACGAGGAGATCAGCCGCGCCTTCGCGGCTCAGGGCAGGCTCACGCGGGCCGCCCTGCGGCGGCAGGGCCCGGTGGCGGTGGTGGACCGGCTGGCGCGCGAGATCGGCGGCTGGGCGCTGCTGCTCGACCCCTCGGGCGCCGTACGGCACGCCGCCGACGCGACCGGCCGCCGCGCCGGCCCGGCGGGCCCGCGCGGCGCGGTGGCGGACTGGGCGGGGGAGACGGCCAGGTCGCTGGAGCCCGAGCTCGCCAGGCTGCGGAACACGCCGTCGCTGTCGAGCCTCGCGCTGGCCACCCCGGACGAGCACGTCGTCGTCCAGCCGCTGGGCCGCAGGGGGTTCTTCGCGGTGGGGTCCTCGCGGCCGTTCGCGCCCATCGCGCACACGGTCGTCAACGCGGCGGGATCCCTGCTGACGCTCGCGCTGGAACAGGGCAGGGAGCAGCGGGCGGCGGCGGCGCAGGTGCGTTCCGCCGTGCTCCGGCTGCTGCTGGCCGGGGAGGCGCGGGCCGCCGCGGAGACCCTGTCGGCCCTCGGCACACGGCTGCCGGGGGAGCCGGTCACGGTTCTCGCCTGCGACACGCCCGACTCCGAGGCGCTGACCGAGGCACTCACCGGCGCGACGCCGCGCTCCTCGGCCGGGCGCCGTCCGGCCGAGATGAGCGGGCACGAGGCGCAGGGCCCGCAGGCCGCCGTGACGACGTCGCCGGCGGTTCCCGTGTGCTTCACCGCGCACTGGGAGGGGCTGCTCGTCGTGCTGGCCCCTGACTCGCGCGCCGACGAGATCGTCGCGCTGGCCGCGCGGCACGGCAGGGTGGGCGTCAGCATGCCCGGCGTGGAGATCGCCGGGCCCGTCCGGGCGGCCAACCGGTGGGAGAGCCGGATGGAGACGTTCGCGGAGACCTGGGACGACGGCGTCCAGGACGGCGTCCCGGGCCCTGCCCCCCGTGACCCGGACCATCTGCCGCTCCGTCCTCAGGACCGTGTCCAGAGCCGTGCCCAGAGCATGGACCGGGCCCAGGCATTGGACCTCGCTCTCGACCAGGCCAGAAGGGCGCTGGTGTCGGCTTCGCCCGTGGCGCGCTTCGGCGAGCTGGCCGGGCGCGGGCTGCTGTCGCTGATCGACCCGGCCGCCGCCGCGTCGTTCGCCGCGGCGATCCTCGCGCCGCTCCGCGAGTACGGCTCGCGCGCCGACCTGGTCGAGTCGCTGCGCGCCTACCTGGCCAGCAACGGCCACTGGGACGCGGCGGCGCAGCGCCTGGGCGTGCATCGGCACACCCTGCGCTATCGCATGAAGCGGGTGAGCGAGCTGCTCGGCCGCGATCTGGACGA
This sequence comes from Microbispora sp. H11081, assembly GCF_012999535.1. Lineage (GTDB taxonomy): Bacteria > Actinomycetota > Actinomycetes > Streptosporangiales > Streptosporangiaceae > Microbispora. Next base: position 17,264 of record NZ_JABBWV010000026.1, read on the forward strand.
TCCCTCCGTCCGGGCCGAGCTGTGGATCGCGCTGTCCTTCTAGCCTTCTGGTGCCGCCGTCATCCGTCTCCGAAGGGAGTCCCGTGGCATCCATCAAGGACATCGTGTTCGACAGCCCTCATCCGGCCTCGTCTGCCCGGTTCTGGGCGCAGGCCCTGGACGGCTACGAGATCGCGCCGTACGACGAGGAGGAGCTGGCACGGCTGCGCTCCATGGGAATCGACGACCCGGAGGACGACCCCACGGTCCTGCTCGTCCACACCGACGGCAGGCTGCCGCGCATCTTCTTCCAGCGCGTGCCGGAGAGCAAGCGGGTCAAGAACCGGGTTCACCTCGACCTGGCCGCCACCGACGCGGTCGCGGAGGTCGAGCGGCTGTGCGCGCTGGGGGCGACGGTTCAGGCCGAGCGTGCGGACTGGATCACGATGCTGGATCCCGACGGCAACGAGTTCTGCCTCATGCGTTCGTGAGCGGAACCGCGTCCCCCCTCTCTGCCAAGGTTTGTTGAGACAGATGTGGCTAGAGTGCATTTGAGTGACGAGGGCGAGTAAGGATCTCAACGAACTGTGAGCACGATGCTGGCTGAGCGCCCGAGGCCGTCGATCGTCCA
>NZ_JABBWV010000027.1 GCF_012999535.1 Microbispora sp. H11081
TGAACTTCACCACCTTCGGCCCCGCCTTCACCATGGGCAACGCCTGGCAGTTCTTCATGGGCTACCGCTTCGCCATCTTCAACTACGCCACCCAATCCCTCGGCGGCGCCGTCACCGTCAACCGATTTGACCTGACCACCCCATAAAGAGGGCCCCGTGCCCGTAGTCTGATCAAAGAACCCGGCACTTCCGGATTCACCGGGAGTGCCGGGTCCGATCGCGTTTGCAGCGCATTGAGAAAGTGGAGTACCGATGGCCGATGCGACGGGTCCCGAGCACTCCGAGCAGGTCCTGAAGCGGATCAACACCAAGGTCCCGCACCCCGCGCGGATCTACGACTACCTGCTCGGCGGCAAGGACAACTACGCGGCCGACCGCGAGGCGGCGGAGCAACTCGTCAAGGTCTCGCCTGGCGTGCGCGAGGGCGTCCGCGCCCACCGCGCCTTCCTCCGCCGGGCGGTGCGTCATCTCGCCGCCGAAGCGGGGATGACGCAGTTCCTCGACATCGGCACCGGCATCCCCACCCAGGGCAACACCCACGAGATCGCGCAGCGGGCCAACCCCGAGGCCCGGGTGGCGTACGTGGACAACGACCCCATCGTCCTGGTGCACGCCCGCGCCCTGCTGACCGGCACCGGGGTGACCTCCGTGATCGAGGCCGACCTCCGGGAGCCGGAGACGATCCTCACCCACCCCCAGGTGCTGGCCGTGATCGACTTCACCCGCCCGGTGGCCGTCATCCTGGCCGGCGTCATGCACTTCGTCACCGACGAGGAGGATCCGTACGGCCTGGTCGAGCGGTACAAGGCCGCCGTGCCCACGGGCAGCGGCCTGCTGCTGTCGCACATCACCCAGGACTTCGCTCCCCAGGTGCAGGAGGAGCTGACCAAGCCGTACGACAAGAGCACCGCGCCCATGGTGCCGCGCAGCCACGCCGCGGTGTCGAAGTTCTTCGAGTCGTGGCAGTTGGTCGACCCCGGCGTCGTCGAGGTGGTGCGCTGGCGGCCGGACGAGACCGAGCGCCAGGAGCACATCCCCGGCGGCGGCCACGCCTGGGCGTACGGCGGCATCGCGGTCAAGCCCTGACCGCGGAGCCCCGGCGAATCGCTAGTCCTCCTGGTCCTGGGGATACCAGCGCAACTCGATGACGTTGCCGTCGGGGTCCTTGACGTAGACCGAGGTGGCGACGCCGCGCGCCCCGAACCGGGAGCCAGGTCCGTCGATGACGGTGAGGGCGCCCGAGTCGATGACCTCCTGCCAGTCCAGCGGGTCGACGACGAGGCAGAAGTGGTCGACGTTCGGCTCTCCGCGGGAGCCGCGCAGCAGATCGATGATCACGTCCGGCGCCACCCGCACCGAGGGGAACGGCGCCTTGCCAGCCCGCCACTCGTCGACACGCACCGGCTCCAGACCGAGGACGTCGCAGTAGAACGCCAGCGAGCGCTCGACGTCCTCCACCGTCAGCACCAGATGGTCGAAGCCCTTCACCCGCATGTTCGCTTTGCTCATGCGGTCCACCATGCCAGGACCAGCCGACAATTCGCGGCGCTCCACGCGTGACCCATTTGGCGTAGACCCTTCTGTAACACCCCATGATCGCGATAGAAGATCACTTGTACCATTTCTCATCCTCTTGAGGTATATGTGAGAAAGATCCTGCGAGTCACCGCGGCCCCGATGTTCGCCGCCGTACTCCTCCTCGCCGCCCTGTCCGCTCCCGCGCACGCCGACGCGACCACTGGCACGACCGCCGGCACGACCGCCGACACGACCGAGAGCGACGCCGAGATCGCCCAGGAGTGGCAGACCGCCTGGGACACCTACCACTTCTCCGACCCGACACCGCCCGCGCCAGACTCGGGACGGAGCCGGATCACGAACAGCATCTCCATCGACATCGACGCGCCGATGCCGCTCACCTTCCACAAGTACTCGGACTTCGACAACCACCTTGGCAAGAACCCGTTCCTGAAGCGGGTCGTCACCCACAAGCAGTGGCGCCAGGGCCCGGCGCTCTACCGCAACCTCACGGCGATCGAGGAGATCCCGTACGAGGGAATGCTGGTGGTCAGCAAGACGCACGCGCAGCAGCGTCTCCACGCGGACGGGTTCTACTACGAGACCGACAGCTGGTCGGAGCCCAACGTGGTGACGCACCAGAAGATCACTTTCGAGCCGCTCCCCGGCGGGAAGACCAGAGTCACCGAGAACCTCACCTTCGAGGCCGACGCCCCTCTGATCGACTTCGTCGCCGCGAACGGCACCGCCTCGCACCAGCAGTTGCAGGCGGCCCTCAAGCAGGCCATCGAGAGCGGCGACCTCTGACCGCTGCGTACCACAGAGAAGACGGGCGTCCACCATGTGGCGGACGCCCGTCCGAGGTCGAGTGCCTCTCAGCGCCTCTCAGTGCCCGATGTCGCCTCTGCTCTCGACACTGCGCAGGGACTGGTTGATCGGGCACTCCCTGATCCCGTTCCTGCAGTTGCCGCTGAGCGAGTTGGTGAAGACGCTGACGCTCGACACCTGCTGGACACCGGCGAAATCGACGGCGCTGTTGCCCGCGGGGGCGTTCACGTTGCGGGTGCCCATGGACGACTGGTAGGGCGGGCTGCTGATCGTCGGAGCGTTGGCGGTGTTGAGGCCGGTCGTGCGCTGGATTCCGCCACCGCCGTCGTCTCCGAAGCCGCCACCGAAGCCGCCACCTCCGAGACCACCACCGACACCACCGGGACCGAAGCCGGCGAGACGGGCACCCAGGTGGGCGCCGTTGCCCTTGCCCTTGGCCCCCTTGCCGCCCTTCCCGTTCTTACCCTTCTTGCCCTTTTTGCCGTTCTTGTCTTTTTTGCTGCTCTTAGCCTTCTTGTCTTTTTTGTCTTTCTTGCTCGTCTCGCCGTTCTTGCCCAGGCTGCCCTGGCCGACCAGGCTGCTCTGGCTGCTCTGGCCGGCCAGGCTGCTCTGGACGTACGGGCCGCGGCCGAGCGCGGGGGCCGGCGCCGTCGCCACGCCCGACACGGCGAGGAGGATCGCGGCGACGGCCAGCCCACGGGCGGACGCCACTGCGCGGGAAGTGCCTGCCCTGCTGTCGCCCATTCGATCCACACCTGCCTTCTCGTGCGCCCTGCTATTCGCCCTGCCATTCGTCTCCGGTGCGTCCACCGCGGGGCACAAGTGGCGCATCCGGCTCATACCCCTCTCTTCTCCTCTCTTCTCTCGCCGCAGGGTCAGGACGTGGCGATGGCGGTGAGCACGTCGAGCCTGGCCGCTCGGCGGGCGGGCAGCAGCCCGGCCAGCAGGCCGGCGGCGGCGGCCACCCCGACGACCAGCAGGAGCGGGCCGACCGGCAGCGTGAGCGTGGCCTCGGTGGTGCGGCCGAGCGCGGTGACCGTGCCCGCGGCGAAGGCGACGCCCAGGCCGACCCCGGTGACGATCGCCAGCGCCGCGACGAGGACCGCCTCCCCGCGGATCATCCAGCGCGTCTGGGCGCCGGTCATGCCGACCGCCCGCAGCAGCCCGATCTCCCGGGTCCGCTCCACTATCGACAGGGCGAGCGTGTTGGTGATGCCCATCAGCGCGATCAGGACGGTGAGCATCAGCAGCGCCGTCACCAGTCCGATGACCTCGTCGACCATCCCGGTCCGCGCGGCGACGGCCGCGGCCTGGTCGCGCACCTGCGCGGTCGGGGAGTCGGTGAGGACCCCTTCGATGGCCTTCCTGGCGTCCGCGCCGCTCACTCCGTCGGCCACCTTGACGAAGACGCTCGCGTCGACGTGCTCGCGGAAGTTCTTCTCGAAGGTGTCCAACGCGATGATGTAGCTGGTCGACAACGCCTGGGCGTCGCGGTCGCGCAGCAGGCCGACCACCGGAAGACGCTGGACGCCCGTGCGGGAGAACGTCATCGCCAGGGTGTCGCCGATCTTGAGGTTCCGCTGCCTGGCGACGTCGGCGGCCAGGACGATCCCGCCGTCCGCGATGGCGTCCAAGCGGCCCTCGATCATGTGGAGCGAGGTGACGCGGGGCAGCGTGACCGGGTCGACCGCGGTCAGCGCCTCGGTCGACCGGCCGTCCTTCCAGTGGCCGTAACGCAGCCGGGAGGCCACCGCGACCTGCGGCAACTCGCTGACGTGGTGATAGGCGTGCGCGGGCAGGCCGCCCAGCATCTCGTTGCGTGCGCTTTCCACCACGTAGTCGGCGGTGATCACCTCGGTGTACGACCGCGCCGTGGAGTCCCTGATCGAGGCTCCCATCACGGTCGTGAAACTGACCAGCGCGAGGCCGAAGGCCAGGGCCAGGGCCGTCGCGGAGGTACGGCGGGGCGCCCGCGCGGCGGACTCCCGCGCCAGCCGTCCCGGGACGCCGGCCACGCCGAGCGGCCGTCCGAGCAGCCGCGTCAGAGCCGGGGTGACCGCGGGCCCGAGCAGGGCCAGCCCCACCACGGCGCAGACCGCGGCCGCGCCGAGCATGCCGACCGATCCCGGTCCTGCGAGGACCATCGACAGCCCGGCCGCGCCGAGCGCGGTGAGCACCGCACCGGCGACGGTACGGCCCCAGCGGGCCCGCCCGGACACGTCCTCGGCCGACGAACGCCGCATCGCCTCGACCGGCGCCACCGAGGCGGCGCGGCGGGCCGGACCGAGGGCCGACAGGACCGTGACGCCGACACCGACAGCGAACGCGACGACCAGGGTCCGGGGCGTGACGACGAGCCCGCCGTCGGGCAGCGTCATCCCGAAGAGCCCGGCGAGGTCGCGCAGTCCCGCCGCGCAGGCGACGCCGGCGCCCGCGCCCGCCGCGGACGCGGCCAGGCCCACCAGCAGTGCCTCACCGAGCACCGAGCGCATGACCTGTGCGCCGGTGGCCCCGGCCGCACGCAGGACGGCCAGCTCACGCGTGCGCTGGGTGACGACGATCGAGAACGTGTTGGCGATGAGGAACGCGCCGACGAGCAGGGCCGCCGCGGCCAGGGCGAACAGCATCACCCGCAGGTAGGAGATCTGCGTCTTGGCCGCCGCCGCGCTGGACGCCGCGACGTCCCGGCTGGAGGACACGTCGTATCCGGCGCCGATCGCGGCCGACACCGCGGACCGCAGCCGCTGTACGTCCGCTCCGTCCGCCGCGACGACGGCGACCTCCGAGGAGTCCCCGCCGAGCGCGAGCAGCCGTTGCGCCGCGGGCAGGGAGACCAGGGCGACCGTCGTCTCGGGCAGTCCATCGCCCGACCCGAACCCGGCCAGCCCCACCACGCGCAGCCGTTCCGTGCGCTCGGCCCGTACGGTCACCTCGGAACCGAGGCCGATGCCGTGCCGCCTCGCGGTGGCCGCGTCGACCACGACCTCGCCCTCGGCGTCCGGAGCGCGCCCGGCGCGCAGCGTGAACGCGCCGACCGGGTCGGGCTCCCACGACAGCAGCAACGACGGGCCCGACGGGATGATGGTCTTCCCGCCGAAGGCGATCAGTCCCTGCCCCCGGACGACGGGGGTGGCCGCGGCCACCCCCGGCACCGCGCGGACGCGGTCCACGACCTCGGCGGGCAGCGGGTCGCGCTCGACCTCCACGCCCATCGCCGAGTCGAACGCCGCGGCGTCGCGTACGGTCAGGTCGACCCCCGCGGTGGCCGTACGGAACTGGGCATCGAGCAGCCGCTGGGAGGTGTCGGTCAGCACCAGGCTGCCGGTGACGAAGGTGACGCCCATCAGGACGGCGAACAGGGTCAGCGCCAGCCTGCCCCTGCGGGCGGCGGTGTTGCGGACGATCAGACGCCACATCGGGATCACTTCTCCCTCTCGCCGAGACGGGCCATGCGGGCCAGGATGTCCGCGACCTCGGGATCGCGCAGCTCCCCCGCCACCCGGCCGTCGGCGAGGAACGCCACCTGGTCGGCGTACGCCGCGGCGTTCGCGTCGTGGGTGACCATGACGATGGTCTGGCCGAGCTCGTGCGCGGCGTGGCGCAGGAAGCCGAGCACCGCCTCCCCCGACCGCGAGTCGAGGTTGCCGGTCGGCTCGTCGGCGAAGATGATCCGCGGGCGGGCGGCCAGCGCCCTGGCGACGGCGACCCGCTGCTGCTGCCCGCCGGACAGTTCGGCGGGCCGGTGCCGCAGCCGGTCCGCGAGACCGAGCATCGCGACGATCTCGTCGATCCACGCCTGGTCGGCGCGCCGTCCCGCGAGGGTCAGCGGCAGCACGATGTTCTCCGCGGCGGTCAGCGTCGGGACCAGGTTGAAGCTCTGGAAGACGAAGCCCACGTGCTCGCGGCGCAGCAGCGTGCGCTGCCGCTCGTTGAGCCGGCCGAGGTCGGTGTCCCCGACGAGCACCTGTCCTCCGTCCACGGTGTCAAGGCCGGCCAGGGCGTGCATCAGCGTGGACTTCCCGGACCCGGACGGGCCCATGACGGCCGTGAACCGCCCGGCGGGGATCGACAGGGTCGCGCCGTCCAGGGCTCGGACGGCGGTGTCGCCGCGGCCGTAGATCTTCACGACGTCGCGGGCCAGCGCCGCGATGTCCGTACGCGGGAAGGTCTCGGCGGTGGTCGTCTCAGTCATTGTCATGGCGGGCTCCCGGAATGTCGTGAATCTGCCGGTGCTGCTCGGCCTGCCGCAGCAGCTCGTGATGCCTCAGGTGCATCAGCTCGGGGAGAACGAGGAGGACGAGGTTCATGGCAGGAGCGTCGCGGTCCGGCCTGTCCGAAGGCTGGCCGCCGGCTGGCCCGCTCGTGAAGGCGGCCCCCGCGGGCCGGACAGCGGACGGACAGCGGACCGCCAGCGCGGGGCGGCACGCTGGACGGCATGGCAGACCACAGCCGTCAGGGGGCGGCGCGGGAGACGACCGTGGGGGTGCCGGCACTGCTGTGCCGCCGGTGTGTCCGTCTCCTGAGCAGGCACGTACGAGACGTAACCGGCGTCACCTCGTTCGAGGTCGACGCCGCCCGGGGCCTGCTGCGCGTACGCGGCGACGTGGACGCCGAGGACCTGAGGGCGGCGCTGGCGTCGGCGGGGTTCGGGGGCGACCGGTGCGAGCACCGGCGCGGCTGAGCCCGGCCCTGAACTCAGCCGGTGAGCGCGGCGGCCGTCTCGCGGGCGCGGGCGGCCTCGTCCGGCAGTCCCGCGTCGTCCGCGCAGCCGGCCAGGAACGCCCACAGGCGGGCCCTGGCCCAGGGGAACTCGCCCTCCTTCAACAGGGCCACCGCGTCCCGGCACTCCTGAACGGCGAGGTCCGCCTTCCCACGTACGCGCGCCATGCGGGCGCGGCCCCACGCGGCCCATGCCTGGCAGCGGGGGTTGCGGGCCCGGCGCGCGACGTCCCCGGCCTCGGCGAGCAGCGCCGTCACGTCGTCGTGCTCGTCCATGTCCAGCCGGAGGTGCGCCGTGTGCACGAGGGCGAAGGCCAGCCCGTGCGGTGAACCCTGGGCACGCACCTCGTCCTCGGAGTCCCGCAGCACGGCGAGGGCCTCCTCCCGCCGCCCGGACTCCCGCAGGGCGATGGCGAGGTGCGTGAGAATCGCGCTGCCGATGATCCGGTCACCCGTGAGCCGGGTCACCTCCAGGCAGCGCCGCCACTGGACGACCGCGGTCGCGAAGTCGCCCATGCCCAGGGCGATCAGCGCCTCCAGATACTGGCTCATGCCCAGCCACCAGCCGCCGTCGGAGTCGCCGAGTTCGCGGCGGCTCCGCTCGATCATCTCCCGGCAGCGCCCGGCGTCTCCGCCGTACTGGCCGGCCCAGGCCACGACGAGCCGGGAGATCGCGGCGTTGCGTAAGTCGCCGATCTCCTCGAAGACCGCGAGGCTCTCCTCAGCGGCGGCGACCGAGTGCGGGGTGGGGTAGTAGACGTGCAGGAACCCGATGCCCTGCAGCGCGCGGGCCCGCGCGACGGTGGAGCCGCCGCCGGTCTCCAGCAGCATGGTCAGCGCCCGCGTGCCCTCGTAGCGCAACCCGTAGTTCCAGAACCACACGAGCGCGCAGGCCAGCCGGTAGCCGTTCTCGACATCGCCGCCAGTCGTCGTGTGGTCCAGCGCGTGATCCAGCGCGGCGCGGAAGTTGTCGTGGTCGTCGTGCAGCCGGGCGAAGACCGCGGAGTCGCCGACGCCCAGCCCGTGCTCCTCGGCGAAGCGGACGAAGTGGGCCAAGTGGCGGTCGCGGCACTCCGCGACCTCTCCCGACTCCTCCAGCCGGGCCCACGCGTAGTCACGGACGGTGACGAGCAGCCGGAACCGCCCCGTGGCCGGTTCCGGCACCACGAGAGACCGGTCGACCAGCCGGAACAGCAGGTCGAGCACCTCCCCCCGGCCGACGCCGCCGAAGGCGCACACCTCCTCGGCAGCGGCCGGGGTCCAGCCGCCGCGGAACACCGCGAGCCGGCGCAGCAGCCGCCGCTCGGCCTCCGGCAGCAGGTCGTGACTCCAGTCGAGGGTGGCGCGCAGCGTACGGTGGCGGGCCTCACCGGTGCGGGGTCCCGCCGTCAGCAGCGAGAACCTGTCCGCCAGCCGGGCCTCGATCTCGGCCGGAGGCAGCGCCTTCACCCGGGCCGCGGCCAGTTCGATGGCGAGCGGCATGCCGTCGAGCCGGTGGCAGATGGACGTCACCACGGAGGCGGTCTCGTCGTCGAGCGCGAACGAGGGCCGTACGGCACGGGCCCGTTCCGAGAACAGCCGGACGGCCGAGTCGTCGTCCAGCGGGCCGACCGCGACCTGCACCTCGCCGGGTATCGCGAGCGCCTCCCTGCTGGTGGCCAGCACGCGCAGACCCGGGCAGGCCTCGGCCAGCCGCTCCACGAGGACGGCCACGTCGTCCACCACGTGCTCGCAGTTGTCGACTACGAGCAGCGTGCGGCCGTCCCGCAGGTGCTCCTCGACCGCGTCGGCCGCTCCGGCGCCCTGCGTCACCACGCCCAGCTCGGCGGCGAAGGCGCTCGCGACGTCCGTACCCGCCTCAAGGGCGGCCAGGCGGACCAGCAGCACCCGCTCGTCCGGTGTCTCGTATGGTGTCTCGCTCATCCGGCGGGCGATCTCGAAGGCGAGCGTCGTCTTGCCCATCCCGCCCGGTCCTGTCAGCGTCACCACCCGCGCCTCCGCGAGCCGCTCGAGCACCGTCGACACGTCGTCCTGGCGGCCGATCAGCGACGTCAGCCGCCGCGGCAGCCGGTCGGCGCTCCGCGGCGCCCGTTCCCTGCCGGGTGCGGGGGGCGGCTGGGCGGCGGACGGGACCTGCTGACGGAGGATCGCCTCGGCGAGGGCCTGCAGCTCCGGCGACGGGTCGATGCCGAGCTCGTCGGCGAGGCCGCGGCGCAGCGCCTGGTAGGCGGCCAGCGCCTCCGCCTGCCGCCCGCCGCGGTACAGCGCGAGCATCAGCAGGCGGTGCAGCCGCTCCCGCAGCGGATGCCGCGCCACCAGGCGTTCGATGTCGGCGACCGCCTCGTTGTGCCCGCCGGACTCCAGCAGGAGCTCCATCCGGTCCTCGACCGCGCCCAGCCGCAGCTCCTCCAGCCGGGCGCTCTCCGTCGTCGCCCACGTCGTCTGGCCGACGTCGGCCAGCGCGGGCCCCCGCCACAGCCGCAGCGCCTCGTCCAGGAGGCCGACAGCGGTGGTGGCGTGCCCCGCGGCCGTCTCCTCGCGGACGCGGACCAGCAGCCGTTCGAACGCGTACGCGTCGACGGACTCGGCGGGCGCGGCGAGCCGATATCCAGGGGCCTGCGTGACCAGCACACCCGGCCCGAGCCCGGCGGCGGCGAGTGCGCGGCGCAGCTTGGACACCCGGATCTGCAGGGCGTTCGCCGCGTCGGCGGGCAGGTCGTCGCCCTCGTCGCCCCACAACGCGTCCGTCAGCGCGTCCACCGGGACCACGCGACCACACGACAGGGCCAGCCGGGCCAGCAGCGCCCGCACGGACGGCGGCAGCTCCACCGCGGATCCGTCGGATCCCCGCACCTCGGTGGGCCCGAGAACCGCGAACGTCACGGCGGTGTTCTGCATGTCACTCCTCGTCATCCCCGGCACCGCCGGGATTGCCCAATATTAAGGGGCGATGAGCGATTCGGCGGGGCTAGTGGCGGCGGTCAGCCGCTCGGCCAGAGCGTGCGCGTCGCGCCCCACCCACCCCAGCACCGACGAGCCGCGCGTCCGCTGCCAGGGCAGCCCGAGGAAGTACAGCCCCGGCCATGGCGTGACCCCCTCGCGGTGCACCGGCGCCCCCCGCTCGTCCAGCACCGGCACGTGCAGCCAGGGATAGTGCGCGCGGAAACCGGTCGCCCAGACGACGCCGTCGGGACGCACCCGGCGGCCGTCGGCGAGGACGACGTCCCGCCCTTCCGCGGACACGGCGCGGTCCACGCGCTCCACCCGTCGCAGCAGCCGCTTCACGTCGGTCCCGATGATCAGCTCCCGGCTTCGCACGCGGCGCCCGATCCCGCTGTCGCCGCGGATGTCCATGAAGCCCAGGCGGGAGAACCACCAGAACAGGTCACGGCCCAGCACCCGCTGCGGCAGCGCCCGGCCCATCGACGAGACCGACAGCAGAACGCGCCGCCCGCTGCCGGCGAGCTCCTCGGCGATCTGCACACCCGTGTTGCCCGCTCCGACGACCAGGATCTCGCCCATCGGAAGCTGGTCAGGGCGTCGATACCCGGTGCTGTGCACCTGCGTGACGCCCGGGTCCAGGCTCGACGCGAAGCCCGGCGTGCGCGGCGTGTGAAACGCCCCCGCCGCGACCACGACCCGGGTCGCCGTGTACGCCCCCGTGGATGTCTCGACCAGGAACCGCTCCCCCTCGGGCCGTACGGCCGTGACATGACAGCCCAGGCGCACCGGGAGGGCGAACCTCTCCGCGTACGCCTCCAGGTAGTCGGCCACCTCGTCCTTGCCCGGGTGACCGTCCGGGTCCCCGGGGAACGGCAGGCCCGGCAGGCCGTCGTACCGGCGGGGTGTGAACAGCGTGAGCGAGTCCCACCGGTGACGCCAGGCGTCTCCGACCCGCCCGTGCGCGTCGAGGACGGCGAAGCGCACGCCCGCGCGGCTCAGGTGGTATCCCAACGCCAGCCCGGCCTGCCCGCCGCCGACGACCAGCGTGTCGTAGTCGAGGTGACCGGTCACGCCGCCACCTCGTAGCCGGCCTCGGCGATGGCCGCGCAGACGGCGCCCCGGTCGGCGGAGCCCGTGACCACGACGGTCTTCGCGGTGAAGTCGACGGCCACGGAGGCCACGCCGGGCACCTCGCCGACGGACTCCGCGATCGCCTTAACGCAGTGGCCGCAGCTGATGGCCGGCACGGACAACCTGAGCTCGTTCATGGTGACTCCCTCCGTCGCGGGCCGCTCCGTGCGGCCCGGATGGCAGGACCATGCCGAAGCGCGCTGTCCGTCCCCTGTCGCCGGCGCGAGAGGGGACGGACAGCGGCGGGAAAGCGCCGCGCGCGACCGTCGTCCCGAGAGTCTTCGACCAGGAGGTGAAGCGATGACGGTGACGACTGGGGTAACGACGACCGCGACGACGACCGTGAGCGCGCTGGACATCGGCGGCATGACCTGCGCGTCCTGCGTACGCCGGGTGGAAAGGGCCCTGAGCCGTGTCGACGGGGTGGAGGCCGCCGAGGTGAACCTCGCCACGGAGGTGGCCACCGTCACCTACGATCCCGCCCGCGTCACCGTCGGCATGCTCGCCGAGTCGGTCGTACGGGCCGGGTACACCGCCGAGGTTCCGCAACCGGAGCCGCAGCCGCGAGCGGAACAGGAACCGGAACAGGACGGGGAGGTCACCCGGCTGAAGCGCGCATGGCAGGTCACCCTCGCGGCCGGGCTGTCGATGATGGTGCTGATGTATCTGCCGCTGCCCATCGACGCGATGGACTGGCTGATGCCGCTGCTGCTGGTCGTCGCCACGGTCGCGCAGTTCTGGGCGGGCCGTCCCTTCTACCGTGCCGCCTGGGCCGCCGGCCGGCACGGCGCGGTCAACATGCACACGCTCGTCGCCCTGGGCACGACGGTGGCGTACGGCTACAGCGCGTTCGTCACGCTGTGGCCGGCCGCGGCGGAGCGGCTGGGGCTGCCGCCGCACGTCTACTTCGAGATCTCGGTCGTCGTCATCGCGCTCGTCCTGATGGGCCGCTGGATGGAGGCGAAGGCCAAGAAGCGGACGACGTCGGCCATCAGGGAGCTGCTCGGGCTGCGGCCGAAGACGGCCCGCGTCCTGCGCGGGGACGCCGGCGGGGAGATCGAGGTCGAGATCCCCGTCGAGGACGTCGCCGTCGGCGACCTCGTCCGGATCCGACCCGGCGAGAAGATCCCCGTGGACGGCGTCGTGACCTCCGGCGTCTCCACCGTGGACGAGAGCATGATCACCGGCGAGAGCATGCCGGTGCGCAGGGGCGAAGGCGACCCGCTGATCGGCTCGACGATCAACCGGACCGGCTCGGTGGTGATGCGGGCCACCGCCGTCGGGCAGGACACGACGCTGGCGCAGATCGTGCGGCTGGTCGAGCGGGCGCAGGGGTCGAAGGCGCCCCTGCAGCGTCTGGTCGACACGGTCTCAGGGTGGTTCGTGCCCGCCGTCATCGGCATCGCCGCGCTCACCTTCGCCGTCTGGGCGGTCCTCGGCCCCGACCAGGGACGGCTCACGTTCGGCATCGGCACCGCCATCGCCGTACTGATCATCGCCTGCCCGTGCGCGCTCGGCCTGGCCACCCCCACCGCGATCATGGTGGGCACCGGGAAGGCGGCCGAACTGGGCATCCTGATCTCCGGAGGCGACGCGCTCGAACAGGCCCGCCGCCTCACGACGGTCGTCCTGGACAAGACCGGCACGATCACCCGGGGCCGTCCCGAGGTGACCCACCTCGTCGCCGTCGCGGGCGGGGACGCCGACGAGCTTCTCGCGTACGCCGCCGCGGCCGAGACCGGCTCGGAGCACCCCCTCGGCGAGGCGATCGTGGCACACGCCAGGGACCGCCACCTCCGCCTGCCCGACGTCGAGGACTTCGACGCCGTCCCCGGCCACGGCGTCGAGGCCCAGGTGGCCGGCCGGGCCATGCTCATCGGCAACGCCGCGCTCATGCGCCGCCACGACGTGAGCGTCGGCGAACTGGAGCACGTGGCCGCCACGGCGGCGGCCGAGGGCGCGACCCCCGTGTACGTCGCATTCGACGGCCGCCTCGCCGGGCTCATCGGCGTGGCCGACACCATCCGCCCCGAGTCGCGCGAGGCCGTCGAGCGGCTGCGCGCGCTCGGCCTGGACGTGTGGATGCTGACCGGCGACAACCGGATCACCGCCGACGTCGTCGCCCGGCAGGTCGGCATCGACCACGTCATCGCCGACGTACGGCCAGAGGACAAGGCGGCCCGCGTGACCGCCCTCCGCGAGAGCGGCGCGGTCGTCGCCATGGTCGGCGACGGGATCAACGACGCACCCGCGCTCGCGACGGCCGACCTCGGCATCGCCATCGGCACCGGGACCGACGTCGCCATCGCGGCCTCCGACATCACCCTCGTGGGCGGCGACCTGCGCGGCATCGTCTCGGCCATCGACCTGTCCCGGCGCACCGTCACCACGATCAAGCAAGGACTGGCCTGGGCGTTCGCGTACAACGTGCTGCTGATCCCGGTCGCCGCCGGTGTGCTGTATCCCTTCAACGGCGTGCTCCTCGACCCCTCCCTCGCCGCCGCCGCGATGGCGATGAGCTCGGTCAGCGTCGTCACCAACGCACTGCGCCTGCGCCGCTTCCGGCCCGGTGTCGCCGTGTCCCGGCTCGCCGACTGGCGTTACCTCGCGGGAATCGCCCTCCTCGCGCTGGCCGTGGGCGCCGGGTTCACCGCGCTCAGCCGTACGGAGGCGGCGCAGCGCGGGATGAACGGCGTGCTCGCCTGGGCTCAGGACACCGGCATGCCCATGCGTCCCGCCATGAGCGTGATGATGACGGCCGAGACCGAACCCGTGCCCGCCGACGACGCCGGTGTCCGGATGGACATCACGGTCCCCCCGGACGTCACCCCCGGCGTCCCCGCCACCATCCGCATCCGGCTGACCGACCCCGCGACCCGCCGTCCCATCGACGACGTCGTACGCAGCCACGAGGCGTGGATGCACTTCATCGCCACCCGCTCGGACCTGGGCACCTTCACCCATGCCCATCCCCAGCCCGCGGGCCGGCCGGGCGAGTTCTCCGTACGGCTGACCTTCCCAACGGCCGGACGCTACCTCGTGAACGCCGAGTTCCGGCGGCGCGGGGAGATGACCGACGTGGTCGACCACCAGGAGATCTTGATCGGCCGCCCGGAATCCTTCATCACCGCCGAGACGACGGCTCCGTCTCCCCGCGAGCAGGTCGTCGGCGGCCTCCGGGTCACCCTCGACGGCGAGGCCGAAGCGGGCGGCAGGAGCGACCTCACCTTCCGCTTCGCGGACGCCTCGACCGGCAAGCCCGTCTCCGGCCTGCGCCCCTACCTGGCCGCCCCCGGGCACGTGGTGATCATGCCGCTCGACGGCGAGGGGTTCGCCCACGAGCACGCGGAGGCCGAGGACGACCAGGGCCGCCCCATCTTCGCCCTGCCGGGTCAGACCTTCGGGCCCGAACTCGGCCTGCACGCCCGATTCCCCCGCCCCGGCCTCTACCGCCTGTGGGGACAGTTCCGCGACGCACAGGGCTAGGTCCTCACCACGACCTTCACCGTCGAGGCCCGCTGAGACCCTGCTGCGCCCGCGCGCATCGCGGCCGCCGGCCCGCGCGGGACTGTACGGTCTTCGGTGTAACTCCTGATCAAGGAGAACGCACTCGATGACTACTGTGATCCAGGCATCGGAAGCGACGAATGACCTGGAGGACGCCGCGGTGGCGCGTAAGAAGCCGCAGGC
>NZ_JABBWV010000028.1 GCF_012999535.1 Microbispora sp. H11081
GACTCGGTACGCCGTGCCATTGCCGTACTGAGGGGAGAGGGACTGATAGTGACCGAGTTGCGAGGCTCGCGCGTCCGCGAGCAAGGAGAGGCCGTCACCGTCTCCATCACACCCGGTGCCCAGGTGACCGCCCGCATGCCCACCGAGCCTGAACGCCGGCAACTCGGCGTCGCCGAGGGCGTCCCCATCCTGGTCATCACCGAGCCAGATGGTGACACCCGCAAATTCCCCGCCGATAGGACCGTGATCGAAGTAGGCAAGGCGCAGGTGGGCTAACCGGGCAAGCTTATTTGCCAAAGCGAGAAGGGTGATTGCCGCAGCCACCCGAAAGGTAGTAGCGGGAGAAGCTGCAGGTTCTTCTCCCCTTCGGGCGGATGGGCCGTCCTCGGGAGGACGGCCGCCGGGCGCTGAACGGATCGTGTGCAAGATCCGCTCCGGAGCAACGCGGCGGGACATCCCCGCCCGGTACGGGTCCTGGCAGAAAATCTATACGCGCTTCCGCCGCTGGGCTCTGGACGGCACCTTCACTCGCATGCTGCAGGCATCGGCCGACGCTCGCGGCGCCATCGATTGGCTGGTCGCGGCGGACTCCACCATCGTGCGAGCCCACCAGCACGCGGCCGAGGCGAATAAGGGGGACCAGGCGCCGGTGATCCGTCCGATCAGGCCCTCGGACAATCCGGAGGCGGACTGACCAGCAAGATTCACCTCGTCTGCGACGGACGCGGCCGCCCCCTGGCGTGCGTGCTGACCGGCGGGAACGTCAACGACTGCACCCGCCTGCAGCAGGTGCTGCAGGAAATCCGTGGTCCCCGCCTCGGCCGCGGCCGGCACCCGTACCCGCCCTGACCACGTGGTGGCCGACAAGGGCTACAGCTCCCGCGCCATCCGCACCTACCTGCGGCGACGCGGCATCAGCCACACCATTCCCGAGCGGGCCGAACAGGTGACCAACCGCGCCAAGCGGGGCAGCAAGGGTGGCCGCTCGCCCGTCTTCGACGCTCAGGTCTACAAGCGCCGCAACATCGTCGAACGCTGCTTCAATCAGCTCAAACAGGTCCGTGCCCTGGCCATGCGCTACGACAAGACCGCCACCTCATACACGGCCGTGATCACCATCGCAGCACTCCTGCCTTGGCTCTAACCGATCACTATGAAGACATGGCCTGGTAGCCTCGTCGCTAGACGGTGATCTTGGCATTCTTCGCCATCTCGGCCAAGTCTCTCGTAGTCAGTAGAGGCAGGTTGAAAGGTGGGTATCCCATCTGAGCTGTTATGTCGTGAATGAAGGCGCGAGCATAGGGGTGAATTGTAAGGGTTGTTGACATAATGCCAAAAGCCTCTAGATCTTGCGTCGCGAGGGCGACATCAGTATAAGCCTCATACTCTACTGAATAGTGGCATTTCACTTCCCAGCAGCGCTCGCCCGCTTGATCCCCTCCGCATTCGCGTTCCTCGGCCCGTACGTTGTACTCGACATCAGCTATGACCCGCGTGCCGTCGCTGCGAGCTGTGACATTTATCGTCATTCCGGTTTGTAGCTGAGCTGCGGTCGGAGGTTCGCGGCTCCAGCTGCTTGTCTCTGTGAGCCTCAAGCCGGTGAGCTTGACGTGGTCTTCGACCCGAGAGGCTGCAGCGATCAGATCCGAAACCTGCATCTCTACTAGCACGCTTCTCTCACTAGTTGGATGCGAGCACCCGTAGATGTGTAGCGAACATTCGGCTGGTAGGTCTGGTCTTCCTGCATCTGCAGAGACATTGCTCTAGCTGGCCCCGGCTGTGCGTCTCGCTCGCACTTGCCGAGCAAGACCTTGAAACCGAGGGCATCCATCATGCTGGCGAAGGTGCGCAACGTGAGATTCCGGGCGCCAGCGAGTCGTTGTGTGATCTCTGACGGCCGAACATCGAGGCGTCTTGCGAGTTCCTGCCGAGTGATGCCTCGCTCCTCTATTGCCTGGGCCACAAGCTCCGTGGCTGCGAGTAGTAGCTCCTCTTCCGCGAACAGTCGGCGGGTCTCCGGTGTGTCGTTGAACCAGCTCATCCCTCACTCCCTTCCGCGTAGATAGCGCGTGCTCGCTTAACTTCCCTCTTCACCCCACGCGTCTCGCCAGCTTTCGTCCCGCCATGGGTCGCATACCAGGTGCTCCCCTCGTGGATGCAGTACAGCCGGAGGGCACGAGGGCTGTGAACCTTCCACTCGTAGACGTGTGGATCTTTGTCGTCTAGCATCCGGAACCGATCTTTGGAGAGCAGAACGCCGTGGTCCAGCTGACGCGAGAAGAGCGCCTTGAAGGCCTGCTGCGCCCGTGCATCGATGCTGTTGAGGAAGTCAAGGGCAGGTAGGGATCCATCCGCGAGCCTCACCGCCATCACCTTCCCGTGTGCACCGGAGTACAACTCGAGGGGCCCGGTGCCAGTTTCAGTCATAGCTTAAGTTCACCACAAGAGGGTTCGCTAAGGGGGGATGGATAAGTGACTGGATGGGGACTGTCCATGTGCCCACAGTCATGATCGGAGGTAGCGACGCAACCACCCTCTGGGGTTAGTTTTACATACCTGGCCCCTGACTGGGCGTCCCCAAGCCCTCGTTCTCTAGGGCTGGAAGGCCAACGTCCGGGTCCACTGCTTCTAGGTCTCCCACTGCCAGGTGCTCAAGGGTGACCTGGTCACAGCTTGGGTCACCGAGGTGCTGCGGTGCTTCAGTGAACTACCAAAGACTGAGTCCCATGCCGCCACACAGCTCGGCAGCGTCCAGCCCCCGCTGCACTCGTCCCTGGCGGATACCGCTGCTCGACACGGAGATATCCACCACGGCCTATCCCGGCCTCCTGCCGCGCGACGCCCGCGAACGATGCACGCCAGACTGACCGACAACGGCACCTGTCGCCCATGTCTTGGGACTGGAGTGTCAAGCATCTCGCCGGGACAGGACAAGCGACTGGTGCAACGCCGAATGAGGATTTTCTCTACGTCGTTAAAGCGGCCCGCCTACGGCGGCCCGCGTCGCGCGCCGGTCGGCCAGCCGGCCGGGCTGCGGCTCTTCGGCCGGTCCCGGCCGGCGCCGTCCGCGCGCTCCTCACCCACTGAGACCAGGCGTCCCCAGACGAACGAAAACATCATGGCCAGCAGCTCGACCAGGACGACGCGACGCGCCGTCACGGGCCAAGGTCCTTTGTTGCCTCCGGCGGGGATCTCCCGCCCCGAGGTGATCATTTCGCGGAAGCCGAGGTTCGTAGATGGCTGGGAAGCCCTGATCACCTCGCCCGCCATCGACCCAGGCAAGCCCAGCAGGCCGGCTCCTACGGCTCAAGCCCGGCCGTGACCGATGGCATCCAATGACCGAGGAATCACGACCAGGTTGACGTACACGCGAGGCCGGCCTTGCCCCTCCGTCCCCGGCCCGCTGCCGCTCCGCGGTGGGTCGACGGCGTACGAGGTGATCAGGGACCGGGGTGTGCTGGACCGGCATCTAGAGGTACGGGGATCCGACAAAATAGGAGGGCATCTTCGAACCGCAAGGGAAGGCCGCATGACCCCGAACCCGGCACCCCGGCACCAAGGTCGTCTCGAACTCACCTGGACCGACAAGGACAAAACTCTCCTTTCGACCGGGGATGGAAGATACGACTACACGTTTGTCGACCCATCGGACTACCGTGTGTCCGAGGTTCGGCTTCTCCACGAGGTAGGTCGTGTCGAGGCGCGGACCCCTGAGGAACGCCCAGAGAGATTGCCTCGGCCTACCGATGACAACCTTTTGATCAGTGGCGACGCGATGCATGTGCTAGACGCTCTGGCCAAAATCCCGGCGTATGCTGAAAAGTATCTCGGTAAGGTAAAGCTGGTCTACATCGATCCGCCCTTCAACACCGGGCAGGCGTTCACTCATTACGAAGACAATATTGCCCACTCCATCTGGCTCACCCTCCTTCGGGATCGGATACGCCAGATCAGGCCGTTGCTAGCCGAGGATGGATCCATTTGGGTGCACCTCGACCATATGGAGTCGCACAGGTGCCGCGTCGTTCTAGATGAGGAACTGGGCGAAACCAACTTCGTCGCTGAGATTGCCTGGCAGAAGGCCGACTCTCCACGGAACGACACGAAGCTGCTGTCGACATCTCAGGACGTGATCCTGGTCTACAGGAAGAGCGAGGCCTGGATCCCAAATCGAATGCCCCGGCTGGCCGCCTCGAACACGAGCCGATATCAGTCACGAGACGGAGATCCCGTGCCATGGCGGGACGGCGACGCGACGGCCAGTGGGGCGTTCACACACCAAGGAATGGTGTACGCCATCCAACACCCGATCACCGGCGGTCTGATGTATCCGACGCCTGGTCGGTGCTGGGGAAAGGCCCAGTCATGGATGTTGGAGCAGATGTCGGAGTATGCCCCCTACGAGCTGCGGAACATCAGCGATGAGGCCGAGCGCGCGCGAATCTGCGGAACCACACCGGTCCAGGTTCAGGCAGACGTTCCTGCCATCATGCTGTCAGTTCCTCTGGAAGAGGCGGCAGTCTCGGCGAAAGCCCGCTACGAGGCTGGGCGGTGGCCCGACCTCGTAATGCTCGATCTGTATAAGGAGCGCATCCAGCGTAAGAAGCACCTAGAGGACAACGGTCGTGTACCGGAGACGCTCTGGCTAAGCAAGGAGGTCGGTGGGAACCTGCGCGGAAAGAACGAGATTAGGGATCTGTTCCCCGACGAGCATCCTTTCGCGACGCCGAAGCCGGAAGCTCTGCTGGCGCGCATCATCCATATAGCGTCGAACCCCGGCGATATTGTCCTTGATTGCTTCGCCGGTTCCGGCACTACCGCAGCGGTTGCTCACAAGATGAGTCGGCGCTGGGTTACTAGCGAGCTCCAGGCCGACACGGTGGCCCGATATGCGCTGCCGAGGCTGGCCAAGGTCGTCAACGGTCAGGACCCAGGAGGTGTTACCTCTACCACGGAGCGGATCCCCGCGATAGATGCCGACGGGGATGGTGAAGGAAGCCTCCCAGCAGGGATGACGCCGGAGGAGGCACAGGAGTTCAACCGGTTGCTTGCAAAGGTCGTCAAGGTTGTCGGGCCGGATATCGACGACACCACGGTCAAGGCGTTAAAGGCAGCTACCAAGACGAAGAATGTCACCACCATCAACTGGCACGGTGGGGGTGGGTTCACGCATCTCCAGGTTGGCGAGTCCATGTTCGTAGAGATGGAGGGGATGGTCCTCCTAGCAGACTGGGCCATGCAGGGCGCGCTAGCGGAGGCGATGTGTGCCCAGCTGTCGGTTCCGTACAAGCCGGAAGGCATCTTCGCAGCCAAGCAAGGGCGTGTTCGCTACGTCGTGATTGACGGCATGGTCGGCGAGGGAACGGTGGCGGCGATCCTCGATCGTCTGGCCGAGGGCGAGGCCGTGGAGGTCTGGGCGACCCAGATCGAAGATGGGGCAGCGGAGACCCTTAAAGCAGCGCGTAGAGGGTCACGGCTCGAGCTGATCCCGGATAAAGTTCTTGATAATTACCGTCGCAAATCGGCTCGCAAGTCGCCATTCGGTGCCGGTCGCCTCATCCCGGCCCCGGTGATAGAGGTCGCCGACGATGGGGAAGCCGCAGCCTCCGTGGGTTAGAAGGGAACGCCTGATGGGCGAGTTGCAGTTTCAGCCCGACCTGTTAGACGAGGTTGCCCACCGGCTGGACCTTCGCGCGCCGAACCGGAAGGCTATCGAGTCGGTAGTGCTGCGCACCTCCGAGCACTACGACGTACAGGGCAAGACCGAGCCATTCGAGTGCATCGTCGACGTGGCCACGGGTGTTGGCAAGACGTACGTGATGGCGGGGCTTATGGAGTACCTGGCCGGCGCCGAAGCGCCCGCACGGAACTATCTCCTACTTACCCCGGGGCGGACCATCCGCGACAAGTCGATCCGCAACTTCACGCCGGGTAACCCTAAATCTCTGCGACCCTTGCTCCGGTCCAACCCGGTTGTCATCACCGCCGACGATTTCAACACCCAGGCTGCCCGGACTGCGATGGACGACCCGGCACAGACGAAGCTGTACATCTTCACTGTCCAGGCACTCACCTCCTCTACCGGCGAGGGGCGTGCGACTCATGAGCCCCAGGAGAACCTGGGCATGTCGTTCTTCGACTACCTTGCCGGCCTCGATGATCTCGTTATCCTCGCAGATGAGCATCACTGCTACCGAGGGCCTGCGTTCTCCCGCACAATCCGCGATCTGAAGCCCGAGCTCGTGGTCGGCATGACCGCTACCCCCGTGAAGGCCGACGAGTCCATTGTCGCCTACCGGTATCCGCTCGCCGCAGCCATCGCCGACAAGCTGGTCAAGACCCCGGTCATGGTCGGCCGTCGCGATGACCGCTCTGACGTGGAGACGAAGCTTCTCGATGGTGTCAACCTGCTGCGCTACAAGGCGCAAGCGGCAGACGCCTACTGCGACGAAAGCGATCGCCCACGGGTGAATCCCGTCATGCTCGTCATCGCCCGGAGCATCGAGGAGGCGGAAGAGTTTCAAGCGGTCCTGGACTCCACCACCTTCGACGGCGGCGCATGGAAGGGGAAGACCCTGCTGGTCCACTCGAAGCTGACCGGTGCGGACAAGGAGCAGGCACTCGCAGACCTGGAAGCAGTGGAAGCCCCAGATTCCCCCGTCCGCATCATCATTAGCGTTGGGATGCTCAAGGAAGGCTGGGACGTCAAAAACGTCTACGTCATCGCGTCCATGCGCGCGTCGGTTTCAGAGGTTATGACCGAACAGACGCTCGGTCGCGGGATGCGTCTGCCCTTCGGCAAGTACACGAACATCGAGATCCTGGACACGCTCGAGGTGCTCGCGCACGAGAAATACAGCGATCTGCTGGCGAAGCGCAAGGTTCTCAATCAGGCGTTTATTGACTACGGAACCTACGCCGAAATTCGGAAGCTGGCAGACGGCAGAAGCGTGGTCCGCCAACAGATCACAGAAGCCGACGTCGACCTCATCTCACTGCCAGGTCGTGAGGAGGACACAAGGGATGATCTCGTTGGTACACGGATCCAGTCCAACAGCGAGCTTTCCGGGAGCTTCCTGTCGAATGAAGGGACGCTACCCGCTTCCCCCGACGGTCCCGCCAGGGTCGTGGATGTGGAGACACGAACTCAGCAGGCCGAAGATGCGGCGAAGAAGACCTCCCAGATGCACTACTACGATCCACTTCCTGACCGGGAACCGATCCACATCCCCGACCTGGTCTCCGTTCCGCTGCCGGCGGTGGTCAGCCTCAGCGACATCGATGATCTCGCTCCATTTGCACGGCTCGGCCGTACGCTCACTACGGACTTCTCTGATGAGCTGAGGCGCACGAAGATCGTCGCTGAGCATGATGGCCGTAACGTTGTCGTGACGACAGAAGCGACGACGGACAGGCTGGCCGCCGCGCTTCCATTGGACATCCCGCTGGAGGCTTCGCGTACCGCTCTGGTCAAGAGAGTGATGTCCGTCAAGGGTGTGCAGAACCGGCCGTTGGAGTTGGGAGCGGCGCAACTGATCGTCAAGAAGGTCATCGACGCGATGGGGGACCAGGCCCAAGAAACCCTTTCGGCTTTCGGCGACCGCTGCGGACAGCGGCTCGCCACCGAAGTTACGAGGAGGCTCCGCGACGTCAGCCGGGCTCAGGTCAGCTACGAAGACGAGGTAAAGCTCGTAGCCCTCAGTAAGACTCGTGAGGCCCGTAAGGCGCAGACCGCGGGGCATGCCGATGGCTCCTTCGACAAGGCGCTAGCCTTCAATGGCTGGAGTAAGAACCTCTACAGCCACGCGTGGTTTGACTCTGCGCCAGAGTTCAAGGTGGCCAACGCCATCGATGCCGGGAGGGATGTCGTTGTGTGGGCCCGACTCCTCATCAACGACGTTCCCATCACCTGGACCTCGGAGGGGCAGCGCTATAACCCCGACTTTGTCGTCATCGAACAGAAGGACGGCGAAAGGTACGGCTGGCTGGTAGAGGTCAAGGCGGACAAGGACATGACCTCAGCAGAGGTTGTGGCGAAGCGGCGTGCTGCACGCAAGTGGGCACGAACGGCTAACTCCGCGCAGGAGGTCGATGCTACCTGGAGCTACCTTCTGGTCGGTGAACAGGAGATCGAGGACGCCCTAGGTTCCTGGGAGCACTTGAAAGGCTTCGGTCAGTAACGTGCTGCCCTCAGGGTGGAGATACGCCGAAACGGTAGGCGCGGTCACGCAGGCTGCGTCGTCCGTGATATACGAGGTTTGGCAGGCGGGATTGCGCCGGTGAGCCGGAATCAGTCGACGCAGATCTCCAATGGTGAAGCAGCCTGTTGCGCGGCCTCCAGTGCTCGGGCCTTGGTGGCCCTGCGCTCCGGGCCGCTTGCCACCGGATGGCTGTCGTTGCCCGCTGTACCCAGTACGGGATATCTCGAAATGACGGCCGCAACGAGCAGGGAATTGCGTGATGATGGGCTTGACCAATGTGATCGAATCCAACATGGAGGGAGCATCGCTCTGTGGATCCGGAAGAGTTGGAGTCTCGGCTCAGAACGATGCTAGCCGAGGCAGGCCTAGTGTGGGTACTCCAACAGGTTGATGATGCAATCTCTGCCGGTCGCGCCGAAGTGGTGACCGTCAAGTCTCGACGAGGTAGCACACGACGAAATACCGGACACACGGGCCCAATCTTCGACATCTCCGATGAAGAAACCCAGGTGCGCCCTTACGTCGAGCGTGAGCCGTACCAGGTGGAGAAGTATACTGGCCCCGACATATCGAAGGCTCAGATCTCCACCAGCCCACTATCGGCGTCAGATCGAGTCCGTGTATTGCTGGAGGCAATCCAAAGGCTCCTCGTTGAGCTTCCCCGAGTGCACCGGCAACAGGTAAAGCTGCTTCACGCGCCCGAAATAAATGCGCCCTCGGTCGAGGGTATCGAGTTCCGTCGCGACGAAGGAGCGCCCGCCGCGGCAGGCGACCTCACAGTACTAAGTGACCAACTCATCGCCGGCTTCGCTGGCGAAGAGCTGGACGAATCGGTGCTTCGTGTACTTGAACTGCTCGGCGAAGAGGTGGGCCATGGCTGACGTCAATGATTTACTCCGGGAGCTCAATGGATACCTGTCTGGAGTAACAACGTCATACAGGTCCTCCTCGGCTGCATACGACGTTTACGAAGGGTACATATTCGCGCTCATAGTTGCAGAAGCGCTGGATTGCCGCGGCACGGTGCGTTACGAGACTGTGCAGGGGCAGCGCACGACGCGACTGGTCTTTCGTACGAGCCCAGGCCAAATTTACTCCACTACGCATCCATATACGCACGCGGTGATTACGTTTGGTCAGGTAGCGCCTCCCCTGGAGGTACACGTAGGTGTTCAAGTTCAGGGCAACTCAGGCGTACTTCACGAGTGTGATGTCCTTGTCCTCGAGAAGAATGAAGCCGACCTTTGCCGAAACGTACGCGTCGCGCCACGGTCAAGAAGTAGCGCACTGGCGATAGAGTGTAAGTTCTATACTACGAGCTCCCTGAACCTGGGGCTTGCACGCGGATTTCAAGGTCTTGTCTCCGATCTAGCGTCAAACGCTAGGCCCACCTTCGTAGCGAACGTTTCAACCCCATCCATAAGGCGGTACTTTGGTCATAAGAACAGGCATTGGGAAGACGAAGCTGTTCCAGGTAGTAGGTCAATTCCGAGCCTACGCTCGAAGATCCGTGATGCCTTCAAGTTTTATCTCAGCAAGCAAGACCCGAGCTTTCCGATCAATCGATAGCTACAGGATTCGAGCTACAGGAGCCGGGATCCCGCAACCGTCATCACGTCGCTGACGATTCTGCGAATGTGGGGCTACCGGTCCGCGGCCTGGCAGTCGTACGGGTCCGATCCGCTTGCGACCGGATCATCTGACAGACCATGTGCCGGCCTGCTGCATGGGACTGGCTAGGTTGTCCTCGTGCAGCGACTCGCGCTCTTCGATTTGGACAACACCCTCATAGATCTGGATCGGGCGTTCCGGGTGTGGATCGAGGAGTTTGCCAGGGAGCACCGATTGGAGGACGGGGCGGTTGACTGGCTAGTCAGTCTTGACCGAGACGGCTACCCGCACCGAGAGGTTTTCTTCAGCAAGGTCCGCGAGCGCTTCGCTCTGCCTGACTCCGTCGAGGAGTTGTGGGGTCGCTACCGACGGCGGATGCCGTACCTCGTGCGCTGTCGTCCCGAGGTGCTGGACGGCCTGGCTCGGCTACGCGCGTCTGGCTGGCGAGTCGCGATTGTTACCAACGGGACGGCGGACAACCAGCTCGGGAAGATCCAGCAGACAGGGTTGGCCGAGGCCGTCGACGCCTATGCGTTGTCGGGGCTGGAGGGCATCCGTAAACCCGACGTTGGTCTGTTCGAGATCGCGGCCAAGCGTTGTGGTGCGGCTCTCGCCGAGGGCGGATGGGTGATCGGTGACAACGTGACCGCTGACATAGCCGGCGGACGGGCCGCGGGCCTCCGGACGATCTGGATCGACCGCGGCACCTGGCCCGGAGTCGACCACCAGGCCGACCATGCGGTGACCGGCGTACTGCAAGCCATCGAGATTCTTGAGCGCCACGGCTGATGTGACGACAACGCTGACGACAACGTCGGCCACCACCAGCGCACGTCGGCATCCAGGCAGCACCGCTGACCTCGGCGCGGACCGGGGGAGCAGGGTGATTGCTCCGCCTGAAAAGCGGAAGGTCGGCAGTTCGACCCTGCCCCTGACCAC
>NZ_JABBWV010000029.1 GCF_012999535.1 Microbispora sp. H11081
CTGCCCGGGGCGGTACTCCCCCGCCTCGATGCGCGCCCGGATCAGGTCTGCGAGTTGCTTGTAGACCGGGCGGTCGGCGCTGGGGTCGATCGTCATAGCGCCGAAGCTACGTAGCAGCATAGGCGCATTCCATTGCACGTATGTACGTACATAGCTACTGTGACTGAGGAATGGTTCCCTCCTGATCGGGTGGCTCATGACGGTGCAGGACCTTGCAGCGCAGTTTCCGGACTGGGTGATCTGGCGTGGCGCCAGCGAGACCGGGCCTCAGGGGTGGTACGCCACGCGGCGGGCGGTGTCGTTGAGCGTCGAGCAGTTGAACGCGGGCTTAGCGCAGACCGTGTGGAGCGACGACGGACCCTCCTTGGCGCTTGAGCTGGAGAGACAGAGCGAGATCGCCTCACGCCTCACGAGCGCCACAAGCAGCCAGGGCGGTGAAGCTTGAGCCTGGTGGCGACGCCCATGCGCTCTCCCGCTCTGGTGGTGGCCGAGCAACTCAGGGGCGAGTTGGAACGCCTTGGTGTCGTCGCCGACGTTCACGAGGGTGACGGTGTCGCACTGCTGTCGGTGTGGCTTCACCTCGTGGTGTGGTGTGAGCGAGGGCCGGAGGGCTGGCGGTATCGCTGGTGGACCGGTCGCGTCTCGGAACGTTCGGGCCGATGGGTCTACACGGGATGCCGGGCGCTGGCGGTGAAGACGGCGGCGCAGCGGATCGCCGCGCGCTATGCCGAGCTTCGCCGTGATCCTTCTTCTTCCTCGCTGCCGTGGTGATGACGGTGGTCAGGAAGACTCCCGGGCCTGCGAAGCACCGGCTGCCGGGACCGCCTGACGTGCTTGAGCTGATCATGGACTGTGTGGGCATTCATGCGGCTGCCAAACAGCCCGGGTGTGAGGAGATCAGGTGGTTTAAGAGCCGGCCTCGGGCGGCTTCCGTACGCGTCCGCCGGCACACCTGCGACTGCCAGCCCGTGGCCTATGAGCTGTGCCAGGCGGGCGGATTGATGTTCGTACGGCGCTACGACCGCTCGGACGGGGTGCTCATTGAGGAGAGTGAGTGGCTTCGTCCGCCTGCCGCCGAGCACCTGTGGACGAGGATTCTGCTTGGTCAGTCGCGATGACGACGCATGCCGCCAGGGCTCGCCGTCCCGCCAGCGCCGCGCAGAGAGTGCGGAGCTGGCGGGATGCGCACACGTCGATGTTTGCTGGACCTCGACCGGTGATGACCGTCCCGGCGGTGCGCAGTGCGGCAACTGCGGCACCTGGTGGCGTGCCGATCTCATCCCTCCCGGTGTACGGCCACGCTCTCCGGCCGATAGTGCGCCGGGTTGGCGGCCTTCGTCAGGGCGAGGAACGCTCTCGTGATCTCGCGTGCGGCCGTCTCGGCGTCCAGGCGGTCGGTGTCGATGCGGAGGTGGAAGAAGCCGTCGTCGGTGTTGGCGGTGAGGTCGGCGAGGGTCTCGTCCCAGGCTTTGAGCCGTTGGGCGGTGTCGGCGTCTCCGCGGCCTGTCGAGCGCTGCTCGGTCGCCTCGCGGGGAACCCAGAGCAGGACGCGCAGCCAGGCGTCCGGGGTGTGCCCGACGAGGCGGCGCAGGTCGGCGATGTTGCCCATGTGCGCGACTGGCGCCTGTCCGGCGGCAGTCATGTCCTCGATCTGCCGGCGGTCGACGGCGTACACGTTGCCGTACCGGTGGGTTTCCAGCAGCAGGCGACCCGCGCGGCGCAACTCGTCGAGCCGCTCGGTGGTGACGAACTCATAGCCGTCCGCGCGGCCGGTGCCAACCTTGAGCTTGGGCAGCAGCCGAAATCGCGGGTCGTGCCTCTGCATCGCCGCGGTGATGGTGTTCTTGCCGCTGGCGGGCGGGCCGTACAGGACGACACCCACGGGCGGCACGGTCATGTCAGGATCCGCTTGAGCGACTCGCGGGTCTGGTCGGCAAGGGTGATCGCCGAGCCCAACCGGTTGTCGATGGTGATGTGCGCGGTGGGCGGGCTGGCGTCGGTCTTTAGGCCCGACACGTACTCGTCCCAGTTGGTGAGCTTCCAGGCGTCCCGAGCGGCTGCGCGGAACTCGATGTACTCGCGCATCGACTCGGGATCGCAGCGGATCCAGATCGCGGCCACGTCGATGCCCTTGGCGGCGCACCGGTTCTCCAGGCGCTTGAACCATGCCTCGTCGTTGAGCTCGCTGATGAACGGCGCGGACAGGATGGCGGAAGTGCCTACGTGGAGGTTGTCCCACGCGGTCTCCATCAGGCACCGGTACTCCAGCGGACGGACCTCGGACCGGTACAGGTCGCTATGCCGGTCGTTGGGGTCGGCACCGAGCGAGACGAGAAGGCGTTCGGTCATGGACCGGGTGATGGAGTCCTTGTCCAGGAACGCCCAGCCGGTGATGTCGGACAGGAAGCGGGAGAACTCGGTCTTTCCTGATCCCGCGTAGCCGCCGACGAGGGTCAGGATCGGCTTGGGGCTGCCGCCGCCGTGGCGTCGGCGCCAGGCGTCGACGATGCGGTTGCGCAGGGCAGTCTGCTGGTGGTTGTCGGGCTGGATGCCGTCGACGGAGACCTTGGCCAATGTCTCCTCGATGACCTGGGCGGCGGCGTTGTCGGCTGCGGGGTCGGTGGGAGCGGGCAAATCGGAAATCATAATTTCCGCTTTCTCCGTTTCGCCGGGAAGGGGCGGCCGAAATCCTAGGTTGGGCTCTGTGGCCTGGTACATGAGGCAGTAGGCGCGGCGGTAATGCGGGCCGGGGTAAATGGAGCCGTGCTCGTGCCCCCACAGGGTTTGGAAGTTGGCTGCGGGTACCGCCAGG
The DNA here is from genome assembly GCF_012999535.1 of Microbispora sp. H11081. Taxonomy (GTDB): domain Bacteria; phylum Actinomycetota; class Actinomycetes; order Streptosporangiales; family Streptosporangiaceae; genus Microbispora. The sequence goes on from NZ_JABBWV010000029.1 coordinate 2,813, forward strand.
CCGTGGCGGCGGGCGGTCTCTCGGAGTCTGTCGCCTGCGGCCTCCAGAGTCAGGCCGTGGGCTTCACGGTGTTCCCGCAGACGGGAGGGGGTCCAGCCGGGTCGCTGGGTCGCCTTCATTGCATCCCTTCACGTTCACACTTTCGGGTGGGTCGTGCGGTGGTGCATGTGAAAACGTACGTGTAAACCGCTGATGAAGCGGCGTGAAGAAGCTTAGTTAAGGGTGCGTGATACAGAAAAGCCCGTGATCACGGTGAACTAGCGGCATCCCGAAACCGGGAAACACCGACCGCGAGGAGTCACCGTGAACATGAGCGACGAGACCACCCGGCGCATCATCGCCGACCTACGGTCGCTGCGCGCCGAACTCGAAGAGATCACTTGCCGGGTTCACCAGATCGCTTCTGCTCTTGAAAGACAGCGGACTCAAGATCGGCAATCCGATCCCCCAGGTCCCTCATGAGCGCCCGCATCTCGGCGAGCTGCCCCATGATCGCCGAGTCGCCAGACGCCTCGGCAAGGCCGGCGCTCTCCGGCTCGCGAACGAACACGCCCTTGCCCTGCTGCCCGACGATCAGCCCTTCGGTACGAAGGACGCTGATGGCGGCCTTGACGACGCTGGTTGAGACGTCGTAGCGCTCGCAGAGCTGGTTGATCGAGGGCAGGGCCGTACCAGGCGGCAGCGATCCGTTCCGAATCTGCCCGCGTAGCTCGTCGGCGATCTGCATGTAGGCAGGCCGACCGGTCTTCTCGATCATCCCGGCCCTCTCTCTTTGCCTCCAGTTCACCACATCCCGGCCGTCACGCCAACCAAGTGCTCCAAGTAGTCCTTGACAACTTGGCATACTAAGAACACTATGAGTTCTAAGAGAGCTCACCTCGAAAGGAACAGATCATGCGCACCATCCCCATCCCTGTCGACGTGTCCAAGCTGCACATCACCTGCGCCAAGGCCGCCCGTCCTCGTTTGGTCAGCAAGGAGACCGGCGAGATCAAGCGGGACCGAGACGGCAACACCATGTACGAGGTCACGCTGTTGATCGAGGACAGCAACGGCCGCATGGAGCTGGTCAAGGTCAGCGTGACGCCCGAACCGCCCATCTCCCCCGGGGAGGAGGTGGTCCCGGTCGGCATGGTCGGCTACGTCTGGGAGCAGGGCGACCGCTGGGGCATCTCCTACCGGGCTCAGTCGTTCCTCCCCGCGACCGCGGCCTACGGGGCGGGGGCCGATCGATGATGCACCTGCCCCGCCCGGTCCTGCTCGCCGTCGCCGCCCTGGTCGTCCTCGTCCTGTGGCGGCGGTGGGCGCCGACCTCGTACTGGTACCTGTTCGTCTTCCCGCGTAAGGCGGTCTGGCTGCGCTGGTCCTGGCGGCACGTGGCCTCCGGCTGCGGCCTGACCAAGAAGCGTCAGCGGTGGTGGTTCACCACCGTTCCGGGCCTGGTGGCCTCGACCGGGGTCGTGCGGGTCAAGCGGCGCTTCCAGCGGGTCGCGGTCGACACCAAGCCGTGGATGGGCCTGCCCCGCCCGGTCCGGCACGGCTTCCGCATCACCTTCCACCTGCTGGACGGGCAGATCCCCGACGACTACGCCAAGGTGTGCGATCGGCTCGCGCACGCCTGGCGGATCGAGGCGGTCCGCGTTGTCGGTTCCCGTCCCGGCCGCGTCACCCTCCAGGGGATCACTCGCGACCCTTTAGCGCACGTCGCCCCCGCTGCACCTCCGCCTGAGCCGCGGGAGGGATGGCGGGGAGAGGACCTGCTGCGGCCCGTGGTGGGGGTGCTGGAGACGGGCGCCGCCTGGCGGATGGATTTCCGGCTGATCCCGCACTGGATGAACGCCGGAGCGACGCAGTCGGGCAAGTCCAACCTGATCAACGCGCTCATCGTCGGACTCGCTCCGCAGCCGGTCGCCCTGGTCGGCTTCGACCTCAAGGGCGGGGTCGAGCTCTCGCCATACGCCCCTCGGTTGACCGCACTCGCCACCACTCGCGCGGAGTGCCTCGACCTGCTGGCGGACCTGATCGCGGTCATGGGCGCCCGGATGCTGGCCTGCCGCCGGCTCGGGGTGCGCGATATCTGGCAACTGCCGGACAGCGTACGGCCTATCCCGGTCGTGGTCCTGGTCGATGAGCTGGCCGAGCTGTTCCTGACCGCTGACAAGGCGGAAAAGGATCAGGTCACTCGTACGGCTACCGCCCTGCTGCGGATCGCCCAGCTCGGCCGCGCCTTCGGCATCCACCTCGTGCTGTCCGGTCAGCGGATCGGCTCCGACCTCGGCCCCGGCGTGACCGCGCTGCGCGCCCAGATCGGCGGGCGGGTCTGCCACCGGGTCAATGACCCCGAAACCGCGGTGATGACCCTCGGCGACCTCGATCCTGACGCGCTGGTCGCCGCCCGGTCGATCCCGCCGGAGTTGCCCGGTGTCGCGGTGATCACGGGCAGCGATGGCCGCTGGTACCGCGCTCGCTCCGCTTACGTCTCCACCGTTGCGGCTGAGCAGGCTGCCGAGACCTATGCCAACATCACGCCCTCGTGGGCGCAGGTTGCCGCCTCCGGCCTCGGCCACGAACTCCCCGGCAGCGAAGCCCCGCAGATCGCCGCCTAACCCGATCCCACCGAGCGAGAGGAGGTATCCCGCATGCCTGCGCCCCTGTCCCGCCTGGCCGTACGGCTGGCCGACACCGGTCCGGTTCTGGTCCTGGCCGCCATCGCCGGGGCGGGCAGCTTCACCCACATCCGCGACACCGCCGCCGCCAGCGGCCAAAGCGGGTGGATGTCGTGGGCCGTGGCCGTCTGCGTCGATCTCACCTGTGTCATGGCCGCCCGGGAACGCCAGCGGGACAAGAAGACCGGACGCGTGCGGCGGGGCTGGATCTCCTGGCCCACCCTCGTCCTCGTCGCCGGCATCGTCTTGTCCCTGGCCGCCAACCTCCACCAGGCCGACCCCACCCTGTGGGGCTGGCTCACCGCCGCCACACCCGCCGGGGCCTTCCTCGTCGCGGTCTCGATGCTGGAACGCCGGGCCTCCGGCCCCCGCCTCGACCCGTCCCCGGCTCCGTCCTCGTCCGCCGTCCCGTCGTCCGCGCCGGTCGTCACCTCGTCCTCGGTCCCCGCGCTCGTCCCGTCCGATCAGGACGGCGCGGACAGCAACCAGGACGGCCCGGAACCGTCCTCGGCACTGGTCGACTACGCCCGCCGCGTGGCCGACGAACACCACGCCAAGCACGGCAAGCCCATCACCCGCGACCTGCTGCGCGCCCGCCTGGGGGTGTCCAACCAACTCGCCTCCGACCTGCTCCGCACGCTGCGGACCACACCGGACGCCCTGTGAGAGGAGAACCCATGTCCACCACCGACCACCGCACAGCCACCGTCGCCGGCCTCCGCGCCCTGGCCGACTTCCTGGAGGGCAACCCCGCCCTCCCCATCCCGCGCAGCTCCATCAGCGTCACGTACTTCCCTGACCGGGCGGACGACGCGATCATGCGCGCCGAGATCGACCGCATCGCGGGTCTGCTCGGCGCAGAGATCGACCCGGGTCGCCTGCCCTACAGCCACTACAGGACCGGTCTGGACTTCGGTCCGGTCCGCTACGAGGCGCTCGCCATCCTCGCCGACGCCCGCGCCCGACATGAGGCGGTCACCTCCTATGAGGACTGCATCGTCCCCGAGACCACCGTCAACCCGGCCCACGCCGCCTAACCGCAAGGAGGTATTCGATCATGCGCATTCGAATCGACGGCACCGACGCCGAGATCGCTTACGCCGTGAACAAGATCCGCACCATTCTCCCGGTCGGCTCCGTCTCGCCGATCACCCGGCGTCGCCGCCGGGCCTACACCTGGCGCGTGTTCATCAACACCGCGCCCAAGCGCGAAACGAGGTGGATCGCGTGACGACCCCGAACGAGGACGCCCCGGCCGCCGAGATCACCCCGAAGCGCTGGCAGTGCTGCCACTGCGGCGGGGGCGGCCTCGACAGCTACGGCGAGACCTGCCGCCACTGCGAGGGCCTCGGCTTCTGCTGACCGCCCGCACCGCTGATCACAGCGCCCCCGGCGTGACCACACATCCGCCAAGACGTCCGTCACGTCGGGGGCCATCCCACACCGAACCCAACAGCCCGGAAGGGACACGCCCCATCATGCCAACCCAGCACGCCATCGCCGGACTCATCACCCGGCTCCACGACCCTCAATACGCCCGCTGGGCGAACCAGATCCGCCGGACCGGCGGCTGCCGCCAGCCAATCCACCTGCGCGGCAAGGTCGAGCACTACGACCGCGCCACCGGCCAACTCCTCCACCGCTACAGCACCCACCTCGAACCAGACGGCCTCCTGCGCGTCCCGTGCAAGACCCGCCGTGCCGCCCGCTGCCCCTCCTGCGCCGAGACCTACCGCGCCGACACCTACCACCTCGTCCGCGCGGGCCTTGTCGGCGGCAAGGGCGTCCCTGAGACAGTCGCCTCCCACCCGTGCCTATTCGTCACCCTGACCGCGCCCTCCTTCGGCGAGGTGCACTCCCGGCGAGAGAAGGACAGCAAGATCCTGCCCTGCCACCCACGACGGGACGCCGAGACCTGCCCCCATGGGCGGGTCATGTCCTGTACGGCCCGGCACGAAGCCGACGAGACATGCCTTGGCGAGCCGCTATGCCCGGAGTGCTACGACTACACCGGCTCGGTCCTGTTCAACGCCACCGCCCCGGAGCTATGGCGCCGCTTCACCTTGGCGCTTCGCCGACACCTGGCCAAGCTCGCTGGGCTCACCCAGAAGGACCTCGCCGCCCAGCTCGTCGTCTCCTTCGCCAAGGTCGCCGAATACCAGCGGCGCGGCGTCGTCCACCTGCACGCAGTGATTCGCCTCGACGGCCCGGACGGCCCCGCCTCTCCACCCCCGGCCTGGGCGACGGTCGACATGCTGACCCACGCCGTCCAACACGCCGCCACCGTCGTCACGGTCAAGGTCCCCGCGTACGACGGCCAACCCTCGCGGGTCCTTCGGTGGGGTGCCCAGCTCGACACTCGGCCGATCACCCTGCACGGTGAGCTGACCGACCAGGCCGTCGCCGGCTACATCGCCAAGTATTCGACCAAGGCCGCCGAATGCGTCGGCACCCTGGACCGGCGCATCCAACCACTGGAAAACCTCGCCGCCCTACCGGTCCGTGAGCACGCCCGGCGGCTCATCGCCGAATGCCTCCGCCTCGGGGCCTTCGGCGAGCTGGCCGACCTCCGGCTAACTCACTGGGCGCACATGCTCGGCTTCCGCGGCCACTTCTCCACCAAATCCCGCCGCTACTCCACCACCCTCGGCGCACTCCGCGCCGCACGCGGCGAACACAAGCGCGACGAGCAGATCAGCACCGGACGACTCCCCCTGTTCGAGGAGGACACCGTCCTCGTGATCGCACATTGGCAGTACGCCGGACAGGGCCTCTCCGCTGGAGACGCCATCCTCGCCGCCGCCATCACTGGCACGCCCCTGCCCGCTGTCCACCCTCGTACGGAGGACTCGGATGGATGACCTCGTGCTCACCGTCGACGAGGCCGCGGAGCGGCTCCGCGTCAGCCGGTGGACCCTCTACACCCTGATCCGCTCCAACCAGCTCAAGACCATCAAGATCGGCCGTCGTCGCCTCGTCCCCGTCGATTCGCTGGCCGAATGCGTCGACTACCTGAAGGCGGTGGCGTGATGACCAAGACCAAGCTCGGCGCCGCGCACGAGGAGCCGAAGAGCCGTAAGCCACGCAAGACGCGGAAGCGCTCCAACGGCGAGGGAACTATCGTCCAGCGTAAGGACGGGCGATACGAGGCCAAGGTCTTCGTCCCGACCACGGCGGGCGCGATCAAGCGCGTCAGCGTGTATGGCAAGACCCGCGAGGAGTGCCACGCCAAGTTCGTTGCCCTCAAGTCTCAGGCCGACCAGGGCATCCCCGTTGCCTCAGAGAACTGGACAGTTGGCGACTACCTGGCTTACTGGCTGGAGCACGTCGTTAAGGTCGAGCGCCGTCCCAAGACCGTACAGGGGTACGAGGGGGTCATCCGGCGGTACCTCCTGCCGGCCCTCGACCGGAAGCGCCTCGACAAGCTCAACGCGGCAGAGGTCCGTCAGTTCGTCACGTCACTCCGTACCGGCTGCCAGTGCTGCCAGCGCGGTTGGGACAAGCTTCGGAAGCCGCCGGAGTGCTGCGCCAAGAAGGGCGGCGAGTGCTGCGAATACAAGATCGAGACCCGCATGGTCCAGTTCATTCACGCTGTCCTGCGGAACGCTCTGGAGAACGCGGTCCGGGAAGAAATCATTTCGCGCAACGTCGCGAAGCTCGTGAAGGTGTCACCGCCCAAGTACAAGGTCAACCGCGGTCTCACCGTTCCGCAGGCACGCGCGCTGTTGAAGGCCTCTCAGGGTCACCGCCTCGGCGCCCTCTACGTCCTGGCGGTCTGCCTCGGACTGCGGCGCGGCGAACTCCTCGGGCTCCGATGGGAAGATGTCGACTTGGAGGCGGGCACGCTCGAAGTCGTGCAGACCCTCCAACGGGTCGGCGGCCGGCTCCAGTTCGTCAAGCCCAAGACTGAGGACTCAGAGCGCACTGTCCCGCTTCCGCCCGTCTGCATCGAGGCGCTCAAGGAGCATCGTAAGCGCCAGTTCGCCGAACGGTCCGACCGCTGGCCGGACTGGGAGGATCACGGGCTGATCTTCCCCTCTCGTCGGGGAACACCGATGGAGCCCGACAACCTCCGCCGGAGTTGGGGTGAGATCCGCAAAGCGGCCGGCCTCGGGACCGTGCGTCTTCACGACCTCCGCCACACCTGTGTGAGCCTCCTGCTCGACCTCGGCGTACCGCCCCACATCGTGCGGGAGATCGTCGGACACTCCGACATCGAGGTCACCATGACGATCTACGCCCACGCCTCCCTCGACGAGAAGCGTAAGGCCCTCGGCAAGCTGGGCGATGCCCTCAGGTAGCACGGTGGAAGGCCCTGATCTAGCCTCGACCGACATAATCGGTCGAGGCTAGATGCCTCGAAGGCGCAAACTTGTGTCATGCATGACGCTAGTGAGTTTGTTCTGTCCGATGACCTTAGCGATCTCCTCGACGGTGGGTATCGCTGGCCAAGCCCGGATGACGATCTTCAGGCTCTGGGCGACAACCACAGGTCTATAACGTCCCCCGGCAACCGGTTTCCACTGAGCCCATGGTCCGCCTATGTAGACGGGTACCGTCTGGCTGCTCAGGTGCTTCTTGATGGCATCGAGAGCGCTGACCTCGAGTCAGAGAAGAGCCTACTGGTCTTTCCCTTCTTGATGACCTGGCGGCACTGTGTTGAGCTCCAGCTCAAGGCCCTTGCTCACTTCATCCAAACCCACAATGGTCAGGACACAGAGCGGCTTCAATCGCACAAGCTCGACCAGCTCTGGCGACGCACTCGGAAGCTGATCGAGTCGAGCCCTCATGGTCAGTCCATAAGAGAGCTACAGCACGTGGAACGTCTGATCCACCAGCTCAACTCGATTGACCCAACCTCTGAGCATGCCCGCTATCCCGTGACAGCGAAGGGCCTGCCGACACTGAGTAATCTCGAGTACCTGGATGTGCGTCAGTTCCACGAGGCCCTAGAGGGAGTGCTCAACTTCTTTGACGGCTTGACGGATGTGCTGGGCGAGGCATACCGATTCGAAGCTGAGATGGCAGCAGAGTACGGCGACTGGTGACGTTGTCGTCAGCGTTGTCGTCAACGCGAATCAAGAACGCCCCGGAGCGTGATCGCTCGGGGCGTTTGGGCTGTTCAGAGAGTGTGGTCAGGGGCAGGGTCGAACTGCCGACCTTCCGCTTTTCAGGCGGA
>NZ_JABBWV010000003.1:0-146340 GCF_012999535.1 Microbispora sp. H11081
GGAGGACGCGGGAATGGACCGGCTGCACGGCGCACCCGAAGCCCTGGCCTACATCCGCTCCCTCAACGCCATCACCCCGCCCGAGGCGGCCTTCGACGCCGCATTCTCCTCCGAGAGCTGACCCCCCCAGGCTCCCGAGAGGCCCAAGGGCCGGACCGCGCACCCGCGCGGCCCGGCCCTCCGGCGTGCCCGCACCTCCGGTGCGGCCTCACCTCCACGCCGCCAGCACGTCGCCGGCGTCCCATGCCAGGCCGACGCCCTCCATGCCGGGACGTACACCCGACAGCGACACCACCGCGAGGCCGCCCGCATCCGGATCGAAGCCCGGCACCTGTACGGCGTCGCGGCGCAACGCGGCCAGGTCGTGGTCGTCGAACGGCGTGCCGAGCCACTTGATCGAGCCCGCGAACAGCACCCGCCGCGCCACCGGCGCCCGGTCCGCCCCGATCAGGTCCACCTCAGGGGAGAACCGGCGGTTCCACCACCCGCCGATCGCTTCCGCCTCGGGCCAGGGCAGCTCTCCCGCCGCCGCGGCCATGCCCAGGGCCTGTCTGACGACCGGTTCGACGGCCCGGCCGCGCAGACTCGCCCAGCGCCGCCGTACCAGCCGGAAGGCGAGGTCGGGCCGCCCCCGGCGGGTGTGTTCTGCCGCCGCCCGCAGGACGCCCAGGTACATCCGCAGGTTGTGGTCACGGATGCGGTACAGCGCAGGCTTCCCTGGCTGGACGGACAGCGGTTCGTCCATCGCGAGTACGCGCTTCTCGTCGGTCAGCCTGCGCAGGAGGGGGGAGAGCGACCCGGACTGCAGCGGACCCTCGCGCCCGCCCGCCGTCGCCGCGATGGCGGCGTGGCTCCTGTCGCCGCTGCCGACCGCTTCCAGCACCCGGCGGGCCTGGTCGGGGGAGGGGAACTCCGCGAGAAGCACGGAGTCGGGTACGCCGAAGAGTGCGGACGCGGGGTCCTCGCACTCCTGCCGGATGAACTCCATCGGGGGAGTGCCGTGCGGCCAGGCGCGCAGGATTCCGGGCAGCCCTCCGCTGGCGAGGTACGCGTCGACGGCGTCACCTCCGGTCAGCCCAAGCGCCCCCGCGGTCTCCGCGGGATCGAGCGGGTCGAGCGCCATGGTGTCGGCGCGTCCGTAGAACGGCCGGTCATAAGCGGTCAGCCGCTCCATCATGTGCAGTTCGCTGCCGAGCAGGAGCAGGAGAACGGGCTTGGCGGACAGGAGCCTGTCCCAAGCCGTCTGGAGCGCGCCGTCGAACAGGTCGTCCTGCTCCGCCAGCCAGGGCATCTCGTCGACGACGACGACCGAAGGGGTCGGCGCCGCTCACTGTGCTCCCTATGTAGATGGCATCTACGTAGACGCAATCTACAGGTTTACCGAGGGCGTCACAGGGCGCGGCGGGGCGGGAGGAGGGCGTTGACCCGGTCGGAGTCCGGCCAGACGTAGGGCAGGTCGTCGGGGTCGCCGGGGAACCTCGGGCGGTAGAAGTCCGGGTCCTTGCGCAGCAGTGCCGAGCGGTGGCTGAGGTGGAGGGCGGGGTCGCCGAGCCACGGCGGCAGCTCGCCTGCCTCGGCTAGCGCCGCCTGGGCGCGGGGCGTCCCGATGCCACGGCACTTCAGCAGTTCCCTGCTCATCGTCCCCGCGCAGGTGTCGGCGCGGCCGAGGTCGCACCAGGCCGCGACGATCTCCAGGCCGTAGCGGACCAGCGCCTCCTCGTAGCCGGCCCACATGTGGGCCACCGGATGGTGTCGCCAGCCGTACCCGGGGACGGTGAGCGTACGCAGGACCTGCAGCGCCTCGACCCGCTGCTTGCCGAGGCGGCGCGGGTCGAGGACGCGGGCGGTGGCCGAGAAGTCCGGGTAGGGCAGGAACGTCTGCATGACGCCGCTCTGGTTACCCCCGGCCGCCGCGGATATCCACGTACGCAGGGAGATCTCCGGCGGAGGAGCCGTCAGTCGAACAGCACGATCTGCCGGAGCACCTCGCCGCCGCGCAGGGCGGCGACGGCCTCGTTCAGGTCGCCGATCCTGATCCGGGAGCTGATCATGCTCTCCAGGTCGAGCTTGCCCGCCTTGTAGAGGTTCACGAAGCGCGGGAAGTCCCTGCGGACGTCGGCGCCGCCGTACAGCGAGCTGAGGATGTTCTTGCCCTCGAACAGCAGGGAGAAGGCGTTCAGCGGCACCTGGTCGTTCACGGCGCCCGCGCCGACGACGATGACGTCGCCCCCGCGCCGCGTCGCCTGCCAGGCCGTCATGATGGCGGCGGACTTGCCCACGGCCTCGAAGCCGTGGTCGAAGCCCTGGCCTCCGGTCAGCGTGCCGATGGCGTCCCTGAGCTGATCGGGGGTGCAGGCGTCGGTGGCGCCCACCTTCTTCGCGAGCGCGTGCTTGGACTCCAGCGGGTCGATCGCGAGGATCGTGGTCGCGCCGGAGATGCGGGCGCCCTGGATCACCGACAGGCCGACGCCGCCGCAGCCGACGACCGCCACGGTCGCGCCGGGGCGCACCTTCGCGGTGTTGAGCACCGCGCCGACGCCCGTCGTGATGCCGCAGCCGATCAGCGCCGCCGCCTCGTACGGCACGTCGGGATCGACCTTGATCGCGCCCTGCCACGGCACGACGATCTCCTCGGCCCAGGTGCCGCACCCGGCCATGCCGAACGCCGGGGTGTCGCCGCCGAACCGGAAGCGGGGCTCGGAGAAGCTCTTCATCATGTACGTCATGCACAGGTTGGGCTGACCGGCGTCGCAACTCGGGCAGTCGCCGCAGGCGGGCGTCCAGTTGATGATGACGTGGTCGCCCGGCCGCACCGTGGTCACGCCGTCGCCGACCTCGACGACCTCGCCCGCGCCCTCGTGCCCGGGAATGATCGGGAGCGGCTGCGGAAGCACACCGGTGAGGACGGACAGGTCGGAGTGGCAGACACCGGTGGCCCTGACCCGCACCCGGACGTCGCCCGGGCCCACCGGCGTCAGCGTGAAGTCGTCTCTGATGTCGAGCTTTTCGTCGCCGACCGCGTGCAGAAGCGCGCCGCGCATGGGGACCTCCTGGTCTTTGCGGGGGGTGGAGTGCCGCGCGGTCACTCGTCGAGTGACAGGGCGGCCTTGGGGCAGGACCGGACCGCGTGGCGGACCCGGTCGAGCATCTCGGCGGGCGGCTCGGGGAGCAGCACGTGGAGGTTGTCCTCGTCGTCGACTTCGAAGACCTCCGGCGCCAGGCCCATGCAGACGGCGTTGGCCTCGCACACGTCGTAGTCGACCTTGATCTTCATGGCGCGTTCTCCTCCTGTGCGTCACGTCGCGCTGGAGTTCACACGCTATCGCCGAGTTTGCGGTGATCCCAGGAGACGACGCGAAGCGGCTCGACCACGTAGCCCACGCGCTTGCGCGCGGTGTGCTCGACGGACGCCCGCGCCTCGGGGCCTTCGACGGGCGCGCCGGTCATCCGGTGGCCGACCTGCAGGCCGATCTCCAGGACGGCCGCGGGATCCTCGACGGTCTGCGCCTTTCCGTAGACGAGCACGCCGCGCAACTGGGCGTACTCCTCCCCGGTCTCGATCAGGCAGCTCACCCGGGGGTCGCGCTCGATGTTGCGAGCCTTCTGCGACTTGCCGTACGTCCAGAAGGTGACGCGGCCGTCGTCGAGTCCGTAGAACATCGTGACCAGGTGGGGTGTGCCGTCCGGGTTGACCGTGCCGAGCTGGAGCTTTCGGGCGTCCCGCAGGAGCCCGGCGATCTCTTCCTCGCTCATCGCGATACGGTCGCGCTGGTTCACGAGGTGAAGTAGAACACGTTCCTGCAGGGTGGACAAGGGGCTGGCCGAACCTTGTTCGGTTCGTTGGGTAGGGTGCGCCTCATGCTGACACCGATGCCCGACGACCTGCGCCGCGCCGCCGAGGAGGCGCGTGGGTTCATGCCGCCCGCCGAGGGCGAGGCGTTGTACGAGATCGCCTGCGCGTACGGCTCCCGCGGCCCGATCTGCGAGATCGGCACCTACTGCGGCAAGTCGGCGATCTACCTGGGCGCCGGGGCGCGCCAGGCGGGCACGGTCGTCTTCACGGTGGACCACCACAGGGGGTCCGAGGAGATCCAGCCGGGCTGGCCGCACCACGACCCGGAACTGGTGGACGCGAGGACCGGCCGGATGGACTCGCTGCCGTTCTTCCGCGACACGATCGCCGCCGCCGGCCTGGAGGACGAGGTGATCGCGATCGTGGGCGCATCGGCCACGGTCGCCCGGCACTGGTCGTCCCCGCTGGCCGTGCTGTTCATCGACGGCGCCCACTCGGAGGAGCCGGTGACGGCCGACTACGAGGGGTGGGCGCCGCACGTGATGCAGGGCGGCGTGCTGGTGTTCCACGACATCTATCCCGACCCGGCCGACGGCGGGCAGGCGCCCTACCGGGTCTACCTGCGCGCGCTGGAGTCCGGCGCCTTCCGCGAGGTGCGCGTGACCGGGTCGCTGCGGGTGCTGGAGCGCGTCTGACGGCGTGCCCGGCAGGGAGCACGGCTCGGCCGTACGCGCCGTCCGGTCAGGCGCGGGCGCGCTCGCAGCCGCACTCGCCGGTGATGCGGGCCTCCCGGCCGCCGGCGTCGCGGAAGATCCCGGAGCCGGGGGTCGCGCGGGCGAGGGCGTCCGCGGCGAGCACCACCGCGGCGGCCGTGTATCCCGAGCGCTCGTTGGGGAAGTGCCGCTCGTTCACGAACTGCCAGCCGGTCCAGTAGGAACCGTCCTCGTGCCGCAGGTGCTGCATGTCGGCGAACACCGTCAGCGCGCGCTCCCGCAGCCCGGCGGCGTCGAGAGCGAGCACCAGCTCGCACGACTCCGCGCCGGTCACCCAGGGCTGGTCGGAGACGCAGCGCGCGCCGAGGCCCGGCACCACGAAGGTGTCCCACTCGAGGTCGAAGCGGGCGGCCGCCGCCGCGCCGCGTACGGCGCCGCCGAGCACGGGGTAGTACCAGTCCATCGAGAACCGGCTCTTGTCGGCGAACGCCTCCGGGTGGTCGGCGATCACGTGGCCGAGCCGGTCGGCGGCGAGTTCCCAGTCGGGCTGCGGGTCGTTCAGCCGTTCGGCGAGCAGCGCACCGCACCGCAGGCCCTGGTAGATCGACGACGACCCGGTGAGCAGGGCGTACTCCGCCGGCCGGCCCTCCGCGTCGCGCTGCCACAGCACCTCGCCGCGCGCGGTCTGCAGGCCGACGACGAAGTCGAGCGCCCGGGTCACCGCAGGCCACATCGACCGGGCGAAGTCGTCGTCGCCGGTCACCAGCAGGTCGTGCCAGACGCCCACCGCGATGTACGCCGCGTGGTTGGACTCGCCGGCCGCCTCGGCGGGCTCGCCGTCGCGGACCTTCATGGGCCAGGAGCCGTCCGGGCGCTGGTGCCGTACGAGCCAGTCGTAGCCCTTGCGGGCTTCGGCGCGCAGCCCGGCCACGGTCAGCGCCATCAGGCACTCGATGTGGTTCCACGCGTCGATGTGGCCCTCAGGCCAGGGCACGCCGCCCTGGTCGTCCTGGATCGCGGCGATGCTCTCGGCCGTACGGACGACCTGCTCGGCGGTGATGATCCCTGGGACGTCGGGTAACCGCCTCATGCCGGCTTCCGGACGTAGACCACGACGCTCTTGCCGATCAGGGGGTTGAGCACGGCCTCGGCCAGCCGCGTGGCGAGGGGGCGCTTCATGATGTCCCAGACGAGCAGTTCGTGGTACGCCTTGGCCAGAGGGTGACCGTCGTCGTTCACCCCGACTGCGCACTTGATCCACCAGTAGGGCGAGTGCAGGCCGTGGGCGTAGTGGTGGCCGCCGACCTCGAGCCCGGAGGACTTCAGCTTCGCCTGGAGTTCCGCCAACGTATAAATCCGGATATGTCCGCCGGGGGCCGTGTGGTAGTCCTCCGACAGGGCCCAGCAGATCCGCTCGGGCAGGAAGCTCGGCACCGTGATCGCGGCCCGGCCGCCCGGCTTCAGCACGCGTACGATCTCGCGCATCGCGGCCATGTCGTCGGGGATGTGCTCCAGCACCTCCGCGGCGATGACGCGGTCGAACAACGCGTCGGGGAACGGCATGCCGAGGGCGTCGCCGACCACGGTCTCGCCGGTCGCGCCCGCCGGCACCTCGCCCTCCTTGTCCATGGCCGCGAACATGGCCGCCACGCTCTCCATCTCGGCGGCGTCCATGTCGAAGGCGACCACGTCGGCGCCACGGCGCAGCACCTCGAAGGCGTGCCGGCCACCACCGGCCCCGAGGTCGAGGACACGGTCGCCCGGTCCGACGGGCAGCCGGTTGAAGTCGACGGTCAGCACTCGCTGCCTGCCTTTCGTGGGTTCTGGGGAGTCACCGTTTCCGGGCGGTCACCGCGAGCGGGTGTGGGCGGCGATGGCCTCGTGGTAGGCCTCGACCGTGCGCCGCGCGACCACCGGCCACGCGTAGCGCTCCATGACGCGCTCGTAGCCGCGGCGGCCGAACTCGGCGCGCTCGGCGGGGGAGTCGAGCAGGCGGCGCAGCACACCGGCAAGCTCCTCGGCGTCGCCCGGCGTCACCTGCACGGCCGCGTCGCCGACCACCTCGGGCAGCGCGCCCGTACGCGAGGCGACCAGCGGCGTGCCGCACGCCATGTGCTCGACGGCCGGCAGCGAGAACCCCTCGTACAGCGAGGGGACCACCGCGACCTCGGAGGTGGCGATCAGCTCGGCCAGCTCCTCGTCGGGGATGCCGTGCACGAACCGTACGCGGTCGTGCAGCGACAGCTCGCTGACGAGCTGCTCGGTGGGCCCTCCGGGGGTGGGCCTGCTCACGACCGTCAGGTTGACCTCGCGCTCGGTGGCGAGCTTGGCGACCGCGCGCAGCAGGGTCGCCACGCCCTTCATGGGCGAGTCGGCGCTCGCCACGGCCACGATCGAGTTGTCCCGCTTCGGCAGTTCCGGCCGGGGGTGGAAGAACCGCGTGTCGACGCCGAGCGGGATCAGCCGCATGCTGGACTGCGGCACGTTGAAGTCGCGGTGGATGTCGGCCAGCGACGACTCGCTGACCGTCAGGATCGGGCTGAGCCGGGGCGCCACGACGCTCTGCATGCGCACGAAGCCGTACCAGCGGCGCATCGACAGCCGCTTCCAGCCCTTGGCGGCCTTCAGCTCGATCCGCCGGTCCACGCTGATGGGGTGGTGGATCGTGCCGACCACCGGGAACAGCCTCTTGATGCCGAGCAGGCCGTAGCCCAGCGTCTGGTTGTCCTGGACGACGTCGAAGTCGCCGCGCCGCGCCTTCAGCTCACGGTAGGCCCGCAGGCTGAACGTCAGCGGCTCGGGGAAGCCGGCCGTCCACATCGTGGCGACCTCGAGCGCGTCGATCCAGTCGCGGTATTCGTCGCGCTTCGGTGTGCGGAACGGGTCCTCGTCGCGGTAGAGGTCCAGGCTCGGCACCTTGTTGAGGATCACACCCTCGTCCAGCTCCGGGTACGGCTGGCCGGAGAAGACCTCGACGTGGTGGCCAAGAGCGACGAGCTCGCGGCTGATGTGGCGTAGGTACACCCCCTGGCCGCCGCAGGTGGGCTTGCTGCGGTAGGACAGCAGCGCGACTCGCAGCCTCTCCGCCAAGAGGCACCCCTTTCCAGCCGGTTTCCCGCCGTGCCCCCGTGGGGCTGCTGCCAGGAACACTACCATTTGACCTTAGATGGGGTAGGTGAGGTGGAAAGGGTCCTCGATCGACCTTCACCCCTCCCGACCTGGGGCGTTAGGTTACCCGAACGACGTTCGGTGTAACGTGTTCTAGCTTTGTTCTGACTGGCGGATGCGTGGGCCGGGCAGGGCAGGGCGGTACATTCGCCTCTCATAGGCCATGTTGGGCGCTACGAGGAGGATCCGTTGGCCAGGCGTGCGCTGATCACCGGCATCACCGGTCAGGACGGCTCCTATCTCGCGGAACACCTGCTGAGCGAGGGATACGAGGTCTGGGGCCTGGTCAGGGGGCAGGCCAACCCGCGCGTCCCCCGCGTGCGCCGGCTCCTCCAGGACGTGCGGCTGGTCCGCGGCGACCTGCTCGACCAGGGATCGCTGATCTCGGCCGTGGAGAAGGCGCAGCCGGACGAGGTCTACAACCTCGGGGCCATCTCGTTCGTGCCCATGTCGTGGGAGCAGGCCGAGCTCACCGGCGAGGTGACCGGCATGGGCGTGCTCCGCGTGCTCGAGGCCATCCGCGTCTGCTCGGGCATCACCGCCTCGCGCGGGTCGGCGACCGGGCAGATCCGCTTCTACCAGGCGTCGTCCTCCGAGATGTTCGGCCAGGTCAGGGAGACGCCGCAGACCGAGCGCACCCCCTTCCACCCCAGGTCGCCGTACGGCGTGGCCAAGGCGTACGGGCACTTCCTCACGCAGAACTACCGCGAGTCGTACGGGATGTTCGCGGTGTCGGGGATCCTGTTCAACCACGAGTCGCCACGGCGGGGGGCCGAGTTCGTCACCCGCAAGGTCTCGCTCGGCGTCGCGCGGATCAAGCTCGGCATGGCCGCCGAACTGCGCCTTGGCAACCTCGGGGCGCGGCGCGACTGGGGGTTCGCCGGCGACTTCGTCCGCGCCATGCACATGATGCTGTCGGCCGCCGAGCCCGAGGACTACGTCATCGGCACCGGGCGCACCCACTCGGTGCGGGAACTGGTCGAGGCGGCGTTCGCCGCGGCCGACCTGGACTGGGAGCGGTACGTCGTCTGTGACGCGGCCCTGCACCGTCCCGCGGAGGTCGACCTGCTGTGCGCGGATCCCAAGAAGGCCCGCACACAGCTCGGCTGGGAGCCGACGGTGTCGTTCGAGGAACTCGTGGCGATGATGGTCGAGGCCGACCTGCGCCTCCTCGCCGACGGCGGCGACCCAGATGGCGTGATCTTGTAGTTTGTCGCACGGGTGGGGTCCGACCTGGGCGTCCACCCTTCGTGATCATGCACTTTTCGTGCACCACGCCGCCGACCTGCGCCTTTCGTGTCCGTGATCTTGCACTGCATATGGGCATGGCTGGTCCCGCGTACGGCTCGGCCGTACGCGGGTCCGACTCTCAGGTCATATGGGGATCAACGCGCCCTATGCCGCGTACCGCCGATGGCGCGCCTCCGGGCTGCCGAGCAGGCGAAGCTGGCGCTGCAGGCGTACCGACTCTTCCGGCGTGGGCCGCCAGCCGGCCTCCCATAACCGCTCGGCGACGCGTTCGAGGAAGGTCGCGGGGCTGCCGAACAGCTCGTCCTTCCTGATGATCACCAGCCGCCACCCAAGCCGGCGGATCTCCGCTCGTCTCCACTCGTCATGCGCCCTGTCCTGGGCGCTGCTGTGGTGGTCGTGGCCGTCGTACTCGATGCCGACCCGATATCGCTCGATCCCCATGTCCAGGTAGGCCACCCTTTCGCCCGGCAGTTCGACGCGGACCTGCGACCGCGGCCGGGGCAGCCCGGCATCGACGACGAGAACCCTGACCCAGCTCTCGGGCGGGCTCTGCGCACCAGCGTCGCCGAGTGCGACGACCTCACGCAGGCGTTTCGCGTTCCGCCGGCCGGCGAGCTCCGCCGCTCGCCCGCGCAGCCGCTCCTCCGGCACTCCGCGCGCGAGGAACTGGTCGAGCGCCGCGACCGCCTCCAGGCGCGGCAGCCACCGGGCGCAGTCGAGGGCCGTACGCTCCTGCGTCGTCACCGTGACTCCGCCGATCGAGGTCACGTCGCCGGGCGGCAGCCGGTCGCTCTGCCGTCCGACGACGTACGCCCGTCGCGGCGGCGTACGGCCGCCGCTCGGCACGACGACCTCGACGGGCCACTCGTCGTGCCGTTTCCCGGGAGGCAGCACGTCGAGCCCCCAGAGCCAGGCGGCCGTCCTGCGGCAGGCGACGACGTCCCGGGAGGTGATGCCGAGCGCGTGCGCGCGTACGGCGAGGGCGCGCGGGTCGGGGCCGGCGTAAAGGCCGCCACGGGTGACGCGCCAGAACCTGCCGGTGGACACGAGCCGCGACGTGTCGCTGCGGCTCAGGCCGTACGCGGAGGCGAGCGGCGACGAAAGGTACTCCTCCATGGCTCAGATCGTGCGGCATCGCGCCGCGTCTCCGTCGCCGGTGCGCCGGTCCTGTGGATAACCCACTGCTTGATCGCGTACGGGATCGGCGCAGGTGGTGGGGGGTAGGCGGGAAGGACGTGCAAGATCACGGAGGAGGGAGGCGCAGGTGGGCACGGTCGCGTGCGACAAACTGCAAGATCACCAACGGTGAAGTGGCAGGTCGGGGGAGTGTCGTGCGACAAACTGCAAGATCACGGCCGGTGAGGGGCTGCTCACCGGCCATCTCTGCGACTAATTACATGATCACGGGAGGGGGGTGGGGGTGACGGGGAGGGATTTGATGCCGTTGATGAAGTTCGACCTCAGGCGTCTGGCCTCGCCGGCCTGGCTGAGGCCGGGCAGGCGCTGGGCCAGCACCTCGAACAGCACCCTCAGCTCCAGCTTGGCCAGGTGGTTGCCGAGGCAGAAGTGCGCGCCGCCGCCGCCGAACCCGATCTGGGGGTTGGGATCGCGGCCGATGTCGAACTCGTCGGGCCGCTCGAACACCTCCGCGTCACGGTTGGCCGACGAGTAGAAGACCACGACCTTGTCGCCCGCGGCGATCTTCTGCCCGCGTATCTCGGTGTCCGCGGTGGCCGTACGCCGGAACATGTTGACCGGCGACACCCAGCGGACGATCTCGTCGGCGGCCGTCGCGGCGAGGGAGGGGTCGTCGACCAGGCGCTTCCACTGGTCCGGGTGCTCGAAGAGGGTCAGCATGCCGCCGGACGCCGCGTTCCTTGTGGTCTCGTTGCCCGCCACGATGAGCAGCAGGACGAACAGGTCGAACTCGTCCCGGGTCAGGGTCTGCCCGTCCTCGTCGGGCCGCAGCAGCCTCGTGACGATGTCGTCGCGGGGTTCCCGCCTGCGCGCCTCGCCCAGGGCGTGGGCGTACGAGTAGACCTCGAGGGCGGCGGCACGCCCCTCCTCCGGGCCCTCGGCGTAGTCGGGGTCGTCGTTGCCGATCATGCGGTTGGACCACTCGAAGATCTTTTCCCGGTCCTCGACCGGCGCGCCGAGCAGTTCGCAGATCACGTACAGCGGGAGCGGAGCGGCGATGTCCCGCACGAAGTCGACCTCGGGCTCGCCCTGGACCTCGTCCACCAGCGCGTGGCAGATGTCCCGGATGTGCTCCTCAAGCCGTCCGATCTGGCGCGGGGTGAAACCGCGGTTGACCAGCGAGCGGCGCCTGGTGTGGTCGGGCGGGTCCTGGTTGAGCATCATGAGGCGCTGGAACTCGCGCTGCTCCTCGGGCATCTCGTCGAACAGCGCCAGCTTCCTCGCGGAGGAGAACAGGTCGGAGTGCCGTGAAACGTGGACGACGTCGGCGTGCTTGGTGATCGCCCAGAAGTCGGGCCAGCCGTCCTGCCCCTCGTGCCAGTAGACGGGCGTGCTCTCCCTGAGCAGGCGGAACTGCTCGTGCGGGACCCCGCCGCGCGCGTAACGGTCCTTGTCGACGAGGTCGATTTCCATGGTGTCCACCCAATCGCGTTCGGCGGCCCCTGATGGGAGGGGCGGTCGCCCTGTCGGTGCCCTGCGGTGATGCGGTCCACGCGTAATCCACCCGAATCGACTCCGACGTCCGGTCAAGTGGCCGGTCAGGCGACCGGGCGTCCGCCGCTACTCCTCCTGACCGGGCCATCGGCGGGTTTCGGTCTGCCGTTCGCGCAGCCGGTTGATGGTCTCGGCCAGCTCGGCACGGGTGTGGATGCCGAGCTTGCGGTAGATCCGGGCTAGATGGGTGTCCACGGTTCGCTTGCTGATGGACAGCTCGGTGGCGACCTGGAGGTTGCTCATGCCGCGCAGAACCAGGTCCGTGACCCGCATCTCCCCGGCGGTCAGCGGCGAAGGGCCACCGGCGGGCCCGCCGCGGGGCCGCCCGCCGACGCCGGCGAGGTTGCGCTCCGCGAGCGCGGCGAGTCGCACGGCGCCGCGGCCGTCGGCGAGCGCGTGCGCCTCGCTGAGCGTGTCGTGGGCCCGGCGCGCGTCCCCGGAGGCCCGCAGCGCGACGCCCAGGCGCACCATCGCCCGGACGCGCTCGATTCCGCCCTCGGTCCCGTCCAGCACGGTCAGCGCCTCGACGAGCAGGTCGACCCGGCGACCGCCCTCGACGGTCGCGCTCATGGTGCTCAGCGCGCGGCCGATGCCGTACGGCGCGCCCCAGGCCCTGGCCAGCTCCAGCTCCTCCTCGGCCAGGCGGCGGGCGGCCACCCGCTGGCCGAGCCGCAGATAGGCGAGGGCGGCCTGGCCGCGCCAGCCCCCGCAGGCCGGGTTGACCACTCCGGCGGACAGCAACTGCCGGCCGGCCTCCAGCAGGGCCCGCAGCCCCTCGCGTACGTCGCCCCTGGCGACCGCGACCCGGCCCTGGGCCTCCAGCAGGGCTCCGTGCAGGAATGGATGCACCGGCTCGCGCGCGGCGACCTCGTCGAACAGCGCGTGCGCGACGTCGAGCTCGTCGCGCTCCAGGAGCACGCGGGCCGCGCAGGACACGGCGGCGGCGTGCAGCCCGAGGGCGTGCGATCCCCGCGCGAACAGGATGGCCTCGCGCGCGTGCGCGAGCGACGCGCGCAGCTCCCCCCTGCGGTAGGCGATGTCCGACAGCAGCGTGACGGCGAGTGCCTGCCCGGTCGTCGAGGCGTTCGCCCGCGCGTCTGCGGCCACCTGCTCCGACCAGTACGCCGCCTCGTCCACGCGGCCCGCCCACAGCAGCGCGACGACCAGTGTCGGCGGGATCGGCCCGCCCCCGTCGAGGCAGCGCCGGGCGAGGGCCAGTGTGCGCTCGCGGTGCCTGCCTCTGGCCGCGCAGGACAGCGCGGCGGTGGCGAGATAGTCCTGCGCTCCGGCTCCTGCCCCCGACTCGGCGCCGAGCAGCCGCATCGCCGCGCGCGAGCCGTACGACTGACCGGTGAGCAGCGCCTGCGCGCTGAGCCGCAGCAGCGCCTCGCGGCGGTCGGCGAGCCGGCCGGCCGGGTCGTCGTCGAAACCCCGGGCGATGTCGCAGAAGGCCGAGGCGGCCTCCGGGGAGTTGAGCGTGAGCAGGGTGGTGGCGAAGGGCGACAGGGAGTCGGCCCGCTCGCCGACGTCGCCGGCGAGCACGGTCACGGCGCGCAGGTGCCGCAGGCAGGCGGGGATGTCGAGGTGCATCTCGACGGCGCCCAGCTCCGCGGTCACCTGGAGGATGGCCGGGCCCTTGGCCGTGGCGAGCGCCCGGTGGAGGTAGCGGGTCGCGTCCTCCCAGGCGTTCTCCGAGACCGCCTCCCGGGCGGCCTCGCGGAGCACCGACACGGCCCACGGGTCGCCGGTGGGGCTGGCCGACAGCAGGTGCCGGGCCGGCCGCTTGGGCGGCGAGCCGAGGCGGTGCAGCAGCGAGGCCGCCCGCCGGTGCATCTCGTCGCGTGCGCGGGGATCCATCCGCGCGAGGATCGTCGACTGGACGAGGTCGTGGGTGAACCGCTGCGGCGGGCTGCCCTCCAGCAGGCCGGCCCCCGCGAGCGCCTGTCCCGCCTCCTCCGCCGCGACCGCGCCGTACCCGGCCAGCATCGCCGCCGTCTCCAGCCCTGCGTACGGCGCGATGATGGCGAGGCTCTGCAGGAGCGTGAGGAGGGACGGATACCTGCCGGCGACCCATTCGAGCACGGTCTCCGAGAGCGCGATGGCGCCGATCCGCAGCACCCTGGGCAGCTCCGCGCGTTCCGGCAGGACGTCGGCGGCGGCCAGCCGCGCCGCCGTCTCCAGCAGGAGCAGGGGGTTGCCCTTGGTGAGGTCGTGACAGGCGGCGACGATCTCGTCGTCCACGGAGGCGCCCAGCACCGACCCGATGAGCGTGGCGGCGCAGTTCCGGCAGAGCGGGGAGGGCCTCAGTGACCGCGCGTACGGCAGTGTCAGGATGTCCCTGACCGTCTCGCCCGCGGTGCGGTCCTCCGCGTCGCAGGTCAGGATCATCGCGATGGGCAGGCCGTCGAGCCGCCTGGCGATGTAGGAGCACCACTGCGCCGACTGGGGGTCGGCATGGTTGAGGTCGTCGACGGCGATGATGAGCGGCTGTCCGGCGGTCAGCGAGCGGGTGGCCCGGTAGAGGTCGTCGAGCAGCGTGGCGGGCACGCCTGGCGCGCTCCCGTCGTACGGCACGGCCGTCATGGCGGGCGCGTGGGCGTTCGCGTCGAGCACGGCGGCGGGGGCGCCGGCCTCCGCCCGGCCCGCGCCGCTCATCATCGGGTCGAACAACTGGCGGACGACGCCGAACGCGAAGGAGCGCTCGTCGGCGTGGCCCCGGGCGCTGAGGACCACCCCGCCCGGCCTGCGTGCCAGCGCCGCGTGCAGCAACCGGGTCTTTCCGCTTCCCCGGGTGCCCTGGATCACCAGTACGGCCGGCCGCCCATCGGAAAGGCCGGCCAGCATGTCGTCGACGACATCCAGCTCCTTGTCACGGTGCAGTAGTACCGGCCGCCCTGAGGCCATCCCTACCCCCGGACCACATGCTTATTTTCTTGACATACGGATCATGCCGGACAGGGTCGGCAGTCTGTCAATACGTGAATTCCAGTCGAGTTAAAGCGCCACTATCGCCGACAAGTAACAGTCGGATTCTGTCATGATTCCAAGTCCGACGACTCGGGTGTATCACCCGCCCGAGCCCGGAACCCCTACGCCATAGGCGATTCGGGCGGCCGAATCGCCGCGCGGGCCCGCCGGCCGGGTGCCCGCCGCCCCGCATGGCATACGTATTCGGCCGCGCGGCCCGCGCTACGCATCGCCGTACGCACCGATTCGGATTCCGAGCTGTGCGGGAGATGCGTACGTATATGTCAGTAGGGCAATAAATACGTCTTTACTTCTTCATGAATTCGGTGGAATTCTCCGCTCATCGGCTAATCGACCAGTGAATGGCGAGGGGCATGGAACGGCCACGGCTGAAGGCGCACTTCACCACCGAAGTCCTCGACGACGCGAAAGTCTTCCTTCTGGCGGAGGGCCAGCACTATCTCGTCCGCGGCGCGGGCTCGGGCCGCGTCATCCCCTATCTCGACGGCCGGCACACCGTGATGGACATCGTGCAGGCGCTGGCCGGCGAACTGTCACCGGCCCAGGCGGTGCTCGCCGTACGGCGCTACGAGGCCGCGGGTCACCTGGTCGAGGGCAGGCCGCCCCTGACCGACCCGCTGCTCGCCTTCTGGGACGCGCAGGGCATCGACCCGGCGGCCGTCGTCACCGCCCTGGAGCGGACCTCCTTCCGCGTGTTCGCGGGCAGTGGCGTCGACCCGGCGCCGGTCGAGGCGCTGCTGCGCGAGCACGGGCTGCGTACGGATCCGCACGACGGCGGCATGGGCGACATGGTCGTGGCGGTGGTCGACGACTACCTGGACCCGGGCCTCGAGGAGCTCAACGCCGAGTGCCTGGCGGCCGGGCGGCCCTGGGTGCTGGTCAGGCCGGCCGGAACCGTGGCCTGGCTCGGGCCGCTGTTCCAGCCGGGGGACACGGGCTGCTGGGCCTGCCTGTCCCAGCGGCTCGCGGGCAACCGGCAGGTCGAGCGTTACCTGGCGGGCAAGCGCGGCCGCGGGGAAGCGCCGAGCCACCCGGTGCGCGAGGCGCTGCCGGGCGGCGTGGCCGCGGTCGGCGGGCTGCTCGCGGCCGAGCTCGTGCGGACCGCCGCCACCGGCAAGCCGTCGACGCTGCAGGGCACCATGATCACAGTGGACCTGCGCACGCTCACCAGCGCGGAGCACCAGCTGATCCGGCTGCCGCAGTGCCCGGCGTGCGGCGACCCCGCGCTGATCCGTGAGCGGGAGCCCAAGGTGGCGCTGGCCGCGCGGACCGCCAGGCACGTGACCGACGGCGGCTACCGGGTCGAGCAGCCCTCGGCGACGTACGCCCGGCTGGAGCGGCACGTCAGCCCTTATCTCGGCGCGGTCACCGGGCTGCGCCCGTGGAACGGCGAGGACAACGGCGTGACCTACAGCTTCACCGCTGGTCACAACTTCGCGATGCTCGGCGACAACATGGACCTGCTGCGCCGCAACCTGCGCGGGCAGAGCGGCGGCAAGGGCCGCACCGAGATCCAGGCCAAGGTCAGCGCGCTGTGCGAGGCGATCGAGCGCTACTCGGGCGTGTGGCGCGGCGAGGAGCCGGTGCTCAAGGCGGCCTACGCCGACATCGAGCAGGGCCGCGCGGTCCACCCGGACGATCTGCTGCTGTTCTCGGAAAGGCAGTTCGGCGACAGGTCCGCCTGGAACAGCGACCCCTCGCACCGGCTGCACCTGGTGCCTGAGCGGTTCCGCACCGACCTGCCGCTGGACTGGTCGCGGGCCTGGTCGCTGACCGCGGACGAGGAGCGGCTGGTCCCCGCCGGGTACGCCTGGTACGGCCACCCCGACCTGGAACGCCACTTCTACTGTGTCGGCGACTCCAACGGCAGCGCATCGGGCAACACGCTCGAGGAGGCCATCCTGCAGGGGTTCTGCGAGGTGGTGGAGCGGGACGCGGTCGCGCTGTGGTGGTACAACCGGGTCCGCAGGCCCGCCTTCGACCTCGACTCGCTCAACGAGCCCTACATCGACACGCTGCGCGAGTTCTACGCCGACATGGGCCGCAGCCTGTGGCTGCTCGACCTCACCACCGACCTCGGCGTGCCGGCCTTCGCCGGCGTGTCCCACCGGCTGGACCACCCCGTGCAGGACGTCATCGTGGGGTTCGGCTCACACCTCGATCCCCGGATCGCCGCGCTGCGCACGCTGACCGAGGTCAACCAGTTCCTCCCCTCCGTACGCCGCAGGGACGAGAACGGCGAGACGATCTACCACGACGACGACATCGCCACGCTCCGCTGGTGGAAGGAGACCACCGTCGAGAGCGACCCCTGGCTGCTGCCCGACCCCGCGCAGCGTCCGCGCACGCTCGCGGACTACGCGGTGCCGCAGGACACCGACCTCGCGGCCGACGTCGAGACCTGCGTCTCCAGGGCCGCCGCCTGCGGCCTGGAGATGATCGTGCTCGACCAGACCAGGCCCGATCTTGAGCTCAGCGTGGCCCGGGTGCTGGTTCCCGGCATGCGCCACTTCTGGCGCAGGCTCGGCCCCGGCCGTCTGTACGACGTCCCGGTGTCCCTCGGCTGGCGGACGCGGCCGGCCACGGAGGAGGAGCTCAACCCCACCAGCGTCTTCTTCTGACCGATAGGGGAGAGCGATGCACACCGTTCAGCTGCGGCTGCGCCGCGACGCGGGGCTGTCAGAACCGGAGGGGACGCCGGGGGCGCTCACCCTGGCCACGCCGTTCGGGCCGGCCGCGCTGCGCGGTCTGCCGCCGGGCGCGGTCGCCGCGCTGCGGGCGCTCGCGGGCGGCGGCGTGAGCGAGGAGGAACTGGCCGGGATCGTCACCTCGCACGACGGCGAGGGCGGGCTGCTGCGCTGGCACCTGCTGCTGCGCAAGCTGTCGGCGGGGGCGCTGCTGGAGCGGGCGGTGACGTCGTCAGGCGGTGACCCGGTCGCCGTGCTGCGCCCCTACGGCGGCGGTCCCCTGCGCGCGGCCGCGCCGCTCGCCGCGGACGCCAGGGTGCGTCTTTCGAGGTTCGCCGTCGCGGCGCCGGAGGACGGCAGGCTCGTGGTGCGCGCGCCCCGCAGTCCACTCGGGGTGGAGCTCGCCCCGGCCGCCGCCCCGCTGCTCGGCCTGCTCGCGGACTGGACGACGCCGGCCGCGCTCGTCTGCCCTGGCCTGCCGGACGCGACCACGGCGGCGGTCCTCGGCCTGTTCGCCGGCGCCGGGCTGCTGGTGCGGCCGACGCAGGAGGGGAAGGACCCCGAGCGCGGCGCGGCGCCGCTCGCCCAGTGGTCGCCGGCCGACCTGTGGCTGCACACCCGCACCAGGGAGCCACGCGCGAGCGCACGCTACGGCGGCAGCTACCCCATGCGGGGCGTGCAGGATCCGCTGCCCGTGACGCCGCCCGCGTTCCCCGGGCCCAGGATCACCCTGGAGCCTCCCGACCTGGACGCGATCGCGAAGACCGAGGCCGGTCTAACCGACGTCCTGGAGGCCCGCCGCTCGATCCGCGAGCACGACGCCGCCGCCCCGATCACCCTGGACCGCCTCGGCGAGCTGCTCTACCGCACGATGCGCCAGCGGGGCACGTTCACCGGTGAGGACGGCCAGGAGCTGGCCGACCGGCCCTACCCGTCCGGAGGCGCCGTCCACGAGCTGGAGGTCTATCCCCTCGTCGTCTCCTGCGAGGGCCTGGAGGCGGGGCTGTGGCACTACGCCGCCGGCGCGCACGCGCTGGAACGGGTGGCCGATCCCGGTCCCGCGACCCGCACGCTGCTCGACCGGGCCAGGTCGGCGGCGATGATGACCGACGACCCCCAGGTCCTGCTGCTCGTGACGGCCCGCTTCGGCCGGGTGATGTGGAAGTACGAGACCATCGCCTACTCGCTGATCCTCAAGCACGTCGGCGTGCTGTACCAGACCTTCTACCTGGTGGCCACGGCCATGGGCCTGGCGGTCTGCGGGCTCGGCGGCGGGGACGCGGCGGAGTTCGCCGCGGCCAGCGGCCTCGACCCGCACGCGGAGGGCAGCGTGGGCGAGCTCGTGCTCGGCAGCAGGCCGGGCGGCGCGGCGGGGACGCCGCCGCAGTGGCGGACGGGGGTGCCGATGTGAAGTTCCGGTTGAAGGCCCTGCAGCGGATGCGGGAGCCCGACGAGCTCGACTCGCCGACGCTGCTCGCCTCGCCGCGCGGCTGGATCGCCACGTTCGTCGTGCTGATCGTGGTCGTCGCCGCGGGGGCGTGGTCGTTCGTCGGCCGGTTGCCCGTCACCGTCACCGCCAAGGGGTTGCTGACCCGCCCGGCGGGCACCGCCGAGTTGCAGAGCCCCTACACAGGGACCGTGCGGACGATGATGGTGGGCCCGGGCGGGCGGGTGGTGCGCGGCCAGGCGGTGGCGGAGGTCCTGCGGGCCGACGGCACCGTGCGTACCGTGAGCAGCCCGTTCACCGGCGAGGTCGTCACCATGTCGGCGGGCGAGGGCGCGATGGTCCGCGAGGGCGAGGGGCTGCTCGCGATGGAGCGGACCGACGGCCCCCACGACCGCCTGGTCGCGATGCTGTTCGTGCCGGGCGACCAGGCGCTCGGCATCGCCCCCGGCCGTACGGTCGACCTCGCGGTGGCCGACGCCCCGCCCGGCGTGTTCGGGCTGCTGCGCGGCACGGTGACCTCGATCAGCCCCTACCCGCTGATGGCGGAGGGCGTCGCCGGCCTGGTCGGCGGGGACCTCGCGGCCCGCGGCTACGTCGGCGGGCAGCCGCCCCGCCTGGTGGTCGTCGACCTCGTCCCCGACGCGGCGACCCTCTCCGGCTACTCCTGGACGACCGAGACCGGTCCACCGATGAGGCTGCGGTCGCAGGTCACGGTGACGGGCACGGTCACGCTCAGCAGCCAGACCCCATTCAACCTGCTGCTCGGACGCTGAGAAGGAGACGGATGAGCCAGGTCACGGCGCCCCGCGCGGACGCCCAGCCGCCCCGCGCCCCGCGTGGGCGCGACGCCCGCAGACGGGGCGGGCGGCGCGGGAGCACGCCGACCGTCATCCAGATGGAAGCCGTCGAGTGCGGGGCGGCCGCCCTGTCCATGGTCCTCGGCCATTACGGCAGGTTCGTGCCGCTCGAGGAGCTGCGGGCCGCCTGCGCGGTGTCCCGCGACGGCGCGAAGGCGTCCAGCGTGATCGCCGCCGCCCGCAGGTACGGCCTGGAGGCCAAGGGCTTCCAGATGGAGCTGGACGACCTGCGCGACGTCGCCAAGCCGGCGATCATCTTCTGGGCGTTCCAGCACTTCATGGTCGTCGAGGGCATCCGCACCCGCTTCGGCAGGCAGGTCGTGGCGGTCAACGACCCCGCGAGCGGCCCGCGCCTGCTCGACTGGGACGAGTTCGACTCGGGCTTCACCGGCATCGTGCTGACCTTCGAGCCAGGGCCGGGGTTCCGGCCGGGCGGCCGCCCCACCAGGGTCGCGGAGGCGCTGCTGTCGCGCCGCATGCCCACGGGCCGGGCGCTGCCGCTGGTGCTGCTGGCGAGCCTGCTGCTGGTCGTGCCGGGGATCGTCGCCCCGGCCTTCAGCCGGGTGTTCATCGACCACATCCTCACCGGCCGCGATCCCGGCTTCGTCCTGCCGCTGCTGCTGGCGATGTCGATGACCGCCCTGGCGATGTTCGTGCTGACCTCGGTCCAGCGGCACTACCTGCTGCGGATGGAGATACGGATGGGGCTGGTCAGCTCCGCCCGTTTCTTCCGGCATCTGCTGCGCCTGCCGGTGGAGTTCTTCCTGCAACGCAGGCCCGCCGAGGTCGCCCGGCGGGTTTCTGCCAACGACATGGTCGCCGAGATCCTGTCCAGGGATCTGGCGATCACCGTCGTCAACCTCGTCCTCGTGCTCTTCTACGCGGTCGTCCTGGTCAGGTACGACCTGCTGCTCGCCCTCATCGGCGTGAGCATGGCGCTGCTCAACATCGTGGTCCTGCGGCAGGTGTCGAGGGCGAGGACCGACGCGGTGGCCGCCCTGCGGGCCGATCTCGGCAACCTCACCTCGGCCACGTTCAACACGCTGCAACTCGTGGAGACCGTCAAGGCCACCGGCGCCGAGCCGGGGGCGTTCCAGAGATGGGCGGGCTTCCTGGCCAAGGCGGTCACCGCCCGGCAGCGGCTGGGCGTGCCGAGCGCGGTCATCACGGTCGTGCCGCCGCTGCTCGCCGGGGTCAACAGCGGGCTCATCCTGCTCGTCGGCGGCCTGCGCGTGGTGGACGGCGCGGTCAGCGTCGGCCTGCTGGTGGCCTTCCAGAGCCTGCTCGGCGCGCTGTCGCGGCCGGTCACCCAGCTCACCAACCTCGGCGGGCGCCTCCAGGACATCTCGGCCGACATCACCCGCCTGTACGACGTGGAACGGCATCCCCGCTCGCCCGTCTTCGACCGCGAGGACAGGCCCTCGGGCAGCCGGCTCGACGGGTCGATCACCTTCGACGAGGTGACGTTCGGGTACAACCCGCTGGCCAAACCGGTGATCAGCAACGTGTCGTTCTCTGTGGTGCCCGGCCGCCGGGTGGCGATCGTGGGGAGCTCGGGAAGCGGCAAGTCGACGATCGGCAGGCTCGCGGCCGGTCTGTACGGCCCGGCGTCCGGCCGGGTGCTGCTCGACGGGCGCGACCGCCAGGAGATCTCGCGCACCGAGCTCGCGGCCTCGATCGCGTACGTGGACCAGGACATCTCACTGTTCGAGGGCACGGTGCGCGACAACCTCACGCTGTGGAGCGACGACATCTCCGACGAGGTCGTCACCGCCGCGCTGCACGACGCGGCCGTCTTCGACGTCATCTCCGCCCGTCCGGGCGGGCTCAACAGCCGGGTCCGCGAGGGCGGGCGCAACTTCAGCGGCGGCCAGCGTCAGCGGATGGAGCTGGCCAGGGCGCTGGCGGCGCAGCCGACCCTGCTCGTCCTCGACGAGGCGACCAGCGCGCTCGACCCGGAGACCGAGCGGGTGATCGCCGACAACCTGCGCCGCCGCGGCTGCGCCTGCCTGATCATCGCGCACCGGCTGTCCACCGTACGGGACGCCGACGAGATCCTCGTGCTGCACCAGGGCGAGGTGGTGGAGCGCGGCATACACGAGGACCTGGTGGGCCTCGGCGGGCACTACGCACGCCTGATCGAGAACGCCCGGACGGGCGGCGAGGGAGCGGACCGATGAGCGTCTCGACCGTGGCGGACTCCCCGGCGTTCTCGTCGTTCTTCACGGACGCGGCCACGCCGGTCGACTACTCGGCCGACCGGCTGCTCGTGCTCGCCGACCTGCGCGAGGTGCTGCTGGTCGAGCGCGGCGCGGTCGACCTGTTCGCCGTGCGCCTGCGGGACGGCAAGCCGGTCGGCAGGTGGAACTACCTGTGCCGGGTGCGGCAGGGCACGCTGATGCTCGGCTCGCCCAGGGGGCCGAGGCACAGCATCGTCGGGCGGCCGGTGCTCGGCACCCGCGTGTCGCGCCTGCCGCTGGCCCGGCTGGAGGGCCTGTCGGCCCGGCGCGTCCACGGCCCGTCCGAGTCGGGCAGGGCGGTCCGCGCGCTGCCCACCCGCGAGTACGGCCTGGCGGTGCGCGAGTTCGTGCGCGGCCTGGACGCCGGGCTGGTGGCGCTCGCGGCGTCGATGCGCGACACGCTGCCCCCGCGCGACTTCGTCCCGCTGGTGCCGCACGAGCCCGTCACCGTACGCGAGGGCGAGGCCGTCCGTTCCGTCGACGGCGTCCAGTGGATCACGGTCGAGGACGGCGTGGTCGAGATGCCGGAGGGCGTCTCAGGTCAGCTCAGCGCGGGCGCCGAGGTCTGCGTGACCGAGCGCGACTGGCTGGCGGCGCTCGGCCCGGCGCGGCTGCGCGCCCGGTCGACCCTCGACCTGCTCGGCGAAGGCGCGCTGTGGCACCGGTGGGTCGAGCACACCACCCGCTTCCTCTACATGATCGACCGGCGGGTCGAGCGCAGGAACTCCGCCGAGCTGAAGGCGCTGACGGGCCGGGCCGAGCGGGGCGCGGACGTGCTGCGCGGCACCGCCCGCGGGTTCGACACGCTGGTGCGCGACACCGAGGCGCGGGTGCGCCTCGCCGACGTGGCGGGGGATCCGCCCGCGCTGGCCGCCGCGCGCCTGGTGGCGTCGCACGCCGGTTTCCCGGTGACCGCGCCCCCGCAGGGCGGGGCGCACGGCGGCAGGATCGACCCGCTGCAGGCCATCGCGCTCGCCTCCGGCGTGCGCACCCGCAGGATCAGGCTGGACGACCGCTGGTGGCGGCGGGACATCGGGCCGATGGTGGGTTACCGCGCCTCCGACGGGGTGCCGGTGGCGCTGCTGCCCATCGGGTCGCGCTACGTCGTGGCCGCGCCGGGGGAGGAACGCGTCACCCCGGTCACGGCGGAGGTCGCCGGCACGCTGACCCGGCACGCCGACGTGCTGTACGAGCCGCTGCCGCCCGCCGTCACCGGGGTGGGCGGGCTGCTGCGGTTCGGGCTGGCCAAGAACCGCAAGGACCTGTGGACCCTGCTCAGCCTGGGCACGCTGGTGGCCTTCATCGGCCTGCTGGTGCCCGCCATGACCGGCCTCGTGCTCGGCACGTACGTGGCCAGGGCCGAGCGCGAGATGATCGTGCAGGGCGCGCTGCTGGTGATCGCGGGGTCGCTCGTGGCGGCGGCTCTGTCGGTGGTGCAGAACTTCGCCGCGCTGCGCATCGAGGGCAGGTCGTCGGCCCGCCTGCAGGCGGGCGCGTGGATGCGGCTGCTGTCGCTGCCCGCGAAGTTCTTCACCGACTACTCCACCGCCGAGCTGGGCACCACGGTCCTCGGCGTGAGCGCGGTGCAGGAGACGCTGTCGGGCGTCATGACGACGGCGGCGCTCGGGCTGTTCGCCGGCCTGGCCAACCTCGTGCTCGTCTTCTTCTACGACGTGCGGCTGGCGCTGATCGCGTCGGCGCTCGTGCTGATCGGCGTGCTCGTGTGCGCGGTGGCCGGCTTCTTCGAGGTGCGCCTGCAGCGCAGGCTCTACACCCACGAGCAGCGGCTGTCGTCGCGGGTCTTCCAGCTCCTGACGGCGGTGCCGAAGCTGCGGGTGGCGGCGGCCGAGGACCGGGCCTTCGGGGTCTGGTCGTCGGAGTTCCTCAAGGCGCGCAGCGTCGGCGTGTCCGCCCGCAGGGTGCAGAACTTCGTCACGACCTTCAACGCCGGCTTCACGCTGGTCGCCTCGGTCGTCGTCTTCGCCGTGGTGGCCGGGCCGATGCTCGGGGAGGTGACCGTTCCCGCGTTCTTGGCGTTCTTCGCCGCGTTCAACCTGCTGCTGGCCTCGGTGCTGCAGTTCACCGGCGCGGCGATCACCGCGATGAGCGTGGTGCCCATGCTGGAGCGGCTGCGGCCGATCCTGGCGGCCGAGCCCGAGGAGCACGCGGGCAAGGCCGATCCCGGCGAGCTGTCGGGCCGGATCGAGCTGTCGCGGACGTCGTTCCGGTACGGCGAGGACGGGCCGCTCGTCCTGGACGAGGTGGACGTGTCGATCGAGCCGGGGGAGTTCGTCGCGATCGTCGGCCCCACCGGCAGCGGCAAGTCGACGATCCTGCGGCTGCTGCTCGGCTTCGAGTCGCCGAGCTCCGGCACGGTCCTGTACGACGGCCAGGACCTGGACGAGCTGGACATCGGCGCGGTGCGCCGCCAGTGCGGGGTGGTCCTGCAGAACAGCTCGCTGCTCGCGGGCGACATCAAGACCAACATCATCGGCAGCACCGATCACACGATCGACGACGCCTGGGACGCCGCCGCCATGGCGGGCATCGCCGACGACATCGCGAACATGCCGATGGGCATGCACACGGTGCTGTCGGAGGGCACCAACACGCTGTCGGGCGGGCAGCGGCAGCGCATCATGATCGCCCGCGCCCTCGTATCGCACCCCCGCATCGTGCTGTTCGACGAGGCGACGAGCGCGCTGGACAACCCCACCCAGAAGGTCGTCACGGAGAGCACCCGCCAGCTCAACGCCACCCGGATCGTGATCGCCCACCGGCTCTCGACGATCAGGGACGCCGACAGGATCGTGGTGCTCGACCGCGGGCGCATCGTCCAGCAGGGCAGGTACCAGGAACTGCTGGAGGACGCCGACGGGTTGTTCGCCAGGCTGGCCCGCCGCCAGATCTGACCCCGGCGAGGCGCCGCCGGCGGGCCTCCGCCGGCGGCGTCCGCGTGCTCAGTAGCGGGGCTTGCGGCTCATCGCGATGGCGACGACGAGGAACACCACGCCGAGCGCGCCGTACACGAAGGCGTGGGTGGTGGCGGGCGGCTTCACGCTGGCGTTGGCGACGGCCAGCCCGAGGCCCACGAGGGCGCTGATGTAGCAGAAGATCGCGATGAAGATCTTCCAGAAGGGGGTCATGGCGTACTCCGTTCGGACTGCGCGGGACCGCCCGGTGCGGTCCCGGCGACGACGAGGCCGAGCAGCATGACCCAGGCGTCGGGGTCGGCGCGGAAACGCCGCCACCGGTCGGCCGCCAGGGCGAGCTCGGGCAGGGACAGGGCCCCGGAGGCGACCAGCGGCGCCAGCCGCTCCGGCCCCATGTGGGGGGCGAACGCCTCGGTGGGGCGGTCGTCGTTGGTGGTGGCGAACGGCCGCAGCACCACCTCGTGGAAGCCCGCGCGGCGCAGGATCCGGGTGAGCTTGCGGCCGATCAGCCGGTCGCCTCCGGCCTCGCGCTGCGCCCCGGCCATCCGGCCGTGGACGCCGGCCAGCTCCGGGTACATCGGGTCGGCCAGGCCCCACAGCATGCTGTCCACCTCGACCACGACCAGCCGCCCGCCCGGCCGCAGCACCCGCAGGGCCTCGGCCACCACCGCCGCGGGGTCGGCCACGTGCTGCAGTACGTACCGCAGCAGGACCGTGCCCACCGCGCCGTCCGCCAGCGGCAGCCGTACGGCGTCGCAGCCGATCAGCGGGACCCGGGCGTCGGCCGCGTGCGCCAGCAGCGCGGTGTCGATGTCGGCGGCCACGACGGGCAGGTCCGGCAGCGCGGCCCGCAGCCGCCGAGTGACGGCGCCGGAGCCCGCGCCGAGCTCCAGCAGAGGCGCGGGGACGCCGACGTCGAGCAGCACCCGCAGCTCCTCGTCGAAGGAGAGCGCCGCCTGCGCCTCGAGGCGCGCCAGCTCGCCGGACAGGCCGCCCGCGGTCGTCGTGGCCGGGTCGTAGGAGCCCGCGCCCGTCGCCGCGCTCACGGCCGGCTCCCCGCTTGCCTGGGCCTCGGCACCATCAGCATGCCGTGCCTGGGACGTAGCGTGACGAGGGCCTCGGGCTCCACGGGGAAGCCGGGGACGAGTTCCGGGCGCACGGCGCGCAGCAGCACGGCCAGCACGAGGGTGGCCTCCACCATCGCGAAGTGGCGGCCGACGCACACCCGCGGGCCGCCGCCGAACGGGAGGTACTGATGCCCCGCGTGGGTGTGCTCGGCGAGGAACCGGTCGGGTGCGTACGTCTCGGGGTCGTGCCAGTAGCGCGGATCCCGGTGGAGTACGTACGGGCTGACGCATACGAGCGTGCCCGGCGGTATCGGGTAGCCGCCGACGATGTCGGCCTCGACGGAGCGCCGGGAGATGAGCCACACGGGCGGATAGAGCCGCATGGCCTCCTTGATCGCCCGCTGGCAGGCCGTCAGCCTGGGCATGTCGGCGGCGGTGGCGGCCCGGTCATCGCCCAGCACCTCGTCCACCTCCGCCCGCACCGCCCGAGCGGCGTCGGGATGGCGGTCGAGGAGATAGAGCGTCCAGGTCAGCGCCTTGGCCGTGGTCTCGTGCCCGGCCATGACGATCGTCAGGACCTGGTCGCGCAGTTCGGTCGCGGTCATCGCGTGCCCGGAGGCCAGCATCGCGCCGAGCAGGTCGTCGCCCTCCTGCCCGGTGGCCCGCCGGGCGGCCACGATCGCCCGGGTGACGCCGTCGAGGAACGCCTTGGCCCGGCGGAACCCCTCTCTGCCGCCCTTCTCCGAGGCGGGGTCGAAGTGGCCGATGAAGCGGTTGACCTCGTCCACCGCCCGCCCGAAGCCGTCGCCGACGCCCGCGATGTCGGTGCCGAGCATGGCCCGCGCGATGACGGTGAGCGTGAGAGAGGTCAGTTCGTGGTCGACCCGGACCGCCGCGCCCTCCTCGCCCGCCCGCCGCCACCGCTCGGCCAGGCCGGCCGCGGCGTCGGTCATGATCTCGTCGAACCGCTCGACCTCGGTCGGGCGGAAGGCCGGGGCGATCATCTTGCGTTGCCTGGCCCAGTCCTCACCGCCGCTGGTCAGCAGGCCGTTGCCGAGCAGAGGGCGCAGCATGTCGTCGTCGGGCGTGCGGTCCTTGGTGTAGTTGGCGCCGTTGTCCTTCAGCACGTGCCTGGCCAGGTCGGGCCTGTGCAGCATGTAGACCGGCCCGGTCTCCGTCTCGTGCCTGGTCACGTCGCCGTAGGCGGCCATCTCCGTGACGAAGCGCAGCGGGGCCTCCCGCATCGCGCTCAGGCTCTGGGCGTCCCGCGGCCCCGGCGGCAGGGATACGTATCGATTGTGCGTACCGGCCATGCCCACCCCCAAGTTCTCGGTAATACGTATTCTCTGGAAATTGCGCATGCGATTCACGGTGAATACGTACCGGGTGATATTTCCTGATCGGAGCATAGTCTCGGTCGTTGCTGGTCTCAATACTTATGCCCCGGCCTGAAAATTAAGTCTGTGCGGGACTTCCCGGCCGTGTAAGACTCCATTTTGAAAGCGGCGGGACACATCGCCGCGAAAAAGCCGGGAGGCTGGTTATGTCTTTGGACCCGAGGCAGCGCGCGGAATTCGTGAACGCGTACACCCGCGTTCTCATCACGGCATGGTCGAGCGAGGAATACTCGGCGCGGCTGGACTCCGACCCCCGCTCGGCCCTGGCCGAGTCCGGCCTGGAGCTGCCCGCGGGCGCCGAGGTCACGCTCGTCCGCAACATCCCGGAAGGCCACCACGACAGCAACATCGAGGTTCAGGTCGCGCTGTGGGAGAGGGGCCTCGAGACGGGCCGCTTCGAACTGCACATCCCCGAGACGCCGCAGGTCGACATGGCCGAGCTGAGCGAGGGCGACCTCGACTCCATCGCGGCCGGCGCGTCCGCGGTCGAGGCGATCGACATCAACTGCTGCTGCTGCCCCTGCTGCTGCTGCACCTGACAATCACGATCCCACTCGGAGGACCAGGCCATGTCCACGGTCGCCGACCAGGCGAATCCCGTCCACGTGCGCTCCCTGCGCAAGCGGTACGGTCCGGTGTGCGCGGTCGAGGAGGTGGACCTCGACGTGCGGAGCGGCGAGGTGTTCGCCCTCCTCGGGCCGAACGGCGCCGGCAAGACCACCACGGTGGAGATCCTGGTGGGCGTACGCCGGCGGACCTCCGGCGAGGTGCGCGTCCTCGGCCACGACCCGGCCGAGGACGCGCCCGAGTGGCGCGCCAGGATCGGCGTCGTCCCCCAGACGACGGGGGCGTACACCGACCTGACCGTGCGCGAGGTGGTCGAGCACTTCGCGTCCTTCTATCCCGCGCCCCTGCCGGTGGCCGAGGTGATCGACATGGTCGGCCTCGGCAAGCAGGCGCGCAAGCAGGCGCAGACGCTCTCCGGCGGGCAGGCGCGGCGGCTCGACGTCGCGGTGGGCATCGTCGGAGACCCTGATCTGATCTTCCTGGACGAGCCGACGACGGGGCTCGACCCCGTCGCCCGCCGGGAGGCGTGGGACCTCGTGCGCTTCTTCGCCCGCCGGGGCAAGACCACCGTGCTCACCACCCACTACCTGGACGAGGTCGAGGCGCTGGCGCAGCGCGCGGCCGTCATCGTCAACGGGCGGGTCGTCGAGTCCGGCCCGGTGAACGAGCTGGGCGGCCGGCGCGCGACGCCGGCCGCGCTGAGCTTCGCCAGGCCGGACGGGCTCGGCGCGAGCCTGCCCGCGCTGCCGGGCGACGCGGTGGTGGAGGAGGCGGAGGGCCTGGTCGTGGTGCGTACGCACCGGCCGACCGAGGCCATGGCCGCGCTGCTGCCCTGGGCGGCGGCCTCCGGCGTCCGCGAACTGCCGGACCTGCGCATCCACCGGCCGTCGCTGGAGGAGATCTACCTGGACCTCATCCGGAGCAACCAGGAAGGCGGTGTCGTGTGATGGGCGCTCCCAACGCGGCCCTCAGCCGGGAGGGCGGCGCGGTGGTGCTCGACCCCGCTCGCTCCGCCCTGTGGCGGGCGGCCGTCTCGCGGTCGTCGGTCGAGCTCAAGTCGTTCTTCCGCAACCGGCAGTCGTTGGTCTTCACGCTGCTGCTGCCCGTCGTGCTGCTGGTCGTCCTCGGCTCCATCTTCTCGGGGACGGTGCCGGGCACCCACACCGACTTCAAGCAGATGTTCATCGCGGGCATCATCGCCTGCGGCGTGATGAGCGTCAGCTTCAACGGGCTCGCCATCAGCATCGCCATCGAGCGCGACACCGGGATGATCCGCAGGCTGGCGTCGAGCCCGATGCCGAAGTCCGCCTATTTCATCGGCAAGGTGGTCAGGGTGGCCGTGACCGGCACCCTGGAGACGCTCCTGCTGCTCGCCGTCGCCGTGCTGGCGTTCGGGCTGCCGCTGCCCTCGACCGCCGCCCGGTGGGAGACGCTCGTGTGGGTGCTGCTGCTCGGCGCGGTCGCCTGCACGCTGCTCGCCGTGGCCTTCAGCTCGGTCATCCCCAACGCCAGGTCGGCGTCGGCCATCGTCACGCTGCCGTTCCTGGTGCTGCAGTTCATCTCGGGGGTGTTCTTCCCCTACAACCAGCTGCCTGCCTGGATGCAGACGGTGGCGGCGCTGTTCCCGCTCAAGTGGATGACGCAGGGGCTGCGCGCGGTGTTCCTGCCGAACGACTTCGCCCACGTCGAGCCCGCGGGCGTGTGGGAGCTCGACCGCGTCGCGCTGGTGCTGGCCGCGTGGTGCCTGGCCGGGGCCGCGCTGAGCTTCCTGACCTTCCGCTGGCGTGGGCCGAACGTCCGCTGACCGCCGCCCTGATCAGGAGAGCCGGATCCGGAACTCGCCCAGCCGGCGCGGCACGAGCACGGGCGCCCAGGCGGGCGGGTCCCCGTCCGCGCGGATCGCGGGAAAGCGCCCGGCCAGGCCGCGCAGCAGCAGCGCTCCGGCCTGCCGGACGAGAGGCGCGCCCAGGCAGAAATGGGTGCCGGCGCCGAAGGCGAGGTGGGGATTGGGAGACCGGGTCAGCACCAGCTCGCCGGGCTGGTCGAAGACGTCAGGGTCCCGGTTGGCCGCCGCGACCACCGCGAGCACCCGCGCCCCGGCGGGGATCACCGCGTCCCCGAAGGACACCTCGGCGGTCGTCACCCTGGCCGTGAAGGGGATCGGGGCCTCCAGCCGCAGCAGCTCGTCGACCGCCGTACGGGCGAGGTCGTCGCCGCCGTCGCGCAGCGCGGCCAGCGCCTCAGGACGGGGCAGCAGCCAGAACAGCGCGTTGCCCACCATCTCGGCCAGCGGGCGCCAGCCGCCGACGACGGCCAGCGAGAGGATGCCCAGCATCTCCGGCCGGGTCAGCCGGTCGTCCGCGGCCAGCCGCGCGATCGGCCCGCCCGGCCCGCGCGCCACGTGCGCGGCGAGGAAGCGGGTCAGCTCGCCCATGGCCGCCCGGCCCTCCCGCGCGGCCTGGGGTCCCGCCAGCGGATCGAGGTTGACCGAGGCGCGCCGCGCCAGGTCGGCGAAGGCCGCCTCGTCCTCGCGCGGCAGCAGCAGCGTCCTGGCGAGCACACCGGTCGCGAACGGCTCGCCGAGCTGCCGGGTGACCTCGGCCGTGCCGGTGAGCCCGCCGAGCCCGTCGAGCAGGCCGTCGACGACGGCGGCGAGGTCGCAGGCGAGCTCGCGCACCGCGGCGGGCCCCAGCAGGGCCATGCCGGGCGCGCGCAGCCGGTTGTGGTCGGGGGGATCGGTGGTCAGCATCGAGGCGGGCAGGTCGTCGTCCCGCACCCGCTCGCGCTGGCCGAGCGCAGCCGAGAACCGGGGGTCCTTGAGCGCGCTCGCGCAGTGCTCGTGCGCCGTCAGCAGCCACATCCGCGACGTGACGTCGAAGTGGACCGGGTCGTTGGCCCGCAGCCAGTCGTACGCGGGGTACGGATCGGACCGCCCGGCCGGGGAGAACGGGTGGGCCAGACCGGCGGGAAGCCGGCGGAGAGCTGTCATCGGCGGTCCCTCGGGGCTGAGGACTCAAGATCACGGCATCGTCACGCTACTACAGGGCGGCCGCTGTCGGGATGAATGCGGGCAAACGCCGACCGAACGGGCCTATGGGAGGCAGCGATGCGGGTCGATGTAGTGGTCGTCGGCGCGGGCGTGAGCGGGCTGACCGCGGCGCGGCGCCTGCGCGACGCCGGTCTGGCCGTCGCGGTGGTCGAGGCCAGGGACCGCGTCGGCGGCCGGGTGCGCACGCACCGTCCCGGCGACGGCGAGCCGGCCATCGAACTCGGGGCGCAGGTGGTCCACGGCGACCGCAATCCGGTCTGGGACGTGCTGGAACCCGGCGCGGCCGAGCCGGTCGCACCGGGTCGCGCCCTCGTCGCGACGGCGGGCCGCGTGCTGCCGCTCGGCGCGCTCGCCCGGCTGGGCGCGCCGCCGTGGGCCGTGGAACGGAGCCTGCTGGAGGGCCCGCCGGAAGGGCAGGAGGACGTGCCCGCGGCCGGGCGGCTCACCCGGGGCGACCAGGCCGAGTGGCTGCGGCAGAACTGGGCGGCCGACCCCGAGTCGCTCAGCACGGCGGGCATGGCGGCGGGACGCCGCGCGGACGACGTCGGCGAGGGCCGCTTCGCCGTACGCGGCGGGCTCGACCGGCTGCCCGGCGCCCTGGCCCATGGGCTCGACGTGCACTGCGGGAGCCCGGTCAGGAGCATCGCCTGGTCGCGCGGCCGGGTGGAGGCCCGCCTCGACGCTGGCGCGGTGACGGCGTCCGCGGCGGTGGTGACCGTGCCCCCGCCCGTGGTCGCGGGCGGGGCTCTCACGATCGGCGGCCTGCCGGCCCGCAAACGGGCGGCGGCCGAGTCGCTGCGCCTCGGCGACGCGTGGTGCGCGGTGGTCACGCTCTCCCGGCCCGCGCCGGAGTCGGCCGTCGTGTTCGACGCCGAGGGCGGCCTGGGCTTCGTGACCTCCACCGCGGGCAGCACGCGGGTCCTGGTGGTGGCCAAGGCGGGCGCCGCCGCGCTGGCGCGCGCGGCGGCCCGCGAGGGGCCGCCCCCGCTGGGCCGGGTGCTGCCCTGGGCGGGGGACGCCCGGCCCGAGCACGTCGAGGCGGCCGACTGGGGCGCGGACGCCTGGGCGACGGGAGCGTTCACCTATCCCCGTGTCGGCGCCCTGTGGGCGCGGGCGGCGTGGGCCGAACCGGTGAGCGGCACGGTGTTCTTCGCGGGCGAGGCCACGGCGGCCGGCGTCCCGATGGTTCAGGCGGCGATCGCCAGCGGAAGGCGCGCGGCCCAAGAGGTCCTGGAGGCGGTAGGACGATGAGCGTCGCGGTGCACACGGGCTGGTACCTGCTGGCCTTCGAGGAGGAACTGGCCGAGGGACTGACACCCCTGCGGCTCGGGGAGCGCAGGCTGCTCGCCGTACGCGACGGGTCGCGCGTCCGCGTGTTCGACGGGCTGTGCCCGCACCGGGGGGCGGCGCTCGGCCACGGCGGCACGCTCGACGGCGACTGCGTCATCTGCCCCTTCCACGGCAAGCGGGTGGCGCTCGGGGACACGGCCCGGCGCTGGTCGGTCGCCGAGTACGACGTCGAGCGGGCGGGCGCGGCGGTGTTCGTACGGCTGTCCCCCGACGACGACCGGGGCTTCCAGCGGACCATCAAGGAGGTGGCGGACGGCAACCTGGTCGTCGGCGCGGTGGTCCAGCCGGTGGCGGTCCCCTCGGAGTACGTGGTCGAGAACGCCTTCGACGCAGAGCACTTCCACCAGGTCCACCTCGTGCCGCGGGTGATCGGCATGCGCGTCGCACCCGGCCCGGACGGCGAACTGACGATCGAGGGGGAGTTCCGCACCAAGGCCCCGCCGTGGGAGCGGGAGCGCCGTCTCGACTTCGCGTCCAGGTTCTACGCGCGGGCCTTCAGCCCCAGCCTCGTGGTGACGGAACTGGGCACCGCGGACGCGCCGTACACCATCATCACGGGCGCCGTGCCGACCCCGGAGGGCTGCGTCGGGCGGGTCGCCATCGCCCTGCCGCCTGAGCGGGCGGAGGCGCTCGACGCGCTGGTCCACGGCGCGCGGTACGCCTTCGAGCAGGACCGCGTCGTCTGGGACCATCTCGATCCCGGCGCGCCGCAGCGGTACGACGCGGGAGACCGGCCGGTGCTGGCGTTCCGCCGGTTCTGCGCCACCTTCGGCGCCGCCGCGCCTCCCGGAGCCCCCGCCGCGCCTACCGGACTCGCCGCCGCGACGGGTACGGAGGGATCGGCGTGATGCGGGTGCACGCGAGCGGGGAAGGACCCGCGGTCCTGTGGATCCACGGCTACACGATGGACTCCTCCACCTGGCGCGACCTGTGGGCGCTGCTGCCCGGCAGACGGCACATCGGGGTCGACCTGCCCGGCCACGGCGGGTCGGGCCCGATGCCGCCGGGCACGACGCTGCCGGGCCTCGCCGCCGAGCTCGCGGCCGTCGCGCGGGCGGAGGGCGCGCACGACGTCGTCGCCCTGTCCTTCGGGTCGCTGGCCGGGATCCAGCTCGCCATCGATGCGCCCGACGTCGTACGACGGCTCGTCGTCGGAGCGCCCACCATCGCGGGCGCGCCAGGCGAGGCGGGGACGGCGCCGCGTTACCGCGCGCTGATGGCTCTGCGGCGGGCCGGCGCGGACGGCGCCACCCTCGCGGACGTGTGGATGTCCTCGCCGCCCGACATCTTCCTCGGCACCCAGGCGCATCCCCGGCTGCGGGCGAGCCTGCGGTCGGTCATCGCCAGGCACGGCTGGGACGAACTGCGCACGGGCGCGATGGCGGCCTTCCACCGGCACACGCACACCGACGAGGCGCTCGGCGCGATCAGGGCCGACACGCTGGTCCTCGTCGGCGACGCCGAGATGCCGACGTTCGAGGCCAACGCAGAGCGGCTGGGCGCGGTCGTCCCCCGGTGCCGTGTGGCGCGGATGGCCGACGCGGGCCACCTGTGCATGATCGAGCGTCCGGAGGCCGCCGCGCGGCTCATCCGGCCCCACCTCGGAAGGAGCGCCGACGGTGCCGAGGCGTGAGACGTACGCGCAGGGCGGGCCCTGCTGGGTGGACTACATGGCGGCCGACCCGGAGGGCGCGCGAGACTTCTACGCGGGACTGTTCGGCTGGACCTTCGACGCGCCCGAGGAGTACGGCTACCGCCTGGCGCGGCGGGGCGGGGAGGTCGTCGGCGGGTTCGGCCGGGTGCCCGAGGGCCGGGGGATGCCGGCCGCCTGGAACACCTATCTGGCGGCGAAGGACGCCGAGGCGGTGGCCGGGCGGGTGGCGGCCCTGGGCGGCACCGTGGTGTTCGGGCCGCTCGGCGCTGGGGCGAACGGCCGGTTCCTGTTCGCGGTGGACCCGGCGGGCGCGACGGTCGGCTTCTGGCAGGGGCACTGGGCGGAGGGCATCGTGCTGGTCGACGAGCCCGGCGCGACCTGCGGCCACGAGTTGTGGGCGGCGGACCCCGCCGCCGCCCGCGTCTTCTACTCCGGGCTTTTCGGGCCCGGGCTCTTCGGGTCCGGGCTCTTCGGGGAGGAGACGCCGCCCGGATGGGACGTGCGCGGGACGCCGCATGCGGCGTCACCGCAGTGGCTGTCCTACTTCCTCGTGGACGACGTGCCCGCGGCGGCCCTGGCCGCGGAACGGGCGGGCGGCGGCGTGGCCGGTCAGGACCACGAGGGCGGGGAGGCGGTGCTGCGCGACCCCTGGGGCGCGCTGTTCGGCGTCAGGGACGGCCGGCGCCGCTCCGCGGGCGGAACCAGATGAAGAAGGCGGCCACGAGGATCGCCCCCACGACCACGACGACAGTGCCCACGGTCCTGTCGATCATCAGTGACACGACGACCGCGATCGCGTAAACCAGCGGAACGATGAGGCGGATGTTTCGCAGTCCCATGACCTCTCCCCGATGAAAAAGAATTCGGCCAACGCATCATCGGGCTTTTCCGGCGGGCCGTCCAGCGTGATTCCGTTAATTACGTATCCGGACCGCCGGGCCGTACGTATGCGTATTTCCGTCCTCAGATATGCAGGCCGGGCCGCAGCACGAGCAGATAGAACGCGACCACCGCCGCATAGGCGAGAAACGCCCACGCGGGAAGCCGCCAGTCCGTCTCCGCCCTCTCACGCGGTTCGTACGGCCGGCCCGCGTTCGGCGTCATGAATCCGACCAGCGCCATTCCCGGCCCCCAGCAGCCGAGGATGCCGTAGAAGACGACCTCGGGGTCGCCGCCGAGAGCGGCGGGCACCAGCAGCGCCAGGCCCAGGAAGTAGGGGACCCACAGGCGGGTCACCGCGGCCTTGCGGGCGCGGGGGGTGTCCAGTGGCACGCTCGCGGGCAGCGAGTCGAGGTACATCCGGCTGAGCGGCCGGGTGACCAGATAGAGCAGCGCCATCCCGGCGGCGGCCACGAGGAACTGGACCGCGACGGGCACGTGATAGAGGCGGGCGATGGCGCCGGTGTCGCCCGGCGCGAGCAGTG
This sequence comes from Microbispora sp. H11081, assembly GCF_012999535.1. Classification (GTDB taxonomy): domain Bacteria; phylum Actinomycetota; class Actinomycetes; order Streptosporangiales; family Streptosporangiaceae; genus Microbispora. Next base: position 35,277 of record NZ_JABBWV010000003.1, read on the forward strand.
GCGTGACCACCAGGTAGCCCAGGAAGGCGGCGATCCCCGTCATCGCCAGCCACATCAGCAGCAGGCGGGGGTAGGAGGGCCCGCGGCGGCGGTACAGCGCCCAGCAGACGAGGCCGGTGACGAGGCTGCCGACCGGGCCCGCGGCGGCCACCAGCGCCTCCTGCGCCCGATCCGCCGAGGCCACGTGCGCCTCGACGAACTGGCCGATGGCAGGATGGAACCCCAGCGCGCGGGCGGCCAGGGCGTGCGACCCTTCGTGGACGAACACCTCGACCAACTGCGCCGTGGCGTACGACAGGGCGAGCGGTCCCCAGGCGGTGCGGGGGGAGGTGGTGCGCGGTGCGGCGGCATCCCGCCGGGCCGCCGGGGTCTCGGGGGTGCGCGTCACCCTGACATGGAAGCAGAACCCCGGCACTCGGTCCAGGCGCTTTCCGGCGATCGGAATTTCATTCCAATAAGGCCGAAACCTGTTCTAGTGGCCTACCTGTCTGACTCGGTGGCCTGACCAGTGGTTATCCACCTGGTGTCACCGGTTGGCGGCAAAGTCACCCCGGCGTGAGGTGAAACTAGAAACCGGCGAGTAGCCGTTCGGCGGTGATCTCGATGCGGTGCTGGCTCTGTTCGTAGGTGCGCCGCCCGCGCAGCATCTCCAGCAACTCCTGCACCCAGACGCCCGCGAGTGACCCGGTGAGCGCGAGCTGGTCCTCCGCGGGGATGTCCACCTCGCGGCCGTCGGTGGCGACGCGGAGCAGCAGGCTCGCCATCCGGTCGCTGAACGGCGCCTCCACCTCGGCCATGATCAGGGAGCGGATGAGCGCGTCGGCGAGCTCTGGCTCGCGCATCAGCCCTCGCGTGGCCCGCATCAGCACGTCGACCGCCCGGCCGGCCGGGTGCGCGGCGGTCGGCGGGCGCCTTTCCATGCTGGATTCCAGCAGGTCGATCTCTTCGCCGACCACGGCGACGACCAGGTCCATCTTGGAGGGGAAGTAGCGGTAGAGCGTGCCCAGGGCGACGCCCGCGCGCTCGGCGACCGTACGCATCTGCATCGCCTCGACACCGCCGCGGGAAGCGAGGGCGGCCGCCGCCTGGACGATGCGCCGCCGCCGCTGGTGCTGGCTCCGGGTGCGGGCTCCCGGGGTCGCGGGAGCCGGTCGGTCGCCCCCTGTGGAAGGCCCTTCGGGGGGTGACGGCGCAGCGTCGGCGAGTGCATGCGTAGTGCGCATAGGAACACGTTATCTGATTTCCGCTCCTTCTGGATGGTTACTCACCAGTCACAAAAGCGCTGGCGGTTATATGAATGTCGCGTTTCGGTGGCGTGCCGTCACCGGTTCGCCGAGCGTTCTCCTGCGAGGAATTGGAATCTGTTCTAGTTCCTGGTTTTGGAGTGGTGTCTCGTCCCTGCGGGCAGGCCGGTGGAACATCGGGAGACACGGAGACACGGGAGACACGGTAGACACGGGAGACACGGGAGACACGGGGAACACGGGGAACACGTGGGAGACACAGGGGAGCGCGAGGGGCCGGCGCGCTCCCGACGGGCCCCTCGGTGCCGCGCGCCGGCCGTGTCCGGGCCGCATCGGGAGACCGGCCGGCGGGCGCGTGCTCTCTTTCGGACACCCGTGCGCGGCGGTGCCGGGCACTCGCGCAGTGCCGGGCACTCAGGCGGTGCCGACCGCATGGGCGGTGGCGATCGTCTGGGCGGTGGCGATCACTGCACGAAGTAGAAAACGATCAATGCGATGACCAGGCAGATCAGGATGCCGACGACTTCCCACAGCCAGTCGTAGTGCCGGTCGCCCTTCGCGCGCCGGCGCTTGCTCGCGCCGTTCCCCGAGGGCTTGCCCCGGTGCCTGCGGGCCGGAGTGCGGGAGGCGGCGGGCAGCGGACGGGAGACCGCCGCGGCGACCGGGTGGAGCTGGACGTCCGGCTCCGGCCGGAACGTCTGGGTGAGGCGCTCGACTTCCCCGGCCGACGGCCGCTCGTCCGGGACCTCGGCCAGGGCGGGCGGCTCGGCGGTCGACCACCCGGCGTGCGGCCCGGTCTCCTGCGGCCCGGTCTCATGCGGCGCGGGGGCGAACACGTCCATGGAAGGAGCGGGAGGAAGTGACGGTTCGGCGGGCGGCGCCGGCGGGAAGTCCGCGGACGGCTCCGAAACCGGGGGGAAGGCCGGTGGGAAGGCCGGGGAGAACACGCCGGCCTCCTCGGCGGCGGGAGCCGGGCCGGCTGGCCCCGGCCGCGTGGGGGCCTCGGCGGGCTCGGCCTGCCCCGGCGTGCCGGCGGGTTCGGCCGTACGGAACGCGTCGAAGGGCTGGGCGAAGCGGAGCGTCTCGAACAACGCGTCCAGGGGGTCGTCCTGGCGTGGTGTGGCGGACCCGCCGAAGGCGTCGAACGGCTCCGCGGGACGCGGCGGGGTTCGGAAGGCGTCGTACGGCTCCGGGGCACGAGGGGTGTCCGCTGAGCCGCCGGAGTCCTTCGCCGGGCCGGGCATGACGCCGAAGGCGTCGAACGGCTCGGGGTGAGGTGGCGTCGTGCCGGGGCCGGGGAAGGGGTCCGAGGCGCGTGCCGTCACGCCGAACGACTCGAACGGGTCGGGGCGGTGCGTGGCCTCGGAGCCGCCGAACGCGTCGAACGCGTCGGGGGCCGTCTCCGCGACGGCCGGTGCGATCGATGGTGTGGCGGGCGTGGTCTGGGCGGGTTCCCGAGAGGACCCCTGCGGCTCGATCGGCGCGGCCAGCGCCGGCTGGGACTCGGCCGCCCCGGAGCGGGCCGGCCGCCCGGAGCGCTTTCTGCGCAGACGACCCTCGGCGAGCGGGTTGACCAGCGCGCCGCGCAACCTCGGCATGGGCTCGGTCGTCGCCTCGTGCCTGGCCTTGCGCCGGGAGCCCTGCGACGGCGCGAGGGTGTCGGTCTTGACCACGACCGTGTCGGTGGCCTGGTCGGGGTCGCTCAGCGGCAGCGGCCAGGTCGGCGTGGTCGGCCACAGCCTCTTGGTGACCAGCCCGGAGGACTGTTCCGGACCCGTGACGCTTCCCGGCTCCTCGTACGGCAGCGCCGTCAGCACCCGGTCGCGTACGGACGCGGCCGGGCGGTGCCAGGGCAGCCGGGCCAGCACGTCGCCGACGGGGGAGACGCCGATGGCGTCGTAGACCTCCGCGACGGCGGTGGGCACGAACGGCGCCGACCTGGCGGCGGTGACCGCGGTCTCCAGGGTCTGGGCGAAGCGGCGCGCCGCTCCCTCGGCCAGTTCCTCGGCGGTGTCGACCGCCACGTCGAGGACCACCGACAGCTCGGGCGGCGTGAGGCCGCACACCTCCGACAGCAGCAGGACCTCGCGCTGGTGCGGCCGGATGTCCCGGAACACCCGCTCGATCAAGGCGGTGGCGGGGTCGGTGACCGAGTCCACCGCGGGCAGCGCGTAACTGACGTCCCGCCGGTAGATCTCCCGGCGCGCCAGGGCGTACAGGGCGGCGCGCGAGGGCGGTTCGGCGGTCGGAGCGGTGGTGAAGACCGCCACCACGGCGTCGGCGGCCGGCGCGGTCTGGCCGAGCTGGTCGTGGCAGTACGCGAACAGGCCCGTGGCGTGACGCTCGTAGAGCTCGGCGATCAGCTCGCTTCTGGAGCGCTGACCGGTGAGCGGTGGAGTCACGACCGGCTCCTCTGAGTTTCGTGCTGGTCCGTGTCGGTAGGGACACGGCGGAGGGATGAGAGAGACGTGAGAGTAATCATGCCAACACCTCGCCACACCACGCATCAGGAGATGCCCTATTGATAGATATCTAGGCACTGAGATCAAAGCCGCCGCCGTAGGCTGGCCGCCGGGTGTCCTGTACGGAACGGGTGGCGTCCTATTCCCGGAGGCTCACGGGGGAAGAGCGAGCGGGCCTCCTGACGTTGAGTTGATCGCACACTCTTTCGAAGGGCGAGATCGCGTGATCACGTTTGAAGGCGTCACCAAGCGCTACCCGGACGGAACGGTGGCCGTGGACGACCTCGACCTCGAGGTGCCGACCGGGGCGATCACCGTGTTCGTGGGGCCGTCCGGCTGTGGCAAGACCACGTCGCTCCGCATGATCAACCGCATGATCGACGCCACCTCCGGCCGCATCACCCTGCACGGCAGGGACGTGCGCGAGATCGATCCGCCCACGCTCAGGCGCGGCATCGGGTACGTGATCCAGCAGGCCGGTCTCTTCCCGCACCGCAAGATCGTGGACAACGTGGCGACCGTGCCGTACCTGCTGGGCTGGAGCAAGAAGAAGGCGCGCACCCGGGCGATGGAACTGCTGGAACTGGTCGGGCTCGACCCGGGACTGGCCGGCCGCTACCCCTTCCAGCTGTCCGGCGGCCAGCAGCAGCGGGTCGGCGTGGCGCGGGCGCTCGCGGCCGATCCTCCGGTGCTGCTGATGGACGAGCCGTTCAGCGCGGTCGACCCGATCGTGCGGGCCAGCCTGCAGGACGAGTTGCTGCGGCTGCAGTCGGAGTTGCGCAAGACGATCGTGTTCGTCACCCACGACATCGACGAGGCGGTCAAGCTCGGCGACACGGTGGCCGTCCTGCGCGTGGGCGGGCGGCTGGCCCAGATGGCCGGCCCCGCCACGTTGCTCACCGAGCCCGCCGACGACTTCGTCCGCGAGTTCCTCGGCCGCGACCGCGGCATCCGGCGGCTGTCGTTCATCTCGGCCAAGGAGGTGCGCCTCCGCCCGGCGCCGTCCGATCTCGCGACCGACGAGGCCGGCCGCCCGCTCGGCTGGCGGACCGGGGACGAGCTCGCGGCGTACGGCACCTTCGACCCCGAGAGCGACTCGCTGCGGGCGGCGCTCGACGCGGCCCTGCTGTCGGCGAACGGCGTCGCGGTCGCCGTGGACGAGGACGGCCGCGTGCGCGGCGTGGCGGGGCGTGACGCGATCGACGAACTGCTCGCCGAGTACGCGCCGCCTCCAGCGCCCTCCCCGGCACCCTCCCCACCGCCGTCCCAGGGCTCCGGGCCGGCCGAGGAGGCGCCCGCGTGAGCCAGGAGCCTCTGGTCCGCTGGGACTGGATCGCGCGCAACTGGGCCAACGGAGGCCCGACCGCGATCAGCGCACTGCTGGAGAACCACATCGTCATGGCCTTCCTGCCCGTGCTGTTCGGGCTGGTCGTGGCCCTGCCGCTGGGGCTGGCCTGCGTACGGTGGCGCTGGCTCTACCAGCCGACGGCCGCGGTGATGAACGTCACCTACTCGCTGCCGTCCCTCGTGCTGTTCTCGATCTTCCTGTCGGTCACCGGGCTCACCCGGTCGACCGTCGTCATCCCCCTGACGTTCTTCGCGCTCGCGGTCCTGGTGCCCGCCGTCGTGGACGGGCTGGCCTCGGTGCCCGACCCCGTACGGCAGTCGGCGGTGGCGATGGGGTTCCGGCCCGTGCGCCGGCTGCTGCGGGTCGAGTTGCCGGTGGCGGTGCCGGTGGTCCTGGCCGGACTGCGGGTCGCCACCGTGTCCAGCATCAGCCTGGTCAGCGTGGGCGCGCTGATCGGCCAGGGCGGGCTCGGCAACCTGTTCATCGACGGCTGGCAGCGGCAGTTCTACACGCCCATCGTGGTGGGGATCGCGCTCATCGTCCTGCTCGCCGTGCTCGCCGACGGGCTGCTCGTGCTCGCGCAGCGGCTGCTGACCCCCTGGTCCCGCGCGAGGAGGGCGGCGTGAACTTCCTGTTCGGCTTCTTCGGCGACGCGTCGCGCTGGTCGGGCCCGGACGGCATCCCCGTCCGGCTGCTGGAGCACCTGGAGTTCTCCGCCGCGGCCTTCCTCATCGCGGCGCTGGTCGCCGTGCCGCTCGGCATGCTCATCGGCCACACGGGCCGCGGCGCGCTGCTCGTCGTGGTGGCGGCCAACGCGGCGCGGGCGTTGCCGACGCTCGGCCTGCTCGTGCTCGTGGTTCTGCTGGCGGGCGTGGGCACCGTGCTGCCGGTGCTGATCCCGCTGGTCGTGCTGGCGATCCCGCCCATCCTGGTGAACACGTACGAGGGCGTGCGGGGGGTGGACGCCGACCTGCGCGACGCCGCGTACGGCATGGGCCTGCGCGGGCGGCAGGTGCTGTTCAGGACGCTGACCCCGGTCGCGCTGCCGCTGATCCTGCTGGGCCTGCGGCTCGCCGCCATCCAGGTCGTCTCGACGGCCACCGTGGCCGCCTTCGTCGGCCTGGGCGGGCTCGGCCGGTTCATCATCGACGGGCTGGCGACCAAGACCTACGAGAGCGTGATCGGGGGAGCGGTCCTGGTGGCCGGCCTCGCGCTGGCCGTCCAGTTCGCCTTCGTCCTTCTCGACCGGGTGGTCGTCTCGCCCGGCGTCCGCCAGGTCCGCTAATCTCCCTATTATCCCCTGACAATGAAGGGAATATAGTCATGAGGCATATTTTCGGTGTCGCGGCGGTCGCGCTGACCGCGGCGCTCACGTTATCGGGCTGCGGGGGCTCCGACCCGCTGTCCAACACGGCGACCGCGGCTCCGTCGGCCTCCGGCTCGGGCGGCGCCGCCCCCACGAAGGTCGTCGTCGGCTCCTTCGACTTCCCCGAGAGCGTCCTGCTCGCCTCGATGTATGCCCAGGCCCTCCAGGCCAAGGGGGTCACCGTGGAGGAGAAGCCGAACATCGGCAGTCGCGAGGTGGTCTTCGACCAGGTCAAGAGCGGCGGCCTGACCGTGCTGCCCGAGTACGTCGGCTCGCTGCTGGCCTTCGTCGACAAGTCGAGCACGGCCAAGACCAAGGACGAGATCGTCGCCGGTCTCAAGGCGAAGCTGCCGCCGGAGCTCGAGCTGCTGGAGCCGGCCGCGGCCGAGGACAACAACTCCCTCACGGTCACCAGGGCCACGGCCGACAAGTACAAGCTGACGACCATCGAGGACCTGGCCAAGGTGGCGAAGGACTTCGTGGTCGGCGGGCCGCCGGAGTTCAAGCAGCGGCAGGAGGAGAACTTCAAGACCGTCTACGGCCTTGAGTTCAAGCAGTGGAAGCCCACCGGGGCCACCACCGCCGACGCGATCAAGAGCGGCACGGTGCAGGTGGGCAACGTGTTCACCACCGACCCCAAGATCGTGCTGAACGACCTCGTGCCGCTTGAGGACAACAAGAACGCGTTCGGCTCCGAGAACATCACGCCCCTCGTCTACAAGGCCGGAGTGGACGAGACCGTGACCTCCACGCTCAACGCGGTCTCCGCGAAGCTGGACACCGAGACGCTGGTCGGCCTCATGAAGCGGGTCGCCGTCGACAAGGACGACCCGCCCGTGGTGGCCAAGGACTGGCTCACCCAGAACGGCCTGCTGTGACCCGGGCCTGACCCGGGCCTGACCCGGGCCTGACCCGAGCCAGGCACCGAGCCAGGCACAGAGGCGACGGCCCCGGCCACCACGGTCAGGGGCCGTCGTCCGTTCACCCGCCGGGGGCGGCTCCGCCACCCCGGTGACACGCGGGTCCCGCGATGTGAGGGAATGGGACACCGGCAGGAGCCCGGCCGCGTCCGGCCGGGCATGACCGTACGGCAGGGGAGGAGCCGGGGTGGGACCTGAGCAGGGGCCGTTCACCGAGGCGATGGGGCAGGTGGCCGCCGGCGTGGCGGTGGTGACGGTCAAGGACGACCGCGACGACCTCGGCACGACGGTCGCGACCCTGATGTCGGTGTCGCTCGACCCGCCGCTCGTGCTGATCAGCCTCGCCTCGGCCGGATACCTCGCGGAGGTGCTGCTGCGCCGGGACCGCTGGGCCGCGAGCGTGCTGGCGGACGGCCAGCAGGCGGTCGCCTCCCGGTTCGCCACGGCAGGACGGCCCGGCGCCCGGCTCCTGCTGGCCGGGGTCGCCCACCATCGCGGCGCGCACAGCGAGGCGCTGGTCGTGGAGAACGGGGTGACGGCGATCGAGGCCGAGACGACGCGGGTCGTCCCGGCCGGCGACCACACGCTGTTCGTCGGGGAGGTCCTCGGCGTCGACTACGTCGACGCCTCGAAGGCCCCGCTCGTGCGGCTCCGCTCCCGCTACCGGATCGTCCAGTAGCCGGGCAGCACCAGAGGGCCGTACGCGGGAAGGCCGAGCTGCCCGGCCATCCGCGCCAGCGGTCCCCAGGCCTCCAGGCGCACCCGGGCGAGCGCGGCCGACCTGTCCTCGCTCGACTCCGGCGGGCGCAGCCGCTCAAGCGGATGCATGCGCGGATAGGTCCGTACGGGGGCGTCGTCGGCCAGGCCGGCCCTGCGGCGGGCCAGGGCGAGGGCGTCCTCGAGGCCGCCGAGCTCGTCGGCGAGGCCGGCCGCCTTGGCGTCCGCGCCGGTCCACACGCGGCCCCTGGCCAGCTCGTGCGCCCGCTCCGCGCTGAGGCCGCGGCCCTGCGCGACCTTCCCCACGAAGTCGTCGTAGATGCGGTCGAGCCAGGCGTTGACCCGCTCCCACTGGGTGTCGGAGAACGCGGTGGACGGCGAGAACATCCCGGCGTTGGCGCCCTCGGCGACCGACTCGGTCACCACGCCGAGCTTGTCCAGCAGCCCATCGACGACGGGCTTGCCGCCGAACACGCCGATCGAGCCGGTCAGCGTGCCCGGCTGGGCGACGATCACGTCGGCGGCCATCGACACGAAGTAGCCGCCCGAGGCCGCCAGGTCGCCCATCGACACGATGACGGGCTTGCCCGCCTGGCGCGCCAGCACGACCTCGCGCCAGATGGCGTCGGAGGCGACGTACGAGCCGCCCGGACTGTCCACGCGGAACACGATGGCCTTGACCTTCTCGTCCCGCCTGGCCGCGCGCAGGGCGGCGCAGATGGTGTCGGAGCCCATGGCGCCCCCGCCGCCGAACGGCGAGCGCCCGCTGCGGCCGAGGCGGATCATGCCGTTGCCGTGCACCAGGGCGACCGTGTCGGCCCCCGGGTGCGGGATCTTGCCGGACAGCGTGGTCTTGGCGTATCTGGACACGTAGAGCAGGTGCGCGCCCTCGGGGACGGTCTCCGCGTAGACCTCGTCGCGATACTTCAGCGCGTCCACCAACCCGGCCTCGAGGGCCTCGGCCCCGATGAACGGGCCCTGGTCGATCAGCTCGCGCACGCGCTTCTGATCGAGGCCGCGGGCGTCGGCGACGCCGGCGACGATCTGCTCGGTGATCGACTCGGCGATGCGCGCCGCCGACTCGCGGTGGGCGTCGGTCATGTGGTTCTGGGTGAACGTGTTGGCGGCGGTCTTGTACTCGTGCCGCTGGCCGATCTGATACTCCACCCCCACCTTGGCGAGCGCGTCGCGCAGGAAGCGCTGCTCCAGCGCCACCCCCGTCAGGCCGACGTCGCCGGAGGGCTGGAGGTAGACCCGCTCGAACGCGCTGGCCAGGTAGTAGGGGACGGTGCCCGCGCCGAACTCGCCGAACGTCTCGGCGAAGGCGACGGTCCGCTTGCCCGCGGCGCGCAGCTTGATCACGGCGGTGCGCAGTTCCTGCACCATGCCGAGGCCGAGGGGGGCGGCGCCGATCTTGACGATCAGCGCGGTGACGCGGGGGTCCTTGCGGGCGCGGCGCAGGCCCGCCAGCACGTCGGTGAGGCGCGCCTTGCGCATGGACAGCAGTGCGGAGACGGGGTCGGAGGGCGGGCCTTCCGACAGCCCTTCTGTCAGGTCCAGTTCCAGCACGAGCGGCGCGGCACGGCGTTGCCGCAGTCTGTCCACCGTCTCAACGATCGTCCTCGTCGCGTCCATAAATGCCACCTTAAGCGACGGTTTCGCCCTGATGGCCGACTGAGATTCGCGCCGGCCCCCGCGCGGGATGCGCGGGGGCCGGCGCCGGGTTATCCGAGGCGGGAGAGCGGCGTCAGTTGAGGCCGCCCGCGATGGCGGTGATCAGCTCACCGTTGGCGGTGTCACCGCTGAACTCCCAGAAGAAGGCTCCGCCGAGACCCTGGTTCTTGGCGTAGGTCATCTTTCCGTTGATGGTGGCGGGGGTGTCGTAGCTCCACCAGTTCGAGCCGCACTTGGCGTAGGCCGTGCCCGCGACCGTGCCGGTGGCCGGGCAGCTGTTCTTGAGGACCTTGTAGTCCTCGATGCCCGCCTCGTACGTGCCGGGCGCCGCGCCGGTGGCGGAGCCGCCGGGAGCGGCCTGGGTGACGCCGGTCCAGCCGCGGCCGTAGAAGCCGATGCCCAGCAGGAGCTTGCTCGCCGGCACGCCCTTGCTCTTGAGCTTCTGGATGGCCGCGTCCGAGTAGAACCCGGCGGTGGGGATGCCCGAGTAGGAGGTGAGCGCCGAGTGCGGGGCCGTCGGGCCCTGCGGCGCCCACGCGCCGAAGTAGTCGTAGGTCATCACGTTGTACCAGTCGACGTACTGCGCCGCGCCACCGTAGTCGGCGGCGTCGATCTTGCCGCCGTTGGTGCCGTCCGCGGTGATCGCGGCGGTGACGAGGTAGTTGGAGCCGAACTTGGCCCGTAGGGCCGCCATCAGGTTCTTGAACGACGCCGCGCCGCTGGAGTCACAGCTCAGGCCGCAGGCGTTCGGGTACTCCCAGTCGATGTCGATGCCGTCGAACACGTCGGCCCAACGCGGGTCCTTCAGCAGGTTGTAGCAGGAGTTGGCGAAGGCGGTGGGGTTGGCGGCGGCCTGGCCGAAGCCGCCGGACCAGGTCCAGCCGCCGAAGGAGTAGAGCACCTTGATCTGCGGATAGAGCGCCTTCAGCTTCCGCAACTGGTTGAACGCGCCGCGCAGCGCGTTGGGGTTGTCCCAGGTGTCGGCCTGGCCGTCCACGCTGTTGGCCGCCGTGTAGGCCATGTCGTAGTCGGCGTGGGAGTCGCCGATCGCGCACTGGCCGTTGGTGACGTTGCCGAACGCGAAGTTGATGTGGGTGAGCTTGGCCGCCGAGCCGCTGGTCACGATGTTCTTCACGAAGTACTGGCGGGCGTAGACCCCCCAGTCGGTGAAGTAGCCGAGCACCTTCTTGCCGCCGGGCGGCGGGGGCGACGGGCTCCTGGTCGGCGACGGGGAGGGCGACGGCGAAGGGCTCCTGGTCGGCGACGCGGAGGGCGAGGGGGACGGGCTCCTGGTCGGCGACGCGGAGGGCGAGGGCGACGGGGAACTACCGGAGATCGGCCTCCACAGGGCGGGGACGATCGGCGGCTCCCAGCCGGTCAGGGTCGTGTGCGCCTGGATGCACTCGTAGTCCACGCCGTTGTAGGTGACCCGGGCGCCGACGGCGTACCAGGTGTTGGGGGCCCATGCCGGGTACGCGAGGACGGCCGACTGGCTCTGGGGGACGGCGGCGGGGGCCGCGGTGGAGGCGGTTCCGATCGCGAGCGGCGCGAGGAGCGCGACGCCGGCGATCACGGATCCAAGGAGGATCTTGCGCAACGGGAAACTCCTGCTCTGGGGGGTAAAGGATAGGAAAGTTTCCTATTAATTCGTGAGCGTAAGCATTTCGCGCCGGATGGTCAACGCCCTGTTCGCCCCCTAAAGGTCGCTTAAGCCTCCGCTAAGGTCACACCCGCCGCGCGCCGTTCAGGGCGACACAGGAGTCTCGTGGGGGACGGGTCCCCCGCCGGGCCCGCTTCCGTACGATGAGGCGATGCCCGGCCTCATCCGTTCCCTGTGGTACGAGCCCCGTCCCCCCGATCCTCCCTCGCGCGTCTGGCGGGACTGGGCGCTCGTCGGGGTGCTCGCGCCTCTCGCGGTGCTCGAAGGGGTGCTGCGGCCCGACCTTCCGATGCGGCCGTTCGCGGTGGCCGTCGCCGTCGGGCTGCTGCCCACGCTGCTGTGGCGCAGGACCAGGCCGCTGGACATGCTGGTCATCTGCTTCGCCGTCACAAGCCTCGTCCCGATCCTCGTAGCCGGCGCGACGCTCGACGCGTACACGCTGGCATATGTCCTGATTCTTCCGTACGCGCTGGTCCGGTGGGGATCGGGCCGCGAGATCGTGACGGGTCTGGCGATCATGCTCGCCGGCGCCTGTCTCTCCGTGCTCGCCGACCACGCCGCCCCCGCCGACGCGGTCGGGCCGTTCGCCGTCATGCTGGCGATCACCAGCCTGGGCGGCGCGCTCCGGTATCGCGCCGGGGCGCGGATGCGCGAGCTGGACCAGGTCAGGCTGCTGATGCGCGAGCAGCTCGCCCGCGACCTGCACGACACGGTCGCGCACCACGTCTCCGCGATGGCCATCCGCGCCCAGGCGGGCCTCGCCACGGCGGCGTCGCGCCCGGACGCCGCGGCGGAGGCACTCCGCGTGATCGAGGCCGAGGCGGCCCGGGCCCTGGACGAGATGCGCGCCATCGTGCGCGTCCTGCGCCGGGACCAGCCTGCGGAACTGACACCCGGTCGGCGCATCGCCGACATCGAACTCCTCGCGGGCCGGGGCGGCTCCCATCGTCCGGCGGTCGAGGTGGAGATCTCCGGCGACCTGGACGGCCTGCCTCCCTCCGTGGAGTCCGCCGTCTACCGCATCGCCCAGGAGTCGGTGACCAACGCCCTGCGGCACGCGCGGCACGCCACCCGGGTCGAGGTGCGCGTCGCCGCCGACGACGCGGCGGTCCGCCTGTGCGTACGCGACGACGGCGACGGGGGTTCCGCCCGTACGGCCGAGCCGCCGGGATACGGGATCATCGGCATGGTCGAGCGCGCGAACCTGCTCGGCGGCACGTGCGCGGCGGGGCCGGACCGCGATCGGGGATGGACCGTGACCGCGGTGCTTCCCCGGGCCGGGGCCGCGACATGAGCGAGCGGAGCGAGCGAGGCGGTGGGCACCGTGCGTTTCGCGGGGTGCCGGACGAGGAGGTGCGGTGAGCGTCCGGGTGCTGGTCGCCGACGACCAGGAGATCGTGCGGACCGGGCTCGCGATGATCCTCGACGCCCAGCCGGACATCGAGGTCGTCGCCACGGCGGCCGACGGGCGGCGGGCCGTCGAGCTCGCCCGGCGCCTGCGGCCCGACGTGTGCCTGCTCGACATCCGCATGCCCGGCGTCGACGGGATCGAGGCGACCAGGTCCCTCGCGGGACCGGACGTCGCCGACCCTCTCGCCGTCGTCGTCATCACCACGTTCGACCTGGACGAGTACGTCTACGCCGCCCTGAAGGCAGGGGCCCGGGGCTTCCTGCTGAAGAACGCAGGCGCCGAGATGCTCTCCCAGGCCGTCCACGCCGCCGCCGAGGGGGACGCGCTCATCGCCCCGAGCGTCACGGCCCGGCTGCTCGGGACCTTCGCCCGCACCGGTCCCGCCTCGTCGCTCCCGCAGCCCGTCGAGGCGCTCACCCACCGCGAGGAGGAGATCCTCGCCGCCGTGGCGCGCGGCCGTACAAACAGCGAGATCTCCGCCGAGCTGCACATCTCGCTCAGCACGGTCAAGACGCACGTCGCCAGCCTGATGGCCAAGCTCGGCGCCCGTAACCGCGTGGAGATCGCCATCTGGGCCCACCAGACCGGCCGCGTCAGGAGCTGACCGGGGGTTTCCGGGGTCGCTCAGCGCCGGATCGCCCAGCCGGGCGCCCAGGTCCCCGCGGCGTCGAGGCCGGCCGCCGTGCCTGCGAGGTGGGCGCGGAGGGCGGCCAGCGCGGGGTGGGGGTTGTCGCGGTGCCACAGGAGCGAGTGCGGGTAGACGGGCGTGGGATCGGTCACCGGGATGCGGCGCAGGCCGTGGCCGGCGGGCCAGACGAGGCGGGTGCGCCCGCCCATGAAGGTGGCCAGGGCCGGGGTGTCGGCGACGGTGTCGAGGAGCGCGTCGGAGCCGAAGTTGGGGCCGGTCGCCTCGATGGTGAGGCCGAACTCGGCGACGAGGTCGTCGTAGTAGGCGGCCCACTCGGTGCCGGGGACGATGCCGGGCATCCAGATCCGGTGCCCGGCGAGCCCGGCGAGCGGCACCGACCGGGCGCCCGCAAGCGCGTGGGCGGGGCCGGTGAGGAGCTGGAGCGGCTCGTCGAGCGCCCGGACCGACTCGATGTCGCCGGGCAGGGGCCGGCCTGGCATGGCGACGGCGCGGAAGGACGCGTCGATCGCGCCGGATCGGATGGCGGAGACGGCCCGCTCGATGTCGAGCAGCATCACCACGTCGAGTTCGATCTCGGGGTGCGCGTGGTGGAAGCCGCGCATCAGGCCCGAGGCCGCGCCACGCGAGTTGATCACGTCGACGCGCAGCGGACGGCGGCCCGCGCGCACGGACGCGAGGGCCCGGTCGGCGGCGCGCAGCAGCTCCCGTGCGTGAGGCAGGAACGCCTGCCCGTCGATGGTCAGCTCGGCGCCGCGTGGCGTGCGGGCGAACAGCCGCACGCCGAGGTCGCGTTCCAGCACGGCGATGCGCTTGGAGACGGCCTGCTGCGTGACCGCCAGCTCGGCGGCGGCCTCCTGGAACCGCCCGGCGTCGGCGGCGGCGACGAAGGTGCGGATGGTGTCGAGGTCCACGCGGACACCCTAGGGATACAACCACCGGTTGTGGCCGGGTGGCCTCGCGGTTGTTTGATCTCCGCTCATGGTGCTCGCTTTGATGCTTCCGATCGCGGATCGGTTGTGCGGGTGAGTGGCGAGGGGCGTCGGACATGCGGAGCGGGCACCGGCTGGGGCGGCCGTTCGGGTGGCTCTGGGCGGCGTACGGGACCAGCGCGCTCGGCACCTGGCTCGCCTTCGGCGCGTTCCCGCTGATCGCGATCCAGGTGCTGCACGCCGGGCCGGCGCAGGTCGCGGCGTTGTCCTCGGTGGGCGCGGCGGTGGGCGCGGCCGTGGCGGTGCCGCTCGGCCCGTGGGTGGAGTTCCGCCGCAAGCGGCGGGTGCTGATCGGGGCGGACCTGGTGCGGTGCGCGGCGCTGCTGACGATCCCCGCCGCGTTCGCGCTCGGCGTGCTGTCCTTCGTCCAGCTCCTGCTGGTCTCCGTGGTCGTCGCGGCGGCCGACATCACCTTCCGCGCCGCCTCAGGCGCGTACCTCAAGACGCTGGTGCCGGGCGAGCACCTGCTCGTCGCCAACGCCAGGTTCGAGTCCACGTCGTGGACGACCACGATCGTCGGGCCGCCGCTGGGCGGCGCCGCGATCGGGCTGCTCGGCCCGGTGGCGACGGTCGCGGCCGACGCGGTCAGCTATCTGCTCTCCGCCCTGGGCATCCGCGCCACGGGCGGCGGGGAGCCGCGCCCCGAGCGCCGGGAGGCCGCGCGCACGCGGGCCGGGGATCTGCTCGACGGCTGGCGGCACATCCTCGCCGACGCGACGCTGCGTCCGCTGTTACTCAACACCGCCGTGTTCAACGGCCTGGTGATGGCCGCCGACGCGCTGCTGGCCGTCCTGATGCTCGGCGAGCTCGGGTGCGAGCCGTGGCAGTACGGCCTCGCCTTCGCCGTGCCCTCCATCGGCGGGCTGCTCGGCTCGCGGCTGGCCAGGCCGCTCGTCACCCGGTTCGGGCAGCATCGGGTCCTGGTCGTGTCCGGGGCGCTGCGCGCGCCCTGGCTCGCCGGCCTGGCCTTCGTGGGGCCGGGCGCCGGAGGGCTGCTGCTGGTGATGGGCGTCGAACTCGGGCTCGTCCTCTGCTGCGGAATCTTCAACCCCGTCTGCGCCACCTACCGCCTCGAACGCACCCCGACCGGCCGGGTCGCCCGCACCCTGTCGGCCTGGACGGTGACGACCAGGGCCACGACGGCGCTCCTGACCGCCGTGTGGGGCGTGCTGGGCGGCCTGCTCGGCCCGCGTACGGCCGTCGGCCTGGCCGGCGTGCTCCTGCTGGCGACCCCGCTGCTGCTTCCCCGGCGCGCCACCGAGCCCCCAGCCGAGCCCTCAGCCGAGCCCTCAGCCGAGCCGGAACCCGCACAGAGCCGCGCCTGACGGGCCGCCGTGGCCGCTCACCTCGCCCCTCTGTGGATGGCCCATTCCGCGACGGCGAGGTTGATCACCCAACCGGCGCCCATCAGCAGCGCCCGGGGGAGCGGGCCGGGCTCGCCGGCCAGCGCCATCCACGGCCCGACCGTCAGCAACTGGGTGCCCGCGCCCATGCCGATCGCGTAGCCCCGGGTCATCCAGGCGCGATGACGGGCGACGTTCCGCCGCCGGATCGCCGCGAAGCCGAGGACGAGGGACACGATCATCAAGGCGCCGAACGCCAGTCGCAGGCCGATGAGGAGGGCGCTGTCGTTCTGCAGCGGGGGATAGAACAGCGTCATCCACAGGCCGGAGAACGCGCTGACGAGCCCGGCAGGGACCAGGAGCCTTCCGGCGGCGCGGTGCCAGGCGGGCCTGCGGCGGCGCAACCCGGGGGCGAACTGGAGGGCCCCCATGAGGCTGAAGAGGGTGACGGCGACGATGTGCGCGACGACGGGCGCGGGCGTCGCGAAATACCGGGCGCTGTCGTGCGTGATCGGCCCGCCGCCGGTCAGCTGCCCCAGCCGGGCGGCGCCGGCGATCACGGGGACGGTGCTGAGCGCGATCAGGGCGGCGGGCACGCGCCATCCGGCCCTGCGGTTCCCGCGCCGCGGGACGCCGGGTGTGAGTGCGGGCCGTTGCATCGATTCGGTCATGACCCCGATGGTGATCCTCGAGACCGGCGCGGCTCATCGGCACAACGGCCGGATTCGCACCGCCCGATCGGCTGCCGATCGGGCGTACTTTCGGCTGATACGCCGTGCGCGCGGCGCTTCCTACGCTGAATCTCCCACCGCCGCAGCGACGAGGAGACCCCCATGAAGGCGTTCGTCTTACGCTCGTACGGCCCGCCCGACGTCCTGGAGCCCACCGACGTCGCCACGCCCGTGCCCGGCCCCGGCGAGGTGCTGGTCCGGGTGCGCGCCACCTCCGTCCAGCCGTACGACTGGCACCACATGAGAGGCGAGCCGTATGCCGCCCGCCTGATGGGCGGCACGCTCGGCCCGCGCCGGCCGCGGATCTCCATCCTGGGCGCCGACGTGGCCGGACAGGTCGAGGCGGCCGGCGCGGGCGTCACCGCGTTCCGCCCCGGCGACGAGGTGTTCGCGCTGCTCACACAGGGCGGCTTCGCCGAGTACGTGTGCGTGCCGGAGAGCGCGCTGGCCAGGAAGCCGGAGAACCTGTCGTTCGAGCAGGCGGCGGCGGTGCCGCTGGCGGCCGTCACCGCGCTGATGGCGCTCGACCGGGGAGGAGTCCAGCCGGGCCAGGCCGTTCTCGTGAACGGGGCGTCGGGGGGCGTGGGCACCTTCGCCGTGCAACTCGCCAAGGCGTTCGGCGCCGAGGTCACCGGGGTGTGCAGCGGCCGGAACGCGGATCTGGTGCGGTCGATCGGCGCGGACGAGGTCGTCGACTACACGAAGGAGGACTTCACCCGGCGCGGGGCCCGCCACGACCTGCTGGTCGACATCGCGGGCACCCGCGCGCTGAGGGCCTGCCTGCGGGCACTGAAGCCCCGGGGGACCCACGTCCTCGTCGGCGGGCCGGCCGGGCGGTGGCTGCAACCCGTCGGACACACGATCGCGACGCTCGCGGTGTCGCCGTTCGTGTCCCAGCGCGTGGTCATGACGCAGGTGATCGGCGCCCAGAACATCCCGGGCGACCTGGCGCGGCTGACCGAACTCATCGAGACCGGCAAGGTGACCCCCGTGATCGACCGCGGCTACCCGTTCGACGAGATCCCGGCGGCCGTCGCGTACGTGGAACAGGGACACGCCCCGGGAAAGGTGGTCGTCACGCTCTGACCCTGCCTCTCCGGGGCCCGTCCCTTCCGTCCCGGTGCGGAGCGGTCACAACTCGGCGACGAGGGGGCCGTCGGGCTCCGCCTCCGTCTCCGCCGTCGCCTCCGCCGACTCCGGGCGGGCACGCTCGTCCATCTCCGCGCTCACTGCGGTGGGGATCTCCACCGGCCGCAGCCACACGACGCCGAGCGGCGGCACGCGCAGCCGGGCGGAACAGGGCAGCCCGTGCCGTGGCGTCTCGACCGACTCGACCGAGCCCATGTTGCCGACGCCGCTGCCGGCGTACTCGTACGCGTCGGTGTTGAGGACCTCCTCCCACCGGCCCGGGGTGGGCAGGCCGAGGTGGTAGTCGTCGTGCGGGGCGCCGGAGAAGTTGGCGACGCAGGCGAGCACCGAGCCGTCCGCGCCGTACCGGAGGAACGACAGCACGTTGCCCTGGGCGTCGTCGGCGTCGATCCAGCGGAAGCCCTCGTGGGTGGTGTCGCGGGAGTACAACGCGGGCGACTCGCGGTAGAGGTGGTTGAGGTCCCGCACCAGGCGGCGCACGCCCTGGTGGAAGTCGAAGTCGAGCACCCACCAGTCGAGGCCGCCGGCCTCCGACCACTCCGCTCCCTGGCCGAACTCGCCGCCCATGAACAGCAGTTGCTTGCCGGGGTGGGCCCACATGAAGCCGTACAACGCCCGCAGGTTGGCGAAGCGCTGCCACTCGTCGCCGGGCATCTTGCCCAGCAGCGACCCCTTGAGGTGGACGACCTCGTCGTGCGAGAGCGGCAGCACGAAGTTCTCCGAGAAGGCGTACATCAGGGAGAACGTCATCTGGTGGTGGTGATACTGCCGGTAGACAGGCTCGCGGGCCATGTAGCTGAGCGTGTCGTGCATCCAGCCCATGTTCCACTTGAAGCCGAAGCCGAGCCCGCCGAGGTGCACGGGCCTGGACACCCCGGGCCAGGCCGTCGACTCCTCCGCGATCGTCATGATCCCCGGCTCCTCGCGGTAGACGACGGCGTTCATCTCCTTGAGGAACTCGATCGCGTCGAGGTTCTCCCTGCCGCCGTAGACGTTGGGCGTCCACTCGCCCTCGCGGCGGGAGTAGTCGAGGTAGAGCATCGAGGCCACCGCGTCCACCCGCAGGCCGTCGACGTGGAACTCCTTGAGCCAGTAGAGCGCGTTGGCGACCAGGAAGTTGCGCACCTCGTTGCGGCCGAAGTCGAAGACGTACGTGCCCCAGTCGGGGTGGGTGCCGCGGCCGGGGTCGGCGTGCTCGTAGAGCGGCGTGCCGTCGAAGCGGGCCAGCGCCCACTCGTCCATGGGGAAGTGCGCGGGGACCCAGTCCACGATCACCCCGATGCCGGCCCGGTGGAGCTCGTCCACCAGGTGGCGGAAGTCGTCGGGGGAGCCGAACCGCGACGTCGGGGCGTAATAGGACGTCACCTGGTAGCCCCACGAGCCGCCGAAGGGGTGCTCGGCGACGGGCATGAACTCCACATGCGTGAACCCCATGTCCTTGACGTACTCGACCAGTTCCCTGGCCAGGTCGCGGTAGGACAGGCCGGGCCGCCACGACCCCAGGTGCACCTCGTAGGTGCTCATCGGCTCGGCGAGCGCGTCGCGCGTCGCGCGGGCGGCCATCCACTCCCGGTCCTGCCACTCGTACGCGGACCTGTCGACGATGCTGGCGGTCGCCGGGGGGATCTCGGTGCGGCGGGCCATCGGGTCGGCCTTCTCCCGCCAGACGCCGTCGAGCCCGAGGATCTGGAACTTGTACCGCGCGCCCTCGCCGATCTCGGGGATGAACAGCTCCCACACCCCGGTGCGGCCGAGTGAGCGCATGGGGTGGGCCGCGCCGTTCCAGTGGTTGAAGTCGCCGATCACGCGCACGCCCTGCGCGTTCGGCGCCCACACCGAGAACGCCGTCCCGTCCACGTCCTCGTGGCGGATCACCCGCGCGCCGAGCACCTCCCACAGCCGTTCGTGCCGTCCCTCACCGATCAGGTGCAGGTCGAGCTCGCCCAGCGTCGGCCAGTGCCGGTACGGATCGTCCGTCTCGTACGGCGGGGCGTCGGGGTAGGTGATGCGCAGACGGTAGTCGGGGATCTTGTCGATGCCGGGCAGCGTCACCTCGAAGACCCCGAAGGCGGTGTGGTCCATCGCGTGTGCCGACCCGTCGGCCAGCACCTCGACCTTCTCCGCGAACGGGCGCAGCGCCCTGATCGTGACGCCCTCGGGCCCGGGATGGGCCCCCAATATCGAGTGGGGGTCGTGGTGCGACCCCCCTGCCAGCCGGTCCAAATCCATGTCGCCAACCTGCCCTAGATGGTTCCCTCCGAACACCCCGATCTTGTCAGCGGAACGCCGCGAGCGGGATGGGCAGCCAGGAGGGCCGGTTGCGCGCCTCGTAGACGACCTCGTACACCGCCTTGCTCAGCTCCAGCGCCCGCAGCAGCACCGCGTCGTTGCCGCGGATGCGGCCGCCGCCCTCCGAGTAGCCGGCCAGGAACGCGGCGCGGTTGCGCTCCGACCACTCCCTGGCCCGTCTCTCCAGCCCGTCGGCGTTCGGATGCCCGGCCAGCAGGTGCCGTGCGGCGTAGTCGAACGAGCGCAGCATGCCCGCGACGTCCCGCAGCGCGGAGTCGAGCGCGCGCCGCTCGGCCAGCGGCTGGCCTGGCTCGCCTTCGAAGTCGAGCACCACCCAGTCGGTCATGGTGCGCATGACCTGGCCGAGGTGGTAGTCGCCGTGCACGCGCTGCACCGGGATCTCGTCGCCGAGGTCGGACAGCCGGTCGAACGCCTCGGCGGCGACCGCGGCGTGCTCGCCGAGCGGCGGCACCTCGGCGACCGCCCTGTCGAGGCGGCGCCGGAACCGCTCGGTCATCCGCTTGATCTCGGGCGGCTCGATCGTCCCCGTGGGGAAGGCCCGCGCGAGTTCGCGGTGCACCTGCGCGGTGGCCAGCCCGAGCCGCCTGGCCTCGCCGGCGAAGTCGCCTCCCGCGTCCTCCGCCGGCATGTCCTCCGGGCACGCGTAGAGGTCGCGCACGCTGGTCAGCGCCATCGACCAGCCCTCGTTGGCGTTCTGCAGGTACTCCTGCGCGATCGCCAGGGTGGTCGGCTCGCCCTGGAGTTCGGTCTCGATCCAGCCGTACGGCTTCGCGACGTGGGCCGAGCCCGCGTCGGAGAGCGCCGTGATGATCTCCAGCTCGGGGTTGATCCCCGGGTTGATCTGGCGGAACAGCTTGAATATGTACTTGTCGCCGTACACCAGTGAGGTGTTCGACTGCTCCGCGGTCAGCACGAGACTGCGGAGCGAAGTGTCGATCACCGCCCCGTGGACGCGGTGGAAGCCGAGGCCGTCGAAACGACGGTCGCCCGACATCCCCTCCAGGAGGTGTCCCGTCAGGGCGGAGTCGTGCAGCGCGTCGTAGACGCCGACCTCGCGGCCGTCGCGGCGGCAGGAGCCAATCCGCACGTGCTCCAGCCGGTCGGGCAGGTGCTCCCGCAGCCCGACCGGGATCTGGTAGCGCGTGCGGCGCTCCTCCTGCCGCACGCACACGATGAGATGCAGCAGCGCCGGATCACCGGCGACGATCTCGATCTCGGATTCGATGGACAGGTCGTCGATGGCGCGCCCCTTGCCGGCGAACCACCGTTGCCCGGTGATCCAGCCGGCCAGGAGTCCCTGAAGTGAAGTCGTCACTCCTCCTTCGTGCCGGCCGTCCTGTGCGTGACGGGCAGTGTGAACCAATAGAACCCATGCCCAGGGAGCGTCAAAAGATACGGAAGCTCACCGATCGGGGGGAAAGGAACTCCGCCCATGCACTCGACCGGCGTGGATCCCTCGAACCTGCGCAGGTCGAGCTCCACCGGCTGGGGGAAGCGCGACAGGTTGTTGACGCAGAGCACACGGTCGTCGCCCAGTTCCCGCACGAACGCGAGCACGCTCGGGTTGGACGAGTTCAGCTCGGTGAACTCGCCGAGGCCGAACACGGGGTGACGCTTGCGGATCTCGATCATCCGCTTCGTGAAGTGGAGCAGTGAGCTGGCGCTCTTCTGCTGCGCCTCGACGTTGATCGCCTGGAACCCGTAGATCGGGTCCATGATCACCGGAAGGTAGAGCCTGCCGGGATCGCAGCTGGAGAAGCCCGCGTTGCGGTCGGGCGTCCACTGCATCGGCGTGCGGACGCCGTCCCGGTCGCCGAGCCAGATGTTGTCGCCCATGCCGATCTCGTCGCCGTAGTAGAGCACGGGCGAGCCCGGCAGGCTGAGCAGCAGCGCGGTGAACAGCTCGATCTGGTTGCGGTCGTTGTCCAGCAGCGGCGCCAGCCGGCGGCGGATGCCGACGTTGGCCCGCATCCGGGGGTCCTTGGCGTACTCGGAGTACATGTAGTCGCGCTCTTCGTCGGTGACCATCTCGAGCGTGAGCTCGTCGTGGTTGCGGAGGAAGATGCCCCACTGGCAGTTCTCGGGGATCTTCGGCGTCTGGGCCATGATCTCCGAGATCGGGTAACGCGACTCCCGCCGAACCGCCATGAAGATGCGCGGCATCAGCGGGAAGTGGAAGGCCATGTGGCACTCGTCGCCGCCGGTGACCGGGTCGCCGAAGTACTCCACCACGTCGGCGGGCCACTGGTTCGCCTCGGCCAGCAGCACCCGGTCGGGGTAGATGCGGTCCACCTCGGCCCGCACCCGCTTCAGGTACGCGTGGGTCGCCGGCAGGTTCTCGCAGTTGGTGTCCTCCTGCTCGAACAGGTAGGGGATCGCGTCGAGCCGGAAGCCGTCGATGCCGAGGTCGAGCCAGAAGCGGATGACCTCCATCATCGCGTCCTGCACCGCCGGGTTCTCGAAGTTGAGGTCCGGCTGGTGGTGGAAGAACCGGTGCCAGTAGTACTGCCCCCGGACGGGGTCGTAGGTCCAGTTGGACGCCTCGGTGTCGATGAAGATGATCCGGGCGTCCTTGTAGCTCTCGTCCGTGTCGCTCCACACGTAGAAGTCGCCGTACGGGCCCTCGGGGTCGTGGCGGGACGCCTGGAACCAGGGGTGCTGGTCGCTGGTGTGGTTCATGACCAGGTCGGCGATGACGCGGATGCCGCGCTTGTGCGCCTCGTCGACCAGCTTGATGAAGTCTCCCAGGTCGCCGAAGTCCGGGAGGATCTTCATGTAGTCCGAGATGTCGTACCCGCCGTCCTTGAGGGGGGACTCGTACAGCGGGAGCAGCCACAGGCAGTCGATGCCGAGCCACTGGAGGTAGTCCAGCTTCTCGATGAGGCCGCGGATGTCGCCGGTGCCGTCGCCGTTCGAGTCGGCGAAGCCGCGGATCAGCACCTCGTAGAAGACAGCCCGTTTGTACCAGCGACGATCCCGCGGCTCCTCCTCGTTGAAGGTGTTCGGGATGGGCTGCGTGTGGCTGGGCTGAGGTGTCGTCGAGCTCACCTGTTGACTCCCCGGATGTGCGGAGCTGCGCTCACGGACGGTGCGCTGACCCGTGGCGGAGCGTGAGGATGTGTGCGGGATGGACGTGCGGATCGAGGCGCACGTAGTTCGCCTGCCCCCAGCGGTACGACTCGCCCGACAGTTGGTCGTCCACGACGAACTCGGCATGCCAGTCGAGACCGAGGGCCGGCATGTCGAGCCGGACCGTCGCCTCGTGTGTGTTGTGTGGATCCAGATTGACGACGACCAGCACGACATCGCCTAGTCCGTGCCGTCGTGTGGCCGTGTCGTAGGCGCCGGGCAGCCGCTTGGAGAAGCAGATCACGTCCGGCTGGTCGACGTTGTGAAACCGTAGGTTACGCAATTCCTGGAGCGCCGGGTGTGCTCTTCTCAACAAATTGAGCTGGGTAATAAACGGGGCAAGGGAGCGGCCCTCACGCTCCGCCTCCGCCCAGTCACGCGGTCTGAACTGGTACTTCTCGCTGTCGAGGTACTCCTCGCTGCCGGGACGCACCGGGACGTTCTCGGCGAGCTCGTACCCGGAGTACACACCCCACGTGGGAGCCGCCAACGCGGCCAGAACGGCCCTGATTTTGAACGCCGGGACGCCTCCGTGCTGGAGGTACTCGTGCAGGATGTCGGGCGTGTTGACGAACAGGTTCGGCCGCAGGTAGTGCGAGGTCTCGTGGGACAGTTCCCGCAGGTACTCCTCGACCTCCGGCTTGGTGTTGCGCCAGGTGAAGTAGGTGTACGACTGGTGGAAACCGATCTTGGCCAGGGTGCGCAGCATCGGCGGCCTGGTGAACGCCTCGGCGAGGAACAGCACGTCGGGGTCGGTCGAGCCGATGTCGGACAGCAGCCGCTCCCAGAACCGCACCGGCTTGGTGTGCGGGTTGTCCACCCGGAAGATCCGCACACCGTGGTCCATCCAGTGGCGGACCACCCGCCTGATCTCCGTGTAGATCCCCTCGGGGTCCTTGTCGAAGTTCAGGGGGTAGATGTCCTGGTATTTCTTCGGCGGGTTCTCGGCGTACGCGATCGTGCCGTCGGCCCGGATGTTGAACCACTCCGGGTGCTCCTTGACCCAGGGGTGATCGGGAGAGCACTGGAGCGCGAGGTCGAGGGCGACCTCCATACCCAGTTCGCGGGTCTTCGCGACGAACTCGTCGAAGTCCTCGATCGTGCCCAGATCGGGGTGGATCGCGTCGTGGCCGCCCTCCTGCGCGCCGATGGCCCAGGGCGACCCGGGGTCGTACTGGTCGGGGGTCAGGGTGTTGTTGCGGCCCTTGCGGAACTGCGTCCCGATCGGGTGGATCGGCGGCAGGTAGACCACGTCGAAGCCCATCTGGGCGATCGCGGGGAGCCGCTTGGCCGCCGTCCTGAACGTCCCCGACTTGGGCGCGACGTCCTCGTGCCCCACCACGGCCCCCTCGGAGCGGGGGAAGAACTCGTACCAGGAGCCGAACAGCGCCCGCCGCCTGTCCACCCTGAGGCGGTTGCGGCCGGAGCGGGTGAGCAGGTCGCGCAGGGGATGCGCGGCGATCAGCGCGGCCGTCTCGGGCAACTGGGTCACCGCGAAGCGCGCCCTCGGGTCCACCGACTCGTCCCGCAGGCGGGCCGCGAGGGCCAGCAGCGCGGCCCGGTGCCCGCAGGAGCCGCCCGTCTCCGCCGCCGCGCAGTCCGCCGCCCGCACGCCCCTGGCCGCGCGCTCGAACAGCCGGGCGCCCTCCTCGCACATGAGGTCGGCGTCGAGGTTGCGGGGGATCTTGATGCCCGCGTCGTGCATCCAGGTGGCGATCGGATCACTCCAGGCTTCGATCCTGAACTGCCACAGACCCTCGGTGGGCAGCGTCACCTCAACGCTCCACCGGTCGGTGCCCGGCGCGACCTCGCGCATGGGCGTCATCCGGCCCGGCGTGCCGCTCGGGTCGATCAGCACCAGTCCGGCGGCGACGGCGTCGTGTCCCTCCCGGAACACGGTCGCGCTGACCTCGAAGGTCTCTCCCGCGGCGGCCCTGGCGGGCCACTGGCCGCAGTCGACGACGGGCTGGATGTCCTGGATGGGAATGCGTCCGATCATCGTCACTTCGTATCCGGGGGCGGCACACCGGGTGCCGCCGGGGTTTGCACGGGGCGGGAACGGCTGGGTCAGGCGAGCCGGGTCAGGCGGGCTGGTCAGGCGGGCTGGGTCAGGCGAGCTGGGTCAGGCGGGCAGCACGAAGGGCCGGGGCCGTCGGCCACGACCCCTTCCTCGTACATACAGGGGTTGCCCCAATAGTCCACTCTTACCCCTGCCGAACGAAAGACCGCCGGCCGTGTTTGGGACGGCGTCCGCGGGAGATCGATCATTGCGTGCCGCTGGAGATCGTCCGGCGGGCACATCACCAGCTCAAAGGTAGTTTGGTGAGGTTTGAAGCGGTTTGATGGGGGTGAGAGCGTTCGAGAGCTGGAATCGCAGTATGACAAGGTTGATTCGGTCGCGCGTCGTGGCGCTGAGTAACTAGGGTCTGGCCCCGTGAGAGCTATCCGCAGGTTCACTGTCCGAACCGTTCTTCCCTCGCAGCTCGCACCTCTGGGGGAACTGGTCCAAAATCTCCGCTGGTCGTGGCACCCCGAGACCATGGACCTGTTCGCCGAGGTGGATCCTGAGGTCTGGGCGCGTGTCGATCACGACCCCGTCGCGCTGCTCGGCGCCGTCGAGGCCGACAGGCTGCGCGAGCTCGCCCAGGACCGGCGCTTCCTGCGCCGCCTGGCCGACGCCGCCGACGACCTGCGCGAGTACATGACCGCCCCCCGGTGGTACCAGTCGCTGGAGGACGCGCCGAAGGCGATCGGCTACTTCTCGCCCGAATACGGGATCTCCGCCGCCCTGCCGCAGTACTCCGGCGGCCTCGGCATCCTCGCCGGCGACCACCTGAAGGCCGCCAGCGACCTCGGCGTGCCCATCCTCGGCGTCGGCCTGCTCTACCGGCACGGCTACTTCACCCAGTCGCTGTCCGCCGAGGGCTGGCAGCTTGAGCACTACCCGTCCCTCGACCCCGGCGGCCTGCCGCTCACCCTCCTCAAGGAGGAGGACGGCGCCCCGGCCCGCATCAAGATCGGCCTGCCGGAGGGGCGCGTCCTGCACGCCCAGATCTGGGTGGCCCAGGTCGGCCGGGTGCCGCTGCTCCTGCTCGACTCCGACGTCGCCGAGAACGACGCGGTCGCCAGGGACGTGACCGACCGTCTGTACGGCGGTGGCGGCGACCACCGGCTGATGCAGGAACTGCTGCTCGGCGTCGGCGGGGTGCGGGCCATCCGGGCCTACTGCCGCATCACCGGCCACCCCGAGCCCGAGGTGTTCCACACGAACGAGGGCCACGCCGGCTTCCTCGGCCTGGAGCGCATCCGCGAGCTGACCGAGGCCCGCCTGTCGTTCGAGGAGGCCCTGGAGGCCGTACGCGCCGGGACGGTGTTCACCACGCACACGCCGGTGCCCGCCGGCATCGACAGGTTCCCCGCCGACATGATCGCCCGGCAGTTCGGCGGCTCGAACGCCTGGCCGACGGTGTCGGTCGACCGCATCCTGCAGCTAGGCGCGGAACCCGAGGGCCCCGACGGCGACCCGTCGGTGTTCAACATGGCGGTCATGGGCATGCGGCTGGCCCAGCGGGTCAACGGCGTGTCCGAGCTGCACGGCCAGGTCAGCCGGGAGATGTTCCAGGGGCTGTGGCCGGGCTTCGACCTGGACGAGGTGCCGATCGGCTCGATCACCAACGGCGTCCACGCCCCGACGTGGGTCGGCCGGGAGATGATGGAGCTCGCCGGCAAGGAACTGCCCTCGCTGATCGACAAGGCGCAGGGCTGGGAGGGCGCGCACAAGCTCACCGAGGCCGAGATCTGGGGCATCAGGGGCACGCTCCGCGCCCGCCTGGTCGAGGAGGCGCGGCGGCGGCTGCGCAAGTCGTGGCGGCAGCGGGGGGCCAGCGAGGCCGAGCTGGGCTGGGTGGACGAGGCGCTCGACCCGGACGTGCTGACGATCGGCTTCGCACGGCGGGTGCCCTCCTACAAGCGGCTGACCCTCATGCTCAGCCAGCCCGACCGGCTCCGCCGCCTGCTGCTGGACCCGGACAAGCCGGTGCAGATCGTCATCGCAGGCAAGGCGCACCCCGCCGACGAGGGCGGCAAGAAGCTCATCCAGCAGATCGTCCGCTTCGCCGACTCCGAGGACGTACGGCACCGCATCATCTTCCTGCCCGACTACGACATGGCGCTCGGGCAGCTCATGGTGACGGGTTCCGACGTGTGGATGAACAACCCGCTGCGCCCGCTGGAGGCGTGCGGCACGTCCGGCATGAAGGCGGCGCTCAACGGCGGCCTCAACCTGTCCATCCGCGACGGATGGTGGGACGAGTGGTACGACGGCAACAACGGCTGGGCGATCCCCAGCGCCGACGGCGTCGGCGACCCCGACCGCCGCGACGAGCTGGAGGCCACGGCGCTGTACGACCTGATCGAGCGCGAGGTCGCCGACCGCTTCTACGACCGGGCCGCCGACGGCCTGCCGCGGCGCTGGCTGGAGATGGTCAAGCACACGCTGAGCTCGCTCGGGCCGAAGGTGCTCGCCGGGCGCATGCTGCGTGACTACGTCACCGACCTGTACACCCCGGCGGCGGTCTCCGCCCGCACGCTCGCGGCCGACTCCTACCGCGACGCCAGGCTGTTCGCGGCCTGGAAGGTGCGGGTGGCCAAGGCGTGGCCGGGCGTGCGGGTCGAGCACGTCGAGGCGACCGGCGTGGGGGACACCCCCGAGCTGGGCGCCCGGCTGGAGCTGCGGGCCACGATCGCCCTCGGCGAGCTGTCGCCCGACGACGTGCGGGTCCAGGCCGCGTACGGCAGGGTGGGCGCGCACGACGAGCTGCTGTCGCCCGGCTACGTCACGCTCAAGGCCGACTCGATGGGCGACGACGGCAGGGCGCACTACATCGGCGTCGTGCCGCTGGACCGCACGGGGGCCTTCGGCTACAGCGTGCGCGTGGTGCCGTCCCACCCGCTCATGGCGTCGGTCGCCGAGCTCGGCCTCATCGCCGTCCCCGAGGAGCCGGTCGGCATGACCAACGGCACCCTGCGCTAGGGACTGCCTGACCCGGTCACCCCTCTCGCCCGCTTCTCCGCAGGTGAGAGGGGTAGACCAGCACCATGGCACAGGCCCTGCGCATCGGGATGGTCGCGCCGCCGTGGTACGACGTCCCGCCCCGCACGTACGGCGGCATCGAGGCGGTGCTCGCCGGCCTCGTCGGCGGCCTGCGGGCGCGCGGGCACCGGGTCACCGTCATCGGGGCCGGCCGCGGCGTCGATCTGCGGACCTACGAGGAGCCGCCCTCGGCGCGGATCGGCGAGGCGTATCCGGAGGTGGTGCACGCGGCCAGGGCGGCCCGCCTCCTGCGGGACCTGGTCGTGGACGTCGTGCACGACCACTCGCTCGCGGGGCCGCTCACCGCCGCGGGGCGGCTCGCGCCGACCGTCGTCACCTGCCACAACGACGTGGGCGGGGAGCTCGGCGACTACTACAGGGGCCTCGGCGCCGACGTGGCGCTGGTGGCCGTCTCCTCGGCCCAGCGGGCGCTCGCGCCCGGCCTCAACTGGGTGGGGCGGGTGCACAACGCGGTGGACGTCGCGGCGTGGCCGTTCCGGGAGCGCAAGGACGACTGGGTGCTGTGGCTGGGGCGGCTCAGCCCCGACAAGGGCGCGCACCTCGCGGTGGAGGCGGCGCGGGCGGCGGGGCGCCGCATCGTGCTGGTCGGCAGGCGGGTGGAGCCGGCCGAGCAGGCGTACTTCCGCGAGCGGGTCGAGCCGCTGCTCGGGCCCGACGTCGAGTTCCTGGGGGAGGCGGACGGCCCGCTCAAGAGCGAGCTGTTCTCCCGGGCCCGGTGCCTGGTGCTCCCGCTGTCGTGGGACGAGCCGTTCGGCATGGTCATGATCGAGGCGATGGCCTGCGGCACGCCGGTGGTGGCGCTGCGGCGGGGCGCGGTGCCCGAGGTCGTGGCGGACGGGGTGAGCGGCTACGTCCGCGACACGCCCGCCGAGCTCCCGGCCGCGATCGAGGCGGTCTCGGCCCTGGACCCGCACGCCGTGCGGGACCGCGTGGTCCGGCACTTCGACGTGCCCGTGATGGCCGAGGGCTACGAGCGGGTCTACCGCGAGGTGACGGCCGCCGCGCCGGCCGGCCCCCGGCGGCCGCTCCCGCTCGGGCGCTGATCACCCGTTTATGGTGGGGCCATGGGTGAATTCGTCAGGGTGGAGATCTCCGAGCACATCGCCACGATCAGGCTCGACCGGCCGAAGATGAACGCGCTGAACCGGCAGGTCCAGGAGGAGATCGCGGAGGCCGCGCGGCTCGTGGACGCCGACAGGCAGACGTACGCGGTCATCGTCTACGGCGGGGAACGCGTCTTCGCCGCCGGAGCCGACATCAAGGAGATGGCGGTCATGTCCTACGCCGACATGGCCGTGGGCTCGCGCGCCCTGCAGGACTGCTTCACCGCCGTCGCGCGGATCGGCAAGCCGGTGATCGCGGCGATCACCGGGTACGCCCTGGGCGGCGGCTGCGAACTGGCGCTGTGCGCCGACTTCCGGGTGGCGGGGGAGAGCGCCAAGCTCGGCCAGCCGGAGATCACGCTCGGGATCATCCCCGGCGCGGGCGGGACGCAGCGCCTGCCCCGGCTCGTCGGGCCCGCCCGGGCCAAGGACCTGATCTTCACGGGGCGGCACGTGGACGCGGCCGAGGCCCTCGCCATCGGCCTGGTCGACCGCGTGGTGCCCGACGGCGAGGTCTACACGGCGGCGCTCGAACTCGCCGCGACCTTCGCCGAGGGACCGGCCACGGCGGTCAGGGCGGCCAAGCTCGCGATCGACCACGGCCTCGAAACGGACCTCGACACCGGCCTGGAGATCGAGCGGCTCCAGTTCTCCGGCCTGTTCGCCACCGAGGACGCCAGGGAGGGCATGACCGCCTTCGCCGAGAAGCGCCGCCCCAAATTCACCGGCCGCTAACCCCACCCCACCCCACCCCCCCACACCCACACACCCACACCGTGATCTTGCAGTTTGTCGCAGCCGTCCCCGCTGACCTGCGGCGACCATCTCCGTGATCTTGCAGCAAAATGGCGGGCATCCACGCCGACCTGGGCAGACGATGTCCGTGATCATGCAGAGTGCGAGGTCGCGAGGCGCGCCTGAGCGGGTCGTGCCGGAGGCGCGCCATGAGGTCGTGCCGGAGGCGCGCCGTGAGGTCGCGCTGTGAGGTCCTGCCGGAGGCGCGCCGTGAGGTCGCGCCGTGAGGTCGTGCCGGAGGTGTGCCACGAGACGCTGTGCCGGAGGCGCGCCATGAGGTGGCCGTACCGTAGGCGCGCAATGAGAGGGTCAGGCGGTGTGGGCGAGGACGGCTTCGGCCAGTTCCTCGTGCGTCTCCGGCGGCAGGGTGTGGCCCATGCCCTTGATCGTCATCAGCCGGGCGCCGGGGATCCGCTCGGCGATGACGGCGCCGTGGCCCGGCTTGACGGGTTCGTGGGTGCCCTCGACGACCAGGGTGGGCGCCGCGATCCGGTGCAGGACGCCCACCGGCTCGAAGTCCGGCTTCGCCGCTGCCGCCAGCCGGTGGTTGGCCGCCGCGTCGAGGTCCCGCGCCCGGTCGTACAGGCGTTCGGCCAGCCGGCGCGAGGCGTCCTCGTCGAACGGCAGCCCGGTGCCGTGCAGCACGCGGTCCTCCGCGATCATGCGCTCGATCCGCTCCCGCCGGTCGCGCGGCGGCGGCGCGGCGATCAGGTCGCGGTAGAACGCGACGAACTCGGGCGTGGGCGCGGGCAGGCCGTCCTCGGGCTGCGGATCGCCCATCAGCGCCCGCATGAGCACCGCGCCCTCACCGCCGCCGAGCGGCGACGAGGCGATGACGGTGAGCGTCCGTACGCGTTCCGGTCGCCGCACCGCGATCAGCTGCCCGAGCAGCCCGCCCGCGGAGTGGCCGACCAGATGCGCGCTGTCCAGGCCGTGCGCGTCCATCACCCGCAGCACGTCGTCCGTGATGTCATCCCATGTGTACGGATTCTCCGAGAAGTCGACGACGTCGGACATCCCGGTGTCGCGGTGGTCGAAGCGGATCACCCGCCGGCCGCCGGCCACTAGCCGGCCCACGAACTCGTCCGGCCACAGGACACCCTGCGACATCGAACCCATCACCAGCACGATCGGCGCATCGGCCGCCGCACCGAACTCTTCGCTCCAGATTTTTGGCATGGCTAGAGCATCTCGTCCGAGGCCGCCGGCGCCTTCCGTAGAACTACTAGCCGCGTCAGCTCCGTACGTGAGGTGATGCCGAGCTTCGGATAGATCTTGTACAGGTGGTATTCGACCGTGCGGGGGCTGAGGAACAGCCGGGCGGCGATCTCCTTGCTGGTCGCGCCGCCCGCCACCAGGGTGGCGATGCGCAACTCCTGGGGGGTGAGCGTGTCCAGCGCCGTTCCCGGAACGCCGGGGACCACGCCGGGGATCGCTTCGGGAACCGCGCCCGTTCCGGCGGTTTCGCCGGCCGCACGCAGTTCGCCGTACGCGCGCCGCGCCCAGGGCGCGGCTCCCGCGCGCTGGAACGTCTCGAACGCCGCGCGCAGGTGCGCCCTGGCCTCTCCAGGCCGGTGGGTACGGCGCAGCCGCTCGCCCAGCAGCAGCCCCGTCCTGGCCGCCTCGAACGGGTTGGCGTGCAGTCGTGACGCCTCGCCGAGCGCCTCGATCGCCTGGTCGTCCGGCAGGACCAGGCCGCGGCAGCGGGCGAGCAGCGCGCGCGACTCGGCCGTCCCCGCGTGGGCCGACCAGCGCTCGTACGCCACCAGCGCCGCCCTGGCGGCGTCCACGTCGCCCGCGCCGGCGGCGGCCTCGATCCGGTCGGGCGTGCTCCGCCAGACGACGGCCGGATGACCGGCGCCGGGGCCGGCGGCGGCGATCGCGGTGAACCGGTCGTGCGCCGCCGGGAAGCGGCCGAGGCAGAGGTCGAGCATGGCCAGGGCGTAGGCGGCGACGGCGGCGCGCAGACCCACCCGGTGGGGGACGGCGATGGCCAGCGCCTCCCCGGCATGCCGGGCGCAGGCCTCCTCCTCGCCGCGCAGGGCCGCCACGGCCGCGAGGTTGGCCAGGTGCGCGGCCACGGTGTTGGCGTATCCGGCCTCGCGAGCCAGCTCCAGGCCCTCCTCCGAGACGGCCCGGCTCTCGGCGAGGCGCCCGGCGAGCCGTTCCGCGGTGGCGACGAACTCCAGCACCACGGGGAGCTGCCCGGTCATCCCGGAGACCCTGGCCACGCGGCCGGCCCGCTCGGCCAGCTCGGAGGACAGGTCCACCTCGCCGAGGTAGCTGGCCGCCGCCGTCGCCCACAGGAACTCGGCCGCCTCGCGCAGCTCACCCGTACGGCCGAGCGCCCGCCTGAGCAGGTCGTGCCCGCCGCCGCCCGCGAGCGTCGCGCCGATGCCGGCGACCACGTCGCGCAGGAACCCTTCGGGGAAGGCCGCCGCCCGCCGCCCGATCTCGATCATGGCCGCCGTGTCGCCCACGTACGACGCCGCCTCCGAGGCGTCGGCCAGCATGTCCAGGGTGTCGCCCGCCGCGAGGATCCGTACGGCCTCGGCGGCGTTGCCCGAGTTCAGTTCGAACCGTCCGCGCAGCCGGGCGATCTCCGTGGTCAGCGCGGTGTCCGCCCCGGCGAGCTCACGCGCCTCGGCGAGCAGGGACTCCGCCTGGCCGGGACGGCCGCCGAGCCACGCGGCCGCGGCGGCGTCCTTGAGCCGCCCGGCGCGGACGAGCGGTTCTGGGGTGAGTTCGGCGGCCCTGGTGAGGGCGGTGGCGGCGGCGCCGTACCCGCCTCGGTCGCGGGCCCGTTCGGCGGCCAGCGCGAGCGCGGCGGCGACGGACTCGTCCCGGCCGAGAGCGGCCCCGGCCAGGTGCCATGCCCGCCGCTCGCCGCCGGACAGCTCGGCGAGCGTCGCGTGCGCCTCGCGTCGTGCGGCGGGGGAGGCCGTCTCGTGCACCGCCGACCGGATCAGCGGATGCCGGAACCGCACGTGCGTCCCCGACACGGTGACGAGCCCGGCGGACTCGAGCTCGGGCAGCGCCGCATCGCCCGCGCCCAGCCGCTCGGAGGCCCGTAGCACTAAGCCGAGATCGCTCTCGACCGCCGCGAGCAGGGCGGTCAGCCGCGCCCCCTCAGACAGCCCGGCCACCCGGTCGCCGAAGAGCCGGCTCCCGCCGGGCAGGGGATCGGGCAGCGGCTCCCTGCCCGCCCGCTGCGCGGGGGTGAGCAGCCGGGCGGTCTCGCGCAGGGCCAGCGGGTTGCCCCCGGTCAGCGTCACGAGGTCCCGCCTGACCGGCGCGGCGAGCGCGAAGCCGGCGTCGAGCAGTTCCTCGGCGGCCGGTTCCGCCAGCCCGGCGATCTCCAGCGCGGGCAGTCCTCTCACCGGCGCGCCGCCCCGTACGGCCAGCGGCATCGCGATCGGCTCGGTGCCGAGACGCCTGGCGGCGAACAGCAGGGCGTCGGCCGACGGCCTGTCCATCCATTGGAAGTCGTCGACCACGCAGATCAGCCCGTCCGGCGCGGCGGCCTCGGCCAGCAGCGACAGCACCCCGGCCGCCAGCAGGAACCGGTCACCGGAACCGGCGGGGGCCAGCCCGAGCGCGCCGCGTACGGCCTCGGCCTGCGGTTCCGGCAGCGCGTCGAGCAGCCCGGTGACCGGCAGCAGCAACTGGTGCAGGCCGGCGAACGCGAGGTCGGCCTCCGCCTCGACCCCGGTGGTCCGCAGCACTCGCATGGGCCCGCCGCGGGAGGCCGCCAGGTCGAGCAGCGCCGTCTTGCCCGCGCCGGCCTCGCCGCGCAGCACGAGCGCGCCCCCGTAGCCCCGCCGCGCCCGGTCGATCAGGTCGTCGATCGCCGCCGTTTCCACCGATCTGCCGTACAGCACAACCGCAGACTGTATTCCGCGACCGAGCCCCGGATTCCCAGCGACCTTTGAGCAACTATGCACTTTGCGTCAAGGAACGATCGGAAATGCCGCTATCGTGGCGGCTCATGATGCGGTTGCGAGTGCTGGGCCTGTCGCGGCTGCGCCGGGCGCTGCTGTCCCGGCTCGACTCACGGTACGTGTCCAAGCCCGACCACAGACAGGACCTCAAGGACGCCCTGTGGGAGGTCCAGATGCTCCGCAGGGAGGTCGTGGCGCTGCGCGACGAGGTCGACCGGCTGCGGCGGGCCGCCACGGCGCCCGTGAAGCCGGCCGCGGCGCCCAAGCCGGCCCCCGACCCCAAGGCGGCCGAGGCGCACCGGCTGGCCACCGAGACCGCGGAGGCGGTGGACACGCTGCTGCAGGGTGAGATGCGCATCTGGCAGGCCATCGACGACCTGTCGGCGCGGGTGGACGCTCCGGGACGAGTGAGGTAGCCGGTCGTGCGGGTGCGGTGGACACGCGACGACGAAGTATGGCGGCTGGTCTTCCTGCTGGACGCGGAGGACGAGACCACGGGATCCTGCACCGACGGCCAGCCGATCGAGCTGCGGACCAACTCCTGTCACGTCCGCACCGGGGCCGGTGGGGCGTCACCGCATCCCGACCTGCTCGCCGTCGCCGCGTGGACCGTCGTCGCGCCGTGGACCCGGCGACGGGTGACCTTCGACCGGCCGATCTCCCCGGGGCTCGCCGAGGCGCTGCGTACGGGATGGGGCGTGGACGCGGGACCGGTCGGGGCGGATCCGCGGACTGGGGCCCGGCTGGCGATCTCCTACAGCGGGGGCGCGGACTCGATGGCGGTCGCCGCGATGTTCCCCGAGGCGCCGTTCGTGCACTTCCAGCGGGTGAGTCACCCCCGCGTGCCCAACCGGTGGACCCACTACCGCTCGGAGGTGCTGGCCCAGCTCGTGCACAGGGCCGGGCGGGAGACGCACCTCGTCCAGTCGGACCTCGAGTTCGTGCTGAGCCGGCCACGGCCCGGGTTCCCCGAGCATCACGCCGTCACGGTGGGGACCCTGCTCCTCGCCGACGACCTGGGTCTCGGGGGCGTCGCCCTGGGCTACGAGATCGGGTCGCGCTGGCTCGGCAGCGACCGCTACGTGAACCGGTACACGCCCGACAACCCCATGTGGGCGGCGGACGGCAGGTGGGGGCGGCTGTACGCCGCCGCAGGCGTCCCGCTGGTGCTCCCGGTCGGGGGCGTGAGCGAGCCCGTGACCATGCGCCTGGCGCTCGGCTCCGACCTCGCGCACCTGGTCCGCTGGTGCCTGCGGGGCGACATGTCGGGACCCTGCCAGAAGTGCGGCAAATGCCTGCGCAAGGAGCTGATCCTGGCCGCCGTCGAGGGACGCCCGCTCAAGACGACGCTCACCGCAGACTCGGTCCCCGCCCGGCCCTGGCAGCAGCCGCCGCCGTACGCTGGCCAGGAGACGATCGAGTACGGCTGTGCGCGGGTCCCGGGCATCGAGGCCACGCCCTTCGCGAAGGCGGCGGACCACCTGGGGGCGACCGTGGAGTCGACCCGCTGGATGGACCGCTGCTACCCACCCGCGATCGACGAGACGCCCGAGCCCTGGCGCGAGCGGGTCGGCGCGTACATGCGGGCGAACGTCGGGCTGATGACCTCGGCGCAACAGCGCCAGGTGGAGACATGGGCGGCGGTATGAAGATCTACCTGTCGGTGGACATGGAGGGGGTCACCGGGCTGACCGATCCCGAGGAGATGCACCTCGGGGGCCGCGGGTACGAGCGGGGCTGCGAGCTGATGACCGGGGACGCCAACGCGGTCGTCCAGGGCGCCTTCGACGCGGGCGCCGCGTCCGTGCTGGTGAACGACGCGCACGGGTCCACCAAGAACCTGAGGATCGACCTGCTGGACGAGCGTGCGACGCTGGTCAGAGGGCCGGGCAAGCCCCACCGCATGGGGCAGGGGCTGACGCCGGACACGGACGCGGCCTGCTTCGCCGGCTACCACGCCCGCGCGGGCGTGCCGCACGGGGTGCTCAACCACACGTGGATGGGCAAGGAGATCCACAACGTCTACCTGAACGGCGAGATCTGCGGCGAGACCCGGCTCGTCGCGGGCTTCGCGGGCTCGATCGGCGTGCCGGTCGTGCTCGTCACCGGCGACGAGGCGGTGTGCGAGGAGGCGGCGGAACTGCTCGGCGACGTCGAGACGGTGGCCGTGAAGAAGGGCATCGACAAGTTCTCCGCCGAACTGCTGCCCCCTGCCGTCGCCTGGCGGCGCATCCGCGAGGCCACGGCCCGCGCACTGGGCCGGCTGCCGCGTTTCCGGCCCTACGTAGTCGAGCCGCCGTACACGCTGGGCGTGGAGTGGAACTCCACCGCCATCGCCGCGGCCTGCTCGATCGTGCCTGGCGTGCGGCTGGCCGGGCCCAGGCACACCGAGTTCACCACGGACGACTACCACGAGATCATGGCGTTGTTCGGCATCTTCTCCATGATCGGCGGTCAGGTGGCCTGCGGCAGCGGCCGGTACGGCTGACACCGGGCCCCTCGTTCCCCCGGCGTTTGCGTAAGGTGGTCACCCGATCGCACGAGCGCGTCGTCAAGGAGGGCTGAATGCCGCTCGCATGGGTTCCCGCGTCCGACCGGCCGGATCTGCTCGCCGATCCGGTCGCCAAGGCCGTCGCATCTCTCGACCTCACGGTGGAGGTCGCCGAGATCGATCCCGCGCTCTCCGACACCGCGGCCTTCTGCGAGCGGTACGGCGTGGCGATGGAGGACTCGGCCAACTGCGTCGTCGTCGCCGCGAAGCGGGGCGGCGAGACGCGGTACGCCGCCGTCATGGTGCTCGCCGCCGCGCGGGCCGACATCAACGGGATCGTGCGCCGCCACCTGGACGCGCGGAAGGCGTCCTTCGCCCCGCAGGCGGAGGCCGTCGAGCTGACCGGGATGGAATACGGCGGCATCACCCCGATCGGGCTGCCGGAGGGCTGGCCCGTGCTCGTCGACGAGAACGTGACCCGGCGGCCGTTCGTCGTGATCGGCAGCGGCGTCCGCCGCTCCAAGCTGGCGCTTTCCGGCGAGGCGCTGGTCGCGGCGACCCGGGGAGAGGTCCTGGCGCTCACCGTCTGACCATCCCGGGGGAACCCGTACGCGTCCCCGCTCCGTTGTGCGGAGCGGAGATGTGGCGCGATGGTTCACTCATGGGTGTTCTTTTAGTCGGTATGGTGCTTAGGCAATGAATCACGACGACCGACTGGGCCCGTACCGCCTGCTGAGGCGGCTCGGTGAAGGCGGCATGGGCGTGGTTCACCTCGCGCTCGACCCCCAGGGCAGGCAGGTGGCCGTCAAGGTCCTGCGCTCCGAGGTCGCGGGCGACGACGTCGCGCGCCGGCGCCTGTCGCGCGAGGTCGAGACCATGCGGCGGGTGCGCGGGCCGAACATCGCCGAGGTCGTCGACGCCGACGTCACCGGGCGCAGGCCGTACATCGTCACCCGCTACGTGCCGGGACGGCCGCTCGACGAGGTCGTCAAGAAGGACGGGCCGCTGGCGCTCGGCGCGCTGCTCAAGGTGGCCGTCGGGGTGGCCCAGGCCCTCACGGCCGTGCACGCCGCCGGGGTCATCCACCGCGACCTGAAGCCGGGCAACGTGCTGATGCTGGATGGCCAGCCGGTGCTGATCGACTTCGGCATCGCCCAGGCGGTCGACGCCACCCGGCTCACCCAGACCGGCATGTTCATCGGCACGCCCGGCTACCTCGCCCCGGAGATCATCGAAGGCCACGAGGCGGGGCCGCAGGTGGACGTGCACGCCTGGGCGGGCACCGTGCTGTACGCCGCCACCGGCCTGCCGCCGTTCGGCAAGGGCACGCTGGAGATGATCTTCTTCAACATCACCTCCGGCCGGGCCAACGTCGAGGCGGCCCCCGCGCCGATCCAGCCGATGCTGCGCGCCGCGTTCAACCGCGACCCGGCGAGGCGGCCGACCGCCGCGGAGCTCGTACGGCGGCTCGCGCCGCTCCTGCCCCAGACTCCCGGCGGCAGGCCCCGGGTGCCCGACGAGATCACCACGGTGCCGAACGTCGACGACACGAGCGGCCAGCAGGTGCCCGCCTTCGGCCCCGCGGGCGGCCCGCCCACCGGTTCGCCGGCGACGGGCCCGCCCGCCGCGGGCGGCCGCGAGGAGTTCGTCTCGCTGCTGCGCGAGACGCCCCAGGCCGGCCAGAGCGGCGACCCCTTCCCGACCGTACGGGTGACAGGAGAGGACCTGCGCAGGGCGGGCCTGGGACCGTCGGCCACACCCCCGAGCACGCCAGGGAACCCGGCACGGGGCCCCGCGGAGGGCGACATCCCGACCCGGGCGGCCCCGCCTCGCGCCACCGGCCAGGCCGCGTTCCACAACGCCCCAGGCACCGGGCAGGCTCCCGTGTCCGGCCCGGTCGCCGGTGGGCGGCCCGTGCCGCCGCGCGCGGACGAGTGGCAGACGCCGATGGTGCGCCCGGAGGGCGACGTCCCGACGCGCCGGGTGACCTCCGAGGAGATGCGCCAGGCTGTCACCGGCGACCTCGCGGGACCGGGCGGCGCGGCGTCCCCGCATCGAGCAGCAGGTGACCGTGCGGCAGGTGACCGGGCGGCCGGCGATCGGGCGGACGCGGCGGCGCGTGAGCGGGCCTTGTTCGGCAGCTCGCCGGAGATCTACGAGCGCACCCCGCACATCCACCAGCAGAACCCCGTGCCCTACATGCAGACGGCGCACGTGCCGCCGCCTACCGTGCCGCCCATGCCGTTCCCCTCCGGAGGGCTGCTGCGGCGTTCGAGGGCGTACGGCGTGGCGAGCGCGCTGCTGCTCGTGGTGACGACGTCTCTCGCGGTCCTGGCGCCGCTGCTGGTGTGCCTGGTGGCGCTGCCGCTCGTGGTGCTGCTGCGGGCCGCGGACATGGCCCAGCCGCACCTCAACACCCGTCGTCCGGCTGGCGCCGCGGCGGCCGACGTGCTGCGCGTGCTCGGCCGTCCGGCCGAGCTGCTCAAGTCGATCGGCGTCACGATCGCGCTCGTGCCGTACGCGCTCGTCCTCGGGCTGCCGGTGACGCTGCTGCTCACCGTCCTCGTCGGCGGCACGCCCGCGCTCCGGATCGCGGCGCTGAGCTGGGGGATCGCGACGGCGTTGTGGACGATCTGCGCGGGGCCAGGCGTGGTCGGCCCGAGCAGGCAGATCCGGCGGACGCTCGCCTCGCTGGTGCCGGGCGAGGGAGCGGCCAGGGCTCTCGCCTGGGGGATCGGCGCGCTCGCGGTGCTGACGGCGGCGATAGCGCTCTCCACTCTCCTGGGTAAACAGACAGCAGGGCACTTCTGGGGCCCTGTCGACGTTCTGTCAGTACAGGAACGGCTGGAAGAACTGCGCAACCAGGCGGGAAATGGGTGACGGGGGACGGCATGTCGGCTACTGAGGCTCCCGAGCGGATCGGGCCCTACCGGCTGCTGCGGCAGCTCGGCGAGGGCGGCATGGGGGTGGTCCATCTCGGCCTCGACACGGAGGGGCGCGAGGTCGCGGTCAAGGTCCTGCACCCGCATGTCGCGACCGACCTCAAGGCCCGTGACCGGCTGACCCGCGAGGTCGAGACCATGCGGCGGGTGCGCAGCAAGCGCGTCGCCGAGGTGTTCGACGCCGACCTGGCCGGCGCCGCGCCGTACATCGTGACGAGGTACGCCCCCGGGCGGACCTTAGAGCAGACGGTGCAGGAGGAAGGGCCGCTCAGCGACGACGGCGTGATCCGGCTCGCGGTGGGCCTGTGCGAGGCGCTCGTCGCCATCCACGCCGCCGACGTCATCCACCGCGACCTCAAGCCGGCCAACGTGATGCTGGTGGACGGCGAGCCGCTGGTGATCGACTTCGGCATCGCCCATCTGGTCAACGCGACGCGGCTGACCCAGACGGGGATGTTCGTCGGCACGCCCGGCTACCTCGCCCCGGAGATCATCAGGGACACCGAGATCACCCAGGCCGCCGACGTGCACGCGCTCGCGGCCACGGTCTTCTTCGCGGCCACCGGCAAGGCGCCGTTCGGCTCCGGCACGTTCGAGTCGGTCTGCTACAACATCCTCGAAGGCAAGGCGCAGGTGGACCTCGCGCCTGCCTGGCTGCGGGGCTGGCTGCGCCTCGCCCTGGCGACCGACGCATCGTCGCGCCCCACCGCCGCGGCGCTGCTGCGGCACAGCCGTTCGCTCGACCCCACGGTCACCGTTCTCCAGGAGAGCGCCGTGGAGGCGCCGCGTGACGGCGGGACCCGTCTCCTGGACGGCACGCGCGTGCTCGACGACGTGACGCGGATGGACACGGGCGCCCGGGTGACCGGTGGCGGCGCGAGCCGGACCGGCACGCCGCCGGCGAACGACGACAGCTACTCCGACCTGTTGCCGCCGGTGAACTACGTGGAGCCGGAACGGCAACGCAGGGAGCCCCGGGGGCCCAGGCAGCGCCGCCCGGTGTCCGCGCCGCCGCCCGCGCATCCGCAGGCCCCGCCGTACGGGCAGGCGGGCCCGCCCCCGCCGTACCAGCCCGCGCCCTATCCGGCGGCGCCGTACCAGCCGGCGGTGTACCCGCCGCCGCCCTACCCGGACCAGCGGGTGGCCGGCGCGCCGGAGCCCCGGGTCGCGCCGCCGCCGGCTCCTGCCGCGCCGTACGAACCCGAGCGGAAGCGGGCACCCTACCGGGCGGCGCATCCGGTGCTCGGGGCGCTGCTGCTCGCCACGCTCGTGGCGCTGGCCTGCCTGCTGCCGGTCATGGTGACCCTGTTCGCCGTCGTGGCGGCGCTGTGCCTGCGGGTGGGGCAGTACCTGCTCGGCGACCTCGCGGAACGCCGGGCCGCGCGGGGCGCGAGCGGGACCGATCCGCTCCTCGCGGTGCTCGGCACGCCGTGGGCGCTGATCAAGGCCGGGCTGGCGACGGTGGTCCAGGTGCCGCTGGCCGCGATGTTCGCGATGTGCGCCTGGGGCGCTTTCCACTACCTCGGCGGGGTCAGGCCCGACCCCGCCGCCGCGTACGCCGCGGGAGCCTTCGTGGCCGGGCTGTTCCTCCTGCCCGGGGGGAAGGCGCCGCGCAAGGCCGTTTCCCGGACGCTCAGCGCCGTGATCCGGAGCCCCGGAGCGGGAATGATCGTGACGATCGCGGTCGGCACGGTCGCGCTGTTCGCGGTCATGACGGCACTGTCCGCGGACGCCTCCTGGGTCCCCTGGCGGCCGCCGTCCGTGGCGGTGGACCACATCGTCGCGGATCTGAAGGAGAAGGGCCAGAACACGGTCGTCAACTTGATCGGCGGCGTGGTCGGGGACCTGATGGACAGGATCGGCCTTCGGTTCCTGACCTTCTGGACCTGACCCGCGGCGGTCCCCGTACGGCGAAGCGGGAGGCACGTGGTGGGCACGTCGGAACAGCTGGGTCCCTATCGTCTCGTCTCCGCGCTCGGCGCAGGGGGGTTCGGCGAGGTCCATCTCGCGCTCGATCCCGACGGGCGCACGGTCGCCGTCAAGGTCCTGCATCCTCACGTCGCCTCCGACGGCTTCGCGATCGCCCGGCTCGCCCGCGAGGTGGAGACGATGCGGCGGGTGCGCGGCGGGCACGTAGCCGAGGTGCTGGACGTCTCGCTGTCGGGGGAGCGGCCCTACATCGTCACCCGATACGTGCAGGGCAGGCCGCTCAGCACGGTCGTGGCCAACGACGGTCCCGTCGAGGGGGCGGGCCTGCTGCGGCTGGCCCTGGGGCTGGCGGAGGCGCTCGAGTCCATCCACGCGGCAGGGGTCGTCCACCGCGACCTCAAACCGGCCAACGTGATCGTCTCCGACGGCGAGCCGTACGTGATCGACTTCGGCATCGCCTGCGCGCTGGAGTCGGCCTCGGTCACCGCGTCGGGCGCGGTGGCGGGCACGCCCGGCTATCTGGCTCCCGAGATGCTGGAGGGCGGGGACGCCGGGCCTGAGGCCGACGTGTTCGCCTGGGGGGCGACGCTGGCCTTCGCCGCGTCGGGGCGGCAGCCGTACGGCACGGGGCCGGCCGCGGCGATCGCCTACCGGGTCGTCCACCGAGAGCCCGACCTGTCGGGGGTGCCGTCCTGGCTCGCCCCGCTCGTGGAGCGGTGCCTGAGCGCGGACCCGGCGGACCGGCCCGCGGCGGAGGAGCTGACCGGGCTGCTCAAGGAGGCGGCGCCGGCGCTGGACGGAGCCGGGCCGGCGCGGCGCGCGCTGTCCGACGCGCAGACCCAGGAGTGGCGGCCCGGTGACCGGCGGCCCGCCGCGGGGCGGCGGAGCGCTCGCGGGCCGTCGCGGAGCCCCCGGCGGGGCGAGGTGGACGACGCGCGCGCGGCGCGGAGGGAGAAGCTGCACCGCCGCTGGGTGATCGGCTCCGCGGTGGTCGTCGGCCTCTTCGCCGCCGCCGCCCGTGCCAACCTGCCCGAGGTGTCGCTCCTCCTGCTCGTGCTCTACGGCATCGGGCTGCTGGTGGACGCGGGGTTCGGGTTGCTGGCCAGGTCGGGGCGGCGGCTCCTCGTGGACCTCGCGGGCGGCGCGGGGGCCGTAGCGGTGTGGGCGCTGCTGTCCGCGCTGTTCAGCACGACGACGCTCCTCATGGCCGTCGGGACCGTCCTGTTCCTGCTCGTGATGCTCGTGTTCGCGAGCTGAAATCCGCTGCCGCCCTTCCCATCCACGCAGGCGGCTGAGATCCTTGACGTCCGCTTTATGTGAGGATGTCGACATGCTGTCCCGAGTCGCGCTGGCCGCCGTCACGACCGCCGCGGCGTTCGTGACCATCCCCCAGGCCGCGGCCGAGGCCGCGCCGGCCCCGGTGATCCGTTACGCGGGTCTCGGGTCCTGCCCGCGGGCCGATGGCGGACGGCAGGCGTGCGGGCCGTTGAAGCTCTGGCTGAGCAACGGCCGCATCGTGGCGCTCCCCGGGGCGCGCAGGACCGTCGCGCCCGGCGAGTACACCGTCGCCGCCGTCGTCGCGGTCTCCCAGGACGGCGCCCATGCCGCGTACTTCTCGGGGAAGGACGGCGTGCTCAACATCTGGACGGCCGCCACCGGCAGGGCGCGTGAGGTCCCCGCGGTGACGTGGCCTGACGACCTCCAGATGAACGCGCTGACCCTCTCTCCCGGCGCCCGGTTCGTCGGCCTGCGCGGCGCCGACGCCGCCGACCGGGAGATCGAGCGGGTCGTGGACACCTCCGGCGGCAAGGTCTTCACGCTGCCGAAGGGGTACCAGTCCTGGG
This sequence comes from Microbispora sp. H11081, assembly GCF_012999535.1. GTDB lineage: Bacteria > Actinomycetota > Actinomycetes > Streptosporangiales > Streptosporangiaceae > Microbispora. The sequence goes on from NZ_JABBWV010000003.1 coordinate 78,537, forward strand.
ACTTCAGCCCGGACGGCAAGCGCATGATGGCGGGCGACAACCGGACGGCGGTGCTCTACGCGACCGGCACCTGGTCGGTGAAGTTGCGGCGATCCGTCTACATGCGGGGCGACCTCGGCCCCGACGGCGTCACGGTGGCCTCGCCGACGTGGACGAAGACCGGCGGCTCCGTCAAGAACATGATCCGCACCCGCAACCTGGCCACGGCGAAGAGGAGCAGCATCCCCATCCGGCTGCGCGCGGGCGAGAACGCCCTGAAGGCGCGCTGGGACAGGGCGGGCCACCTCGACGTCCTGACCCGGTCGGACAAGCAGGTGCGCGGTGATCTGCGCAGGACGCACACCTGGTATCGGGTGAACCGCGCCACACACCAGTTGCGCCGGATCGACTCGTTCGTCATCCCCTCCTCGGTGGGGGGCTACGTCCTCGCCGGCGGCTGACGGTCCGGGCCCGCCACGCGCCGGGCACCACCCCGCCGCGACGGCCGTCTGTCACCGTCATCTCACTCTCGGATCACCCGAGATGCCCGTGAGAGGGACCTCCCCGAAGCGTCCGGAACATAGTTCGGTAGGGTGGGGTGTGGCCGTGACCGGCTCTTGGGGATTATCCAACCGAAGGTCGCGGCCGTAAAGGCCTGGAGGTTTGCACCTAAGCTACCGACGGGTAACATATCGCCAAGCGAGACCAGGGTCGTCTCGACACCAGGGCCACCTGCACGGGTGCGCCCGCGAACACCTGGCAGTCTTGCAACACGTGCGCGTACCCCGCGCCACGTACCGGAGAACCGCGGCGTCAGCCGTACGGAAAGGGGAGGTCGGCCACCGGCCATGAACATCGTCGTCTGCGTGAAGCAGGTCCCCGACACGGCGACCGAGCGCAAGCTGAGGTCCGATGACAAGACGCTCGACCGCGACGCCGCTGACGGCGTCGTGAACGAGCTCGACGAGTACGCGGTCGAGGAGGCGCTGCGGCTCAAGGAAGCCCATGGGGGCGAGGTCACCGTCCTCAGCATGGGCCCCGCCAAGACGACCGAGACCATCCGCAAGGCACTGGCCATGGGCGCCGACAAGGCGGTGCACCTGCACGACGACGCGCTGTACGGCTCGGACGCCCTCGGCACGTCCTACGCCCTCTCCCAGGCTCTGAAGAAGATCGGCTACGACCTGGTCATCCTGGGTTCCGAGTCGACCGACGCTCGCACCGGCATGCTCCCCGCGATGCTGGCCGAGCGGCTCGGCACCCCGCAGCTCACGCTCGCCAGCAAGGTCGAGGTCGACGGCTCCTCGATCAAGGTCGAGCGGATCACCGACTACGGCTACGACAAGGTCGAGGCGTCGCTGCCCGCCGTCGTGTCCGTGGTCGAGAAGATCAACGAGCCGCGCTACCCGTCCTTCAAGGGCATCATGGCCGCCAAGAAGAAGCCGGTCGAGACGCTCGGCGTCGCCGACGCGGAGATCGCGGCCGACCAGGTCGGCCTGGCGAACTCCTGGAGCGAGGTCGTCGAGTTCGCCGTCGCCCCGCCGCGTGCGGCGGGCACCGTGGTCAAGGACGAGGGTGACGGCGGCGCCAAGGCCGCCGAGTTCCTCGCGTCGAAGAAGTTCGTCTGAGGGGCCCCGTGATGAGTGAGATTCTGGTTCTCGTCGACCACGTCGACGGTGACGTCAAGAAGGTCACCCTCGAACTGCTGACCCTCGCCGGGTCGCTGGGCACGCCGGCCGCCGTGTGGGCCGGCTCCGGCTACTCCGACGCCGCGAAGGCCAAGCTCGCCGAGTACGGCGCCGAGAAGATCTACGTGGCCGCGGCCGACGAGATCGGCGACTACGTGTCGGCGCCGAAGGCCGAGGTGCTGGCGCACCTGGTGGCCGAGCGCTCCCCGGCCGCGGTCTTCCTCGCCGCGACCGGCGAGGGCAAGGAGATCGCCGGCCGCCTCGCGATCAAGACGGACTCCGGTGTGATCTCGGACGCGGTCGGCGTCGGCGAGGGCTTCGTCGCCGAGCAGTCCATCTTCGGCGGCGGCGTCAACGTGCGCAGCCGGGTGACCAAGGGCACGCCGATCATCACGGTCCGCCCGAACAGCACCGCCCCCGTCGCCGCCCCGGCGGCCGGCGCCGAGGAGAAGGTGGAGGTCGCGCTGTCGGACGCCGCCCGCGCGGCCAGGATCGTCGAGCGGGTCGTCCAGGAGAAGGGCGCCCGTCCCGAGCTCACCGAGGCCGCGATCGTGGTCTCCGGCGGCCGTGGCGTGGGTTCCGGCGAGAACTTCGCGATCATCGAGAAGCTCGCCGACGCGCTCGGCGCGGCCGTGGGCGCCTCGCGTGCCGCGACCGACGCCGGCTGGTACCCGCACCAGTTCCAGGTGGGGCAGACTGGCAAGACCGTGTCGCCGCAGCTTTACATCGCGGCGGGCATCTCCGGCGCCATCCAGCACCGGGCCGGCATGCAGACGTCCAAGACCATCGTCGTGATCAACAAGGACGCCGAGGCGCCCCTGTTCGAGATCGCCGACTTCGGTGTCGTGGGCGACCTGTTCCAGGTCGTTCCGCAGCTCACCGAGGAGATCGAGAAGCGCAAGTAGGACAGGACAGGACGCGGCGCCGCACGTCACGTGCGGCGCCGCGTCCTTTTCACGGGGCCGCCGCGGTCACGCGGCGGCGCGGACGCGGGCCTCCTCGTCCCCTGACCGGACGGGCAGCGGGACGATCTCCCCACGGGAGGCGGGCAGCAGCCGTCCGGCCACGGCGATGACGACGCCGAGGACGACCGCCACGCCCATGGCGGCCCGCAGCGACGCCGAGGCGGACAGGAAGCCGACGACCACGGGACCGAGCAGCAGGCCCGCGTACCCCATGGCGCTCGCCTGCGCGATCGCCGGGCCGGGCTCGGGCGTCGCGGTCCCCGCCAGCGACAGCGCCATCGGCGAGATCGTCGCCACAGAAAGCCCGACGAAGAAGATCGCCACCACGGCCGCCACGGTCACCGGCGCGGCGATGACCGCGAGGAACGCGAGCGCGGTCGCGGCGCCGGAGAACACGACCAGCCCGCGGGCGCCGTAGCGGCCGCGCAGCCGGTCGCCGGCCAGCCGGGCGAGCAGCATGCCCGCCTCGAACACCGGGTAGCCGACCGCGGCCACCGCCTCGGAGGCGTGCAGCGTGCCGATCAGGTAGAGGCCGTTCCAGTCGGCGACGACGCCCTCCACCATGAACGCGGCGAAGGTGATCGCGCCGAGCAGGTAGACGACGCCGGGCAGCCGCTTCCCGGAGCGCGCGGACGAGGCGGCGCCGGCCGTGCGCGGCGCGGCGTCGGGCAGGAGCATACGGCTGAGGAGCAGCGCGGCCGGCGCCGAGACCAGGGCGACGACCAGGATGTGGGCGGTGAGGGACAGCCCCAGGGCGATGGCCGCCGTGCCCAGCAGGCCCGCGGAGATCGCGCCGACGCACCATCCCGCGTGCATCCCGCTCATGACCGGCCGGCCGTAGGCCCGCTCGACGGCCGAGCCCTGGGCGTTCATGCCGACGTCGACCGCGCCGAACGCCATGCCGAACAGCGCGGTGGCCAGGACCAGCACGGGGAAGGACGGCGCGAACGCGACGAGGACCAGTGACGCCGCGCACAGGGGAGCGGCGGCGCGCAGGACGCCGCGGCTGCCGATCCTGGTCAGGACGACGCGCATGAGCTGCATGGCGAGCAGCGCGCCCACCCCCCAGCCGAGCAGGGTGAGCCCGACCGACGACTCCGGCAGGCGGAGCCGGTCGGCCAGCGCCGGGAGGCGCACGGTGAAGGTCCCACACATCAGGCCGGCCAGGACGAAGGTGAGGACTGCCCCGATGCGGGCATTCCTCAAAGCGCGGGTCATCACAGCTTCCTTTCCAGGTGAATGCGGTGGGTTTCCGGGCCCGGATTAGCGGGCAGACACCAGCAGGTCGCCCTTTCACGGCACTGCCGGAAGGAAGGGCGACCACCAAGTGGGGTTCAGAGGTTCTTGAGGGGACGGCTCGCGAGGGGACGGTTCGCGAGGGGGATGACTCGCGGTGGCTACAGCAGGGCGAGCAGCCTGGCGCGGATCGCGGTGTAGTCGACGATCTCCGCGCAGTGCGTGGCGACCTCCCAGACGCCCTCACAGGCCAGCCGTACGACCTGGGAGGCCAGGGGGTCGGGCTCGTCGGCCAGGCCGTCGCGCATCCAGCGGACCATGGCCCCGCGCAGCGGCGCGAGCAGTTCGGGATCGCCGGCCGCGCCCGTGACCACGGCCCATCGTCGCAGCCGGCCGGTCTGCACGGCCTCGAACGTCGCCGCGAGGTATGCCCGGGTGTAGGTGCTCTCGGACTGGGCCGCGATCAGAGCGTCGAAATCGGCGATCAGGCGCTCGATCATGCCTTTGACGAGCGCGTCCTTGCTCGCGAAGTGGTAGAGAAGGCCGCCCTTGCTGACACCGGCGCGCTCGGCCACCGCCGCCAGGGTCAGGGCCTGGGCGCCCTGGTCCTGGAGCAGGCCCTCGGCCGCGTCCAGCAATTCGTCCCTCCGCATGCAGTCAACTATACCGTCCAGACGGTACAGTTGCGACATATTACCGGTGTCCTCCTTCCACCCGGATACGCTTGGTTGGCTGAATACGTGTGAGGGAGGGGCCGTGGGGGCTGCGTACTTGGACCATGCCTCGACCACACCGATGCTGCCCGAGGCTATCGAGGCGATGACCGCCCAGCTCGGAGAGGTCGGCAACCCCTCGTCCCTGCACGCGGCGGGCCGCCGCGCCCGCCGGGTCGTCGAGGAGTCGCGAGAGACGATCGCCTGCGCGCTCGGCGCCCGCCCGAGCGAGGTCGTCTTCACTGCCGGGGGCACCGAGGCCGACAACCTCGCCATCAAGGGCCTCTACTGGGCGAGGAAGCGGCCCAGGATCCTGATCAGCGCGGTCGAGCACCACGCCGCCCTCGACCCCGCCCACTGGCTCGGCGATCACCACGGCGCCCGGGTCGAGCGGCTGGAGGTGGACGAGCGGGGCAGGGTGCATCCGGAGACGCTGCGCGCGGCCATCGCCCGCGACCCTGACGACGTCGCGCTGGTGAGCGTCATGTGGGCCAACAACGAGGTCGGCACCGTGCAGCCGGTGCGCGTGCTGGCCGCCATCGCGCACGAGTACGGCATCCCCTTCCACACCGACGCGGTGCAGGCGGTCGGGCAGCTTCCCGTCTCGTTCGCCGAGTCGGGCGTCGACGCCATGACCGTCTCCGGCCACAAGGTCGGCGGCCCTGTGGGCGTGGGAGCGCTGCTGCTGGCCCGCGGCGTCGATCCGGTTCCCGTGCTGCACGGAGGCGGGCAGGAGCGCGACATCCGGTCAGGCACTCTCGACGCTCCGGCCATCGCCGGGTTCGCGGCGGCGATCGAGACGGCCGTCGCGCGCCAGCCCGCCACGGCCGAGCGGCTGTCGGCGCTCCGCGACGACCTGATCGAGCGCGTACGCCGGGCCGTGCCCGACGTGGTACTCAACGGCGACCCGGTCAACCGGCTGCCAGGCAACGCCCACTTCTCGTTCCCCGGCTGCGAGGGGGACGCCCTGCTCATGCTCCTCGACGCCAAGGGAGTGGAGTGCTCCACCGGCTCGGCCTGCTCCGCCGGGGTGGCCCAGCCGTCCCACGTGCTGCTGGCCATGGGCCAGGACGGCGTGCGGGCCCGGGGCTCGCTGCGCTTCTCCCTCGGCCACACGTCCGTCGAGGAGGACGTCGACCGGGTCGCGGACGTCATCGGGCACGTCGTCGTGCGCGCCCGGCGCGCCGGCCTGTCGTGAGGCCGCCCGTCCACCCCGCACGCCCTATCGGGCCGTGTGGCGCAGCAGCGTCCGCTGCAGGCGAAGAACCATACGGACGCGCCGTGAGGAGCGCAGCCGGCCCAGGCGGGCGCTGAGCCGGTCGCCCAGCCCGACGAGCAGGTCCTCGTCCGCGAAGCGCTCTACCTCCGGGAACATCCGCCGCTCCTCGTCCAGGTGGGCGTGCGACTCCAGCGCGTCGTGCAGCATGTCGAGCTCCCGGTCGAACCGCTCGGTCCGCGGGTCGGCCCGCACCAGCGCCGCGAGCTGATCGCTGAGCTGGCGGTGCTCGGACCAGGCCGCGGCGAGGGCCGGGGTGACGTCCCGCATCGCGGGGTAGAAGATCTCCTCCTCGATCCGTTCGTGCATCCACAGCTCGTCGTACAGCTCGCCGGCGAGCGCGCGCCGTCGTCCGGGCCGGGAGCACGGCGTCCGCCGCAGGTGCCGTATGAGCCCTCGCAACACCTCGTGGTGCTCCACGAGCACGCGCGTCGCCGTCCTCCGCTCCGGCCCGGCGGGCGCCGGCGGCGCCTCCGTGAGCACCTGAGACCGCCTCCTCACGGCTGCACCTCCTGCTGGTGGGCCAGTGCGCTCCCGGGAGGCGCGGTGGTCAGGGCAGGCGCCCTGCGCACCTCGATCCACCCGTCGCGCACGCGGGTCTGGAAGCACGGCGCGGGCGCGGTGGCGGGGCCGTTCAGGCTCCGCCCGCCGGACAGCGCGAAGCGGGAGCCGTGCCAGGGGCAGGTGAGGGAGCCGTCCCGGAGCCAGCCCTGCGACAGCGGGCCGCCCAGGTGCGGGCAGGCGTCCTCCAGGGCGTGGACACGGCCGTCCACGCGGACCAGGACGACATCCACGTCACCGGCCCGCGCCCGGCGCGGGCTCCTGTCGGGCAGGTCCCGTTCGGCCATCGCCCGGGTGAAGCGGCGTGGTTCGCACCTCTCGTCCGTCCGGTCGACCCCGATCCGATGACGGTAGACCAGCGTGCCGCCCAGGAAGCCGCTCGCCATGATCACGGGATAGCCGAGCAGGGCGGCCAGCAGCCCGCGCAGGTGATGTCCCCTGCCCCGCTGCCACCACGACCAGCCGTACAGGCCGAGCGCGAGCGTGTTGAGCGTGCCGTGGACCAGCCCGACGCGCCGGGCTTCGTCATGCGTGTGCTGCCAGTCGTGCAGCCCGGTCACCGCCGCGGCCAGCGCCCCTGCGATGCCGACGCCCACGGCCGCGCGCGCCGCGCGCCGATGCCCGGTGAGGTCCAGCACCAGCGCCGTCGTCCAACTGCCGATCGGCAGGTCGGTGAAGACCGGGTGAAGGGGATGCCCCAGCCAGACGCCGTGCAGGACGGCGCGGGCGCGGCCCCCGGTGATCCCGAGGAGGTTCTCGGTGAACGCGAGGCCGTGTTCGAGCCGATGCCCCGGCCGGTCGAGGCGCCCTTCGCCCTCGATCGCGTTCGGCAGCCGGTCCAGTGCGCACTGAGCCATGTCCGACTCCAATCCGGGCCCGCGGGACGCGGGAACGGGTGGAGCGCGGGCGCCGGCCCGCGCGATGCGTCTATCGCGACGTGCCCGTGCCCGATGTGGTGAAACGCGCCGAATATCCGATTCAGGTCAGGAAGGGGGCCACCGCGCTCCAGGAGGGGTCCTCGGCCACGTCGACGCGGGCGGGCCCCTCCTTCCAGTCGGCGGCGATCTCCTCGACCAGGGGCGGGACGGCCGCCGCGGGATCGGCGTACACGTGCAGCACCCGGGTGCGGTCGGCGCTCATGTGGGCCGTCAGCACGGCGGAGCCGGCCTCGGTCAGCCGGGCGGTCAGCCGCCCCTCGAAGTCGCGCAGCGCGTCCAGGGAGGCCCCGGCCGGCTGACCCTCGGCGTCGGCCTCGCGGTACGGCAGCGTGACGGCGATGTGCTGGTCGTACAGCGGGAAGTCCACGGGCCTGAGGGGATAGCGGGCCGCGGCGGTCAGCCGGCCGCCGGTCGCGGTGTTGCCCTCGAGAAGAGCCCACTGCTCCTCCTCGAAGCCCTCGGCCACGTCGGCGACCACGGCGGGCAGGTGGATCGCGGGGAGCGCGTCGATCGGCTCGAACTCCGCGGCCACGATCTCGCCCAGCCACCGGGCCACCTCGTCCTCGCCCAGCAGCCAGTCGAGCGCGAGGAAGGTCGCCTCCGTCCGGGTGTCGTCGTCGACGTCGGGGAAGATCGGGTGGAACGCGGTGACGTCCACGCGCGGCGCGCCGGGCGGCACGCGCAGCGCCACCACCAGCCGGTCGAGCCCGAACTCCCGCCCGCCGACGTCGACCGTCAGTTCCGCGGCCCGGGGGTTCGCCTGCCGGGACGGATGGAACTCCCACATGGCGTCCGGCGGCGGCGCGGCCTGCGCCCAGCGGTGGGCGAACGGCCGCAGTTCGGGATCGCTCGACGCGCTGACGACCAGGGCGTGCACGGCCATGCGGCCGGGAGCTACCTCCCAGACGAGGGACGGATGGAGGTCGGTGACGGCGGGGCCGATCAGCTCGGCCAGGGCCTCCGGGTCCTCTGCCTCGACGCACGCGTCGATCTGGGGACGGGTCTGTTCCCACCGGGTCCAGAACGCCGCGATGGCCGCGGCGGGGTCGGTGGACTCGCTCTCGCGCCCGAACAGTCGCATGACCCCGCATCCTCCCAGCAGGCCCGCCCGGATGCCAACGCGGGCGCGCTCCCGCGGGGGGTAACCTCGATGTGTTATGGGTCCCACACGAAAGCTCCGCGTCCTCGCCGCCATGTCCGGCGGGGTCGACTCCGCGGTGGCCGCCGCCCGGATCGCCGAGGCGGGGCACGACGTTACCGGCGTACATCTGGCGCTGTCGTCCAACCCGCGGTCCTACCGCACCGGCGCCCGCGGGTGCTGCACGCTGGAGGACGCCCGCGACGCGCGCCGGGCGGCCGATGTCATCGGCATCCCCTTCTACGTCTGGGACATGGCCGAGCGGTTCCACCGCGACGTGGTCGAGGACTTCGTCAGCGAGTACGCCGCGGGCCGCACGCCGAACCCCTGCCTGCGGTGCAACGAGAAGATCAAGTTCGAGGCGGTGCTCGACCGGGCGCTCGCGCTCGGCTTCGACGCCGTCGCCACCGGCCACCACGCGCGGCTCGAGGACGGCGTGCTGCGGCGCAGCGTCGACGAGGCCAAGGACCAGTCGTACGTGCTGGGGGTGCTCACCCGCGAGCAACTCGCCCACGCGATCTTCCCGCTGGGCGGCTCGACCAAGGCCGAAGTGCGCGCGGAGGCCGCCCGGCGCGGGCTGACCGTCGCCGACAAGCCGGACAGCCACGACATCTGCTTCATCGCCGACGGCGACACCCGGGCGTTCCTGGCCGAGCGGCTCGGCGAGGCCGAGGGGCCGATCGTCGACGCGCTCACCGGCCAGGTGGTCGGCAGCCACCAGGGGGCGTACGGCTTCACGGTCGGGCAGCGCAAGGGACTGCGCGTCGACCGGCCCGCCGCCGACGGCAGGCCGCGCTACGTGCTGTCGATCGAGCCCGTGTCGAACACGGTCACGGTCGGGCCGCGCTCCTCCCTGGAGGTGACTTCCGTCGTGGGCGAGCGGCCGGTGTGGAACGGGCCGGTGCCCGAGCCGCACGAGCCGATCACCTGCACCGTGCAGTTGCGGGCGCACGGCGAGGTGTACGGCTGCCGCGCCCAGGTGTCCGGCGGTGAGCTGCACATCCATCTCGACCGCCCGGCGGCCGGCGTCGCGGCGGGCCAGGGCGCCGTCCTCTACGACGGCGACGTCGTCATCGGCTCCGCCACGATCGCCTCGGCCGTCTGAGGTCAGACCTCGACCGACTCGCCGACGGGGATCCGGCGGAAGTCGGCCTTCTGCTTCCCGGCCTCCATGCCGAGCCAGTTGTCGATCAGCGTCGCGCCGATGTCGTTGACCAGCCCGTCGTGGGTCGAGTACGCCCGCGCGGGCCGGACGTAGCGCAGGTACATGATCATCTCCGCCCCCTTGAGCCACGGCGCGTTGGTCGGCACCAGCAGCGTGGGCACGTCGCACCCGGGCGCGGTGAGGGCGTCACCGGGGTAGAACACCTCGTCGTCCACGAAGAAGCCGACGTTCTGCACCGGCGGGACGTCGGGCAGGTTGAGCGCGTGCCACTCGCCGACCGCCCGCACGTCGAAACCGGCGGTGCCGAAGGTGTCCCCGTGGTTGACGACCTGCACCCTCGCCGGGATCTCGCCGAGCTGGTTCGCGACGGCCTGGCAGGTGTAGATCTCCAGGCCCGGGCTCGCGTTCTTGAGCAGGTTCGCGTCCACGTGGTCGAAATGCTCATGGGTGATCAGCACGGCGTCCGCGCCGTCGAGGAGGCCTTCGCCGCTGAACGCGCCGGGGTCGATGACGAGCACCCGCCCGTCCTTCTCCAGCCGCCAGCACGCGTGACCGAGTTTGGTGAGTTTCATAACCCTAAGCTAGTGACCGTGAGCGAGTACCCATGGAGCGAGGCCACGGCAACCGGGGTGGGGTCCTATCCGGGCGAGGACCATCTGGAGGCGGTGCGGACGGCCTTCGGCGAGCTTTCCATGCCGTACCTGCCCGAGCTGCCCGCCCGTGGCGTGGGCGCCGACATGATCGGGCGTACGGCGTCGCTGCTTGTCGAGCTGCCCGTGGAGGTGCAGCCGTCCGGCTGGCGGCTCAGCGACCGGCCGGGACGGGATTTCAAGCGGGCCAGGGACCACCTCGCCCGTGATCTCGACGGGCTTGAGGAGGTCTCTCAGGGCTACGTGGGGCCTTTCAAGATCCAGGCGTGCGGACCGTGGACCCTCGCGGGGGCGATCGAGCTCCGGCACGGCGACAAGGTGCTCTCCGACACGGGCGCCGTACGCGACCTGACCGAGTCGCTGGCCGAGGGGCTGTCGCAGCACGTGGCGGAGGTCAGGCGCAGGATCCCGGGAGCCGAGCTCGTCGTGCAGATCGACGAGCCGGGGCTGCCCGGGGTGCTGGCGGGCACGGTGCCGACCGCGTCCGGTTTCGGCAGGCTGGCCGCCGTCGAGCCCCCGATCGCGGCGGAACGGCTGAAGACCGTGCTGTCCGCGCTCGCGCCCGCCTTCCCCGTCGTCCACTGCTGCGCGCCGCGCGTGCCGTACGAGGTGATCCGTACGGCGGGGGCGCGGGGCGTGTCGGTGGACGCCGCGCTGCTGCGCCGCCGAGACGAGGACGCCATCGGGGAGGCGATCGAGAAGGGGCTCGCGCTGTTCCTCGGCGTCGTGCCGGGGACCGACTCCCGGCTCGCCGACGTCGGCGCGGTGGCCAGGCCCGCGGTGGAGCTGTGGCGGCGGCTCGGCTTCGCGCCGGCGAGGCTCGCCGGGCAGGTCGTGCTGACGCCCGCGTGCGGCCTGGCCGGAGCCTCTCCGGCGTACGCCAAGGCGGCGCTGGCCCGGTGCAGGGAGGCGGCCCGCGTGCTGAGGGAGGACCCCGGCGAGTGACGGGCGCTGCCAGAGACATGGATGGACGTCTCCACAGCGATAGCGGAATTCTCTGGAGATAGCTCCATGGTGTGCGGTGCGGAGCCGGTGGTTGCCTTGGGGCATGGATTCGATCACCGTCGCAGAGCGAACCGTCGTCCCCGCCCGGGAGGCCAGGGCGGTGCGCGTGCCCAAGGGCCGTCGCGTCAGCGTCGTCGATCTCGAAGGCGGCCAGGTGGGCGATGTCTTCGCCTTCGCCGCCGATGACGTCACCGAGCACCTCAGCGCATCGCACACCCGCAGCTCGACGAACCGGTTGTTCCCCACGGTGGGGGACCCGTTCGTCACCGATCGCCGCCGCCCCATCCTGACGCTCGTCTCCGACACGTCCCCGGGCGCGCACGACATGCTGATCGCCGCGTGCGATCCGGAGCGGTACGCCGCGCTGGGCGCGCGGCCGTCCCACGCCTCGTGCGCGGGCAACCTGCGCGAGGCGCTCGCCTCGATGGGACTGGCCGTTCCCTTCACCCCGCAACCGGTCAACGTGTTCATGCGGATTCCGGTCGACGAGGAGGGGCGGCTCGACTGGCTCCCCGCGGTCAGCGGGCCGGGAGACGCGATCACCTTCCAGGCCGTCATGGACTGCGTCTTCGTGGTCTCCGCCTGCCCCCAGGACCTGGTGGACATCAACGGCGGCGTGCCGACCTCGCTGGCGATCGACGTCCTCCCCGAATCCGACTGATCCGACGCCGAAGGAGTGCGTTTTCCGATGAGTGCGTTCACGCCGGACCATCCGGCCCTGCTGCCCCTCCGCCTCGCCGGCCTCGACCTGCCCAACCGGCTCGCGGTCGCGCCGATGACCCGGGTCTCCGCGGCCCCCGACGGCACGCCGACCCCGGAGATGACCGGCTACTACACCGAGTTCGCCGAGGGCGGCTTCGGCCTGGTGATCACCGAGGGCACCTACACGGACACCGTCCACAGCCAGGGATATCGCAACCAGCCTGGCATCGTGTCGGACGCCCACGTGGCGGCCTGGCGGGAGATCACCCGCCGCGTGCACGCGGCGGGCGGCCGGATCGTGCTGCAGCTCATGCACGCCGGCGCGCTGTCGCAGGGCAACCGCTACCGCGACGACACGGCCGGGCCGTCGGCCGTGCCGCCGCGCGGGGAGATGATGCCCGAGTACGGGGGGTCGGGCAGGTGGCCGATCCCCAGGGAGATGAGCAAGGCCGACATCGAGACGGCGGTCGCCGGTTTCGCGGACTCGGCCGTACGGGCGCGGGAGGCGGGTTTCGACGGCGTCGAGGTGCACGGGGCCAACGGCTACCTCCTGGACCAGTTCCTCACCGACTACACCAACCGCCGCACCGACTCGTACGGAGGCGACGTCGCGGGCCGGGTACGCCTCGCCGCCGAGGTGGTCGCCGGCATCAGGGCCCAGGTGGGCCCGGACTTCTGCGTGGGGGTCCGGCTGTCCCAGGGCAAGGTCAACGACTTCACACACCGCTGGGCGGGGGGTTCCCGGGACGCGAAAATCATCTTCGCCGCCCTCGCCGACGCGGGAGCGACGTACCTGCACGTCGCCAGCGAGGGGCGCGACTGGATCGAGACCGCCCGCCTCGACGGTGACGTCACGATCACGGCCCTCGCCCGCGAGGTGACCGGCCTTCCGGTCATCGCGAACGGCGGGATGCACGACCTCGCGCAGGCGGCCCGGGTGCTCGCCGACGGCCACGCCGACATGCTGTCGGTCGCCAGGGGCGCGCTGGCCAACCCGGACCTGCCGCGGCGCCTCGCCCAGGGCCTGGCGCTCGACCGGTTCGACCGCGCGATGCTGGAGCCGATGGCGACGCTCGGCAACGCGCGGCGGTGGCTGCGCGCGGCGCGGGCCCTGTCCTGATCGCGGCGCTTGTCCCGGGGGATGCGAGACTCGGCACGCCGAGGACGGTGGCATGACGGCCGTGGGACCGGCCGGGAGAGGAAAGACGCGGGATGAGCGCGAACTGGCGTGACGGCGCCGCGGCCGTGGTGACCCTGACCTTCGACGTGGACGCCGAGACGCCCGTCCTCGCGCACGGGCGCGGGTACGCCCGGCACGCGAGCACCATGTCGCACCAGGCGTACGGCCCGGAGGTGGGCCTGCCGCGCATCCTGGACCTGCTCGGCGAACTCGGCGTCCCGGCGACGTTCTTCGTCCCGGGCTGGGTCGCCGAGCAGCGGCCGGGGCTGGCCGCGTCGATCGTGGAGCGCGGGCACGAGGTGGCGCACCACTCCTACAGCCACCGCCCGCCCACCTCGATGACCGCCGAGGAGGAGCGCGCGGACTTCGAGCGTGGCCTGGAGGTGTTCGCCGGCCAGGGCATCGAGATCGCCGGGCACCGGGCCGCGCTGTGGGAGGCGTCGTGGCACACCTCCGAGCTCGTCGCCGAGCACGGGCTGCTCTACGACTCCTCCCTGATGGGCGACGACCGGCCCTACCGGCTGGCCACCGGGACACGTGACATCGTCGAGCTGCCGGTGCACTGGTCGCTGGACGACTGGGAACAGTACGCCTTCCTCCCGGCGCCGCACGTCGGCTCGGTGATCGAGTCTCCGCGGAAGGTGCTGGAGATGTGGCGCGCCGAGCTCGACGGGATGCGCCATTACGGATGCCTGTTCAACCTGTGCGTGCATCCGTTCCTGTCCGGCCGTCCGGGCCGTGCCATGGCGCTGCGCCGGTTCGTCGAGTACGCGCTGGAGTGCGGGGACGTGCGCTTCGCCCGGTGCCGCGAGGTGGCCGAGACGGCGGCGGCCGATCCGGACCTGACCACGCGCCGGCCCCGCCCGCCGGCCGTCGACCCCGAGGTCTATCCCTCGTAGACGCCGTTCGCGGGCGGCGCTCAGCCCGTCTCGGCGGCGAGGGCGAGGAACAGGTCGACCCGGTCCTCGGTGCGTCCCACGTCCCGGCCGGTCAACTCGGTGATCTTCGCCAGGCGGTTGCGCAGGGTGTTGACGTGGATGTGCAGCGCCGCGGCCGTGGCCGCCCAGTGCCCGTCGTGATCGAGGAAGGCGCGCAGCGTCGACTCGAGATCGCTCCCGCGCCGGGCGTCGTGCTCGCGCAGGGGAGCGAGCAGGTGGCGGGAGAAGCCGCGCAGCGTCTCGGAGTCCACCAGACCGAGCAGCAGCCGGTGTGTGCCCAGCTCGGCGAAAGCGCGAACCGCCGGCCCGCCGGGGGAGCGCCGGAGCACCCGGCACGCCTCCCTCGCGTGCGACAGCGGCTGCCGGAGCCCCGCCGCGTGCGAGGCCACGCCACCGAGCCCGGCGATCACCCGCCGGCCGGTGAAGCGCCTGCCCACGGCCGCCAGCAGGCGCTCGGCCAGCAGGGGGAGCTCGGGCTCGGGACGCCGCCAGGAGAGTACGGACACGACGTCCTGCGTCCCTCCGGCCACCAGCGCGGGGATTCCCGCGGCGGAGAGGAACTCGCCGGCCGCCTCGGCCAGGCCGGGCAGAGTGGCGGGCTCCGGCTCCGCGAAGGCCAGCGCGCACACGGCGAGCGGCCCCGCCGCGTCCACGCCGAACGCCTGCAACCTGCCGCTCACCTCGGCCGTGCGCTGCCCGCCGGACAGCACCATCTCCAGCAGTTCGCCGGCGAAGCGCATCTCGATGGCCTGCACCGCCTGCTGCTTGGCCACCTCCAGGCTGAGGAACCTGGCCGCCTGCTCCAGCGCGGCCCGCTCGGCCGGGTCGAGGCCGGACAGCGGGCGCAGGCAGATGAGCGCCGCGTCGACGTCACCCACCGCTCCCACGGGGAAGAGCGCGGCGAGAGCCGTGCCCCGGTCCAGCCGTAGGTCCAGCTCCAGCGGCGGCGGCCTGCGCGCCAGCCCGGCGGTCACCACGCCGATCTGGGCGTCGTCGAGCTCGGCCCCCGCCGCCGCCAGCACCCGGCCCATTCGGTCGACCACCGCGAGAGGCAGTTCGTGGTCCCGCCGGAGCACGTCGAGCACACCGGACGGACCCGCCCCGCGTGAGATCGCGGTGGCCAGGGCGTCACCCCTGCGGATCATGCCGATCAGGGCCCGCTGGCGCTGGTCCGTGTACATGGCGGAGACCGCCTGGGAGACCTCGGTGAACGGCACCGTCTGGGCGATCTCCAGCAGCGGCAGGCCCGCGTCCCGGCAGGCGCGGACCAGCTCCGGCGGGGTGGCCGGGGTCTGCGCGCGCAGCCCGAAGACGATCCCCGCGGCCTTCGCCAGCCGTACGCTCGCCACGAAGCCGGCGGCGGTCGCCTGCCCCGCCCACAGGCCGTTGGTCAGCACCAGCTCCCGCTCCCGGAGGTACGGCGAGGGGTCCGGGAGCTCGGTGTTGTGGATCCAGGCGACGGGCTCGTCCATCGCGCCGTCCGGGCCGGGCACCAGCACTCTCAGCTTCAGCGACGCGTTCGCGACCAGGGACCGCAGCGTGAACACCGTGTGAATCTACACAGTGGCCGGGCTGATCGCTAGAGCTTCGTCCACTTTCCGGCCTCTGTCCCACCTGCTTGTGTGGGGGCTGCCACACCAGCGTGTGACACCAGCACTATCAGGAGCAGCCATGCACAACCCCCCTCCCGCCGGCCCCTCTCCTGCCGTCCCGGCGGACGCGGTCCGCTTCGACTCCCACGGCATCGAGCCCATCTCCCCTGAGGCCCGCGACTCCACACCGTGGCAACAGTTCTGGATCTGGGCGGGCGCCAACATCGCCCCGATCAACTGGGTGCTCGGCGCCCTCGGTATCACCTTGGGCCTCAGCCTGGTCGAGACCGTCGTCGTCGTGGCCGTGGGCAACCTCCTGGGCTGCGCCGTGTTCGGCCTGTTCAACGTGATGGGACACCGCACCGGGGTCAACCAGATGGTGCTCGGCCGCGCGGCCTTCGGGCGCAGGGGAGCGATCGTGCCGGGCCTCGTCCAGGGGCTGCTGACCATGGGCTGGGTCGGCGTCAACACCTGGGTCGTGCTCGACCTCGTGCTGGCGATCCTCGCGCGGCTGGGCCTCCAGGGCGGCACCGCCCTGAAGTACCTGGTGGCCGCCGTCATCATGGGCGTCCAGCTGGTCCTGGCGCTGTACGGCTTCTACGCCATCCGCACCTTCGAGAAGTACACGGTGCCGGCCACCGTGGTGCTCATGGCCCTCATGACCGTTCTCGCGGTGAGCCGGGCCGACCCGGCGTGGACGGCCACCGCGGCGGCGCCGGGATCGAAGATCACCGCCGTCACGCAGCTTCTCACCGCGATCGGCGTCGGATGGGGGATCAGCTGGCTGCCCTACTCCGCCGACTACAGCCGCTTCGTCCGGGCCGGCGCCTCCGCCCGGTCCGTGTTCTGGTCCACCGCCCTCGGCATGTACGTGCCGACGGTGTGGCTCGCCGCGCTCGGCGCGTACCTGGCCGCCTCGGGCGGCGGTGCGGACCCCGCCGGGCTGGTGACGAGCACTTTCGGCGTGATGGCGATCCCCGTCCTGCTGCTGGTCATGCATGGGCCGGTCGCCACCAACATCCTCAATCTCTACTCCTGCTCACTGGCCGCCCTGTCCGTCGGCATCCGGATCGCCCGATGGAAGCTCACCCTCATCGCCGGTCTCGTCGCGTCCGCCGTGCTCGCGGTGTTCGTCAGGGCGGACAGCTTCGCGCATGCCTTCGACAACTGGATGGTCTCGATCCTGGTCTGGATCAGCCCGTGGGCGAGCATCGTCATGGTCGATTTCTTCGTCCTGCGCCGCGGCCGGATCGACGTCCTCTCCCTCTACGACACCACGTCCGGCGCCCGGACCGGCGGGCCTGCGATGATAAGCCTCGGGCTGGGCCTGGTCGCGGCGTGGAGCTGGCAGTTCGGCATGGTGCCCGCGACCCGGGGCCCCATCGCCCGGGCGCTGAACGACACCGACTTCTCGTGGCTGGCCGGCGGGCTGGTCGCGGGCGGGATCTACTACCTGCTCGCCCGGACGAAGATCGGCCGTACGTCCGTACAGCGGGAGGAGGCGCCGGCCCGATGAGCGCACGGATCCGCGTCATCACCACGGGAGGCACGATCGCCTCCGTGCCCCGCGGCGGCGCGGTCAGCGTGGCCGTCCCCGGCCGCGACCTGCTCGGCGCGGCCGGATCGGCCATGACCGTCGAGGTGGACGAGGCGATGCTCGCCCACAGCTTCAACCTCGACCTGGACGACCTGACGCGGATCGCGGAACGGGTCGTCGCGGCGGCCGCCGACCCGGACGTGGACGGGATCGTCGTCACCCACGGCACCGACACCATGGAGGAGACCGCGTTCTTCGTGGACCTGCTCCTCGGCTCCGGCCGGACGGTGGTGTTCACCGGGGCGCAGCGGCACGCGGGCGAGCCGGACGGCGACGGGCCGCGCAACCTCGCGGACGCCCTGCGTGTCGCCGCCGACACCAGGGCCCGGGGGCTCGGCGCGGTCATCGTCATGGCCGGGCGGGTCCACGCGGCCCGGCACGCGACCAAGGCGCACACCGTGGCGCCCGACGCCTTCGACTCACCCGGATACGGCCCGATCGGCCAGGTGTACGGCGAGCGGGTTCACGTCGCCGCCCGGCCGGAACGTCTCCCCGGGTTCGCTCCGGCGGAGCTCGGGCGTCTTGAGGCGCGGGTGGACGTCGTGCCCGCCTATCTCGGCGCGGACGGCGTCCACGTGGCCGCCTCGCGGGCGGCGGGTGCACGCGGGCTCGTCCTGCAGGGCCTGGGGGCGGGCAACCCGACCCCGGGGCTGCTCAGCGAGATCCGCGTCTGCGTCGCGGCGGGTGTGCCCGTGCTCGTGACCTCGCGCTGCCACACCGGTCCGGCCGTACCGGTGTACGGCGCCGGAGGCGGCGCCACCCTGGAGGAGGCGGGCGCCGTCTTCGCGGGGTCGCTCGCCGCCCCCAAGGCCCGGCTGCTGCTCGCCGCCGCACTCGCGGCCGAGCCCGGCCCCGCCGAGGCCCTGGACAGGATCAGACCGCACCTCACGATCTGAACCGGCGGCGCACGCGCGCGGAGCCGGTCCCTGCGGCCTCCCAGCTCATCCCCAAGTGATTCACAAGCCTTGTCACGTATCTCTTGACGTGCCGGAAGACCACACGTTCAGGAGAAGACCCCATGCGAAGCGCCGTGCGCCTTCTGCTCCCTCTCGCCACCGCGGCTCTGGCCGCCGGTCTCGTCGCGGCTCCCGCCCAGGCCTCGGGCGCGTCCGCGGCGGAGACCTGGAGGTGGGGGCCGACGGCGTCCTCGGACGCCAAGGGCTGGGCGAACGGGCACGTCCGGTCCGGCTCTTCGGGCCTGCGCATCGTCGGCGATCTCTATGACGCGGGCGGGGCGAGGACCTGCTCGTGGGTGAAGATCAAGTGGCTGACCGACCGCGGGAAGTACCGCACCGCGACCTATCGGAACTGCTCTCGGTCCGCCCCGAAGAGGTTCACGGTGAACGCCGGGTACATGCTGCTCGCCAAGGCCATGGTCTGCCGGGGCGGCGCGACCGGGATCACCGGCAAGTGCTCTCGCTGGGAACGGGTCTGGACCCAGGGAGGATGACGCTCGGGCCGGTCCCCTTCCCATCCACGTGGGCCGGCCCGAGTACACCCCGACAAAAGGGAATGAAAGTGGACTGCAAGCGGTCTACCGTAATTCTCGATCGCTCGATGAGACGAGGGGTGGCGTGGTCTGGCGCGACCCCTCGGCGAACGGTCAGGCGGGAGTCGCCCACGTCCTCGGTGCGGCTCCCGCCCTCGTCCTTCGCGAGTGCCGGTCGCCGGAGATACGGTTGCCCTGGGTGTCTGACGAGGGGAGACGGGCGACGTGACCGACAGGGCTGACGAGGCCGGCGGGCCCGGCGGCGCCGCGCCCGGGGACGCGGCGAACGGGGACGCGGCGAACGGGGACGCGGCGAACGGGCACGCGGAGGCTTTGAGCGAGGTCGAAGCCGTCACGGGCGCCACCGGGGAAGCCGGCGCCACGGGGGGATCGCGGGGCGCGCCGCCCGAGGCGCGGGAGCGGCACGCCGAGCTCGCGGAGTCGCTCGACGACGCCAACTGGCGCTACTACGTGCTCGACTCGCCCACGGTGAGCGACGCCGAGTACGACGTCTGGATGCGGGAGATCCTGGCGCTGGAGGAGGCGTATCCCGATCTGCGCACCCCCGACTCGCCCACGCAGAAGGTCGGGGCGCCCATCTCCACCGAGTTCGCGCCCGTCACCCATCTCCAGCGTATGGAGAGCCTCGACAACGCCTTCGACGACGACGACCTCGCCGGCTGGCAGGCCAGGGCGGAGCGGCTGATCGAGGCCGACCCCGGCCCCTACCTGTGCGAGCTCAAGATCGACGGCCTGGCCGTCGCGCTGGTGTACGAGAAGGGCCGCCTGGTGCGCGGCGCGACCCGGGGCGACGGGCGCACCGGCGACGACATCACGCCCAACATCCGCACGCTCGGCGACGTGCCGCACCGGCTCACCGGCGACGGCGTCCCCGACCTGCTGGAGGTGCGCGGCGAGGTCTTCCTGCCGGTCGAAGGCTTCAGGAAGCTCAACGAGCAGCTCATGGACGCGGGCAAGCCGCCGTTCGCGAACCCGCGCAACTCGGCCGCGGGATCGCTGCGGCAGAAGGATCCGCGGATCACCGCGCAGCGCCCGCTGCGGATGATCGTGCACGGTGTGGGCAAGTGGGAGGGCGGCGGCTCGCCGCCCGCCACCCAGTCGGCCGTCTACGAGCGGCTGCGCGAATTCGGGCTGCCGGTCAGCGACCGCTACCGGGTGGTCGGGGGCCTCGACGAGATCCGCGAGTTCATCGCCCACTACAACGACCACCGCCACGACCCGGAGTACGAGATCGACGGTGTGGTGGTGAAGATCGACCGCATCCCGGTGCAGCGGCAGCTCGGCTCGACCAGCCGGGCTCCGCGCTGGGCCATCGCGTTCAAGTACCCGCCGGAGGAGGTCACCACCAAGCTGCTCGACATCCAGGTCGGAGTGGGCAGGACGGGCCGGGTCACGCCGTTCGGCGTGATGAAGCCGGTGGTGGTGGCCGGGTCGACCGTGGAGCGCGCGACGCTGCACAACGCCTCCGAGGTGGCGCGCAAGGGCGTGCTGATCGGCGACACCGTGGTGCTGCGCAAGGCAGGCGACGTCATCCCCGAGATCGTCGGGCCCGTTGTGGACCTGCGGCAGGGTGGCGAGCGGGAGTTCGTGATGCCCACGCACTGTCCCGAGTGCGGCACGGAACTGGCCTACGAGCGCGAGGGCGACGCCGACCTGCGCTGCCCGAACGCTCGGTCCTGCCCGGCGCAGCTGCGTGAGCGGATCTACTTCGCGGCCGGGCGCAACGCGTTCGACATCGACGGCCTTGGCTACGTCGCGGCGACCGCGCTGACCCAGCCGCTGCCGCCGCAGGAGCCGCCGGTCCGCACGGAGGCCGACCTGTTCGACCTGACCATCGACAAGCTGCTGCCGATCAGGTCGGTGGTCCGCGACCCCGACACGGGCCTGCCGAAGACCGATCCGGAGACCGGCGAGCCGAAGGTGGTCTCGTTCTTCGCCAACATCTCCGGAGAGCCGAGCAAGAACGCCGAGCTGATCCTCGACCAGCTGGCGAAGAAGAAGGACCAGCCGCTGTGGCGGGTGCTCGTGGCGCTGACGATCCGGCACATCGGGCCGCCCACGGCCCGCGCGCTCGCCGCCGAGTTCCGCTCGGTCGACGCCATCGCCAAGGCGTCCGAGGAGGATCTCGCGGCGGTGGAGGGCATCGGCCCGCGGGTCGCCGCGACGATCAAGGAGTGGTTCGCGGTCGACTGGCACCAGGAGATCATCGAGAGGTGGCGGGCCGCCGGCGTGCGGATGGCCGACGAATCACCCGACGACGAGGGTCCGCGCCCGCTGGAGGGGCTGACGTTCGTCGTCACGGGGACGCTGGCGGACTTCAGCCGGGACGAGGCGAGCGAGGCCATCACCGCCAGGGGCGGCAAGGTCACCGGCTCGGTCTCGAAGAAGACGAGCTTCCTGGTCGTGGGGGACAACCCCGGCTCAAAGTACGACAAGGCCGTCAAGGCCGGTGTCGCGATTCTGAACGAGGAGGGCTTCCACACCCTGCTGCGTGAGGGTCCCGACGCCGCCCGCGCCGTCGCCGTCACGCCGGGGGAGTGACCATGCGCCCGTAGCCGCCTGGGCCTGCTACGCCTGCCAGGCGGCCAGCAGGTCTTCCGGGCCCCACCGTGCCGCCAGCGGCAGGCCGTCGTCGATACCGGAGCGGGAGACGGCCACCAGCGGAGTCGCGGGGTCGGCGCCGGGGACGGCGAGCATGTCGCGCACCAGGCTGTCGTACTCATGCCGCCCGAAGGACCCGTTCTCCAGCCACTTGATCGAGCCGAGGAAATGGACGCGCCGCGCGACCGGCTCGCGGCCCGCCCCGACCAGGTCGATCTCGGGGTTGTTCCGGCGGTTCCACCATCCGCCGACGGCCTCGGTCTCGGGCCACCGGTCGTCGGGCAGCAGTCGCGTCAGTGCCTCACGGACGACGGGCTCGACGGCACGGCCACGCCATGAGGTCCAGGAACGTTCGACGGAGGCCAGGACACGCTCGCCTCGGCCGCGCTCGACCAGCGGGATGCCGCGGTCGAGGAAGGCGAGCCAGAACCGCAGATAGGGATCGGCGATGCGATAGCGCCTGTTCTTCGTGTCCGGCTTGATCGACAGCGGGGCGTCGACGGCCAGCACCCGCTTGTCGATCAGGGTGGACAGCAGCGGGGAAAGCGTGCCGGAGGCCAGGGGGGTGGCGCCACCCGCCTCGGTGGCGATGGCGGAGAACGTACGCTCCCCGCTCCCCACCGCCGACAGGACCGCACGCGAGCGGGAGGTCTCGGGGAACTCGCCGAGCAACGACAACACGCCGGCCATCAGCAGGGCGTGGACCGCAGGCGCTCCGACCCCCGATGCTCGCGCACGGGAACAGGCGACATCTGCTGGGCCGTTGCTTGAACGTGCCGACATCTGCTGATCCGATAGTTCTGGAGTACGCCGCCTTCACCACCGATCCCGCCGGAGGCAACCTGGCCGGGGTGGTGCTCGACGCCGGCGGCCTGGACGAGGCGGCCATGCTCGCCATCGCCGCCGAGGTAGGTCATTCGGAGACGGCCTTCCTGAGCGAGGCCCCGCCGCGACCCGGCGAGCCCGCCCGGACCTTCGCCGTCCGGTATTTCAGTCCGAAGATGGAGGTGCCGTTCTGCGGGCACGCCACCGTGGCATCGGCGGTCGCGCTCGCCGAACGGTCCGGCCCCGGGCGCCTGGTCTTCGAGACGAAGGCCGGAACCGTGCCGGTCGAGGTGGCGGCGGACGACGGCGGTGTGCTGTGGGCGACCCTGACCAGCGTGGAGCCGTACGTCGAGCCGGTCGCCGACGCCGACGTGGCGCAGGCGCTCGACGCGCTGAGGTGGCGGATCGACGAGCTCGATCCCGCGCTGCCCCCGCGCATCGCCTACGCGGGAGCGCGTCACCTGGTGCTGGCCGCGGCCACCCGTAAGCGCCTCGCCGACCTGGACTACGACTTCTCGGGGCTGGCGCGGTACATGACCGAGCGGGATCTCGTCACCCTGCAACTGGTGTGGCGGGAGTCGGCCGACACCTTCCAGGTGCGCGACCCGTTCCCCGTCGGCGGGATCGTGGAGGACCCGGCCACCGGGGCCGCCGCGGCCGCTTTCGGGGCGTACCTGCGGGACCTCGGCGAGGCCGGCCCCGCCACTGTGCTGACCCTGCGCCAGGGCGTCGACATGGGACGGCCCGGTCTGCTGCGGGTGGAGCTGCGGGAGGGGGACGGCAGGGTGCGGGTCTCCGGCGCGGCGGTGCCCGTTCCGGCCGCCGGCTGATCCCGCCCTCGCCGGCCCGAACACCTGCCTTGTCGCCAAAAGGGCGTGCCGTACGGCTGGAAAGCCGTACGGCACGCCCGAGCTACGCGGTGGGGATCAGGAGGTGGTGCAGACCAGCGGGGACGGGGTGGAGGGCGATCCGCTGGAGTTGCCGAGGAAGCCGAACGAGGTGCTCGAGCCGGGGGCGAGGTTGCCGTTCCAGTTCAGGTTCGTGGCCGTGACGCTGGTGCTGCCGCTCAGGTTGGCGTTCCACACCTGGGTGATGGACTGGCCGTTCGGCATCGTCCACTGCACGGTCCAGTTGTTGATCGCCGAGGATCCGGCGTTGGTCACGGTGATCTCACCCTGGAAGCCGCCGCCCCACGAGTTGACGATCTTGTAGGCCGCCGTGCAGCCGCGGTTGCCGGGGAAGGTCGGCGAGGCCGACGGGGACGGCGAGGGAGACGGGGAAGCCGACGGCGAAGCCGAGGGGGACGGCGACGGCGACGGCGACGGGGACCGAGTCGGAGACGGGGAAGGCGACGGGGTGTACGGGGCGGCGATCGCGAGATCGTAGGCCCGCTGCGGCACGAACTGGCCCGCGGGGGCGATGCAGCCGTCGGACTCGCCCGGAGGCTTCACCCACAGGTAGGCGGCGATCGCCGAGTCACCGGTGTTCGTGGTGCTCCAGGTGCCGGTGGCGCGGCCGGCCGGGTCGCACCACTCGCTGCCGACCGGGCCGTTGCCGTTCCGGCTGGTGTCGATCACGGCCTTCAGCCAGGACATGCCGGTGGCCGCGATGACGTTCTTGGCGTAGGAGACCGTGGCGCTGGTGTACCGGTAGTTGGAGACGTTGAGGGCGATGCCGTCGGCGCTGTTGGCGATATCGGCGCCCCTCAGCCGGTTGGCCATGTCGGAGGCGCCCACCCATGCCTCGTTGCCCGCGTCGAAGAAGACCTTGACGTTCGAGGAGGTGGCCTTGAACTTCTTGCCGGCGTACGCCATCGAGGCCTGGACCTCGGCCTGCTGCTGCTGGTTCATGCAGTTCGGCATGATCGACAGGGCGTCGGGCTCCAGGATGATGTAGGCCGGGCGCCCGCCGAGACCCGCGGCGACCTGGTCGATCCAGGCGCGGTACGCCGAGTGGTCGGGCGCGCCGCCCGCGCTGGCGCCGCCGCAGTCGCGGTTCGGCATCTCGTACACGACCATGATCGGGATCTTGCCTGCCGCCGCTGCGGCTCCGACGTACGCGTCGACCTGGCTGCGCACGGCCGAGGGGTTGTAGCTGGCGAACCACCGGCCCTGCGGGACGGCGGCGATGCGGTCCCTGATCACGGCGGCCTTGCTGTCGTTAGGGTTGGCCGCCACCCACTGGGCCGCGCTGGTCGTCGGGTCCACGTAGAAGGCGGAGTCGGCGGCCTGCGCGGCGGAGGAGGCGAGCACGGACGCTCCCACCGCGGCCGTCGCGACCGCTGTAAGCACAGCCGTCGTCAATCTGCGAGACATGGAATACTCCGTCCGGTAATGTGGGAGCGCTCCCACAGTTCTCTCGGATGGTAGGGAGCGGACGGCTTGTCCAAGAAGGGTCGCCCGCTATTAGTTTGGTCGATCAACCTAATAGCCGCAGGCGAACGGGGGATCGGACCTGTGGAGCACTTGAAACTTTCACCACAAGCCCGACCGGGCCGTGATATCTCCAGAAATCATGGTGACGCACCGTGCCCAAGCGGTTTCGCGAAGTGGCCCAGAGGTCGTACCCTCCCATAGTGACCTCTTGGGGGGTTTCTTACCGATGACGCTTTCACGCGGCCTCATGCCGTTCGCCGGGGTGCCACGCCTCCTCCTGCCCGCTGTCGACCTGGGCGAATTGTTCACGCCCGTCGACACCCGGGACACCGGGCCGCGCCCAGGCTCGCCCCTGTGGGCCTATCTCATGGCAGTCACCGCCGTCGGCGTCGCCGCGCTGGCGATCACCCAGGTGCGGCTCGGCTTCGGTGAGCTGGGCGGGGCGGCCCGCACGCCGCTGTTCTGGATGCTGGCCGTGCTGGTGGTGCTGGGCGAGCTGCGCCTGGTCACGTTCAGCTCTTCGACGCTCGTCGGGGGCACGCCGGCCTCCACCATGTTCACCTTCGCCGTGCTTATGCACCAGGGCCTGCCCACGGCGGCGCTGATCCAGGCGATCGCCGTGGTGGTCAGCGGCCTTGTGCACCGCAGGGCCTGGCACCGGGTGCTGTTCAACCTCGCCCAGGTGACCCTGGCCTGCGTGGCGGCGGCGGCGGCCTTCGCCGCGTTCGGCGCGCATCCCTCCCCGGACACCCCCTGGACGCCCGACGGCAGCGACATCCCCGCGATAGCCGTGGCCGCGACGGCGTACTTCGCGGTCCGCGCGATCCTGGTCTGCCAGGCCGTGGCGCTGCACGAGCGCCGGCCGCTGTCCCGGGTGATGAAGGCGTCCGTCGGCCCGCAGGCTCTCGTCTACGGCGCGCTGCTCGGCCTCGCGCCGCTGGTGGTCGTCGTGATGGCGCACTCCACGGCCCTGGTCCCGCTGTTCGTCGCGCCGCTGGCCGCCGTCTACTTCACCGCGACGCTCTCGCTGCGCCGCGACCACCAGGCGACCCACGACGGGCTCACCGGCCTGCCCAACCGCAAGATGCTGATCCTCCGTACGGAGGAGGCCCTGGCCGAGGCGCGCCGGCACGAGCGGGTGGGACTGTTACTGCTCGACCTCGACCGCTTCAAGGAGGTCAACGACACGCTCGGCCACCCGGTCGGCGACCGGCTGCTGCAGATCGTGGCCCACCGGCTCACCCACAGCGTGCGGCCGGGCGATGTGGTGGCCCGTCTCGGCGGGGACGAGTTCGCGGTGCTGCTCCCGTCGATCAGGGACGCCCACGCGGCCAAGGAGGTCGCCTCGCGGCTGCGGGTCGCGCTGACCGAGCCGGTGCGCCTCGAAGGCATGACCTTCGACCTCGACGCGTCGATCGGCATCGCGCTCTACCCCGACCACGCGCCGGACTTCGAGCTGCTGATGCAGCGCTCCGACGTGGCGATGTACCTCGCCAAGGAGGGCCGCACCGGCGTCGAGTTCTACCTGCCGGCCAAGGACCGCAACTCCCCGGAACGGCTCAGCCTGCTGGGCGACCTGCGGCGCGCCATCGACGCGGACGAGCTGGAGCTCCACTATCAGCCCAAGGTGAGCCTCGAAGACGGCAGGGTCGAGAGCGTCGAGGCGCTGCTGCGCTGGTGGCATCCGGTGCGCGGGCCGATCTCACCCGCCGAGTTCATCCCGCTGGCCGAACAGTCGTACCTGATGCGCGATCTCACCCAGCACGTCATCGGCCACGCGCTGCGCCAGGCGGCCCGGTGGTGGCACGCGGGCGTCGAGGTGCCGGTCTCGGTGAACGTGTCGGCCCGCGACCTGCTCGACTCGAGCCTGCCCGAGCAGCTGGAGGCCGGGCTGGAGAAGCTGGAGCTGCCGCCCGAGGCGATCCGGCTGGAGGTCACCGAGCGCATCCTCATGACCGACCAGGCCTACAGCGCCGAGACGATCCGCACCCTCGCCGGGCTCGGCATCCAGCTCGCTCTGGACGACTTCGGCACCGGCTACTCCTCCCTCGTCCGTCTCCAGCGGCTCCCGGTCTCCGAAGTGAAGATCGACGCGTCGTTCGTCCGGCGGCTGGGGGAGTCCCCCGACGACGAGCGCATCGTCCGCTCGATTATCGACCTCGTCCGGTCCCTCGGGCTGAGGTCGGTCGCCGAGGGGGTCGAGTCTCCGGAGATCGCCGCGCTGCTGCGGGAGATGGGCTGCCACGCCGGCCAGGGCTGGTGGCTGGCCAAGCCCATGCCGGCCGGTGAGGCGACCACGTGGCTGCGCGGCCGGCTCAGCACCGCGTTCCGCGGTCACGAGAGCGGCGGCGCCCGGCTCGCGCCGCACTGACACCCCCTTGGGGCCGGGCCGTCGCGTGAAGAGCATGTGACGCGGCGTCGTCGGGTCGGTCTCGCCCGGCGACGAGCCCTAGGATGGGAAGGTCCAATCTCCATCATGAAACGGGTTCGACGACTCATGTCCGCCATAACCCGCGATGAGGTCGCTCACCTCGCCCGGCTGTCCCGGCTGGCACTGGCCGACGACGAGCTCGACCACTTCGCCGCCCAGCTCGACCAGATCGTCGGCGCCGTCGCCCGCGTCGCGGAGGTGGCGGCCGACGACATCCCGCCGTCCTCGCACGCGCTTCCGCTGACCAACGTGTTCCGGCCCGACGACGTGCGGCCCGGCCTCACACCCGAGGCGGCGCTGTCCGGCGCGCCCGCGGTGGAGGACGACCGATTCCGCGTGCCGCGGATCCTCGGGGAGGAAGAATGACCTTGATTCGCAAGACCGCCGCCGAACTCGGCGCGCTGGTCGCCTCCCGTGAGGTCACCGCCGTCGAGGTCGCCCAGGCCCACCTCGACCGGATCGCCGAGGTCGACGGCCGGGTCAACGCATTCCTGCACGTGGACGCAGAGTCCGCGCTGACGCAGGCCCGTTCGATCGACGAGCGCCTCGACGCGGGCGAGAAGCTCGGCCCGCTCGCCGGGGTTCCGGTCGCGCACAAGGACGTGTTCACCACGACCGGCATGCCGACGACCGCGGGCTCGAAGATCCTCGAAGGCTGGCGTCCGCCGTACGACGCGACCGTGACCCGCCGCCTGCGCGAGGCCGGCCTGGTGATCCTCGGCAAGACCAACCTGGACGAGTTCGCCATGGGGTCGTCCACGGAGAACTCGGCGTACGGCCCGACCCGCAACCCCTGGGACCTGGACAGGATCCCGGGCGGCTCGTCGGGCGGCTCGTCGGCCGCGGTGTCCGCCTACGAGGCGCCGCTGTCCACGGGCACCGACACCGGCGGCTCGATCCGCCAGCCCGCCGCGGTGACCGGCATCGTCGGCATGAAGCCGACGTACGGCGGCTCGTCCCGCTACGGGCTGATCGCGTTCGCGTCCTCGCTCGACACGCCGGGCCCGTTCGCCCGCAACGTGCTCGACGCGGCGCTGCTGCACGAGGCGTTCTCCGGCCACGACCCGCTCGACTCGACCTCGATCGACGCGCCGGTCCCGCCGGTCGTGGAGGCGGCCCGCCAGGCCGACGTCGCGGGCATGCGGGTCGGCGTGGTCAAGGAGTTCGGCGGGGAGGGCTACCAGCCCGGCGTCCTCGCCCGGTTCCACGAGGCGGTCGACCTGCTGGAGTCGCTCGGCGCCAAGGTCGTCGAGGTCTCCTGCCCGACCTTCTCCTACGCGCTGCCCGCGTACTACCTGATCGCGCCGTCGGAGTGCTCGTCCAACCTGGCCCGCTTCGACGCCATGCGGTACGGCCTGCGCGTCGGCGACGACGGCACCCGCAGCGCCGAGGAGGTCATGGCGCTCACCCGGGCGGCCGGCTTCGGGCCCGAGGTCAAGCGGCGCATCATGCTCGGGACGTACGCCCTCTCGTCGGGCTACTACGACGCCTACTACGGGCAGGCCCAGAAGGTCCGCACGCTGATCATGCGGGACTTCGAGACGGCCTTCCACCAGGTGGACGTGCTGGTCTCGCCGACCACGCCCACCACGGCGTTCCCGATCGGGGAGCGGGCCGACGACCCGATGGCGATGTACCTCGCCGACCTGTGCACCATCCCCACCAACCTGGCGGGCAACGCGGCGATCTCGGTGCCGTGCGGCCTGGCGGACGAGGACGGCCTGCCGGTCGGGCTGCAGGTCATGGCCCCGGTCCTGGCCGACGACCGCTGCTACCGGGTCGGCGCGGCCGTGGAGAAGGCGTACGAGAGCCGGTGGGGCGGCCCGCTGCTGTCCCGCGCGCCCGCGCTCTAGTAGCCGAGAGGAGGGGAACGGCGGCGTGATCACCCGCATCGAGATCGACGGCTTCAAGTCCTTCCTGGACTTCCAGCTCGACATCCCGCCGTTCCTCGCCCTCGTCGGCCCTAACTCCAGCGGCAAGTCCAACCTCCTCGACGCTCTGGACTACCTGAGCCGGTCGCGCTGGGGTGGAGAGGATCCACTCTTGACGGCCCGCAGGGGCCGCTGGCATGAGCTGTTCCACCGAGTGAGCAAGGGCCGCCCGGTCGTCCGATTCGACATCCGGGCCGACACTCTCGCTCCGATCGGCGCCGGCCTGCTTCCCGTCACCTACAGCGGCGGAGCGGAACCCGGTGTCGGCCCAGTGCCCATTCCGATGGATCTGCGCTTCGACCCGGACATGAGCTTCGCGGGCCAAGGGCCGCCATGGATGGCGGACCTGCGGGAAAAAGCGCTGACAGAGCTGTGGGGGGAGTTGGCCGCCACTGCCCCGGAGGGCGACAAGTCCAGCCGCTACCT
Organism: Microbispora sp. H11081; assembly: GCF_012999535.1. Classification (GTDB taxonomy): domain Bacteria; phylum Actinomycetota; class Actinomycetes; order Streptosporangiales; family Streptosporangiaceae; genus Microbispora. The sequence goes on from NZ_JABBWV010000003.1 coordinate 107,959, forward strand.
TCGGCTGAAGGAATTGGAACCGAGCACCTGGCGCCTGCACCAGCCCAATCCGGAACGCCTGCGGGCTTCGTCCTCGTCTGCGGACAACGGGCCGCTCCGGGCGGACGGGAGCAATCTCGCGACCGTGCTCGGTCGTCTGGAGGCGCGGGGCGTGATCGAGGATTTCCTCGTGGACCTGGTGGCGCTGATACCGGACATCGCTGGGATCGAACCCATCTTGGACGAGCGGCGCCAGGAGTGGACGTTCGACGTGCTCGTGGACGGCCAGGGGGCCGTACCCAGCACTCTGCTGTCCGATGGCACGCTCAGGGTCATCGCGTTGCTGGCCGCGCTGCACGATCCTGACCACGCCGGGGTGCTGCTCATCGAGGAGATCGAGAACGGGTTGCACCCCAGCCGCCTCGCGGAACTGCTCCGCAGGATCCAGGGCAGGGTCACCGATCTCAGCGACCCGGAGTGCGTCAACCGGCCACTGCGGCAGGTGATCCTCACCACGCACTCGCCGGTGGTCGTCTCCGAGCTGTACCGCCTCAGGCCGGACGCGCTGGTCTTCCTGGACACCGCCGTACGCGTCGATCCCGAAAGGGACAGGATCTCCAGGGTCACGGTCGCCAAGCCGGTGCGGGCGGAGGGAGAGCCCGGCACGTTCGTCTCTCCCCGCCAGGTGCGCAAGTATCTGAGCGCCGTAGGCGAGGTCCCATGAGCAGGCCGCTGGTGCCCGGACTGATCGCCGAGGGCGAGACAGACGAGGTCTTCCTCGGCGTGGTGATCTCGCGGCAGCTTCGGGAGCTCACCGCGCAGTCCTCTCGCTGTGCCGTCGACGTGGAGAGCACCGAGATCGGCGCCTGCCGGTCGATCTACGACCACGGCAGGACGACCGGCGCGCTGCGCGAACTGGCGAGCGACTGCCACCTGCTCTTCGTCCACAACGACCACAGGGAGCGGGACAAGGCGGACCGTGCCGTGCGCGACTCGGGACTGCCCACACCGGTGATCGCGCTGGTGCCGGTTCAGGAGACCGAGGCGTGGCTCCTCGCGGACGCCGGCGTGTGGCGCCGGTTGAGCGGGAGCGACCAGGGACGGCTGCCCGCCCGGCCGCGGGACGTCGAGAGGATCGCGGATCCCAAGCGGGTCCTCGCCGAGGTGGCGCCGCGCCGTGGCAAACCCGTTCGTGACTACTTCGAATACATCGCTCGTAACATCGACCTCGACGTTCTCGCCCAGGTGCCCGCGTACGCGGACTGGGTCTCCGACGCGAGGAACGCATTGAAGGGACTTGGTTACCTGTGAGCAGCACTGAGACGCTGATGCCGTACGACGAGGCGCTGGAGCGCTTCGAGCCGGTGCTGGGGCTGGAGACGCACGTCGAGCTGGGCACCGACTCGAAGATGTTCTGCGGCTGCCCGACGACGTTCGGCGCGCCGCCGAACACGCAGGTCTGCCCGGTGTGCCTGGCCCTGCCCGGCTCGCTGCCGACGGCCAACGAGAAGGCGATCGAGTCGACGATCCGGATCGGCCTCGCACTGAACTGCACCATCGCGACGTGGTGCAGGATGGCGCGGAAGAACTACTTCTATCCGGACATGCCGAAGAACTACCAGATCAGCCAGTACGACGAGCCGCTGTGCACGGACGGCTACCTGGACGTCGAGGTGGACGGGAAGATCGTCCGCGTCGAGATCGAGCGGGTGCACCTGGAGGAGGACACCGGCAAGTCCACCCACGTGGGCGGCGCGACCGGGCGGATCCACGGCGCCGACTACTCGATCGTGGACTACAACCGGGCCGGCATCCCGCTGGTCGAGATCGTGACCAAGCCGATCGCGGGCACCGACAGGCTCGCCCCCGAGGTCGCCCGCGCGTACGTCACCGAGCTGCGCGAGGTGATGCGCTCGCTGGGCGTGTCGGATGTGCGGATGGAGCAGGGCTCGCTGCGCTGCGACGTGAACGTCTCGTTGATGCCGCGCGGCTCGGCCGAGTGGGGCACCCGAACGGAGACCAAGAACGTCAACTCGCTGCGCAGCGTCGAGCGGGCGGTGCGGGGCGAGATCGAGCGCCAGGCGGCCATCCTCGCCGAGGGCGGCCGGATCGTGCAGGAGACCCGCCACTTCCACGAGGACACCGGGCAGACGACCTCGGGGCGGTCGAAGGAGGAGGCGCAGGACTACCGCTACTTCCCCGAGCCCGACCTGTTGCCGATCGCGCCCGACCCGGCCTGGGTCGAGTCGCTGAAGGCCGCGCTGCCCGAGCTGCCGTCGGCGCGGCGCAAGCGGCTCCAGCAGGAGTGGGGCGTGTCCGACCTCGACATGGCCGCCATGCACAACGCCGACGCGATCGACCTGGTCGAGGCGACGGTCGCCGCGGGCGCTCCCGCCGCCGACGCCCGCAAGTGGTGGATGGGCGAGCTGGCCAGGCGGGCCAACGAGTCGGCCACGGCGCTCGCCGAGCTGCCGATCACCCCGGCGCAGGTCGCCCGGGTGGCCGAACTGGTCGCCTCCGGCGCGCTGAACGACAAGCTGGCCCGCCAGGTGCTGGAGGGCGTGCTCGCCGGCGAGGGCGGCCCGGACGAGGTCGTGGAGAAGCGCGGTCTCCAGGTGGTCAGCGACGAGGGCGAGCTGTCGGCGATCATCGATCAGGTGCTGGCGGACAACGCCGACGCCGCCGAGAAGGTGCGCGGCGGGAAGATCGCGGCCGTGGGCGCGCTGGTCGGTGGCGTGATGAAGGCCAGCAGGGGCAAGGCGGACGCGGGCCGGGCCCGTGAGCTGATCCTGGAGAAGCTCGGCGTCCAGGGGTAGTCCAGGAGTTGTCGAGGGGCAGCAGCCAAGCGCCGCCGGGGCCTCCCGAGGCGGTGTGTGCGAACGGCCGGCCACGGTTTCCGTGGCCGGCCGTCGTGGTGCCCGGCCGGTGCCCGCTGCGCGTCGGCGTGCCGTCCGAGGGGAGCCGGAAGGTGTTGTTTGGGACATATCCAGTAGAGGAGAGGGTGTTCTAGGGTTAACTGATCGGAGTTGACCTTGACCTGGAGGAGACCGAGGCGTGCGCAACACCGGAGCGCCCGTCGACCCGCCCACCGATCCGTCCGGGGCGGGGCCCGCTCCTCCGCGCAAACATCCGGTGCGCCGCGTCGCCTCGCTGCCCCGAGGGGTCTCCGCCCTTCCCCGGGGCGTGTCGGCCGACATCTTCGCGGAACCCGCCGTGCCTGCCGGGGCCAGGCCGTCCGGCGGCGAAAAGATCCCGCCGCCGGCTCCGCCGGCTCCGCCGGTCGAGCCGTGGCGGGTGCCGGATCGCCCGGTGCGGGAGGAACCCGCCCTCCCGCCGCAGGACCTCGACGACCTGCAGGACCCAGATCACCGGGGCCGTACGCTCCGCGCCGCGCTGATCGGCCTGGCCGTGCTGCTCCTGCTGCTCTATCTCGTGCCCGCCGTCGCCATGGCGGGGAAGATCCTGCCCGGCACCATGGTGCTCGGCGTCGACATCGGCGGGCAGAGCACGACCGAGGCCGTCGCCACGCTGCGCGAGCGGTTGTACGCCCAGACCAGGACGCCGTTGATCGTGCGGCAGGGCACCCGGCGCCTGACCGTCGACCCGGCGCAGGCCGGTCTCACGCTCGACGCCGAGGCCACCGTACGCGCCGCGCAGTCGGGCTTCCCGAGCCCGCCGGAGGTGTGGAGCGCGCTGACCGGCAGCCGTGAGGTGCGGCCCGTCGTGTCGGTGGACCGGCGCAAACTCGACGAGATCGTGGCCAGGACCATCGCCGCGCCGCTGGAGGAACCGACGCGCGAGGGTGACGTCTCTTTCGACGGGGTCACCCCGGTCCCCGTCTATCCGCGACCCGGCAGGATCGTCGACAGGAAGGCGACGGCCGACCAGATCGTGAGGGGCTACCTCGACCCGGAGGTCGTGGTGGTGGTGCCCACGACGCGGGATCTCCCGCACATCACCCGTGCCGAGGTGCGGCGCGTCCTGCGCTGGGCGGACCGGGCGGTTGCCGCGCCGCTGACCCTGACCAACGGCGCCACCTCGGTCAGCCTGCCGCCGCAGACGCTGGCACGGCACCTGACGTTCGCGCCGGAAGGGGCGGTCCTGCGGCCGCGGTTCGACGCCGAGGCGGCGATCGCCGGTGTCGAGCCCGCGCTGCTCGGCACCGCCCGGGTGGCCCGCGACGCCGCCTTCGCGATCGAGGACGGCCGGCCGGTCCTGGTGCCCGGCGAGCCCGGCGACCGGGTGGACACCGGCCGCCTCGCCGCCGACGTGCTGACCGCCCTCGACCGGGGCACACGTACGGTGGCCGTGCCGATCGTGAACGGTCCGCCGAGGTTCACCGACGACGCCGCGCGGCGGATGGGGATCCGCGAGAAGGTCGGCGGCTTCACCACCTCCTTCGCCTGCTGCGCCGGGAGCGCGGGCAACATCCGCGCCGCCGCGGCGCTCCTGGACGGCCGCCTGGTGGAGCCGGGGGAGACGTTCTCGTTCAACCAGGTCGTCGGCCCGCGCACCGCCGCCGCGGGGTTCGGCGGCGTCGGCCCCACGCTGATCCCCGGCGAGACCGGCACGGACGCGCCGGGCATGGACCAGGTCGCGACCACCATGCTGAACGCGGTGGTCCGCGCCGGGCTGCGGGTCACCGACCACACCCCGCCCGAGGCGCACGCCTCCCACCTGCCGGTCGGCACCGAGGCCGCGCTGTCCTTCCCCCACCCCGACCTGCGCTGGAAGAACGACTCGCCGTACGGCGTGCTCGTGAAGGCGTCCGCGGCCGGCGACTCGCTGACCGTGACGCTGTGGAGCACCCGGCGGTACGACGTGGACCTGCAGAAGCCGGTCGTCACCCAGCGGGTGTCGCTGCCCCCGGTGATCCGTCAGGGGCCCGGCTGCGTGCCGGAGCGGGGGCGGCCCGGCTTCACCGCCACGGTGACGCGGGTGCTGCGGCGGGACGGCGAGGTGGTCTCCCGGCAGACCTTCCGCGCCTCCTACCGGGCCAGGGCCGGGGTCGTCTGCACAAGCTGATCAGGACGAGGGCGGCACCACCAGGATCCGGTCGTCGTCGTCCTCGGGGGTGCTCCGCCCGTCCCGGTTGCTGGTGGACACCCACAGCGTGCCGTCGGGCGCGGCGGCCACCGCGCGCAGCCTGCCGAACTCGCCGTCGTACACCGCGGTGGGGCGGCCTGCGCGGCCCGAGGCGTCCACCGGGACCCGCCACAGCCGCTTGCCGCGCAGCGCGGCCGCCCACAGCGCCCCCCGGGCGTACGCGAGGCCGGACGGCGACGCCTCGGAGGTCGACCAGGTGAGCAGCGGATCGGTGAAGCCGGACCGGCCGCCCACCCCCTCGACCTCCGGCCAGCCGTAGTCGCCGCCCTTCTCGATGAGGTTGATCTCGTCGTAGGTGTTCTGGCCGAACTCGGTGGCGTACATGTGCCCGCGGTCGTCCCAGGCCAGGCCCTGCACGTTGCGGTGCCCGTAGGACCACACCAGGGTGCCGAAGGGGTTGCCGGGGGCCGGCCTGCCGTCCGCCGTCATCCGCAGGATCTTGCCGCTCAGCGAGTCCTTGTCCCTGGCCCTGCTCGGCTCGCCGATCTCCCCGGTCGAGGCGTACAGGTAGCCGTCGGGGCCGAAGGCGAGGCGGCCCCCGTTGTGGATGACGCCCTTCGGGATCCCGCTGACGATCACCGTGGGCTCCGAGAGCCCGTCGTCGTAGCGGTAGCGGACGATCCGGTTGTCGTCCTCGGCCGTGTAGTAGACGAAGACGAAGCGGTCGGTGGCGTAGTGGGGCGAGACCGCCACGCCCAGCAGGCCGCCCTCGCCGCTCGGCGACACCTCCTCGATGGTCGCGACCTTGTCGACCTCGCCGTGCGGCGTGACCCGCAGCAGCCGCGCCGACGAGCGCTCGGTCACCAGCGCGTCGCCGCCGGGCAGGAAGGCGATCGCCCAGGGCACCTCCAGGCCGGTGACCAGCGTGCGCGGCCGGGCCGAGCCGTCACCGGCCGTGGCGGGGCTCGTGGCGGGAACCTGCGGGGGAGTCCCCGCGTCGCCCGGCGCGCACGCCGTGGCCGCCGTCAGAAGGGCCGCCGCCAGGAGCGTGACGCCCGTGCTGTGCCTGTCCGTCATCCGTGATGACCTCCTCATGGCCTCCATACTCGCGGGCGGGGGCGCCGGTTCCCTAGGTTGTTCCTCGTGAAGATCTGGGTCGCCTCACAGGACATCGCCGACGCGCTCTCCGACCTGCCCGCGGGACTGCCTGCCCTCGACTGCGCGGTGTACGACGGAAGGACGCCGCCGCCGGGCCCGCCGGAGGAGGTGGAGATCTGGGTGCCCCCACTGCTCCCGATGCCGGACATCCCCGTGGTGCTGCCCCGCATGACCGGTCTCCGGCTGCTGCAGACCGTGACGGCGGGGGTCGAGCCCTACCTGCCGTACGTGCCGCCGAAGGCGGTCCTGTGCAACGCCCGAGGCGTCCACGACGCGGGAACGGCCGAGTGGGTCGTGGGCGCGATGCTCGCCGTGCTGAGGGAGTTCCCCGGCTTCGCGGCCGCGCAGGCCAGAGGCGAGTGGACCTACCACCACACCGGCGTCCTCGCCGACTCCACCGTGCTGATCGTCGGCTACGGCTCGATCGGCGAGGCGCTCGAACGCCGTCTCACCGGATTCGAGGTGGACATCGTGCGGGTGGCGCGCACGGCCCGGGACGGCGTCCACGGACAGGACGAACTGCCGGCGCTGCTGCCGGCCGCCGACGTGGTCGTGCTGCTGGTGCCCGCCACGGCCGGGACCACCGGTCTGGTGGACGCCCGGTTCCTCGCCGCGATGAAGGACGGCGCGCTGCTGGTGAACGCCGCTCGCGGGTCGGTCGTGGACACCGACGCGCTGCTGACCGAGTTGCGGTCGGGCAGGCTGCGGGCGGCGCTCGACGTGACGCCCGTGGAACCGCTGCCGCCCGGCCACCCGCTCTGGACGGCCCCTGGGATCTTCATCACACCGCACGTCGCCGGCAGCACGCCGGCGTCCCTGCGGCGTACGAGGAAGCTGGTGCGGGAACAGGTCATCCGGCATCTGACGGGCCGCCCGCTCGCTAACATGATCACCGGGCACTACTGACCGCTCCGTTAAGGATTCCGGAACGTGGCTGCCTCGTGACCTGGGGTGCGTACGCTGAAGCTCAGCGTACGCGGCTGGTTATCAGATCGGTGACGACTCGCTCGTTGTCCCCCTCTCGATCAGCGGCTGTGCGCACACTGGCAATGTGACAGGGAGAGTAAAGCCGAGTCGAGAACGGGAGGGGCAGTGACGGCACACCCCACCGGGTCCGGCGACGCTGAGACGACCCCGGCCCCCGCCGAAACCCCCGACGACACGACCGCCGGTGGCGAACCGGCGACAGGTGCGGAGGCGACGCGCGTGAACGTCCGGCGTGACCCCCGGGTCCCCATCACCACCGCCGCCGGGCTCGGCGCGGTGGCGGTCGCCGTGGCCCTGGTCGCGGGTGGCGCCGCGCCGGTCATGACCGCGATCGCGGGAGTCGTCGCCGGCCTGCTCGCGGCCACCTCGCTGATCACGGCCGCCTCCCGCGTCGTCCCCGCCCACAGGCGCCAGCCCGGCGCCTGGCGCTGGATGGCCGCCGGGTCCCTGACCTGGCTGCTCGGCGTCGGCCTGCGGCCCGTGGCGGACGGCACGCCGTTCGTGCTGACGTTCGCCGACCTGCTCATGCTCGCCGGATCCGTGCTGCTCGCGATCGGTTGCGGTCTGTCGGTGAAACCACCCGCGTTCACGCGCGGGGTCATACGCCAGGCGGCCGACGCCTACCTCGCCGCGGCGTCGGTCTTCGCCGTGGCCTGGGTCGCCGTGCTCGGCCCGGCGTTCAGGAAGGCCGAGGACACCGGCGCGTTCTTCGTCGCGCTGGCGCTGCCCGTCGTATGCCTGCTCGCGACCTGCGCGGTCACACCGGCCGTGGCGGCGTCGCGGTCGAGCAACCGCCTGGTCGGGCTCACCGGCGTCGGGGTGCTCGCCGCGATAACGGTCGCGGAACTGGCGACGGCACTCGCCCGTCTCGACGGGGACACCCCGCCGCTCGCCGCCGGTCTCGTCGTCCCGGCCGCGCTGCTCGTTCTCGCGGTCACCCCGTGGGCGCAGGAGGTGCGGCCGGTCAGGCCGCTGCCCGCCGCGCTGACGGCCGCGACCCCGATGCTGCTCGTCGCCGCGGCCACGGTGACCGCCACCCTGTACGTGATCGGCAACAGCCGCGACGCCGCCCTGGCGGTCGTGGCCGCCTCGGTCGTCCTCGTCCTGCTCGGCCGGCTGTTCGTGCTCCTGGTCGAGACCGCGGGCATGCGCCGCCTCGTCGACGTGGGCGAGCAGCAACTGCGCAGGCTCGCCGAGAACACCGGCGACGTCGTGCTCGTGTGCGACCCCGGCGGGGTCGTGCAGGAGGTGGGCCCCGGCCTCGAGACGACGTACGGCTACTGCCCCGACGACCTCGTCAGCCGGCCGATCTCCGACTACATCCACCCCGAGGACGTGCCGGCCGTACAGGCCCTGCTCGACCGCATGACGGCCGAGGACGACGGGCTGGAACGGGAGGGCGGCACCCGCATCTCCTGCCGGTTCCGCGCCTCCGACGGCACCTGGCGGCCCACCGAGTCCGTCGCGGCCCGGCACGTACGCGAGGACGACCTCGTCCTGGTCACCATCCGCGACCTCAGCGACCAGGTGGCCCTGCGCAACCAGGTCACCCACCTGACCTTCCACGACGGGGTCACCGGGCTGCCCAACCGGGCCTACTTCGAGGAACGCGCCCGCGAAGTGCTCACCCGGCGGGGAGCGGGCGGGACCGCGGTCGTCTTCCTGGACCTCGACGGTTTCACCTCCGTCAACGACTCCGTGGGCCACGCCAGCGGCGACTACCTGCTCGGTCAGGCGGCCCGCCGCCTGCGCTCCGCCGTACGGGCCGACGACACCCTCGCCCGGTGGGGCGGGGACGAGTTCGCGGTGCTGCTGGAGGGCGGCGCGGCCGGCGGCACCGACGCGCAGACCGCCATCGACCTGGCCGAGCGGCTGGTCCGCGCGGTCTCCAACGAGCCGTTCCGGGTGGCGGACCGGGACGTCGCGCTGACGGCGAGCGTCGGCGTGGCGTTCGCCGAGGAGGATCTGCCCCCCGGAGACCTGCTGCGCAACGCCGACGTGGCGATGTCGCGGGCCAAGGAACTCGGCGGGCGCAGGGTGGAGGTGTTCGCCACCCACATGCACGCCGACGTCCTGCGCCGCCTGGAGATCGCCTCCGACCTGCAGCGGGCGCTGCTGGAGCACCAGTTCGCGATCGAGTACCAGCCCGTGGTCGACCTGGCGACCTCGGAGGTGACCGCCGTGGAGGCGCTGGTGCGCTGGTGGCGCGGTGGCACGTTCGTGCCGCCCGAGCAGTTCCTCGGGGCCGCGGAGGACACCGGGATCATCGTGCCGCTCAGCGAGTGGATCCTGCGCGAGGCGTGCCGCGAGGTGGCCGCCTGGCGCGCGTCGTCCTGGGACATCGGGCTGGCGCTGAACCTGTCCGCGCGGCAGATCATGGCGCCGCGTTTCGTGGAGACCGTGGCCGAGGCACTGAGCGAGAGCGGGCTGCCCGCCAGCAAGCTGACTCTCGAGGTCATCGAGGAGATGCTGGTCGAGGACGCAGGCGACATGATCAGCAGGCTGTCGGAGCTGAGGGCCCTCGGCGTACGGTTGGCCATCGACGACTTCGGCACCGGGTACGCGTCGCTGGCGTTCCTGCGGCAGTTGCCGGTCGACATGATCAAGATCGACCCGTCGTTCGTCTCCGGGCTCGGCCGCGACGACACGCTGACTCTGCTGACGAAGACGATCGTGCAACTCGGCAACGACCTCGGCCTGATCGTCGTCGCGGAGGGAATCGAGCGTCCCGAGCAACTCGACCTGCTGCGCAAGATGGGCTGCACCCGTGGCCAGGGCTACCTGGTGGCCCGCCCCATGGCAGCCCGCGGCGTCGACTCCCTGATGCCCACCACCACCCTCCAGAACACCGCCTAACCCCCACCCCCCCACCCCACCCCCGCCGTGATCTTGTAGTTTGTCGCAGGCGCGGCCCCTACCAGGGCGTTCAGCTTTGGTGATCTTGCAGTTGTGTGACGTACACTCACTCTGACCTGGGCGTTTCCTGTTCGTGATCATGCAGGTGGGGCAACTCGGGTCAAACGACTCGCAGGCTGCAAGATCAGATGTGGTGTTCGTGCTGGTCGTCGCTGCTTCTGGGGCGTTCGTTCATGATCATGAAGGTGGATTCCGCAGCTCGTCCCCGTCGCCTGCGACAAACTGCAAGATCACGAAGGGGTCCGCCCAGTTCGCCGTACCCTCGTGCGACAAACTGCAAGATCACGGCGGGTGGGGTGTCTTGGATGGCGAGACGGGCGTCCCAGATGATTTGACGCGGAGGCGGTCCATCGGACATCGTGTAGCCATGCATAGCGGTGGGATCCTCGTAGTACTTCGCAGGCGCGCAGCCTGACGAAGCACTCGGTCCTGCGCGCGCCCCAGCTCCGCATAGCGGATGGGGCATTTTTTATGCCAGGAGTCACGCCAAGCAGCCCAGCAACAGCAAGCTCAGCCACAAGGAACGAGCCGATGACCGAGAAAATGACAGGTGCCCAGGCCCTCGTGCGGGCGCTGGAGCAGGTCGGGGTCGACACGGTGTTCGGGATCCCGGGCGGCGCCATCCTCCCCGCCTACGATCCCCTCTACGACTCGACCAAGGTCCGGCACGTGCTTGTACGGCACGAGCAGGGCGCCGGCCACGCGGCGGAGGGCTACGCACAGGCGACCGGCAGGGTCGGGGTGTGCATGGCCACCAGCGGCCCGGGAGCGACCAACCTGGTCACCCCGATCGCCGACGCCTACATGGACTCGGTGCCGATCGTCGCGATCACCGGTCAGGTGGCCTCGCCGCTGATCGGGACCGACGCCTTCCAGGAAGCCGACATCTCCGGCATCACGATGCCGATCACGAAGCACAACTTCCTGGTCACCAAGGCCGAGGACATCCCGCGGATCATCGCCGAGGCGTTCCACATCGCCGCCACGGGCAGGCCGGGACCGGTCCTCGTGGACATCTCCAAGGACGCGCTGCAGGCCACCACCACCTTCTCCTGGCCGCCGGTCATGCAGCTGCCCGGCTACCGCCCGGTGACCCGGCCGCATTCCAAGCAGATCCGCGAGGCCGCCCGGCTGATGACCGAGGCGAAGCGGCCGGTGTTCTACGTCGGCGGCGGCGTCCACAAGGCGGGGGCGTCGGCCGAGCTGATCGAGCTGGCGGAGCTGACGGGCATCCCCGTCGTCACCACGCTCATGGCGCGGGGCACCTTCCCCGACAGCCACCCGCAGCACATGGGCATGCCCGGCATGCACGGGAGCGTGTCGGCGGTCGGCGCCCTGCAGCGCTCGGACCTGCTGATCGCGCTCGGCACCCGGTTCGACGACCGGGTCACCGGGCAGCTGTCCAGCTTCGCGCCCCACGCCAAGGTGATCCACGCCGACATCGACCCGGCGGAGATCTCCAAGAACCGGCACGCGGACGTGCCGATCGTGGGTGACTGCCGTGAGGTGATCGGCGACCTCATCACGGCGGTGCGGACCGAGCAGGCCGACGGCCGCAAGGGCGACTACGCCGACTGGTGGCGGATCCTGAACGGTTACAAGGAGACCTACCCGCTGGGCTACGAGGAGTTCGCCGACGGCTCGCTCGCCCCGCAGTACGTGATCGAGCGGCTCAGCGCGCTGGTGGGCCCGGACGCGATCTACACCGCGGGCGTGGGCCAGCACCAGATGTGGGCCGCGCAGTTCATCAAGTACGAGAACCCGGGGACGTTCATCAACTCCGGTGGCGCGGGCACGATGGGCTTCTCGGTTCCGGCCGCCATGGGCGCCCAGATGGGCCGCCCGGACAAGGTCGTGTGGGCGATCGACGGCGACGGCTGCTTCCAGATGACCAACCAGGAGCTGGCCACCTGCGCCATCGAGGGAGTGCCGATCAAGGTCGCCGTCATCAACAACGGCAACCTCGGCATGGTCCGCCAGTGGCAGACGCTGTTCTACGACGAGCGTTACTCCAACACCAACCTGCAGCGCGTGAAGCGGATCCCCGACTTCGTGAAGCTGGCGGAGGCGTACGGTTGTGTCGGCCTGCGGTGTGAGCGGCCGGAGGACGTGGACGAGACCATCCGCAAGGCCATGGAGATCAACGACGTGCCGGTCGTGGTGGACTTCGTCGTGCACCAGGACGCCATGGTCTGGCCGATGGTGGCCGCGGGCACCAGCAACGACGAGATCAAGTACGCCCGTGACATGGCGCCGAACTGGGAGGGCGGAGAATGAGCCCCGCCCGTAGCGCCGACGACCAGCAGAGCGAGGAGAGGGCATGAGCCGGCACACGCTGTCCGTCCTGGTGGAGAACAAGCCGGGCGTGCTGGCCAGGGTGGCCGCCCTGTTCAGCAGGCGCGGGTTCAACATCGACTCGCTGGCCGTCGGGCCCACGGAGCACGCCGACATCTCGCGGATGACCATCGTCGTGAACGTGGAGGACCTCCCGCTGGAGCAGGTCACCAAGCAGCTCAACAAGCTGGTCAACGTCATCAAGATCGTCGAGCTCGACAACACCCAGTCGGTGCAGCGCGAGCTGATGTTGATCAAGGTGCGGACCGACTCGGAGAGCCGGTCCCACGTCCTCGAACTCGTGAACCTCTTCCGGGCGCGTTGCGTGGACGTGGCCACGGACGCGGTCACGATCGAGGTCACCGGGACGACCGACAAGCTGGAGGCGTTCGTCCGGGTCCTTGAGCCGTACGGCATCAAGGAGCTCGTGCAGTCGGGCATGGTGGCCATCGGCCGCGGTGCCCGTTCCATCACCGACCGCTCGCTTCGCGCCCTCGACCGCAGCGCATAGCTCCCATTGCAGGCACGTCGCGACGGACAACCCGTGAAAGGCAAGCAAGTGACTGAGATCTTCTACGACGACGACGCCGACCTGTCGGTCATCCAGGGCCGCCACGTAGCGGTGCTGGGGTACGGCAGCCAGGGCCACGCGCACGCCCTGAGCCTGCGCGACTCGGGCGTGGACGTCCGGGTGGGCCTCCCCGAGGGCTCCAAGAGCCGGGAGAAGGCCGAGGCGGACGGCCTGCGGGTGCTGTCGCCGGGCGAGGCCGTCGAAGAGGCCGACCTCACGATGATCCTCGCGCCGGACCACGTCCAGCGGCACCTGTACGCCGAGCACGTCGCGCCGAACCTCGTCGAGGGCGACGCGCTGTTCTTCGGTCACGGTCTCAACATCCGCTACGGCCTCATCGAGGCCCCGGCGGGCGTCGACGTGGCGATGGTGGCGCCGAAGGGCCCGGGTCACCTGGTCCGCCGCCAGTACGCCGCCGGCCGTGGCGTGCCCTGCCTGGTCGCCGTCGAGCGTGACGCGACGGGCTCCGCCTGGCCGCTCGTGCTGTCGTACGCCAAGGGCATCGGCGGCACCCGCGCCGGCGCGCTGAAGACGACCTTCACCGAGGAGACCGAGACCGACCTGTTCGGCGAGCAGGCCGTGCTGTGCGGCGGCGTCTCCGAGCTGATCAAGGCCGGGTTCGAGACGCTGATCGAGGCCGGCTACCAGCCGGAGGTCGCCTACTTCGAGTGCCTCCACGAGATGAAGCTGATCGTGGACCTGATGTACGAGGGCGGCGTCTCCAAGATGTACTGGTCGGTGTCCGACACCGCGGAGTACGGCGGCTACACCCGCGGCCCGCGCGTGGTCAACGAGGAGACCAAGAAGGAGATGCGCCGCATCCTGGACGAGATCCAGGACGGCCGCTTCGCCCGTGAGCTGGTCGAGGAGTTCGACTCGGGGCAGACCAACTTCAAGCGCTACCGCGAGGAGCTGGCCGTCCACCCGATCGAGCAGACCGGCGCCAAGCTCCGCCCGATGATGAGCTGGCTGAAGGGCGAGCAGGCCTGACGCCCGCGACGATCTGAGCGCCTGACCGCGGCGCCGCGCCCCGTCTACCCGGTGGGGAGCGGCGCCGCGTCGCGTCTCACGGCCCCCGCCGCCGGCATTCGCGGTCAGGCTTGGAGCGAGACCAGGTACACGCAGTCGCCGAAGGCGATCTCGTCGCCGGCCCGTACGTGTGCGGGGCCGACCAGGCGCCAGCCGTTGAGCCGGGTGCCGTTCATCGAGCCGAGGTCGACCAGCAGCCAGGAGTCCTGCTCCCGCCGCAGCTCGGCGTGGACCCGCGAGACGGTCAGGTCGGCGAGTACGAGGTCGCAGGAGGAGCCGCGGCCCACCAGGTAGCGGATCCGGCCGTCGGCGGGCAGGGCGAGGCGGGGCAGCCGGGGACGCCGCCAGGCTGACTCGATCCGGCTGCTCAACTCCGACACGGAGGCCACGGCGTCGGTGATCCTCCTACGCCAGCGCCCCCGGTGCGGCAGGTCGGCGACCAGCTCGTCCAGCTCGTTGCGGTTGCGGGCGCGAAGCGCGAGGTCCACCCGGCCGACGAAGGTCTCCATGGACAGGCGTCCTTCGGCGGCCCGGTCGCGTAGCTCGCTCAGCGCGCGCTCGCGGTCCCCGTCCGAGGCGCGAACCGGGGGAGAGCTCATGATTGGAAGTATCCGCCGCACTGGTCCGAGGTGTCCAGAAGACCGCCGTAATCCCCTTCGATCCCGGCCCGGGAGCGGGGCCGCCGGGCGTGGCGTCTCCGCTCCCGGTCGAACCGGTGTGTCTACTGCCGGCCGAAGTCCTGGGTCCAGTACGCGCCGGAGGCGACGTACCCGACGCCGATGTCGGTGTAGGCGCAGTTGAGGATGTTCTGCCGGTGCCCGGGGCTGTTCATCCAGCCCTGCACCACCGCCTGGGCCGTGCCGTAGCCCTTGGCGATGTTCTCCGCCGCCGCCCGCCAGGTGTACCCGGCTGCGGTGATGCGGTCGGCGAAGGAGCGGCCGTCCTTCGAGGTGTGCTCGAAGTAGTTCTTCGCGGACATGTCGGCCGAGTGGGCGTACGCGGCGGCGCGCAGGCGCGCGTCGTGCTTCAGCGGGCCGCAGCCCGCCCTGGCCCGCTCGATGTTGGTGAGGCGCACCACCTCGTTCTCGACGGCGGTGCCCACGGCCTGACCGCCGGTGGGAGAGACAGCGGGGGAGGCGGCAGGAGAGGCGGCAGGAGAGGCGGAGGGGCTCGCCGCGGGGACGGCGGTGGGGGCGGGGGACGAGGTGACGGAGGGGGCGGGAGCGGGGAGGTCGCAGTCGAGGCGCACCGGCCGCGACCGCGACAGGTGGCCGCGGTAGTCCGTGACGACGCTGTAGTAGGTGCCGTCCACGCAGGTCAGGGCGACGACGACGCGCGCGTTCCTGACCACCTGAGAGCCGCTCTTGACGACACGGTCGGGGCCTGGCCTGCTGTTCACGATCCGGACCCGGAAACGGGCGTTGTCGACGCATCCGGCCCGCGAGCCCGCCGCCCGGATCTTGCCGTCCAACGCCACGTAGGGCTTGGCGGCGGCGACCCGGCAGCCCCTGTGCTGAGCCTCGGCCTGGGCGGGGGTGGCCGCCATGCCGACGGCCGCGAGGCTTCCGAGGCACAGGACCGCACCGAGCGCTCTGTTCACGATCATCTCCAGTGGGGGTTAGACGCTGGGGAAGTCGCCATTATGGTGCGCCACACACTGACATATGGGGATAAATCGGTCTTAAGCCTAAAGAATCTACCTTGTCTTGAACTTTCCTTATGCTGGGTATGCCCACGACTGATGGATAATCCGCAGGTCAGCGGCATGATCGGCGGAAGGCCCGCCTTGAGGGCCCCTTAAGGTCGTCCGGAGGCCGCCCCCCGGCCCGGCTCAGCTCTCCGGCCTGACCGCTTCGCCGCCTCCCGGCTGCCCGTCGGGCCGCACGCCGCCCGTGGAGTCCGTGGAGTCCGCGGCGTCCGTGGTCCCGGGCGCGCCGACGACGGCGGCGAGCCGGTCGGCGGTCAGGTTGTACTTGAGGGTCATCAGCACGCCCGCGAACGTGATCAGGCCCGGCACCACGGTCACGCCGATCACCACCGCGACAAGGGCGGTGTCCGGCTGGATCACCGGGTTCTCGGGATCGGAGGAGATGAAGCCCCCCACGGTCAGCACCCAGCCGTACGTGGTCGCCCCGAGCGCCGACACCGCGTTCTCCACCGCGGTCCACAGGCCGGTGAAGACCCCGCCCCTGCGCTCGCCGCTCACCACGCCGTCGTACGCGATGACGTCGGCGAGCATGGAGAACTGCAGCAGTTGCAGGCCCGCGTAGCCGATGCCCACGATCATCACGCACAGGTGCGCGTACAGCGAGCCGAGCGAGGGCGTCGCGAGGATCAGCAGCGCGCCGCCGGTGAACAGCGACCCGGACAGGATCATCGCGCCGCGCTTGTCGAGCCTGCGCGCCAGCCATACCCACAGCGGCATCGTGACCAGCATCGGCCCGACGAGGGCCGCGAAGAGGGTGGTGGTGGCGGAGGTGTCGTCCAGGGCGTAGGCCGCGAAGTAGGGCGCCCCCGCGAGCATCACGCCCGCCCCCAGCGTCTGTGCGGAGCTGAGCCCGAGCAGCCACATGAACGGCTTGCTCGTGCGGGCCGCGGCGAGTTGCTCCCGCAGCGTGCCCTCGGACCGCTGCTGGCCCGTGAAGGGGGCGCGGGCGGTGCCGAAGAACGATCCCAGCATCGCGAGGAGCAGGATCGCGCCGAAGACGACGCCCATGGTGCGATACCCGTCGGCCGTCTCGCCGGCGATCGTGGGCGCGAGGATCCCGCTCATCGCGATCCCGATCGCGATGAGCACCATGCGCCACTGCAGCAGCGAGGTCCGCTCGTGGTAGTCCGTGGTCATCTCCGCCGGCATCGCCTTGTACGGGACCTCGTACAGGGCGTAGCCGGTCGCGGCGGCGAGGAAGGTGACCCCCACGTACAGTCCGGCGGTCGTGCCGGTGAGCGGCGGCCCGGCGAACATCAGGGCGAACGACACCGGCAGCACCGCGGCGCCCGCGAGCAGCCAGGGCCGGCGCGGCCCCCATCGGGAGACGGTGCGGTCCGACCACCGGCCGACCAGGGTGTTGGCGACCAGGTCCCAGGCCTTGGGCAGGAAGAGCACGACGCCCGCGAACGCGGCCGGCACCGCGAGCACGTTCGTCATGTAGAAGAGCAGCAGCAGCCCGGGGATCGTGGAGAAGTTGGCCGTGCAGAACGAGCCGACCGCGTAGCCGAGGCGAACTCCGTGGGGGACCTTCGACGGGGATGGCGTCGCCGCCGTGGAGACCATGGCGCCAATTCAAGCCGAGCAAGCGCCCGTTCGGAAGATCCCTCTCGCAACGGTTCGGCCGCTGCGTGATCTCCCCCCGATCTCCGCCGGCCAGGTCCGGCGGAGATCGGAGCGGAGCCCGGTGTCAGTCGCGCACGTCGGGGCAGACGACGTGGGCGCCGATCTCGATGAGCCGGCGTTCCGTGTGGGCGTCGGCGACGCGGGCCATGAGCACCGGCGCCTCGCTGGCCGCCAGTTGCGGCAGCCGGGCGCGCACCCGCCGGTGCAGGTCCTTGACGATGTCGTCGGCCCCGAGCGTGTGCACCTTGACGTGCAGCATGATCCCCCACAGCCCCGCCGCCGTCTTGGACTCGGAGATCCAGACGTGGTGGACGTAGGGATACTCGGGCAGCAGTTCGGCGACCGCCACCCGCAGGGCCGGCAGGATCGGATGGCGCGTCCTCCGGTAGCCGGGGTCCACCACCTGCATGGCCCCCGACAGGTGCTGGCGGGGGGCGGGGACCCACTGCGACGGCAACGCGGCGGCGGGCGCCGCAGGGGCCGGAGCCGGGACCGGGGCGCGGGCGGGCGGCGGGGGCGGAGCCTGCCTGCCTGCCTGCGCGCGGGTCACGGTCGCCATCGCCCCCGTGGCGTACGCCGTGGGGCCGGCCGTGCCCATGGCGGACAGCGCGGGAGCGGGACCCGTGCGGGTCTCCTCCAGATGGCGCCGCAGGTCGTCGATCGGCACGGCGGCGGCCGCGGGACCGGCCGCGTCGATCACGATCTCGCGCACGCCGGTGACGCGCTGGATGTCGAGGATGGTGTCGGCGTCGCACGCGGACAGCGAGTGGCTGCCACGGTGCCTGGCGTAGGTCGCCGGTGCCGTGTAGCCGAGCAGAACACGCTCGCCGGTCTGGGTCGTGCCGAGCACCACGGAGCGGTCGGGACGGACCGCCACGAGGATGCCCCACTCCGTGAGGGCCGCCAGGAGCTGCCGGGGGCTGCCATGCCGCGCGAGAACGTCGCCCAGGAAGGGGTTCCCGTTGCTCATAGCCTGAACGATAGGGACTGGACCATGGCGAATCAGGCTAATCCCGAAGATTAGGTGGGATCAATACCGAGATGGGTGACAGTCCGTATGGATCATGTGAAGACGGGGTACATCCCCTCATTGTGCCCTTACATGAGCGAGTCTCATGAATCTCGGTGGTCCCCTGCGACCCTCCACGCCCGGTCTCGTCCCCAGGACCCGCTCAGCGGGCGGGGTGCCCGCCGCCTGGCTCGAACCGCGCGCTTGAGCGGGGAACGGCGCGCCCGATCCGAGACCGGGTCGTCGCGTCCCCGCGACACCGCCGAGACCTTGGGCGTCTCGTATGCCGGGCGCTCGTGAGAGCTTTCACAAGGCCCCGATAGACTCAGGTCGTCCGCGCTGTCGCACTTCACGAAGGACTCAACCCAGTGAACAAGCCCGTCGTACTTGTCGCAGAAGAGCTCTCAGAAGCGGGCCTCGCCGTGCTCGGCGCGGATTTCGAGGTCCGGCACACCGACGGCGCCGACCGGTCGCAGCTGCTTCCCGCCCTCGCCGACGTGGACGCCCTGATCGTGCGCAGCGCCACCCAGGTCGACGCCGAGGCCATCGCGGCCGCCTCAAAGCTTCGCGTCGTCGCCCGCGCGGGCGTGGGCCTGGACAACGTCGACGTCGAGGCCGCGACCAAGGCCGGCGTCATGGTCGTCAACGCCCCGACGTCCAACATCACCAGCGCCGCCGAGCACACGGTCGCGCTGATCCTCGCCAGCGCCCGCAACGTGGCCCAGGCGCACTCCGCGCTCAAGGGCGGCGAGTGGAAGCGCTCGAAGTACACCGGCGTCGAGCTCGACGAGAAGGTCGTCGGCATCCTCGGTCTCGGCAAGATCGGCCAGCTCGTCGCGCAGCGCCTGCAGCCGTTCGGGGTCGAGCTCATCGCGTACGACCCCTACCTGCAGCCGGCCCGCGCGGCGGCCATGGGCGTGCGTCTGGCGTCGCTGGACGAGGTGCTCCAGCAGGCCGACTTCATCACGGTCCACCTGCCGAAGTCGAAGGAGACCATCGGCCTCATCGGCGACCGCGAGCTGCACATGGTCAAGCCGACCGTGCGGCTGATCAACGTCGCCCGCGGCGGGATCATCGACGAGAACGCGCTCTACTCCGCGCTCAAGGAGGGCCGGGTCGCGGGCGCCGGCATCGACGTCTTCGCCAAGGAGCCCTGCACCGACAGCCCGCTGTTCGAGTTCGACCAGGTCGTGGCGACGCCGCACCTCGGCGCCTCCACGCACGAGGCCCAGGAGAAGGCGGGCACCCAGGTCGCCAGGAGCGTCAAGCTGGCGCTCGCCGGCGAGTTCGTGCCGGACGCGGTGAACGTCCAGGGCGGCGCGGTCGCCGAGGACGTGAAGCCCGGCCTGCCGCTCACCGAGAAGCTGGGCCGCATCTTCACCGCGCTCGCGGGCGAGGTGGCCACCCGGCTGGTCGTCGAGATCCGCGGCGAGATCTCGGCGCAGGACGTGCGGGTCCTGGAGCTGGCCGCCCTCAAGGGCGTCTTCACCGGCGTCGTGGAGGACGCGGTGACCTACGTCAACGCGCCGCTGCTGGCCAAGGACCGCGGCGTGGTGGTGGAGCTGGTCACCAGCGCGGAGAGCCCCGACTGGCGCAACGTCATCACGGTGCGCGGCGTGCTCGCCGACGGCCGTACGGTCTCGGTCTCCGGCACCCTGTCCGGTCCCCGGCAGATCACGAAGATCGTCGAGGTCAACGGCTACGCGATGGAGATCGAGCCGACCGAGCACCTGGCGTTCTTCACCTACACCGACCGCCCCGGCATCGTGGGCATCGTGGGCCGCCTGCTGGGCGAGCACGCCGTGAACATCGCCTCCATGCAGGTCTCCCGGGACGTGAAGGGCGGCAAGGCGCTGATCGCGCTGACCGTCGACACGGCGATCCCGTCCGAGGTCGTCGAGCAGATCGCGGGGGAGATCGGCGCCGACAGCGGCCGTACGGTCGACCTGGAGGACTGACACTCGCATCCGCTCATCGGACGGCCCGGCGCCCCGCGCGCCGGGCCGTCCGTTTTTTCCGGTACGTGGACGGCGTCTCAGGAAGTGAGATACTAGGTCGTCCTACGAGATTGTGGGGTACCCTCGTGATGACGAGGCGCCCCGCACTTCCATCTGCCGCGACGGGGCCTGATCAGGGCAGGCCGGCCCGTCGCGGAGCGCCGCGCCGACGGCCTTTCGGCTCGCCCGTGACGCGTGACCCGCGTTCCACCGGCGGCTGACGTTCCCGGATCCGCGCCAGCGGGTCCGCGTTCAGCATTCCTCCGTCAGAGAGAGAATCGCCATGTACGACATGTACCCCTGGGGCCGTTCCGAAGACGCCGAGAACGAGGCGGCCGAGGCCCTGCAGATCGCGCTCGACCGCCGTGACAACGGGGGCGCTCCGCAGCGCTGATCCCGGCCGGGCCGTCCACGGCGCGCGACTTCGTGTTCGAGTGCGCGGCCGAGCGCGGCCCGCCTGACGCGCGGTTGCCGGGGAAATGACCGAATGGTGAGATCGTGTTTCGATCTCCGAGACAACCGGTAAGGTACACGCATGGAGTCGAGCAACATCCGCCTCGCAGTGATCCCCGGTGACGGTATCGGCACCGAGGTCGTCGCAGAAGGCCTCAAGGTCCTCAACGCCGCGGGCGTCAAGTCAGAGACCACCGAGTACGATCTCGGCGCCAGGCGCTACCACGCGACAGGGCAGACGCTTCCCGACGAGGTCCTCGACGAGCTGCGCGGCTACGACGCGATCCTGCTGGGCGCCGTCGGCGACCCGAGCGTGCCGCCCGGCATCCTGGAGCGCGAGCTGCTGCTGCGCCTGCGCTTCGAGCTCGACCACTACGTGAACCTCCGCCCGGTCAAGCTGTTCCCCGGCGTGACGACGCCGCTCGGGGAGGCCAGGCCCGAGGACATCGACATGATCGTCGTCCGTGAGGGCACCGAGGGTCCGTACACCGGCGCGGGCGGCGTGATGCGCCGCGGCACGCCGCACGAGATCGCCACCCAGGAGTCCTTCAACACGGCGTACGGCGTCGAGCGCGTCGCGCGCTACGCCTTCGAGAAGGCCCTGAGCCGGCCGCGCCGCAAGCTGACGCTGGTCCACAAGACCAACGTGCTGACGTACGCCGGTGACCTGTGGGCGCGCACCGTCGACCGGCTCAGCCTGGAGTTCCCCGAGGTCGAGACCGACTACTGTCACGTCGACGCCGCCTCGATGTTCTTCATCACCCAGCCGCAGCGGTTCGACGTGATCGTCACCGACAACCTGTTCGGCGACATCCTGACCGACATCGGCGCGGCGGTCGCCGGCGGCATCGGCCTCGCGGCCAGCGGCAACGTCAACCCGGCCCGCACGGCGCCGTCCATGTTCGAGCCCGTCCACGGCAGCGCGCCGGACATCGCGGGCCAGGGCAAGGCCGACCCGACCGCCACGATCCTCTCGGTCGCGATGCTCCTCGACCACCTCGGCCACGCCGCGGCGTCGGCCAGGGTCGAGCAGGCCGTGGCCGACGATCTGATCGAGCGTCAGAGCGCGTGGACGGCGCGCTCCACCCGCGAGATCGGCGACGACATCGCCGCCCGAGTAGCCGGCTGATCCCGGCCGCTCACACGACCTCACGCGCATGGCGGCCCGGTATGGGCCGCCATGCGCTTTTTCATACCCGCAGAATGCCCTAGTTTTCCCTTAGCCGTCTCGTCGCACAATTACTACGACGACGAAGAGAGAAGGACCTCGCCATGACCACCCACCTCAGGTTCGACGTGCAGCTCAATCCGCAGGCCCGCAGCGCGGCCGAGCGTGAGCAGGTGCTGGCGAGCCCCGGCTTCGGCCAGGTCTTCACCGACCACATGATCTCGATCGACTGGACCGAGGGGGAGGGCTGGCACGACGCGAAGCTCCAGCCGTACGGCCCGCTCGTCCTCGACCCCGCGACGTCGGTGTTCCACTACGCCCAGGAGTTGTTCGAGGGCCTCAAGGCGTACCGGCAGTCGAACGGGTCGATCGTCACCTTCCGGCCGTACGCGAACGCGGCGCGGTTCAACCAGTCGGCGCTGCGGATGGCGATGCCGGAGATCCCCGAGGAGACGTTCGTCGAGTCGCTCGAACTCCTCGTGCAGACCGACCGCGACTGGGTGCCGACCACCGAGGGCCACAGCCTCTACCTGCGGCCCTTCATGATCGCCACGCAGCCCGCCCTGGGGGTGAACCACCCCTCGCACAGCTACAAGTACATGGTGATCGCCTCGCCCGCCGCGTCGTACTTCACCGGCGGCCTCAAGCCGGTCTCGGTCTGGCTGTCCACCGAGTACACCCGCGCCGCGCCCGGCGGCACCGGGTTCGCCAAGTGCGGCGGCAACTACGCGGCGGCGTTCGTGGCCCAGCGCCAGGCCGTCGAGGAGGGCTGCGACCAGGTGGTCTGGCTCGACGCGTTCGAGCACCGGTGGGTCGAGGAGATGGGCGGGATGAACCTGTTCTTCGTCTTCGGCGACCGTCTTGTCACCCCGGCGCTCACCGGGACGCTGCTGCCCGGCATCACCCGCGACTCGATCCTCAGCCTGGCCGGCGAGCTGGGATACACGGTCGAGGAGGGCAAGATCTCCATCGAGGAGTGGCAGGCGGGCTGCGAGTCCGGCGAGCTCACCGAGGTCTTCGCCTGCGGCACCGCCGCCGTGGTCACCCCCGTCGGCTCCGTCAAGGGCGTCGACCGGAGCTGGACCGTGGGCGCGGGCACCCCAGGGCCGGTCACCATGAGGATCCGCGAGGAGCTCGTCGGCATCCAGTACGGCGGCCGTCCCGACGCCCACCACTGGATCCACAAGATCTGCTGACGGTCGGGCGCCGTACGGCGTCCCACCGTCCCGCCGCTCCGCCCGGTGCGCGCCGCCGTCAGGCCGCGGGCGCACCAGCGGCGGACCGGGTGTGCGGTCGTGCGGAGCCGTGCCTCGGGCCCGGCTCAGCCGTACGCGACCGGGCAGGCCGTGCCCTTCCCGAGGACGGACAGCGACACCAGCCCCGTGATCAGACCGGAGCTGACGTAGACCCTGGCGTGGGCCATGGCGTTGACCCTGGCGCCGACCCGCACGAGAGACGTGGCGGGGCACGGGGCCGGGGCCACGGCGGGCGTCGGCACAGGCGGCGTGGGTGCCACGGCGGGCCTCGGCGCGGGAGCCGCGACGGGCGTGGGCGTCACGGTCACGGTCACGGTGACCGTGGGCACCGGAACCGGCTTGAGGGCCGGCTGCGCGGTCTCGCGCGGGCCGGCGACGGTCACGTGCTGGGTGATGTTGCAGACCCGGGCGCCCCGGCACAGCGCGTTCTGCACGTTCGAGGAACCACCCGCGGTGTTGGCGCTGGTGTGCTGGTAGCCGCGGTTGCGCGTGGACCCCTCCACGGCCAGCCGGGTGTCGGGGCGGTCGCGCGGATCCTTCCCCGCCGGGGTCACCACGTTGCGCTGCGCGCGGACGCCGCGGCCGTGCCCGTTGTCGGCGGCGGCGCCGAGCGGGCTGACGCCGGTCATGAAGGCGGTCGCGGCCGAGGTGCCGACGAGAAGGAATCCGGCGAGTCTGCCGTTGAACGGCCCGCCGCCGCGCCGACAAGTCATTCGTCGCCCCCTGCTGTATGGAAAAAGAGTTTTGGCGAAGAGGTTCATGAATACGAACCGCTTTGCGAGCGTACTCGCGGAAGGGGCGCTGATCGTGTGTCTCGCATGCGTATGGAAGGTTATTACGGCCCCCTTACCGGGAGCGACGAATAAATCCGGTGATCTCCCCGCGAACGGCCGGGCGGCCGTTCGCGGGCGGGTCGGCGGCGGGGCCGCGCGTGATCGTGGCCGGTCCCGCGGCGTTGCCAGGCTCGCGCCGCCCGTACGGCGGCCGTCCTGACCTGCGCGAACACTCCCGGACATCTCGTACTATGAGATCGATGTGCCAGAGGGTGACCGGCTGTGGCAAACTGCTCAGCACCATGTACTACGGTCTGCTCATTATCGGCAGGCGCGCCGGCTGAAGGACATCGCCGGCGCGCAGACCTCTCACGTCCGTGAGGGGTCTTTTTGTTTGGGCCCCAAGCCGAATCTCGAGGCCGATGAGCGCGCGGCGAAAGACAACCCGCGAAGGAGACACAGATATGGCCGACGATCGCTTCCATGTGTACGACACGACGCTGCGCGACGGCGCCCAGCAGGAGGGGCTGAACCTCACAGTCGCCGACAAGCTGGCCATCGCGCGTCACCTGGACGGCCTCGGCGTCGGCTTCATCGAGGGTGGCTGGCCGGGCGCCAATCCCAAGGACACCGAGTTCTTCCGGCGGGCTCAGACCGAGCTCGACCTGAAGCACGCGCAACTCGCAGCGTTCGGCGCGACCCGCCGGGCGGGCGTGAAGGCCGCCGACGACCCACTGGTGGCCGCACTGCGCGAATCCGGCGCGCCGATCGTGACGCTCGTGGCCAAGAGCCACGACCGCCACGTGGAACTGGCCCTCCGCACGACGCTGGAGGAGAACCTCGCGATGATCCGCGACACGGTCTCCCACCTGACCGCGGAGGGCCAGCGCGTCTTCCTCGACGCCGAGCACTTCTTCGACGGCTACCGCTCCAACCCCGCGTACGCGCTCGAGGTGCTGCGCACGGCGGCGGAGGCGGGGGCGTCGGTGGTCGCCCTGTGCGACACCAACGGGGGCATGCTGCCCGACGAGCTGGCCGACGTGGTGCACGAGGCGGTCGGCACCGGGGCACGCATCGGCATCCACTGCCACGACGACACCGGGTGCGCGGTCGCCAACACACTGGCGGCGGTGAAGGCCGGCGCCACCCACGTGCAGGGCTGCGCCAACGGGTACGGCGAGCGCTCCGGCAACGCCAACCTGTTCACGGTTGTGGCGAACCTCCAGCTCAAGCGGGGCTTCGACCTCGTTCCGCCGCAGTCGCTGCGCGACATGACCCGCATCGCCCACGCGATCACCGAGGTCACCAACGTCACGCCGAACTCGCACCAGCCGTACGTCGGCATGTCGGCCTTCGCCCACAAGGCGGGCCTGCACGCGTCGGCGATCAAGGTGGACCCGAACCTCTACCAGCACATCGACCCCGCCGAGGTCGGCAACGACATGCGGATGCTGGTCTCCGACATGGCGGGACGCGCGTCGGTCGAGCTGAAGGGCCGCGAGCTGGGCTACGAGCTCACCGGGGAGCAGTCCAGGCGGCTGGTCGAGCGGGTCAAGGACCTGGAGGCCAAGGGGCACACGTTCGAGGCGGCCGACGCGTCGTTCGAGCTGCTGCTGCGCGACACGGTCGACGGCGAGCTCCGGCGGCACTTCACGGTCGAGTCGTGGCGGGTGATCGTCGAGCGCCGTCCGGGCGGCGACGTGGTCAGCGAGGCGACCGTCAAGCTCCACGCGAAGGGCGAGCGGATGATCGCCACCGGCGAGGGGAACGGCCCGGTCAACGCGCTCGACCGGGCGGTGCGGCTGGCGCTGGAGAAGCTGTATCCCGAGCTCGCCGGGGTCGAGCTGATCGACTTCAAGGTCCGCATCCTGGAGGGCAGCCACGGCACGGACGCGGTGACCCGGGTTCTGATCACGTCGAGCGACGCGACCGGAGAGTGGGCCACCGTCGGGGTGGGCGAGAACGTCATCGAGGCATCCTGGCAGGCGCTGGAGCAGGCGGTGACGTACGGATTGCTGCGGGCGGGCCATCACGCCTGACCTGCGAGGAGGCGGTCCGCCGCACACTCGCGTGGTGCTCACGGTGCGCAGGTGGTTGCTGCGGTTTTAGTGACATTTAGTCTAGTTGGTGCTTAGATAGGCGAAGCTCCTGAGGCAGTCCGCCGCGATCGGCGTACGCCGCCGCGGTTCCAGTCTCAGTGCCATGCTCTGGCTCGACGGAGGGTGACGGCAAGAAGCATCTGCGCGCAACCCCGTGGCCACGGCGTCCGCGCCCGTTCTCCGGTCTTCATCGGGAACGGCCGGGCCCGTGGGAGCCGAGCCACGTCTGTCACCATGACCAGCCGCGTGACTGCCATTGTGGGGAAATTTTCCGAATGGCGGTCATTTCCCCTCGCTGGTGCACCTGATTTGGGAGGGCCTGTGAACAGCTTGTCCTATTACGACCGCATTGGCGGCGCACCGGTCGTGCGCGAAGTTGTCGACAGCTTCTACGTACGCGTCCTCGGCGACGACGACCTCAAGCCCTACTTCGACGGCGTCGACATGCCCAGGCTGAAGCGGCACATGGTCGTGCTGCTGTGCTCGGTCCTCGGCGGCCCCGACCCGTACGAGGGCCGTGACCTGGGCGAGGCCCACGCGGGCCTGGGCATCACGTCGCAGCACTACGACAAGGTGGGCGAGCACCTGTTCGCGGTGCTGCAGGCCGGTGGCGTCGACGAGGACATCCTGCGCGACGTCGGCCTCGTCCTCGCCAAGGTGAAGTCGTCCATCGTCGCCGAGCCAACGGAAACGGCCGGCTGAGTGGATACGCAGGCTCTCAAGGACAGCTGGCACCTCGTCTCCCGCTCGGGCGACCAGGTGCCGCTGTACTTCTATTCGGTTCTCTTCCTGATGAACCCCGACGTGCGCGACATGTTTCCGGTGTCGATGGCGCGTCAGCGCGACAAGCTCGTGACCGCGCTGGGACAGGTGATCAGCAACGTCGACCAGATCGAGGACGTCGTTCCGGTCCTCCAGCAACTCGGCCGCGACCACCGCAAGTTCGCGGTGGCCGCCGCGCACTACCCCGCCGTCGGCCAGGCGCTGCTCGCCACGCTGGAGCACTTCCTCGGCGAGCGGTGGACGCCCGCGCTCGCGCACGACTGGGCCCAGGCGTACAACCTGGTCGCCCAGGTGATGGTCGAGGCCGCCAACGACGCGGCCAAGGTGTCCCCGCCCTGGTGGGAGGCGGAGATCCTCGCCCACGAGACGCGGAGCATCGGCATCGCCGTCATCCGCGCCCGGCTGAACTACCAGTACCCCTTCCGTCCTGGGCAGTCGGCGTCGATCTCCTATGCCATGCGCCCGCGCATCTGGCGGTTCTACTCGTTCGCCAACGCGCCGCGTCAGGACAACACCATCGACCTGCACGTACGCATGGTCGACGGCGGCGTGCTCAGCTCCGCGCTGGTCATGGGCGCGCGGCGGGGCGAGGTGCTGCGCGTGGGCGCGGCGGTGGGCGAGCGGCTGACGCTCTCCCCTGACGTCCAGGGCGACCTGCTCATGATCGCGGGTGGCACCGGCCTCGCGCCGATGAAGGCGCTGGTGGAGCAGATCGCGTACGAGGGCCCGACTCGCAGGGTGGACCTCGTCGTCGGCGCCAGGAACTCCAGGGAGCTGTACGACTACGAGTCGATGGCCAAGATGGCCGCGGAGCATCCCTGGCTGAACGTCGTGCCGGTCGTCTCCCACGATCCCTTCTACCGGGGGACACGCGGCTACGCGGTGGATGTCGCGCTGCAGGGATGGCGTGGCCAGCACGTCTTCGTCTGCGGATCCGAGGAGATGGTCCAGGCCACCGTAGGACGGCTGATCGACGCCGGCGTGCCGACCGACCAGATCCACTTCGACGAGTTCACGAGCGACAGAGGTCGGGAGTCATGACGGCAGAGACGCCCTGGGCAAGCCCGGCGGGCGAGCGGCAGCCCCTCACGCCGGATCGGGTCCGCAAGCAGGAGTTCGCGCGCACCTCGCTCGGGCGCCGCGGCTACAGCGAGGACGAGGTCCGCGCGTTCCTCTACCGCGTCGCGGAGGACATGGCCGCCAGCGACAAGGAGAAGGCGGACCTGCGGGCGTACATCGACCGCATGAAGCAGTGGTACAAGGAGCACGGCCTCAACCCGGAGCAGTCCATGGCTCCGCAGACCCTCAGCGTCGACGCGATCAACATCCTGTCCAGGGCCCAGCAGACGGCGGACGCCCAGATCGCGGAGGCGGAGGACTACGCGCGGCGCATCGTGAGCCAGGCCCGCCAGCAGTACGAGGAACTCCTCATAGAGGCGCAGCGGCAGGCGGAGGACGCGGCCAACCGGGCGGTCGGCGCCTACCGCGCCTCGGGCAGCGGGCTGCCCGGCGCCGAGGCCGAGGAGCTGGAGCGCCGCATCGCCTACCTGCGTACGTTCGCCGAGGTCACCCAGGTGCAGTTGCGTGCGGTCCTGGAGGGCCTGGCCCAGGAGGTGGACAAGCTCGGCCACGTGCCCGACCAGGCCAAGCAGTTCGCCAACGGCGCCTCGTCACCCTCCGTGTACGGCTAGCCCCTCCCGCCTAGGACAGCGTGCCGGAGGAGCTCGCGCGCAGCCTGACAGAACCGGCCGGCGTGTGAACGGTCAGAGTGCGTCCTGAGCAGGTGACCTCAGGCCGGTCGGTTCCCGGCACCACCACCGTGAGCAACGACCCGGCCACGGGCGAGACGATCGCCGGGGCCGGCTCCTTGCGCATGTAGCCGGGCGAGACCCAGCCCTGGTAGGGCGAGGTCTGCCCGATGACCACCCGCTGGCCGCCCACGGCCCTGCAGGACGGCATCGCCAGCTGGACGATCGACGCCTTCCACCCGCCGTCGGCCACGACGATCCGGCCGCCCGAGTTGGACACGACCTTCAGCCCGGGGGCGAGGTGCCACAGGTTGCGGAGCTTCCCGCCGCCGCTGTCGAGCACCGCCATCACGTCCTCGCGATGGTTGACCAGCACCGACCGCTTGCGTTGCACGCCGTACGCCTTGTCGGTGAAGGTGAACGCCTGCCGGTCCGCGCGCACGGACCTGCCGACCAGCGCGGTGGGAGTGTGCCCGCGGAACTTCCTGCCCACGATCACGGGCACGTTGTGCGCCTCCGGGCTCATCGTCCACCGCCGGTACGGCGTGTTCTCGTAGGAGTGGAAGCCCGCCTCGGTGAGGATCGAGCGGCCCTGGGCGTAGTAGGTGACGCCCATGTGGTCCTCGTGGCCGTGGAACTTCAGCGCGGGCCCGAAGCGGATCGAGTAGTAGGCCGACTTGGGGTCGTCCCAGGCGGTGCGGCCGAAGACGTACCCCGCGTCGAAGACCTGCACGGTCGCCTTGCCGTGGTCGAAGGCGGCCGGCTGGACGTCGGCGGGCCCGTCGCCGATCGGCACCATGTAGCCGTTGGGCTGGGTGGCGGCGCTGATGTGCCGCGGCAGGCGCTCCCAGCGCGTGGCCAGGTCCGCCGGGACCTTCATCCCGCAGTCCTTGATCGTGTCGATGGCCACCTTGAGCCGGTCGTACACGTAGACGGCGTAACGCGGCGCCTGCTCGCGCAGCGCGCCCTGCGTGTCGATGTCGAGCTTCATCGACTTCACCATGCGGCGCACGGCGAGGTTCTTCCACGTCGGGTTCCCGTAGCGGCAGCCGATGCGCAGCAGGCCGATGTCCTGGTCGAGCCCGTGGTTGTGGCCGAGTTCGTAGTGCTTGGGGTCGGACAGCAGCTTGGCGTGCAGGGCCAGGCTGTTCTTCAGCCAGCCGGCCTTCACGTACCTGCTCAGGCACACCAGGGCGGGGGCGCGCAGCGCGATCGGGTGCTCGGCCCAGGCGTACGGGCTGGTGGTGCGCCCGCCGTACGGGTTGTCCGCGACCCAGTCCTTCGCGATCTCCTCGGCCCGGCCGAGATAGCCCTTGTCGCCGGTCGACTCGTAGTCGGCCACGAGCCGGCCCATCCACCGCAGCGAGTGGAACACCATCTGCCAGGACCGGTTCTTGTACGGGTCCATGCGCCAGTTGACGTTCTTGCCCACCGAGACGGCGGGCAGGCCGAGGAAGGACAGCTTGCCGTCCATGACGTCGCCGGAGCTGGGGGTGGCGGGCAGCCAGTCCCCCTGGCACTCCGGGGTGCGCTGCGGGGCCCGCGCCTGGGCGGGCGTGGCCACGGCGAGCGCGGTCAGCGGGAGAAGCACTGACAGGGAGAGGGCTGAGAGGCGGCGGAGCACGCCGGTTCCTTCCGAGATCCAATCGGGGCGGCTCATGCTGTCCGATTCCTGACGATCTGGTCAAGTCGCTCTGGTCACAACTGCACAACTGCTCCCAAATGGCGTGTGAGTTCTCCTCAGGCCCGGGCGGGCGCCGTGCTCTCCCAGATGCTCGGCCGGGGGAGCGGGACCCCGGCCGCCACGGCGTCGATCCACTCGTCGGCGGTGGCCACGGCGGCGAAGTTCGACTGCATGACGACCAGCACGTTCTCGTGCACCTGCCGGGCGGACAGCGCTCCGGCGGCGTTCGCCAGCGGCACGGTCCCGGTGGCGTCGGACAGGAACTCGACCGCGAAGCCGAGGTGGAAGGCGTCTCTGGCGGTCGACTCGTCGCAGTTCTGGGTCATGTATCCCGCGATCGCGACGGTGTCGATCCCTTCGAGCCTCGAGGCCAGGCCGGTCCCGTGGAAGGCCGACGCCTTGGTCTTGTCCACCAGGTGCGCGTACGGCCGGGCCGCGACCTCCTCGCGCAGTTCCCAGCCGGGCGAGCCCTCGGCGAACAGCGGCGAGGTCGCGGGGGCGGTGTGCCGGACCACGATGACCGGGATGCCGTGCCGTCCGGCCGCGTCCATCGCCCGCAGGACGGCCGCCAGGCTCTCCTCCCGGGGCGGGTGGGCGATGGGCAGGTTGCCGGTGAAGTACTCGTTCTGGACGTCGACCACGATCAGCGCTCGGTTCATGGACCCGAGGGTGGCGTGACCGGCCGTACGGGTGTGAGCGCGGCCTCAGCCATCCATCGAGCGATTCCAGCCGAACGACTGGCGGTAGGCGGCGGGGGAGACGCCGACCAGTCGCCGGAAGTGCGGGCGCAGCGCGACCGCGGAGGCGAAGCCGCTGCGCCGGGCGACCTGCTCGATCGGCAGGTCACTCGTCTCCAGCAGTCGCTGCGCGTGCAGCACCCGCTGGTGCAGCAGCCAGCGGGCCGGAGAGGTGCCGGTGACCTCCCGGAACCGCCGGTCGAACGTGCGGCGGCTCATGAGCGCGCGGGCCGCCAGCGCGTCCGCGCCGAGCGGCTGGTCGAGGTGGCGCGCCGCCCAGTCCAGCGCCACGCTCAGCGGGTCGTCCGCCGCGTGGTCCGGCACGGGATGCGCCACGAACTGGGCCTGGCCGCCCGCCCGATGAGGCGCGACGACCATCCGCCGGGCGATCGCGGTCGCCGCGTCCGCGCCGAACTCCCTGCGCACCAGATGCAGGCACAGGTCGATGCCGCCCGCGCTGCCCGCGCTGGTGAGGATCCTGCCCTCGTCCACGTACAGGTCGTCCGCGCGTACGGACACGTCCGGGTGGAGGCGGGCGAGCAGCCCGGCGTAGGCCCAGTGGGTGCTCGCGGCCCGGTTACCGAGCAGCCCCGCGGCGGCCAGCACGAACGTGCCCAGGCACAGCCCCGCGACGATCGCGCCGCGCTCGTAGGCATCCCGCAGCGCGTCCAGGGCGGGAGCGGGCGGCGGCTCGTCCGGCGGACTGCGGTAGGTCGGCACGATCACCACGTCGGACTCCGCCACCGCCTCCAGGCCGTGCGGCGTGGACAGGCGGACCCCGGCGTTCGTCCGCACCTGCGAGCCGCCGTCCCCGCCGATCACCCGTACGTCGAAGGGCGGCAGGCCGGGCCGGTCCTCCCCGAAGATCGAGATCGGCACGGCGGACTCGAACATCGGGGTCCGGTCGAACAGCAGGACCGCCACCCGGTGGAACGTCATGGCCGGAATGCTATTGCGGGGCAGGCGAGCCGCCCCTGGCCGGAATCGCGCGCCCGGTGGCCGTACGGCCGCTCGCGCCCGGGCGGTCCGATCTGCCAGCCTGGGGCCATGCCTGCTCCGATCCCAGAGACGTTCCCTCAGACCCCCGTCGCCGCGGCCGCGCTGGCCGTCGCCACCCGGTTCTGCTCGCCCGCGCTGCTCAACCACTCGATCAGGTCGTACCTGTGGGGCGCGGGCTACGCCGGGGCGCACGGGATCGGCTTCGACGACGAGCTGTACTACGTGTCCTCCCTGCTCCACGACATCGGGCTGACCGAGACCTTCGACAGCCACGGGGTGCCGTTCGAGGAGGCGGGAGGACACCTCGCCTGGGTCTTCTGCACGGCGGCCGGCTGGTCGCAGGACAGGTGCGCGCGCGCCGAGAAGATC
Source organism: Microbispora sp. H11081 (assembly GCF_012999535.1). GTDB lineage: Bacteria > Actinomycetota > Actinomycetes > Streptosporangiales > Streptosporangiaceae > Microbispora. The sequence continues at coordinate 140,388 of NZ_JABBWV010000003.1, forward strand.
ATCGTGGTCCACATGCGCGACCCGGTCACCGCGACCGAGGACCCCGAGTCGCACCTGCTGCAGGTGGCCACGTCGTGGGACGTCTCGGGGCGGCGGCCCGAGGAGTTCTCCGCGGAGGCCCGGGCCGCCGTGCTCGCCCGCTTCCCCCGGCTCGGCTTCGGCGCGGAGTTCCTGGCGGCCTTTGAGGAGCAGGCGCGGCGCAAGCCGGGCTGCGCCGCGGCGGACTCCGTCGCCGGCGGTCTCGGCGGCCGGATCGCCGCCCACCCGCTCGACGCCTGAACGGCGCAGCCGCGCCGTCCCCGGCGCGGCTCGCCTTGTCTCGCGGCCCCCGCCCGGTCTCAGGCCTCCTCGGGACCCGCGCTTTTGGGGCCGGCGCTCTCCACGACCTCGAACGACCACAACTCGGCGTCGGTCGCGGCCGGGCCGCCCTGCCCGTGGCCGTGACCCTGGCCGTGCCCGTGACCCTGGCCGTGCCCGTGACCCTGGCCGTGGCCGTGACCCTGCGCGCCGCCCTCGGCGGCGGCCTGCGCGTGCCCCGCCTGGAACGCCCGGCTCTCCTGCCAGCGCCGGAAGTCCTCCTCGCTGCGCCACCGCGTGTAGACGAGGTAGCGGTCGCTGCCCTCCACCGGCCGCAACAGCTCGAACCACTCGAACCCGTCGGCCGACTCGACCATCCCGGCCCGGCCGGCGAACCGCTTCTCCAGTTCGCGCCGCATCTCCTCGGGCACAGTCAGCACGTTGATCTTCACGACCGAAGGCACATCGACTCCCGTACGCTCGACTTCACCTGATACAAGACCACCTTAAGTACGCCCGGGGTGCGTACCCCACTAGGCTCGTGACGTGCGTATCGCGAGGTTCTCGATGGGCGACCAGGTCGCCTTCGGCGTGGTGGAAGAGGGCGGTCAGGTCATCGCCCGGGTCGGCGGGCACCCGTTCCACGGGGTGGAGTTCACCGGTGAGCGGTTCCCGGTGGCCGAGGTCCGCCTGGTCGCCCCCATGCTGCCCAGCAAGATCGTCGCTATCGGCAAGAACTACGCCGACCACGCCAGGGAGATGGGCGGTGAGCCGCCGGCGGAACCGGTTGTGTTCCTCAAGCCCAACACGACCGTGATCGGCCCTTCGGAGGCGATCGCCTACCCGGCCAAGCTGTCTGAGCGGGTCGACTACGAAGGCGAACTGGCCGTGGTGATCGGCCGGCTGTGCCGTGACGTCCCCGCCGAACGAGCGGGCGACGTCATCTTCGGCTACACCTGCGCCAACGACGTCACCGCGCGCGACCTGCAGGCCAAGGACGGCCAGTGGGCCAGGGCCAAGGGCTTCGACACGTTCTGCCCGCTCGGCCCGTGGATCGAGACCGATCTCGACCCGGCCGACCTGGCGATCACCACCACGCTCAACGGCGAGGTCAGGCAGAACAGCCGCACCTCACTCCTGCTGCACGACATCCCCGCGCTCGTCGCGTACGTGAGCGCGGTCATGACCCTGCTCCCCGGCGACGTCATCCTGACCGGCACGCCGGCCGGGGTCGGCCCGATGTCCGTGGGCGACGAGGTCGGCGTCTCCATCGAAGGAATCGGAACTCTCACTAACCGGGTGATCTCACGTGACTAGGGTGCGCTTCGCCCCATCGCCGACCGGCATGTTCCACGTCGGCGGCGCTCGCTCCGCACTGTTCAACTGGGCGGTCGCCGAGCGGTCCGGCGGCACGTTCGTGCTGCGCATCGAGGACACCGACGCGGCACGCAACCGGCCGGAATGGACCGAGGGCATCATCTCGGCCCTCGCCTGGATCGGCATCAACGGCGACTCGCCGCACTTCGAGGGGCCGTACTTCCAGTCGGCCTACGAGCAGCAGCACCGCGAGGCCGCCGCCAAGCTGCTCACCGACGGCAAGGCCTACCACTGCACCTGCACGCGCGACGACGTGAAGGCCAGGACCGGCTCCGAGCACCAGGGCTACGACGGCCACTGCCGCGACCGTGGCCTGACCGAGGGCGCCGTACGGTTCCGTACGCCGGACGAGGGCGTGACGGTCGTGGACGACAAGGTGCGCGGGCGGGTGGAGTTCCCCAACTCGGCGATGGAGGACTTCGTCATCGTCCGCGGGGACGGCTCGCCGCTGTTCATCCTCGCCAACGTCGTCGACGACATGGAGATGCGGATCGACTACGTGATCCGCGCCGAGGAGCACCTGTCCAACACGCCCAAGCAGCAACTCCTGTGGCGGGCGCTCGGGGCGGAGCCGCCGGTCTGGGCGCACGTGCCCGTGATCGTGAACGAGAAGCGGCAGAAGCTGTCCAAGCGCCGCGACAAGGTGGCCCTGGAGTCCTACCGCGACGAGGGCTACCTCGCCGAGGCCATGGTCAACTACCTCATGCTGCTCGGCTGGGGTCCCGGCGACGACCGCGAGATCATGCCGTGGTCGGAGATGATGCCGCTGTTCCGGCTGGAGGACGTGAACCAGTCGCCCGCGTTCTTCGACGAGAAGAAGCTGCGGGCCTTCAACGGCGAGTACATCCGGGCGCTGCCCCGCGAGGTGTTCGCCGTCCGCTGCGAGCCGTGGCTCGACCCGTCCTGGGACCGCTCGGTGTTCGACCGGGTGGCCGACCTGGTGCAGACCCGGGTCGCCGTGCTGTCGGAGGTCACCGCCAACGTCGACTTCCTGTTCCTCGACGAGCCCGTCTTCGACCAGGCGTCGTGGGACAAGGCGATGAAGCCGGGGGCATCCGAAATCCTCGCCGGCTACGCCGAGCGGCTGGAGACGGTCGGCTGGGATCCCGAGTCGCTCAAGACGGCCCTGGAGGAGGTCGGCCTCGCCCACGGGCTCAAGCTCGGCAAGGCACAGGCCCCCGTCCGCGTGGCGATCACCGGCAGGACCGTGGGCCTGCCGCTGTTCGAGTCGATCGAGGTGCTCGGCCGGGAACGCTCACTCGACCGTCTCCGCACCGCCCTCACCCGCCTCCCCCCTCCCACGTCGTGATCTTGTAGTTTGTCGCAACGATGACCGCTGACCAGGGCGTACTTGTTTGGTGATCATGCAGTTGTGCGTGCGCCAAGGCTCCTGCCTGCGGAAACGCCGTTCGTGATCTTGCAATTGCAAGGTCACGAACGGCGTTTTCGCTGGTGGGCGGTCTGGAAGGGCCGGAAGGTGTTAGATCACGAACGGATGCCGCGCAGGTCGGATGGCCTGCGTGCGACAAACTGCAAGATCACGGGAGGGGAGAGGGGGGGTTAGAGGAGGCCGCGGCGGTCGAGGAGGGGGGTGATCTCCGGGTCCCGGCCCCGGAAATCCCGGAACGCCGTCATCGAGTCCACGCTGCCGCCCCGTGACAGCAGCGCACGGCGGAAGATGTCGCCGTTCACCCGGCGCAGCCCGCCGTTCTCGTTGAACCAGTCGACGGTGTCGGCGTCGAGGACCTCGCTCCAGATGTAGGAGTAGTAGCCGGCGCTGTAGCCACCCGCCCAGATGTGCGCGAAATACGTGCTGCGATAGCGCGGAGGGACGGCGGGGAGGTCGACCCCCGCATCCCGCAGCGCCCGCCTCTCGAACTCCTCCACGTCCTCCTCGCCGTCGTACGCCGTGTGCCAGGCCCAGTCGAGCAGGGTGGCGGCGAGGTACTCCACCGTGGCGAAACCCTGGTTGAACTTCTGCGTCTCCAGCATCCGGTCGACGAGGTCCTGCGGCATCGGCTCGCCCGTCTCGTGGTGCCTGGCGTACTCGGCCAGGATCTCCGGGTGGACCGCCCACATCTCGTTCACCTGGGAGGGGTACTCGACGAAGTCGCGCGGCACGGCGGTCCCGGAGAACCGGGGATAGCGTACGTCGGAGAACAACCCGTGCAGCGCGTGCCCGAACTCGTGGAACATCGTGTTGACCTCGTCGAACGTCATCAGGGTCGGCTCGCCCTTGACGATGTTGAGGTTGTTGACCACGACCGGCCTGGTGCCCTCCAGGCCCGACTGCTTCACCAGGCTGTTCATCCAGGCCCCGCCCCGCTTGGACGCCCTGGCGTGGAAGTCGCCGAGGAACAGGCCCAGCGGGGAGCCGTCCTCGTCGCGCACCTCGAAGACCCGCGCCTCGGGGTGGTAGCCGTACAGGTCGGGGCGCTCGTGGAAGGTGACCCCGTACAGTCGCGTCGCCGCGTTGAAGACGCCCTTCTCCAGCACGGTGTTCAGCTCGAAGTACGGACGCATGCGCCGGCTGTCGATGTCGTAACGGGCCTTGCGCACCTTCTCGGAGTAGAACGCCCAGTCCCACGGCTGGATCGGGTGCCCGGCGATCTCCTCCAGGTCCGCCTGCTCCTTGCGCGCGTTGGCCACGGCCGGCGGCACGAGCCGGTCGAGCATCTCGGTGACCGCCTGCGTGGTGCCCGCCGTCTGGTCGGCCAGGACGTATTCGGCGTGGTTCTCGTAGCCGAGCAGCCGCGCGCGCTCCCGGCGCAGCTGCGCCAACTCCTTGATCAGCTCCGCGTTGGCCGCGCCCCGCCCGACCGAGGCCCGGTGGATCCGCTCGCGCAGGGCCCGGTTGGTCAGCTCGGCCAGGGCAGGCTGCCCGGTGGGCAGGACCAGCGAGATCAGATACTTGCCGTCCAGCCCGCGTTCCTTGGCCTGGTCGGCGAGAGCCCGGACGGCGTCCCGCGACAGCCCGTCGAGCTCGGCCACGTCCTCGACCACCACGGCCCGCTCGTTGGCGTCGGCCAGCAGATTCTGCTGGAACGCCGTCCCCAGGGCCGACAGCCGCTCGTTGATCTCCCTGAGCCTGGCCTGGTCCTGCGGGCCCAGTGTGGCGCCCGCGCGGGTGAAGTCGGTGAGGTAACGCTTCAACAGCCACCGCTGCTCGTCGTCGGCCGCCTCGACCGCCTGGATGCGGGCGAACAGCTTCGCGTTGAGGTGGATCGCGTCGGCGTGCTTGGCGAGCCTCGGCGTGACGTCCTTCTGGATCTCCTGTACGCCTGGCGTCGTGTCGGAGGACGCCTGGTTGAAGAACACGGTGGAGACCCGGTCTAGCAGGGCGCCGGACGTCTCCAGGGCCTCGATCGTGTTCTCGAACGTCGGAGCGTCGGGGTTCGCGGCGATCGCCTCGACCTCCGCGAGATGTTCGGCCATGCCCTGCTCGAACGCCGGGGCGTAGTGCTCCTCCCTGATCTCCTGGAAGGGAGGCAGCCCGTAGGGAAGGGTGCTCGGGCTGAGGAAGGGGTTCCCGGCCGAGGTCATCTCTGGCGACTCCTCACGTGGTGCTGGCGTTTGTCCCAGCCTCGCACAGGTGGGGAACGCCTCCCGCACAGGAAACCCCCTGGGAGGAAGGCCCCGAAGCCTTCGGTCGGGAGGATCGGCTCAAGAGATCAGAGGGCGCGCCGCAATCGTTTTGGTAGTAGCTCCCAAGCTGGGCTATCCTTTCGGAGTCGCAAGCGGGAGCCGCGAGGCCCCCGCAAGCAGATGGGGTATGGGGTAATTGGCAGCCCGACGGATTCTGGCTCCGTTAGTCTAGGTTCGAGTCCTGGTACCCCAGCTGGATCCCCCCAAGGGATTCTGCTGGAAACAGCGCAGTGCACAGTGTAAGGTCCCGTCGTCTAGTGGCCTAGGACGCCGCCCTCTCAAGGCGGTAACGGCGGTTCGAATCCGCTCGGGACTACTTCACTGCACACGGCTCCGTCGTCTAGTGGCCTAGGACGCCGCCCTCTCAAGGCGGTAGCGCCGGTTCGAATCCGGTCGGGGCTACATCATCGAGACCCTCGGCACTCCCCGTGCCGGGGGTTTCGCCGTTACGGGACGCCGCGCCCTGTTCATGGCCCGCTGCGCGGGCGCGAATCCGGTCGGGGGGTACATCATCGAGACCCTCGGCACTCCCCGTGCCGGGGGTTTCGCCGTTACGGGACGCCGCGCCCTGTTCATGGCCCGCTGCGCGGGCGCGAATCCGGTCGGGGGGTACATCATCGAGACCCTCGGCACT
>NZ_JABBWV010000003.1:146438-601605 GCF_012999535.1 Microbispora sp. H11081
CTCCCCGTGCCGGGGGTTTCGCCGTTACGGGACGCCGCGCCCTGTTCATGGCCCGCTGCGCGGGCGCGAATCCGGTCGGGGCTACATCATCGAGACCCTCGGCACTCCCCGTGCCGGGGGTTTCGCCGTTACGGGACGCCGCGCCCTGTTCATGGCCCGCTGCGCGGGCGCGAATCCGGTCGGGGCTAGTGGTCCGTGTTTGACTTCAAGCGCTTGAGGTCTGGTCTGCTGTCCCCATGGCAACCATCACCATTCAGGACGTTTCGCGACGTACCGGGCTGAGCGAGCCGACGCTGCGCTACTACGAGGACGTCGGGCTGGTCGGCCCGATCGACCGGGACGAGCGGAGCGGGCATCGCCGTTACCGCGACGAGGACCTTCACGTGATCGAGGCGCTGGCCTGCCTGCGCTCGGCCGGCGTAGGCATTGAGGACATGCGCGCCTATCTGGCCAACCGCGCACGAGGGCGGGAGGCGGCGGCCGAGCAGCGCGATCTGCTGCTGCACCACGCGGAGCGCGTCGAGGCCGAGATCGCCGCACAGCGGGCGCGGCTCGCCTACCTGCGCGAGAAGGCGGCGCTTTGGGACGCCCGGGACCGCGGCGACACCGCCGCCGAGGCCGAGGTCACCCGGCGTCTCGTGGACGTGGTCGATCGCTTGAGGATGCTGGGATGAGCCCGGTCCTGGTCACCGGTGGGTCCGGCTACGTGGGGACGCACCTGATCGCCGCGCTGCTGCGGGCCGGGCGCTCGGTGCGCGCCACAGTGCGCTCGACGGCCCGCGAGGCGGCCCTGCGTGCGGCCCTGCGCGCGGCGGTGCGCCGGGGCGGCGCCGACGACGCCCGTCTGGAGTTCGTCGCCGCCGACCTGTCGGCGGACGGCGGCTGGGCCGCCGCGGTAGCCGGGTGCGAGGAGGTCCACCACGTCGCCTCGCCCATCCCGGTCGTCCAGCCCGACGACCCCGACGAGCTGATCGTCCCCGCCCGAGAGGGCACGCTGCGGGTGCTGCGGGCGGCACGCGACGCGGGGGCCAGGCGCGTGGTGCTCACGTCGTCCTTCGCCGCGGTCGGATACACGCCCAAGCCCGGCGCCGAGTTCACCGAGGCCGACTGGACCGAACCGGACACGCCAGGGCTGGCGCCCTATCCGCGCTCCAAGGCGATCGCCGAGCGGGCCGCGTGGGACCTGATGGAGCGCGAGGGCGGCGGCACCGAGCTCGTCGTGGTCAATCCGACGGCCATCTTCGGGCCGGCCCTGACGGCCGAGGCGCGCTCTTCGACTCAGCTGATCAAGGCGATGCTCGACGGGACGATGAGCGTCGCGCCCCGTCAGCGTTTCGGCGTCGTCGACGTACGGGACGTGGCCGACCTGCACATCCGCGCCATGGCCGCGCCCGAGGCGGCGGGCAAGCGCTTCCTGGCCGTGGCGGACGGCCCGGCGCTGAGCTTCCTGGAGGTGGCCGGGATCCTGCGCAGGCGGCTCGGCCCGCTCGCCGCGCGGGTGCCCACGCGGGAGGCGCCGGGGGACGAGCCGCCACGACCGATCATCCACAACGACCGGGCCCGCGACGAGCTCGGATGGCATCCGCGCCCCGCCGAGACCACGATCGTGGACACGGCGGAGAGCCTCTGACGCCTACGACGGCTCCCGGCGGCTCGTCCTGCCGTCGAGCACGTGCCGCAGGTAGGCGTCCGGCGCCTCCAGGAACCGCCGCCAGTGATCCACCAGGTGGAGTTCCTTCCACGCGACGGGATGGATTCCGTCGTCGTCCAGTTCCAGGATCTGCGCGCCGGGAAGCGCGGCCAGGATCGGCGAATGGGTGGCGCAGATGACCTGTCCGCCCTCGCGGGCGACGCGGTCCATCAGGGCCATCAGGCGCAGGCAGGAGGCGAACGACAGCGCGGCCTCCGGCTCGTCCATCAGGTAGAGACCAGGCCCGGCGACCATGCGGTCCAGCACGGTGAAGAACCCCTCGCCGTGCGACTGCTCGGTCAGGTCCTCCTCCCAGAACCCGGGCAGGCCGGACACGTTCTGTCCGAGATCGAACAGCGTCTCCGCGCGGAAGAAGAACGCCCGCCGCTTGGTGCGGGGGCCGCGGACGAGGCGCAGCCCCGCGGTGGTGAACTCGGCGCGCAGGGCACCGCCGAGCGGCGTCGCCTGCCCTGTGGAGGCGTACCGGGTGCCCGCTTTGCCTCCTCCGGAGTTGATGCCGCACACGTCGCTGACGGCCTCGACGAGCGTGGACTTCCCGGAGCCGTTCTCGCCGACGAGGAACGTCACGCGGGCGGTGAGGTCGAGCCCTGCCGCCAGGTGCTGGACGGCGGGGATGGTGAACGGCCACCCGGCCGGATGAGGCGGCGGCACGGCCAGGCGGGTGATCAACACGGCCGGCCCCCCGGGAGCCGCGGCTTGAGGCGGCCGCCCACCCGGTTCGCATGGCCGGGGAGGCACGAGAACGCGCGTCGCCCGTGGCTGGTCATGAAGGGCCTCTCTAGAAGTGCTGGCTGTTCGCGTCGTCGCAGGAGATGGCGAGCACGCCGTCGATCTCGGCCAGCCTGCTCGTGAGGTCGCCGATCGAGCCGGGGCCGTGGAGCAGCAGGGTGACCATGACCGTGCCGGTGTCCTGCCCGCGGGTGGGCTGCTCCAGCGACAGTTCGTCGACCACGAAACGGCGGCCCGTGCACTCGGCCAGGGCCCGCCGCAGCACGCCCCGGCCGTCCGCGTACGACAGGCGCAGCCGCGACTGCGCGTGCCGGGAACGGGGGAGCCGGGCGGCCAGCGGGGTGAGCCCGAGCATCACGACGAAGTTCCCCACCGTGGCGAGGACGGCGAGCAGCCACAGGCCGGCGCCCGCGGCCATGCCGACTCCGGCGGTGAGCCACACGGCGGCGGCGGTGGTCAGCCCCTTGACCGCGTCGCGGCGTACGAAGATCAGCCCGCCGCCGATGAAGCCGATGCCGGAGACGATCTGGGCGGCCACCCGCGACGGATCGAGCACCACGCCGTCGCCGAGCACGTCGGAGAAGCCGTATTTGGACACGAGCATGAACAGCGCGGCGCCGAACCCCACGAGCGTGTGGGTGCGCAACCCGGCGCTCTTCTGCCGGATCTCCCGCTCCAGGCCGATGGCCGCCGAGAGCACGAGCGCGATGACGAGGTCCACGGCCGGCTGCCACCACGCCACGGGACTCACCATGAGTGAGATCGGCATCACACCAGACTAAATCCGCGCGACGCAGCCGTCGAAAAAAGGCGGTGAGGCCGGGGCGGACGCCGCCGTCCCGGCCTCGATCGGACGGCTACCGCCCCGACCGCGCCTTGAACAGCGCCCGCTTGGCGGCCTTCCCCACCTGCTTGTCCGGGTGGGTCTCGTCGATGAGGCCCAGCAACTCCTCGAGGTGAGGGTGGTGGACCTTCCAGATCACGTCCAGCAGCCCGATGAGCGTCTGCGCGGGGCCGATGTCGTGCAGGCTCGACACGAACTCCGGCCGGCCGAGACCCGCGGAGATCGTCCACATGTCGAGGATCAGCCAGTGGGTGTCCGCCTGGGTCGGCTCCGGAGCGTCCTCGACGTCCATCTGGGTCAGGTGCGTCGCGGCGTACGGCCGGAGCGAGGGCTCCTTCAGCGCCTCCTGCCAGGCCGGGATGGCGGCCTCGCCCAGCGAGCCCACCAGGCTGGCGGCCTGCACCCGGACGAGGGCGTCCGACTCCTCCTCGGCGGCGGCTTCGAGCAGTTCGGCGGCGGCCCGCGCCGGGTCGCGCAGCGCGAGCCAGGCGGCGAACTCCTCGTCGGCCTCCTCCTCGGACATGTCGGCGCTGAACGACAGCAGGTCGAGCGCGGTCATGGCGTCGATCGCGGGCCGGGCGTCGATGTCGATGTCCTCGTCGTCCAGCAGGTGGACGAGGCCCTCCGTGCCGAGCGGCGTCAGGGTGACCGTGTCGCCCTCGACGGTGACCATGCCGTAGCCGGTGAGCCAGGCGAGCACGGAGGCGAGCGGGTCACCGGCCGCGGCCCAGGCGTCGGCCCCGAGGTCGTCGTACTCCGCCGCGGCCTCGGCCAGCTCGTCGCGCAGCGAGGACACCTGCCGCGTTCCTCCGGCGAGCAGCACGCGGATCAGCAGCGCGCGGGTCAGGCCGGACAGGGCCAGCGTGAGGTCGTCTTCGTCCAGCTCGGGGTCGCCGTAGTCGAGCGAGTGGAGACCGAGCATCCAGGCGTCGAGGACGTCGTCGTCGTCCTCGAAGGGCCAGGCGGCCGTGTCGGAGTCCACGCTGACCGTGTCGTCGCCGTCGGGGGCGAGGAACTCGAGGTCGATCGCGAGGTTCCACAGGTTCCAGATGTTGCCCGCGTCGGGCAGGCCGACCGCGCGCACCGCGTCGTCCACCTCGGAGTCGGTGAGCAGGGTCTCCTCGCCCACCTTGCGGCCGGTGCCGACCCACAGCGCCAGGTCGCGGGCCTGCGCGATGAGCGTCACCCCGCGTGCCGCCTCGGCTAGCTCGACGTCGGGCCGCAGCCGGACCGTGGGCAGCGCGCCGATCTCGTCGGCGAACGGCTCGAAGTCGCCGAGGCCCTCGTCGATCTCCTCCCCGTCGAGCTCGTCCTCCTCCTCGTCCCAGTCGCGCTCGGCGATGGTGTCCTCCATGGCGTCGACGAAGTCGTCCTCGACCTCGTCGAGCTCGGCGAGGAGGGTCTCCAGCGAGGCCGAGCCGGGCGAGAGCCGCCCGGTGGTCGACAGGAACGTCAGGTACGCCCGGACCGCGGGGATCATGCCGTCGGCCGCGGCCTCGGGGTCCTCGACCACCTGCGGTATGCGCTCCAGCAGGAGAGTGCGCAGGTCGCCGTGTTTCCACAGCCCGACGTCGGCGCTTGCGATCAGGCGGTGCCACAGGGCGGCGGGGCCCACGAGATCGGGGTCGCTGCCTGGTGCGTTTGCCGGCGCCCAGAGGATGAATTCTTGGAGCAGGGGACGCAGTTCAGCGGCGGCTGCCTCGATGCGGTCTGTCACCCCGCCAGCCTAGGGCTTTCGGGACACCGCTCTCCAATCAGTTCGCGCGGCGCATGGCTTCGGTTATCCGCTCCGCGGCGGCGACGACGGGGGCGGCGTGCATCCGGCCGGGCGTACGGGTGAGCCGCTCTATGGGGCCCGACACGGAGACCGCGGCTATCACCTTGCCGCCGGCGCCGCGGATGGGGGCGGAGACGCTCGCCACGCCCTGCTCGCGCTCGCCCACGCTGTGGGCCCAGCCCCTCCTGCGTACGCTCGCGAGCGTGGCGGCGGTGAACTTGGCGCCGCGCAGGCCGCGGTGCAGCCGGTCGGGCTCCTCCCAGGCGAGCAGTATCTGCGCGGCGGACCCCGCGGTCATGGGCAGCGCGGAGCCGACGGGCACGGTGTCGCGCAGCCCGCTGGCGCGCTCGGCGGCGGCCACGCAGACCCGCTCATCACCCTGGCGCCGGTAAAGTTGAGCGCTCTCTCCGGTCAGGTCGCGAAGTTGGGTGAGCACCGGCCCGGCGACGGCCAGCAGCCGGTCCTCGCCCGCCGCCGTGGACAGTTCCGATAAACGGGGCCCGAGGATGAACCGGCCCTGCGTGTCGCGGGAGACGATGCGGTGGTGCTCCAGCGCGACGGCCAGCCGGTGGGCTGTCGGCCTGGCCAGGCCGGTCGCCTGGACGAGCTGTGCCAGGGAAGCGGGGCCCGCCTCCAGGGCGTTGAGTACGAGAACCGCCTTGTCGAGTACTCCGACCCCGCTAGAGTTGTCCATACCCCGATACTGCCGTCTCGGCATACGAGATGCAAACACAATGTTGGCATACACCGGATACAGTGTCCATATCCCGATATATCAGTCTCATGATGAGAGACACGACCGGGGGTATGAGCGCAAGGAGGCGTCACAACCATGGGTCGCACACTGGCTGAGAAAGTCTGGGAGCAGCACGTGGTACGCCGTGCCGACGGCGAACCCGACCTGCTCTACATCGACCTGCACCTCATCCACGAGGTGACCAGCCCGCAGGCGTTCGACGGCCTGCGCATGGCGGACCGCACCGTGCGCCGCCCCGACCTCACGATCGCCACCGAGGACCACAACGTCCCGACCGTGCTCGGGCCGATCTCCGACCCGGTGTCCCGTACGCAGGTCGAGACGCTGCGCAAGAACGCCGCGGAGTTCGGCATCCGCCTGCACCCGATGGGCGACGCCGGTCAGGGCGTGGTGCACATCATCGGCCCGCAGTTCGGGCTCACCCAGCCGGGCATGACGATCGTCTGCGGCGACTCGCACACCTCGACGCACGGGGCGTTCGGCGCCATCGCGTTCGGCATCGGGACCTCCGAGGTCGAGCACGTGCTGGCCACCCAGACGCTGCCCGCCTACCGGCCCAAGACGATGGCCATCGAGGTCAAGGGCGAGTTGCCGGTCGGCGTGACCGCCAAGGACCTGATCCTGGCGATCATCGCGAAGATCGGCACCGGTGGCGGCCAGGGCTACATCGTCGAGTACCGGGGCGAGGCGGTGCGCAAGCTCTCCATGGAGGGCCGCATGACCGTCTGCAACATGTCGATCGAGGCCGGCGCGCGGGCGGGCATGATCGCCCCCGACGAGACCACGTTCGAGTACCTGCGCGGCCGTCCCCACGCGCCCACCGGTGAGGCGTGGGACCGTGCGGTGGAGTACTGGAAGACCCTGCGCACCGACGACGACGCCGAGTTCGACAAGGTCGTGGAGATCGACGCCTCGGCCCTCACGCCGTTCGTCACCTGGGGCACCAACCCGGGCCAGGGCGCGCCGCTCGGTTCCGCCGTGCCGTCGCCCGAGCAGTTCGCCGACCCGGTCGAGCGGGCCGCCGCCGAGCGCGCGCTCGAGTACATGGGCCTCGCCGCGGGCACGCCGCTGAACGACATCCAGGTGGACACCGTCTTCGTCGGCTCCTGCACCAACGGCCGCATCGAGGACCTGCGCGCCGCGGCCGAGATCCTGCGGGGCCGCAAGGTCGTCACCCGCACGCTGATCGTCCCGGGCTCCATGGGGGTCAAGAAGGCGGCCGAGGAGGAGGGCCTGCACGAGGTCTTCAAGGCGGCCGGGGCCGAGTGGCGCGAGGCCGGCTGCTCGATGTGCCTGGGCATGAACCCCGACACGCTGAAGCCGGGCGAGCGCAGCGCCTCGACCTCCAACCGCAACTTCGAGGGCCGCCAGGGCAAGGGCGGGCGCACCCACCTCGTGTCGCCGCAGGTGGCGGCCGCCACGGCGGTGACCGGCCGGCTGACCGCCCCCGCCGACCTCTAGTCCGCCCACGTCCCAGGAAGAGACCACCATGGAAGCGTTCACCACCCACACCGGCCGCGCCGTGCCGCTGCGCCGCAGCAACGTGGACACCGACCAGATCATCCCGGCGGTCTGGCTCAAGCAGGTCAGCCGTACGGGCTTCGAGAAGGGCCTGTTCGCCGCCTGGCGCGAGGACCCGTCGTTCGTGCTCAACGACCCCGCGTACGAGGGCGCCACGATCCTGGTGTCCGGGCCTGACTTCGGCACCGGCTCCTCGCGTGAGCACGCCGTCTGGGCGCTGCAGCAGTACGGCTTCCGCGTCGTCATCGCCTCGCGCTTCGGCGACATCTTCCGCAACAACTCCACGAAGATGGGCCTGCTGCCGGTCGTCCTGCCCGAGGACGTCGTCAAGCGCCTGCAGGACGCGGCGGAGGCGGACCCGGCGAGCGAGATCACCGTCGACCTGGCCGAGCGCCAGGTGCGCGCGGGCGATCTGGTCGTCCCGTTCGAGATCGACGACTACACCCGCTGGCGGCTGCTGGAGGGCCTGGACGACATCGGGCTGACCCTGCGTCACGCGGACGCCATCGAGGAGTACGAGAATGGACGGCAGCCATGGCTGCCGACGACCGTCTGAACGAGTCTCAGACCGGAGATGAGCTGCTGGCGCGGCGACTGCGTGATGCGCATCGCCGCGTCAGAGCGTTAGCCTTACCACAGGAGGAGCAGGCCCGCCTGGCGCGACGGCTGCTTGCTATCTGTGACGTGGCAAAGCGGGACATAGCCCATGCGGCCGCCCGGCTGGACGCCTTCATCGCCTATCTGGACGGCACATCCGACACGCCGAGTAGGCGAAACATGCCCCACGGTGATTGAAGTCCCGCGACCTCGTCCCCTAATTTCAAGCGCGTAAGGGGGAGGAAACCGAAATGAACAAGAAAGAACTCGTCGACGCGATCACAGATCGCGTCGGTGACAAGAAGACGGCGACAGAAGCCGTCAACGCCGTCCTCGACGCCATCCAGGGTGCCGTCGCGAGCGGTGACAAGGTCTCGATCACCGGCTTCGGTGCCTTCGAGATGGTGCACAAGCCGGCCCGTACGGCCCGCAACCCTTCCACCGGAGACCCGATCAAGGTGGAGGAGAGCTGGGTGCCCAGGTTCCGCCCGGGCGCGGATTTCAAGGAGCAGGTCAACGCTGGTGGCAAGGCTGCCAAGAAGAAGTAGCCGGCCCCACCGGTACCAGTGGACGGCGCTCGGAGCCCCCGGGCGCCGTTCGTCGTTTCACGGCCCGGTTCCACATCGCGCGAGGACGGTAATCTCCCCTCCCTGACCTGGGTAAACATGGGTAATCTCAGGTAGGCGAGTCGCAGGGCGTGAATGCGGGGGACCCATCGACCGCGTGTCAGACCGGGGGAAGAAGCTGTGCGTGGCGGTCGAGAGCCTGGGACGCAAGTGCGGGTACGCGAGCCCGGCCGGGTGCCGGTGGCCGCGTTCGACCGGGCGCCGGTCGCGGTCCTGGTGACCGGTGGGGAGGCGCATCGGCTGCTCTACGCCAACGACGCCTTCCGGTCGATGTTCGGGGATCTGCCGATCGGGGCCTCCGTACGGCAGGGACTCCGCGACCTCCTCGGGCAGGACACCCTCGCCGTGCTCGACGAGGTGAGGAGAACGGGGGAGGCCGTACGCCTCGACGACGTCTCCGCGGGCGCCGGCCGTAGCGGCGGACCACACGAGCGCCTCTTCCGGATGAGCCTTTCCGGGATCGCCCTCCAGGGCGGCGAGAGCGGGCTGCTGGCGGTGGTCCAGGAGGCCACGTCGGAGGTCGCCGCCACTTGGCGGGCATCCGTCATGGAGAAGGAGCTTGCCCGCCTCCGGCGCCGTTACCAGAGCATCATGTGGGCGGGCACGCACACCGTGTGGGTGACCGGCCCGCACGGCGACTCCAGAGAGAGCCAGGGCTGGCAGCGGCTGACGGGACAGAAGCCGCACGAGAGTCTCGGCCGCGGCTGGATGCGGGCCCTGCACCCCGAGGACCGCGTGCAGGCCGAGGAGTGGTGGGACAAGGCCGGCGAACAGGAGATCTCGCTGAACGAGGTGACCTACCGCGTCCGCACCCGCGACGGCGTCTACCGGCACATCCGTTTCCGGTCCGTGCCGGTGCGCCAGAACGGCGAGGTGGTGGAGTGGGTGGGCACCTCCACCGACGTCGAGCGGGAGTGGCAGGAGGAGCGCCGCCGCCGGCTGCTGGACCACGCCGCGGCCGCGGCGAGCGACATCACCAACCTGGAGGAGATGTGCCAGGCGCTCGCCGAGGTGGTCGTGCCCGAACTCGCCGACACCTGCGATGTCCACCTGCTTCCCGAGCCGAACGGCGGCCTTCCGCACGCGCGCACCGTCCTCGCCGAGCGCCTCTGTTCCGCCGTACGCGAGGGATTGCCGAGGCTGCCGCTGCTGAAGGAGCACCACTCCGCCGAGGTGCTGCGGCAGGCGGTGGGGCTGCGCCGCCCCGCCCAGATATCCTTCCCCCGCGGACGTCCTTCGTTCCGCCACCCCGAGGCGGTCAGGACGTGGGTCGCCGAGATCGGGGCTCACAACGTGGTCATCCTCCCGATCGTCGTCGAAGGCGAGGTCGCGGCCGTGGTCACGGCCTGCGTCTGCGGGGACCGGCCGCCGATCAGTCCGGCCGACATCGATCTGATGGGGCAGATCCTCGACCACACGCACGACGCCATCGGCAACGCCCTGCGCTTCCGGCGCACCCAGCGGGTGGCGCTGGCCCTGCAGCACAGCCTGCTGGCCGAGCCGCCCCACGTCCCCGGCCTGGAGCTCGCCGCGCGCTACGAGGCGAGCCCCACCGCCGCCGAGATCGGCGGAGACTGGTACGACGCGTTCGTGCTGTCCCGTGGCGTCGTCAAGCTGGTGATCGGCGACGTGGCCGGGCACGACCTGGCCGCCGCCGTGTGCATGAGCCAGATGCGCAACATGCTGCGGGCGCTCGCCGTCGACCGCGACGAGTCCCCCGGTGACGTCCTGAGGCGGCTGAACAGCGCCCTGGAGACCCTGAACGGCGAGAGCACCGCCACCTGCGTGCTGGCCCGCCTGGAAAGGGATTACGAGGGCCTGTGGCGGCTGGCGTACTCGGTGGCCGGGCATCCGCCGCCGTTGCTGGTGACCGGCGAGGGGGAGGGCCGCTTCCTCCAGAACGCGGGCAACCCCCTTCTCGGCCTCTCCTACGAGCACCCGTGGATCAGCGCCGTCGAGCCGTTGCCGCCGGACAGCACACTGCTGCTCTACACCGACGGCCTCGTCGAGCGGCGGGGAGAGGACCTCGGTGACGGGCTCGAACGGCTGCGGCGGTGTGCCGAGCCGCTCGCCCGCGAGCCCCTGGGCCGGTTCTGCGACGAACTGCTCACCGGGATGCCGGTGACGGGCGAGGACGACGTCGCCATGATCGCGCTGCGAGTGCCACCGGCCGGGCGCTATGAGGGAGCCGCCTCGTCATCGGCCTCGTAGCCGGGGACCGCGGGCGGCCACCCGACGTCTCGCGGGAGCGGCCGGGAGTTTTCGACGCGGACAGGTGTCAAGACGGCGGCGGCGGCTCCGACCAACCGGTGGGAGGGCCCCATGGAGGCTCGCGAACCACGAGGAGAACGCGATGAAGTTCCTGATCAGCCTGCACATCAACCCGGCCGTGCTGGACGCGCTGACCGACGAGGAGAGGGCGGCGCTCGGCGATGGACACGGCAGGTTCATCGAGGCGCTGAAGCGGTCCGGAGAGCTGATCAGCACACAGGCGCTGGTCGACCCGTCGCAGGCCGCGGTGGTGTCCGTGCGCAACGGCCAGCCGGTGGTGACCGACGGTCCCTTCCTGGAGGCCAAGGAGTATCTGGGTGGCTTCTACCTGATCGACTGCGAGAGCAGGGAGCGGGCGATCGAACTGGCGGCGCGAATCCCGGACACCGCGATCGAGGGTCTCGGCGTCGAGGTGCGGCAGGTCATGTTCGCCGACGGACAATTGGAGGCATGACAGCACCGGTCGTCGAGGGCCTGCTGCGTGAGCTCACGCCGCAGGTCCTCGGCGCGCTGGTACGCCGGCACGGCCGGTTCGAGGGGTGCGAGGACGCCGTGCAGGAGGCCGTTCTCGCCGCCGCCGTGCAGTGGCCGGTCGAGGGAGTGCCGGACAACCCGCGTGGCTGGCTGTCGACCGTGGCGTCCCGGCGGCTCATCGACCAGATGCGCAGCGACCAAGCGCGCCGTGAGCGGGAGTCGGTGACGGCCGCCGTCGAGGTGATGCCGGAGGACGTGCCGGACACCGACGACACGCTCGTCCTGCTCTTTCTGTGCTGCCATCCCACGCTGACCGCGGCCTCCCAGGTCGCCCTGACGCTGCGGGCGGTCGGCGGCCTGACCACCGCCGAGATCGCCCGCGCGTTCCTGGTGCCGGAGGCCACGATGGCGGCCAGGATCAGCCGGGCCAAGCAGCGCGTCAAAGCCGCCGGGAGCTCGTTCGGCCTGCCGGACGGCGCGGAGCTCCAGGAGCGGCTCCGGGTCGTCCTGCACGTGCTCTACCTGATCTTCAACGAGGGCTACACCGCCTCCTCGGGCAGCGATCTGCACCGCGCCGACCTCGCGAACGAAGCGATCCGGCTGGCCCGGATGGTGCAGGCCCAGCTGCCCGGCGACGGCGAGGTCACCGGGCTGCTCGCGCTGATGTTGCTGACCCACGCCCGCAGAGAGGCACGTACGGATCCGGCCGGCGATCTGGTGCCGCTCGACGAGCAGGACCGCACGAAGTGGGACCGCGGGCTGGTGGACGAGGGCGTCGAGCTGATCAAGGCGGCGCTGGGCGGCCCGGCGCTGGGGCCGTACCAGCTCCAGGCCGCCATCGCCGCCACGCATGCCGACGCGGCCACGGCCGAGGAGACCGATTGGCCGCAGGTGCACGCCCTCTATCTGATCCTGGAGCGGATCGCGCCCAACCCGATGGTCACCCTCAACCGGGCGATCGCGCTCGCCGAGATCGAGGGCCCGGAGGCCGGGCTGGCCTTGTTGTCCACGTTGGACGGTGACGAGCGGTTGGCCGGGCATCACCGGTTGCTGTCCGTGCGCGCGCATCTGCTGGAGAAGACCGGCGACAGGGCCGGGGCGTACGAGCACTACCGGCGGGCCGCGAGGTCCACCGCCAGCATGGCCGAGCGGCGCTACCTGGAGTCCCGGGCCGGCCGGGTGAGGGCGTAGCCCCGGGCCTTCAGACCCCCAGCAGGTGCCTGAGGAGCAGCAGCGCGATCTCCAGCCCCAGCCGCAGGCCTGTCCCCGCGTCGGCGGAACCCACCAGCGCGAGGGCGAGCGGCGTCAGGACGGGGACCAGGACGCGGGCCGTCCTGGCCAGGGTGCGCGGCAGCGTGAACGGCACGGAAATCGTGATCGTCATGACGGGACCTCCTGTCTCGTGCCGGACGGCACGGAGGGAACCCGTCACCCGGCCCGGCAGCGGCAGCGGGCGGCGACCGCGCCTGCGGCCCCGGAGCCCCGCGGCATGGCGCGGAAGGCGCTGCGGAAGGTGCCGAGGAAGGTGCCGAGGAAGGTGACGGGATGGGATGGTGTCGGACTACTGCCGGAAGTCATCCCGACCACCTCCTCGAGGTCGTACGGCGACACTCATGGCACGGCGGACCGCGCCGGTGGCGCCTGTCGATTCGCACCCCTCACGTAAGAGCTTCGGCACCGCGCGGCGTGATCCCTCAAAGGAAGCCACCTGGGGTCACCCCTTAAGCCGGGGAGACCTGTCCTGACCCGGGGCGTCTCTCGACGAGGAGGGTCAGTGGCCTGTGTCCGCGCGGACGCCTCACCGAACGAGGTGCCTGCTCCTCCAGTAGAACCCCGGCGGCATGATCGGGTCAAACCCCGCCCTGGTCAGAGGGCCTGCCGTCCGGCGGGTCAGGGCGTCGGGAACGTGGAGAGCGTCACGTAGGTGACGTGGCCGTCCGCCATGACGAGGGCGACCCGCTGGCCGGGACGCAGGTGCCGCAGCGGTCCGGCGTCGAAGGCCGCGCCGTCGAAGGGGATCCTGGTGCCGTCGTCGAGGAAGACCCAGCCCGAGCGGGTCGCGGGGTCGAAGCTCTGCACCGTCGCCTGCACGCGGCCAGACTATCGCCGCGACCGGCTCTCCTCGTCGGGGTCCTGCTCGCCGACGTAGGAGGCGAGGCCGCGCAGGATGATCTCCACGCCGAGCTCGAACCGGTAGTCGTTCGACTCGTCCATCATCAGGTCGGCGAGCGCCACCAGGTTCGGGAACCGGTCGGGCGGCAGCGAGGCGAAGTAGTCGTTGACCTCCTCGCGCATCTGCTCCGGGGCGTTGCCGCCGGTCTCCGGGTAGCGGTCCCGCCAGAGGCTCTCCTCAAGCACGAACCCGTCGATGTACGTCGAGAGCAGGTCGCCCGCGATGGCCTGGACCCTCCTCGGCAGACCGGCCGCCGCGAAGAGGCCCAGCAGTTTCTCCACGTGGGGGAGCAGTTCCGGTGCGAAGGGCACGTTGCCCAGGGAGATCTTCGCCAGGTCCCGGTGGCCGAGCAGCCTCCGGCGGCCCTGGCGGGCGAAGTCCATGACCTGCTCCCGCCATCGGGCGGGGTCGGGCTCGGGCAGGTCGTAGCCCTCGAAGACGCGGTTGTACATCAGCCGCAGCAGCTCGTCCTTGTCGCGTACGTGGACGTACAGCGCCGATACGGCGACGCCGAGCTCGGCGGCGACCTGCCGCATGCTCAGCCGGTCGTAGCCCTCGCGGTCGAGGACCGTGTAGGCGGCGTCGACGATCCGCTCGCGGGTGAGGGGCACTCTGGCCGGCGTACGTCTTCTCGGCGGACGCTCCCACGGCGGTGTGGGCATGTCCGGCTGCGTCATGAAGGACCTCCCGGTGTTCCGCTCATGGTAGTGAACACCGCTCCGCGCTCCAGAACAGCGCTCTAAACGCGATATATCTTGTCGATGTCAAAGACGCGATATAGCGTGGTGAACATCGCACTTGTAGCTGAACAGTGATCGGTGATAGAACGATGCTCAGTTACAGTGAACAGCGTTCAGTTCTCCAGGAGGAGTGATGTCGGAATCCATCACCGCGCCGGCGTCGGCGGCACCGACGGCCGGAGCGCCGTACCGCTGGCGCTGGGCGGCGCTCTTCGTGATCCTCGCCGCGGAGGTCATGGACCTCGTCGACGCGACGGTCACCAACATCGCGGCGCCGAGCATGCGCGCCGATCTCGGCGGCTCGGAGGGGACCATCCAGTGGATGGGCGCCGCCTACACCCTGGCCATGGCCGTCGGCCTGATCACCGGAGGAAGGCTGGGGGACATCTTCGGCCGCAAGCGGATGTTCCTGATCGGCGCGGCCGGCTTCACCGCCGGATCGCTGCTGTGCGCCGTCGCCCAGTCGCCCGAGATGCTCATCGGCGCGCGGGTGATCCAGGGCCTGTTCGGCTCGGTCATGCTGCCGCAGGGGCTCGGGATGATCAAGGAGATGTTCCCGCCCGCGGAGGCGGGCAAGGCGTTCGGCATGTTCGGGCCGGTCATGGGCCTGTCCGCGGTCGGCGGCCCGATCCTCGCGGGCTGGCTGGTCGAGGCCGACTTCTGGGGCACCGGCTGGCGGATGATCTTCCTGCTCAACCTGCCGCTGGGCCTCGCCGCTCTGGCCGCCGGGATGCGCTACCTGCCCGAGTCGAGGTCGCCGCACCCGCTGCGCCTCGACCTGGGCGGGATGGCGCTCGCGTCCCTGGGCGGCTTCCTGGTGATCTACCCGCTCGTCCAGGGCCGCGAGTACGACTGGCCGCTCTGGGCGTTCGTCATGCTCGTCGCCGCGGTCGTCGTCTTCGCCGTCTTCGGCCTGGTCCAGTCGCGCCGCAGCCGTTCCGGAGGCGACCCGCTGATCGTGCCGAGCCTGTTCCGCAAGCGCGCGTTCACCGGCGGCCTGTTCACCGGCATCGTGTTCTTCTCCGGCATGGCCGGGTTCATGCTGGTCTTCAACCTCTACACGCAGATGGGGCTCGGCTACTCGGCGCTCAAGGCAGGCCTGGCGATGGCCCCGTGGTCGGCCGGCATGATCGTCGGATTCGGTCTCGCGCAGCCGCTGCAGCGGTTCGGGCGCAGGCTCCTCCAGGGCGGCACCCTTGTCATGGTGCTGGGCGTGATCGGCGTCGTGCTCACGCTGAACATCGCGGGCACGCACCCCAACCCGTGGCAGCTCGCCCCGGCCCTCGTGGTGGCGGGGGTCGGCATGGGCCTGCTGATGTCGCCGTTCTTCGACATCGTGCTGGCCGGAGTGGAGCAGCACGAGACGGGTTCCGCCTCCGGCAGCCTGACGGCCGTGCAGCAACTGGGCAGCGCGTTCGGCTACGCCCTGATCGGCACGGTCTTCTTCGACCTGCTCGGCGACACGCCGGGCATCGGCGGCTTCGACCACGCGATGAAGGTGACCCTCTGGGTGGTCGCGGGGATGCTCGTGGTGACGTTCGCGGTGGCATTCCTCCTGCCCAGGCACGCTCGCGAGAACGCCGAGGCGGCGCACTGACCGCGGCGGCCGCCTCGGAGGCTCAGCCGGATGTCAGGGACAACCGGGCCGCGACCTCCGCGGTGGCGGGCCCGACGCCCAGGGCCAGGGCGGCGCGCAGGTCCTCCACCGTGTCCACGTCCCTGCGCACGGAGTCGATGCCGGACAGGGACAGCTCCTTGGCCCCTTCGGACAGGTGCCTGACCCTCGACTCGCCGCCGAACCCCGGCAGGAAGGGCACGCCGGGCCGTACGCCGTAGAACGTCGTGCCCACCTCGGCCGCGTCGGGGACGAAGGACTGGTCGAACTCCAGCGCGGCCGTGAGCACCGTCGTCAGCTCCGCGGGCCGCAAAGCGGGCAGGTCGGCCTGCAGGGCGCCGACGGCGTCGTCCGGCGCGAGCCGTACGGCCTCCGCCGCGCCCGCCCGCAGGGCGGTGTTGAGCCCCCGGTCCGGGTCGGAGACCACGTGGGCGCCGAGCGCGGCCAGCCGCCGAGCGGGCAGCGGGTCGGCCGTCACGACCACCACGCGCGCCACCAGCGGGCACCGCAGCGCCGCCGCCACGGTGTCGGAGGCCACCGCGACCGCGAGGTCGGTCCGGTGCGGCCCGGCCGCGGCGGCGAGCCGCGTCTTGGCCCGGATCAAGGTTTTCACCGGGACGACTATTGACCATCGCGCGAGGTGCATACCTGTAGCATCCCGCCTCGACATCGCCAATGGCCAACCGGGAGACTTGTGCCGGATCCCGGTGATTTGGAGACCCTGTGAGCCACCCCAGCGAGCCCTCGCCAGCCCCCAAGACCCCCGCAGTGCCCACCCCCGCCGTGGTGAGCCGCCGTGCCGGCCGGCCGCCGCGCTTCTGGGAGGCGCTCGCGGTCGTCGTCGTCAAGCCGCTCTCGCGGCTGTTCGTGAAGCGGAGGTGGCGCGGCGGGCAGAACATCCCCCGCACCGGCGGCCTGATCATCGCGGCCAACCACCTGTCATGGTCGGATCCGGTGCTGCTCGCGCACTACCTGTACAACAACGGGCGATGGCCGACGATCCTGGCCAAGGCGGGGATCTTCCGGGTGCCCGTGCTGGGCCACGCCGTCACCCAGCTCCAGGCCATCCCGGTCGAGCGCAACAGCACCGAGGCCACCCAGTCGCTCAAGACCGCCGAGCAGCGGCTGCGGAACGGCGCCTGCATCATGTTCTATCCCGAGGGCACCATCACCCGCGATCCCGACCTGTGGCCGATGGCCGGCAAGACCGGCGTCGCCCGGCTGGCCCTCGCGACCGGCGTGCCGGTCGTCCCGATCGCCCACTGGGGCGCCCAGGAGCTGCTGCCGTACGGGGCGAAGAAGCCGCGGCTGCTGCCCCGCAAGACCTTCCACGTGATCGCCGGGCCGCCGGTCGACCTGTCCAAGTACGCGGGCCTGCCCATGCGCGGCTCGGTCCTGCGCGAGGCGACCGCGGACATCACGGCCGCCATCACCGCCCTGCTCGCCGAGATTCGGGATGAGAAGGCGCCAGACACCCCTTATGACCCTAAGAACGCGGCTAACCGCTGAGCGGGGCGTACGGTGAGGGAGGAGCGCGCGGAGCAAGAGGAGTGGTGCGGCCAGTGAGCAGGGCGGCTGTTTTCGGAACGGGCTCGTGGGGCACCACGTTCGCGATGATCCTCGCCGAGGCCGGCACCCCCGCGACCCTGTGGGGCAGGCGAGCGGAGATCGTCGACGCGATCAACGAGACCCGGGAGAACCCCGAGTATCTGCCCGGTCTCCGGCTGCCCGACACGATCCGCGCGACGACCGACCCCGCAGAGGCCATGGACGGCGCGGACTTCGTGGTCCTCGCGGTGCCGTCCCAGACGCTGCGCGGCAACCTCCGCGGGTGGAAGCCCCACATCCCGTCCGAGGCTGTGCTGGTCAGCCTCATGAAGGGGGTCGAGCTCGGCACCTGCAAGCGGATGAGCGAGGTCATCTGCGAGGTGGCCGAGGTGCCGGAGCAGCGGGTGGCCGTGGTCTCCGGGCCCAACCTCGTCCCGGAACTGGCCCAGCGGCAGCCCGCCGCGGCCGTCGTCGCCTGCCGCGACGAGGGGGTGGCCGCCCGGCTCCAGGAGGCGTGCCACCTGCCCTGGTTCCGGACCTACACGAACCCTGACGTCGTGGGCGTCGAACTCGGCGGCGCGGTCAAGAACGTCATCGCGCTGGCCGTCGGCGTCGCGGCCGGCATGGGCCTGGGCGACAACGTGCGGGCGACGCTCATGACACGCGGGCTGGCCGAGATCGGCAGGCTGGGCGCGGCGCTCGGCGCGGACCAGCACACCTTCGCCGGCCTCGCCGGCATGGGCGACCTCGTCGCCACCTGCACCTCGCCGCTGTCGCGCAACCGCACCTTCGGCGAGAACCTGGGCCGCGGCATGACGCTGGCCGAGGTCGTCGCGGCCACGAAGCAGACGGCCGAGGGGGTCAAGTCGTCCGAGTCGGTGCTCGAACTGGCCAGGAAGCACGACGTGGAGATGCCGATCACCGAGGTGGTCGTCGGCGTCGTCCACGACGGCATGACCCCCGGTGAGGCCGCCGTGCTGCTGATGTCCCGCACCCCCAAACCGGAGCGGTACGGCGTCTGATCAGGGATTCGGACCCTCGCGACGCGCGGCTGACAAGCCGTTTTGCACCTCGAACACGGTAGATTCGGGCATCATGAATGAGGATCGCGAGTCCCCGTCACGCGTACGCGTGGCAGTCGTCTTTGGCGGACGCAACTCCGAGCATGCGGTGTCCGTGATGAGCGCGGGCAGTGTGCTCGACGTCATCGACCGGTCGAAGTATGAGGTCATCCCCATCGGCATCGCCCAGGACGGGCGCTGGGTGCTGGCGTCGGGCACCCAGTCCTACGCGATCGAGTCCGGCCGCCTGCCCGTCGTGGACGACTCGGGCACCGCGCTCGCCCTGCCGGGGGACTCCGGCACCCTCATCGCCCTGGAGCCGGGGGAGATCCCGCAGGCGCTCGGGCGGGTCGACGTCGTGTTCCCGCTGCTGCACGGCCCGTACGGCGAGGACGGCACCATCCAGGGGCTGCTGGAGATGGCCGGCGTCCGCTATGTGGGCTCCGGCGTCCTGGCCAGCGCGGTCGGCATGGACAAGGTCTACATGAAGGTCGTGCTGCAGGCGGCCGGGCTGCCGGTGGGCCCGTACGTGGTCGTGCGCGACCGTGACTGGCGGCTCGACCGCGGCCGGGTGCTCAAGGAGATCGAGGAACTGGGCTGGCCGGTGTTCGTCAAGCCGTCCCGGGCCGGTTCTTCGCATGGCATCTCCAAGGCGCACGATCCCGAGTCGCTGGAGGCGGCCATCGAACTCGCCCGCGAGCACGACCCGAAGGTGCTGGTCGAGGCCGCCATCGTCGGCCGCGAGGTCGAGTGCGCGGTGCTGGAGTCGCCGGGCGACGCCGCCCCGGGGGCGAGCGTCCCCGGTGAGGTGCTCGTGGCGGGCGGCCAGGACTTCTACGACTTCGAGGCCAAGTATCACCCCGGCCAGATGACGCTCCAGGCGCCGGCCGACATCCCCGCCGAGGTGGCCGAGACGCTGCGGTCCATGGCCGTGCGCGCGTTCGAGGCGCTCGGCTGCGAGGGCCTGTCGCGGGTCGACTTCTTCTACACGCCGTCCGGTGAGCTGATCGTCAACGAGATCAACACCATGCCCGGTTTCACGTCGACGTCGGTCGCGCCGCAGTTGTGGGCCGCCAGCGGCCTGCCGTACGCGGGCCTGGTCGACCGGCTGCTCCAGCTCGCGCTGCACCGGTCCGCCGGCCTGCGGTAGCTACTCGGGGACGCTCGACTTGACCGGCCCGGCGAGGTCGACGAGCACGGCCCCGGGCTGGTGGTCCTTGCCGATGGTGACCTCGACGTACGCGACGCGGTTGGTGGACGTGAACAGCGCGGGCCGGCGCGGGTCCTGGAACCAGCCGACGCCGTTGATGTCGGAGACCTCCGCCGTAGCCTCCATCGAGGCCGGCCGGGGCACGCCGCAGCGCAGGGCGATCTGGCCGTCACCCCAGACCGCGACGTACGGCGAGGGGGGTTCCGAGGCGGTCCTGTCGAGGCCGTCGAGCGTCTTCGGCAGCGCCGCTCCGAGCGCGCGGCAGGCCGCGGCGGCCTCGCCGGTCGGTGTGGGCGGCTCGACGTGGACCGTGGACGAGCAACCCGCGAGCAGGACGAGCGCCGCCACGATCGCGGCTCCCCGCGTCGTGCCTGTGGTGCCCTTGGCCTTTCGCATCGTCTTCCCGGCTCGCGTCCCGCTCAGATGTGCTCGTGTTCCACTCAGATGTGGACGATCGGACACGTCAGTGTACGGGTGATGCCCTGGACGCCCTGGATCTGGGCCACGACGAGCTTGCCGAGCTCGTCCACGTTGTTGGCCTGGGCCCGGACGATCACGTCGTACGGGCCCGTGACATCCTCTGCCTGGGTGACCCCGGGGATGGAGGAGATCTCCTCGGCCACGTTGGCGGCCCTGCCGACCTCGGTCTGGATAAGGATGTAGGCCTGCACCATGGCGCCCTCCGGGTAGAGATCAGTGCCGGAGCGTAACCGTACCTCGAATGCACTAGGGGTGTGCTATCACAGTCGGAGATCTCGGCGAATTCGGAGTAATTCACCGGATATCAGGACGCCTTCCGCGGACCGCGGCCGTCTTGCTGGGCCCCGGCGACGACGCCGCGGTGCTCAGGGCCCCAGACGGGCGGGTCGTCGTGAGCACGGATCTGCTGATCGAAGGCCGGCACTTCCGCCGCGACTGGTCGAGCGGGTACGACATCGGCCGTAAGGCGGCGGCGCAGAATCTTTCCGACATCGTTGCCATGGGGGCCGATCCCACCGCCCTCGTGGTCGGTCTGGGGTTGCCCGCGGACGTCCCCGCCGAATGGCTGGACGCGCTGACCGACGGCTTCCGCGACGAGTGCGACCTGGTCGGGGCGACCGTGGCGGGAGGCGACATCGCCAGGTCGGAGACCGTCGTGCTCGGTGTGACCGCGCTCGGCGACCTGGCCGGCAGGCCGCCGGTCGTCCGGTCGGGCGCACGGCCCGGTGACGTGGTCGCGGTGGCGGGCCGCCTCGGATACGCCGCGGCGGGGCTGGCTCTGCTCGGGGCGGGCGTGACCGACGGCCCCCCGGATCTCGTGGCTCTGCTGGAGGCGCACCGCCGCCCCCTGCCGCCGTACGCCTGCGGCCCGCAGGCGGCGCTCCTCGGCGCCACGGCGATGCTCGACGTCAGCGACGGCCTGCTGCAGGACCTCGGGCATGTCGCGGACGCGAGCGGCGTGGCCGTAGCGCTGGACGCCGCCGCCCTGCCCGTGCCGGAGGAGTTGTCCGCGGCGGCGCGCCGTCTGGGCGCGGACCCGCTGGAGTGGGTGCTGACCGGCGGCGACGACCACGCGCTCGCCGCGACCTTCTCCCCGGAGGTGTCGCTGCCCTCCGAGTGGACGTGTGTGGGGGTGGTCACCGAGGGCCGCGGAGTGCGCGTGGATGGACAAAGCAGGACACAAGGGGGCTGGGATCACTTCCGTGGATGATGTGAAATTTGTGACATAGGTGTATTAGATCTGTTATTAAGTATGGCGGTCAGGCAACAGGAAGGACCGTCATGGGCCGTCACACCGCAGGACGCAAGGCGCGAGAGGAGCAGCCCTGCCCGGCCCAGGATGGACCTCCGGACAGGGTCGCCGTCCCGGACCGCCTCGTCTTCCGCCCTCCGGCGCCTTCCGGGACCGGGCACCCCGGACCGCTGCCAGGGACCGCGCCGTGGCCCGCTCCGCCCGCCGACACGGCCCCGCCGTGGCCTGTGCCGCCCGAGGACACGTCTGCGCGGTGGCCCGCTCCGCCTTCGGACACGTCTGCGCCCTGGCCTGCTCCGCCCTCCGAGGCGACGACCCGGATGTTCGCCGCCCTGTCGCCCGAGCGGCTGGAGTCCGAGCGGCTGGAGTCCGGGAGTCTGGAGTCCGGGAGTCTGGAGTCCGGGAGCCTCGCGGCTCCTGGCAACGCTGGGGGCTCCGGGGGAGGGGGGGACCATGGCCTTCCCGGGCGTGGCGGCAACGGCCGCGCGAAGCGGCCGAGACGGATGCGGAGGCTGGCGCTCGTGTCCGGGCTGTCCGTGCTGCTCGCCGTGGGCGTCACGACCGGTGGCGCACGGCTGATCGCGGGGCGGACCACCCTGGCCCTGGAGCAGCCGACGACGGCCTGCCCGGTCTCCGAGAGCTGCGACGCCCCCGGCGGGCCGTACGGAGCGTCCGGCTCGGGCCATGCCCTCGGCGAGACGCCCGCGCCAGGTGATCCGAGCGGCGATCCGAACCAGAACGACCCGGACCAGTACGGCCAGGACGAGCCCGGTCCGAAGGACACCGCGAAGAAGGACACCGCGAAGACCGACACCGCGCAGGATCCGCAGGCGACGCCGGTCTCCACGGCGGCCTCCGGAGGCCCGGATCGCGACCAGGCGTCCGCCCGTACGCGCACTCCGTCCACCGCCGCTCCGCGCGCGTCGTCCCAGGAGTCTCCGCGCGTGGACGACGCTCCCGCCGCCGTGACGGACGTCGACGGCGGCGTGGCGGACACCGTGCCCGGTGACGAGCCCGTGCCGGACGGCGGGGATCTCGGAGGGAAGCCGGGCGCGGACGGCACCGGGTCCGCCCTCCATGGCGACGCGGCGGTCGGGGTGCGCTTCACGGTGACAGGCCGCCACGAGAGCGGATACACGGCACGGCTCGTCGTACGCAACGAGGGGCCCGCCCTGCCGGCCTGGACCATCCGCCTGTCCGTCGGCGGGCTGGTGACGGCGGTCGACGGAGCGGACTGGACCCAGCGGGGAGACGCCCTGACGCTGAGTTCGCGGACCGCGCTGGACGAGGGCGGCGCGCTGACCTTGACCATCAGCGCCGACGGCGCGTCCGCCGCGCCCGGCGGCTGCGTGCTCTTCGAGGGCCGATGCGAGGTGACCGGTCCCGGTCGCTCCGGCCGCCACGGCTGATCCCGCCGCTGACCCCGCCGCTGACCCCGCCGCTGACCCCGGCCGCGCCGGGGCGGTGTGACCGCGACCGGGACGAACCGCAGTCCGTCCGGCGCCCTGCGCCGGGGGGAATCGGGGGAGGAACGGGTGTTTTGGTTGGATTGGCCCATGACCACCCCACCACGTGTCCTGACCATCGCGGGCTCGGACTCCGGCGGAGGCGCCGGCATCCAGGCCGACCTGAAGACCATGCTGGCCCTCGGCGTGCACGGCATGAGCGTCATCGCGGCCGTGACGGCGCAGAACTCCCTGGGGGTGCAGGGCTACTGGGAACTGCCTCCCGAGGCGGTGCGGGCACAGCTCGACTCGGTTCTCGGCGACATCGGCGCCCAGGCGATCAAGACGGGCATGCTGGCGTCGTCCGTGCTGGTGGAGACCGTCGCGGAGGCGCTCGCGGGCGTGACCGCGCCCGTCGTCGTGGACCCGGTCGGCGTGTCCAAGCACGGCGACAGCCTGCTCGCGCCGGAGGCCGTGGAGACCGTCAAGAGCGTGCTGCTGCCGGCCGCGACCGTGGTCACCCCCAACCTGTGGGAGGTCGAGCAGCTCACGGGCGTCAAGGTCGAGGACGCCGGCGACCTCCCCCGCGCCGCCGAGGCCGTGCTGGCTCTGGGCCCCAAGTGGGCGCTGATCAAGGGCGGCCACCTCCCCGGGGAGCCGGTGGACCTGCTCACCGACGGGTCGGGGGAGCACCGCTTCACCGCCGTGCGGCACGACAACCGGCACACCCACGGCACCGGCTGCACGCTCGCCTCCGCCATCGCGTCGTACCTCGCCCTCGGCGCGGACGTGCCCGGCGCCGTACGGCAGGCCAAGGAGTACGTCACGGGCGCCATCGCGCACGGCTTCCCGCTGGGCGCGGGCATCGGGCCCGTGGACCACGGCTGGCGGATGCGGACCGGCGTCTGAGCGGGCCCGGGGCGGGCGACCACGTCCTTCGGCGTGGCGCGGTCGCCGGTCCGCCCGGCCGCGCGAGTGCCTTCCGGCATGCCGAGAGCCCGTCACCGCGATCGGTGACGGGCTCTCGGCAGAGTCAGACGGTCAGCGCGAGACCTTGCCCGCCTTGATGCAGGAGGTGCAGACGTTCATCCGCTTCGGCGTCCCGTTGACCACCGCGCGCACGGTCTGGATGTTGGGGTTCCAGCGGCGGCGGGTGCGGCGGTGCGAGTGGGAGATGTTGTTGCCGAAAATCGGCTTCTTGGCGCAGACGTCGCAGACGGAAGCCACGGTTATCGCTCCTTTGAATCAGTCGATCGGCCCGGCGCCGGTGCAGCGGCTCGTCCGAGCAATGCCGGGACAACCGGCTGGCCACACGAGGATATCCGATGTTCGCCGATGCACGCCAAACGGGACTCCGGCGAACGGGGATAGTCTCGTACCCGCCAACGGTAGCGCATCGAGGGGTTGGATCGCGCGGAAGGAAGGGCGGCCGGATGCTCAAGGAGCTCGATCCCCCCGCGGTGCGCCGCTGGTCCCGCCACTGCGCGGCCGCTCTCGGCCGGGCCAGGGCGGAGATCGACGCGCTCAACGTGTTCCCCGTGCCTGACGGGGACACGGGGACGAACCTGCACCTGACGATGCTGTCGGCGGCCGAGGCGGTCGACGGGCTGCCCGGCGACGCGGACGCCGGCGCCACCTGGGAGGCGCTGACGCACGGTGCCCTGCTCGGGGCGCGGGGCAACTCCGGTGTGATCGTCAGCCAGGCGCTGCGCGGCATGGGCGAGGTGCTCGGGCGTTCGCCGGGAGAGGGCGCCGACCTCCGCGACGGCCTGACGAGGGCGGCCGAGATGGCCAGGGCGGCGGTGGCCAGGCCCGTGGAGGGCACGGTGCTCAGCGTGCTGTCAGCCGCGGCGCACGCCGTGCGCGACACGCACGGCGACCTGGCCGAGGTGGCGGGCCGCGCGGCGGACGAGGCGCGGCGGGCCCTGCGCCGTACGACGGAGCAACTGGACGCGCTGTCCCGCAGCGGCGTGGTGGACGCGGGCGCGGCGGGCCTGGTGATCATCCTGGAGAGCCTGGCCGAGGTGGTGACCGAGGCGTACAGCGAGCGGCACGAGGTGCCCGCCCCCGCGTCGCGGATCACCCCGGACGAGCTCGGACGGCGGGACGCGGGCGGCCCCGCGTACGAGGTCATGTATCTCCTGGACGCGGGAGCGGGCGAGGCGGACCGGCTGAGAGGCGAGCTCGACGCGCTCGGGGACAGCCTGGTGATCGTCGGTGGTGAGGGCCTGTGGAACGTCCACGTCCACGTGGACGACGCGGGCGCGGCGATCGAGGCCGGGCTGCGAGCCGGGCGCCCGCACCGGATCAGGGTGACCCACCTCGGAGGGCGGCCGCACAAGCCCGGCCAGGTCAGAGGCGTGGTGGCGGTCGCCGCCGGTGACGGCCTCGCGGCGTTGTTCAAGGAGGCGGGCGCGGCGGTAGTACGGCGCGAGCCGGGCTCGGTCCCGACGGCGGCGGCCCTGCTGCGGGCCGTCCGCGAGGCGGGGAACGAGGTCGCGGTGCTGCCCAACGACGCCGCCGTATACGACGTGGCCGTCGCCGCCGCGGAGATCGCCAGGGAGGAGGGCGTGACGGTGAGCGTCCTGCCCACCCGGGCCTCCGTGCAGGGACTGGCCGCCCTGGCCGTGCACGACCCGCTGCGCCGCTTCGACGACGACATCGTGGCGATGACCGACGCCGCCGGGCACACCCGCCATGGTCACGTGTGGGTCGCCGACCGCGCGGCGATGACCAGCGCAGGACTGTGCCGGATCGGCGACGTGCTCGGGGTGGTGGACGGCGAGGTCGCGCTGATCGGCGCTGACCTGGCGGAGACCGCGGTCGAGGTCGCCCGGCGCCTGGTCTCGGGCGGTAGCGAGATGGTCACGCTCGTCACCGGCGCGGGCGCGCCCGAGGCCCTCCTCCACGCCGTACGCGACCACCTGGAGCGGGTCCGCCCGGACCTGGAGATCGTCGTGTACGAGGGCGGGCAGGGCGGATATCCCCTCCTGATCGGCGTCGAGTAGCCGGATTGTCGGCTCCTGCGGGTAGAAATTGGTGACGTGACGAGCTTCGACGAGCCGCTCAAGAAGGTGGTCGGCAGGTCGGCCGCCCCGCTGGAGAGCGCGCTGGGCATCAGCACGGTCGGTGAACTGCTGCGCCACTACCCGCGGCGGTACGCGCAGCGCGGCGAGCTGACGCCCATCGCGTCGCTGGAGCACGACGAGCACGTGACCGTGGTGGCGAAGGTGTCGTCGGTGGTGCGCAGGCCGATGAAGAACCGGCAGGGCACCTGGCTCGACATCGAGGTGACCGACGGCAAGGAGAGGCTGCACCTGGCCTTCTTCGGCAAGGGCGCCTACGTCGCCGAGCAGCGGCTCACGCCCGGCACCGAGGCGATGTTCTCCGGCAAGGTCGGCGTCTTCGCCGGGGGGAGGACCAGGCGCGTGTCCCTCACCCATCCCGAGTACGAGTCGTTCGACGAGACGGAGGAGACGGCCGAGGAGTTCGCCTCCGCGCTCGTGCCCATCTATCCCTCGGGCCAGGGCCTGCCGAGCTGGAAGATCCGCAGGGCCGTGCGCACGGTGCTCGACGTGCTCAGCCTGGACGATCCGGTGCCCGCCGAGATACGGGAGCGGCTGGGGCTGCTGCCGATCGAGGAGGCGCTGCGGCGCGTCCACCGGCCCCGCAGCCAGGCGGACGTCGCCCGGTCGCACGACCGGCTGAAGTTCGACGAGGCGTTCGTCCTGCAGGCCGTCCTGGTGCGGCGGCGCATGGCGGCCTCCGCCTTGCTCGCCAGGGCCCGTCCCGGGCGCGGCGACGGGCTGCTGCGCGAGTTCGACGGGCGGCTGCCGTTCCAGCTCACCGAGGGACAGCGGCAGGTCGGCGAGGAGATCGCCGCGGACCTCGCCCGCGAGCATCCCATGCACCGGCTCCTGCAGGGCGAGGTCGGCGCGGGCAAGACGGTGGTCGCGCTGCGCGCGATGCTCCAGGTGGTGGACTCCGGCGGGCAGGCCGTGCTGCTCGCGCCCACCGAGGTGCTCGCCCAGCAGCACCACCGGTCGATCGTGAGCATGCTGGGCGATCTCGCGACCGGCGGCATGTTCGGCGGGACGGCGGTCGCGCTGCTCACCGGGTCGATGGGGGCCGCCGCGCGGCGGGCCGCGCTGCTCGACGCGGCCTCCGGCGCGGCCGGGATCGTGATCGGCACCCACGCCGTGCTGCAGGAGCACGTCCAGTTCGCCGATCTCGGGCTGGTGGTCGTCGACGAGCAGCACAGGTTCGGCGTCGAGCAGCGCGACGCACTGCGCGAGAAGGGCGGCGGCGGCCGTCCGCACGTGCTGGTCATGACGGCGACGCCGATCCCGCGCACGGTGGCGATGACGGTGTTCGGCGACCTGGAGGTGTCCACGCTGTCCCAGCTCCCCTCCGGCCGGGCCCCGATCACCACTCACGTCGTGCCCGCCGCGGAGAAGCCCCACTTCCTCGACCGCGCCTGGCAGCGGGTCCGTGAGGAGGTCGGCCTGGGCCGTCAGGCGTACGTGGTGTGCCCACGCATCGGCGACCAGGAGGGCGACGAGGGCGACCTGGCGAAGGACGACGACGAGCGCAGGCCGCCCCTGGCGGTGCTCGACGTCGCGCGGACGCTCGCGGAGGGGCCGCTGGCCGGCCTGCGGGTGGAGGTGCTGCACGGCAAGCTCCCCCCGGAGGACAAGGACGCGGTGATGCGCGCCTTCGCCCGGGGCGAGATCGACGTCATGGTCGCGACCACGGTCATCGAGGTCGGCGTCGACGTCCGCAACGCGTCGGTGATGGTCATCATGGACGCCGACCGCTTCGGCGTCTCCCAGCTCCACCAGTTGCGCGGCCGGGTCGGCCGGGGCGGCCTGCCGGGACTGTGCCTGCTCGTGAGCGAGGCGCAGGAGGGCACCCAGGCGCGCCGCAGGCTCGACGCGGTGGCGGCGACCCTCGACGGCTTCGAGCTGTCCCGTGTCGACCTGGAGCAGCGCAGGGAGGGCGACGTGCTCGGCGCGGCCCAGTCGGGGCGCAGGTCGTCGCTCAAGCTGCTGCAGTTGCTGCGCGACGAGGACGTGATCGAGACGGCCCGGTCCGAGGCGGTCTCCCTGCTGGCCGCCGATCCGGGGTTGTCGGCCCACGCGGCGCTGCGGGCGGAGATCGACACCCTGGTCGCCGACGAGCGCGCCGAGTTCCTCGAGAAAGCGTGACCGCCGGCGTGTGTTCCGGGGAAATTGAAACGGGCGCCGTGTGAACACGACGCCCGTTAAGGACCCTGGGCCCAGCCTTGGGACGGCCTCCCCCCGAATGCCGTCCCTGGCCGGGCCCACCCCTCGGGTCAGGTGCCGAGGGCGCCGGCGTGCGGAAGGGCTCACGACCACGCCGGCCGACCTTCACTGGGTCACCGTG
The DNA here is from genome assembly GCF_012999535.1 of Microbispora sp. H11081. GTDB lineage: Bacteria > Actinomycetota > Actinomycetes > Streptosporangiales > Streptosporangiaceae > Microbispora. Next base: position 174,676 of record NZ_JABBWV010000003.1, read on the forward strand.
AAGGCCGCAGAACTCATGATGCTCATGTGACGGGGGGCCGGATACGGCTCTTACCCATTCGTCGACGCTGCTTGCCCACTCTTGACCTGGTCGATCTTTTCGTCCCTTTCGCGCGCCGTGCGGGGCGGGGTGCCGGGGGCGGGACAATGATGAGGTGACGCGGGTGATCGCAGGGACGGCGGGGGGACGCAGGCTCGCCGTGCCGCCGGGGAGATCGACCAGGCCGACGAGCGACCGCACCCGTGAGGGGCTGTTCGCCACCGTGGGCTCCACACTCGGCCCGCTCGACGGGCTCAGGGTCCTCGACCTGTACGCCGGGTCTGGCGCCGTCGGGCTTGAGGCGCTGAGCAGAGGGGCCGGCCACGCGCTTCTGGTCGAGTCGGATGCCAGGGCCGCCCGCACGATCAGGGAGAACATCGCGTCGCTCGGGCTGCCGGGGGCGTCCCTGCGGGCGGAGAAGGCCGAGCGGGTGGTGGGCCGGCCGTGCGAGGAGCCGTACGACTTCGTCTTCGCCGATCCGCCCTACGCCGTCTCAGACGAGGCGGTCTCGCGGCTGCTGACGGCGCTGCGCGACAACGGCTGGCTGGCGGAGGGCGCGCTCGTCGCCGTGGAGCGGGAGTCGAGGGGTAAGGACCTGGTGTGGCCGGAGGGCTTCACGGAAGACAGGGTCCGTCGGTACGGCGAAGCGGCCGTTTGGTACGGTCGCCCGGCCAGGAACCCGTAAATCATGGGGGTGCGCCTTGCGTCGCGTCGTCTGCCCGGGATCGTTCGATCCAGTGACCAACGGACATCTGGACATCATCGGCCGGACATCACGGCTGTATGACGAGGTGGTCGTGGCGGTGCTCATCAACATCGAGAAGCACAGCCTCTTCACCGTCGACGAGCGCATCGAGATGCTCCAGGCGGTCACGAAGGAGTACGGCAACATCCGGGTGGAGAAGTTCCACGGCCTGCTGGTCGACTTCTGCAGGCAGCAGGGCATCCCGGCCATCGTGAAGGGCCTGCGCGCGGTCAGCGACTTCGACTACGAGCTGCAGATGGCGCAGCTCAACTACCGGATGTCGGGCGTCGAGACGCTGTTCATGTCGACCAACCCGGAATACTCGTTCCTGTCGTCGAGCAGGCTCAAGGAGATCGCGCGCTACGGCGGCGACGTCTCGGGCCTGGTCCCGGACCTCGTCCACCAGCTGCTCGTGGAGCGGCTCAGAGGCTGAACGAGGGCTGGTATTCTTGCCTTTCGGCCTTGCACGACGGCGGTGATTCGCCATGCCTAATGAGAGCAGGATGAGTCTGCACACCCTCGATCCCCGAGCCCCATGGGTGATCTCCACCCACGACCTGGGGCGTCGACCGGGATCGATGCGCACGCTCAGCCCGGCCCTCCCGGCACCGGCGGACCTCGCGGTCGGAATGATCGGCGTTCCCAAGGACGCCGACGTCGAGCTGGACATCCGGCTCGAAGCGGTGATGGAGGGCGTGCTCGTGACGGGCACGGCGCGGGCTCCCCTGACGGGGGAGTGCTCGCGCTGCCTGGACCCGTTGACCTCGGAGATCGAGGTCGACTTCCAGGAGCTCTACTTCTACTCGGCGGAGGACGCCGGAGAGGACGATCTGCTCCTCGACGGCGAACTGCTCGATCTCGAGCCGGTTTTCCGTGACGCGGTGGTGCTCGCACTGCCGCTGAGCCCGGTGTGCGGTGAGGACTGCCCCGGTCTCTGTGCGGAGTGCGGGATCAGGCTGGCGGACGCCGGCCCGGACCACCGGCACGACGTGGTCGACGCCCGCTGGGCGGCGCTGCAGGGTTTGGTTGTGGAACAGGAAGACGATCAGGAGGGTTGACGTGGCCGTCCCCAAGCGGAAGATGTCGCGGAGCAACACCCGCGCCCGCAGGTCCCAGTGGAAGGCGGCGGCGGTCGCACTCGTGAGCTGCCCGCAGTGCCGCTCGCCCAAGCGCCCGCACGTGGCGTGCCCGACCTGCGGCACCTACAACCGCCGTCAGGTCGTCGAGCCGTCGGCCTGATCGCGCGTTAGGCGGACATCGGGACGCCGGCCGGATCGTCAAGGCGAGCCGGTCGGCGTTACGGTGCTTCACAGGAACGTGCGGTGGCGGTTGGACGGTACGCACCAACATGCACGCCCGCGGTCGTGGTGGACGCCGGGGCCATCGGCTCCCGGCGGACCGGCGTCCACCACGCCTTCGGGCCTTCGGCCGATCCACCTGCCTCCCGTGCGCCCCTGCTCGCACAGAGGAGTTGGGAGGATTTCATGGCCGCGCCGTCTGTCAGGCCCGTCCCGGTCGAGGTCGCCAGGGACGAGCTCTACCAGGTGCTGGACGTCACGCTCAGCACCGGCATCCTGGAGCGGGCGCTGACGCACCGCTCATACGCGTACGAGAACGGCGGGCTGCCGACGAACGAGCGCCTGGAGTTCCTGGGCGACTCGGTGCTGGGTCTCGTGGTGACGGACACGTTGTTCCGCAACCATCCGGACCTGCCGGAGGGCCAGCTCGCCAAGCTGCGCGCCGCAGTGGTCAACATGCGGGCGCTCGCGGACGTCGCCAGGACGCTCGACCTCGGCAAATACCTGCGGCTCGGCCGCGGTGAAGAGGGCACGGGCGGGCGGGACAAGTCGTCGATCCTGGCCGACACGCTCGAGGCCCTGATCGGCACCGTGTACGTCGACAAGGGCCTCGACGAGGCGTTCCGCGTCGTCCACCTGCTGTTCGACCCCCTCATCACGCGGTCGGCGTCGCTCGGCGCCGGGCTCGACTGGAAGACGTCCCTGCAGGAGCTCACCGCCGCCGAGATGCTCGGCGTGCCCGAGTATCACGTGGACGAGAGCGGCCCTGACCACGCCAAGTCGTTCTCCGCCGTGGTGCGCGTGGGCGGCAAGGAGTACGGCAAGGGCTCGGGGCGCAGCAAGAAGGAGGCCGAGCAGCAGGCGGCCGAGGCGGCCTGGACCGCGATCCGCGCGCTGCGCGACGCCCGCGAGGGCGCCGGCCCCGTACGCGCCTGAGACCGGGAGGCGGCTCGTGCCCGAACTGCCCGAGGTCGAGGTCGTCCGCGCGGGGCTCCAGAACTGGGTGGCCGGCCGGACCGTGGCCGCGGCCGAGGTCCTGCACCCCCGGGCGGTCCGCCGCAACGTGGGCGACCTGTCCGCCCAGCTCAAGGACCGCACCCTGGCGTCGGCGGAGCGGCGCGGCAAATACCTGTGGCTGCCCCTGCTGGACGGCGGGCGGGAGGCTGGGGAGGCCCTGATCGCCCATCTGGGCATGAGCGGCCAGCTTCTCGTCGTCGACCCGATGTCGCCGGTCGAGAAGCACCTGCGGGTGCGCCTGGGCTTCACCGACGGCGGCCTGGAGTTACGGTTCGTCGACCAGCGGACCTTCGGCCACCTCCTGGTGGCGCCCATGACCGCCGGGAAGGGCCGGTCGGTGCCCGAGCCGATCGCGCACATCGCCGCCGACCCGCTGGAGGACGCCTTCGACGACGCGGAGTTCGCCGTACGGCTGCGGCTGCGCCGTACGGGGATCAAGCGGGCGCTGCTCGACCAGTCGCTGATCAGCGGGGTCGGCAACATCTACGCGGACGAGGCGCTGTGGCGGGCCCGCCTGCACTGGGCGAGGCCGACGGAGACGCTGACCCGGCCGAAGATCGCCGAGCTGCTCGCGGCGGTCCGCGCGGTGATGACCGAGGCGCTCGGGCAGGGCGGCACCTCATTCGACAGCCTGTACGTCAACGTCAACGGGGAAAGCGGCTACTTCGACCGTTCACTCGCGGTGTACGGCAGGCGGGACGAGCCCTGCCGCCGCTGCGGGACGCCGATCCGGCGGGAGGCGTTCATGAACCGGTCCTCCTACAGTTGCCCGAAGTGCCAGCCCCGCCCGGGGAACGCCCGCCCCTAGCCGTCCCGTACGGGCGGGACGCGGCAGCGAGGACCCCCGCCCGAGGCGGCCGGAGCCGATCTGGATACTTGTAGGCGTGGTTCGGTTGACGGCATGGGTCAGGGGACGGGTGCAGGGCGTGGGCTTCCGGTGGTGGACCCGGGCCCGCGCGCTGGAGCTCGGACTCGTCGGGTGGGCCTCGAACCTGGCCGACGGAAGGGTCGAGGTCGTCGCCGAGGGCCCCAAGGAGTCGTGCGAGCGGCTGCTGGCGTTGTTACGCACCGGTGACACGCCCGGCCGAGTCGAGGGGGTGGTCGAGCGCTGGAGCGAAGCGAAACGAAGTATTGCCGGGTTTGTCGAGAGGTAGGGCTTCCCTCAAACCCCTCAAATCCGGTATATTTATCCGGCGAGAGTGTCCACCGGCGGGTCATCGCGGGGCGTTCGACTTGACCGTCTCCATTGCCGGTGCGACTCTTAAGAGGAACCACGCGCACCCCTCCCGCGGCTCGAAGTGCGCGAACCAGTCTGGTCACTCAGCGTGGAGGACCCTTTACTATGGCGAAGGCTCTACTCGGCCACGTCGGCGGTCCTGACCCTCGAATGATCTCGGAAATGCGCCGCCTCCAGCAGCGCGTCCGCGACCTCGAGGCAGAACTCACCCGGCTCCAGGCCCAGAACGACGCGCTTGCGGCGCAAACTCGTGATGAGGCCCTGGTCCGGCTGCAGGATCGCGAGCCGGCTCTCACCTGAGTCCGGCAGGAACGGGAAAAGGATTGTAGGGACGCCCCGCAAAGGCGTCCCTTGCCATTTCCGCCGTCGTTCCCCTGTGATGGTCCGGCCGCCGGCCGATCGTGAGACCGGCGAACCACCCCGCCCGCTTAGCGGGCAGTTATGCCGGGTGCCCGGCCGCCGAGAGCTGTAGTCTTTCCCCCCGAACGCCGGGCGGCACCGAGGGGGGCGGACGTGTACCTGAAGACGCTCACCTTACGCGGCTTCAAATCCTTCGCCTCCGCCACGACCCTCCGCTTCGAGCCGGGCATCACCGCCGTCGTGGGCCCCAACGGCTCGGGCAAGTCGAACGTCGTCGACGCACTCGCCTGGGTGATGGGCGAGCACAGCGCCAAGTCGCTGCGCGGCGGCAAGATGGAGGACGTCATCTTCGCGGGCACCTCCAGCCGCCCGCCGCTCGGCCGGGCCGAGGTCACCCTGACGATCGACAACAGCGACGGCGCGCTCCCGATCGACTACACCGAGGTCACGATCAGCCGGCTGATGTTCCGGTCGGGCCAGAGCGAGTACGCCATCAACGGCGACACCTGCCGCCTGCTCGACATCCAGGAGCTGCTCTCCGACTCGGGCATCGGCAGGGAGATGCACGTCATCGTCGGCCAGGGCCAGCTCGACCAGGTGCTGCACGCGGGGCCCGAGGAGCGCAGGGCCTTCATCGAGGAGGCCGCGGGCGTACTCAAACACCGCAAGCGCAAGGAGAAGGCGCTCCGCAAGCTCGACGCGATGCAGGCCAACCTGACGCGCGTCCAGGACCTCGTGGCGGAGCTGCGCCGCCAGCTCAAACCGCTGGGCCGCCAGGCCGAGATCGCCCGCAAGGCGGCCGTCATCCAGGCCGACCTGCGCGACGCGCGGCTGCGCCTGCTCGCCGACGACGTGATCACCCTCCGCGACACCCTGCAGCGGGAGGAGGCCGACGAGGCGGCCGTACAGGCGCGGCGCGCCCAGGTGGAGGCCGAGCTGGCCGAAGGCCAGCGGCGGGAGGGGGAGCTGGAGGCGGCGGAGAACGAGGCCCAGCCGCGCCTCAAGGCCGCCCAGGAGACCTTCTACCGTCTTTCGGCCCTGCGGGAGCGGCTGCGAGGCGTGGAGAGCCTCGCGGCGGAACGGCGGCGGCACGCCGCCGACGCCGCGTCCGTCGAGCGGCGCGGGCGCGACCCGGAGGACCTCGAACGCGAGGCCGCCGAGGTGCGTGAGCAGGAGCGGGTGCTGGCGGAGGAGCTGGACGAGGCGCGCGAGCGGCTCGCGGCCGCCGTCGAGATCCGCGCAGAGGCCGAGGAGAAGCTGGCCGCCGAGGAGCGGCGCCTGGCCGCCGCCGCCCGTGCCGCGGCCGACCGCCGCGAGGCCCTCGCCAGGCTGCGCGGTCAGGTCGAGTCGGCCAGGAGCAGGGCCAGGGCAGCCGGGGACGAGATCGGCAGGCTCACCAAGGCCGTGGAGGACGCCACCAGGCGCGCGGAGCAGGCCAGGGACGAGCTCGAAGCGCAGGAGCTGGACGAGTCGCCGGCGGACCCCGGGCTCGCGGCCGAACTGGAGGCGGCGCAGGAGGGCGTCGACCTCGCCCGCGCGGCGGTGGAGGAGGCCAGGGCCGTGGCCGAGCAGGCCGAGGCCGTCGTGGAGCGCGCGCGGGCCGAGCTGGCCGCGCCCAGGGACGCGCTGGCCGCCGCCAAGGCCGCCGTGGGCACGGCCCGCGCCGCCGACGCCGAGTCGCAGCGCGCTGTCGCCGCGCTCCAGGCGCGGTGCGAGGCCCTGGAGATGAGCCTCGCCGGGGGAGCGGACGGAGCCGCCGCGCTGCTCGGCGCCGGTCTTCCCGGGATGCTCGGCCCGATCGCCACGCTGCTGGCCGTACGCCCCGGGGCGGAGGCGGCCGTCGCGGCCGTCCTGGCGGTCGACGGCGTGGCCGTCGCTTCGCTCACGGCCGCCGTCGCCGCCGTCGAGCACCTGCGCGAGGCCGACGCGGGCCGCGCCGCCCTGCTGATCGCCGGCGACAGGATCGGCGACGGCGGGAGGCCGGAGGCGCCCGTCGCGGGCGCGGAATGGGCCGCCGACCTGGTGACCGTGCCCGACGACCTGCGCCCCGCCGTGGAGGCGCTGCTGTCCGGTGTCGTCGTGGTGCCCGACCTGCTCACCGCGCGCAAGGTCGTGGACGCCCACCCGGAGCTGCGGGCCGTCACCACGGCCGGCGATCTGCTCGGCGCCCACGCGGCGCACGGCGGCTCCGGCGGGGGCGTCTCGCTGCTGCGGATGCGTACGGCCCTGGACGAGGCCGCGGCCGATCTCGCCACCGCCAGGGCGGGGGCGGAACAGCACGCGGAGGCGCTGGCCGAGGCGGTGGCCGCCGAGCGGGAGTGCCAGCTCGCGCTGGAGGAGGCGCAGGCGCGGGTCACCGAGGCGCAGAGCGGCGTCAGCGTCGCCCAGGGCGGCGTCAACGCCGCGCAGAACGGGCTGAACGCGGCCCAGGCCGGGCTCGACCGCCTGCGCGGCAGGCAGCGGGAGGCCGACCAGCGGGCCGCGGCGGCGGCCAAGCAGCTCGCCCGGCTGGAGGCCGCCGTCAAGGCCGCGCAGGACGAGGCGGCCAGGCTCGGCCGGTCCGTGCTCGACGCCCAGGAGTCGCGTGACCAGGCGCAGGCCGCGGTCGTGGAGCTGGAGGAGCAGCTCGCCGAGGCCGAGTACGCCGCCGAGCTGGAGGCGGAGCCGACCACGGACCTCCGGGACGAGCTCGCCGCCGCCTGCGGCGTCACCCGGCAGGCCGAGATGGAGGCCCGGCTGACCGTGCGTACGGCGGAGGAGCGGGAGCGGGGAATCGCGGGCCGCGCCGACGCCCTGCTGCGCGCGGCGCAGCGTGAGCGGCAGGACCGCGCCAGGGCCGCGGCCGACCGGGAGCGCCGCCGCAGGCAGGCGGAGATCGCCGCCGCGGTGGCCGAAGGAGCGCGCGCCGCCCTGGGCGCGCTGGAGGGCTCGCTTTCGCGGGCCGCCGAGGAGCGCGACGAGGCCGAGCGGGCGCGTGGGCAGATCGACGCCGAGCTCAAGCAGGTGCGCCTGCGCGTACGGGAGCTCGGCTCCGAGCTGGACGCCCTGGTCAACCGGGTTCACGGCAGCGAGATGGCCAGGACGGAACGCCGGCTGCGACTGGAGCAGATGGAGCAGCGGGCCCTGGACGAGTACGGCATCGAGTTCGAACCGCTCATCGCCGAGTACGGGCCGGGCGTGCCGGTGCCTGGCGACCCGCCGGTGCCGTACGTCCGTGCGGAGCAGGAGAAGCGGGCCAGGGCGGCCGAACGGCAGATGACCCAGCTCGGCAAGGTCAACCCGCTGGCGCTGGAGGAGTTCGCCGCGCTGGAGGAGCGGCACGCCTTCCTCACCTCCCAGCTCGAAGACCTCAAGAAGACCCGGCGCGATCTGCTGCTCGTGGTCAAGGAGGTCGACGACCGGGTCGAGCAGGTCTTCGCGGCGGCGTACGAGGACGTGGCGCGCGAGTTCGAGGGGATCTTCCAGCGGGTCTTCCCCGGCGGGGAGGGCCGCCTGCTGCTGACCGACCCGGAGGACATGCTGACGACCGGCGTCGAGGTCGAGGCCAGGCCGCCCGGCAAGAAGGTCAAGCGCCTGTCGCTGCTGTCCGGCGGCGAGCGGTCGCTGACGGCGGTCGCGTTCCTCATCTCGATCTTCAAGGCGCGCCCGTCGCCCTTCTACGTCATGGACGAGGTGGAGGCGGCTCTCGACGACACCAACACCCAGCGGCTGCTCACGCTGTTCGAGGAACTGCGACAAGCCTCACAGCTCATCGTGATCACCCACCAGAAGCGCACGATGGAGATCGCCGATGCGTTGTACGGCGTGTCGATGCGCGGCGACGGCGTCACCCAGGTCGTCAGCCAGCGGCTCCGCGAGAAGGTCTAGGCTCCCGGTTTCTCTGGGGGCGCTTGTCTCCGCCCTGGCCTGACCGGGGGCGCGCGCTCCATCGAGCCATGCCCTGGCAGGAGTAATGCGGGTGATCTGGGAAACTGCATGGTGTGGACGGTTACATCGGCATCATCGTGATCGTGGCCCTCGTCGCCATCCTGGCGGTGGGCGGCCTCTGGCTGTTGTTCCGGCCGAAGGCGAAGGACCTGCCGCCCGCGCCGCCGGCCCCGCCCGAGCCCAGGGCTCCCGTGACCGAGGAACCGGCGAAGACGGGGCTCGGTGAGGAAGACGGCGGCACGACGACCACACTGCCGCCGCCCGCCCCTCCGATCGAGGAGCTCATCAAGGCTCCCGAGATCGAGGTCCCGCCGCCCTCGGCCGGCCGCATGGTGCGGCTGCGCAGCAGGCTCGCCCGTTCGCAGAACGTCCTCGGTCGCGGCCTGCTCGAACTGCTGTCCCGTGACCGCCTCGACGACGACGTCTGGGACGAAATCGAGGAGACCCTGATCACCGCCGACGTCGGCGTCGCCCCGACGAGGGCGATGGTGGAGGAACTGCGGACGAAGGTGAAGGTGCTGGGCACCCGCACCCCGGACGAGGTGCGCAGGCTGCTCAGGGAGGAACTGCTCACGCAGATCGCTCCCGACCTCGACCGGACGCTGCACACCAAACCGCACGGCGAGCGGCCTGCGGTCGTGCTCGTCGTGGGCGTCAACGGCACCGGCAAGACCACGACCTCGGGCAAGCTCGCCCGCGTCCTGGTCGGGGACGGCGGGAAGGTCGTCCTGGGCGCCGCCGACACCTTCCGCGCGGCGGCCACGGACCAGTTGCAGACGTGGGGCGACCGGGTCGGTGCGGGCGTGGTGCGCGGCCCGGAGGGCGGCGATCCGGCGTCCGTGGCGTTCGACGCCGTCGCCAAGGGCATCGAGGAGAAGGCCGACACCGTGATCATCGACACGGCGGGCCGTCTCCACACGAAGACCGGTCTCATGGATGAGCTCGGCAAGGTGAAGCGGGTCATCGAGAAGAAGGCGGCCGTGGACGAGGTGCTCCTCGTCCTCGACGCGACCACGGGGCAGAACGGCATGCGTCAGGCGCAGGTCTTCGCCGAGGTGGTCAACATCACGGGCATCGCGCTGACCAAGCTGGACGGCACGGCCAAGGGCGGCATCGTGATCTCGGTCCAGCGCGAGCTGGGCGTGCCCGTGAAGCTGGTGGGCCTCGGTGAAGGGCCGGACGACCTCGCGCCGTTCGACCCCGAGGTCTTCGTCGACGCCCTCCTCGGCGACTAACCCCCCCAACTCCACCGTGATCTTGCATTTTGTTGCATAGATGGGCCATGAGCAGCCCGTACGACCGGCGTGATCTTGCACTTTGTCGCACGGGCCTGCTCTGACCTGCGGGTTCTCCTACCGTGATCTTGCACGGGTGACGCCCTCGGCCGTCATGGCCTGGGTGGACGGAGTTCGCGATCTTGCGGTAATGCGACTGGTGTCGAATGGGTGCCGGTCGGCAGGTGCATGATCACGAGCCATGTCCGTACAGGTCACGGGCTGGAAAGCGCCTTCATTGCATGATCAATTTCGGTAGCGGTCCAGGTCGGCGAGTGTCTCTGCGACAAACTGCAAGATCACGGTCCGTGGAAGTGCAGGTCGCGCGGCATCCCTGCGACAAACTGCAAGATCACGGCGAGTGGAGGAAGGTGTGGAGGTCGTGGAGGTGGGGGGTGATGTCGATGCCCTGTTCGGACAGCCACTGGGGGTCTCCGTAGGTGTCGCGGTAGCGTTCCGCGCCGTCGCAGATCAGCGTGACCACGCTGCCGCGCTCGCCTCGCTCCCGCATCTCCCCGATGATCTGCACCGCCGCCGCGATGTTGGTGCCGGTGGAGCCGCCGACCTCCCGGCGGGTGACCTCCCTGACCCAGTGCGTCGCCGCGATCGACAGGGCGTCCGGGACCCGCACCATCCGGTCGATGACCGTCGGCAGGAACGACGGCTCGACCCGCGGCCTGCCGATGCCCTCGATCCGCGACCCGGCTCCGTCGTGCTCCTCACCGGAGACCCAGGACGGGTAGAACGCGGAGCCCTCGGGATCGGCCACGCACAGCCTGGTCTGGTGCCGACGGTAGCGGATGTAGCGGCCGATCGTCGCTGAGGTGCCGCCGGTGCCCGCGCCGACCACGATCCACGTGGGCTCCGGGTGCCGTTCGAGGGCCATCTGCTGGAAGATGCTCTCGGCGATGTTGTTGTTGCCCCGCCAGTCCGTCGCCCGTTCCGCGTAGGTGAACTGGTCCATGTAGTGCCCGCCGGTCTCGGCGGCGAGCCGGTGTGACTCTTCGTAGATCGCCTTCGGGTCGTCCACCAGGTGGCACTTGCCGCCGTAGAACTCGATGATCTCCCGCTTCTCCGGTGACGTGCCCGCCGGCATGACCGCGATGAACGGCAGGCCGAGCAGGCGGGCGAAGTACGCCTCGCTCACGGCGGTGGATCCGCTGGACGCCTCGATGATCGTGGTGGTGGGTCCGATCCAGCCGTTGGCCAGGCCGTACAGGAAGAGGGAGCGGGCGAGCCGGTGCTTCAGTGAACCGGTGGGGTGCACCGACTCGTCTTTCAGATAGAGGTCGACACCCCAGTGCGAGGGGAGCGGGAAGGCATGCAGATGAGTGTCGCAGCTTCGGTTGGCGTCGGCCTCGACGGCCTGGATGGCGTCGGCCACCCAGGCCCTCATGACCGGATCATGCCGATCCAGGTGATTCATGCCGTAACTCTGGCATGTCGTCCGGCATGAACACCAAGGGCCCCACTAGACCGACAGACAGTGAGAAGCGCCACATTTTACTTTCGATCGAGGTCCCAGTGTTACTCTAATGAGACTTGTTCGGCTTGCGCGTGACTTTGGCCGCGCGGGCCTGGTTCTGAAGCGATGGCGCTGACCAGGCCGGACGACTTAACAGCGTGCTTAGGCCCCAATCGGCACGATGTCCTTGCACAACGATGGACGAGTGACCTCGCATGTGTTCGGGCCGGACGGGTAACGGGGGAGAAGTTCCGTAGGGGGAAGAGATGATCTCAACCGACGAGCAGCGGCAGACATGGTTCGAGCGCGAAGTCGTGCCTGTGACGAACCAGCTCTACGCGTCCGCCATGCGTCTGACGCGCAACCCCGCCGACGCCGAGGACCTGGTCCAGGAGACCGTGGCCAAGGCCTTCACGTCCTACCACCAGTTCCGCGAGGGCACGAACCTCAAGGCGTGGCTGCACCGCATCCTCACCAACAACTTCATCAACGACTACCGGAAGAAGCAGCGCTCGCCCAAGCTGTCGGCCGCAGAGGAGATCGAGGACTGGCAGCTCGCCGCGGCCGAGTCGCACATGTCGACCGGGCTGCGCTCGGCCGAGTCCGAGGCCCTCGACCAGATCCCGGACAGCGTCGTGATGAACGCCCTGCGCTCCCTGCCGGAGGACTTCCGGGTCGCCGTCTACCTCGCCGACGTGGAGGGCTTCGCGTACAAGGAGATCGCCGACCGGATGGGCACGCCGATCGGCACCGTCATGTCCCGGTTACACCGGGGCCGCCGGCAGCTCCGCGGCATGCTGGAAGGCTACGCCCGCGAGGAGGGCGTCGTACGCGTCCCCGAGCAGGCCTGCGCGGCCTGACGCGAGCGGTTCAGGCGGCGCTCACGCGGCGGCGATCAGGGCGATCGCGCCGAGCGCGAACCCCACGCCGGTGATCTGCACGGGGCTCAGCCGTTCGCCGAGGACGTGCCGCGCGAGCAGCAGCGTGCTCGCCGGGTAGAGCGACACCAGGACGGCGACCAGGGTGAGCATCCCCCGCTGCGCCGCGAAGAGATAAAGCACATTGGCGATCATGTCGAGCAGCCCGGCCGCGACCGTCACCCTCAGGGTGCCGGGGGCCGGGCGCAGGCTCCTGCGCGTGACGAGGGCCAGCAGGACGACCAGGGTGATCGACGCGATCCGCGCCCCGAGCAGGGGCCAGGTGCCCGAGTCGGCCGGGGCCAGCTTGAGCAGTACGAAGAACCCGCCGAAGCCCGCCCCGGACGCCAGGGCGGCGATGATCGGCCCTGCCTTGGGGCCGCTCGCGCCGCCGTTCGGCTCGCGGCTGACCAGCAGTACGGCGAGCAGGCCGAGCGCCACGCCAACCAGCGCGAGGACGGACGGCCGGTCGCCGCTGAGCAGGCCGAAGACCACGGGGACGGCCATCGCGGTCGTCGCCGTGGTCGGGGCGATCACCGACATCATGCCGGTGGCCAGGCCGCGGTAGAACAGCACGATGCCGAAGGCCCCCGCGACCCCGGAAGCCATGCCCCAGGCCAGCGCGGCCGTGCTCGCGTGGCCGGGCAGGATCGGGAGCAGGGCGGCGACCAGCAGCAGGCCGCCGAGCTGGGAGAGCGCGACGACGGCCAGCACCTTCGATCGCCTGGTGGCGAGCCCGCCGAAGAAGTCGGCTGTGCCGAAGATCACCGCGCATGCCGTCGCGAGCGCCGCCGCCGTCACACATCCCCCAAGAGACCGCATGAATAGTGCAATGGATTGTACAAGGAGATCAGTATCATGAACCCATGGCTGATCCTGCGACGATCACCGCGGCCATCGCCGCCAACGTACGGGGCCAGCGGGCCCACCGGGGGATGACTCTCGACGAGCTCGCGGCGCGGTCGAACGTCAGCCGCGGCATGCTGATCCAGATCGAGCAGGGCCGCACGAACCCGAGCGTCAACACGCTCACGCGGGTCGCCGACGCGCTGGGCGTCACGCTGGCGCGGCTCGTGGAGGTCGCCGACACCCCGGTCGTCCGGGTCGTGCACGAGTCCGAGGTGCTCACGTTCCGGCACCCCGGGGGCGGGTCGGCCCGGCTGCTCGTGGGGACCGACGCGCCCGCGATCCTGGAGTTGTGGGACTGGCGGCTCGGGCCGGGCGAGCATCACGACGGTGACGCGCACCCCGGCGGCACCCGCGAGATGCTCACCGTCCTGGAGGGGCGGCTCACGCTGACCGTGTACGGCGGGAGCCACGTGGTGGGGTGCGGTGACGCGGTCGTGTTCAGCGCCGACCGGCCGCACCGGTACGCCAACGAGCACGACGAGCCGCTGCGCTTCGTGATGGTGGTCACCGAGCCTCCGGAACCACCCGATGTCACGCTGCCGGCAGACGTCCGGGAACCGGCGGATGTCGCAGAACCCGCAGATGACTGACCAGTAAGGGCTGCGTGGTGACGCTCAGTAGCAGATGATTACTGAATGAATCCGCAAGCGCCGCTCCAAGGTTGGGTACATCCCTTTTTGTGCGTGTCTGCTGTGCAGGGGGCGGTGGCCGGTGAGTGAATCGCGAGTCGCGGTGGAAAAACTTGGCGCGGAACTCGCCGCGCTCGGGGTGGCCGACGCCTACGAGATCGGTGACGAGGCTACTCTCTCCGTCTGGATAGGCCTGGTCGTGACCTTCCGTGACGGCTTTTACCGTTGGCGCGAAGGTGCCGTGAAATGTCGGCACCTGGGTACGGACCCCGCAGGATGCGCCTCAAGGGTGGCCCGCAGGTACGCCGAGCTGAAGGCGGACGTGCCGCCCTGGTGGGAGGAGCTGGAAAAGGTTCTGCGGGGGGGACCGGCCGGAGGCTATCCGTAGCGTTCGTGGCCCCCCGCCTGCTCCGGGGGGTCGTCGTATGCGGATCGGATCCGTGCTGCTGTCGTTGCTGCTGCTCGGCGGATGTGCCCACGCGAGGACTGTGACGTCCGTGGGGGAACGTCCGGCGGCGCCGCATCCGCGTTTCGGCACGCCGGGGCGTTTCGACCCCGACCTGCTGCGCTTCCGGCTCGCGGGGTCGCAGCGGGGAGCGCCGCCGCGCCTGCCCGCGATCCCGCCTCCCCGGACCGTGGACTGCCGGCGGCACAAGTGCGTGGCGCTGACGTTCGACGACGGACCGGCGGAGTACACCGGGCACGTCCTCGACCTGCTCGCCGCCCACCATGCCAGGGCCACCTTCTTCCTGCTCGGGCAGATGGTCACCGACGAGACCCGGGACTTCGTACGGCGGATGGCCTCCGAGGGTCACGAGATCGGCAACCACTCCTGGGACCACGCCTCGCTGCCGGGGCTGTCGGCAGACGGCCTGCACCGCCAGCTCGACCGGACCCAGGAGGTTGTGCGGAAGGTGACCGGTGTGCGGATGCGGCTCATGCGCCCGCCGTACGGCGCGACGAACCCGGCGGTCGACGCAGGGACCAGGCAGGCAGGCCTCTCGCAGATCATGTGGGCGGTCGACACCCTCGACTGGCTCAACCGCAACCCCGCTGTGATCGCCCAGCGCAGCGCGGCGGCGAAGCCGGGCGACATCGTGCTCATGCACGACATCCATGCCACCACCGTGCAGGCGCTGCCTCACCTGCTGGACGAGCTCGACCGCAAGGGCTTCACGTACGTGACCGTCTCGGAGTTGCTCGGCGCCACCACGCCAGGGAAGAAGTACACCAACCGGTAGACGGCCGTAATCATGGTCCCGGCGGGGCGTGCGAGGGCGAACGGGCTTCCCGGCGAGCCGCTCGGCTCGCCGGCCGGCTCGCCGCGACGTCATCTCTCCGGACCTAACCCTCACCCGGTCAGACGCGGCCCTTGACGACGCCGCAGCCGACGCGGGCGCCGGCGTCACCGGTCTTGCGCGTGGTCGCGTCCGGGCCCACGGCGCCGGTGTCGTCGGGGCGGTGGAAGTAGCGGTCGGGGATGTGCGCGAGGTTGTCCGGCCCGGCGTGCACCACGAACGCGCTGCCGTTGGCGTCGCCCAGTTGCTCCACGGTGAACCTGTCGGTCACGAAGGACGCGGAGGCGGTGCCGTCCGCGGCCGCCAGCAGCGGCGGCATGTCCCCGGCCCCCTGGCCGTGCGTTCCGGGGCCGAGGTGGCTCCCGGCGCTGGAGAAGGGGCTGCCCGTCTCGCGGTCGACGGAGCGGGGATCGCACACGCCGGTGCCGTGCACGTGGAAGCCGTGGAACCCCGGGGTGAGCCCCCGCACGCCCACGCTCACCCGCGACTTCTTCGCGTCGTACCGCTCGACGTGCACGGTGCCGAGGACGCGCCCACCGGCGTTCCTGATGACCGCCGTGATCGGCTGGCCGGGCCGCGTCTGCGCGGCCTGTCCCGCCTGCGTGGCTGCGGCCTGGGTGGTGGCGGACAGCACCGGTACGGCCGGGGCGGCCGCGGCGGCCAGTCCCAGGGCGAGCCCGGCGGCCACGGTGAGACGGGTTGTGCGGGACATGATCGCTCCTCTTCAGACGCTGCACTGCCTGCGCCAGCAGAGCACGGCCGGGGATGACGAGGGGCGCGAACGACGTCATCTGTGCCCGCCGTTTACCCGCTCTTGCCGGTTCCCGCCGCCGGGAACCGGCAGAGGGCTCGATGCGGGGAAGGAATCGGCGGCATTTGGTCCGCGTACGAACCAGATCGCGAAGACGTGCGTCAAACGATCTACGAGCGGTCACTGTCGGCGGTGACCGCGTTCCTTCCCGAGAGAGGTAATCGCGTGCGAAGAACGCGACTTCTGGCGTCGTCCCTGGGATTGGGTCTGGCAGCCGCCTCGTCGTTGTTCCTGGCCACCCCGGCTCAGGCGGAGACCGCAACCACCATCCTGCGCAGCTGGGCCACGGGCAGGTGCCTGGACAGCAACGCGGCGGGCAAGGTGTACACCCTCCCCTGCCAGTCCGGTAACAAGCACCAGCAGTGGGTGCGGGAGCAGGGGAAGCCCCTCCTGGACATCCGTCTCGGCACGGTCAGGAACGTCGCCACCGGGATGTGCCTGGCCACCAACCGGCCGGGCGCGATCTACACCACCAAGTGCGTGGACAACACGACCGTGAAGTGGCTGGAGGCCCGATCCAGCTCGGTGGTGTACCGCTACAGCTCCTACGTGACGGGCCAGTGCCTCGACAGCAACAAGGCCGGTGACGTGTACATGAGCAAGTGCGGCAGCAACTACCAGGACTGGCGGCCCGGCTTCTAGCGTGCCGCGCCTGAGACTCGTCTGAACGTGATCGGGCCCCGGCCGCGCAGGTGCGGCCGGGGCCCGATCACGGTGACAGGCCTCAGCTGCCGCGCTTGGCGCGGGCGGCGGCGCGGCCCCGGCTGGACCCGTCGAGGACGACCTTGCGGATGCGCACCGTCTCCGGGGTGATCTCGACGCACTCGTCCTCGCGGATGAACTCCAGAGCCTGCTCCAGCGACAGGACGCGCGGCGGGATCACCTTCTCGGTCTCCTCGCTGGTGGAGGAGCGCATGTTGGTGAGCTTCTTCTCCTTGGTGATGTTCACGTCCATGTCGTCGGAGCGGGAGTTCTCCCCGATGATCATGCCCTCGTACACCTCGGTGCCGGGGGAGACGAACAGCGTGCCGCGCTCCTGCAGGTTGAGCATGGCGAACGCGGTGACCTGGCCCGCGCGGTCGGCGACCAGCGAGCCGTTGTTGCGGGTGCGCAGCTCGCCGAACCACGGCTCGTACGTCTCGAACACGTGGTGCACGAGGCCGGTGCCGCGGGTCTCGGTCAGGAACTCGGTGCGGAAGCCGATCAGGCCGCGCGCCGGCACCAGGAACTCCATGCGGATCCAGCCGGTGCCGTGGTTGGTCATGTGCTCCATGCGGCCCTTGCGTACGGCGAGGAGCTGGGTGACGGCGCCGAGGTACTCCTCCGGGCAGTCGACCGTGAGGCGCTCGACGGGCTCGTGCACCTTGCCGTCGACGACCTTGGTCACGACCTGCGGCTTGCCGACGGTCAGCTCGTAGCCCTCGCGGCGCATCTGCTCGACGAGGATGGCCAGGGCCAGCTCGCCGCGGCCCTGCACCTCCCAGGCGTCCGGGGTCTCGGTGGGCAGCACGCGCAGCGAGACGTTGCCGACGAGTTCCTTGTCGAGGCGGTCCTTGACGAGACGGGCGGTGACCTTGGCGCCCTTGACCTTGCCGACCAGCGGGCTGGTGTTGGTCCCGATCGTCATGGAGATCGCTGGCTCGTCGACCGTGATCAGCGGCAGCGGGCGCGGGTCCTCGGGGTCGGCCAGCGTCTCACCGATCATGATGTCGGGGATGCCGGCGATCGCGATGATGTCGCCGGGCCCGGCCTCCTCGGCGGGCTTGCGCTCCAGCGCCTCGGTCATCAGCAGCTCGGAGATCTTGACGCGCTGGACGCTGCCGTCGGTGCGGCACCACGCGACCTGCTGGCCCTTGCGGATCGTGCCCTGGTGGACGCGGCACAGCGCGATACGGCCGAGGTAACTGGACGCGTCGAGGTTGGTGACGTGGGCCTGGAGCGGCGCGGACGGGTCGTAGACCGGCGCGGGGATCGTGCTCTTGATCGTGTCGAAGAGCGGCTCCAGGTCGGTGGAGTCCGGCATGCCGCCGTCGGCGGGACGCGCCAGCGAGGCCCGGCCGGCCTTGGCCGAGGCGTACACGATGGGGAAGTCGATCTGCTCCTCGGTCGCGTCGAGGTCGATGAACAGCTCGTACACCTCGTCGACGACCTCGGCGATGCGGGCGTCCGGCCGGTCCACCTTGTTGATGCACAGGATCACCGGCATCTTCGCCGACAGCGCCTTGCGCAGCACGAAGCGGGTCTGCGGCAGCGGGCCCTCGGACGCGTCGACCAGCAGCACGACGCCGTCCACCATCGACAGGCCGCGCTCGACCTCGCCGCCGAAGTCGGCGTGGCCGGGCGTGTCGATGATGTTGAGGGTCATCCCGCCGTGCTTGACCGCCGTGTTCTTCGCGAGGATGGTGATCCCCTTCTCGCGTTCCAGGTCGTTGGAGTCCATGACCCGCTCGTCCACGTCCTGGTTGGCCCGGAACGCGCCGGACTGCCATAGCATGGCGTCGACCAGCGTGGTCTTGCCGTGGTCGACATGCGCGATGATCGCGATATTCCGCAGGTCGTCGCGGGTGTTCATAGGCATAGTGAAGTCTCGCTCTGATTCGTCGGGGTGTCGTCCGCGTCCCGGGACTGAAGCGAGACGCACATCCGCCGCAAGGCACGGCCAACCCATTTTAGTTGATGCCGATCGCCGCCACGCGCGCCTGCGGAACCCTCGATGAGAACACGCGTACGGCGACTCGCATTCCTCCCGTCCCCACGGCCCACGCGACCGAGAGCGGACCGGGTCGTTCGACGTCGTCCGGCGGCGGGGAGTTCAGGGCCGCGGCCACCCGGGAACTGCTGCCGTCGACGGACGATCCCCGTCGGACGGGAGGAGGAATGGCGGGAAATAAGGTCGAGGGCATGACTCTCGCTGCTGCTTTCGGGGCGATGCTGCGCACGGCGGATGGTGTCCGCATCGACGCGGCGCACACGCCCAACGGCTCACTCGATCTCGGCATCGTGGTCGCGCACGGCTTCACCGGGACATGGCGGGGGCCGGACACCCGGCGCATCGTGCACGTCCTGTCGCGGTTCGGCGGTGTGGTGTCGTTCGACTTCCGGGGGCACGGCCGGTCCGGCGGCCGGTCCACCGTGGGCGACCTGGAGGTCCTCGACGTAGACGCGGCGGTCAAGCACGCCCGCTCGATCGGCTATCGGCGCGTCGTCACCGTCGGCTTCTCGATGGGCGCCGCCGTGGCCGTACGGCACGCCGCGCTGCACGGGGGCGTGGACGCGGTGGCGTCGGTGAGCGGCCCGGCTCGCTGGTACTACCGCGGCACCAAGCCCATGCGGCAGGTCCACTGGGCGATCGAGCGCTGGCACGGGCGGCTGGCGGCCCGGCTGGTCAAACGCACCAGGATCGCGCGCGGCACGTGGGACCCCGTCCCGCTCCCGCCGTACGAGGCCGCGGCGCTGGTCGCGCCCACGCCGCTGCTGATCGTGCACGGCGACCACGACCCGTTCTTCCCCGTCGAGCACGCCCACCAGTTGTACGAGTGCGCGGGCGAGCCGAAGGAGCTGTGGATCGAGCGGGGGTACGGCCACGCGGAGGCGGCTGCCACCCCCGACCTGGTCCGCAAAATCGGTCAGTGGATCTCTCGAACCAAATCGCCATAACGGCCGTCTATGAGAAATATCAGGAGGCGGTGCCTCCTGCGCGCGGGTTCCGGGCGTCCATGCGGTGAGTCCGTAAAGGGGGGACCGGCGCGGTGGTCCAGCGTCGCGGGGGCGTGCTGGGCGGTTTCCCCGGCCCGGTACGGCACGCACGCCGTACCGGGCCGGCGGGACGCGTTCAGCCCAGCCGGGCGATCGACTTCGTCTCCAGGTAGGCCGACAGGCCTTCGGGGCCGAGCTCCCGGCCCAGGCCGCTGGCCTTGAATCCGCCGAACGGCGTGTTCGGGTCGAGCGTGTGCATGACGTTGACGCCGTACGTGCCGGTGCGCACCCGGCGGGCGATGTCCACTCCGTGGTCGGTGTCGGCGGTCCAGACCGAGCCCGACAGGCCGTAGTCGCTGTCGTTGGCGATCCGCACCGCGTCCTCCTCGTCCTCGTAGGGGATCACGGTCAGCACCGGGCCGAAGATCTCCTCACGGGCGATGCGCATGTTGTTGGTGGCCCCGGCGAAGACGGTGGGGGCGACGTACCAGCCCCGGTCGTACGGCCGGTCGAGGCCGCCGACGACCGGCTTGGCGCCCTCCTCGATGCCCGACCTGATGTAGCCCTCGACCCGTTCCTGCTGCCGCCTGGCCACCAGCGGCCCGATGCCGGTGGCGGGGTCCGCGGGGTCGCCCACCCGCTGGCTCGTCACCATCTCGGCCACGGCCTGGACGACCTCGTCGTACCGGCTGCGCGAGGCGAGGATGCGCGTCTGCGCCACGCACGCCTGGCCGTTGTTCATCAGCGAGGCCATCGACAGGAAGCCCATGGCAGAGGGCAGGTGGCAGTCGTCCAGGATGATCGCCGCCGACTTGCCGCCGAGCTCCAGCGTGCAGCGCTTGAGCTGTTCGCCGCAGATCGCCGCGATCCTGCGTCCGGCGGCGGTCGAGCCGGTGAAGGCCACCTTGTCGACGCCGGGATGGGAGACCAGGTGCTCGCCCGCCTCGCGGCCGGCCGCGACGATGTTGACGACCCCGGCGGGGACGCCCGCCTCTCTGATCATCTCCGCGAGCAGGTAGGAGTCGAGCGGCGTCTCGGGAGCCGGTTTGACCACCACGGTGCAGCCCGCGACGAGGGCGGGGGCGAGCTTGGTCATGGTGACGAACTGGGGGACGTTCCAGGGGACGACGGCCGCCACGACGCCGACCGGCTCGCGGCGGACGACCATCGGGCCGAAGAGGCCCGGCCGCTCCTCCTCCACGGGGAACGTCGCGCCGAGCCCGGCGTAGTACTTGAGCATCCCCAGCGGCTGCGGAGCCTGGGCGAGCTGGGAGAACGTGATCGGTGAGCCCATCTCGGTCGTGATGATCTCGGCCATCTCGGCCTGGCAGGCCTCGTAGATCTCGGCGAGCCGTCCCACGACCGCCGCGCGCTCGGCGATCGTCATCCGCGGCCAGGGTCCGTTGTCGAAGGCGTCCCTGGCGGCCGCGACGGCCCGGTCCATGTCGGCGGCGGTGCCGTCCGGCACGCGGCCGACGACCTCCTCACTGTGGGGGGAGACCACCTCGATGGTGCCCGTGCCCGCGGGGGCCACCCAGTCGCCCCCGATGAACAGCGTCTCGTGCTGCAGCATTGCCTGCCTCCTGATCGGGCGCGCCGTCGCGCACTCAGACAGACCGAATCATGTTCTGCTCTGCCTTGGCAATAGCGGCCCCGCGGCACGGGATCCACGCAGGTGAAGGCGTCGGCGGTGACCAGTCAGGACGGGAGGGTGTCCGGTCGCTGTCCGCTTTGAACCCAAGAGCTTCCCCTGATCCGGTAGCAGACCGTAAAGATCGTCTTCTATAGTTTCGGACCGAATACAAGTGGAGGTCACGTGCGGTCGGGACGCTGGGCCAGGCTGGCGGTGGTCACCACCGCTCTGCTTGTCGCACCGTCCTTGTCGGGTGCGTTCACGGCCGAGGCCGAGCCGGACCTGCAGGCCAAGCTCCGCAAGCTCACGCAGGAGGCCGCCGCGCTCCAGAAGGAGTACCGCGGCGAGATCCTCAGCCTGGAGGACGCCAAGAGGGCCGCGCAGAAGGCCTCCACCCGGGTGAAGAGGCTGCAGGCCGACCTGAGCCTCGCCCAGCGGCAGGTCGTGGGGTTCGCCCAGTCCTCGTACATGACCGGCGGCGCGGACGCCTCGCAACTGTTCTCCATGTCGGCCGACCCGAGTTCGCTGGCGATGCAGGCTTATCTGGGCAACGCCAGGACCGAGCGGCTCAACAGCTTGAAGGACCTCGTCGCCAACCAGAAGAAGTCGGCCCGCGTGGCCGCCGCGGAGATCGGGAAGCTGCAGACGCACATCAAGCAGCTCAAGGCGAGGCGCGGCGAGGTCGAGCGGCTGATGGCGAAGTACGGCTTCCAGGCGCCCGACGCCGGCAGCGGACTGACCCAGCGCATGGTCTCGACGCGTAATGCGATCATGACGCAGTTCCCGATGCCGTTCGGCGTCGGCTGCCTGCGCCCGGGCGATCCCGGGGAGCACGGCAAGGGCCGGGCCTGCGACTTCATGATGAGCGGCGGCGGGCGCATGCCGGACGCGGTCGCCAAGGAGCGCGGCGACGCCCTGGCCCAGTGGTGCATCGAGAACGCGAGCCAGTACGGGATCATGTACATCATCTGGCAGCAGCGCTTCTACGACATGCGCACCGGCGCCGGATGGCGGATGATGTCCGACCGCGGCGGCGTCACCGCCAACCACTACGACCACGTTCACGTGTCGGTGCTCTGATCCTCCAGGAACTTCCGCAGCCAGTGGTAGGACGCCTTCGGCGTGCGCTCCTGGGTCTCGAAGTCGACGTGGACCAGGCCGAACCGCTGGTGGTAGCCCTCGGCCCACTCGAAGTTGTCCAGCAGCGACCAGACGAAGTAGCCCCGCAGGTCCACGTCCGCCTGCCGCATCGCCCGGATGTGGCCGTCGAGGTAGGCGATCCGCTCCTGGTCGTCGAGGCCGTCGTACGAGCAGCCGTTCTCGGTGATGTAGACGGGCGGCAGCGCGTCGCCGTACCGGGCCCTGAGGCCGTCGAGCAGTGCGCGCAGGCCGTCGGGGACGACGGGCCAGCCGAAGGCCGTGGTGGGGACCCCGGAGATCTCCTCGAACCGGAACGGCAGACCGTCCCCGGCGGGGCCGCCGATCCGGGTGGGGTTGTAGTAGTTGATCCCCAGCCCGTCGAGAGGCTGGGCGATGGTCTCCAGATCGCCGGGCCGCACCGGAAGTTCGACGCCGAACGCCGACAGATCGGGGTAGGCGCCGGTGAGGACCGGGTCGTTGAACAGCCGGTTGTGCAGGATGTCGTACGTCTCGGCGGCGGCGAGGTCCTCAGGGGAGTCGGAGGCGGGCCTGACCGGGGTGCAGTTGTTGGTGACGAGCACCTGCTCCGCCCCGGCCGCCCGTAGCGCCTGCGTGGCCAGGCCGTGCCCGAGCAACTGGTGGTGGGCCACCGGCAGCGCGTCGAACATGAGCGCCCTGCCCGGGGCGTGGACGCCCAGGCCGTACCCCTCCACCATGTGGACGAACGGCTCGTTGAGCGTGATCCACGTGCGTACGCGGCCGGCCAGTCGCTCGGCCACGACGGCGGCGTAGTCGGCGAAACGGCGGGAGGTGTCGCGGCTGAGCCAGCCGCCCTCGTCCTCCAGCGCCTGCGGCAGGTCCCAGTGGAAGAGCGTCGGGACGGGGGTGATGCCGTTCTCGCACAGCGCGTCCACGAGACGGTCGTAGAAGTCGAGCCCCGCCTGGTTGACCGCGCCGCCGCCGTCGGGCATCACGCGCGGCCAGGCGATGGAGAAGCGGTAGGCGTTGACGCCGAGGCCGGCCATCAGCGCCACGTCCTCGGCGTACCGGTGATAGTGGTCGCAGGCCACGTCGCCCGTGTGCCCGTCGCGGACCCTGCCGGGGGTGTGGGAGAAGGTGTCCCAGATGGAGGGGCCTCTGCCGTCCTCCGTGACCGCTCCCTCGATCTGGTAGGACGCGGTGGCCGTACCCCAGAGGAACATGGTGCCGCCTCTCCGAGCTAACATGAGTACATCTCATGTTAGCTCGGATGGTGCCGAAGCGGGAGAGAATGGCGGAATGACCACAGGGGGAGTGCTGCGCCGCCGGCCCGCGCAACGCCGCAGTCAGGAGCGGGTCGGGCGGATGCTGGACGAGTGCGCCCGGCTGCTCGACGAGGTGGGGTACGCGGCCCTGACCACCAAGGAGGTCGCCCGCCGGGCCGAGGTGCCGATCGGCACCTTCTACCAGTTCTTCACCGACAAGCAGGGCCTCGTCCGCGCGCTCGCGCTGCGGAACCTGGAGGCGTACCTGGACCTGATCGCGACCCGCCTGGCCGACGCGCCGCCGTCCGACTGGACCGACGCCGTGGACCTGGTCGTCGACGAGTTCGTACGGATGAAGCGGACCACGCCCGGCTTCGGAGTGGTGGACTTCGGCGAGGTGCTCGCCGCCCCCGGCGGCCCTGCCCTGCCCGGCACCCAGCGGATGCTCGACGAGGCCCTGGAGAACAACGTCGTCGTGGCCGACCGGCTGCGTTCCCTCGTGGTGGAGTGGCTGGGGGTGGCGCCGGGCCACGACCTGTCGCGCGCCTTCGTGGTCGCCGTGGAGGCCGCCGACGCCGTGCTCAAACTGGCCTTCCGCGCGCACCCCGAGGGCGACCCCGACCTCATCGCCGAATGCAAACGCCTCGTCCGCCGCTACCTCTCGGACCACCTGGCCTAGGCACGCGAAAGCCGGGCCACCACCTGCGGAGGTCAACCCGGCTTCACTTCGTGACCCCGAGTGGGTCACGCATCACTTATCGTATTCGACTCCTGCTGCCTCGCTCAGGCCGTTCCAAGAGTTCGAATGAGCGGGTGTGGCGCCGTTCAGGCGGCCCGGCCGGCGAGGAGCCGGGCCGTGATGGTCGCCAGGCGTTCGCCCTGGTAGCGGGCCGCTACGAGGGTCTCCTCTGAGGGAGCGCCCGCGCCGCCCCGGTGGGCGGTGCCGTACGGGTTGCCGCCCGCGGGGTACACCACAGGGTCGGTGTAACCGGGCGCGACGATGATCGAACCCCAGTGGTGGAAGGTGTTGTAGAGGGCGAGGATCGTCGACTCGTTGCCGCCGTTGGCGTTGTGGGCGCTGGCGAACCCGGTGGCGGGCTTGTCGGCCATGACGCCCTGCTGCCAGATGCCGCCCGTGGTGTCGATGAACTGCTTGAGCTGTGAGGCGATGTTGCCGTAACGGGTCGGCGAGCCGAAGGCGTAGGCGTCCGCCCACGCCAGGTCGTCCAGTGTGGCGACCTCCACGTCCTTGGTGGCCTCGACGTGCTCGCGCCAGGCCGGGTTGGCGTCGATGGCGGAGTCCGGTGCCAGCTCGGGCACCCGGCGCAGCCGGACGTCGGCACCGGTCTTCTCCGCGCCCTCGGCGACCGCCTTGGCGAGCTGGTGGACGTTGCCGGTGGCCGAGTAGTAGATGACCGCGATCTTGACGCTCATGATGACATGCCCTCCGAAGCGACGATCAATCGGATAGTTATCCGGTTCGAAGGCAGTTAATCGGATAACAATCCGCTTTGCAAGCCGGAGAGTAGATCTCGAGTCCGGTAGCCTCGGGGCCATGCCCCGCACCGAGCTTCCCGTCACCGGCCAGCCACTGCTGGAACGCGCGGACGCCGCTCGGAACCGGCGGAAGATCCTCGACGTGACCGCTCGCCTGATCGCGGAGCAGGGGCCGGAAGCCGTCACCATGAACGCCGTGGCGCACGCCGCGGGCATGGGCGTCGGCACCGTCTACCGCCGGTTCGGTGACGTGAGCCGCCTCCTGCTTGCGGTGCTCGACGACGGCGAGCAGCGCTTCCAGCAGGCCTTCATGACCGGTCCGCCGCCCCTCGGCCCCGGAGCGCCGCCCGCCGAGCGGCTGCGTGCCTTCCTCCACACGCTCGCCGACCGGGTCATCGAGCAGGGCGAGATCATGGCGGCGGCGGAGAGCGCCTCACCGGGGGCCCGCTATCAGAGCGGCGCCTACCGCACCATGCACGCACACGTGTCCATGCTGCTGCGCGAGATGAGACCGGAATCGGACCCCGCGGTCCTGGCCCATCTGCTGCTCGCGCCGTTCGTGCCGAGCCTGCTCGAGCACCTCACCGTCGAACGCGGTGTGCCGGAGGACCGGATCAAGGCCGGCATCGACTCCCTGCTCGGGCTCTAGCGACGGCCGCTCGCCTCACCGGCGTGACGTGACCGTGGCCTGACGACCCAGACGCCCGTGCCGTACATCGCCGGCCCGAGCACGACGAAGGCGGCGGCGACGAGACGGCGCAGCCCTGGCGGCACGTACGTCGCCAGGGCACGAGTGGCGCAGCGTGCTCGTCGGCCGCGAAGACGGCGGCGATGACGCCCTATCGGTGAAGGCCAGCTAGACCGTTCCCGCCGCGAGCAGCGCGCCCGTGGCCGCGGGCTGCGCCCCGCTGCCCTCGAAAGGGCGTGACGCAGCACCGCGACCTTCATCCGGGGCATGGTCAGCGCGACAGCCCCCGCCGCAGGCGCGCCTGTCAGGCGGGTGCGTCGAGACGGGCGATCTGCTCGTCGCCGAGCTTGACGTCGACGAGCAGCTCTTCGAGCTGGGCGACCGAGCTGACACCCACGATCGGGATGACGTCCTGCGCCCGCAGCCAGGCGAGCACGACCTGGTTGCGCGTCGCGCCGAGCTCGCCGGCCACCTCGTCCAGGGCCGCCAGCCGCCTCGTGGTGCCCGGGTGTTCGTAGTGCTCGGGCAGCGGCTTGCCGGCGTACGCGCCCGCGAGCAGCGAAGTGTAGGCCCACAGGGTCAGGTCGCCCTCGGAGCGTACGTAGTCGAGCTGTTCCTCGGTGGCCAGGGTGTGGCCGCCCTCGGGCAGCCGTACGCCGGGCCGGGGGTGGAGGTAGGAGTAGCGGAGCTGCACGTGACGGTATCGGGCGCCGCCACGGGCCGCCGCGAGCGAGCGGGCCCGCTCCAGCCGCCACACCGCGTGGTTGCTCGCGCCGATCTCCTTGGCCTTACCCGCGAGCACCAGTTCGTCGAAGGTGGCGACCGTCTCCTCCAGCGGCGTCGACCTGTCGTCGATGTGCGCCCAGTAGACGTCGACGTGATCGGTGCCGAGGCGGCGCAGGCTGCCCTCGATCGCGGCCCGGATCACGTCGGCGGACAGGCCCTCGGCGGCGTCGAGCGTACGGGCGCCGGTCTCGGCCGGGCGGGCGCCGCACTTGGTGCTGAGCACCACCCTGTCCCGGATGCGCCGGGAGGCGAGCCACCGGCCGATGGTGGCCTCGCTCTCGTCGCCGGTCGCGCCGTCGAGCCAGAACGGATAGTTGTTGGCCGTGTCGAGCATCGTTCCGCCGCCTTCGACGAAGCGGTCGAGGATGGCGAACGAGGTCGCCTCGTCCACAGTGGTCCCGAAGGGGATCGTTCCCAGAGCGATTCTCATGTCGATCACCATGCCGCCTGGAGTGCACTCCAGCGCAAGCGACTTTCGGGTCATGTGGCGGCGGGGTTGCGGCCCGATTACCGGATGCGGGCCGTGAGAAGCACACGTACGTTCGACATCCGATGTGTCAGGATCAATGGTGTGGCGGTGTACACACCTGGACAGGTTGTCGAGGAGACCGGGTTCAGCCTCGACACGCTTCGGTACTACGAACGGATCGGGCTGCTGGAACCGGTCGGCCGCAACGCTGCGGGCCAACGGCGGTTCACAGAAGAGGACGTGAGCTGGCTCGGCATGGTCCGCTGCCTGCGGGACACCGGTATGCCGATCTCGGAGATGCTGCGCTTCGCCCAGCTCGTACGGCAGGGTGAGCACACCATCGGGGACCGGATCGCGCTGCTGGAGGAGCACGACAGGAAGGTCGAGGCCCAGATCGCCGACCTGTGTCAGAAGCAGGGCGCGATCCAGCGGAAGATCCAGTACTACAAGGACGTGCGGACCATGCGCGACATGCTCCCCGAGCAGGCCTCCTGACAGGTCGTCTGCAAGATCAGGCATCGCGTACGCCGAGGCCGGCGGGCCGTAGCCGCCTTTCGTGCATGATCACGGAAGCTGTCGGGCCAGGTCAGGGCGTACGCGTGCGACAAACTGCAAGATCACGGGGGGTGGGCGCAGGGGGGTTAGGTTGGGCGGTAGGCCTGGGCTTGGAGGTTGTAGAGCTCGGCGTAGAGGCCGTCGAGGGCGATCAGCTCCTCGTGGGTGCCGTGCTCACGGACCTTGCCGTGGTCGAGCACGTAGATGCGGTCGGCGTAGCGGACGCTGGCGAGGCGGTGCGTGATGAGCAGCACGGTCCGGCCGTCCGCATGCTGCCGGATCCGCTCGAACAGGGCGTGCTCCGCCCGGGCGTCGAGGGCAGCGGTGGGCTCGTCGCAGATCAGCAGGGGCGCGTCCCGGTAGAAGCCGCGGGCCACCGCGATCCGCTGCCACTGCCCGCCCGACAGTTCGTGCCCGTTCTTGAACCGGCGGTCGAGCAGCGTGCGGTAGCCGTGGCGGAGTTCGGCGATGACCTGGTCGGCGCCCGCCACCTCGGCGGCGCGGGCCACCTCGCCCTCGCCCCTTTCCATGCCCATCGTGATGTTGTGGCGGGCGGTCAGCGGCCACCGGGTGTGGTCCTGCGCGATGACCGCGATCCTGCCGCGCAGGCTGTCGGGGTCGACCTCGGTGACGTCGACGTCGTCCCACAGGACCCGGCCGCCGTCCGGCTCGTAGAGGCCGGCGAGGATCTTGGCGAGGGTGGTCTTGCCCGAGCCGTTCTCCCCGACGAGGGCCACGACCTCTCCGCGCTCGATGCGGGCCGACACCCCGCGAAGGGCCGGGGCCTCCGTGGCGGGATAGGTGAACGTGACGTCCTCGACCATGATGCGCTCGAAGCCCTCGGGGGCCTTCCGCTCGCGGGGCGCCGACTTCCTGCTCTCCGCGTGCGCGGCGAAGTCCAGGAAGTCGGTGAAGTAGAGGCCCTCCTCGTAGAGGCGGTTCGTCGAGAACATGAGGTTCGCCAGCGCCGTCTGGGCGGACCGGATGGCGAGCACCGCGGTGCCGGCCACCGCGAGCGGCACCGCGCCGATCACCAGCAGCACCCCGAGCGTTACGTAGACGACGCCCTGCCCGACGCCGCCGAGCGCCTCGCCCAGGACCCTCGCGAACGTCTGCTGACGCGCGAGGCCGAGCATGACCTGCTGCTCGCCCCTGGCGACCCTGTCGAACATCCGCAGCAGGAAGCCGCGCATGGTGAACGTGCGCACCTCGGCCGCGGTGTCCTTGTCGGCGAGCAGTTCCTCGATGATCCACTTGCGGCGGCGCGCCGGGATCAGCCGCAGATCGGTCGTGTAGCGCAGCCTGGCCGACCGGACCGCAGCCCAGGCGTCGGGCAGCACCGCCAGCAGGAGCAGCGGCAGCAGCACGGGGTGCAGCACGCCGAGCACGCCCGCCGCGGCCACGATCCCGACCAGGGCGGACACGATGTCGATGGCGGTGCTCACGATCAGGTCGGCCACCCGCATGCCGCGCATGCGGGCCCGCTGCAGCGCGTCGTGGAACTCCGGATCGTCGAAGCAGACGAGCTCGACCTGGCTGGTCAGCGTATAGAGACGTTCTTCCGTGATCCGGCTGACCTGGGGCGACAGCCGCGACTCCGCCCAGCCCGCGCCCGCCTGCACCGTCGTGCGCACGACGGCGGCCAGGCCCACGAGCAGCAGGCTCGGCAGCGCGTCGCGGACCCGGTCGGGAGTCGGGCCGGCCTGGAGCAGCGCGGTCAGCACCCCGGTGGTGGCCAGCAGGCCGAAGGCGGTGAAGACGCCGCCGAGCATGTTCAGTGTGATCGTGGCCGCGGTGTCGCGAGGGCTCGCCTCCCACGCCATGCGGAGGGCCTGGCGGATCAGGCCGGGCAACCGCCGCGCCACGGTCAGGAAGCTGAGCGTCGCCATCGTGCCGTAGTGCCGGGCCCACTGAGGTGACTCGATCTCCTCCAGGTCCGGCAGGTCGTCCTCGGACAGATGGCCGTGTCCCCCCTGCTGTGTGACCGTCATGCCAGCAGTGTGTGCGCCCGCCCTGACAATTTCGCGGGCTCCAGTCGCGGCTCTCCCTTTGCCGCATGTCCCTAACAGGCCGTCGAGATCCGTATGCGGAGACGTTATCGGGACGAACTTGACGACGTGCCCCGGGAAGCGGGCAGGATTGCCCTGCTGACAACGTTGTCAGCCAGATGTGTCTTCGGGGGCCCGAAATCCTCCGGACCAGCCCGAAGGGAATTGGCGATGAGACGACGGTGGACGACGGCCGTCGCGGTCTCCGTCGCGGGCCTGCTCGCTCTGTCCGCCTGCGGCGGCGGTGACGGGCAGGAGGCCGGAGGCGGTCTGAAAGCCCACAAGAAGGTCGAGGTCTTCTCGTGGTGGACGGGCCCTGGTGAGGCCGACGGCCTCAAGGCGATGCGGAAGATCTTCGCCAAGCAGAACCCGGAGTTCGAGTTCTTCGACGCCGCGGTGGCCGGCGGTTCCGGCGACGCGGCCCGCGCGCTGCTGTCCAGCAAGCTGCAGGCCAACCAGCCCCCGGACACCTTCCAGGGCCACGCCGGCGCCGAACTCCAGGGCTACATCAAGAGCGGCAAGCTGGAGCCGGTGAACTTCCTGTACGACGAGCTGAAGCTGAAGGAGGTCTTCCCGCAGCAGCTCATCGACCAGATCACGGTGGAGGGCCAGGTGTACTCCGTACCGGTGAACATCCACCGGTCGAACGTCCTGTGGTTCAACCCCTCGGTCCTCAGGAGGGCCGGCGTCGACGGCGCGCCGAAGACCGTCGAGGAGTTCGTCACCGACCTCGCGAAGGTCAAGAAGAGCGGGAAGATCCCGCTGTCGATCGGCTCGGAGTGGACCCTGGTGCACCTGTTCGAGTCCGTGCTCCTCGGCTCGCTCGGCACCGACGCCTACAACGCCCTGTGGACGACCGGCGCCGACTGGTCGAACGCGACCGTGACCAAGGCGCTGGAGAACTTCAAGACCATCCTGTCGTACGCCGGCACCCCGCAGGCCGACTGGCAGCCGGCGGCCAAGCAGGTCGCCGACGGCAAGGCGGCCTTCAACATCATGGGCGACTGGGCCTACAGCTACCTGCACAACGCTCCGCCCGGCGGTCTGGGCAAGGAGTCGCACAAGGACTTCGACTGGGCCGCGTCGCCCGGCACGGACGGCACGTTCATGTGGCTGTCGGACAGCTTCACGCTGCCGAAGGGCACGCCCAACCGCGACGGCGCCATCGCGTGGCTGAAGATGGCCGCCAGCGAGGAGGGCCAGGACGCGTTCAACCCGCTCAAGGGCTCGATCCCCGCCCGCAAGGACGCCGACCGGTCCCTCTACGAGGACTACCTGTCCTGGAGCCTGGAGCAGTGGTCAGGCAGCAAACTGGCCGGCTCGATCCAGCACGGCGTGGTCGCCGACGACGAGTGGCGGGCCGCGATCACCGAGGCGGTCGGGCTGTTCCAGCGGGACAAGGACGTTGCCAAGTTCCAGCGGGCGCTGGTCGCGGCGGCTGACGACAGCGGCCAGTGACCTGATCGGGCCGGGGCGGGTCAGCCCGCCGTACGGCCGAGGCGGGGCAGTGGAGGGCGTTCGCCCGAGCCGCGCGGGATCAGCCGCGTGCCCAGTTCGATCCTGTTGACCGGCCTCTCGTCCCCGGACAGGCGCATCAGCAGCAGGTCGGCGGCCGTGCGGCCGAGCCGGACGGGATCCTGCGCGACCACGGTGATCCCCAGCAGGTCGGCCAGAGTGAAGTCGTCGAACCCCACCAGGGCGAGCCCCGCGTCGGCGGTGCCGGAGAGCGACGCCAGCGCCCGCAGGGTGTCCACGGTGGTGCGGCCGTTCCCGGCCAGCAGTGCGGTCGGCGGGTCGAACGCCGCGAGCAGCCGGGTGAGGTCGGCCCGCGTCCGCGCCGGGTCAGGAGGGCCCATGGCCACCAGGCCCTCGTCGTACGGCAGGCCGGCCGCGGCCAGCGCCTGCCGGTAACCGCGCAGCCGCTGGGCGGCGGTGAAGATCCCGGGGGAGCCGCCGAGAAAGGCGATGCGGCGGTGCCCGTGCGCGATCAGGTGGGCCGTGCCCGCCCGGGCCCCGCCGACGTTGTCGCAGAGGACCGTGTCCGCCTCGAACCCCGCGCCGGGCGGCCGGTCGGCGAAGACGACCTTGAGCCCGGCCTCCGACTCGGGCGTGAGATAGGCGTGGTCGCTCCCGGCGGGCACGATGATCAGCCCGTCGACGCGGCGGGAGCAGAAGGCGAGGACGAGGTCGCGCTCACGGGCCGAGTCCTCCCGCGACGAGCCGCTGAACAGCAGATAGCCGTGGCGCAGCGCGGCGTCCTCCACCGCCTGGCTGAGGCTGGAGTAGAAGGCGTCGGCGACGTCCTCGATGACCAGGCCGATGCTCGCCGTACGGCCCCGCCGCAGGATGCGCGCGCTGTCGTTGCGGCGGTAGCCGAGCCGCTCGATGGCCGCCCGCACACGACCGGCGGTCGTGGCGTTGACGCCGGGTTCGTCGTTGACGACACGGGAGACGGTCTTGAGCGCGACACCGGCCGCGGCGGCCACGTCGTTCATGGTCGGACGGCCGCGCCTGGTCTCTGCCACGCGGAGATCATCTCCCATCCCACCCCGCTGGACAACGTTGTCATCGGGAGATGATCGATTCTGTCCGGCGTGGGGAGTGCGTCAGGGAAGGGTCGCGTGGCCGCCGGCGCGCAGGTCGGCCTCGATCCTGGCGGCGGTGGCGAGCAGCGGGGGCAGCAGGTCGCGGCGCGCGGACTCCGGCGTGGTGCGGCTGGCGTGCGAGGAGACGTTGACCGCCGCCGCCACCCGGCCGTCGCGGTCCCTGATCGGCGCTGCGATCGAGCGCAGCCCCTCCTCCAGTTCCTGGTCCACCATGGCCCAGCCCTGGGCCCGTACGCCGTCGAGCGCGGTGCGCAGGGCCGCGGGCGAGGTGGTGGTGTGGGAGGTCAGCCGCCGCAGGTCGGCGCGGGCGAGGTAGGCGTCGAGTTCCTCGGGGGACAGCCCCGCGAGCAGCACCCGGCCCATCGAGGTGCAGTAGGCGGGGAAGCGGGTGCCGATCGCGATCGTCACGCGCATGATCCGGGCCGTGGGGACCCGGGCCACGTAGACGATGTCGGTGTCGTCCAGCACCGAGACCGACGCCGACTCGCGCACCTCGGCGGCGAGCCGCTCCAGGTGCGGCAGCGCGACCTCGGGCAGGGACAGGCTCGACAGGTAGGCGTAGCCCAGTTCCAGGATCCGGGGCGACAGGGCGAAGAGCCGCCCGTCGGTCCGCACGTAGCCCAGGCCGGCGAGCGTCAGCAGGAACCTGCGCGCGGCGGCGCGGGTGAGACCGGTCCTGCGGGCCACCTCGCTGAGCGTCAGCTCCGGGCTCGTCGCGTCGAACGCGCGGATCACCGCCAGGCCCCGGGCCAGCGACTGGACGTGCTCCTCCGCCATGGCCGCCACCTCCCGACCGAACCCTAGCGCCAGGGGCTCGGGAGAAAGGACGGGCTTCGAAGACCACGACGGTAGGGTTTGGCGGGTGACGAGGGGGATCGAGGTTCATCGGGGGAATGCGCTGCTCATCGCCGGGTTCGTCCTGGCGGCGTTCAACCTGAGGCCCGCCCTCGCGGGTGTGTCGCCGCTCCTCCCGGCCATCATGCGGGACCTCGGCCTCAGCCCGGCCGGAGGCGGCGCGATCACCACGGTGATGGTGGCGTGCCTCGGCCTGCTCGCCCCGGTCGCCCCCGTGCTGGCCACGCGGATCGGGCTGGACCGCACCCTGCTGGCCGGTCTGCTCGTGCTGGCGGCCGGCGTCGTACTGCGCAGCGCGGACGGCGTGCCCGCGCTGTACTGCGGCGCGGCCCTGGCGGGCACGGCCATCGCCGTGATGAACGTCGTCATGCCGGGCCTCGTCAAGCAGCACTTCCCGGACAGGGTCGGGCTGTTCACCGGCCTGTACGTCTCGATCATGGTGAGCGGGGCCGCGGCGGCCTCGGCGGCGATGGTCCCGCTGGCGGGGCAGGCGGGCTGGCGGCTGGCGGCGGGGTCTGCGGCCCTGCTCGCGCTGCTGGCGGCGGCCCTGTGGTGGACGGCTCTCACCAGGGGGCCGTCATTACCGATGAGGGCAGCCTCCGCGCCCACGACGCCCGAGACCTCCACGACGCCCGCGCCCACGACCCCCGCGACATCCACGACCTCCGCGCCCGCGACCCGGGCGACACAGCGGCCCGGCGCGCCGAGGCACCGGCCGTACGCGGCCCTGCTCCGCGCGCCGGCGACGTGGCCGGTGATGGCGTTCATGGGCCTGCAGTCGCTGACCTTCTACGTCATGCTGGCCTGGCTGCCGACCGTGTTCCAGGCCGCGGGCCTGCCCGCCGACGAGGCGGGATACCTGCTGGGCCTGACGAACCTCGTGCAGATCGCCGCGGCGCTGGTCGTGCCCCTGCACGCGGGCCGGGCCCGCTCCCAGTCGCCGCACGTCGCCGTGGCCGCGCTGCTGACCGTCGGCGGCTACCTGGGGGTGCTGCTGGCGCCGGCCACCGTGCCGTGGCTGTGGATGATCGTCCTCGGGCTCGGCCAGGGGGCGTCGATCGCGCTCGCCCTGCTGATCATCACGCTGCGGGCGCCCGATCCCGCCTCGGTGACCGCGCTGTCGGCGGTCGCCCAGTCGAGCGGTTACCTGCTCGCGGCGGTCGGACCGTTGGCGTTCGGCCTGCTCCACGAGTTGTCCGGCGGCTGGACCGTGCCCCTGCTCGCCGGGCTCGGCGCGTGCGCGCTCCAACTGGTGTCGGGGATGCTCGCCGCCCGCCCGGCGCGTGCGTAGTCAGCGCGGCAGCCGCTCCAGGTCGATCTCGACGGGGAACGGCGCGCCGACCGCGAGCCTGGTGTGGTGGACGCCGGTCACCCGGTATCCGCCGGCGGAGTCGAGTTCGAAGCAGCAGACGAACGGCCGCCAGTCGGTGCTCTCGACCCGCCAGTAGTGCGGGATGCCGGCCCCCGCGTAGCGCCCCGGCCGCAGGTCGTCGTCCGGGACGGCCGAGTCGGGGCCGGTGATCTCGATGACCAGCCGCACCTCCTCGGCGAGGTAGCAGGTCCTCCGGTCGTCGGAGGCGGCGAGGTCGTCCACCAGTGACACGTCGGGTCGGGCCCGCCGCTCACGCTCCAGCAGGACGTCCATCCGGCTGACCGCCACCAGGTCGCCCGGCGCCTGCGCGTTCAGCGCGGTGCGCAGGCCGTAGGCCACGCGTTCGCGGAACCGTGTCTGGGGGCCCGTGGGGACGAGGCCGGAGGTGGGACGGAGCAGGGAGAGCCGGTCGGAGACGCCCCCGGCTCCGTCTCCCTGACGAGGCCGCAGCCAGTCATCGAGCGTGCTGGTCATGGCGGCAGCCTAGCGTCACGCTCTGTGATGGCCGAACCACTCACATCGCCTAGGCCGGGTCGAGTGGCCGCAATTCGTCCGCGTAGCCGACCGAAAGGCGGCGCATGGTCCCGTCCTCGGTGATGGAGTACTGCCCCATCCGCCACAGGGGTGGCGAGTACGCGTGGATCGAGACCGAGCCGGGCGCCTCGCCGGTCAGCCGGTGGATGTGGTCGGGCCCGAAGGAGAACGCGTCGCCCTCCACGACCCGCGTCTCCAGGTGGGTGCCGCCGATGCGCGGGTTGCACTCCTTCAGCTCACCGGCCACGACGCGGACCGCGCCCGAGGAGACGTCGTGGTCGTGCCAGCCGGTGTCGTCCCCCGGCCGCCAGCACAGCAGCCACACGTCCACGTACGAGTCCCTGTGCAGGGAGACGTAGTGGCGTCCCCCGTCCGCCGCGCCCTCGAAGCCGAGGTGGTGACGCCACAGCTCGGGCCGCGCGGCCAGGTCCTCCACGAGGGCGAGCAGTTCGCGGCGGTCGAGCGTGCGCGCGGGCAGTCCGTCGGAGACGCAGAGCGCGCCTTCCTGGATCGTTGGCGTGCTCATGACGGCGACTCCTTTCGGGACAGCAGGCGGCCGGGATTGGCCACACGGACGGCGTGATCGACGGCTCGTTGGGCGGGATCCGCAGCGTCGGGCCAGACCGACTCCGCGTACGGCTGGTCGCTACCGGCGACGAGGACGTCGATCCCGAGTTCGCGGATCACCGCGTCGGCGGCCCGGGGGCCGTACGACGACGTTTCGAGGAACAGGCCGGAGTCCACCAGGCCGCGCCCGGTGCCGCCCCGGCTGAGCTGGCGCTCCCGGTGTAACGGGGCCAGCCCGGCCAGCAGGGCGAAGCAGACCTTCAGCCGCGGGTGCCGGGGCCGGCCGAACGCCTCGAAGGCGTACCAGGCGGCGTGCATCTGCTGGACGTACGGCACGACGGCCGCCCACCACGCGGGGCCCGGCGCGGCGGCGGCGGGGCCGGGGTGGACGAACAGCGGCAGGCCGCGCTCCTCCAGCACGTCGAGCAGCGGGGCGGCCAGGGCCAGCCCCGTGGCGTCGCCGAGCGCCGTCGCCGGTAGCTGCAGTCCGGCCAGGCGCCCGCCGGGGTCGTGGTCGAGCACGTGCGCGAGCCGTACGGGGTCGGGGTCGGTCACCGGGACGGCGGCCCAGGCGCCGAACGGCTCGGGCAGGGCGCGGGCGTCGGCGTGGTAGGCGTCGATGAGCGGCCACGCCTCCTCCGGCGGCAGGTGCTCGATCCCGAGGGGGCTCGACAGGGAGACGAGCGCGAGGTCGAGGTGGGCGTTGCGCTCGCGCCGGATCTCCACGTCGTGGTCGGCGGGATCCGCCTCGTACGGGGGCTCGCCGTCGAGGACGAGCGTCCATCCGTCCAGGTAGGGCGGGCGGGAGCGGCGGCGCAGCGCGTCGACGAAGGACGGCGTCCACAGGTGCTGGTGCACGTCAACGCTCATCGGCCCGCCCCTTCCCTGAGAAGTCCTATATCCCTACTCAGAATACATGGTTAGGGCAGGGGTGTGACACCGGGGCGGATCGCGACCCGCCCCGGAGCCGGGTCAGTCGTCGCCGAGGACCATGTTGAGGAGCCAGCTGATCACGCCGACGATGATGGCGCCCCAGAACGCGGCCCAGAACCCGTCGACGTGGAAGGGGAGATCGAGCTGCTCGGCCACCCAGCTGGTGAACAGCAGCAGCGCGGCGTTCACGATCAGGGCGAAGAGCCCGAGCGTGAGCACGTAGAACGCGCAGCCGATCGTCTTGATGACCGGCTTGATGACGGCGTTGACGAGGCCGAAGATCAGTGCGACCGCGAGGAGGGTGCCGATCTGCCTGGCCGTGGTGCCGGCGCTGACGGTGATGCCGTCCACCAGCTTGGTGGACGCCCACAGGGCCGCGGCCACCACGATGATCTTGAGTATGACCTTCACCTCAACGATCCTTCCACGTCACGGCAAAGAGTGCGCGGCGCGCACGGCCGCGGCATCGACCGGGCGGCCGGGTGGGGCGGCAAAAAGCCAGTCCCCTTCCGGAGGTCTTTCTTCCCTGTCGGGGGTATAAGCGGCAAACCTGGGGGAAGCCCCCAAGTTGGGGGTGAGATCGAATGGACGGAGAAGAGCTCGAGTCGCTCCCCGCGAAGGAGCTGCACGACCGCGCCGTGCGCTACGCCGTACGGCACGGCGACCTGGGGTTCCTGTGGGAGCTGCTGAAGGTCATCCCCGCGGCGGAGGCGGCCAGCGGCAACACCGGCGAGACCGCGAACGACCTCAGCAGGGTCTCGGCGCTGCTCAGCGACGCGATCGGGGCGGGGGAGGGTGAGCTCGGCGACGCGCTCCGGCCGGTCTACGTCGACTATCTGTCCAAACATCCCGACGCCTGAGCGCGTCCCGTCCCCGGGGGCGTTCAGCTAGCTCTCATCTCCGCACGTCACAATGGCGGCGTGGTCAAGACACAGGTGCTCGTCGTCGACGACGAACCCGAGGTCCGCGACGCGATCGCACGGGCGCTGCGCGTCGAGGGATACGGCGTGGCGACCGCGGGCGACGGCATGGACGCCCTCGACGCCATCGACGGCGTCTCGCCCGACCTCGTGGTGCTCGACGTGCTCATGCCGGGCATGGACGGGATCGAGGTCTGCCGTGCACTGCGCGGCGACGGCAACCGGCTGCCGGTGCTCATGCTGACGGCCCTGGACGGCATCGGCGACAGGGTGGCGGGCCTCGACGCGGGAGCCGACGACTACCTGGTGAAGCCGTTCGCGCTCGAGGAGCTGTTCGCCCGGGTGCGCGCCCTGCTCCGCCGCGCCGCGCCGCCCCCCGAGGCGGGCTTCGCCGACCTGGTCCTGCTGCCCGACAGCAGGCAGGCCAGGCGCGGCCGCCGGCTCATCGACCTCACGAGGACCGAATACGCCCTGCTCGACCTGCTGATCCGCAACGGCGGGCAGGTGCTGACCAGGCAGGTCATCCTCGAACGCATCTGGGGCTACGGCTTCCGGCCCGGGTCCAACCCGCTGGAGGTCTACATCGGTTATCTGCGCAAGAAGACCGAGGCGGGGGGCGAGCCGCGGCTCATCCACACCGTCCACGGACTCGGGTACGCGCTCAGGGAGCCCGCGGCTCCTTCGGCCGCAGGGGAGGAACGGTGAAGCTTCGCTGGCGGCTCGCCATGGCCTCCGCGCTGGCCGGCGCGGTGAGCGTGATCGTCGTGATCGTCGCGGCGTACGTCATCACCTGCCGCAGGGTGGAATGGGCGATGGACCGCTACGGGACGTACGAGATCTATGGAGACCGGCCGCCCAACGGCGTGCTTGCGGCCCTCGCGGACGTGGACGACCTGGGCTGGCCCTTCGTGGTCGTGGCGCTCGGCGGCCTGGTCCTGTCCGGCGGGCTCGGCTGGCTGGCCGCCCGGGCGGCGCTGCGGCCCGTCAGCGCGCTCAAGGACGCCGCGGGACGCGTGGCCACCACCCGTGACCTGACCACCCGGATCGACGTGTCCGGAGACGACGAGCTGAGCAGCCTGGCGCGCAGCTTCAACGCGATGCTCGACGCGCTCGAACGCTCCGCCACGTCGCAGAAGCGCCTCGTCGCCGACGCCTCCCACGAGCTGCGCACCCCGCTCACCGCGCTGCGGACCAACGTCGAGCTGCTGATGCGGGGAGACCTGCCGCAGGAGGTGCACGACGAGGTGAGCCGGGCCGTGACGAGCGGCCTCGAGGAGCTGACGGCCCTCGTCTCCGACGTGGTCGAGCTGGCCCGCGACGAGGAGCCCGCCGTGCTGGTGGAGAGCGTGCGCCTCGACGAGCTCGTGGAGCGTGAGGTCGCGCGGGCGGCACGGCACTGGCCGTCGACGGCGTACTCCGTCTCGGTGGAGCCGATGGTGGTGCGGGGCGTGCCCGACCGGCTCGCCCGCGCCGTCGCCAACCTGCTCGACAACGCGGCCAAGTACAGCCCGGCCGGCGGCCTGGTCGAGGTGTCCCTGCGGGGCGGTGTGCTGTCGGTGCGCGACCACGGCCCCGGCATCGCCCCCGCCGACCTGCCGCACGTGTTCGACCGCTTCTACCGCGCGCCCTCGGCGCGGGCCCTGCCGGGTTCCGGGCTCGGCCTGGCCATCGTGGGCCAGGTGGTGGACAGCCACGGCGGCAGCGTGTCGGCCAGCGCCGCCCCCGGCGGCGGCACGCTCGTCCGCCTGGCCCTGCCAGTAGGGTGAGGTCATGGGCTCTGTACGCGTCGAGCGGACCGAGGACGGGTTCGTCGCCCGCAACGAGCGCGGCGCCGAGATCGAGATGGGCACGGGTGACGGCCTGTTCAGCCCGGTCGAGCTGCTCCTGGCCGCCGTCGGCGGCTGCAATGTCATGACGGTCGAGCCGCTCACCGCCCAGCGGGGCCACCGGCTCGTCCGGCTGGCCGTCGAGGTCTCCGCGGAGAAGGAGAGCCCCACGCTCCTGCGCTCGATCACCGTGACGTACGACGTGGAGACGCCCTCGGAGGACTCCCGCGAGGTCTTCGAGGCCGTGGCGGAGCGGGTCGACGAGCGGCACTGCACGGTGAGCCGGTCGCTGCGCAAGGGCACCGAGGTCCGGCTGGACCTCGGGAGGTAGCACGGGTGGGCGAGTGCCCGCCCGGATGTAGGCCGGAAATCAACCTGCCGATGACGACTTCATGACAGGGCCCCTTGTACTGTTGAAGCAGGTCCTCGGGAGAGGCCGACAGACTTTCTTGATAAAGAACGCGGATGGGGGAACCGCGTTCGGGAAAGCGGGGGACCCGCCGGTGCCTTTGGGGAGGGCATTCCTGGCGGAACCGCTTTGATCCGGAGCCGGGCAGTTGGGGGACTGCCCGGCTCCGGCATTTCCGGGGTCATCCGCTCGTCGCCGCCCCGTCCCCTCCCCGTCTGTCCTGCCCGTCCGGCCCGTCCATGGGGCGCTGGACGCCTCGTCCGCCGGTCTTCCTGCCGCTGGGGACGTCCCTGCGCGCCGCGCCGCCTCGTTGGCCGAACGGTCTCCGGCGTGCCCATTCACCCGGCCGCCGGCCTCCACCTGATGCCTGATGCCTGATGCCTGATTCCCGGCCTCCGGTCGCCCGGCATGGGCAAAGGCCGTCCACGTGACGGGATGAACCCTTTACGTTCGTCGATCCCGCGTTTTCGCCTCATGGGTCGGCGGCGCTTTTACGGCGGACTGCCGTCCGACGCCATTCCCGGTGGTTTCCTTTGTCGTTTCTTGTCCTACTGCCCCACGGCTTTGCCGTAGGCGGGTCAGGTGGCCGGTCGCGGGCCGTCGGCGTCGACGCGGGCATGGGGGTCCGCAACAGTCTGTCTTGGGGGAAACGGGGACTTCGGTAGATCTTATAGGCGTTATGCGACGTTAGCTTTGCTGTGTCCTGACTCGTCCTGTAGTGTCCAATTTGCCGCCGACCGGTGGCTGGCAAGGACTTGGAGAGGAGATCGCCGTGGGTGACCCCACACCGACCTCCGAGCCAAGGCGAATCGGATCACACGTCTGACTCACGACGGCCTTCCGGCCGATCGCCATAGCTTCCGCGCACACGCCTCCGGGTGGAACGACCTCTCGGTCCCCGGACACGTGGCCAGTCTTCGCGGTCTGCCGCACGCAGATCCCTAGATGACGCATGGCCATCCACTGTCGTCTCACGAAAGATCCCCAGCCCTGATGAAGACTCTGTTTGACCTGCGTGGCAACCGACGCCTCACCGCAGTGGCGACGCTCGCCGGTGCGGCGGTCGTCACCGCGTCCCTCGTGGCCGCCGCCCCCGCGCCCGTCGAGCAGCCGGTCGCAGAGGCCGCCAACGTCTCCGCCGCCGCTCCGGCGCGCGATCTCGCCTTCGCCCTCCCCATGCACGAGGAGGTCCTGCTCCAGGGCAGCACCACCGGCTCGTACTTCTGGGACGACTCCTCGGGCCGCCAGGGCGACACGGGCCTGCCGGCCAGCGGCAAGCCGATGCAGAAGGGCATGTTCGCCAGCCCGAGCTGGCCGCTCGGCACCGAGGGCTACGTCTTCTACAACGGCAGGAAGGCCAAGTTCTTCATCGGCGACCGGGGCCCGGGCGTCCCGTCGGACAGCGGAATCATGCTGGACATCGACGGCAAGACCTTCGCCGAGCTGACCGGCACGGAGTGGAACGAGAACACGCTGACCGTCAGCGGCGAGCTCGGCCACATCCCGATCCAGTACGTCGTGACCAAGTGGGGCCCCGGGCCTGGCCTGCGCGGCGAGCCGATGCCGTTCTCCAGCGGCGCCTGGCGGAGCTGAGCCGGGAAACGATCACGTGGCGATGTGCGCGACATCCGCGGGACTGCTAATGTTGCGACATCGCAGGCGCCGCTAGCTCAGTTGGTTAGAGCAGCTGACTCTTAATCAGCGGGTCCGGGGTTCGAGTCCCTGGCGGCGCACACGAAGAAGGCCCAGACCGGGACGACCGGTCTGGGCCTTCGCGTTATCGGCCGGTCGTCTCCGTGGCGCTCCACCCACGCACGAGCCTGGTCATGAACACGCTGTTGGGGTCGGGCCGGTAATCGGCGAAGGGCTCGCAGTAGTCGAACCCGAACTTCTCGTACAGCCTTCTGGCGGGCAGGAAGAATTCGGCGGAGCCGGTCTCCAGACTCAGGCGGGCGAAGCCCATCCGCTCCGCCTCGGTGAGGATGTGCCGCAGCAGCAGGGAGGCGACCCCGCCGCGTTTGCGCGCCGGGGCGGTCCGCATCGACTTCAGTTCGGCGTGCTCGGCGTCCAGCCTCTTGATCGCACCACAGCCCACGACGGCGGCGCCGTCCATCACCGACCAGAACCTGATCTCGGGCCCGCGCAGGCCGTCGAGGTCGAGGGCGTGCTTGCTCTCCAAAGGGGTGATCGACCGCATCTCGCGGACGTGCTCCCGGAGGAACTCGGCGATCTGCGGGCCGGACAGGTCGTCTTCGACGATTCTCATCTGTTCGCTCATCCATCGGCTCGGCGGGACTGTCAGGCACTCTAGGACGCCCGCTCCCGGCCTCGCGACGGCACCGGCCGAAGGCCTCGCGACGGCACCGGCGGAAGGGCGCGGACGGCCGGGCCGTAAGATGGACGCGGAGTGCCGGGAAGTCTGGTCGGCGATCGTCCTCGCCGAACCAGGAATCGGAGCGCCCATGGCCTCACCCCGCCGTCTCTACCTCCTCGGACCCGGATCCCGGGCCGAGACCCGCCGCATCGCCGACATCCTCCGCAAGGAGACGATCGGCGGCGGGCTGCTCCTGATCGCCGCCGTCGCGGCCCTCGTCTGGGCCAACTCGCCCTGGTCCGACGCGTACGAGGGGCTGCGGTCCGTGACGGTCGGCCCTGCGGGGTGGCACCTGGACCTCAGTCTCGCCCAGTGGGCCTCGGACGGCCTGCTGGCGATCTTCTTCTTCGTCGCCGGCCTTGAACTGAAGCGCGAGTTCGTGGCTGGAGACCTGCGCGACCCCCGGCGGGCCGTCGTCCCCGTCGCGGCGGCCGTCGGCGGCGTGATCGTCCCGGCACTGCTCTACCTGCTGGTCAACACGCTCCCGGACGGCGAGATGCGGGGATGGGCGACCCCGACGGCCACCGACATCGCGTTCGCGCTGGCGGTGCTCGCCGTGGTGGGGCGCAGCCTGCCCGCCGCGCTGCGCACCTTCCTGCTCACCCTGGCGGTCGTGGACGACCTGCTGGCAATCATGATCATCGCGGTCTTCTACACGTCGCACCTGTCGGTGCTGCCGCTGCTGGCGGCGCTGGCGCCGCTCGGCGTCTTCACCCTGCTGGTGCAGCGGCGGGTGCGCTCGTGGTGGCTGCTGCTCCCGCTGGCCGGCCTGACCTGGGGGCTGGTCCACGCCTCCGGGGTGCACGCCACGGTGGCCGGCGTGCTGCTCGGTTTCGCCGTGCCCGTCCTGCGGAGTGAGAAGGCGGGCGGCCCGCAGGCCGGGCCGGGGCTCGCCGAGCACTTCGAGCACCGGTTCCGCCCGATCTCGGCCGGGGTGGCCGTGCCGCTGTTCGCGCTCCTGTCCGCCGGCGTGCCGCTCGGCGGGCTGGGCGGGCTGACGAAGATGCTCACAGAACCGGTGCCGATGGGCGTCATCGCCGGGCTCGTCATGGGCAAGCCGCTGGGAATCATGGCGGCCACCTGGCTCACCGCGCGTTTCACCCGCGCCGATATCGACGAAGGTCTGACGTGGGTGGACGTCGGCGGGCTGGCGATCCTCTCCGGCATCGGGTTCACGGTGTCCCTGCTCATCGGTGAGCTGGCGTTCGGGGCGGGGACGCCGCGCGACGCGCAGGTCAAGCTGGCGGTGCTGACCGGCTCACTGGTCGCGGCGCTGCTGGCGACGGTGGTGCTGCGGCTGCGCGACCGCGCGTACCGGCGGCTAGCCGACGCGGAGGCGGACGGTCCCGGCGAAGAAGG
The DNA here is from genome assembly GCF_012999535.1 of Microbispora sp. H11081. Lineage (GTDB taxonomy): Bacteria > Actinomycetota > Actinomycetes > Streptosporangiales > Streptosporangiaceae > Microbispora. The sequence continues at coordinate 218,113 of NZ_JABBWV010000003.1, forward strand.
TCCCGGCCTGGACGCTCCCGGCCTGGACGCTCCTGGCCAGGATGGTCCCGGCCTGGACGGGCCCGGCCAAGACGGTTTTGGCCAAGACGGGGCCGTGCCCACCGGCGACCGCTCCTCCCACGGCGGGTGACATCGCGCCCGTGGTCCCTCACCACGTGACGGGCAGCGTGTCGAACCCTCCGGCCAGGCTGTCGGGGCGCGCCCTGAGCTGCTCGTACGGTACGGCGAGCGCGAGGGCGGGGAAGCGCGTGAACAGAGAGCCGAAGACCGCGCGCAGCTCGATCCTTGCCAGGGACGCCCCGAGACAGTGGTGGGGCCCGTGGCCGAACCCGACGTGCGGCTGCGGATGGCGCCGCCTGACGTCGAAGCTGTCGGGGTCGGGGTAGACGCGCTCGTCCCTGTTGGCCGCCGGGGTGGACAGAATGAGCAGCTCGCCCGCCCTGATCAGCACGCCGGCGATCTCGACGTCCTCGTGCGCGTAACGCACCAGCCCGTGCTCGCTCGGCGAGGCGACCCGCATGATCTCCTCGACCGCGCCGTCCACGAGTGAGGGGTCGCTCCGCAGCGCGTCGCGCTGGACGGGATCGCGCAGGAACAACAGCACGCCGTGGTCGATCTGGTTCACGGTGGTCTCGTGGCCCGCGAACAGCAGGCCGCCCGCGATCCTGGCGACGTCGTCCTCCTGCAGGGTGGCGTTCGCCAGGTCGGAGTAGACGTCCTCGCCGGGGTCCTCCCGCTTCGCCTTCACGATCTCGTAGGTGTAGGTGTTCATCTCCATCTGGGCGGTGGCGGACCGCTCGGGGTCGCGGAGGTCGGTCATCCCCTCGGCCATGGCCCGGAACCTGTCCCTGTCCTCGTACGGCACGCCGAGGAGCTCGCAGATCACCTGGATCGGCAGCGGGAGCGACAGGCCGGCGTGCAGGTCGGCGGGCGGGCCCTGCTCGGCGAGCCGGTCGAGCAGGCGCGCGGTCAGCGCTTCGACCCGGTCCGCCAGGCTCCGCATGCGCCGGGCCGAGAAGGCGGGGGAGAGCAGACGCCGCATCTCGGTGTGGACGGACAGCTCCGTGGCGTACTGGCCGGTCGGGCCGCCCATCACGGCGTTGTCGGACAGTCGGGCCGCGCTCGGGGGGTCGGGGTGGGAGCGGCCGAACCTTGTGTCGCCGAACACCTGCCGTATCTCCTCGTATCCCGTGACCAGCCACGCCTCGTCGCCCGTCGCGGTCGTGACCCTGGCGATCGGCGCTCTGCTCCGCAGCTCGCCCAGGCGCGGAGAGGGCTCCAGGATGTCCGGCCGGTCGAAAGGCAGACGTGGGAGTCCGGGCATGGGTGACCTTCCCTTCGCTGTGTGGACCCTTCCGAATCTCTCTCCTGACTCGATGTCCGGCAAGTGAGTAAGACCATGTCCGGTGTGACCGCAGACGAGACGTTTGCCGCACGCCGGGACCGAGACGCGGCGGCTGTGCCCGCCCGCGAACACCACCGTCGTTCCGTGCCCCGGCATGACACGGGTGGTACGGGAGGAACGGAACTCAAGTCGTGGTGAAGTCACCGCATCCAGCGGGAGATCTTCGCCGGGGCCGGGGTGGCGTCGCCGGGTGAAGGGGGAGACCGCATTTCACTACCAATCGTGTCCGGATGAGCACATCGTTGTCGCCCGGCACAGAGCCTGGAGGTGGTGGCGGGTGCGGTTCTCAGCCGAGGACGCTGTCTGGAGACAACTGAGCAGCGAGTACGCCGGTCGCTGGTCGATCTGGCGGAGCGACGCCGGCCGCTGGTACGCGACCCGGCTGATCAGGTCGTTGTCCAGGATCGACATGGACCGGGGCCTGATCATGACCGCGTGCGGGGAGAGCGCGGAGGAGTTGCGCGCGCTGCTCACCGCGCAGGAGGGGCTGAGGGGCCAGCCGCTCTCTTCGTGACGTCCGGCGCCTGGCCGGATCCGCCGGGCCCACACCCGCGAGGCGCGCCCGGCGGACGCCCGGCAGGGGTCGGCGGGCCGTCCGCCGGACGGCCCAGCGGTGGGCTCTGCTGCGAGCCGCGCGCCCGCCGCCGTCGCGGGCGGGGTGAGAAAAGGGCGAAAGCACACGAGAAGATGCGCGGAGGGCCGCCGTGTGCGTCCGCGGTACGGAGTACGCGATTCGGTCCAGCCGCATCGGCAGGCGGTGGCGGGCTGAATTTCAGCTAATTTCATGGCCGCGACGCCCGGACCTGGACGTCCCGGAGCGCGGGGGAGCGGCCGCTCGCGCCGGGCGGGTCACCGCTGACGTGCGCACACGCGAGTGCGAGCAGTGGCGTCGCGGGGTCTTCTGCGCCGTCTTCGGTCTCGGATCGGGCATCGACCGGAAACAATCTTGTTTCTTCGAATTCACACGACTACGTCGCGTGCCGTATTTTGAGCTGTGGGAGCGCTCCCATGAGCCTAAGGAGGCGCGCGTGACTCTCCCTTTCGGTACGGCGCCGGTTGACCCGGCCCCCGTCTGGACCGCCGAATGCCTCCTGCCCGCCGTCGGCGCGAGCGTGGCGGAGGCGCGCGCTCTCGTACGTCGCGAGCTGTGCCGATGGGGCCTCGACGAACTGGTCGACGACTGCTCGCTGATCGTGAGCGAACTCGCGTCCAACGTCGTACGGCACGGCGGCAACGTCTTCACCCTCCGGCTGGGCAGCAACGGCACCTGGGTGTACGGCGAGGTGTTCGACCAGGGGGAGGGCGTGCCGCACCAGCGTGAGGCGGACATCGACTCCATCGGCGGACGCGGCCTGCTCATCGTGGACGAACTCGCCGACGACTGGGGGGTGGCGAGCGCGGGCGGCCGGGGCGGCAAGACCGTGTGGTTCCTCGCCGGAGCGGGCAGCCCGTCTCTGCTGCCCGTCGTCCCGCACCAGTCCCGCATCGCGGTCGGCTGATCCGTCCCGTCGTCTCAGGAGGCCTTCGCGCCGTCGAGGCGGGCGAGCACGACGTCCGCGATCTCCTCGGGCCCTCGCGTGGAGGGGTCCACGGTGATGTCCGCCACCTCACGGAACCCCGGCAGTCGCAGGTCGCGCATCTCGGTCAGCATTCGCACCAGGTCGGGCTTGAAGTGCGGGCGGTGCGCACTCGACTTCATCCGCTCGGCGAGCACCTCGGGCGGGCCGTCGAGGAACACCACGAAGGCGGGAGCCAGCGCGCGGAGCGTCTCCGGGTCCTCGACCGTGCTGGCGGCGGCCGCGATTACCGGGGCGGGCCGGTCCGCCAGCGCGTCCCGCAGCACCAGCGCCTCGCGCGCGTGCAGTTCGTCGGCGCCGACCTCGTCGGCCATCGCCGCGGCGGTCGTGCCGTACCTCGCCTGGAGATCGGCGTCGCTGTCGCGCATGGGACGGCCGAGCGCGTCGGCGAGGAGCCGGGCGACGGTGCTCTTCCCCGCGCCCATGAGGCCCATCACCACAATGGGGATATCGGTCATGATTCGCATCGTGCCCTATGCGGACACCGGCATGCGACGTTTGGAATCCGTGTGAGGGATAGTGCACAAGGCGAAGGAGGAAGCCATGACCATCGCCGGAAGCATCATCCTCATCATGCTGGGGGCCATCCTCACCTGGGCGGTCGACTTCACCATCGTGGGTCTCGACATCCAGGTGATCGGCGTGATCCTCATGGTGGGCGGTCTGGCCGGACTGCTCTTCGGCATCTGGCGCCTGACGACGGCCCGCCGCAGGACCACCGTCACCACCGCCGCCCCCATGGGCACGCCGGCCGCGACGCACCGCCAGCAGGTGTACGAGGAGCAGCGCTACAGCGACCCCATCTGACCCCCGCTGACCCCCGCTGACCCCCGCGCCGACTTCCGACGGTCCGAAGGGAGGCACCGACCATGCCAGGACGCAAGGAACTGCCCTCGACCCTGGAGCGCTCGCCCAAGGAGGCCCAGGAGACCTGGATCAAGGCCCACGACTCCGCCGTCGAGACGTACGGCGAGGGTGAGCGGGCCCACCGCACGGCGTTTGCCGCGCTCAAGCACTCGTACGAGAAGGTGGGCGACCACTGGGAGAAGAAGGAGGGGCGCGGGCCGTCGGACGAGCAGGCGAGGAAGAGCACGCCCAAGCAGGGCAAGACGGCCGAGGGCGTCGACGCGAACGCCTCCAAGCACCATCTCTACGAGGTCGCGAGCCGCCTCGGCATCCCCGGCCGGTCCAAGATGACCAAGGACGAGCTCGTGGACGCCATCAAGAAGGCCAACCGCAAGGCCACCGCCAAGGCTCGCTGAGCCACCTCACCCGCCGGCCGCCGGCCGCCCGCATCGGGCGGCCGGCGGCTCTGTCCGTCCCCGGCGGACTCCGCCGGACGAATCCCGTCCGGCGGAATCGGTCCGGCGAAATCCGTTCAGCGGAGCCATTCAGCGGAGCAGGGACAGGACGGCCTCGCGGATCGCGTTCCTGTCGATGCCCGCGTCCTCCAACTGCTCCTGCGCGGTCGCGCTGCCGGGCATTCCCGACACGCCCAGCTTGCGCACCCGCACCGCCGAGCCGGCCAGCGCGGAGAGCACGGCGTCGCCCAGGCCGCCCTCCGGCCAGTGGTCCTCGACCGTGACCACCTTGCCGGTCGTCTCGGCCATCTCGACCAGTTCCGGGGAGTCGAGCGGCTTGATCGAGTAGGCGTCGATCACGGTGACGGAGACGCCGTCCCCGGCGAGTAGGTCGGCCGCCGCCAGGGCCTCGTGCACGGTCACGCCCGCCGCCACGACGGTCGCCTGGCCGCCGGTGCGCAGGATCTTGCAGCCGCCCACGGGGAACTCCTCGTCGGGACCGTAGATCACCGGCGTCTCGCCCCGCGTCGTCCGCATGTAGCGGACGCCCTCCATGTCCGCCATGTCGGTGACCAGCCGGGCCGTCTGGTTGGCGTCGCAGGGGTAGAGCACCGTGCTGCCGTGCACGGCGCGGAACGCCGCGAGGTCCTCCAGGCCCATCTGCGAGGGCCCGTCCTCGCCGATCGACACCCCGCCGTGCGACCCCACCAGGCAGATCCCGGCCCGGCTCACCGCCGCCATCCTGACGAAGTCGTACGCCCTGGTGAAGAAGGCGGCGAACGTCGCGGCGTAGGGGATCCAGCCGCGGGCGCCCATGCCGACGGCGGCGGCGACCATCTGCTGCTCGGCGATGTAGCACTCGAAGAACCGCTCCGGATGCGCCTTGGCGAACGCCTCCAGCTTCGTCGAGTCGGCCACCTCGCCGTCGAGCGCGACGACGTCGCCGCGGGCCGTGCCGAGCGCGGCCAGCGCCTCGCCGAAGGCGGACCGGGTGGCCACCCGGTCGCCCAGCGCGTACTTCGGCAGGTCGAGCCCGCCGTTCGCGTACCGGTACGGCACGGCGGGGGCGTCGGGCGGGCTGACCTGGACGGTGACGGCGCGGGGCCCGCCCATCTCGACGAGCGCCTGCTCGGCGTCGTCGAGCGGCTTGCCGTGCTTGCCTTCGCGGTTCTCCACGGCGGACACGCCGCGGCCCTTGCACGTCCTTGCGATGATCGCCGTCGGGCGGCGCCGGGTGGTCCTTGCGTCGGCGAGCGCGTAGTCGATCTGGCCGGGGTCGTGGCCGTCGATCTCGATGGTGTGCCAGCCGAAGGCGCCGAGCCTGGCCGCGTACGCGCCGAGGTCCCAGCCGTGCCGGGTGGGGCCGTGCTGGCCGAGCCGGTTCACGTCGATGATCGCCGTGAGGTTGTTCAGCCCTTCGTGCCCGGCGTGCTCGAACGCCTCCCACATCGACCCCTCGGCGAGTTCGCTGTCGCCGCACAGCACCCAGACGTGGTACGGCAGGCGGTCGAGCCTGCGCGCGGTCAGCGCGAGCCCCACCCCGACCGGCAGACCGAAGCCCAGCGAGCCCGTGGCGACGTCTACGAACGGCACCTCAGGGGTGGGATGGCCCTCCAGACGGCTGCCGCGCCTGCGGAAGGTGAGCAACTCCTCGTCGGTGACGATCCCCGCCGCCTTGAGCATCGCGTACAGCAGGGGGGAGGCATGGCCCTTGGAGAAGATCAGATGGTCGTTGGCCGGGTTGGCGGGGTCGCCGACGTCCACGCGGAGATGACGCGCGAGCAGCACGGCCATCAGCTCGGCCGCCGACATCGAGGACGTGGGATGTCCCGATCCGGCGGCCGCGGCGGCCCGCACCGAGTCCACCCTGAGCTGGGCGGCGAGTTCGCAGAGGAACCTGTAGTCAAGCTCGTCCATCGCCCTCGACTACCCCGGTAAGTCACTTCATATCGCAGTAAAAGGGGCGTACCGCGATATATCGGTGATCCCGTCAGCGGCGGCGCAGGCCGAGACCGGCGACGGCGGCGAGCCCGATGCCGGCGGCGGTGACCAGACGGCGGTGCTGCGACATCCACAACTGCAGGCTGCGGCCGTGCGACCGGCGGTCGAAGGCGCCGTGCGCGCCGTAGTCCTTGTCCTCGTCCGCGGGCTTCCACAGGTTGGACACCCCGGTCGGCGCCATGTCGCGGGTGAGCTGCGACCGTACCCCGGTCCGCGCGAGATAGCGGTCGAGCAGCGCGGGCACCGTCCGCTGGCCCAAGATCGTGGCCGCGGTCATCCCGCCGACCCAGTACTCCTTGCGCTCCGGGTGCTCGGCGGCGTAGACGAGCGCGCGGGCGGCCACCTCCGGCTCGTAGATCGGCGGGACCGGCTGCGCGTGCCGGCGCATCCGGTTGAGCCCCCAGTCGAACTGCGGGGTGTTCAGCGCCGGTAACTGCACGATCGTGATCTTCACGCCGGAGTCCTCGGCGAGCAGTTCGGTCCGCACCGACTCGGTGAACCCGGCGATCGCGTGCTTGGCGCCGCAGTACGCCGACTGCAGCGGGATCGACCGGTAGGCGAGGGCCGACCCCGCCTGGACGATGGCGCCCTTGTCGCGGGGCCTCATCATCTCCAGGGCCACCCGGGTGCCCCACACGTAGCCGAGGTAGGTCACCTTCGTCTCGCGCTCGTACTCCTCCGGGGTGATCTCAAGGAACGGCGCGAACACCGTCGTGAACGCGATGTTGATCCACACGTCGATCGGGCCGAGCTCGGCCTCCGCCCGCTGGGCGGCCCGGCGGACCTGGTCGTAGTCGGAGACGTCAGCGGCGAACGTCTTCCCCGTGCCGCCCTCGGCCCCGACGTCCACGGCGGCGCCGGCGAGGCCCGCCTCGCCCCGGGCGACGAGGGCGACCTTCGCGCCCTCCGCCCCGAGCAGCCGGACCACGGCGCGGCCCACCCCGCCGCTCGCGCCGGTCACGACGACGACCTTGTCCTTCAGGCTCACCTCGTCATCCTCTCGATCGCGGCCCGCCGCCCAGCCTCTTCTGTCTCCGTACGGCGCCCAGCATGTAGAGCCCGATGGCGGCCATGATCAGCACGATGATCCCGGTCAGCACCCAGATGCGGCCGACGAGGGAGAGCACCAGGACGGCGAAGCAGAACACCAGGGCGAACGATCCGATGCGGATGTGGATGACGTCCATCGGGGTCGCCTCGACCATCGGCTTGCCCGTCGGCGAGCGTTGTTCTTCGGTCATGGGGCCTCCCCTACCCTCGAATCCGATTCACTATCGCCGTGGTGGAGCGGTCGGGGACGTATCCGAGCACCCGCACCTCCCCGCCCAGTTCCCTGACCAGATCCGCCTCCGGCAGCAGGTCGGGGTGGTAGTCGCCGCCCTTGACGTACACGTCCGGCCGGACGAGCCGCAGCAGCTCGGCCGGGCTGTCCTCGTCGAAGACGGTGATGTAGTCCACGCAGCCCAGCGCCGCGAGCACCGCGACCCGGTCCTCGCAGCGGTTGATCGGGCGCTGCGGCCCCTTGAGCCTGGCCACGCTGTCGTCGCCGTTGACCGCGACGACCAGCACGCCGCCGAGCCGGGCGGCCTCCTCCAGGCAGGCGACGTGGCCGCGGTGCAGCACGTCGAAGCAGCCGTTGGTGAAGACGATCCGCTTGCCCTCCGCCCGGTCGCGCTCCAGGCACGCGGCGAGCCGCTCCGGCGACAGCGCGGTGTCGGGCCCCAGCGCCCGCAGCAGGTCCTCGTGGGAGCAGGCGGCAGTCCCCTGGCGGCGGACCACCACGCTCGCCGCGGCCTGGCCGATGTCGGCGGCGCGCTCGGGCTCCGCCCCGGCGGCCAGGGCGAGCGCGAACGCCGCGGTGAAGGTGTCGCCCGCGCCGATGCTCATCGTGTCGGGCGCGGGGACCGCGTACGTGCGGTGCGGCGGCCTGCCCCGCCGGTGCAGCAGGGTGCCCTCGCCGTCGAGCGTGGTGACGACGAGATCGGCGCCGGTGGACTCGACGAGGTCGTCCGAGCGCGCGGACAGGAACGCGACCCTGTCGTGCTCGTCCGCCTCGCCGAGCAGCCGCCGTACCTCGCCGTAGTTGGGCAGCACGGCCGTGGGCCGGCACTCCCGCCAGGCCGCGACGTCGTGGGCGTCCACCACGAGGAGCGGCGCGCCGCGCGAACCCCGGGCACGGTCGACGCTGAGGTCGCACAGCACCCGGCGGATGGCCGGTGTGCAGACGCCGCCGCCGTAGTCGCAGGCGACGATGACGTCCGCGTCCGCCGCGAGGCGGACGATCTGCTCGACGAGTTCGCGCTCGGCCGCCTCGGGCAGCGGCGCCTCGTCCTCCTCGTCGTAGCGCGCCACGATCTGGCCGTCGGTCAGCACCCGGCGCTTGACCGGGGTCCGCCAGCTGCGCACGATGACCAGGCCCTCGATGTCGAGCCGTCCCAGGGTCGCGTTGAGCGTCGCCCCCGCGGGGTCGGCGCCGGTGACCCCCACCATGTGGACGCGTGCGCCGAGGGCGGCCAGGTTCACGGCCGTGTTGGCGGCGCCGCCCGGCTGGTCCTCGATCTGCTCGACGGTCACCACCGGCACCGGGGCCTCCTGGGCCATGCGCCTGGTGTGGCCCCGCAGCCACGAGTCGAGCATCACGTCCCCGACGACGACGGCCGTGACTTCACCGAAACGGTTGAGCGTCTCTTCCGTCATACCTCGGCGGCTACCCCGGCGGACGCAGGGGAAACAACAGGCACGGCGGACCCGGCAGGCCGGTTTGGAGCGGTCGCGTCCGGGTAGCCGGGATCAGACGTCGCTCCGCACGAGCGCACCGCCGGGGTCCGCCGGCGGTCCGGGCGAATGGGGGTGTCCGATGCACGAGGGGACGAGGCGGGTGGCATGAGCGCGCTGCTCGTCGAGGGAGTCGAGCGGATCGCCGTGCTGAGGGCCAACGCGCTCGGCGACCTGCTGCTGGCCCTGCCCGCCATCGGGGCGCTCAGACGGGCGTACCCCGCCGCGAAGATCACCCTGCTCGGCCGTGAGTGGCACGCGCGGTTCCTGCGGGGCCGTCCGGGCCCGGTGGACGAGGTGGTGGCGCTGCCGCCCATCTCCGGCGTCTCCTCACCGCCGGACGGCACCGCCGCCCCCGAGGAGCTGTACGAGGACCTGCGTGAGCGCAGGTTCGACCTGGCCGTCCAGATGCACGGGGGCGGGCGCAACTCCAACCCGTTCATCAGAAGGCTGGGGGCGCGGGTGACGGCCGGCCTGCGCGCCCCCGACGCCCCGCCGCTCGACCGCTGGGTGCCGTACGTCCACTACCAGCACGAGACGCTGCGCTACCTGGAGGTGGCCGGGCTGCTCGGCGCCGCGACCAGCGAGATCGAGCCGAGGGTCGCCGTCGTCAGGGAGGACTGGGCCGAGCTGAACCGCACGCTCGGCAAGGTGCCGAGGGGCCTGGTCGCGATCCACCCGGGCGCGGGGGACCGGCGCAGGAGATGGCCTCCGGAGCGCTTCGCGGAGGTCGCCGACCGGCTCGGACGACCGGTGGTGGTGACCGGCGTCGAGGAGGAGCGGGAGGTCGTGGAGAAGGTCGTCGCGCAGATGCAGACCCCGGCGAGGGCCGTCGTCGGAGAGTTGTCGCTCGGCGGGCTCACCGCGTTGTACGCCGCGTGCGACCTGCTCGTCTCCAACGACACCGGGCCGCGTCACCTGGCGGCGGCGACCGGCACCCCCACCGTCGGCGTCTACTGGTGCGGAAACATGATCAACTGGGGTCCGCTGAGCAGGGGCCACCAGCGGCCGCTGATCTCCTGGACGTCGGGCTGCCCGGTCTGCGGGCTGCCCGCCGGCACGGAGGGCATGCGGGAGTGCGGCCACCGCGACGTCTCGTGGGTGGGCGACGTGAGCGTGGACGACGTGCTCGAACAGGCGTGGGACCTGCTGCGATGAGCTCCGTGGCGGAGCGGCGCGGCACGCGGAGGACAGCGGCCGACAAGACAGCGGCGGACAAGGCCGCGGCGGACAAGGCGAAGGTCTTCGAGACGCCGCCCGTCGAACTGCGGCCGAGCGACCCGGGCGAGCCGGGCATCCGGCGCCGTCGGCGCGGGCGCGGGTTCACCTACACCTGGGCCTCCGGCCGGCCCGTGAAGGACCGGGCCGCGCTGCGCCGGATCAGGTCGCTCGCGATCCCCCCGGCGTGGACCGGCGTGTGGATCTGCGCCGACCCGAACGGTCACCTCCAGGCCGTGGGCACCGACACCGCAGGCCGGCGGCAGTACCGCTACCACGACGAATGGCGCAGGCAGCAGGACGAGGCCAAGTTCGACCACGTGCTGGAGATCGCGCGGCGGCTCCCCGGGTTCCGCGAGCGGGTCGCCCGCGACCTGCGCGGCGGCGAACTGAGCCGCGAGCGTGTGCTGGCCACCGCCGCGCGCATGCTCGACATCGGCTTCTTCCGGGTGGGAGGCGAGGAGTACACCGACTCCTACGGCCTCGCCACGCTGAAGACGTCGCACGTGAAGTGCGGCGACGGCGAGGTCGTGTGCCGCTACCTGGCCAAGGGCCGCAAGGAGCGGGAGCAGGTGCTGGCCGACGCCGACGTGTGCGAGGTGCTGACGGCGCTGTCGAAGGGACGCAGGGGCGAGTTGCTGCGCTACCGCTCGGAGGAGGGCTGGGTGGACGTGCGCAGCGCCGACATCAACGCCTACCTGAAGGAGGCGTTCGGCACCGACGTCTCCGCCAAGGACTTCCGCACCTGGCACGCCACGGTCCTGGCCGCGGTCGGGCTCGCCGTCTCCCGCCCCGTACGCGGCGGCGCGGGGCGAAAGCGGGCGGTCTCCAGGGTCATGAAGGAGGTGTCGGAGTACCTCGGCAACACGCCCGCGGTGTGCCGCGCCTCCTACGTGGACCCCCGCATCGTCGAGTTGTACGAGCAGGGGCGGACGATCCCCCTCGAACGGCTGGGCGAGGAGACCGGAGAGGGCGGGCTCGCCACCCACGGGCCGGTCGAGGAGGCCGTCATCGAGCTACTGCGCCGAGCATCCGCACGGCGGCGCTGACCACCTGGGCGGCCGGAACCACGGCGCCCAGGTGGTCGGAAGCGTCCGCCTCGTGCAGGATCGGGTGGCGGCCGCCGGCCGTGGACACCAGCACCGAGGGCGTCCGGTAGGCCCCGGCGAGCCTGGTCATCGCGACGTCGCCGCTGATGACCAGCCGGGCCCCGGCGACCAGCGCGCACAGCTCACGCAGCGAGGTGCGGCCCGCGAGCACGATCTGCGGCGGCAGCACGGCCCGGGTGGCCACGAGCAGGGCCATCGGGCGTTCCCGCCTGCTGCCGGTGATCACGACGGGCAGGCCCTCGTCGGTCAGCACCCGGGCCACCTCGGCGAACCGGTCGGCCGGCCAGCGCAACGAGGCGCCGCCCGTGCCCGGGTGGATCACTATGGCCCCCGGCGCGGGGCTCGCGGTCAGCGGAGTGGGCAGCGCCATGTCGTCCGGGTCGGCCGGCACGCCGTGCCACTGGAGCAGCCGGCACCACCGCAGCACCTCGTGCTCGCCCGGGTCCCACCACGGCCCCCTGATCCATGGGACGTCCGGGTTCGCGTACGCCCACAGGCGTCTGATCCCGTCGCCCTGGTGCCGCAGATCCAGCAGGACGCGGTGGCTGCGCGGCCCCTGGCCGTGCAGGTTGACGGCGAGCTCGGGCAGGAGCGGCGGATGGGCGGCGTCCTCCTCGCCGGGCCCGGGCCACGACAGCGGCGCGAGCCCGTGAGCGGGCAGGATCCGGTCCACCGCGCCGGTGAGGGCGGCGAGCTCGCTCAGCTCCGGCGGGCAGGCGAGCACGACGCGCAGCCCGTGCCTGCGCAGCGCGCGCAGCGCGGGCACCACGGTGAGCAGGCCCCCGATGCCGTCGGAGCGCAGCACGAGGGCCGTCGACGTCATGGGTTCACTCCGGGGGTCGCCAGGATCACGAGGCGCTCCTTTCGAGCTGGCGGGTGGACAGCACCCGGTCGTACGTGGCCAGGGTCTCGGCGGCGATGCGGCTCCAGCCGTAGCGTGCGCGGGCCCGGTCGGCCCCCGCGATGCCGTACGCGGTGCGCCGCACCCGGTCGTCGAGCAGCTTGCGCAGCGCCTTGGCCAGCACAGCGGGCTTGCGGGGCGGCACGAGGAGGCCCGTCACGTTGTTGACGACGGTCTCCTTCTGCCCGCCGACGGCGGAGGCGACGACGGGCACGCCGCAGGCCATCGCCTCCAGCGCCACCATGCCGAACGGCTCGTACCACGGCACGGAGACGACGGCGGTGGCCGAGCGCATCAGCCCGGGCAGCGTGTCGCGCCCGACCCTGCCGAGGAAGCGGACCCGGTCGCCGACGCCGGCCTGGGCGGCGAGCCAGCGCAGCCGGGTGACCTCGGGGTCGTGGTGCAGCTCGGTCGCGGGGGGACCGCCCGCCACGACGAGCTCGGCGTCCCGCAGGTACTGCAGCGCCATGATGGTCGTCTCCAGGCCCTTGCGCGGCACGAGCCTGCCGACCGACAGCAGACGAGGCCGGTCCGGCCGCTCCAGCGGCGCGACGTGGGGGTGGAAGGCCGTGACGTCCACGCCACAGGGGACCACCCGGGTCGCGCGCCGCGGCACCCGCATGCGGATCAGCTCGTCGACCTCGTCGGTGCAGGTCGCGATGACGTGGTCGGCGCGCCGTCCGATGGAGGCCTCGGCATCGAGCCGCCGGCGCGGGCTGGTGTCGGCCGGGCCCTGGTGCCGCCGCTTGACGCTGCCGAGCGCGTGGAAGGTGTGCACGACCGGGATCCGCAGCCTCTCCGCGGCGTCGAGCGCGGCCAGGCCGCTCATCCAGAAGTGGCTGTGCACGATGTCGGGCCGGTCGAACAGCCACCTGTCGTGCAGCCACTCACCGAACCGGGGGATCCAGGGAAGGATCTCGTCCTTGGGGATCTCGGAGGCGGGGCCCGCGGGCACGTGGACGACGTCCACGCCGGGGCCGAAGGACACGGTTTCCGGCAGGTCGGCGCGGTCCTTGCGGGTGTAGACGGTGACCTCGTGCCCGGCCCTCGCGAGCTCCGCGGCGAGGGCGGCGACGTGCACGTTCTGGCCGCCTGCGTCGACACCGCCGAGGGTGGCGAGCGGGCTGGCGTGCTCCGAGACCATGGCGATCTTCACTGGGGGTTCCTCCATGAGCGGCAGTGGCGGGTACCCGGCTCGGGGGTCAGGGAGTCCAGGTGAGCAGGTCCGGCGACCGGGCCGAGGGCGGCGGCCGGTCGCCGTACGCGGAAGCCGCCGGCGCGGACGCGGCGGCGGCTTCCTGGGGCGGAACGGCCCGCGACGACGGCGGCGTACGCATGGCGGGCCGTGGCGGGCGTATGGCGGCGGGTGGTCGCGCGGCCCGGGAGGGCGGTGGCGCGCGGTCCGCGGGCGATGCGGCGGTGAACGGAGAGGGATGCGACACGGGGGCCGGAAGAGTGGGCTCCCGCCGGAGAGAGGGGTTCAGCGGTGGCGCCGCCGGGGGTGTCGCTCCGTGCGGGGCGGGGTGAAGGCCGGTCGCAGATTCCCAAGACGCTCCTCCGTCACGGCATGCTCACGCCAAGGAGGTACCTGCGTCTTAGGCACCGGGAATATCAATACCCATATCCATCCTCGCGCCCGTCAAACCACTGGTTTCGCCCGGGTAGGGCCGGGCAGCGCTAGCCATGACGGAACCGAGGGGGACACGAGGGGAAGAGATGGAGACGCCGCACTATGTCGCGGCCCGCGTGCAGCGGGCTCTCGCGGAGGACGAACGGACCACCGAGCTGGGCATTCGGGTGGATGTGCGAGGAGAAGAGGTCTACCTGCGCGGGCAGGTCTCCTGTGACGAGCGGCGGCGCCAGATCGAGAACGTCGCCCGGGAGGCGGCTCCGGGCCTGAGAGTGCACAACGAGACCACCCTGGTGGAGGTGCGGGAGGCGGGAGAGGAGGAGCATCTGTGAGGGAGTTGCGGATCGCCGCCGTCGCCGACATCCATCTGGGCGAGGACCTGCGCGGTCACTATCGCAAGAAGATCGAGGGCATCGAGCGCCGGGCGGACGTGCTGCTGGTGGGAGGCGACCTGACCAGGCACGGCACGATCTCTGAGGGCCGGGTGGTCGCCGAGGAGCTGAGCGGCCTGCCCATCCCCGTCGTCGCGGTGCTCGGCAACCACGACTACCACTCCGACCACGACCAGGAGATCATCGACCTCCTCCGTGACGCCGGCATCGTCGTCCTCGACGACGAGGGCGCGGTCGTCTCCGTCGACGGCGTACGGCTCGGGATCGCCGGGGGCAAGGGCTTCGGGGGCGGCTTCGCCGGGAAGTGCGCGAGCGAGTTCGGCGAGCCGGAGACCAAGGCGTTCGTCCGGCACACCAAGGAGATCGCCGAGCGGTGGCGGCGGGCGCTCAAGGACCTGGACGCCGACCACAAGATCGTGCTGAGCCATTACTCACCGGTCAAGGACACGCTCATGGGCGAGCCGCCGGAGATCTATCCGTTCCTCGGCAGCTACATGCTCGCGGAGGCGGCCGACGCGGAGGGGGCGGACCTCTTCATCCACGGCCACGCGCACGCGGGCACGGAAAAGGGCGTGACTCCCGGTGGAATCCGGGTACGCAACGTCGCACTCCCGGTCATCAAGCACGCGTACACCGTCTACTGCCTGAACGGGGACGACTGCTGAGCGTCTGGCCGTGAGACGGCGGCCGGCCATGTGGCCGGCCGCCGTCTCCGTGTCCACGAACAGAGTTGACGAGATGTACGCGTTGTCGAGGTGTAGTACGCCAGGGCGTGTCTGACAAATGCCGCCCTTCGCCCGCGTGGACCGGGGCGCCGCCGGGCCACGCGTGGCAGGGCCGTGATCTGTCAGACACGACCTAGGGATTGAAGATGCTGACGCCACCGGGGCCGACGAGGAATCCGATGACGATGAGGACGATCCCCCAGAGGATGTCCCGACGGGCCAGGATCACGTAGATCCCGGCGATGACCAGTACCACGGCGATGATCCAAAGCAGAGTAGCCATGGCCCTCCACTGCCCGTACAAAGGGTCTCGTAACATCATTCAGGGCTGGCGCCCCTCGATTTTGCGCCAGAAGTCCCCATCGTTACGTTTGCTTGACAATAACCGGGCATGTGGGGATGTATGACCACTTTCGGTTATTTCCTATCCAGTGAGGAACATGATCCGAAGGAGCTGGTCCGCCAGGCGAAACTCGCCGAGGAGGCCGGCTTCGAAGCGTTGTGGATCTCGGACCACTATCACCCGTGGCTGGACGAGCAGGGCGAGAGCTCGTTCGTGTGGTCCGTCATCGGGGCCGTCTCACAGGCCACGTCGCTGCCGGTGACCACCGCCGTCACCTGCCCCCTCATCCGGATCCACCCCGCGATCATCGCCCAGGCCGCGGCGACCGCCCAGATCCTGCTGGACGGCAGGTTCAGGCTCGGGATCGGCACCGGAGAGGCGTTGAACGAGCACATCCTGGGCGACCAGTGGCCCCCGGCCGAAGAGCGCAGACGCATGCTGGAGGAGGCCGTCGACGTCATCAGGGAGCTGTGGACCGGCGAGCTGGTGACGTACCAGGGCGAGTTCTACGAGGTGGACACCGCGCGGCTGTACTCACTGCCCGCCGAACCTCCGCCGATCTACATCTCCGGCTTCGGGCCCAAGTCCGTCGAGCTCGCGGGCCGGATCGGCGACGGGTACATCCACACCGCGCCCGCCGCCGACATGGTGGAGGCGTTCCACAAGGCGGGCGGCGAGGGCAAGCCGTGCGCGGCCGGGCTGAAGGTGTGCTGGTCGGAGGACGAGGCCGAGGCGCGCAGGACCGTCCACCGGCTGTGGCCCAACCAGGGGATCCCCGGCGAGGCCGCGCAGCTCCTGCCGCTGCCCCGGCACTTCGAGCAGCTCTCCCAGCTCGTCACGGAGGAGGCCGCCACCGGGTCGACGCCCTGCGGGCCCTCGCCCGAGGCGCACCTCGGCGCGATCCGCGCGTACGTGGACGCCGGTTTCGACGAGGTCTACGTCAACCAGATCGGCCCGGACCAGGACGGCTTCTTCGAGTTCTACGCGACGCGGATCCTGCCGCGCCTGCGGGAGACGGCCTGACCGCGACGGAGGGCGCGACCATGTGAGCCGCGCCCTCCGCCAGGGGTTTTCAGCCGTCGTCGTCGCTGTTGTTCCTGACCCGGCGCAGCGACAGGAGCGGCTGGACGAACCAGAGCCAGCCGGACAACAGCGCCACGAACGCCCAGATCAGCGCCGTCTGCCAGACACCGGCCAGCGCGTCGACGACCAGGGCGGTGGAGCAGGACATGGACACCGCCAGGGCCAGTCCGCCGACCACGCCAAGCCGGTTGGCCCGGCGCAGCAGCAGCTCCTTGAGACCGGACCGGAACAGGATCCTGTGCTGAGTCGCCGGGGCGATCAGGCAGATCGACGCGACCGCCGCGGTCACGACCGCGGAGTAGAACAGCCAGTCCCCGGTGGCGTCGATCTTCCCGAAGCCGGCGGAGAAGGGAAGCGTCAGCAGGAACGCGAACAGCACCTGCACGCCCGTCGCCGCCACCCTCAGGCCCTGCAGCAGCTCGCCGAGCTCGCGGTCGACGCGCTCCTTCGGATGCTCGTCGGTGTTCTCCAGCGGCTCCAGCACCTCGCTCACGCTTCCTCCTCGCCCGGCGGCGGCCCGGAGTCGGCGGGACGCGCACCTAACAGCGCCGTTGCGGGGCGCCCACTCGTGCGCTCGCTCATCGTGCGGCCTTCATCAGGCGCGCGTACGCGAGCTGGAGCCAGTCGGAGATCGCCACGGCCGCCATGGTGGCCCCGGCCAGCCGGGTCGCCCTGGGGAAGAACACGGTGCCCGCCGCGTATCCCGTGGCGATCCACTGGGACAGGCAGAACGGGCAGGTCAGCAGCTCGCCCATGGCATGCCGCACCCCGTGGCCGCGGACCTCCTCCTTGAGCTCCGCGGGGCCGGAAACGCCTTCGTACCGCGTGAAGGGGGCGCGGATGGGGCTGGTGACCGCGTCCTTCGCGAGAGTGCGCGAGAGCCGGTGCGTAAACAGCCCCATGAGCGCGAGGTCCATCACCTTGATCTTCTCGGGGCCCGTGCGGCCCGTCAGCTTCGCCGCGGCCAGCAGCGCCCCAACGGCCCCGCCGTACACCGCGAGAACCCGTGTGTACGAGGCGAGCGGACGGCTCTCGTCACCCTCGTACTCGCGTTTGATCTCCTGGAGGGTCTCGGTCATGAGCGCGCTCTACCCGGGATAGTTTGCGCCGAACATGGCTGGGCAAGCGACGTGAGTGGGTAGTCACAGTCACGAAGTCACCGACGCGATTCTTGAAACGCTCAAGCGCGCCGGGGCCGGTCTCAAGGAAGCCGGGGTGCGCTTCGCCCTGGCCGGAGGCTGCGCCGGCTACGCGAGGGGCGCCGCGCCATCACTGCACGACGTCGACTTCGCCCTCGTCGAGGACGACGTCCCGCTCGCGCTGAAAACCCTGGAGGGCCTGGGTTTCCGGACCGCGAAACCACCGGAGGACTGGCTGGTCAAGGCGTTCGACGAGGAGGGCGTGCTCGTCGACCTGATCTTCTCGCTGGCCGACAGGCCCGTGACGGAGGCGATGATCGCCCGCGCCGAGCCAATCAACACCGCCGCGCTGAGCCTGCCCGTCCTCGAAGCCACCGACCTGGTGATCTCCTGGATACTGCCGCTGTCAGAGCACGCCTGCGACTACGGCTCCCTGCTGCCCATGGTCCGCGCCATGCGGGAGCAGGTCGACTGGGACAGGGTCGCCTCGGTCGTCGCGCCGTCGCCGTACGCCTCGACGTTCGTCACACTCCTGGAACGGCTGAACATCATCGCCCCTACGACACCTGGTGACGACAGCACCTGGCCGTGAAGAAGGGTCAGGACGCAAGTCCCCTACGCGGGAAGGAAGGGGCCACGCGGCCACCGGCCGCGCGGCCCCTTCCGCCATCACATGGACGAAGTGCGGGGGAAACGCCCGTAGTACTCCCCGACGCGATCCCGGTAGCCCGGCTCGCCCATCGCCTCCTCGTGGAACTCAGGCGCGTTCTTGATCTCCTGTTTGGTGCGGCTGACGAAGATCTTGCGATCCTGGAAGTCGATCCTCGTCACCACACTCGCGGGCAGCAAGACCTTCTTCCCGAAGATCCATGGTCCCGTGTCCACGACGATGTAGCTCTGGCCCGCCTCGTAGGTGGCCTCGTCAACGGAGCCGATCTTCCCGTCCACGGCCTGGACGTCGTAACCGGCGATGTCCATCTGCTGTCCGGTGCCGCTCACGGTTTCGGAGTACGACCAGAGATCAGGTGTCATGGTGCTCACTCCCTTCGTCGTCACTCTCCGTACCCGAAGGGAAACAGGGGAACATCCCGGACACGTAAGGGCAGGGCATCGTCTGACCACCCGCCGGTCGGGTGGGACCGGCCGCGCCATGGCGCGGAGCACTTCCGGATGCCGCTACTCTTGTGTCGCGGGCGCCGCTAGCTCAGTTGGTTAGAGCAGCTGACTCTTAATCAGCGGGTCCGGGGTTCGAGTCCCTGGCGGCGCACCACGTGAAGGCCCAGGTCTGCCCGGCGGACCTGGGCCTTCGGCATTGGCTGGAGAAGCCGTACCTGGAGGACGCGAAGGGTGAGGCCCGCGTCCACGCAGAGACGCCGCGGCAATCAGCCCACCTCACCTCTCCCGTCGTGATCTTGTAGTTTGTCGCACCAACGGCGAGTGAGCTGCGGTTCCGCCCTTCGTGATCTTGCAGCGATTGAGGCCAGGGCGGCCGTGCCAGGGAAAACATGGTTCGTGATCTTGCACTTCCCGTCGAAGTGCAAGATCACAAATGGCGTTCGTGCTGCTCACGTGACTGCGGGTCCATTGCGTGCAAGATCACGGAGGGTCTCCTCGCAGGTCACGGGCCTACGTGCGACTAACTACAAGATCACGGGGAGGGTGGGCTGGTCCGGGGCGTCGGGCGTCGTGGAGTAGGGGTGACGTCAGCGGGAGGTCTCGTACCAGTGATAGGGGATCGACCAGTCCCAGTGCTCGGTCTCCTCCTGCTCATGCGTGCGGTGGGTCGTGTTGGGGTCCCAGCCCGGCATGCCCGCGATGCCGAACTGGGCGGCCCAGTAGCGTCCGAGCCGTACGAACCCCTGGCCGAGAGCGACGGCCATCCGCTTCAGCAGCGAGAACACCATCGGGCACCACTTCCTCGCACGATTCAGGTACCACACCAAAGTGACACAGATCACCAAGTCTCTGGAAATAAAGATTTAATCTGCCCGATTCCTCCGTGTAAATGCCCGGAGGGGAATATCACGCGCACAGCAGTGGCACGTTACGGCCTGTCTCCGGCGGGCGGCATGCCCCCGCACGTCAGCGTCCCGTAGCCCCTTGGCCCGGCGAACTGTCACCGCCGCCTGAGTGTGCCTGTGGATAACGTCCCGATGCCGGTGGCGGGGCCTGACAGAATCGCTCGCACGACCTGACCGGGCGGCCGACGAGAGCCCCCGGAGGGACGCCGACCAGGGGAGGGCGAGCGGATGGCGGGGGCGAACCGGCGAGGAGCCGGAGACCGGGAGGACACGCGGCGGGGCCTCGGGCCGCCGGGCGACGCGGACTGGAGTTTTCCCTGGTCGTCGCGGTCTCCGGGCCGTGCGGCCGAGGACCTGGTGGCCGAGTTGCTGCAGGCGGCGCTGGAGGCGGGGCGCCGAGGTGACGAGACCGAGTTCCGGCGATGCGTGCGGGTCCTCGCCCAGGGCCAGGGGCTGCGCGACCTCGTGGACCGGGCCCTGCTGGACGCCCTGAACCGGAACGTGGCACTCGCGTGGCAGCGAGGCTGGCAGCCCGCCGACGTCGTCCGCCTGGCGGGCCGGCGGCTGGAGGCGGGGCACGTCCGCCTCGTGACCGACGCTGTCGCGGCGGAGATGCGGGCCTACGCGGCGGCGACGGTCGATGACCGCTGGCTGGACCAGCTCGCGGCGATCGGCGCGACGGTGTGGTGGAGCCGCGAGGAGGAGTACCTCCGCGAGGACGGCGACCGGATCGGGATGGTCGCCCGCGCGTTGCGGGTGATCCGTCTGCTGGCCACGCTGCCGCGGCTGGAACGGCTGTGCCCGGTGCCCGGGACGGCCCGCCGCGCGGCCGGATCCCGGGGCCGCGCCGTGGACGAACGGATGCTCGCCCGGGTGCGAGCGCTGCTGGCCAAAGCCGAGTCGACCGAGTTCGAGGCGGAGGCCGAGACGTTCACCGCCGCGGCCCAGTCGCTGATGGCCCGGCACAGCATCGACGCCGCGCTGCTGGCCGCCGGAACGGCCGGCGAGGGCGAGGCCGGGCGGCCTGAGGGACGCAGGCTGGGCGTCGACGCGCCCTACGAGGGCCCGAAGGCGATGCTGCTTGACGTGGTCGCCTCGGCCAACCGCTGCCGCTCGGTGTGGAGCCGGCACTTCGGGTTCGCCACCGTGCTCGGGTTCCCCGCCGACCTGGCCGCGGTGGAGGTGCTGTTCACCTCCCTGCTGGTGCAGGCCACGACGGCGATGAGGCTCGCGGGGGCCCGCCGTGACGCATTCGGCCGTTCCCGCACGCGGTCGTTCCGGCAGTCGTTCCTCGCGGCGTACGCGCAGCGCATCGGCGAGCGGCTGGCGGAGGCGGCGGGACAGGCGGTGCGCGAGGCCGCCGCCGAGACCGGGCGCGATCTGCTGCCGGTGCTGGCGGCCAGGGAGGCCGCGGTCGAGGCGAGGGTCGAGGAGCTCTTCCCGACCCTGACCATGGTCGGCGCGGGAGCGATCAGCAACCGGGAGGGCTGGATCTCCGGCCGGGCCGCCGCCGACCATGCCGTCCTGGACGTACGCCCCAAGATCGCCCAGGGAGGAGCAGGATCCCGGCTCGACCGCTGACGACGCCGGGCCCAGGCGCTACACGACGGCCGCAGACGCGGTCAGTTCAGGAGATCGGGGTCGGAGGCGAGGATCTGGTCCAGCAGGGGCTGGAAGTTGATCCAGCCGACGAGGTCGTTGCCGATCTGGCCGTGCGTGAGCTTGGCGTTCTCGTGCGAGATGGGCACCGTCGGCCCGGCGGCCTTGGCCGCGAGCTGCGCCTGGCAACTGCGCTCCATCGTGATGAACCACCAGGCCGCCGCCTCCACGCTGTCGCCGACGGTCAACAGCCCGTGGTTGCGCAGGATGACCGCCTTGTGCGAGCCCAGCGCCCCCGCGATGCGGCGGCCCTCCTCGGTCTCCACGACCACTCCGGTGTAGTCGTCGAACAGGGAGTGGTCCTCGTAGAACGCGCACGCGTCCTGGGTCAGCGGTTCGAGCAGCGTCCCCAGCGCCGACAACGCCTTGCCGTACACCGAGTGGGAGTGGGCGGCGGCGACCACGTCGGGCCTGGCCTGGTGGACCATCGAGTGGATGGCGAACGCCGCCTGATTGACGTGGTGGCGACCCTCCACCACTTGGCCCTCGTGGTTGACCAGGATCAGGTCGCTGACCTTGATCTGCTTGAACGACATGCCGAACGGGTTCACCCAGAAGTGGTCGGTGTGCTCCGGGTCCCGGGCCGTGATGTGGCCGGCCACGCCCTCCTCGAAGCCGAACCTCCCGAACAGGCGCAGCGCCGCCGCGAGCCGCTCCTTGCGGTGGCGCCGCTCCTCCTCCACGGTGGCGAAGGCCGGCGGCAGCCGGAAGGCGAGCTGGTCGGCGGGCACGGGCCGCAGGTCTGACAGGCTCATCGCGACTCCCCAGGGCTCGTTACGCGTACCCCACAAGCCTGTCCTCCGCCCGCGCCCCCTGTCCACTGGCGGCTTCGGCCCTGCCCGATAGGGCGGTGGGGACGGACCGGATCCGCGTAAGGTGCATGCAGCGTGAGCGACGGGAGGTACCGATGCGGCTGGAGGCCGTCTTCTTCGACGTCGGAGAGACCCTGGTGGACGAGACCCGCGAGTACGGCACCTGGGCGGACTGGCTGGGCGTCCCCCGGCACACCTTCTCCGCCGTTTTCGGCGCCGTGATCGCGCGCGGCGGCGACTATCGGGACACCTTCCAGCACTTCCGCCCCGGTTTCGACCTCCACGCCGAGCGGGAACGCCGGGCCAGGGAAGGACAGGCGGAGACGTTCGGAGAAGAGGACCTCTACCCCGACGCCCGGCCCTGCCTGGCCGAGCTGCGGGAGCTGGGGCTGCGCGTCGGCCTCGCGGGCAACCAGACCGCCCGCGCCGAGGCCATCCTGCGCGCCCTGGACCTGCCGGTGGACGTGATCGGCACCTCCGACGGCTGGGGCGTGGAGAAGCCGGACACGTCCTTCTTCGCCCGGCTGGTGGCGGAGGCCGGCTGCCCGGCGAGCTCCGTCCTCTACGTGGGCGACCGCCTCGACAACGACATCCGGCCCGCGCAGAGGTCCGGGCTGCGCACCGCGCTCGTACGGCGGGGCCCGTGGGGCCACATCCTCCACGACGAGGCGGCGGCGCGGGCCTGCCTGTTCCATGTGGACTCGCTGGCCGAGATCCCCGCGCTCGTCCGCAAGCACAACGGCGATTGACCATGCCGGGGCGCCACCAGGAGACGCTCCGCGCGAACCGGGACTAATGGAGAAGACGGGCCGGGCGGTGAGCTTCTAGAGTCGCCCGGGTGAAGCTCGATCATGATGACGACATCACGCCGCTGCTCGGCCGGGACTGGAGTGGGGTGAACCACCGGGACGCGCTCGCCGATCTCGCCAGGCTCGGCTGGACGCCCTGCGGCGTGGGCGACTGGGCCGTCGGCCTGCGCTCGCCCCGTGGCCTGCTGGCCGCGCGGATCTGCCCGTTCGACCCGGCCTATCCGGCCTTCCTCGAACTGTGCCGCCGCTGCCCCGGCAATCCGTACCTGCCGCACGTGGCGCTCGCCGAGGCCCTCGACGGCGGCGGCTCGCTCACGGTGCTGGAGTTCCTGGCCCCGGCCGCTCCGGAGGAGGCGGCGGAGGTGGCCCGCCGATGGCGCGAGGGGGAGGGGGACGAGGCGTTCGACACCGTACGGCGCACCGCGCTCACGGTGGACGAGGAGTGGCGGGCCCGCACGCCCTGGTGGGACGGGATCGACCTGAACCACGGCAACGTCCGCCGGGCGGTGGACGGCAGGATCGCGCTCGTCGACGTCTTCTGCATGGACGGGGCGTCGCTGTACGGCCAAGTGCTCGACGACTCCGCCGTCGTACGCGAACGCCTGTCCACGGCCGCGACGCGACACCTGCTGGACATTCCGTACCTCGCCCGCGAGAGCTCTCCGGCGGAGATCGAGGCGCTGCGCGCGGCCTGGGGGGCGGGGGCCGCCGTCACATCGTGAGCTCGGGGTGCCTGGCGCGGCCGAGGTCGGCCAGTCGTTCGTCCAGCGCCCGCGTGGCCGCCGCGGGCGGCAGCACTTTCAGCACGCCGCTGACGCGGTCGTGCCCGACCGCGTACCACTGGTCGTCGAGCGCGTCGACCGCCTGCCGGAGATGCTCGGCGGCCTGGTCGCCGTCGGTGCGGGCGTGGGCGGCGGCGAGGTCGGCGAGCAGCACCGAGCGCTGCTTGCCGCCGTTCGGGCCGAGGTCGTCGAGCGCCTTGCGCAGCCGGCGGGCCGCCTCCTCGTGGTTGCCCGCCGTCAGCGCGCTGTAGCCGGCGAAGCCGTCGAGCCTGGCCCGCCCGAAGAAGTCTAGCCAGGGCGGGTCGTCGCCGCCCGCGTCGACCATGTGGTCGGCGCGGTCGATGTGACGCATGCACTCCTTCGGCTCGCCGCAGCGGGCCGAGATCTCCGACGCGACACAGTGGAGCCATGCCCTGGTCAGCGGGCCGACGCCGTGCCATGCGTGCGCGAACGCCGCGTCGAGCAGGCCGAAGGCGTCCGTACGGTGGCCCTCGAAGCCGGGCACGAACGCCGCGTGGGCGAGTACGGCGGCGGCGAGCGGATGGTCCCCGCACTCGCGGGTGGCCGACAGGGCCATCCGGAACAGCCGCGCGGCGGTGGGGCCGTCGTTCAGGTCGAAGAAGGCGACCCTGCCCGACAGCAGGGCCGAGCGCGCGGCCGCCTCGGCCAGCGTGTGCCGCACCGCGCCCTCCGGCGCCGCCCGCAGCAGGCTCATGCCGAGCCGGGTGTGCGCGATCGACGCCTGGAAGATGTCGTCCGGCGGCGAGGTCCAGTAGAGGGCCGCCTGCTTGTCCACGACCCGGGCGAACGCCTCGGCCGACTCGGCGTCGACCCCGCGCCCGCGTTCGGCCGCCGCGGGTAGACGCTCGCCGCCCTCCCCGAGGAGGGGAGCGAGCACGCCCGCGCCGATAAGCCCCCGCAGGAACGTGGAGCGGTCGATGCCGTCTGCGGCGATCATGCTCAGCAGCCTCCGTATCTCGTCCACCACCTCCGTGACCGGCCGCATGGCCATCTCGTCGGGGGTGAGCAGTCCCAGCTCGCTCGCGGGTTTGTCGAAGATCGTCACCAGGTGCTTGCGGTAGCGCGGATCCGGCCACCGCTCGCCGGTCTCCCAGCGCCTGACCGTGTTGGCAGTCAGGCCGGTGTCCTTCTCGCCGCACGACCGCATGGACGTGCGGATGCGTTCGCACAGCTCCTCGTAGGACCACCCGCGCTGCAGGCGTTCCCACGCGAGCCGGCGGTTCTGCGGATGGCGGTGGTTGGCCGGCATGTCGCACCCCTCCTCGCACGACCGCAAGCACACTGTGTCAGCGTGACACGCCGACACTACGGGAGATTCTGTGTTCGCGTGGCTACTGGCTGTGATTGGACGTCCCCTGGCTGATACTCCAACCGCTGCAAAAGCGTTTAGCTTGGCCCACTTCCGCGAGCAGCCTTTGGAGATGGGTGACATGACCACGCTGGAGGACATCGCACGAGACCACGCCGGGTGGATCATCTGGCGGTCGGACGTCGGCCGCTGGTGGGCGACCAGGCGCGGGCCGGTGGACCTCGACGCGATCCGCAGGGGATGCGCGATGACGCTCGACGCCGACGATCCCGAGGCCCTCGCAGCGGTGCTGGCGGCCCAGGCCGAGCTGACCGCCGCGGTCGCCGCCGACCGCGCGACCGCCGGGTGACGGGGGCGGCCGGCGTGGTCAACGGCCGTGCCGGAGGCGGTCCCTGATGTAGGCGACGACGTGGACCGCGCAGGCGCCGTTGTTGGCGCCTGCGCGATCGGTGACGGTGAACTCGGCGGGGGACGGGCATGCCGAACCACCCCAACTGCACCGGCCTTCGTGCCCCTTCGTGCCCGGCCGGTAGTCGCCCGCCTCCCAGAACTTGATCTCCAACAGATCCATCCGGCCCGCCTCCCGCTGTTCAGGCGAGGAGATCGGGCCTGAGGACCTCCGCCTGGAGGACGCGCTCGATCTCCTTCTCCTCCGCATTGTGTCCCGTCTGCCGCCGAAGTTCCTTCCGTACGGCATCGAGGATCACGGGGGTGAGCAGAACCCGGACGAGGGATCGCGGAGCCGTCGCCGCGCGGGCCTTCCACAGGTCGTCGATCAGACGGCGCTTGAACGCCTCCTTGCTGAGGTAGAAGAGCGCGTCGGCCTTCCCGCCCGGCCCTCCCTCGTCGAGGAGGTCGACCTCCAGGGCCAGGTCGACGACGACCGGGAGGCCGCCGGTGAGGTGGTAGACCTGCCACACCTGCCCGTTCGTGAGCACCATCCATTCGACGCCCTCGTTCACCGCGTACATCTGGACCTGCCGCAGGTGTTTGACGCCCAGTTTCTGCGTGCACCGCTTGACCTCGATGAACGCGGCGAGCTGTTTGTCCACGCGTATTCCGTAGTCGGCGAATTCGCCTTTTACCTGATATTCGGTCGTCAGATCATCGTATTTGTCGTACCCCAGCCCTTCGCAGAGGAAGTCGGTGACGAGCAGGCGAGTGTCGCCCTCGTTGGCGTCGCGGGCGATGAGATCGTTGAGTGGCTTGCCGTACCGGCGTATCGCACTGCGGATGCGGTTGCGCGCCTCGGATTCCCATTTCGGCATGGTCCGAGGGGTGGCGGGCACCTTCCTGGGACCGCGAATGTCGTCCTCGTGCCGGATGGAGTCTTGAGTCGCATCGGACATGACGAGGGCCTCGGACTTCTGATCGGTCATCGGCTGCACCTTCTCCTTGTGGCGGCTCGGCTCGTTTCTTGGTTTTCGACGTAACGGTGTTGGACGCGTTTTCACCTGCGGATGGGTTACCGCCGCGGATATCCGTTCGGCAACAAATATTTATGCCAAATGGTGATTTGTCGTGATATGGGTGCGTGTTTGAGAAGGGCGAGCCGTACGCGCGCAGAACACAGGAGAGAGATCGGAGAGGCGTCCGCGCCGGGACAGTGCCGGCGCCGTCTGGTACCCGGCGCATACCGGCTGCGCTCGCCTGGCCCGCCGCCTCGGGCCAAGGTAAGCACTCGCCGGTAGCGCATCGCCCACCTTCCGGCCCGCTCTAGAGGCGTCGAGGCGGCGGTTATCGAGGGCAGGCGTTTTGCGGGGGGATCGTGTACTTCGGGGGGTTGTCCATGTTCCGGCCGTAACCCTGACCTGTCCAGTAGATTCCGAGTACAGCCTTGGGCGCACCCGTCGACAGGACGATCGGAAAATCCGAGACGTACTTCTGTCCATCGAGCGTTCTGCCCTGAACCACCAACTGCCACGTCTCTTCGTACTTGTCCGTGGCCGGCAGATGCACCGAGCGCGTCACGACGGGCTTGTCTCCAGGCAGCAGGCACCGCCCCAAGGCATCCTTCAGAAGTGCCTCGCATGTCCCTGTGCTACTCGCGAACTTGGCGCAGAAATCGGCGACGCCGCTCTTGCCGACTCCGGCGACCACTTCCACGAGGACTGACTCCGCCATCTCCAGCGTGAACGCGACGGAGGGAGGCGGTTTCGGTTGCTCCGGCTCAGGTGTGCAGTCGGCTGCCGTCAGTGCGGCCATTGCCGTCACCGCGATCCGACGCACTGTGAGTCGACGCACGACCGGGAGCATATGCCTACTTCGGGGGATCCCGCACGGCATGCAGCGCGTTGCCGGATGTCATGCGACTGGTCGGCACCCCGGCCCGACTGATCGAATGCGTGTTTGAATATGCTGAGGGCATGAGGGCTTTTCAGGCTTCGCTCCTGGACTGGGGTGAGGATGTGCGCATCGGCCCGCTCGGTTCGTCGGTGCGGCGCACCCCGCTCGACCGGGGCGCCTGGATCGACGTCCGGCCGCACTGGATCGAGGGGGCGGACGCGCTGTTCGAACGCCTCCTCGACGCGGTGCCCTGGCACGCCGAGCGCAGGCACATGTACGACCGGGTCGTGGACGTGCCGCGGCTGCTGAAGTTCTACGACGAGGGCGAAGAGCTGCCCGATCCCGTACTGACCGAGGCGAGGGACCTGCTCGACGCCCACTACGAGGAAGAGCTCGGCGAGCGGTTCCGTACGGCCGGCATGTGCCTCTACCGGGACGGCCGGGACAGCGTCGCCTGGCACGGCGACACGATCGGACGCGGCGGCACGCAGGACACCATGGTCGCGATCGTGTCGGTCGGCACGCCACGCGCGCTGCTGCTGCGCCCGCGCGGCGGGGGAGGCCCGGCGCTGCGGCACGAGCTGGGGCACGGCGACCTCATCGTCATGGGCGGGAGCTGCCAGCGCACCTGGGAGCACGCGATCCCCAAGTCCGCCAAGGTGACCGGCGCCCGCATCAGCGTCCAGTTCCGCCCGAGAGGCGTGCGCTGACGGCCCCCGACCCCGGCCCGCCCCGCCGTTGACGGGTGCGGTTTCCTGGTACTCCTGACCGGGGCCCGGGCACATGACGGGGCCGGTCACCCTAAGTCACGAACACACGAGGACACCAGGAAAGGTCGCGGATGATCCCGAAACCTTACGCCCCCGCTCCCACCCGGTACGACGACATGCGGTACCGGCGCAGCGGAAGGAGCGGGGTGCTGCTGCCCGAGATCTCCCTCGGCCTGTGGCACAACTTCGGCGACGGTCACCCCTTCGACGTGCAGCGTGCCGTCCTGCGCCGGGCCTTCGACCTCGGCGTCACCCACTTCGACCTGGCCAACAACTACGGCCCGCCGTACGGCTCCGCGGAGGAGAACTTCGGCCGCCACCTGCGTGCGGACTTCCTGCCTTACCGCGACGAGCTGTTCGTTTCGACCAAGGCGGGCTACGACATGTGGCCCGGTCCGTACGGCGAGTGGGGGTCGCGCAAGTATCTGCTGGCGAGCCTCGACCGTTCGCTGAGCCGGATGGGTCTCGACTACGTCGACGTCTTCTACTCCCACCGGCCCGACCCGGACACCCCGGTCGAGGAGACGATGGGCGCGCTCGACACGGCGGTGCGCTCCGGCAAGGCGCTCTACGCGGGCATCTCGAACTACTCGGCCGAGCAGACCGAGCGGGCCGTCGCCGTGCTGCGCGACCTGGGCACCCCGCTCCTGATCCATCAGCCGCGCTACTCGATGCTCGACCGCTGGGTGGAGGACGGGCTGCTCGACACGCTGGAGCGGGCCGGAGCGGGGTGCATCGCCTACTCGCCGCTGGAGCAGGGCCTGCTCACCGGGCGCTACCTCGACGGCGAGGTGCCGGCCGGCTCGCGGATGGCGGTCGGCCACTTCCTCACGCGTGACCGGCTCACGCCGGGCCTGCTGGAGACCCTGCGCGGCCTCGACAAGATCGCCCGCGAGCGCGGCCAGACGCTCGCCCAGCTCGCCCTGTCGTGGATCCTGCGCGACGAGCGGATCACGTCCGTGCTGGTCGGGGCCAGCTCGGTCGAGCAGCTCGAACAGAACATCGCGGCCCTGGAGGCGCCCCCGCTCACGCCGGAGGAACTGGCCGAGATCGAGAACCTGCTCTAGAACTCCCGCCCCCCTCCGCGGGCCCGCGGAGGGGGGCGGAGCCCCCGTCAGGAGCCCCCGTGAGGAGAACGCGTCAGGAGAACGCGTCGACGCCGGTGAGCTCGGCGGACAGGTCCCAGAGCCGGGACGCCTCCCCGGGGTCCACCGCCCATGGCGCGACCCGTCCGCTGGTCGTGTCATCGGTGGCGAGTTCGGCGATGTCGCAGTCCTCGCAGTAGACCCCGCCGCGACCGTCGAGCTGGGGAGAGGTCGCCGCCCAGACGGTCGTGGCCGCGCCCTGCTCCGGTGTCTTGAAGCCCTCCGCCGGCGTGCCGTCGGGAGAGATCCAGCCCATGGCGATCTGGTCCTCACGGGGGATGTGCCGCTGGAGGGGAGTGAGGATGCTGCCGGGGTGCAGGGCGAAGGCCCGCACGCCCGCGGCGGCCCCGAGCGCGTCGAGCCGTACGGCGAACAGGACGTTGGCCGTCTTCGACTGCCCGTAGGCCGCCCACTTGTCGTACCCCTCCCGGAAGTGGAGGTCGTGCCAGCGGATCCCGGACCCGAAGTGCGCCCCGGAGGACACCGACACCACCCGCGCCCCACCGGGGGCCAGGGCCGGTCTGAGGCGGTTGACGAGGGCGAAGTGCCCCAGGTGGTTGACCGCGAACTGGGCCTCCCAGCCGGGGCCGACGCGGGTCTCCGGGCAGGCCATGATTCCCGCGTTGGCGACGAGGATGTCGATGGTCCTGCCGGTCTCCACGAGTGACTCGGCGAACACGCGGACGCTGTCCAGGTCCGCCAGGTCGAGTTCGCCGGTCTCCGCGCGCGGGATGTCGCGCAGCGCCTCCTTCGCCGCCGCCGGTCTGCGCGCCGGGACGATCACCTGGGCCCCCGCCGCGCTCAGCGCCCGCGTCGTCTCCAGGCCGAGCCCTGAGTATCCCCCGGTGACCAGTGCCGTCCGTCCGGACAGGTCGATGCCCGCGAGCACCTCGCTCGCGGTGGTGCGGGCGCCGAAACCACTGCCGATCCTGTGCTGTGCCGTCATGAGGAGGACGTTAGGAACTAGAGCGTGCTCTAGGTCAAGCTGTACGCTCGCCGGATGATCAGGCATACGGACGCCCTGTCCATCGGCCAGGTCTCCGAGGCGACCGGGCTGAGCGTGCACGCGTTGCGCTTCTTCGAACGCGAGGGGCTCTTCCTGCGTCCGATCCCCCGATCCGCGGGAGGGCGCAGGCTGTACGCCTTGTCGGACGTGGAGTGGCTGATCCTGTGCAACCGGCTGCGCGACTCCGGAATGCCGATCGCCGACCTGCGCAGGTTCGCCGAGCTCGTAAGGTCGGGGCCGGGCAACGAGCCCGAGCGTCTCGCCCTGCTGGAGGAGCACGAGCGCGCGGTGGAGGCGCGGATCGCCGAGCTGAACGCCAGCCTCGCCGTCATCCACGCCAAGGTGGTCACCTATCGCGGGCACCTGCGCGACGGGACCGTGGCGGGGGTCTGGGCACCCGCGCCGTCCCCCTGACCGGCCGTGGCGGGCGGTTCAGTCGACCTCGGCGCTGCCGTTCACGCGCAGCTTGCGGCGGGCCCGCTCGTAGAAGGTGGTCGTGCCGAGCCGTACGACGTGGGCGGCGGCGCGCAGCGCGGTCACGGTGAGGCGGTCGCCGGGGGACAGGTGGCCGCCGATCGTGCCGTCGACCTCCAGCGCGAGCTGGCCGCTGGTGGGCAGCACGTCGAGCGTCACCTCCTCGTCCGCCGACAGGACCAGCGCCCGGCTGAACGCCGAGTGGGCGGCGGCGGGGACGACGAGGAAGCCCTCGACGGTCGGGGAGACGATCGGGCCGCCGGCCGAGAAGTTGTACGCGGTGGACCCGGTGGCGGTGGAGACGATCAGGGCGTCCGCCGCGTAGCGGACGAACGGCTCGCCGTAGACGGAGACGGAGACGGCCGCGAGCCCGTCGCCGGGGATGCGCACGAGGGCGATGTCGTTGAACGCCGTCACCGCGAGGCCGTCGTGGCCGGTCGCCCTGACCGCCATGCGCGGCTCGACCGTGTACCTGTGCTCGTCGATCGCCGACAGCGCGGGCGCCAGTTCGTCCACGTCGATCTCCGCGAGGAAGCCGAGCCGTCCGAGGTTCACCCCGAGGACGGGGGTCGGCCGCCCGGCGATCAGGCGCATCGTGCGCAGCATCGTGCCGTCGCCGCCGAGGCTGACGAGGAGGTCGGACCGCCGTACGAGGGCCTGGGCGTCCACCGGGACGGCGCTGCAGTCGATGCGCCCGACCTCGTCGGGCAGTCCGAGCACCGTGACGTCCCGCTTGCGCGCCCACTCGACGATCGTGTCGATCGCCACCTTGGAGTCGCGCCGGGGGTGCAGGACGAGACCCACGGTGCTGACCATGCCCATGCCCCCAACTGTACGGCCACGCCGCGGGCGCGCCGGTTCAGGCGGTGACGGGCAGGTAGACCCGGAACCACGTGTCTCCGGGACGCGACGCGACCCGGATGTCCCCGTGGTGCTTGTTCACGACGATCCGATAGGAGATGTCCAGGCCGAGGCCGGTGCCCTCACCGACGGGCTTGGTGGTGAAGAACGGTTCGAAGATGCGGGGCCTGACCTCGGGCGGGATGCCGGTGCCTGTGTCGCCGACCTCGACGATCAGGTGGCCGTCCTTCCGCCGGGTGCGGATGGTCAGCGTGCCCGTGCCGTCCATCGCGGCGATCGCGTTGTCGATGAGGTTGGTCCACACCTGGTTCAGCTCGGCGGCGTACGCGGGGATGGGCGGCAGCGACCGGTCGTACTTCTTGACGGTGCGCACGCCCGCGGGGATCTTGCCGTGCAGCATGGTCAGCGTGGCGTCGAGCAGGTCGTGCACGTCGACGGTCTGGTACGGGGCGCGGTCGAGTTGGGAGTACTGCTTGGCGGCGGAGACCAGGCCGGAGATCCGGTTGACGGTGTCGTCGATCTCGCCCATCAGCAGTTCGGTGTCCACGGTGTAGGTGAGCCACCGGATCGCCGAGTCGAGGTTGTCCTCGCCCACCGCCGCGGCGATCTGGTCGAGCCAGCCCGCGTCGATCCCCCCGGCCACCAGCGCCGCCGCCAGGTCCCAGCCGCCGGCGACGTCGTGCTCGTCCAGCCAGTCGGCGACCGCGTCCTCGGCGTCGGAGCGCGCCAGCGGCGACAGGTCGGGCGCCGAGGCCGCCCGCTTGACCGCGTCCTCCTGGAGCTCCACCAGGTCGTGCAGCCGGGTCCCGTCCAGCCGGCCGTCGGCGATCATGGCGAGCTTGTGCCGCATGCCCGCCACCCGTTCGCGCAGCGCCGCCGTCGCCCGTACGGCGGCGGCCGCCGGGTTGTTCAGCTCGTGGGTCAGGCCGGCCGAGAGCGCGCCGAGCGCGAGCAGCCGCTCCCGCTCGCCGACGATCGTCTGGGTGGCGCGCATGCCGAGGAACAGCCCCTCAAGGAGGTGCATCGCCATCGGGAACCACTCGCGCACGCACGCCCCGATCACCTCGGCGGGCACCACGAAGAACTCGGCCTCGGTGACCGCGGTCAGCGTGTTCAGGTAGAGCTGGGAGAACTCGCCGGTGATGTACGCCTGCGTGGCGCCGCCGTACACCCCGCGCTGGGAGGTGCGGCTCACCTGGACGTCGTCGCCCTGCACCCGCCTGCTCATCGCGACGGTGCCGCTCAGCAGCACGAAGAAGCAGGTGGCCGGCTCGCCCTCCTCGTAGACGTGGGTCCCGGCGAGCCGCCGCTCGACCCGGCCCGCCTCGGACAACACCGTGAGCTGGGCGTCGTCCAGCGACTCGAACAGGAACAGCGTGCGCAGCTCGTCCGGTGACAGGGTCGGCTCGCTCGGCTGGCCGGTCATCTGTCCTCCAGGTAACGGTGCACGAGCGAGACCGCCATCGCGCCCTCGCCCACGGCCGAGGCGACCCGCTTGACCGACCCGGCCCGCACGTCGCCGGCCGCGAAGACTCCCGGCATGCTCGACTCCAGGTGGTAGGGGTCCCTGGACGGCGCCCACCCGCGCGGGCGGCGGCCGTCCGCGAGGAGGTCTGAGCCGGTCAGCACGTAGCCGCCGTCGTCGCGGACCACCTCGTCGCCGAGCCAGTCCGTACGCGGTTCCGCCCCGATGAAGACGAAAAGCCACGAGGCGGGCACGGTCGTCGTCCGGCCGGTCCGCCCGTCGCGCAGGATCAGGCGTTCCAGGTGGTCGCGGCCCTCGCCGCCGGCCACGTGGGTGTGCGGATGGACCTCGATCGTGGGGATGGCCGCGATCTGGTCGATCAGATAGCGCGACATCGACCGGGTGAGGTCGTCGCCCCGGATGAGGATGTTCACCTTGCGGGCGAACCGGGAGAAGTAGACCGCCGCCTGTCCGGCGGAGTTCGCCCCGCCGACGACGTAGACCTCTTCCCCCGAGCAACTCGGCGCCTCGCTGGCGGCGGCGCCGTAGAAGACGCCCCGGCCGGTCAGGTCGGCCAGGCCGGGCGCGTCCAGCAGCCGGTACGACACGCCGGTCGCCAGCACGACCGTGTGGGCCGTCACGGCGGCGCCGTCGCCGAAGCGCAGCAGGGTGGCCGAGCCGCTGCGCTCGAGCCCGACGACCTCCCTGGTGGTGAGTAGTTCCGCCTCGAACTTCAGCGCCTGCCTGCGGGCGCGGTCGGTGAGCTGGGCGCCGGAGACCCCGTCGGGGAAGCCCAGGTAGTTCTCGATGCGGCTGCTCTGCCCGGCCTGACCGCCGGTGGCCCGCTGCTCCACGAGCAGGGTGCGCAGCCCTTCGGACGCGCCGTACACGGCGGCCCCGAGGCCCGCGGGGCCCGCGCCGATCACGGCGAGGTCGTAGAGCTCTGAGGCGGGGACGGTGGCCATGCCGACGTGCGCGGCGAGATCGGCCTCGGTGGGCCGCGCCAGGGCCTTGCCGTCCGTGGTGATCACCACGGGCACGTCCGTCTCGGACATCCCCGCGGCGGCCAGCAGGCGCGCGCCCTCGGCCTCGTCGACCCGCAGCCAGCGGTACGGCACGAGGTTGCGGGCCAGGAAGTCGCGTACCGCGAACGACTGCGCCGACCAGCGGTGACCCACGATCTTGGTCTCCGGCATGGTCACGGCGGGAGTGGCGAGCCAGGACTCCAGCAGTGTGTCCAGCACCGGATAGAGCTTCTCCTCCGGCGGGTTCCACGGTTTGAGCAGGTAGTGGTCGAGGTCGACGATGTTGATCGCGTTGATGGCCGCGTCCGTGTCCGCGTAGGCGGTCAGCAGCACTCTGCGCGCCAGCGGGAAGACGTCCATGGCCGCTTCGAGGAACTCGATGCCGTTCATCTGGGGCATCCGGTAGTCGGCCAGGATGACGGCGACCTGCTCGCCGCGCAGCTTGATCTCGCGCAGCGCGTCGAGCGCGCTGGGGCCGGACTCGGCCCGGATCACGCGGTAGCGGTCGCCGTACCGGCGGCGCACGTCACGAGCCACCGCCCGGGAGACGGAAGGGTCGTCGTCGACGGTGAGGATCGCGGCATTCTGCACCCTTCACACGTTACTTGCGAGTCCTGGTCAACCGGCACTTCTGGGACATAGGTCCCACCGCCGGAGGACGTTCGCCGGTCGTCCCGCCGCCGGTGGTGGCAAAGGCTGGGGGAGACGAGGGGGGACGCAATGCCGATGACCGTCCGGGACGTCATGAACAGGTTCGTGGTGGCGGTCGAGCCCACGGCCTCGTTCGGCGACGTGGTCAGCGCCATGTGCCGCTTCCACGTCGGCGCCGTGCCCGTCGTGGACGGGGACCGGCGCGTGATCGGCGTGGTCAGCGACGACGACCTGCTGCTCAAGGACCTGGACCGGCGGCCCGGCGACCTGTTCCTCGAGGGGCCGTCCAGCCGCAGGGAGCACAGGAAGGCGAGAGGCCGCATCGTGTCCCAGATCATGACGAGCCCCGCGATCACCGTCACCGAGGACACCCCGCTGCGCCGGGCCGCCTCGCTGATGCACAGCAACAGGATCAAGGAACTGCCGGTGGTCGACGGGCCGAGCGGCCGCATCGTCGGGCTGGTCAAACAGTCGGATCTGATCAGGGCATTCTGCCGCCCGGCGGAGGACATCCGCGACGACGTCCTGCAGGCCGTGGCCCGTCACTCCGGGCACTGCGCCGTACGGGTCGAGGACGGGATCGTCCACCTCGACGGCGGGGTGGAACGGCGATCCGAGCTCCGCGCCATGATCGAGGAGGTCTGGCAGGTGGACGGCGTGGTGGACGTCGAGTCCCGCATGACGTACGAGATCGACGACGTGAGCCGGGCGGTCTCCGCGGGCGGGCCGTGGGGGACCGGTCCCGTGGAAGGCGGCGAGGAGCGGCGGGCGTGACGGCCCGGCCGGTCACCCGTCCATGAGCAGGACGGCCGCCCCCTCGACCCGGTCGGCGGCCAGGTCGGCCAGGGCCGTGTCCGCCGCGTCGAAGGAGTAGGGCGTCGTGGTGACCCGGGGATGATGACGGGCCGCCAGCCGCAGGAACTCCCGTCCGTCGGCGCGGGTGTTGGCCGTGACGCTGCGCAACGTCCGCTCCTGGAACAGGTGGCGCTGGTAGTTCAGCACCGGGATGTCGGTGAGGTGGATCCCGGCCACCGCGAGCGTGCCGCCCCGGTCGAGCGCGGCCAGCGCGACCGGGACGAGATCGCCGGCCGGGGCGAAGAGGATGGCCGAGTCCAGGGGCTCGGGCGGCGGGTCGGCGCTGCCCGCCGCGGAGGCCGCGCCCAGCCGGAGCGCGAGCTCCCTGGCCGCCGCCGACCTCGTCATCACGTGCACCGTCGCACCCTCGGCGATCGCGATCTGGGCGGTCAGATGGGCCGAGGCGCCGAACCCGTACACACCCAGCCGCCCGCCGCGCGGCAGGTCGGCGCGGGCGAGCGCGCGGTATCCGATGATCCCCGCGCACAGCAGCGGCGCCAAGGTCTCCGCGGGGGTGTCCTCCGGCAGCGGGTAGACGTACGCCGCGGGGGCGGTCAGCAGTTCCGCGTAGCCGCCGTCTGCGTCCCATCCGGTGTAGGTGGACGCCGGGCACAGGTTCTCCGCGCCGCGCAGGCAGTAGCGGCACACGCCGCAGGTCGAGCGCAGCCAGGCCACCCCCACGCGGGACCCCACGGGCGGCCCCTCGGCGCCGGGGCCGAGCCCCGCCACCCGTCCCACGACCTCGTGCCCGGGGACCGTACGGGGACGTCGCGGCGGAAGATCGCCCTCGGCGAGGTGCAGGTCGGTGCGGCAGACCGCGCACGCCTCGACCCTGACCAGCAGCTCCCCGGGGCCCGGCACGGGGTCCGGCAGCACGGCCCGCTCCAGCGGCCGCGTCGCCACCGGCCCCGGCCGGGCCACGACCCAGGCGTCCACGGCGCGGCTACCCGTGCCGGATGCGCCGGCCGCTGATCTCGACGGGCGCGATCCGGATGTACAGCTCGCGCTCACCGCCCGCCCAGCTCTCGACCTTCGTGTTCACGTCGCCGGTCACGTGGTGGGCCCCGCCGCGGACGAGGACGCTCCAGCCCTCCCTCGTGCTCTCGTCGATCTCGTCCACCTCGAAGGCCACCATGAAGTCGGCGCCCTCGACCCCGGTGCGCAGGTCGGCGTCCATCGGGCCGCCGAGAGCGGTGCGGAACAGCACGGCGCCCTGCTCGACGGTGTAGTTGACCGGCAGGATCACCGGCCCGCTGGGGTTGTTGAACGCGATCCTGCCCACGCCGCCCGGGGAGATCAGCCGCAGGCACTCGTCGCGGTCGAGCTTGTCCAGGCGCGGCATGCCCGCGGGTACGGTGTCTTCAGTCATACGGACCTCCACAGTGATCCTCAATGGCGTCGGCGACCAGTCTGCCGCTCCCGTCCCCCCGGCGGCACGGCGGTCCGTCACTACCGGAGGGGCCGTCGGGCCCTTCCACGCCCCTGCCGCTTGTCCAATCCATCCCTGACCGCATGCCCAGAACGGGCACGAAGTTCACGCGGCCGGTCCCGCCTCTCTGCGTGATCGTGTCGATACGCTACGCAACGTACCGACGAGTCCGAGGGGGGGAAGCGCGGAACCGGCCGGAACGGACGGTCCCTTCCGCGCGACTTCGATGGAAGTGCTGAGCAGCCGCGTGATCCTGCGACCGGCCGACCGGGCCGAGAGCCGCCGCTTCTACCGGGATGTCCTGGGCCTGGCCGTCAGCCGGGAGTTCGGGGCGCCGGAGGATCCCGGGGTGGTGTTCTTCCTGGGGGGAGGGCTCCTCGAGGTGTCCCCGCGCGGCTCGGGCGCCGCGCGGCCGGGCACGGCGCTATGGCTGCAGGTGCGCGACGTGCAGAAGGAGTACGACCGGCTGGTGGAGGCCGGGGTGCCGGTGTCCCGGCCGCCCCAGCTCGAACCGTGGGGGCTGCTGGAGATGTGGATCGAGGACCCGGACGGCCTGCCGATCGTGCTGGTCGAGGTGCCCGCGGGGCATCCACTGCGGCGCGACCAGCGTTCGTTCACGCCGCGCCCCGCCTGAGCGCCATCCTCCTTCCGAGGTGTCGATCTGCTGAATTTAGAAATTCTTCAATTTATGAATATCCTTCCTCCGACGGACGGGAGGACCATATGCAGGAGTTCACGTCGGAGCTGCGCGCCCGGCTCACGGAGGTCCGCGAGGACCTGCGGCGGGCTCGGGAGAGCGGCGACGAGCACGGAATCCAGATCGCCTCGGGCCGGCTGGAGAACCTGGAGCGGCTCGCCGCCGACCACGACATAACGCCGGAGGAGGCCGAGTGACCCCGATGTCCGTTCCCCTCCATCAGGCCAAGGCCGACTTCTTCCGCACCCTGGGCCACCCGGTGCGCATCCGCGTGCTCGAACTCCTGCGGGACGGCCCCCGCCCGGTCCGCGAACTGCTCGCCGAGATCGAGGTGGAGCCGTCGAACATGTCACAGCAGCTCGCCGTGCTCCGCCGTACCGGCCTGGTGAGCGCGGTCAGGGATGGCGGCACGGTCGTCTACTCGCTGGCCACCCCCGACGTGGTGGACCTGCTCGCGGTCGCCAGGCGGATCCTCACCGACATGATCACTGGCCAGGACGAGCTGCTGGCCGAGCTCCGGGCGGAGGCGGCGAAATGAGCGGCGCGGCCAGGCTGCTGTACGGGCGGATCGCGGCGCTGTTACCTTCGCCCGCCGACTGGCGGGCGGCCCGCCGCAGCCCCGGCCGTGACCTGCTCGCCGGTCTCACGGTCGCGGTGGTGGCCCTGCCGCTCGCGCTGGCGTTCGGGGTCGGATCCGGCCTCGGCGCCCAGGCGGGTCTGGCGACCGCCGTCGTCGCGGGCGCGATAGCCGCCGTCTTCGGCGGCAGCAACCTCCAGGTCTCGGGCCCCACGGGGGCGATGACCGTCGTCCTCGTGCCGATCGTGCACACGCACGGCCCCGGCGGCGTGCTCGCGGTCGGCCTGCTCGCCGGCATCGTGCTCGTCCTGCTCGCGCTGGCTCGGGTCGGCAGGTACGCCCGCTTCATGCCCATCCCCGTCATCGAGGGCTTCACCGCGGGAATCGCCGTCGTGATCGCGCTGCAGCAGGTGCCGGCGGCGCTCGGCGTGCCGGGCGAAGGCGAACGGGTGTGGCAGGCGGCGGGCGACGCGGTCCTGAACTTCGCGCGGGGCGCGAGCCCGGTGCCGATCGTGATGGCGCTCGCGGTCGCGGGGATCATGCTGCTCGGGGCGCGGTGGCGCTCGGCGGTGCCGTTCTCCTTCCTCACGGTCGTGGCGGCCACGGTCGTCGCCGAGGTCGCCGGGCTGGACGTCGCCCGCATCGGGGCGCTGCCCGCCGGGCTGCCCGCGCCGTCGGCCGGTTTCCTCGACCCCTTCCTCGATCTCGGCGCCCTCTCGTCGCTGCTTCCCGCGGCGCTCGCGGTGGCCGCCCTCGGGGCGCTGGAGAGCCTGCTGTGCGCGTCCGTCGCCGACGGCATGAGCGTGGGAGAGCGCCACGACCCCGACCGCGAGCTGTTCGGGCAGGGCCTCGCCAACATCGCCTCTCCGATCTTCGGCGGCATCCCCGCCACCGCCGCGATCGCCCGTACGGCGGTCAACGTGCGCTCGGGAGCGCGCTCGCGCCTGGCCGCGCTCACGCACGCGGTCGTGCTGGCCGCCATCGTGTTCAGCATGAGCGGCCTGGTGGGGCGCATCCCGCTCGCCGCGCTCGCGGGAGTGCTGCTGGCCACCACGGTCCGCATGGTCGAGGTCGGGTCGCTGCGCGCGATCGCCAGGTCCACCAGGGGCGACGCCGCGGTCATGATCCTCACCTTCGTCGTGACCGTCGTGTTCGACCTCGTCACCGCCGTCGCGGTGGGTGTCGGCGTCGCGATCGTGCTCGCGCTGCGGGCCGTCGCGCGCAGCGTCCAGGTCGAGCAGGTCCCGCTGGAGACCGGCGACCACCGCGACGAGGAACGGCGCCTGCTGGCCGAGCACATCGTGGCCTACCGGTTCGACGGGCCGCTGTTCTTCGGCGCGGCCCACCGCTTCCTGCTGGAGTTGTCGGAGGTCGCCGACGTGCGGGTGGTCATCCTGCGCATGTCGCGCGTGTCCACGATCGACGCCACCGGCGCGGGCGTGCTCGGCGACGTGATCACACGGCTCGAGGACAGGGGGATCACCGTGCTGCTCTCGGGCATCCGGCCGGGCCACGACGAGGTGCTGGACGGGCTCGGGGTGGCCGACCATCTGCGCCGCGACGGGCTCGTCTTCCCCGACACGCCGGCCGCGATCGCCCACGCACGGACACTGCTCGGACTCCCGTCCGAGCCGCCGCGGCCCCCGGCTCGCGCGGGCCGTCACCCCGAGGTTCCCGCGCAGACGGTGTGATCGGGGCCCGGGTGCCCGTAGGCTGCCGTCTGTAAGAGCAGTAGCCTTAATTTCCTACTAGCTTTGTGGGAGACTGGGGTGATGAGCGCCTGGCCCCGTGAGAGCCCTGTCACCGCCGCCGTCACGGCCGCGCGCTGGGTGCGTTCGGCAGGCGTCGACGACGACCTCGGACGGCTGTGGCGGGCCAATCCCGATCCCCGGGGACGGGCGTCGGGGGCCGGTGACGCCTCGTCCCTCTACGCGGGCGCGGCCGGCGTCGTGCTGTTCTTCCTCGAACTCGCCGCCGCCACCGGCCACGAGGCGTACCTGCGGGACGCGCTCGCGGGCGCCCGCAGGCTGGCCGTCACCTGGCCGGAGCGGCGCGACCCGACCTTCTACCACGGGCTCGCGGGCGTGGTCTTCGTGCTGGCGGAGACCGGATGGGCCACCGGCGACGAGGAGGTCTCCTGGGCGGCCCGCGCCGCCGCCGACCGCCTCGTCCGCGACGCCCGCCCGCTCGGGGACGGCGTCGGCTGGACCGGTGACCCGGCGCAGCGCGGCGACGGAGGGATCGTGCTCGCCCTGCTGCACGCGGCGGGAATCCTCGGCGTCCCCGCGTACGAGGAGGTGGCGGTCGACGCGGGAAGGCGCATCGCGGGCCTCGCCGTCCCCGGACATCGGTTCGGGGGAGAGGCCAGCCCCGACCTGCCCGTCGACGCCGTCACGCCCGGGTTCCTGTCCGGCACGGCGGGCACGGCCTTCCTGCTCGCCCGCCTGTACGGCGTGACGCGCGACGAGCGGTTCCTCGCCGCGGCCCGCAGGGGCGCCGACTTCGTGCGGACGGTCAGCGTGGTCACCGACAGGTGCGCATTCGTGCCGCACCACCTCCCGCAGGGGCGCAGGCTCCACTACCTGGGCTTCTGCTCGGGGTCGGCCGGGGTGGCCAGGATGTTCTACGAACTGCACCGGGTCACCGGCGACCCGGGCGATCTCGACTGGGTGGAACGGCTCGCGCACGGGATCGTGCAGAGCGGGGTGCCCGCGTCCCGCCCGCCCGGCCACTGGGACGTGGCCTGCCTGTGCTGCGGCGCCGCCGGGCTGATCGACTGCTTCGTGGGCCTCTACGCGGCCACGGGGCGTGGGGCGTACCTCGACTTCGCGCGCACGCTCGCGATCGACCTGATCGGGCGCGCGACCGCGGGCGACGACGAGGGCATGCGCTGGTATCAGGCGTACCGGCGGCTGCGGCCGGGAGAGGTCACGGCGGACACCGGATACATGGTGGGAGCCGCGGGCATCGGGACGGCCCTGCTGCATCTGGAGGCCGCGGAGCGCGCCGCGCCGCGCCGGCTGATCCTCCTCCCGGACAACCCGTTCCCCGCCATCCCGATCCCCGCCGCTGTCCTGCGCGGCGAGCAGGCATAACGGCTGAAATTTCCGCTCTTCCCGGCATGTGCGCCCAGTGTGGCGGAGTGGCGGGTTCGTGGCATGCCTTCCTTCCTCCAGGCCCCCGGCAGGGGGAGATGTTCCTCTGACTTTGCCACCTGATGGGCTGTTCGTCCAGAAAGTAAAATTTCGTCCCGAGATGTCGAGATTTGGGCTGTTCTTGGCTTAGTGTCCGGTTACCCCACCGTGACCAGTCAGGAGATCCCCCATTTCCAGCTACGCGGACCCCCAGAACGCTGCCCTTCAGCACCGGACGAGCCAGGTGAAGGCGGAGGCCCACCACGCGGCCGCCTCGTCCCCCCACCGGCAGGACGCCCCCGCCCTGGCGGGGCCACGGCACAGCAGGGCCGACATCGCGACCATCCCGGGCGACGCGCTCGGGCCGATCCCGGGCGACGAACTCGGCCCCGTGGGCGCGCCCGCGCCGCAGGCGCCGCCCGCCATCCCGGCGGTCGGCTGCCCGACGGCCGGCGGCGAGATCGTTCTGCACGCGGGCAAGACCACCGCGTCGTACTTCTGGGACGACGGGTCGGGCATCAACGGCGACACCGGGGCCCCCGCGTCGGGCAAGCCGATGCAGAAGGGCCTGGCCGCCAGCCCGAGCTGGCCGATGGGCACCAAGGGCTACGTGGTCTACAAGGGGAAGAAGGCCGAGTTCTTCGTCGGCGACCGCGGCCCTGGCGTGCCGTCGAGCAACGGGATCATGCTCGACCTCGACGGCAAGACGTTCGCCGAGCTCACCGGCGGCACCTGGAACAGCCGCTCCCTCACCGTCGAGGACGCGGGCGGTCTCGGCCACATCCCGGTGCAGTACGTGATCACCGAGTGGGGCGAGGGCCTCG
This sequence comes from Microbispora sp. H11081, assembly GCF_012999535.1. Classification (GTDB taxonomy): domain Bacteria; phylum Actinomycetota; class Actinomycetes; order Streptosporangiales; family Streptosporangiaceae; genus Microbispora. The sequence continues at coordinate 260,324 of NZ_JABBWV010000003.1, forward strand.
GCAAGACCGGCGCCCCCAAGCCGTTCTCGACGGGCGCGTACCGCGTCAAGGACCGCCCTGAGCCCCCGCCGCCGTGCCCCACCGCGGCTCCCGCCCCGGCGCCTGTGGCTCCGGCTGCCGTCCCGCCTGCCGCGCCCGAGGACGCCGCGCCCGCTGCCGTCCCGCCTGCCGCGCCCGAGGACGCCGCGCCCGCTGCCGCCCCGCCCGCCGCGCCCGAGGACGCCGCTCCAGCGTCCGCGCCCGAGGACGCCGCGCCCGCTGCCGCCCCGCCCGCCGCGCCCGAGGACGCCGCTCCAGCGTCCGCGCCCGAGGACGCCGCTCCAGCGTCCGCGCCCGAGGACGCCGCTCCAGCGTCCGCGCCCGAGGACGCCGCTCCCGCGTCCGCGCCCGGCGTGAAGGAGAGCACCACCTCCGCGGCCCCCGCCTTGCCCGCTACGCCCGTTTCACCCGCTTCCCACGCGCAGCCTGCCGTACGGGCTCAGATGGCCCCGGCCACGACCGGGCAGGAGGACGCGGCTCCCGCGCCCGCGGCTCACGTCCCCGCGGCCCCCGAGACGGCCGCGTCGAAGATCGTGAAGGTGGCCCACACCGCGAAGACCGGCGAGGTGACGGCCGCCCCGGCATACACCAAGGCGTCGGCCGCGGACGTACAGGCAGAGGACGCGGCCGTTCCCGCGTTCTCGGTCGCGATCGTCGTCTGCGCGCTCGTCGCCGTCGGCGCCAAGGCCGCGCTGAGTCGCCCCGCCCACGCGCACTATGCCGGGCGTCACACCCGTCGCCGCCGGTAGGGCTGCTACCGTTTGCGCTTGAGGGTGCCGGCCACACGTTTGAGCACGCGGTCCCACTCCGAGCCGAACGGGTTGTCCTGCACGAGGTAGGTCCAGGTGGCCGTGGGCCGCTTGAGGCCCTGCTCCGCGAGGTCCCGGGTGACGTCGGCCTTCTCGAAGGTCTCCTTGGAACGCCGCTCGACCTCGTCGAGCATGGCCCGGTAGGCAGGCACGGCCTCGCGGTTGAACTCGTCCAGCGGGTTCAACCGGCCGAGGGCCCGCAGGTGGATGCCCTCGCGCAGGTCGGCGAGGAAGCCGAGGTGCTCGGTCCAGCAGCGGTCGAGGTGGTAGAGCACGATCTGCCGGGCGGCGTGCTCGACCGCCTCCCGGCCCGCCTCCTCGCACAGCTCGCGGAAGCGGGCCGGGCATGCCTGCTCCAGGGCCCGGGCCCCGAGATCGCCGTGCAGGACCCGGTCGCGCTGGTCCAGCACCTCCGTCCGCTGGCGCTCCTGCTCCCGCGTGTAGCGCCAGGTGTTGCGGTGGATCTCCAGGTTGACGCCCTCGGCCACGCGCTGCGCGTGGGCCACCAGCCCGGCGGCGTCGGCGTAGGCGGCTGTGACGACGCCGTCGCGGCCGGCTGGGGGCAGCGACTGCTCCGGCGCGTACGCGGTGAGGAGCGTGTCCTCTCCGCTGACGAAGAAGACCGAGCCGCCGGGGTCGCCCTGCCGTCCCGCCCGGCCGCGGAGCTGGTCGTCCAGCCTGCTGCTCTCGTGCCTGCCGGTGCCGATGACGTACAGCCCTCCGAGCGCGGCGACCTCCTGCTCCTCGCCGGGGTCGCCGGCGCCGAGCCGGATGTCGGTGCCGCGCCCGGCCATCTGGGTGGAGACGGTGATCGCGCCGCGCCTGCCGGCCTTCGCGATGATCTGCGCCTCCTCGGCGTCGTTCTTCGCGTTGAGCACCGCAGCGCTCAGCCCTCTGGCGTCCAGGGCCTCGGCCAGGCGCTCGGACTCGGCGACATCGAGCGTGCCGACGAGGATCGGCCGCCCGGTGGCGTGCCGGCTCTCGATCTCCTCCAGCAGCGCGCGTTCCTTGTCCTCCAGCGTGGCGAAGATCCGGTCGGGCTCGTCCACCCGTACGCACGGCTTGTCGGGCGGGACGACCGCGATCCGCAGGTCGTAGAACTCCTTCAGCTGGTCGGCCACCGCGATCGCGGTCCCCGTCATGCCGCACACCCGCGGGTAGCGGCGGATCAGGCTCTGCACGGTGAGCGAGTCGAGGATCTCGCCCGTCTCCGACGCGGGCAGGTGCTCCTTGGCCTCCACGGCCGCCTGGAGCCCGTCCGGCCAGCGCTGCAGCACCGCGACTCGGCCGCGTGAGGAGTCGACCAGATGGACCCGGCCGTCCCTGACGATGTAGTCGACGTCCCTGGTCAGCAGCGCGTGAGCGTGCAGGGCCAGGTTGACCTGGGTCACCACGCCGGGGTGCTCGTAGAGGTCGATGCCGAGGGCCTTCTCGACCGTGTCGGTGCCCTTGGGGGTGAGGAAGACGCTGCGCCCCTCCTCGTCGATCGTGTAGTGGTAGCCGCGCGACAGCCGCCGTACGAGGGCCGCCATCTCCGGCAGCGCCGTGCCGGGGTCGGCCGTGCCGGCCAGCACCAGCGGCACGCGGGCCTCGTCCACGAGCACCGAGTCGGCCTCGTCCACGAGCGCGATCTCCGGGGCGGGCACGACCAGATCGGCGGGGTCCGTGCGCAGGCGGTCGCGCAGCACGTCGAACCCCAGCTCGCTGACCGCCCCGTACGTGACGTCGCACGCGTACGCCGCCCTGCGCTCCTCGGGCGCCGAGGTCTCGGCGATCCACCCGGCCGTGAGGCCGAGCGTCGCGTACAGCGGTCCCATCCACTCGGCGTCGCGGCGGGCCAGGTAGTCGTTCACCGAGACCGCGTGGACCCGGCCGCCGCGCAGCGCGTACCCGGCCGCGGCCATGGCGCCGACGAGCGTTTTGCCCTCGCCGGTGGCCATTTGCACGACATTGCCGTCCAGCATGGCGAGCATGCCCACGAGTTGCACGTCGTACGGCCGCTGGCCGAGCGCCCGGCGGGCCGCCTCCCGCATCACCGCGCAGAAGTCGGCGCTGCCGACCCAGGCGGGATCGACCACCGCGGGACGGAGGTCGGCCCGCCGGGTCACCTCGTCCTCCAGGTCGCCCGCCTCGCCGACGATCCGCTGGAAGGGGGTCAGGTCGACACTTCCCGGCTTGTCCAGGATCCGCCTGAACCATGCACCTACCCGCGCCACAACCGCTCCAACGTCTCACCTGCCGGACTGGTTCCACATGCCCGGTTCATGGTCCCACTATCGGTGAGGATTTCGGTGGTGGGGATACCTGACACTCTCTGACAGGTATGGGCGGCAGGATGACGGCCATGACAACGATCGCGAAGTTCCTCGCCGTGAACATCGACTGCGCCGAGCCGAAGAGGCTCGCCGAGTTCTACTCCCAGATCACCGGATTTCCGGTGCAGTACGCCGAGGAGGAGTACGCCGGGATCGGCGACGGCGCCATGAGCATCTACTTCCAGCGTGTGCCCGAGCGGAAGGCCCCCTCCTGGCCGGGCGGGGACAAGCAGTTCCACCTCGACTTCCGGGTGCCAGACGTGGCCAAGGCGGTGGAGGAGTACATCGCCCTCGGCGCGACCAAGCCGGAGTTCCAGCCGGGCGACTGGGTGGTCCTCGCCGACCCCGAAGGCCACCTCTTCTGCGTCTGCCCCGAAACCCCCTAACCCCCCACCCACACCGGCCGTGATCTTGTAGTTTGTCGCAACGAGTCTCTTGACCTGCGCCGATATCGTTCGTGATCTAGCACTGATAGCTGCCGTCGCGCTCTGACCTGGGAATTCGCACTTCGTGATCATGTAATTGCGTGATCACCAACCGCGTACCTGCAGGTGGGCGGGGAAGTGGGCGCACTTCTGCAAGATCACGAAAGGTAGGCGCCCAGCTCAGCTGGGCTGGGTGCAACCTTTTGCATGATCACGGAAGGTGAAGGGCCAGCTCGGCGTGGGTGTGTGCAACCTTTTGCAAGATCACGGCGGGGTGGTGGGGGGACGGGGGTGGTGGTATGTCCCTAAGCTTGCGTGGTGAATTCTCGACACACCGGCGGGCGCCCATGACCTGGGTGGGACTGGCTATCGCCCTCGTCGGCGCGCTCGGGTACGCCCTGGGCGCGGCGCTGCAGCAGTTCGAGGCGGTGAGCGAGGGAGCGACCCTCGCCCTCGTCAGAAGGCCCCGCTGGTGGATCGGCGGGGTGATCGGTTTCACCGGGGCGTCGTTGCACGCGGTCGCCCTCAGCATGGCGCCGCTCGTCGTCGTCCAGCCGGTGAGCGTGGCGACGCTCGTCTTCGCGGTGCCGCTCGCCGCCACACTGCACGGCAGACGCCCGCGCCGGGCCGAGATCGCCGGGTCGATCGCGGTGGCGGTGGGACTGCTCGGCCTGATGCTGCTGGTCCCGGCGCACAACGTCACCCCGGTCCTGTCGGACGGGGACGCCATCGGGCTGATCGCGTGCGTCGGCCTGGTGGTCGCCGTCACGTTCATCCTGGCGCGCCGGCTCAGGGGCCCGGCGAAGGCGCTGCTGATGGCGGTCGGCGCCGGCGCGGTCACCGCGACCGTCTCCACGTTCGTCCGGGTCGTCGGCGGCGGGCTCGAAGGCGACCTCGGCCGCCTGCTGCACTGGTTCACCCTGGCCATCCCGGTGCTGCTGGTCTGCGCCGTGGTGCTGCTGCAGAAGTCGTACGCCGTGGGCTACTTCGGCATCGCCTACGCCGGGGTCCAGGTCGTCGACCCGATCACCTCGGTCACGGCTGGGGCGCTGCTGCTGGGCGAGTCGCTGCCCACGGGAGTGGACAAGGTGATCCCCGCGCTGCTCGCCGCCGCCCTGCTGATCGCCGGGACGATCACCCTCGGCCGTCTCGCGCCCGACCATTCGAAGCGCGTGCCCGCTCCGGCCGGGCCGGACAGGATCGGCGAAGCGGTGAGTACGCCCGAGGCGGCGTGAGCTCCCGCTTTCAGGGCCGCCAGTCGAAGACCGGGTCGAACTGCCGCATCGCGACGTTCGGCCCGAAGCGGCCCACCGCACGCATGGCGCCGTCGCGCAGCGTGACCGCCAGCGGGTTGCGCCACCGGGTGAGCCGGCCGATCGCCCGTGACCTTCGCACGATCGGCGTCGTCCGCGCCAGCCGTTCCCTGCTGTAGACGGCCAGCCCCGCGGCCGGGTCGTCGTGAGGTGAGACGCGTTCGGCGAGCACCACGGCGTCCTCCATGGCCTGGCAGGCGCCCTGTCCGAGGTTGGGCGTCATGGGGTGCGCCGCGTCGCCCAGCAGCGCGACCCGCCCCGCGTGGAAGGCGGGCGGCGGGGCGTCCAGGCAGTGGATGTCGTGGCGGAGCACGGCCTCCGGGTCCGCGGCGGCCAGCAGTGCGGGGATCGGGTCGTGCCAGCGGCCGAACAGCCGGAGCAGCTCGTCCCTCTCGTCTGCCGCGCGCAGGCCCGCCGGGACCGGCGCGGTGGCGTAGCAGTACACCTGGCCGCCCACGAGCGGCATGACCCCGAAGACGAGCCCCGCCCCCCAGGTCTCCGACGCGCCGGTCTCTCCGGCCAGCGGCACGATCATCCGCCAGCTCGTCACGCCCGCGTAGACCGGTGCGGGATGCCCGGGGAACAGGGCCGACCGGGTCCGTGACCTGATCCCGTCCGCCGCCACGACCAGGTCGGCCTCGATCGTCTCCGCCGTCCCCCGCACGGTGACGCGGCCGGTCGCGGGGTCGACGGACTCGACCCGGGTGTTCAACCGCAGGGCGCCCTGCGGCAGGCGCTCGGCGAGGATGCCGACCAGCGACGACCGCGCGAGCAGCACGATCGGGTCGCCGTACCGCGCGGCGGCGTCCTCGGCGGTGGTGCGGGACAGCCACCGGCCGTCCGGCACCCGGATGCCGCTGCGGCCCTGGATCGCGGAGAGCCTCCTGACCTCGTCGCCGGCGCCGATCACGTCGAGCGCCCTGAGCGCGTTGGGCGCGACGGCCAGCCCGGCGCCCACCGGTTCGAGCGACGCCGCCTGTTCCAGGACGGTCACCGACCAGCCTTTGCGTGCGAGGGCGAGGGTCGCCGTCAGCCCGCCGATGCCCGCCCCGATCACCACTGCGTGCGCCATGCCCGCCTCCTCCTCACTACATCTGTAGTAAGCATACTACGGCTGTAGTCCCCCCCTACGATGTGAGGGTGAGCAGTCAGCGGACGGTCCTCGTGGCGGACGCGGCCATCGCGATCCTGGCCGAGCGGGGGATGCGCGGTCTCACCCACCGGGCGGTCGACGAGGTCGCCGGGCTGCCGCCGGGGTCCACCTCGAACCACGCGCGCACGCGGGCGGCGCTGCTGGAGCTCACGCTGGCCCGGCTCGCCGAGCGCGAGGAGGCCGTCTTCGCCGCCGCGGCCACCCAAAGCGCGGCCGTGCCCCCAGTCGTGTCCCCGGACGCGGACGAGATGGCGGATCTCCTGGCGAGGGCGGTGCACGCGGCGGTCACCGAGCACCGGGAGACCACGATCGCGCGCTACGAACTGGCGCTGGAGGCGACCCGGCGTCCCGAACTGCGCAAGACGTACGACGGGATGGGGCGCCGGTTCCGTGAGCAGGCCGCGGCGATGCTGGCCGCCGCCGGCTCGCCCGACCCCGTACGGCGCGGCCGCCGGCTGGTCGCCTACGTCGAGGGGCTGCTGTTCGACGCGGTCGTCGGCGCGGGGGGCGTGCCGCCCGTCGAGGATCTGAAGGCCGCCTTCCGGGACCTGCTCCGCGTCGTCACGAGCGTGTGACCTACCGGGCGGCCGTCAGACGGGCGCGGTGGGCCGGCCACTCGTCGTCCAGGATCGAGTAGTAGGGGCTGTCACGCCAGGTGCCGTCGGGGCGGCGGTACTGCCGCCTGAGCACGCCCTCCCGCACGCCGCCGATGCGCTCGATGGCGGCCTGGGACCGCAGGTTGCGGATGTCCGTCTTCAGCACCACGCGGACGAACCCGAGAGCGAACGCGTGGTCGAGCATCAGGATCTTGCACTCGGTGTTGACGGCGGTGCGCCAGTAGGCCCGGCCGTACCAGGTGGAACCGATCTCCACGCTCCCGGCGAAGCCGCCGACCTCCCAGTAGCCGGTGGAGCCGATCGCCCGGCCCGTCTCCCTGTGGACCACGGCGAACTGCGTGGTGCGGGGGTCGCCGAGCAGCCCGCCCACGATCCGGCGCATGTCGTCCTCGGTCTCCGGCACCGGTTCCGGCCGGTGACGCCAGACCTCCTCGCCCCGCGCGGCGGCGAACAGGTCGGGCACGTGGCCGGGGGAGAGTGGCTCCAGGCGTACGACGCGGCCGTCGAGCACGGCCGGCGCGGGCATCTTCGCGGTCATGCGCCCGACGGTATCGGCGGCGCGTCCTCCTGGCGGAGGGCCACTCGGGCCCGATGTCGGGCGACCACTTCGCGGCTCTGTCGACACACATACCGGCTGGTCGGTATGCTTTTCCCGTGAACCCTGACCCGCCCGGCCTCGACCTCGTTCGCCTCGCCGGGCACCTCCAGCGTGCGGGCCTGACCCGAGGGCCTCTCACGGCCGAGCTGATCGTCGGGGGCAAGTCCAACCTGACGTACGTCGTCGGCGACGGTGAGAGCACGTACGTCGTGCGCAGGCCGCCCCTCGGGCACGTCCTCGCGACGGCGCACGACATGGGCCGCGAATACCGGGTCATGAGCGCGCTCCAGGACACCGGTGTGCCGGTCCCGCGCACCCATCACCTCTGCCTGGACGCCGACGTCGTCGGCGCGCCCTTCTACGTCATGGAGTACGTCGAGGGCGGACAGCCGCCGCTCACCCCCGCCCTCGCCCACCGGCTGGTCGACGTGCTGGCCGCGCTCCACTCGATCGCCCCGGAGAGCGTGGGCCTCGGCGACTTCGGCAGGCCGGAGGGCTTCCTGGAGCGGCAGGTCGCCCGGTGGAAGCGGCAGCTCGACGCCTCGCGCGGGCGCGAGGTCCCCGGCATCGACGACCTCTACGAGCGGCTGGCCAGGGACGTGCCCGTCTCCGGCGCGCCGGCGATCGTCCACGGCGACTTCAAGCTCGGCAACACGCTGATCGCCGGCGGCGAGGTGCGCGCCGTGCTCGACTGGGAGATGTCCACGCTCGGCGACCCGCTCACCGACCTGGCGCTGTTCCTCCTGTACGGCGAGTTCGCCACGCTCGACCGGGGCGCGGCGGGGGAGACGCCGCCCAGCTCCGAGCTGGCCGCCCACTACGGCGAGGCGTCCGGCCGCGACCTGTCCCGGCTCGGCTGGTACGTCGGCCTCGCCTGCTTCAAGCTCGCGGTGATCGCCGAGGGCATCCATTTCCGATACACCAAGGGGCTCACGGTCGGGGAGGGCTTCGCCGACATCGGCGACCAGGTCGCCCCGATCGTCGCCCGCGGGCTGATGGAGGTCTGAATGGACTTCGGGTTCGACGCGGCCACCGAGCGTTATCGGGAACGGCTGCTCGCCTTCATGGACGAGTGCGTCTATCCCGCGGAGCACGCCTTCCACGAACAGGCGGCAGGCAGTGGGTGGAGCCCGCCGCCCCTGCTGGAGGACCTCAAGGCCGAGGCCCGCTCGCGCGGCCTGTGGAACCTCTTCCTGCCGGGCGAACGCGGCGCGGGGCTGACCAACCTGGGGTACGCGCCGCTCGCCGAGATCATGGGCAGGTCGCCCGCCATCGCGCCGCCCGCCACCAACTGCGCCGCCCCGGACACCGGCAACATGGAGGTGCTCGCGGAGTTCGGCAGCGAGTGGCAGCGCAAGGAGTACCTGGAGCCCCTGCTGGCCGGTGAGATCAGGTCGGCCTTCGCGATGACCGAGCCCGAGGTGGCCTCCTCCGACGCGGCCAACATCGCGACCTCCATCAGGAGGGACGGCGGCGACTACGTCATCAACGGCCGCAAGTGGTACATCACCGGAGCGATGAACCCCAACTGCAAGGTCTTCATCGTGATGGGTAAGACCGACCCCGAGGCGCCCAAGCACCGGCAGCAGAGCATGGTGCTGGTCCCACGGGACGCCCCGGGCCTCACCGTACGGCGCGGCATGACGGTCTTCGGCTACGACGACGCCGACCACGGCGGCCACGCCGAGGTGGTGTTCGAGGACGTACGGGTGCCGGTGGACAACCTGATCGGCGAGGAGGGCGGCGGCTTCGCCATCGCCCAGGCGCGGCTCGGGCCAGGGCGCATCCACCACTGCATGCGGCTCGTCGGCATGGCCGAGCGGGCCGTGGAGTTGATGTGCCGCCGGGTGCTGGAACGGGAGGCGTTCGGCAGGCCGCTGGCCCGGCAGGGGGTGATCCAGGACTGGATCGCCGAGTCGCGGGTGCGCATCGAGCAGTTGCGCCTGCTGGTGCTGAAGACGGCCTGGCTGATGGACACGGTCGGCAACAAGGGCGCGCACACCGAGATCCAGGCCATCAAGATCGCTGGCCCGGCGACCGTGGAGTGGATCCTGGACAAGGCCATCCAGGCGCATGGCGCGGGCGGTCTCAGCCAGGACTTCCCGCTGGCGGCGTTGTGGGCGGGGGCGCGGTCGCTGCGCTTCGCCGACGGCCCCGACGAGGTGCACAAGCGGTCGCTGGCCTACCGCGAGCTCAAGAAGTACCAGGGGTGATATTTCGTGACATGGGATGAGGCGGCGGTCGCCGAGCACGCCAGAGCCTTCCTCGCGGAGCACGACCCGGCGGCCATGGACCGCCTGGAGTTCCTGCGCGCCCGGTTCGACGCCGGGCTGGCGTGGGTGCACTTCCCGGAGGGCCTCGGCGGGCTCGGCGCGTCCCGCGACCTGCAGGCCGTGGCCGACCGGGAGCTGAAGGGCACGCCGGACAACCAGCCGGGCCGGATCGGCATCGGCCTCGGCATGGCCGCCCCCACGATCCTCGCCTTCGGCACCGAGGAGCAGAAAAGGCGCTTCCTGCGGCCGCTGTGGACGGGCGAGGAGGTCTGGTGCCAGCTGTTCAGCGAGCCCGGCGCCGGTTCCGACCTCGCCACGCTCGCCACCCGCGCCGTACGGGAGGGCGACGAGTGGGTGGTGGACGGCCAGAAGGTGTGGACGTCGAGCGCGCACACCGCGCGCTGGGCCATCCTCGTGGCCCGCACCGACCCGGACGTGCCCAAGCACCGCGGGCTGACCTACTTCGTGTGCGACATGCACGCCCCCGGTGTCGAGGTGCGCCCGCTGCGCCAGATCACCGGCGAGGCCGAGTTCAACGAGGTCTTCCTCACCGGGGTGCGGCTGCCCGACGCGCTGCGGCTCGGCGAGGTGGGCGACGGCTGGCGGGTCGCGCAGACCACGCTCATGAACGAACGCGTCGCCATCGGCGGCACGCCGAGCCGGCGCACGATGATGGGCGTCGTCGCCGAGACCTGGCGTTCCCGGCCCGAGCTGCGCACCCACGACCTGCACCAGCGGCTGCTCAGGCTGTGGGTCGACTCGGAGGTCATGCGGCTGACCGCCGTACGGCTGCGCGAGCAGCTCGCCGCCGGGCATCCGGGGCCGGAGGGGTCGGGCATGAAGCTGGCCTTCGCCCGGCTGCACCAGGAGCTGTCGGGCCTGGAGGTCGAACTGCTCCGCGAGGACGGCCTCGCCTACGACGACTGGACCTTCCGCCGCCCCGACAAGGTCGACTTCGTCGGCAGGGAGGCGGGCTACCGCTACCTGCGCGCCAAGGGCAACTCGATCGAGGGCGGCACCTCCGAGATCCTGCGCAACATCATCGCCGAACGCGTCCTCGGCCTGCCCGCCGAGCCGCGCGCCGACAAGGACGTCGCCTGGAAGGACCTCCCCCGATGACGCTGCTGTACACCGAGGTGGAGGAGGAGCTGCGGGCCGCCGTGCGCGACCTGCTCGCCGCCAAGTGCTCCCCGGCCGCCGTCCTCGGCTCCGTCGAGTCCGGCGCGCCGTACGACGCGGACCTGTGGAAGGCGCTGGCCCGCGACGTCGGCGCGGCGGGGCTGCTGATCCCCGAGGAGCTCGGCGGCGCCGCCTCCCACGAGGGCGGGGCGTCGGCCCGCGAGGCCGCCGTCGTGCTGGAGGAGCTGGGCCGGGCCGTAGCCCCCGTGCCGTACCTGAGCAGCGCGGTCCTCGCCACCCAGGCCCTGCTGACGGCCGGGGGAGACGTCGCGGAGGAGCTGCTGACACGGCTGGCCGCGGGGGAGGCGACGGCCGCGCTCGCGGTGTCGTTCGCCGCCTCGCCGTACGCGCTCCCGAGCCCGGCGGCGACCCTCGGCGAGGACGGCACGGTGACCGGCACCGTCACCGGGGTGATCGGCGCGGAGGCCGCCGACGTCCTGCTCGTGCCGGTACGGCTCCCGGGGTCCGGGAGGCAGGGCACCGGCCTGTGCGCGGTGGAGACGTCCCCGGCCGGCCGGGAGGCGGTGCGGGTCACGCCGGTCACCTCCCTCGACCTGACCAGGCCGATCGCGACCGTGTCGTTCGGCTCCGCGCCCGCCCGCGTCGTCGCCACGACCGACGGCCCTACGGACAGCACGCGGGCGCCCTGGGTGCGGGAGGCGCTGACGCGCGGCGCCGGGCTGCTCGCCTCGGAACAGCTCGGCGTGGCCGAATGGTGTCTCACCACGACGGTCGCGTACGTGAAGGAGCGCAGGCAGTTCGCCCGGCCAGTGGGGTCGTTCCAGGCGGTCAAGCACCGGCTGGCCGACCTGTGGCTGGAGGTCGCCGGGGCGAGGGCCGCGGCCCGCAACGCCGCCGCCCGGCTGGCCGAGGCGTCCACCGCGGGGCCGCTGGGCGACGAGGCGGTGGCCGTGGCGGTGGCAGTGGCGGTGGCGCAGGCCCACTGCGGGGCGGTGGCGGTGCGCGCGGCAGAGGAGTGCGTGCAGCTCCACGGCGGCATCGGGATGACCTGGGAGCACCCCGCTCACCTCTATCTCAAGCGGGCCAAGGCCGACCAGATCGCGCTGGGCACGCCGGGCGACCACCGCGAGGCGCTGGCGGGCCCGGCCGGCCTTCCCGCCCCCGCGTGACTACGGGCGCAGCGAGTTGAGCAGGAGGTCGGCGAAGTGGCGGCCGACTTCCTGGCCGGACAGCGGGCCGTCGGGGTGATACCAGGTGCCGAGGTGGTGGACCGAGCCGAAGAAGAAGTCCACCACCATCTCGGCGGGGACGTCGTCGCGGAAGACGCCGTCACGCTGGCCCTCCATGACGAGGTCGCGGAACCGCTCGTGGTAGCGGCGCCGCTCGGCCCTGACGCTCTTGTACGCCTCCGGCGCGAGCTGGTGCATGGACCTGAAGAAGATCTTGGAGTCGTCCAGGTTGTCGACGGTGGTCACCACCACGTCCCTGGCCGCCGCGTGCAGCCGCTCGGCCACCGGGCCCTCGGCTTCGGCGAACCGGTTGAGGCGCTCCATCTGCAGGCGCAGCACCCGCGCGTAGATCTCGCGGAGCAGGTCGTCCTTGGAATCGAAGTAGTGGTACATGGCGCCCTTGGTGACGCCGGCCGCCGCGACGATCTCCTGCACCGACGTGCTCTCGAACCCTCGTCCGGCGAACAGCCGGGTGGCCTCGGCGAGCAGGCGCTGCCGTACCGGCTCCTCCAGGTGCGCGCGATCCCCCGTTACGCGGCGGGCCATGCCGACCTCCTTCGTGTCCCGGAAAAGCATACCGACTGGTCGGTCAAGTGTCGGCACTGGCGTATCTGCGCTACTTCCCTCACCTTAGGAGGGTTGGGATTCCCGGTCGGGTATCCCGGAGAAAACCGCATGCCTAGTGTGGGGGGTCCGCGTGCCCAATGGGTCCATTTACGTCCCTAGGGACGAAAGGTTCACCGGCGCGTCGCCGCAGAACCTGTACGAGACGTTCTGGTATGCCGGGCGCAAGAACCGGATCCGGATACGGGCGGTCATCGCCGCCGCGGGATTCGTCGTCGGCACCCTGGTGGGCCCGAAGCTCGGGCTGAACCTGATCGCCGCCGGCCTCGGGCTCGGCCTAATCGCGGGAGGCGTCGATCTGTTCGTCGCCTGGCGCCTGCACGAGCGTACGGCGGTGTGGCGGGGCAAGCGCCGTGGCGAGGTGCGCACTGGGCGGCTGCTGCGGCTCGGGCTGCGCCGGCACGGCTACCAGGTGATGGACGGCCGGGCCGTGCCGGGCGAGGTGTCGATCGACCACCTCGTCATCGGGCCGGGCGGCATCTGGATCGTGGACAACGAGGCGTGGTCGCCCGACACGCTGATCGCGCGGTACGGCGAGCGGTTGTTCTTCGACGAGAAGTTCGGCACCTCGGTCGCCAAGGGCCTCATCTCCGCCGCGGGGTCGATGGCCGCGCTGCTGACCAAGGAGACCGGCATCGAGGTCTCGATCGCCCCGGTGCTCGCCGTGCACGGCGGGAAGATCAAGGCCAGGGGCGGCGTGCTGCACGGCGAAGGGCTGACCGTCGCCTACCCGCTCAGGATCGCCGGCTGGATCCGTTCCCACGGTTCCGCGGACTTCACCGAGGAGCAGGTCGAGCTGCTGTCCCGCACGGCGGCCCGCATCCTGCGCCGCATGCGCTGAGCGCCTCCGGCGGCGTCGGTCGCGGCGGGTCGATTCAGGCGAAGGGAATCGACTCAGGCCAGCGTCTCGACGAACGCGGCGAGCTGGGCGACGTTGCGGCACTCGCGCATGGGGACGACCGAGCCGTACGACGTGGCGAGCGAGTCCCCGGTGTCCCAGTGGGCCATGGGCTCGGGGTTGAGCCAGTAGGCGTGCCTCGCCTGCCCGGCCAGCCGTTTCAGCGCGCCCAGCGCGGGAGCCTGGTAGTTGGACCGGGCGTCGCCCAGGATCAGCAGCGACGTCCGTGGTCCGACCGCGTCGGGGAACCGTTCTGCGAAGCGCTCGAAGACGCGGCCGTAACTGGTGCGGCCGAACCTGACGATGTCCGTCTCCTTGGTGAGGCGGCCGATGGCGTCCAGCACGTCCGCGCCGGGGGCGAACAGGCGGGTGATCTCGTCCACCTCGTCCACGAACGCGAACGCCCGCACCTTGGTGAACTGCTCCCGCAGCGCGAACGTCAGCAACAGCGTGAAGTGCGAGAACGTGGAGACCGAGTCGCTGGCGTCGCACAGCACCACCAGCTCGGGCCGGTGCGGGCGGGGCGGGCGCATGTGGGTGGTGAGCGGCACCCCGCCCGTCGGCAGCGACGCCCGGACCGTACGGCGGAAGTCGAGCCGCCCGCGCCGTCCGTGCTTGTGCCGGATCGTCAGCCGGGTGGCCAGGCGGCGGGCCAGCGGATAGACCTCCCGCCTGAGCCTCGCCAGCTCCTCCTTGGTGGCGCGCAGGAAGTCGACCTGGTCGATCGGCGGCCTGACCACTGACCTGGCGATCTTCTCGACCCCCGACTCCTCGGCGATCCTGCGGCGTACGTCGGCGGCGACGGCCTCGGTGAACGCCTCGGTGGTCCGCGAGATGTGCCGCCTGGCGACCTTCTCCGGCAGGCCGCCGCGCTCGTCGAGCATGACGGTGAGCATCCGGGCCACCAGCGTCTCCGGCGACAGCGCGCGCAGCACGGGGAAGGAGAACCACGACTGCCTGCCGGGGGCCGCCTGGACCTGCCCGAACCGTCCGACCATGGCCCTGGCGAACTCCCGGAACGCCGGATCGGCCGGGTCGCCCATGAGCAGCTCCGCCAGCCGCTCCCGCAGCTCGGGCAGCTCGGCGTTCTCCCCGACGGCGGTGGCTTCAGCACCGCCGCTGATCACCGGCGGGAACCACAGGTCGAAGAGCGTGTCGAAGCCCGGCCGGTGGGCGGGCCGCTTCACCAGCGTCGCGGCGTACGCCTCGCGCAGCGTCTCCCGGTCGGACAGGTCGACGACCATGAGCGCGCGGGCCGCGTCCAGCCCTTCGGCGGGCGAGACCGGCAGCCCCGCCGCCCGCAGCGCGTGGACGAACCGCACGTGCCGGTCCACGAGGGACCCCGGAGTCGTCATGACCGGGACGGCAGGCCGAGCTCCTTGGCGGCCCGCACCTGGTCGGAGTTGTGCTTGAGCACCACGCCCAGCGTCTCGCCGATCAGCGCCTCGTCCAGCTCGGTGCGGCCCAGCGCGAGCAGGGTGTGCGCCCAGTCGACGGTCTCGGCGATCGACGGCGACTTCTTCAGCTCCAGCGCGCGCAGCGTGGCCACCGTACGGGCGAGCTGATCGGCGATGCTCGCGGGCAGCCCGGGGATCCGCGCGAGCAGGATGTCGCGCTCCCGCTCCGGGGTGGGATAGCCGATGTGCAGATAGAGGCAGCGCCGTTTGAGCGCCTCCGACAGCTCGCGGGTCGCGTTCGAGGTCAGCACGACGTACGGCCGGCGCGCGGCGGTGATCGTGCCCAGCTCGGGGATCGTGACCTGGTAGTCGGACAGCAGTTCGAGCAGCAGTCCTTCGACTTCGACGTCGGCCTTGTCGGTCTCGTCGATGAGCAGCACGGTGGGCTCCTCGCTCCTGATCGCCTTCAGGAGGGGGCGCTCCAGCAGGAACTCCTCGGAGAAGATGTCGTCCCACGCGCCGTCGTCGGCCTGGATGCGCAGCAACTGCTTCTTGTAGTTCCACTCGTACAGCGCGCGTGCCTCGTCCAGGCCCTCGTAGCACTGCAGGCGGATGAGCCGGGCGCCGGTGGCCTCGGCGACGGCCTTGGCGAGCTGGGTCTTGCCCACCCCCGCCGGGCCCTCCGCCAGCAGCGGCTTGCCCAGCGCTCCAGCGAGGAACACCGACATCGCGGTGCCGTCGTCGGCGAGATAGCCGGCGGCTTCCAGCCGCTCGCGGACGACGTCGGGCGAGGCGAACCACATGTGCGCTCCAACCAAATAACCGAACTTTGTTCTACTCTAGCGTGATTTTGACCGCTCTGAGGTGTGCGATAACCTCTAAGAGTTCTGCGCCGCTAGCTCAGTTGGTTAGAGCAGCTGACTCTTAATCAGCGGGTCCGGGGTTCGAGTCCCTGGCGGCGCACCACATCGGAAGCCCAGGTCATCCGGCCTGGGCTTTCCGCGTTTCCCGGTCCTGGCCGGCGTGCAGGGACGCGAGCAGCCGGACGCGTTCGTCGTCCGCGCTGCCGGGCTCGGCGGTGTAGACGAGCAGGACCGGCCCGGGGTTGCCGGGCAGGGGATAGACGTCCCAGGTGAGGGTGATCTCGCCGACCTGCGGATGCCGGAAGAGCTTCGTCCCGTGGACCGTCTCACGCACCTCGTGCCGGGCCCAGAGCCGGCGGAAGTCCGCGCTGCGGATGCTCAGCTCACCGATGATCGTCGTGGCGCGCGGGTGGTCAGGGTCCGTCGCGATAGCGGACCGCAGCATGCCGATGTACTCCAGGGCGGTCGTCTCCCAGTCGGGGCAGTGCGCCCGGGTCGCGGGATCCTCGAACACGGCCATGAGCATGTTCCGCCGCGCGGGCGGCAACGTGGCCGGATCGCCGAGCAGCGCCTCGGCGAGCGGGTTCCACGCGAGCACGTCGAGGTGCCGGCCGAGCACCACGGCGGGAGCTCCCATGACGTGCAGCAGGCGCCTCGTGCTGTCCGGCACACGTTCCGGGGCGCGGCGGGTGCGCACGGCCGCCGGCCGCCGTGCCGCCCGGGCGAGGGTGAACAGATGCCGCCGAGCCTCGTCGTCGAGGTCGAGCGCGGAGGCGATGGCGTCGAGCACCTGGTCGGAGGGCCGCACCTCACGGCCCTGCTCCATGCGCTGGTAGTAGTCGGTGCTCAGCCCGGCCAGCAGCGCGACCTCCTCGCGCCGCAGGCCGGTCACCTTGCGGCGGGGCCCCGGCTCCAGGCCGACGTCCTGCGGGCGCAGCCGGCCGCGCCGGGCACGCAGGAAATCGCCGAGCTCACGGGCGTACGGGTGGTCGGCAGTCATGACGACAGTCTGCCGGTGCGGTCCGCGCCGAAGGTAGGTCTGGGGTTCCCAGGCACACGCGTACGACCGAATCCCGGCGCCCCCGCCCTAGCGTCGTCGCCATGACCGAATGGAACGCCAGCCACATCCCCGACCAGCACGGCCGGGTCGCCGTCGTCACCGGCGCGAACTCCGGGCTCGGCCTGGTCACCGCGACAGAACTCGCCCGGCGCGGGGCGCACGTCGTCATGGCCGTACGCGACACCGTCGCCGCCGAGCGGGAGGCCGGGGCGATCCGGCGCTCGGCGCCACGCGCCCGGATCGAGGTGCGCAAGCTCGACCTGGCCTCGCTCGCGTCGGTGCGCGAGTTCGCCAAGCATCTGGCTGACGGCTTCCCGGCGATCGATCTGCTGGTCAACAACGCGGGCGTGGTCATCCTCGGCCCCGCCCGCACGACGGCCGACGGGTTCGAGCTTCAGTTGGGCACCAACATGCTCGGCCACTTCGCCCTCACCGGCCTGCTGCTCGGCAGTCTCGGCCGGGCGGAGGCGGCACGGGTGGTCAGCCTCAGCTCGATCACCCACAAGAACGCCCACCTCGACTTCGACGACCTGATGTCGCGGCGCGACTTCAGAGCGAGCCGCGCGTACGGCCGGTCCAAGCTCGCCACCACCGTCTTCGGCCTCGAACTCGACCGCCGCCTGCGCGCCGCGGGCTCACCGGTCGTCAGTGTCGTCGCCCACCCCGGAATGTCCAGGAGCAACCTCACCCCCCGGGCCTGGGAGCACCGCCCCCGGTTGGGGCGGATCTTCAGCAGAATGGGGCTGCTGGCGACGCAGCCGGCCGAACGGGGGGCGCTGCCCCAGCTTTTCGCTGCGACCGCGCCCGGTGTGCGCGGCGGTCAGTTCTTCGGACCGTCCGGCCTCTTCGAGATGCGCGGCCGGGTCGTGGAGGTCCGCCCCAGCGCGGAGGCGGCCGACCCGGCCGTCGGGCGCCGCCTGTGGACCGCCGCCGAGGCCCTGACCGGCGTCGCCTACCTGTGAGGTCGTCGTGGTTCTGGCGGTTGGCGAGGTCGAAGAAATGGAACCTTCCAAATTCAGGTAAGCGTCCTGGCTAGGCTCGGCACCGGCTGAAGAGGAGGTCTTCAGGGGTGCGTGAGCTGTATGGCTTCGAGATCGAACCAGAAGTCCGGAAGTGGCTCGACAACCTCAGTGACAGCGATTTCAAGCGAGTCGACGAGGTAGCCGGTCTGTTAGCGGAGAAGGGCAAGGAGCTCGGCGGGCCTTGGTCGGATCACCTGGAGGGCCCTGTCTGGGAACTGCGGGTTCGCCTTCGGGACGTTGCAGCCCGGGTAACGTACTGGTGTACTTCGCGAAGGACCATCGTGTTGCTCACCGTCTTTCATAAGGCGAGGCAGCACGATCAGCGGCAGATCGATCGGGCGGTCCGGGCGCAGAAGGTCTGCGAACGCGATCACCAGGGACCGGTGTCGGACACCTATGAGAGGCAGGTGTGATGGTCGGGTACCACACCCGCTGGGTGCGACCGGAGGCGCCAGCCGAGGATCCGGAGCGCATCGCCATCCGCGAGGCGCTGGCCTTCGGCAAGGCCTTGTACGACAGGCGCACCGCCCTTGGCCTGAGCGTGGCGCAACTGGCCGAACGCGCCGGAATGACCGAGGACGACATCGAGTGCATCGAGGAGGGCGGTACGGCACCCACGGTGCCGCTGCTCAGGCTTCTGGCCGCCGCTCTCGACGCCGACGTCCGCCTGACCCCCGGCCATGACGTGGGGTCCCTGTGGTTCGAGGCGCACGCCGCCTAGTCTCGGCAGTGTGGTCGCGACCTCCCTGCCGAGGTCGTCGCGCAAGCGGAGCCGGCGCCGGGACGAGGGTCCCGGCGCTGGCGTCACAGTACGGTCAGAGGATCAGTAGAGCTTGTTGTCCGGCACCGGCAGGTCGATCTGCTGGGGGCCGTGCCAGGCGCCCTTGTCCTTGGGAATGTCGCCGCCGTTCAGCGCGTGGCCGACGCCGAGCACGAGCGGGATCTCCACCCGGCTCTTGTGCAGGTCGACGGTGACGGTCGTGCCGGTGGCCCGCTCGCCGCTGTAGTTCGAGTCGGTGCCGGCGATCACCAGCCCGATCCTGTGGCCCTTCTTGAAGACGTACTCCTGCGGCAGCGTCTTCCACTTGATCTGCGCGTACGTGCCGGGGGTCAGCGGCGACGACTCGGAGAGCGAGGCGTGGTTCTGCGCGTCGACCCAGCCGCGGGCCACGATCTCCAGCGGACGCGTCGCCAGGTTGGTGACGACCTTCCGGTAGCAGCCGTCGTCGGCGGCGGTGCTGTCGCCGTGGCAGTCTTCCTCGGTGAGGGTGGTGATGCCCTGCCCACGGCGCCAGTCGACCCGGGTGTCCTCGCCGAAGTCGACGAGAAGCGCGGTCAGGTTCGAGGTCGGCTTGTCGAGTGACACTCGCAGGTCCACCTCGGGCGTGCCCGACATGCGCAGGTCGCGCGGCAGCTCACCGGTGGTGAAGGCGATGCGTCCCGGCTTGGCCGTGCCGACGTCGGCGACCATCGCGTCCTCCGACTGACGGATGTCGGTGAAGCTCGCGGTCTCGCCGTTCTTGCCGGGCTTGAGGTTCAGCGAACCGTCGGCGGACGGGCGGAAGAAGTGGGTCGAGGCGGCCGGCGTGGGCCAGTCGCTCTGGGTGACCCACTGGGCCGGGCCGACCTGCACGTCGGCGCGCGGCTCCCGCATGATCCCGTTGTCCACGCCGAGCAGCCAGCGGTCGAACCAGCGGTGCAGCGTGTCGACCCACAGGTCACGGCGCCCCTCGAAGTCGAAGGGGTCCACGTGCTGGTACTGGCCGACCCAGATCTTGCGCGGCACGTTCCGGTCGGCGAGCCCCTGCCACCACTCCGAGAAGTTGTCGGGCTTGACGTTCAGGTCGTTGACCGTGTGCACGACGAAGACGCTGGCGCGCACCTTCGAGGTGTCGCCGAGCGACCCGGCGATGTAGTCGCGCTCGGCCCAGAAGCCGTTGTAGTTCCCCGTGGTGTCGTCGGCGTCGACGTCCAGCTGTGCCCGCTTCGCCGCGCACTTGGCGGCCGGGTCGGTGTCGATGACCCGGGACAGGTACGACATGTAGTTGTAGTTGTAGATCACGCCGTTGGAGCGCTGGTACTTGTACCAGGAGCTGATGGCGGAGATCGGGACGATCGTCTCCAGGCCCTCGACCCCGGTCGCCGCGACCCCGTTGGCCAGCGTGCCGTCGTACGACTTGCCGATCATGCCGGCCTTGCCGGTGCTCCAGTCGGCGACCGCAGGGGAGCCGTCTTCGCGGTAGGCGGGGGCGCGGCCGTTCAGCCAGTCGATGACCGCCTTGCCGCCCAGCACGTCGGCCTTGCCGCCCACGTCGGGGCAGCCGTCGGACTTCGTGGTGCCGACCATGTCGACGTTGAGGA
The DNA here is from genome assembly GCF_012999535.1 of Microbispora sp. H11081. Taxonomy (GTDB): domain Bacteria; phylum Actinomycetota; class Actinomycetes; order Streptosporangiales; family Streptosporangiaceae; genus Microbispora. Next base: position 280,460 of record NZ_JABBWV010000003.1, read on the forward strand.
CGGCGTACCCGCGCGGCACGAAGTAGTTGTCGTAGTACAGCGGGAACTTGAGGGGCTCGCCCGCCGCGTCGTACGTCTTGCGCTCGGACTCGTTGCCGCGCCCGGAGTTGTCGTAGTAGGGGCTCTCGTCGATGATCGAAGGCACCTTGAGCCCCGGTCCCGACTCCCTGGGCCTGATGATGTCGACCCTGACCCGGTCGAGGCGGCCGTCGGAGTCGCTGTCGACACTCGACTCGACGTAGACGTGCTCGCGAATGGCGTCGGCGTAGGAGAAGACCGGCTGGCTGCGGCCCTGGTCGATGGTGATGGCGGGGCCGTCGGCCGCATGGGCCGGTACGACGCCGATCGCGGTCAAGGCGATGGCGGCGAGGGTTGCTCGTACGAGCACGGAGATCCTCCAGAAGTGGTGCGGAAGTCTCCGTAAATCTCCATGCGTGCCTAGATGTCGACAAGATCCCTTTATGTGATCGACATGACCTTGGTCCTTTTGTGTGACAAGAGTGACCTCTGGGGGTCAAGAAGGTTAGGAGGTCCTCGCCGGCCGGGCTCGAACCGGCGACCACCCGGGCCCGAGCCGGGCGCTCTACCACTGAGCTACGGCGAGGCCGCTCCATCGCATGGGCACCGCCGGCCGGGCTCGAACCGGCGTCCACCCGGAGAGCCGGGCGTTCTACCGCTGAACTACGGCGGGGCCGGGGGCCAGTCTGCTCGACCGTTCCCCGGCCGCGCCACGGATTAATCCGCGTCCAGGGCCGGGGGCAGGTCACCGGTCACGACGCCGGCCTGGAGTCCGTGCAGGGCGTCCGGCGCCAGGGCGGGCCTGACGGGCCTGCCGCTGAACACCCCGGCGCGGCGCAGCAGGGCCGCCCACACAGGATCGGCGACAGCGACCCCGTGCACCAGTTCGGGGGTGGGCCGGAACACCGCGACACGGCGCTTGGGCGCGGGCGCCGTCCAGCCCGACTTCTCCGGGTCGAGCCCTGCCGTACGGCAGGCCGCCTCGACATCCGCACGGGTGGAGTGCGCCGTGCCGTCCAGCACCTCCCAGGGTGGCGGCAGCGCGGCCCAGACACGGGTGCCGGGATCGACGTCGCCGCCGGTCGAGCGATGCCAGGCCGCGAGATCCGCGGCCATCAGCCGCATGGCCTTCCCGGGGCAGGACGCGTCGAGCAACTCCAGGGCATCCAGCGAAGCGAGGCACGCGAGCCACCCGGCGCGGGCGGCGTTGTAGGCCCCTGCCAGAGCGTTCCAGGTGCTGGAGTCGTCACCGGGCCGGACGACCATCGTCGCCCGATCCGTGGTCGACCGCCAGCGCCGGCCCAGGAGCCCGCCGCTGTGCCGCATGACCGCGGACCACTGACCGAGCAGCCGTCCCCGCTCCTCGTCGGTGAGACGGTCCAGCACGTCGGGCGTGGGCCGGGCCTGCGCGATCATCCACCAGTCCGTGTCGTCTCCGCACCGGCGGAGCAGCACCTGCGCGATCTCGTCGAAGGGGTTGTCCCGGCCGAAAAGGCTGAACTCGCGGCGCAACTTGCGGCGCGCGGTGTAGTACGCCACGAAGCAGGCGGCGTCCGGGTCCTTGAGGAACCTGTCGAGCGGGATATCCGCGGCGAAGCCGGTGGCACCGATCAGCAGCAGCCGTCGCTTGTCCTGCTCGATTTCGAGTGTGCCCGCCTTCTCGGCGATGCGGCGCAGCATCCGGAACCGGCGGTTGTACTGCCGCTTCGACAGGTCCATCCCGGCGGCCTCCCGTGCCTCGCGGTTGAGCCGGTCGGCCAGGAAGTCGCTCCGGTCGGGCGTCCATCCGATCGAGCGCCCGGCCGCGCCCGCGTACGCCCGCAGGGACTCGGGGTCGTCGGGGTCCACCTCCGCCGGTCCGTCGAACAGGCGGGCGGCCACCGCCACCTGGCGCGCTCCGCCGACGGGGCGCGCGTAGTCGTCCGACATGGAGGTGAACCACGCGGAGCCGCGCGAGGAGTGCCGCGCGGCACGGGCGATCACGTTGCGCTCGCGGCCCGTCAGCCGTTCCGAGAGCGCCTGGAGGACCAGCTCGGCGACGTCCTCCGGTCGGTAGCGGCGGTCCAGCGAGCCGTGCAGCTCGGCCAGCGCCTTCCGGGGGGAGCGCTCGGAACCCTCGCGGTGCGTCATGCCCGCCATGATGTCCGCCCTGCCTGCCCGGAATCGATCGGTTATCCGGCAGCCCCGAAAAGGCGTTGGGGGCACGGGCCGGGACGGAGGAGACTGCGGCGTATGGAGACGATCTCGGCGGCGCGGCTCACACTCCGGCCGCTGACCGCGCAGGACGCGGACGAGATGGCGGAGGTGCTGGCGGGGGAGGAGCTGTACGCCTTCATCGGCGGAGCCGCGCCCACCCTGCCGGAACTCCGTGCCAGGTATGCCGCGTTCGAAGCCCGCCGCTCCCCGGACGGGCGGCAGGAATGGCTCAACTGGATCGTCCGCCGCACCGGCGACGGCAGGGCGGTCGGCTACGTCCAGGCGACCGTGGTGGACGAGGGGCGGCGGGCCGAGGTGGCGTGGGTCGTGGGGACCGCCTGGCAGGGCCGGGGGTACGCGACGCGGGCCGCAGGCGCGCTGGCCGGATGGCTCCGCGGCAGGGGAGTCACCCGCATCGAGGCCCACATCCATCCCGATCATCAGGCATCCATGACGGTGGCCGGCCGGATCGGCCTGCTGCCCACCGGCCACGTCGAGGACGGCGAACGCCTGTGGGCCTGGGAACGGCCGGTCCGCGTCGCCGGCCTTCACTCCACGGCCGGGTAGCCGGGGCCCAAGGCCGGGCCCTCGGCGTACGCCCGTCCCCGCTTACCAGGTCTTGCCGGCCTGCTCCCGGATGGTGTGGTTGATGCGGTTGAAGAAGCCGGTCAGCGCGACGTTCAGGATGATGGCGGAAAGCTGCTTGTCGTCGAAGTGGGCGGCGGCGGCGTCCCAGATCTCGTCGGTGACGCCCGGGGCGCCGTCCTGGATCCGGGTGGCGGCCTCGGCCAGCGCGAGCGCCGCCCGCTCCCTGTCGGTGAAGAACGGCGTCTCGCGCCACGCGACCACGTTGTGCAGCCGCTCGTCGGTCTCTCCGTGCTTCTTCGCCGACGCGACGCCGGCGAACACGCACGGGGCGCAGCCGTTGATCTGGCTGGCGCGCAGGTGGACCAGTTCGAGCACGAGCGGGTCGACGCCACCGGCCTGGATCGCCTTGTTCAGGTGCTGGATCGCGGTGAAGACGTCGGGGCTCACCGTGCTCTTCATGCGTGCTTCCATCGTTGCTGCTCCTTCATCGGTTACCTGTGACCGTCCGGGCCCGTCATCACACATGACGGAGCAGAGCCGAGGAAGGTAACGACATGTCCCACAACAGCCCCGCGGACCGGGTGGCCGACGCGTTCGAGGCCGAGCGCGACCGGCTGCACGCCGTCGCCTACCGGATGCTCGGATCGCACGCCGACGCCGAGGACGTGGTCCAGGAGGCATGGCTGCGGCTCTCCCGGCAACACACGGCGACGATCCACAACCTCGCCGGCTGGCTGACCACGGTGGTCGGCCGCATCAGCCTCGACGTCCTGCGATCGCGTCAGACGCGCGCCGAGGCGTCCTACGACACCTGGCTGCCCGAACTCCTGGTGAAGGGCGACGACGGCCCCGCGCCGGAGGACGACGTGACGCTCGCCGACTCGGTCGGGCTCGCGCTTCTCGTCGTCCTCGAGTCGCTCAGGCCGGACGAGCGGCTGGCTTTCGTGCTGCACGATCTGTTCGCGGTGCCGTTCGACGAGATCGGCCAGATCCTCGGCAAGTCCACCGCCGCCGCCAAGATGCTCGCCAGCCGCGCCCGCGGGAAAGTGCGGGCGACCGAGCGGCAGACCGCCGTGGGACAGGAGCAGCGCGAGGTGGTCCGAGCGTTCCTGGCGGCTGCTCGCCATGGCGACTTCGAGGGGTTGCTGCGCGTGCTCGACCCCGAGGTGAGGCTCACCGCGGAGACTCCCGATGGTGTGGTCGTCACCCTCGGCGCCACCGCGGTCGCCGCCGGCGCGCGACTGTCCGGCGGCGGAGCCGCGCGCAGGCGCATGGTGCTCGTCGACGGCCTTCCCGGAATCGTGTCCTGGCGGGAGGACGGCTCTCCGCTCTCGGTCGTCTCGTTCACCGTCGCCGATGGCCGGATCACCGGCATCACGGTCGTGACCGACCCTGCCAGGCTCGCGTCGCTGGACATGCCGGATCCGGAGTGAGACGCCATCAGGTGCCGGAGGACTGCGCGTGGTGCGGCCTGATTCGATGGAGCTCTGAGGCGTTCCTGGGGAGGCGGGCATGGAGACGGCGGAGTGGTACAGGTACTTCGCGGAGCGCGAGGTCAGGGGGCACAGCCCGGTCTACGAGGCGCTCGCCCTCGGGATCGCCGCCGACAGCGGGCTGATCGAACTGATCGACGGCCTGCCGGGGCCGAAGCGGCAGCCGAACCTGCTGCTCGCGGCGGTGCGCCACCTCGGCGGGCCGTACGACGAGTTCGGCGCCTTCCGAGAGTGGACCGTACGCCACTGGGGTGAGGTGCGGGAGACGGTGCTCGCCCGGAGGACGCAGACCAACGAGGTGGGCAGGTGCGCGAGCCTGCTGCCGGTGCTGGCGGCGCTGCCGCAGCCGCTGGCCCTGGTGGAGGTGGGCGCGTCGGCGGGGCTGTGCCTCTACCCCGACCGCTACCGCTACCGGTACGACGACGGCCCCGAGATCGGGCCGGCGGAAAGCCCGGTGCTGCTCACCTGCCGGACGAACGGCAGGGTGCCGGTGCCCGAGCGCCTGCCCGAGGTGGTGTGGCGGGCCGGGCTGGATCTCGACCCCGTCGACGTACGCGACGACGAGGCGGTGCGCTGGCTGGAGTGCCTGGTCTGGCCGGGGCAGGAGGACCGGGTGGCGCGGCTGCGCGGGGCGGTGCGGATGGCGAGGCGGGACCCGCCGCGCCTGGTGCGCGGGGACGCCATGGCGGCCCTGCCCGGTCTCGTCGCCGCCGCGCCCGCCGGGGCGACGGTCGTCGTCTTCCACAGTGCGGTCATGCCCTACCTGGACGCCGAGGCGCGGGACCGCTTCGTGGCCCTCGTACGGGGTCTGCGGGCAGGGGGCCTGCCGGTGCGATGGATCTCCAACGAGGGCTCGCCCCGGCTGCCCGAGTTGGCCGCGAAGCTGACGTCCGGCCTGCCGGACGGACGGCTGGCGTTCCTGCCCGCGCTCGACGGGGAGCCTCTCGCGATGGCGGGGCCGCACGGCGAGTGGCTCGACTGGCTCGCCTGAGGAGGCCCGCCGGGCTGGCGGATACTCGGGATCATGACGGTTTACGACGAGATCGGCATGACCTACGCCGCCGTACGCAGACCCGACCCGAGGCTCGCGGCCCGGATCACCGCCGCGCTCGGGGACGCCGCGACGGTCGTCAACGTGGGGGCGGGCACGGGGTCGTACGAACCCCGGGCGACCCTCCTCGCGGTCGAGCCCAGCACGGTGATGATCGCCCAGCGGCCGCCGGGGTCGGCCCCCGTCGTCCGGGCCAGGGCCGAGGCCCTGCCCCTCGCGAGCGGCGTGGCCGACGCCGCCATGGCCCTCCTGACCGTGCACCACTGGGCGGACCTCGCGGCCGGGATCGCCGAGATGCGCAGGATCGCGCGGCGCCGCGTGGTGATCCTCACCTGGGATCAGGAGATCAGCCGTGACTACTGGTTCCTCAGGGAGTACCTGCCCGAGGGCGCGGCGCTGGACGACGCCCGCGCCGCCTCGATCGCCGATCTCGCCTGGCTGCTCGGCGGCGCGCGGGTCGAGGCCGTGCCCATTCCGCACGACTGCACGGACGGGTTCGGCGCCGCCTACTGGCGCAGGCCGGAGGGCTACCTCGATCCCCTGGTCAGGTCGGGCATGTCGGTGCTGACCCAGCTCGACCAGGGGGTCGTGTGGCCGGCCCTGGACCGGCTCGCCGCCGACCTGGAGTCGGGCCGCTGGCACGAGCGCCACCGCGACCTGCTCGGGCTGGAGGAGTTTGACGCCGGATACCGGCTGCTCGTCGCCGACCTGTGAGAGGGCGTGGCATCCGTGCGCGGGAGGGGTAAGGACATCCTGGGAGGGCCATCGAGGAGGCCGTGTCGTGCTGACAGTCACCGACCACGCCGTTCGGGCGATCCGGGATCTGATGGTGGGGGAGTATCTCCCCGAGGAGGCGGGCCTGCGCATCGCGGCCAAGCCGGGCGAGCCCGCCTCGCTGGAGTTGTCGCTGGTCAGCGCGCCCTTCACGGGCGACGAGGTGATCGAGAGAGCGGACGTGCGCGTCTTCGTCGAGCCGGAGGTCGCGCAGGCCGTCGGCGGCAAGACCCTGGACGCCGAGGCCGGTCCCGGCGGCCGTCCGACCTTCCGCCTCACCTAGGCGATCACTGGTCGCCTTCGTCCTCCTCTTCGTCGTCGGGCGGGAGGCCGGTGCCCGCCACCGTGTCGGCGAGCTGGTCGTCGTCGAGCCGTCCGGTGGGCGGCTGCCCGGCCGTTCCTCCTCCGGACGCCCCGCCGCCCGAGACTCCCTTGCCGCCGACGATGCCCGCGGCGTCGAGGTCCGCCTGCTCCACCGATCCCTGCCGGGTGGCGCGGATGCCGGGCGTGCGGTTCTTGAACCGCGGGTCGTCCTGCGCGTTGGTCGCCAGCTCCTCGGCCAGCTGCTTCGGGTTCATCTTCTTCTCGTCCATACGGGCCGCCGTACCCGGCGGCCCGCGTGCCATTCACCTGGTCACAGCTAGGTCACAGCTGGGTCACAGCTCGGACGGGACGCGCTGGGCCGGAACGCTCGCCTCCTGGCGGCTGCGCAGCGCCTCCAGGCCGACCAGGTCGTCCGGCTCGGCGTCCGGGGTCTCCTGGTCGAACCTCGCCAGGGCCGGGTGCCGCAGGGCCAGCGTGATCGTCAGCGCGATGGCCAGGCCGCACACGATGTACAGCAGGCCGATGCCGCGGCCTTCCCCCGTGCCGATGACCTTTCCGACCGTGTCCGCCAGCGCGCCGCCGGGCCGCATCAGCGGTTCGAGGACCAGCCCCACCAGCCAGGCCTGTACGGCCAGCCCGACCGGCTGGGTCGACAGCGCCAGCATCCGGTTGATCGAGATGACCCGGGCGTGGTAGCGCTGGGGCACCTTCGAATGGATGATCGTCAGCCAGATGCCGTCGCTGATCGTCATCATCAGCGACATGCCGAAGGCGCCGACCGCGATCAGGACGAGCGACGGACGCATGCCGGCGATTGCGCAGAAGACGCCGAGCACGCCGGCGGCCGACAGCATGCCGAACATCCGGCGGTGGCGCGGGCCGCCCCACAGGGCGATGATCAGGCCGCCGCAGACCGCCCCGATCCCGGCGAGCAGCGCCACCCGGCCGGTGTCGGCCAGCTCGCCGACCGACAGCACCAGCGGCGGGATCATGATGAACCCGGTGAACAGGAAGAAGTTCACGATGAACATCGTGAAGGCCATGGCCCGCAGGCCCCGCCGCCGCAGCAGGTAGCGGAAGCCGTTGCGGATCTCCGCGGAGACCGTCTCGCGGCGCCGCCAGGCCATCGTGGCGGGGAAGCGGACCAGCAGGGTCACGCCGAACGCGATCGCGTAGAAGACCACGTTGGCGGTCAGGATGCCCTCGATGCCGATCAGCGCCAGCACGGCGACGGAGAACAGCGGGACCATGAGCTGGGCCACGGCGTTGCCGAGCTGGACGACACCGCCGACGTGGTGCAGATAGTGCTTGGGCGCGAGCTGTGGTCCCGCCGACTGCCAGGCCACCCGTTGCAGGGTCACCGATATCGACAGCAGCACCAGCAGGCCGTACAGCAGGGGCATGGACAGCACGTCGCCCACCATCAGTGCGAGCAGCGCGGCCTGCACGGCCAGGGACATGCCGTCGGCGGCGAGCATCGCCCGTTTGCGGTCGTACCGGTCGACGAGCGCGCCGATCAGCGGCGCGAGCACGAGCCCGGGCACCAGGGCGACGATGGCGAACAGGCCGAACTGCACCAGCGAACCGCTCTGCAGGTACGCCCAGATCGGCACGGCGAACTCGGTCATCACGGCGCCGATCATGGAGACGATCTGGCCGGTCGCGACCGTGAAGAAGCGCCCGAGGCTGGGCTGGGGGCCGGCCACGTCGGCGCGCCGGTCGGCGGACACGGCCTGCCGCCACCAGGTGGCCGTGTCGCCGGGTTCCGGGACGTGCCACTCCTCCGGACGGTCCACGAGGGTGTGGGAGGTCGTGACGATCGCGGCCAGCTCCTCCGTGCGGTAGCGGAGGAAATAGTGGCCGGCCTCGGCCATGACGACCAGCGCGGTCGTCTCGGAGACGCAGTGCCAGTCGCGGTAGCGCTCCTGGTAGAAGTCGGTCAGGGCGTCACGGTCGCCGACGATCGAGATCACCGGGGCGCGCAGCCGCGGGCTCTGCTGCTCCACGAGCTCGCTGAAGTAGTCCTCGCCGGCCCGCGCGTCCACCCGCATGGTGCGGATGATGTGGTCGACCTGCTCGGGATCGAGGTCCTGGAGGTCGGCGCCCATCGCGCGGAGCCAGTTGGCGTGCGCGTTGGCGTTGTCCAGCGCCTTGCTGCGGAAGATCCGGCCGAGCAGGCCGTTGAGGCCCTTGCTCGGCGTGGCGAACGGGAAGCTGCCGCCCGTGTAGACGGCCTCGACGCGCCGCCCGGCCGCCTCCAGCCGCCGCGCGATCTCGGCGGTCAGCGCGCTGCCGACGCAGTGGCCGTACAACGCGACAGGGCCGCGCACCCGTTCGAGAACCTCGTCGCAGACCCGCTGGGCGGCCTCGTGGAACGGGATCGTGCTCTCCTCGACGCCCAGTTCGTGGCCGGGCAGGGCGACGGAGAACAGCGTGTGGCCGTCCGGCAGCGCGTCGGCCAGCGGCTGGTAGACCATGGCGCTCGCCCCGCCGTACGGGATGCAGACGAGCGACAGCACGGGGGACTTGACCGGACGGGTGAGCTCGACGAGCAGGCCGCGTGGGCCGTCGTCGGCGGCGCCGTCCTGCCCCGAGCTCGCGGCGTCGATCAGCGTGGCCAGCTCCCGCACCGTGCGGTTGGCGATCGCGTCGAGGACGGTCACCTGGTAGCCGTCGGCGGGCAGCACCTGCCGGAGCTTGGCGACCATGCGGATGAGCAGCAGCGAGTGGCCGCCGAGCGCGTTGAAGTCGCTGTCGATCGAGATGGCGTCGATGCCGAGGACCTCACGCCAGACCTCGGCCACCGCGATCTCGGTCTCCGTCTCCGGCTCGGCCAGGTCGTCGCCCACCCGGACGACCGGGTCGGGCAGCGCCTTGCGGTCCACCTTGCCGTTGGCGTTGAGCGGGATGGTCTCCAGCGGCACGAACACCGATGGGACCATGTAGTCGGGCAGCCGCTCCGCGCAGTGCTCCGCCAGATCGGCCGGTTCGGCCGCCGTGGGCACGTAGTAGGCGACGAGCCGCTTGTCCTCGGGCGTGAACGCGTGCACGGTGACGACCGCGTCCCGTACGCCGGGGTGGTCGAGTACGGCCGCCCTGACCTCGTCCAGCTCGATGCGGTAGCCGCGGATCTTCACCTGGTCGTCGAACCGGCCGAGGAAGGCCACGTCGCCGTCGCGGGTCCAGGCCACCCGGTCGCCGGTGCGGTACATCCGGCCCCCGGGATCGAAAGGATCCGGCAGGAACCGCTCCTCGGTGAGGTCGGGCCTGTTCATGTAGCCGCGGGTGACGCCCACACCGCCGACGTACAGCTCGCCCGGCACACCGACCGGCTGGAGCTTGCGGGCGGCGTCCAGGACGTACATGCGCATGTTGGGCAACGGACGGCCGATCGGGACGACCTCCACGAGCTGGGCGTCCCGCACGGGGTAGATACAGGTGCCGACCGACGCCTCGGTGGGGCCGTACTCGTTGACCAGCCGGCCGGGGCCCAGCATCTCCAGCCACCGGTTGGCCATCGAGCCGGGCAGCGCCTCGCCCGCCACGACGATCGTCCCCGCGAGCGCGGCGGCCTGTCCGGCGTCGATCTGGTGACCGAGCACCTCCAGGTGGCCGGGGGTGCACTTGATGAAGCTGTACGGCCCGCCCGCGATCAGCAGCGCGCCCAACTCGCCCATGTCGAAGTCCTGCGGCAGCACGGTGACCCGCTGGCCGGTGACGAGCGGCGCCCACAGGTTGGGCACCACGAGGTCGAACGCCACCGAGCCGAACAGCGGCGCGCCGCCGTCTCCCTGGGACGCCAGGTCCTTCACGGCCCACCACACGTGGTTCACCAGGCCGCGGTGGGTGACCTGCACGCCCTTTGGCTTGCCCGTGGACCCCGACGTGAAGATCACATAGGCCAGCCGGTCGATGTCGTACGGCACGCCCACCGGCTCGCGCGGCCGGTCGTCGAGCACGCCGCCGTCCACGTCCACGACCCCGTCCACGACCCCGTCCAGCGCGTCGACGCCGTCGAACAGGTGCGCGTAACCCGCTGAGGTCAGGACCAGCGGGGTCGCGGCGATCGACAGCATGTCCGAGACGCGCTGCGCGGGAAACTTGGGGTCCATCGGCAGGTAGGCCGCGCCCGCCTTCCACACGCCCAGCAGGCAGGCGATCAGCTCCGGGCTCCGGTCGAGCAGCACGCCCACCGTGTCCTCGGGGCCGATCCCGCGCTCGCGCAGCAGGTGGGCGACCTGGTTGGCGCGGGCGTGCAGCTCGGCGTAGGTGGTCGTGCGGCCCTCGAACGAGACGGCGACCGCGTCGGAATCCGCGTGCCGCTCAAGCAGCTCGGGCAGGGCCACGTCGGGGTACGGCCGGGCCGAATCGTTCCACGTCCCGAGGATCAGGTCGCGCTCGGCGTCGGTGAGCAGGTCGAGCGCGGCCAGCGGGGTGTCCGGCGCGGCGGCGATCCGCTCGGCCAGCGCCCGGTAGTGCCCGGCCATCCGGGTGATGGAGTCCGCGTCGAAGCGGTCCTTCTGGTAGGTCAGGTAGAGCTCGGGGTCGCCGGCGCCGTTCAGGTGCACGAGCAGGGCGAGGTCGTAGGTGAAGTCGTCGACCTCGTGCTCCCAGACCGACGCCTCCAGCTCGGGCCAGCGCCCCCGCTGGTCGCGGAAGACGCGCAGCGAGAAGCCGACCGGCGACGGCGAGAAGTTGCGGGCGTCCCGGTCGCTGAGCCCTCCGGCCAGCTCGGAGAACGGCAGGTGGTTGGCGAGCGCCTCGCCGAGCCCGCGCCGCACTCCCGCGGCGGCCTGCCGGAACGACGGGTCGCCCGCCAGGTCGGCGCGCAGCGGCAGGGCGTTGACGAAGCAGCCAAGCACCGGCTCCAGCTCCACCCGGCGCCGGCCGCCGTCCACCGTGGCGATCGTCAGGTCGTGCTGTCCCGTGTAGCGCGCCAGCAGCATCGAGAAGACCGTGAGCAGGGCCACGAACGGGGTGGTTCCGGGGCCGCCGGCCTCCCGCAGCGCCCGAAGGACCTCCTCCGGCAGCGTGAACAGGTGACAGTCGCTGCGGTTGCCCTCGGCGACGGTCTGGCCCTCCCGCGCGATGGGAAGCTCCACCGCGCTCGCGCCGTCCAGCCGGTCGCGCCAGTAGGCCAGGCGCCGCTCGCGCTGTTCGCCGCTCAGCTCACGCCGCGACCAGGCCGCGTAGTCGGCGTACTGCAGCGGGGGCGGGGCGACCCCGGCGGGGCGGCCCTCGTGGACGGCCGCGTAGACGGCGGTCAGCTCGTCCACGATGATGCCGACCGACCACCCGTCGCACGCGATGTGGTGGCAGACGAACATCAGCACGTGGTCCTCGTCGGCCAGCCGGACGAGCGTCGTGCGGTGGACCGGTCCGGTCTCCAGGTCGAAGCGTTCGACGGCGGCCCTGGCCGTGATCTCCCTGGCGCGGCCCTCCCGGTCGGCCTCCGGCAGGTCCCGCAGGTCGACGACGTCGAGCGGCGCGGGTCCCGGGTCGAGGACGATCTGCCGGGGCTCGTGCCCGTCGCCCTCGTAGACCGTGCGCAGGATCTCGTGGCGTTCGACGAGGCTGTCCAGGGCGACGGTGAGGGCGCGGATGTCGAGCGGGCCGGTCAGCCGCAGGCCGATGGTGGCGTTCGGCGCCGGGGCGCCCTCCGCGAAGCGGGCGCCGAGCCACATCTGGGTCTGCTCGTAGGAGCAGGGGGCGGGTCCCTCTCCACGGGGGGCGATCACGCTCGCGGCGGCGGCCCTGGCGGCTCTGGCGGCGAGCAGCCGGCGCAGCGCCTCCTGTCTGCGTGGGGGAAGGGACGCTATTAGAAGCTCGTTGTCAGTCGTCGGCGATATCGTCACCGAGCGTTCTCCTCTCTGCGCGCGGAAATGCGCAGGATCAGCTGACCACGCAGAAAAGTGGTTGAACTCGAAAACGCTTTATCGTCGATTCGCGAGGCCTCGCCCGCGATCTCGGCGCGTTTCGGGTCGAGACGCGTGGGAGCGCTCCCACGAAAGTGATTATTTCACGATACGGTATGTGAGTCTGGTCACGCAAGCCTGTGTTCGACCTGCGGACAAGCGCGGAGTGTAAGGGGAAACCGACCTTCCGTAATTGATTGTGGGCGGCCGAACACGCGTTCCCGGCGGCATTGCCGATGCACACGAGAGCGTGTCGGACGAGTTGACTCTGTTAGTCAGGCAAACCGAATGAAACATGTTTCTTGCAAGTAACCCGGCCCTGTTCTATGTTGGCCGCCGGAATCTTTTTGCCGCAGGAGGAGCCGTCCATTCGAGGGCCCGCCTGCCCTGTTAATTCGATTTCCCCCGCGCTCGGCCGCGGCCGGATCCCGTGCAGAAGGAGGACGCATGGACGACTTCTGGAAGCCCCTGGAAATAACCCCCGACGGCACCGCCCCCACGCCGGAGGGACTGGTGGAACGGCTGCGCGAGACGAACGTCGGCGACCTGCTGGTCCGGGAGAAGGCGCTCGTCTTCCGGGGGTTCGGCGTCACTCCTGACACCCTCGACGCCGTCATGGACATGCTGCTGCCCAACCGGCTGGCGTACGTCCACGGCAACTCGCCCCGCACCAAGGTGGGCGGCAACGTCTACACCTCGACCGAGTACCCGCCCGAGTACACGATCTCGATGCACAACGAGTTGTCGTACTCCGCGGCCTGGCCCTCCCGGCTGCTGTTCTACTGCGAGAAGGCGGCGGCGAGCGGCGGGGCGACTCCCGTCGTGGACGGCGTGCGCTGGCTGGAGTCGCTCGACGACGAGGTCAGGGAGGCGTTCGCCAAGGGGGTGCGCTACACCCAGAACCTGCACGCCGGCCGCGGCCTCGGCAAGAGCTGGCAGGAGACGTTCGAGACCGAGGACCGCGACCAGGTGGCCGAGTTCCTCGACGGCATCGGGGCGGACTGGCAGTGGCGTCCCGACGGCGGCGTCCGGGTCGCGCAGGTCAGGCCCGCCACCACCCGGCACCCGGTGACCGGCGCCGAGGTGTGGTTCAACCAGGCCGACCAGTGGCATCCCGCCTCGCTGGGCGATGAGACCGCCGCCATGCTCGCCGAGCTGATGCCGCCGGAGGAGCTGCCGCAGTCGGTCACGTTCCCCGACGGCGCCCCCATCCCCGGCGACTACGTCATCCAGGCCCGCGACCGCGGCCTGGACAACGCGGTGGACGTCGACTGGCGGGAGGGCGACCTGCTGCTGATCGACAACGTGCTGGTCGGGCACGGCCGCAGGCCGTTCACCGGCTCGCGCCGCATCCTCGTCGCCATGTCCGACTGATCACGCTCTCGGGAGGGAAACGTAGTGGACAAGATCGGGCTGGGGGTCGCCGCGACCTTCACGGCCGAGCCGCTCGGGGACGCCCTGCGGTTCTGGCTCGCCGAGCTGGACGTCGAGGGCGATGTCGCCTTCGCTCCGTACGACCAGGTCTTCCCGTCGCTCCTCGACCCGGGCAGCGTGCTCGGCAGGGCCGGCGCCGTGGTCGTCCTCGTCCGCGCCGAGGACCTGGACGGGGACCTGGACGGGGACGCGCAGGACGGGCAGGACGAGCTGGACGCCGTGGTCGTCGACCTCGCCGCAGCGCTGCGGGCCTCGGTGCGCGCCTCCGGCGCGCCCCACGTGCTCGTCGTCTGCCCTCCCTCGCCTGCGCACGGCTCGCCCGAGGCCCACGCGCGCCTCGCGGCCGGGCTGACCCGGGCGTTCGAGGACGACAGGGCCGTCTCCGTGCTCACCTCCGCCGAGCCGTACGAGCCGGAGCCGGAGGCCGTCCACGACGCCTTCGCCGACCGGACCGGCAACGTGCCCTACACCGACCGCTACTTCGCCGCCCTGGCCGCCGCGGTCAGCCGCCGCCTGCACGCCGTGACCACCCCGCGTCCCAAGGTCGTCGTCGCGGACTGCGACGGCACCCTCTGGGACGGCGTGGTCGGCGAGGACGGCCCCGACGGCGTGGTCATCGGCCCCGAGCGGATGGAGATCTGGCGGGAGCTGGCCCGTCAGGTCGCCGCGGGCAGGCTGCTGTGCCTGTGCAGCAAGAACGAGGAGAGGGACGTCCGCGAGGTGTTCGCCAGGCATCCGGAGCTGCCGGTCGGCCTGGGCGACGTCACCGCGATGCGCGTCGGGTGGGAGGCCAAGCCGGACGCGCTGCGCTCGCTCGCCGCCGAGCTCCGTCTCGGGCTCGACTCCTTCCTGTTCCTCGACGACAGCCCGGTCGAGTGCGCCGAGGTCCGGGCGGGCTGCCCGGAGGTGCTGACGCTCCAGCTCCCGGCCGACGCCTCCGGGGCCGCGGCCTTCCTGCGGCACTGCTGGCCGCTGGACGTGACGTCGGTGACCACGGCCGACCGCGAACGCGGCCGGCGCTACCAGGAGGAACGGCGCCGCGAGCAGGCCAGGGACGAGATGTCCCTCGACGACTTCTTCGCCACGCTCGACCTGCGGGTGGCGATCACCCCGGCCGGTCCCGAGCACGAGGACCGGGCGGTCCAGCTCGCCGAGCGGACCAACCAGTTCAACCTCTCGGGGACGCGCCGGCTCGACGGCGACGAGAGGTTCGTCGTGGAGGTGCGGGACCGCTTCGGCGACTACGGCGTCGTCGGCCTCACCGACGTCCGGACGGAGGGCGACACGCTGCGCGCCTGCGCGTTCCTGCTGAGCTGCCGGGCGCTCGGGCGCGGGGTGGAGCACCGCATGCTCGCGCACCTGGGGGCGCTCGCGCGGGAGCGCGGGCTGGCCCGGGTGGCCCTGGCCCACCGGGCGACCGAGCGCAACCGGCCGGCCAGGGACTTCCTCGCCGCCCTGCCGGTGACGGTGGAGCCGGACGGTGGCGAGATGGCCTGGCACGTGCTCGACGCCGGCGACGCCGCGGCCGTCGTCCACAAGCCGGGCCCTGCTGAGGAGAGGGCAGCGGGGCCCGTACGCACCGCCGGGCCGGCCGTTCCCGCCGGCTGGGCGGCCGTCGAACGGATCGCGACCCGGCTGACCGGCGCCGACGCGATCCTGGACGCCATGCGGGCGGCCCGCCCCGTGGCCGAGGTGGCCGGGGCGAGCCCCGTCGAGGCGACCGTCATGCGGTTGTGGGCCGAGCTGCTCGACACGGCCCCCGCCTCGGTGGACGACGGTTTCTTCGAGCTGGGCGGCCACTCGCTGCGGCTGGTGCAGTTCATGGCGAGGGTCCGCGCCGAGTTCGGCGTCGAACTGCCCTTCGACACGCTCTACACCACCTCGTTCACCGTGGCCGAGGTCGCCAAGGTGATCGAGGAGCGGCAGCTCGCCGACGCCGGCGACGAGGAGCTGGCCGGGCTGCTCGACGAGCTCGCGGGCCTGTCGGACGAGGAGATCGACGCCCTGCTCGACGCGGAGAACGGCTGACCCGCATGGCGACGATGCTGCTGATCACCCACGGCACCAACGGCGACGTGCTCCCGTTCGTACGGATCGGGCGGGAGCTGGCCGATCGCGGCCACGACGTCACCGTCATCACGCACTCGTGGTTCGCCGACCGGATCGCCGCCGCGGGACTGCGGCACCTGCCCATCGACACGGCGGAGGGCTACGACCGGCACCTGGACGACGCCCGGCGTTACATGCTCGACCCGCTGAAGGAACCGGAGGGCGTGCTCGCGCTCTACCGGCGCAACGGCCTGTTCGAGCTGCTCGCCGACGAGGTCCGCATGATCGAGGCGCACTACCGGCCGGGCGACACCGTGGTGGTCGCCCGGCACACCTCGGGCATCGCCGCGCTGATGGCCGCCGAGCTCCGCGGGGTCCCGGTCGCGCTGGTGTCCGTCACGCCGCACCAGTACGTCTCGCTGCCGGTGCTCGCGAACCTCTTCAGGCGCGTGCTCGGCGAGGGGTACGACGAGGTCTTCCAGTCGTTCGGCCTGCGTCCGGTCCGCGACTGGGAGGCGTACCTGACGACCGCCAGGACACAGCTCGCGCTGTGGCCGGAATGGTTCGACGCCGCGGGCCAGCCGGCGCCGCGGGACGTCGTACGCTGCGGGTTCGTGCTCGGCGACACGGCGGAGGGGCCGGTCCCCGACTGGGCCGAGCCGCCCGTGCTGATCACCGGCGGCAGCGGCCAGGTGCTGCACGACCGGTTCTACGACGTCGCGGCGCAGGCATGCCGGCGGATCGGGCGGAAGGCCCTGCTGGTGAACCGGCACCCGGCGTTCCAGCCGGAGTCGCTGCCCGCCGGGGTCGAGTGGATGCGCTCGGCGCCGTTCGCCTCGTTCATGCCCCGGGTCGCCGCCGTCGTCCATCACGGCGGGATCGGCACCCTCGCCCGGGCGCTGTCGTCGTCCGTCCCGCAGGTGCTGCTCGCGCACGGCGTGGACCGGCCGGACAACGCCGAGCGGCTCGACCGCGCGGGCGTCGCGGAATGGCTTCCGGTGTCCCGGTGGAGCGAGGAGCGCACGGCCCGGCTGCTCGCGCGGGCGCTGGACGACGACGGATACCGGGAGCGGATCGCGCCGCTGGCGGCGGACGCCGCGTCTCAGGACGGCGTGCGCATCGCGGCGGATCACGCCGAGGCGCTGCTCGGCACTGACGCGATCATGAAGCGGCCGGACCCGCGGGAGCGGCTGGCGCGGCTCACGCCGGAGCAGCGGGAACGGCTGGCGCTCATGGCCCGAGCCCGGCGGAGCGGCTAGCGCGGGCCGCACGGGTGTTGCCCGGCGGCCCCGGGCTGGGCGACGATGGCGCCTGAGACGCGGAGAGTGAGGGCGCCGTGACCAATCCTTGGCTCGCTCTTGAATCCGGGGCCGACGCGGCCGAGCGCGCCGGTGAGCTGCGCCGGGCCCACGAACGCTTCCTGTCGGCAGGCGCGGTCGACGGGCCCGTACGCGCCGTGGTGGCGGAGTCGTGGCGGCGCTCGGCCCGTGCGGTGAGCCCGGACGCGCTGGCGCCGCTCGAACTCACCGACGCCGAACTGGAGGACTACCGCGACGCGCACCCGCTGGCCCGGGTGCTGCCGCTGTTCCGCGACCTGCTGGGCGGCATCGCCGACGACGGGCGGCACCTGCTCGCGGTGTGCGACGCGGCCGGGCGGCTGCTGTGGGTAGAGGGCCATCGCGGGGCGCGGGCGCGGGCCGAACGGATGAACTTCGTCGCCGGAGCCCGCTGGGACGAGGCCCACGCCGGCACCAACGCCCCCGGCGTCGCGCTCACGGTCCGTCATCCGGTGCAGATCTTCGCGGCCGAGCACTTCGCCGTGTCCGCGCAGCCGTGGACCTGCGCCGCCGCGCCGATCCACGACCCGCACACCGGCCGGCTGCTCGGCGCGGTCGACGTCACCGGTGGCGACAACCTGACGAGCCCGTACAGCCTCGCCCTCGTGCAGGCGGCGGCCCGTGCGGCGGAGGCGCATCTGGCCACCCTCCCCGCGCCGGATCTCGCGCGGGCGGTGACGCTCGCGGCGCTCGGCCGGGACGACGCCGTCCTCGCCGAGGGCCCACGCCGCATCAGGCTCGGCCCGCGGCACAGCGAGATCGTCGTCCTGCTGGCCTGCCATCCCGAAGGGCTGAGCAGCGACCAGCTCAGCGCGGAGCTGTACGGCGGCCGCGCGCTGAACCCCGTCACGCTGCGCGCGGAGCTGTCCCGGCTGCGCCACCGGCTCGGGCCGCTGCTCGACTCCCGTCCTTACCGGTTGCGGGTGCCGGTGCGGGCGGACTTCCAGGAGCTCGCCGGGCACCTGGCCGCCGCGGACGCGGAGGCCGCGCTGCGCGCCTACCGGGGGCCGCTGCTGCCCGGCTCGGACGCGCCCGGCGTGGTCTGGCAGCGCCGCCTGCTGGACGACGGCGTACGCGAACTGCTGGTGACCCGGCGCGACCCCGCGCTGCTCGAACGGTGGACGCGCGCGCCGTGGGGGAGGGACGATCTCTTCGCGTGGCAGGCGCTGCTGGCCGCGCTGCCCTCCGATTCCCCGGCGAGGGCGCGGGCCGCCCGGCGCGTACGCGATCTCGACGCGGAGTACGGGCTGCCGTTCGGGTGACGTCGCTCAGGTGATGTCGCGCAGCCAGCGCAGGGCGACCGCCGCCGCCAGGCGGGGCGGCACGGTGCCCGCGCCGAGCCCGACGTCCACGAGCAGGTCGAACACCTCGGTGCGGCGGGCCGCGACGGCGATGGCCGCGTCGATGAAGCCGTGGGAGCGGGCGGCCAGGGCGAGCGCGTCGGTGGTGCGCAGGTGCCGCCCGAGCGCCCGGCGCAGCCCGCGCCGGTAGGCGCGGAGCGGGTCGCCCGGCGAACCGAGCGCGGCCTCGGCGGCCAGCCGCCCCGACAGCAGCGCGTAGTAGATGCCCTCGCCGGTCAGCGGGTTGATCAGGCTCGCCGCGTCGCCCGCGAGAAGCACACGGCCCGCCCCCGGCACCGGTCGCCCGGTCGACAGCGGCAGGTGGTGGGCGCGCAGGTCGCGCACCTCCCCGGGCGGGTGCTCCAGCAGCGCGGGAAGCAGCCGCGCCAGCCGCCCGTGCAGCACTTCGCGGCCCGGCAGCCCGGCCTCGCGCAGGCGGGGCAGCAGCAGGCCGTAGCCGATGTTGGCCGTGCCGTCGCCCACGGGAAACGACCAGGCGTAGGCCGGCCACGCTTCGCGCTGCATGACGATGACCTGCACGTCGTCGTCGGGCGGCACGTCGGCGTACCCGCGCACCGCGATGGCGGTGTGCCGGTCGGGGCTCGGCGGGAGGCCGATCAGCCGCCGTACGGCCGAGTTGGCGCCGTCGGCGGCGACGACGACGCGGGCGGAGATCGCGCCGTCGAGCCGGATGTGCCCGCCGTGAGCGGTCAGCGTGCGCACCCGGTGGCGGCGCACCTCCACACCGCGTGCCCGCGCCGCCTCGACCAGGCGGGCGTCGAAGACCCGGCGGGGGACGACGTGGTTGGGCCGCGCGACGGCGGCGGAGACGCGGGCACCGCCGGGGGCCGTCACCGCCAGCCGCGGCGTCGGCCGGTGGTCGTCGAGCAGATCGGGCAGCCCGAGCAGGGCGAGTTCCTGCCGCGCGTGCGCCGCGATGCCGTCGCCGCAGGCCTTGTCACGCGGGAAGGCCGCCTGGTCGACCAGCAGCACCCGGCAGCCGGGATCGAGTTGCCTGGCCCGCAGCGCGGCGGCCGATCCCGCCGGCCCCGCGCCGACCACCACCAGATCCCAGACGCCGTCCACACCGTCCACGCCGTACACACGCTCCACACCGTCCAGCCTGCCACCGCCGCGCCGGAGTCCGGGGCCGCACACGGGGAAGGGGGCGGTAGTGGGCCCCGGAGTGGCGGAACACTGCGCGTGGAACACGGACGCAACGTCTCGGCAACGTGCCCGCAACTAACGTCCGGGGCGACAGACCCACACCCTGTCCGGGAGGTCCCCATCATGACCCGTTACACCGCGCCGGGACAGCCGGACGCCCTCATGGCGTACGAGCAGCGTTACGACCACTGGATCGGCGGCGAGTACGTCCCGCCGCAGCGGGGGCGGTACTTCGAGAACCCGACCCCGGTCACCGGCCAGGCGTTCACGGAGATCGCGCGTGGCACCGCCGAGGACGTCGAGCGCGCCCTGGACGCCGCCCACGGCGCCGCACCCGCCTGGGGCCGTACGTCCGCGGCCGAGCGGGCGAACGTGCTCAACCGGATCGCCGACCGCATGGAGCAGAACCTGGAGCGGCTCGCGGTCGCGGAGACGTGGGAGAACGGCAAGCCGATCAGGGAGACGCTGGCGGCCGACATCCCGCTGGCGATCGACCACTTCCGTTACTTCGCGGGGGCGATCAGGGCCCAGGAGGGCAGCCTGTCGGAGATCGACGCGGACACCGTCGCCTACCACTTCCAGGAGCCGCTCGGCGTCGTCGCCCAGATCATCCCGTGGAACTTCCCGATACTGATGGCCGCGTGGAAGCTCGCGCCGGCGCTGGCCGCGGGCAACGCCGTGGTCCTGAAGCCGGCCGAGCAGACCCCGGCGTCGATCCACTACTGGATGAGCCTGGTGGCCGATCTCCTCCCGCCGGGCGTCCTCAACATCGTCAACGGGTTCGGGGTCGAGGCGGGCAAGCCGCTGGCCTCCAGCGCGCGGGTCGCGAAGGTGGCCTTCACCGGGGAGACCACCACCGGGCGGCTGATCATGCAGTACGCCAGCGAGAACATCAAGCCGGTCACGCTGGAACTGGGCGGCAAGAGCCCCAACGTCTTCTTCGACGACGTGTCCTCCGCCGACGACGAGTTCTTCGACAAGGCGCTTGAGGGCTTCACGATGTTCGCGCTCAACCAGGGGGAGGTGTGCACCTGCCCCTCCCGGGCGCTCATCCAGCAGGGCCACTACCGGCGGTTCCTGGACGCCGCGGTCGAGCGCACGGAGAAGATCGTCCGCGGCCATCCGCTGGACCAGGCCACGATGGTCGGCGCCCAGGCCTCCAACGACCAGTTGGAGAAGATCCTGTCGTACCTCGACATCGGCAGGCAGGAGGGCGCCAAGGTGCTCACCGGCGGGCACCGCGCGGATCTCGGCGGGGAGCTGTCCGGCGGCTACTACGTCGAGCCGACGATCTTCGAGGGGGCCAACCACATGCGGGTGTTCCAGGAGGAGATCTTCGGGCCGGTCGTCTCCGTGACCTCGTTCACCGACTTCGACGAGGCCATCAAGATCGCGAACGACACGTTGTACGGCCTGGGGGCGGGCGTGTGGACCAGGGACGTCAACAAGGCGTACCGGGCGGGCCGCGCCATCCAGGCCGGGCGGGTCTGGACGAACTGCTACCACGCCTATCCCGCCCACGCCGCGTTCGGCGGCTACAAGCAGTCGGGCATCGGCAGGGAGACGCACAAGATGATGCTCGACCACTACCAGCAGACCAAGAACCTGCTGGTCAGCTACTCGGCCTCGAAGCTCGGCTTCTTCTGATGCCCGAGCCGTCCCGCGTGGACCTCACCCCCGCGGCCGCCGACCTGATCCGGCGGCTGCGGGCGGACCACGGCCCGCTGATGTTCCACCAGTCCGGCGGCTGCTGCGACGGCAGCGCCCCGATGTGCTACCCGGAGGGCGAGTTCCGCACCGGCTCGTCGGACGTGCTGCTCGCCTCGCTGACCGTGGACGGCCTGGACGAGCCGGTGACGTTCTGGATGTCGGCGAGCCAGTTCGAGCGCTGGCGGCACACCCATCTCACCGTGGACGTCGTCCCCGGCAGGGGGAGCGGCTTCTCCCTGGAGGCGCCCGAGGGCGTGCGCTTCCTCATCCGCTCCCGCCTGCTCACCGACGAGGAACGCGCCGTCCTCGACGCGTGACGCGGCCGTGGTCAGCCGGGGGAGATCCCGTCGCGGGAGTTGCGGGTCTCCGCCGCGTCGAAGAACGCCTGCGCGAGCGTCTGCCACTCGGCGGGGCCGTCGTAGAAGCCCGGCAGGGTACGGAACTCGGCGACCAGCCCGCCGCGCGTGTTCGCGCCGCCGCCCACGTTGCCGGCCGGGACGGCGGGCAGCACCTGGACGACGGCGTTGCCCATGCGCCTGCCGCCGACTCCGGTGGGGTTGGGGAGAGGCTTGCCCGTGAGGGCGACCCCGGCGGGGCCGGCCGTCATGTCCGACAACGTGGCGGCGTCGGTGTCGCCGGGGGCCGCCGCGAAGACGTCGAGCGCCGCGAGTGGCGTGCCGATGTCGGCGGCTCTTCCCGTGGCGGTGAGGAGCGAGTTCATCAGGGCGGCCTGGTTGGCCGTGAAGTACGCCTGCTCGGCGGCGGTCATCCCGTAGGTGGTGAGGACGCTGTTCGGGCTCTTGACCAGAACGGGCGCGATGTTCTTGGCGGAGCCTCCGATCTGCCCCAGCGTCAGCGTGCCCCGGCGCAGGTAGAGCGCCAGGTGGGTGAGCCAGCCGCGCAGCCCGCGGAAGTTGCCGGCCTGCTGGCGTTGCGCCGTGGTGGCGGCGCTGTACGCCTGACCCGCCAGGGTTCGCCCGATGTCGACTGCCTCGTGGATGTGGGTCCTGATGTCGCGGTAGATGCTCTGCTCGGCCGGGTTCGTCACCCGGGACGGGGCGGCGTACCGCGAACCGGCGTACCACTTCAGCAGGCTGTGGTATTCGCGCAGGTCGATGCCGATGTTGACCTGGACGCTGCCCTGGAGGTTGTGCTCCGGCAGGCGGATCGCCGGGTAGGCGCCGGTGTCGGTGTAGTCGAAGGGCCCCACGTTGACCGGGAGGGGCATCGCGCCGCCGAGCGCGGGGAACGCGCCGGCCCAGCGGGTGGTGAGCCCGTTGGTCTGCACGTCGATGGTGCTGACGAAGCCGCTGATGTTGGTCATGGCGGTGGTGAGCTGGGCCTGGCCGACCGCCGGGGGGTCCATGACGATCTCGATGATCGAGTCTCTGCTGCCCTGGCGGATCGGCCACCCCTTCCCCAGCGGCTCCGGTGGAAGCACGCGGTCGTCGTGGTCGGCGTCGACCCGGAAGCCGTTCGCGGGATTGCGGATGGTGCCGTAGGTGACCGTGCCGTTCGTGTCCCGCATGCCGACCGCGGTGATGCGGTGCCCCTGCTTCTTCGCCATCCCCGCGACGTACTCCTTGGCGACCTCGGCCTTGATCTGCGCCACCTCGGCGGGGGTGAGCTTGTCGATGGGGATGGGCACCTCGATCTCCAGCCCGATCGCCCGCTGCAGGGCGAGGACGCCGCCGCCGCGTAGCCGCCCGCCGGCCCGCCGCGCCAGGAGCGCGCGGCCGGTGCCGAGGCCGGGCCGCTCACCCCTGACGAGGGCCAGCAGTTCCGCCGCGCAGATGTCCGCCATCGCCTCGTCCGGGTCGTCGGGGCGGCCGATGACGAGCCCGCGCGCCGTCCGGTGGGCGCGTACGCCGGCGGTCTGCTGGGCGACGTGCGTCGCCTCGTGGCACAGCAGCCTGAGCCCGCCGGGAGTGGTGGGGTCGAAGGCGCCGGACCGGAAGAACATCTCGCCCCCGGCGGTGAAGGCCCGCGCCCCCGTCGCGACCGCGAGCAGGTCGGCGAGGGGACCGGCGTGGTAGCGGGCCGCCGAGAAGTCGACCTCGAAGTACGCCGAGAACAGGCGTCGCAGCCAGCCGGGCACAAGCCTGCCACGGCCGTGGGCGGCGCGTATTCCCTCTTCCAGAACGGCGCGGGAAAGCGGTCGGGACGAATCGCGGGTAGCGGGCATACGTGCTCCAGAATGTGGGGACGGTGGTGTTCCGGGCGGCCTACCGAGCATCGCGGCCACCTAGCCCGCCGTTACGAACCCGCAGTTCCGGGCCAGTTGGTGGATTTCGTGTAATCGTCATATTTTCGACGCACTTTTCCACGCAAACCGTCCCGTTTTCCTCGGAAGAATGGATTTAAGGCTGTGCCGGTAAGCCCTGGGGGGCAGGTGCAGGCGGCCGGAGGCATTTGAGATCATCGTGACCGTCCACGCCGGGACGTCGGGGAAGGGT
Organism: Microbispora sp. H11081; assembly: GCF_012999535.1. Taxonomy (GTDB): domain Bacteria; phylum Actinomycetota; class Actinomycetes; order Streptosporangiales; family Streptosporangiaceae; genus Microbispora. The sequence goes on from NZ_JABBWV010000003.1 coordinate 304,312, forward strand.
TGCCGGATGAGCGAGGAAACGAGTACGCCGTTCAGCGAGTGGCTGCGCTCGGAGAGCGAACCGGACTGGACGGCGGTGGTCACCCACCCCTTCGCCGAGGCGATCGGCCGCGGCACCGCCGACATGCGCCACTACCTGGAGCAGGACTTCCAGTTCGTGGACTCCTTCACGGCGTTGCTCGGCGCGGCGGTCGCCACGGCCGACGGCTTCGAGTCGCGGGTCGCCGTGGGCCGCTTCCTCGGGCTGACGGTCGCCGACACCGAGCGGGGCTACTTCCACCGCGCGCTCGCCACGCTCGGAGGTGATCGGAACCCGGCCGCCCTGGAGCCGGTGACGACCGAGTTCCGGGCTCTGATGGACGAGGTGCGCCGCGGGCAGGACTACCCGCTGATCGTGGCGGTGCTGTGCGTGGCGGAGTGGACCTATCTGGGCTGGGCCTCCAGGACCACGGAACCGCCCGAGGACTTCGTCCACCGGGAGTGGGTCGAGTTGCACAGCGGGCCGGAGTTCGAGGCGTGGGTGGGCTTCCTGCGCGGCGAACTCGACCGGCTCGGTCCCGGCCTCGGCGAGGACGGGCGGGCCCGGGTGCTCGACGTCTTCCGCCGGGCGACGGCCCTGGAGCGCCGGTTCTTCGACATGGCGCTCGGTTAGGGAGATCGTCAGGGACGCAGGGCGAGCGCGGCGAGGCGGCGTAGGGACAGGCGCAGGAAGACCGCGCTCACCGGCCCGGCGACCCGCCAGGCGAGCCGCCCCACCAGGCCGAAGGGCACGTCGAGCTCCTCCTCCCAGACGATCCTGCTTCCGCCGCCGGGACGGGGCAGCACATGGAACCGTCCGACGCCGCGCACGATCCGGCCCGTGTGGCGGACCTCCACCTCGTGCGGGGGCCGCCACCCGATGACGTCCATCGTGTCCACGAACGACAGCGGGCCGATCCCGGTGGCCGCCGCGAGCCGGCTGCCCCTGCTGCGGCCGTCTCCGGCGACTACCCACGCCCGGGTCAGCACCATCCACTCGTGGTGCCTGGGCCAGTCGGTCAGCACGGCGAACACCCGATCCGGGCTCGCCTGCGCGTCCACCGCCACCGAGAGGGTCTCCACTCCGTGGGTTCTACCCCAGGAAGACGATGTCGCGCGCGGGGGCGTCGCCCGCCATGAACTCCAGCAGGCGCTCACCCTCGGCGGTCAGCGCGTCGCGGGCGGCGGCGCCCAGCGGCCCGAACGGCTCGATCTCCAGGACCGCGGTCTCCCCGGCACGCCCTCGCTTCATCCGCCACAGTCCGGCGACGAAGCCGTCGACCAGGATGGTCGCGCGGATGATCCCGTTGACCGTGAAGACCCGCGAGCGGTGCTCCTCGGCCATCACCCGCGTCCGGTCGGCGTGCGAGAGCAGCAGATTGTCGAACTCCCCCAGGAACCGCACCGGCGCCTCGGTGTCGGCGCCGGGCAGCGGCGCCCCGGGCAGGTCGAAGAGCTCCACACCGTTCTCGTCCCGGTACGTGACCAGGTCGAGCCCTTTGACCACGGAGCGCAGCCCGGTCAGGCCCGACCAGGTCCGCATGTCCTTCACTGACGCGGGCCCGAAGGCGCGCAGGTAACGCAGCACCATGTCGCCGGCGGCCGAGCCGTCCCCGAGCGGGCGGCCCAGCCACGACTCGGCGGAGACGTGCCGGGCCTGGCCCGACGCGCCCCACACCCCGCGCGGCGGGACCTGCACCAGCGGCACGACCGCGCGGACGGCCTGGGCGAGCGCGGGGCGGCCCGGCCACCGCTCGCCGAGCAGCTCGTCCAGCTCGGCGAAGCTCCGCGGCCGCTCCGCCATCAGGGCGCGGGCGGCGCTCGCCACCTCGCCGAGGTCCACCCCGTCGAGCCGCCCGCCGTACGCGGTGCGCAGCAACCGGTCGTGGAGGGGCTGGACGACCGGGCGCAGGGCCAGGCAGTCCTCGGCGCTGACGAGGTGGATGGTGCCGCGCATCAACGCGATCCGCACGGCGGCGCGGCCGGTGAGCAGATCGGCCAGGTCCTCGTGCCGGAAGCCCAGCAGGCGGTTCCACAGGCCGACGTAGGCTGAGAGTGGAGCCTGCGACTGCATGCCCACCAGGTGCTCGATCGCGGCGAGGGCCTTGCCGTCGTGGCGGCGCAGCAGCATCTGGCGGTCGAGCAGGGCGCGATTGAGCTCGCGGCGGGTCAGCACGCCGCAAACCTAACGCCCGGCACCGACAGAACCGGGGGGTGCCGCTGATGATCACTATTGACGTCCCGCTGTGGTCCGCACGGCTGCGCGCGCTGCGCCGCGGGCGGCTGTGGAGCCGCCGCGATCTGGGACGACGGCTGACCGAAGCCGCAGGGGAGCCCGAAGCCCGGCCGCCCGCGGACGCGGTCCGCGCCTGGGAGGAGGGGGAGCGGCGGCCCGACGCCCGCCACGCGGAGCTGCTGTGCCGGGTGTTCGGCGTGGACGAGGCGGGCCTGTTCGTCGGCGCGTCCGCGGGCACGACCCTCTGGCATCACGTAACCGGCATTCCGCTGGTGCCCGGGCTCTTCCCCGAAGAGGAGGAGGAACGCGTCGGGCGGGCCGTCGAGCGGCCGTCCCGCGCCGACACCGGCACGGTCCGCTACTTCGAGACGCTGACCGGCGCCTGCGCCGCGCCGGACGGCAGGCCCGCCGATCTCGCCGCCGCGCTGGGGCCGGTCTTCGCGGGCGTCGAGTCGTTCCGCGGGGACGCCGCGCCGCCCGTACGGCGGGCGCTGCAGACGCTCGCGACGCGGGAGGCGGAGCTGATCAGCCGCATGGAGCACGAGGCGGGCGACGCGCCCGGCGCGCGGGCCTGGTCGGACCGCGCGATCCGCGAGGCGCGCGAGACCGGCGACATCCTCACCGAGGTCCTGGCGCTGGTCCAGCGGGCGGAGCTGATCGACGCCGCCGAGCCGGGCGAGATCGTCGAGGCGGCCGTGGCCGCCCGTGCGCGTACGGGTCTCCCGGCCGAGGTGGCGACGCTGTCCCGGCGGCAGGAGGCACGCGCGCACGCGCGGACGGGTGAGGCGGAGCTGTGCCACCGCTGCCTGGAGGAGTGCCTGGAGGAGCCTCTCGAGGAGTGCCTGGGGGAGCCGGGCGAGACGCGGGCGGAGCTGTGCGCGGGCTGCCTGGTCGATCTCGGCAGGCCGGGCGGCGCGATCGAACTGCTGGAGGGGGAGCCCGCGCCGGCCGCGCCCGCCTACCTCGCGGCGTACGTGCTGGCCCGCCAGGCGCACGCGTACGCGGAGGCGCACGAGCGGGAAAGGGCGGCCGACCTCGCCCGGCGGTCCCTCGCCCTGGCCCGCGCCGCTGGGGCCGCCCGCGCGCTGCGCGAACTGGCCCGCGTCCATCTGCCGCCACCCGCCGGCACGCGCGGGCGCTTACTCGTGTGATGACCCGCCGCTGTTAAGTTGTGGGCGTTTCGCCGGAAAACCTGTCGAAGGGACGCCCATGCCGGCCGGATCCTCACTGCCGTCTTCCCTGCTCCGGGCGCTGTCCCGTCCGGTTCCGCCGGGGAGCCTGGCCGACGTCGAGCACGTCGTCTTCGTGATGCTGGAGAACCGCTCGTTCGACCACTACTTCGGCCGGATGCGTGGGGTGCGGGGGTTCGGGGACCGCAACGCGGTGTCCACCCGGGCCTGGCGGCCGATCTTCGAGCAGGACGGCGTGCTGCCCTTCTCCGTACGGGAGGCGGCCGAGCGGGCGGGGGCGGACCCGATGCTGCTCGACACGCACGACCACACCTGGCTCGGCACCCAGAACGCCTGGGCCATGGGCTGGAACGACGCCTGGGCGCCCAACAAGGGGCCCGGCTCCATGGCCTACTACGACCGGGCCGACCTGCCGTTCCACTACGAACTGGCGGACACGTTCACGATCTGCGACGCCTACCACTGCTCGCTGCTGACCTCGACCACGCCCAACCGCAACTACCACATGACCGGTTACACCGGGTATGAGCCGGGCACCCGGCAGCGCGCGCTGGACAACGTCGCGTCCGAGGGGGCGGAGGGGCATCCGGGCTACGACTGGGTCACCGTGCCGGAACTGCTGACGCGGGCCGGGCACACCTGGCAGGTCTACCAGGAGTGGGACAACTACGAGTGCAACAACCTCGAGTTCTTCCGGCCGTTCGTGGCCGTGATGGACCGGATCGGGCTGGGGAGCATGCGCTCCTTCTACGAGAAGGTCCGGGCGGCGGAGGACCCGGCGCCGTTGCTCGCCGAACTGGCCGAGCGGGTGGCCGCCCTGGAGCCCGCCGACCGCGACCTCTACGACAGGGCGCTGCGCCGCGCCCCGGCGGGCGGCCTCGGAGACTGGTTCGCCGCCGACGTGGCCGCCGGACGCCTGCCCGAGGTGTCGTACGTCGTGCCGTCCCTGGCCGACTCCGAGCACCCCGAGGGGTCGTCGGCCGTGGAGGGCGGCCGGGTCCTCCACCGGCTGCTGGACGCGCTGGGATCGCATCCCGAGGTCTGGGCGCGGACCGCCCTGTTCGTGACCTATGACGAGAACGACGGCTTCTTCGACCACGTGCCGCCGCCGGTCCCGCCCGACGGCACCCCGGAGGAGTTCGTCGGCGGGCGGCCGATGGGCCTCGGCATCCGCGTTCCCATGATCGTCGTGTCGCCGTGGACCGTGGGCGGGTACGTCTGCTCCGAGACCTTCGACCACACCTCGACCGTGCGGTTCCTGGAGCGCAGGTTCGGGATCACGGCGCCCATCGGGGAGTGGCGGCGGCGGGTCGCGGGCGACCTCACCTCGGCCTTCGGCTTCGCCACGCCGGTGGCCGCGGCTCCCGTGGAGGCCGTCGCCGCGCCGCGCCCGGCTCCGGCGGGGGACCGGTGGTATCCCCGGACCCCCGACGAGCAGCGGATGCCGGTCCAGGAGCCGGGGGTCAAGCCCGCCCGCGCCCTGCCGTACCAGCCGGACGCCGAGGCCGTCGTGCGCGGGCGGTCCGTGGAGATCACGATGCGCAACTCGGGCACGGCCTCCGCCCACTTCATCCTGTACGGCCACCTGGGCGAGCTGGCCAAGCCCATGCACTTCGACGTGCTCGGCACGGCGGAGGAGGTGGTCTACTTCCCCTGCCCGGCGTACGACCTGCTGGTCGTGGGGCCGAACGGGTTCCGCAGGGAGTTCCGCGGCGGGGCGACCGATCCGGTCGAGGTGACCGGCGCGATCGACGCCGCCGCCCGCGCCGTGACGGTCGTGGTGCAGAACCTGACCGCGTCCCCCGTGGAGGCGGCGTTCGCCCCGGGGGCGTACGGCGGAGCGGCGCGCACGGTGCCGATCGCGCCGGGGGACGTCGCGCGCGTCGAGTGGCCCGCGCCGACCGGGTGGTACGACCTCACGGTCGGCGTGACAGGGCACGACGGGTTCGCCCGGCGGCTGATGGGACACATCGAGAACGGCCGCCCGAGCGTCACGGGGTGACGCCCGGGCGGGAGGTCCTCATTCAGATGGTCTATTCACATGGTCACTGTCAGGCGCGGACGATCGGCGTGTCCACGAGGTGTTCGGCGAGGAACCACGCCTGCAGCTCACCCGTGCGGATGACCTCGGAGACGAGCAGGTCGTTTGTGCCGTCGTCGCCCATGTCGGCCGCCCGTGAGGCGGCGTCGTGCGCCGCGACCAGGATCATCTCGTGCGCCTCCAGGAGCCGGGAGAGCATGGCGGGCACCTCCTCCACCCCGTCCGGCGGCCGTGGGATCACGGTCATCTCCGCCACCTGGCGCGGATCGCCGACCGCGACGCCGCCGAGCGTCTGGATGCGCTCCGCGATGGTGTCGATGATCGGCAGTTGCTCGCCCGCGTGCTTGTCGAGAAGCAGGTGCAGCTGGTAGAAGGTCGGCCCGCGCATCAGCCAGTGGTGCTTCTTGTACAGGCTGTAGAGGATCTGCGTGTCGGCCAGGATCTGGTTGAGCCGCTGACAGGAGTATTCGCGGGTCTCCCTCGGCAGCCCGACCGGGAAGTCGCGCACCGTGCCGAAGGCCTGTATCTCGGTGCCCCTCTGGTGGAGCCAGGGCTGGCTGCTCTCGCGCATCCTGGAGGAAGGGTTGACGCTCAAGGTGTCTCTCCTCACTCGGTCGGTTTTATGTCCGATATGTAGTCTTTCGCCGGATATGACCCTTAAACACCTTTGTGTGAGCATTTATCCCTGCGACAAGCCGACCCGCGGACGCTCCGACAGCCGGGCGGCGGTGCGCTCCGCCGTACGCCTGGCCCAATGGCCGGTCGTCGCGAGGGCGACCGAGAACACGATCACTCCGTACAGGGCGTTGACGCGGAAGGCCGCGTGCGCGGCGGGGACGAAGGCGCTGTTCGCGCCGGCGGAGGAGACCACCGACCCGGCGATGGCCACGCCGAGGGACTGGCCGACCTGCCTGCTGGTCGAGGCGACCGCCGCGGCCACCCCCGCCTGCGCGACCGGCATCCCGGAGACGGCGGTGTTGGTGATCGGGGGGTTGAGCAGGCCGAACCCCAGGCCGAAGACCAGGTAGATCCCGAGCAGCAGGGGGAGCGGCGTGCTGAGCGTCACCTGGGACAGCAGCGCCCCGGCGGCCGTCAGGCACACACCCGCGGCGACGAGCGGCACCCGGGGGCCGCGGGCGCCGACGAGCCGCCCCGACAGGGGCCCCACGATGGTCGTGGTCACCGCGACCGGCAGCGTGCACAGCCCGGCGGTCAGGGCGGACAGCCCGCGATGGCTCTGCAGGTAGAGCGTGTTGAGGAACAGGAACGCCCCCAGGCCGGCGAACCCGGCGACCCCCATGACGGCCGCGCCGGAGAACGGCGCGCTGCGGAAGAAGCGCATGTCGATCAGCGGTTCCGGCCTGCGCAGTTCCGCGACGACCAGGGCGGCGAGGGCCGCCGCCGCGACGCCGAAGCAGGTCGCGCTCACGGCGGCGCCCGCGCCGGGACCCTCGATGATCCCGTACGTGAGCGTACCGAGCATGACGATGACCAGCACCTGCCCGACGGGGTCGATCCGCCGGGCCGACGGAGCCTTCGACTCGGGGACGTACCGCCAGGTGAGGAACAGCGCGAGCAGGCCGATGGGCACGTTGATCCAGAAGATGGAGCGCCAGCCCACCACGTCGGTGAGCAGGCCGCCGACGACGGGTCCCAGCGCCATGCTGACCCCGATCACGCCGGCCCACACGCCGATGGCCTGCGCCCGCTCCCTGCGGTCGGTGAAGGTGTTCGTGATGATCGACATGGCGACCGGGTTGAGCATGGAGCCGCCCACGGCCTGGACGATCCGGGCGACCACCAGCCAGCCCAGGCTGGGGGCGAGGCTGCACAGCAGCGACGCGGACGTGAAGACGACCAGGCCGGTCTGGAACGTGCGGCGCCGGCCCACCCGGTCGGCCGTCGACCCCGACAGCATCAGCAGGCTCGCGAGCGTCAGCGTGTAGGCGTCCACCGTCCACTGCAAACCGGAGACCGGTGCGCGCAGGTCGTGCCCGAGCGACGGCAGGGCGACGTTGACGATCGTGTTGTCCAGCGACACGATCAGCAGGCTCATGCAGCAGATGAGCAGGACGAGGATCCGCCGTCGGCGAGTCATTTGCGGCACCACATCACACAACCGTACATATCCGGTCAGGAGAGGCTTGCGAGGGGGCAAACCGAATTACTCTGCTCCCATGCGTGCGACGGCGAACGGTATCGAAATCTGCTACGAGGTGTTCGGTGAGCCGGGAGGGCGCCCGGTCGTCCTCGTCATGGGGCTCGGGGCACAGATGATCAGCTGGCCGGAGGAGCTGATCGAACTGCTGGTGGAGGCCGGCCACACGGTCGTCCGGTTCGACAACCGGGACGCGGGCCTGTCCACCCACTTCACCCCCGCGGACGGCCTCGCGCCCGCCCCGTCGTACACGCTGGACGACATGGCGGACGACACGGCCGGCCTCATGGACGTGCTGGGCTGGGAGAGCGCCCACGTGGTCGGCGCGTCGATGGGCGGCATGATCGCCCAAACCCTCGCCATCCGCCACCCCGCCCGGGTGCGCACGCTGACATCGATCATGTCCACGCCCGGGCCGCGCGTGGGACGCGCGACGGAGGCGGCCATGAACGCGCTGGTGGCGCCCGTCCCGAACGACCGCGACGAGGCGGTCGCCCGTGCCGTCGAGACCGCGCGGGTCATCGGCTCTCCCGGCTACGAGATGGACGTCGAGCGCGTCATGCGGGTGGCGGGGGAGGCATACGACCGGGCGTTCGACCCCGCGGGCACCAACCGGCAGTTCACCGCGATCCGGAAATCCGGCGACCGTACGGAGGGGCTGCGCGGGCTCTCGGTGCCCGCGCTGGTGATCCATGGTGAGGACGACCCGCTGATCACCCTCGAAGGCGGGACCGCGACTGCGGACGCCATCCCCGGCGCGAAGCTGCTGACGTTCCCGGGGATGGGCCACGACCTGCCCCGCCCGCTCTGGCCGGTCATCGCGGAGGCGATCACCGAGTTGACCGGGCGGGGCTGACGGGCGGGACTCAGATCTCGAGCTTGTCCTCGATCGCGCGGAGCTGGTGCCGCGCCATCGCGAGGTTGGCCCTGTTGCGGTCGAGGGCGAGGTAGAGGAACAGGCCCTTGCCGCCGCGGCCGGTCAGCGGACGGATGATGTGATACTGCGAGCCCAGCGTGATCAGGATGTCCTCGATCCCGTCGCTGAGCTTGAGCGCGTCCATCGCGCGGAGCTTGGCCTTGACCACCTCGGTGTTGGCCGCGGCGGCCACCTGGAGGTCGAGGTCCTTGGACCCGCCGAGCGTGCCCAGCGCCATCCCGCTCCCGTAGTCGGCCACCGCCGCGCCGATCGCGCCGTCGATGGTGAGCATCTCCTTCAGAGAGACGTCCATGTTCGCCATGTCCCTACTCCTGTTCTGAGTTGTCATCCTTCTGGGTTGTCATCCGCGTTCGACGATGGCGGCGATCTTGTTCGCCGCCCTGCGTCCCTCGATCCGGAGCAGGCCGAGATTGGCTCCCTGGCCCGCGAGAACGGTGAGGACGAGCGTGGGGCCCGCGGCGTAGCACGCGGTGTGCCCCCGGGCGCCGGAGACGAGCGTCTCCTCCAGCCGCCCGATGCCGGCGAGATCGGTCATCTTCCGGCTGAGCGACAGCAGCGCCGACGTGAGCGCCGCGGTCTGCTCGGTGCCCGCGGCCAGGTTTGTGGCCATGTCCGTGGTCACGAGCATGCCGTCGACCGTGCAGGTGAGCGCTCCGGTGATCTCGGGCGCCCGTTCGCGCAGGACGACCAGTTCCTTGTGTATGTCGTGGCGCAGATCCACCGAGACACCCTTTCCGGCCCGCTTGAGCCACCCGATCACTACAGCGCCTCCAGCGCGTCACGCAGTCTGAGCAGCAGGTTCACGTCGGTCGCGTCGCCGTTGACCCATGGCAGTCCCGAGGCGGAGCGCCCGGGCCCTCCCGGGGACGGGACCGGGGCGGCCAGCGGGACCGGGGCGGCCAGTGGGGCCGGGGGCGAGGCAGGGGGCGGCTTGGGCGTGCGCTTGGGCAGCGCCGCGTGGCCGGCCTTCTCCACCAGTCCGGCCGCCGCGAGCTCCCGTACGGCCAGCAGCGTGGAGTAGGCCGGACGCCCGAGACGGCGGGCCAGCTCGACCGGCGTGGCGGTCGAGTCCGCGGCGAGCAGCAGCTCCCACTGCAACCGGCTGAGCAGCGCGTGCGAGCCCGGGATCCGCCGCAGGGGCGTCACAGGGCACGCGTCCAGCTCGGCCGACGGCCAGGCCCGCTCCAGCCTGGCCCGCCGCCTGGCGCACTCGCGCAGCAGCCCCGGCACGTCGAAGAACCAGTGGACGCCGAGCCAGTGGGCGTCGCCGTCCTTGAACCTGGTCCTCACCGTCTTGGGCGTCAGCAGGAAGAAGGCCGCGTCGAGCGTGGCGGACAGCGCGCAGAACTCCAGCTCACCACGGCTGAGCACCCCTTTTTCCACGAGCAGCGCCCCGCCGTCGCCGCCGGGACCGGCCTGCTGCCGCGCGCGCCGGACCCCGTTCGCGCTGATCCGGCCAGACGCGCCGAGCAGGTCCTCCACGCCGGGGGTGGTGGCGCACTCCACGTACGACACCCGGCCGTGGTCGTAGTAGACCGTGCCTTCCTTGCCCACCCGCAGTGAGCCGGTGGCCTCGTCCTTGGCGAGGCCGGTGAGCACGGCGTCGAGAGTCGGGGCCGCCACGGGTCAGGCTCCCATCAGGAGGCGACCAGCTCGTCGGTGATCGTGCGCAGCCGCCGCCGGGCCAGCGCGAGGTTCGAGCGTTCCACGTCCAGCCGCACGCACAGCAGCAGCGGGCCGTCGAACATCATCTCCATGGGCCGCACCAGGTGGTACGCCGAGCCCGTGGTGACGATCACGTCCTCGATCCGGAAGCCCGTCTCCTGGGAGGCCATCGCGATCCCGTCGAGCGTGGCGCGGTACGCCTCGCTGAGTCCCGCGGCCGCCCGTCCGGGATCGGCGATTCCCTTTCCCGCGACGGCCATGCCACTGGTGTGGTCCACGAGAATGGCGCCGAGCGCGCCCGGGATCGACATGGCCTCGGAGAGACAGTCCTCTATCCCGATCAACCCGTAACTCCTCGCCTCGCCGGTGCAGCGCGGCCCACACTAGAGGAGCAGGTGAACGGCCCTCCCGATTCGAGCGGGGCTCGGATATACGGATTAGTACGGAAGAATAAGAATCTTTCCTCTCGGAATGGAAATCCCGATTTTCGTGAAATCTCTTCATGTTGTCGGGGAGTCCACGGGCACGCCCAGGGCACGTCCACGGGCTCCTTCACCTCGGCACTGCGGTCACAATGGAGGCGTGGAACGTGTTCTGGTCAGCGCCTGCCTGCTCGGCCGCAGGGTGCGGTACGACGGCGGGGCGAAGACCAGCGATGACGACGTGCTGGCCCGCTGGCGCGCCGAGGGGCGGCTGGTGCCGTTCTGCCCGGAGGTCGAGGGCGGGCTGCCCGTCCCCCGGCCGCCCGCCGAGATCGAGGGCGGCGCGGGCGGGGCGGCCGTCCTCGCCGGAGAGGCCAGGATCCTGACGCCGGAGGGCGGCGACGTGACCGCCGCGTTCCTGTCCGGAGCGCGGCAGGCCCTCGCCGCCGCCAGGTCCCTCGGCGTACGGGTCGCGATCCTCAAGGAGGGCAGCCCGTCGTGCGGCTCGCTGCGGATCTACGACGGCGGCCACCGGGGGAGGACCACCCCGGGGCAGGGCGTGACGACCGCGCTGCTGGAGCTGAACGGCGTGCGCGTCTTCGGCGAGGACCGGATCCCGGAGGCCGCGGCCTACCTCGCGGATCTGGTCACGGAGACGGCTTCTACGGAGACGGCTTCTACGGAGACGGCTTTTACGGAGACAGGGGATCCGAGGTGACGATGACGGCCTTCTCGTCGGGCTTGTGCACCAGGACGTTCTCCACGTAGGACCGCACCGCCGCCTCCAGCCCGACGTCCTTGCCCGCGGCCTCGGACATGTACCAGCGGTGGTCGAGCACCTCGTGGAAGAGCTGGGCGGGCTCCAGCTTGCGCCGCAGGTCGACCGGGGTCGCGTGCACCACCGGCTGGAACACCTCGGCCAGCCAGCGGTGGGCCACGATCGCCTCGTCCTCGTGCCGCAGGCCCGTGGACACCCGGAACGAGTCGAGGTCGTTGAGCAGCCGCCTCGCCTGGTTCTCCTCCACGTCGAGGCCGGTCAGGCGCAGCAGGCGGCGCTGGTGGTGCCCGGCGTCCACGACCTTGGGCCGGACGATCAGCCGGGAGGTGCCTGCCTTGCGGCGCACCATCATCTCCGCGACGTCGAAGCCGAGGGAGTTGAGCCGCCGCACGCGCTGGTCCACGCGGTGCCAGTCGACCTCCTCGATGATCTCGTCCTCGGTCAGCTCGTGCCACAGCCGGTGGTAGCGCTCGACGAGCTGCTCGGCGAAGGCCAGCGGGTCGATGCTCGAGTGGAGCAGCCCGCCCGCCTCCAGGTCGAGCATCTCCCCGTAGATGTTGACGTGCGCCACGTCGATGTCGTGGGCCCGCTGCCCCTCGCTGATCGCCGGGTGGAGCTCGCCGGTCTCCGCGTCCACCAGATAGGCGGCGAAGGCCCCGGCGTCCCGTCGGAACAGCGTGTTGGACAGCGAGCAGTCGCCCCAATAGAAGCCGGTCAGGTGGAGCCGTACGAGCAGGACCGCGAGCGCGTCGAGCAGGCGGATCAGCGTGTCGGGCCGCACCGAGCCCGACAGCACCGCGCGGTACGGCAGCGAGAACTGCAGGTGCCGCGTGATCAGGGCGGAGTCCAGCTCGGAGCCGTCCGGCGCGGTCCGACCGGTGACGACGGCGACCGGCTCGACGGCGGGCGCGTCGTGCCGCGCCAGGTCCCACAGAAGCTGATACTCCCGCTTGGCGTACCGGGTGCTGATCTCCTTGATCGCGTACACCCGGCCGCTGAGCCGGGCGAAGCGCACCACGTGCCGGGAGATGCCGCGGGGCAGCGTCACCAGATGATGGACGGGCCACTCCTCCAGGGGGACGTCCCAGGGCAGGCGGATCAGGTCGGGGTCGCTGGGGGCGCCGGTGATCTGCAGGGGCACCAATCGCTCCTTTTCTGGGGGCTTCCACACAAGTGTCGCGGATAGAGTCGGGCGCTATGACGCTGGTGGACGAGTTCATCGACTGGTACCTGGCCGAGAACCCGGTCAGGGCGGCCCTCCTCGGGGCCGACGGATACGACCGCACGCTGGGCGATCTCAGCGCGGCCGCCTTCATCGCGCGGGAGCGGGCGGCCGAGGAGTGGTTGCGCAAGCTCTCGGAGGCGGCGCCCGAGAGCCCGGAGGACGAGATCGACAGGGATCTGGTCGCCGCCCATCTCCGGGGACAGATCGCGCTGGCCCGCTGGCCGGAGTGGCGGCGCGAGCCCGCCGCCTACCTCGGGGTGATCTTCGCGTCGATGTTCACGCCGTTCCAGCAGCGCCTCAAGCCGGAGGCCGAGCTGGTCGACGCCGCTATCGCGCGGCTGGCCGAGGTGCCCGCCGTGCTCGCCGCCTGCCAGGCCAACCTCGACCCCGATCTCGCCGCCGACCTGCTGGTCAAGCGCGGCCTCGACCAGGCCCGTACGGGCCGCGGTTTCCTGACCGGGACGCTGCCCGCGCTGGTCGGCGACCCGGACCTGCGGGCACGGCTCGCCGCGGCCGCCGAGCCGGCCGCCGACGCGTTCGACGGGCTGGTCCGCTTCCTGGAGGGCTTCGAGGCCCGCGGCACCTGGCGGATGGGCGAGGAGCTCTACTCCGCGCTGCTGCGCGAGCAGGAGATGCTCGGCTACGGCGCGGCGGAGCTGCACGAGAAGGGCCGTCAGGCCTGGGCCGAGCTGGACACGCGGATGACCGAGGTCGCCGCACGCCTCGGCTCCGGCGGCTGGCGGGCGGCCATGGAGTCGCTCATGGACGACCACCCGCCGATCCTGGAGGCCATGCGCGCCGAGTACGAGGCAGAGACGCTGCGGGCGCGCGAGTTCGTCCGCGAGCGCGGGCTGGTGACCTTCCCCGAGGGGGAGGAATGCCGGGTCGAGCCGTCGCCTGAGTTCCAGCGGCCCATCATCGCCGTGGCCAGCTACCTCGCCCCGCCGCCGCTGTCGTCCTCGCGCGACGGCGTGTTCTTCGTGCCGTACACCCCGGACGGCTTCACCGAGGAGCAGGTGCGGCAGCGGCTGCGCACCAACTCGCGCGCCCAGATGCCGTCGATCAGCGTGCACGAGGCCTACCCCGGCCACCACTGGCACCTGTCCTGGATGGCCGGCAACCCGCACCGCGCCCGCAAGATCTTCCGTACGCCCTACTTCGTGGAGGGCTGGGGGCTCTACGTCGAGAAGCTCATGCACGAGCAGGGCTACTTCGACACTCCGGAGACCGAGCTCGCCCACCTGGACTGCCGGATCTGGCGGGCCGCCAGGATCGTGGTCGACACGGCGCTGCACTGCGACGACATGTCGATCGAGCAGGCGGAGGAGTTCCTCACCACCAAGGCGTCGCTGTCGCCCGGCACGGCCGCCGGCGAGGTCAGCCGCTACTGCGCCTGGCCCACGCAGGCGCCCTCGTACCTCACGGGCGCCCTGGAGATCGAGCGGATCAGGGCCGACTACACGGGCGACCTGCGGAGCTTCCACGACACGATCGCGGGCTCGGGCGGGCTTCCGCTGGGCCTCGCCAGGAAGGTCGTGCTGGGTTAGGTCGTGCTGGATCAAGCCGTGCTGGGTCAACCGGCGAGCGCGCGCTCTATGACGGCGGTGAGCTGGTCCTCGGTGAGCACCGAGGGCCGGCCCACGCCGAGGGCGCGGACGTAGACCTCGCACAGCCACTCCAGCAGGCGCGTCGCCTCGAACGCCTGCTCTAGGCCGCCGCCGATCGTCACCGCGCCATGGCTCGCCATCAGCGCGGCCTGCCGGTCCCTGATCGCGGCGATCACGTTGTCCGCCAGTTCGGGCGTGCCGTACGTCGCGTACGCGGCGACCCGGACGGCGCCTCCGAGCAGCAGGGCGTTGTAGTGGACGGGCGGCAGTTCGGTCATGGTCGAGGCGACCACGGTCGCGAACACCGAGTGGGTGTGCACCACCGCACGGGCCCCGGTCGCCTGGTACAGCGCGAGATGCATCGGCGTCTCCGAGGACGGCTTGCGCTCGCCGTCCACGACCCGGCCCTCGAGGTCGAGCACCGGGCAGTCCTCCGGGCGCAGCTGGTCGAGCGCCACACCGGAGGGCGTGACGACGACCAGGTCCGCGGCCCGGGCGCTCAGGTTGCCCGAGGTGCCGATGACCAGGCCGAGGGCCGCCGCCCGCCGGCCGTACTCGCAGAGCTCACGCCGAAGCCCGTCAACCTGTTCATCCACCTGCTCGTCCACGCCGCGAATCTACACAATCGGCCGCGTTTCGTGATGTCCTGGCGTTATGTACGAGGCTTACGAGTGGCGCCGCGAGGGGGACACGATCCGCAGGACCGTGGTCGCCCGAGACTTCCGTACGGCCATCGCGATCGTGAACGACATCGCCGAGCAGGCCGAGGCGCTGAACCACCATCCTGACATCGACATCCGATGGCGGACCCTGCATCTGGCGCTGACCACCCACGACGCCGGCGGCCTGACCGACCTCGACTACAAGCTCGCCGCCCGCATCGACGCGATCGTGGCCGACCACGAGGCCGGATCCCCGCAGTCGCGGTAGGTCCTTTCCACGGCCTCCCGCTACCTGGCCCTGCCGCTACCTGGCCCTGCCGGTTCCTGGCCCTGCCGCGCGTGGATCCAGGCGGTGCCTCGCCGCGTCGGTGTCGTCGCCCACGGCTCTGGGCGGTGGCCTCCTCCGCCTTGCGACGCGTCCACCTGGATCCAGGGGCGCGACGGGCAGTGTCTGTCAGATGCTCCGTCTGTCAGATGCACCGTCCGCCAGGCGCTCCCAGCGTGCCGGAGCGCTCATGATGTCGTCGGATGCAGGGCCACGACGGGAATGACGCGGGAGGTCTTCTTCTGATACTCCGCGAAGATCGGGACCAGCTCGGCCTGGCGGGCGTACATGCGGTCGCGCTCCTCCCCGGTCAGCGGCACGGCCGTGGCGGTGAACGTCTCGATCGTCGTTCCGTCGCCGGCCTCGACGGTCACCGTGGGGTTGGCGAGCAGATTGTGGTACCAGTCGGGATTGCGCGGCGCGCCCGCGTATGAGGCGAAGACGAGGAACCTGTCCCCGTCCCGCAAGCACGCGACGGGGTTCGTACGGGCGGCGCCTGACTTGGCGCCCGTGGTCGTCAGCAGGATCAGCGGCGTTCCCTCGAACGCCCCGCCGACCTTGCCGCCGTTCGCCCGGAACTCTTCAATGATCTTGATATTCCAATCGGACATGGGACGCTGGCTCCTGAACCTCGATGTTTCCTGCCCGGCAGTGGAACTGTTCAGAGATCAACATAGCCAACGGACCACGGTCGGAGCAGGCGCGCGTGCGTGCTGTCGCACTGGCTAACCAGACGGACCGCTCGCGCGGGCGTGGATCGGCGTTACGAGGAGCTGCGCCGGCTTTCCGCGGCGGGTGGCCGAATGGGCCGACTGGCGGAATCGCCGAGCCGTCCCGGTCGACGGCGTCTGGAGCGCGTCCAGCGGGCTCTGTACGACAACCTCGAGACGCCGGAGGCGCTGCGCCTGCCGCGCTGGAAGCCGATGCGGCGGTCACGCCAGGCTCCAAGTCCGAGACCTTCCAGCACTTCGACCACCTGCTCGTTTCGCCCACCTGTCGCTCCAACAAATCGCCTGCTCAGGGGTGTCGATGGGGCACTGACGTGGAAGAATTCATACAAGAGTTCGAATCACGTTGGGAGGTGCGATGGATCTGTCCGATCTCGATCCTGAGCGCCTCCACCGTTCGAATGGCGAAGATGACGGCTGGTGGGATCGGCTGATCGCTGATTCTCCTTTGTGGTCCACGGACGGTTCGCTCGCCCGCGACAAGCCTGTGCACAACGCCAGTGCCACTGCCTACGAGGCCACCGCCAGCGAGGCTCCTGATGGCGGCGCTTCTGCCGGTGGGGCCGCCGGTCCTGCCGCACCGGACGGTGCCGGTCCTGCCGGTCCTGCCGGTGCGGACGCCGGTGATTCTGATGCCGGTGCCGGTGGTCCTGAGACGGGTCCTGCTGGTTCTGCTGCGGCGGGTGCCGGTGGTGGGGGTGATCGGCGGGTTCGGTCGTCGTGGGTGCTGGTGGGGTCGTTGCGGGAGTCGGCGCAGGCGCTGGCGTTGGCTCCAGTCCCGGAGGCGGTGGAGATCTGTCTGGCCGAGGCTGAGGATCTGCTGTTCGCCCGGGATCGGATCACGTGCGCGCTGGCTGAGCGGGTGGGGCGGGTGCATCGGGCGGGGCAGGCCAGACAGCATGGGCACGCCTCGACCCGGAGTTGGTTGCGGACGGCTGGGGGGATGACGGTCGGGGGTGCGGGCCGCCTTCTCGCCCTGGGGATTGAGTTGGCGCGGCTATCCACCGTGCGGGAGATGTTCGCCGCCGGACGGCTGGCGGCGGGGGTGGTGGAGGCGATCTGCGCCGCCGTTGCCGGACTCTCGGATGAGCAGGCAGGGCTGGCCGAGCCGATCCTGCTGGAGCTGGCGGGGCGGGCGGGCGCGGCGGAGGTGGCCAAGGCGGGGCGTTACCTGCGGGCGGTGCTGGACCCCGACGGCGAAGACCGCGACGAGCGTGCCGACTACGCGCGGCGGTCCCTGCGGGTGCGCCCGGGCAAGGGCGGCGGCCTGGAAGGAGAGTTCTACCTGCCGCGTGAGGCGGCGGCCCGGTTGCGGGCGCTGCTGGACGCCTACGCCCGGCCACGGGCGGAGGGCGATGACCGGTCGCTGGCGGAGCGTCAGGCGGACGCGTTCATCGCTCTGCTGGAGCAGCAGATCACCACCGAGCTTCTCGTGCTGGTCAACGCCGAGTCCCTCCCCACCGACCCTGAGCCGGAAGCTGCCCCCGACCCCGCGGCCACCACTGACCTCGAGGCCGCGTCGGGTACCGACGCCGAGCCCGCCACCGGGGGCGAGGCTGCCACCGAGCATGCGGCCGACCCGGCGACAGGCACTGACCCGGAGGCCGCCGATCCGGCGCCGGGGACCCCCGAAGGCCCGGTGCATGCCGGGATCCCCGAAGCCACCCTGGACAACCAGGACAGCGACGGCAGCGGCGACGGCGCGCAGGATGCCGGTGCGGATGAGAGCGACCGGCACGCCGCTGATGCCAACGACATGGACGACACCGAAGACGCCGAGGACGCCGGGGACGCCGGGGACGCCGGGGTCGCGCCGGTCGGCCGGAGCGGCGAGCACACCAGCGCTCCCGCCGAGTACGACACGCCCATCGCCGACACCACAGGTGCCAGCACGATCGGCGGTGCCAGCGGCGGCGCGGGTGGCGGCGCGGCCGGTCACCGTGACGGGCAGCCCGGCGATGATGTGACCGGCCGCGCGCAGGCGAGAACCGGGCAGCGGAGCGAGTCGCGGCAGGAACCACAGCAGAGCGACCAGGAGCGCACCGAGCGGGAGGAGAGCAAGCGGGAGCAGATCAAGCCACAGCAGGACTCGCCGCGCTCGCCGCAGCCGGGTTGGCCGATCCAGGAGGAGCCGCAGGAGAGCGCGAGGCGTAGGCAGGAGCGGAGATCGTGGGAGTCGCGGTGGGGTGAGTGGCGCTCGCCCGATCCTCCGGGGGATAGCCATGCCCATCACACTCACGCCGGGTCTCGGCCTGCGGGGGAGGTCCCGCATGCGCACAGCAGCAGTCAGCAGAGCAGCGGTGAGCAGGGCAGCGGTCAGGCACCGCGCGGCGAACAGACACCGGGAGCAGCATCGGGAGCGTCATGGGAAGCGCCACCGGGGGCAGGCCTGGGTGCGGCGTTGGGTGCGGCGTTGGGGATGGTGCCGGGGTTGTTGCTGGCCACCGGGCAGGTGCTGCCCGTCACCAGCGTGCACCGGCTGGCCCGCACCTCCACCCTCATGCGCATCGTCATGAACGCCGACGGCCAGGTCCTCGACATGGGCCGCAAAGTCCGCCTCGCCACCCCCGCCCAGCGGCGCGCGATCTTCACCCGATACGCCACCTGCTGGATCGACGGCTGCCCGCTCCCGGCCACCCTGTGCCAGATCGACCACGCCGACAACTGGAGCACCGGCGGCCTCACCGACCTCAAACTCCTCGGCCCGGCCTGCCAGTTCCACAACCGCGACCGCTACCAGCACCCCCACCGCTACACCCGCCACAAGATCGGCAAAGACCGCTGGGCCTTCACCTACCACGGCCGCACCAGACGGGCGCGGGAATGACGCCCACCATGACCAGGGCAGCGGTAGCCGATCAGGTCGTCTGCTACACCAGCGCCCGCTACGCCGCGGAGGCCGGCTCGCCCGTGGAGGGATGAGCTACTCGAACAGGCCGGGCGGCGGGACGGGTGCGAGGACGGAGTCGCCGTCGCGGATGGGAGCGGCCCCCGCGACCAGCCGGGTGAGGTCCTCGTCGGCCACGCAGCGGGCCTGTGTGAGGCCGCCGGCCGCCTTCCTGGTGAGTCCCTCGACCGGCAGGTCGCCGGGAGAGGCAGCCAGAATGACGTTACCGAACCTGCGCCCGCGCAGGATGCCGGGCTCGGCCAGCAGCGCGACGTGGGGGAAGACCCGGCTCACGGTGGAGGCGACGCGCTTGACGAAGGGCAGGCCCTTACCGTCCGCCACGTTGATCAGGGCCGTGCCGGAGGGGCGCACCACGCGCGCGATCTCCGCCATGTACTCGACGGTCGCCAGCTCGACGGGCATCGTCGCGCCCGTGAAGGCGTCGAGCACGAACAGGTCGGCCGAGTCGTCCGCGAGGTCCTTCGTGGCCGCGCGGCCGTCCATCACCCGGACTTTCAGCCGGGGCACCGACTTGAGGCTGAGCTGGTCGCGGACGAGCTGGACCAGTGCGGCGTCCAGCTCCACCACGATGTGCCGGGAGCCGGGCCGCCGCGCGGAGACATAACGGGGGATCGTGCAGGCCCCGCCGCCGATGTGTACGGCGTCGAGCGGGCCTTCGGGCAGGCAGTCGATCACGCTCGCCATGAGCTGGGTGTAGGAGAAATCCAGATAGGTGGGATCGGTCAGGTCCACGTACGACTGGGGGACGCCGTCCCTGATCAGCATCCACCCGTCCGGCCGGTCGAGGTCGCGCAGGAGCTCCACCTCGCCGAAGGTCACCGGATAGCGGCCTGGCAACGGTTCTCTGCTCCTTGCCACCTATGACTCCTTTCGCGTGATATGAGAACCGTATGCGGAACAGGGCCCTGCTCGCCCTCGTCATGGTCGCCGCGGCCATCTTCGTCTTCGGCGTTGTCGGACTCATTGTGTCCGGCAGTCAGGGGCCATCCTCGGACTTCGTCGCCGCGCCGCGCGGGACGCTCGCGCCCGCTGGCCCGCAGACGCTCCAGCTTCGCCCCGACTCGTCTCCCGAGCCGTCCCCCGAGGGCTCCCCGGAAGGCTCTCCGGGCGAGACGGCGGCTGCCTACTTCCAGGCGTGGGTCAAGGGCGACTACAGCGCCATGCGCGAGCTGGTCGACGAGCCTCCCGACGACTTCGCCGACCAGCATCGCGCGTTCGAGGACGTCGCGCTGTCCCGCTCGCTGCGGATCACGGTCGGCGACATGGTCCGCACCGGGGACGAGACCGCCGAGATCCCGTTCACGCAGGAGCGTGACGAGCAGGACGTCGGCACCTGGCGCTTCGACTCCAGCCTGCATCTGGCCGTACGCGACCTCACCTGGAAGGTGCTCTGGACCCCCGCCGTCCTGCATCCGGAGATCCAGCCGGGTGGCAGTCTCGTCAGGGCCGAGCCGCAGGTGGGGCCGCTGCGGCCGGTGACCAGGGGAGGGCGGGAGTTCCCGCAGAACTCGGGCGCCGAGGCGTACATCGAGCACCTGATGAGCCAGGGAGTCGCGCCCACGGGAGGCGTGGCCGTGGGGTGGGCGCTGGCGGTCGAGAATCCGGGCCTGCCGGCGAAGACCGTGCTCTCCTACAAGCCGGACAAGCGGCCGGTCGGCGTACGGACGACGATCGACTACACGGTGCAGGCCGCGGCGGCCCAGGCGCTGGACGGCGTGCAGCGCGGCGCCATCGTGGCCGTACGGTCGTCGACCGGTGAGGTCCTGGCCGTCGCCGACCGCTTGGGCGGCCGGGGGGCGTTCGAGCGCAAGTACCCCCCCGGCTCGACGTTCAAGACGATCACGGCGGCGGCGCTGCTGAACAACGGGCTGTCCTCGGACAGCACGGTGGACTGCCCAGCGGTCTACCAGATCCCCATGAACCGGGCGATCCACAACTATCGCAACGAGAACCACGGGACGCTCACGCTGCGGCAGGCGTTCGCCCTGTCGTGCAACACCACGTTCGCCCGGCTGACGATCGAGCGGCTGAGCGGTGACACGCTGGTCGAGCAGGCCAAGGCGTTCGGCTTCACAGTGTCGGGGGAGAGCGGCGGCATGAGCACGTGCGGCAGCCTCCTGCGGCCGGAGAACCCGGACGCGCTCGCCGAGGACTCCTTCGGCCAGGGCACGGTCGAGGCGACCCCGCTCTGCATGGCGCTGGTCGCCGCCGCCGTGGAGAGCGGCGAGTGGCGGCCGGCCCGCCCGCTGGCGGACGAGGAGCAGCAGGGGGAGCTGCCGCAGAACGTGCCGTTGCCTTCGAACGTGGCGGAAGGGCTGCGTTCGCTGATGAGCGCGGTCACGGTGGACGGGACCGCCGCCGGCTCGGAGCTGCCCCAGGGCGTCGCGGGCAAGACCGGCACCGCCGAGGACGGACAGGGCGGGCAGGACCACGCCTGGTTCATCGGCTATCGGGGTGATCTCGCCTTCGCCGTGTTCGTGGAGCACGGCGGCACCGGCCGTAGTGCCGCCGTGCCCATCGCCGCCCGCTTCCTGAAGGCCCTGTAGATCAGTTCACAGCCCAGTTCACGGGCCAGGGCTCAGGCGACCAGGTCGGCCACTGCCGCGGCGAACACCTCGTGGTGGAGGTCCACGTCGGCCTCGGTGGTGGCGGGGGACATCAGCGCCATGTTGTGGAACGGCGTGAGCAGCACGCCCCGGTTGGCGAGATAGACGTGCAGGTAGTCGTCCAGGTCGGGGTCGCCCGCGGCGTTCGACTCGCCGCCGTTGCGTGGGGCCGGGCTGGTGAAGCGATACTCGGCGCGCGCTCCGAGCTGGGTGACCGACCACGGCAGGCCGTGGGCGTCGATCACCTCCTGGACGCCCTTGGTGAAGCGCGTCGCCAGCTCGGTCATGGCGGCGAACGCGTCGTCGGTGAGCACGTGCTCCAGCGTCGCGCGCATCGCGGCGACCGAGAGGGCGTTGCCCGCCAGGGTGCCGCCGACGCCGCCCATGTCGACCAGGTCGAGCCCTTCCATCGCCTCGATGCGCGCCGCGACCTCGGCGGACAGGCCGTACCCGCCGCTCGGGATGCCGCCGCCGATCGCCTTGCCGATCGTGACGATGTCGGGGTGCAGGTCCCAGGCCTTCGTGCAGCCGCCCGGTCCCGCCGAGAAGGTGTGCGTCTCGTCGTTGATCAGCAGGCTGCCGTGCCGCCGGGTCAGCTCCCGTACGCCCTCCAGGTAGCCGGGCTCGGGCAGCACGATGCCGATGTTGGTGAGGGCCGGCTCCATGAGGACCGCCGCGACGTCGCCGTACGCCAGTTCGCGCTCCAGCGAGGACAGGTCGTTGAACTCGACGACGCGTGAGGTGACGGTGGGGTCGACCGGCGCGCCGACGTTGCCCTCGCGGGACTCCTGCCGCCCGTCAGGGCCGACCACGATCAGGACCTCGTCGACGCTGCCGTGGTAGCAGTAGCTGTTCACGAGGATCTTGGGCCTGCCGGTGATCGCCCTGGCCAGCCGGATCGCCCACCGGTTGGCGTCGGTGGCCGTCAGCGAGAAGCTCCAGTAGGGCAGGCCGAAGCGCCGGGCCAGCTCGGCGCCGACCCAGGCGGCGTCCTCGGTCGGCATCATGACCGTCGCGCCGCCGCGCCGGCCGAACCGGTCGGCCACCGCCTCGACCGTGGCCCGGGGCGAGTGCCCCGCCATCGCGCCGGTGTCGCCGAGGCAGAGGTCGACGTACTCGTGGCCGTCCAGGTCGGTGACGCGGGCGCCGCGGGCCTCGGCCAGGTACAGGGGGAAGCCCGCCGCGGTCTTGTTCATCCATGTCATCGGGACGCCGCCGAACAGGTGGCCTCTCGCCTGCTCGTACGCGGCGGCCGAGCGCGGGTTGCGGGCCCGGAACGTGCCGCGCTCGCGGTCGAGGAGCCGGGCCAGGCGAGTACGGTCGATCATCTTCCCTGCCTTAAAAGGATCACTCAAAGATCGCTTATAGATCGCTCATTCGGCGTTAGACCGCAGGATCTGCACGCAAAAGTACACAAAGACCCCAAGTTTCGTCACCTGGTGGGCGGGATGAAAGATGTCCTCCGTGGGTGCTATCTAAGAGAAAACTGTTCACATAGATAGCCCTGAATGGGGGAATAATCTCGTATCCCAGCATGACACGGAGGTGAAATGGACCCCACCGCCGTACACGACGTCCTCGCGCGGCACCTGCTCGTCGACGGTTACCGCCTGGTGCTCGACCTGGACCGGAGCGCCGGCTCCTGGGTGGTCGACGCCCGTGATGACCGGAGGTATCTGGACTTCTACACGTTCTTCGCGTCGTCGCCGCTGGGGGTGAACCCGTTCACCGACGACCCGGACTTCGTGGCGCTGCTCGGCCGGGTCGCCGCCAACAAGCCGGCGAACTCCGACATGTACACCGTCCACCTCGCCGAGTTCGTGGAGACGTTCCGGCGCGTGCTCGGCGATCCCGAACTGCCGCACCTGTTCTTCGTCGAGGGCGGGTCGGCGGCCGTGGAGAACGCGCTCAAGTGCGCCTTCGACTGGAAGAGCCGCTGGAACGAGGCCCACGGCCGCCATCCCGGCCTCGGCACCCGCGTCCTCCACCTCACCCGGGCCTTCCACGGCCGCGGCGGCTACACGCTCTCGCTCACCAACACGGACCCGGTCAAGACCGACAGATTCCCCCGGTTCTGCTGGCCGCGCGTCGACGTCCCCGCCATCCACTTCGGGGACGTGGAACGGGCCGAGGAGCGCGCGCTGGCGCAGGCCAGGGACGCGTTCGAGCGGTTCCGCCACGACATCGCCTGCTTCATCGCGGAGCCGATCCAGGGTGAGGGCGGCGACAACCACATGCGCCCCGAGTTCCTCCAGGCGATGCAGGCGCTCTGCCACGAGCACGAGGCCCTGTTCGTCGTGGACGAGGTGCAGACCGGCGTCGGCCTGACCGGCACCCCCTGGGCGTACCAGCAGTTGGGGCTGGCTCCGGACATCGTGGTCTTCGCGAAGAAGGTCCAGGTCGGTGGCCTCATGGCGGGCCGCAGAGTGGATCTCGTGCCCGACAACGTGTTCCGGGTGAGCGGCAGGATCAACTCCACCTGGGGCGGCGGCCTGGTCGACATGGTCCGCTCCCGCCGCATCCTGGAAATCATCGAACGGGACGGCCTGATCCCCAGGGCGGCCATCCTCGGCGAGAAACTGCTGGGCGCGCTGCGTGGGCTGGAGGCCGACGGCCTGGTCGCCAACGCCCGCGGACGTGGGCTGATGTGCGCCTTCGACGTCCCCGACCCCGCCGGGCTGGTCTCCAGGCTCAGGGAGGAGCACGCGATCCTGGTGCTGCGCTGCGGCGAACGGTCGGTGCGGCTGCGCCCGGCGCTGTCCGTCCAGCCCGACGAGCTCGAGTACGGGCTCGCCGGACTCCGCGCGGCTCTCGAAGGGTCCGGCAGGTCAGTCCTTTGACGAGGGCTCGGACTCGCCGCGCCAGCGGCAGATCGCCCTGACCCGCGACTCCACCCCGAGCTTGGCGTAGATGCGGTTCACGTGGTTCTTCACGGTCTTCTCGCTGAGGAACAGCCGCTGGGCGATCTCGCCATTGGAGTGACCTGTCGCGATCAGCTCCATGACCTCGGTCTCCCGTTTGCTCAGCCCCAGGTCGTGTCCCGGCGTGGTGCGGTCGTCGATTCTCATCCGGCCTCCGTCGAAGACGTCAGAGATCGCCGAGGCCCCCGCACGGCGGTTGTGAGCGAGAGCATAACCCGTAATATCCACCTTTGGGGCAAAGCGTGTTTACTTGCCCGCGTCAACGCCTCCACACGCCGTGACGGTCTCAGGACGCCTATTCGAACCGCGCGTTGTCGGGCGCGGTCATGCGCCGCAGCAGCGGCAGCGTCGTGAGGATCACCAGGAGGGAGGCGGCCAGACCGCCGCCCAGGGAGGCGAAGTAGACGGGTCCCGGCAGCGCGGACGCGGCGCTCTTCATCGCGAGGGCGTCGAGGAGCGGCTCGGCCACGCCGAAACCGGCGACGGCCGCGAGCGCGGCGGCCAGGAGGAGCGGCAGCGCCGACTCCAGCAGCACCACCGCGGCCAGGGTGCGCGTGGGCGTGCCCGCCAGCCGCAGCAGGATGAACGGCTGCCTGCGCTCCACCAGCCCGCCGCCGGCCGCCACCACCAGGCCGCAGGCGCCGGCGACCAGGGTGAGCCCGATCACGGCCAGTGCGATGTTCTCCGCCCGGACGTACAGGTCCGCCCTGACCCGGGCGACCTCGGCGAAGGTCATCGGCGCTTCGGCGGTGTAGCCGGCCAGTAGGGTGCGCAGCCGCTCCAGCGCCGCGGGATCACGTGTGCTGATCATGACGGCCGCCAGGTCGAGCCCGTCGGTGGAGGCGACAGGCGGGCTGGCCGGGCCCGCCAGCGGCAGGAGCCTGTCGACGGTGAGGGGGTTGTCGGCGCCGACGATGCGGGCGAAGTTGCCCGCCACGGCGTGGGCGCCCCTGCCGCCGATGTCCGCGGGACAGCGGCCCAGCACGGGGAAGAGGGCCAGCCCGGCGCACTCGACGACGTACGGCGCGGGTGGCGGGCCGTCCGGCCGCGGGGGGACGTCTTCCATGTCCGCCCGCGCGTAGATCGGAAGTGTCCGCACGCCCGGATAGGTGTGCAGCCGGGCGAGCAACTCCGTTCCGGCCCGCGGGGACAGGCCGGAGACGCCCGGCCGGGCGAACGTGGCGCCCAGGACGTCGTTGAGCGTGCCGCCGGCCACCTTCTGCTGACCGGCGACCACCGCCGGCACGAGGGCCGCGATCGTCGTCCCGATGAACACCGCCAGCACCAGCCCGCTCACCGACCTGAAGGCGGTCTTCGGGTCGGCCGCCAGGCGTCGCGCGGCCAGCAGCGTCGCCCCGCCCCGCGTCAGCCGGGCGGTCAGGCGCGCGGCGACCATGGTCAGCCAGGGTCCGGCCAGCATCAGCCCGATCATGATCAGCGCGAGCGCGACGACGGCGAGCGACTCGTCGGGCTTGCCGTTCCGGTAGACCGGGCCCGCGAACAGCCCCAGCCCCGCCAGCAGCGGGATCACCCGCCACGCTCTCGGCGGGGACGCGGTGGTCCTCCTCGCCACGCCGAGCGGCGAGATCCGCACCCGCCGCAGCGACCACAGGGCCGCGCAGGCCGCCGCGACCGGCACGCCGCCGAGCACGGCCGCGTACTGCCACAGATGCGGGGTGACCAGCTCAGGGAAGAACCGGGCGCCGGTGACCCGCACGCCGGCCACGGCAGGCCGTACGAGCTGGAAGACCGCGAGACCGGCCAGCGCGCCGGCCAGCGCGCCCAGCGCGGCGTCCACCGCCGCGAGCACGTTGATCTGCCGGGTGGTGGCGCCGACCAGGCGGATCGCGGCGAAGCGGGTCTCGCGGCGGGCCGCGGCCAGCCGGGTGGCGGTGCCCACCAGCACCAGCAGCGGGACGATCAGCCCGACGGCGGCGACGGCGAAGCCGAACCGGTAGACGTCCGCGTCGTCGTCGGCCGCGGGCTCCGCGGGGATCACGTCGATCTGCCTGGCGCCGGGCATGGCGGCGACCTGGTCCAGTGTCCGTCCCACCACGATGACCAGCTCGTCGGGCCCGGACAACGCCGCGTCGCCGATCAGACCGGCGCGCGTGCCGGGGAAGCGGGCGGCCAGTTCCGCACGCGGCGCCGAGTCGAGCAGGGCGGCCAGCGCGGGCGAGGCGTAGTACTGCCCAGGGCCGGGCATGCGGGACAGGCCGGGGACGACCGGCGCCGTCGGGCCCAGCGCGGCGGCGTCGAGCCTCTTGATCGTCCGGCCGCCGTAGAAGTCCTCGCGGTAGTTCCACAGAGCGCCGCCGGCCGTCGAGTCGAGGGCCCGGCCGCTGGGCGCCGAGCCGTTCACGCACTCCCAGCAGGGACGGTCACCCGTGGCCTGGAAGGCGTTGAACAGCGACAGCGTGGCCAGCAGCACCGCGACACCGGCCGCCACCCCGGCGACGATCAGCGCCAGCCTGGCCGCCGCCTCCCTGCCGCTGCTCAGCGACAGCCGCAGGCCCAGCCGGATCATCGGACGGTCCCGGTGACGTACGGATCGCAGACCCGGCCGTCACGCACCATGACCTCCCGGTCGGCGCAGGCGGCCACCCGGGCGTCGTGCGTCACGACGATCACGGTGGCGCCCTCCTCGCGGGCCAGGCCCACCAGCAGGTCCATCACGTGCTCGCCGGTGAGCGAGTCGAGAGAGCCCGTCGGCTCGTCGGCGAAGACCACCCGAGGCCGGGTGACCAGCGCCCTGGCGATCGCCACGCGCTGCGCCTGCCCGCCGGACAGCTCCCCGGTGCGCCGGCCGCCCAGATCACCCAGCTCCAGCCGTTCCAGCCATTCGGCCGCCCGCCGCTCGGCGTGCTTTCTCCTGGTACGGCCCAGCAGCAGCGGCAGCATCACGTTGTCGGCGGCGGTCAGCTCCGGCACGAGCTGGCCGAACTGGAACACGAAGCCGAAGGCGGTGCGCCGCAGTTCACTGCGGCGAGCGTCGTCCAGGGTGTCCAGGCGGCTGCCGTCGAACCAGACCTCGCCGCTGTCGGGGGTGAAGATGCCGGCCAGGCAGTGCAGCAGCGTCGACTTGCCCGAGCCGCTGGGCCCCATCACGGCCAGCACCTCGCCCGCGGTCACCGACAGGTTCGCCTCCCGCAACGCGGGCGTGCTGCCGTAGGAGCGGCTGACCTCCCGTGCTTCAAGGATCATGACGCACGCACCGTCTCGGCCAGCGCTCCCAGCCGGGCCTGGGTGACGTCGATCCACCGCAGGTCCGCCTCCAGGTGGAACATGGCGTGGTCGGCCAGCAGGGCGTCGGTCAGGGAGCCGCCGCGCTTGACCTCGGCCAGCTCCCGCATGCGCCGCATGTGCGTGGCGCGCTGCCCGTCCAGGTAGCCGGCCGCGTCACGGCCCAGCATCAGCGCCAGCACGACCTTGGTGAACAGCACCGTCTGCAGGTACGGCTCGGCCGCGACCGGCTCGGTGAGCCAGGCGGCGACCTCCTGCCGGCCCAGGGGGGTGATGGCGTAGCGCTTGCGCTCCGGGCCGTCGCCCGGCTCGCTCTGCCCCGTGACCTTGCCATCCCTGGCCAGGCGGCCGAGCGTGGAGTACACCTGCCCGAAGGGCAGCGGCTTGCCCCGGCCGAAGAAGGCGTCGTAGTCGCGTTTCAGGTCGTATCCGTGGCTCGGCTCCCGCTCCAGCAGGCCGAGCAACGCGAGGGGAACGGTCATGATCCGAGACTATACGCTGAAGGTATACACCTGAGGGATACTGGCTGAAAAAATGGGCCCTGAAGACGGGCATGCAAAACGAACGGCCGGTCCGTAGGGACCGGCCGTTCGCCGTCTGGGGTGAGTGATGGGACTTGAACCCACGACATCCAGGACCACAACCTGGCGCTCTGCCAGCTGAGCTACACCCACCATGTCCGCCGTTCGAGGCGTACGAAGAAAGTGTAGCGGCATCTCGGAGTGCTTCGCGCCCCAATACCGCCGCGTCCGGGCGGGCGGTCAGGGGCCGGAGACGGCCTCCGCGACCTCCCGCGCGGTGGCGGAGTCGGGGCCGGGCTGCGGCACGAAGACCGCGGCCCGGTAGTAGCGCAGCTCCCTGATGCTCTCGGTGATGTCGGCCAGCGCGCGGTGGCCGCCCTGCTTCTCGGGGGAGGCGAAGTAGACCCGGGGGTACCAGCGGCGGGCCAGTTCCTTGATCGACGACACGTCGACCATCCGGTAGTGCAGGAACGCGTCCACCAGCGGCATGTCCCGGGCGATGAAGGCGCGGTCGGTGGCGATGGAGTTGCCGCACAGCGGCGCCTTCTTGGCCTCCGGCACGTGGGAGCGGATGTATTCGAGCACGACGGCCTCGGCCTCCGCCAGGGTCACCCCCGACGAGAGGGCCCGCAACAGACCCGAGGACGTGTGCATCTCCCGCACGACCTCGGACATCTGCTCCAGCGTCTCCGCGGGGGGCTTGATGACGACGTCCACGCCCTCGTCGAGCTGGTTCAGCTCGCTGTCGGTGACCACGCAGGCCACCTCGATCAGCGCGTCCTGGCCGAGGTCGAGCCCGGTCATCTCACAGTCGATCCAGACCAGCGGGTCAGTCATGGCTCAAGAGTAATGCTCGTGCCTGATGGGACGTCACCGAGATTCGAGCGAGTCCGTCACGCGCTTGATGATCGTCTGGTCCAGGTTGTCGGGCACCGAGACGTACAGCATCGCGGGACGGGCGTTCAGGCCGCGGTCCACGAGGACGATCGCGCCCTTCTCCTTCTTCCACTTCAGGCCGCCGGCCTCGGCGACTTTGGTGAAGTCCATCTCGAACTCGATCACCCAGCCCTGCTTGCCGCTCACGGTCGTGGCCTCGCTGCGCAGGATCTTGCGCTCGTGCTCGATGCCGTAGAAGAGCGGGTCGTAGGCGAGCAGCAACGTCTGGGACAGCTCCCCGAAGCTCTCCGGGCCGCTGTAGGGGAAGATCTGCGGCACCTCGGCGGTGTAGACGCTGCCCACCCAGTCGCCGCCCCTGCCGTCGTAGTTCGCCTGGGACGTCATGTGGCAGCCGCTCGTCCACAGCGGCATCCTCGGGTCGGACGGGTCGTTGACGTTCTTCGACTCCGGCACCTGCCACTGGTCGCCCGGGTACGCGTACGACAGGCCGGTCACGGAATCCTGGATGCGGCCATCGGACGGCTGGGGGAGCTGGGGCAGCGGCGGCGCGGACTCCGGCACCGGCCGGGGCGGCACGGTCTGGTCGAGCTGCGGCGCCGTCGCGGTGACCTCGGGCCGGGCGATACCCGAGCCCGCGCGGTCGCGCAGGAGGACGACCGCGCCGCCGATGACGAGCGCGAGCACGACCACCGCGGTGACGCCGCCCACGATCCACGGCCAGACCGGCGCCTGACGCCGCGGAGCGCCGAAGTCCGCCCCGGGAAGCGGCCCCGGCTGGAACTGCCCGCCCTGGAACTGGCCGCTCTGGAACTGGCCGGCTTGGAACTGTGGCGACTGGAACTGCGGCGTCTGGAACTCTGCTGTCTGGGACTGGGCCGTCTGAGACTGGGCTGTCTGGAACTGCGGCTGCGGCGGCGCCCCGGCCGCCTGCTCGGGCGCGTGGGTGGCGTCGGTCCACTGGGTGCCGTCCCACCATCGAAGGAGGGGGGAGCCGTACGGGTCCGGATACCAGCCGGCGGGGGTCGTCGTCATGTCCGCCACACTAATGAAATCAGCATTTGTAGGTGAAACTTGCCTTGTCCTGGATCGGGTCCCCGGTCGTCGTGGGGGACAGGACCCGCAGTGTGGCCGTGCCCTTGAAGGATCCCGACCCGGTCACCTTCCAGTGCAGGGGAAGGTTCACCGACGTGTCTCCCGAGGAGATCCGCTGCTCCTGCTCCAGCGGTTCGGGGTTGTCGCTGCGGATCCAGAGGTAGCGGATCGTCCCGGCCCCGCCGTTGGTCGTGACGACGCCGGTGAAGTCGGCTCTGCCGTCGCAGCGCACCGTCTTCTTGGGCGCCTTGACGTCGACTTCGCTGACCGCGAGCGGCGGGGTGGACGACTGGCGCAGCCAAAGGATCACCACGGCGATCAGGATCGCCAGCAGGAGGGTGCCCGCCCAGGCCGTCGTACGCTTGCGGCGCCGACGGGGAGGGGTCGCACCGGAATGCGTGGCGGTGACGGCGGCGGAGGTCTGCCCCGACCGCCAGATCTGCGCCGCCGTGGTCTCGGTGGGAACTCCCGGCCCGAATCGCATCATCACGTCGCCGGGGTCGTCCACGGAGCCGGGCAGGTCGAGCAGGGTCACGGCCTCTCCCTGCGGAGAGCCGGCGGCGACGGGGACCACGGGGGTCGGCGGAGACGAGGGGGTCGGGGGAGACGCGGGCGCGTGGAGGCCGTCCGCGGCGCGGGCCAGTCCTTCCCTGCCCAGGCCGGGGAACGCCTCACGCTCGGCGAGCAGGGCGTCGCGGACGGCGGCCAGTCCGTGGGCGGGAGCGGCGGTGGACGCCCATCCGAGCACCGCCGCGGCACGGTCCCTGGCGCAGGTGGCGGCCAGTGTGCCGGCGAGCGAGGCCCAGGCCGCGACGTCCTGCTCCGCGCTCGCGTGCTCGTCCCTGATCGCCCGCAGCAGGCCGCGTTCGGCCAGCAGCACCGAGCCGTCCTCCCCGATGACGACCGTCCCGGGGTGCAGCGCGCCATGGGCCAGCCCCGCGGCGTGTACGGCGAGCAGCGCCTGCGCGGTCTCCAGGAGCACGGTCGCCGCGCCGCCCGCGTCCAGCAGGCCGGCGGCCATCAGGTCGGCGACGGAGGGAGCCGCCCTGGTCGTGATGAGCCAGACCTCGTCGCGCGCGGCCACGAGGTCGATCACGGTCAGCAGGCCGATCGGCCCGCCCCGCTGGAGACGCACGTCGGCGCCGACGGCCGCCACGAGCCGTTCACGCGCCTGGGCCGTGGCGACGGCCCGGGGATCGAATCGCAGCACGCCGGACCGCCGCCCGTCGGGGGAGACGGCGTCCGCCCAGGTGCCGACCTCGCTGCTCCGGGTGCGGCCGGTGAGCCGGTGTCCCGCGACAGTCACGCCTTCACGCATCTACCGCCGCCTTCGGTGTCATCCGCGTCTCCGCGTCGTCCGCGCACGCGTCCCTGGACAGTGTGGCGGGAACGAGGCCGGTCGTCACCAGCCTTCATCACCGCGGTGGCTCTGCCTCCGGAGACGGGTCGGTGCCGCCCTGCGTCGGGGAGGGCTGGCTGCTGGGCTGGGTCGTCGGCTGGGTGGGCGGCTTGCTCGTCGGGGTGGGGTCGGCCCGCCTGGTCGGGGTGGTGTTCTTCGGCGGGTCCACCGTGACCGTGGGATCTTCGGAGGGCTCGGGGTCGGGCGAGGGCTTCGGCTTCTGCGTGGGCTTCTTGGTCGGCGTGGGATTCGGCTTCGGCTTCGGCGAGGGGGTGGCCCTGGAGGTCGGCCTCCGGGTCGCCGTGGGCTGCGCGACCGGCGGCTGCGCCGCGCCCTGACTGGGCTTGCCGGTCGCCGCCTGGCTCGGGGAGGGCTTGTCCGGTTTCTCGGTGGGCTCGTCGGAGGGTTCGTCCGCCGGGGGCGTCTCCGGCTCGGCCTCGACGTCGATGGACGAGGGGTCGACCGCGGGCGAACTGGGCGTCTCGATCGTCGTCCCCGCCTGCAGGGTGGTGCCGCTCACGGTCTGCACCAGCGCCACGGTCCCACCGGCGATCACGACCATGCCCGCCAGGGTCAGGCCGATCTTCATGCGGGTCTGGGCCAGCAGGCCGCCGAGCTTCGTCTCGGCCAGCGCGGTGCCGGTCTCCGGGGCTGCCTCCTTCAACGGGAAGAACGGCACGAGCAGCCCGGCGAGCGCGGCGAGCCGCCGCCGTCCACGCTCCTCCCAGGCGGGGCCGTACGCGCCGGCGGCGACGGTCTCGAGTGCCCGCAGGAACTCCTCGGCCGACGCGAACCGGTCCTCGGGCCGCTTGGCCATGCCGACCTCCACGAGGTCGCGCAGCGGGGGCGGCACCTCCTCGACCGGAGGCGGGGTCGCCTGGTGCTGGCGGGCCAGCGCGGCCATGTTCTGCGCGCGGAAGGGCCGGCCGCCGGTGAGGCACTCGAAGAAGACAACAGTGGCGGCGTAGACGTCGGTCGCCGGTCCTGCCTTCCCGCCCGCCCACTGCTCCGGGGCCATGTACGGCGGCGTCCCCGCCGCCTTGACCCCTTCGCCCGCCTGCGCCGCGATGCCGAAGTCGACGAGCTTGCTGATGCCGTCGGCCTCGACCATGACGTTCTCGGGCTTGTAGTCCCGGTGGACGATGCCGATGGAGTGGGCGGCGGCCAGGGCGAGCAGCGAGCCCTTGAGCACGGTGAGCGCGGCCTCGGGGCCGGTCGGGCCCTCCGAGCGGAGCATGGCGCGCAGCGAGACGCCGTCGACGAGTTCCATGACGATGGCCGCGCCGCGCGCGGTCTCCACGTACTCGTAGAAGCGCACGGAGTGCGGGTGGGGGTCCATCGCGGCCAGCAGCCGGGCCTCGTGCCGGAACCTGGCGACGAAGTGGAGGTCCGCCATCATCTCGTCGGACAGGTACTTGATCGCCACCGGGAGGTCGTCCGCATCGTGCCGCGCGAGGACCACGCGCCCGGCGCCCCCCGTGCCGAGCTCACGGATCTCCGTGTAGCCGGGGACGCGCCAGGCGCCTGTCTGGCCGTGCATCACGGTGTGTCTCCTCATCGCCTGGGGCCCCCGCCGAATGACGAGACCGTAGCTTAGTGACGGCCCCGCGATTACGATGAAAAGTCACGATTTAGTCAGACGGCATTGTCAGGGGCGTTCGCGTCATCTGATGCACGGGCCCGTACTCCGGGTGAGTGTGGCAGCGCCGCCCGCCGCAGCCGGTGACGTCGACGCGGTGACCGCGTAGGAGTCGCAGGGCCATTGGGCGTAGGTGTACATGGCCGTGACGGTGTAAGCGGTCTTGCCCGACAGGCTGTAGGACGTGGTCGCGGCCCTGGAGCCGCCCGTCATCCAGGCGAGGTCGAGCCGCACCGCGGAGGTGTTGCCCGTGGTGACGGCGACGGTGGCCGTGGCCGTCGTTCCGCTGATGGACAGGCTCTGCACACGCACCTGGCTGACCGAGGCGGGGCAGGTCACCTTGACCGAACTCGACGCCGTGCCGCTCGGGGCCGCGGGGTCGGTCGAGGCGCCGAACGTGACGCTCTCACCGCAGGGGCGGCGAGAGAAGGTGTACGACAGCGTCCGCGTGTAGGTCCTCGCTCCGGACAGGCGGACCGTCGTCGTGCCGCCGCCCGCCGAGGGCGCGGAGAACTTGCCGGTGAGATCGACAGGGCCGGTGCCGTCGGTGGTCACGGTCACCGTGGCCGTCGCGACCCCGGTCGAGGACACGGCCGGTGTGCCGGCCTTCACCGAGGTGACGGAGGTCGGGCAGGCCGGGGCCTTCGCCGTGGCGGCCTGGGCGCCGCCCGGCGCGGCCGGGCCGGTGGCGACGCTCATGCCCCAGGTGCCCGAGCAGGCGCGGCCGAGATCGCCGGAGACGGTGCGGGTGTAGGAGGTCGCGCCGCTGAGGGTGAGCGTGCGCGTGGCGGTCACCGCGCCGTTCACGGTGAAGCGCACGGTCAGCGTCACCTTGCCCGGCCCGCTGGTCTTGACGGTGACCGTTCCGGTGCCGGTCGCGTCGTCCTTGCCGGCCCCGGCCTTGTACGACAGCCCGCCCACGCCCAGGTCCGAGACCTTGAGCGGCGGGGGAGAGGGCGGGGGAGAGGGCGACGGAGACGGAGACGGCTTCGGCGAGACCTTGGGGGAGACCTTGGGAGATGGCAGGGGAGAGGGCAGAGGAGACTGCAGAGGAGAGGGCATGGGCGAGGACGCCGGGGCGCTGGTCGTGGGACTGGGCGTCTCCGTGACCGCCTCCTCCGACGGCGCCGCCGAGGGGGATTCCGAGGGGGTCTCGTCCGGGCTCTCCTCTGGGCTCTCTGGGCTTTCCTCGGGGGCGGCCTGTGACGCTGTTCCCTGCGACGCCGTTTCCTGCGACGCGACGGTGCGGGTTCCGGACGAGCCGAGGGCGTACGCGCCGACGCCGCCGGCCGCGACCACCAGGAGCACGGCCCCGGCGGTGAGCAGGACGCCCTTGCTCCGCACCGACCGCAGCACCGTGGTGAACAGCGAGGAGCCGGTCTCGGCGGGACGCACCCGGTCCAGCGGGAACGCCGCGGCCAGAGCGGCGGCGAGCGCGGCCAGCCTGCGGCGGCCCCGCTCCTCCCACGCCGGGCCGTACGCCGCCGCGGCGGCCTCCTCCAGTTCGGCGACGAACGCGGCGGCGCCTGACGGCCGCAGCGCGGGGTCCTTCGCCATGCCGCGCGCGACCAGTCGCCGCAGCGGCCCGGGGATCTCGTCGAGGGGCACGGGCGCGGTCATGTGCATGTGGCGCAGCACGACGTGCTCGGTCGCCCGGTATGGCCGGTGCCCGGTCAGGCACTCGAAGAAGACCGCTGTGGCGGCGTACACGTCGGACGCCGGTGAGGCGGTCGCGCCCGCCCACTGCTCCGGGGCCATGTACGGCGGGGTGCCGGCGGGGGCGGGGGATCCGCCGGCCCGCACGGCGATGCCGAAGTCGGCGAGCTTGCTCGTCCCGTCGGCGGCGACCAGCACGTTCTCCGGCTTGTAGTCGCGGTGGACGACGCCGGTCGCGTGTGCGGCGGCCAGGCCGAGAAGGGAGCCCTTGAGGACGGCGAGCGCGGCCTCGGGACCGGTCGGGCCCTGCTCGCGCAGCAGCGCCCGCAGGGTGGGACCCTCGACCAGTTCCATGACGATCGCGGCGCCCCGCCCGGTCTCCAGGTACTCGTAGAGCCGCACTACGTGCGGGTCGTCCAGCTCGACGAGCAGGCGGGCCTCCTGCCGGAAACGGGCGACGAACCCCCCGTCACGGCGCAGGTCCTCCGACAGGTACTTGATCGCGACCGTGGCGCCGGACTGCTCGTGGACGGCGAGGACGACGCGGCCGCCGCCACCCGCGCCCAGCTCGCGCGTCACCCTGTAACCGGGCACATTCCAGTGCTCGGCGGAACTCATGGGGCCTCCCAGATCGATCGGTCGGCCACAGTGTCGTCGAGGCCCCTTGCAACGCGCTTACAAATGCGGCCTATCGGTCGAGAATGTGCGCGGGGACGGGGATGCCCGGGGTGAGGCGCGGGTCGGGCTCGGGGGCGCCCCACGCGACGGTGAGCGGCAGCACGCCCGCCCAGACCGGCAGGTCGTAGTCCTCCTCGTCGTCGATCGGCGGCCCCTGCCGCACCTTGACCGACGCCTCCTCAAGCGACAGGGCGACGACGGCGGTGGCGGCCGTCTCCTTGCGGCCCGGCGGCCGTACGGCGTCCCACTGGCCGGGGGCGAGTTGCTCGGTGATGGCCCGCAGTCCCGCGAGCTGTTCCTCTGGGTCGTCCACCAGCCGGGCGAGGCCGTAGACCATGGCGGAGCGGTAGTTCACCGAATGGTGGAAGGCGGAGCGCGCCAGCACGATCCCGTCGAGGTGGGTGACGGTCACGCAGACCGGGGTGCCGAGCGCGGCGCGCAGCGAGGTCGCGCCGGTGGACCCGTGGAGATAGAGCGTGTCGCCGATCCGTCCGTAGCCGGTGGGGACGACCATCGGGGCGCCGCCCGCCAGCACGCCGAGATGGCAGATCAGGCCGGTGTCCAGGATCGCGTACAGCTCGGCGCGGTCGGTGCGTGCCCGATCTTTGGAGCGGTTAAGGGTCGTACGGGCGGTTGTGGAGAGCATGTCCGATACGGTAGGCGGAAGTGGACCGGTGGAACACGTCCACTCGACACCCATATGGAGAGACCACTTTGCGCCCGACCATCGATGTGCCCCTGACGCTGGATCGCGAGTCAGGGGTGCCGCTCGCCGTCCAGGTGGCCGTCCAGCTGCGGGAGGCCATGCGCACCGGCGGGCTCAGGGCGGGGGAGCGGCTGCCGTCCACCCGGGGGCTCGCCACCCTGCTCGGCGTCAGCAGGACCGTCGTCACCGACGCGTACCAGCAGTTGTACGCCGAGGGGTGGCTGGACGGGCGGCACGGCTCCGGCACGTACGTGGCCGACGAGGCGCTGCCGTACGAGAAGGCCGAGGGGCGGGACGTCCGGGCGCGCCGTGCGGTCCACCGGGAGGAGGCGCCCCCGGGGATGGTGGATCTCCGGCCGGGGCGGCCATGGGTGTTCGGGTACGACAAGGCGGCCTGGCGGCGGGCGTGGCGCTCGGCCGGCCAGCTCCCACTGAACGCGTTCCCCGACCCCTACGGTCACCCGGAGCTGCGCGAACTGCTGGCCGAACACCTGCGCAGGGCCAGGGCCGTGCCGGTGGGCGCGGGCAACGTGATGGTCACCAGGGGCACCGGCAACGGCCTGGACCTGATCGCGGCCACGCTGCTCGGCCCGGGGACCAGGGCCGGGGTGGAGGAACCCGGCTGGCGGGCGGCCCCGCGGATCTTCGCCTCCCGGGGCGCCGAGGTCGTGCCATGCCCGGTGGACGAGCAGGGCGTGATCGTCGAGGCGCTCCCCGACGACCTGCGCGTGCTCTACACCACTCCCGCGCACCAGTTCCCGGTGGGCGGCAGGCTGCCGATCCCGCGCAGGGAGAAGCTGCTCGCCTGGGCGCGCAGGACCGGCGCGATCATCGTCGAGGACGACTACGACGCCGAGTTCCGCTACGACGTCGCGCCGCTGCCCGCGCTCTACGGGCTCGACCCCGGCCGGGTGGTGCTGCTCGGCACGCTGTCGAAGTCGCTCGGACCCGACGTCGGGCTCGGCTGGCTGGTCGCCCCCGCCGTCCTGCTCGACGCCGTCGCGGAACGCCGGGGCCGGCTCGCCGACCGCACGTCGGGACCGGTCCAGCGGGCCGTGGCGACCCTGCTGGAAGGCGGCGACCTCGACCGGCACCTGCGCAGGATGCGGCTGGAGTACGCCCGGAGGAGGGCGGCCATCGTCGAGGCGCTCGGGCCGTACGTGCGGGGCGACACGGCCGGGCTCCACGTCATGGTCGCCCTGCCCGCCGGCGTGGCCCCCGGCCTCGTGCGGGAGGCCGGGGAACGCGGAGTGCTCCTGGACACGACCGAGGCCCACCACCACGGGCCGCCTCGGGTGCACGGTCTCGTGCTGGGTTACGGCTCGGCCTCCCGCGCCGACGTGCGGCGCGGGTGCGCGGTGATCCGGGAGCTCATACCTCCTGGAGCAGCCTGAACGCGCTGCCGGGCAGCGGGACCTCCAGGTTGAGCGCCTCCTCGCCGATGATGCGGGCGATGTCGATCGACCCGGGGTCGCCCTCCCGACTGCCTGGCACCTGGGAGTGGCCGAAGTGCCCGCCCCGCGCCCACAGCCGTTTACTGCGCTCGGCGGCCATGGAGTGCGGGTAGGGCAGCGGAGGCCCGGCCGGCCAGCGGCGCGGCACCTCCCAGGAGTCGAGCCAGGCCAGGATGTCGTCCAGGCCGTCGAGCTTGGTATCGGTGAACGGTTCCCTCGCCGAGCCGATGACTTGGATCTGCACGCAGACCCGTCCGTTCCTGCCGCGGTCGGCGGCGAGACCGCCGGCCGCCCTGGTGGGTGGCAGCGACTGGACGATCTCCCCGGTCACCGGGTTCCACACCAGGTGGGATGGCCGGTGGAGCTGGAGCAGTCGCTGGGCGACGGACCTGGCCGAGACCCCGTGGGGATCCGCGGGCCAGATGAACCAGACGGTCCTCGGGGCTCCTCCGAGCATCGTTCCGGAGTCCCCGGGGGAGGGAAGTCGGCTTGCGCCGGGCAGCCATGCTTGGGCCACAGTGCCCCCTCAAATCCTCGGTCGCGTCGTTTTTCCCCTTTCAAACTTCGGCTGACACCTCGCTACTCAGGATTGTTACTGGCGGGCGCCAAATTTCCCTCGATGGTGTAACAAGTGATGGCGTTGTGACGGATGCGGCCAAACGGATGCGGCCAAACGGACGCGGTCAGGGAGTGGGGCTCGCCACGGCGTCGGCCTCCGGTGGCGGGGTGCCGTCGGATCTGCCCGGTGGCTCGGCGGAGGCCGTGGGGCGTGAGGTCGGGTCGGGCAGCGGGTCGGCCCCGCCGTTGCCCTCCTGGCCGGTCCAGCTGACCCGGCAGGAGGGCCGGCCCGCCGAGGACTGGAATGTCACCACACCCGTGCCCGGAGTCCCCGGATCGGCGACGGCGAGCGTGACCCGGCCGCTCGCCCCCGCGCGCAGCCTGCCCTGTCTCGGGGAGACCGAGATCCCGCCCGAGGCGGTGGCCGTCCACTCGATCACGGCGCCGCGCGCGGCCAGGGTGATCGACGAGGCCGTGGCCTCGCCCAGGTCTCCCGGGCACAGCGCCGTCAGGGCCGGCCTGGGGGCGCGCTGCGTACGAGGGGGGGTCGGCCGCGACCGCCCCGAGGGTGCGGTGGGGTGCGGTGGGGCG
The DNA here is from genome assembly GCF_012999535.1 of Microbispora sp. H11081. Taxonomy (GTDB): domain Bacteria; phylum Actinomycetota; class Actinomycetes; order Streptosporangiales; family Streptosporangiaceae; genus Microbispora. The sequence continues at coordinate 343,172 of NZ_JABBWV010000003.1, forward strand.
GTCGCGGCCGATTGGGGGGGATCGTCTTGTGGGGCCGGTGTCTCGTCCGCGGGCGGGTCGCTCTCCTCCGGGCCGAGCACCAGGTCCTCGTCGACCGGATCCTCGGTGGCGGGATCGTCGGGAGCGGGTTCGGCGGGGGCGGACGCCGGGGGCACGCGTGTCGCCTCGAGACGCTCGGCGGGCCCCTGCCCGGAGACCAGCGCGAGCCCGCCCGCCGTGCCGAACACGCAGACGGCGGCGAGCATGACGGGGGCGGCCCGCAGCGGGCGGGAGCGGGGCCGCCCGCGCCGTCCCCTGGCCCGTGTCCCCGTGTGTGGCCCTGTGTGTGGCCCTGTGTGTGGCCCTGTGTGCGGCCCCGTGTGTGCCCCCGTGTGTGTCTCGGCCCGTGCCTCCGCCTGTGACGGCGTGGGTCCGGGCGCGGGCGCGGGGAAGCCGCGCCGGTCGAGCAGCGCGGTCGCACCGTCGCGGGGGTCGGCGCGGGGGTCGGCGCGGAGCGCGGACTCCACCACCCGGCGGCGCAGCGAGAGCGGAGGATAGGCGACGGGGATCATGTCGAGCAGCCGCCCTGCCGACACGTGCCTGCCCCGGCCCTCGCGGCAGATCTCGCAGGTCGCGATGTGTTTGCTCAGGCGTTTGCGCAGGGGAGCGGCGAGGGGGCCGTCCTGCCAGCTTGCGCCGACGCCGTGGTCGACGATCGCGGACAGCCGGGGGCAGTGGGCCCGGCCGGACCTGGCCAGCACGAGGGCCGCGGCGGCGTTCTCCAGGTGCTCGCGGGCCCGGGTGAGCCGGGATGTCACCTGCCGGGAGGCGAGCCCGAGGACCGAACCGATCTCGGCCGGTGACAGGCCGTGCCGCAGGGCGAGTTCGAGCGCCTCACGCTCGCTGTCGCCGAGTTCTCCCAGTGCCTCCCGCACCAGCGCGGCGAGCGGGGGATCCGCGGACTCCTCCACGGTGACGACCGGGCCGTCGCCCTTGGCCGCGGTCCCGCGCCTCGCGGTGCTGTGGAACCGGGTCAGCGCGTACAGCCAGGCCCGCAGCCGGGCCGGCTCCTTCAACCGGTCGGCGGAGCAGGACGCGGCGACGAGCGCGTCGTGCACCGCCCGCGCGGCGGCGTCGAGGTCGCCGAGCAGCGTGTACGCGTAGTCGCTCAGCCGGTCGGCGTACGCGTCGTACAGCGCGGCCGGGGTCTGGGCGTCTCCGCCCCCGCGCCGCAGCGCCTCCAGCAGTCGGTGGTCGTCGGCTCGCCCGACGCCGGGCCATTCGGGCAACGAACATTCCTCCCGTACGACGGAACCTGGTCTCGCCGGTCCCCACACGTGTGGGACGCCGTCCCGGCCGGGCTCGTTTACGGGTCGCGAGGCCATGCCCAACGGGCATGACCTGCGAAAACGGATGCTCCTGCTACTGCAGTCTGCGGGCGATGCCCTTGAGGAAGATGTTGCGAATCTCCAGCACCGTCTGCGGGAAGTAGGCCGCGCCGCCGGTCGCCTTGGCGATGGAGGTCATCTGCGTCCTGTCCTCGTCCTTCTGGGTGTTGTACGAGATGATCAGGAGGCTCACGGGCCGCTTCGGGTCGTATGCGTCCTTCAGCTTCCGCAGGATCTCGGCGTTGGAGATGCCGCCGTTCGGGTCGTCGTTGCCGACCCCGTCGGTGAACAGCAGGATCGTATGGACCTTGTCGGGTTCGTACTCCTTGGTCATCTTCTGGTACGCGGCCCACAGGGTGTCGTTCAGGCCGGTGTTGCCCGTGGGGATCGCCTGCGCCTTCCGCAGCGCCTGGGCGATCACCTCCCGGCGGGTCACCCCGTTGATCTGCTGGGCCAGCGGCCCGATGTGCACGAGGGGCTTCCAGTCGACGCCCTCGCCGTTCATGTTGTCGGAGAAGGCCCAGATGCCGATCTCGGCCTTGTCGGGGAACAGCTTCAGGCCCTCGATGCTGATGTCGGTGATCGCGCGCATCCGGGTGATGCCGGTCTTGTCGGCGGGCAGCGCCATGGTGCCGGAGACGTCGATCAGGGCGAGCATTTTCGTGCCCAGCTTGATCTGGTGCCAGGCCTGGGACAGGCGGGTGACGGTCGCGGCGTCCGGCGGCGGGATCACCGCCGGCTTCTTGGCGCTGACGCCGTTGTCGGCCTTCAGCAGCCCCCCGCCCACGCCGTCGGGCGTGCGGAAGCCGTAGTCCTGGATCGTCTTCCTGCCGCGGGGCGAGGTCACCTCGGTCGCCAGCGCCTGGGCGGCCTTGCGCGTCGTGGCGTCCTTCGCCGTGATGATCATTGGGTAGTCGAGGCTGATCGTGCCCTCGGCGGGATACAGGGCGACCGCCGGGTTCGAGGGGGTCGTCGTCGTGTTGTACGACCAGACGGACTGCTCGGACGTCACGCCCACCGGGATCCGGGCGGCGGCCTTGGTCAGCGTGGCGAACATGCTGTCGGTGGTCGACACGGTGGACTCCGACATCCGGCGCAGCACGCCGACGAGCGTCTCCTCGCCACCGCCCGCCTGCTTGAGCACGGCCGCCCCGGCGAGCAGCGCGCCGAGCCCGGCGGCGTTCTGGGTGGGGTCGAGCGCGAGGACGCGCACCTTCCGCGCGAGGCCGTCGGGGTTGGCGGCGTTCGCCGCGCTCATCAGGCCGGTCCAGCTCGGGCTGAAGGCCGACTGGAGCTTGTCCGCGCCGGCCTTGGACGCGGCCAGCACGACGGGAGTGCTGGCGGCGCTGCCCGCGGGCTTGGGCGCGTCCTTGACGCCGCTCAGCCACAGGCTGGAGTCGGGGATCCACAGGTCGGGGTCCAGCTTGCCGCTGGTGGGCCCGGTGCCCGCCATGGCGTTGGCGACGTCGGCGGGCTGGGCGGACTTGACGGTTACGGCGACGCACTTGCCGTCGACGGCCCTGCCCGACTTGGCGAACCTGGTGGCGATCTTCTGGACGGCCGGGTGGATGTCGGGGGAGGCGACGACGGACAGCTTGACGGTCTCGCCCGCGCAGCCGGGTCCCTTGTTCACGACCACGTACGCCGCGACGCCGAGGAGGACGGCGAGGGCGACCGCGCCGGCCAGCGGGACGAACACCGTCCCCCGGCTCGCACGCCGCCGTGGCGGGGGCTCGTACCGGGGGTCTGAGCCGCTGTCGAGTTCGTCTGTGCGGTGCCGTCCCACGGTGCCATCTCCGGGTGTCAACTGGCCGTAAACAGGTTTACGGCACGATACTGGCAAAAGCCGCAGTATGCGCCTTATGTGCACGGGAGGGTGTGGGAGGGTCCCGCGCAGGCCGCGTACCCTTGGCTCGTGGTCATCCCGGTCGAGGACGCCGCCGATCCGCGCCTGGCGGACTACGTGCGGCTGCGCGACGTCGATCTGCGCAAGCGCGTCGAGAGCGAGCATGGGCTGTTCGTCGCCGAAGGCGAGAAGGTCATCAGGCGGGCGATCGGCGCGGGCCATCCGGTGCGCTCGGTGCTCACCACGGCCAGGTGGCTCGACGTGCTCGCCGACGTCGTCGGGGAGGCCACCGTCTACCTCGTCTCCGACGAGGTGATGGAGGGGGTCACCGGCTTCCAGGTCCACAGGGGCGCGCTCGCCGCGATGGAGCGCACCCCGCTTCCGCCGGTGGGCGAACTGCTCGCGAACGCGGGGCCGCGGATCCTCGTCCTGGAGGACCTGGTCGACCACGGCAACGTCGGGGCGATCTTCCGCTGCGCGGCGGCGCTCGGCGTCGGCGCGATCGTGCTCTCGCCGCGCTGCGCCGACCCCCTCTACCGCAGGGCCGTCAAGGTGTCGATGGGAGCGGTGTTCGCGATCCCGTACGCCCGGATGACCGAATGGCACGGCGGCCTGGCGGAGCTCAGGACGGCCGGGTTCCGCCTGCTGGCGCTGACGCCCGACCAGTCGGCCGTGCCGCTGGACAAGGCCCCGCTGTCCGGCCGGGTCGCGCTGATGCTCGGCTCGGAGGGCGACGGCCTGTCGTCCCACTGGCTGCACGAGGCCGACGAGCCCGTCTGCATTCCCATGAGCGCGCGGGCGATGGACCTCGGCGTCGACTCGCTGAACGTGGTGGCCGCCGCGGCCATCGCCTGCCACGGCCTGCTCAGGGGAGTGTGACCCCCTCGACCGGTTCCCCGCCGGCTTCCTCCGCCGCTTCCTCGGCGGCTTCCTCGGCGGCCCAGTCGAGCAGCCTGCGCGCCGTGGCGAACCTGGCCTTGTCACCGCGCTCGCCGAGCACGACCCCCACGTACGTGCGCCCGTCCACGACGGCGGCGAACGACAGGCAGTATCCGGCCTGGTTGGTGAACCCGGTCTTCAGCCCCACCGCGCCGTCGGCCAGCAGGTCGTTGGTGTTGCGCCACACGTGCCTGCGGTGGAGGGCCGTCTTCCCGACGACCCGGGTGGGCGTCCTCGCGACGGCCGCGATCACGGGGTCGCGCAGCGCGGCCAGCGTCAGAGCCGCCTGGTCGCGGGCGGTGGAGTAGCCCTTCGACGGCAGGCCGTCCGCGTTGGCGTAGCGGGTGTCGCGCAGGCCGAGGCGGCGGGCCGCGTCGTTCATCCTGGCGACGAACCTGGTCGTCCCCGGGCCGTACCGCCGGGCGAGGGCGTGGGCGGCGTCCGCCCCCGAGGGGAGCATGAGCCCGTAGATCAGGTCGCGCACCGTGAGCCGCTCGCCCGGCCGCAGCCCCGCCGTGGTGGCCCCGCCGGACACCGCGTGCCTCACATCGGCGTCGGTGATGGTCACCACGTCGTCCAGCCGGGCCTGCCGCCTGACCACGTAGGCGGTCATGACCTTGGTCAGGCTCGCGATCGGGACCCGGCGCGTCTCGCGCTTGGCGAATTGGACCGTTCCCGTCGTGGTGTCCACCAGGAAGGCCTCCCGTGCCGTGACGGACGGCCCCCGGCCGGAGGCGGTGGTCGTCGCGCTGGTCGTCGCGGTGGTCGCAGCGCTGGCCGTCGCGGTGGTCGCAGCGCCGGCCGTCTCGGCCCGCGCGGGCGCGGCGGCGGTCCCTGCCGTGACGAGGGCGGCGACCAGCGCGATGAGTACCCCGTTACGCATCCCGCCATGATCGCACGGCTTCGGGCGCGGCGGGCTCGCCCGCGGCCGCGCGCCTCCCGCGGCGGCGCCGTACGAGCAGGGCGGCGGCCACCACGGCGACGAGGGCGGCGGCGGCCAGCGCGGGGGACCGGGCCGCCAGCGACAGCCAGGCCCACAGGAGCGAGTAGAGGCCGAACGACGTGACCGGCACCCAGGTCAGGCAGCCGAGCGCGCTGGCCACCAGATACCAGCGGTAGTCCACCCGCAGCGCCCCGGCCACCCACGGCAGCGTGTGCCGGAGGCCCGGCACCCAGAAGCAGCCGTACACGGCGAGCGCGCCCCACCGGCGCACCACGTTCTCCACGCGCTCGATCCGCTCACGGCCGATCCTGCGCCCTACCCGCGAACGGTAGAGCGCCTCGCCGAGCCTGCGGCCGACCCAGTAGTACACCTGGAACGCGCCGAAGAGGGCGACGGCGCCGACCGTGACGACCAGCCACAGGGGCAGGCCGAACACGGAGGCCGCCGCCGGGTCTGGGATCCGCACGCGCTCTCACCGCCGGTCGTCGCCATCGAGCAGGCAAGCCTCACCTTAACGCCCCGGAGTGCGCCGTTTGCAAGCCGATGTCAACCAGTGGGCAATCCGTCACCCGTACATAAGAGGAGACGAGGTGATGGGTTCGCGACGCGACAGGGGCCTTCGCGAACTCTGCCTCCGTTCACACGCCCGCGAGGGCCTCGCGGGCGTCGGCGACCCAGCGGGGGACGCCCACCCGCTCGGCCACCGCCAGCGCCTTCTCGTAGTGGTCGCGGGCCGGCAGGCCGAGCCGTACGGCGAGGTCGCCGAGCGTCCTTGCCACCGGCCACAGGGCGACCACACCGGTGCCGGCCCCGGCGATCCGGTCGCGGAACGGCGCCAGCTTCTCGTACGCCTCCCGCATGCGGTCAGCGTCGTCCAGCAGCATCCCGGCGAGTGCCCGCCAGATGAGGGCGAGTTCGTAGAGGAAGTCGGTGCGGACCGGTTCCCTGCTCGCGGCCACCACCCGGGCGTCCCTGACGTGGCCGGCCGAGGCGAGCGCCACGGCGTAGGCGTCGAGGGTCCACTTGGCGCCGCGCTGGTGCGCCTCGCCCAGCGGCTCGGCCATCTCGGCGGCCCGGCCGTCCACCAGGTGGAGGCAGAACGTGGCGATCAACGGCAGGTCCTGGCGGCCTTCGAGCATGCCGGCCCGCGCGGTCAGCCGGGCGGCGTTCCGGTAGGCGCGCTCGGCCGCCGCGTAGTCACCGGTGATCATCAGCCGCTGCCCGGCGTACCACGCGCCGACGGCGGCGGGGGCGGGCAGGTCGTAGCGGCGGCCGAGCCCTTCCGCCTGGGCGAGATGCTCGTCGGCCTCGGTGAAGTCGCCCCGGGCCGCCGCGCACTCCAGCAGCACGAGGTGCGCCAGCGTCTGCACGGCGATCTGGCCCGACTCCGTCCCGACCCGCAGCAGCTCACGGCCGATGATCTCGCGCTCGTCGACCTGCGTCAGCGTGTACGACTGCCGCAGCCGGCCGCTCAGCGCCATCGCCAGCAGGGCGGGGTCGCCGCTCGCCCTCGCCAGTTCCTCGGCCTCCAGCGACGCCTGGTAGCCGCGTTCGGTGGCCGACCCCTCCAGCTCCAGGGCCAGCGTGGCCAGCAGGCTGGCCCGCAGGGACTGCTCGCCCTCCGGCAGCTCGACCAGCGCCTTCTCCGTGACGTCGACGATCTCCCAGGCCGTACGCGTGAAGTCGCGGGCGATGCCCTTGTGCGGCACCGCGAGCGCCGCCGCGACCCGGGCGGTCAGCTCCAGGTCGCCGAGCGGCAGCGCGACCGACATCGCCTCCCCCCGGTGGGCGCGGGCCGCGGTCATGTCCCCGCACAGTGCCAGCGCCCTGATGAGCCTGAGCTGCAGCTCCAGCCGCTCGCGCACCGGCCCACGCCCCGCGTGGGCACGGCCCGCCTGGGCGCGGTCGAAGGCGGCGATGGCCTGCTGCCAGAGCGTCGCGGCCTCCCGGTGGGCGAACCTGCGCTCGGCCTGCTCGGCCGCGAGCCCGGTGTAGCGCACGGCTTTCGCCGCGGTCTCCACCGTGCCGGCCGCGTCGTAGTGGTGGGCGAGCGCGGCCACGTCGTTCGGGCTGCGCTGCTCGATCACCGAGGCGACCGCCCCGTGCAGGCGCGAGCGGCGCAACCGTGAGGCGTCGGAGTAGAGGGTGTCCCTCACCAGATCGTGGTCGAATCTGAGCAGGCCGGGCCCCGGCTCGGTCACCAGCCCGGCCAGCAGCGCCGCCTCGACGGCGTCGACCACGGCGTCCTCGTCGCCTGACACGTCGACCAGCACGTCGACGTCCACGTCGCGGCCGATCACGGCGGCCTGCAGCAGCACCTGCTGGGCACGCTCTGGCAGCCGGGCGATCCGCCGCCGCAGCACGTCGCGCACGCCGGAGGGCACCTCGGAGATGTCGGCCTCGGCCTCGAACAGCCGGGCCGTCTCCTTGACGAAGAACGGGTTGCCCCCGGCCCGCTCGACGATCGTGCTGACGACCTCGTCGTCGACCTCGTGCACGCAGGTCGCCCGGACGAGCTCCGCCACCGCGGCGTCGTCGAGGCCGCCGAGCCCGACGCGTACGGGGTGGAGCCTGGCCAGTGCGGCGAGCACGTCCTGCTGCTGGTCGTTCAGCTCGCCGTCCCTGCAGGTCACCACGACCAGCACGCGGCTGGCCGCGAGCAGGCTGGGCAGCGCGCGCAGCAGCGCGAGCGTCTGGTCGTCGGCCCAGTGCAGGTCCTCGAGGAGGATCAGCAGGGGGGCCTCGCGCGCCACGGCCGAAAGGTAGCCGCCGACGGCCCGGTGCAGCCGGAAGCCGCCCGACGCCTCGTCGTCGGCGCTGTCGGGGGCGGTGTCGTCGAGCAGCGGCGCGAGCAGCGCGGCGTACTCGCCCGCGCCCCTGCGGGCCACGAGCGCGCGCAGCACCTCGACCCAGGCCCAGCCGGGCGGGGTCGCCGTGCTGTCGGGGCAGCCGCCGGTCGCCCCGATCCAGCCCTCGCGCTCCAGCCGTTCGAACAGCCGCCGCACCAGCGTCGTCTTGCCCGCGCCCGGGTCGCCGCTGATCACGGCGACGGTGAAGCGGCCCGCCTGGGCGCGCGGCACGGCGGCGGCGAGCGCGGCCAGTTCCGCGTCGCGGCCGACGAACGGCTCGGGCTCCAGCGGGGGCGCGTCGCCGGTCGCGACCGGCCTCGGGGGCCAGGTCGCGCTGATCTCGGGGGGCCGCCGGGGTGCGGGGAGCACGAGCTCGAGCCCGGGGGCCTGGGCGAGGATGTCCGACTCCAGCTTGCGCAGCGCGGGACCGGGGTCGATGCCCAGCTCGTCGGACAGGATCGTGCGGGCCCGGCGCAGCGCGGCGAGCGCGTCCCCCTGCCGCCCGCACCGGTACAGGCCGAGCGCGAGCAGCCGCCAGCCCTCCTCGCGCAGGGCGTGCTCCGTGGTCAGCGCCTCGAGATCGGGCACGGTCTCGGCGTGCAGGCCCATCCGCAGCCCGGCGTCGGCATGCCGCTCCCTGGCGACCAGGCGCAGCTCGCTGAGCCGCGCCACCTCCGCCTCCGCCCAGGGCTGGTCGGCGAAGTCCGAGTAGGGCGTGCCGTGCCACAGCGCGAGCGCCGCGTCGAGCCGGGCCCTGGCGGCCTGCGGGCTCTCGTCCAGCCGCTCCCCGGCCAGGCGGACCATGGCCTCGAAGCTCAGCGCGTCCACCTGTTCCGGGGCGGCGCGCAGGGCGTATCCCGACGCGACCGTCACGAGCAGCCGGTTGGGCCCGCCACGCGGGCGGTTCGGCTCGAGCACCCGGCGCAACCGTGAGATGTAGACCTGCAACCCCGACTGGGCGCCCTTGCCGGCGTCGTCGTCCCACAGGTCGAACAGCAGGGTGTCCACCGGCACGACCTGACCACGCGCCACGAGCAGGCGGGCCAGCACCGCGCGCTGCCGCAGCCCGCCGAGGTCGAGCTCGTCGGTGTCGTGCGCCCCCACCGGCCCGAGGACCCGGAACGTCACCGGGCTCATCGGGCGCTCCTCCGCTGTCGTGCGCGGTGCCCGCAGGCCGCCGCGGATTGCCGTCGTGTCTCGGGTTGCCGTCGCATGTCAGGCGCCACCGTATGCGCGTCCGCGAAGCGGGCACAAGGCTTCCGCCGACCCGGACACCCTCACCTTTCCTCCGTGAGTTTAGGAGATCACGAGGGGGTCCCGCAGACAGTCAGGGGACGCGCGTGCGGCTCGGGGAGGGGGCGGGACCGGCGCCCGCGGCGCGGCCGTCCCTCCTGCGCAGCAGCGCCCATCCGCCGAGCGCGAGCCCGCCCCACGGGATCTCGATCGTGTAGGTCCAGAAGCCGAAAAGCACGGCCGCGGCGGTGGCCCCGTCGGCGGGCTGGCCGAACGCCCCGATCAGCAGCGTGGCGACGCCGCCCTCCATGATCCCCGCCCCGCTGGGCGTGACGAGGGCGGTGGTGAGGACGCGGCTCAGCGCGAAGACGGCGACCGTCTCCGCCGGTCCCGGGTAGGAGCCGGTGGCCACCAGGCAGGCGGCCATGATCAGGCACTGGAGGACGAGGAAGCCGGCCATCCCCAGCGACAGGCCCGCCCACCGGGTGTGGATGATGTCGGCCGTGTCCCCGCGCAGCCGTTCGATCGCCGCCGACGCGGCGTGCTCCGCCGGGCGGAACCGCCGGGGCGCGAGCCGTACGAGCCCGTCCAGCGCGCGGCCGAGCACGGCGGCGGCGCGGTCCCAGTAGAGTGCGGCGGCCACCACGGCCACCAGGGCGAGTATCGACACCGCGCCGGCCCAGCCCGCGTTGGCGACCGTGGGGTTGGTGGCCTTGCCGGCGATCAGCAGGCACAGGATCCCGACGGCGGGCAGGATGAAGCGGAACAGCGAGTTCCAGATGCCGGTGACCAGCGTGTAGACGACGATCGGCCGGTTGGCGAAGCCCCAGCCGCGGGTCATGCCGAACGTCAGGGCCACGCCCGCCGCGCCGCCGAAGGGCAGCAGGTTGCTGACCGCGCTCCCGGCCGCGTTGAGCGTGAGGGCCTGCGTGTGCGTGAGGCCGGGCAGCGCGGAGGTCATCACGAACGTGTACGCCCACAGGCTCGCCAGCCACAGGGCGGTCATCAGCGCGATCGTGTGCCATCCGAGGCCGCCGAACTGCCTGCCGATCTCCCCCCAGCTCACGGTGGCGCCGGTCAGGGCGTGCACGATCTGCGGCAGGTAGATCACCAGTGTCGCGGCCAGCCCGAGCGACGCCGCGGACAGCACGATCCGCAGCCACTTCCTGTTCACCCGCGTACGCCCCCAGTCCGGTGTCGGTCCATCCCAGTCTGCCGGGCCGCCCGGGCGGTTCGGCTCCTCCTGCCGGAGGATCCCCGCCCTCAGGGGTTGTCGAACGGGTGGCGCAGGCGGGTGCCGCGGGGCAGCCCGCGGCGTACGTACCACTCCGTGCCGAAGATGTAGCGGTAGGCGAAGCCGGGGATCCGCAGCATCGCGCCCAGCGTGCGGTCGCCGTCGCCGCCGGTGGCCTGGGTGGCGTGGGCCGCCATCGCCGCCCGCTTGGCCCTGGCGTACGCGCGCACGTTGACCCGGTGGGTGATCGCGTCCCTGGGGGAGTAGGCCCGTTCGAAGCTCCGCACGTCGATGGCCGGATAGAACCGGGAGGCGAGCCGTACGCCCTTGAGCAGCAGGTCGCGGTCGACCGTCGCCTCCAGCACGATCGGCGTCCCCGCGATCTCGGCGGCCCTGCCGCCCACCCGGTAGACCTGCACGTGGTCGGGGTGGCCGTAGCCGCCCGCCGGGTCGTAGATGGTGAGGAGGTCGGCCGTCTCCTCCTTGAGCACCGCGGCCAGCCGCTGGGCGGCCTCCTCGATGTCGGCGTCGATGAACGCGTTGTCCGGCCGGTCGTCGGCCACGCCGCCGTCGATGGCCAGGCCGGAGTCGCCGTAGCCGAGCTGCACGACCCGGGCGCAGCCCAGGGCCGCGGCGGAGCGGTGCAGTTCCTCCATCCGGGCCCTGCCCAGTTCCTCGCCGTGGGGGAGCTCGGCGAGGCCGCGCTCGCCGGCCGTGGCGACGACGAGCACCACGCGGTGGCCCTCGTTCGCCAGCATGGCCATGGTCCCGGCGGTCAGCAGCGCCTCGTCGTCGGGATGGGCATGGAAGAACACCGCTGTCCTCATCGCGCCCCACGGAACGTCGTCATCGCGTGCTCCACTCGTCTGCGCCGCCGCGGCTGCCGTGGCGGCCGGTTCCCGACATGATCCCACGTGGCCGGTCCCGAACCGCGCCGCCCTCCCCACGAGCGGTTTGATGGGCGTGGCGCGCTCTGCCAGGCTGACCCGGTGAGGATTCTTCACGTCAGCGACTGTTATCTGCCGCGGCTCGGGGGAATCGAGGTGCAGGTCGCCGACCTCGTCAGGGCCCAGCGTGAGGCGGGCCACACGGTCGAGGTGGCGACGGCGACGCCGGGGGAGCGGCTGCCCGGCGTGCACCGCGTGGTCGCGAGCCTCCCGTTCGACCTGCCCGTCCACCCCAGGGGCACGGCCCACCTGCTGCGGCTGATGACGAGCGGGCGGTTCGACGTGGTGCACGTCCACACGGGGGCGGTCTCGCCGTTCGCGTGGATGGGGGTGCGCGCGGCGGTCCTGGCCAGGCTTCCGGTGGTCGCGACGGTGCACAGCATGTGGGATCCGGTCACGCGGGGCGTGTACCGGGCGCTGCAGGCGGCCTTCGGATGGCGGCGCTGGGGCCTGGTCCTCACCGCCGTGAGCGAGGCGGCCGCCCGCCCGATCCGCGCGGTGGCCGGGCCGCGCGTGCCGGTGCAGGTCGTCTCCAACGGCCTCGACGTGACCTCGTGGCGCCCAGGCCCCGGCGCCGTACGGGCCACGGGGGACGGCACTGGGGACGGCACTGCGGACGGCGAGGCGGACGGGACGGTGCATGTGGTGGCGGTGGGGCGGCTGGCGCCGCGCAAGCAGCCGTTGCGCCTGCTCAAGCTGCTGGAGACGGCGCGCGACCGGGTGCCGCCGGCCATCGCGATGCGCGCGACGATCGTGGGCGACGGCCCGGCCAGGGGCCGCATGGAGCGCTACCTGCGGGCGCACGGGATGAGCTGGGTGTCGCTGCCGGGCAGGTACAGCCGCGAGCAGATCAAGGACCTGCTGGCCGAGGCCGACGTGTTCGTGGCCCCGGCTCCGCGCGAGTCGTTCGGCCTGGCCGCGCTGGAGGCCCGCGCGGCCGGTGTGCCGGTGGTGGCACGGGCCCAGAGCGGCGTGGCCGACTTCGTCAGGCCGGGCAAGGAGGGTCTGCTGGGCCGCTCGTTCGACGACCTCGTCGCCTCGGTCGCGCGGCTGGCCAGGGATCCCGGGCTGCGCCGGTCGATCGCCGAGCACAACCGGGAGACCGAGCCGGTCCGGTGCTCCTGGCCCGCCGTGCTGGAGGGCTTCGCCCGCTGCTACGAGCTGGCCAGGAACTGACCCGGGCCCACCGTCCTAGTAGGGGAGGACCCTTCCCGAGGGGGTGCGCAGGTCGACCGGAGCGGGAGTTCTCGGCGGCCGCGGTCGCGGCACGATCTGCACCTTCTTCATCGGGGCCCTCCTTTCGGCGGTGTCCGTCAGCTGGTGCCGTCATGATTCCCACGAATTGGCCAGAATTATCCTCCGGACGTCAGTTCTTGTTCTTGTAACATGCGCTCTTCGCTCACCCGCGTGTCAGGCGTCGCCGGCCGGTGTGGCGCCCGGCGGGGCAGACCAAGATCTATCTGATAAGCGCGGGGTGCTCGATTTGGCGGCGTTTGGCGAGCGCCGTCTCAATGTGCTGCTCCATGATCCGCGCGCGTTCGTGATCTCCCTGCCGGGCGCTGGCGGAGGCGAGATCACGGACCACCCGGAGTACGGCTCCCGCGACCTCCTGCAGGTGCTTTTCCACATGCCAGGTATCGCTGAGCGGATCGAGGCCGAGGACATTCAGCATGGCCCGGACCGACCGACATTTCGCGGCGGCCAGTTCGCGATCTCCTGACGCCAGTGCGGTGTTGCCCTCGGCCACCTCGCCGTGGACGGCCGCCAGGGCCTGCGGCACGTTGAGGTCGTGGTCCATCGCCTCGCTGAACTGCGGGAGCAGAGGCGCGGCGGCGTCGGATCCCACCCGCAGCACGAACCTCTCGACGCGCCGGTAGGCCGCCGCCGCCTCGTCCAGGGCGTCCGGGCTGAATTCCATCGGCGACCGGTAATGGGCCGCCGTCAGGTAATAGCGGAGTTCGACCGGCCGCACACGGTCGAGCAGGGCGGGGACGGCCAGTGGGTTGCGCGGGTGCTTGCGTATCTTCTCGCCCCGGTGGGTGACAGGCCCGTTGTGCAGCCAGAAGCGCGCGAACGGATCCCCGGCGGCCCGCGACTGGGCCATCTCGTTTTCATGGTGCGGAAATATGAGATTTACTCCGCCGCCGTGGATGTCGAATTCCGCGCCGAGGTATCTGCGGGCCATCGCGGAACACTCCAGATGCCACCCTGGGCGCCCCTCGCCCCAGGGTGAGTGCCACACCGGCTCACCGGGTTTCGCGCTCTTCCACAGCGCGAAATCGCGCGGGTCGCGTTTTCCCCGCTCGTTTTCCTCGGCCGCCCGCAGATGCCCGGCCTGCTGCCGGGAAAGGGACCCGTAGTTCGGGTAGGAGCCGACCGAGAAATACACGTCCCCGTCGGACTCGTAGGCGTGCCCGGCCGCCACGAGTTGCTCGACCATCTCGATCATCTCGGGGATGTGTCCCGTCGCCCGTGGCTCCACGCTGGGCGGAAGGCAGCCCAGGAGCGTGTACGTACGGACGAAGGCGCGGTGGACGGGATCGGTGATCCGCCACCAGGGGACTCCTTCCGCGACGGACCTGCGAATTATCTTGTCCTCGATGTCGGTGACGTTCCTGCATAACAGGACCTCATATCCGCTGCTTTTCAACCAGCGATGCAGAATGTCGAAATTCACCTGCGATCTGAGCTGTCCCAGATGGGGCGGCACGACGACGGTGGGACCGCAGAGATAAATCGACACCATTCCGGGAATTCGGGGGACGAAATCGCGGACGGCGCGGCCATGCGTATCGTAAAGGCGAAGACCCACCTAGCCGAGGGTAAGCGACCTGTTCGCTCGCTGTCGATAGCGCGCGTGGACCCGGGTCCGCACACCCGGAAATGGCGATTGTGAGGACGGGGAATAAGGACGATCGGCCCCTTGGTTGGCGCAGACATGGAGCCGACGAAACGGGGCCGCGTCCGGGTGGAGACGACGGCCAAGCGCGTGCGCGTCCTCGTGGAGGGCCGCGTGGTGGCCGACACCACGCGGGCCCTGCTGGTCTGGGAGGGCCCCTACTACCCGACGTATTACTTCCCGGCGGACGACGTCCGCGTGGCGGAGTTGAGGAACACGGGGGAGACGCGGCACTCGCCCAGCAGGGGGGACGCGGTGGTGCACGACGTGGCCGGCCGGCCGGGGGCGGCCCTTGTGTATGGGGACGACGTGTACGGGGACGACGCCCCGCTGGAGGAGATCAGAGGTCACGTCCGCTTCGACTGGGACGCGATGGACAACTGGTTCGAGGAGGACGAGGAGGTCTTCGTCCACGCCCGCGACCCCTACACCCGGGTGGACGTCCTGGCCAGTTCGCGCCACATCCGGGTGGAGGTGGACGGCGTCACCGTCGCGGACTCGCGCGCGCCGCGCATCCTGTTCGAGACCGGCCTGCCGCCGCGCTACTACCTGCCCAAGACCGATGTGCGGCTCGACCTGCTGCGCCCGTCGCCGACGGTGACCCACTGCCCGTACAAGGGCCGCGCGGTGTACTGGTCGGTCGGCGAGGGCGAGTCGGGCGCGGACCTGGTCTGGTCCTATCCCACGCCGCTCCCGGAGTCCCAGAAGATCGCCGGACTGGTCGCCTTCTACGACGAGAAGGTGGACGTGTACGTCGACGGCGTCCTCCAGGACCGCCGGAGACCGTAGGCCGCGGCCGGAGGGCGCGGTGTCAGCGGCGGATCACGTGGAGGACGCTGGCGATGCGTTCCGCGGCGGTGACAACATCGGAGGCATGCCCGATCCGGCCCGCCCACGACAGCCAGTACCACCACTCGCCGTCGCTCGCGTTGGACGCCAGCACGTCCTCCGCCATCGCGGGCTCCATGGGGTTGATGACACGCAGACGCGGATAGAGGCCTGCCGGCGCCGTCAGGCGCACCTGGAAGGAATGGGCCTCGAGCTGCGCCGCGAGCCGCTCCAGGTGGTCCATCGCCTCGCTGCGGTCTACCGTCGTCATCGTGAACCTCCGGGGAACGTCAGGACCTAACACCGGACAGGGTGAACCCGCCACGACCTAGCGGCAATCGTGCGGATTCGCCGAAACCGTGCAATAACCAGGGAAGTCGCCCGCATTCCGTGGAACACCTGCGGGTTCCCGAACACGAAGCCATAACAGTCGCGGGAGGTTGTGTGCCTGCGCGTTTACCGTGGGGAAACAACCGTAAACGGGGACCGCTTCACCAGTGGAGGGCACGCACATGGCCCGCGGAGAGCACTCACCCGCTTGCGCGCGTCGCTGGCGCGAACAGGCACAGGCACGGCAGTGGACGCTCTGGCAGACCGTCCAGGCGATCCACGGCTGCTGCGGCGTCAGCCTGCTGAAGGCCCACCGGCTCGGCCGGGGGTGGTCGGCACGGCAGGCGATCGAGGAGCTGGAGCACCTGTGCGAGCAGCAGGATCTCGGCCATCCGAGGGCGAGCATCGACCTGCTGAACGCCTGGGAGAACAACCGGGCGCGCCCGCGCCCGCAGACCATCGACCTGCTGGCCAGGCTCTACCGGGCCAACGCCGTACGGCTCGGCCTGGCCGCCGACTACTGCGAGGACGCGGGCGGCCAGAAGATCGTGGTGGTCGGGCCCGGCCAGGCCGGCGAGCAGGCCAGGACCGAGGACCAGGTGCCCGACGACGCGGAGCGCAGGGCGCTGTTCCACCAGGCGATGCTCATGGGCACGCCCAACGGCCGGTTCTTCGCCGAGGTCGAAGGACTGCGTCACGACCTCGACCGCACGCTGGCCACCGGCACGGTGAGCGAGGACCAGCTCGACCGGCTCGACGAGCAGGTGCTGCGCTACCGCAGGGAGTACATGACGACCCCGCCGACGCCGATGCTCTGCCGGGTCATGCTGGAGATCTCCGATGTGCGCCGGCTGAGCGCCGCCCGCCAGCCGTCGTCGGCGCAGCGCCGCCTGCTCACCGCGACCACGATGCTCACGCTGCTCGCCGCCGACGCGCTGATGAAGCTGGGCGACACCCGGCAGGCCCACGCGTGGTACGGCACGGCGCGGGCCGCCTCCGACGACGTCGGCGACCTGCGGCTGCGGGCGCTGGTGCGCGCCCAGCAGACCATGCTCCTCTACTACTACGGGGACCTGAACGAGACCGTGCGGCTGGCCCGCGAGGCGCGGATGCTGGCCGGCTCGGCGCCCAGCTCGCCCGCGGCGCTCGCGGCGGCGGCCGAGGCCCGCGCGCTCGCCAGGATGGGGGACGGCAAGGCCGCCAGGACCGCGCTCGCGGAGGCGGAGCAGATCTTCGCCAGGATGCGCGGCATGAGCCAGGACGACCTGGCCTTCGTCTTCACCGAGAAGCGGATGAAGTTCTACCGCACAGGCACGCTGATCGAGCTGGGGGACGCCCAGCAGGTGCAGGCCATCGACGGGTTCCCTCCCGGCTTCCAGACCATCGACCCGGCGCTGATCCTGCTCGACCAGGCGAGCCACCTGGCCAGGAACGGCGACCACGAGGAGGCCTGCAGGATCGCCTCGGACGCTCTCCGGCAGGTCCCCGCCGAGCACCGCACCTCGATCGTCGTCACCCGGGCCAGAGCCCTGCTGGCCGACGCCGACCCCGCGTTGCCCTCCGTACGGCGTCTGCGGCGGGTGCTGGCGGAGTCGGTGCCCACGCTCGCCCTCAGCGGGCTGTTCCCCGCGACCGACTCATCCGCCGCCGAGAACGCGTGAAAACCGCGATGAGAACCATGGAGCCGGCGCCGCTGGCCGAGGAGGCGTTCAGGGTCCTGCGCGACGTCTGCGCGACGATCGGGGTGGACGCGCGCGGCGCGCAGCTCCTGCGGCTGCGCAGCAACGCGGTCTTCAAGCTCCGCGCGAACGCGTGCGGCGCGGAGCTGGTGGTCAGGATCGCGACCGCGCCGGACGCGCTGACCCGCCTGCCGGCGGTCGTGGCGGTCGCCCGCTGGCTCGCCGACCGTGGCTTCCCCACCGTGCGGCCGGCCGACGAGATCGCCGACCAGCCGATCGTGCACGCCGGCAGGGCGGTCACCTTCTGGCGGTACGTCCCCTCCCGCGGCCGCCCGACGACCCGGCAGCTCGGCCGGGTGCTGCGCAGCCTGCACCGGGAGCCGGTGCCGCCGGTGGCGCTGCGGACGCTCACCGACCCGCTGGCGGAGGTGCGGCACGCGGTGGAGCACCGGGCCGAGGTGCTCACCTCCGGCCAGCGGTCGTGGCTGAGTGACCGCATCGAGGAGCTCACCGGGCGCTGGCGCGACCTCGACACCGGCGCACCGGTGCTGCTGCACGGCGACGCCTGGATCGACAACCTGCTGCGGTGCCAGGACGGGCACGTGGTGCTGTGCGACTGGGACGGCGTGGCCGTCGGCCCGCGCGAGTGGGACCTGGTGCACACCTACCACGGTCAGCGCCGCTTCGGCCTCTCGACGGCCGACGTGGACGAGTTCGCCCGCGCGTACGGCCTGGATCTGCGGCTGTGGCCCGGCTACACCACCCTCATGGAGGTGCGGGACATGTACGCCGTGGGCATCCACATCCGCAACGCCTCCGGCGACCCGTTCTCCCGGCAGGAGTTGCCCAGGCGGCTCGACTCGCTCACGCGGGGTGACGGGCACGCGCGCTGGTACATGGCCGCACCGGCATAGCCCGGGGTAATCGCGGGTACTGTCCGTACAGGCTGCGAGTGTCGCAGTAGACAATTCCTGAAAACATGGTTTGTAAAAAGCGCACCCGGGGTCGTCCCGGCAGCGGACGTGCGCGCATAATCAGCGTCTCACGCGGTCGCGTAACGATTCCGCTACGCAGCCTCATGCTCTCGACCTGGGAACATGGTGTGGCTTCCAAGAAGGAGAAGCAGTTGTCTGAAGGCACTGTCAAGTGGTTCAACGCCGAAAAGGGCTTCGGTTTCATCGCTCCGGACGACGGCACCGCTGACGTGTTCGTTCATTATTCGGCGATCAATTCGAACGGTTACCGGACACTGGACCAGAACCAGCGGGTCAGCTACGTGACCGTTCAGGGCAACAAGGGACCGCAGGCCGAACAGGTCACGCCGCTGTAGGACGTGACCGTCGGTGACGACACCGGCCCGCGCCGCTCCGGCGGCGCGGGCCGGATGTTTTGCCCAGTTTTTACCGGGCAGCGGGAAGGGTCATGAGACTCAGCATGACCTCCGACCTGTGGTGGAAGAACGCGGTCGTGTACTGCCTCGACATCGAGACCTTCGCCGACGGCAACGGCGACGGGATCGGCGACTTCAGGGGGGCGATCCAGCGCATCGACCACCTCGACCGGATGGGCGTGACGTGTATCTGGCTCATGCCGTTCTTCCCGACGCCGGACAAGGACGACGGGTACGACATCACCGACTTCTACAGCGTCGATCCGCGCCTTGGCACGCTCGGCGAGTTCGTCGAGTTCATGCGCGTGGCCTCGGACAGGGGCATCAGGGTCATCGCCGACCTCGTGGTCAACCACACCTCCGACGAGCATCCCTGGTTCAAGGACTCGCGCTCCAGCCGGGACTCCCGCTACCGGGACTGGTACATCTGGTCGGACAAGCCGGAGCCCGACGATCCCGAGGGCGTGGTGTTCCCCGACAAGGAGAACAGCCTGTGGGAGTACGACGAGAAGACCGGGCAGTACTACTACCACCGGTTCTACCGGTTCCAGCCCGACCTGAACACCACCAACCCGGAGGTGCGGGACGAGATCTCCCGCATCCTCGGATTCTGGATGGAGCTGGGCCTGTCGGGCTTCCGGGTGGACGCCGTGCCGTTCCTCGTCGAGCAGATCTCGGGCGGCGACGACCTGCCCGATCCGCACGAGTTCTTCGCCTGCCTGCGGGCCTTCCTCAGCCGCCGTGACGGCAGCGCCATCCTCCTCGGCGAGGTGAACCTGCCGTACGACGAACTGGTGCGGTACTTCGGCGACGATCTCGGCGACGAGATCACCATGTGCTTCGACTTCATCACCATGCAGCGGACGTACCTGTCGCTGGCCCGCCAGGACGCGGGCCCGCTGGCCGCCGCCCTGCGGGAGCGGCCGTCCCCGCCCAAGGACTCGCAGTGGGCGACGTTCCTGCGCAACCACGACGAGCTCACGCTCGACAAGCTGAGCGAATCCGAGCGTGAGGAGGTCTTCGCCGCCTTCGGCCCGGACAAGGACATGCAGCTGTACGGCCGCGGCCTGCGGCGGCGCCTGCCCACGATGCTGGGCGGCGACATGGAGCGGATCAAGATGGCCTACAGCCTGCTGTTCTCCCTGCCGGGCACGCCGGTGCTCTTCTACGGCGAGGAGATCGGCATGGGGGAGAACCTGGAACTGGAGGGCCGCCAGTCCGTCCGCACGCCGATGCAGTGGACCCCCCACCGCAACGGCGGCTTCAGCGACGCCGACCCCTCGAAGGTGCGCATTCCCATGCCCACCGGGGACTACGGTCCCGAGAAGGTCAACGTCAGCGCGCAGGAGCGCGACCCCGAGTCGCTGCTGGCCTGGATCACCCGGCTGATCAGGCACTACCGCGACTGCCCGGAGTTCGCGTGGGGCGAGTACACCGTGCTCGACACCGGCGCGCCGGCCGTGCTCGCCCACCGGGCCGACTGCGACGGCGAGACGGTCGTGGCCGTGCACAACCTCGGTGCGGCGGAGACGGAGGTGGAGATCACGCTGGCCGGGCTCGACTCGTCCATGGTGCTGACCGACCTGCTGGTGGACGGCACGGTCGAGGTCTCCGACGACGGTAAGGCCCGCTTCCCCGTCGGCCGGTACGGCTGCCGCTGGTTCCGCGCCTCCACCCCCGAGACGGCCCCCGCGGATTCCGCCGACGTCTCCTAGGGGTTTCCTCAGGGGCGGCTCGGGTGGATCTCCGATGGGCCGCCGCCCTCCCCGCGGCCACAGTGAAGTGCCATGGGGATGGTCTTGGGATACCTGCTGGTGGCGACCGGCGCCGCCGCGATGCTCGCGTTACACCTGGTGGCCGGGCTCGACCCGCTCACGGCGATGATCAGCGAGTACGCGTTCGCGCCGCACGGCTGGCTGCTGCCGGTCTCGCTGACGGCGATCGCCACGGGCTCGGCCGTCCTCGCCCTGGGGCTGGCGCGGCTGGACCGGCGTGCCCCGCTGCTGGTGGGGGTGTGGAGCGCAGGCCTGCTGCTGGTGGCCGGGTTCCCGACCGACCGGCCGGGGATGTCGCTCTCGTTCTCCGGCGGCGTCCACCGCTACGCCGCGTTCGCCGCCTTCATCGGCCTGCCGATCGCCGGGCTGCTCGTCGCCCGGGCCACCCGCTCGCGCCTGGTGGGCGTGCTGTGCGCCGTCGCGCTCGGCTCACTGCTCCTCGTGGTGCTGCCGTACGCCTTCCGGACGCTGCACCTCGACCCCGGCACGGTGCCCGCCGGGCTCACCCAGCGCCTGACCGTCGTCTCCGAGGTGGCGGCGATGGTGGCGATGGCGGCGATGGCCGCGCGCTCACCGGCCAGGCGCAGGGCCGTCGAGCGTGTCGAGGGCGTCCTCGACGGCGCGGTGGAAGGTCGGATAGGCGTACATCGTGTGCCGCAGACTCGTGGTGGGGATCTCGTTCCGCACCGCCATCAGCAGCGCGCCGAGCACCTCCCCGCCGGCGGGCCCGGCACTCGTGGCGCCGACCAGCACGCCGCGCCGCGCGTCCTCCACCAGCTTGACGAAGCCCTCGTGCCCCGCCCCGTGGATCCAGCCGCGCGCCGACTCGGCGACCTGGGCGAAGCCCACCCGCACGTCGAGCCCGGAGTCCCTGGCCTCCGGCTCGGTGAGGCCGACCGAGCCCACCTCAGGGTCGGTGAAGGTGACCCTGGGCACCGCCCGGTAATCGGCGGCGGGACCACCCTCGCCGAGGATGTCGCGGGCCGCGACCCTGCCCTGGTAGACGGCCACGTGCGTGTAGGCTCCCCGGCCGGTCACGTCGCCCACCGCCCACACGCCGTCGGCGGCGCGCATCCGGTCGTCCACGGCGACGAACCCGGCGCTCTCGTCGAGGCCGGCGTGCCCCGCGCCGATCGCGGCCAGGTCGGTGCCGCGGCCGGTGGCGACCAGCAGGCGCGCGGCGCGCAGGGCCCTGCCGTCCTCCAGCGTAAGGGTGAAGCCGTCGCCGTCGTGCCGCACCCGCGCCGCCGCGACGCCCGTGTAGGTCACGAGGCCCTCGCCGGCGAACACCCGGGCCAGCAGCCGGCCCGCCTCGGGCTCCTCGCGCGGCAGCAGGCGGTCGGCTGCCTCCACGACCGACACCCGCGTGCCGAACCGGGCGAACACCTGGGCGAGTTCGCAGCCGACGGCCCCGCCGCCCAGCACGATCAGCGACTCGGGCGCCTGCCGGGTCGTGACGGCGTTCCTGCTCGTCCAGTACGGGGTGCCCGCCAGGCCGTCGAGCGCGGGGAGGGCGGGGCTGGTCCCGGTGGCGAGGACGATCCCGCGCCGGGCCCGCAGCACCCGGCCGGCCACGGCCACCTCACGCGGCCCGGTGATCCGGCCGAGGCCGCGGACGAGGTGGACGCCGGCGCTCTCGAAGTGCTCGGCCCTGGCGTCGTCGCTCCAGCCGTCCGTGGCCTCTCCGGCGATCCGGTCGATCACCGTGTCCCACCGCGGGGACACCCGCACCGAGCCGGCCATTCCCGCCACCCGCCGCGCCTCGGCCAGCAGCCCCGCGGCCCGCACCATCATCTTCGAGGGGACGCAGCCCCAGTAGGCGCATTCGCCACCGATCAGGCGGGCCTCCACACCCGCCACGCTGAGGCCGGCCTCCGCCAGCCGGCCCGCGACGCACTCTCCGCCGGGCCCCAGCCCGAGAACCACCACGTCGTACATCCCGTCCATGGGCTTCAACTGCCCAGATGAAGCCGGGGCGCACGGGAAAGAGGGGAAAACGCGAGGGGCGGGCCGATGAACGGCCCGCCCCTCGCGTCACAGGTGTCAGATCAGGCCGAGCGCCCGCACGGCGTCCCGCTCCTCGACCAGTTCGCCGACCGAGGCGTCGATCCGCTCGCGCGAGAACGCGTCGATCTCCAGGCCCTGGACGATCTCCCAGCGGCCGTTCCTCGACACCACGGGGAAGGAGGAGATGACGCCCTCCGGCACTCCGTACGAGCCGTCGGACGGGATGGCGGCCGAGGTCCAGTCGCCCTCGGGCGTGCCGTTCACCCAGTCGTACACGTGGTCGATCGCCGCGTTGGCGGCGGACGCCGCGGAGGACGCGCCGCGCGCCTCGATGATGGCGGCGCCGCGCTTGGCGACGGTCGGGATGAAGGTGTCGCGCAGCCACTCCTGCTCGACCTGCTCGGCCGCGATCTTGCCGCCGACCTCGGCGTGGAAGAGGTCCGGGTACTGGGTGGCGGAGTGGTTGCCCCAGATCGTCATCTTCTTGATCTCGCTGACCGGCACGTTCAGCTTGGCCGCGAGCTGCGAGAGCGCGCGGTTGTGGTCGAGCCGGGTCATCGCGGTGAACCGCTCGGCCGGCACGTCGGGAGCCGCGGACTGCGCGATGAGCGCGTTGGTGTTGGCGGGGTTGCCCACCACGAGCACGCGTACGTCGTCGGCGGCGTGGTCGTTGATGGCCTTGCCCTGCGGGCCGAAGATGCCGCCGTTGGCCTCCAGGAGGTCGCCGCGCTCCATGCCCTTCGTACGGGGACGGGCGCCGACAAGCAGCGCGACGTTGGCGCCGTCGAAGGCCTTGGCCGGGTCGTCGGAGATCTCGATGCCGCGCAGCAGCGGGAACGCGCAGTCGTCGAGCTCCATCGCGGTGCCCTCGGCCGCCTTCAGGGCCTGCGGGATCTCCAGAAGGCTGAGCTTCACCGGAGTGTCAGCCCCGAGGAGCTGGCCCGATGCGACGCGGAAGAGCAGCGCGTAACCGATCTGGCCGGCCGCGCCGGTGACGGTCACTTTGACGGTCATGACGTTCCCCATTCGCGATATGTGTGACTACCGGATGTTACCCGTCGGGCCTGCTCCCCTCGCACCGGCCCTCTGGCCACGCGTTTCACCTGCGAAATGGTGAAACTTTCACGAAACACGCAAGTGACTTCGGACGTAACACCGTGGTGGAACCCCTGCTCGGACGCGAAGTGCGCATGGGGTCGCGAGCCTGGGGACCATCGGCCCTTGACGGGGTCTCTGTACGGCACAGGAGGTGGTGCCTATGGTTCGTGGGAGCGCTCCCAAGCGCAGTAAACACGCCAGGAGGACCTTCCCAATGAGATCCACCCCCCGACCGGGAGCCGTGAGCTCCACGGTGCGCCGCGGCCTGGTCGCGGCGGCCGTGCTCGCGCTCGGTTCCACGGCGGCCGTCGCCACCGCCACATCGGCGAGTGCCGCCGTCGCCTGCAACGTCAACTACAGCGCCAGTGAGTGGCAGGGCGGCATGTCCGTCAACCTGACCATCCAGAACCTGGGCGACGCGCTCAACGGATGGACGCTCACCTTCAGCTTCCCGAACAGCGGCCAGCACGTCAGCCAGGGCTGGTCGGGCAACTGGAGCCAGTCGGGCAGCAACGTGACCGTGACCGCCATGGACTGGAACAAGTCCATGCCCAGCGGTTCCTCGACGAGCATCGGCTTCAACGGGACCTGGAGCGGCAGCAACCCCACGCCGACCAGCTTCAAGATCAACGGCGTGACCTGCAACGGCGCCACGCAGTCGCCGTCGCCCTCGCCGTCGCCGTCGGCGTCCCCCTCGGCCTCGCCGTCCGCTTCTCCGTCGGCCTCGCCCTCGGCCTCCCCGTCGGCCTCCCCGTCGGCGTCCCCCTCGGCGTCCCCGTCCGCTTCTCCGTCGGCCTCGCCTTCGCCGTCCCCGTCCCCCTCGGTGACCCCCTCGCCCGGCGTGCACGTGGACAACCCGTACGTCGGCGCCACGGGTTACGTGAACCCGGACTGGTCGCGGAGCGCGTCGAACGAGCCGGGCGGCTCGCGCGTCGCCAACCTGTCCACGGCGGTCTGGCTGGACCGCATCGCGGCGATCAGCTCAGGCTCGGCCGGCAACAACGCCATGGGCCTGCGTGACCACCTGGACGAGGCGGTCAGGCAGGACGCGGCCAACGGCAGCGCGCCCCTCACGATCCAGGTCGTCGTCTACGACCTGCCGAACCGCGACTGCTCGGCGCTCGCCTCCAACGGTGAGCTGAAGATCGCCCAGAACGGTCTCGCGCGGTACAAGGCCGAGTTCATCGACGTCATCGCCGGCATCATGGCGGACCCGAAGTACTCCAACCTCCGCATCGTGACGATCATCGAGCCCGACTCGCTGCCGAACCTGATCACCAACGTGAACGCGTTCGCGGCGTGCCAGGAGGCCCAGTCCTCGGGCGCCTACGTCCAGGGTGTGCAGTACGCGCTTAACAAGCTGCACGCGATCCGGAACGTCTACACCTACGTGGACGCGGCGCACCACGCCTGGCTCGGCTGGGACAACAACTTCAGCCCGATGGTGAACCTCTTCCACCAGATGGCGACCGGCACCACCGCGGGCGTGAACAGCATTGACGGTTTCATCGTGAACACCGCCAACTTCTCCGCGACGATCGAGCCGCACTTCACCATCAACACCATGGTGAACGGTCAGTCCGTGCGCCAGTCCAAGTGGGTCGACTGGAACTGGTACGTGGACGAGCAGTCCTTCGCGGTCGGCCTGCGCAACGCCCTGGTGGCGAAGGGCTTCCCGAACACGCTGGGCATGCTGATCGACACCTCCCGCAACGGCTGGGGCGGCTCGGCCAGGCCGACCGCGGCGAGCACGTCCACCAACGTGGACACCTTCGTCAACCAGTCCCGCATCGACCGCCGCATCCACGCCGGCAACTGGTGCAACCAGTCCGGCGCGGGCCTCGGCGAGCGTCCGACGGCGGCCCCCGCCGCCGGTCTCGACGCCTACGTCTGGATCAAGCCTCCGGGTGAGTCCGACGGCTCCAGCTCTCAGATCCCGAACGACGAGGGCAAGGGCTTCGACCGGATGTGTGACCCGACCTACACCGGTAACTCGCTGAACGGCAACAACATGTCCGGTGCCCTCTCCGGCGCCCCGGTCTCGGGCCACTGGTTCTCGGCCCAGTTCCAGCAGCTCATGCAGAACGCCTACCCGCCCCTCTCGTAACACGAGGCGCGAGTGACAGAGGGCCCCGCCGCATCCGCGGCGGGGCCCTCCCTTTTTCCCGTACGGTCGCGGGCCCGGTCAGGTGTAGTGACTGGACCCGCTGCTCCTGGTGAGCTTGAGCACGACCGACACGATCAGCGCGATCGCGCCGATGATCAGTACCCATTTCAGCGCCCCGAAGATGAGCCCGATGACGGAACCGAGAAGGAAGAACCCGACGATGACGGCTGCGGCGATGAGGAGAATGCGTCCCATGCCTTCACCGTACGGGCCGCACTCCCCCCGCTCACAGGGCAGAAGGCCAAGTTCAGGGCAGAGTCAGGGTCGTCTCAGGGTCTGGTCGAGGTCTAGTCGTTGGCGTGCAGCGCCGCGTTCAGCTCGACTCCCCGGCTGTCGCGGGAGACCGCCTCGACCGCGCCGGTCGTCGAGTTGCGGCGCAGCAGCACACCCGACTTGCCCGACAGCTCCCTGGCCTTCACGACCGCTCCGTCCGGAAGCGTGACCTTGGTGCCCGCCGTGACGTACAGCCCGGCCTCCACGACGCAGTCGTCGCCCAGCGAGATCCCGACGCCGGAGTTGGCCCCGAGCAGGCACCGCTCGCCGATCGAGATGACCTCCTTGCCGCCGCCGGACAGCGTGCCCATGATCGAGGCGCCGCCGCCCACGTCGGACCCGTCGCCGACGACCACTCCGGCGGAGATGCGGCCCTCCACCATGGAGGTGCCGAGCGTGCCGGCGTTGTAGTTCACGAAGCCCTCGTGCATGACGGTGGTGCCGCTCGCCAGGTGGGCGCCGAGCCGTACGCGGTCGGCGTCGGCGACCCGCACCCCGGGGGGCAGCACGTAGTCGACCATGCGGGGGAACTTGTCCACGCCGTAGACGGTCACCGGGCCCCGGGCGCGCAGGCGCAGCCGCACCTCCTCGAAGCCCTCCACCTTGCACGGGCCGTGGTTGGTCCACACGACGTTGGCCAGCAGCCCGAAGATCCCGTCGAGGTTGATCGAGCGCGGCCGGACCAGGCGGTGGGACAGCAGGTGCAGCCGCAGGTACACGTCGTGCGCGTCTGCCGGCGGGGCCGACAGGTCGGCGATGCCGGTGCGCACGGCCACGACCTCGACGCCCCGGGCGGCATCGGGGCCGACCAGGTCCGCCATGCCGTCGCCGAGGTCCTCGCCCGCGATCGGCTCGGTGCCCACGGCCGGGGGCTCGCCCAGCGCCGGGAAGGGGAACCAGGTGTCCAGCACGGTGCCGTCCGCGGCGATCGTGGCGAGGCCGATGCCGTACGCACCCGAAGTGGTGGAGTCGATAGCTGTCATGTGCACCTACGCTACCGGCTCACGATGAGGGTTCCCCTGGCCGGACGAGGCCCGACTCGTAGGCGTACCTGACGGCCTGGGCGCGGTCGCGCAGGCCCAGCTTGGCCAGCAGGCGGTTCATGTGCGTGCTCACCGTCGCCTCGCCGATCGACAGCGCTCCGGCGATCTCGCCGTTCGACAGCCCCCGCGCGACCAGGCGCAGCACCTGCTCCTCGCGCGGCGTCAGCCCGGTCTCCGGCGGTGGCGCGGCGGGCCGCGCGCGGCGGTAGGCGTCCACGACCCTGCCCGTGACGGCGGGGTCGAGCGGCAACTCGCCGCGGGCGGCGCTGCGGATCGCCGCGAACAGGTGCTCGGGCGGCGAGACCTTGAGCAGGAAGCCGCCGACCCCGGCGCGCAGGGCGTGGTCGAGGTTCTCGTCGGTGTCATAGGTCGTCAGCATGATCACACGCGGCGGCTCTGGCGCGGACAGGATCCGCCTGGCCGCCTCCAGGCCGTCGAGGCGCGGCATCGCGATGTCGAGCAGCACGACGTCGGGCCGCAGGCTCCGGGCCAGTTCCACGGCGCGTTCGCCGTCGGACGCCTCGCCCAGCACGGCGAGGTCCGGCTGGGTGCCGATGACCAGGCGCAGCCCGGCCCGGATCATCGCCTGGTCGTCGGCGATGAGAATGCCGATCCGGCTCACAGGGGCAGCACCGCCCGTACGCCGAACCCGCCCGAGGCGAGCGGCCCCGCGGTGAGCGTGCCGTGGAACAGCGCGGCCCGCTCCCGCATGCCGATCAGCCCGTGCCCGCCCTCCTGCCCGACGCGCGCCCGCGCCCTGCCCTGGCGCGGGCCGTGGTCGACGACCTCCAGGCGCAGCTCCCCGGGGCGGTAGTCCACGGTGACCGCCGCCCGGGTCGGGCCGGCGTGCTTGAGCGCGTTGGTCAGCGCCTCCTGCACGATCCGGTAGGCCGACAGGTCGAGCCCGGCCGGCAGCGGCACCGGGTCCCCCCGCACCTCCAGGGTCACCTCCAACCCTGCCGCCCTGACCTGGTCGAGCAGGTCGTCCAGCCGGTCGAGGCCGGCCTGGGGGCCCGTGTCCGCCTGCGGCCCGCGCAGCAGGCCGAGCATCCGGCGCAACTCGTCCACCGCGCCGCGGCCCGTCTCCTCGATCGACGCGAGCACCTGCCGCTCGCGTTCCTGGTCCTCGCGCAGCATGAGCCGTACGCCGCCGGTCTGCATGGTCATGAGGCTGACGCTGTGGGCGACGATGTCGTGCAGTTCGCGGGCGATGCGGGCGCGCTCCTCCGACACCGCCTCGCGGGCCAGCAGTTCGCCGCGCTCGGCCGCCTGCACCGCGAGCGCGCGGTGCCTGCGCACGGCCAGGCCGGCGCCGGCCGCGATCGAGGACATGACGACCGCCACGGCGACGTCGCCCCATCCGGCCCGCGGGGACGAGGCCGCCAGCATGGAGACGACGTACGCGCCGGTCGCGGCCAGACCGGCCACGGCCTTCGCACTGCCGGGCCGCACCTCCGACAGCAGGGTGAACAGCAGCACGAGCTCGGTGTAGAACTGCCAGGCCGCCGCCATCTGGGGGGTGAGGGCGAACAGCAGGACGTTGACGGCGGAGTAGACGCACAGGATCGCGAAGGGGGCGCGGCGCCGGAACAGCACGCCCACGGCGGTGACGACCCCGGCGGCGATCCAGAGGGGGAGCTGCTCGCGGGACGGGCCCGTCGAGCGCCCGCCGATCTCCTCGGCGATCGAGAACAGGCCCACGGCCACCGCGACGATCCAGTCGACGAGGGTGGGGGGACGGCGGTGGAGCATGACGGAGACAGTAGCCGCCACCGGGTCAGGTACTCACGACCCATTGTGTGACAAAAGGGACACGCTGCCCGGTGGTGGCCGACTACGGGAGCATGGCGAGTTGCCGCCCCTGGGCGACGAGGACGCCTTTGGCGTCCCAGATCTCGAAGTCCTCTTCGTGGTAGCCGTTGACCAGGTGGCGCGTGGTGGCGCGGCAGGCGAGCCAGCCAGGGGCGGGCCGGGCCCGTATGTGCGCGGTCAGTTCGAGCGTGGCGGAGGCGAACTCGCCGACGGCCAGCACGGCCGGGGGTGCGGCGTCCAGCAGCAGGGGCAGGGCGTCCAGGTCGGCGTGGCGGCCGTCCCTGAAGCGCATCCAGAACTCGATCGCGGCCTGCTCGGCGGGCCTCCCCTGCCACCAGCCGGGCATCTCGGCGAACCGGAACTCCATGCGTTCTGTGATGCTGACGCCCTCCAGCGACGTGCCGCCGAGCGGATCGACGCAGTCGTCCGGGTCAGGGAGGGCCGGCGGCTCGCCGGTGACGAGCGTGCGCCCGTCGGCCTGGTCGAGGGTGCCGAAGGTGGCCGTGGCCCGCAGTCGTTCCTTGCCCTCCTGCGACAGCACGACCTGGCCCGTGGCGACCCGCCGCCCGGTCCGGACGACCTCGGTGCGCAACTCCGCCGGTCCGGCGACCGCGGGGCGCAGGAAGAAGGCGGAGGCGACGAGCACATCGGGGAACGGCATCTCCTGCTTCAGCGCACGCAGGCACATCGCCATCAGGTAACCGCCGTTCGGGCCGCCGCCGAGCGCGTGCCAGCGATCGGTGACGGTGCCCGTGTATCGGTCGGGGGCCACGAGATCGGTGCGCGAGTCGGCGTCGAACTCGGACATGGACGGCGCGGTCATCGTCTCCTCCGGGTCATGCGGTGCTTAAGGTCATCGCGAGCAGGAATGATCGTTTAAACATGCCCGGTCATTTTCCTGCGCACCCCCCGCCGGGGTCGATGACCGGGCGGGTAAACGGCCTCCGGTCGGCGAGGGACGCGCGGAGCGCGGAAATCCGCCTGGAGGGGGATGAGGGGTCAAAGAGCGCTTTGACGACCGCGCGGGGTGCGGCTCCTTACGGTCCTGCGCATGCTTACCAACGCGAACTCCTTCCGCCGCGTCGCGGCCGGCGCGAGCCTCATCCTCGCCCCGCTGTGCCTGCTCCTCGGCATGGCCGCCGATCCGTCCGAGCCCGGGGTCGAAGACCCGCTCGTGTACGCGAACAACCCGGGCATCGTGGGCGTCAGCGCCACGCTCCTCCACTACGCGTGGGTCCTGTGGGTCCCCGGCGTGATCGGCCTCGTCCATCTCGTACGCGGGAAGGGCGTGGTGCTCGCCAACATCGCGGGCGTGGTCGCGGTCCTCGGCCTCATCAACTTCTCGGCACTGATGATCTCCGACTTCTTCGACATCGTGGCGTTCCAGATGCTGCCGGTGGACCAGGCGGAGAAGCTCCTGCAGGACGCGGCGCAGCCCGCGATGATCATCGCCTGGCAGATGCCGGGGATGATCGGGTCGTTCCTCGGCCTCGTGCTCGTGGCCGTCGCGTACGCCAGGGCGGGCAGGGCCGGATGGTGGTTCCCGGCCGGCGTGCTCGTCGGCATCGTCGTCTGGGTGGTCGGCGCCCGCGCGTGGAACCTCGTCCTGGGCCTCGGCGGGCCCGTCATCCTGCTGGTGGTCTTCGGCGTCGTCGGCGTCGCGATGATCCGGATGCGCGACGAGGAGTGGGCCACCACCAGGTGACCTGGGTGAGGTCCTGTTTCAGTGGGTTTCAGGTTGAAAGGGGTGATTGCGGGGAAAGCTGACTCGGCACCACCGAGTCGGCAGTCCATCGGCCCGATGGGGGGCGAATGACCGACGTGCAGAGGACCGACGCGCAGAGGACCGACGCGCAGCGGGACGTCCGGATGGGCGTCCGGAAGTACGCCCGGGACTGCTTCCGCGGCGTCACCTCCGACCGGTTGGGCGTCGAGCTGGAATTCCTGGTCTTCGACGCCGAGGATCCCGCGCTTCCCGTCCCCGTCGCCCGGATCGCGGCCGCGCTCCCCGCGCTCCCCGGCGGCAGCCGGGTGACGTTCGAACCGGGCGGGCAGCTCGAACTGTCCGCCCCGCCGGACGTCCTGCCTACCGCGATCGCGAAGCTCACCGCCGACGTCGCCGCCGTACGGCTCGCGCTCGCCCGCGCGGGGCTGCGGCTGGGCGGCCGGGGCCTCGACACGCTCCGTCCGTCCCAGCGCCAGTTACGAGAGCCGCGATACGACGCGATGGCCGCGTTCCTCGGCCGCCCGCACGGCCTCACGATGATGTGCTCGACCGCGTCCGTCCAGATCAACCTGGACTTCGGGGACGACCCCAGGGCCCGCTGGGAACGCGCCCACGTGCTCGGCCCCGTGCTGGTGGCGGCCTTCGCCAACTCGCCCGCGGGCGGGTGGGCCTCGGGCCGCCAGGCCGTGTGGAGCAGGCTCGACCCGAGCAGGACCACGCCGGTCGCGCGCGGCGGTGATCCGGCCGGCGACTGGGCGCGCTACCTTCTCGACGCCCGTCTCATGCTGGTCAGGCAGGACGGCGGCTTCCTGCCGGTGCTCGACGGCTCGGCGTTCCGCGACTTCGCCCACGTCGCTGGGCGGCCTCCCGGCGAGACCGACCTCGCCTACCACGCCACCACGCTCTTCCCGCCCGTACGGCCCCGCGGCTGGCTGGAGGTGCGCTACATCGACGCGCAGGGCGCCGCCGAGTGGCCCGTGTGCGCGGCCGTCGTCCACGCCCTCGTCACCGACGACCGGGCCGCCGCCGTCGCGCTCGAAGCGGCCAGGCCGGTCGCGCACCGGTGGGCGGACGCCGCCCGCCTCGGTCTCGCCGACCCCGATCTGCGCCGGGCCGCCTCCGTCTGCTTCCGCGCCGCCATCGAGGCCCTGCCCCGCCTCGGGGCCGAGCCCTCGCTGGTCGCCCGGGTCCGCGCCTTCGCCTCCCGGCACATCGAACCAGGCCGATCGCCGGCCGCCGACCAGATGGAGGAGATGCCAGCGTGACCGATCTCGACACCGTCCTGGGTAACGCGGGCCCGACCGGCCTGAAGGAGCGGATCGCGGCCGAGCTGGAGGCCGTACGCGAGCGGTCGCTCGCCTACACCGACACCGACGACGAGATGCTCGTACGTCAGCACTCGCCCCTGATGTCGCCGCTGGTCTGGGACCTCGCGCACGTCGGGAACTACGAGGAGCTGTGGGTGCTGCGCGAGGTGGGCGGCATCGAGCCGCTGCGCCCGGAGATCGACCACCTCTACGACGCGTTCAAGTATCCGCGCAAGGACCGGCCCTCGCTGCCGCTGCTCGGCCCGGCCGAGGCCAGGAAGTACATCTCCGGCGTACGCGGGCGGGTGCTCGACGTGCTCGACCTGGTGGACCTGACCGACCCAGCTCCGCTGCGGTCCGGCGGCTACGTATTCGGGCTGGTGCTGCAGCACGAGCACCAGCACGACGAGACGATGCTCGCCACGCTGCAGCTGTCGCGGCGGCCGGGACTGGTCCGCGACGGGGAACTGCCGCCCGGCCGGCCCGCCGGTGAGCCGGAGGTGCACATCCCCGCCGGGGTGTTCACCATGGGCACCGACACCGTGGCGTGGGCTTACGACAACGAGCGGCCCGCCCACCGGATCTACCTGCCGGGCTACTGGATCGACCGCCATCCCGTCAGCAACGGCGCGTACATGGAGTTCGTCGAGGCCGGCGGCTACCGCGACCCGCGCTGGTGGCTGCCGCAGGGCTGGGAGTGGGCCGAGCGGGCCGGTGTGGAGGCCCCGCTGTTCTGGGCCAGGGACGGCGACACCTGGTGGCGAATCCGCTTCGGCAGGGAGGAGCCCGTGCCGCCGGACGAGCCGGTGCAGCACGTCTCGTGGTACGAGGCCGACGCGTACGCCCGGTGGGCGGGCAAGCGGCTGCCGACCGAGGCCGAGTGGGAGAAGGCCTGTGGGGGGCGCGGATACCCCTGGGGCGAGGCCGATCCCGGCCACCTCGGGCGCTGGGCCAACCTCGGTCACCGCGCCGCCCGGCCCGCGCCCGTCGGTGCGTTCCCCGACGGCGCGAGCCCGTACGGGGTGGAACAGCTCATCGGGGACGTCTGGGAATGGACGGACTCCTGGTTCCAGCCCTATCCCGGCTATCGCTGCTTCCCGTACGAGGAGTACAGCAAGGTCTTCTTCGGGGAGACCTACCGCGTGCTGCGCGGCGGGTCGTGGGCCACCCATCCGTCCGCCGTGCGCACGACGTTCCGCAACTGGGACTACCCGATCCGGCGGCAGATCTTCGCCGGGTTCCGCTGCGCCCGCTCGGAGGACTGAGGCGATGTGCCGTCACGCGGCGTGGCTGGGCCCGGCGCGGTCCCTGACCTCGCTGATCAGCGACCCCGAGCACGGGCTGCTGCGCCAGTCGTACGCGCCCCGCATGCAGAAACACGGGACCGTGAACGCGGACGGGTTCGGCTTCGGCTGGTACGACGGCCCCCGGCCCGTGCGCTACCGCCGTACGGTGCCCATCTGGGCGGACGCCAACATGCCGGGCCTCGCCGCGGTGGCGCGGTCGTCCTGCCTCATCGCGGCGGTCAGGTCGGCCACGGCCGGCATGCCGATCGAGGAGAGCGCCACCGCGCCGTTCGCCGACGGGCCCTGGCTGCTCAGCCACAACGGCCGGGTGCGGCGGGAGGCCGTCCGGCCACTCGCGGCCGACGCGGAGAGCGTCTGCGACTCGGCGTGGCTCGCCGCGGCCGTGTTCGCCCGGCTGCGGGACGGCCTGGCGCTCGGCGACGTCCTGCCCGGCGTCGTCCGCCAGGCCGCCGAGCGGGACTCGGAGGCCCGCCTCAACCTGCTCGTCACGGGAGGTTCCCACCTGGCCGCCGTCGTGTGGGGCGACACGTTGTTCACGCACCTGGGAGAGGGGGTGCTCGTCGCGAGCGAGCCGCTGGACGACCGGCCGGGCTGGCGGGCCGTGCCCGACAGGAGCCTGCTGCTCGCGTCCCCCGACGGAGTTTCTGTGACACCCATCGATTGAGAGGCGACCATGAGCGTCACGGATCATCTCGGCGGCGGCTACCTGCGCCAGGCTCTGGAGAGCGACGTACGCGCCGGGCTCACCTCGTCACCCAAGTGGCTGCCGCCCAAGTGGTTCTACGACGCGGCGGGCAGCGAGCTGTTCTCGCGGATCACCCGGCTGGCGGAGTACTACCCCACCCGGCGCGAGCTGGAGATCCTGCGCCGCCGCGCCGTCGACGTCGCCGGTCTCACCCGGGCCGACACGCTCGTCGAGCTTGGCTCGGGCACCAGCGAGAAGACCGTGCTCCTGCTCGACGCGCTGGCCAACGCAGGGACGCTGCGGGCCTACACGCCGGTCGACGTCGACGCCGTGACGCTGGCCGCCGCGGCCGAGCGGCTCGCCGTACGGTATCCGGGCCTGGACACGCGGCCGGTGCGCGCCGACTTCGAGCAGCACCTGGCGCTGCTGCCCAGGACGGGAAGGCGGCTGGTGGCGTTCCTCGGCGGCACGATCGGCAACCTGCCGCCCGCCGCCAGGGAGATGTTCCTCAAGGAGTTGCGCGCCACGCTGCGGCCGGGCGACACCGTGCTGCTCGGCGCCGACCTGGTGAAGGACCCCGCCCGGCTGGTCAGGGCGTACGACGACCCGGGGGGAGTGACGGCGGCCTTCAACCGCAACGTGCTGCGCGTGCTCAACCGGGAGCTGGACGCGGACTTCGAGCCGGAGGCGTTCGAGCACGTCGCGCTGTGGGACGAGGACAACGAGTGGATCGAGATGCGGCTGCGGGCCACCCGGCCGATGGAGGTCGGGATCGGGGCGCTCGGGCTCACGGTGACCTTCGCCGAGGGCGAGGAGACGCGGACGGAGATCAGCGCCAAGTTCCGCAGGGAGGGAATGCTGGACGAGCTGTCGAGGGCCGGTTTCGCCGTCTGCCGCTGGTACACCGACAGCGCAGGCGACTTCGCCCTCACCCTCGCCGCCATCCCCCCACCCAACACCCCGTGATCTTGTAGTTTGTCGCAGGGATGCCGGTTGACCTGGCCCGTAACCGTCCGTGATCTTGCACTAAATCCGGGCGTACGGGGTCTGACCTGGGCGGTCGCTTTCCGTGATCTTGCAGTCCCGGGTCGTGGATTCGGCAGTCATCTCGGAGTGCATGATCACGAATGGCGTCTTGCCTGGTCGGGGCGGGATTCGTAGCAGACTCTGCAAGATCACGAAGGGGAGAAGGCCTGCTCGGGGGTGGTCTCTGCGACAAACTACAAGATCACCGCGGTGAGGGGGTTGCGGGGAGGGGGAGACGTAGGACGAAGCGGGCGCCGCGGGGGGAGTCCTCTACCCGCAGGGTCCCGTGGTGGGCGTCCGCCGTTATGCGGCAGAGGGCGAGGCCCAGCCCCGTCCCCTTCGGGTCGCGACGGCGCCCGTCCTTCAGCCGGACGAACGGCTCGAAGACCCGCTCGCGATCCTCCGGTGCGATGCCGTCGCCGTCGTCGAGCACGGTGACGACCGCCTCGTCGCCGGACCGCTCGACCGTGACCTCCACCTCGCTGTACGCGTGCCGCTGGGCGTTCACCAGCAGGTTGGTCAGCACGCCGCACAGCTGGATCCGGTTGCCGAGCACGGTCACGTCGCCCTTGACCACGGTCCGCACGGGCACGCCGCCGGTGCGGGCGGCGGCCTCCTCCTGCGCGAGCGTCCCGAGGTCGACCCGCTCGGGTTCTGTCAACGCGGCCGTGCGGACGCGGGCGACGGTGAGCATCTCGTCGATGATCGCCTGGCATCGCTCGGTCGTACGCACTGCCGTCCGGATGGTCTCGTACGGGTCGGTCTCCTCGCGGTAGAGCAGGGCCTCCTCCAGCTGGGTGCGCAGCCCGGCGAGCGGGGTCCGCAGCTCGTGGGAGACCATCGAGGCGAAGTGCCGCTGCTGGCGCACGGACGTGTCGAGGCGTTCGAGGAAGTTGTTGGAGGCGCGGGCGAGCTCGGCGATCTCGTCACGGCCGGACGGCTGGGGGACCCGCAGGCTGAGGTCGCGCACGGTGATCTCTGTTACCTTCTCTCGAATCTCTCTGACCGGACGCAGCGTGCGCCCCGCGAGGCGCCAGCTCGCCCAGGTCCATCCCGCCGTCATCAACAGCACTCCGATCGCGGTGAACAGTTCCAGCCGCCGGGTGGCCAGGAGGCCGGGCTCGGCCCTCCCCGCGTAGACGGCGTGCGGCTCGCCGTTCCAGAACAGGCGGGACTGCACCGGCAGGACCCGTACGGCGGTGAGCACCACGCACCTGCCCTTGTCCTGGCACTCGATCCGGTACTGCAGGCGGTCCTGGCCGGCGGGAAAGGGGGAGGTCAGAGGGGCTTTTCCGCTTCCTGCCCGGCTGGCGGTGATCACCCGGTTGCCGGAGTCGACGAGTTGCACGAGATCCTTGTGCGTGGCCGGCGGCGCGGGGATGCCGTTGGGGCCCATCGAGGCGATCCAGTCGGTGGCCACCCGCTGGGTGTCCATGAAGAGGTGGCTGTGGATGCGGTTCCGGATGGCGATGTCGATACCGGCTCCGATGACGGTCAGGACGACCAGGGAGATGATCGCGCTCATCAGGGCGGTTCGCGCTTGGATCGAGCTTGGGCGTAAAGCGTTGGGCATGCGCCGACCCGCCATGAGCCCTCCCTTGCCGTCCGTATTGCAATGCACAGGAAAAAAAGGTTAATAAGCGATATCCCGAATCGGCGTCGCCAAGCCGTTTTGGATCACAAACGTTGCGATTTCGGGGTGAAGGGTTGGCGGTATCTTTGCCTGATCATGCATCCGCCCTGGTAGAGCGCCTTGATTTCTTTATCTCCGCGATTTGGATCCATTGGCCAAAGTGGCGATTGTGAAAAAAGCGCTGGATGTGGTCGCCAGGACGAGACACAGGCCGACGATCGCCGCCACGGCCGGCCAGGGCACGAGCAGAGGGACGGAATCCCCGGCCATCTGCGCCAATCCGGCGCGCATTCCCAGCAGTGCGGGAAGGGCCACCGCGAAGCCGAGCACGGCGCCCGTCCCCGTGACGAGAGCCGCCTCGGCGGCGATCGCCGCGATCGCCTGCCGCCGTGTCGCGCCGGCCAGGCGCAGGACCACGACATCGCGGACCCGCGCCGACGCCGCCATGACCTGCGTGTTGACGATGGCGAGGCCGGCGTAACCGGCCGAGACCCCGACCAGCAGGAGCGTGAACAGCCAGACCAGCCGGTCCTCCTCCGCCTGCTCGCCGGCCGCGCGGTCGGCGACGCTCACCGTCTTCGCCCCCAGGCCGGGGAAGGCACGTCCGGGCGGCCCGGACACGTACGCCTCGGGGGTCAGCGCCGACGGGTCGTGGGCGCGGACCATGTCCCTGGAGACCAGCACCTCCGCCGGAGCATCGGCCAGGATCGCCGCGATCCGCAGGCGCACGGTCCGGCCGTCCTCGAAGGTGATCGGCACGCGGTCCCCCGTCCGCCAGCCGTGGTCCCGCGCGGTCGACCCGGCGACCGACATCGCGTCGCCGTCCAGTTCACCACCGGAGTCGCCCAGCGCGGTGAGCGGGCTGTCGCCGTACACGGTGGTGGGAAGCGGGGCCGTGGTGGCCGAGGCCGCCCGCAGCGCCGCGTCCGAGAGGCCCGGAGCGGCGTCGGGCACGAGCACCGCGGTCGCGCCGCCCGCGGCTCCCTCCACGGTGTACGCCGCGGCGGTCGTGCGCACCATGCCGGTGACGAGCACGGCGAAACCGACCGTGAGCAGCACCGGGGCCGCGGTGGCGGCCGTGCGCCGCACGGCCGTCGCCGCGCCGCGCGCGGCCAGCATGCCCACCGCCGATCGGCCCTTCGGCCACATGAGGGCCCAGGACAAGGCGCGGACGAGCGGTGGCAGGACGACCGGCGCGAGCAGCGTGAGCCCGGCTATCAGCGCCATCGCGGCGAGCAGGACGTCGTTCACCAGGGCGTCCTCCCGGGCGGAACCGCTCGCCACCGCCATGGACAGGCCGCCGGTCACGGCCAGGGCCCCGGTGATCCACCGGGTCCGCGTCATGGGCCCGCCGCCCGCGGCGTGCTCGCGCAGTGCCTCCAGGGGACGGACCCGGGCGGCCCGGCGTGCCGCCGACCACGCGCCGAGCAGGGCCGCCGCGATCCCGGCCGCGACCGCCCCCGCGAGCGGCCACGGCGTGAACCGCACGCCGAACGACGAGGGCTCGATGCCCGCCGATACGAGCACCTCGCCCACCCCGGGCGCGACGGCGGCCCCCAGCAGGGTCCCGGCCGTGGCCGCGACCACGCCGACGGCGAGGGCCTCGCCGTACACGATCAGCCCGACCTGACGCGGGGTGGCGCCGGCCGTCCGCAGCAGAGCGAACTCACGGCGCCGCTGGTGCACCCGGAACGCGAAGGTGGACGCCACCAGGAACACGGACACGAAGCCGCCGAGCAGCGCCATCGCGGTCAGCACCTGCATTCCGATCCAGCGGGTGCGGGCGTCGCCGGCGGATTCCGCCGCCGCCCGGCCCGCTCCCGCGAGCACCTGTCCTGCCTCGCCGACGACCTCGCGTACGGCACGCGACACGGCGGCCCGCAGCGCGGCGGGAGGGGCTCCCGGCCTGGTCAGCAGCCCGATGACCCGGACGCCTCCCCCGAGCCGCCCGGCCTCGCCGTCCGACACGTACGGCCCGGGGCCGTCGGTGAGGCCGGTGACCGTGTACGGCGCCGGTCCGCGCGCCGTCAGCAGCGTGACGGGCGAGCCCGGCACGAGCCCGAGCGCGCGGTCGAGCACCACCTCTCCGGCGCGGACCGGCTCCCGGCCGGCCACCAGCCGATGCGCCGCCAGCGCGGCGACGCTCCAGCTCCGGGCCTCGTGCGCGCCCGCGGGCCTGCCGCCGACGACGGCCTGGGCGTGGAAGGCGCGATCGGGTACGGCCGCCGCGACACCGGGCACGGAGGCCAGCGCGCGGACCAGCGACTCGGCGGTCTCGGGGGACCAGGGCCGGTTCTCCCTGAAGCCGTTCTCCTCGCCGGGTGTGCCGGGGCCGCGTACGAGCAGGGGCGCGGCGGCGTACCGCTCGGGCACGCGCGGGCCCGCGGAGGTCAGCAGCAGCGCTGTGGCGGAGAGGATGACGGTGCCGAGGCAGAGCGCGACGAAACCGCCCACGAGTCCCGTCCTCCGGCCACGGAGCAGGGAGCGCAGCAGGGCGAGGCTCAACATGTCTCCTCAAGCAGGGCCACGCGCGAGGCGATGTCGGCGGCGCTCGACCGGCTCAGCTCCCCGGCGAGCCGGCCGTCCGCCAGCAGCACGACCCGGTCCGCGTACGCCGCGGCGGCGGGGTCGTGGGTGACCATGACAACGGTCTGTCCGCGGGCGTCCACGAGCCCGCGCAGCAGTTCCATGACCCTGCGGGACGCGGCACTGTCGAGCGCGCCGGTCGGCTCGTCGGCGAAGAGCACGGCGGGACGGGTGATCAGTGTGCGGGCGATCGCCACCCGCTGCCGTTCGCCGCCGGACAGTTCGGCGGGCCGATGCCCGGCCCGGTGCGCGAGGCCGACCTCTGCCAGCGCGTCGCGCACCGAGGCGGGAGAGGCGCGGCGGCCGGCCAGGCGCAGGGGCAGAGTCACGTTCTCCTCGGCGGTGAGCGCGTCGACCAGGTTGTAGTCCTGGAAGACGAAGCCGACCCGGCTCTGGCGCAGCAGGGTGAGCGCCCTCTCGTCCAGAGAGCCGAGGTCGGTGCCTTCGATCAGCACGGTCCCGGACGCCGGCCGGTCGAGCCCGGCGGCGCAGTGCAGCAGTGTGGACTTGCCGGAGCCCGACGGCCCCATCACGGCCGTGAACGTCCCCTCGCCGAAGCCGAGGCTCACGCCGTCGAGAGCGGTCACCGCGCCCGGCCCGGTGCCGTACACCATGCGGATCGAGTCGAGCATGACCACCTGCCCGGTCGTCCGTGTCATGTCGGTTGGCGTCATGTCGGTTGGAGTCATGCCGTTCAGCCAACCTGCGGCGGGCCCGCGTGGCATTGGCGCTGGGGCGAGGACCGAAGGTATTCCCAGCACTACCGACACCGGCGCGTCCAGCGGTTAGCGTCGGAGCCGTGGCCGCCCCCATCCTCGTCCCCGCCGTCCCTCCCGCCGCCCTCGCGCCGCGGACCGCGCTGGACGCGCTCGCCGGGCCGCCTGGGCGTTTCCTGACCTCGGCCTGGCCCTGGCGTTCCCTGGCGTTCCTGCTGGCCGGGATCGTGCCGGCGTTCGCGTTCGCCACCGTGCTGTCGTCGGCGCGCGCGGCGGGCGGCGTCGCGGGCGCGATCACCGCCGTGCCGGCGGCCGCCCTGGTGGCCTCCGCGCTGCTGGTGCCCGTGGCCTGGTTCGAGCGCTGGCGGCTGCGGCTCGCGGACCGGCAGCCGGTGCGCGGGCCGCGGGGCGGCAGGTGGCCGGGGTGGCGGGAAGCGGGGCACGCCCTGGTGGCGCTGATCGTGCTCGGCTGGGTGGACCTGCTGGTGGCGGTGGTCGCGATCGCCGGGCCGGCCGTGCTGATCCTTTCTCCGGTCGTACAGCCGATCAGCCCCGAGGGCGAGGCCACACTGGGGGAGACCTTCGTCGGCACGGCGGCCGGACTGCTGCTGGTGCCCGTGGCCGCGTACGTCATCAGCGCCTGGACGGGCGCCAGGGCGGCGATGGCGCGGGCGATGCTCGTCCCGCAGGAGGCCGAGACACGCGAGATCGCACGGTCCCGGGCGCGGCTGGTGGACGCCCATGAGGCCGAGCGCCGCCGCATCGAGCGCGACCTGCACGACGGCGCGCAGCAGCGACTGGTGGCGCTGTCGATGAAGCTCGGCCTCGCCGGGCTCGACCTTCCGCCGGGCTCGCCCGCGGCCCTGCGGATCGAGGAGGCCCGTGAGCTGGCCGGGCAGGCGCTCGAGGAGCTGCGCGAGCTGATCCGCGGGGTCCATCCGCAGGTGCTCGCCGACCGCGGGCTGCCCGCCGCCGTACGCGACGTCGCCGGAAGGTCGCCGGTGCCCGTGCGGGTGGACATCGCGCTGGACCGGCGGCTGCCGGCCAGGGTGGAGGCGGCGGCCTACTACGTCGTCTGCGAGACGCTGGCGAACGTGGCCAAGCACAGCGGCGCGAAATCCTGTGTGGTGCGCGGACGGCTGCGCCGGGGCATGCTCGTGCTGGAGGTCGCCGA
The DNA here is from genome assembly GCF_012999535.1 of Microbispora sp. H11081. Classification (GTDB taxonomy): domain Bacteria; phylum Actinomycetota; class Actinomycetes; order Streptosporangiales; family Streptosporangiaceae; genus Microbispora. The sequence goes on from NZ_JABBWV010000003.1 coordinate 383,991, forward strand.
CGACGGGCAGGGGGGAGCGGACCCCGGGCTCGGCACCGGTCTGACCGGGCTCGCCGACCGGGTGGCGGCCGTCGAGGGCACGCTCGGCGTCGAGAGCCCCCGGGGCGGCCCGACGAAGGTCAGGACGGAGATCCCGTGCGCGTGGTGATCGCCGAGGACTCGGTGCTGCTCCGGGAGGGACTGGCCGGCCTGCTGGAACGCTTCGGGCACGACGTCGCCGCCGCGGTGGGCGACGCGCCCGCGCTGGTCGCGGCCGTCGCCGAGCAGGCGCCGGACATCGTGATCGCGGATGTGCGCATGCCCCCCTGCTTCAGTGACGAGGGGCTGCGGGCCGTGCTGGAGTTGCGGGCGGCGCGGCCGTACCTGCCGGTGCTCGTGCTCAGCCAGTACGTCGAGCAGACCTACGCCGCCGAGTTGCTCGACCAGGCGGGCGCCGGCGGCGTCGGCTACCTGCTGAAGGACCGGATCGGTGACGTCGCGCAGTTCGCCGCCGCGGTGACGACGGTCGCGGGCGGCGGCACGGTGATCGACCCGGAGGTGGTCCGGCAACTGCTGCGGGGGCGAGGCGACCCGCTGGCCCGGCTCACGCCGCGCGAGCGCGAGGTCCTCTCCCTGGTCGCGGAGGGCCGCTCCAACGCCGCGATCGCGCGGGCGCTGTTCGTCTCAGACGCGGCAGTCGCCAAGCACATCGCGAGCATCCTCGCCAAGCTCGACCTGCCTCCGGACGCCGACGACCACCGGCGGGTGCTCGCCGTCCTCGCCTACCTGCGCGCCGCCGCGTGAGCGGGGGCCGGCGCCTGGGCGCGAGCCGTGACGGCGGGATCAGGCAGACGTCGCTGGACTGCGCCTCGTTTCCTGATCCATCTCACCAGCTCGACGACCAGGGTGATCGACAACACGATGCCGAGGCCGAGGAGCAGGCCCTTGATCGGGTCGTTCTCGAACGCCATCCCGCCGAAGAAGCCGATCAGCCCTGAGTACACCGCCCACGAGGCCGCCGCGATCACGTCGAAGAGCGTGAACGAGCGCAGCGGATGCCGTACGGCGCCCATGGTGAGCGTGGTCGCGGTGCGCCCGCCGGGGATGTACCTGGCCACGACCAGGACGAGGCCGCCCCGCTCGGCCAGCGCGTTCCGCGCCCAGACGAACGGCTTCTTCTCCCGCACCCTGCCCCCCGACCGGTAGCCGATCAGGTAGGAGACGTGGTCACCCGCGCACGCGCCGAGAGCCGCCACCACGATGACCAGGGCCAGGTTGGTCTCGCCCGACGCGGCGAACACCCCGGCGGTGATCACCGAGGTCTCCGCCGGCACGACAGGGAAGAACCCGTCGAGCAGTGCCAGGGCGAACAGCGCCACGTACAACCAGGGCGACGACATCACCTGCTGAACCAGGTCGAGGACGGCGTGCGACATCAGCAGGACTCCGATCGTTGGACACCCGTACACGGTGTCGGCCCGGGAGCATCGGGGACATCCGGGATGTCCCGGATCGGACGCGGAACGATCCCGTACGGGGATCAGGGCCGACGCCATGAAGGTAGGCGCCGCGCGGATCACGGCACATCGGACGAACGACGGGCGTCACCCCCTACTTTGGTCGCCCGAACTGTCCGGAAGTCAGGGTCTGGTGACGGGAGGCGCGGGCGGGATCAGCGTGCGGAGACCGGTTGGGGGGCGGGCATGACGCGCCGGACCTGCTCGCGTACGCGGGGCGTGAGCTCGGCGGTCAGCGCCTTCTCCGTGGTCCGCAGCCGGTTGAGGGCGAGGGCGAGCGCGGTGCCCCAGAGCAGGTGTCCCGCCAGCAGCGCGGCCTGGCGTCCCACGCGGTCCTTCGGAACGGGCGGGTGCACGCCGATGCTCGGCGCCATCCCCTGGCAGCCGAAGTACCACACCAGCAACCCGTACGCCGTGCCGATCGGCACGGGCACCCGCTGACCGGCCGACAGCAGGCCGAGCACGGAGCCGCAGGAGGAGCCGAACGCGAAGTGCGCGATCGTCCCGAGCACGTTCTCGCCCCTCCTGGGCTTCTCACGCCCGGGAAAGGTCAGCCGCGCGAACCGCCGCGGCGGCGGCTCCTCCAGCACGCCGGCCCTGTCCGCCGCCATCAGCATCGCGCTGTACACGGCCGTCGCGAGCGCGCCGCCGACGGCGCCGTTCACCAGGTTGCGCATCATGTGGAGCCTCTTCCCACCCCCGCTGGATCACCCGCCCTCGCGGTGCCCCGTTCTCGGTAAACAATCAAGGCAGGTATGGCGCGGCCAGCCCATGAGCGGTCATTTCGGGACGATCGTAGTGAGCAGGTTGTCCCAGTCTGTGAGGAAGCGGTCGAGGTTGTAGCGGGCCAGCGCGGCGGCGCGGGCCGCCTTGCCTGCCTGTACGGCGAGCTCGGGCTCGTTGGCGAACCGGTCGAGGGCGCGCAGCAGGGTGGGCAGCTTGGTGGAGACGATCCCGGCCTCCGGCGGCACCGCCTCCACAGCCTCGGTGGTGGCGAGCGCGACGATCGGCATGCCGATCATCATGGCCTCGATGAGCGACAGGCCGAGCGAGGTCCAGCGGTAGGGGTGCAGGTAGACCCGCCGTCTGGCCAGCTCGGCGTGCATGGCGGCCTGGGGGAGGTCCTCGAAGGTGACCATCTCCCGGTCCAGGCCGAGCTTGGACGGCAGGTTCGTCACCTTCATGCCGAACACGTCGAGCGGGGCCGTGGCGGCGAACGTGGGCAGCAGGTCGGTGCCCGCGACCCGCCAGCGCCTGATCGGCTCGTTGACGACCACGCCGGCGCGGGCCAGTTCGCCCGTGTACAGGTGGCCGGGGTCGACCACGCCGTGCTCGATCACGTGGGTCGGCGCGCTGCCGCAGTCCCAGAACAGGTCGTTGAAGTGGGTGACGTGGACGACCGGGATGTCGTCCCGGCCGGCCAGCGGGTGGCGGGTCCTGGGCACGTCCCCCGCCGGGGTGTTGTGCTCGACGTAGACGCCCGGCACCTCGCGCCCCAGCCATTCGCGGGCCAGGTCGATCTCGTGCGGCCGCTGGTAGACGACCAGGTCGACGTCCTCGGCGGCGAACCGGTCGTACGGGACCTCCCGGGCGCCGGCGGGCCAGGGATAGGTGGCGGCCCGGCCGCGCCCGTCGGGGCCTCGGTCGGGGGTCAGCGGCACCAGATATTCGTGCTCCCCGTGCACGAAGGAGGTGGTCCACGAGCCGTGGACATGCCAGACCATGATCTTCATCGCGTCGCTCCCCGTCCCTCGTCCTGCAGACCTCGCAACACCGCGCCTCCTGCCGCCTCACCCACCTGCCCCGGTCATGCCCCCTCATCCTCAGCTGTGAGCTGAACTCCCCCGAGCACCAGGTCGACGGCGGCGGTGAGGTCGGCCGCCACCTCGGGGGCGGCCGCCACCTCCTCGGGCAGCGTCACCGGGGTCGGCACGAGGATGCCTCTCGCGCCGGCGGCGCGGGCCGCCGCCATGTCCCTGCCGATGTCGCCGATCACCACGCAGTCCTCGGGAGGAACGCCGAGCCGCCGGGCCGCGCGCAGCACGAGGCCGGGCGCGGGTTTGCGGCAGTCGCAGCGGTGGCCGTCGTCGTGCGGGCAGACCTCCCACACGTCGAACGGGCCGAGCAGGGCGTCCACCCGGTCGTTCACGGCCTGGAGGGCATCCGGGGCGATGAGGCCCTTGGCCACTCCCGACTGGTTGGTCACGACCCCGATCGCGATGCCCGCCGCGCGGAGCCGCGCGAGCGCCTCCCCGGCCCCCGGGACGGGCTCGACGCGCTCGGGATCGGAGTTGTACGGGACGTCGATGATGAGCGTTCCGTCACGGTCGAAGAGCACCGCGGCGGGCCTGCGGACGGGATCGTGCACGGGCGACCTCCAGTGCGAATCGCCCGCCGGGCTACCCCGGGGACAAAGAGGCAAACACCGGGTGTTAGTTACACAGAGTAGCAATTATTGAGTGCATCACCCATTCACGTCGAGTTCTCCATAAAGCAGTGTTTAGGAGCGCTTCTCTCGGTAACCAGACCTCCACTGCGCAACGGAGGGAAACCGATGCGGTTCTTGGGGATAAACGCGATCTTCCATGATCCGGCCGCCGCGCTGGTCGTGGATGGTCAGGTGATCGCCGCAGCGGAGGAGGAGCGCTTCAGCCGTCGCAAGCACGGCAAACGTCCCGTCCCGTTCTCCGCCTGGGAACTGCCCGAACTGGCCGCCGCGTGGTGCCTCGAACAGGCCGGACTGCGGCCGGAGGACCTCGACGGCGTCGCCTACTCCTACGATCCCGCGCTCGTGGTGCCCGGGGGCCCGGGCCAGGACGAGCGCTGGGAGGACCTGCGCACCGGTTTCGCCCGTCGCGCGCCGCACTTCCTGGCCACCGCGCTGCCGGGTCTCGACTCCGCCCAGGTGCGGTTCGTCCCCCACCACATCGCGCACGCCGCGTCGGCCGGGCTGGCCGCGCCGTACCGCGAGTCGGCGGTGCTGGTCTGCGACGGCCGCGGCGAGGCCGTCTCGCACCTCGCCGGGCACTACCGGGACGGCGAGCTGACCATCCTCGCGAGCCAGGCGCTGCCGCACTCCCTCGGGCTCATGTACGAGGACCTCACCGAGCACCTCGGCTTCCTCAGGTCGAGCGACGAGTACAAGGTGATGGCCCTCGCCTCCTACGGCGAGCCGCGCTTCCTGCGCGAGATGCGCGAGCTGATCTACCCGACGGGCGACGGGGGCTTCCGGGTCGAGCCGATCGACTGGAACGTCCACGCCAAGGCGCTCGGCAAGGGCGAGAAGTGGACGCGCGACCACGCCGACCTCGCCGCGAGCGTCCAGATCCGCCTGGAGGAGGTGCTGCTCGACCTCGCTAAATGGCTGCACGAGCGGACCGGCGCCCGGTATCTCACGATGGCGGGAGGCGTGGCGCTCAACTGCGTGGCCAACACCCGGTTGTTCGCGGAGGGCCCGTTCGAGGAGGTGTGGGTGCAGCCCGCGGCGGGCGACTCGGGCACCGCGCTCGGGGGAGCGCTGCATCTCGCGCAGGCGAGCGGCGACCCCGTCGCCCCGATGCCCGGCGCCGACCTCGGCCGCGGCTGGAGCGACGAGGAACTGGGCGCGTGGCTCGACGTGGCGCGGGTGCCGTACGAGCGCCCCGCCGACCTCGCCGCGACCGTCGCCGCCGAACTCGCCGCCGACCGCGTGATCGCCTGGTTCCAGGGACGCGCCGAGTACGGCCCCCGCGCCCTCGGCCGCCGGTCGCTGCTCGCCCACCCCGGCAACCCCCGCAACACCGAGCGGCTCAACGACGTGAAGGGCCGCGAGCAGTTCCGCCCGATCGCCCCGATGGTGCTCGCGGAACGCGCCTCCTCGATCTTCGGCAGGGGCCCGATGCCGAGTCCCTACATGCTGTTCGTCCACGACGTGCGGCCGGAGTGGCGCGACCGGATCCCCGCGGTCGTGCACGTCGACGGCACGGCCAGGATCCAGAGCGTCGAACGCGGGCGAGACCCGCTGCTGGCCCGGCTGCTCGAGGAGTTCGAGGCCCGCACCGGGCTGCCCGTGGTGGTCAACACGAGCCTCAACACGGCCGGCCGTCCCATGGTCGACGACCCCCGCGACGCGCTGGAGTGCTTCGGCTCCGCCCCGGTGGACGTGCTCGTCCTCGGTCCATACGTCGTACGCAGGGGGGCGGTGTTCGCCGGATGACGGCTGAGATGACCCGGGAGAAGAACACGGCTCCCACCGGGGAGCCGCACCGGGAGACGGGAGCGGCCGTGACGGTCGTCATCCCCACGATCGGCCGGCCGAGCCTGGCCGCCACGGTCGCCGCCGTGGAGCCGGGACCCGAGGTGATCGTGGTGGACGACAGGTCGGGGCGGAGCGGCCGGGAGCCGCTGCCGGTCCCCGATCGCGTACGCGTGCTCAGGTCGGGCGGCCGGGGGCCCGCCGCCGCGCGCAACGCCGGGTGGCGGGCCGCGACGACGCCGTGGGTGGTGTTCCTCGACGACGACGTGGTGCCCGGCCCCGGCTGGGCCCGCGCGCTGGCGGAGGACCTCGCCCGCCTGCCCGGGAACGTCGGCGGCAGCCAGGGGCGGCTGGAGGCGCCGCTGCCCGAGGGCCGCCGCCCCACCGACGCCGAGCGCAACACCGCCGGCCTGGCCGGCGCGGACTGGATCACCGCCGACATGGCGTACCGCAGGACCGCCCTGGAGGCGACCGGCGGGTTCGACGAGCGTTTCCCCGGGGCGTACCGCGAGGACGCCGACCTCGCGCTGCGGATGGAGCGCGCCGGGTTCTCGCTGGTCAAGGGGGAGCGGCTGACCCGTCATCCGGTGCGCGACGACGGCTTCTGGTCCAGCGTGCGTTTCCAGCGCGGCAACGCGTCGGACGCGCTCATGCGCTGGGCGCACGGCCGCGACTGGCGGGCGGCGATCGGCGGCCACCCCGGCAGGCTCGGGCGGCACGCCGTCACCACCGGCATGGGCCTGCTCGCGCTCACGCTGGCCGTCACCGGGGGCCGCGGGAGGCGGCTCGCCGCCGTCGCGGGGCTCGGGTGGCTCGGCCTCGCCGCCGAGTTCGCCTGGGCGCGCGTCGCCCCTGGCCCGCGCACCCCGGAGGAGATCCTGCGCATGGCCGTGACCAGCGTGGTCATCCCACCGATGGCCTGCGCCCACCGGATCAGGGGCGAGATCGCGGTCCGGACGGGGCGGCGCCCGTGATCGGGACCGCCCTGGTGGTGCGGCCCGACAACGCGGGCGACGTCCTGCTCGCGGGGCCCGCCGTGCGCGCCGTCGCCGCGGGGGCGCGAGAGGTCGTCATGCTCGCCGGTCCGTACGGCAAGGCCGCGGCGCGACTGCTGCCCGGCGTCGACCGCGTCCTGGAGTGGCGCGCCCCGTGGATCGACCCGGACCGGCCGCCGATGACCTCCGACCACGCGGCCCGCCTGGTGGAGCAGGTCCGCGCCGTCGGCCCGGACGTGGCCGTGATCTTCACGTCCTTCCACCAGTCGGCGCTGCCGACGGCCCTGCTGTTGCGGCTGGCCGGGGTGCCGCGGATCGCCGCGATCAGCGAGGACTACCCCGGCTCCCTGCTCGACGTGCGGCACGTGGTGGACGAGGGCGTGGACGTGCCCGAGCCGGAGCGGATGCTCGGTCTCGCCCGCGCGGCCGGCTTCGACCTGCCGCCGGGCGACGACGGGCGGCTCGCCGTACGCGGGCCGCTGCCGGACGTGGAGCACCTCACCGGCCCGCCCGGCTACGTGGTCGTGCACCCCGGCACGACCGCGCCGGCCAGGGCCTGGCCCGCCGAGCGGTGGGCCGGGGCGGTCGAGGCGCTGCTGGCCGCGGGGGAGCGGGTCGTCGTCACCGGCAGCCCGGGGGAGCGGGCGCTGACCGCGCTGGTCTCCGGCCCCGCCCTCGATCTCGGCGGGGCGACCACGTTCGGGGAGCTCGCCGCCGTGCTGGCCGGGGCGTCCGCCGTGGTGGCCGCCAACACCGGGCCCGCCCACCTCGCGGCCGCGGTCGGCACGCCCGTGGTCAGCCTGTTCGCGCCGGTCGTGCCCGCCGCCAGGTGGGCGCCGTACGGCGTGCCCACGGTGGTGCTCGGCGACCAGGACGCGCCGTGCCGGGGGAGCAGGGCGCGGATCTGCCCCGTGCCCGGCCATCCGTGCCTGACGGCGGTCGGCGGCGAGCAGGTCGTGGACGCCGTACGCGGCCTCGCCGCGGCGCGGGTGACGCTGGGCGCGGCGGTGAAGGAGGGGGTGCCATGAGGATCGCCCTCATCTCCGAGCACGCCAGCCCGCTGGCGGCCCTCGGCGGTGTGGACGCGGGCGGGCAGAACGTGCACGTCGCGGCGCTGGCCCTGGCTCTGGCCGAGCGGGGCAACGACGTCGTCGTGCACACGCGGCGCACCTGCCCCGGCCAGCCGTGCGCCGTGCCCATGGCCCCGGGCGTCACCGTCGAGCACGTGCCGGCCGGCCCGGCGGAGCCGCTGCCCAAGGACGAACTGCTGCCGTACATGGCGGAGTTCGGCGCCCACCTGGCCCGTGCGTGGAAGACCGAGCCGCCCGACGTGGCGCACGCGCACTTCTGGATGAGCGGCCTCGCCACGCTGACGGCGGCGGAGCCGCTCGGGATTCCGGTCGTGCAGACCTACCACGCGCTCGGCACGGTGAAGCGGCGCTGGCAGGGCGAGGCCGACACCAGCCCGCCGAGCCGGATCGCGATCGAGCGCGACATCGGCCGCCGTGCGGTCGCGGTCGTCGCCACCTGCTCCGACGAGGTGCGCGAGCTCGTCGCGATGGGCGTGCCGCGCGACCGGATCGCGGTCGTGCCGTGCGGCGTCGACCTCGGCCTGTTCCGGCCCGACGGTCCCGCGTTCCCCCGCGGCGACCGGCCGAGGGTGCTGAGCATCGGCCGCCTGGTGCCGCGCAAGGGGGTGGACACCGTCGTCAGGGCCCTGCGGCAGGTGCCGCGCGCCGAGCTCGTCATCGCGGGCGGCGACCCTGGCGACGAGGAGAGCGTGCGGCTGCGCACGCTGGCCCGCGATCTCGGCCTGGGCGACCGGGTCCGGCTGATCGGCAGCGTGCGCAGGGCGGAGGTGCCGGGCCTCATGCGCTCGGCCGACGTGCTGGTCACCGTGCCGTGGTACGAGCCGTTCGGCATCGTGCCCGTGGAGGCCATGGCCTGCGGGGTGCCGGTGATCGCCTCGGCGGTCGGCGGCCATCTCGACACCGTCGCGGAACGCGGTGTGCTCGTGCCGCCCCGGCGGCCGCGCGCGCTGTCCCGCGCGCTCGCCGACCTGCTGACCAGGCCCGGCCTGCGGGCCGCGCTGTCGGCCGCGGGGGTCCGGTGGGCCAGGGCCCGCTACGGCTGGCCCGGGATCGCCGAGCAGACCGAGTCCGTCTACCGAAACCTGGCCGGCGGGCGCCTGGGCGCGCTCGCCGCCGCGGAAGGCTGAGCGATGCATCCTCATCTGGCCCGGCTGAGCACCGCGCTGACGGCGGTGGACACGGAGACGCCGAAGATCCACGCCTGGGGTTACAAGCTCGCAGCGGTGCTCGTCGGCGGCGGGCGGCTGCTCGCGTGCGGGAACGGCGGCTCCGCCGCCGAGGCGCAGCACCTGACGGCGGAGCTCGTCGGGCGCTACCGCGCCGACCGCCGGCCGTACGCCGCGATCCCGCTGCACGGGGACACCTCGTCGCTGACCGCCATCGGCAACGACTTCGGCCTGGCGGAGCTGTACGCGCGGCAGGTGCGGGCGCACGGCAGGCCAGGCGACGTGCTGCTGTGCCTGTCGACCAGCGGGACGAGCCGCAACGTGACCGAGGCGGCCGAGGCGGGGCGCCAGTGCGGCCTCACGACCTGGGCGCTGACGGGCCCGGGCCCGAACCCGCTGGCCGAGGTGTGCGACGAGGCCCTGACCGTGCCCGCGGACGACACCGCGACCATCCAGGAGGTGCATCTCACGGTGATCCACATGCTCTGTGACGTGATCGAGAAGGCGGTCGTGTGAGCGGACCACTCGTCATCGTCGGAGACTCCCTGCTCGACGTCGACGTCGAGGGGACGGCCGACCGGCTGTGCCCGGACGCTCCCGTCCCGGTCGTGGAGGGACAGGCGGAGCACCACCGGCCGGGCGGGGCGGGTCTCGCGGCGCTGCTGGCCGCCCGCGACGGCACCCCGGTGGTGCTGGTCACCGCCGTGGGCGACGACCACTCCGGCCGGTGCCTGACGGGCCTGCTGTCGCCCACCGTGGAGATCGTGCGGCTGCCGCTGCGGGGCGCGACCGTGCGCAAGACGCGGGTCCGCGCCCGCGGGCAGACGCTGGTCAGGATCGACACCGGAGACGGGCGGGCGATGGGGCGGCCGGGCCGGGCGGCCGATGCCTCCGCGTTCGGCCGAGCGGCCGACGCCCTCGCCTCGGCGAGCGCGGTCCTGGTCGCCGACTACGGGCGCGGCGTGGCCGACCTGCTGCGTGAGCCGCTGCGCGGCCTCGACGTGCCCCTTGTGTGGGACCCCCATCCCCGGGGGTCGCTGCCCGTGCCGGGATGCGCGCTGGTCACGCCCAGCGAGGCGGAGGCTCGCGGCATGTGCGGGGAGCCGTACGTCTCGCCTGAGCGCACCGCCCGCAGGCTGGTGCGCGATCTCGACGCGGAGGCCGTCGCGATCACGCTGGGGGAGCGCGGCGCGATGCTGGCCCGCCGCGGCGGCAGGTTCGGGCCGGTCCCGGTGCCGCACACGGCGCCGGGCACGGACGCCTGCGGCGCGGGCGACCGCTTCGCCGCGGCGGCGGCGCTCGCCCTGGCGGACGGCGCGTCGACCGAGGACGCCGTCGCCCGCGCGGTCGGCGAGGCCACCAGGTTCGTCGCGGAGGGCGGGGCCGCCGGGCTTCGGCTGCCGCGCCCGGCCGCCGAGTCGCCGGCGCCGTTCGCGCCCGGCGCGTCCGCCTTCGAGGTGGCCGCCGCCGTACGCGCCGCCGGGGGCCGCCTGATCGCGACCGGCGGGTGCTTCGACCTGCTGCACGCCGGGCACGTGAGCCTGCTGCGACGGGCCAGGGCGTTAGGCGACGCACTGGTGGTCTGCGTGAACTCCGACGACTCCATCCGGCGGCTCAAGGGCCCGGGCAGGCCGTTGGTGAGCGAACTCGACCGGGTCGAGGTGCTGCGCGCGCTCGGCTGCGTGGACGCTGTGACGGTCTTCGACGAGGACACGCCCTCGCGGGTCATCGAGCGTCTGTGCCCGGACGTGTGGGTGAAGGGCGGCGACTACGACGAGCGGTCGATGCCCGAGGCCGAGGCCGTGCGCAGGAGCGGCGGGGAGGTCGTCATCCTGCCGACCGTGCCCGGCTACTCCACCACCGGCCTCATCGCCGCCGCTCAGGCCGCTTCGTGACATCGGCCGCTTATCGAAAGGGATTGACCTCGATGGTGGGAAACGTACTGATCACCGGGGGTGCGTCCGGGCTGGGCCGCGCCACCGCGACGGCGGTCGCCAAGGCCGGCGGCCGGCCGCTGGTCGTCGACGTCAACGAGCCGGACGGCGGGTTCGACCACGTACGCGCCGACCTGGCCGACAGGGACCAGGCCGAGCGGGCCGTGCGCGAGCTCGCGGAGCGGGCGGGCGGGCTCGACGGTGTCGTGACGGCGGCGGGCATCGACGCCTGCGGCCGGCTGGAGGACGTGCCCGCCGACCAGTGGGAACGGGTGATCGCGGTCAACCTGCTCGGGACCGCGGCGGTCGTCAGGGCGGCCCTGCCGCACCTGCGCGAGTCCGGCGGCAAGGTCGTCACCGTCGCCTCCACGCTCGGGGTGCGCGCGCTCAGCCACGCGACGGCCTACTGCGCGTCCAAGTTCGGCGTCGTCGGCTTCACCCGGGCCCTGGCGGCCGAGCTGGCCGGGCAGGTGGGGGTGACCCTGCTGATCCCCGGCGGCATGCGGACGAACTTCTTCGACGACCGGCCAGACCAGTACAAGCCCGGCCCCGACGCCCGCCTCAACCAGCCGGAGGACGTCGCCTCGGCGATCCTGTTCGCGCTCGGCCAGCCGCGGGGCTGCGAGGTCAGAGAGCTGGTCGTGTGCGCCTCCACGGAGACGTCATGGCCCTAGAGGATCCGCGAAGACCGGTCCTGCTCGCCCTGCGCGGGCTCGGGCTCGGCGACCTGCTGACCTCGGTGCCGGCGCTGCGGGCGCTGCGCCGGGCGTATCCGGGGCACCGCTTCGTGCTGGCCACCCCGGCCTACCTCGGCGGTCTCCTCCCGCTGATCGGCGGCGTCGACGAGGTGCTCGACGTGTCCGGCCCGGGCCCGGTGCCGTACGAGTCGCCCGAGGTCGCGGTCAACCTGCACGGCAGCGGCCCGGAGAGCATCCAGGCGCTGCGCCGCACCCGGCCCGGCCGCCTGCTCACGCACACCCACCACCTGGTGCCCGGCTCCGAAGGGCCGGCGTGGGAGCCGGAGACGCACGAGAGGCGGCGGTGGTGCTCGCTGCTCGAGTGGTACGGCATCCCGGCCGACCCCCTGGACCTCGCTATCGCCGACCCCGGGCACAGCCCGCTCGCCGCGGGCGGCGAGGTGGTCATCCATCCGGGTGCGGCGTTCCCGTCCCGGCAGTGGCCGCCGGACCGCTTCGCACACGTCGCGGCCGAGCTGGCCCGGCGGGGTCACCGGGTCGTCGTCACCGGCGGCGTCACCGAGGTCGCGCTCGCACGGCACGTCGCCCAGCTCGCCGGCCTGCCGGAGGAGTCCGTGCTGGCCGGCCGTACGAACCTGGCCGAGCTGGCCGCGCTGACCGCGCACGCCGCGCTGGTCATCTGTGGGGACACGGGCGTGGCGCACCTGGCCGTCGCGGTCGGCACGCCCGCGGTCATCCTGTACGGCCCGGTGCCGCCCGCGCTGTGGGGACCGCCGCAGGGCGGCCCGCACATCGCGCTGTGGACCGGGCGCAGGGGCGACCCCCACGGCGACCGGCCGTCGGAGGGACTGCTCGAAATCGGAGTGACCGAGGTGCTCGACGCGGTCGCGAGGGTGCGAGGGGTGGGGGTGCGGTGAAGGGGTCCCGTGTCGTGGTCACCGGAGGGGCCGGATTCCTCGGCTCCTACCTGTGCGAGCGGTTGCTGGGACGCGGTGCGGCGGTCGTCTGCCTGGACAACTTCCTCACCGGGTCGCCGCGCAACGTGGAGCACCTGATCGGACGGCCGGCGTTCCGGCTCGTGGAGTGCGACCTCACCGGGTTCGTCCACGTGCCGGGTCAGGTCGACCTGGTGCTCCACTTCGCCTCGGCCGCGTCGCCCGCCGACTATCTGCGTCATCCGATCGAGACCCTGAAGGTCGGCAGCATGGGCACGCTGCACGCCCTCGGACTCGCCGCCGAGAAGGGCGCGCGGCTCGTCCTCGCCTCCACCAGCGAGGTGTACGGCGACCCGCTGGAGCACCCGCAGAAGGAGACGTACTGGGGCAACGTCAACCCGGTCGGCCCGCGCAGCGTCTACGACGAGGCCAAACGCTTCGCAGAGTCGCTGACCACGGCCTACCGCAACTCGCGCGGGACCGACACCGCGATCGTGCGGATCTTCAACACGTACGGCCCGCGGATGCGGCCCTACGACGGCCGGGCGATCCCCACGTTCATCCGGCAGGCGCTGCTGGGCGAGCCGATCACGGTGACCGGCGACGGCACCCAGACGCGGTCGATCTGCTACGTGGACGACACGATCGACGGCGTGCTCGCGCTCGCCGACAGCGACTTCGCCGGGCCGGTGAACATCGGCAACCCGGCGGAGATGTCGATGGCGGCGCTGGCGGAGACGATCCGCGACCTGGCGGGCTCGTCGTCCCCGGTCCGTTTCGTCGAACGGCCCGTCGACGACCCCGCGGTGCGGCGTCCCGACACCACGCTCGCGGAGGAGCGGCTCGGCTGGCGTCCGCGCGTCGACCCCGTCACGGGCCTGCGACGCACCATCGACTGGTTCGAGAAGGAGCTGAACCTGTCCTGTTCCGCCGCCTCCTGACCACCGCCGCCGGGCTCGGTTCATTCCCGTCTCATCACCGTCTCATCGAAGGGCTGCGCCGGAGGCCGCGAGCGGCGACGCTGGGGGTGCGGAAAACCCGGCGAGCGGTGGAGAAGAGACCATGGACAGGATCGGTTTTCTCAGTGTCCCGGATGACACCGACGAGGCGCGGCAGATCTTCGACGAGGACGTCGCCGAGTTGGGCTACGTGATGAGCACATCACGCCTGTGGGCCTATCAGCCGGCCACGATGGCCGGGCTGTTCGACCTGCAGCGGCAGGTGAACGCGGGGAATCACCTCAGCCCGCGTCAGCGTGCCGTCCTCGTCACCGCGTGCGCGTCGGCGTTCGGCGACTCCTACTGCTCGCTCATGTGGGGAAACAGGCTGGCCGAGATGAGCGACGCGCAGACCGCCGCCGGAGTGCTGACAGGCGTCGACGACGGCCTGAGCGAGAGCGAACGGGCGCTGGCCGCGTGGGCCCGCAAGGTGGCGCGCGACCCCAACGGCACCACCGCAGCGGACGTGCAGGAGTTGCGCGACGCGGGGTTCGACGATCCGCAGATCTTCACGATCACCGCGTTCGTGGCTCTTCGCATGGCGTTCTCGACCGTCAACGACGCGCTCGGGCTGCGCCCCGACGCGCCCCTCCGCTCCACCTTGCCGGCGGCCGTACGCGACGCGGTCACGTTCGGCCGCCCGATCGACGACGCCGGGGACGAGGCGTAGCCACCGGCGCCGGTGTTCAGTCGTCCGTGCTGGTCAGGATCTCCCTGACGGTCTTTCGCACCGAGGGCCAGTCGCAGCCCAGGGCCAGACCGGCGTGGTGGTAGGCGTCGAACACGTGCGGGATCTCGAACTCGAGCGCGGGGTCCACCGGACCCCGCGCCGCGATCTCCAGGGCGACTCCCGCCTGCATCCGCTGCCACGCCGGGTCCTGCTCGAACGCCATGTCGTCCTCGCTGTCGTCGTCGCAGTCGTGGAACTCCTGGGCCAGCGGCGCCACGAGCCGCTCACGCAGCTCCCCGGCCCGGTGCTCCCCGCCACGCCGCCCGGACGCGAGGTCGGTCAGGACATGCCGTACGACGGGGAACTCGCCCAGGCGGAACCTGGCGGCGAGCACCTCCGCCAGGTGCGCGAGGGCGGCGAACTGCCGCGCCTGCGGCGCCGCACGCACCGCGGCTCTCAGCTTCGTCTCCGGGTCGTCCCGGTGTGCGGCGAGTTCCTCGGGCGAGGGCGGCTCCGTCGCCACGGGCCACTGGAAGGTGAGGTAGGGATGCTCCCCGGACAGCCATTCCGTGGTGAGCCGCACCCCCGTCACCAACTCGACCACGGTCATCGCGGCGGCCTGCCAGTCGTCCTCGTTCTCGGCGACCAACTCGGTCATGACCCGCAACTCCGGCTCCAGGACCGCGAAGTCGTCGTCGTCCCATTCCTCGCTGAACATCGCGTCGAGGGAGACCAGCACCCGTCCGTCGGCCGCGTAGCTGAGGCGGTTGTTCCCCTCCACGTTCCAGTAGACGCCGCACGCCCGCCCGTCACGGCTGAGCCGGCGCAGGACCTCGGGCAGGCTGCCCAGGAAGCCGTTGTTCTCGAACAGCAGCACGGCCGAGCCCGCGGGCGCCGCCGACATCGGATGGACCCCGTCGTAGTAGGGGAGCGCATCCAGCGGGGCGGCCTCGTGCACGTCGTGCGGCCTTCCACCACTGACCCTGGATCCGATGTCGGCGACGGAGAACGGCCGGCGGTCGTGCGGGACGACGACCGTCCAGCAGGCGGCCGTCTCCAGCCATGGCTCCGCCCGCAGCAGCTCCCGGTAGTGGGAGAACACCTCGGCGGGGACTGAGCTGCCATCGGTCATTGCGGGCACTCCGGAGCACGGGGACATGTCGGAGCGATCTTCGCAGGAGGAACCGGGGCGCGTCTCACGACGTGCGTGTGCGCAGGGCGTCGGTGAACCAGGTGAGGGCGGGGGTGGGGTCGTGCGGGGGCGGCCAGCCGTTGACCACCGCGAGCAGCCGGAGGTAAGTCTGGCGGCGCGGGTCGGCGGCGGTCTCCAGCACGGTGAGCAGCCGGCTGCGGAGGGCGGTGTCGTCCGGCCGGCCGACGAGGGCGGCGTACCGCGCGGTGACGGTAGCGATGATCGCATCGGCCCGCGGTGAGGCGCTGCCGACGCCCGCGGCCAGCGCGGGGGCGACCTGGTCGCGGACGATCGCGACGGCGTCCGGGCGCGGGCCGTCCACGTGGGCGCGGTCGGCCAGGTGCTGCTCCGCCATACGCCGCGTGAGCCGGCCGAACTCCGGGTCGCGGACCATCTCGGCGAGCTCGATCCATGCCTCGATCTGCTCGTCCTCCGGGTCGTCCGGTAGCTCGGGGGTCATCGTGCGCCTGATTCCCGCCAGGCCCGCGTCCAGCCCGCCGAAGACGGAGTCGAGGAAGTCGCCGGTCAGTCGCCGCCGCTCGTCCTCGGTGAGCCTGGCCAGTCTGTGCATGAGATCCGTCTCCTCGGGGGTGGAGCCGCGCCGTGCCACCGCCGTCGACACCGCGCGCCGCAGGCGCAGCACCCGGATCTGCACCGCCAGCGCCTCGGCGTGCGCCGCCGCGACCTGGTCCAGGGAGAGCTCCCCGTCCACGACCTTCCGGATCGTGGGCAGGCCGAGCCCCAGGTCGCGCAGCGTGCGTACGAGGGCGAGGCGGGCGACGGCGCCGGTGTCGTAGAGGCGGTAGCCGGCCGGGCTGCGGCCGGTGGGCGGCACGATCCCGCGGTCGGAGTAGAACCGCACGGCCTTGACCGTCAGTCCGGTCCGCCGGGCCAGTTCCCCGATCGGGTAGAGCGTGCCGCCGTCCATGCCCCCACCTTCGCGTCTCCTCCTACGGGAGACTCAACCCTCAGGTGTGGGGGACCCGCTCGGCGGGGATGACGCCGAGGCGTCCCGCCTGGTAGTCCTCCATGGCCTGGATGATCTCGGCGCGGGTGTTCATCACGAACGGGCCGTAGTGCGCGATCGGCTCGCGGATCGGCTGTCCGCCGAGCAGCAGCACCTCCAGATCGGGCTCGGCCTGAGGCTGGGCGGTGTCCGCCGCGAGGGTCAGCGACCCGCCGGGGCCGAAGACGGCGAGCTGTCCCTTGCGCACGGGCCGCCGCTCGGCGCCCACGGTGCCCTGACCGGCCAGCACGTAGGCGAGGGCGTTGAAGCCCGGGTTCCACGGCAGGTCCAGCCGTGCGCCGGGGCTGACCGTCGCGTGCACCATCGTGATCGGGGTGAACGTGACGCCCGGGCCCGCGTGCCCGTCGAGCTCACCGGCGATCACCCGCAGCAGCGCGCCGCCGTCGGCGGAGGCGAGCAGCGCCGCCTCCCGCCCCCGGATGTCCTGGTAACGCGGCAGGTGGAACTTGTGCGCGCGGGGAAGGTTGACCCACAGCTGGATGCCGTGGAACAGCCCGCCCGAGACCACCAGGTGCTCCGGGGGCTTCTCGATGTGGAGCAGCCCGGAGCCCGCGGTCATCCACTGGGTGTCGCCGTTGGTGATGGTGCCGCCGCCTCCGTTGGAGTCCTGGTGCTCGAAGACGCCGTCGATGATGTAGGTGACGGTCTCGAAGCCGCGGTGCGGGTGCCACGGGGTGCCCTTCGGCTCGCCCGGGGCGTACTCCACCTCGCCCATCTGGTCCATGTGGATGAACGGGTCCAGCAGGGACTGCGGCACGCCGGCGAAGGCGCGGCGTACGGGGAAGCCCTCGCCCTCGAAGCCGCTGGGGGCGGTCGTCACCGACCGGACGGGGCGCGGTCCCGCGAGGGCCGGATCGGGTACGGCGACGCGCGGCAGTGTCAGGGTGTCGGCGGTGACGGCGGGCATGGCCCCTCCTGATTGAAAGTTCAACTTGCGTCGCCTTGCAACCACGGAGGACCGCCGGGCATTCCCCCGGAACGGCGGGGTCGGCTCACGTCCCGGGAACGGCCCGGCCCATCGCCGCCGCGTCCGGGCGCCGTCTTCCCCGGGCACGGCCGGCCGGATGCTGCTCCACGAATGGCGTCGAGGTCGAAGAGGCGATGGCCGGCCGGTGGTCCAGGTGCCCGGCCGATCTCATGCCATCGTCGAAGCCCGCGCCGCCGGCCTTGGTCGGGATCCGCGTTGGTCAGGCGGAGTCACGTAGCTCGTGCTCGACCGCGCGCCGGATCCATGAGGACAGCGACCGGTCGTCGGCCTCGGCGCGACGGCGTACCTCGGCCAGCAACTCGGGTGGGAAGCGGACCGGCACGATCGTTGAGAGCCGGGCAGTACGGCGCCGGGCTGGGCCCTGTGGTTCCTGGTTCTCCGGCTGGGCGTAGAACTCGTACTCCTCGTCAGAAGTCATCGGTGTATCGCTCATCGATCCCTCCGGTATTGGTTCGCGAGGCCCGGAGCGGCCTCATAGCAGCCGATCGGACGGCAACGGCGCGGGTCGCCGCTGCGGGCTGGTGCCAGCGGCACCATCAGCACCCGGCCGGACACCTCACCGCACATCAACCAGTGTGCGGGTGGCTTGGCCGGATAGAACAGCGGATCGTTCGCCCAGACGTCCTTGATGTCGTCGATCCCCAGGTGGGGATGTCTGAAAAGCAGCAACTCCGGCTGCGGAGGAGGCGGTGCGCAGGGCCGCCGCGGGGGAGCCGGTGCTGTCTCCCGAGGTGACCCGCGGCCTGATCGCCCACGTGACCGGGGGCGGAGCCACCCGCGCCCAGCAGGCGCGCGACCGGCTCTCGGTGCTGTCGGACCGGGAGCGCGAGGTGGCGTACGCCGTCGCGGACGGGTTGTCCAACGCGGAGATAGCCCAGCGGCTGTACATGTCGGTGGGCGCGGTCAAGGCGCACGTGTCCAGCGCGCTCGCCAGGCTCGGCCTGCTCAACCGGATCCAGCTCGCCCTGCTGGCGCACGACGCGCGGCACTGACCGCGCGGCGGGCGCGCTCGACGACGGCCGCCAGGCTGCCGCCGTGCGCGCCGTGCCAGTAGACCCGGCCGCAGGCGAGGCAGCGGGCGAACTCGTCGTAGCTGCGCCGGGTGCCGGGTTCCAGCGCGTCCTCCACCTCGGCCTTGCCGACCGGGGCGAGCCGTCCGTTGCAGGCCGGGCACCGGGTCCACGGGGCCAGCGGCGGCCGGAAGCGGTCGAGCACGTCGAGCATCTGGTCGTCCGGCCTTGCCCCGCGCACGTACGCGCCGAGCCGCAGCGACCGGCGGCGCAGGATGCCCCGGTCCTGCGTGAGCAGCACCCGGCCCTCGGCGTTGGCCTGCTCGATCAGCGCGTCGTCGTCCCTGTCGTTGTGATAGGCGGTGTCGAGGCCGACGAGGCGCAGCCGCCGGGCGAGCGTGCCCAGGTGGACGTCCAGGAGGAACGCCGGGCGCGCCACCCGCTGAGGGCGGCGCACCGGCGGCACCTCCACCACCTCGTCCGGCCCCGGCCGGTACGAGGGGCCGACCGGGCGGCCTCCCGCCAGGAGGCCGCCGACCTCCGTCAGCGGAACACCGGCCGACTCGATCACGTGGCCGAGCGAGGACGTCCCGTCGTACGGCAGGAGCACCTCGGGCCGCCGGTCGCGCGGCGCGAGGAAGATCCACAGCTCGGGTGAGAAGCGCGCGTACACCCGCATGCCCTCCAGCATGCCCCCGCGCCGGCTCGGCGGGGACGACTGGTCTCAGGGGCGGAACCAGTGCTGGGGGCGGGGGTCGGTGTTCTGCCAGATGTGCTTGATCTCGCGGTACTCGTTCAGGCCGGTCGGGCCGAGCTCCCGGCCCACGCCGGACTGCTTGAACCCGCCCCACTCCGCCTGCGGCACATAGGGGTGGTAGTCGTTGATCCACACGGTGCCGTGCCGCAGCCGGGCGGCCACCCGCTGCGCCCTGCCCGCGTCCGTCGTCCAGACCGCCCCCGCGAGGCCGTAGTCGGTGTCGTTGCCCAGCGCGACGGCCTCGTCCTCGCCGGAGAACCGCTCCACCGTCAGCACCGGGCCGAACGACTCCTCGCGGACCACCCGCATGCCGCGGTGGCACTCGTCCAGCACGGTCGGCCGGTAGAAGTAGCCCTTCCCTTCCACCCGCCGGCCGCCGCAGCGGAGCTTGGCACCCTCCGCGACGCCCGCCTCGACGTACGCCTCGACCTTGGCCAGGTGCCCGGCCGAGACGAGCGGCCCGGTCTCGGCCTCCGGGTCGAACGGCCCGCCCAGCCTGATGCGCTCGGCCCGCCGTACGACCTCGTCCACGAACGCGTCGTGGACGGAGTCCTCCACCAGCAGCCGGGCCCCGGCCGAGCAGACCTGTCCGGAGTGCAGGAAGACGGCCGTCAGCGCGAAGTCCACGGCGGTGTCGAAGTCGGCGTCGGCGAACACGATGTTGGGGTTCTTGCCGCCCAGCTCCAGCGCGACGCGCTTGACCGTGCGCGCGGCGGTCGCCATGATCCACCGCCCGGTCGACAGCCCGCCGGTGAACGACACCAGGTCGACGTCGGGGTGCTCGGCCAGCGGCGCCCCGGCCTCCGCGCCCGCCCCGAGCACGAGGTTGCCGACGCCCGGCGGCAGCCCCGCCTCCTCCAGCAGCCGCATCAGCAGGATCGCCGTCGACGGGGTCAGCTCGCTCGGCTTGAGCACGAAGGTGTTCCCCGCCGCCAGCGCGGGGGCGACCTTCCAGGAGGTCTGCAGCAGCGGGTAGTTCCACGGCGTGATCAGCCCGCAGACGCCGACCGGCTCGTACACCACCCGGCTCACCGCGTCGGCGCGGCCGGTGTCGATCACCCGCCCGGCGTCGGTCCCGGCGATGCCGCCGAAGTAGCGGAAGCTCGCGACCACGTCGTCGACGTCGTACTCGCTCTCCACCAGGCGCTTGCCGGTGTCGAGCGACTCCGCCCGCGCGATCTCGGCCTTGTCCCGCTCCAGCAGGCCGGCCACCCGCAGCAGCAGCGCGCCGCGCTCGCGCTCCGGCGTACGCGGCCACGGGCCCTCGTCGAAGGCCCGGCGGGCCGCGGCGATCGCCGCCTCCGTGTCGGCGCGGGTGGCCTCCGCGACGGTGGCCACGTGCTCCTCGTCGGCCGGGCAGCGGATCTCCCGGCGGCCGCCCTCGGCGGCGTCGCGCCACTGCCCGCCGATGTACAGGTCCTTCATGTCAGGCGTCCTTCCGGTGCCGGTAGAACTCCACCGGCTCGGGGGCCAGGGGCGTGTTCCCGAGGATCAGGTCGGCCGCCTTCTCGGCGACCATCATCACCGGGGCGTAGATGTTGCCGTTCGTGACGTACGGCATGACCGAGGCGTCCACGACGCGCAGGCCCTCAAGGCCGTGCACGCGCATGGTCAGCGGGTCGACCACGGACATCTCGTCCACGCCCATCTTGGCCGTGCAGGAGGGGTGCAGCGCGGTCTCGCCGTCCCTGGCCACCCAGTCGAGGATCTGCTCGTCGGTCTCGACCTCCAGGCCGGGGGACAGCTCCCCGCCGTTGTACGCGTCCAGGGCCGGCTGGTTGAGGATGCCGCGGGCCACGCGTACGGCCTCGACCCATTCGCGGCGGTCCTGCTCGGTGGACAGGTAGTTGAACCGCAGCGCGGGCTTCACCCGGGGGTCGGCGCTCTTGATCTTCACCGAGCCGCGTGCGTCGGAGTACATCGGCCCGATGTGCACCTGGTAGCCGTGCCCGCCGGCCGGGGCGGAGCCGTCGTACCGCACGGCGACGGGCAGGAAGTGGAACATCAGGTTGGGGTAGTCGACGTCCTCGTTGCCGCGGACGAAGCCGCCGGCCTCGAAGTGGTTGGTCGCGCCGGGGCCCTTGCGCAGGAACAGCCACTGTGCGCCGACCATCGGCCGGTTGCGCCACTTCATCGCGGGCTGCATCGAGACCGGCTGCTTGCAGGCGTACTGGATGTAGACCTCCAGGTGGTCCTGGAGGTTCTCGCCGACGCCGGGCAGGTCGTGGACCACGTCGACGCCGTGCGCCTTCAGGTGGTCGGCCTCGCCGACGCCGGACAGCTGCAGGAGCTGCGGGGAGTTGATCGCGCCGCCGCAGAGGACGACCTCCCCGGCCCGCACCCGCTTGCCGTCGAACTCGACACCGACCGCGCGCTTGCCCTCGAACAGGATCTTCGTGACGAACGCCCCGGTCTTCACCGTGAGGTTCGGCCGGTTCATCACCGGGTGGAGGTACGCCCTGGCGGCCGACAGGCGGCGTCCGCGGCGCAGGTTGCGGTCGAACGGCGCGAAGCCCTCCTGGCGGTAGCCGTTCACGTCGTCGGTCAGCGGGTAGCCCGCCTGCTGCACCGCCTCGAAGAACGCCTTGAACAGGGGGTTCCTGGCCGGTCCCCGCTCCAGCACCAGCGGCCCGTCGTGACCGCGCATGGGGTCGGCGTCGTCGGCCGCCAGGCAGTTCTCCATGCGCTTGAAGTACGGCAGGCAGTGCGCGAAGTCCCAGGTCTCCATGCCGGGATCGGCGCCCCAGCGCTCGTAGTCCAGCGGGTTGCCGCGCTGGAAGATCATGCCGTTGATGCTGCTCGACCCGCCGAGCACCTTCCCCCGGGCGTGGTAGATGCGCCTGCCGTGCATGTGCGGCTCGGGCTCGGACTCGTACTTCCAGTCGTAGAACCGGCTGCCGATGGGGAACATCAGCGCGGCGGGCATGTGGATGAACACGTCCCACAGGTAGTCGGGACGGCCCGCCTCCAGCACGAGGACGCGGTTGGAGGGGTCGGCCGACAGCCGGTTCGCTAGCGCGCTCCCCGCTGATCCACCGCCGACGATGACAAAGTCATACATGTCCGCCTCCCGGGCAGGATGATATTGATATGCGCAATAGAGTGCAGCATTCGCAACGTCATGGGTCGGACCCCGCGCCCGCGGAGACCGAGGAGGCCACCGCGCGGTCCGAGGGGAGCGGCGGCGTCCAGTCGGTGGACCGTGCCGTGACGATCCTGGAGATCCTCTCCCAGCGGGGCGAGGCCGGCGTGAGCGAGGTCGCCGCGCAGATCGGCGTCCACAAGTCCACCGCGTTCCGGCTGCTGGGCGCGCTGGAGGCCCGCGGGCTGGCGGAGCAGGCGGAGGACCGCGGCAAGTATCGCCTCGGCTTCGGCGTCGTCAGGCTCGCCGCCGGGGTGGCCGCGCGGCTCGACCTCGTCCAGCAGAGCCGGCCGGTGTGCCGGCGGCTCGCCGAGGAGATCGGCGAGACCGTCAACATCGCCGTCGCGCGGTCCCACTACGCCATCAACCTCGACCAGGTGCGCGGGCCCGCGGCCGTTACCGCGCACAACTGGGTCGGCCAGCCGACCCCCCTGCACGCCACGTCGAGCGGCAAGATCCTGCTCGCCCACCTCGACGAGCGGCAGCGCGAGCGGCTCCTCACCGCGTCGGGGCTGGAACGCTACACCCCCGCGACGGTGACCGACGCCGCCGAGTTGCGCCTGCAGCTCGGCGAGGCGGTGCGGCGGGGCTACGCGGTCACCGTGGAGGAGTACGAGATCGGGCTGAACGCCATCGCCGCGCCCATCCGCTCCCACGAGGGCGAGGTGGTGGCCGCGGTCAGCGCATCCGGCCCGGCCTACCGGTTCAGCGAGGAGCGCATGCGCGAGATCGCGCCCGTGCTGGTGGCGGGCGCCGGCGACATCAGTCACCGTCTCGGCCACGCGGGATGACCGGGCCCCTGGACGCGCGGGCGCTCATCGCGCGCCGGCGGGCTCGTTCAGGCGGCGGCGCCACCGGGTGAACGAGCGCGGCTGTTCGACGCCGAGCACCGCCACCGTGCGGCCCTCCCTGCGGTAGACGGCCAGGAACCGGCGGGACGCGAGGTCGCCCTCCTCCACGCTCACCTCGTCTCCCGGCAGCGTGTGCCCGGCGAACTGCACGCGCAGGCCGTACTGGTCCGACCACAGGTAGGGCGGCGCGAGGGTGTCGGGCACGGCGGCGCCGCCGGACAGCAGCGTCTGCACGGCGGTCGCGGGACGCCGCGCCGCGCCGGTCCAGTGCTCCACCCGCAGGTGGGCGCCGAGGGCGGGGTCGAACCAGGCGGCGCAGTCGCCGACCGCGACGACTCCCGGCACGCTCGTCGCGCCGCCGGTGTCGCAGACGACGCCGTCGCCGACCAGCACCCCGCTGCCGTCGAGCCAGTCGACCACCGGCCGCGCGCCGATGCCGGCGAGCACCACGTCGGCGTCCAGGCGGCGTCCGTCCTCGAGGAGCACGCCGTCGACGCGGCCCTCGCCCGTCAGGCCTCGTACGGCGGCGCCGCAGATCAGGCGCACTCCGTGGTCCTCGTGCAGCCCGGAGAGCGCGGTGCCCATCTCGGGGCCGAGCGCGCGGGCGAACGGCGCGGGCGCCGCCTCGACGATCGTCACGTCGAGCCCGAGGGCGCGGGCGACGCAGGCGACCTCGGCGCCGATGAAGCCCGCCCCGATCACCACGAGCCGCCGCGCGCCGTCGAGATCGGCCCGCAGGGCCGCCGCGTCCTCGATCGTGCGCAGCGTGTGGACCCCGGCGAGACCGTCCCCGAGGGTGCGGGCGACCGCGCCGGTGGCGATCACCACGCCGCCGGCCTCGACCGCGGAGCCGTCGGCGAGCGCGATCCGCAGCGACCGGCCCTGTTCCAGCCCGGTGGCGGCCACGCCCAGACGCCACTCGGCGTCGAGGTCCTCGCCTTCGCCCTCCAGGGCGAGGTCGGCCGTCGTCATCTGCCCCGCGAGGAACTCCTTCGACAGCGGGGGCCGGTCGTAGGGTCGGTGGGGTTCGGCC
Source organism: Microbispora sp. H11081 (assembly GCF_012999535.1). GTDB lineage: Bacteria > Actinomycetota > Actinomycetes > Streptosporangiales > Streptosporangiaceae > Microbispora. Next base: position 408,208 of record NZ_JABBWV010000003.1, read on the forward strand.
CCGACGATCGTCAGGCGCCCGCCGAAACCCTGGGCGCGCAGCGCGCGGGCCGCCGACAGCCCGGCGAGCGACGCGCCGACGACGGCGACGGAGTCCACGGCGCCCCGTCCTAGGCCGACGTGGTGCGGACGCCGGGCGGGAGGTTGGGCGGCAGGTCCGACGGCACGACGTAGACGGTCTCGTCCTGGACCACCACCTGGTGGGTGCGCACCGGCAGCTTCGCGGGAGGAGCGTCCACCCGGCCCGTGCGCAGGTCGAAGCGCGACGCGTGCAGGGGGCACTCCACCTCGCACCCTTCCAGCCACCCGTCCGCGAGCGAGGCGTCCTGGTGTGTGCAGGTGTCGTCCACCGCGTACAGTTCACCGTCTTCGGTGTGGAAGACGGCGATCGGGGGATCTGTCTCGATTCGAAGGGCCTCGCCCCTGGGCAGGGCGGCGAGGGGGCACGCAGGAATCATGCGGAGGTCCCGGTTTCGTAAGGTGGAACAGGCAGCGCTATACGCAACAGCGTGGGCGGAGATCGTACCAAAGTCAAGGGGTGGCGCGCCTGGCCAGGTGTAGGGCCCGCATGACGACGTACGGCCCCGCTGCCGGTCGCGGGAGGCGACGGGCGGCGGGGCCGTACGCGGTGCCGGGGAAGGCGGGTCAGGCGGTGACGGTCGTGCGGCCGCGCACCTGCAGGACGACGAGCAGGCCGACGATGACGGTGACGGCGCCGGTGATCCAGGCGGTCCACGCCGAGGCGGAGTCGCCGTCGAAGCCGAACGCCCAGGGGGCGACGAACAGCAGGGCGCCGAACGCGGCGGTCACCCAGGAGCCGGCGCCGCCGGCGCCCAGGACGGACCAGAGGGCGGAGACGACGAGCAGTGCGCCGAGGATGAGCAGCGGCTGCGCGGCCGCCTGGGCGTCGGCCCAGAAGAACGGCGCGAGGACCGCGACCAGGCCGGCGACGAGGGCGACGATGTCGGAGAGCGATCTCGTGAGATCCATCCGTGCCTCCGTACGGGGGAGAGGTGACCTATGAACCGACGGTGTGCCTGATTGACCGCCCGGTCAACATTCCTCTCAGTCAGGATTACCTAACCCAGCGTCACCCTCCCCCAACCCGCGTGATCTTGTAGTTTGTCGCACGCGGGGCCCCTGAGCTGGTACGGAACCCTCCGTGATCTTGCAGTTGTCGGCCGCATATCCCTTCCGAGCTGGGAAAACGGAATTCGTGATCTTGCACCGGCGGGCGAACCGCCAAGTGCAAGATCACGAATCGGGTTTCCGCTGGTCAGGCTTCCACGTCGCCGATCACTGCATGATCACGACAGGGAAAAGCCCAGGTGGCGGCCTTCTGTGCGACTAACTACAAGATCACGGCCGGGTGGGGAGTTGGATGGTTTGCTTGTTGTAGTTCTTGCCGTTGCCGTCCGGCTTGTAGTTCTTCTCGATGTTGCCCGCGAGGTCCATGGCGAACCAGTGCACCTCGGTGGTCTTGTCGACAGTGATCTTCGCGGCGCCCTCACGCATGCCCGCCGAGGTCAGCTTGGGCGAGGTCAGAGTCGGACGGCTGCCGTCGAGGGTGTAGTAGACGTTCGCCGGCTCGTCCACCGAGAAGGTGAACGTCGCAGAACCGGCGGACTTGTCGGTCACCACGAGCTTCGAGCCGGGCCGCTGCTTGTCCTTGTCGTACGCGCGGGCGACCTCGAGGATGCCGATCTGCCCGTTGGAGAACTCCATCGCCTCCTCGTGGCCCTCCTCGAACGGGGGCTGGAAGCCGACGGCGCGGTACTGCTTCGTCGCCTGATCGTAGATGTCGGCGCCGACCTCGAAGTCCCAGCCGATGATGCCCTTGTTGTACCAGAACTCGTCGGCGCTGTTACCGGCCGCCGAGTAGAGCACGTCGACCACCGGGCCGGTGCGTCCCGGCCAGATGGCCGTGCCGCGCCACCCCTGTACGGCGGACAGGATGTGGTTGGAGGCGTTCCAGAAGTACTCCTCCGTGCCCAGGTCCGTACGCGGCAGCGTCTCGCGCCCGGCGGTCTTGTACGCCCCCGGAGGCCACATGAAGTAGCCGCCGTACGAGTGGGTGTTCATCGCGAACTTGATGTTCGGGAACTTCTCCGTGAGCCACACCTCGTTGCGCGTCTCCGGCTCGGACAGCTCCGACGGCCCGGCGAAGGTGTCGCTGGTGCAGGCGGTCGAGCCGCCGTTGAATCCGTCGTAGACGCTGCCCACCGAGAAGTTGCGGTTGAGGTCGACGCCCCAGGAGTTGCGCCGCCCGGGGTCCGACCCGTCGGCCGCGCAGTAGTTGACCATGTTCCTGCGCTGCATGTTGTAGTCGTACATCGAGTAGTGGCCGCCGTCGGGGTTGATGGTCGGCACGATGAAGATGTCGAGGTCGTCGACCAGCTTCTTGGTGTCCGCGTCGTGCGCGTAGTTGCGCAGCAGCCGCTCGGCGGTCTCCACACACGTGATGGAGGTGACCCACTCGCGGGCGTGCTCCTGGCAGTAGAGGAAGACGCCGGTCTTCGAGCCGTTCCTGGCCTTTCCGATGCGCAGCGCCTTCATCTGGAACGGCTGACGCGAGACGCTCGCCGGCGCCTTGAGGCCGTCGGTCAGCTTCGTCGCGGGGGCGGCCGCCACCACGCCGGCGCCCGTACTGGTCCGGTAGAGGGCGGCGGTCAGCAGCGCCGAGGCGGCGGAGTCGCCGTTCAGCGCGGCGACGACCTGGGAGGCCGTGCTGGTGACCGCGCCGGAGGCGTCCGTGGCCAGGCCGACCACGACGTCCTTGCCGTTGACGGCGACGGAGAGCGGGGCCGAGGCGGTCCCGGGGTTCACCAGCGCGACGCCGACGTCGTTGCCGCCCTCGCTGCCGTACGCCTTGGACGTCACGTAGAAGGTGCTCGCGAGCGCGCTGCCCGAGCCCGTGCCGAACTGCGCCTGCGCGTGGCGGCGGTAGCCGTTCGTCTTGTACGGGAGGTCGACGATCTCCGAGATCTTCGGGAACTCCGCGGACAGCGACACGATGCGGTCGGTGAGCTCGGTGGGGTCCATGTAGTGGTCGACGAAGTCCTGCACGTAGTGCTTGCCCGGCGCCTTGCGCGGCTCGCCCAGCCACTTCGTCACCGGCACGGTGATCGAGCCGCCCCGGTTGCTGGTGACGGTGACCTTGGTGGGGGTCGCCGTGATCGGCAGCGGCGAGCTGAACCGGTGGTACATGTACTGCCCGGCGTCGGTGAAGCGGGACATCGTCGCCGTGCCGCCGGAGTCGGGGGCGGTGCCGGGACCGCTGTCCCAGGTGGCGGTGAGCACGGTCTGGGCGTCGGTCGCGGTCGTCTTGACCTCCACCGACAGGAACCGCTGGTCGTCGAGGCTGGTGAACCACTCCGCGCGCAACGAGGTCAGCGTGTCGGTCGCCACCGCGTCGGCGGAGGCGGTGGCGAGGGCCTGCCGCCGTTCCGCGAGGTTCGCGGCGTGGTCGCTCTGGTCGGAGATGGCGTCCCTGACGTCGAAGCCCTGGTCGCGCAGGCTCCGCGCCTCCTCGGGGCTGAGCACGGCGTGCACCTCGATGCCGCCGTCGACGGGCTTGGTGTATTCGGCCAGGTCGACGCCGAGGGCGGCGAGCCTGTCCACGCCCGACTGGTCGGCGACGACGACCCGCATGAGCGCGACGCCGTTCTGCGCGGTGGTGGACGCCCTGTCGGGCGGCACCGGGCTGGGAGCGGGGTCCGCGAGCGCCGGGAGGGCGTTCAGGGCGAACACCAGGGGGAGTGAGAGCGCGGCGGTGTAGAGCCGCGCCCTCCGGGGAGAGCTACTCATCGAGTTTCCTCCATCGTGCGTGTCCTCCGGGGAGGGGGTCGGCCCGGAGTGGATCACGCGAGGTCGATGGAAGTCTTCGCCTCCTGTCAAACGGCGTCAAGGCGCGCGAAGACCCAAAAACGGGGATTTTTCGTAACAAGCTGACTAAGCGCTCGATCGTGAATTAAGCGCTTTGTGGACGGGATAACGGTCTCCGGACCGTCTCCGCACGTCATCACAACAACGTGAGTCGTACGGCCTCGGCGACGGGCACGCCTCCGCCGATGAGTTCGAAGACGCGGTGGCGTGTCCGCGGCGTGTCGATCAGCGTGGCGATCACGGCGGCGACGTCCTCGCGCGGCACCTCACCCGGGGGCAGCGGCGGGTCGGCGAGCGTCACCAGGCCGGTCCCCGGCTCGTCGGTGAGCCGCCCGGGCCGCAGGATCGTCCAGTCGAGCGGCCGGGCGCGGAGATCCTCCTCCGCCGCCGTCTTGGCCGCGATGTAGGCCGCCCAGACCTCGTCGCGTCCCGGGGCGGGCGGTGCTCCCGCGCCCATGGTGGAGATCTGGATGAAGCGGGACACACCGGCTCGCTCCGCCGCCTCTGCGAGCAGCACCGAGGCGCCCTTGTCCACGGTGAACTTGCGCGCCACGCCGCTGCCGGGCCCCGCCCCGGCGGCGAAGACCACCGCGCCCGCGCCGAGCAGCGTCTCGGCCACCTCGGCGGGCGTGGCCCGCTCCAGGTCGCACACGACCGCCTCGGCGCCGGCCGCCTCCACGTCCGCGACCTGGTCCGGGTCGCGGATCAGTCCCACGGGCGCGTCACCCCGCCCGCCGAGCAGGCGGGCCAGCCGAAGTGCGATCTTCCCGTGCCCGCCCGCGATCACCACGCGCATGCGATCACCCCCGCGCCGATCCTGCCACGGGCCACCCGTACGACCGGGGCAGGCCGCGCCGTGGCCCGCCCGCCTTGGCTGGTCAATGATTACTTGTTGTGATAGTCATGTCACTACTTGTAATCAGCAAAGTGTCTGTGGAGATGCCATGCTCATGGGCGTACTGGCGGTCGCGGCGGCCGTCGGACTGGTCGTGTTGGCGGCCCTGCTGTTCCGGGCGCTGGGCCGGGGCACCGACGACCGCGATCCCGGCGGCGCGTCGGCCGGGCACGCCGGGTCGATGCTCTCCTCGCTGTTCCTGCTCGTGTTCGCCATCGCGATCGTCGTGCCGTGGACGACGGCCGACTCGGCCCGGCAGAACACCTACTCGGAGACCCAGGCCCTCGTGGAGGCCTACTGGGCCGCCGCGCCGTTACCCGCCCCCGACGCCGCCCAGGTGCGGGAGGGCCTGCGGGAGTACGCGCGGTACGTCGTCGAGGACGAGTGGCCGGGGATGGCGGAGGGGCGCCTCGGCACCGAGGGGACGGCGCGTCTGGAGGCGCTGCGCGCCCGCGTGACCGAGTTGCCGGTCACGACGGACGAGGCGAGCGACGCCAGGGACACCGTGCTGGAGCGGATGGCGGACCTGTTCGCCGCCCGCAGGCAGCGCGCCGCCGACGCGGGCACCGAGCCGCCCCCCGGCGTCATGGCGCTGACGGTCCTCACCGGCGCCCTTGTCGTCGTCTTCCCCTTCCTGGCCGGGGCCCGCCCACGTGGGGTCACGCTCATCCCGGTGACGGCGATGGCGGTCCTGCTGGGCGTCGGCGTCTACCTCGCCTGGAACATCTCCCATCCGTTCAGCGGGGGCCTGGCGGTCAAGCCCGACGCGTTCGTGAGCGCCATCCACGAGTTCCAGCGGATCCCCGAGGGCCGCTGACATGGGCAGGACCGCGGGCCCGCGCCCGGCCTTCGCCGTCGTGATCGCCTGCGCCGCGCTGACCTGCGCCATGCCGGTCGCCATGCCGGTCGCCGCGTCGGCCGCCCCGGCGCCGGCCGACGCGGCTCCCGCTCCCGTGCGGGCCGCCGTGGACGCATCCCTGAAGGCCGACGACCCGGGCGGACCGGGCCTGCGGGTCGGCGTGTGCGTCGACGTGAACGTGCTCATCGGCCTGCACGCCGAGATCGGCATCGGCCGGCCCGGATGCGCGCCGCCGCCGGCGCCCGCTCCGGCACCGCCGCCACCGCCACCGCCACCGCCACCGCCACCGCCGCGGGCGCCTGAGGAGCCCTCCCCGCCCCGGGTGGTGGCCGCCCCCCGGCCGCCCGCCCCGGCGCAGTCCCCCCGCCCTCGTCCGTCGCCGCGGACCACCCCCACGCCGTCGAGCTCGCCGGTCCACCGCGTGCCCGCCATGCGCGCTATCGCGCCGGTGCGGCACCGCAACCCGCTGGGGACGCTCGTGGTGGTCGTGGTCCTGTCCGTGGCGATCGCCGCCGCCGGCGCCGCCGCCTTCCGCCGGTAGGAGAGCACGGGCATCAGGCGTTACATTGGGCTCGCAATCTAGATCATGAAACACCCCGCGCGGTGAAGGACGTGAGCCCTATGACGGCTGAGCAGGCGCCTCGTGGAGTCGATCCGAGCATCCCTAACGCGGCCCGCATGTACGACTACTTCCTGGGCGGCAAGGACAACTTCCAAGCCGATCGTGACCTGGCGAACCTGGTGCTGAGCGTGCTGCCCGAGACCAGGGAGGGCACCAGGCAGAACCGCCGGCTGATCGGCCGGATCGTGCGTTACCTGGTGGACCAGGGGATCAGGCAGTTCGTCGACCTCGGGTCGGGACTTCCGGCGCAGGACAACGTGCACGAGGTGGCCCACCGGCTCGCGCCCGACACGCGCGTGGTCTACGTGGACATCGATCCCGTGGTCTGCGCGCACGGCCGGGCGCTGCTCGCCGACCCCGACCGGGTGGCGATGATCCAGGCCGACGCGCGCCGACCCGCGGAGGTCCTCGGCAACCCACTACTGCGCGAACTGATCGACTTCGACCGGCCGGTCGCGGTGCTGATGATGTTCTTCGTGCACCTGGTGCCGGACGAGGACGACCCGCAGGGGTTCGTCGCCGCCTACCGGGAGGCCCTCGCGCCGGGCAGCTACCTCGCGCTCTCGCACGTCTGCGGCGACGCCGCCCCGGAGCGGATGGACAAGATCGCCGACTTCTATCGCCAGGCCGACGTGCCGTTCGTCCCCCGATCGCGTACGGAGATCGCCCGCTTCTTCGGCGATTTCGAGCTGATTCCTCCGGGCCTGGCCAGCGGCACCGGGCCGGAGAACGTCTGGCCGTTCGGCGACGACGAGACCTCGCTGTTCGCCGACGAGGAGACCGCTCGCATGGGCTGTGCGGGAGTGGGCCGCAAACCCTGACGAGGGAGCCGGCGCCGCGCCCGAGGGCGGGGCCGGCTTCGCGGTCCTCCGTTCAGGTCCGGTTCGCCCGCGCCACGACCTCTTCGCTCGTCAGCGGGCTGCTCGGGTGGTGGCTCAGGCACAGCGGCGTACGGACCTTGGTGAAGGACCCGCCTTCGAACGCCGCGTAGAACTGGCCGGACTTCAGCCGCGACACGTCGAGGACGTCGCCGCCCTTGGCCCTGGCCAGCTCCCGCGCCGCCGTGATCTGGGCCGGCGCGTTGAGCAGGCCGAAGAACTGGGTGGCGGCGTTGCCCGTGATCCGGTTGTGCAGGCCCTTCGGCGCCTGGGTGGCGAACACCAGCCCGAGGCCGTACTTGCGGGCCTGGGCGGCGAGGGCGAGCGTGCTCTGGGTGCACACGGTCGCCGCCCCCGACGGCGCGAACGTCTGGGCCTCGTCCATCACGAACAGCCCGCCGAGCGGCCGGTCTCCGGCGGGATTCCGCTTGATCCAGGAGAACAACGCCATCTGCAACTGGTTGACGAAGCCCTGCCGCTGGGCGTCGGAGGCCATGCCGGTGAGGCTGATCACCGACACCCGGGCCCGCTTCCCCTCCGGCGGGGTCAGCAGGACGCCGGGATCGACGGGCGCCCCGGTCCCCGCGAACAGGGGATCGCTGATCGTCTCCGCCCTGAGGTGCTGGGCCATCTCGGTCGCGAGCCTTGCCGCGCCCTCGAGACTGCTCACGCCGTCCGGCAGGTCGTCGAGCAGCGCGATCAGGCCGCCCAGCCCCGCGCCGCCGCGCCGTCCGTAGTGGGCGACGGCCTCGCGGAGCACCGCCCGGCTGAGGTGCGCTTTGGCGGCCCTCGTCTCCAGCTTCGCCCGGGGCACCAGTGCGGCGACCGCCGCGTCCACGGCCTCGCCGAACTCGTCCGCGTCGTCGGCGATGCTCGCGAAGTCGGGCAGCGGCTGGAAGCTCAGCGGGCGTCCCGACTCCTTGCGCGGCGTCCAGATCACCACGTCGGTGTCCGCCAGGTAGTCGTCGGCCTTGGCCGCGTCGCCCTCGCCCCACTCGGCGGGTGGTTCCGGCCACCGGTCGCCGAGCCGCGCGAGGTCGTTGTTCGCGTCGAGGACGATCGACGAGACCCCCTGCAGGGCGCACTCCTCCACGAGACGGCGGATCAGCACCGTCTTGCCGGAGCCGGAGCCCGCGAAGATCGCCGTGTGCTTGCGCAGGAGCTCCAGCGGGATCCGTACGGGCCGGGTGTCCGAGGTCGCCGTGCCGATCGTCAGGTACGCGGCCGCCTGGGCCTCGCCCGGCGACAGCGGCCTGCGCGGGTGGGGAACGGCCGGAGTCGCGGTGGCCCGTTCCTCCGCGGGCACCACCTTCGAGGCCGGCGCCTCCGGCAGCGGCGTGGGTCGCGGCACGGGGGTCCGCTGAAGCACTCGCCGCTCGGGATTGGCGGTGGGCGGGGGGTGGCCCGGCGACCGCGCCGCTCGCGAGGACGTCCCGGCGGCCGGATCGGACACCCGCGGTACGGCCACGTCGCTTAGCGCCTCGGCGAACAGCTTCACCTCGCTCGTCGGTCTCCGGGAGACGAGCCACGCCTGGAGATCGGGCGGATCGTCGGCGAGAAGGTTCCGGAGAGCGGCGAAGATCCGGAGGTCGTTCTCCTCGGCCTGAAGCACACGGCCGCCCGCCTGCTCGAAGGCCGCCAGGGCATCCTGGGTCGCCGGTCCCTTCGCCCAGCCCTGGTTCCTGAGCACGAACAGTTTGCGCGCGGAGATCCGCTCGTCGAGCCCGGCCGCCGTGGAGGCGGCCTTCAGCCGGGTGAGCGCGGCGGTGTGATGGGACGCCGAGATGGCCCGGAAGCACCAGTGGGCCTCGTTCTCCGTCGCCTCGTCCAGCGTCCTGCGCAGGCGGGCGTGCAGGGGCGGCTTCGTGCTCGGCGGCGGGTCCTGGGTGAACAGGCGCCCGTCGTCGCCCTGCTCGGTGATCCAGGCGGACAGCCCGGCCGACAGCAGGCCCGGCATCACGGCGTCCTCGGTGATCGGATTCAGCGCGCCCGCCACGTCCGCCCGCTCCCGCAGCTCCGCGAAGCGCCTGTCCAGTGTGTCGAAGTCGGCTTCCCGTTCTGGGAGCCGCTTGACGGCGACGGTCTTCTCGGGCTGGGAGCCGGTCAGCCGGTCCAGCTCCGTGACCTGCCCGTTCGCCAGGCACGACCGCACGTGCCTGTCGATCCGGATGAGCAACTGGCGGGGCGTGTACTGGGTCGCCTCCTCGAACGCCTCCGGCTTCACCGGCCACGTCGGATACGGCGGCGTGAACCCCGCCGCGTCGTACTGCGCGCCGAACCGCTTCTCGACCAGCGCCCGGCCGGTCTCCGCATCCGGAATCGCCCTCAGGGGCATAGTCGTCCTGAAGCGGTCCTGAACGGTGTCCGTGGCGCCCTCTTCGATCAACGTCCACGTGAGGGGGAGACAGGACAGGACCGTCAGCGTGCGGCGGGTGACCTCACGAAGGGTCATCAGACCGCCCGCGATGCGTTCTATCGCCCGGCGGTGCTCCGGGTCGTCCGCCGATCCGGCCCCGGTGAGGGTCGCGGACTGGGCGATCAGCGTGTCGACCTGGTCGACGGCGATGATGGAGGGACCGGTGAGTGCGAGGAGCCCGGACAGGTCGTGGACGATCTCCTGCGGAGTCTTCTCGACGGTCCGGAACCCCCATTTTGCGCGCTCGCCGGGCTCGCCCTGAGGCGCGGAGATGAGGTAGGCGTCACCGACGTCCTGCGCCGTGAGGTCACAAGAAGCCCGCAAGGTGAGGGCGCGTGCGATGTCCTGCACGTCACGGCCGACGCGAGGGTCGTAGCGGCGCAGGGCGTTGACGAAGGCATCCAGGTCAGCCCGTGACAGGGGGATGTCGCCGATGATCGCGCCACGTGCCGCCCGTGGCACCTCGGCGAGCACGCAGAGGCGCCACAGGAGCTCCCTCAGCTGACTGCCGTCTCCGGCCATCGGCCGGGAGAGGCTGTCGAGCATAGAGAGCAGCACGCTCTCCCAGAAGTCCTTGGCGTCGAGCAGGCTGACGAGGAAGAAGTACGCGTCCTCTTCGTGAACCTTCTCGCGCACCCAGCCGAGCAGATGCGTCTTGCCCGTTCCCCGCTGGCCCTGTATCGCGACGCCGATGGGACTCGCGGCGACGCTCTCCTCCGCCTCCAGCAGCCCGTCGAGGATGACCTGCGCGGTCTCCCGGTGAATCCCCTCGACGTGGAACGGCAACGGGCGCCACACGTCGTCGGCGACCCGGGTGTAGTTGAACCGTAGGGCCCGAAGGGCGTCGAGTTCGGCGCTCGTCATCATGCTCCGATCAGGATGAGGTGCTTGGCCTGGTCCCCGATCACGACAGCGGCACCTCTGTCCTCGTCGGTGAGCATCTTCTGGTTGGACTCGGGCACGAGACGCACGTCGGGCATGCTGATCATCCGGCGGAGCGTGGCGTCGACCTTGTCCCTCGGGGCATCGCCCAGCCGCGGGCGCAGCCGGGTCAGGCTCACCCAGGCGTTCGGCCTGTCGGCCAGTTGTGCGTACGCCTTGCGGATCGACGTCTCGATGTCGTCGGACGAGGGAGCCGGCACGCTCGCGGTAGGCGCGTTCACGATCACGCTGGGTTCCGTCGCGACCTCGGCAGCCGGCGGTTCCTCAACCGGCGCGTCGGTCGCGGGGACGGGGCCGGGCTCCCGGCCGAAGATGTCGGCGAGACCGATGCCGTTGCGCCGCATGTGCCGGTTGAGGCCGGAGGCCATCGCCCGTACGACCGCCTCGAGCATCCGTGCTGCGAGAACGATGGACATGGGGATGCCCTCAGCGAAAAGCGCGTTCGCCTTAAGTAACCCGTTTTTGGTCAGCTTGTGGGTGAATGCCCGATTCCGCTTCCCGACGTCGATGAATCCGAACTGCCGCAGGCGCTCTCGCTCCTGCTTCTTGATCTCGAAGCCGTACTGCTCCAGAAGCTCCGGGTTGGTGAACTCACGGGCCTCGGCCATGAGCAGCAGGAGAATGGCCGTCTCGCGCTGGGAGAGGGGTCTGTCAGACACGGGGGGTTCCTTCGAACGTTCCATTGCGGCGGGTGTGGAGGAAGTTCTCGATCTCGGCCAGGACGGTGCCTACGTGGCCGAGGACCTGGTCGTTGGTGAAGCGGCGCACGGCGTAGCCCTCCCGCTGGAGGCGCTGGTCGCGGCGCAGGTCGGTGGCGCGGTGGAGCGGGTGGAGGTGTTCGGGCCCGTCGATCTCGACGACGCATCGTTCGGCCCGCCACAGCAGGTCCAACCGGATGGGAACGCTGAGCGGACCGGACCGGAACGTCTGGTTCCAGGCCCGTCCGACCGCCCACGCGCAGGACGTCAGAGCGGTCTCCAGGCGTTTCTCGGCGGTGCTGCCGGGGTGCGGCAGACCGGCGAGGGGTGGAAAGGCGAGGGGCGGAAAGGTGAGCACCGGGGGCCGATCGGCCGCCGGCCCGCCGCAGCCATAGTGGCGGGCGCCGGCCAGTTCCCGTACGAGGGCCGCCACCTCGTCCGGGATGGGGGCTGTCAGGCTCTCGACGCGATCGACCGCCCGCAGGGGCGGCCCGGTGAGCCAGACGCCGAACCCGCCGTGGTGGGCGAGCCATTCGAGCGCGGCGACCAGCACCTCCTCCCCGGCCGGGGAGAGGTCCCCGCCCACCTGGACGAGGATCGCCGTCTCGTCCCGCCCGTAGCCGGTGCGGAGTACCCGCGCCAGCCCGGCGGCGCGGATCTCGGGCGGGAAGCCGCCCGGGGTTTCGCCGAGCAGGGCACGCTCCGCGAGATGGGCGAGGTAGGGCGCGAAGTGCCGGGTGCCCGACGCCGTGCGCAGGGCGAGCGCCCGGATGGCGGGGACGGCCGCCCCGCCCGGCCCTGTGATGCCCTCGGCCCCGGGCAGCCAGGCGGGAAACAACGCCAGTGCGGCGGACTCCAGTTCGCTCAGCACGTCGGCGACCACGGCCGCCGGAGTCCAGGCCGGACGGGGGACGTACGTGACCAGCGCGGGCGCGTCGGCGGGCAGGGGGTCGGCCGCCAGCGCGACGGCGTCCGGGTCGCCGTGCAGGTGTACGACCCGCCCCGTGGGAAGCTCTCTCCACGAGCGCGCCACGCCGTCCTCGCCTGTCGTTGAAGATCCGACAATCTCGACCCGGCAGAGGGTATCGGGCACTGACCGGAGCGTCCACAAATTTGGAAATTTCCGGTTTACGCCGCCAAGGGCCCGTGCCCCATGGGCGGACGGCACGGGCCCGTAGCGGTTACGGCCGTTCGCCGATCTTCTCGACCCAGCCGGACGACTCGTACACGGTCTTCTCGCCAGTGCGAGCGCCGACGCGGACGCCACGCCCGACGCGCTCTTCCTCCCGGTCCGGGCCGGTGTACTCCTCCGCCAGCAGGCGCGCGCCCGACTCGTCGACGATCAGCCGGTTGGCGCCGTCGGCGGACACGACCGCGGCGCCGGGGCGGCCGATCGGGTCGGCCACACCACGTTCCAGCCGCAGGCCCGGCTGGTCCGCGAGGACGCGCAGCATGGCGGCCCGGGTGGCCGGAGTGGTCGGGCCGGACAGCACCAGCCTCGTCATCGAGAACGTGAAGTCCACGGAGGGCTCGCCCCGCCGACGGGCTTCCAGCCAGCGGCGCAGGTCCTCGGCCTGCCGGGGCAGCCGCCAGAGGTCGTCCTGGGACAGGCTCTCGCCGCCGACGCCGGTCAGCAGCTTGATCCGGAAATCGCGGGTGCGGGGCGTCGGCTTGGCCTTGGCGGTGGCCCCGCCCGCGACGACCTCCGCGTCCAGGCCGCTCGTGGTCCTTCCCCGGCCGGTCTCGCCGTCGTACCAGGTCTCGGTGGAGGAGACGAGCACCTCGCCGGACGGCTGCGGCTCGTAGGACCGCTCGCGGCTGTACCAGTATCGGCCCGCCTTCACGTCCGCGCGGGCGGCGTTGTCGGCCCCCGCCAGGAGGAACGACCGCGCGTCGAGTGTCACGACGGGAGCCACCCGGTCCGCCGGGGCGGACGCGACGCCGCTGCCGGCCGGTCCGCCCGCCACGATCGGCCCTGTGGCACCGGACACGAGGACCGGGACCGCCAGCGCGGCGGACACGGCGGCCGCCGCGCCCCCGAGCAGCAGCCGGGCCCGTACGGGTGAGGGACGGCGGGAGGGAGGGTCGGTGAGGATCCGCGTGAGGTCGGCCCCGCGGCGGCGGTGGTAGGCGTCGTCGAGCAGGTCGTCGGGCCGCAGGGCGCGGACCAGTTCGTCGGTGTTCATCGCAGCTGCTCCTGAAGGACCGTCTGAGAGGAGTTGAGCATGTCCGCCAGACGCCGGCGGGCACGGTGGAGACGGACGGCGAACGTCCGTGCGGAGCATCCGACGACCTTCGCGGCCTCGGCCGGGCCGAGACCGTACCAGCTCGTGAGGATCAGGGCCTCCGCGTCGGCGCCGGACAGACGGGCGAGGGCGTCGAGCGCCGCCTGCCGCTCGCCGACCTGGTCGGCCACGTCCCCCTCCGGGGCCGACAAGGTGAGCCGCAGCGGCCGCAGTTCCAGATGGCGCTGCTTGCGCAGCAGGTTGCGGGCCACGACGAGGAGCCATGGCAGAGGGTGCTCCGGCACCTGGGCGAGCCGTCGCCAGGCGATCAGGAACGTCTCGCTCGCGATGTCCTCGGCCGACTGCCGTTCGGCGCGGAGCAGCGCGTAGCCGAGCACGTTCCGGTAATGCCGGTCGTACAGCTCGGTGAAGCGTTCTTCGGGGTCGTCCATGCCCAGTAGTTCCGGTTCGAGGTCTCCGATTACAGGACCGGCGCGAAAATCTCGCGACTACGCCGTCTCTGATCTGATCAGGCGGAGGAACGCCTTGATGCCCGACAGGACCTCCTGGTTGTCGGTGAGGCGGCTCAGGGAGTCTTCGAACGTCCTGCCCATGGCGTCGAGCCGGCGGTCGAGGGCGTCCCCCGTGGCCGTGGCCGTGTGGAACCCGGCGCGCGTCTCCGCTGTGAGGGAGTCGAGGCGCTCGGCCAGTTCGGCGGTCCGGGCCTCGGACTCCTCGGCCCGCGCCTCCAGTGCCTCGACGCGCCCGGCCAGCGTGACGACGTCCTCGCGGGGATAACGGACCTCTTCCAGCATCGTGGTCATCCGGCTGCGCAGGTGGGAGAACCAGGCCCCGGCCGGCCGGAAGAACGTGCCGAGCAGGTAGAAGACGGCGAAGTAGTAGCCGACGGTCTCACCGGAGAAGTAGGTGACGGCCGCGAGCAGGGCCGCCGACACCAGGTGGGCGGCGACGGCGGCCCGGCGCATGCGCACCGCGATGCGGTGGGCCTCCGTCTCGCGTTCCGGCGAGACGGCCACGCCGCGCTCGCGGCTGACGCGGATCTCGTGGATCAGGGAGTGGGCCTGGAAGTACAGGTTCCACGGCACCGTCAGGAGCACGATCAGCCAGAGCAGGCACAGCGCCCCGAAGCCCAGCGAGACGACCACCGGCAATGGCACGTCCACCACGTAGACGAGGACGATCCCCGCGATCGTGGTGACGATCGTGAGTAAGACGATCCCGCTTCTGCTCACGGTCATCCTTTCCATCGGCGTTGTGACACGTCAGTGTCGCCTCCGGATCGGCGTGCGGGCATGAGCGCGATCACCCGGTTCGGGTGAGTACGTTCGCTCAGCGGAAGGGGGTGGCCCGGGACGCGGGCCACCCCCACTCGTCAGTCGAAGACGGGGACGCCGTCGCGGACGAGCTTCCAGTTCGGCTCGGCGAACGTCGCCGGGTCGATCGTGCCGTTCGCGGCGGCGTACTCGATCAGCGCCTGGCGGATCTCCACCTGGGCGTTGTAGACCACCGGGGCGGTCGTGACGTGCGGGAAGCCGCCGCCGCCCGACTGGCGGTAGTTGTTGATCGCCACGACGAACCGCTGGTCAGCGGCGACCGGCGTGCCCTGGTAGGACAGGCCGACGACGCGCTGCCCGACCGGCTTGGAGATGTCGATGTCGTACGACACCCCCGAGAACTGGTCGTAGTTGTAGTCGGGCGTGCCGCCGGCGTTGGTGAGCGTGCCGAGGTCGATCGGCGCGCCGGGGGCGACCTGGGTGAAGTACTTCGCCGAGTACTCCAGGTAGTCCTTGATCTGGGCGCCGGTCATCGTGACGCCGAGCAGCGTGTTGTCGTAGACGTACAGTCCCGCCATGTCGCGGACGCTGACCGGGCCGGCGGGGAAGACGGCGGTGCGGCTGAACGGCGCGGCGATGGACAGCACCGGCAGCGAGGCCTCGGGGGTGCCGGCGACGGCCTTGCTCACCAGGTCGGTCTGGACCTTCTGGATGTAGTCGAGGATCGGGGTGTCCTTGTACGGCGACTCGGCCGCCGACAACTGCTCCTTCGACTGGGCGATGACCTGGTTGACGTAGCCGACGGTCTTGTCGTGCTGCTTCTTCATGAGCGTGACGATCTTCGGGTCCTCGGCCACCGTGTTGGTGTTGAGCGTGGTGGACGACTTGCCGGTGACCACCCACTTGCCGCGCTGCTTGTCGAGCGTGAAGTCGACGACGCTGAGGCGCTGGCCCCACCTGCCCGGCTCGGTCAGCAGCACCTGCTGCCCGGTGACCTTGTTGGTGACGAAGCGCTGCGGCACGTCGTTGTGCGCGTGGCCGAACAGGACGGCGTCGATGCCCGGCACCTGCTCGGCGACCATGGCGGCGGCGTTCTCCACCGGCAGGTCGGAGCCGTACGACGACAGCCCGTTGTCCCCGGCGTGGGCGGTGACCATGACCACGTCGGCGCCGAGGCCGCGGATGACCGGCACCCACTTCTCGGCGGTCTCGACGAGGTCGAGGAACTTCAGCTTCCCGTCGACGTTCGCCTTGTCCCAGATGGCGACGCCGGGGTTGGTGAGGCCGAGGACGCCCACCTTGATCGGCTTTTCGCCCTTCACCTTCATGGTCTTGATGACGTACGGCTCGTAGGCCGGCAGGCCGGTCGTGGCCGAGACGGCGTTCGCGCCGAGGACAGGCGCCTTCATCTGCTTGACCCACGCGCCGAGCAGCGGCAGGCCGTAGTTGAACTCGTGGTTGCCGAGCGTCACCGCGTCGTACCCGATGGCGTTCATGGCCTTCGCCATGGGGTGGATCTCGCCGGTGGAGGTGATCGGCTCGATCTTGGCGTAGTAGTAGTCCAGCGGCGTGCCCTGGAGGGTGTCACCGGAGTCGAACAGCAGGGTGTGGTCCGGGCCGCGGTCGGCCCGGATCCGCGAGACCATCGTCGAGATCTTCGCCAGGCCCACGTCGTTGTGCGCGCTGTCGTCGTACTCGGCGTTCTTGTAGTAGTCCCAGTTGAGCGCGTTTCCGTGGATGTCGGAGCTGGCCATGACGGTGATCGTGACCGAGTGGCTCGGGGCCGCTGTGGCGGGCGTGCCGGGCAGTAGGAGACCGAGGGCCACGACACCGGCGCCCGCGGTCAGCCTGATCGCTGAACTCATGCCGACCGACGATAGTCAGGGGGAATTACCACATGGTCACGAAGTTCTTAACCGGACATGTCGCCATAAGGTGACACGGTTGTCGCTCACGGTCCGCCGCGCCGCTGGGTAGGAGCACGAGAATGGCGGACAAACTCGAGACCTACCGGGCCAAGCGCGACGCGTCGCGCACGAGCGAGCCCGTCCCCGCCGAGGGGCCGCTGCCGCGGGGTGATGACGACACGTTCGTCGTCCAGGAGCACCATGCCCGATCCCTGCACTGGGACCTGCGCCTGGAGCGGGGCGGGGTGCTCGTCTCCTGGGCGATCCCCAAGGGACTTCCGCCCGACCCGGCGACCAACCACCTCGCCGTGCACACGGAGGACCACCCCATCGAGTACGCCGAGTTCGAGGGCGAGATCCCCAGAGGCGAGTACGGCGGCGGCACGATGACCATCTGGGACCGCGGTCACTACGCGACGGAGAAGTGGAGCGACCGCGAGGTCAAGATCGTGCTGAGCGGCTCGCGGGTGTCGGGCCGCTACGTGCTGTTCCGGACCCGCGGCCGCGACTGGATGATCCACCGGATGGACCCGTCGGCCGGGCGGTGGGAGCCGCCGCCCGGCTCGCTCGCGCCGATGACCCCCGTGACGCGCGCCCGCGCGCCACGCGATCCCGAGGCGTACGCCTGGGAGTTCTGGTGGGGAGGGGCGCGGGCGCTCGCGTACGTGACGGGCGGCAGGCTCACCCTGCGGGACGCCGGCGGCGCGGACGTCACCGGGGAGCACCGCTGGCTGCGCCCGATGGCCGAGTCGTTCGGCAGCAGGGCGGTGGTCCTCGACGGCGAGATCGTCACGGTCGCGGGCACTCCCGTCTACGTCGCCTACGACCTGCTCTACGACGACGGGCGGTCGCTGCTCGGCGAGCCGTTCGAGCGCCGCCGCGCGGGCCTGGAGAGCCTCGCGGTGAACGGGCCCCGCTGGCAGACGGCCCCCTCGTGGCCGGGAGAGGTGCACGCCGTACGGCGGGCCGCGGCCGAGCAGGGCCTGCCCGGCGTCGTGGGCAGGCGCCTCGACTCGGCGTACGCGCCGGGGGAGGAGTCCGCCGCCTGGGTGCTGCTGCCGGGCACGGGGCGGGGCGGAGCCGCAGGATAAGGCGGGTGGCGCGGGGTAAGGGGACCGGGGAGGTGGCGACATGTCCGAGCAGCATCATCCGGTCACCGGCGAGCACAAGTACGAGCAGGAGATCGGCGCCCCGGACGAGCACGAGGAGCGCCCGGGCCGCAGCCTGATCACGACCGACCACGAGGCCATCAAGCGGTGGGCCGAGGAACGCGGCGCCAAACCGGCCACCGTCCCCGGCACCGAGCACGAGGGCCGTCCCGGGGTGCTCCGGTTCGACTTCCCGGGCTACGGCGGCGGCGACCTGGAGGAGATCTCCTGGGACGAGTGGTTCACGACGTTCGAGGAACGCAAGCTCAACTTCATCTACCAGGAGCACCGCAGGGACGGCAGCCCGAGCAACTTCTTCCGGCTGGAGAATCCCGAGCGCGAGGACGCCTGAGCCCGGTCTTCAGGCCCCCTCGCGCGCCGCGGCGCCCGTCGGCGTGAGACCGAGTTCGGCGGCGTAGTCGCGCAGCTTGACCCGTAGCTGCTTGCGTCCCCGATGCAGCCGCGACATCACCGTGCCGATGGGGACGTTCATGATCTGGGCGATCTCCTTGTAGGCGAAGCCCTCCACGTCGGCGAGGTAGACAGCCAGCCGGAACTCCTCGGGCAGTTCCTGCAGCGCCTGCTTGACCCGGGAGTCCGGCAGCCCTTCCAGGGCCTCCACCTCGGCGGACTTGAGCCCCGACGAGGTGTGCGAGGCCGCGTCGGCGAGTTGCCAGTCCTCGACGTCCTCGGTGGCGGCCCGATGCGGCTGCCGCTGCTGCCTGCGGTAGGTGTTGATGTAGGTGTTGGTCAGGATGCGGTACAGCCATGCCCGCAGGTTCGTGCCCTCGCGGAACTGGTGGAAGTTGCTGAAGGCCCGCATGAACACGTCCTGCACCAGGTCTTCCGCGTCGGCGGGGTTGCGGGCGAGCCGTAGCGCGCCGGCGTATATCTGGTCGATGTACGGCAGCGCGTCCCGCTCGAACCGCAGTCGCCGTCGGTCGACCGCCGTGTCGTCGACGATCGTCATACCCCACCCCCTTGTGAGCCTGCCTCTACTTATTACGACCGCTTTGTCTGATCCGGTCGCACGGTCCGCCTACCCGTGGTCACCTTTTCGACACGGCTTGGGGGTCTGTTTTCGGCTACTGCGGCCGTTCCTCGCGGACCGGCCGAATGTCCGCCCGGCGGAGGGGTACGGCCGTGACGGAGGCGCGCGGCACGAGGAGGACGCCATGCCGAACGACAACGAGGGGCGGGACCTGATCCCCGAGCGGCTGCCGCCGCTGGCGCAGTCGGCCGACGCGGAGCCCAGCGCGGAGCCGGGAGGAGGATCCGGCGACTGGCACGCCCCCGGCGCGGACTCGCCCGACGACGTCGAGGAGCCCGCGGACGACTGACCCGGAGGCGTGCGGGCGTGGCGTTCAGGCCGCGTCGCGCCGACCGGCCGTCGGAGCCGCGCCTCCGGGAGCGGGGTCGCGGGGAGCGGGGCCTCCAGGTGGCGGCGGGGCGAGGTCGGCGCCGCGCGGCGTCCGGTACGGCTCACGCGCCCGCAGATCCACCGTCTGGATGGTCCGGCTGATGTCGGTGGGGGTCACCAGGCCGACGAGGCGGCCGTCGTCGCCGAGCACCACGGCCCGGCCGTCCGCGCAGCCGCTCATCCGCTGGAGCAGTTCGGTGAGCTGGTCGCCGGGGTGCGCGGAGGGCACGTCCGAGAGCGGGCACGCGATGTCCCGCAACCGGGTGGCCGCCCGGCCGTCCGGCGGCACGCCCCGGATGCGGCCCAGCGTGACCAGCCCCGTGAACCGGCCCTCGTCGTCGACCAGCGGATAGGTGGACAGGTGGTGGCGCAGCACGAGCCGGTCGATCAGACCGGCCACCGTCTCGCCGGGGTGGGCGACGACGGGATCGCGCGACATGACCTCGCCCACCGTGAGCCCGTGGAGCGCGGCGTCGATCTGCGTCTGCTGCTCCTCCGCGGTCGCCGCGTTCACCAGGAACAGCCCGATCAGGGCGAGCCAGAAGCCCTGGAGGCTGAGCCCGGAGACGAGGTTGAGGAAGCCCAGCGCGATCAGCGTGTACCCGAAGACCCGGCCGGCCCGGGCGGCGGCGACGGCGGCCCGCATGCGGTCGCCCCAGCGGGCCCACAGGAAGGCGCGCAGCACCCGGCCGCCGTCCAGCGGCGCGGCCGGCACCAGGTTGAACACGGCCAGCAGCACGTTCACCGCGGCCAGGTAGCCGAACATCCCGCCGGCCAGGGGCGGGGCCCCGGCGAGGGAGAGCGCCCAGGCCAGGAAGGCGAAGACACCGGCGCACACGACGCTGGTCAGCGGCCCCACCCCGGCGATCTTGAGGTCGGCGCCGGGGGAGCGGGGCTCGCCGCGCAGTTCGGCCACCCCGCCGAGCAGCCACAGGGTGATCCCCGACACCTCGACGCCATGCCGCCTGGCGACGAACGCGTGGGCCAGTTCGTGCGCGAGCAGCGAGGCCAGGAAGAGCACGGCCGACACCAGGGCGGCCAGCACGTACGCCACGACCGGCAGGCCGGGAAACGCGATGGGGAACCGGCCGAAGGCGAGCCCGACCACCAGGATCGCGACAATCACGATGACGCTGATGTTGAGCCCGACCGGGACCCCGCCCACACGGCCGAGACTGATCGACGATCGCATGCCGCCACCCCCTCGCCCCTCCGTAGTGACTGACCTACCCACAAAGGCGCAGGTCACGCGGTTGACGCGGGTCTGGAGGGCTCGGCGCGCGGTCAGCGGGACGCCGCGCGGCCTTCGTGCGGAGACCGCGAGACCCTGTGGGAACCGGCACCCGCTCGTGGTGCTCCGGCGGTGCAATCGTGGGCGGAGCCTGACCGGCCACTGGCTAGCGTTGGTGTTGCGTGGAATACCGACCATCGAAGGACGTTCGTCATGTCCGATCCATGGCAGGTGAAACGGCAGCTGACCGACGCGCTCAACGAGCACGATCTGGAAGCCGTGCTGGAGACGTTCGCTCCGGACGCCGTGCTCGTCTCGCCCTTCGGTGTGGCGGAGGGACACGAGCAGATCGGGTGGATGTACGAGCAGGTCTTCAAGAGCTTCCCCGACTTCCATCTGGTGGCGTGGTACGAAGCCGTCACGTGCCACACTCCCTTGATGGTGGAGTGGACGGTCACGGGCACGCACCTCGGGCCTCTCCTGCTGCCGGACGGACGGGAGCTGGCGGCGACGGGTCGTCCGGTGACCTTCCGCGGCACCTGCGCGTCCTTCATCGAGGACGGCAAGATCAAGACGCATCGGGAGTACTTCGACCAGCTGGAGGTGTACAGCCAGCTCGGTCTGCGCCTCGCGGAGCCCGTCGGCTGAGGAACCGGGCGGGTCCGGAGTGACCGGTTCGACCGGCGTGACGGCGGCCGCGGGCCCCGCCAGGTGCGCCCGCGGCCGCCGCCAGGATCACCTCAGGTAGATGTTCGGCCTGGCGGGCGTCGCCATGCCGTCCCCGAGGAAGAAACCGGTGTGGGGTGGCTGGTTGTAGGCGGTGTTCTGCCAGGCGATCGCGAGGCGGTACACCGGGTCGTGCATGAGCGTGTGGATCTGCCGGTTTGTCGTCGCGGTCGTGCTGTAGATCCGCAGGGCGGTGTTGTCGCTCGTCGGCCAGACGACCTCCTCGCGCCAGTCGCCGAACAGGTCGGCCGACAGCGAGGGGGTGGACTTGGTGCCGTTGTTGGAGTGCACTCCGCTCGCCGTCAGCAGCCGGGTGTCGCCGCCGGTGCCGTACTTGTCGATGTGGGTGCCGTCGAGCAGTTCGCGTACGGGGTCGGCGTCCCACCACACGAGGAAGTTCGCCGAGCCGGGCTTGCGCCCGACGTTCTGACCCCTGGTGTTGTAGATGCCGCTGACGGCCGACGACCACGACTCGGCGCCCGGGCTGCCGGACCAGACGTCGCCGGAGACGCCGCGCCCGTTGTCGCAGCCGCAGGAGGCGTTGCTCCAGATGATCGAGCCGGTGCGCGCGTCGGCCATCCACGCCGCGGGCTTGCTGGTGTCCTCGGAGATCTTGAACACCTCCAGGCCCGAGCGTGCCGGATCGAGGTCGCCGACGTGCATGGCGTCGCCGTGGCCGTTGCGGGTGTTCCACAGCGCCGAGCCGTTGTCGTTGATCGCCATCGCGCCGAAGACGATCTCGTCCCTGCCGTCGGCGTCCACGTCGGCGACGGCCAGGTTGTGGTTGCCCTGGCCGGTGTACTGGCTGCCGGCGGAGTTGGAGTCGAACGTCCACCGCTTGGTCAGCGAGCCGTTGCGGAAGTCCCACGCCGCGATGACC
Source organism: Microbispora sp. H11081 (assembly GCF_012999535.1). GTDB lineage: Bacteria > Actinomycetota > Actinomycetes > Streptosporangiales > Streptosporangiaceae > Microbispora. The sequence goes on from NZ_JABBWV010000003.1 coordinate 430,234, forward strand.
GTACGGGTGTAGTAGCCGCGGGACATGACCAGGGACGGGCGGGCGCCGTCGAGGTAGGCCGTGGCGGCGAGGAAGCGGTCCACCCGGTTGCCGTAGTTGTCGCCCCAGGAGGAGACCGTCCCGCGCGGCGGGTCATAGTTCACGGTCGACATGGCCGCGCCGGTCTGGCCGTTGAACATCGTCAGATACTCAGGGCCGGACAGGACGTAGCCGGAGGAGTTCCGGTAGTCGGCCGAGGAACTGCCGATGACACTCCCCGCGCCGTCCCTGGTGCCGTCGGCGGTCTTCATGGCCACCTCGGCCCTGCCGTCGCCGTCGTAGTCGTACACCTGGAACTGCGTGTAGTGGGCTCCGGCGCGGATGTTGCGCCCGAGGTCTATCCGCCACATGCGGGTGCCGTTGAGCCGGTACGCGTCGACGAACACGTTGCCGGTGTAGCCCGACTGGGAGTTGTCCTTGGCGTTGGACGGGTCCCACTTCAGCACGAACTCGTACTGCCCGTCGCCGTCGAGGTCGCCCACGCTCGCGTCGTTGGCGCTGTAGGTGTAGCCGACCCCGTCGGGGGTGGTGCCGCCGGACGGCGGCTGGATCGGCACGTCGAGGTAACCGTTGGCCAGGCGCAGCGACGTCCCCGACGCGTCCTGCTCGGCGCCGTTCACCACGGCCCGCACGGTGTACGTCGCGTCGGCGGCGGCCCCGGAGTCGAAGTAGTTGGTGGAGGTGGTGATCGGCGAGGAGTTGAGCCTCGTGGAACCCCGGTAGACGTTGAACCCGGTGCCGATGTTCTCGGTGCCGAGCAGCCGCCAGGAGACCAGGTTGCCGCTGCCCGACCGCACGCTGATCACGCCCCGGTCGAGGTCCTCCATCTGCCGCGCGCCCGCCGGGATGATCGTGGGGCTGGGAGAGGGGCTCGGGGACGGGCTGGGAGACGGGCTCGCACTGGGCGAGACACTGGGCGACGCGCTGGGAGAGGGGCTGGGGGACGCGCTGGGAGAGGGGCTCGGGCTGCTCGTGACCGCGCCGGTGCAGGTGGTGCCGTTGAGCGCGAAGCTCGCGGGCGCGGGGTTCGACGAGTCGTTCCACGAGGCGTTGAAGCCGAACGACGTCGTGCCGCCCGTGGGGATGACCGCGTTGTAGCCGGCGTCCTTCGCGCTGACCTGCCCGCCGTTCTGGGTGACCGTGGTGTTCCACGCCTGCGTGATGGTCTGACCCGCCGTGTACGTCCAGGTGAGGGTCCATCCGTTGACCGCGTCACCGAGGTTGGTGATGGTGACGGCGGTGCCGAAGCCGCCCTGCCACTGGTTGGTCACCTGGTAGTCGACCCGGCAGCCGGCCGCCGCCGAGGCGGGCGGGACGGGCAGGATCGCGGCCGCCGCGAGCGAGGCGGCCGAGGCCACGCCGGCGAGCAGAGCGGATCTTCGTCGTGTGGTCATCCAAACTCCAAGGGGGGTGCCGATGGGGGACCGACGGCGGAGCCGTGACTGCGCCCGGGAGGCGGGGCGCGGGGACGAGTGATCGGGCTTGTCGGAAGCGGGACCTCCGGGGGTCGGCCCGGCCGCGGCGGTTCACACGGGGTCATGCGGGAGGTGCCGGGGTGCGCCATCACAACGCGAAACCGGCGACGTGGTCAATCAGCTCCTGATCGGCGATGTGAGCGCAATCATCGGATGCGTGCCGGCAGGCGGATCCCCGGCTGGTGAGCGCGGGTGCGGGTGTTCCACCTGCGCGGGGCGCCATGAAGCCGATCACTGAAATTTTCAGATCTCCGCATGCCGTCCAGATTTGTGAACGATCACAGGGCTGATCTCTTCCCCTCGTATGGGCGCCGCTGCATCCGCGGCCATGGTCCGGCGCGAAATCTCTGAAGGAGCCGTACGGCGGAGGGGGAACGCTGATGCCACAGCCAGCCGAGGTGATCGTCGTCGGCGCCGGGCTCGCCGGCCTGGCCTGCGCGTGGCGCCTGCGCGAGGCGGGCGTGGCGGTCCGGGTCCTGGAGGCGTCCGACGCCGTGGGCGGCCGGATCCGCACCGACGTGGTGGACGGCTTCCGGCTCGACCGGGGGTACCAGATCTTCAACACCAGCTATCCCGAGGCCGCCCGGGTCCTCGACATCGGCGCGCTGGACCTGCGGCGGTTCACCAACGGAGCGATGATCTTCCGGGACGGCCGGCGGGAGCGTGTCGAGCTGCCGTGGCGGCACCCCCGGCACGCGCTCAGCGCCCTGCTCGCGCGGGTCGGCACCCCGGTGGACAAGGCGGTCCTCGTCGCGCTGACCACCCGCGACCTGCTGCTGCCCGGCTCCCTCGTACGGCGGCGCGGCCGGGCAGAGCGCACCACCCTCGCCGAGCTGCGGCGCTGGGGCGCGTCCCCCGAGATCGTCGAGAACCTGTTCCGTCCCCTCCTCGCGGGGGTCGTGCTGGAACGCGAGCTGGAAACCTCCAGCCGGATCTTCCACCTCCTGTGGCGGTCGTTCTCCCGCGGCAGGATCGGCGTTCCCGCCCTCGGCATGCAGCGCATTCCCGCGCAGCTCGCCGACCGCCTGCCCGAGGGCGCGATCTCGCTGGAGACGCCGGTGCGCGCGCTGACCCCCGAGGGCGTTGCCCTCGACGGCGGAGGCGAGGTCGCGGGGGCGGCCGTGGTGGTGGCGGTCGACCCGCCCACGGCCGCGCGGCTGGTGCCCGGGCTGCCGGCGCCCGCGATGCGGCCGGTGACGACCTTCTACCACGCCGCCCCGTTCTCGCCCCTGTGCGAGCCCACCCTGATCGTGGACGCACAGGGCGTGATCGCCGACACGATCGTGGTCACCGACGCGGCGCCCGAGTACTCCGCCGACGGCCGCGCCCTCATCGCCACCTCGGTCCTCGGCGTCCTGGGCGACCAGGACGAGCCATGGGTGCGGGCCAGGCTCACCGAGATCTACGGCGACACCTCGTCGTGGGAGCACATCGCCACCTACGCGATCGAGGCGGCCCTGCCCGCGATGCCGCCCCCGATGCCGCTGCGCCGCCCGGTGCGGCTGGAGGCGCTGGGACTCGGCGCCCGGCGCTACGTGTGCGGCGACCACCGGGACACCGGCTCCCAGCAGGGCGCGCTGGTCTCCGGGCGGCGGGCCGCCCAGGCGGTGCTGGCGGACCTGCGCAGGACCGCGCAGGCCAGGGGTCGCCGCACCGCGCCCGCGGCGGCCCGCAGGTCATGAACGCAGGTCATGAACGCAGGTCATGAACGCAGGTCATGAACGCAGGTCCTGAGCGCCGCGCCTGAGCGCCGGGCCTACCTGTCGCCGTCGCCGGGCAGCTCCAGCCAGCGCTGCATGCAGACGATGAGCTCCTCGGCGTCCACCGGCTTGGTGACGTAGTCGCTCGCGCCGGACGTCAGGGTCTTCTCCCGGTCGCCGTGCATGGCCTTGGCGGTGACCGCGATGATCGGAAGCTGGGCGAAGCGCGGCATGGACCGGATGGCGGCGGTGGCGGCGTAGCCGTCCATCTCCGGCATCATGATGTCCATCAGCACGAGGTCGACGTCGTCGTTGCGCGTCAGCACCTCGATGCCCTTGCGCCCGTCCTCGGCGTACAGCACCTGCATTCCGTGCAGTTCGAGGATCGTGGTCAGCGCGAAGACGTTGCGCACGTCGTCGTCCACGACCAGCACCTTGCGGCCGACGAGCGGGCTGTCGGCCTTCCGGAGCTCCTGCGCCCCCTCCTCCGCCGGGCTCCCCTCGCCGGCGGGCTGCACGAGCGGCAGGACGTCGCCGGGCTCGTCGGCGGACAGGTGCAGGGTGATCCGCTCGCGCAGTTCGTCGAGGCTGGGCAGGCGCTCAAGCGGCTGGTTGCGGGAGCGCACCTGCAGCAGGTCCTCCTGCGGACGCGACAGCTTGCGCGAGTGGTGCGCGAGGACCGGGAGCGCGCGCAGCGCGGGATCGGAGTCGAGCCCCTTGAGGAAGTCGGCCGCGGCGTCGTGCGGCATGCCGAGGTCGAGCACCACGCAGTGGACGCTCTCCTGCCGCAGCATCGACAGCGCGGACTGCGCGTCGCTCGCCGTCGACACGTCGACAGGGCCGTGGGTGTCGTGCAGGTCGGCCGCGACGCTCTGGGCCAGCATGGACAGCAGGCCGCCGGCCCTGCCCTCGACGACCAGCAGGCGGCGCCGCGCACTGCCGTCGTGCCTGCCGCCCGGGGTCCGCATCGCGGCGGGCGCCGCGTGCGAGGCGATCAGCGGCGGCTCCGCCGCCCGCCTCTCCGCCTCGTTCACGTGGGCGAGCGGGAGATAGAGGGTGAACGTGCTGCCCTCGCCCAGCGTGCTGGTCGCGCGGATCTCGCCGCCGAGCAGGGTCGCGATCTCCCTGCTGATCGACAGCCCGAGGCCGGTGCCGCCGTACTTGCGGCTGGTCGTGCCGTCGGCCTGCTGGAAGGCGTCGAAGATCTGCGAGAGGTTCTCCGCGGCGATGCCGATGCCGGTGTCCGCCACGTGGAGGGCCAGGATCTCCTGGTCACCGGCGTCCGGCAGGGCCACCCCGGCCGCCCGTTCGATGCGCAGCTCCACCGAGCCCGCCTCGGTGAACTTGACCGCGTTCGACAGCAGGTTGCGCAACACCTGCCGCAGCCGCTGCTCGTCGGTCAGCAGCTGGGCCGGCACGTCGGGGGCCACCGTCACCTCGAACCGCAGGCCCTTCTGCGTGGTGAGCGGGCGGAAGTTGGCGTCCACGTAGTCGAGCAGCTGACGCAGGCTGACCGGCTCCGGCGTGATGTCCATCTTGCCGGCCTCGATCTTGGACAGGTCGAGGATGTCGTTGATGAGCTGGAGCAGGTCGGTGCCGGCCGAGTGGATGACGTTGGCGTACTCCACCTGCTTGGGCGTCAGGTTGCGGGTGGGGTTCTGGGCGAGGAGCTGCGCCAGGATGAGCAGCGAGTTGAGCGGGGTGCGCAGCTCGTGGCTCATGTTGGCGAGGAACTCGCTCTTGTACTTCGACGCCAGGGCCAGCTGCTGCGCCCGGTCCTCCAGCTCCTGACGGGCCTGCTCGATCTCGCTGTTCTTGGTCTCGATGTCGCGGTTCTGCTGGGCCAGCAGCTCCGCCTTCTCCTCCAGCTCGGCGTTCGAGCGCTGCAGCTCCTCCTGCCGCACCTGGAGCTCGGTGGCGAGCCGCTGCGACTCGGCGAGCAGCGCGTCGGTGCGGGCGTTGGCCACGATCGTGTTGACGTTGACGCCGATCGTCTCGACGAGCTGCTCGAGGAAATCCCGGTGGATGCTGGCGAACCGCCCGAGGCTGGCCAGCTCGATCACGCCGAGCACCTGGTCCTCGACCACGATCGGCAGCACGATGAGGTTGACCGGCCCGGTCCTGCCGAGGCTGGACGCCACCGTGAGGTAGCCCGCCGGGATGTCCTCCACCAGTATCGTCCGCCTGGCCTGCGCGGCCTGGCCGACCAGCGAGTCTCCGAAGGCGTACCGGCGCGAGGTCTCGAGGTGGCCGTAGCAGCCGACCACCCGCAGCTCCGCGCCCGCCGGCGTCTCCTCGGCCAGCAGGAATGTGCCGTGCTGGGCGTTGACCAGCGGCGCCAGCTCGTTCATGACCAGCTCGGCGACCGCCGACAGGTCGCGGTGGCCCTGCATGAGCCCGGAGATGCGGGCGAGGTTGGTCTTGAGCCAGTCCTGCTCCTGGTTGGCCCTGGTCGACTCGCGCAGCGACTCCACCATGGAGTTGACGTTGTCCTTGAGGTCGGCCAGCTCGCCCTCGGCGTCCACGGTGATGGACCGCGTCAGGTCGCCGGAGGTCACCGCGCTGGTCACCTCGGCGATCGCGCGGACCTGCCGGGTGAGGTTGCTGGCCAGCTCGTTGACGCTCTCGGTCAGCCGCTTCCAGGTGCCGGACACGCCCTCGACCTCGGCCTGGCCGCCCAGCCGTCCCTCGGTGCTGACCTCGCGGGCGACGCGGGTGACCTCGGCCGCGAACGACGAGAGCTGGTCGACCATCGTGTTGATGGTCGTCTTCAGCTCCAGGATCTCGCCGCGGGCGACGACGTCGATCTTCCTGGTCAGGTCGCCCCGCGCGACGGCCGTGGTGACCTGGGCGATCGAACGCACCTGGTTGGTCAGGTTGTCGGCCATCGAGTTGACGTTGTCGGTGAGGTCCTTCCAGGTGCCCGCCACGTTGGGCACCCGGGCCTGGCCGCCGAGCTGTCCCTCGGTGCCGACCTCGCGGGCGACGCGGGTGACCTCGTCGGCGAACGCGCTGAGCGTGTCGACCATGGTGTTGATGGTCTGGGCGAGCGCGGCGACCTCGCCCTTGGCCTCGACGGTGATCTTCTGCGACAGGTCGCCCTTCGCGACGGCCGTGGCGACCTGGGCGATCGAACGGACCTGGCTGGTGAGGTTGCCCGCCATGAAGTTGACGGAGTCGGTGAGGTCCTTCCACGTGCCCGACACCCCGCGCACGGTCGCCTGGCCGCCGAGCTGTCCCTCGGTGCCGACCTCGCGGGCGACGCGGGTGACCTCGTCGGCGAACGAGGAGAGCTGGTCGACCATCGTGTTGATGGTCTCCTTCAGCTCCAGGATCTCGCCCCGGGCGTCGACGCGGATCTTCTGCGACAGGTCGCCGCGGGCGACCGCCGTGGTCACCTCGGCGATGCTGCGCACCTGGTCGGTGAGGTTGTCGGCCATGACGTTCACCGACTCGGTCAGCGCCTTCCAGGTGCCGGAGACGCCCTTGACGTCGGCCTGGCCGCCCAGCCGTCCCTCGGTGCCGACCTCGCGGGCGACGCGGGTGACCTCGTCGGCGAACGCGCTGAGCGTGTCGACCATGGTGTTGATGGTCTGGGCGAGCGCGGCGACCTCGCCCTTGGCCTCGACGGTGATCTTCTGCGACAGGTCGCCCTTCGCGACGGCCGTGGCGACCTGGGAGATGTTGCGGACCTGGCTGGTGAGGTTGCCCGCCATGAAGTTGACGGAGTCGGTGAGGTCGCGCCACGTGCCCGACACGCCCTTGACGTCCGCCTGGCCGCCGAGCTGTCCCTCGGTGCCGACCTCGCGGGCGACGCGGGTGACCTCGTCGGCGAAGGAGGAGAGCTGGTCGACCATGGTGTTGACGGTGTTCTTGAGTTCGAGGATCTCGCCTCGGGCGTCGACGGTGATCTTCTGGGAGAGGTCGCCGCGGGCCACGGCCGTGGTCACCTGGGCGATGGAGCGGACCTGGCTGGTGAGGTTGCCGGCCATGAAGTTGACGGAGTCGGTGAGGTCGCGCCAGGTTCCGGCGACGCCGGGGACCTGCGCCTGCCCGCCCAGCCGTCCGTCCGTGCCGACTTCGCGGGCGACGCGGGTGACCTCGTCGGCGAAGGAGGAGAGCTGGTCGACCATGGTGTTGACGGTGTTCTTGAGTTCGAGGATCTCGCCTCGGGCGTCGACGGTGATCTTCTGGGAGAGGTCGCCCTTGGCGACGGCGGTGGTGACCTCGGCGATGGAGCGGACCTGGCTGGTGAGGTTGCCGGCCATGAAGTTGACGGAGTCGGTGAGGTCGCGCCAGGTTCCGGCGACGCCGGGGACCTGCGCCTGCCCGCCCAGCTGTCCCTCGGTGCCGACTTCGCGGGCGACGCGGGTGACCTCGTCGGCGAAGGAGGAGAGCTGGTCGACCATGGTGTTGACGGTGTTCTTGAGTTCGAGGATCTCGCCTCGGGCGTCGACGGTGATCTTCTGGGAGAGGTCGCCCTTGGCGACGGCGGTGGTGACCTCGGCGATGGAGCGGACCTGGCTGGTGAGGTTGCCCGCCATCGCGTTCACCGAGTCGGTGAGGTCCTTCCAGGTGCCGGACACCCCCGGCACCTCTGCCTGGCCGCCGAGCTGGCCCTCCGTGCCCACCTCCCGCGCCACGCGCGTCACCTCGGAGGTGAACAGCGACAACTGGTCGACCATCCCGTTGAAGACGGTCGCGATCTCCTTCAGCAGGCCGTCGCCGTCCTCGGGGAGCCGGGTGCCGAAGTCGCCGTCCCGTACGGCGGTGAGGCCGGCCAGGAGCTGCCGCAGATCCAGTTCCGGGTCACCGCCGGCGGCGCGCGCGGGTCTCGCGCGCTTCGCGGCGCCTGCTCTCTCGACCATGTTCACCCTTACGATCACCGTTTGACCAGGATAAAGAAAGCATATAAAGCTCCGCGCGGAACGCCATGGCACTTGGGACGGCACTTGGGACGGCGGTTGGGACGGCGGTCGCGGACGGAGAGCGGCCGGGAACTCAGCCGGTGGAGTCGCGGCCGGCGTCGAAGACCTGCTCGTAGTGTTCACGCGCCTGCCCGACGACCGCGTCGTCGAGCCACGCGACCGGCTCCACCTGGTCGACGAGCGGCTCGTGGTCGGGACCGCGGCCCACCACCCGGCCGGTCAGCACCCACCCGTGCCGTTCCTCGTCCTTCTCGGCCAGGTGGGTGTACTTGCAGATCTGGCGGGCCAGCCAGTCCCGCAGCGGGAGCGTCCACCAGCGCTCGGCGTCGAGCACGGTCGCCGACAACCCGGGCAGCTCGAGACGGCTCTCGTAGTCGACGCTCGGCTTGCCCGAGTCGGCCTCGGGTCCCTTGGAATACCGCAGGTACAGGCCGGGCCGGTGCTCGACGAGCTCGGTCAGCTCGTCCAGGCTCTTGATGGTGGGTATACCGCTCACGGTCGTCCTTCCCTCCCCAACGGCCGGAGGGGCAAACCCCCACCGGCCGGGCCGGAGCCGGGTCAGAGCCGGGGCTTGGCGGCCTGGTAAAGCCACGCGTCGAAGAAGGGGCGGAGGTTCTGCCCGCTCATCTTCTCCGCGAGGGCGATGAATTCGGCCGTGGTCGCCGTGCCGTGGCTGTGGTCCCGCACCCAGGTCTTGAGCAGGGGGAAGAACACCTTGTCCCCGATCTTCACGCGCAGGGCGTGGACGGTCATCGCGCCCCGCAGGTACACCGCGTGCTCGTCGAACATGTGGGCCTGACCGGGATCGCCGGTCTTCAGGTGCCAGAAGTGGCCGGTCTGCCGGTAGTGCCGGTCGAAGATCTCCTGGGCGGCCGGCCCGCCGTGCTGCTCCTGGTAGAGCCACTCCGCGTACGTCGCGAAGCCCTCGTTGAGCCAGATGTCGCGCCAGCTCCGCACGCCGACGCTGTCACCGAACCACTGGTGCGCCAGTTCGTGCACGATCTCCGAGTCGTTGGTCGGGCCGCCGCTGTAGACGGGCCGGCCCTGCGTCTCCAGCGCGGTCACGGAGCCGTCGCCGTCGGCGATGCCGCCCGTGGAGGAGAACGGGTAGGGACCGAAGAGCCGGGTTCCCCACGCCACCGCCTTCGCCGTGACGTCGTGCAGGTTCTTCGACTTGTCCTTCAATGAGGGGTCGTAGGCGGTCACGTTGGGCACGCCGTCCACTTTGCCCTCGTCGACCACGAAGCGGCCGATCGCGACGGTGGCGAGATAGGGCGCCATCGGCTGCCGCATCTCCCACCGCACCGTCCGGTAGCCGTCGCTGTCCGCGTGGTCCGTCCCCGTACGCTCGCCGTTGGCCAGCACGGTGAGGTCCTCGGGCGCCGACACCTGGAAGGAGAAGGTGGCCTTGTCCGCCGGGCTGTCGTTGGAGGGGAACCAGCTGCGCGCACCGTCCGGCTGGGACGCCACGAACGCGCCGTCCTTGGTCCTGATCCACCCCTGGCGGCCGGTCGCGTCCGAGACCGCCTTCGGCGTGCCTGCGTAGGAGACCACGACCGTGAACGTGCTCCCCGACCTCAGCCCCTTCGACGGGGTGACGACCAGTTCCTGGCCGTCGCGGCGGTACTCGGCCCGGGCGCCGTCCACCGTAACGGCGCTGATCGGCGGCCCGGAGAAGTCGAGGTTGAACCGGGACAGGTTCTGCACGGCGGTCGCGGTGATCGTGGTGGTGGCGTTCACCTCGTGGTCGTCGGGGTCGAACCGCATACGCAGGTCGTAGTGTCCGACGTCGTAGCCGCCGTTCCCCTGGAGGGGATAGTAGGGGTCGCCGACCCCGGCGGCCCCGGGCACGAAGGTGACCGGCTCCGCGGGAGCGGGAGCGGGAGCGGGGGCGGCCGAAGAGGCGATCATCATGAGGCCCGCGGCAAGGGCGGCTAATTCACGCACCATCCTCCCATAATGAGGATTTTGGGGTAAAAGCGGTAATTCGTTCCTTTTAGTACCTCTTGTCATAATTTGTCTCGTCCGTCACAGCGGTCACATCAGTCACCGATCATCACCGCGTCCACGAGATCGAGGCCGAGGTCCCAGGCGTGCCGCACCGGCAGACCGGCGTCGGTGAACCAGTCGTCGGTGGCCTCGGGATGCGGGCCGACCACGCCGACCCGGCCCGCGCCGTACGGCGTGACGAGGGCGGCGACGGCGCCGTTGGGGTAGGTGGCGAGGACGTGCGCCGCGTTGCCGGGGTCGAGCAGGAAGCAGGGCCCGTCCTGGAAGAACACCGTCCTGTCCCTGCCGCGCCACCGCACGTCGACGAGCGTGTCCTCCTCGCCCCGCACGGTCGCGTCCGGCGTGCCGATGTACTGGTCGGTGTCGCCCGGCAGCAGGGCGAACCCCGGGGTGGCTCCGGCGAGATAGCCGCCGAGACAGAAGCCGAGATAGCGGCCTCCGCGGGCGACGTAGTCGCGGAGCGGGCCGCGAAATCGCCTGAGCCGCCGGTAGCCGCGCGCCAGGTCGCCGCCGCCCGGCTGGGCGTAGACGGTCGCATCGGCCAGCGCCTCGGCCGAGAGCGGGATCTCCTCGTGCGGGCCGGTGTAGCGGACGTCGAAGCCCCAGCGGCTGGCCTTCAGCAACGCCGCGACCGCCTCCGAGCAGCCCGGGATCGAGGCGGGGCCCCGGTAGACGAGCGCGATCGGCCGTCCGGACCGTGGCGCGGGGACCTCGCCGGAGCGGAACAGGCGGCGCAGGGCCCCGCGTACGCCCATGAATCTCATGTGTTCCCCGCACATCCGGCCGGCGGGGCGGCCTGGGCCGGGATCCCGCGCCAGCTCGTCCCCGGCGTGAGCCGCTCGCCCTTCATCAGCAGCGACAGGGCGCCGAGCGACACGTCCTCGCCCACCACCGAGTCGTAGAGCACCACGGCGCGGGCGCCGATGCTCGCGCCGGACCGCACGGTCACGTCGGACATCTTCATCACCCGGTCCTCGAACAGGTGGGTCTGCAGCGACACCCCGGAGTCGATCGCGACGTCGTCCCCGATCTCGACCAGGTCGAACTCGGTCAGGAAGGTGGTCGCGACGCAGGTGCGCCTGCCGACGCGGGCCCCGAACCAGCGCAGCACGGGCGGGAGGAACGGGGTCCCGGTCAGGTAGGCGATCCCGGCCGGAACCGCGGCGGCCTCGTACAGCCCGGTGACGAACTCCGTACGCCGGACGAACCGGCTCCACAGCGGCTCCACACGCGGCCGGTAGGCGCCGACGAGCCGCCGCTTGAAGGCGACGCAGCAGCCGATCACCGCCAGCGCCGCCGCGCAGGCGACGAGCGGCGCGGCGGCGACGACCGCGGGCAGGGGCAGGACGCGGGAGAGCGCGTGCACGCCGAGCAGGTGGAGATAGAAGCCGGAGCCGAACAGCGTCGCGGGCAGGCAGACGCGGAAGAACTCGACGCCCAGGCGGTGCAGCACCAGCCGGCGGGGCGGACGGAACGTCCGGTCCTCGGAGAACGAGCCGCTGTCCTGCCGCACGGGAAGGTGCATCGGGGGAGAGCCCAGCCACGAGGTGCCCTCGGGCACGCCGTCACCCGGCGGGACCGTGCTCACGCCCACCAGGGACCCCGGGCCCATCCGCGTCCCCGCGGGGATGACGGCGGCGTTGCCGACGAACGCGCGCCTGCCCACCTCCGTCGGCAGGAAGGCGACCCGGCCGTGGGCGAAGCCCGCGGCTCCCACGCTCGCCATGTCCGCGACGAAGCTCTCCTCGCACAGGGTGAGGAGATCGGGATCGAGTTGCGCCGCCGTGGACACCTCGGCGCGGCGGCCGACCCGCGCGCCGAGCAGCCGCAGCCACGGGGCGGTGTAGAGCGTGCCGTAGAGCGAGTTGGTGGCCCGCAGGCTGAACTCCAGGAGCTTGTCCACCGCCCACTTGCGCACGCCGAGCCAGGAGCGCGCCGGGTGGACGCCGACCGGCGCCCTCCGCAGGACGAGGCGCTTGCCCGCGGCCACCACGGCGCAGACGACGACCACGTACAGCGGGCCGGCCACCAGGACGGCGGCGGGGGCGGCCGCGACGCCCCAGGCGGCGACGGCCGCCCAGACGACCAGGACGCTCGGCACGATCGAGGCCACCGTGACCGCCTCGACGCAGGCGAGGACCAGTACGGCCGCGGTCGTGTGACGTGCCCGCCACCCGGCGGCGGCGGGGGCGCGCAGCATCGCCTCGACCACGGGCCCCAGCGACTCCACCGAGCTCGGCGGCGACCCCGCCCACCGCGCTCCTGGCGGCACCGTCTCGCCGTGCGTCAGCGCCGACTGGTCGCCGAGCCCGGCATGAGCGCCGACCCGCGTGCCGGGCCCGAGCACGACGCCGTTGCCGACGAACGCGTGCGGGCCGACCTCGACGGGGGAGACGACCACCCAGCCGTCCGCCGTACGCCACGCGTGCAGGGAGGAGCGGTACCCGACCGAGGCGCCCGCGCCGATCCGCAGCATCGCGGGGAGGTTGACGTCGCCGGTCGCGACCGCGGCACCCGGCCCGACCCGCGCGCCGAGCAGCCGCAGGTACGCCCCCATGAGGGGGGAGCCGCTCAGCAGTGGCAGCGGGGAGAGCGACAGCAGCAGCCGCAGCGCCCACAGCCGGAGGTAGGTGGCGCCCCAGAGCGGGTACCGGCCGGGCCGGATCCCCGCCGCCAGCGGTCGCGCGAGCAGCACCGGAAGCAGCCAGTGCGCCCAGAGATAGGCGGTCGTCGCGGCCAGCGCCAGCGAGGAGAGCAGGTCGGCGCCGGCGCCGGGCAGCAGCAGCCACCCGTCGACCCCGCCGGGGGCGGGGCGGGCGCCGGTCCACGCGTGCAACGTGACGGAGATCGGCAGCGTGAGCATTAACAGCAGCAGGTAGATGACCACGCTCTGCGCGGCCCCGGCCAGTGCGACGCGGCGGCCGCGGTGCCGCAGGGGAGCCGGGCGAGGCGGGGCGGCCGGCTCTTCGAGGCCCGCCTGGGCGTCCAGATGCGCGGCGAGGCCGCGCACGGTGGGGTTGGCGTAGAGGTCGCGCACCGCCAGGCCCGCACCGATCTCGTCGGCGCGCAGCAGCGACACCACGCGTGCCGCCAGCAGGGAGTGACCACCGAGGTCGGTGAAGAAGTCCGCCTCGACCGACAGCGACTCGGGGGCGACGCGGAACGCCTCCGCCCACACCGCGCGCAGGCGCGTCTCCAGTTCGCCGTCGGCGGGCGTCACCGGCCCGGCGCCCACCAGGCGACGGCCGGTCGGCGGGGGCAGCCTGCCGCGGTCCACCTTGCCGCTCGGCATGGCCGGCAGCGCGGGCACGACGTCCAGGAACGAGGGCAGCATGTACGCGGGCAGCCTGCGGCGCAGCCGGCCGTGGAGCCGCCCGGTGAGGCCCCGGTCGCCGTCGCCGTCACCGTCACTGGGACCGTCGCCGTTGTGCGCGGTGGGCACGACGTAGGCGGCGAGTTCGGCGCCGGAGGCGCCCGTGCCGGGCGCGGGCACCAGGGCGACCACGGCCTCGGCGACACCGGCGTCCTCCAGCAGCACGTTCTCGATCTCGCCCAGGTCCACCCGGTGTCCCCGGATCTTCACCTCGGAGTCGGCGCGGCCGAGGAACTCGATGTCCCCGGTCGCGGTCACCCGGCCGAGGTCCCCGGTGCGGTACAACCTGCCGCCGTCAGGGGCCAGCGGATGCTCGACGAAGCGGTCGGCGGTCAGGTCGGGACGGCCGACGTAGCCGCGGGCGACGCCGGGCCCGCCGATGCAGATCTCGCCGACCTCGCCGTCCGGCACCGGGTCGCGCCGCTCGTCGAGCAGCACCACGGAGTAGGTCGGCAGCGGCCTGCCGATGGTGACCGGCCGGCCCGGCAGTAACTCGGCGCAGGTCGCGGTGACGGTCGCCTCGGTGGGCCCGTACGTGTTGAGTATCCGGCGGCCGGGCCTGCTCCACCGCTCCACCAGCCGGGGCGGGCAGGGCTCACCCCCGACGATCAACGTGCGCACGGACGGCAGCTCACGCGGGATCGTCGCGAGCAGCGTCGGGACGCAGTAGAGCATCGTGATTCCGCTCCGGTCCAGGAAGTCCGCCAGCTCGGGGCCGAGCTGCGGCACGTCGGCCGGGCCCGCGACGAGGACGGCGCCGGCCGACCACGTCGGCCAGATCTCCTCGATGGAGAAGTCGAAGGAGATCGTCATCCCCTGGTAGACGCGGTCGTGCGGACGCACGCCGTACAGGCCGGGCACGACGTCCAGGAAGTTGCGGATGCTCGACTGCGCCACCTCGACGCCCTTCGGCCTGCCGCTCGACCCCGAGGTGTACATGACGTACGCGACCGGGTCGTCGTCCGCCGCGCCGCCGACCGGGCCGCCGACCGGGCCGCCGAGCGGGCGGGTGACCGGCGCGGCGGCGAGGCCGGGAGAGGCGTCGAGGTCGAGCACGCGGCGCCCGAGCGCGACGACGGCGGGCGACCGGTCCGACGTGGTGAGCACGAGGTCGACGCCGGCGTCGCCGAGGATGTAGCCGACCCGGTCAGGGGGCGACTGCGGGTCGATCGGGACGAACGCCGCGCCCGCCTTGCCCACCGCGAGCAGCGCCACGTACGTGTGCACCGACCTCGGCAGCAGGATCGCGACGCGGGACCCGGGTCCGATCCCCAGGGCGCGCAGCAGGTGCGCCAGCCGGTTCGCCCGGACGTCCAGCGCGGCGTACGTCAGCCTCAGCCGTCCGCATTCCAGGGCCGTGGCCTCCGGCGTCAGGTCGCACCGTGCCTCGAAGACGTGGTGCAGCCGTCCGCCCGAAGGCCTGAGCGGGGTCCGTGAGCCGCTTTCGGCCCGTGCTGTTCGCGATGCGTGACTCGGCATGATCACCCTTTGGCCGATCGCGTATGAGTCGGGCGGGTTGCTCGATCCGCACGAGGACACGATGAGTGTGCGGCGCGACCCCCGGGGCGGACGGGCGCTCATGTGCGCCCCCCGGGGTCCCCTGACGCCCGATGACACCGCCGCGCGGCGGTCGTCCTACGGAGTGTGTGCCCCCGATGCCGTCGCGGTCCGGCAGCGAATTCCCCAGACAACGCAAAAACATGGCGACGAAGGGCGCGGCGATCTCAGGAGCGCTGCTCGCGTTCGGCGATGAGCCGGGCGGTCTCGTCGGAGACCTCGCTGGCGAGGACGGCCGCGACAACGTCGATCAGGTGGCTGGTGAACAGGCGGTCGTCCCTGGCCTGCGCCGCGCCCGCCCGGCGGGCCAGCTCCACGTACGTCATGCGGATCGCCATGAAGCGCTGATGCAGGCGCAGGGCGGGCCGGGGGAGCAGCGGGGCGACCAGTTCCCGCCAGCGGCCGATGCTGCTGCCGCTGGTCACGCCGTCGTCGGGGAGGAGGGGCGGCATGCGGTGGACCAGTTGCTCCATGACACGCAGGTAGGCGCGGCCGCCGTCCGGGTCGGACAGTTTGGCGGCGGCCGGGCGGACGAGCGCGGCGGCGAGCGTGCGGCGCGCACAAGCCGGTGGCAGCGGGCCGCGTGCCTCGTACTCGTCGAGGAGCTGGTGGCGCCGCGCCTCGATCTCCGGCCGGTGCTTGGCGAGCACCGCCTTCAGCAGCCCGGCGCGGTCGCCGAAGTGGTACTGCAGCGCGGTGGAGTTGCGCTGCCCGGCGACGGCGTTGATCTCGCGCAGCGAGACCGCGTCGATGCCGCGCTCGGCGAACAGGCGCTCCGCGGCGTCCACCAGCCGCCGGACCGTGCTCTCCGCCGCCATCGATCCTCCCTTGTCGCCCGTACGCCTGATAGATACGGTAATTCAGGCGATCGCATTATTTGGTGCGGCAGTCGCCTTAGCGGACCCAGGGAGGACCATGGCCGTCGACTTCACGCTCGCCCCGGAGCACGAGGAGACCCGCGCGCGGGTGCGGACGTTCATCCAGGAGACCGTGGTCCCGGCGGTGCGGCCGTTCGAGGAGCCCGCGGAGAAGACGCGCGCCAGGGACGAGTACCTGCGCACGATCTTCGACCTGCGCCGCAGGGCCAGGCAGGAAGGGCTCTGGCTCCCGCACATGCCCGCGGAGTGGGGTGGCATGGGCCTCGGCCACGTCGAACTGGCCATGGTGCAGGCCGAGGCGGCCAAGACCAGGCTCGGCCCATGGGTGCTCAACTGCGCGGCGCCCGACGAGGGCAACATGCACACGCTGCTGCACTGGGGCACCGACGAGCAGAAGGAGCGCTACCTGCGTCCGCTGCTCGACGGTGTGACGATGTCGTGCTTCGCGATGACCGAGCCCGAGGTGGCCGGCTCCGATCCCACGCTCATCCGTACGAACGCCGTGAAGGACGGCGACGAATGGGTGATCAACGGGCACAAGTGGTTCATCTCCAACGCCCGCAGGGCGAGCTTCGCGATCCTGATCGCCAAGACCGAGTTCGACCTGCCGGAGGGAGCGCGGGGCGCCAACACGGCCTTCCTGGTGGACCTGCCGGCCGACGGCTGGAACGACGTACGCGAGATCGAGACCATGCACGGCTCGACCGGCCACAGCGAGATCGTCATCACCGACCTGCGCGTGCCCGACTCCGCGGTGCTCGGCGGGCGGGGCAACGGCCACCGGCTGGGGCAGTACCGCCTCGGCCCGGCCAGGCTGGCGCACTGCATGCGGTGGATCTCGCAGGCGGAGACGGCCCTCGACATGATGGTGGGCAGGGCGTTGGACAGGTACAGCCACGGGTCGCCGCTCGCCGACAAGCAGGGCGTGCAGTGGATGATCGCCGACTCGGCCATGGAGCTGTACCAGTGCAAGCTCATGGTGCTGCACGCCGCCTCGAAGATCGACAAGGGTGAGGACTTCCGCACCGAGGTCTCCATGGCCAAGCACTTCGTGGCGAACAGCCTGAACCGGATCGTCGACCGCGCCATCCAGATCCACGGGGCGCTCGGCTACTCGACCGACACCCCGCTGGCGCACATGTTCCAGCACGCCCGGTGGGCCAGGTTCGCCGACGGCGCCGACGAGATCCACCAGATGCGCATCGCCGAGCGGACGATCGCGGCGTACCGCGCCACCGGCTCGACCAGGGCCGCGACGGGAGGGCTTCCCCTGTGAACGCCGAGGACATCCCCGGCAAGATCGCGCTCGTCACCGGGGGCGCGGGCGGCATCGGCGCGGGCGTGGCCCGCCGTCTCGCCGCGTACGGCGCCCACGTCGTGCTGGCCGACGTCGACGCCGAGGCCGGCGCGCGCACCGCGGAGGAGATCGGCGCCTCGTTCGTCCGGGCCGACGTGTCCAGCCTTGAGGACAACCAGGTCGCGGTCGAGTTCGCGGTCGAGCGGCACGGCGGGCTCGACCTCGCCTTCCTCAACGCGGGCGTCGCCTCGGCCTGCGGGCTCGGCGACGACTTCGACCTCGGCCGCTACCGGCGCGTGATGGGGATCAACCTCGACGGGGTCGTCTTCGGCGTACAGGCCGCGCTGGAGGCCATGCGGGCCGGCGGGGTCATCGTGGCGACCGCCAGCATGGCGGGGATCGTGGGCATTCCGCAGGATCCCCTCTACGCGGCCAACAAGCACGCGGTCGTCGGACTCGTCCGCTCGCTCGGCCCGCGGCTTGAGTCCTTCGGCATCCGGGTGCAGGGACTGTGCCCGTCGTTCGCGGACACCGCGATCCTGGACGGCGACGTCAGGGCGCTGCTGGACGAGACGAGGTTTCCGATCCTCGACGTCGAGACGGTCGTCGACGCGTTCTTCTCGCTGCTCGCGAGCGAGGGCACCGGCGAGTGCTGGTTCGTCGTGCCGGGCCGGGACAGCGAGCCCTTCGTCTTCCGGGGCGCCCCGGGCCCCCGCTGATCGCCGTCCCCCCGGCCAGGAGCCGAACCCGGCCGGCGGCACTGCGCCCACTCGGTGGACACGGTGAGGGATATCGGCGATAACACGTGTGTGATTCCACTGTTATTACCAGTGGTACGCTGTCGATGATTCCAGTGGAAACAGAACGTTGAGGAGCATCGCATGTCCGACCGACTGCGGATCATCGCCGTGGAAGAACATGTCGTTTTGCCCGCGATCATGGAGGCGTGGTCGCGGTCCGGGGTGCCGGAGCTGCCGAACCTGGGGTTCGGCGACAGCCCCGTCGCCCGGCGGCTGCGCGACACCACGGAGGCGAGGCTCGCGCACATGGACGACCAGGGAATCGATGTGGCCGTGCTGTCGATCTCTTCGCCGGGTGCGCAGAACCTGCCTGACGCGGATGCGGTCGCCGTGGCCCGCGACACCAACGACCAGCTCGCGGAGATCGTGGCTGGCAACCCCGACCGGTTCCAGGCGTTCGCGGCGATCCCGACCCAGTCGCCGTCGGCCGCGGCCGCGGAGTTGGAGCGGGCGGTCACCGAGCTGGGCTTTCCGGGTGCCATGCTCTACGGGCGCACCGGATCCAAGCTCGCCGACGACCCCGAGTACGACGAGCTGTACGCCGCCGCGGAGCGGTTGCGGGTACCCCTCCACTTCCACCCGCAGATGCCTGTGCAGGCGGTGATGGACGCCTACTACTCGAACATCGGTCCCATCGGGACCGCGCTGGCGGGGCCGGCGATCGGCTGGTACTACGACCTGGGCGTGCAGTACCTACGGATGATCTTCTCCGGCGTCTTCGACCGGCACCCCGATCTCCAGGTGATCGCCGGCCATTGGGGAGAGGTCGTGCTCTTCTATCTCGACCACACCGGATTCTTCGCCGATGCCGGCGGTCTGGCTCGCCCTCTCGCCGACTACTTCACGCACAACTTCTGGGTCGCCGGCAGCGGCACCGTCAGCCCCCGCTATCTCCGCTGGACAGCCGAAGTCGTGGGGACGGAGCGGATGCTGTACTCCACCGACTACCCCTTCACCTTCGGGTTCCGCCCCGGTGGCTTCCCCTTCGTGGACACCAGCGCCGGCGTCGCCCGTTCCTTCCTTGAGAACGCTCCCTTCAACGATGAGGAGAAGGCCGACATCGCCCACCGCAACTGGGAACGCCTCACGTCCCGCGCCGCAAGCCCCCACCTGCGGAGCGGGGCCCGCTGATCGGTTCCCGATAATGTGTTCGCCAGAAGCCGCCGGGGCGACGGCCGGATGGAAGCGGAGCGAGGGCGAACGCGATGAGCTGGGCGGACTTCCAGTACGAGATCTACCTCAACGGCATGACGGGGGCCGTGCCCAGGTTGCCGACCGACCTGACCCGGCTGGAGGAGATGGCCGAACGGCGGCTCGGCCCGGGCCCGTACGGCTACGTCGCGGGGAGCGCGGGCAGCGGGCGTACCGAGCGCGCCAACCGCGAGGCGCTCGACCACTGGCGGATCGTGCCGCGGATGCTCCGGGACGTGCGCGAACGCGACCTGTCGGTGACCGTGCTCGGCAGGAGGCTGCCCGCGCCGCTGGCACTGGCGCCGATCGGCGTGCTGTCGATCATGCACCCCGAGGCCGAACGGGCCGCCGCCCGAGCGGCGGCGGCGCTCGGCGTGCCCTTCGTCCTGTCGTCGGCCTCCAGCACGCCGATGGAGGACGTCGCGGCGGCCATGGGGGACGCCGAGCGGTGGTTCCAGCTCTACTGGGGCAAGGACCGCGAGGTCACCCTCAGCTTCCTCGCCCGGGCCAGGGCGGCGGGGTTCACCGTGCTCGTCGTCACCCTCGACACCCCGATGCTGGCCTGGCGGCCCCGCGACCTCGACCAGGCGTACCTGCCGTTCCTTCGTGGTGTCGGCACCGCCAACTACTTCACCGACCCGGCGTTCCAGGCCGGGCTCGCCCGGCCGGTGCACGAGGACCCGAACGCCGCCGTCCTGCGCTTCGTGGCGATGTTCGGCGACCCGGGCAAGACGTGGCCCGACCTCGCGCTGCTGCGCGACCACTGGGACGGCCCGATCGTGCTGAAGGGCGTCCTGCACCCCGACGACGCCCGCCTGGCCGCCGACGCGGGAGTGGACGGCGTCGTCGTCTCCAACCACGGGGGACGCCAGGTCAACGGCTCGATCGGGGCGGCCGACGCCCTGCCGGCCGTCGCCGACGCCGTGGCCGACCGGCTCACCGTGCTGTTCGACGGCGGCATCCGCACCGGGGACGACGTCGTCAAGGCGCTCGCGCTCGGCGCCAGGACCGTGCTGCTCGGCCGTCCGTACGCGTACGGACTGGGGCTGGACGGCCAGGCCGGGGTGGAGCACGTGATCCGCTGCGTGCTGGCGGAAGCCGATCTCACCCTTGCCTTGTCCGGCTGCGCCGGCGTCGCCGCGCTCACCCCCGCCCTGCTGACGCGGATCTGACCCGGCCCCCCGGGAGCCGGGGCGTCGCGAGCCTCGCGAGTGGCGCTTGGAGGTCAACGCGGTTGCATGGCTGTTTGTCTATAAATCGGTATGCGACTCTACGGTCAAAGACAGGAAGGTTAGACCGTGAGCGGTGGCCGGTGGCAGGAACGCCGTCTCCTGATGGGCGTGGTCGCTCTAGCCGGTCTGGGTACCGCGACCGCAGCTCTTGCCGCCTTCAAGGTGACCGACCCGTGGGCGATCAGCGGGGCCGCCGCGGCAGTCGCGATGGTGACCGTCCTGTCGGGGCTGATCCAGGAGCGGTACAAGAGGCTTGTGGGCCGCCGGGACGACACCGCGCTGAGGCTGCAAGACGGGTGCCTGGTCTTGCCCAACGGGCGTCTGCCCAAAGTGGCGCAGATCGAGGACCCGGTGCGGCTTGGCGTTCACCCGGCCCTCGTGCTCAGCACCGGTACCGATGATCAGCCGCCGGCGTATGTTCCGCGTGACATCGATGACCAGGTGCGCGAACGACTGGCCGGCGGGGGATTCCTACTGGTGGTCGGCGACTCCACCGCGGGCAAGTCCCGCACCGCTTTTGAAGCCATGCGCGCCACCGTGCCCGACCATCTTCTGATCGCCCCGCACGACCGCACCGCGTTGCCGGCCGCCATCGAGCACGCCGCCCGCGCCGACCGCTGCGTACTGTGGTTGTCGGATCTGGAGCACTACCTGGGCACCGCCGGGCTGACCCGCGAGCACATCGCCCGACTGACCGCCGGCAAAGGCCACCGCATCATCTTGGCGACTCTTCGCAGCGCCGAACAGACCCGCTTGACCAGCCCGCCCACCGACAGGGACCAAGCCGCCCGGTCGGCCGTACGCGAGATCTGCGAGACGCTGGAACAGGCCACCCAGATCCGTCTGCCTCGCATGTTCAGCCCGGCTGAGCTGGACCGCGCCCGATCACGCGCCTGGGACCCGCGCATCGCCGTAGCCGTGCAGCAGGCCGATGACTTCGGTATCGCCGAGTACCTCGCCTCCGGTCCCGAACTGCAACAGGCCCTGGACAACGCCTGGGACATCGGCGCCAACCCCCGCGGCGCCGCACTGGTGTCCGCAGCGATCGACTGCCGCCGCGCCGGCTACACCAGCCCCGCACCCCGCAAACTATTGGAAGACCTGCACAGCGCTTATCTCGACGCCAAAGGTGGCCACCGCCTGCAACCAGAATCGCTGGACCAGGCATGGGGGGGTTCCCCCCGGTATGTGGGCGGTTGGAGGAGGCCGAGGCCGAGCACCGGGCCGTGCTGGAGGTGCGCCGTCGGGTGCTGGGTGAGGAGCATCCGGACACGTTGACCAGCCGGAGCAACCTGGCGCGCCTGCTGTGGGCTTGTGGGCGGTTGGAGGAGGCCGAGGCCGACCAGCCACCTCGGTGAAAGCTGCCGCGCCGCAAGTAAAACGCCATTACGAGTCGAGAGACGCGACGCTCTGTAACCCCATCGGCGATTGCGGCTGTGATCGGGTGTCTTTCAGATGGAGAGGCGAAGCGTAGATCAACCATACGGTGCGCATTCCGTCGTCGATGACATACCGGACGCGGCCCCCACTTGTGACCTCGAACTCCCACTGTTCGAGATCCTTGCCGTTGTGGCGGTGGACTGCACGGTCGCCGCGGAGACGGTGCTGACGCTCGTGATCTGCTCGCGAGCGTGGATTGGCGCGCAGAGCTTCAGGACAGCGCCGTGCGTTCGCCAGGGCGTGCCTGCACAGTTCCTCCCACCCCCTTGCCGCGTCACTGGTAACGAGGCGAACGCTCACTCATCGTCAGGAGGGGGAACGGCGACACGATCCCCACGTTCGGGACTCACACAGAGACCTCGACTGGCCCGAAGTCTCCGCTCGTAGGCTTACGCGCGTCCGCGTACTCCGCCGGGTCCGCCTTGATCCGAGCCGTCGCCCGCCAGCCCGCGATCACTTCTTCGGCCGTGCTGTCCAAGTCGGGGTCCGCAGCGTCGGACAGAGCCTCGACCAGTTCGAACGTGAACCTCCGCAGTTCGTTCGTGGTGAGATGGCGGACCCAGGGGAAGACCTCAGCCATCGCGATATTCTCGCCGCTCGCGCATCGCCCTGACTGTCTTGCCCAGCTCATAGGCGATCCGCGTGGCTTCATAGGCCTCGGCCGCCCCCGGCTCGGCCATTCGGCGATCCCTGAGCTCCCGCCAGTTTCCCTGCTCGCTCATACCGCTTCTTCTTCCTCGTCGACGGTGTGCGCCAACTCGATGCAGCGGCGCATGGCCCGCCGAGCCCGCTCGATCTCCCGATCATCGCGTGCCCGCGTCTTACGGAACACGGTCAGGAGCACGATCCGGCGACCGGGTGCGATCCAAGCTCCATGGCACCCCAGCTCATGGCGTTGATGCTATGAGCCACAAGATAGTCGCGCATTGCTTTCGCCTGAACACGGTGAGCGGTGAGATCAAGTGCGTGGAGGCGACGTACCCGTCCTCCGCCCAAGGCGGAGGTTCGGTGTTTCCCGAACGACACGAGAGCAGATGGAGTCCAGGGCGCGACCTCAGAACGAGTTGTGGCCCGCCGGTGAGGGGGCTCTCGTTCACCGAGTTGGAAGACTTCGTAGGGCCAGCGCACCGAGCGCGAGCAGCAGGAGCCCGGCCGAGGCCCACGCGGCCCAGTCGCCCAGGGCGATGTAGAGGGTGGCCGAGCCCTGTCGAGGCAGGGTGGCCGTGACCGTGGTCATGCCCGTTCTGTCGCTGTAGCGCTCGGTCACGATCCGGCCGCGGCTGTCGCTGACCGTCACCCATCCCTGGCGTGCGGCACGGGCCACCGCCAGGCCGTTCTCCACACCGCGCACCACCGCCATGCGGCTGTGCAGCCACGCGTCCTCGTCGAAGTCCCAAGCGGGCGCGAGCAGGGCGGCGGCGCCGGCCTTGCCGTACGCCCTGACCAGGCCGGGGAAGTCGAGGTCCTTGCAGATGATGAGGCCGAGCCGGTTGCCGTCCACGAAGGCCAGGCTCGTGCCGGGCCGGAACTCGCGCTCCACCCCGGGGACCATGTGGTGCTTGTCGTAGCGCACCCCAGAGGGGTAGCCGACCGCGCTGTTGGTCTCCATGGCGATCCCGGCGATCACCTCCACGCCCGGGCGGGCGAACGGCAGGTCGGCGGTCGTGAAAACCTTCTCGGGCAGCACCACGATCTCCGCGCCGCGGGCCACCGCTGCGTCGACGGCCTCGCCGTACCGGCGGACAAGATCCTCGGAGTCGTCGGTCGCGAGCAGCGCGACCTTCCGTCCTCCGGTGTCGGCGGGCGTCGCGAGTCGTACGAAACCATGGCCGAGCGTGAGCGCGACCAGCGCGCCCGAGACCACCGCCGCGCGTGGCCGCAGGACCGCGATCGAGGCGGGCACGAACAGCAGGAGGAAGGTGATGCCCCAGATCCCGGTGACGGAGGCGGTCTGCAGCACGGGCAGGAAGTCGGCCTGCGTGTACGCCAGGCTCCACCAAGCGCCATGCGGTCCGGCGAGGTTCATGACCCACTCGGCGGTGACCCAGACGGCCGGTACGGCTGCCGCCGCCAGGAGCGGCCTGCCGCGTACGAGCAGGGTGCGGAAGAGCAGCACGCCCAGGCCGTAGCAGAGCGCGGGGCCGGCGATGAGGGCGGCGACCAGCGCGGGCGGCATCTCCAGGGTCCGGGTGAAATATGGCCACATCTGCGCCTGGCCGGCGAGCCAGACGAGCGTCCCGGCGGCGAAAGCCGCGCCTCTGCCCGCCCGGCGAGCAAGGAACAGGACGGGCAGCGGCGCGAGCCAGGTGAGCCACCAGAGGGGGTGAAGACCGGTGCTGAAATGCATCAGGACGGCTGAGGCGAGGGTGAGGAGGATGCGTTGCACGCCGACGAGCGTGCTTCCTCTCACCCGGCCGGCGCGTCAGTCGCGGGTGCGATCTCCGTTGTCACTCTCACCGGCGACCACCAGCCCGGACTCGTAGGCGAGCACCACGGCCTGGACTCGGTCTCGCAGGTCCAGCTTGGCGAGCATGCGGCTGACGTGCGTCTTGACCGTGTGCTCGGTGACCACGAACGTGGCGGCGATCTCCGCGTTCGACAGGCCGCGCGCGACCAGCTTCAGCGTCTCACGCTCGCGGTCGGTCAGTGCCTCCAGCCTGGCCGCCAGCCGGGGGGCGACGCCGTGGGCGGGCCTGCGCACCAGGTCCTCGAGCAGTCTCCTGGTCGCCGCCGGGGCGAGCAGGGCCTCACCTGAGGCGACGGTGCGTACGGCGTGGGCGAGTTCGTCGCGCCGGATGTCTTTCAGCAGGAAACCGCTCGCCCCCGCCCGGACCGCGTCATAGACGTACTCGTCGAGATCGAACATGGTCAGCACGAGCACCTTGGCGGCGGTGGTGCCGCAGATCTCCCTGGTCGCCTCGATGCCGTTCTTGCCCGGCATGCGCACGTCCATCAGGACCACGTCCGGCTGGAGCCGCCTGGCCTCGGCGATCGCCTCCTCGCCGTCGGCGGCCTCGCCGACCACCTCGATGTCCGGCTGCGCGTCCAGGATCAGCCCGAACCCCGCGCGGAAGAGGTCCTGGTCGTCGGCGATGAGCACCCGTAACACGCAGGCTATTCAAGCGGGAATTCAGCTTTGACCACGAATCCCCCGTTTGGTCCGGCCCCGACCCTGAGCGTCCCGCCACATGCCGCCGCCCGTTCCCGCATCCCGGCCAACCCGTACCCGC
Source organism: Microbispora sp. H11081 (assembly GCF_012999535.1). GTDB lineage: Bacteria > Actinomycetota > Actinomycetes > Streptosporangiales > Streptosporangiaceae > Microbispora. The sequence goes on from NZ_JABBWV010000003.1 coordinate 455,384, forward strand.
CGCCCTCACCCGGCCCCCGCCCGTCGTCGGCGATCTCCACCGTCAGGCTCTCCCGCCAGGTCAGAGTGAGGCGTACGGCACGCATCCCGGCGTGCTTGCGTACGTTGGTGAGCGCCTCCTGAACGATGCGGTAGACGGCGGCCTCGACGCTTTCGGTGACCGGGCGCGGGGTGCCGACAGTCATGCTCGCCACATCGAGACCGCTGCGCTCGATCAGCGCGGGCAGGTTGGCCAGACGCGGCTGAAACAGCGACTCGCGCAGGCGCTCGCCGGCATGGCCCAACGCCGGTCCGCCACCTTCGCCCGGGGTCCGCAGGGCGGCGAGCGCCCCCCTGAGCTCGGCCAGCGCACCCCTTCCCGTGCCGGCGATGGCGTCAAAGACCGCTTCGGCCTTGTCCGGGTCGCTGCGGAGCACCACCGGCCCGGCTTCGGCCTGCACCACCATCAGGCCGACGGAATGGGTGACGATGTCATGCATGTCGCGCGCGATCCGGGTGCGCTCCTCTGCCGCCGCCGCGATGTGCTCCTGCTCCCGCCGCCGCGCCCGCTCGGCCAGTTCGGCGGCTCGCGAGCGACTTGCCCTGACACTGGTGCCCAGCGCGTAGGCGGCCACAAAGGCTGTCCCCACCAGCCGGAAGGTCTCGTCGTTCTCTCCGGGCAGCACCAGCGAGACACCCACAGCCGCCACGATCCCCGGAATCGCCGCCAGCCTCTTCCAGGTGGGACTCAGGTCGGCGATCGTGTAGACGGCCAGCAGCGGCCCGAAGGGCAGAAACGGCTTCTCCCACGTCACCATCACCGTCATCGCCGTCCCGACCACCACCGCCACCGCCATCGGCGCCCGCCTGCGCCACCACACCGGCACCGACGCCAGCAGCCCCAGCCCGATGATCCACCACGGTCTGGGATCGGGCAGCAGTAGCGGTCCGACCGTAGCCAGGACCACGCCCACGGCGAGCGCCCCGTCAACCGCCCTGCCGATCCGGCCCGCTGCGAACATCCGCCCATTATCAGGACCCATCGGCCCACTTGGCCTCACTCTCCGGAGTGATGCCGGCGCGGTGATCAGTCAGGGAGCTGGGGAGGCGCTAGGCGACCCGGTACTGGTCCCGGATCTCGGGAAGTCGCTGGAAGCCGGCTGACTCGTAGGTGGCGACGGCGCCGGCATTGGAGCTCGGGGTGCAGACGATCGCACTCGACGAGCCCAGCTCCCGAAGAGCGGCCGCTGCGGCGACGGTGATCGCGGTGCCGTAACCGTGACCGCGATGTTCCCGGTGCACGCCCATCGGCTCGAGCAGCCCAGGCTTACCCGGACCGGCCGACCACACCGTCACCGCCGCCACCGCGTCGCCCTGGTCGTCGTACGCGACCAGGCACCGGGCGTCGGCGTACGGCAACCCGGCCGCCATCGCGTGCCAGCGCTCGTCCGTGAACGTGGACCCGTCGAACGCTGCTCGCTGTACGGCGGTCCGCACGTGCGCCCGCTCCGGACCGATCACCTCTATCCGCACGCCCGGATCCTTCGCCGGCTCCGCGAGGTCGTGGCGCAGCGGCGTCCACGGCTCGTCGGCCTTCCAGCCGTCCTTGCACAGCAGATCTTGGACAAGCGCGCACATCGACGCGTCGACGTGCGCCTTCCCCTCGGTCAGTACGCCGCGCTCCGGCTCGGTCACGTCCTCGACCAGTCGCTGCGCCAGTTCCTCGTCCCGCCGAGCGTCTGGCGCGACCGCCAGCCGCAACAGCTTGGGATGGTCGAGCAGCCCGACGGCGAGAATCCGTCCGTCCCGGCTCCACGTCCGGACCGCCGCGGCCGTCGCCTCCGCACCGAACCGCCAGAACCAGCCCAGATCCCCCGGATGCAGTTGCACCAGCGCCCCGTCGTACTGCCAATCCCGCAGCACTCCCACAACCTCGCCCAGCCCACCGGCTCCCGGCTCACCCAACACAATTGCCACGCACCGATCACACACACCCGCACCGACGGTCCGCACCTGGATTTCGGCCGGCCGGCGTTGGGCTCCTTTGCCGCCCAGGACAGAACGAGACCTCCGAGCGGCCCGACCGCCGCCCGGAGGTCTCAGCGATGCCGGCCGCTGCTCCGAACGGTCACCTGCGGTGGCACTCGTGCCACCGATGCCGCGGTGGCCGTCCGGCCTCAAATACGCTTCACCGGGGTCAGCCGCGCTTGGCGGGCGGCCACCCGTGGCCCCAGCCGCCCTGCGCCATCGTCTGGAACGCCCACCCTTCCTCTGTACGCACCAGCAGGTCGCCGTAGTGCATGCTCTCCCTGCGGCCCTCGATCGTCATCGTCGCCCTGGTCTCCACGAACACGAGGTTGGGGCTGAGGAAACGCGGCGTCCGAACCGACTCAAGCCCGAGCCCCGCCGTTCCGCCGCCCATGGCCTCCTTCATCGCCTCGACGTACTCCTCGCGCGTCCACTGCCGCACCGCGGCGAAGCCGCCCGGCACGTCGGTGACCAGGTTCATCGGGAAGACCGCGAGGTCGGCCACTTTCTCGATCTCTCCGAGTTCGGCGAGCGCGTCGTACTGGGCGAACCAGTCCTCGACGCTCTTCAGTTCCTCGTCGCTCGGCTCGTACATGCACTCCACCCTTCTCGCGTACGCCTTACCGTACACCATACGGTTCGGAAGTCGCGTGTGCGTGAGGGTGCTCGCCGACGACGATCCGGATCACGCCGGCTCGTCCACCAACTCCCGCGTGACGTCGTGCGCCATGGCGGACAGTCGCGCGGCGTCCCGGCCGGGAGAGGCCTCGAACACCTTGCGGTACTCCCTGCTGAACTGCGACGGGCTTTCGTAACCGACGAAATAGCCGATCTCCGCCACGTTCCCCGACCGGGTCATGAGCAGGGTGCGGGCCGTCTGGAGACGGATCTGCTTCTGGAACCGCACCGGCGTCATCGACGTCGCGGCGCGGAAGTGCCGGTGAAAGGACGACGCGCTCATACCGCAGAGTTCCGCCAGATCCGTGACGGAGAGGTGCTCCCGGTAGTGCTCGCGGATCCAGCGGATTCCCCGGGAGATGAGCGCGAGATTGCCGTCGACGAGGCCGATCTGCCGTACGAGCGCACCCTGGTCGCCGTTGATGAGCCACCAGAGGATCTCCCGCTGAAGTCCGGGGCCGAGCACGCGCAGGTCGTCCGGCCGGTCCGCGATGCGCAGCAGACGTACGACGGGGTCCAGCAACTCCGGTGAGGCGTCGCTCACCGCCATTCCGGTGAACGCCGGGGGCTTGCCGGCCGCGCGCGCCTCCAGCAGCAGCGGCGCGATGTCCGCCGGACGCAGAGACATGCTGAAGACGACGAACGGCTTGTCCGGGCTGGCTTCCAGGGCCTGGCCGATCACCGGGAGGTCCACCGACACGACGAGGTACTGCCGGGAACCGCCTCGCCGATTGGGGTCCTCGCCTGTCGGCAGCCCGAACTTCGTGGCGATGACGAGGTCGTCGCGACGGCCCTTGATCACCTTCCCGACGATCTCCTCACATCCACCCTGGTAGTAGACGTCGGCGGTGTCGATGACGTTGATGCCGGCGTCGAGCGCGCGGTGGATGACGCGGACCGCGTCGTCGTGGTCGCGGTTTCCCATGCTGCCGAGGTGGATCGTCCGCGCGGTCGAAGACAGCCTGCGCCGCCTGGACGTCGATCACATCGACCTCTACCAGATGCACCGCCCCGACCACGAGACGGACGTCGGCGAGACGCTGTCGGCCCTGACCGACCTCGTCCGCGCCGGGAAGATCCGGGCGTTCGGCTCCTCCATGTTCCCCGCGGAGCTGATCACGGAGGCCCAGTGGACGGCGCGGCGCACGGGGACGCACCGGTTCCTGACCGAGCAGTCGATGTACTCCGTCTTCACCCGCAAGCCGGAGGGCGCGGTGTTCCCGACCGCCCAGCGCCACGGGCTCGGCGTCCTCACCTTCAGCCCTCTCAACGGCGGCTGGCTCTCCGGGCGGGCCGACCTCCCGGCCGGTCACCGGGCCTCGGCGCGGCCGTCGCAGTACGACCCGACGACGCCGGCCGGCAGGCTCAAGGCCGCCGCGCTCACGGAGCTCGCCGCCCTCGCCGGAGAGGTCGGGATGACGCTGCCGCAACTCGCGGTCGCCTTCGCCCGCGCGCACCCGGCCGTCACGTCCGTGCTGATCGGGCCGCGCACCGCCGGCCAGCTCGACGGTCTCCTGCCGGGCGCCGACGTGGACCTGACCGACGACATCCTGGACCGCGTCGACGCCATCGTGCCGCCGGGAACGGACCTCGACCCCGAGGACAACTACGCCACCACGCCGCCCGCGCTGCGGGACGCCCGGCTTCGCCGCCGCCGGTGAGCGGTCGGGGATCAGGCGGGTCAGAGCGGGGGCGTGCTGGAACCGCGCACGACGAGCGTGGCAGGCAGGATCCGGGGCGGCGGCGCGTCCGCACCGTTGATCATGGAGACCACCGCCTCCGCGGCGGCGGTGCCGAAGCCGTCCTTGTCCTGGGCGACGGTCGTCAGGCCCGGCGGGACGAGCGCGGCCACCTCGATGTCGTCGAACCCGACGAGGGCGATGTCCTCCGGCACCTTCAGGCCGGCCTCGCCGATCGCCACGAGCGCGCCGACGGCCATCTCGTCACCGGCGACGAACACGGCGTCGGGCCGGTCGTCGGCCTCCAGCAGGCGGCGCATCGCGGCGTGGCCACCCGACAGATAGAAGTCGCCCTCGACCACCAGCTCGGGCCGGCGCGGGAGCCCGAGCGCGGCCAGTTCGTCATGGTAGCCCTGCAGGCGCTCCGCGCCCGGCCGCGTGTGCGCCGGGCCGGTGATCGTGGCGATGGCCCGGCGCCCCCGCTCGTGCAGGTGCCGTACGGCCAGGCGGGCGCCGCCGATGTTGTCCGAGGTGACATATGTGGCGCGGGGACCCTGCACGGGACGGTCCAGGCTGACGCAGGGGATGCCCGATTCGGCCAGCCGCCGCAGCGACGGGTCCCAGGTGCCGCTGTCGATCACTACCACGCCGTCCAGGTTGTGCCTGCGCACGGCGCGCACGTAGGAGTCCTCGGTCGGCTCCTCGCTCGTGGCCAGCATGAGCAGGTGATAACCGCGCCCGCTGAGCGCGGTCTTGAGGCCGATGAGGATCTCTTGGAAGAACGGGTGCCGCCAGCCGGGGCGGCGGTGGTCGGTGTCCCACACGAGGCCCACCATGAAGGACTTCTTGGTGGCCAGCGTGCGGGCCGACTCGTTGGGCAGGTAGCCGATCTGGCGCGCCGTCCGCAGGACCTGTTCCCTCGTCTTCGCGTTCACCACCTTGGGGTTGTTGAACACGCGGGAGACAGTCGCGGGAGACACGCCGCACAGGCGCGCCAGCTCTCTGATCGTTGCCACGGACCAATACGCTATCGCATCTCGCTGTAACCGGTTTCATGCAACCGGTTTCCCTGAAAGTACGCAACAACAGGGCGGCTCGTCAACCAGTAAGAAGAATTTCCCCTCGTCACGATTTCGTGACTTGACAGCGCTGGCCCGTTCTATGTGTGATGGCGGACATCGGCTGGTGCTGTCTCGTTGCCACGGGCCCGGTCGTTGTCGCTTCTCGCAGCCGCTTCCCTTCCTCCTGCGAGGGAGTTCAGGTGTCCGCTGCGGAACTCCGTCTGCCCGCGTTTGTGCCCGCCGTACGGCTCGGCGGGTCCCGTGGCTGCCGGGGGAACGGTCCCATCGCCCACACGGCCTGCCGCCGTGCCCGGGCCGTTCACCGCAGCGGGCACGGAACCTGGAGTGAACAGGGAATGACGGCGACCGACGAACGCCCCGCCATGCTGCGGACTTTTCCCGCCGGCTTCGTGTGGGGCACGGCCACCGCGGCGTACCAGATTGAGGGGGCCGTCGACGACGACGGCCGGGGGCCTTCGATCTGGGACACCTTCTGCCGGGTGCCCGGCGCGGTGGCACGGGGCGAGTCGGGTGATGTCGCCTGCGACCACTATCACCGCTGGCAAGAGGATGTCGATCTCATGAAAGACCTGGGGGCGGGGGCCTACCGTTTCTCCGTTGCCTGGCCGCGGGTGATGCCCGACGGCCGTGGACCGGTGAACCGGCGCGGGCTGGACTTCTACCGCCGGCTCGTGGACGCCCTGCGCGAGGGCGGCATCGAGCCGTACGTCACTCTCTACCACTGGGACCTGCCACAGGCGCTTGAGGACCGCGGGGGCTGGCGGGTCCGCGACACGGCCGAGCGGTTCGCCGACTACGCCGAGGTGATGTACGAGTCCCTCGGCGAGTCGGTGTCGAACTGGATCACGCTCAACGAGCCGTACTGCTCGTCAATCGTCGGCTACGGCGAGGGCCGGCACGCGCCCGGCGCCAAGGAGGGGGAGGGCGCGCTGGCCGCGGCCCACCACCTGCTGCTGGGGCACGGCCTGGCCGTCGCCCGCCTGCGTGAGATGGCCAGGCCGGGTCAGCGGATCGGGGTGACGCTCAACATGTCGCCCACGGTGCCGGTGACCTCCTCGCCGCAGGACGTCGACGCCGCGCGGCGCATGGACCTGCTGGTCAACCGGCAGTTCACCGAGCCGCTCTTCGGCGGGGCCTACGCCGCCGACATGGCCGAGACGTTCGGCCGGATCACCGACTTCGCCTTCCGCAGGGACGGCGACCTGGAGATCATCGGCAGGCCGGTCGACTACCTCGGCGTCAACTACTACTACCGCCTGCACGTGGAGGCCGCGCCGTACGAGGAGGCCGACCCGGCCCTGCGGACGGCGTTCGACCTCGGCGCGCGCACCGTGAGTCCCGAGCACGCGCGCACCAGCGGGCTCGGCTGGGTGGTGGAGCCAGAAGGGCTGTACGAGACCCTGGTAGGGCTGACGTCCCGCTATCCGGACCTGCCGCCGGTCTACATCACGGAGAACGGGTACGGCGACGACGGCGTGCTGGAGGACGAAGGCCGCATCGACTACCTGCGCGACCACCTCACCGCGACCCGTGACGCGATGGAGGCGGGCGCGGACGTGCGGGGCTACTTCTGCTGGTCGCTGATGGACAACTTCGAGTGGGCCCGGGGCTACTCCGCCAGGTTCGGCATCGTCCATGTGGACTACGAGACTCAGGCGCGCACGCCGAAGGCCAGCTTCCACTGGATGCGCGACTTCATCGCCGACCCGGTCGTCACTGGACCCGTCACCGTCAGCCCGGCGACCACGGGCCCGGTCGACATCCTGGTGGCGGGCACGCCGCGGAGCGAGCGCCCGGCGGGAGACTGACGGGTCGCGGCCCGGATTGACCGGCATGCTGTGCCACATGCCGGTCAATCCCCCGCTAAATGCGCTAAATCCTGATTAATCGGCTACCTTTTGATCAACCGAAAAGCGGATCAGGGGCAGGACTGATGACCAAGGAGCAGGGCCCGCCGGGGATCGACGTGACGATCCCCAGTGTCGCCCGGATCTACGACTACCTCCTCGGAGGCAAGGACCACTTCGCCGTCGACCGGGCGGCGGCCGAGAAGCTCATCGAGCTGACCCCGAACGCGCGAGAGGGCGTGCAGACCAACCGGCGCTTCCTCCGGCGCGCGGTGACGCTCATGGCCCGTGAGGGCATCCGTCAGTTCCTCGACATCGGCGCCGGCCTGCCGACCCAGGAGAACGTCCACCAGGTCGCGCTCCGCGAAGCCCCGGACGCGCGCGTCGTCTACGTCGACAACGACCCGATCGTGCTCGCCCACGGCCGGGCCCTGCTGGCCGACAACGCCCAGACGATCGTCGTGGACGGCGACCTGCGCGAGCCCGAGGCCATCCTCGCCGACCCCCGCGTCAACGAGCACATCGACTTCGGCAAGCCGGTGGGCCTGCTCATGGTGGCCGTGCTGCACTTCATCCCGGAGACCAAGGAGGCCGAGCGCATCGTCGGCACCCTGCGCGACCGGCTCGCCCCGGGAAGCGGGATGGCCATCAGCCACCTGTCGTTCGGCGACCTCGACGAGGAGAAGATCCGCGAGGGGCGCGAGCTGTACAAGAACACCTCGGCTGGGGCGGTCACCCCGCGGACCCACGCGGAACTGCTGCGGTTCTTCGACGGGTTCGACCTGGTCGAGCCGGGTCTCGTCGTGGCGGAGGAGTGGCGGCCCGAGCCCGATGAGCCGAAGCTGCCGAGGCTTCCCGGCGTGGACGGCTACGCCGGCGTCGGCCTGCTGCGCTGACCGGGGCCGGCCGCGGGACGCCCCGCCGCTGACGGGCGGCGGGCCGTCCCTGCCAGGTCAGGCGGCCGCGATCCACAGGTCGGGGCCGAACACCTCGTAGTGGATGCCCGAGGCGGGCACTCCGCGCTCGGCCAGTTGCGCGCGTACGGCCCGCATGAACGGCAGCGGCCCGCACAGGCAGGCCACGAGGCCCTCCGGCAGTTCGATCGCCGACAGGTCCGCCAGGCCGGTGTGCCCCGTGTGCCCGGGGTCTGGGTTCTCATACCACCGGTGCAGGGTGGCGCCGGGCAGCGCGGCGACCAGTTCCGTGAGCTCCTCGCGGTGGACGTGGGCGTCAGGGGAGCGGTCGGCGTGCACGACGACGACACGGCGGTCCGACCCGGTGGCGGCGAGATGGCCGAGCATCGACAGCATGGGGGTGAGCCCGATCCCCGCCGAGGCGAGCAGCAGCGGGCCGTCCCCCTCGGGCAGGGTCAGGTCGCCGAAGGGCGCGGAGACCGTGAGCACGTCACCGGCCAGCACACGCTCGTGCAGCCAGGCGGAGACCTCGCCCTCGGGTGCGCCCTCGCCGCGCACCCGCTTGACCGTGATCCGCCAGTGGTCGCGTTCGGGGGAGTTCGACAGGCTGTACTGCCGGATCTGCCGCGCCCCGTCGGGCAGCGTCACCCGTACGCTGACGTACTGGCCCGGCCGGAAGGACATCGGCGTGTCCGGGCGCAGGAGGAAGGCGGCCACGTCCGGCGTCTCGTCGCGCCGCTCGACCACGGTGGCCCTGGTCCAGCCGCGGCGCGCCTCACGATAGAGGTCGCGCTCCAGGCCGATCAGCGTCCCGGCCATGAGCCAGTAGACCTCGTCCCACGCACGGGCGACCTCGGGCGTGACCGCGCCGCCGAGCACCTCGCCGATGGCGGCGAACAGATACTTGTGCACCACGGCGTACTGGTCCTCGGTGACGCCGAGGGAGGCGTGCTTGTTGGCGATCCTGGACAGCATCGTGGCGGGCGGTTCGCCGGGGCGCTCCACCAGCGCGGTCGCGAACGCCGCGATCGACCCGGCCAGCGCGACGCGCTGCTCGCCGTTGGCCTGGTTGCCCCGGTTGAACAGGTCGCGCAGCAGTTCGGGGTTGTCGGCGAACATCGTGTCGTAGAAACGGGCGGTGATCTCCTGGATCGCGCCGGCGATCACGGGCAGGGTGGCGCGGACGGTTCCGGCCGACTCAGGGGAGAGCATGATGTGCCTCCAAATCGGTATCTGAGATGCGAATTAAAAGCCGTGGTTCGGCTCTGTCGTCCCGCTCACGCGGGTCAGGTGAGAGCGAGCAGCACCGGCCTCGACGACGAGGAGACCAGCTGCTCCACGGTGATCGGATCGAGAGAGGCGTAGAAGGCCTGCTGGGCGGAGCGCAGCGCGCCTCGAAGGCCGCAGGCGGCCCGCAGCGGGCAAGGGGTCTCCCCCTCGCAGGTGACGACCTCCTCCTCTCCCTCCAGTTCGCGGACCAGCCAGCCGATGGACGCCGTACGGCCGAGCCCGGTCAGCCCGAGGCCGCCCCCGCGACCCCGGCGGGCCTCCACGACGCCGAGATGCCGCAGGCGGGCGATGGCCTTGGCCGTGTGGTTGTAGGGGATCGCCATCGCCTCGGCCACCTGCCGGGTGGTGAGCGACTCCCCGGGCTCCAGGACCGCCAGGCGCATCGTGACGCGCAGCGCCAGGTCCGTGAACTTCGTCAACCGCACGTCCCGAACGCTAGCAAATCGGCATCTACCCCTCCAATTTGGGGGTGCATCGGAGGCAGGGACTTGTCGGTGCCGAGATCTAGGGTGAGCCATGACAGGATCCATGACGAGAACGGAGATCCGCGTGACAACCCTGGCTGATCGTCCGAACACCGCGCTGCTGGTCATCGACGTCCAGAACGGCGTGGTGGCGGGCACTCCCAACCGCGACACCGTGATCGCGAACATCGACACCCTGATCGGAAAGGCGCGCGCGGAGGACGTGCCGGTGATCTGGGTGCAGCACTCCGACGCCGGTCTCAAGCGCGGCACCGAAGACTGGCAGTACGTCGCGGAGTTGGTCCGCCACGACGCGGAGCCGCTCGTCCACAAGAGCTACGGCGACTCGTTCGAGGACACCGATCTGGAGGCGGTGCTGGCCGAGCGTGGAGTGGGCCGGATCGTCGTCACCGGCGCCCAGACCGATATGTGCATACGCTCGACCATTCACGGGGCCTTCGTCCGGGGATACGACGTGACACTGGTGGGCGACGCGCACACCACCGAGGACCTCACCGCCTACGGCGCGCCGCCCCCCGAGCAGGTGATCGCGCACACGAACCTCTACTGGCAGGACCAGGCCGCCCCCGGCCGCCGCGCGGGCACCGTCAGCACGGCGGAGGTGTCCTTCGCCGCCGGCTGAGCCCACGCGCCCGCGAGCCAGAAGGCCCCGGCGTGAGACGGGGAGACTCTTCGGATTCCCGCGCCGCTGAGGGGGCATCACCGGGATGAGCGGGCCGCCGGCGGGGACGGCGCCGCTCGCCGTCGAACGTGAGCGTGGTGGACGTGACCGCAGCCGCATGTCCAGAAGACCTCATCCGGGCCGTCCGGGAGGCGGGCGTCCGTGACGAGCGCCTGCTTCAGGCCGTGCGCTCGACCCCGAGGGCCGGGTTCGTCCCCGCGGCACACGTCGCCCACGCGTACGAGGACGTGCCGATCCCCATCGCGCACGGGCAGGTGACCACCCAGCCGTCGCTGTCGGCGAGGATGATCGAAGGGCTCGAACTCACCGGGCGCGAGCACGTGCTGGAGGTCGGCAGCGGCCTCGGCTTCCAGACCGCGCTGCTCGCCCGCATGGCCGCCGACGTGGTCAGTGTCGACCTGTGGCCCGACCTCGTCCGCGACGCGCGGCGCAACCTCGCCCGCCAGGGCATCCGCAACGCCAAGGTGCTCGTCGGCGACGGCGGTCAGGGAGTGCCCGATCACGCGCCCTATGACGCCGTCATCGTCTCGGCGGCCTTTCCCACGGTCCCCGCGCCGCTGGTCGAGCAGTTGCGGCTCGGCGGCCGTCTGGTGCAGCCGATCGGCACCGGCGGCCGGGAGGAGGTCGTGCTCTTCGAGCGCACGCTCATCGGCCTGGAGCCCCGGCAGATCCTCACGCTGGCCCGCTTCGTCCGCCTCCACGGCCGCTACGGCTATCCCTCCTGACCGTTTGGCCCTGAGCTGTCGCGACCTACTGGTTGCCAGGGGAAACGCTCATCGCGGTGGTGAGAAGTGAGCCTGGAGTTCCTGGAAAGATGGTCGAAGTGCTTCCCGAGGGCTGAATCTTCCTCGGTTGTCCTCGGCCTTCCTCGACCGGCAGGGCGGAGCGCCTGAGCAGGTCCGCGAGCGACTGGCGGCGGGCGAGGGCGACATCCGGCGACGCGGGGGACATGAGCGGCACCGACACCGAAACAGAGGAACTTCTGGATCGGCTCTACGGAGAAGTGATCGTCTTGGGGAGAGGGCCGACCCCGGGGCTGCCCGCGCGCCGCCGGGGTCGTGGTAGTCCTGATCCCGTGTCGATCACGGACGAGGAGTTGGCCCTGGCGGCGGCGCAAGCCGGAGCCGCCGTCGTGCGCGCCATGTGGGGGACGTCGCTGACGCGCTTCGCGAAGTCCGCGGGTGACTTCGCCACCGCCGCGGACATCGAGGCGGAGAGGGCCATCATCGATGTCATCCGCACGGCGCGTCCGGGCGACGCCGTGACGGGGGAGGAGAGCGGACGCACCGGGCGGGCCGGCGCGGAGCGCATGTGGCTGGTCGATCCTCTGTGCGGCACGTTGAACTACGCCGCGCGCGGCATGCTCGTCGCGGTGAACGTCGCCCTGCGTGTGGGATCCGCCATTACGGCGGCGGCCTGTGCCGACCCGTTCGCCGGCGAGGTGTTCTGGACGGACGGCGCCCGCGCGTACGTTCGTCGCGAAGGTGTGGACGAACGGCTCACGCCGTCGGCCGAATCGCGGCTGGTGGACGTCAACCTCGATCCGCCGTTCCCGAACGCGCCGGCCTTCCACGCCGCCCGCCTCCTCGCCGAGCCGGGCTTCGCCGAGCGTTTCCGCCCCCGGGTCGTCTCCACGACTCTCGCGGTGACGTGGGTCGCCGCCGGTCGCCGGGCCGCCTACGTCACCGACGGGCATCTGCGCGACAGCGTGCACTTCGCGAGCGGGATCGCGCTGTGCCGGGCCGCCGGATGCGTGGTGACCGGCATCCACGGCGAGCCACTGCACACCGGTGCGGGCGGGCTCGTCGTGGCGGCCGACGGGGAGACGCACTCCGCGTTGCTGGAGATCATCGCCCGCGACGGCAGGTGAGAGGTTCTTACGCGGCCGTCGCCGGAGTGGCCGCGGTCGTGAGGTCTAAGACCATGAAGCCGTCCCCGGTCCGAGGCTCGAAGGTCTCCCGGTGGGGTGCCGGGACCGGGTCGTTCAGATGCCTTCGGGCTTGCCCTCGTCCACGCGGTAGGTCTTCTCCCAGGAGGCGCCGCAGTGGCAGCTGCTGTGCTCCAGCAGCTGTCCGTCCTCGGTGACCGCGTAGCCGTCGGTGAGCCGGACGTGAACGTGCACACTCATGGGGGCCGCCTTTGTCCTCGATGGGATCCTTGAGTGGCTCGGGAGCGCCACCAGGTATAGAGAACTATGTAATGTTTTGACCGATTCGGGCAAGGTGTGCGCGTCGCGGGTTCGTAACGGACGGGCGGAGCGGGCGGGATCTGAAGGAGGAGTAACCTCCCTCACACGGCTTAATGCCGAAGCCGGGGGATAGGACACAGAACTCTGATCTGTGCCAGAAGGGGGATCTTCCATGAGGACTCGCCACATCGGTGACGTGCAGGTCGGCGCGATCGGTCTCGGGGGCATGCCGATGTCCATCGAGGGGCGGCCGGACGAGCAGCGCTCCATCGCGACCATCCACGCGGCCCTGGACGCCGGGGTGACGCTGATCGACACGGCCGACGCCTACCACCTGTACGCGGACGAGGTGGGCCACAACGAGACGCTGATCGCCAAGGCTCTGGCGAGCTACGGCGGGGATACCTCGGACGTGCTGGTCGCCACCAAGGGCGGGCACCTGCGCCCGGGTGACGGCTCGTGGACGCTCGACGGCTCGCCCGACCATCTCAGGCAGGCCTGCGACGCCTCGCTCAAGCGGCTGGGCGTCGAGGCGATCGGCCTCTACCAGTTCCACCGGCCCGACCCGCGGGTGCCGTACGAGGAGTCGGTCGGCACGATCCGCGACCTGCTGGACGCGGGCAAGATCCGCTACGCCGGCATCTCCAACGCGAACCCCGAGCAGATCCGCCAGGCCAACGACATCCTCGGCGGCCGTCTGGTCAGCGTGCAGAACCAGTTCTCCCCGTCCTTCCGCTCCAGCGAGCCGGAGCTGGAGCTGTGCGCGGACATGGGCATCGCGTTCCTGCCCTGGAGCCCGCTCGGCGGCATCTCCCAGGCGGGCGAGCTGGGCTCGCGCTTCGCGCCGTTCGCGGAGGTGGCGCGGGCCCACAACGTGAGCCCGCAGCAGGTGTGCCTGGCCTGGATGCTGGCCAAGGCGCCGGTGGTGATCCCGATCCCGGGCTCGTCGCGGCCGGAGACGATCCTCGACTCGGTCAAGGCGGCGGACCTGGAGCTGTCGCCCGTAGAGCTGTCCAGGCTCGACGCGGCGGGCTGAGGATCACCTCACTCGTCCGCCCAGTGACGGTGCCGGGCCGCCGCGGCCAGCGCGGCGGCCCGCGCCGCCTCGGTCGGCGTGAACGGCAGATCGGGCCGCCTGGCCACCAGCGCGGCGTCGGCGTTCACGGGGATGGTCATCACGGCCGGGCCATCCCCGGAAACCGGCTCGCCGGGCTCCTGCCACCCGACCTCGGCCGTGCGCAGCAGTTCGCTCATGGCCGCGACCAGTTCTCCCGGGTTGTCGCGTACGCGCTGACCCAGCAGCAGCGCCTGAATGCCGGGGTCGATGAGGTCCCTGACCTGGGCGGGCACGACGACGGCGTCCACCCCGCCGGCCCGGTCGACCGCGCGCCACAGGTCGAGGGGCGTGAGTGTGGCCGGGGCCTCGACGATGAACTCGTCCAGCGCGTCGCAGCCTCCCGGCGTCATCGCCGCGCTGCCCGCGGGCGCGATCTGCAGGGCGAGGATGTTGCAGCGCAGCCGGGCGAACGCCCCGGCGAGCGCGGCGAGGCGGCCGGGGCGCTCGGCGACCCTGGCCCGCACCCGCCACAGGCTGGTGGGCTGCTCCGCCCTGACGCGGGCGCGCGGCCGTACGACTCCGGAGGCCGACAGCCGCCTGTGCGCGGCGGAGCCGACGATCAGCGCGAGGCCGAGGCCGACGAGGACCACGGGGCCGGGGTCCCGGTGGCCGAGCAGGGTGGTGATCACGTGGGCGAGGCCGACGGCGAGGAAGAGCGCGGCAAGCTCCGCGATCTCCCGGCGCCAGGATCGGACCCCGTGCGGGATATGCGGGCCGGGAGACGCGTGCCCGCCCCCGTCGGCGGCATTTCTCGGTTCGCTCATGCCCGGAAGTCTGACCACGCGTTGTTACATGGTCACGGTCCGTGGAGTGTCGCCCGCATTAATCCGCTTTCACTCGGCAGCGGTCGTCGCCGCCAGATCATCCGGGTGCCGGTCAGGCCGTCCTGATCCACAGGCAGAACGGGTGCCCGGCCGGGTCGAGGTAGACCCGCACGTCGTCCTGCGGCTGGTGGTCGGCGAGGGTCGCGCCCGCCTCGACCGCGTGCGCGCCGGCCGTGGCGAGGTCGTCCACCTCGATGTCCAGGTGGAACATCATCTGCTGTTCTCCGCGCCCGGCGGGCCACACGGGCCGCACGTACGCCTTCTCGGTCTGGAAGGACAGGCCGGTCCCGCCGCCCGGCGGATGCATCGTCACCCATCCGGGCTCATCGGAGTCGATCTCCCAGCCGAGAAGCCGCTGGTAGAAGGCGGCGAGCTCGCGGGCGTCCGGCGCGTCGAGCACGGCCGCCGACAGGGTCATGCGTGGCGTCATCTGTCCTCCTGGGATGGTCACCGTGCTGCTGCCCCGTTGCCTGGGGGCGAATCTCAGGAGATGATCTCCGGCGTGATCGATTCGTGGGAGCGATCCCACGAGGAGGAGTGACGTATGGACGACTTCGGACGCGCGCCGGCGGGCATCGACCCCTCCGTCCCCAGCGTCGCCCGGATGTACGACTACTACCTGGGCGGCAAGGACAACTTCCCGGCCGACAGGGAGGCCGCGGAGAAGATGCTCGTCATCGGCCGGCAGATGGGCAACGACGGGCGGGAGATCGCCAGGGAGAACCGCGGCTTCCTCGGCAGGGCCGTACGGCACCTAGCCCAGTCGGGCGTCACCCAGTTCATCGACATCGGCGCGGGGCTGCCCACGCAGGAGAACGTCCACCAGGTCGCGCAGCGGCACGCCCCCGGATCGCGGGTCGTGTACGTCGACAACGACCCCGTCGTCCTGGTCCACGCGCGGGCGCTGCTGGCCGACAACCCGGACACGGTGGTCCTGAGCGGTGATCTCCGCGATCCCGGCGCCGTCTTCGACGAGCCGGTGGTGCGGGCGCACATCGACTTCACCCGGCCGTTCGCCGTCCTCCTTGTCTCGGTGCTGCACTTCGTGACGGACGACGACGCCGCAGACCGCATCGTGGCGGACATACGCGAACGGCTGGTGCCCGGCGGCCACCTGGTGCTGTCGCACATCTACAAGGGCGACGTCGAGGAGGAGGTCGTCGAGGCGAGCGAGCGGGTCTACTCGGCCACGTCATCGGGCGGGCTCGCGGGAAGGTCGCTGACGCGGATCTCGTCCTACTTCGACGGTCTGGAGATGCTGGAGCCCGGCCTCGTCCCGGTCCAGGCGTGGCGGCCCGACGTCCCCTGGGACGTGCCCGTGCAGCCGGGCAGGTCCGGCATCCTGGGAGCCGTCGGCCGGAAGCTCTGAACGACCTCGCCGAGGTCAGCGCAGGGCGCGGGTGAGCACGTCGAGGGTGACCTCGATGATCTCTTCGGTGTCCGCCGTCGTGGTCGCCGGGTCGTGGCCCGCGATGCCGGGCGCGAGACGGCGGCTCCCCGCCCGCAGCACGCCCCAGGCCAGCTCGGCCCGCAGCGAAGGGTGGTCCATCCCGGCTTCGCGCAGGGCGTCGGCGAGCGGCGCCATGAGCTCGCCGTGCAACTCGTCGACGCGGGCCCGGCACTCTCCCGGCAGCCCGATGGCCTGCAGCGCCGGGATCAGCGCGTAGTCGGCGCTGCCGACGAAGTCCAGCGCGGCCCTGCCGTACGCGCGAATCCTGGCGGGCAGCGAGCCGTCCGGCGCGGCGGCGGACGCGATGGCGTCGCGCAGCCGGGCCGACCAGCGGGGGAGCGCGTCCTCCACGAGCTGCGCCAGGATGTCGGCGGTGGAGGCGAAGTAGCGGTAGACGCTGGAGCGGGCGAGGCCGATCCGGGCGCCGACGGCCGCGGGGGTGAGCGCGTGCACGCCGTCGGCGGCCAGGATCTCCCGCGCCGCCTCCAGCAGGGCGGCGTGCTGGTTGGCGCGGTGATCGGCGACGGTCGCCGCGCTGATCCTCGGCATCTCCCCTCCAGGTTCCTACAGGTCCGGGTCGCGACCTCCAGTATCCGGCCCGCCGGCCGCGACCGGCTCCGGTGACTCGTCCCGCGCGACCGGCGT
Source organism: Microbispora sp. H11081 (assembly GCF_012999535.1). Classification (GTDB taxonomy): domain Bacteria; phylum Actinomycetota; class Actinomycetes; order Streptosporangiales; family Streptosporangiaceae; genus Microbispora. The sequence goes on from NZ_JABBWV010000003.1 coordinate 472,271, forward strand.
GCGGGGGAGCAGGAGGGTGATGCCGACTCCGGCCAGCAGCGCCAGCGCCGTGATGAACGTGACCCTGCGGGTGGCCTCGGATGCCGCCTCGACCGCCGCCGCGTGGACCACCGGGTCGCGCAGCGCGGGGATGGCGGCGCCCGCGCTCTCCTCGACCATCCGGGCCGTGCTCGTGCGCACCTGTTCCGGCTGGCCGGCGAGCCCCCGCTCGACCGCGGAGCCCAGCCCGGTCACCAGCACCCCGCCGAGGACGGCGATTCCCAGCGCCGCGCCGAGCTGGCGGACCGTGCTCTGGAGCGCGGACGCGCCACCGGACAGCCGGGCCGGCACGTCGGCCATGAGCACGCCGGTGAGCTGCGCCGTGGCGAAGCCGATGCCCGCGCCGTAGAGGAGCAGCCACGGCACCGGCCGCCAGGGGCCCATGTCAGGAGACAGGGAGAGACCGATCGCCGCCGCGCCGACGGCCTCCATGCCGAGGCCGATCCGGACGATGGCCCGGGGGGACCACTTCTTCGACAGCGGGGGGACCATCCCGCCCGCGAGGAAGGTGCCGAGGGCCAGCGCGGCGATGACGAGCCCCGCCCGGAAGGCGGTGTAGCCGAGCGCGGACTGCAGGAAGAGCGGCAGCACGAGGATCAGGCCGAACTCGCCGAGCGCCACGATCACCGCGGCCATCGCGCCGTAGCGGAAGCTCGGCAGCTCGAACAGCGTGAGGTTCACGAGCACGGGCCGGCCGGCGCGCTCCCGCCGCCGTTCGCGCACGAGCAGGGCGGCCAGCGCGAGGATGCCGACGGCGAAGGCGAAGGGAACGGGGGAGAGGCTCTCGAACCGCAGGCCGAACAGGGCGGCGGTCCGCCGCGGCTCCCACCAGCCGTACTTCTGCCCTTCGATCAGGGCGAAGACGACGCCGGTCGTGCCGAGCACGGCGAGGACGAGCCCGGCCAGGTCGCCGCCCGCCGCGTGGCCGTCCCGCGACTCCGGCACCCGCAGCGAGCCGAGCAGGAGCAGCGCGCCGATGGGCAGGTTGATCCAGAACGCGGCCCGCCAGCCGTGGTCGGTGACCAGCCAGCCTCCGACCAGAGGGCCGATCGCGGCCATGCCGCCGATAATGGAGCCCCACACGGCGAAGGCGATCACCCGCATGCGGCCCACGTAGACGCGGTTGATGATCGCGAGGGTCATCGGGACCGCCATCGCGGCCCCTGCCCCCTGCACGGCCCGGACGCCGATGAGCATGGGCCCGTTCACCGACAGCGCCGCCAGCACGCTCGCCACCAGGAAGACCGCGATCCCCAGGGCGAACAGGCGGCGCCTGCCGTACCGGTCGCCGGCCCGGCCGAACGGGATGAGCAGCGCGGCGAACATCAGCGAGTAGATCGAGTTGACCCACTCCACGTCGGTGGCGCCGAGGCCCAGGTCGGCGATGATCGCGGGCACCGCGACGTTCACGATCGTGGCGTCGACGACGACCAACGACACGCCGGTGGCGAGTACGACGAGGGGGAGCCAGCTCTGGCGAGAGTTTGGCGACGACATGTCGCGAACTATAGCAACGCCTTGTCGCCAAAGCTCTCAGGAAGTGGCCCGGCGGGCGCGGGCACGCCGTTTGCCCTCGTGCATGGCCTGGACGCGGGCGACCGGGATCGTGTGGCCCTCCTCGATCAGGTCGCGGGGCAGCCGCTGGGGCTCCGGCATGAGCGCGGCCCAGGGATCGCCGTCGCGCAGCAGGCCCGCCGCCGTGCGCACGGTGAAGTCGCCGGGCGCGACCCGGTCCAGGTCGTCCCACGCGACCGGGAACGACACCGGGACGCCGGGCCGTACGCGCGGGCTGTAGGCGGCGACCACGGTCGCGCCGCCGGACCTGGTCGAGTCGACGAACACCCGGTCGCCCCTGTCCTCCCGGATGAACGCCGTCGTGGCGAGTGCGGGGTCGAGGCGCTCCGCGCGTACGCCGAGGGCGCGGGTCGCGGCGGCCACGTCCTCCGTGGTGTGCGCCTCCAGCGGCACGAACACGTGCAGGCCCTTGGCGCCGCTGGTCTTCACCGCCCCCGCGAGGCCGGCGTCGGCCAGCGCCCGGCCGATCAGGCGCGCGGTGGCGACGGCACGCGGGAACGCCTCGGCCGACGGCGGGTCGATGTCGAGCACGAGATGCGTGGGGCGGTCCCACTCCCCGGCGCGGACGAGGGCGGGGTGATACTCCACCGCGCGCTGGTTGGCGAGCCACAGCAGGGTGCGCCGGTCGTCGCACAGGGCGTACGACACCCGCCGCTGTGACGACTCGGCCCACAGCGTGACCGTCCGCACCCAGTCGGGGGCGTATGAGGGCACGTTCTTCTGCATGAACGGCGCCTGTCCCTGCCGCACGCGCACCACGGACAGCGGGCGCTCGCGCAGCACCGGCAGGACGCGGTCGCGCACCGCGTCCAGGTAGTCGACCAGGTCGCGCTTGGTCGCGCCCGCGCCGTCGAACAACGGCTGGTCGAGGTTGGTCAGCGTGACTCCGTCGCGAGCCTCATCGCTGGTCATCCGATCACCATGCCCGTGCCCGGCCGCCGGAATCAACACCCCTGATTCGTCGCTCAACATGTGAGACATATTTGCTCAAATAGCGAGACATATGGAACCGTAGTGGACATGGCGAACGAAACGGCCGTTTACACCCACGGCCATCACGAGTCCGTTCTGCGTTCCCACCGCTGGCGTACGGCCGCCAACTCGGCGGCGTACCTGCTGGGCGAGCTGAGACCCCACATGCGGATCCTGGACGTCGGCTGCGGTCCAGGCACGATCACGGCCGACCTGGCGGAACTGGTCCCGGAGGGCGAGGTGATCGGCATAGACAGAGCCCCGGGCATCCTGGAGCAGGCGCGGCGCGAGGCGGAGCGGCGGGGCCTCGGCAACGTGAGCTTCGCGACCGCCGACGTGCACGCGCTGGGCCACCCCGACGCGTCCTTCTGCGTCGTGCACGCCCACCAGGTGCTGCAGCACCTCGGCGACCCCGTCGGCGCGCTGCGCGAGATGCGGCGGGTGACCAAGCCGGGCGGGATCGTCGCGGCCCGCGACGGCGACTACGGCGGGTTCCTGTGGTATCCGCAGGTCCCGGCCCTGGACGACTGGCTGGACCTCTACCACCGGGTGGCCCGCGCCAACGGCGGCGAGCCGGACGCCGGGCGCCGGCTGCGCGCCTGGGCCAGGGAGGCGGGCTTCACCGAGATCACCTCGTCCTCGACCACGTGGTGCTACGCCACCCCGGAGGACCGGGCCTGGTGGGGCGGCCTGTGGGCCGACCGCACGGTCGAGTCCTCCTACGCGGCCCGTGCCGTCGAGGGCGGTCACGCCACGCGGGACGACCTGCGCCGGATCGCCGACGGCTGGCGGGAGTGGGCCGCGAGCGAGGACGGCTGGTTCAGCGTCCCGCACGGTGAGATCCTCTGCCGCGTGCCCTGACCCGGCCGTGTCCTCCGGCGGACAGGGGGGAGGATGGAGATGTGACTGGCTGCCGTGCACTGCCCGAGGAGGGGTGAGATGCGGTCGGCCGCGGGGGACCCCGTGACGCTGTTCCTGTGCGGCGACGTCATGCTGGGCCGGGGCGTCGACCAGATCCTCCCGTGCCCGGGAGACCCCGCGCTGGAGGAGTCGAGCGTCCGGGACGCCCGGCGGTACGTCGAGCTGGCGGAGGCCGCCAACGGCCCGATCCCGCGCCCGGCCGGATACTCCTGGCCCTGGGGCGACGCCCTGGAGGTGCTGGACGAGGCCGCCCCCGACGTACGCGTGCTGAACCTGGAGACGAGTGTCACCCGCAGCCGTGAATTCGCGCCGGGCAAGCCCGTGCATTACCGAATGAACCCGGCGAATCTTCCCGCTCTGGCCGCGGTCCGGCCCGACGTGTGCGTCCTGGCCAACAACCACGTGCTCGACTTCGGCGTACCAGGGCTCACGGAGACGCTGGACGCGCTCGCGGGGGCTGGGCTGGACCAGGCGGGCGCCGGACGGGATGAGGACGAGGCGTGGCGGCCCGCGGTCGTGGCCCTGCCCGGCGGCGGACGGGTCCTGGTCTTCGCGGTCGCGATGCCGTCCAGCGGCGTCCCCGCCACCTGGGCGGCGGCCGCGGACCGGCCCGGCGTCGCCTGTCTCCCCGGCCCCACCCGCGACGCCGCCGCGCGTACGCTCCGGCACGTACGGCGGGTCAAGCGGCCGGGGGACATCGCGGTCGTCTCCGTCCACTGGGGATCGAACTGGGGTTACGAGGTTGAGGAGGACCAGGCCGAGTTCGCGCACGCGCTGGTGGAGGGCGGCGTCGACCTCGTCCACGGCCACTCCTCCCACCATCCCCGGCCGGTCGAGGTGCACAGGGGGCGGCTGATCCTCTACGGCTGCGGCGACCTCGTCGACGACTACGAGGGCATCGCGGGGTACGAGGAGTACCGCGACGACCTGCGCCTGCTGTACTTCGCGACGGTAGAGGCCGCGACAGGGCGGCTGATCGAACTGCGGATGGCGCCGATGCGAGCCGTGCGGATGAGGCTGCGGCACGCCTGCCCCGAGGACCGCGCGTGGCTGCTGGCGACGCTCGACGGGATCTGCCGGGAGTTCGGCGCGCGGGTCGCACCGGCGCCCGGCGGCACGCTCGCCCTCGCGCCGGCGGCGTAGGAGGTGGTCACATGCTGGTCCGCGAGATCATGACGACGCCGGTGATGACGGTCCGGCGCACCGAGACGATCAAACAGGCCGTCCGCCTGCTGTACGAGAAGGACATCACGGCCGCGCCGGTGGTCGACGCGTCCGGGCGGATGGTCGGCGTCGTGAGCGAGATGGACCTGCTGCGCGGCGAGTTCGGGACCAACCCCCGGGCGTTCCTGCGCCCGGAGGCCCTGCCCACCGGCAGGCCGCCCGCGCTCGTCGAGGAGGTCATGACGCCGCGCGTCGCCACGGTCGGGGACGCGGCCGACACCATGGACGTGGTCGAACTGATGATCACCACGGGGGTGAAGAGCGTCCCGGTCCTGCGCGACGAGGAGCTCGTGGGGATCGTCAGCCGGCGCGACCTGATGGGCCTGCTGGCCCAGGGCGACGAGCGGATCCGCGAGGACGTGCTCGCGGCGCTGCGCGACTGCGCCGACACGTCGTCCTTCGGCGCGGCCGTGCGCGACGGCGTGGTCGAGCTGTACGGCCGGGGAGACGAACGGTCGGCCCGCATCGCCGAACTCGTCGCCAGGACCGTCCCCGGTGTCACCGACGTCGTCTTCCCCGAGGGGCTCGTCAGCTGATGCGGTGTCCGTCGGCGATCCTCAGCCGAGGCGGTCGAGGACGTCCTCTGCCAGTCGTTCGAGGGCGGCGACCTGCCGGCGGGTGAGTCCGTCGAAGAACAGGCGCCGCACGGTCTCCACGTGTCCGGGGGCCGCGGCGCGGATGGCCCTGCGGCCCTCCTCGGAGATCACGACGAACGCGCCCCTGCCGTCCTCCTCGCACTCCTCCCGCGTGACGAGCCCCCGGCGCTCCATCCGGGTGAGGTGGTGGGACAGCCGGCTCTGTTCCCACTGGAGGTCGCGCTGCAGCTCGAACGGCCGCAGCCGTCCTTCCGGCCTGTCGGTGAGGTGCACGAGGACCTCGTAGTCCGCCAGGGAAAGGCCGGAGTCGGCCTGCAACTGCCGGTTGAGCCGGGCCGTGAGGCGGCCCTGCATGCGCAGGTACGCCCGCCAGGCGCGTTGCTCGTCCGCGTCGAGCCACCGTGGGCTGTCCATGCCTCTCAGGCTATCCGGAATCAATGACTCGTCATGTATGTTGGGGGCACCAGTAGATGATGCATCATCTACATGGCGACAAGGAGAGGGAACTCATGACCACGACCAGGCTGGCCCCCCAGGTCGACGTCCGCAGGGCGGGCGAGCGCTTCGCCACCCGCATCTCGTGGCTGGATTCCAAGCACTCGTTCTCGTTCGGCGGCCACTACGACCCCGGCAACACCCACCACGGGCTGCTGCTGGTCAACAACGACGACGTCGTGCACCCGGGCACCGGCTTCGAGACGCACCCGCATCGCGACATGGAGATCGTCACCTGGGTGCTCCAGGGCTCGCTGGTCCACCAGGACTCCGAGGGCCACTCGGGCGTCATCTACCCGGGCCTGGCCCAGCGCATGAGCGCCGGCACCGGCATCCTGCACTCGGAGAAGAACGACTCCTGGCGGCTCACCGGCGGCGGCACGCACGACGAGCCCGTGCACTTCGTCCAGATGTGGGTGGTGCCGGACGAGCCCGGCATCGCGCCCGGCTACGAGCAGCTGGAGATCGAGAACGAGCTGCTCGCCGGCGGCCTGGTGCCGGTCGCGAGCGGCATGGACAAGCACGCGGGCGAGGCGGCCATCCGGATCAAGAACCGGTACGCCGCGCTGTACGCCGCCCGTCTCCAGCCCGGCCAGACCGTGGAGCTGCCCGAGGCGCCGTTCCTGCACCTGTTCGTACCCCGGGGGAGGGTCACCCTGGAGGGTGCGGGCACCCTGGAGACCGGCGACGCCGTACGCTTCACCGCCACCGGCGGGCAGAAGGTCACCGCGACGGAGCCCGCCGAGATCCTCGTGTGGGAGATGCACGCGACGATCGCCGCCTGACGATCCTGGAAGGAAGACCCCGATGCAGCAGTCAGAACCGCAGGTCGCCGACAAGCCGGAGGCGAGCCGCTTCGAGATCACCCTGGACGGCGCGCTCGCCGGTTTCGCCGACTACCGGCTCAACGGGCCGAGGATCTCCTTCACCCACACCGAGATCGACCCGGCCTTCGAGGGCCGGGGCCTCGGCTCGACGCTGGTCAAGGCGGCGCTCGACGCCGCCGGGGACGCCGGGCTGTCGGTCCTGCCGATCTGCCCGTTCGTGCAGCGGTACATCGCCCGGCACCCGGAGTATCTCGACCTGGTGCCCGAAGACCAGCGGGCCAGGTTCTCCCTCGACGGTGGCGGCGGGGAGGGATCGAAGTGAGTCAGGGGGAGCCGGCGCTGTACGGCTGCACCGTGGTGCACGGCGGCACGGGCGAGGCCGGGGCGGAGCCGGAGAGCGTGCTCCTGCCCGGCCACGACGTGCCGCTCGGCCGGTACACGACCGTACGGCGGCTGCTCCCGCAGCGCCCGCGCCGCATGGTCGGCGCGTGGTGCTTCGTCGACCACTTCGGGCCCGACGACGTGAGCGGCCGGCCGGGGATGCAGGTGCCGCCGCACCCGCACACCGGCCTGCAGACGGTCACGTGGCTCGCCGAGGGGGAGATCCTGCACCGCGACAGCCTCGGCAACGTCCAGCCGATCGTGCCCGGGCAGCTCAACCTGATGACCGCCGCCCACGGCATCGCGCACTCGGAGCAGTCGCCGCCGGAACGCCCGCCGGGCATGCACGGGCTGCAACTGTGGGTCGCGCTGCCGGAGGACGCGCGGCACGGCGAGGCGCGGTTCGAGCACCACGCCGCGCTGCCCGTGCTGCGCGACGGCGACGTCACGGTGACCGTCGTGGTGGGCGAGGTGGGGCCGCTGCGCTCGCCCGCCCTCGTGCACACGCCCCTGCTCGGGGCCGAGGTGCTCTTCGCGGGGCCGGGGGAGCACAGGCTGCCGGTGGACCCGGCCTTCGAGACGGCGGTGCTCGCCATGTCGGGCACGGCCGAGGTGGCCGGGGTGCCGCTGGCCCCGGGCTCGCTGCTCTATCTCGGCCAGGGCCGTACGGAGGTCCCTGTCGGGGCGGCCGGCCCCGCCCGCCTGTTCGTGCTGGGCGGCACGCCGTTCGAGGAGCCCCTAGTGATGTGGTGGAACTTCGTCGGCCGCTCGCACGAGGAGATCGCGCGGGCGCGCGACGACTGGGCGCGGGATGAGTGGGTACCGGGCGACCGCTACGGCGTCGTCCCCGGCGGGGAGGCTCCGCTGCCCGCCCCCGAGATGCCCACCGTGCGGCTGAAGGCCCGCGACCGGCACGGCAGGGTGCTCAGCTGACGGACGACCCTGCCCGCCTTCTGGTGAAGCAGGTCAGCACGGCCAGCGCGGAGACGGCGGTCATGCAGGCGAGGGCCCACCGGTAGCCGGTCACGAGCCGCTCGACCGCCGTGGCCGAGACGTGGGACAGCGTGCCCGCGAAGACGGCGTCGTGCAGGTCGGCGGGGAGCGGCACCGTGATGATCGACAGGACGAGCGCGGTGCCGACCACCACCCCGGTGTTCTGCAGCATCAGGCGCATGGCGTTGACGATCCCCAGCCGGTGCGACGGCACCCCGTCGAGGATCGCGGTGGTGTTGGAAGGTAGGAACATACCGGAGCCGACGCCGATCAGCACGAGGGCGGCCATGAGCGCCACGGACGAGACGCCGGGGGAGATCAGGCACAGCAGGACGGCCAGTCCCGCCGTCGTGAGCGAGGTCGCGGCGACCGCCACCGTGCGCGGGCCGAGGCGGCGCAGCAGGAAACCCGACGTGACCGAGGCCGCCATCGCCGCGATCGAGAGCGGCAGCACCTTCAGCGCCGCGCGCACCGGGTCCTCCCCGCGGACGGCCTGGTAGAACAGCGACACGAGGAGCACCACCCCGACCCTGGCGGTCGAGTTGAGGAACGACGCGAGCGTCCCGAGGGTGAACGCGCGGTCGCGGAACATCCGGATGTCCACCACCGGGTGGCGGGCCCGCAACTCCCGGGCGACGAACAGCGGGAGCGTCACCGCGAACACGACGAGGCCCGACACCACCATCGGGTGTCGCCAGCCGAGCCTGGTCACCTCCGACAGCGCGAGCAGCAGGCCACCGAGACAGGCGAGCACGAGCGCGTTGCCGGGCAGGTCGAGGCCCCGGTCGCGGCCCTGCGGCGGCCCCGGACGCAGGGCCATCGCCCCCCAGACCAGGCACGCCAATCCGAGCGGCACGTTGTACCAGAACACCCAGCGCCAGCCGAGGTGCTCGGTGAACAGGCCGCCGAGCGACGGGCCGGCGAGCTGGGCGATGGAGAACGACGCGGTGTAGACGCCCATCCCCTCGCCGAGCCGCGACTTGGGGAAGGCGTCGGTCACCAGGGCGGCGCTGTTGGTCAGCAGCATGGCCCCGCCCGCCGCCTGCGCCACGCGCAGCGCCACGATGATCCACGCGCTCGGCGCGAGCCCGGCAAGGAGGCTGGCGACGGTGTAGGTGGCCAGCCCGCCGAGGTACATCGCCCGCCGCCCGAACAGGTCGGCGAGCCGGCCGAACACCACCATGAGCACGGTCGTCGTGAGCTGGAAGGCGAGCAGGATCCAGCTCGCGGCGTCGGCACTCGCGTGCGTCTGCCGTACGACCTGGGGGAGCGCCACGTTGAGCGCGCTGCCGCCGAGCGCGGTCAGGACGCTGGCCATGCTCACGACCGACAGCGTCCGCCAGGCGCGGCGCAGCCGCTCACGTTCGCCGGGGTCCGCGGCGACGGCCCGCGGCACGGCCGTCATCGTACGGCGAGCTGGATCATGACCGGCCCCTCCCTACCCAATTCTAGATTCGCTTACTAGAATCTCGTTCACATGAGATCGGGTCAAGCCGAGTCAAGGGAGCCGCGCATGGGCGGAATCATGGAAGGCCGCGTCGTGATCGTCACCGGCGCCGCGCGGGGCATCGGGCGTGGGCACGCGCTGGAGTTCGCGCGCCAGGGCGCCAAGGTGGTCGTCAACGACCTGGGCGCCGAGGTCGACGGCACCGGCTCGTCCACCGGCGCCGCGGGCGAGGTGGTCGAGGAGATCAGGGCCATGGGCGGCGAGGCCGTGGTCGACGGCGAGGACGTCTCCGACTTCGACGGCGCGCACCGCATGATCATGAGGGCCGTGGAGACCTTCGGCGACCTGCACGCCCTGGTCAACAACGCGGGCATCCTGCGCGACCGGATGCTCGTCAACATGACCGCGGACGAGTGGGACGCGGTCATCCGGGTGCACCTGCGCGGCACCTTCGCCCCGCTCCGCCACGCCGCCGCCTACTGGAGGTCCAGGGCCAAGGCGGGCGAGCCGGTGGACGCCCGGGTGATCAACACCACGTCGTCGTCCGGCATCTACGGCAACGCCGGGCAGGGCAACTACGGCGCGGCCAAGGCGGGCATCGCGTCACTGACGATCATCGCGGCCAAGGAACTGGCGCGTTACGGCGTGACGGTCAACGCGGTCGCCCCGGCCGCGCTCACCCGGATGACCGAGAACCTCGTCCCGGGCGGGAGGCGGCCGGCCGAGGGGGGTTTCGACGCGGCGGCGCCGGACAACATCGCACCTGTGGTGGTATGGCTGGCGAGCGCGCAGTCGCGGGGGATCACCGGCCGGGTCTTCAACGTGCGCGGCGGGCACATCAGCGTGGCCGAGGGCTGGCACGCCGGGCCGGGCGTGGACAAGGACGCCCGCTGGGACCCCGCCGAGCTGGGCGAGGTGATCCCCGCCCTGGTCGGCAAGGCCGCGCCGAACGCCCTCACCAGCGGGCGCATCCCGGCAGGGGAGGACTGACATGCCGCTCGACCACGGTCTGATCGGGGTGGAGAGCGCTCCGTACGAGCGGTCGTGGACGTCCGCCGACACGCTGCTCTACGCGCTCGGCGTCGGGGCGGGCACCGGCGAGCTCGCCTTCACCACGGAGAACTCGGCGGGGATCAGGCAGCGGGTGCTGCCGACCTTCGCCGTCCTGGCCGCCCAGGCTCCCACCGGGCGGAGGCTCGGCGACTTCGACCCGGCCATGCTCGTGCACGCCGAGCAGGCGTTCGAGCTGCACCGCGAACTGCCGCCCGCCGGTCGCGTACGGACGACCTCGACCGTGACCGGCGTCTACGACAAGGGCTCGGGTGCGCTGGTGACGAGCGAGGCGAGGGCGGTGGACGCGGAAAGCGGCGAGCCGCTGATCACGAGCCGCAGTTCGGTGTTCATCCGCGGCGAGGGCGGCTTCGGCGGTGAGCGGGGGCCCCGCGACGAGTGGGCCGACCCCGGCAGGCCGCCTGACCACACGGTGACCTACGAGACCCACCCCGACCAGGCCCTGCTGTACCGCCTGTCCGGGGACCGCAACCCGCTGCACTCCGACCCGGCCTTCGCCGCCCGCGCCGGTTTCCCTCGGCCGATCCTGCACGGGCTGTGCACGTACGGGATCACCGGGCGGGCGCTGCTGCACGCGGTGGCGGGGTCCGACCCGGCCAGGTTCGCGGCCATGTCGGGACGGTTCAGCGCGCCGGTGTTCCCCGGCGAGACGCTCACCGTGTCCATCTGGACCGGCGACGGCGGCGCGACCGCCCTGTTCCGTACGGCGAAGGAGGACGGCACGGTCGTCATCGACCGGGGCAGGGCCGCCTTCCGCCCGGCGTGAGGCGCCGGCGCGGTGCCCGGCGGGGTCGCCGGGGTCAGCCTCCGGCGGCCCCGGCGTCGGGGGCCGCGCCCGTCGCGTCGGCGGTGTCTGTGGCCTCGGCCGTGTCTGTGGTGCTGGTCCCGTCGGTGGCGTCGTCGTGGACGGCGAGAGGGTCGCCGAAGCGGCGGATGAGCGCGATCGCCGCGTCGACGACCTCTCCCGCCTCCTCCTCGGTCTCGCTGGCCGCGACCTCGCGCCCGGCCTCGCCGATGACGCTCGTGAGGACGGAGGCCGTGAGGCGGTCGGTCGCCGTGTTCGCCGCGCCCAGCAGCACGGCGTTCTGCCGGACCCATTCGCGGCTGCGGGTCCGCCGCATCAGCTCGAACCCCGGCGGGCCGTTGCCGTCCATGAACAGCCGCGCGAGGTCGCGCCGCTGCCAGGACCCTTCGAGGAACGCCCGTGCCCCGGCGATGAACAGCTCGACGGGATCCTTCACGCCCGCCTTCTTCGCCGCCGCCACGCTGGACGCGGCGGCCTCCTCGTGGGCGGCGTGGTGCTCCTCCCACAGCGCGAGGAACAACTCGGTCTTGCCGCCGAAGTGGTGATAGAGGCTGCCGACGCTGGAGCCCGCGCGCTCGACCACGTCCGCGACGTTGGCGTCGGCGAAGCCGTGCTCGGAGAAGACCTCGCGGGCCGCCTTGAGCATGCTCCTGCGGGTCTCGGCGGTGCGGCTCCACTCCCACGAACCGCCCCGGCCGGCGGGTTTGCGTGCCATCTGGGCTCCTTGCGTCGGGGACGACGCCATTCTATCCGCTCGAATTCTAGAAACTGATTCCAGACCTCTTGACACCCTCTCGGCGGCGGACGAGGCTTGAGGCGAATCCTAGAGAGCAATTCTAGAAAAGAGTCGCGTCGATGGACTTCTCCCTGAGCCCAGAAGAACTGCAGATCCGTGACACCATCCGCGCCTTCGTGGAACGCGAGGTCATGCCGCTCGAACCCGAGGTGCTGCGCAACGAGCGCGCCGGTGGCCCGGGGCTCGACCCCGAGGTCGTGAGAGACCTGCGGGCCAAGGCGAAGAAGATGGGCTTCTGGGGCATCAACACCCCCGAGGAGTACGGCGGGGCCGCGCTGGGCCCGGTCATGTCCGCGATCATCGCCATGGAGATGGGGCGGACGTTCGTCCCGTTCAGCTTCGGCGGGACGGCCGACAACATCCTCTACGCCGGCACCGAGGAGCAGAAGCGGCGTTACCTGATCCCCACCATCGAGGGCGAGCGCCGTTCGTGCTTCGCCATCACGGAGCCCGGCGCGGGCTCCGACGCCCGCAACATCCGCACGCGAGCCGTCAAGGACGGCGGAGACTGGGTCGTCAACGGCGAGAAGACCTTCATCACCGGCGGCAACGAGGCCGACTTCGTGATGGTGTTCGCCGTGACCGACCCCGAGAAGGGCGCGAACGGCGGCGTCACCTGCTTCCTCGCCGACCGCGACATGGGCTGGAAGTCCGAGCCGATCCCGACGATGGGCCAGTGGGGCCCGGCCTCGCTGGTGTTCGAGGACGTCAGGGTGCCGGAGGAGAACATCCTCGGCGAGGTAGGCAAGGGCTTCGAACTGGCGATGCAGTGGATCGGCCAGGGCCGCTACATGATCCCGGCGCGGGCTGTCGGCTCGGCCGAGCGCATGCTCCAGATGGCGATCGACTACGCCAAGATCCGGGTCTCCATGGGCAAGCCGATCGCCGAATACCAGGCGATCCAGTGGATGATCGCCGACTCGCAGGTGGAGATCGAGGCCGCCAAGTGGCTCACCCTCCACGCCGCCTGGCGGGTGCAGCAGGGCATGGACGCCCGGCACGCCTCCTCGATCGCCAAGCTGAACGGCGCGGTCATGGCCAACCAGGTTGTCGACCGCGTGCTGCAGATCCACGGAGGCATGGGCTACACGAAGGAACTGCCCATCGAGCGGTGGTATCGCGAGCTGCGCTTGTTGCGGATCTTCGAGGGCACCGACGAGATACAGCGCCGCACCATCGCCCGCAACCTGCTCAGGGGCCACGCCCGCCTCGGCACGATCGGGGAATGAGGATGCCGGTAGGAGAGCTGTTCAACCCCCGGTCGATCGCCCTGGTCGGGGCGACGGACAAGTCCGGCTGGTCGATCAGCACGCTGACCAACCTCCGTACGCACGGCTTCCGCGGGCCCGTCCACCTGGTCAACCCGCGCGGCGGCGTGGTGCACGGCGAGCAGGCCCATCGCAGCCTGTCGGACATCCCCGGCCAGGTCGACCTCGCGTACGTGATGGTGCCCACCACGGCCGTGCTGCCCGTGCTGCGCGAGGGGGCCAAGCTCGGCATCCGTCACTACGTGATCCTCACCGCGGGCTTCGGCGAGACCGGTCCCGGGGGCGCCGCGCTGGAGGCCGAGATCGTCGGCTTCGCCCGCGAGAACGACCTCACCGTGCTCGGCCCCAACGGCAACGGCTTCGTCAACGCCGCCGCCGGCATCACGCCGTACGGCCTGCCCATCCCGGCTCCGCTGCTGCGGGGACCGGTCGGCGTGGTGCTGCAGAGCGGCGCGCTGGCCAGCTCGGTGCTCGGCTTCGCCCAGGCGCGCAACGTCGGGATCAGCCTGCTCACCTCGATGGGCAACGAGTCGCTCGTCACCGTCACCGACGTCATCGACTATCTGGTGGACGACCCGGCGACCAAGGCCATCGCGCTGTTCCTCGAGTCGGTCCGCGACCCGGCCGTGTTCTCCCGGGCGGCGCGCAGGGCGCTGCTCGCGGGCAAGCCGATCGTCGCGCTGAAGATCGGGCGCAGCAGGCTCGCCTCGCGCACCGCCCAGGCCCACACCGGCGCGCTCGTCGGCGACGACAACGTCATCGACGCGGCGTTCCGGCAGCTCGGGGTGGTGCGGGTGCGGTCGCTGGAGGACCTCGTCATCACCGCGGGCCTGCTCGCCGAGGTCGGCCCGCTGCCGGGCCCACGGATCGGCGTCGTCACGCCGTCGGGCGGCGCGTCGGAGATCATCGCCGACCGGGCCGAGGACGAAGGGCTGGAGCTGCCGGCGTTCGCCCCGGAGACCGTCGCACGGCTGCGGGAGATCGTGCCCGCCTTCGGGACCGTGCAGAACCCTCTCGACGTCACCGGCTATGTGCTCATCGACCGCACGCTGCTCGGCCGCGCGCTGGAGGCCGTCACCGCCGATCCCGGCGTGGACGCGGTCATGCTGCTGTCGGACCTCCCGCGCGTCGCCCCGCCCGACCCCGAGCCCGTGTACGCCACCTTCTCGGCGAGCGCCAAGCGCGTGGCCGACGCCCCGATGCCGGTCGTCGTCGTGAGCAACACGCTGACCGACGTCACCGAGTTCGGCCGCGACGTCCAGCGGAAGACCGGGTTCCCGTACGTCGCGGGCGGCATCGAGCACGGCGTGCACGCCATCGGCGCGGCCGTCCGATGGGGGCAGGCGTACCGCGCCGCCGTCGAGGCGGCGGGCGCGCGGGTCCCGGCGGGTGCCGTGGCGAGCGCCCCGGCGGCCGAGACGAGGACCGGCGTGTGGGCCGAGCACCGCGCCGCCGCCCTGCTGTCGTCCGCCGGGATCCCGGTCGTGCCGGGCGAGCTGGTGTACGACGAGGAGTCGGCGGTGGCGGCGGCGGTCGGGTTCGGCTACCCGGTCGTCCTCAAGGCCGCCGCGGAAGGGCTCGGCCACAAGAGCGACATCGGCGGGGTCCGGCTCGGCCTGTCCGGCGCGCGGGACGTCGAGCGGGCCTACCGCGAGGTCGTGGCCGCCGCGGCGGCGGCCGGCCTGGACCGGGTGGGCGCGCTCGTCCAGCCGCAGCGCGGCGGCGGCGTCGAACTGCTGGCAGGCGTCGTACGCGACCCGTCGTGGGGGCTCACCCTGGCCGTCGGCCTGGGCGGGATCTGGGTGGAGGCGCTGCGCGACACGGCGCTGCGCGTCCTGCCGGTGGACGCGGCCGAGGTGCGGCGGGCGCTGGACGAGCTGCGCGGCACCGCGTTGCTGCGGGGCGCGCGCGGCACCGAGCCCGCCGATCTCGACGCCGTCGCCGAGGTCGTGGCCCGCGTGGCCGCCCTCGCCGAGAGCCTCGGCGACGACCTGGAGTCGCTGGAGATCAACCCCCTGCTCGTCCGCGGCTCCCACGTGGAAGCCCTCGACGCCCTCGTCACCTGGCGGGGGTGAAGCCGGTCGTCCATCCGCGCCCGGCGCACCACCGCCGAGCGCGGACGGACGGCAGAAGCGTCCGGCGAATTCCGGCGCGACTGAAAAGTATTGCCGCATGGACGCGCGATCGGGCCGAGAAACTGTGAAGTATGCCTCGGGAATTGTTCGACAGCGCATGCCGAGTGGCTCACGATCACATTGCCATTAATCTGGCGATTCGCTATACCGAGCGTCTCGCGAGTGCCGGGGCGGTCTGCTCGGTCGGCTCCCGTCAGGCGAGCAACCAGCGAGCACAGGGATCGCTTGACCATCGCCGGGTTGCTCACGAACCCCGAGCGGGGCGGTCGCCACAGTGCCGCGCCCAGCATGACGTTCTGATCGAGTTGGTCATGCGATCGCGGCGATATCACCGTCATCGAAGTAGATCGACTGGTGGAGTCGCCCTCCGAGAGCGGCCGCGTAGCGGGCCAGGATGTCCTGGCCGGAGATCTTTCCTTGCTCGATCTGGGAGACGCGCCCCTTGGTGACCCCCATGCGCTCGGCCACCTGCTGCTGGGTCAGGCCACGGCTGCGGCGGATCTCCGCCAGCCGATGCCCCTGAACCTCGGCCAGAAGCTCCCGCTTACCGGCTTCGACCGCTTCCTCCCCGCCGGCCCGCTCGACATGCTCGGCCCGGATATCCTTCCAACGAACGTACCCGCTCACTTTCCCTCCTCCTGCTGAGCGCGCTCCTTCAGGTAGACCTCATACCGGTGCTCGGCCAGCGGAATGGCCTCCTCGTACCAGCTTTTCCATCGCCCGGCCTTGTCACCGGCGACCAACAGGATGCTGGAGCGCCACGGGTTGCAGTGCGGTCTGGCGGGGGCCGGGCGGCAGGATCGACCCGGCGACCCATACCTCCCGTTCCGACACCACCGCCAGCTTCTTGAGATCGACCTTTGAGCCTATGGGCCAGGGAGGTGCGGGCACGACCGTCCAGTGGCGTCCGTCCCAGCGCTCAACGGTGGATCCGCTGTCCCCGTCACCGGTCAGCGCCCAGAGGCCCCCGGAGGCACCGGCCTCTAAGTGACGGATGCCCGGCCAGGTGGATCGAGGGTCCGATGTGTCGGACCAGCCGGAGGGGGACCAGCGGGCGAGCCGCGGCCGCCAGCGCGGATCTCCGGCGGCGCCCTCGTCCTGACCTCCGGCGACCCACACCTCCTCGGGCCCGGTGACCACGGCGTCCTTCACGTAGACCGGAGGTTTCCAGGGTGGTCGTCCCCGGGCCGACCACCGTCGGCCGTCCCACTGCCACGCGTTCGCGTCATTGTCGAAGATCCATACGTTGCCAGGGGAAGCCCCGGACACCACTTGGGGGTAGCGCAGGCCCGGCGGCAGTGCCACGGACTGCCAGGCGCGGCCGTCCCAGTGCAGAACCGGGCCGCTCTGTCTGTCCTCGCCAGGGCTGCCCACCGCCCAGGCCTCGTCGTCCCCGGTCGCGGCGATGCTCTCCATCACGGCGCCGGTTCCGGCCGTTCTGATCTCCGTCCAGGTTCCGCCGGACAGAGACGGAACCCCCTCAGGCCGGGTGACCGCCGCTGGTGTGCCCGCCGTGGAGGCGGGGGAGTCGCGTACGTCCACGCCGCCGCCCGAGCATCCGATCGCAGCAGCGCCCAGCGCCCCGATCACGGCGAGCCGTCCGATCGCGCAGATTTCCGGTCGCATCGCCCAATGATCGGGGCGACGCGGCGAGATGTCCCCGGAATCGATGTAGCGGGCAGCGTTCACCCGGCATCATCGGAACGACCCTGGACCGCTATCGCGCCGGTCGCAAGACCACCATTCCGGCGCGTCTGAAAAGTGCGATTCGCGACGTCGAGTAGGGCATTTCCGCCGACCTCCATAAAGTGACCGCTATGTGGCCGACGGTGAAACTCCCAGCTCGGCTCGCTGAAGCGGCGAACGTACGCGTGACAGGGTCCGGGAGTCGCGAAATATGCGCAGGGAATTGTTTGACAGCGCATTTCTAGTGGTTCACGATCTTATTGAAATCCGTTTCACGGAATGCCGCCCTGAGGGGGATCGATGCGTTTTCTGCGGGCTTCGTCGGGGATCGGTGTCGCCGCGATTCTCCTGGCCGCGTTGTTCACGGGGCCCGCCCAGGCGGCGCCCGCCGACGTGCCGGCCGGTTACGACTGCGCGGTGACCTACACCAGCGTCGGGTGGACCACCGGTTTCTATGCCATCGTGACGATCGACAACACCGGCACCCAGGTGTTCAGCCCCTGGATCCTGCAGTTCGTCTTCCCCGGCAGTCAGACCCTCAGCGTCGGCTGGAGCGGGACGTGGTCCGCGACTCCGCCGAGCGTCCAGGCCACCAATCCGGTCTGGCACGCGAGCATCGATCCCGGCACGAGCTTCCAGATCGGCTTCACCGCCAACGGGGCCGACGAACACCCCACCGGCTTCACGCTCAACGGGGTCCCCTGTGCGGTGACCTACGGGCCTTGATGACGGCAGTGCGTTCCATGCCCATGGCGGACGGCCAGTCCGCTTCATGGAGCCGACGCGACGCTACGGCGGTCCCCCGACGGCGAGGAGCGCTTGGCCCGGACACGGCGTCGACGAGCTACCGCCGAATGGCCGGTTGAGTTCAGAACTGCAGTTCGGCCCAGTCGACGGTGATGGGGATCGGGTTGCTCACGACGGGAGCCTCGCCGGGCTCGTCCTTCATGAGGGTGCCGATGTGCTTGTAGAGCATCGACGCCCGGTCCAGCCGGTAGCGCTCGATGGCCGACACGCCGGTGCGGTCCAGCCGGACGATCCAGTAGTGCGGGATGCCGGCCTTGGCGTACTCACCGAGCTTGTCCGTCGTGTCCTGGGTCTCCGATCCCGGAGACACGATCTCCACCACGAGCAGCGCGTGCTCGGCACGAAGACGCTCACCCTGCTCGCGGTTGAGGCACCGGTAGAGCGCGACGTCGGGTCTGCGGTTGAGCAACGGCAGGTCCCTCAGGCGCAGATCCACGTCATTGTTCACGGTGAGGCACTCATGCCCCTTGCTCATCGCGGCGCGTGCGTGCCGCTCCAGCAGGTTGGCCAGTCGCCTGCCGGCGATCCGCTGATCAGGCGTGGGAGCAGCACAGTGGGCCACGTAGCCGTCGACGATCTCGATGGCTTTGGCGATCTCCTCGGGGAGCGCGTCGTACTCCTCCGCGGTGACGCGGGTCGGCTGAGGGCGGATGCTGAGAAGCCAACTGTCATCCGGCAGAGCGGCCAATCCGGCGTCTCCTCGTCACTGTCCACTGGACGAGCAAAGCCTACGGTCAGCGGGGCCGAAGCGCCGGGTGACCCTCGAGCCGTCATCGGGATCGGCACCGCTGGAACGACACCCTGTTTCCGTTACCCGGCAGAGTCGGCCGGCTTTGACGCGGGGGAGTACCTCGTGGTCGCACCGGCCGGTGTGATCTCACTCACATCTCGGCTTGAACGATTCCGTCGGGGAAGTTGCAGAACACTGTCAATGATCAGCGAGAACGCGCTTATGGGGCGGTTGGGCCAGGGTTACGGTTACGGGCACAGCATTCATAATCCCCCTATCTACCAACTACCCCTCGTATTACCTTTCTCCCGTTCCTTCACTGACGCATGGGGCGCAAGTGACGTCCCACGACAGACCAGGGAGAAATCCATGAAGCGCATTCTCGCCCTCGGCGGGGTCGCGGCGGGCCTGCTGGCCGCCGCCGCCGTCGCCGCGCCGGCTCAGGCCGACACGGACGTCGCCCCGCCCGTGAACCTGGCCAACACGAACTTCGCCGCTCAGCAGGTGGCGGCGTTCTGGTACGGCCAGGCCAAGGCGAACCTGATCAACGCGACGCCGTACAACGTCGAGACGACCGTGCCTTCGCGGCACGTCTCGACCGGTGGCGCTTCGGCCGACAGCAAGGCCGGTGTGGTCGGCTCCAGTGGTGACCAGAAGGCCGCCACGAGCAACCTGAAGAACGTCAACCTGCCGAAGACGACCGGCAAGGTGTTCTTCATCGGCGCGGACAACAAGCCGCACTGGTGCTCGGCCACCTCGGTCCAGAGCCAGTACAAGAATCTGGTCGCGACCGCGGGTCACTGTGTCTACGACACGGTGAGCAACAAGGCCACCCTCGACAAGTGGGTGTTCATCCCGGGTTACTACCAGGGCAAGACCCCGTGGGGCATCTACGTGGGTAAGACCGCGTACACCCACTACGACTACGACGTCTACGAGGACGGCGACCGCGACTACGCGTTCGTGACGGTCTACAACGGCGTCCAGGTCACCGACGTGTCGGCCGACAAGGTCAAGAACTGGGTCAAGAACCGCACGTTCGACACGCGCGCGGAGGCGGAGAAGGCCAAGAAGGACCTCGAGCTCAAGACCACCGGCTGGACCGGAGAGATCGTTCCGGTGCACACCAGCAAGCTCGCGAAGGCGGGTGACAAGGAGGTCGAGAGGCGGTACACGCCTATCGTGGCAAACCAGGCGAAGGAGGCCCTGGGGATCCGCAGCAAGGAAGAGGCCGAGGCCCTGGCTCGTGGCGCGACCTCCGAATGGGTGAGTGAGTACAAGACGTCGGGCATCACCATCACCCGTGTCAGCAGGGCGGAGTTCGGTCCCGGCGACGCGGATCACTGGTCGGAAGACGAGATGTTCTTCTACTTCCAGAAGAACAACGGCTTCTACAAGGCCAGCATTTGGGTTCTCTTCGACGTGGACTTCAAGCTGAAGGGTCACCTTGTCGACATCGCTCTGAAGGACGTCGGCACCCTGGGTGGCAACGTCGGTGGTCAGGGCCTGGCCTACAACCAGAAGGTCGGGACCGCGGTCTTCGTCTTCGGTTACCCGAGCGGGTCGCACCCGGACGGCAACTACGCCTTCTCCGGCAAGACCCTCAAGTGGGCCTACGGCAAGACCTTCAAGGCCGCTGCCCCGGCTCTCAAGGCCGAGGAGCTCGTCGGCGTGAAGTCCTCCTTCACCGGCGAGGGCTCCATCGGTTCGTCCTGGCTGTACCGCTACAGCAACACCAAGCGTCTCGGTTACCTCAACGGTGTGACCATCGCGGTCTCCGACACCGACGGCAACAAGCGCATCGACACCAGCGTCTCCCCGTACTTCGACGGTGAGACCCTGGCCGTCTACCAGTACGCCGCGAAGTTCGCTTCCGGCAAGATCGTCTGAGCACCCCTCTGACGCTCTGACTGGACCAAGGAAAGGGCCCGGCCTCCAGCCGGGCCTTTTTCTTGTCCGGTGCGGTGGTCAGGGGCGGTGGTTGGACAGGACGAGGGTTGCGGCGGAGGCGAACATGCCGCCGTTGCCGAGGACCACGCTGATCTCTACATCGGGCACCTGGGCGGCGGCCTCGCCGCGCAGTTGCCGTACGGACTCCTGGATGGCGAACATCCCGTACATGCCGGTGTGGGTGTAGGAGAGGCCGCCGCCGTTGGTGTTGAGCGGGAGACGGCCGCCGGGGGAGGTGTGGCCCTCGGCGATGAACGGCCCGGCCTCGCCGCGCTTGACGAAGCCGAGGTCCTCCAGGCCGTATATCGGGACGTGCGCGAAGGCGTCGTAGATCATGAGGTGGTCCACGTCGTCGTGCGCGATGCCCGCCTCGGCGAAGGCGGCCTCGCCGGAGCGGCGGAAGGCGGCGGAGGTGGTGAAGTCCTCCATCTGGGAGATGATCGGCGACTCGGCGGACTCGCCGGAGCCGAGCAGGTGGACCGGCGACCTGCGGGCGCGCTCCTCGGACGTCACGATCAGCGCGCCGCCGCCGTCGGTGACCAGGCAGCATTCCAGCAGGTGGAAGGGGTAGGCGACCATCCGGGAGGCGAGCACGTCCTCGACGGTGATCAGGTCCTGGAACATGGCCCGGGGGTTGCGGTGCGCCCACCGGCGCTGCGCGACCGCGACCTCCGCGAGCTGCTCGTGCGTGAGCCCGGTCTCCTTCATGTAGCGCAGCGCCGTCAGCGTGAACATGGTGGGCGGGCCGAGCACGCCGTACGGCATCTCGAACTGGCCGATCAGCGAGTCGGGGCCGAGGGCCGGCCGGGGTGCGCCGACCCGCGACCGGCCCGACTCGCCGTGGGTGATGAGCACGGTCGTGCACAGCCCGGCCCTGATGGCCGCGGCGGCGTGCCGTACGTGGAAGAGGAAGGACGAGCCGCCCACGCCGGTGCCGTCGAGCCAGGCCGGGGCGATTCCGAGCGCGTGGGCGATCTGGATCGGGCCTGGCACGCCGACGGTGGCGACGCCGTCGATGTCGTCCTTGGTCATCCCGGCGTCGGCGAGCGCGTTGCGCGCGGCCTGGAGGTGGAGCTGCGCGGTGGACATGTGGGGCAGCTTGCCGAGCTCGTCGGTCTCGGCCGCGCCCGCGATGACGATGTTCATCTGGTGGGACCTCCAGCGGGCTCGAAGAGGGGGACGCGCACGTCGCCGCGCTGTTCGAACACCACGCGCAGCTCCATGTCGAGGGGCAGGTTCTCCGGGGTGATCTCGACGCCGACGATGTTCGTCATCATCCGCACGCCCTCCTCCAGCTCCACGACCGCGATCGCGTACGGCCCGTCCTGCTCGAAGCCGGGAGCCGGGCGATGGTTGATCACGTACGAGTAGAGGGTGGCCCTGCCGCTGGCCGTCACCCAGGCGACGTCGTCGGAGCCGCAGCGGGGGCAGGCGGGCCGTGGATAGAAGTAGTGCCGCGCGCAGGCACGGCAGCGCTGGATCCGCAGGACTCCCTCCGCCGTGCCGTCCCAGAACGGCTGGGTCTCCGGCGTCGGCTTCGGGACGGGTTTGGGCGATGCGGTCATCGTTCTCCTCTGAGGCGGAGGGAAGTCTTAGAGCTGGATTCTAGAACCTGGATCTAAGTTTGGCGAGAGCCCTCTGCCGCGGGCTGAGGGCTCCGTCGTCGCGCGGGTCCGGAACGGCTCCTCACTGCCCCTTGACTCCGGCGGTGAGGAGGCGGAACATTCATGGAAATGAATTCTAGAGCTTGCTTCTAGAACTCATTCCAGGACGGGGGGATGACGAGAAAGGCGTGTCTATGGGCCTGTCCTACGTACGCGAGCTCGACGAGTACCCCACCGGGGGCCGTCGCATGAAGATCCTCACGATGGCCGTGCTGGCCGTTCTCATCGGCTCCTATGAGGCGCAGATCGCTCCGGTGGTCCCCCTGCTCCTCAAGGACCTCGACATGTCCCTCGCGACGTACGGCGCGGTGTCCGGGGCGGCGGCGGTCGCGGGGGCCGTCGCGTCGGCGGTCGGCGGCAGGCTCACCGACCGGCTCGGCAGGGTGCGCCTGCTGGTCCCGCTCATGCTGCTGACCGCCGTGTGCTGCTTCGGCATGACGCTCGTCCACGACCCGGGTGACCTGCTGATCGCCAGGATCGTGCTGGCCTTCGTCGACGGGGTGGCGATGGCGAGCACCGCGCCGCTGGTCCGCGACTTCTCGCCGCGCCTCGGCCGGGCCCAGGCGTTCGGCTTCTGGACCTGGGGTCCTGTGGGGGCCAACTTCCTCGCCGCCGCCGTCGCGGGCTGGACGCTCCCGATCTTCGACGACTCCTGGCGGTCGCAGTTCGTCATCATGGGCTGCTTCTCGCTGGTCATCTCGATCGTCATCGCGCTCAACATCGCCGACCTGTCGCCCGAGTTGCGCGCGCAGATCCAGCACACCGAGCGCCGGTCCATTGACGTCGTCGACCTGACCAGGCCGGCCAGGGTCACCTCGCTGTTCGTCCGGCGCAACATCTGGGCGCACGTGATCGGCATCTCGCTGTGGCTGGTGCTCTACGTCACGCTCACGCTCTTCGGGCAGACCATGCTGGTCGGGGCGCTCGGCATCACGGCCGCGGAGGCGTCCACGATCATGGCGTGCTTCTGGAGCCTCAACCTGATCACCCTGATCGTCGCCGGGCGTCTGTCCGACCGCACCCAGTTGCGCAAGCCGTTCACCCTGGGCGGCACCGTGGCGGCCGTGCTCGTCACCGCCTACCTGGCGTCACTCCTCGGCGGCCAGGACGTCTCCAGCGGCATGCTGATGATCGTCGGAGCGCTGCTCGGCGGCTCGCTCGGTGTGGCGTACGGGCCGTGGATGGCGAACTACTCCGAGGACGCCGAGGACGTCGACCCCCGGCTGCAGGGCACGGCCTGGGGGCTGTTCGGCTTCCTCACCAAGGCGATCGCCGTGGTCGGCCTGCTGGTCATCCCGCACGTGGTCGAGGCCACGAGCTGGCAGACCTGGCTGGTGGTCTCCCTGGTGTGCCTGGCGCTGTTCGGGCCCGCCGTCTTCCTGTTCCACGGCCCCTGGCGGCGCGAGCGCGCCGAGACCGTGGACGGCTCGGAGGCCAGGGTCGCGGTGGCCGAATAACAGTCAGGCCGAATAACAGTCAGGCCGAATAACAGTCAGGCCGAATAACAGTCAGGCCGAATAACAGTCAGGCCGAATAACAGTCTGGCCGAGTAGCGGTCAGGCCGAACAGCAGTCAGGCCGGCGGGTAGCCGCCCAGGCCCGCGCCGAGCAGGCCGAAGACCCGTTCGACGTCCGCGCGGTGGGCGCGCTCGATCTCCTCGTCGGGCCCGCCCGCCGCGACCCGCTGACGCAGCCGCCGGTACAGCGTCCGCTGCGCCCCGACCAGCGTCGAGGCGACGATGCCGGGCAGCGGGTCGCCGGGCTCCGCGCCCGCCTCGGCCGCCAGCGCGTCGGCGAGCACCCGGACGATCCGCTCGTTGACCTCGTGCATCTTGCGCTGCAGCGAGGGGTTGCCGCTGACCAGCTCGAAGAAGCCGCGCGGATGGTCGAGGTCGCGCCGCATGCCGGGGACGAGCCTGGTCTGCGCGAGGCACAGCGCGCGGAAGGAGTCGAGGATCGAGACCCCGGCAGGACGGTCGGTGACCGCCGCCAGGGACATGGCCTCCCGGTCCTCCGCCCGGTAGAAGACCAGGTCCTCCTTGGTCGGGAAGTGGTTGAACACCGTCTTCTTCGACACCTGCGCGGCAGCCGCGATCTCATCCACGGTGACCTCGTCGAAGCCCCGGGACCGGAAGAGCGCGTTGGCGGTGTCGGCGATGAGCTGGCGGGTCCGGCTCTTCTTCAGCTCCCGCAGCCCGCCCGCACTCATGGGCACAGCGTATCGTCCCCTTTCTTACATCTAGTGTACTGTTACACCAAGTGTAACCAAAGGGGGCGCGATGACGTATCCGGCGGTGGTCGCCACCGGTCTGACCAAGCACTACGACGACGTCGAGGCCGTACGCGGTCTCGATCTGACCGTGCGGAGAGGGGAGATTTTTGGTTTCCTCGGCCCGAACGGCGCCGGCAAGTCCACGACGATCAGCATGCTCTGCACGCTGACCACGCCCACGGCCGGACAGGCGCGCGTGGCCGGATACGACGTGGTGCGCGAACGTGACGACGTCCGGCGCTCGATCGGGCTCGTCTTCCAGGACCCGACGCTGGACGGCTACCTCACGGCCGAGCGCAACCTGCGCTTCCACGCCGAGCTGTACGGCGTGCCGCGCGCGGACGTCGGTCCGCGGCTTCGGGGCGTGCTCGAGATGGTGGGGCTGTGGGACCGGCGCGGGGCGAAGGTCGCGACGTTCTCGGGCGGCATGCGACGACGACTGGAGATCGCCCGCGGCCTGCTGCACTCGCCGCGGGTGCTGTTCCTCGACGAGCCCACGGTGGGCCTCGACCCGCAGACCAGGAGCTCGATCTGGGCCTACATCAGGGAGCTGAAGGAGGCCGAGGACATCACGGTCTTCCTGACCACCCACTACATGGACGAGGCCGAGCACTGCGACCGCATCGCCATCATGGACGGCGGCCGGGTCATCGCGCTCGACACCCCGGACGCGCTGAAGGCCGGCGTCGGCAAGGACCGCGTCCAGATACAGGCCGACGACGGCGCGGCGGCGGTCGCCGCCCTGGACGAGCGGTTCGGCATCCGGGCGGTCGCGTCCGGCGACGTGGTCGTCTTCCACGTGGACGAGGGTGAGCGGTTCGTGCCCGAGCTGTTCTCCCGGCTGGGGCTGCCGATCCGCTCGGTCAGCGTGGCAAGGCCCAGCCTCGACGACGTGTTCATGTCCTACACCGGCCGGTCGATCCGCGACGCCCAGGTGAACGGCGCACGCGGCCTCGGCGCGCTCGCGGCGGCGCGGGGAGGCATGCGATGACATTGCCGATCACGAGGGTGCGGGTGCCGGGGCGCGGCGTGGCGAGCGAACTGCGCGCGATCAAGGTGGTCTGGCAGCGCGAGCTCATCCGGTTCTTCAACGGCCCGCTGCGGATCCTCACCTCTCTCGTCCAGCCGTTCCTGTTCCTCTTCGTCCTCGGCACCGGCCTGTCGCAGCTCACCTCGGGCGGCACCGGCGGGCTCGGCCTGCGGACCTTCCTCTACCCGGGCATCCTCGCCATGGCCGTGCTGTTCACCGCCATGTCATCGGCGGCCTCCATCGTCTGGGACCGCGAGTTCGGCTTCCTGCGGGAGATGCTGGTCGCGCCGGTGTCCCGCGCGTCGATCGTCGTCGGCAAGTGCCTGGGCGGGGCCACGGTCGCGGCCGTCCAAGGTCTCGTCGTCATCTGCATCGCCGGGGCGGCGGGCGTTCCGTACGCGCCGGGCCTGATGCTCGGGGTGTTCGGCATCCAGATCCTGCTGGCCTTCACCATCACGGCCTTCGGGGTCGCGATGTCCGTGCGGGTGCGGCAGATGCAGTCGTTCATGGCGCTCAACCAACTGCTGATCATGCCGCTCTACTTCATGTCGGGCGCGATGTTCCCCGCGTCGAACCTCCCCGCGTGGCTGGCCGTGCTCAACCGGATCGACCCGTTGTCCTACGCCGTTGACCCCATCAGGCGGCTGGTCTTCGCCCATCTGGACCTGGCTCCCGCCGTACGGGACCGGCTCGCGCCGGGGATGACGTGGGGCGGCTGGCATGTCCCCATCCCGGTCGAGGTGGCGGTGCTCGCGGCTCTCGGGCTCGCCCTGCTCGTCACCGCCGTCGCCCAGTTCGGCAGGGCCGACTGAGCGTCGGCGGCACGGCCCGGTGTGCGGGAAAACGGGTGGACGCCGACGGGCGTCGGGTGGATATCGTGTGGGCCATGTCGAGCCCCGAGGCATCCAGGGTGGGGGCTTTCGGTCACGCCGTCAGCCCCCTGCACCACTGAGTTCGCCAATCCGTCGTCCCGCCGCGCGTCCGCGGCCGGGCGCGTGCGCTCGCGGGTGCTGACCGCGGTGACGAGACGCCTCCTTCTCGTGCTTCTCATCGCCTCGGAGCCACTCGATGCCTCTTTCGCTCTATTCGCTCGCCGTGGCGGTCTTCGCCATGGGCACCTCGGAGTTCATGCTCGCCGGCCTCCTGCCGGACATCGCCGCGGACCTCGGCGTGACCGTCGCGACGGCGGGCACGCTGACCTCGGCCTTCGCGATCGGAATGATCGCCGGAGCCCCGCTCATGGCCGGGCTCGTCCGCGACCGGCCTCCCCGGTCCGGCCTCCTCGCTTTCGTCCTCGTCTTCGTGGCGGCCCACGTCGTGGGCGCCGCCACCTCGAACTTCCCTGTCCTGTTCGCGAGCCGGATCGTCGCCGCGCTCGCGAACGCGGGGTTCCTCGCCGTGGCCGTGACGACGGCCGCCGCCGTCGTCCCCGCGAACCGTAAGGGCCGGGCTCTGGCCGTGCTGCTGTCGGGAACGACGGTGGCGACCGTCGCGGGGGTCCCGGGAGGGGCGGTGCTCGGCGCGATGTTCGGGTGGCGGGTCACGTTCTGGGCGGTCGCCGTCCTCTGCGTGCCCGCGGCCGCCGGCATCCTCTGGGGCATCCCGGCGCGTTCCGGGCGGGCGGGCGAGGCCGGCGGGCGGGTGCCGCGACCGGGACTCGCGCGGGAACTCGCGCAGCTCAGGAGCCCGCGCCTGATCCTGGCCATGCTGCTCGGCGCGTTGGTGAACGCGGCGACCTTCGCGAGCTTCACCTTCCTCGCCCCCGTGGTGACCGGCGCCGCTGGGATGGATCCGCTGTGGATCCCCGTCGTCCTGGTGCTCTTCGGCGCGGGCTCGTTCGTGGGTGTCACCGTCGCGGGACGGCTGTCCGACCAGCACTCCGGGCTGGTCATCGCAGCAGGCGGCCCGCTTCTGCTCATCGGCTGGCCGGCGCTGGCCGTCCTGGCCGGAGAGCCGGCCCTCCTGCTCACCCTGGTGTTCGTCCAGGGCGCGCTGTCGTTCGCCCTGGGCAGCACGTTGATCACGCGGGTCCTCTACGAGGCGGCGGGAGCGCCCGCCATGGCGGGCTCGTACGCGACCGCGGCGCTCAACGTCGGCGCGGCCGCCGGGCCGCTCATGGCCGCGGCCACCCTCGGCACCGCCGCGGGAGACCTCGGCCCACTGTGGCTGAGCGGGCTTCTCGTCGCGATCGCCCTGCTGATCGCCCTGTTGATCGCCCTGCCTCCCGCGGTCGTGCGGCGGGAGCGCCCGCCATGGCGGGCTCGACCCCGCTGAACCGTGCGCCTTGAACTGTGCGCACCGGCGAGAAGTTCCGACTATCGGAACTGGTGGTTCTACTTTGCGTGTTCATTAAGTAACTTTCCGCGAGGGGAAACCGGCTCGTCGAGCGAGGAGACCGACCATGACGGCGGGAATCGTGGACACGTCCATCACCGGCATGACCGGCCGGGTGCGGAGACGGGTCGACGAGCTGCTGGCCGGTTTCCTCGACGCGCGGCGTCCGCCGGTCGGCGACCAGGACGTCGCGGAGGGCTACCGGCTGCTGCGCGAGTTCGTCGTCGAGGGCGGCAAGCGCATCCGGCCGCTGCTGTGCTACTGGGGCTGGCGGGGCGCGGGCGGCGAGGCGGCGCACGACGACCGAGCCGTCGCCACCGGCGCGGCGCTGGAGCTCTACCACGCCGGCCTGCTGATCCACGACGACGTCATGGACGGCAGCGAGCTGCGCCGTGGACGGCCGACCATCCACACGGGGCTCGCCGGGGTCCCGCGACGGGCGGCGGCCGAGACCTTCGGCCGGTCCGCCGCCATCCTCCTCGGGGTGCTCGCGCAGGCATGGGCGGACGAACTGTTCGCGGACGCCACCGCCGCCGACGTGCGGGGACGGGCGGCCCGTCAGTTGTTCAACCGGATGCGCACCGAGGTCATCACCGGGCAGTACCTCGACATCCTGGCCCACACGCGCGCCGACTCTGACGTCGAGCAGGCCCTGACGGTGATCCGCTACAAGACCGCCCGCTACACGGTGGAGCGCCCGATGCAGATCGGCGGGGCGCTCGCCGGGGCGCCGCCCGCCCTGCTCGACGCGTACTCCCGGTTCGGACTGCCGCTGGGGGAGGCGTTCCAGCTGCGCGACGACGTCCTCGGCGTCTTCGGCGACCCCGCCGTGACCGGCAAGCCGGTCCTCGACGACCTGCGCGAGGGCAAACGGACCGTGCTCATGGCGAACGCGTACGCGCGGGCACGGGGACCCGAGCGCGATCTGCTGCTGACCTGGCACGGCGACCCGGGCCTGGACGAGCGGCGGGCGGCCGAGCTCCGGCAGGTCATCGTCGACACCGGCGCGCTCGACGAGGTCGAGGAGCTCATCGCCCTGCGGGCCGCGCAGGCGATCGAGGCGCTGGGCGACCCCGCGATCGTCCCGGAGGCGGCGCGCGCGCTCGCCGTGCTCACCGAGCGGCTCACCCGCCGCGTCCGGTGACGCGTGCGACCGGCAGGCGCGGGCCGGGGCCCTCCCGGTCCGCGCGTCCCTGACCTTTCTCTCCTCCCCTCCGCCGGTCCGCGACGAGCGTGACCAGTCACCGAAACACCGGCCGCCGTGCCGACAACAGATGGGGTGAAGCGCTGTGACCGAAACCACGATGCCGAACGACAACCGGCTCAGCCTGAGCACCAGGGCCGCGCGCAACCTGGCCACGACGACCAAGACCCCGCCGCAGATGCAGGAGATCACCTCCCGTCATCTGCTGCGCGTGCTGCCGTGGATCGAGGCGGTGGGCGGCGCCTACCGGGTCAACCGGCGGCTGACCTACCAGATGGCCGACGGGCGGGTGACGTTCGTCTCGACGGGAGCGGACGTGCGGGTCATCTCCGCCGAGCTGTGCGAGCTTCCCGCCCTGCGCGGCTTCGGCGACGCCGACGTGCTCGCCGCGATGGCGGACCTGTTCACCCAGAGGGAGTACGAGTCCGGTCAGCTCATCGCCGAGGCAGGCGCTCCCATGGACGAGGTCGTGCTCCTGGCCCACGGCAAGGTGGACAAGCTCGGCCAGGGGGCGTACGGCAACGAGACGCTGCTCGGTGTCCTGGCCGACGGCGAGTACGTCGGCGAGCAGATGCTGGTGAACGCGGACGCGCGGTGGGAGTGGACGGTTAAGGCCGTGACGCCGTGCACCGTGCTCGCCCTCCGCAGGGAGGAGTTCGAACGGCTGCTCACCCTGTCGGACGGGCTGCGCGAGCACGTGCAGGCCTACCACGAGGACCCGGACCGGCCGGTGAACCGGTACGGCGAGGCGGAGATCGCGTTGGCGGCGGGGCATGTGGGTGAGGCGACGCTGCCGGGGACGTTCGTGGACTACGAGCTGGGGCCGCGTGAGTACGAGCTGAGTGTGGCGCAGACGATCCTGCGGGTGCATTCGCGGGTGGCGGATCTGTACAACGAGCCGATGAACCAGACCGAGCAGCAGTTGCGGCTGACGATCGAGGCGTTGCGAGAGCGTCAGGAGCACGAGCTGGTCAACAACCGCGACTTCGGGTTGTTGCACAACGCCGATCTCAAGCAGCGCGTGCACACCCGCTCGGGCCCGCCCACCCCCGACGACCTCGACGAGCTGCTCGCGATGGTGTGGAAGAACCCGAGCGTCATGTTCGCCCACCCCAAGGCGATCGCGGCCTTCGCCCGCCAGTGCAACAGCAGGGGCATCTACCCGCAGACCGTGGAGATCAACGGTCAGAAGGCGCCGGCCTGGCGCGGGGTGCCGATGCTGCCGTGCAACAAGATCCCGGTCAACGACAAGGGCATCAGCTCGATCATGGTCATGCGCCTGGGGGAGAAGGACCAGGGCGTGGTCGGCCTGCGCCGCACCGGGCTGGCGGACGAGTACGAGCCCGGCCTGTCGGTGCGCTTCATGGGCATCGACGACAAGGCGATCATCTCCTACCTGGTGACCACCTACTATTCGGCGGCCGTCCTGGTCCCCGACGCCCTCGCCATCCTGGAGAGCGTCGAGGTCCTCTGATGTCCTACCGGCTGCCGGACTTCTACCTCCCTTATCCGCCACGGCTGAACCCGCACGTGGAGACGGCCCGGGCGCACACCCGGGGATGGGCGGCGGACATGGGCATGCTCGACGACCCCGACATCTGGACCGCGGAGTCGCTGGAGGCGATGGACTACGGCCTGATGTGCGCCTACACCCATCCCGACTGCTCCGCCCCGGAACTCGACCTGATCACGGACTGGTACGTGTGGGTCTTCTACTTCGACGACCACTTCCTGGAGACGTTCAAACGCGGCAGGGACCTGGACGGCGCCCAGGACTACCTGGACCGGCTCGACGCGTTCATGTCGGACGACCCGCCCGAGCCGTCGAACCCCGTGGAGCGGGGCCTGGCCGACCTGTGGCCCAGGACCGTGCCCGCCATGTCCGAGGCGTGGCGGCACAGGTTCGTCCTGGTCACCCGGGATCTGCTGCAGGAGTCGATGTGGGAGCTGTTCCACATCGAGCGGGATGCCGTCTCCAACCCGATCGAGTACATCGAGGAGCGCAGGAAGGTCGGCGGCGCGCCGTGGTCGGCCGCCCTGGTGGAGCACGCGGCCGGTGCGGAACTGCCCGCGAGGCTGGCGGGCTCCCGCCCGATCCGGGTGCTGACGGAGTCGTTCGCCGACGCCGTGCACCTGCGCAACGACCTGTTCTCCTACGAACGGGAGGTGCTGCGGGAGGGTGAGCTGTCCAACTGTGTGCTGGTCTGTGAGCGTTTCTTCGGCTGCGATACCGATCTGGCCGTGGAGATCACCAACGACCTGCTCACCTCCCGGCTGCACCAGTTCGAGCACACCGCGCTGACCGAGTTGCCGGCCCTCTTCGCCGACGAAGGGGTCCTGCCGCCCGAGCAGGCGCTGGTGCTGAGCTACGTGAAAGGGCTCCAGGACTGGCAGGCGGGCGGACACGCCTGGCACACCGCCTCCAGTCGCTACACCAAATCGGGAGGCCTCCCCGGGCCGCTCGGCATGAACGTCTCCCTCGCCCACCTCACCGGCGCGGGCGGCCTGCGCAACCACACGCACACGCCGTACCAGCGGGTCTCGGTGCGGCTGCCGAAGCCGTACATGCCGTTCGAGGTGCGCGACAACCCGCACCTGGACGCGGCACGGGCGGCGGACGTCGAGTGGTGCGCGGCCATGGGCTTCTTCGACGGGGTCCCCGGCATCCCGGCGACGGCCGTGTGGAACGAACCGCAACTCGTCGGCTTCGACCTCGCCCTGTGCGCGTCCGGCATCAACCCGGACGCCACAGCCGAAGAGCTGATCCTGGCCACCAACTGGCTGGCCTGGGGGACGTACGGCGACGACTACTACCCCCGGGTCTACGGGCCGGCGCGGGACCTGGTCGGGGCGAAGCTCGGCAACCGGCGGCTCAAGGAGTTCATGCCGCTGGACCTCGTGCCGAGGCTGACCCCGATGACAGGGCTCGAACGCGGGCTGGCCGACCTGTGGCCGCGCACCGCGGGGCCGCTGCCGGAGGAATCCCGCCGGGACTTCCGCGCCGCCGTCGAGGACATGATCGACAGCTGGGTGTGGGAGCTGGACAACCAGGCCAGGCACCGCGTGCCCGACCCGATCGACTACATCGAGATGCGGCGCGCGACGTTCGGCTCGCAGATGACGATGAGCCTGGCCAGGCTGGCGCCCGGCCGGGTCATCCCCACGGAGATCCACCGCACCCGCGAGTTCCTCGGCATGACCGACGCGGCCCAGGACTACGCGTGTCTGCTGAACGACCTGTTCTCCTACCAGAAGGAGGTCCAGTTCGAAGGGGAGCTGCACAACGCCGTCGTGGTGCTCGGCACCTTCTTCGACTGCGCCCCCGACGAGGCGGTGACCGCGGTGGACGCGCTCATGACCAGCCGGATGCGGCAGTTCGAGCACATCACCACCGTCGACCTGCCCGCCCTGCTCGACCGCATGGAGGCGCGGGAGGAGGTGCGGGAGTCGGTCGACGGATACGTGTCCGACCTGCGCAACTGGATGGCGGCGATCCTGCGCTGGCACGAGCGGTCCCGGCGCTACTTCGAGGAGGAGCTGCGCAGGGGTCCCACGGCCCGGTGGTCGCAGGGCCCGACGGGCCTCGGCACGGCCGGCGCGCGCATCCTGTCCATCGCGCCGCCGGCGCTCACGCCGCCCTCCGGGCCGGCCGGCCTCGCCGCTGATGGTCTTCCGCTGCCGGTGGGGGCGCCATGACCGAGCCGCGCGACCTTCCGGGCGCTTCGCGCCTGACCCTGAGCACGGCCGCCGCGCGGAACCTGGCGACCACCACCAAGACGCCGCCGCAGATGCGGGAGATCACTCCGCGGCACCTGCTGCGCGTGCTGCCGTGGACCGAGGTCCAGGGCGGCGTCTACCGGGTCAACCGCAGGCTCACCTGCACGGTGGGGGACGGACGGGTGAGCTTCGTGTCCACCGGTGCCCGGGTGCGGGTCGTCCCGGCCGAGCTGTGCGAGCTGCCGTCCCTGCGTGATTTCGGCGATCTCGACGTCCTCGGAGCGCTGGCCGACCGGTTCGTCCAGCACGACCTGCGCCCGGAGGAGCCGGTGCCGCGGGGACAGGTCGTGCTCGTCGCCCACGGCAAGATCGCACGTGTCGGCGCCGGCGCGTACGGCGGCGAGGCCCTGCTCCAGGTCCTGGCCGACGGAGACCACCTGGGCGACCTCGCGGGTCCGGGGGCCGCGCCCGCCAAGGCACTCACCTCGTGCATCGTCCTCGTCCTCGAACGGCCGGCACTGGACAACCTGACCGCGTTGTCCGAGGGCCTGCGCGAGCACCTCGGCCGTCCCGTGTCGGCGCGACCGGTGAACCGGCACGGCGAGGCGGAGATCGCGCTGGCGGCGGGGCATGTGGGTGAGGCGACGCTGCCGGGGACGTTCGTGGACTACGAGCCGGGGCCGCGTGAGTACGAGCTGAGTGTGGCGCAGACGATCCTGCGGGTGCATTCGCGGGTGGCGGATCTGTACAACGAGCCGATGAATCAGACCGAGCAGCAGTTGCGGCTGACGATCGAGGCGTTGCGGGAGCGTCAGGAGCACGAGCTGGTCAACAACCGCGACTTCGGGTTGTTGCACAACGCCGATCTCAAGCAGCGCGTGCACACCCGCTCGGGCCCGCCCACCCCCGACGACCTCGACGAGCTGCTCGCCCGGCGGCGCAGCTCGCACTATTTCCTCGCCCATCCCCGCGCCATCGCCGCCTTCGGGCGGCAGTGCACCAGGCGCGGGGTGTATCCGGACGTCACCGAGGTGAACGGGGCGACGGTCATGTCGTGGCGGGGGGTGCCGATCCTGCCCTGCGACAAGATCCCGGTCAGCGAGGACGGGCTCAGCACCATCATGGTGATGCGCACCGGCGCGGAGAAGCAGGGCGTGGTCGGCCTGCGCCGCACCGGGCTGGCGGACGAGTACGAGCCCGGCCTGTCGGTGCGCTTCATGGGTGTCGACGACAAGGCGATCATCACCTACTTGGTGACCACCTACTATTCGGCGGCCGTCCTGGTCCCCGACGCCCTCGGCCTGCTGGAGAGCGTCGAGGTGGACTGAGGCGCGCCGCCTCCGGCCGGGGACGCTCGCCGAGCGCCCCGGCCGGAGGCGTCCGCCCGGGTCAGGTGAGCTCCAGACCGCCGTCCACGGTGAGGACCTGGCCGGTGAGCCAGGTCGCGGCGGGGTCGGCGAGTCGGAGGATCCACTCGGCCACCTCCCGGGGCTCACCACGCCTGCCGATGGGGATGCGGCGGGCCTCGTCCCGCTTGATCTGCTCGACGACGGACTCGGGGAGGCCGGCGGCGACGAGGGCTTCGCTCTCGGTCGGGCCGGGCGCCAGAGCGTTGACCCGGATCCCGTCCCCGGCCAGTTCCAGCGCCCAGCTTCGAGTGAGCTGTTCGATCGCGGCCTTCGACGCGGCGTAGTGGGCCCCGCCGGGCAGCGGCCGGTGACCGTACGTGCTCGAGATGTTGACGATCGACCCGCGCGTCTCGCGCAGGTGCGGCAGCGCCGCCCGGGCGAGCAGGCTGGGTGCGGTGACGTTGAGGTCGAACAGGTCGGTGACGCGCGCCGCCGTCGTCTCGGCCAACGGCATGATCGTGGTCGCGCCCGCGTTGTTGACCAGCACGTCCACCCGGCCCCAGCGGTCGGCGGCCGTGCGCACGATCGTCTCGGGCGCGTCGGCGGCGCGCAGGTCGGCGGCGAGCACGGCGACGCCCGGGTGCTGCCGGGCGGTCTCCTCAAGGGCGTGGGCGCGGCGGCCGACTCCGAGGACCTGTGCTCCCGCGCGGGCGAAGGCGAGGGCGGCGGCGCGTCCGATGCCCGAGCCCGCCCCGGTGACGACGACGACTCGGCCGGTGAAGATGCCGCCTGCTGGTCCGGTCAACGCGACTCCAGTTGTTCGATGTTCGTCAAACTACGAACAAGTTACCATTGGCCCATGAAGCAGGCGCACCACCCCGAACTGGACGAGATCTCCCTCACCGCGGTCATGGCGGCGCTGAGCGATCCGATCAGGGTGGGGCTGGTCCGGCTGCTGGCCGACGGGCGGGAGCATGGCTGGGGGGAGTTGCGGGCACCGGTCGCCAAGTCGACGCTCAGTCACCACCTGCGGGTCCTGCGCGACGCCGGGATCACGCGCACCCGTCAGGAGGGCACCCGCTGTTTCGTCGTGCTGCGCCGCGACGACCTGGAGACCAGGTTTCCCGGCCTGCTCGTCGCCGTGCTGGCCGCGGCCGAGTGCGACGGAGTCGGCGGCCAGGTGGGGCTGGCGGCTCACGCTGAGTAACCGCGTTCTTCCCGCACAGGCGGCGCGACGCGGCTAAGGTGACCGCTGGCCGGTCAAGATCTGGTTGGCGAGCGTCGCGGGGGGATCTTGTTCGTAGCGTCGGATCGCGTCCGTGGGCCCGAGGCGGCCTCCGCCCTCGGCAGCCTGGAGCGCGGGATCGAGATTCTCCTGTGCCTGGCCGCCGGCACGCGGCCGATGAACCTCACCCAGGTGCACCAGTCCACCGGGTTCTCCAAGACCACCACCCACCGCCTGCTCGCGACCCTGCAGCGGCGAGGGCTGGTCACGCGCACGGGCGGCGACTACACGGTCGGCGGACGCGTCGCCGACCTCGTGGCCCGGCGCGGCTGGGTGATCCAGGGCCGCCACCTGCCCGGCTCCCGCAGAGTGGTCCTGCCGCACCTGCTCCAGCTGTACGAGGCCACCCGGCAGACGGTCAACCTTGCCGTGCCGGACGGGTTCGAGGTGGCGTACGTCGAGCGGTTGTACGGGCACAACCGGGTGAAATCGCCGTCCGACGGCCTGGACCGGGCGCCGCTGCACTGCACGGCCGCGGGCAAGGTGCTGCTGGCCCACGACGCGGGCCTGCGTACGGCGTTCCTCGCCGCGCCGGCTCTGCGGCGGGTGACCGGCCGCACGGTGACGGGCCGTAAGGTGACCGGCCCGGCCGCGCTCGACCGCGAACTCGCCGCCATCCGCGGCGAGGGGGTGGGCTACGCGCGGGACGAGTTCGCCGAGGGCGTGTGCTGCGCCGCGGCGCCCGTCTTCGGCCCGGACGGCGGGGTGTGCATGGCCGTCGCGGTCGCGGCCCCGGCGGAAGCGGCGGCGCTGCCGCGCCTGGGCGCGGCCGTGCGCAGGACCGCCCGGCAGATCACCGGCGCGCTCAGCCTGTGACTCCCGATCTTCCGATTGGGGCCGGCGCGTCCGGGGAAGGCTCGACCAGGTCACGCATCGGGGCCCGCGCCGACGCCGCCACGGCGGAGACGCCCGGCCGCCGGTGCCACGGAACGGCACAGCCGTCGCGGGGGAGAGTCATGCGTCCAGGGCCGTACGCGTCCCGCCTGATCGGCCGGGCCTGCCTCGTCGTCATGCCGATGGCCTTGCTGCTCGCGGCGTGCGGGACGCCGCAGCCGCAGGTGCGGCGGGAACCCGCCGCCACGGATGCCGCCGCGCCGGCCACGGTCGCCGTGACGCCCTCGCCTGCTCCGTCGGTCGTCACGGCCGCGGCCGACCCGCGGGCGTGCCTGGACGCCGACTGCGAGGTGGCGGTCCGCCCGGGGGACCGGCTGCGGCTCGACCGGAAGGGCCTCGACGAGATCGAGGTCGTCGCGCTCGGCCCGGGTGGGGTGCGGCTGCGTTTCGAGGCGGGCGGAGGGGCCTACCGCGTCGAGGGCGACAACGCCGGAGTCAGCCAGGAGTGCGTCAACGGCCGCTGTCACACCGACGGCGCGCTGACGCTGGCCCTGGGACGGCCCGGCAGGATCGGCGACATCGGCCTCCGGCTCACGAGCGTGTCGCCCGACCACGCCGTTCTGGTCCTGTCGCCGGCGTGACCGCGACCGGCGCGCCCGGCTCGGCTGTCTCGACTTCGGAAATCCCCAGCCTCCGTTAACCGCGAGGCCACCACGCCTCCCTACGGTCGCGGCCATGGCATGGAAGAGCAGGGTCAACGCCGCCGTCGAAGGGATGACCGGTTACGTCATCACGCGAGCCCGGCCGCGGGCCGTACCCGCCGCGGAACCGAGAGACGCGCCGCGCCCGCCCGCCGATCCCGCCGCCGACCGCCTGCTGCGCGCGCCCGTCTTCGTGCTCTCACCGGTCAGGTCCGGCTCCACGCTCCTGCGCGTGCTGCTGAACAGCCACAGCAGGATCCACGCGCCGCACGAACTGCACGTCCGGCGGGTCGCCGTGACCCTCACCACCGATCCCGTACGGCAGGCCATGGAGGCGGCCGGCCACCGCCCGAGCGACATCGAGCACATCCTGTGGGACCGCCTGCTGCACCGGGAACTGGTCAGGAGCGGCAAGGACGTCATCGTGGACAAGACGCCCAGCAACGTGTTCGCCTACCGCCGCATCATGACGTGCTGGCCGGATGCCCGGTTCGTCTTCCTGCTGCGCCATCCCGCGTCGATCGCCAGGTCCTGGCACGAGGCCGACCCGAAGGCGCGGCCCATGGACGAGGCCGTACGGCACACGCTGCAGTACATGCGCCACCTGGAGGAGGCCAGGCGCCGGCACGAAGGGATCGACGTCAGGTACGAGCGGCTCGTCGACGACACGGAGGGCGAGCTGCGGCGGATCTGCGCCTGGCTGGGGGTCGAGTACGAGCCGGAGATGGTCCGGTACGGCGACAAGGACCACGGCGACTTCGTGAAGGGCATCGGCGACTGGCGCGACAAGATCCGGAGCGGGCGGGTCCAGCCTGGCCGCCCGCTGCCCGTTCCCGAGGACGTGCCAGAGGCCCTGCGAGAGATCGCGGCCGCCTGGCGCTACCTATGAGCTCCGCTCACCGTCCGCTCACCAGTGGAACCAGTGGATGCGACGGCAACCGGTGCATACGAAGCACGTGGCGTCGCGGTTGGCCCAGTCGAGATTCATAAACGTCATGCCCGTGGTCTGCAGCTTCCAGCGGTGCCGCTCGAACAGCTCGTTCTCGCACGTGTCGCATTTCAGGTTGCGGCCGTCCGCCAGCCTTACCGGCAGTGGTTCGTCCATGTTTTGATGCTAAACCGCGGTTCATTTTGGCGGCCTGCCGAGAGAATCCCCGGTGACCGGAATCCCCGATGTGCGGGATGCGGGCGTGGGCTACGGTGACCGATCGTGGACATTTACGGGGCGATCGCATCGTTCGCCGTCATCGTGGCATTCCTCACGCTCACGCCGGGTCTGGACACCGCCCTGATCCTGCGTACGTCGCTGCTCGCCGGCCGGAGGCCGGCCTGGGCCGTGGCGCTCGGCATCCAGGCGGGCACCCTGCTGTGGGGCCTGGTCACGGCCACCGGCCTGTCCGCGCTCCTCACCGCCTCCCAGGTGGCGTACGAGGTGCTGCGGTGGGCGGGCGTCGCGTACCTGATCTGGATGGGCGGCAGGATGCTCTGGCACAGCCGCGACAGCCGGGCGGACGACGCGGCGCAGCCCGGCCCGGCGGACGCCGGGTGGGGAGCGGCGTTTCGGCGGGGCCTGCTGACCAACCTGCTCAACCCGAAGGTGGGCGCCTTCTACGTCGCGGTGCTGCCCCAGTTCATGCCCGAGGGCGTGCCGCACGCGGTGATGGGCGTGCTCCTGGCGGGCGTCCACGGGTGCCAGGGGCTCGTGTGGAGCGCCGTGCTCATCGGGTTCACCGGCATGGTGCGCGGCTGGCTGCGCAGGCCCGTGGTCAAGCGCGCCCTGGACCGGCTCACCGGCCTCGTCGTCATCGGCTTCGGCCTGCGCCTGGCGGTCCAGCAGCCCTGACCTCCCACCTCGAATCGAGGGGCCTCAGCCCCAGCCATCACCCTGGGAGCTCTAGGTCGGGCTCCCGGCGTACGGGCCGATCCCGCACACCTTGGGGATGGCGGCCATCGGGACGTCCTCGGTGAGCGAGCGGACCAGCAGGGCCTCGACGCCGCGCAGCATCGCCTCGGCGACATCCCTGGGCAGGTACGCGGTGTCCACGATGAGGGTGAGCTTCCCGGTGTCGGGGGCCGAGACGACCGTGAAGAACGCCTTGAAACGGACACCCGGCCAGGCGTTCGTGACGTACGTCCGGGTCTGCCCGACAAGGCGGGCCACGTCCTCGTCAGAGCCGACGGGGGGCAGGCCCGGCCAGGTGCCGGTGGTCCGCCTGTCGTTGAAGAACGCGTCGAGGTCCGGCTCGCGGCCGCGGCGGCGGCCGATCTCCTCCCGCATGGCCTGCATCTCGAACGGGTCGTAGTGCGCGTTGCGGTACGCCCTGAGCGCCCCTCGCTGCGCGGCGCGGCAGGCGGCGGCGAAGTCCGTGCCCGGCAGGTCGAGCACGAACAGGCCGTCCTGTTCCACGGTGCCGACCATCGCGCGGGTGCGCGGGTCGCGGCGGTTGCTGTGCACGAGTTGCATGACCGCGCGCGGGCGGCCGCTCACCGTGGCCAGCACGGTGGCGCAGGCCGCGAGCAGCACGCTGGTGGTGCTCATCGTCCAGCGCTCCGCCAGTCGCTGCGCCGCGACGGCGAGCGCCGTCGACTCCATGCCGACCTCGATGAACCGGGGGTCGTCGGCCTCGCGCGGCGGATGGTCGAACACGTCGAGCGGCCCGTCCGCCAGCACTGAGTGCCAGTATCGGACCGACTTGGCCGAGCGGGCGGGGTACGGCTCCTCGCGCTCCGCGGCGGCCTGGTCCATCGGCTGCCACTCGACGGGCGGCGGTTTCTCGCCGCGCATCAGGATCTTCCAGTCCTCCGAGAGAGTGTTCAGCGCCTGGAAGTCCACCGCGAGGTGGGAGAAAGCCAGTGCCAGCGCCGTCGGGCGGCCGTTCTTCAGTACGACGGCG
Source organism: Microbispora sp. H11081 (assembly GCF_012999535.1). Classification (GTDB taxonomy): domain Bacteria; phylum Actinomycetota; class Actinomycetes; order Streptosporangiales; family Streptosporangiaceae; genus Microbispora. The sequence goes on from NZ_JABBWV010000003.1 coordinate 512,272, forward strand.
CAGCGCAGCGGCAGGTCCTTGTCGTGGACGAAGGCCGTCCGGCCCAGCTCGTCCGCGACCCGTTCGGCGACCCGCAGCGCCCGGTCCTGTCCCGACTCCACCATGTCCACGGTCAGCTCGCCGTCGCGGGCGACCCGCTGCACCGGCCCGTCCGGGGTCGAGGCGAAGGTCGTACGCAGGCTCTCGTGGCGTTCGAGCAGCACGCGCAGCGCGTCCAGGACGCTGCCGAGGTCGCGCCTGCCGTACACCGGGAGCACCCACGGGCAGCTCAGGAAGGTCTGGCTGTCGCCCATCAGGTGGATCGCCCGCCACATCAGCCGCTGTCCCCAGGTCAGCGGCGCCTCTCCGTCCCGTGCTCCGCTGAACGTCACCGTCACCATGCGCGTGTCGTCTCTCGGACGGCCTGGGCCCGGGCCACCAGGGCGGACAGGGTGCCGACGTCCTCGAAGGAGGCCGGCTCGTCGCTCAGGTCCATCTCGACGCCGAAGTCGTCCTCGATCGCGTCGATGAGCCGGATTCGGGCCGGCGAGGTGAGGCCGAGCGCCGACAGCGTGTGGCCGGCGGCGAGCACCTCCTCGACGGTGATCTCGCCGTCCGACACCTCTGAGATCAACTGGGCCAGCCGGCGTGTGTACTCCTCAGCCGTCACGCCACACCCTCCTCTCGTACGACCGCGTCCCGGGACGACCGCGGGGCGGCAGGCCGGTCGCGACCGTCTCGGCGTGGTCGCGAGGCTCCGGTCCCGTGCCCTCCGAACCCGTGCCCTCCGAACTCGTGGTCCGCCGGTCGTCAGGAGCACGCAAGCCGACGGTGGCCGGGCGGGGTGATCCCGCCTCCACGCGCCATCCTCGCCTTGAGTAACCGAAAAGTTTCGTCACGACGGCCTGCTCCGCGATCGGCACAGAAATGCCAGTTAGTCCGGTTTATGGTCACGGGGAAAATCCCATACTCCCGAAGAATAGGCAACAACGGTGGTATGGCGACAGTGAAAACCGAAAGTCGTTCACCGAAAGCTTTCGGCTGACAGGGTCCCGGCTCGCGGCGCGTCGGCGAGGCGGGACGGCGGGCCGGGCCACCCCGCCGGAAGATCGTCTGTCGGTCTCCGCTCATACGATGAGGCCCATGACCAGGCACGGTTTCACCCTCACGGCACGCGGTCCTTTCGACTTCGGCGCCACCTTGCGCTTCACCGAGGGCTGGCCGGTCACCGGCGGGCTGCCCGCCGACGGGCGGGCGCTGCGCTTCGCCTACTGCGCGGAGTCCGACTGGCTGCCGATCGGCGTGACCGTGACCGCCGCGCCCGACGGGGTCGCCGTCGCCACGACCAGGGCCGCCGGCCCGGCGATCCGCGAGGAGGTGGCGCGCATCCTCTCCCTCGACGTGGACGGCTCCGGCTTCGCCGAGATCGGCGAGGCCGACCCGGTGCTCGGCGACCTGTGGCGGAAGAGCCCCGGGCTGCGCCCGCTGTGCTTCTGGAGCCCCTGGGAGGCGGCCTGCTGGGCGGTCATCGTGCAGCGCTCGTCGATGCTCGTCGCCGCCCGGATCAAACAGCGCATCGCGGAGCGGTACGGCGCGCGGGTGCTCGTGGACGGGGAGCCGTACGCCGCCTTCCCCCCGCCCGTGACCCTGCTGGAGGCGGACGGGCTCGGCCTGCCCGCGCAGAAGGAGGAGTGGCTGCGTGGGCTGGCCCGCGCGGCGCTCGACGGCGTGCTCACCACCGAGCACCTGCGGGCGCTCGACCCCCTGGAGGCGCTGGCCGAGCTTCGCGCGCTGCCCGGCGTGGGGCCGTTCTCTGCCGGTCTGATCCTCATCCGCGGCGCGGGCGCGCCGGACGCGTTTCCGGGCGACGAGCCCCGCCTGTTCGCGATCCTGCGCGAGGCGTACGGCCTGCCGCAGGACGCTCCGCCCGCCGCGTACCGGAAGGTGGCCGAGGCGTGGCGGCCCTACCGCTCCTGGGCCTCCTTCCTGTTCCGGGCATCCGGGTACGGCGGCCTCGGCGACGGGCGGTGAACGGCGGCTACGCCGTCGGCGCCTTCGAGGACACGTCCACCACGACGATCCCGGCGAGGACGTCGTGCAGGACCAGATTGTCGATAAGGAAGGCGGCGAAACGATGGCGCCGGGCGGCGGTCGTCCATGTCGTCGCCTGGGGGGCGGTTGTCATGGCCGCAAGAACGACGCACCCACGCGGCACGGGGATTCGGCATATCCCGGACGTATCGAAAACCGCATACGCCACCGCGACAGCCCCGCGTCTTCGATGAGGGCGTGAACCGGCGCGCACCACCGCCGGCGCCGGATTCGTCGACCGAGGAAGGCTCTGACATGGACCTGAGTTCGAGAGGTGGCGTGGACCGGCGGCGGCTGGTCAAGTGGGGCGGGCTGGCGGCCGCCGGGCTCGTGGCGGCCGGCGGGCCGCTGGCGAGCGCCGGGGCCGGCCACGCCGCCCCGACTCCCACCGGCTCGCCCCGCCGCGACCGGATCCCGCGGGACACCCTGCCCGGCGGCGCCTACGACCGGTACGTGGCACGCCTGGCCGCCGAGCGCGGGTTCTCGGGTGTGGTGATGCTGTCGCACCAGGGCCGTACGGTGCTGTCCCGCAGCTATGGCATGGCGGACAGGGAGAAGGGGATTCGCAATCACGAGGGCACCGCGTTCAGCCTCAGCTCGGCCGGAAAGCCGTTCCACGCGGTGGCGATTCTGCAACTGGCGCAGCGCGGCAGGGTGCGGCTGTCCGACCCGCTGGGCGAGCACCTGACGGGTCTCGACCCGGAGGTCGCCAGGCGGGTGACCATCCACCACCTGCTGTCCGGCACCTCCGGGCTGGACAGTCCGGCCGAGGACGTGCAACGCGTCTTCCAGAGCCGGGCGGAGGTGAGCGACCACTACCTGCGGCGGGCCCGGCAGGCGAAGCTGGTGGGTGTCCCCGGCGTTCCCACCACCACCCACCAGGAGGCCGAGGCCGTCATTCCCGGGCTGATCGTGGAGGTCGTGACCGGCACGACGTACTGGGACTACGTCGAGGAGAAGATCTTCAGGCGCTGCGGCATGACCGGCTCGGCGTTCTACACCAGGCCGCAGTGGCTCACCGACAGGCGCATCGCGCATCCGTACATGACGCTGGACGACGGCAGCCAGGTGGACGCCGTCCGCAACCTGGACAAAAGCAGCCCGGACCCGTGGGTACTCGGCAAGAATCCGGGCCGCGCCTTCATCGACGCCCCGGGGGACGGCGGCTTCGCCACCGCTCCGGATCTGGTCAGGTTCGCGCGGGCGCTGGGTGACGGCACGCTGCTGGACCGGCCCTGGGCCGACGTGCTCACCGCGGCCAAGATCCCCCACGGACCGAGGTCGTTCGGCTCGTACGGGATCCCGATCAGCATCGTCGAAGGTCAGTGGATGTTCCAGCGTGCCGGTGGCAATCCGGGTGTCGTCGCCAACTGGAGCATCTACCCGGACACCGGCTGGGTCGGCGTCATCCTCGGCAACAGCGACTCCGAGGGCGTGTCGCTGCAGTACGTGATCGAGCGGGAGACGCAGGCCGTCACCGGGGCTTCGCCCGGCGGGGGGTCGGGCGGCTGAGCGGTGGTGCGCGCGTGTCCGCATACCCCGGCGACGCGTGTCCGCATACCCCTGCGACGGGTGTTCGCATACCCCGGCGATATGCGGTGCTGCTTAGGCTGCGGACATGCGCGTACTCATCGTGGAGGACGAGCCCTACCTGGCCGAGGCCGTCCGTGACGGTCTGCGGCTGGAGGCGATCGCCGCCGACATCGCGGGCGACGGCGACGCCGCACTGGAACTGCTCGGCGTCAACTCCTACGACCTCGCGATCCTCGACCGCGACATCCCCGGCCCTTCCGGGGACGAGGTCGCCCGGCACATCGTCGCCTCCGGAAGCGGCATCCCGATCCTCATGCTCACCGCGGCCGACCGGATCGACGACAAGGTCTCCGGGTTCGAACTCGGCGCGGACGACTACCTCACCAAGCCGTTCGACCTGCGCGAACTCGTCATGCGTCTGCGGGCGCTGGACCGCAGACGCGGGCACGCCCGGCCCCCGGTCGTCGAGATCGCGGGCCTCAGGCTGGACCCCTTCCGCCGCGAGGTCTTCCGGGACGGGCGCTACGTCGCGCTCACCCGCAAGCAGTTCGCCGTGCTCGAAGTGCTCATGACCGCCGCCGGTGGTGTCGTCAGCGCCGAGGAACTGCTGGAGCGGGCCTGGGACGGGAACGCCGACCCCTTCACCAACGCCGTACGGATCACCGTCTCCGCACTGCGCAAGCGGCTCGGCGAGCCGTGGCTCATCGCCACGGTGCCCGGCGTCGGCTACCGGGTCGACACCGGCAGGGACACCGCCCGCCCATGAACAGGCGCGTCGGGCTCAGTGTCCGGCTGAAACTCACCCTCAGCTACGCCGGATTCCTCATGCTCGCCGGCGTTCTGCTGCTGGCCGTGGTCTGGGTGTTCCTGCTGCGCTACGTGCCCGAGGGCGCGGTCATGACCACCGCGCCCAGAGGCGACGGGCCCTGGACGCCGCCCCCGCGGATGGCGCCCAACCGCACCGACCTGCAGCGCGCCTTCGTCCCCCGCGCGGCCCAGGCGCTGTCCGTTCTGCTGGCGTTCGGCCTGCTGGGCGGATGGATCCTCGCCGGCCGGATGCTCGCGCCGCTCACCCAGATCATGGACGCCACCCGGAGAACCGCGAACGGGTCGCTGTCCCACCGGATCCGCATGAGTGGCCGCCAGGACGAGTTCCGTGAGCTGTCCGACGCGTTCGACACCATGCTCGAACGCGTCGAGTCCCACGTCGCGGAGCAGCGGAGGTTCGCCGCGAACGCCTCACACGAACTGCGCACCCCGCTGGCGATCTCGCGGGCGCTCCTCGACGTCGCCCGTGAGGATCCCACCCGGGGCGGGGACGACCTCGTCGAACGCCTGCACACCGTCAACCAGCGGGCGATCGACCTCACCGAGGCACTGCTGCTGCTCAGCCGCGGCGACCGGGGAAACCTCACCCGCGAGAGCGTCGACCTCTCCCTCGTCGCGGAGGAGGCGGCCGAGACCCTGCTTCCCCTCGCGGAGCAGCGCCGGATCACGCTGGACGTCACCGGCGGGGCGGCCAGGACCAGCGGCTCCGCCGAGCTTCTGCTGCGGATGGCGACGAACCTCGTCCAGAACGCCATCGTTCACAACCTCCCCGCCGGCGGCGCGGTGACGGTCCACACCGAGACGCGGGACGGGACGAGCGTGCTGCGGGTCGAGAACACCGGCCCCAGGCTGCCACCGGAACTGCTGCCGACCCTCACAGAACCCTTCCGGCGCGGCACGGACCGCGTACGCGCCGGAGAACACGCGGGCGTCGGTCTCGGGCTGGCCATCGTGCGCAGCATCGTCCGCGCCCACGACGGGACCCTCGACCTCGTCGCGCGCCCCGGCGGCGGTCTCCTCGTCACGGTGCGGCTCCCCGGCACGCCGTAGGCGCGGCATAAAGCGCCGGGAAGCGACACGAAGCGCCAGGAAGCGACACGAAGTGCCGGGAAGCCGGTCCGCGAGCCGGTCGCGCCGCGGATCCCGGCCCCTGAGCCGGGTCAGCCCGCGGCGACGAGCGAGGAGGCGCCGGCCGGTGCCGGCTCGGCGGTCCGCGGCCGGGTGTAGCCCGCGGGCCGCAGCGGGCCGGGGTCGTCGTGCGTCACCGGCAGCAACGGCATCACCTGCTCGCCGAACCGGTACGTCTCCTCCAGCAGCGGATTGCCGGAGACGATGAACGAGTCGATCCCGATGGCGTGATACTCGCGGATGCGCGCGGCGACCGACTCGGGGCTGCCGACCAGCGCGATGCCGGGCCCGCCCCTGATCAGGCCGAAGCCCGACCACACGTTGGGATAGACCTCGAGCTCCTGCGCGAAGCGCGGCTTGACGCCGTTGTGGAAGGCGAGCTGCCGCGCCTGCCCTACGGACTCCTGCTTCGCCGACTCGGCCTGCACCCGCGCGACGACGCCGTCGTCCACGTGGTCGAGCATCTCCTGCGCCGCCGCCCAGGCCTGTTCGTCGGTGTCCCTGACGATCAGGTTCAGCCGGATCCCGAAACGGATCGAGCGGCCGTGCCTCGCGGCCCTGGCGCGCACGTCCGCGATCAGCTCCGCGGTCTCGGCGGGCGGCTCGCCCCAGGTGAGGTAGTTGTCGATGTGCTTGGCCGCGACGTCGCGGGCGATCGGCGAGGCGCCGCCGAACCACAGCGGCGGGTACGGATCCTGCCGGGACAGGAACGCCGCCTCCGCTCCCCGAATCTTGAGGTGCTTGCCGTCGAAGTCGACGCGTTCCCCGCGCATGAGCGCCCGGTAGACGGTGAGGAACTCGTCGGTGTGCTCGTACCGCTCCTCGTGCTTGAGGTGCACCCCGGCGGCTTCGAGCCCGGTGTGCCCGCTGACGACGTTGAGGATGACCCGGCCGCCGGAGTTCTGGTCGAGCGTCGTCGCGAGCTTCACCAGCGACGTCGGCGTGTACGTCGAGGGGTGCACCGCGATCACGAACTTCATCCTGCGGGTGGTCGGCACCAGCGAGGCCGCCGTGATCCAGGGGTCCATGCCGGCGGTCGGCTGGGTGGCCAGGAGCGCGCCGTAGAAGCCGTTGACGTCGATCGACTTCGCCCACGCCTGGACGTACTCGAAGTCGACGGGCCGCTTCCACTTGGGATCCCACGGGTATCTGCCGTCGCCGGCGACCAGGTACCAGAGGATCTCCAGCCGGCGCTCGGGGAGCGGCGGGAGCAGGTCGGTCTCGGTCATCGCTGCGCTCCGTCGGTCGTGCTCGTGCTCGTGCTCGTGGTCATGCTCGTGTCGGCGCTCATGGGACGATCGGCTTCGATCCGCCCAGGGCCGCGGCGTGGATCTCCAGGGTGGCCGCCTCCTCGATGGTGGCGACGAGGCGGGCGGTGCTCATCGGGCCGTCGTCGAAGGCGAGCAGCCCGTGGTTGGCGAGCAGGACGGCCTTGGTGGCGGGGTGCTCGGCGAGCAGCCCGGCGATGGACGCGCCGAGCTCGCCGGTGTTGCGGGTGCGGTACGGCGCGCAGGGGATGTCGACGGTCTGCCCGCGGTTGACGAGCGGCTCGTAGTGCGGCGGAATCGGCCGGTGGGCCAGGGCGAACGCGGTGGCGTACGTCGAGTGCGTGTGGATGACGGCGTTCACCCCCGGACGGGTGTAGGCGAGGGTGTGCATCTGGAGCACCTGCCGTACGCCGGGGCCGAGCCTGCCCGCGACCAGGTCGCCGTCCAGCGTGATCACCCCGAAGTCCTGCTCGCCGATGTCGGCGGGCAGCCCCTTCGCGTTGATCAGCAGGTGGCCGGGGGAGTCGGGCAGCCGGACGCTCGCGTTCGCCGAGTACGGGTTGCGCAGCGCGCCCAGCTGGTGCAGCACGCGCACCGCCCGGACGAGCTCGGCGCGCACGGCCGCGTCGGCCGGGGTCAGCGCGAGCTCACCGGCCTTCAGCCACTCGCCCTCGCGTACGGGGCCGGTCAGGGTCGAGGTCATCGGGTCTTCCTTCGTGTCGCGGGTCGGGCGGGGAGTCAGTCGTGGGTGCGGGTCGCGCCGAAGTGCCAGTGCAGGACCCGGCGCTCGACGAACAGGAACGCGGAGTTGAGCGCGTAGCCGAGCATCGCGATGGTGGCCGCGCCGACGATCAGGTCGGTCACCTGGAAGCTCTGCTGCTGGATCATCAGGAGGTGTCCGAGGCCGTCGTTGCCGGCGATCATGCCGACGACGACCGAGATCACCAGTGAGGCGGCGAGCGCCGAGCGGAGCCCCACGAAGATGGCGGGCGCGGCGGCCGGGATCACGATCTCGGCCATCGTCTGCCGCCAGGTCAGCCCGAACGTGCGCGCGGTGTCCATCATGGTGCGGTGCGTGGAGCCCGCGCCCGAGTAGGCGTTGAGCAGGATGTGGAAGAACGCCGCCAGGGCGACCACGCTGATCTTCATCGCGTCGTCGATGCCCAGGTAGAGGATCAGCAGGGGGATCACCGCCGAGATCGGCATCGGCCGCAGCAGCTCCAGCGGTGGTTCCAGCAGCACGTAGACGAACCGCACGCGGGCCATGAGCACCCCGATCACCACGGCCAGCACGGCGGCGACGCCATAGCCGATCAGCATCGTGCGCAGCGTCTGCAGGGTCGCCGTCAGCAGCGGCCCGCCGAGTATCTGGCTCCACCACTGGGCGGCGACGTCGGTGACGGTGGCGTATCTGGGCGACGGGTTCGCCGTGGCGTAGCGCTGCCAGGCGATCAGGGCCGCGGCGAACACGAGCCAGCCGAAGAGCCTGCTGCGCAGCGCGCGCAGGAACCAGGGGCGGCGCTTCGGTCTCGCCGGCGTGGCGGCGTCGGGGGCCGCCGGGAGTGGTACGGCGGCGGCCCTCGTCACTGTGGGGTTTGTGGTCATCGGCCGGAGTCCTCTCAGTCCAGGACCAGCTGCAGCAGTTCGCGCCGGTGGTGCAGGAACTCCGGCAGCTCCCGCGTGGTCACCTGGCCGCGCGGGCGGGGCAGGTCCGTCCGTACGTCCGCCAGCACGCCGCGTCCTTCCGGGTGCAGCACCACGACCCGGTCGGCGAGGTAGACCGCCTCGTCGATGTCGTGGGTCACGAACACCACGGTCAGGCCCTCCTCCGCCCAGGCGTGCAGGAGGACGTCCTGCAGCTTGGCGCGGCTCAGGGCGTCCACGCCGCTGAACGCCTCGTCCATGAACAGCAACTGGGGCCGCGCGGCGAGCGCGCGGGCGATGGCCGCCCGCTGCTGCATGCCGCCGGAGAGCTCCCACGGGTACCGGTCGGCCGCGTGGGCGAGGCCCACCAGGCCGAGGTAGTGGGCCACCAGTTCGTCGTGACCGCCCTCGGCCGGCTCGTACGCGTGCCGCAGCCCGAACCGGACGTTGCCCGCGACCGTCTTCCACGGCAGCAGCGACTGGGCGTAGTCCTGGAAGACGCAGCGCGCCTGCCGGGGCGGCCCGTCGATCGGCTGCCCGGCCACCCGGATCTCTCCCGCCGTGGCCGGGAGCAGACCGCTGAGCAGCCGGAGCAGCGTGGACTTCCCGCATCCCGACCGCCCGACGAGGGCGACGAACTCCCCGGCGGCGATGTCCAGGGACAGCCCGCGCAGGGCGGTCACCTCCCGCCGGCGGGTGCGGTACGTCTTCGCGACGTCGTCGGCCGTCAGCAGGCTCCCGGTGCTTCCGGTCGGGCCGCGTACGGCCGAGAGTGCGGCTGATGTCGCCATCGAGGCTCCCGGCGTTGGTGGGGATGGTCAGGGGTTGGCGTCCGTGGCGGTGGGCCACAGGTGGGGCGTGAGGTCGAAGGGCTTCTTCAGCGCGCCGAACCGCGCGCCCGTCTCGATCCACTTGTTCTGGGCGGCGACGTCGAACGGGCCGGCGAGCTCTCCGCTGGTCGCCGCGGACGCCTTGTCCAGCGCGCCGGGATACTTGTCCTCCAGCGTGGCGACGTCCGCCCCGCCGTGCTTGACCAGCAGGGCGTTCTGGTCGCGCGGGGTGGCCGACTGGAACGCCGCCACGCCCTTCCGTACGGCCCGCACGAAGCGCTTGACGAGGTCGGGGTGGGCCTCGGCGTAGGAGCGCAGCGCGCCGTAGCCGGACGTCGCGGCGCCCTCGGGCACGCCGGAGTCGAAGGTGCCGGCCACCGTGAGGCCGTACTGCGCCTCCCACGCGGTGACGTACGCGCCGCTGGTGGCCGCGGCGTCGATGGTGCCCTGGGCGACCAGGCCGCCCGAGGTGGTGCGGTCCTGCACGGTGGTGTACTTCGGGCCGTTCGGGTCGAGGCCCTGGTCCGCGAGCCACTTCTTGATCTGCACGGTGGTGAGCGCCTGCGCCGGCACCCCGAGCTTCTTGCCCGCGAGGTCCTTCGCCGAGGTGATGCCGCTGCCCGGCTTCGTCACGATGACGTTGACCGGCTTCCCGGGCTTCAACGCGTTGGCGGGGTTGATGATCGTCAGTTTGAAGCCCTGCTCGATCGCGGACGCCCAGGCGAACATGTCGGCCCACGCGATGTCGATGGAGCCGCCCTCGGTGGCCGCGACGAGCGCGGGGCCGCCGCCGAGCGTCACCAGCTCGACCTTGATGCGCTCCTTGTCGAAGAACCCGTTCTCGATCGCGGAGTAGACCCCGGGGGGCGAGCCCGCGATGACGCCCACGCGGACGGTGTCCACGGGCTGCCCGTCGGCCCCGGTCTCCGAGGACGCCGCCGACGTGCCGCAGGCGGTCAGCAGCACGGCGACGGCGGCGGCCGCCGCGGGGAGCAGCGGGCGGCGGAGGCGTGCGCCACCGGTGGGCCCGGCCGGGGAGCCGTGGTCACCGGAGGGGGAAGTGCTGGTCACGTCATGGCCTTTCTGATGACAGCCGCTCGTACGCGAGACGCATGGGCTGGGGGTCGATCCAGGAGTCGAGGTCGAAGTCGGCGCTCAGGAAGCCGTGGCGCAGCAGGAACGCCTTCTGGACGCGCAGCAGGTCCACCCGCTCGTCGTCCAGCGTGGGGTGGAGAGTGCGGTGGAAGCCCTCCCGGTAGGCCAGGAGCACGCCCTCCGCGCCCGACCCGGTCTCGGCCGCCAGCACCTCGCGCAGGCCGTCCGGGTCGCCGGCCGCCCAGTCGGCCGCGCGCAGCGTCTCGACCAGGAACTCGACCACCAGCTCGGGGCGCGATCGCAGCAGGTCCTCGTGCACCGTGATGGGCCGCGGGGTTCCGTTGTTGACCCTGGCCCGCCGCCAGGGCACGGCGTCGAGGTCGACGCCGACCACCGCGCCGCGGGCGCGCGCGGCCTCCAGCGCCGCGGCTCCCTTGACGTAGACCGCGTCGACGCGTCCGGCGGCCAGCTCGTCCAGCTCGCGGAACCGCGGCGCGGCGCGTTCCTCGCGGACGCGGCCAGGGGGGATGACCGGGTCGATCGGCACCTCGGCGAACTCCACGTCGTCGAGCGTCAGGCCGGCGAGCCCGAGCGCGCCCTTGAAGCCGTGGAGCGCCATGGCGCGGGCGTGGCTGGTGTCCCTCGTCGCGGCCCAGCCGGGGACGGCGATCCGCGCGCCGCGCAGGTCGGCCGGCGAGCTGATCGCCGAGTCCGGGCGGACCACGATGGACTGCCCCTCGTCGATCCAGGTGAGCCCGACCAGGCGGGTCCTCGCGCCCTCGGCCCGCGCCGCGATGGCGGGCACGTTGCCCCCTTCGCGGATCAGGCCGACGAGGTCGTGGTCGTAGTGGTGCCGGGCGATCTCCAGTGGCGCGTCCTGGAGGATGCCGACCTCGACGCCCAGGTCCGCGTACCGGGTGGCCAGCCGGCCGAGCGCGTAGGCGAGCCCGCCGGCCGTCGGCACCGGACAGCGGGTGAACCAGATCGTGTCCACGGACTCGGCCGTCGCGGGCATGCTCCGCCCCTTTCCACGCCATATCGGCATGTTTCCTAGTAACTCTGTAGGAATAGTAGGAGAAGTCCGTGATCTGGGCAAGTGAGTGTTTGGTACTGGGACGTATGTGACGGGGGCTCGCCCGGCCGCCACCTGGGCGGACAGTGCCGCGACATGCCCCGATATCACGTGAAACCACGGTGAAAGCGGTTTTCCCTACCTTGACCTTGATCAGCATCGACGACCTTGATCAGCATTGATGCCGCCCGCGGGCGGCTTCCAAGTCGCCCGTGAGGTGAAGGTGACCGTCCCCTCAGGACTCAGACACGACGGTGGCAGGCGACGACGCCGCAGACGGCTCGCCGCCCTGCTGGCCGTTCCCGCCCTGCTCGTCACGTTCCTTCCTGCTCTCACCCTCCCCGCCGCGGCAGGCCCGGTCTCCGCTCCCGCCCGGGCCGCTCTCGCCGGCGGCCAAACCACGGGGAGCCTCACCACGGGCAGCCTCACCACGGGCGGCCTCACCACGGGGAACGACGAGATCCGGCAGGCGAAGGCGACCGGGGAGCCGGTCGAGATCGCGTCGGAGCGCACGGAGACCACCCAGGTGTTCGCCGATCCCGACGGCAACCAGCGCATGGTCGTGAGCCTGTGGCCGCGCTGGGTGAAGAAGGGGGACACCTGGGCCGGGGTCGACCTGGGCCTGATGTGGCGGGGGGACGGCACGCTCGGGCCCTACGCCGCCCCTGTCGACATGACGTTCTCCGGCGGCGGCGACGGGCCGCTGGTCCGGATCGTCAAGGACGGCGTCACGCTCACCTACACCTGGCCCGCGCCGCTGCCGAAGCCCTCCCCGCTGTACGAGACCGCCACGTACGAGGAGGTGTTCCCGGGAGTCGACCTCAAGCTGACGGCGGGTCTCGACGGTTTCTCGCAGGTGCTGGTCGTGAAGACCCCGGAGGCGGCGCGCGACCCGCGGCTGGCCGAGATCCCGATCGGGATCCAGGTCAGCGGGGGAACGCTCGGCATGGACGCGACCGGCAACGTCACCGTGCGCGACCCGGGCGGCAAGGTCGTCCTGCACGGCAACGCCCCGCAGATGTGGGACTCCTCAGGCGCCGAGGAGGACGCGAAGGGCCGTGTCACCGGCCCGCTGACCGGGGACGCGATCGGCACGGTCGCCGCCCGGCTCGACGGCGGCACGCTGGTGCTCACCCCCGACCAGGACTTCCTGCGGACGCCCGGCCTGACCTACCCCGTCTACGTCGACCCGCCGATGTACGGCGCGGGGCGGCTCGCCTTCGCCTACGTCTCCAAGCACTTCGCCTCGACGAAGTACTACGGCACCAGCGACGTGGCCAAGGTCGGCTACTACAACGACCCGTACGTGCCGTCCGGGCCCACGACCGACACCTACCGGTCGTTCTTCCGGATGAACACCTCGGCGGTGAACGGCAAGCACATCGTCAAGGCCACCTTCCGCGCCTACGAGACGTACTCGTGGTCGTGCTCGGCCCGCGAGGTGCAACTCTGGCTGACCGGCTCGATCGGCACCGGCACCACCTGGAACGCCCAGCCCGCCTGGAAGCGCAAGATCGCATCCGCCAGCGTCGCGAAGGGCTACAGCTCGAGTTGCGGCGCCGGAGGCGTCGACTTCGACGCCACGTCGGCCGTGACGGAGGCGGCGTCGAATAACTGGGCGAACCTCACCCTCGGCCTGCGCGCGGCGAGCGAGAGCGACAAGTACGGCTGGAAGAAGTTCCGCAACAACCCCTCCATCGAGATCACCTACAACACCACCCCCAATGTCCCCGACCAGCTCTCCACCCAGGTCGGCGCCAGCGCGTACGTGCCCTGCGCGACCGGGACGGCCGCGCCGCACGTCACGACGCTCACACCGACGCTGCGGGCGACGGTGACCGACGCCGACGGCGCGAAGGGCCAGACCGTGCGCGCCCACTTCGAGTGGTACGTGATCGGCGGGGCGAAGGTGGGTGAGCACTACACGTCCTACGTCGCCTCAGGCACGCCCGTCACCGCGCCGCTCTCGGTCACCGACGGCGCCAGGATCAGCTGGCGGGTGCGGGCACAGGACGGCGTCGCCACCAGCGGCACCAGCGGCTGGGGGGGATGGTGCGACGTGATCGTCGACCGGACCCGGCCGTCCGCGGCGCCCGGCGTGGCCTCCACGGACTATCCCGAGACACCCGCAGGAGGCGATCCGGTCCCCGCCGGCGGCGTCGGCCGGATGGGCGTCTTCCGGCTCAGCCCCGGGACGGTGACGGACGCCTGGGGTTACCTCTACGCGTTGAACAGCGACGACCCGGGGACGGCGACGGCGGTGAACGCGGCGGCGGACGGCACCGCGACGATCAAGGTGACCCCGCCCCGCGACCTGCTCAACGTGCTGTACGTGTGGATCCGCGACAAGGCGGGCAACATCGGCCCGTACAAGCGGTACGAGTTCAGCGTGCGGCGGGCGACCTCGCCGGTGGCGATCTGGACGCTCGACGAGACCTCCGGCACCGTGGCCGGCGACTCCTCCGGCAACGGCTATCAGGCCACGCTGAGCACCGGCGCCACCCGCACCCCCGGCCGCGTCTCCGGCGCCGTACGGCTCGACGGTGCCGGGGGCACGGTCACCGCGTCGAAACCGGACGGGATCATCCGCACCGACCAGAACTTCAGCGTGGCGGCCTGGGTGCGGCTCACCGACAAGGGCACCTACCGCACCGTGCTCAGCCAGGACGGCGTCAACCGCGCGGGCTTCTCGCTGCAATACCACGTCGGCAGCGACCGGTGGGCGATGGCGATGGGCTCCGCGGACAGCGTCGGCTCGCCGACGTACTACCACGCCAAGTCCGACGCGGCGCCGGTGACCGGACGGTGGACGCACCTCGCGGCGTCCTTCGACGCGGCGACCGGGCGGCTACTTCTCTTCGTCGACGGCAGGCCGCAGAGCACGACGGCCGTGCAGCCCACCCCGTGGAACGCCGCGGGCAGGTTCGTGATCGGCCGGGCCCTGGGCGGGTCGGAACAGTGGGCCGGCGACGTCGACGACGTGCGGGTCTGGGACCGGGTGGTCTACGACAAGGAGGTCGGCGACCTCGCCAACCGTCCCGTGAGCCTGGAGGGCCATTGGAAGCTCGACGAGACCTCGGGGCCGGTCGCCCGCGACTCCTCGGGCAAGCCGAGCGACCTGGTCAGGGACGCGGACGCCACCGGCGCCTGCACCTGGACCGGCGGATGGGTGGGCGGCGCGGCCGGCTTCGGCGCGGCCGGGTGCCTGATCCGCACCAAGGCGCCGCTGCGATCCGGCGCGGGACCGGTGCTGCGCACCGACGGCTCCTTCACCGTCGCCGCCTATGTGCGGCTGACCGACAAGGCCGACTACCGCACCGCGGTGAGCATGGACGGCGTCAACCGCAGCGGCTTCTACCTGCAGTACGACAAGGCGCAGGACCGCTGGCGGTTCAACATGCCGACGGCCGACTCCACCTCCGCCGTCTACACAGGCCCCTTCTCGATCGACCCCGCCGAGACCGGGGTGTGGACGCACCTCGCGGGCGTCTACGACCGGGCGAACAACCAGCTCAGGCTGTACGTCGACGGCAACCTCGAAGGCACCACGTCGTTCACCACGCCCTGGCAGACGAAGGACGCGCTGACCATCGGACAGGCGATCAACGGCTGGAACAAGTGGGTCGGTGAGATCGACGACGTGCGCGCCTACACCGGTGTGCTCTCCGACGACGAGATCTACGAGCTCTCCCTGCAGTAAGTCCTTCCCCCTTGGCCGGCGAAGGGCGTGTCCGCGCCCTTCGCCGGCAGCCGGAGGTAACCAGCATGGATTTCCCCCAGTCACGATCTCACCGCTTCCGGCGGCTGACCGCCGTCGGCGTCATCGCCGCCCTCGCGGCCTGCTTCCTGTACGCCCAGCCGGTGGCGGCCGCCGGCGACCGCTGGGATCCCCCCGACCCGCAGCAGGACCATCTGGTCGAGGGGACGCGGGTTCCTGTGAAGGGCAAGGAGGCCGACCCCGCCGAGCTCAGCGCGCTGAAGGCCCCGCCGAAGGTGGTGTGGCCGAAGCCGGGCAGCGCGACGGCCGACCTCTCCGCGCTCGCCGGAAAGCCGGCCGCACAGAATCCGGCCGCACAGGATCCCGCCGCCGTCCGGGACGCGGGGGCTCCGGACGCGCGGCCGGCCCTCGTCGGGCTGTCCGGCCTGCCGGTGCGGATCGGCCCGGGAACGGGCGTCGCCGAGGCCGCGCGGGCGAGTGCGGCCACCCAGACGTCCTCCGCTCAGCCGTCCTCGGCTCAGTCATCCCCCGCTCAGCCGTCCTCGGCTCAGTCATCCCCCGCTCAGCCGTCCCCCGCTCAGCCGTCCGCGGCGGCGCCGGGGAAGGTCCGGGTGGACCTGCTGAACCCGGCCGTCTCGTCCCTGCCCGGTGACACCGGGGTGTGGCTGCGGGTGACCCGCGCCGACGGCGCAGAGCAGGCCGCGCCGGTCACACTCGAGCTGGACTATTCGGGGTTCCGCGGCGCCTACGGCGGCGACTGGGCGGCCCGGCTGCGCCTGGTGGAACTGCCCGGCTGCGCCGCTACCGCCACCCCGGCCTCTGTTCCCGCCGGGACCGGCGACTGTCCCGCGCCCCGGCCGGTTCCTGGGACGAACGACGTCGCGCGGGGACTGCTCACCGCCGAGGTCGGCGCCGCGCCCGCCACCTCCCCAGCGGCGGCGGCAGGCGCGACGGCGGAGGGGAGCGCGGGCAGCGGGCTCTACGCGCTGGCGGCCGCCCCTTCGGGCGGTACCGGCGACTACACCGCCACCCCCCTCTCACCCAGCGCGGACTGGGAGGTGAGCCCGCAGTCGGGCGACTTCTCCTGGTCCTACCCGATGCGGGTGCCGCCGTCGCTGGGCGGCCCTGCGCCGGAGCTCGCCCTGGCCTACTCGTCCGGCGGCGTCGACGGGCGCACCGCGTCGACGAACAACCAGCCGAGCTGGGTGGGCGAGGGCTTCGACCTCAGCCCCGGCGGCTTCATCGAGCGCAAGTACAAGTCCTGCGTGGACGACGGCGTCACCCCCAAGAACGGCGAGCTGTGCTGGGGCGGCGACAACGCCGTCGTGGTGCTCGGCGGCGGGGCCAACGAGCTCGTCCACGACGCGGCCACCGGCGCATGGCGGCTGAAGAACGACGACGGGTCCCGGGTGGAGAAGCTCACCGGCGCCGTCAACGGGGACGACGGCGACGGAGACGGCGCCAAGGGCGAGCACTGGAAGATCACGCAGTCCGACGGCACCCAGTTCTTCTTCGGGCTGAACCGGTTGCCCGGCTGGGCCTCCGGCAAGCAGGAGACGGGGTCCACCTGGACCGTGCCCGTGTACGGCGACGACTCGGGCGAGCCCTGCCGCAAGACGACCTACGCCGACTCGTGGTGCCAGCAGGCCTACCGCTGGAACCTCGACCACGTCATCGACACCCACGGCAACACGATGAGCTACTTCTACACGAAGGAGACCAACTACTACGGGCGCAACATGAAGGCCGCCGACGAGACGCCGTACACGGCGGGCGGCTACCTGAACCGCATCGAGTACGGCCAGCGCGCGGGGCAGGTGTACTCCAAGCTCCCGGTCGGGAAGGTGCTGTTCTCGGTGGACGAGCGGTGCGTCCGCACCTCCACGTTCGACTGCGCGCCCGCCAAGCTGACCAAGGCCAACGCCGCCTACTGGCCCGACGTGCCGGCCGACCTGCTGTGCGCCTCCGGCGCCGACTGCGCCAACCACGCGCCGGTGTTCTTCAGCCGCAAACGGCTGACCTCGGTCACCACCCAGGTGCTCAAGGACGGCGCGCTGACCGACGTCGACACCTGGACGCTGACCCAGTCCTTCCCCAAGCCCGGTGACAACATGAGCGCCGCGCTCTGGCTGGCGCGGATCCAGCACACCGGCAAGGTGGGCGGCACCCTCAGCACGCCGCCGGTCGACTTCGACGGCGTGGAGATGCCCAACCGGGTCGACGCGCTCGAAGGCGTCGCGCCGATGATGAAGTGGCGCATCCGCAGCGTGAACAACGAGACCGGCGGCCGGCTCACGGTCGTCTACTCCGATCCCCAGTGCACCCGCGCCGCGCTGCCCCAGCCGCACGCCAACGGCAGGCGCTGCTACCCGGTGTTCTGGGCCCCGGAGGGCGCGTCCGCCCCCGGCATCGACTGGTTCCACAAGTACGTCACCGTGCAGACGCAGGAGGTCGACCTCACCGGCGGCTCGCCGATGGTCCGCACCGACTACGTCTACAAGGGCGACCCGGCGTGGGCGTACGACGACCTGGAGCTCGCCCCGGCCTCCCGCCGCACCTGGTCCGCGTGGCGCGGCTACGAGAAGGTGCAGGTCGTCAAGGGAGAGGCGCCCGACCGCAAGACGGCCGTCGAGCACCTCTTCTTCCGCGGCCTGGACGGCGACAAGCAGCCGACCGGCACCCGGAGCGTCCAGGTGACCGACTCCGAGGGCGTCAAGGTCACCGACCACTGGAGGTTGCAGGGCTTCGAGCGCGAGACCCGGCAACTCGACGGGCCGGACGGCGCCGAGGTGGCCGCGAGCGTCAACGACCCCTGGCTGCAGGGGCCGAACGCGTCGGAGGGCGCCGACCAGGCCTACCGTCTCTCGGTGGCCAAGGTGCGCGGCCGCAGCAAGCTCAGCACCGGCGCGGTCCGCCGGACCGAGACCCGCAACTCCTTCGACACGTACGGCTCGCTGACCTCGGTCGACGACCTGGGCGACACCGGGACCACCAGCGACGACCAGTGCCTGCGCAACACCTACGCCCGCAACACCGGCGCGTGGATCCTCAACGCGGTGGTCAGGAGCGAGAAGGTCGCGGTCGCCTGCGGCACCACCCCCAAACGGCCGGACGACGTCCTCGAAGACGTCCGGACGTACTACGACGGCGGGGCCTACGGCGCCGCGCCCACCAAGGGCGACGTGACCAGGACCGAGGACCTGCGTGGCTACGCGAACGGCCAGCCGGTCTACCAGCAGGCGGCGCGTGCCGTGTACGACGCGTACGGGCGGAAGACCGAGAGCTACGACGCGGCCGACGCCAAGACCACCACGTCGTACACCCCGGTCGCCGACGCGGTGCCGGTCAGGACGGTCGTCACCAACCCGCTCGGCCACACCGAGACCACCGTCCTGCGTCCCGAGTGGAGCGTGACCGCCGCCCAGGACGACGCGAACGGCCGGCACACGGAGCTGGCCTACGACCCGCTGGGGCGGCTGGCCAAGGTGTGGCTGCCGGACCGGCCCACCGGGCAGAGCCCGAGCCAGGAGTTCACCTACACGATCGAGCAGAGCGCTCCGGTGGCCGTGGCCACGAAGACCCTGAACAACGACGGCGGCTACGACGTCTCCTACGAGATCTACGACGGCCTGCTGCGCTCGCGGCAGAACCAGCAGCCGGCGCACGGCGGCGGGCGCCTGCTCAGTGACACCGTCTACAACACCCTCGGGCAGGTCGCCAAGGTCAACGACGTGTACGCCAACGCCGACGCCCCCGGTCCGCAGATCCTCGGCGTGGCCGACAGCGCGGTCCCGGCGCAGACGGTCTACGCCTACGACGGGCTGGGCCGCACCACCGCCGAGATCCTCAAGGTGATGGGCGACGAGAAGTGGCGGACCACGACCACCTACAACGGTGAACGGACGGACGTCGATCCCCCGGAGGGTTCGACCCCGACGACCGTGATCGCCGACGCCCGGGGCCGGACGGTCGAACTGCGCCAGTACAAGGGCCCGTCGCCGGTCGGCGCGTACGACACCACCAGGTACGGGTACAGCCGCGGCGGGGAGCAGGACACGGTCACCGATCCCGCGGGCAACGTGTGGCGGACCACCCGCGACCTGCGCGGCCGGGTGACCAGGACCGAGGACCCCGACCGGGGCACGACCACCTACACCTACGACGACCTGGACCGGATGGCGACCAGCACCGACGCCGAGAACCGCACGCTGGCGTTCGAGTACGACGTGCTGGGCCGGCGCACCGCCGTCCACGCCGGGAAGACGGCGCAGGCCCCGACGATCGCCTCGTGGACGTACGACACGCTCCCCGACGGCACCTCCGTCAAGGGCATGCCCGTCTCCGCGACCCGCTGGAGCGGGACGAACGCCTACGTCACGCGGGTCGACGCCTACGACTCCGCCTACCGGGCGATCTCGAACAGCTACGTCATCCCGGCGTCGGAGGGCGGGCTCGCGGGGACGTACACCTTCAAGACCCGCTACAACCCCGACGGCACGGTCCAGTCGGTCACGTATCCGGTGGCCGGCAACCTGCCCGCCGAGACGGTGCGCACCACCTACACCGACCAGGCGATGCCGCTGCAGACCCGCAGCGGCCTCGGGACGTACGTCAACGACACGCTCTACAGCAAGGGCGGCGAGGCGCTGCAGGAACGCTGGGGTGAGGACGGCCGCCAGGTCCTGAACGACTACACCTACGAGGAGGGCACCCGGCGGCTGTCGCGCCGGATCACCGACCGGCAGACCGACTCGAAGGTGCGGCAGGGCGACCTGAACTACACCTACGACGAGTCGGGCAACCTCACCCGGATCGCCGACACGCCTCCGGCGGCCAACGCCGCCTCCGACATCCAGTGCTTCCGGTACGACCAGCTGCGGCGGGTGTCGCACGCCTGGACCACCACCGGAGCGTGCGCCACCACCCCGGACGCGAACGGCGGCGTCACACCGAGCGGGGTCGGCGGCGCCACGCCGTACTGGAACTCCTACACCTACGACCTGACGGGCGCCCGGCAGACCGAGACCCGGCACGCCGTGAACGGAGCCACCGGCGACACCGTCAGCACCTTCACCTATCCCGCCACCGGGCAGCCTCAGGCACACGCCCCGAAGCAGGTGAGCACGACCGGGCCGGGCGTCAACCGGATCGACGCCTACTCCTACGACAAAACCGGCAACACCACCACGCGCCGGGTCGGCTCCGCCGAACAGGCGCTGGAGTGGGACGCCGAGGGCCACCTCACGAAGGTGACAGAGGCGGGCAGGACCACCTCGTTCCTGTACGACGCCGAGGGCAACCGGCTCATCCGGCGCGACCCTTCGGGGACGGTGCTCTACCTCGGCGTGATGGAGGTGCGGGTCGACGCGGGCTCCACCGCTCCGAGCGCCACGCGCTACTACACCCACGGAGACCGGACGGTCGCGGTCAGGGGCAACGACCAGCGGCTCACCTGGCTCGTCTCCGACCATCACGGCACGGCCGAGCTGGCGATCGACGCCGCCTCCCTGGAGGTCACCCGGCGGAGGTTCGACCCGTTCGGCAACCCCCGGGGTGAAAAGCCCGGTTCCTGGCCATCACAGAGGGCATTCGTCGGCGGCACCGCCGACCCCTCCACCGGACTCGTCCACCTCGGCGCCCGCGAGTACCTGCCGAGCGAAGGCCGGTTCCTGTCGGTGGACCCGGTCTTCGACTCCAACGAGCCGCAGAAGCTCAACGGGTACACGTACGCCGGCAACAACCCGGTCACCGAGAGCGACCCGGACGGCAATGACTGGGGCTGCATCCTCTGCGGTCTCCTGATCAGGGCGGTGACCGCGATCACCAGGGCGGTCATGGGGACCATGAAGGCTGTCCGGGACGCGTGGCACCGCTTCGTCGACTACCAGCGAAGGCTGGCCGAGCGGGCCCGCGAGCGGGCGCGGCAACTGGCCGAGGAGGCGCGCAGGCGCGCGGCGGAGGCGCGCAGGAAGGCCGAGGAGGCACGGAGGAAGGCCCAGGAGGCCAGGGAGCGGGCCCAGCGGGTGGTGCGGAAGCAGACAGCGCGTGCCTGCCGTCTGCTGTTCGCCGGCTGCGACGTCCGGCCCGCGCTGAACCGGAGCGGCCTCGGCAAACCGTTCAGCTGTTCGAGCTTCCCCGACCCGGACAGGTGCCTGGAGAGGCAGCGCGCGTTCGGACGAGCCGTACACGAACATCTGAAGATCCAGGTCGGATACTGCGCGGGCCTCTGCGTGTCCCTCAGTTACCAGCGCGGGGTGCTTCAGCTCAGCGCCGGCCCCGGAGCGGCGGGGTTCGGCGGGGCCGTGCAGTGGGCGTCGGCGTCGCCCGACGAACAGGGCCCGGTCGGCGCCTCGGTGTGCGGCGCGTTCGTCATCCCGATCGGCCCCTGCTACAGCGTCGGCCCCAAGGTCGACGAGCAAGGCAACTGGATCGGCCTCCAGGACGCCAAGGGCATCGGCATCGCCGAGGGCGAGATCGAGCCCGCCGCGGAGTACAACGTGGTGACCTGGGACATCTCCAAGGGCCGGGCCGGAGTCAAGGGGCCGGGTGACCCGCTGCCCGGCCAGTTGCGGGACACCGTCTGCGACGCCTGGTGGGCGTGGCAGTGTTGATCGCGGTCGTTGATCGCGCAGTCGTTGATCGTTCAGTCGTTGATCGTGTGGTCCAACCGAGGAGAGACACGAACAGGATACGCAAGGCGGTGCTGGCGGCCGTCGCGACGGCGGCGCTGTTCGGCGGCTTCGCGGCCCCGGCCGCGGCGGACGAGAACCCCTGCACGATTGGGGCGTACGGCTGCGACAGCCACTGGATGGATCAAGGCGAGCCCGGCGGCCGCTGATCACGCCCGGCCCGGCGCGCCCGTCCATGCGGGCGTGCCGGGCCCCGCGCCGGAGGGCTCAACCCGCCTGCGCGGGGTCCTCGGTGCCGTCGAGGGCGCGCAGCGCGTGCGTCGCCCGTTCGTGCCAGAGCACCAGCCCGATCTCCTCGAACGCCGCGGCCGCCTCGCCCAGCAGCGACACCGCGAGGCGCCGGTCGCCCCGCAGGGCGGCGATCCGCCCGGTGGTCAGCCGCGCGCGGGCGGCCACGAACGGCTCGCCGAGCTCGGTGGCGAGCCGGAGCGCCGCCTCCAGCAGTTCGCCCGCGCCGTCGAGGTCCCTCGCCAGCAGCCGGGCCTCTCCGCCGCCGAGCAGCGCGTGGGCCTCGCCGATGCGGTCCCCGGCGGCCCGGGAGGCCGCTCTCACCTGCCGGTAGGTCGCCTCGGCCGCGGCCGCCCGTTCCTCCCGCAGCAGCAGGGCGCCCATCCGGTTGAGGATCTGGGCGGTTCCCCGCAGGTCGCCCAGCTCGCGGTAGACGGCCAGCGCGGTCTCCAGGAGCGGGCCCGCCTCCCCGGTCCGGTCGTGCTCGATGTGGATCTGCGCGATGCTGCCGAGCACATGTGCCTCGGCGTGCCGGTCGCCGACCTCGCGCAGCATCGACAGCGCCCGCTCGTAGCTGGCGAGCGCGTCCTCTCCCCGCCCCTCCACCCGCTCGATCAGCGCGGCGTTGCGGATCGTCAGGGCCTGGCCGTGCCGGTCGCCCATCTGCTCGAAGAGCCGCAGCGCGGCGTCGACGTGCGGGCGGGCGTCGGCGTAGCGCTGCCGGAACACCGCGAGCGTTCCCAGGGAGTAACGCATCGCCGCCTCGCCCCGCGTGTCGCCCGCCTCCCTGGCCGCGGCCAGCGCGATCTCGGAGGTGCTCCGCCAGTCGTCGAACAGGCCCTGCGCCTCGAACAGGGTGACCGCCGTCATCGCCAGGTCCCAGCATGTCTCGCTCAGCCCGAGGCGGGCCGCGTGCCGCACCGCCGCCACCAGCCCGGCGCGCTCGCTGCGCAGCCAGCCGGCCGGGTCGGCGAGCAGCCGCCGGACCGCCGCTGGACCGCAGTCCCACCGCGTGCCGTTTCCGTGCAGCACCGTGTAGTCGCCGCCGTACTGCAGCCGGTGCGCCCGCTCGGCGAGCGCGAGGTAGCACCCGACGACCCGGGACAGCGCCGAGCCGGCGACCTCCGGCGGGTCCTCGGCGGCGCCGAGCTCCCTGGCGTACAGCCGCACCAGGTCGTGGAGGCGGTAGCGGGGCTCGCCGATGGAGTCCGGCCCCGCGTACTCGGCGAGCCGCGCCTCCACCAGCCCTTCCAGCACGTCCTCGGCGTGGCGCGGGTCGGCGTCCAGGAGCGCCGCGGCCACCCAGCCGGCGAAGTCCTGGGTGTCCAGCAGCCCGAGGCGGCGGAGGAGGACACGGCCCTGGCCGGTCAGTCCCGAGTAGCCGAGGGCGAGGCTGGCCCGGACCGACAGCGGCCCGTGGGTGAGCTCGTCGAGGCGGTCGCGCTCGTCGGCGAGCCGGGCGACCAGTCGTTCGACGCTCCAGTGCGGACGCGCGGCCAGGCGTGCTCCGGCGATCCTGAGCGCCAGCGGGAGCCGCCCGCACAGCGTGGCCAGCCGTTCGACGGCGGCGGGGTCGACGTCGTCACCGGCCCGGCCGCTGACGACGTTGAGCAGTTCGACTGCGGCGTCGCCACGCAGGACGCCGAGCGCGACCCTGCGGGCGCCCGGCAGCGCGGTCAGCGCGGTGCGGCTCGTCACGAGCACCGCGCACGCGCCCGAGGCCGGGAGGAGCGGTTCCACCTGCGCCTCGTCGGCCGCGTCGTCCAGCACCACCAGGACCCGGAGGCCGGACAGGCGGACGCGGAACGCCTCCGCCCGCTCGTCGAGGCCGTCGGGGATCGCGGACGGCGGCACGCCGAGGGCGCGCAGGAAGCGGGCGAGCGCCTGCGACGGATCGACCGGTCGTGCGCTCCCGCCGTGCAGGTTCACGTACAGCTGGCCGTCCGGGAAGTGCTCTCTGGCCTCGTACGCGGTCTGCACGGCAAGGGCGGTCTTGCCGGTGCCCGGCATGCCGGAGATCGCGCACTTCACCGGTCCTGCGGGCGAGCGTTCGCGCAGGATGCCGGTGAGCAGGCGCAGCTCCTCGTCACGCCCGGTCAGGTCGCCGAGCTGCGGCGGGAGCAGACACGGCGCGGCCCCCGGCGGCGCGTGCGGCGCGTGCGCCGTCTGCCGGCCGGGGACGGCCGGGCTGATCTCCCCGTCTCCGCGCAGGATCGCCTCATGGAGCGCACGCAGCTGCGGCCCGGGTTCGAGCCCCAGCTCCCCGACCAGGGCGGCACGGGTCCGCCGGTAGAGCTCCAGCGCGTCCGTGCGCTGCCCCGTGTGATGCAGCGCCGCCATCAGCCGGGCCACGGTCGGCTCCGCCAGCGGGTTCTCGTCCACCATCGCGACCAGTTCGTGGACGACCCGGGCGTGCCTGCCCAGGGCCATGTCGGCGTCGATGCGCTCGGTCAGCGCCCATCGGCGCTGCTGCTCCAGCCGTTCGGCCTCCTCGGCCAGCGGGGCCAGGTCGTCCAGGCCGGTGAAGGCGCGGCCACGCCACAGCGCGAGCGCCCGCTCCAGCAGCACGGCGGCCTCCTCGGGGTCCTGCCGGCGCAGCGCCCGCCCGGCCCGCCCGACCAGGTCGGCGAACTCCCAGGAGTCCACCTCCGAGGGCCGCGCGATCAGGGCATAATCCGAGCGGCCGTGCTGGATCCGTCCGGGATCGTCCAGCGTCCTGCGCAGCCGGTGCACGATCACCTGCAGGTTCTTGCCGGACTGCGGGCCCGGCCGCCCGCCCCACAGGGCGTCGGCGAGCGTCTCGGCCGGCACCGGGCGGCCGTGGGCGCGGATGAGCAGGGCCAGCAACTGCACCTGGCGTCGTGACGGCAGCGAGACCACCTGCCCGTCGGCGACGATCCCCACCTCGCCGAGCACCTGGAACCTCATGTCGCTCCCGAATGCCGAGGGATACCGGAGGCCCGGCCCCGGCCGTGTCGTCCCGGCGCCCGGCACGGCACTACCGGACGTCGTGGTGAGGATAACCCGGCGGAATTCCCGCTATAGGGGGGTTTCGGGCAGCGCCAAAAGGTGTACCGGCCGCCCGCTCCGGCACAGGCGGCCGTTGTGGGCCGTCACAACTTGCGGCTCCCCACTGTTGGTGCGCGGGCCTACGACACGCGAAGGCGGGTCTGGCAGCCTCGATCTCATCCCCGCCGCGCAAGGAGTTGATCGTGGGCCTCGAAGAACAGGACCGGCCTCGTCCCGTGGTCCCCCGCGTCGGCGCCCGGCTCAGCTACGGGCTCCACCGTGTCCTCGCCGCCAACCCGGCGTACCGGAGGGTCGCGGCCTGGATCGAAGGACGGCCGCGGGCCTACCGCTGGTTCACCCGGACGGAGCGGGCGGTGAAGGAGCACCTGTACGGATGCCGGATGTGCGGCCAGTGCGCATTGCCCACCACCGGCTACGCCTGCCCGATGACCTGCCCCAAACAGCTGCGCAACGGCCCCTGCGGCGGTGTGTCGGCCACCGGCCGCTGCGAGGTCCATCCCGCCATGACCTGCGTCTGGGTCACCGCGATCGAGCGGGCGGGGAACGCGGGGCACGCCGCCGACCTCGACCTGCTGCAGCGCCCTGTCGACCACAGGGAACAGGGCCGCAGCTCATGGGTGAACTACTGGCAGGGCCGTGACGACGAGCTGGCGGTGCCGATCGGCGCCCGCCCGCCGCACCGCCGCGAGCTGGGGCTGAGGCCGCGATGAGCGGCGACGCCGCACCGGGGGAGGGCGGCCTGCGGGCCGCGCTCGCCGCCGGCAGGTTCGCGGTCACCGCCGAGATAGGACCCCCCAGGGGGGCCGACCCCGAGGCGCTCGTCCGCAAGGCGGAGTTCCTGCGGGGCTGGGTCGACGCCGCGAACGTCACCGACAACCAGGGCGCCAACGTCCGGATGTCCAGCATCGCGGGCAGCCTGCTCGCCCGGCGCGCGGGCGTCGAGCCGGTCATGCAGCTCACCTGCCGCGACCGCAACCGCCTCGCCCTGCAGTCGGACCTCCTGGCCGCGGGCGCGCTCGGGATCCCGAACGTGCTGCTGCTGACCGGCGACCACCCCCGCTTCGGCGACCACCCGGGGGCCAAGCCGGTCTTCGACCTCGACGGCGTGCAGCTCGTCGAGACCGCGCGCACCCTGCGCGACGACGGGGAGCTCATGTCCGGCGCCGCGCTGTCGGCCCGGCCCGACTGGCTGATCGGCACCGTCGAGAACCCGTTCGCGCCGCCGCTGGGGTTCCGGGCCCGCCGTCTGGCCAAGAAGGCCGCCGCGGGCGCGGAGTTCGTCCAGACCCAGTACGTCTACGACTTCGACGTCTTCGAACGCTGGCTGGGCGGCGTCCGCGAGCTCGGCGTGCTGGAGCGTTGCAAGGTGATCGCGGGAGTCGGACCCATCCGGTCGTTGCGCGCGCTGGACCATCTGCGCACAGCCGTCCCCGGCGTCCACATCCCCGGCGACGTCGAGCGGAGGCTGCGGGGCGTGCCCGCCGACCGGGTCGCGGAGGAGGGGGTCCGGCTGTGCGTCGAGGCCGTCCAACGGCTCGCCGAGACTCCCGGCGTCGCGGGCGTCCATCTCATGGCGCTCGGCTACGAACACGGCGTTCCCGACATTCTGCGGCGGGCCGGCGTCGGCCCGAGACCGCCGGCCGCGACAGCGCCCTCCGACCACCCCCGCCACGACCTCAGGGAGGACTCCGGTCATGCTCGTTGACTTCCGGCCCCATTCCAAGCTCAACGACCCCACCCCGCTGGACCTCACGACCTCGCTCGCCCCCGTCGTCGGGGCGTTGCGCGAGGTCTCCACCGACCTCGGCAAGGTCCGGCTCGTGTGCGACTGGATCCAGTACAAGGCGAACTTCCGCGAGGTGGTCGACGTACGGCCGATCCTGCCCAGCCACGGGCCCGGCCCCGCCGTCGTGCCGCTCGGCGTCCGCGACGACACCGTGGAGATCGCCGTCGACGTGCGCCGCAGCGCGGTCACGTCCCCCGAGGAGGTCGCCGCGGCGTTGCGGCGGCAGCGCGCGGGCGGCCGCGTCCCGCTGGAGGACTGGGGCCCGGGCAGCCGCAGCTGCGTCTGGGACTTCAACGCCCGCTACTGGAAGGACCTCGACCTCTGGGAGAAGGCCACCGGCCGGGGCTACGAGCAGGCGCTGCCCGGCGGGGAGAGCGACGCGCGCAACCGCGACGCCGCACGCCACCTGATCGGCGACCTGTTCCGGGTCTGGGACGCGCTGTCCGACAGCGACTCGCTGCCGGACGAGCTCCACGTCGTCGAACTCGGGGTGGGCAACGGCGGCCAGGCGAAGGTCTTCCTGGACGAGTTCCTCGCGCTGGACGGCGCGCACGGGCGGGGCTACTACCGGCGCCTGCGCTACACGATGTGCGACTACTCGCAGCACGTGCTCGACCTGGCCCGCGAGGCCGTAGGGGAGCACCGGGCGCGGGTCGGCCTGTCCGCGCTCGACGCCACGAGGCCGTGCGACGCGCTCGGCCTCCTCACCTACAAGGCCTTCCTCGTCTACGTCTCCAACGTCTACGACAACCTGCCGACCGACGAGGTCGCCCAGCTCGGCGGCCGGACCTACCAGGTGCAGACCCGCGCCTACCTCGACGGGACCGTCGCCGCGGAGCTGGCGGGGACGGCCGGGGCCACGGCGGGAGAGCTGCCCGCGCTGGTGCGGGAGCTGCTCAGGCTGGGCCCGGCGGCGCTGGCCGAGTCGGAACCGGAACGCTTCGCCGACACGGACGCCGCCGTCGCCTTCTGGCAGGAGGTGTGGGCCGCGCTCAGGCTGGAGGAGCGGTACGTGCCGCTGGCCGGCCTCGACCTGTACTCGCTCGCGCCGTCCGTGAGCGGGGAGGCGCTGCGGCCCCTGCTGGAGTCAGGCGCCGACCTGCGCATGCACGTCAGCAACGGCGCCGTGGCGAGCTTCGTCGACAGCCTGCGGCTGCTGCACCCGTACGGCAGGCTCGTCTGCCACGACATCTTCGTCACCGACGTCCAGTCCTACCGGACCCACTTCCGTGGGCCGGGCAAGTACGAGGGGTCCGTCGTCAACTGGGTGAACGGGCCGCTGCTCGCCCACGTCGGCCGGCGCAACGGCTTCGACGTGCACTACGCGCCGTTCGCCCACCGCTCGGGCGGGAACATCGTCACGATGACCGCGCAGGTGAGGGACTGATGCCCGCCGTCCCGACCGGCCTGCCGCCGCTTCCGACCAGCGTCGTCGGCTCCTATCCCGTCCCCGAGTGGATGGAGCGGCTGAAGACCGACTACTACCGCGGCCGGATGAGCCACGCCCAGCTCCAGGACGTGCACGAGATGGCGATCAAGGCGGCGCTCCGCGACCAGGAGATCGCCGGCATCGACATCGTGTCCGACGGCGAGTTGCGCCGCGACAACGACATCGACTACTTCCTCGCCAGGATGCCGGGCATCCACCTGCCCAGGACCTCGAAGGACTTCTACTTCGACTACTACGACGCCAGGGTCACCGCCCCGCTGCCGCCCCCGGACGAGGCGGTGCCGCTGCGCCTGGCCGACGACTACGCCTTCACCGCGGCGCACACCTCGGATCCGGTGAAGTTCTCCTTCACCGGGCCGTTCTCGCTGTCGCGGCGGGTCGCGAACGACGCGTACGACGACCCCCGCGAGCTGGTGCGCGCGATCGCGCGGACGCTCAACGCCGAGGCCCGCGCGCTGGCGGCGCGTGGCGCGTGGCTCCTGCAGATCGACGAGCCCTTCCTGGCCGGCTACCCCGGCGAGGTGGAGACGGCGATCGAGGCCGTCAACATCGTCACCGCGGGCGTCGACGTCACCTGGGCCCTGCACGTCTGCTACGGCAACCGCTACGCGCGCCCCTCGTGGGAGGGGCACTACGACTTCCTGTTCCCGGCCGTGCTGGACGCCCACGTGGATCAGCTCGTCCTCGAGTTCGCCCGCAAGGGCTACGAGGACCTGCCGGTGATCGAGAAGTTCGGCTGGGACCGCGCCGTCGGGCTCGGCGTCATCGACGTCAAGTCGCCCGAGGTGGAGTCCGCGGGACTGGTCGCGTCCAGGATCCGCAGGGCGCTCGACCTCGTCCCCGCCGACCGGCTGCTCGTCAACCCCGACTGCGGGCTGCGCAACCTCTCCGGCGCCGTCGCGCGGGCCAAGCTCGCGGCCATGGTCGCGGGCGCCGCCGCCGTACGGGCCGAGCTCTAGCCCCACACCAGATGAGACCCCCCACATCATGAGGAGCCTTACCGATGACCTCGCCGCGTGACAACGACGACCGCGTGTTCACCTCGGAGTCGGTGACCGAGGGACACCCAGACAAGATCGCCGACGCGATCTCCGACGCCGTGCTGGACGCCGCGCTGCGCGCCGACCCGCACTCCCGGGTCGCCTGCGAGACCCTGGTCACCACCGGCATGGTCGTGCTGGCCGGGGAGATCACCACCCCCGAGCTCCTCGACTACTCGCGGATCGTCAGGGACACCGTCAAGGGGATCGGGTACGACGACCCCGCGTACGGGTTCGACGGCGACGCGTGCGCCGTCCTGGTGGCGGTCGGCAAGCAGTCGCCCGACATCGCGCGCGGCGTCGACCTGGCCCACGAGCATCGCAGCGACCTGTCGGGCGACGAGCTCGACCGCGCGGGCGCGGGCGACCAGGGCATGATGTTCGGCTACGCCACGGACGAGACCCCCGAGCTCATGCCGATGCCGATCGCGCTCGCGCACCGGCTGTCGCGCAGGCTCGCCGCGGTGCGCAAGGACGGGACGCTTGGCTACCTGCGCCCGGACGGCAAGACCCAGGTGACGGTGCGCTACCAGGGCGACGTGCCCGTCGGCGTGGAGCAGGTGCTGATCTCGACCCAGCACGCCGAGGAGGCCGTCACCGAGCAGATCCGCGAGGACCTGTGGACCCACGTTGTCGTCCCGGAACTGCCGGCCGAGCTGTACGACGCCGCCGCGCTCCACCGCAGCCTGCTGGTCAACCCCACCGGCCGTTTCGTGGTCGGCGGGCCCGTCGGCGACGCGGGACTCACCGGACGCAAGATCATCGTTGACACGTACGGCGGGTTCGCCCGGCACGGCGGCGGCGCGTTCTCCGGCAAGGACCCGTCCAAGGTCGACCGCTCCGCCGCCTACGCCGCCCGCCACGTCGCCAAGAACGTGGTCGCCGCGGGCCTCGCCCGCCGGGTGGAGGTGCAGGTGGCGTACGCCATCGGGGTGGCGAGGCCGGTGTCCGTGCACATCGAGACGTTCGGCACGGAGCGGGTGAGCCCCGCGCTGCTGCGTTCGCTGGTGACCGAGCAGTTCGACCTGCGGCCCGCCGCGTTCCGGGCGTACCTCGGGCTGCACGCGCCCATCTACGGGCCGACCGCCGCCTACGGCCACTTCGGGCGCACCGACCTGGACCTGCCGTGGGAGCGGACCGACCGGGCGGACGCGCTGCGCCGCGCGGCGGGCCTGTCCGCCGACGCCGTCCCCGCCACGCTGTGACCGCTGCGGTGACCACTACGGTCTCCGGCGACCTCGGCCGGCTGGTCGTGTCCTGCACCGACCAGCCGGGGATCGTCGCCCGCGTGTCGTCGTTCCTGCACCGGCGTGGCGCCAACATCGTGCAGTCCGACCAGGACTCCACCGGGCCGACGGGCGGCCGGTTCTTCCTGCGCGTCGTGTTCCACCTGGCCGGCCTCCGCGCGGAGCTGCCGCGGCTGGAGCGGGAGTTCCACGCGGAGGTGGCGGCCGGACTCGGCGCGGAGTTCCGGTTCCGCGACGCCTCCGCGCCCACCCGGGTGGCGCTGTTCGTGTCGCGGTACGACCACTGCCTGCTCGACCTCCTGTGGCGGACACGCCGCGGGGAGCTGCCCGTCGAGGTGTGCCAGGTGGTCTCCAACCACCCCGACCTCGCCGGCACTGTGGCCTCGTTCGGGGTCCCGTACGAGCACATCCCGGTGACCGGGGACACGAAGGAGGAGGCCGAGCAGCGCCAGCTCGACCTGCTGCGCGGCCGCGTCGACCTGATCGTCCTGGCCAGGTACATGCAGATCCTCTCCGGGAGCTTCCTCAAGCGCGCCGGAGTACCGGTGATCAACATCCACCACTCCTTCCTGCCGGCCTTCCCCGGCGCGGGCCCGTACGAGCGGGCGAAGGAGCGCGGCGTGAAGCTCATCGGCGCGACCGCGCACTACGCCACCGAGGACCTCGACGAGGGCCCGATCATCGAGCAGGACGTCATCCGGGTGTCCCATCGGGCGAGCGTCGGGGAGCTGGCGCGGCGCGGCGCCGACATCGAGCGGACCGTGCTGGCGCGTGCCGTCGCCTGGCACTGCGAGGACCGCGTCCTGGTCAACGGCCGCACCACGATCGTCTTCTGAACCTGCCGAGGAGTAACAGTGCCTTCCGGAACCACCGCCGTGATCGGATCGATCGCGCTCGACCACCTGATGCGATTTCCCGGACGCTTCGCCGATCACCTGGTGGCCGACCGGCTCAACCGGGTGTCGCTGAGCTTCCTCGTCGACGACCTCGTCGTACGCAGGGGCGGGGTGGGCGCGAACATCGCCTTCGGCATGGGCGTCCTGGGCCAGCGGCCGGTGCTCGTGGGAGCGGTCGGCGCCGACTTCGCCGACCACAGGTCGTTCCTCGAACGGCACGGCGTCGAGTGCGGCGGCGTCCTCGTCGTGGAGGGGGCCCACACGCCGCGGTTCACCTGCACGACCGACGACGACCAGTGTCAGCTCGCGTCCTTCTACGCGGGCGCGATGACGGAGACGAAGAACATCGCGCTCGCTCCGATCGTGGAGACGTACGGCGTCGAGCTGGTGCTGGTGGGCGCGAGCGACCCCGACGCGATGGTGGCGCAGACCGAGGAGGCCAGGTCACTGGGCGTGGCCTTCGCCGCGGACCCCTCGCAGCAGCTGCCCCGCCTCGACGGCGACCAGTGCCGCGCCCTGGTCGACGGCGCCCGTTACCTGTTCACCAACGAGTACGAACTGGAGTTGCTGATCCGAAAGACCGGCTGGGACGTGGCGGAGATCACCAGGCGGGTCGGCCTCCGGGTGACGACGCTGTCCGACCGCGGCGTCGACATCGCCGGCCGTGACGGCACCGCCCTGCGCGTCGGGGTGGTGCCCGCGGTCAGGATCGCCGACCCGACCGGCGTCGGCGACGGGTTCCGCGCCGGGTTCCTGGCCGGCCGCAACGGCGGGCTCGGGCCGGAGAGGGCCGCCCAGCTCGGTGCGCTCGTCGCCACGCTGGTGCTGGAGAGCGAGGGCGCCCAGGAGTGGGCCGTCGACGCCGACGCGGACCTGGCCCGCCTGCGCGCCGCCTACGGCGCGCAGGCCGCGGCCGAGATCGAGCCGGTGTTGCGTGCCGCCCTGAGCTGAGCGGGAGAGCCCTGGACGACTTCGCTGGAGGTCCGCCACGTATCCTTGCGATGGCGCGCTGGACGGGCCTTGAGCGCGAGGAGTCGTGGGTATGCGAAGCATCGGGTATGTCGGCGTGCAGTCCGCGGCGGCGGCGGACTGGCTCGACTTCGGCCCGCGCGTCTTCGGCTTCGAGACCCGCCTTCTCCAGGACGGCACGGTGCGGGTGCGCTGGTGCGACCGCTCGCACCGCCTGGCGATCCACCCCGGCGACACGGACCGGCTGCTGTACCTCGGCTGGGAGGTCGGCGCGGACGAGTCGCCGGACGACGTGGCGGCGCGCCTGACCGCGGCGGGCTTCGCCGTCACCGAGGGCGGCGCGAGTCTGGCCGCGGCGCGTTCCGTCGAGCGGCTGATCTCCTTCGAGGACCCCTTCGGCCTGCGGCACGAGTTCTTCACCGGCCAGCAGGAGACGCCCGGCTCCTACCGCGGGCAGCGGCCGACCTCGCGCGCCGTCACCGGCGAGCTCGGTCTGGGCTTCGTCGTGCTGCGGGTGCCCGACCTGCAGCGGGGCCTCGACTTCTACACCGGCGTGATGGGCATGAAGGTGTCCGACGCGATCAACCTCGGCCGGGGGCTGGGGGAGATGTGGTTCCTGCGGTGCAATCCCCGCCATCACAGCATCGCCCTCCTCCAGGGTGACGACACGCTCCGGCTCGAACACGTGATGATCGAGGCGGAGACCCTGGAGGAGGTGGAGGTCGCCTGGGACCTGGCGCGCCGGGAGATGGACGCCTTCGTCAGCCCGGGGCGCCGGCTGTCGGACAACATGTTCATGTTCCGCGTGCGCACCTCGACCGGGTTCCACGTCTGCTACGGCTGGGGCGCGACCCCGGTCGAGGACGAGGAGAACTGGATCCCGCGGTACATCGACTCCTCGTCGGGCGGCATCGTCTACTCCGCCGCCGCCGTCGTGACGGCGGGGGGCGCGGCTCCCTCCGCGGACGTCACGCACTGACGGCGGCTCTCACCCGTCCAACCCGCCGAGGGCTTCGAGGATCTCCAGCGCCACCTGCGCGGCGAGGCGGTCGCGGTAGGTGTTCAGGTCGAGCCCGGTGAGCTCCTCGACCCGGTGGATCCGGTAGGTGACGGTGTTCGGGTGGACGTGCAGCCGCTTGGAGGCCCGCCGCGGGCTGTTGTTCTCCTGGAAGTAGCACTGCAGCGTGGAGGTGTACTCCGAGTGGTGCTTCTTCTCGTGGCGCAGCACCCCGCCGAGGACGTCGGAGGCGAACTCGCGCAGCGTCTCGATGTCCGGCACCTGGAGCAGCAGCCTGCTGATGCCCAGCGTGTCGAACTCGACCACGGCGCCGCGCCGGCCGAGCCGCTTGATCACTTCGTTGGTCCGCCGCGCCTCCTCGTACGAGCGGGCGATGTGCGCGGGCTCGCGGAACGCGCCGCCGACGCCGATGGACACGGCGACGTCGGGGAACAGCGCCCCCAGTCGCTGCACGCACAGGTTGCCGAGTTGCTGGGCACGGCCGGGCGACCCGCCGGTGGCGTTCTCGGTCAGCACGACGACCACCTCGTCGGTCCGTACGGAGGTGATCGCGTCCGGTGCCTGGGCGACGAACAGCCGGGCGATCGCCATGGCGGCGCGTTCGGCGATGACGGCGCGGCGTCCGGTGTCGCCCGCGGGCGGCTCCAGGATGACGGAGAGGACGCGGTGGTCGCGCTCCGCGTCGTAGCCGAGATGCTGGGCCCAGCGTACGACCTCGTCGTTGTCCCGGCCCGACCCGGAAAGCAGCCCTTCGATGAGGTCGTCGCGCACCTGGCTGGCCGCCGAGAAGATGACCCGCTCGCGGGCCAGGATGACGCCGCAGATCGTCGCGGCGTGCTCGGCGATCATGAGGTCGGTGTCCTCGCCCCGGTCGGGGGCCGCGCCGACGAGCGAGACGAGATAGGCGGGCACCGTGTCGCCGACGAGGATCGGGGCGACGACGCGGGCGCCGTTCCGTGCCAGGTCGGGGAACCTGCGCGGGCGGCGGTCCTTGCCCACGGTGGTGAGCATGTGCGCCAGCCGGGGGTGTATCAGGTGGTCGTGGACGTACTGGACCGCGCTTTCGTAGGTTTCGCCCGGTGACGCGGCGGCGAGGATCCCCATCTTCTGGCTGAGCACGGTCACCGTCACGTTCGTGCGGTGGGCCACCATCTGGACGACCGTGCCGATGTCGGCGTCCTGCAGGGCGAGGCCGGAGAGCTGACGGTAGATCTCCACCAGGTGGCGGAGGGTGCGGCTCTCCTGAGTCGTCTCGGTGAAGTCACGGGCGACGCTGCTCAGGCCGGTGAAATGGGACTCTGCGGCCATGTGTGAATCCTAGGGTCGAGTGCCGGTGTTGCCATGTGCCGGAGGCCAAAGAGAAGGGCCTCATCCTGTGCCGCGGACCACAGCGCTCGTGCGCGGCGCGGGTTTATACGTGGTGGCTCTCTGATCCCTGGCACCCCTCTGGGCCCTCGTCCTGCTTGGACGGGGGGTCGCCCCAGCGCCTCCGGTAACAATCACGAAACCGCTCATTTACCCGACCGCCCCCCTCTTGACGTCAACTTACCCGCAGTGCAGCATTGCGTTTACAACTATTACACATTTTGTCCCATTATCGGACAAGGGTCATGTGGATCGAAGTGGTCGGAGGCAGCCGGCATGTGCCCGCTCCGGGCAGCTTCGTTTCCGCCCATCGGTGGACGGAGGTGACGGTGAGCGCTCGTATGGTCTTACGCCGGCTCGGCGGCGGCCTGCTGGTTCTGTGGCTGGTGTCGATACTCACCTTCCTGCTGGTACAGCTGATCCCCGGCGATCCCGCCGAGGTGATCGCGGGTGAGAACGCCACGGTGGAAGAGGTCGCCCGGATCCGCACCGAACTCGGGCTGGGTCAGCCGGTGCTCGAGCAGTACCTCAACTGGTTCTCCGGCATCCTGCGCGGAGACCTGGGCGACTCGCTGTTCACCAACCGGTCCGTCGCGACGACGATCGCCGAGGCGGCGCCGCCGACCGTGGTCATCACCACGATGGCGATCCTGGTCGCGGTCGTGATCGGCGTGACGGCCGGAATCGCCGCCGGCCTCACCCAGGGAAGCTGGATCGACCGGGCAGTGTCGGCCGCGGCCACTCTCGGCATCGCGATGCCCAGCTTCTGGCTGGCGATGGTGCTGGTCTCGGTGTTCGCGCTGACCAACCCCTGGCTCCCCGCGACCGGATACGTCGACGTCAGGAGCGGCTTCGGCGTCTGGCTCTCGCACGTCATCCTGCCGTCCACCGCGCTCGGGCTGGCCACCGCCGCCGAACTCGCCCGGCACACCCGAGGCTGTGTCGCCGACGTGCTGACCCGCCCGTACGTGCGCACGGCACGTGCCAGGGGCGCGTCGGGCGTCTGGCTGATCCGCCGGCACATCCTGCGCAACGCGGCCATCCCCGTCGTGACCGTGCTCGGCCTGCAGACCGGCCGGCTCCTGGGCGGAGCCATCGTGGTGGAGGCGGTGTTCGGCATCTCCGGGCTCGGCTCCCTGGCCATCAACTCGGTGCTGCAGCGGGACTACCCGATGATCCAGGGCTACGTCCTGTTCAGCGCCGTCGTCGTGGTGGCGATCAACCTCATCGTGGATCTGGCCTACGGCTGGATCAATCCGAAAGTGCGCACCGCATGACCACGGCCACCATCAGCACCACCGTCAGCAAACGCCCGCGCCACGTCGCCAGGTCGCTCCTGCGCCGCCCGGCCAGCGCGGCCGCCATCGGGTTCGTCGCCCTCCTCGTCTTCCTGGCCATCGCGGGCCCGCTCGTCTCCCCGCACGACCCCGAGACCCAGGACCTCGGCAACAGGTTCGCCGGGCTCAGCTCGACCCACCTGCTGGGCACCGACGAGTTCGGCCGCGACGTCGCCAGCCGCATCATCCAGGCCACCCGCATCGCCATCGTCGCCCCGCTCATCGCGGTGGGCGTCGGGCTGCTCATCGGCCTGCCGCTCGGGCTGTGGGCCGGTCTGCGCCGGGGCGCGGTGGACGCGATCGCCGGCCGGCTGGCCGACACGATCCTGAGCCTGCCCGCCCTCGTCGGGGCGCTGGCCATCGTCGCGGTGCTCGGCCCCGGGCTGGTCAACGCCATGCTCGCCGTCGGCATCATCTTCTCGCCCGGACTGTTCCGCGTCGTACGCGGCGCGACGCTCTCGGTCGCGGAGGAGACCTTCGTCGACTCGGCCGAGGCGATCGGCTCGTCCACCCGGCGGACTCTCTGGGTGCACATCCTGCCCAACATCGCCGCTCCGCTGCTGGTCCAGGTCACGATCCTCATGGGCGTCGCGCTGCTGGCCGAGGCCAGCCTGAGCTTCATCGGCCTCGGGGTGCAGCCGCCCGACGCGAGCTGGGGATCGATGCTCAAGTCCGCGTACAACAACCAGTTCGAATCCCCCTTCTCGGTGGTGCCGTCCGGGATCGCGATGGTGCTGACCGTTCTCGCGTTCAACACGATCGGTGACTCCATCCGCGATGCGGTCGGACTCAGGAGGCGTACATGACCACCGGACAGGGACAGCCGGTCGGCGAGCCGTTGCTGGCCGTGGAGGGTCTCACCATCGACCTGCCGGGACGGCAACCCGGGCTGGTCCAGGACGTCACGTTCGAGGTGCGCAAGGGCCGCGCGGTCGCGCTGATCGGCGAGTCCGGCTGCGGCAAGACGCTGACCTCCATGGCGGTGCTCGGCCTGCTGCCCCCCGCCGTCAGGGTCTCCGCGGGCGCGATCCGCTTCGACGGCGTCGACCTGCTCCGCTGCTCCGCCCGTCAGCTCCGCCAGATCCGCGGCGGGCCGGTCGGCATGGTGTTCCAGGAACCGATGAGCAGCCTCAACCCCACGATGACGGTCGGCGACCAGATCGCCGAGGTGCGGCGGCTGCACCTGAAGGAGCGGCGCTCGGTGGCGCTCAGGCAGGCCCGTGAGCTGCTGACCCGGGTCGGCATCCCGAACGCCGACCGCCGGCTCCGGTCCTACCCGCACGAGCTGAGCGGCGGCATGCAGCAGCGGGTCATGATCGCGGCGGCCATCGCCTGCGAGCCGAAGCTGCTGATCGCCGACGAGCCGACCACCGCCCTCGACGTCACGATCCAGGCGGAGATCCTCGAACTCCTGCGGGACCTGCGCGACAGCCTCGAACTGGCCGTGCTCCTGGTGACGCACGACCTCGGGGTGGTCGCGGACTTCTGCGACGACGTGGTCGTCATGTACGCGGGTCACATCGCCGAGCGCACCTCCGTAGACGAGCTGTTCTACCGGCCGCGACACCCCTACTCCAGCGCGCTGCTGGCCTCCGTGCCGCAGTCCGGCCGGGCGAGGACCAAGCTGAACGTGATCGCGGGCCGTGTCCCCTCGGCGGGGCAGTTCCCGGGCGGCTGCCGGTTCGAGCCCCGCTGCGAGCACAGCGTCGAGTCCGTCTGCCGGCTGCCGCAGGCCGACACGGCCGTCGACGACGGCCACCGCACCCGGTGCGGACGCGTCGCCTCCGGCGACCTGATTCTCGAGGGGGCCGTCCGTGGCTGAGGACCGTGTGGTCGTGCGGGTGCGCGGCCTGACCAAGTCGTTCCCGCTGCGCCGCACCATGCTGGGCCGGCCGCTCGAGAGCGTGCGCGCCGTCGACGGAGTCGACCTCGACGTGCTCGCCGGCCAGACGGTCGGCATCGTCGGGGAGTCGGGCTCGGGCAAGACCACGGTGGGCCGTCTGATGTCCCGGCTGCTCAAGCCGGACCAGGGCACGATCGAGGTGGAGGGCAAGGACGTCAGCCGGGCGCGCGGCCGCGAGCTGAAGGAGATGCGCGGCCGGCTCCAGGTCATCTTCCAGGACCCGTACGGCGCGCTCGACCCCACCAAGACCATCGGCCACGCCATCGCGGAGCCGCTCCTGGTCCACGGCAGGATCGGCCGGGGCGAGATGCGGGAGCGGGCGGCCCAGTTGCTCGCCCGGGTCACGCTCGACCCCGCGCTCGTCGACAGGTATCCGGACGAGCTGTCCGGCGGGCAGCGGCAGCGGGTCTGCATCGCCCGCGCGCTGGCGCTCTCGCCGAGCGTGCTCGTCGCCGACGAGCCGACCTCCGCGCTGGACCTGTCCACACGTTCGGAGATCCTCAACCTGCTGCTGTCGATCCAGCAGGACACCGGGCAGGCGGTGGTGCTGGTGTCCCACGACTTCGCCACCGTACGGCACCTGTCGCACCGCATCGCGGTGATGTACCTGGGCCGGATCGTCGAGGAGGGCACCGCCGAGCAGATCGCGGAGGACCCCCGGCATCCGTACACCAAGGCGTTGCTGTCGGCCGTGCCCGTGCCGGACCCGGACGCGCAGCGGTCGCGCCGCCGCATCGTGCTGCGGGGCGACCTGCCCGACCCGGCGAACCCGCCGTCGGGATGCCGCTTCCGCACCCGCTGCCCGCTCGCCACGGACGAGTGCGCGCACGTGGATCCGCCGCTGCTGCGGATCAGCGCGGAGCACAAGGTGGCGTGCGTGCTGCACAGGCCGGCGGACGACCCGCCTCCCGCGGCGCGCGTCATCGAGGAGAGCAGGGAGGCGGCGAGATGAGCGACCGTGGACGGGCCGCCGGGGTGCTCGACGGGGTCAGGGTCGTCGACTTCGGCCACCACGTCGCCGGCCCGCTGGCCGCGCTGATGCTCGCCGACCAGGGCGCCGACGTGATCCACGTCGATCGGCCCGGCAGCGTGCCCGCCGCCGACGACGCGTTCTTCAACCGGGGCAAGCGGCGCATCGCGCTCGACCTGAAGACCGAGGCGGACCTGGCCGTCGCCCGCGACCTCGTCCGGCGGGCCGACGTCCTCGTCGAGAACTTCCGTCCCGGGGTGATGGACCGGCTCGGGCTCGGCTGGGAGGAGACGCGGGCCGCCAACCCGCGGCTCGTCTACTGCTCGATGCCCGGCTTCTCCGCCGACGACCCCCGGGCCGGCGTCCCCGGCTGGGAGGGCGTCATCGCGGCGGCCACCGGCAACTGCCGGATCCGGCCCGGCTACGTGCCGGACGGCTGGGACGAGACCCGGCCGACCTACACGGCGATCCCCGTCGCGTCCAACTTCGCCGCGTTCTGCGGCGCCTTCGCGATCGTGGCGGCCCTGACCGCCCGGCACCGCAGCGGGCGCGGCGACCGCGTCGAGGTCCCCCTGTTCGACGCGATGTTCGAGGCCATCGGCGGGAGCGGCGCCTACCCGGTCGCGCGCGGGCTGCCGCCGGAGCGCGCGATCAGCGCCAACGGCAGCGGCACCTACCGCTGCGCGGACGGCCGCCACGTGCAGTTCAACCCGATCGGCGCGACGACCCGGTTCCTGACCTGGTTCCTCGACGCGGCCGGGGCGACGGCGTGGGCGGGCGAAGGGCTGACCGACCGCGCCCGCATGGATCGCGAGCCGGAGCTGCGGCGGGTGCTGCACGAGCGGCTGACCGCCTTGTTCGCCACCCGGCCCGCCCGGGAGTGGGAGGAGCTGGCCAACGCGGCCGGCGTGCCGCTCGCGGCGGTCAGGACCACCGCCGAGTGGCTCGACGAGCCGCATGCCCGTGCGTCCGGGCAGGTCGTCGTGCTCGACGATCCGCTGCTCGGCGAGGTGGCGATGCCCGGCTCCGCCGTGTGGCTGTCGGCGGCCCCAGAGCCGCCCGCCAGTCCGCGGCGCCTGCCGGACGCGGACCGCGCCGAGATCCTCGCGGAACTCGGCGCGAGTCCCGCCGGGCCGCCGGAGGCCGCGGGCGATCCGGCCGCCGCGCTTCCGTACGCCGGCCTCAGGGTCGTTGACCTGACCCAGATCCTGGCCGGGCCGAGCGCGGGGCGGATGCTGGTCGAGTTCGGCGCAGACGTCGTGAAGATCAACGTGCCGCAGCGGCGCGTCGGCGCGCACGGCTTCGTCAACCGCGGCAAGCGGACGGTCCTCCTGGACGTGAAGACCGGCGAGGGCCAGCGGCTCCTGTGGCGGCTCCTCGCCGACGCGGACGTCCTGACCTGCAACTTCCCCGAACGGACCGCAGAACGCTACGGGCTCGGGTACGAGCACGTACGGGCCCGCCGCCCGGACATCGTCTACGTGTCGGTCACCTGCTACGGATCCGGCGGGCCGTGGGCGGGCCGCCGCGGATACGAGACCCAGGGACAGGCCGCGACCGGGATCATGAGCCGCACGGGCGGCGAGGGCGCGCCGGCCGTGCTCGGCCCCTACAACCTGCTCGACTACGGCACCGGCGTCATGGCCGCATTCGCCACCGCGCTGGCCCTTCACCACCGGGAGCTGACCGGCGCGGGCCAGCACGTACGCGCCTCGCTCACCCAGACGGGCACCTACCAGCAGGCGAGATACGCGCTGCGTCCCGCCGCGGACGGCCCCGCCGAGCCGCAGGGGCCCACGGCGCTCGGGACCGGCGCGTGGCACCGGTTCTACCGGGCCGCCGACGGATGGTTCTTCCTCGGGGCGTCCCCGGACCTGCTGCCGGTTCTCCGCGAGGTCCCCGGCCTGGAGGCGCTGTCCGGCGTCGACGGATCGGACGAGGCCGCGGTGGCCGAGGTCCTAGAGACCGCGTTCCGCACCGCCACGGCCGGCGAGTGGACCGCGCGCCTCACCGCGGCGGACGTGGGCGCGCACCCGGTCACGCCGCTCGCGGAACTGATGAGCGACCCGCGCGTCCACGCGCGCGGGCTCGCGGTCACCCAGGTCTCCGAGGAGGCCGGTGAGGTGGTGATGCCCGGCATCGCCATCCGGGTGCACGGCAACCCGCCCCGCCTGGGCCATCCGGTACGCAGGCCGGGCGCCGACGCCCACGACGTGCTGCGCGAGATCGGGCTCTCCGACTCGGCCGACACCCTGGAGCGGGCCTGGGTGCTCCAGACGACCGCGTTGCCCGCCGGCTGGGACCACTTCTGACCCCCGGCACCGACATGGAGGATTGATGGACGACTCGACGACC
Organism: Microbispora sp. H11081; assembly: GCF_012999535.1. Classification (GTDB taxonomy): domain Bacteria; phylum Actinomycetota; class Actinomycetes; order Streptosporangiales; family Streptosporangiaceae; genus Microbispora. The sequence continues at coordinate 553,741 of NZ_JABBWV010000003.1, forward strand.
CCGTACGACCTGGTCATCAGGGGCGGGCGGGTCCTCGACCCGGGGCAGGGACTGGACGGCGTCATGGACGTCGCCGTCTCCGGCGGCCGGATCGCCGCGATCGGGAACGACATCGCGGCGGACTCGGCCCGCCGGGTGATCGACGCGAGCGGCGCGGGACGGTACGTCGTCCCCGGGCTGATCGACATCCACACGCACGTGGCGCACGGGGCGATCACCCCGGGCGTCGGCATGGAAGGCTGCGACCCGGACGTCATCGGCGTCGGCTCCGGCGTCACCACTCTGGTTGACGCGGGATCGGTCGGGGTGGCGAACATCGGGGTGTTCTCCGCCTACATCCAGCCGAGAGCCAGGACGCGGGTCATCCCCTTCCTGAACATCGGCAGCTACGCCCACACCATGCCCACCCTGGTCGACGTCAACGACCTTGACGAGATCGACCCCGTCGCGATCGCGAAATGCGTCGCCGCCAACCCCGGGCTGGTCAAGGGCATCAAGCTGCGGCTGGTCGGGCCGCTGATCGCGGAACACGGCAAGCAGATCGTCCTCGCGTCGAAGGAGGTGGCCAGGGAGCACGGGCTGCCCCTCATGGTGCACATCGGCGACCTGTCCGCGCGGCGCCGCCCCGACCCGCACCTGCTCGCGCCGGCCACCGCCTTCGCGATCGAACAGCTCGACCCCGGGGACATCCTCACCCACCTGTGCACACCCAACCACGGTGGCGTGATGGACGCGGCGGACCGGTTGATGCCGGGACTGCTGGCCGCCAGGGACCGCGGGGTCGTCCTCGACTCGGCCCTGGGCAGAGGGAACTTCGGCTACCGGGTCGCGCGGCGGCAACGCGAGCTCGGCCTGGCCCCCGACACGATCAGCAGCGACCTGACCGCGGCCGGGCAGACCTTCCACTCCCTGCTGGAGTGCATGGCCAAGTTCATGGCCGTGGGATACAGCCTGCCCGAGGTGATCTCGATGACCACCGCGAACGCGGCCAGGGCGATCGGCGTGGAGCACGAGCTGGGCGCGATCGCGGTCGGCAGGGAGGCCGACCTGACGGTGATCGACCTGGTCGAGGGCGACTTCGAGTTCGTCGACACGAAACAGGAGGTCTTCCACGGCGGCTACGGGCTGCGGCCCGTCCAGACCGTGCGGGCCGGCGCGCTGGTCCCGCCGGTGTGGGGAACCCACCCGTGGGGCTGGCTGCCCGCGCCGCGATCGGCGTCGTCGTGACGAGGGTCAGGCGTGGCGGGTTCGAGGCCGTCGGAGACTGGGAGCGGCTGCCCGGCGATCTGCGTCACGACGACGTGACGGCGGTCGACGTCGACGCCGACGACCGCGTCTACCTGTTCACCCGCTTCGACGGCCAGGTCATCGTGTACGAGCGGGACGGCACGTTCGTACGGTCCTGGGGGAAGGGCCTGTTCACCACGCCGCACGGCCTGACCGTCGGCCCGGACGGCGCCGTCTACTGCGTGGACGCGGGCGACCACACCGTGCGCAAGTTCACCCCCGAGGGCGAGCTGCTGATGACGCTGGGCACGCCCGGGGTGCCCTCGGACACCGGGTTCGTGTCCGGGCGCCCGGTGCGCGTGCACAGCGTCGAGGGGGTCGGGTACGCCGGGCCGCCGTTCAACCGGTGCACCAATCTGGCCGTCGCGCCGGACGGCGACCTCTACGTGACCGACGGGTACGGAAACTGCCGCGTGCACAGGTTCTCCGCCGCCGGCGACCTGATCGGCTCCTGGGGCGAACCCGGCACCGGCCCCGGGCAGTTCCACCTCCCGCACTCCCTGGACATCGCCGCGGACGGCCGGGTGTTCGTCGCGGACAGGGAGAACGACCGGATCCAGATCTTCACTCCCGACGGACGGTTCATCGAGGAGTGGACCGACATCAGGCGGCCCTGCGACCTCACCATCGCCCCCGACGGCACGGTGTACGTCGTCGAGCTGTGGCGGCCCCGCGGCAAGCGTTCCTTCGTGCACGGAGAGGCGCTCGCCGACCAGCCCGCCCGGCTGTCGGTGCTCGACCCGCACGGCGCGGTGATCGAGCGGTGGGGCGACTCCACGACCGACCGCGAGGCGGTGGGCAACTTCATCGCCCCGCACGGGATCGCGCTGGACTCCCACGGCGACCTGTACGTCGCGGAGGTCACCTACAGCTTCGCCATCAGGCCCGGCTGGGTCGCGCCGTCATGTGGCGGACACCAGCTCCAGAAGTTCCTGCGCGCCGGCGCGGGAGACGAGACCTCGACCAGGAGACGCGTATGAGGCGCGGAAGCGACCGGATTCTCACCACCCACGGCGGCAACCTGCCGCGCCCGAACGATCTGGACGAGCTGATCGCCGAGGGCGAATCCGCTCGGGACGCCGTGGAGGCCCGCCTGCCGGGCGCCGTGCAGGAGGTCGTCGACCGGCAGATCCGGTGCGGCCTCGACACCGTCAACGACGGTGAGTACGTCAAGGCCGCCAACATGGCCGGGTACAGCGGCTACATCCACGCCAGGGTGACCGGCTGGGAGACCCTGCCCATCGACCCGAGCGTGCCGCCCAAGCGCGAGTACGTCGCCGCCCGCGACAAGGCCGAGTTCCCCGGCACGTACGCGTCCGGCCTGTGGCTCGCGGGATCGGGCGGGCCGGTCCGGCCCGGTTTCTCGACCCCGGGAGCCGTGCCCAGGATGCCCACGACGGAGCGGGTGTGCACCGGCCCGATCACCTACATCGGCCAGGACGCCATCGCGGCCGACGTCGCGGCGCTGCGGACGGCGCTGCGGGACAGGGAGGCCGACGGCTTCATCGCGGCGCTGGGACCGCTCAGCCTTGGCGCGGGCGCGAGGAACGCCTACTACGCGAGCGAGGAAGAGTACATGTTCGCGGTCGCCGAGGCGCTGCGAGAGGAGTATCGGGCGGTCACCGACGCCGGTCTGACCCTGCAGATCGACGAGCCCGAGTTCGCCACCACCTGGCAGTTCCACCCCACCTGGACGGTCGAGGACCTCCGGCGCTATCTGGAGTTCGCCGTGGAGGTGATCAACCACGCCATCGACGGGCTGCCCGGCGAGCAGATCAGGATGCACACGTGCTGGGGCAGCGGCCACCGGCCGCACACTCAGGACATCGGCCTTGAGCACATCGCGGACCTCCTGATCAAGGTGGACGTCCAGGCGTACGCCATCGAGTCGGGCAACGTCCGCCACGCGCACGAGTGGCGGGTGTGGGAGGACGTGAAGCTGCCGGAAGGCAAGATCCTCATCCCCGGCGTGGTGAGCCACGCCACCGACCTGGTCGAGCACCCCGAGCTCGTGGCCGAGCGGCTGACGAACTTCGCCAGCGTGGTCGGTAGGGAGAACCTCCAGGCCGGGACCGACTGCGGGATCGGATCCCGCGTGGGCCACGAGGAGATCGTCTGGGCGAAGCTCACCGCTCTCGCGGAAGGCGCCGCGATCGCCAGCCGCCGGCTGTGGGCCCGGTAGTCCACGACATCGGCGAACGATCGCCGACACACGACCACTGACACACGACCACTGACACACGACCACTGGCACACGACCACTGAACGCACGACCCCTGGCTTCCGGCCGCGAGTTCTCGGCCGTGAGCCGGTGGCCGCGCGCGCACGAACGCGGGCGCACGAGCCCGCGATGACGACAAAGACGACGAAGACGACGAAACACCACTGACCTGGCGGGGCTCGTTCAGCGTCACGGCTGAAGACAGGTCATCACCGAGCGCCAGGAGACCACGGGTGCGACCCGGCACAGGCGAGGGAGCCGGTGCACGCCGGGAGTCGCCGGCCGAACCAGTCAATTCAGCTTCTGAACCATGGAGGCAAACGCCGTGAGAAGATCAATTCATATAACGGCCGGTGTAATGCTGACCGCCGGTCTCGCCCTCGCCGGGTGCGGGAGCGGGACGACAGCTTCTGAGCAGACCTCGGGCCCCACCGACAGCGGGGCCATCCTGAGGTGGGCCTCCCCGGGCATGCCCACCTCCTTCGACCCCCGCAAGTCCGCGCCGCTCGACCCGGTCTATCTCAGCCTGGTCTACGAGAGCCTGATCCGGCGGATGCCCTCGGGCGAGATCAAGCCGGGCCTGGCGACCGAGTGGCAGTTCTCCGACGACAACAAGGTGCTGACCCTCAAGCTGCGGCAGGGGGTGAAGTTCCACAACGGCGAGGAGCTCAACGCGGAGGCGGTCAAGAAGTCGCTGGAGGCGTACAAGAAGAGCGGCGCCCTCGTGACGACGCTGGCGGTGCTCGACAAGGTCGAGGTGGTCGCCCCGGACGAGGTGAAGCTCACCTTCGCCCATCCGTCCGGCTACATGGTCAACGTGCTCGCGGGCGAGGCCGGCATCGTGGTCGCGCCCGGCGCGCTCGACGCCCCTGACCTGCCCACGAAGCCGGTCGGCACCGGGCCCTTCGAGCTCACCTCGCTGCAGCAGGGCAAGATCACGTTCAAGAAGTTCGAGGGCCACTGGAACGCGGCGGCGACGACCATCGCCGGCGTGGAGATGCCGGTCTTCAACGACGAGCCGACGCGCCTGCGCGCGGTGAAGTCGGGGCAGGCCGACGGCAGCACGATCACGCCGAACCAGCTCAAGGAGGCCGAGGCGGCGGGCATGACCGTCATCCAGGCCCCCAACACGACGCTCAACGCCATCCTGCTGAACACCTCCGTGCCCGCGCTCGCCAAGCCGGAGTTCCGTAAGGCGCTGCTGTACGCCATCGACCGTGAGTCGATCAGCAAGAACCTGTACGCCGGCACCTGCTCGCCGTCGGTGCAGCCGTTCCAGAAGGGTTTCTGGGCGAACGTGCCCCAGCTGAACGACGTGTCCTCCTACTACGACCCGGAGAAGGCCAAGAAGCTGATGGCCGAGGCCGGTCTGAAGGACGGCGTGGACCTGACGTTCGAGGTCGGCCCCAACACCTCCTACCAGGTGCTGGCCCAGGCGCTGCAGGCGCAGCTGGCGAAGGTGGGGATCAGGGTCTCCATCAAGGTGCTGGAGTTCCAGCAGATGGTCACCGCCCGCAGGAACGGCCAGTTCACCGCGACGGTGTCGCTGCTGCAGGCCGGGCGGCCCGACCCGAGCCAGTTCGTCCAGGACTTCTACATCAAGGGCGGCGCCTACAACCCCGGCGGCTTCTCCCTGGCGGGGATCGGCGACCTGCTGACGGAGGCCCGGGCCAGCGAGGAGAGCACGGCGCGTGCCGAGCCGATGCACGAGATCGTCACGAAGGTGCTGGAGGCGGGGCCGCCGGTGATCCCGGTGTGCGGCGTCACCTACATGGCGGCCTTCCGCAAGGGCGTCACCGGGCTGGAGCCGTCGGTGGTCGGCGACTACGACTTCGCCACCGTGAAGATGAGCAAGTAGCGACATGACAGAGAGGAAGGCCGTGCGCCTCAACGACAAGGTGGCCGTCGTCACCGGATCAGGGCGGGGCCTCGGCCGTGCCTACGCCGAGGCGCTCGCCGCGGCGGGCGCCGCCGTGGTGGTCAACGACATCGACGCCGACGTCGCCGAGGAGACCGCCGCCGGGATCAGGAAGGCCGGCGGCCGCGCGGTCGCCGAGGTGTGCGCCGTCGGCACCGCCAAGTCGGCGGACGCCCTCGTGGCACGGGCCGTCTCCGAGTTCGGCCGCCTGGACGTGATGTGCACGAACGCCGGCGCGCTGCGGGACCGGACGCTGCTCAAGGTCACCGACGAGGAGTTCGACCTCGTCGTCGACAGCCACGTGCGCGGCACCTTCACCTGCGCCCGCGCGGCGGTGGGCCGGTTCCGGGAGCAGGGCGGGGGCGGCCGGCTGATCCTGGTCGGCTCCCCGGCGGGCCAGTACGGCTCGTTCGGGCAGACGGCGTACGCCGCGTCCAAGGCGGCCATCATCGCCATGGTCCGGGTGTGGTCGGTGGAGACGGCGAAGCTCGGCGTGACCGTGAACGCGATCGTGCCGACGGCGCTGACCAGGATGGCCGCGACCATCCCGTCGCTGACCGAGGTCGTCGCCGCGGTCGAGGCCGGCGCCCCGGTCCCCGCCGACCTGCGCAGGCGCGGAATCGGCCTGGTCGAGGACGTGGCTCCGCTGGTGGTCTATCTCGCCTCGGACGAGTCGGCCGGGGTCACCGGGCAGTACATCGGGTTCGGTGGCGACAGGTTCGCGATCTGGGCGCATCCGAAGGAGGCGTTCGTCACGCACCGCGACGGCGGCTGGACGGCGGAGCAACTCGCCGCCGACTTCCCCGGGTTCTCGGAACACCTGCAGACCCATACGCCGTCAGGCCGGTGAGAACCGCGACCGCCCCGCACCCGGCCACAAGCCGGGGCGGGGCGGTTCGCCGTGAACGGCCGTCAGCCGAAATAGAACGCGTGCGAAGCCAGCGAGATCCGCCGGCGCAGCGCGGGATCGGGCACCAGCCGGGCGAAGGACTCGACGGCGTCGCGGTAGGCGACAGGCCGGCGCGCGCCGACGAACGGCGCGTCGCTGCCCCAGAAGACGTGCTCGGGACCGGCGGCCTCCAGCAGGGTCGCCGCGTATCCGGCCAGCGTGTCCTCGCTCACGTCGAAGCGGTATCCCGCCGACAGCTTCACCCACACCCGGCCGGTGCCGAGCGCCCGCAGCAGCGCCGCGCCGCCGGCGCTCGCGTAGCCCGTGTCCCTGCCGGGGTCGCCGAAGTGGTCCACGACGACCCGCACCCCCGAGGAGAGCAGCCCGTCGAGCACCGGCGGCAGCCGCTCGCCCTCGATGTTCAGCTCGACGTGCCAGCCGAGGTCCGCGATCCGGAACAGCAGCCGGCGGTACGCCGGGTCCTGGAGATCCGGCAGGTCCGGGCGGCGGCGCCACTGGAACCTGACCCCGGCCACGCCGTCGGACCTCATCCGCTCCAGCACGTAGCGGTCGACGTTGGGCTCGACGATGACGGTCCCGCGCAGCCGCTCGTGCTCGCGCAGGGCCTCGATCGTGTAGTCGTTCAGGTCGCCGAGCAGGCTCATCGCGGAGACCACGCCGTATCCGACCCCGTGCTCGTCCATCATCGCCAGGAACGTCCCGGCCGGGAGATCGCCCTCCGGCCGCGTCCACGCGCGCGCCGCGAGCGGCAGCGCGCTGGTGAACAGATGGACGTGGGTGTCGACGAGCGGCACGGCGTCGTCGCGGAGCGGATCGCTCGCCCCGCTCTCCGCCGCGCTCTCCGCCGCGCTCTCCGCCGCGCTCCCCGCCGCGCTCCCCGCCGCGCTCACGGCCTGGCCGCCGGGAGCCGGTAGAGCGCGGCGGCCGTACCGCCGAGCACCCTGGCGGCGTCCTGCGGGGACAGGCCGGCGACCGACTCACGGGCGATCCGCACCATGTCGTCGTACGCGCCGGGCGTCTGGGTGACGTCGGATCCCCACAGCACCCGGTCCGCGCCGAACCTGGACACCAGCCATTCGACGACGGCGGACGGCTCGCGGCCCGCCGCGATGACCCGGGCGAAGTTGAGCGTCGTCACCTTGACATGGATCTCGGGCAGGTCGGCCAGCGCGAGCAGCGCGTCCTCCCCGGGGTAGGGGCGGCCGCGGTCGACCTCGACGCTCGCGACGTGGTCGAGGACGACCGGCGTGCCGGGGAACTCGCGCGCGACCGCGGGCAGCGCCTCCAGGCTCTCTTCGCGGTTCCAGCGGTAGAGGTGCAGGCACATCGACAGGCCGAGGCCGGCCGCCTCCCGCCACACCTCGCGCGCCGGGGCGCCGGCGAACCAGCCGGTGCCCGGCGTGCCGCCGTGCTGGTTGCCGCCCGGCGAGGTCAGCCGTACGGCCACGGCGCCGCGCTCGGCCCAGTGGCGCACCGTCCGCGCGGCGTCCGGCGCCTGGGCGTCGACGACGCACATGGCGGCGAGCCTGCCGGGATGGCGCGCCGCCGAGTCCACGACGTAGCTGTTGTCGTAGCCGTACACCTGGGCTCGCTGCACCGCGACGGCCGCCGCCTGGCCGGTGGCGTCCAGCGCGCCGAGCAGCCGCTCGGCGGTCATCGGGTCGTTGCGCACGGCGTCGCTCACCGAGCCGCCGGGCGGGTTGAACGGGTAGGCCGGGTCGTCGGTGACCAGGTGGGCGTGGGCGTCGATCGGCATGACGCTCGCGAGGTTCATCGGATGCGTTCCCAGACGAGTACGGGGGTGGGCGGTTGGGCGGGGGACCGGTCGGCGCGCAGGGTCAGCCGGTCCCCGTCCAGGACGGCCAGGCGGACCAGCCTGGCGCCGATCCAGTTGGGGTAGACGCCGGCCTCGACGTGGTGGACGACGCGGTCGCCGAGCCACTCGTAGCGTCCGGCGTACGCGCCGAAGGCCCGAACGGCGGCGAGCTTCTCCTCGTCGGTGCTCGCGCGCCAGCTGGCCGAGCGCATGAGCGGGCGGTCGCCGTCCATGTACTGCACCGCCATGTGCCCGTCGGCGCCGTAGAGCAGCCGGCCGAGGGGGGTGTCCCCGAGTGGCCGCGCCCCCTCGGCCGCCCCACCCTCCATGAAGTAGTCGGCCAGCCGCCAGGTGCCGGTGATCATGGTGTGGCCTCCGCCTTCGGTGGTGCGGGGAGTTGCTCGCGGAACGCCCGCGTCATGGAGTGGGCCGTGCGGGCGAGCATGGTGGCGTCGTTGCCCATGATCAGGAACTGGTGGCCGAGCCCCGCCGCCCGTACGGCCGACGGGCCGTCCACGCAGGCGGCGCCGCAGGGTTTGCCCGCGGCGGCGGCCGCGGCCCTGGCCCGGTCGAGTGACTGCCTGACGACGGGGTCGCCCATCTCGACCCCGAGCGTGAGCGACAGGTCGCCGGCCCCCAGGAACACCGCGTCCACCCCCGGCACCGCCAGGATTGCGGCGGCGGCGTCGATGGCGGCCGGGCTCTCCAGTTGCGGGATGCAGACGATCTCCTCGTTGCCGGTCCTGATGTATTCGGCCCTGGGCAGCAGCCCCCACCTGCCGGCGCGGCTGGTCCCGCCCGCTCCCCGGGTGCCGAGCGGGGGAAAGCGGGTGGCCGCCACGGCGCGTTCGGCCTCGGCCGCCGAGTCCACGTGGGGCACCAGGACGCCCTTGGCGCCTGCGTCGAGGACCCGCTGGATCGTGGTGGCCTGCTGGTCGGGCACGCGGACCAGGGGATCCACGCCGTACGCCAGGGCGGTGGCGATCATCCGCGCCGTGATGGTGAGATCGAGCGGGGCGTGCTCCAGGTCGATGACCACGAAGTCGAAGCCGGCGCTGGCCATGATGTCGACGCTTTCCGTGGTCGCCAGTTTGATCCACGTGCCCAGCCGCGGCGCCGTCGCGGAGGCGGTCTCGAAGAATCCCATCCCGGGCCGTCAGCCGGTCGTGACGTGTTCGGGGGCGGGGTACTCGTCGGCGTTGAGCACCCATCCGGCCTTGGCGGAGAAGTCCGCGCGCGGCGGGCTGAAGATGTCGATGAGCAGGTGCGGTCCTTCGCCCACGGCCTGGCTGGTGTGGACGGTCGGCGGCGGGATGATCGCGACGGCCGGGCTGCCCACGGCCGCGTGCTCGTCGTCGCGCCACTGCGACATCTTCGACGTCCAGGGCGTGCGCACGTGATGGACGTAGTCGCCGACGACGGTCAGCGAGCACTGCTCGAAGTCGTCGTGGTGGTGGGGGGAGAGCCGTTCGGGATCGCGCGGGCCGTCCTTGGCGTCGCCGAAGTTGACCATGAAGCTGCTGGACCGGAAGATCCGGCCGAACCGGCCGGGCCGCAGCGGGTGGTCGGCGTTGAGGTAGACGCGCAGGCGGTGCCCGGCGGGCGGGTCGGGCCACGGCGTCAGCGGGGCGACGCGCGGGTGCGGCTGCTCGTACGACCGGGCGTTGCCGCAGCGCGCGAGGAGGTCGGCCGTCCGGACGTCGAACAGGCGGACCAGGTCGCCGTCGCCGTGCGCGGTGACGACGCTGTCGCCCGGCGGCACGATGACCACGCCCGCCCCGGTCACCGTCCGGCTCTCGCCTCCCGCCTTGACGTCGATCGTGAGACCGTCGTGGGGCAGGACGAGGACGTACTCCTCGCGCTGGGCGGACGCGTCGCGCGTCAGCGTCTCCCCGGAGACCAGGCGGGTGAAGGCGAGCACGAAGTTCTGGGCGCGGACGTACCAGGTCTCGCTGCCGAGCGCGCCCACCTCGTCGGGCGGCAGCGCGGGGAACTCGTAGGTGGCCAGCGCGGCGATCGGGGCGTCCGCGTTCTTCGCGGGCGTGGTCGCGTTGAGCGCGGCGCGGGGGTCGGTGGAGCTGTACATGCGATCCGTCCTTCGGGGGGTTCTGTCAGTCGTCCAGACCGAGCAGGTACGACGGGTTGACGCGGACGATCTGGCGCAGGTCCTTCTCCGGCAGGCCGAGATCCAGCAGGGCGGATCCGACCCGGATGAAGGAGTCGACCGGCATCGGGCGGCCGACCTGGCCGAGGTCGGAGGCGAGGACGGTGTGCTCGGGCCCGACCTGCTCGATCCAGTCCATCAGCACCTCGGGCGACCAGCGCACGTTGGCCACCTCGGGGTCGTACATGCTGGTCTCGTGCTCGATGTAGGCGCCGAGTTCGACGAGTTCCCGGCAGCCGGCGGGGTCGGCGCCGATGACGAAGTTGGGGTGGCTGACCACCAGCCGCCTGACTCCCGCCTCCTTGGCCGCCTGGAACACGTCCCGGATGTCGTCGGGGGCCATGTGCCCGGCGGAGAGCAGGGCTCCGGTCTCGGCGATGATCTCGATGACCCGGCCGACCTCGGGGAGCAGCGCGCCGTCCGGGCCGCGGACGTCGACCTGGGCCATGCTCAGCGGGATCGTCGGCTTGGGGAAGCCGCCGCCCGAGTTGTGATGGTCGACGTGCGCGCTTGAGGAGATGGTGGGGAACCACACGCATCGTCCTCCCATGCGCAGGCACAGCTCGACCGCGTACGGGTTGATGCCGCCGACCTGGTTGTTCAGCGCGATCCCGCCGTACACCTCGGTCTTCAGCCCGGAGAGCCGATCGCCCATCGCGAGGATGTCCATCACGGTGTTGTGGTGGTGCGACTTGGCCAGGAAGGCCCGCATGCCCAGGCGGGCGCCGTCCTGGGCGGCCTGCGCGTGGTCGAACCTGCGCGGCAGCGGGTTGGGCCCGGAGTGGCAGTGCAGGTCCACGAGGCCGTGGAGGATGCGCTCGATAGCGGGGCGGGTCATCGTGTCGGTACCTCCTGAGGGGACGCCCGGATGCGTGCGACGACCCTTGACAAAGACACCGCCACCAGAGCATCGTAACGAATTACGGACTTAATGTACGATAATTGCGACAACGATGTTCTGGCAAGTAGTGTTTCTCCCGAGCCGTACCAGTGCGATGACCTGCGGCGGCTCGACATTTCGAACCCGATTGGGGGCCACGTGCCGGAGACGAGCTATACCTGGGCGGAGATGATGGCGATCTCCATCTCCCACGAGATGGCCGACGGCGACTTCGGGTCCGTGGGCGCCGCGTCGCACATCCCCGCGGCGGCGCTGCGCCTGGCGCAGCTCACCCACGCGCCCAATCTGTCCTTCTTCTGCGGCGGCAGCGGCGCCATGAACCCGAAGATCCAGCGGCTGACCGAGTCGTCGGCCGACTACCGCAACCTGGTGACCAGCGAATACCACTTCAGTCTCGACGACGTCGTCGACTTCGAGACGGCCATGCGTTTCGACTTCGCCTTCCTCGGCGGGATGCAGATCGACAAGCACGGCAACCTGAACATGGCCATGATCGGCGACTGGAACAAGCCGAAGGTGCGCGGGCCGGGCACGGTCGGCCTCATCTTCCTCGGCGGCTTCAAGACCAGCTACATCTACACCGAGCACCACTCGCCGAAGATCTTCGTCGACAAGGTCGACTTCATCAGCGGCGCCGGCTGGCTCGACGGCGGCGACGCCAGGAGCAAGGTCTTCCGCCCGGAGTCCGACGGGCCACGGCGGGTGTTCACCCCCCTGGGCGTGTTCGACTTCGAGCCGGTGACCAAGCGGATGCGCCTGATCAAGGTCCATCCGTGGACCACCGTCGAGAAGATCCAGGCGGCGACCGGATTCGAGCTGCTGGTCGCCGACGACGTGCAGATCGTCGAGGCGCCTCCAGCGGAGGAGCTGCACCTGCTGCGGACCCAGGTCGATCGTGACGGCGTCCTGCGCCGCTACCCGGCCACGGCCTGAGACGGTCGCCATGGGCTCCCACCCCCGATGGGCCGATCGGTACGTCCTCGCCGACGGCTTGACCACCCACTACCTGGAGGCCGGTGACGGCCCCCCGCTGGTTCTCCTGCACGGCGGCGAGTACGGCGCCTCGGCCGAGCTCACCTGGGAGAACTGCATCTCCGAGCTGGCACAGCGGCGCCGCGTGCTGGCGATCGACTTCGTCGGGTTCGGCCGCAGCGACAAGGTCCGCGACTTCGGCGGCCAGCGCAGGCTGATGCGGCGTCAGATCGCCGCGGTGCTGCGCACCCTGCGGATCGAGTCCGCGGACTTCGTCGGCACCTCGCTCAGCGGCCGGATGCTGCTCGACGTGGCCAACCGGCGCGACCCCGAGTGGCCCATCCGCGCCATGGTCGTGGCGGGCATCGGCCTCGCGGCCCCCGCGGCGGTCGGCCGCGCCGTGCTCGAGGACTTCGACGGCACCGTCGACGGACTGCGCCCGTCGATGGACGTCCTCTTCCACGACCCGCGCTGGAAGATCAGCGAGGAGTACCTGCTCCGCCGTTACGAGTCCTGCATGGTGCCCGGGGCCTGGGAGACCGCGACGGCGGGATCCCTGCGGGCGCCGGCGCGCGCGGGGGAGGGGCGGCCGCACGTCCGCCCGCCCGCCCGCGACTACCGGGGGATCCGCGTGCCCACCTGCCTCATCCGGGGCCGGTACGACCAGCTGGTGCCGCCGCGTACGTGGCAGGAGCTGGCGGCGCAGATCCCCGGCTCCCGTACGGTGACGATCGACGGCAGCGGCCACTATCCGCAGATCGAGCGCGCCGGTGAGTTCGTGGACGCCGTGCTGGGCTTCCTCAAGGACGCGTCAGGGGGCGAGGAGTGATGGCCGGGCGCCCAGGCGCGTCCGGCGTCCACCTCGAATCCGGCGGCGACGGCCCCGCGGTGCTGTTCCTGCACGGCTCGGGCGCGTCCGGCGCGGTGTGGCGGCCGGTGCTCACCCGGCTGCGCGACCGCGGTGCCCGGTGCCGGTGGCTGGTCGCCGACCTGCCGGGGCACGGCCGCTCCGCCCACGGTGACGACTACTCGCCGGAGGGCTACGCCGGCGCGGTCGCCGCCGCGGTCACCGGCCTCCTGGGCGATGGAGCGCCGCTGACCGTGGTCGGGCACTCGCTCGGCGGGCTGGTGGGGATGACCCTCGCCGACGGGACCCATGGCGTCGAGGTCCGTTCTCTTACGGTGATCGCTATGAAGGTCGCCTGGACGGCCGACGAGCTGGCTCGGCGGGCAGAGGCGGCCACCCGGCCGCCCCGGGTCTTCCCCCAGGAGGAGCAGGCGATCGAGCGGTTCCGCCGGGTCTCGGGCATCCGGGGGCCGGAGTTCACCGAGGAGGATCTCCGCAGCGGGGTCGCGCGCTACGCGGACGGTTACCGGCTGTCCGGCGACCCCGGCATCACCAGGGCCGGTCCCGCCACCGGCCCCGAGCTCGCCGGCCGCATGCGCCGGGTGACCTGCCCGGTCCGGCTCGCCTGCGGCGACCAGGACCCCGGCATCGACCCGGCCGCCATGGCCGAGGTGCTCGGGCACCCCGTCACCGTGCTCCCAGGCGCGGGGCACAACGTGCACATCGATCGCCCTGACCTCATCGCCGACCTGGTCGAGCCGGCGCTCGCCCGCTGACGACCCGACGAACGGAGCCGGACCACCACCCATGCGAATCGAGAACCTGCTGCGGCAGAACGCGGTCCGTCGAGGCCCGCTGCCCGCGGTCATCTGTGACCAGACCCAGCTGTCCTGGGCCGAGCTTGACGCCGAGTCCAACCGCCTGGCCAACGCGCTGATCGGCCTCGGTTATCGCGCGCAGGAGAGGATCGCGCTGGTCCTGTCCAACTGCCACCACATCGTGACCGCCTTCTACGGCGCGTGGAAGGCCAACCTCGTCACCGTCGGCGTCAACACCCGGCTCACCGCGCCGGAGATCGCCCGGATCCTCACCCACTCGGGCGCGTCCGTGATCATCTGCGACACCGCCGCGGCGGTCGAGGCGGCCATGGGGGTGCCGGGCATCCGCGGCATCTACACCATCGGCCTGGACGACAAGTCCGGCGGAGGCGAGCCCGGCTCGTTCGAGGAGCTGGTCGCCTCGGGCAGCCCGGCGGACGTCCCTGAGACGGGTGTCGGGAGCGAGCTGCGCTCGCTGCGCTACACCAGCGGCACCACCGGCGCGTCCAAGGGCTGCATGGCCACGCACGACCAGCAGCTCGCCAGCACCGCCAACTACCTGTGCGAGGTCGACGTCCCGCGCGGCGGGCCCACCTGGATCTCGGTGCCGCTGACGCTGGGAGTGGGCGCGTCGTTCGTGACGACCACCGCCTATCTCGGCGTCCCGCTGCTGCTGCGCAGGCGGTTCGACCCGGCCGCGTTCGTCGACGACGTCGGCAGGTTCGGGGTCGAGCACGCGTTCCTGGTGCCGACCATGCTGGTCGACCTGGTGCGAGCGCTGCCCGAGCTCGACCTCGCCCGCGCGGGCGCGCTCAAACTGGTGGGCTACGGCGGCGCGTCGGTGTCGTGGACCCTGATCCGGTCCCTGGCCGAGGCGCTGGACCTGGAGTTCTACCATGCCTTCGGCGCGACGGAGGCGGGTGGTTTCGTGGCGTTGCTGACCCCCGACGACCATCGCAACTTCCTGGCCACCCCCACCGACTCCATCGTCCCCGTCGGCAGGCCGGCCGCGTTCGCGGAGGTCAAGATCCTCGACGCGGAGGACCGCGAGGTGGCCGTCCGCGAGACGGGTGAGATGCGGATCCGCGCCTCCAGCGTGTTCTCCGGCTACTGGAGCCAGCCCGAGGTGACCCGCGCCGTGCTCAAGGACGGCTGGCTCAGGCTCGGTGACATGGCCTGGCGGGACGAGCGCGGCTACATCTATCTCGCCGACCGCGCCCAGGGGGTCATCAGGTCGGGAGCGCAGAACGTGTACGCCGGCGAGGTCGAGGCCGTCCTGCAGGCCTGCCCGGGCGTCGCGCGCGCCGCGGTGATCGGCGTGCCGCACGAGCGGTTCGGCGAGTCGGTCAAGGCGCTGGTGGAGCGGGCGCCCGGCGCGGCCCTGACGGAACAGCAGGTGCTCGACTACTGCGCGGAACGGCTGGCCGGCTACAAGCGGCCACGCGAGGTGGAGTTCGTGACCGGCCTGCCGGTCGACGAGGGCGGCAAGATCAGAAGAGCCGAGCTCAAGCGCGTGGCGGGGACGCCGCGGCTGCTCGGCGAGACGACCACCGGCGGGGACGCCGGTGCGGCGAAGGAGTTCAGGCGATGAGCGCGAACAAGGTGACGACTCCGGAAGAGGCGGTCGCCGGCATCCCCGACGGAGCCACGATCGCGCTGGGCGGCGTGCACTCGCACAACGGCCCGCTGGCGCTGGTCAACGCGCTCATCAGGCGCGGGGTCAAGGACCTGGAGCTCATCCCGACGCCGAGCGCCGGCGCGCCGGTGGACATGCTCATCGCCGCCGGATGCGTCCGGCGGCTGCACGTGTCCTACGTCGGGCTGGAGTTCCTCGGCATGGCGCCCAACTACCGCAGGGCCGCGGAGAACGGGACGATCGAGATCGTCGAGGCGGACGAGGCGTGGATCGTCTACGGGTTCCGGGCCGGCGCCAGCAGCCTGCCGTTCCTGCCGCTCCCCGCGCTCTACGAGGGGACCGACCTGCCCAAGGTCAACGACGGCATCCGGACCACGATCGATCCGTACACCGGGCGGACGGTGACGACGATCCCCGCCCTGCGGGCCGACTACGGGCTGTTCCACGCGCAGGTCACCGACCGGAAGGGCAACGCGCAGATCTTCGGGCAGCGGCGGTTCGAGGACGTGATGGCGAAGGCCAGCGACCACGTCATCATCAGCTCCGACGAGATCCTGGACGAGTACGCCCCGGCTCCCGACCCGCGCCTGGTGTCCATCCCCGGCGCGATCGTGGAGAGCGTCGCGCACGCGCCGTACGGCGCCCATCCGCTGTCCTCGCCTGGGCACTACGGCTACGACAGGGACCAGTTGGTGGAGTACCGGGATCTCGCCGCCCAGGACCGGACCAAGGAATACCTGGAGAAGTACGTGTACTCCGTGAACGACCACATGGAGTATCTCGACAAACTGGGCGCGCGCCGTCTGCTGGGCCTGCGGCAGACGTTCCGCTGAGCGGGGCTCCGGTCCCTCCCCCCGGGGCGCGGTCGCGGGGAGGTGAGCCGGAGCCCACCTTCCCTGGACCGCCGGGGGTCTACCAGGAGTAGGCCTCCGGCGCCGGTCCCGGGCCCGGGAAGATCGCGTCCAGCCGCTCCAGCGTCTTGTCGTCCAGCGACACCTCCAGAGCCCGGACGGCGGCGGTGAGCTGCGCCGGCGTGCGCGGCCCGATGATCGGCGCGGTCACCCCCGGCCGCCCGAGCAGCCAGGCCATCGCGACGTCGGCGGGGTTCTCGCCGAGCTCGTCGCACAGGTCCTCGAAGGCCTGTACGGCGTCGCGGTGCCGTTCGAGCTTGGCCAGGCGCTTGCCCCGGAGCGTGGCCACGCTGGCCCCCGGCAGCGGCGTGCCCATGGTCTTCTCCCGCTCCTTGCGCAGGACCCCGCCGAGCAGCCCGGCGTCGAGCGGCGACCACGGCATCATGCCGACGCCGTAGTGCGCGCAGGCGGGCAGGACTTCGAGCTCGGCGGTGCGTTCGAGCAGGTTGTAGATCGTCTGCTCGCTGACCAGACCCATGTGGCCGCGCCGGGCGGCGGCCTCCTGCCCGCTCGCGATGTGCCAGCCGGGGTGGTTGGAGGACCCGACGTACACGATCTTGCCCTGGGTCCTGAGCACGTCCATCGCCTCCCAGATCTCCTCCCACGGAGTCGACCGGTCGATGTGGTGCATCTGGTAGATGTCGATGTAGTCCGTTCCGAGCCGCCGGAGCGACGCCTCGCAGGCCCGCCGGATGTGCCGGGCGGACAGGCCGGCGTCGTTCGGCCAGTCGGACATCCGGCCGTAGAGCTTGGTGGCCAGCACGGTCCGCTCACGGCGTCCCCCGCCGGTGGCGAACCAGCGGCCGATGATCTGCTCGGTCAGTCCCTCGCCGAACCGCCAGCCGTAGACGTCCGACGTGTCGATCATGTTGATCCCCAGCTCGTGGGCGCCATCCATGATCGTGAACGAGTCCTCCTCGGTCGTCTGGGTGCCGAAGTTGTCGGTGCCGAGGACGAGCCGGCTGATTGTCAGCCCACTGCGACCGAGATGTGTGTACTCCACGAGGGCTCCCGAAGCCTAGCAGTTTCACTTATCGGACTTAGAGTCCTATATATGAGCTTTGATGGTAGCGTTGGCCCGCAGGCGAGGTAAAGGGCGCCGATCACGGCAGGAGGTCCTCCGCGGGGGACCGGCCGCCGCGCACGAGGCCACGGCACAGACCCGCCCCCGAGGAGACTCCCCGATGACCACTGACCTGTCCGAGCCCATCGCCGTCGCGGACCTCCCGGCGGCGCACAGTTTCGTCGCCGGGGCGTTGCGCGGCGGCGGCGGGCCGGTTTTCACCACCTGCCATCCCGCCGACGGCTCCCCGCTCGCCGAGGTCGAGTCGGCCACGGACGAACTCGTCGACGAGGCCGTCGCCGGCGCCCTCGCGGCCCAGCCGGCCTGGGCGCGCACGTCACCCCACGAACGCGCCCGCGTCCTGCGTACGGCGGCCGACCTGATCGAGGCCCAGGCCCGGCGGCTCGTCCACCTCATCGCGCTGGACAACGGCAAGACACTGGCGGAGGCGCGGGGCGACGTCTTCGTGGCCGCCGCCCACCTGCGCGCCGCGGCGGGCTGGGCGGCCACGCTCGAAGGCGTCACCCTGCCCGCGGACGGATCCACCCTTCGGATGACCTTCAGGGAGCCGGTGGGGGTGGTGGCGGCGGTCATCCCGTTCAACACCACGTTCATGTTCGCGGCGCAGAAGGCGGGCCCAGCCCTGGCGGCGGGCAACGCGATCGTGATCAAGGCGCCGGAGCTCAGCCCGCTGGCGGCGCCCGTGTTCGCCGGGATCCTCACCGCCGCCGGGCTGCCGGACGGCCTGCTGCAGGTGCTCCAGGGCGCCGGGGAGGTCGGCCGCCGGCTGGTCGGGCATCCGGGCGTGAGCATGGTGTCGTTCACCGGCAGCACCCCCGTCGGCCGGCAGGTGATGACGGCGGCGGCGGACGGGATGAAGCGGGTGCTGCTCGAGCTGGGCGGCAAGTCCGCCAACATCGTCTACGCCGACGCGAACCTGGACGCCGCCCTGCACGCCACCGTCGGCGGCGTCTTCCGCAACGCCGGTCAGCGCTGCTTCTCGGGCTCCCGGCTGCTGGTGGAGGAACCGGTCGCGGACGAGTTCGTCGCGAGGGTGGTCGAGGTGGCGCGGTCGATCAGGGTCGGCGACCCGTTCGCGCCGGACACGCAGCTCGGCGCGCTGATCTCGGCGCGCGAGGCCGACCGGGTGCTGACGATGATCGGCACGGCCGTGGACCAGGGAGCGAGGATCCTCGCCGGAGGGGATCGGCCGCCCGGCGTCCACCCCGGCGGCGCCTTCGTCGCGCCGACCGTGCTGGAGATCCCCGCCGGGCTGACACCGGCGCCCGGCATCGTCTACGACGAGGTCTTCGGCCCGGTGCTCACCGTGCAGCGGTTCGACGGCATGGACGAGGCGGTCGCGCTCGCCAACGACTCGCCGTACGGACTGGTGGGCGGGTGCTGGACCCGCGACCTCGACCGGGCGCTGGGCACCGCCAGAGCCGTGCGGTCCGGCTACTTCTGGATCAACTCCTACGGGGCGCTTGCCCTGGACGCGCCCATCGGCGGCGTCGGCCTGTCAGGAGTCGGCAGGGAGCTCGGCCGGGTCGGACACGAGGCGTACACCGAGCTCAAGACCGTGATCGTGGACACCGCCGCGGCCGACGCGCCCCCCTGGTACTGACCCACACACTCCGCCTACTCCAAGGAGCAGCCCATGGCCCTGTCCTATCGCGGCGCCGTCGTGCGTGAGGCCCACGGACCGCTGACCGTCGAGGATATCCCCCTTCGCGGCCCGGTCGGCGACGAGGTGCTGATCAGGGTGACCGCCTGCGGTCTGTGCCACAGTGACGTGCACTTCATGCACGGCACGTCGGGGACCGACTTCCCCTATCTGGTCGGCCACGAGGTGACCGGTGTCGTCGAGGCCCTGGGGCCGGGGGCGTCGGGGGTCGCGGTGGGCGACAGCGTCGTCGTCGCGCCGATGGTCGCCTGCGGGGCGTGCAGACACTGCCGTGCGGGGCGGCCGGAGGCGTGCGCGTCCCGATTGCCGAGACGGCCGAAGGTCGGGCTCGGCGACGGCGCCGCGGCCACCCCCGTGCTCGGCGTCGGCGGCCTGGCGGAACGGGTCGTCGTGCCCGCCGGGCAGGCGATAACGATCGACCCGCGGGTGCCCCCGCGCGTGGCCGCGCTGCTCGGCTGCGGCGTGCCCAGCGGATTCGGCGCCGCCGTCAACACCGGGGCGGTCGGCCCGTCCGACGACGTGGTGGTGATCGGCTGCGGTGGGGTGGGAGTCGCGGCCGTCGCCGGGGCCGCGTACGCGCGGGCACGGCGGATCATCGCGATCGACACCAATCCCCGCAAGCTCGAGGTCGCCCGCCGCTTCGGCGCGACCCACGTGATCGACGCGTCCCTGGAGGAGCCGGTCGCGAGCGTACGGGAACTGACCGACGGCGTGGGCGCGGACGTCGTCCTCGACGCGGTCGGCGGCCCGGCGACCTTCACGACGGCCGACGACCTGCGGGCGCCCGGCTCACGGCTGGTGATCGTCGGCGCGCCCAAACAGGGCGACACGGCGCCGCTGCCGCTGAGACGGCTCTTCCTGACCGGCGGCTCGATCCGGGTCTCCATCTGGGGGGACTGCGTCGCGGCCCGCGACCTGCCGCTGCTGGCCGGGCTCTATCTGGAGGGCCGGCTCCCGCTCGACGAGTACGTCTCGGCGACGTTCGACCTGGCCGGGGCCCAGGACGGCTACGACCGGCTGCTGGCGGGAGAGGCGCCGCGCAGCGTGGTGCTCCTCTGAGGCCGGTTGACAAGTTCACATCCGCCGCCCGACAATCAATTCAAATTTCGGACTGATTGTCCGATAATTGACACACCTGAGGATGAGACGATGGCTGAAGCCGATCTCCGCGTACCCCGTTCGCTCAACCACATCGCCTATCCGACGTGGGACTCCCAGGCGACGCACGACTTCTACACCGAGGTCCTCAAGTGCGAGATGCTCGCCGCGATCCAGCTGGACCAGGTGCCTTCGAGTGGCGCCCGCACGCCCTACCTGCACACCTTCTTCGGGCTGGGTGACGGGAGCGCCATCGCCTTCTTCGAGGTCGACGGCCTGCCCCGCCCCGAGCCTGACTCGGTGCCCTCGTGGGTGCGGCACATCGCGCTCAACGTCGACTCGATGGAGGAGCTCCACGCGTGGAAGGCGCACTTCGCGGCCAAGGGCGTGGAGACGGTGGGCATCGTCGACCACGACGGCGTCTGGGAGTCCCTCTACATCTTCGACCCGAACGGCGTACGGATCGAGCTGACGCTGCAGACCCGCGAGCTCGACGAATCCGACGCCAAGGCCGCCGCCGAGACGCTGCGGAAGTGGACCGCGCGCCGTTGACGCGCCGTCCCTCCCCATCCCCCGACCCCGACAGGAGCCGCCCGTGCTGTCCCGCGAACTACTTCCCATACCGATGCCGCCGGGTGGGCGCCTGGACATCAACTCCGGTGTCGCCCGGCTGAGCGGGAAGATCTGGGCCGTGCTGTGGAAGGACGACCGGCAGCCGCCGCCGGACACCGCGGTGCTGATCGTGCATCCGGCGTCCAACTTCATGGGCCACTACGCGCTGGAGAGCCTCGCCGCCCGCGGGGTCGCCGCCGTCGGCCTCGCCACCCGCTACGTCGGCAACGACTCCGCGCTCATCATGGAGAACTGCGTCCTGGACATCGGCGCGGCGATCCGGCACCTCCGTGAGCTCGGCTACCAGCGGGTCGTCCTGGTCGGCAACTCAGGCGGCGGCGGGCTCGCCGCGCTCTACCAGGAGCAGGCGGAGAACCCGACGATCACCCACACCCCGGCCGGCGACCCCGTCGACCTGGCCGGCGCCGGACTCCTGCCCGCCGACAAGCTGGTGATGGCCATGGCGCATCCCGGCCGCGCGGTCGTCTACACCGAGGGCCTCGACCCGGCGATCGTCGACGAGCACCGGCCCTTCGACCGTGACCCGTCGGTCGACATGTTCGACCCGGCCAACGGACCGGCCTACTCCGAGGAGTTCGTCCGGCGCTACCGGGCGGCGCAGATCGCCCGCAACCGCAAGATCAGCGATTGGGCCCTCCAGCGGATCCAGGAGTTGCGCGACCACACCCGCGAGTCGCCGTCGGGGGAGAAGGAGGCGCCGGACGACCTGCCCTTCGTCGTGCACGGCACGGCCGCGGACCCGCGCTTCCTCGACCCGTCCATCGACCCGTCCGACCGCGAGACCCGCACCCTGTGGGGCAGCCCCTGGGTGGCCAACTTCCAGCCGGCGTCGCTGGGCCACCTCACCAGCCTGCGCTCCTGGCTGAGCCAGTGGAGCTACGACCACAGCCGGGCGAACGCCTACAAGGCCCTCGCCCACGTGGAGGCGCCCGTCATGGTCGTCTACGGCTCCGCGGACTGCGCGGCCTTCCCCAGCCACGCCCACAACATGTACCGGGCCATCGCCCACGACAGGCGCGAGATGGTCGAGATCAAGGGCGCCGACCACTACTTCCAGGGCCGTCCCGACCTGGTCGAGACCATGTGCGACCTCGTCGCCGACTGGAGCCGGTGATGAGCGTGCTCGACGTGGCCGTGGTCGGCGCGGGACCGGTCGGGCTCACCGCGGCACTCGCCCTCGCCAGGCGCGGCGTGTCCGTCGCCGTCCTCGAAGAGTCCGACCTGCTCAGCACCGAGTGGCGGGCCTCGACCTTCCACCCGCCCACCATCGAGATCGCCCGCGACCTGGGCGTCGCCGCCGAGATGCTCGAACAGGGGATCGTCGCGAGGAAGTACCAGGTGCGCGATCGCCGCGACGGGCTGATCGCCGAGTTCGACTTCGGCGTGCTCTCCGACGAGACCGACTACCCCTTCAGGCTGCAGCTCGAACAGTACAAATACGCTCAGATCATCAAGGACGCCCTGCACGAACGGCACGCCGAGGTCGACGTACGGCTGGGCGCCAAGGTCGTGGGCGTGAGCCAGAGCGCGGACCTGGCCCAGCTCACCACCGCCACCGGCGAGCGGATCGAGGCGCGGTGGGTGCTCGGCGCGGACGGCGCGCGCAGCACCATTCGCAAGGCGCTGGGCAGCTCGTTCGAAGGGCTCACCTACGACCACCGCTATCTCGTGCTGAGCATCGCCTATCCGCTGGAGACGCTCCTGCCGGGGATCTGCGACGTCAACTACATCGCCGACCCCGAGGAGCACCTGCTGATCCTGCGGGTGCCCGACGTGTGGCGGCTCGTGCTGGCGGTGCCGCCGCACATCACCGGCGAGGAGGCGCTCTCCGACCGGTTCGTGGCCGACCGGCTGCGCGGGATCTTCGCCGACCATCCCCCTCTGCCGCTGCTGGAGCGGAAGATCTACTCGGTGCACCAGCGGGTGGTCGACACCTTCCGCCGAGACAGGGTGCTGCTGCTCGGCGACGCCGCGCACATCAACAGCCCCATGGGCGGCATGGGCCTGAACGGCGGCATCCACGACGCCTTCGACCTGTCCGTCCAGCTCGCCGCGGTGGTCGCCGGCGAGGCCGGCACGGACGTGCTGGACGCCTGGGCCCTCCGCCGGCGCAAGGCCGCGATCGAGGCGGTCCAGGAGATCACCCACCGCACCACCAAGGCGATGGCGGAACAGGACGAGGAGGAGCGGCGCAGGTTCCAGCGCCGGATGTCGGAGATCGCGGCCAGCCCGCAACGGGCCCGCGAATGGATGATGGACGCCGCGATGATCTCCAACGCGCGGGCCCACGAGCTTCCGGCCAGGGCCGGATGAGCGGCTCTCCACTCACCGCCGCCGAGGAGGACGCATGGACTTCGGTCTGAGCGACGACCAGCGCGACATCCGGGCCACCGTGCGCGCCTTCGTCGAGAAGGAGCTTCTCCCGATGGAGGAGGACTTCCTCAGGCTCGTGCGCGACGGCGGCGCGCGGCTGCCCCGCGACGAGGAGCGCCGCCTGCAGGCCAAGGCCCGCTCGTTCGGGTTCTGGGGGCTCAGCACCCCGCAGGAGTACGGCGGGATGGACCTTCCCGCCGTCACCCAGTCGCTCGTGCACACCGAGCTGGCCAAGACGTGCGTGCCTTTCCGCTTCGGCGGGGAGGCCGACAACATCCTGTACGCCGCCGACCCGGCCCAGCAGGAGGAGTACCTCAAGCCCACCATCGAGGGCGAGCGGCTCGGCTGCTTCGCCCTGACGGAGCCCGGCGCGGGCTCGGACGCCGCCGCGATCACCACCCGCGCCCGGCGGGTGGGCGACGACTGGCTGATCAGCGGTCAGAAGACCTTCATCAGCAACGGCGACACCGCCGACTACGCGATCGTCATCGCGGTGACCGACAAGGACAGGGGCGCCCGGCACGGCTCGACCGCGTTCCTCGTCGACCGGGAGGCCGGCTGGACCTCCACGCCGATCGCCACGATGGGCAGCTGGCACCAGCCCGCCACGCTCTTCTTCGACGACGTACGGGTCCCGGCGGACAAGGTGCTCGGCTCCGTCGGCGGCGGCTTCGACCTGGCCATGCGCTGGGTCGGCAGGGGCCGCCACGTGATCTCCGCGCACTGCGTCGGCATCGCCGAGAGGTGCCTGAGGATGGCGGTGGACTACGCCGGCCTCCGTGAGGCGTTCGGCCGCAAGATCGGCGAGAACCAGGCCGTCCAGTGGATGATCGCCGACTCCGAGACCGAGCTCGAAGCGGCCCGCTGGCTCGCGCTGCGGGCCGCCTGGGACGCCGACCGCGGCGCCGACGCCAGGCACGCGACCGCCATGGCCAAGCTCTTCTGCACCTCGATGGTGGGCCGGGTCGTGGACCGGGCCCTGCAGATCCATGGCGGCATGGGCTACACGAAGGACCTTCCACTGGAGGGGTGGTATCGCGCGGTGCGGGCGATGCGCATCTTCGAGGGAACCGACGAGATACAGCGGCTCATCCTGTCCCGCGACCTGCTGCGCGGATACACACGAATCGGGAGTCACCTTGCCTGAACCGGTCGAAGAGACGATGAGCGTCGCCGCCGCCCTGCAGGCCGCCGCCGAGGCCGCGGGCGACCGCCCCGCCATGATCAAGGGCGACAGGACGATCGGCTACGCCGAGCTGGACGCGCGGGCGGCGCGGCTCGCCGGGGCGCTCGCCGCGAGCGGCGTCGGCCCGGGCTCGACCGTCGCCATCGCCCTGTACAACTCCTTCGAGTACATCGAGACCGCCCTCGCCGCGTTCAAGCTCGGCGCCCGCCCGGTCAACGTCAACTACCGCTACCTCGCTCCCGAGCTGCACTACGTGCTCGACTACACCGACGCCGCCGCCCTCGTCCACGACACGGCCCTGGCCGCCCAGGTGCGCCAGGTCGCGGGCGACCTCCCCGGGCTGCGCCTGATCCTGGAGGCCGGATCGGAGACGGAGCCGACCGGCCCCTCCGTGGCCTTCGAACGGGCGGCCGAGCACGAGCCGATCCACGAGCTCGCCCCCTCCCCGCACGGCATCGTGCTCCTCACCGGAGGCACCACAGGCCGCCCGAAGGGCGTCGTGTGGGACCGCGACGGCCTGCTCGGCATCCTCGGCTCGGTCTTCCGCCAGCACGGGATCGAGCCGCCGCGCACCGTGGGCGAGGTGCCCGAGCGGGTGCGCGCGCTGGACGAGATCGGCGGCACCCCCGTCGTGCTGCCGATGTCGCCCCTCATGCACGGCACCGGCCTGTTCCACGGGCTGCGCACCCTGTTCGGCGGGGGCACGATCTGCTTCTGCTCCTCACGCTCCCTCGACGCGGACGAGGTGTGGCGCACCGTGCAGCAGCACAGGGTCACCGAGATGGTCATCGTGGGCGACGCCTTCGGCAGGCCGCTGGTCGCCGCCCTGGCCGCGGCCGAGGACGCCGGGCAGGCGTACGACATCGGCAGCCTGCGCAATATCACCAGCAGCGGTGTCGTCTGGAGCCCCGAGGTCAAGCGTCAGCTGCTGCGCCGCGGCGCCATGACTCTGGTCGACAACATCTCCGCCTCGGAGGGCGGGCCGTTCGGGTCCGCGGTCGCGAGCTCCGAGGAGGACGTGCTGGACGGCCGGTTCACCCTGGCCCCAGTGGCCCGCGTGCTCGACGAGCACGACCGGGACATCGAGCCGGGCACCGGCCAGATCGGGGTCCTCGCCAGCGCGGGACCACAGCCCGTCGGCTACCTCAAGGACCCGGACCGTACGGCGCGGGTGTGGCGGACCATCGACGGCGTCCGCTACGCGGTGCCCGGCGACCTCGCCTCGCTGGACGCCGACGGCAAGCTGGTCCTGCTCGGCCGGGGGGACGGCGTCATCAACTCCGGCGGCGAGAAGGTCTTCCCCGAGGAGGTCGAGGAGGCTCTGGTCACCCACCCGAAGGTGGGCGAGGCCGTCGTCGTCGGCGTGCCGGACCCGCGCTGGGGCCAGATCGTGGTCGCGCTCGTCGCGCCGGCGGACGCGCTCGCCGAGGTCGAGGACGAGGCGCTGACCGGCCACGTGGGGGAGCGGCTCGCCGGATACAAGCGCCCGCGGGGAATCGTCCGGGTGGACGCCATCCCCAGGACCCCGGCAGGCAAGATCAGCCGGGGGACCGCACGGGACCTCGCGACCAGCCACCTGAAATCCATGAAGGAGGACACCCCGTGAGCGGTGTGCCGTTCCCGATCGAGCAAGGCCACGTGCGGGCGTTCGCCCGCGCCCTGGGCGAGGACGAGGTGGTGGTCGAGCCCACCTTCCTGATCGCCTTCGCCCAGTTCGACCCCGACTGGCCGTTGCGGATGAGACCAGGACAGCCCTGGAACGGCTCCGGGGCAGGCCCCGGCGAGTCCTCCGGCGGTGGCGGCGGACTGCACGCGGAACAGGACTTCGAGTATTTCCGCCCGATTCGGGTCGGCGAGACGCTGACCGCCCGCAAGAGGCAGGGCAGGACCTGGCAGAAGTCCGGCCGGTCCGGTGTCCTGAACTTCACCGAGAGGCTCACCGACTTCTACGACGCCGACGATCAACTCGTCGCCCGTTCCACCAGCGTCTCGGTGATGATCGTCAAGGAGGAGGACCGATGACCGTGACAGTCGGCCAGGAGGTGAGCCGGGTCGTCGTGGAGGACCTCCGGCGGACGCAGATCGTGATGTACGCCGGCGCGTCCGGCGACTACAACCCGCTGCACACCGACGAGCCGTTCGCCACGCAGGTCGCCGGTCACCCGACCGTCATGTCCCACGGCATGCTCACCATGGGACTGGCCGGCCGCCTGCTGACCGACTGGTTCGGGCACGAGAACATCCGGCGCTACCGCGCCAGGTTCAAGGCGTCCGTCTGGCCGGGCGACACCATCACCGCGACGGCGAAGGTCACCGAGATCCACGTCGTCGACGGGCAGCGGCGCGCGGAGCTCACCCTCTCCGCGGTCAACGCGGCCGGCGTCGAGGTGCTGTCCGCCACCGCCAGCGCGATCATCCCCGACGAGGCGGAGGAGGCGCGATGACCGAGGCGAAGACGATCGACGTGTCCGCGATCGACGCGATCGACGTGCACACCCACGTGCACACGTCCATCCACGACGCTCCCGAGCCCGCCGACGGCGGCTCCTTCGCGGCGATGGCCGACTATTTCAAGGCGGGCTCGGTACAGAAGTTCACGGTCCCCATGATCGCGGAGTACTACCGCGAGCGGAACATGGCGGCGATCGTCTTCGGCGTCGACAGCATGCACGTCAGCGGCCGGGAGCAGAACCCCGGCAACGAGGAGATCGCCGAGCAGGCGGCACTGCACGGCGACGTGCTGATCCCGTTCGCGAGCATCGACCCGCACCGCGGCGCGGCGGGCGTGCGCGAGGCGCGGCGGCTGATCGAGGAGTACGGCGTCCGCGGCTTCAAGTTCCATCCCACGACGCAGGGCTTCTATCCCAACGACCGGATGGCCTACCCCCTGTACGAGGTCATCGCCGAGCACGGGCTCACCGCGTTGTTCCACACCGGGCAGACCGGCGCGGGCGCGGGCACGCCCGGCGGCGGCGGGCTGCGGCTGAAGTACTCCAACCCGATGCACGTCGACGACGTGGCCGCCGACTTCCCCGACCTGCGGATCATCCTCGCGCATCCGTCCTTCCCCTGGCAGGACGAGGCGCTCGCGGTCGCCATGCACAAACCGCGGGTGCACATCGACCTGTCGGGGTGGTCGCCGAAGTACTTCCCCCCGCAGTTGGTGCAGTACGCGAACACGCTGCTCAAGGACAAGGTGCTCTTCGGCTCGGACTTCCCGATGATCACTCCGGAGCGCTGGATGGCCGACTTCGACAAGATCGGCATCAAGGACGAGGTGCGTCCGAAGATCCTCAAGGAGAACGCGGCCAGACTGTTCGGGCTCACCGGGAAGTCCTCGTGAAGGGGGTCGCCGATGCACTACACCGGCCCCTTTGACCAGATCGCCGACGTCGTCGTGCTCGGCCTCGGCGACGCCGGCGCGGTCGCCGCGGTGACCGCGCACGACGAGGGCGCCGAGGTGCTGGTCGTCGAGAAGCAGGAGGCGGCCGGCCACAAGCCCAACAGCCGCTACGCCGCGGGCTTCTTCCTCGTCTCTGAGGACGTGGACCGGGCGGCGGACTACCTGTCGGCCCTGTACGCCGTCAACGGCGAGCTGTCCATGATCGATCCCGACCTCATCCGGGTCTGGGCCGAGGAGACGGCGGCCACCCCCGCCTGGCTCGACCGCCACGGCGGGGAATACGTGAAGCTCGACATCCGCGGCGAGCACCCCGGCCTGCCCGGCCACGACGCGGTCAGGGTCTACAAGGCCAAGCCCGTGGGCGCGCCCGACGACTACACCGGCTGCCCGATGTACGGCTTCCTGCTGAACCTGGTCGCCGAGCGCGGGATCGAGGTCCAGTACGGGACGAGGGCCCGATGGCTGCTCACCGACGCCCGGGGCGCGGTCGTCGGGGTGGAGACCGAGCACGCCGGCCAGGTGAGACGCATCGGGGCGCGCCGTGGCGTCGTGCTGGCGGCCGGCGGCTACGAGGCCAGTCAGGCGCTCAAGATCCAGTATCTGCCGATCACCCCGGTGCACTTCTACGGCACCGAGCACAACACCGGGGACGGCATCACCATGGCGGTCGAAGCCGGCGCGGAACTGTGGCACATGAACGTCTGGCCGGGCCACCTCGTGGCGCGCATCCCCGGCGAGGGATACACCGGGGGAACCGCCGTCGACCTGTGGGGATCGGGCCGGTTCGCCCCGGCGGACGACGAGCGGGCGCCCGGCTCGATCTTCGTCGACGGGACGGGCCGCCGCTTCGTCCGCGAACCCGGCCGCCACCACGCCGCCCACCGCGAGGTCCTCGCCATGGACGCCGACCGGCTCACCCACCCGCGCATCCCGACATGGTGGATCTTCGATCAGGCCCGCTTCGAGCGGGCGCCCCTCGTGTCCACGTACGCGGGCCCCGCGGGGCCGGTGGGCGACTACACCTGGAGCAAGGACAACACGGAGGAACTGCGGCGCGGCTGGATCCACAGCGCCGGCTCGATCCCGGAACTGGCCCGCGCCTGCGGGCTCGACCCGGCCGTGCTGGAGCAGACGGTCGCCCGGTACAACGAGCAGTGCGCGGCGGGCGTCGACACCGACTTCGGCCGTGACCCCATCACGATGACCCCGCTCGACGGCGACCGCTACTACGCGATCCCGCTCTGGCCCGGAGGCTCGCACACCGCCGGAGGTCCACGCCGCGACGCGCGTGCCCGAGTCGTCTCCGTACGGGGTGAAACGATCGGCAATCTGTACTCGGCCGGTGAGCTAGGATCCATTCACGGCCTGCTCTATCCGGCCGGTGGCGGCAGTATCGCCGAATGCCTCGCGTTCGGCCGGATAGCTGGCCGCAACGCCGCGGCCGGCCGGGCCGCCGAAAGTCGAATCTCATGCACTCCATGAGATCAGCACTGCTCAGCGTAGGCAGCGTGTGCCTTAAGGCCACCGACAGCGGTAGGGATGACTTGACGTGAGCGCTGGTGATCGCGCCGCAGACGGCGGGAGTCAGGGCAACGGGTCCCAGACCTTGGACCGAGGCCTGAAGCTGCTGGAACTGCTCGCTTCGGAAGACCGCGACATGACCGTCGCCGAGCTGGCCACGTCGCTGGGCATGCACCGGCAGGCGGTCTACCGCCTGCTCACGACCCTGCGCATGCACCGCCTGGCCGCTGAGGGCAGCTCAGGGCGCTACCGGCTCGGGCTGGGCGTGATCCAGCTCGCCCACCAGGCCAATCCGCAACTGCGCCGGGCGGTCGTGCCCTATCTCCGCGCGCTCGCCGAGGAACTCGGCGTCACCACGCAGTGCGTCGTGGCGGAGGGTGCCGACGCCGTGGTGCTGGCCGTCGTGGAGCCGTCCGACGCGATCTTCCACCTGTCCCAGCGCAGCGGCGCCCGGCACGCCCTCGACCAGGGAGCGAGCGGCCTGGCCATCATGCTGGCCCGGCCGCGTCAGGCCGGTGAGCCGGACGAGGTCGCCAAGGCGCGCGAGGTCGGTTACGCCGTGTCGCGCGGGCACCTGACTCCGGGCGCGGTCGGCATCGCCGTCCCTCTCTACGACAGCGCGGGCCAGCCGCTGGACGCCAGCCTCGGCATCGTGTCGATGGTCGACCTGGACGTCGAGGCCACCGCCGGACGCCTGCTCGCCACGGCCGAGCAGATCTCCGCCAGGGAGCTCTGACCCGAAGATCCGGGGCGGGGTCCGTGTGCCTCCGGGGGTGCGGCGGACGATCCGAGCGGCTCGCGAGCCGCTCGGCATCGCCGTGGGCGTGCGGCAAGCTGATGTGGTGACTGCCCACCTGCCTCAGGACGATGCCGGAACCCCGAGGGCGCAGGCCGGCCCCAACCCGCAGCACCTGCTGACGACCCTGCTCGGCGAGTATCTCGACTCCGCCGACGCCGGCCTCCCCTCGATGGCGGTGGTCGCGATGCTGGGGGAGTTCGGCATCAGCGAGTCCAGCGCGCGGGCCGCGTTGTCCCGGCTGACCAGGCGTGGCCTCATCGCCGTACGGGGATCGGGACGGCCGCCGGTGTACCACCTCACGCCTCAGGCGATCGCCCGGCACCGGTCCCGGATGGATCAGTTCCTCAGCTTCGGCGCACGCCCGCCGCGGTGGACCGGCGACTGGGTGACCGTCTCCTTCTCGCTTCCCCAGTCGGGCCAGGCCCCACGGCACGCGGTGCGCAAGGCTCTCGGCTCGCTCGGTTTCGCGCGGCTGTACGACAGCGTCTGGATCCGGCCAGGGTCGGACTCCGGTCCGGTGACCCGGGCGCTGCACGACATCCTGGACGACGTCGAGGGCGGCCGATGGTCGGTGATGCACACCCGGTTCGCCGAGGAGGCCGGCCCGCACGGTCCGGCCGCCGCCTACGATCTGGCCGGTCTCGCCTCGACGTACGAGGCTTTCACCGCGCGGTACGCGGACCTGCGGGCGGCGGTCCGCGAGGGGGAGGTCGACGCGAGCCGGGCGCTGGTGGCCAGGACCTCCGTGATGGACTCCTGGCGGAAGTTCGCGGACATCGACCCGGACCTCCCAGAGCACCTCCTGCCTGCCCCGTGGCCCCGCCAGGCCGCAAGGGAACTCATGCTGGAGATCCATTCCGCTCTCGGCTCGCTCGCTGAGGCGCGGCTCATCCAGGTCGCGACACCGCACTGGCCGGACGCCGCGTCCTGGATCACCCACTTCCGGGTGTCGGAGGACTCGGTCTCCGTCCCCGCGGGCCGGGGCCGCTGAAGAAACTTTCAATCACGCCGGCGATCACCCGGCCGCCGGCGCGCGTCTCGTACGGCAGGGGCGCGCAGGCTTCCCGGCCGGCCGCCGCCCGCCGGGCTCCCGCCGGAGTGCCGGGCGGTCAGGCGGGGTGACCTGCGCGGGAACGGCCTTGGCCGGTCATGCCGCAGCCTCCGGGGCAGGCACCGGCCGAGCCATCGGGAAAGGCCGGGAGCCCCATTGACGGGCCCCCGCGCGGCAGGGGCGTTCGTGGTCCGCGCTCACCGCTCACCGCGCCGAATGCGATCGCTTGACACTTTTTATCACCGCAGTGATATTAACTGCACGCTGCTCTCACGGCGGGTCATGCCGCCTTGTGCGGGCGCGATTTCGCAGGTGCCGGGCCGTGCCGGTCCCGGCGGCGATGTGTCGTGTCGTTGTCCAGGCTCCGTCGGCGTGCGCCGCGCATGCCATATCCCACATAGAGCGCCGTTGTGAGACTTCGGAGGGCAAGTGAGAAAACGCTCGGTCATCAGCGCGGTCGTGGCAGCCGCGATCGCCCCGGTGTGCGCCGGATTAGTGGCGCTCACCACCACGACGCCGGCCGCCGCCGCGGTCGGCGGTTCGGGCCCCTACCCGGCTGATTACGAGACCTCGTCGGGCCTGCCCAACCACACCATCTTCCGACCGGGAAACCTCCCGTCCGAGAAAATGCCCATCTTCGTCTGGGGCAACGGAGCCTGCTCCGCCAACGGGTTGTCGCAGCAGTACTTCCTCCGTGAGATCGCCTCCCACGGGTTCCTCGCCATCGCCAACGGCAACCCGAACGGGTCCGGCTCGACGACGTCCCAGATGCTCACCCAGTCCATCGACTGGGCGGTCGCGGAGAACAGCCGCCAAGGCAGCAAGTACTTCGGTAAGCTCGACACCGGCAAGATCGCGGTAGGGGGCTTCTCCTGTGGCGGGGTGGAGGCATACGCCGTCTCCAACGACTCGCGCATCACCACGACCACCATCTTCAGCAGCGGACTGCTGAACGACGCCGACGACTACCAGCTCCGCCGCCTGACGAAGCCGATCGCCTACTTCATCGGCGGGCCGAGCGACATCGCCTACCCGAACGCGATGGACGACTGGGGCAAGCTGCCGGCGGGGCTGCCCGCGTTCATGGGCAACCTGAACGTCGGACACGGCGGCACCTACGACCAGAACAACGGCGGCGAGTTCGGCCGCGTGGCGGTGCTGTACCTCAAGTGGCGGCTGAAGGGCGACACGACGGCCGGAACCAACTTCGTCGGCCCCAACTGCGGCCTGTGCAACACCCAGTGGCAGGTCCAGCAGAAGAACCTCACGCTCGACGGCGGCACCCAGTCTCCGTCGCCCAGCCCGTCGTCCGGCGGCAACCCGTCTCCAAGCCCGAGCCCGACCGCGTCCCCGACCACCGGCGGCGGCAGCGGGCCGATCAGGGGCGTCGCCTCGGGCCGCTGCGTGGACGTGACCGGCGTGAGCACCGCGGACGGCACGCAGGTGCAGCTGTGGGACTGCAACGGCCAGACCAACCAGACCTGGGCGTCCACCTCGTCCGGTGAGATCCGCGTGTACGGCAACAAGTGTCTGGACGCGGCCGGCACCGGCAACGGCGCCAAAATTCAGATCTACGGCTGCTGGGGCGGCGACAACCAGAAGTGGCGCGTGAACTCCGACGGCAGCATCCAGGGCGTCCAGTCCGGGCTCTGCCTGGACGCGGCCGGAGCCGGCACCGGCAACGGCACCAAGCTCCAGCTCTACTCGTGCCACGGCGGCACCAACCAGAAGTGGACCTGGAACAGGTAGCCCGCACCCGTGGCCCGCGGCGCGGAACACCCCCGCCGCACCGCGGGCCACACCGGCCGCCCCTTCACCGGCAACCGCCGAGCTTGGGGCGGCCACCCGCCGCGGATCCCTGCCGCCCCGTTCGGTGAGGTCGCCCGTGTAGGCGTGTTCGAGGATGTCCAGCAGCGTGGCCGATGGCGCCGGTATCGGCGCGATGGCGATCAGCCGCGTGGAGCGCGACGCGAGCTCGGCGAGCTGCGGCAGCTGTTCCCGGGTGATCCCGATCTCCTGGAGCGACGCCGGTACCCCGATCACGCGGTTGAGCGCGACGATCGAGGAGATGGCGTCCCCTGCCCTGCCGTCGTCGGTGGCCGCAGTGGACCCTAGGGCGGCGCCGACCGCGGCGATCCGCTCGACGACCTCGGGTTCGGACAGGCAGGCCTGGAGCACGTACGGCAGCAGCAGCCCGGTGCCGAGCCCGTGCGGCGTCTTGGTGAACGCGCCGATCGGGTACTGCAGGGCGTGCGAAAGGTGCGTGCCGGTCGCGCCGAAGCAGACGCCGGCGAGTGGACTCCCAGCCCGGCCACCTACGTCCGGCTGATTACTTGATCGCGAGCGCGTTCGGCGGCGAGCCCACCCCGCCGAGGAGGTTCAGCGGCTTGCATGTGAGGAAGAACTCGTAGACTCCGTCGGCGGCGCAGTCGGCGGCGAGGTCGTCGAGTTTCCACAGCTCGCCCATCGCCATGCCGAGCAGCGCGATGAGCGGGCGGTGCAGCATTCCGCTGTGGTCCACGCCCCGCTCCGGAGGCCGGTCGTGCTCGGACCGGAAGTCGGACTCGAGCACGGGGTCGGCCTCGACGGCCGGGTTGTCGCCCGCGACGAGCGCGATCTGGCGGTCCCAGAGCCAGCGCAGGATCGACTCCCGCTGGGCCAGCCCCGGCGACTTGTTGCGCCGGTTGAACTCGACGCGTTCCTCGGTCGACTTGGCGACGTAGTTCTCGGCCCACCCGGTGCGCAGCAGTAGCAGGTCGCCGCCCTGCCAGGTGACGCCCTGCGCCGCGGCGATCGCGTCGAGGGCCACGTCGTCGAGCGCGATCGTCTGCTCGCAGTCGTACGGCCGGCCCTCCCGCTCGAAGAAGCGGGGTACGTCGAGCAGGACGCCTCGCCCCGCGATCCCCGACTGCGCCCAGTTGTGGATGCCGAGCGCCGTCGAGCCCTCGTTGTTCTCCTCAGCAGGAAGCCCGCCGTAGAAGCCGTGCCTGGGATGCCCGATGTGCCGCAGCGCGTCGAGCTGCGAGGTGGACTGCAGGTAGAAGGAGTCGAGCCAGTCGTCGCGGTGGAACTCGTTGTTGGCGAAGATGTGGTGCTCGGTCCGCCGCCTGGTCCCGGTCGGGTACGGCTCGAAGGCGTTGACCGGGTAGTCGAGGTTGAACCGGCGCCCGGTGCGGACCAGGCGGGCCGCCGCGGCCACGCGCTCGGGGGTCAGGAGGTTGACGGTGCCGAGCTGGTCGTCGCGTCCGAAGACGTCCCAGCTCGACCCGGCGACCTCGGCCTCGGCGAGCTCGTCATAGTTCGGCAATACGTTTCCTCTCTTGGCCGCCGCCCAGTTCGTCGCTGAGCATGGCGGCGGTGCTAAGGAGCTTGGTGAGGGCCGGCGATCCGGGGGAGAGATCGGCCATCTGGTCGGCTCCGAGCACCGCCACGGTGGCGCAGATGCCGTACTCGTCGTACACGGGCGCCGCCGCGGCGAACAGGCCGTCGGGGTGGCTCGTGATGCTGTAGCCGTTGCGCCGGGCCATATAGACCCCCGCCTCCAGCTCCGACCGCCTGGCGGCCGACATGCCCTCGGTGGCGCGTTCGAACGCCTGCTGGTCCTTACAGGCGAGGAAGACGCGCAGTTGCGAGGAGTTGTGGTCGAGTTGAGTGCCGGAGTGGACCGTCACGACGAGGGTGCGGCTGAGGTCCTCGTTGACGAGCGCCACGACCGGCCCCCGCGCGCCCCAGACGCCGAGCACCGACGTCATGCGCACGGTGGCGGTGAGCTCCGCCAGGTACGGCGGCGCGATCTCCACGACGCGCCGCCGCCCCAGGGCGTAGATCCCCAGCTGCACCATCAGGCTGCCCAGGACGAAGGTGCCCCTGCGGTGCCCACGCTCCAGAATGCCCGCCGTCACGAGCGAGGCGCAGTACCGGTACGCCGTCGTCCGGTTCAGCCCCAGCCGCTCGGCGACCTCCGCCGCCGTGAGCTCGGTCGTATGCGGGCCGAAGAGCGCGCAGATCTGCCCGACCCGCTGGACCGCCTGGATGTCGGAGCCAGAGGCCTCGCCGCTCACGTCAATGTTCGTCATGGCTGAACTCTAGTTCACATGGAGAACTCGAAATTGGGCGCAAGGCGAGCGTGTGAGACAACTCTTAGCTCACCAGCCAGTTGTTGAGCTTGGTCGTGACCTCGTCCCAGTGCTGGGAGTACCACTCGATGTCCTGGACCACGGTCTTGCCGGTGTTCCCCGGCCCGTAGACCTCCACGGCCTTGCCGTTGTCGGTCAGGTTCGGCTTGGCATTGAGGTTGACCGGCACGGTCCCCAGCATCTCGGTGATCTTCGCGACCGGCCCGGGCTGCACCAGCGACCGCAGGAAGTCCTGCGCGGTCTCCTTGTTCTTCGAGCCGAGCGGCACGGCGAGCGCGTTGACCGACACCACGGTCGTGTCCCACACGATCTTGATGTTCTTCTTCTCGTTCAGCAGCGCGATCAGCCGCGAGTCGGACAGCAGGAACATGTCGACCTGGCCGGAGGCGGCCGCCTGCTGCAGCGCGCCCACGTTCGGCGCGAAGAGGGTGTCCTTGCGGATGGTGGCCCACTTGTTCAGGGCGCGGTCGACGTCGAGCGGGTAGAGCTTGTCGGGCGCGACGCCCTCGGCGAGGAGCGGGTACTCCAGGATGCCGTTCTGCAGGTTGGTGATGACGCCGCGCTTGCCGGGGAACTTCGCCGTGTCGAAGAAGTCTGCGAGCGTCTTCGGCGCCGTCGCCGGGTCCGGGAACTTGTCGGCGTTGTAGGCGAACGGGCTGGCGTTCCCGAAGTTGCCGACGTAGCACTCGCCGATCGCGTTGGGGACGAAGTCCTTGGTGTTCAGGTCGCCGAGGTTCAGCTTCTCGAACAGCTTCCCGCAGTGCTGCGTCGCCGCGGCGGGCGCCACCGAGACGACGTCCCACTGGACGACGCCGGAGGTGACCTGCGCCTTCACCTGGGCGACGTCGGCCGGCGAGGAGTTGACGAAGGTGACGTTGGGGTGCGCCGCGGTGTAGGGCTCCTGGAACGCCTTGATCTGCGCGTCCTGGCCCGATCCGCCGTAGGAGACGTAGGTGAGCCGCACCTGCCCGCCGGCCGCGTCCGAGCCCGCGTCGCCACCGCCGCCGCAGGCGGCGAGCAGCAGCATGGCCGCGGTGAGACCGGCGCCCGCGAGGACGGTTCTTGAGCGAGATTTCATGATCTTACCTCTCAGAAGGAGTCAGCCGCCAAAGTTGTTCGCAATGCGAGCAATAGACCCCGAGATGCGCACACGGTACCCGAGTCGCGTCCGATAGGTACAGAGTCCACATCTAGATCATTTATGTTTGTGCGATAGATGCGATGTGAGTTCACGATGCGGCCTTACCGGACGTCAGAGGGCATGCGAAAGAAACGCGCCGCGAAACCGACGGCGGCCGCGTTTCCCGGCGCTTCAGGCGAGTGGAATGACGGAAAACCCCGGCGGTCAGGCCGCGACGATCCGCTGCGCCCCCGGCCGCCACCAGGCCACGATCTCGTCGCCGATGGCGTAGTCGCCGCGCAGCGGGCTGACCCGGGTACGGCCCGGCAGCCCCCGCCGGCCCATCGCGAGCAGCAGCGTCCGGTACGAGCCCATGTACTCCACGTCCCGGACGACCGCCCGCACGGCGTTGGCCCCGGGCGGCACCTCGTCCCGGCGGGCCGCGACCTCGACGTCCTCGGGCCGCACCACGATCGCGCTGCCCGCGCGCACGCCGGGATGCGCGGCGACGGTGGCGGGATCGACGCCCCAGCTCTCGCCGTCCCAGACGATGCTCCTGCCGAGAGCCGCCTGCCCGAGCTCGAAGACGTTCGAGTCGCCCAGGAACCGCGCCGTGAAAAGGGTCTCCGGCTCGGCGTACAGCTGCTGGGGCGTGCCGATCTGCTCGATGCGCCCGTTGTTGAACAGCGCGATGCGGTCGGAGAGGTTCATCGCCTCCTCCTGGTCGTGCGTCACGAAGACGAACGTGGACCCGACCTCGCGGTGGATGCGCCGGATCTCCGCCTGCAGCGCCGAGCGCAGGTTGCGGTCGAGCGCGCCGAGCGGCTCGTCCAGCAGCAGCGCACTGGGCTCGAACACGATCGCCCGCGCCAGCGCGACCCGCTGCTGCTGCCCGCCCGACAGCTGCGAGGGGTGGTTGTCGTCGCGCCCGGTGAGCTGCACGAGCTCCAGCACCTCGGCGACCTTCCGGGCGATCTCCCGCTTGGGGACCTTGCGCTCCCGCAGCGGATACGCGACGTTCTGCGCCACTGTCAGGTGCGGGAACAACGCGTAGTTCTGGAACAGCATGCCCAGGTTGCGCCGGTGCGGTGGCACATCGCTCACGTCGGTCCCGTTGAGCGCGATCGTGCCGGCGGTGAGCGTCTCGAACCCGGCGATGAGGTTCAGGGTGGTCGTCTTCCCCGAGCCGCTCGGCCCGAGGAACGTCATGAACTCGCCGGGCCGGATCGTCAGCGAGATGTCGTCCACCGCCGGGGCCGCGAGCCCGAAGTCCTTGGTGACGCGGTCCAGGCGGATCTCGGTGCCGCTCGGAGTCCCGGGCGACGATCCGGTGGCCTTCACCGTCGTCGAGGGTGTCGTCATGGTTCTCCTATCGGCGGCGAGCCCTGCCGCGGAGCAGCTGGGGCAGTAGGAAGATGATGGTCACGGCCACGACCATCAGGCTCGACGCCGCCGAGATCGTCGGGTCGATCTCGACGGTCACGCTGTTGTACATCTGCACGGGCAAGGTCTGGAACACCGGCGACCGCAGGAACAGCGCGAGCACGACCTCGTCGAACGAGACGATGAACGCGAAGATCGCGCCGGTCAGGATGCCCCGGCTGATCAGCGGCATCGTCACCCGGACGAACGCGCGCGACGGCGAGGAGCCGAGCGACGAGGCGGCTCGCAGCAGCTGCAGGTCGAAGCCGCCGAGCGCACCGGTGACGGACACCACCACGTACGGCACGGCGATCGCCGTGTGCGCCAGCACGTACCCGAGCACCGTGCCGGTGAGCTGCCAGCCGAGGAAGGCGATGTACACCGCGACCGCGACGACGATCGCCGGAGCAACGATCGGCACCATCAGCAGCGTCCGGACGAACCGGGCCACCCTCCCCTGCATCCGCCACAGCGCCACCGCGGCGGCGGTCCCCACCGTCGTGGCCAGCACCGCCGTGAGCGTCGCGACCAGGAACGAGTTGCCCAGGGAGTCCAGCCAGATCGGGTTGGTGAAGAAGTTCTCGTACAGCCGCCAGGTGAAGCCCCGCGGCGGGAACTCGAACGTCGCCGCGTCGCTGAAGCTCATCGGAATGACGAACAGCGTCGGCAGGATGAAGAAGATGACGACGACCCCGCCGAACGCCTTGAGCCACCACGGGATCGGATCGACCTTCGTGTACCGCCGGCGTCCGGTAGCCGGGCCACTGGCCGTCGCCGGGCTGCTGGTCATCTCTGGGGTGCTGGTCATCGACGGCCTTCCGTTCGACCGGCCGCGACCACACCGATCGCGGACATGGTGCCACCCATCCGGTTCGCCCACGCCACGAGCACGAGCGTGACGACGAGAACGAGGATGCCGAGCGCCCCCGCGGCGGCGAAGTCGAGCAGCAGGGTGGTGCGCTGCGCGAGCAACTGGGCGACGAGCGACTCCTGCGGCGACCCGAGCAGCGCCGGGGTCACGTAGAACCCGAGGCTGAGCGTGAACACCAGGATCACCCCGGCCATCACCCCGCTCCGGGACAGCGGCCAGTACACCTTCCAGAACGCCGCGGTCGGGGAGGAGCCGAGCCCCCGCGCGGCGAGCAGCAGCCTGCGGTCGATGGCGCCCAGGGTGCTGAACAGCGGCAGCACCATGAACGGCAGCATCACCTGGGTCATCGCGATCGTCACGCCGACGGTGGTGCCGTAGAAGACGACGTCGTCGGCCCCGAAGAACTCGAACAGGCTCTGCACCGGCCCGCCGTCCTGCAGGATGATGATCCACGCGAAGTTCCGCGCCATCACCGACGTCCAGAAGGGGATCAGCACGATCACCAGGAGGATGCCGCGCGCGCGTGGGCTCACCCGGGTCATCAGGTACGCGTACGGGTACCCGATCAGCAGGGCGGCGGCCGTCACCGTGGCGGCGGTCACCGCCGTGCGCCAGAGCACGGTCAGGGTCACGCCGTCGGTGAAGAGGTTGCTGTAGTTGCTTAGCGTCCACCCGGGGGTCGAGACGCTGCGGATCAAAGTGTCGGCCAGCGGCACCAGCAGGATCCCCGCCAGCAGGGCGAGCGCCGGTACCAGCAGGGGCCAACTCGGCCATCTGATCTTGTTCGAGGACATCCTCGTCCCCCTCCAGCTTGTACGGCTCAGGCGGTCAGTAAAGCAAGCCGTTGTTCATATCACAATTACTGTGTCCGTATCGTGAACGTGCAACGGCTAGGCGCTGTACCCGCCGTCCACCGGCAGGATGACGCCGCTGACCTGGCTCGCGCGGTCGCTGAGCAGCCACGCCGCCGCGTTCGCCACCTCGATCGTCGTGCCGGCCTTCCGCAGCGGGACGGCGGCGACCCGGCGCTCCACGGCCGCGGGGTCGTCCTGCCGCCACTTGACGAACATCGGCGTCTCGGTGGGGCCGGGGGCGATCACGTTGACCCGGATGCCGAACGGCCCGTTGTCGTGCGCCGCCGTACGGGTGAAGCCGATCACCGCGTGCTTGGTCGCCTGGTACGCGCCGAGGCCCGTGTTGCCGCGGAACCCGCCCACGCTGCTGGTGTTGACGATCGACCCGCCCTTGTCGCGCATGGCGCGGATCTCCTCGCGCAGGCACAGCCACACGCCCTTGACGTTCACCGCCATGATCCGGTCGAAGTCCTCCTCGGACACCTCGTCGAGCCGGCCGAGCTGGTTGATGCCCGCGTTGTTGAACGCGCCGTCGAGCCGGCCGTATAGGGCGAGGGTGTCGTCGACGAACCGCGCGACGTCGGCCCCGACGCTGACGTCCCCCACGGTGTAGGCGACGTCGTGACCCGCGGCGCTGAGCTCCTCGGTGAGCGCGGCGAGGGTGTCCCGCGACCGCGCGGCGACCATGACGGAGGCGCCCTCCTCGGCGAAGACCCGCACGGAGTCGGCCCCGATGCCGGTGCTCCCACCGACCACGAGGACGACCTTCCCGGCGAGCAGCCCGGTTCCGGGCGCGGGGCGCGCTCCTGGGTTGTCGGACAAGATCTCTCCCTCTCCGTTTCGCAATTGGGATAGATGGTTCATAACTGCCGATCCGGCGCTGACCCCGGGGTGGCGGGAAGTGCCCGCCGAGAGGGGTGGTCGTCGGCGCCGGACCGGCGAACGCGCGGCTCAGCCCTCCTGGCCGGCCGCCCGTCCCTCGCGCACGGCGGCCGCGGCGGCCGACCCGAGCAGGCCGGCGTCGTTGCCGAGCATCGTGAAGGAGTACCCCGCGTCGATCGCGGCCCGCACCGACCGCCCGGTCGCCGCCCCGGCGTTGCCGATCGGCTTGCCGGCGGCGGCGCACGCCTTGATCGTCTGGCTGATCAGCTCGACCACATGCGGGTCGTCCTCCGTCGTCTCCTCGGAGGTGGACAGGTCGGCGGCCCCGACGAGCAGCGCGTCCACCCCAGGCACGGCGGCGATCGCGCCCGCCGACCGGGCCGCCTCGGCGCTCTCGATCTGCGCGACGAACACCGCCTCCTCCTGGCCGTAGCGCAGGTACTCGGCGCGGTCCATCGCGCCCCAGGCCCCGGCGCGGCTCGTCGAGCCGACGCCCCTGGCGCCCAGCGGAGGGAAGCGGATCGCCCGCACGCCCGCCTCCGCCTGGCCGACCGTGTCCACGTGCGGCAGCATGATCCCTTCGGCCCCGGCGTCGAGGACGCGCTGGGCGATGCCGCCGTCCAGGTTGGGGATCCGGACGATCGGCGCCATTCCCAGGTGGTTCGCGGTGCCGATGAGCCGGTACGCCGTCTCCAGGTTCATCGCCGAGTGCTCCAGGTCGATGACCACGAAGTCGAACCCGGCCAGCGCGAGCAGTTCGACGCTCTCCATCACCGGCAGCTTCACCCACGTGCCGAGGGCGGGCCCGCCGGCCCGGGCCAGCGCGGCCCGGAACCGGCTGGTGCGCGCCGTGCTCATGGCGCCGGGTACTCGTCCGCGTTCAGGATCCACCCGGGACGGGCGGAGAAGTCCTTGCGCGGCGGTGAGAAGATGTCGATCAGCTGCTGGTACGGGCCCACGCCCTGCGTGGTGTGGATCGCCGGCGGCGGGATGACGGTCAGCGACGGCGTGCCGACCCGGCCGTGATCCTCGGGCCGCCATTGGGTCGAGTCCGGCCCCCAGGGATACTGCATGTGGTGGACGAACTCCCCCTTCACCCCCAGCGAGAGCTGTTCGAAGTCGTCGTGGGAGTGTGGGGAGAGCTTGAGCGGGTCCCTGGGGGTGGGCTCTTCCGCGAGGAAGTTCACCATCAGATTGGTGGTACGGAAGATCCGGCCGAACCGCCCCTCGGTGATCGGCGTCTCCGAGAGCCGGTAGACGCGCAGCCGGAAGCCGTCCACCGGGTCCGGCCACGGCACCAGCGGGGCGCAGCGGGGGTCCGGCCCGGCGTAGGCGGCGGCGTTGAGGGCCGCGTGGCGCAGGTCCTCGGCGACGGAGGAGAACACCCGGATGATGGGCCCGTCGGTCAGCGCTTCGATGACGCTGTCCCCCGGCGGCACCACCACGAACGCCTCCTCGGCCACCTCCCGCGTCTCGTCCCCGGCGATGACCCGGATCGAGGCGCTGTCGGAGTACAGCAGGACGGCGTACTCGTCGGGCTGTCCCGCACGCGTGAAACGATCGCCGGCGACGGCGTCGGTCCACGCCAGCACGACGTTCTGCCCGCGGGCCAGCCAGGTCCGGCTCCCGCCCGGGCCGGTCTCGGCGGGCGCGAACTCGGAGAACTCCAGATACTGGGCCGCCCGGATGGGGGTGGACGGATCGACCGCCGTCTGCGCGGCCGGGGCGTTCGCCAACTGGGACCGGAGGTCGTCCTTGGCGTACATCGTCATGTGGTTACCTCTCGTAGCCGTTACAGCGTGATGTTCTTCGCGCCCTTGAGCGCCAGCATCCGGCGGGCGTCGGCGGGCGTGGCGATCTGTTTGCCCAGGTCGGTGAGCACGTCCCGGGCCTTCCGCACCTGCTGCGCGTTGCTCGTCGCCTTCTCGCCCTTGCCGATGTAGAGGTTGTCCTCCAGGCCGACGCGTACGTGACCGCCCAGCCAGGCGCTGTGCGTGCAGAACTGCATCTGGTTACGCCCGGCGGCGAAGGCGGAGAAGTGGTAGTCGCCGCCGAAGAGCTTGTCGGCGATGGCGACCATGTGCGTGAGGTTGGCGTGGTCGGCCCCGATGCCGCCGAGGATCCCGAAGACCCCCTGGATGAGGAAGGGCGGCTTGGCGAGCCCCCGCTCGGCGAAGTGGGCGAGCGTGTAGAGGTGCCCGATGTCGTAGCACTCGTACTCGAACCTAGTGCCGCCTCGTTCGCCCAGCTCCCGCAGCGCGTACTCGATCTGCGCGAAGGAGTTGATGAACGGGTGCCCGTAGGTGTTCTCCACGTAGGGCTTCTCCCACTCGTACTTCCAGTGGGTGATCCGGTCCGCGATGCCGGAGAAGACGAAGTTCATCGACCCCATGTTGAGCGAGGCGAGCTCGGGGCTGAACCGGGTCGCCGCCGCGAGCCGCTCCTCGATCGTCATCGACGACGCCCCGCCGGTCGAGATGTTGATCACCGCGTCGCAGCCTTCGACGATCGGCGGGATGATCTTCTCGAAGACGCTCGGCTCGAACGCCGGCCGGCCGTCCTCGGCATGCCGCGCGTGCAGGTGGATGATCGCCGCTCCTGCCTCCGCCGCGGCGAGGGACTCCTCGACGATCCGCTCCGGCGTAATCGGCAGATGGTCGCTCTGCGACGGCACGTGAACCGATCCCGTCACCGCCGTACTGATGATCACACGGTCGGCGTCG
The DNA here is from genome assembly GCF_012999535.1 of Microbispora sp. H11081. Taxonomy (GTDB): domain Bacteria; phylum Actinomycetota; class Actinomycetes; order Streptosporangiales; family Streptosporangiaceae; genus Microbispora. Next base: position 596,961 of record NZ_JABBWV010000003.1, read on the forward strand.
ATCACGCCGGTTCCTCCTCCAGCCCCAGCAGGAACGCGGGATTGGCCGCGATCATACGGCGGACGTCCTTCTCCGGCACGCCGTGGTCGAGCAGCGCCCCCACGAGGTAGATGTAGCCGTCGACGGGCAGCGGGTTGCCCTTCTGCCCCAGGTCGGAGGAGATGACGGTCCGCTCGGGGCCGACCCGGTCGATCCAGTTCACGAGCTGCTCGATGGGCCAGCCGATGGCGGTCACCTCGGGGTGGTACATGGCGATCTCGTGCTCGATGTAGGCGCCGTAGCGCATCAGCTCCTCGATGTCGTCCTCGGACGCGCCGATGATGAAGTCGGGGTGCTGGACGAGCAGGCGCCGCACGCCCTTGCTCTGGGCGACATTGAACAGGGCCTTCATCGAGTCGACGTCCAGATGCCCGCCGGTGAGCATCGTGTCGGTCTCGGCGACGATGTCGACGACCGCGGCGGTGTCCGCCGACACCTTCCCCGACTCGTCGAAGATCGACACCTCCGATTCGAGCAGGTCGATGGCGGCGGCGGGGAACTCGCCGCCGTGGTGGTGGTGATCGATGTGCTGACGGGCGCACGTCGTCGGCGCCCAGACGCACCGCCCGCCCATCCGCAGGCTCATCGCCACGGCCGACCGGTTCATGCCGCCGACCTCACTGTTGAGCGCGACCCCTCCGTACACCGGCGTGGGCGCGTCCGCGAGCCAGGTGCTCATGGCGAGCAGGTCCATGACCGTGTTGTGGTGGTGCGACTTGACGAGGATCGCGCGCATCCCGATGCGCGCCCCGTCGTAGGAGGCCTCGACGTGGTTCAGCCGTCGCGGGAAGGGGCTGGGCCCCGAGTGGCAGTGCAGGTCCACGGCACCGTTCAGGACCTTCAGTACGGCGGGCGAGACGGGCTTGGGGTCCTCGGCTGCAAGCAACATGATCTCCATAAGTGCGGAGTGTGAACTGGTCGTTCATATTACGGAACGCAACCGTCCATGTCTATGTCACGGGAGACGCCGATCGGCCATCGCCCACCGCACCGGCGGCCCGCACATCGTCGCTGGTCAGCCCGTCTTGCCGAGCGCCGCACCGCCACCGTTTCTGAGCATGGGGACTGACGGCCCGCACACCGAACAGGCACCGGGTGCGCCCTACGCCCGCACGAGGGCTCACTTTTCACAATCCGAAACGATGCACTGCATCACGAACATACGAGGGACTGGCTGGACATGACAGGACTCCCGCGAGAGACCTTGATACCGACCGGCCGCCGACGCCACTCACCAAGCGACCGTGAATCAGGACGACGCCTCCCGCCACTTCTGCAGGCATCGGTCGACCTGCTCACGCAGGGGCCTGGCGCCAAGCCGGTTGTCGATCTCGATATGCGGTACGGCGGGCGGCTCGTCGACGCGGATGGTCTTCAGATAGTCGTCGAAGGCGTCGAGTTTCCGGGCATCCCTGGCCGGCCCCCGATCAACCAGCCGCCGCCGCAACGTCGGCCCATAGCTGCGAATCCAGACCAGGTGGACGACCGGCCCGCCCAGCTCCTGCAGCCATCGATCCCAGAGCGCCGCGTCGTGAACCTGACTCGTGAACGGCCCGCCGAGCATCACCGGACAACCGTGGGAGCGAATCTCGCGGGCGGTAGCCGTCACTCTATGGCCCCGTGCCCACGAGCGCTTAAGCCTTCGTCAGCAGGCTCTCAGACGGTTCGTCGGTCAGCGGCGCATCCAGCGAGTCAGTAAGGAGAAGCCTGGCGGTCCGGTCTTCGTGGCGAGCACGGAGCGCAGCTTCGCCCCGTCGCAGCCACACGAGGTCTGGAAAGACGATCAGGAAAGCCGGTCTTCCGGCAAGTGAAATCGAAGGCTACGGAAGATCAAATCCTCGTGTCTCGGATGACACTTCTGGCTCGAGACTTTCGCTGTGAGAGCGGGTGACGGGAATCGAACCCGCACTGTCAGCTTGGGAAGCCTTTCCGAAGCTTGGCGTTCCGGGACTGGCCGCCGGGGCTGCATCTGGTGGCGTCGGGCTGCATCCTCGGCGACAGCCCGATCATGTGAAGGGCCAGCTCAGAGGGCATCTGGGCTGGATGGGGGAGCGCGCCCTGAGGGATTCGAACCCCCGACCGTCGGATTAGAAGTGGATCGCCGTTCCTTGACCTCATGGCGTCCTGACCTGCGCCTGATCTCTCGGATACCTCCGGTGAGAGCAGGGTCATTCCGAGCATCTTCCGGATCTTGGTCTATGGCCCGGTCAGAGGAATGAACCCAGAGGCTGGCACGACGATCTTGTCAGGAGTGAGTGACGACGAGTCGGGTCAGCTCCCTAAGGTAGTCACTAGGTCGAAGCCCGCTTGGTCCTCGAGTTGCGTCGTCCACGGTTGTCCGTAGCTTGGCGTTCGGAAAGTCGGGACTAGGTGTGCCTGTAGGAACCCCTCGTATTTTCTCGATCGTCCGGTGACACTTCGCCATCGCCGACACAAGCTCCTTGTACGTTAGGATGTGCGGGCCGATCACCATGGATGTATTCGACAGCCGAAGTGAATGCGGATCGGATTTATCGAAAATCGGACTACTTTTATACTTCTGCTTACCAAGAATCTTTTCGTCGGAGTGTTCCACCGCGTTGCGTAGGAACTTCAGGCGCTCTTCCTGGCGTTGAGTCAGAGTTGGAGCTCCTCGGCCGACCTTATTTTCTCGAAGCGCTCGCGCATTGAGAACCGCACGATGGGTTGCGCTCACGCAATTCTCCATGTGGTCGATAGCCCTCAGGTAGGGGCTTATGCGCAGTCCAGGGTGGGGCGAGACGTAGACCAGCAACTCAGCTCGTGCCGCGTCGTATTCGCGGAGTGCTTTATCCGTTAACCTGACGAAGTTCATGAATAGGCCAACCATTGTTCGATCCGGCGGAAGGCCAGATGGAAGACCCGAGAGGGTCCGATCCAGGAGAACGTTGAGCGTACCGTTATTCGAAAGGTGATCTACCGCGGGTATCGCAAGTGCTTCCCGGGTCAGGCTGACACGATCGGTGCGGGGCATGAACGGGAGTATGGCACTTAGTGCACGCCTGGGACACCCATATAACATGTCCCCCGACCTCTTTCCAGTGCCTGCATGGTCGCGGGGAGTAGGAGGGACAGCGGCACGGCCGGCTGGGACACGCGTGTCCCCTTGCCTGCCCGTGGCCTGTTTCGGCTCTTCGGAGAAGCGCAGAAGCTGGCTGGACCTGAGTAGTGACTAGGGCTTCTCCTTATGGAGCGGGTGACGGGAACCGAACCCGCGCTGTCAGCTTGGGAATTGCATGGATCATGCCTCGTAGGGCTGCTGACCTGGGCGTGAGGCGTCATGAGTGACCGTGGTTGCCCCTTCGTCACCCTGGTTGATGGCCCGCTCATGGCCCGAGAGCAGCCTGACTGGGCTCAAGGTCGATCGGCGCCGGGGCGCGGAATCTTGTCGGTCCAATCGTCCAGACCGGTGGAGATCATCTCTTTGAGCTTGTCCTTCCCGACGGCTTGAGCAAGATCGGCGAGGCATTCACACCGGTTCAATTCGCCAGCGACGGTGCACAGGTAAATGCCCATGATCCGGAGAGCCCTAGCGGAGAGCTCAAAGACTCGCTCGCCTGGGATGGGGATCTTCTTGGCATAGTTCCGGAGGAGTTCTCCGAGACGTCTCCCCGCCCTGTCCGCAGGCGATTTGCCCACCAGTATGTCGGCGACGAGAGCGTGGGCTTGGTCCTGTACTTCTAGAAGTTCACGGGCAGCCGCAGCCAGCGGGGAACAGCCCGAGTACCGTGCTGCGCGAACTTCACCCCAGAGCGCGCTACCGAGGAGATCGGAAGATCGCTGAGCGACAGTGGCTTTCCAGCCGTCCGTTGTCACGTCCGCAACGATCTCAAGGACTGTCTTCTCCAGGGCACTGGGTGTCGCTGCTGCTGCACGTACTGTGCGGCGTCGTCGCCGGTGTGATGGGGCAGGGCGTCCTCGATGGTCAGAGCAGGGGGAGTTCCTCCTTCGTTGGCACGGCAGACCCGAACGTGTCGCGGTAGAACCACATAAACCGGCCATGAGCTGACCATGCGGCCGACCCTGGCGCTCCTGCTACTGACCAGGGGGCCAGGCTTTGCGGCTCTATCGAGTGATGCATCCAGCGTTGCAGTAAGGGGACGTCGCCAGGTGCATGTCGAAAGCGCACGCCGAGAGCGTCGGATTATGAGTCCGATCCGGTATCGCCATCGTGACACCCGCTGACCTGCTGCTGAGTGAGCAGTGAACACCTGGAGGAGAAAGATCATCCCGCGTATATCCCGTGATGAAGACCTATCGGCACCTTCTGTTTACAAGGTTCTCAAACGATCTCCAGAATCATTCAGGGCCGTTCGCCCTGCTGCTCGTCAGGGCTCTGGTCGTTCAGATCCGTCCGACTCAGTTCATGATCGTCCGTCTGGGTGGCTCCCAAGGTGGCTCCCGAAACCGAGTCGTCCCCGACTCCATCAGCCCAACTCGATCACGGTGGTCTGCCGAGGACGGTACCTGTCAAGGTTTCTGAGACAGTGTCCTGCTACTTGGACGCTATGAGCGCTTGTGGGGTTGGTGGGTTGATCCAGGCGGTTGTTGGGAGAGGCGGCGGGGATGGTGGGCTGCCGAACCGTGT
>NZ_JABBWV010000030.1 GCF_012999535.1 Microbispora sp. H11081
AACTGCGGCTGATGCACATGCACCAGCCCCTCCGCCGCCATGTCCGCGATCACCACACGAACCACACCCAGCGGAATCCGCAGCAACGCCGACACCTCCGCCACCGACCGCACCTGACGGCACAGGGAGGCGATGGCCCGATGCTCCGGCGGCCTCGTGGACAGGTCGTAGTGCGTGGTCGTCGCGGAGGAGACCAGCGCCTCCAGCGCGAGTTGCATGCGGGGCGTCGTACGCCCGCCGGTCACGGTGAACGGGCGGACGGGGGACGCGGGCTCCTCGGGGACGGGAGCGCCCGGCTGCCGTCCCCACGGGTCCGCACCGGGGTCCTGGCCCCATGGATCCATCGCGTCACCTCCGGGGGTAGGACACGGATTGGAGCTCGGCGCGGACCGCGGGAGTGAGAACCTGACCCGCCCGCTCCACCAGCAACGTCATCTGATAGGCCACCAGACCCAGATCAGAGTCCGCCGCCGCCAGCACCGCCAGACAGGAACCGTCACTGATCGACATGATCAGCAACAACCCCCGCTGCATCTCCACCACCGTCTGCGTCACCGGGCCACCCTCGAACACCCGCGACGCACCCTGCGTCAAACTGATCAACCCGGCCGCCACCGCCGCCAGCTGATCCGCCCGGTCCTTCGGGAAACCCTGCGAGAACGCCAGAGGCAACCCGTCCGCCGACACCACCACGGTGTGCGCCACGCCGGGAACCGAACTCGCGAAATCACTGATCAGCCAGTTCAGGCCGCGTGCCCCCTGGCTCAACTCACTCATGCGCCGTCCCCTTTCGCCGTCGGATAGCCCTCGTCCTCGCTCAGTTCGCCCCGGGCCACCGCCCGGCCCTGCCGTACGCCCCGCTGGAAGCTCGCCAGCCGGCTGCGGGCGCGGTCGGGCGACAGGAGCGGCTGCGGGGACGCGGCCGCGGGCGCGGCGGGCGGCTCCGCCGAGCCGGGCACCAGGTTGGCCTTCGGCACCCGCTTGGGCAGGCCGGAGATGGTCGTGCCGTCCGACGCGGGCTTCTCCGTGACCGCGGCCGCGGCCTGCCATCCGGCCTCGACCGCGGGAGTCTGCTGCCACCCCGACCCGGTGTCACCGGCGGGCTCGCGCCTGAACCAGGCGGACTCGACGGAGGCGAAGATCGGCAGGTACTCCTCGGCCGCCTGCGGCCCGGTCTCCGCCCCGGCCGGGTACGCGACGGGAGCGCCGTGTATCGGGCCGGAGACGGCGACGGGGCCGGTCGTCGCCGGCGCCGCGCCTGAACTCATGAACGCCGGACTCGCGGGAACCGGCCCGGTCACCGCGGGCAGCGGCCCGGTCGCCGCCTCGTCCATGCCGGACGACCGGCCTCGCAACCGGCTGAGCGGATCGTGGAGGGTCGGCGCGGCGACCCCGGCGGCCGGCGCGTTCTGACGGCCCCACTCCCCGATGGCCTGCTGCGGCGATCCCTGCCCGGCCTGCCGCGGGCTCCAGCCGGGGGCGAACGCGCCCTGATAGGACTCCGGCTGGAACGCGGGCCGGCTGACGATCGACTCCGGCAGCAGGACCATGGCGGTCAGCCCACCTCCGTCGTGCGGCCTGAGCTGGACCCTGATGCCGTTTCGCACGGCGAGACGGCCGACCACGAACAGGCCCATCCGACGCGACACCGACACGTCGACCACCGGCGGGTTCGCCAGCCTCCAGTTCGCCTGGGCGATCTCGTCGGGCGTCATGCCGATGCCGGAGTCCGTGACGGAGATCATCACGCCGCCGCCGTCGATCCGGTTGCCGGAGACCACCACTCTCGTGTCCCGAGGGGAGAACGACAGCGCGTTCTCCACCAGCTCCGCGAGCAGGTGGATGACGTCGTTGACGGCCTGCCCCGCGATCGACACGTCACCGGGGAAGTTGAGCATCACCCGCTCGTATCCCTCGACCTCCGACAGCGAGGCCCGGATCACGTCGGTGATCTCAACGGGCCTGCTCCAGCGGCGCGCGGGCTCCTGCCCGGCGAGGACCAGGAGGTTCTCACTGTTGCGGCGCATGCGGGTCGCCAGGTGGTCGAGCTTGAACAGGTCGCCGAGCCGCTGCTCGTCCTGCTCGCCCTGCTCCAGGCCGTCGATCAGCGTGATCTGGCGTTCCACCAGCGTCTGCGTGCGCCGCGACAGGTTCACGAACATCGCGTTGACGTTGCTGCGCAGCCGGGCCTCGTCACCCGCCAGCCGGATCGCCTCGCGGTGGACCTCGTCGAAGGCCCGCGCGACCTCGCCGATCTCGTCGGCGGACACCACGCCGATCGGCTGCACCTCGGCCTGTGCCGCCGCGCCGGCATCGGAGTCGCGCAGCCGCTGCACCAGGGCGGGCAGGCGGTGCCCCGCGACCTCGAGCGCCTCGCTGCGCAGCCGCCGCAGCGGCCGTACGAGGGAGCGCGCCATGACGGCGGTGATGAGCAGGACCAGCACCAGGACGACGACGACCATGCTGACGCTGAGCACGGCCACGTTCCGGTCGGAGTCCTGCAGGGCGGTGCTGCGGGCGACGATGGACGTGGTCAGTCCGTCGGTCACGTCGCGCATGAGGTCGGCCTGCTCGCTGATCGCGTCGAACCAGAGGTCGGCGTCGGTCCCCCTGCCGCTGAGGTTGCGGATGGGCTGCCCGGATCGCACGAGATACAGCGCCCGGTCGATGAAGAACCGCGCCCTGTCCACCTTCTGGTCGGTGACGGTGTCGTTGTAGAGCTGCCGTTCGTCGGTCGTGGCCACGGCGGTGAACGCCGCCAGCTCGCTCTGCTCCCTGGCCGCCGCGCCCGTGAACGCGTCGAGCTCCGCCTGGTCGAGCCGCTGCCTGACCAATCCCGCCGCGAGCAGCGCGCGCTGCTCAGACACCGCTTCCTTGGCCCGGACGAGCGCCCCGAGCGCCTTGATGCTCGCGTACAGACCCTCGTCGGGCACGCCCTGGCCCGCCGCGTCGTACAGCTTGAGCAGGTCGTCGGTGACGAGCCGGTACTTCTCGATGCCGCGCAGCGCCGGGAGCTGCGAGTCGAGCACGATCTTGCGGAACGCGGTCAGGTCGGCCAGCCGGGCCAGGGCACGCGACAGATCCGCCCTGCCCAACTCGCCGAGCGCGTCCCCGCTCGTCCCCGCCCGTGCCCGCACCTGCTGCGCCGCCGCGTTCACGGCGTCCTGCTGGTTGTTCACGAGGGTGAGCAAGTCGCCGTCGCGCCGGCCGCCCGCGACGTACTTGACCGACAGGTCCCGCTCCAGCTGGATCTCGTGCAGGAGCACGCCGATGTTGCCGACGAGTTCGACGGCGTCGCGCACCCGCTGGTACTCGGCGGCGCTGGCGATCGAGCTCGTCACCCGCAGGCCGCCGAGCAGGACCGCGACGACGGTGGGCAGCACGATCAACGCGACGAGCCGGGTCCGCACCCGCCAGTTCTTCAACTGAATCGAGTTGCCGGTCGCCGGGTCGGCGGGGGGCGCGCCGTTCACGGAGGGGGCGCCGGCGGTGGGCTCGGCGACCGGTTCTGGTTCGGCGCGGCGACCGCTCTCGATCGTTGCTGTCCTCACTGGCGCAACCTCTCGCGGCTGATCTCAGGGATAAGGCGTGGGGGTCGCTTTCAATGCGAGAGCCCGCACATCACCGGGCAATTTGAGCATAAGGCGTCGAGATAGACAAAGAGCTTGGGATATTGGAGCGGTCCAGCGTTTCGCCCCGGCCTATATCCGTGAGTGCGACAGGACGGCGATCAGGCTGGACGTGATATCGGACATGGAATGCGCGCCGAATCTCCCTGTGGAACCGGTCCAGGCCCCCGGCCGTAATTCCAAAGGATGACAGAGGTGGCTTAATCCCTCGATTTGACTATAAATGTCATTCAAACCCACTGAATCCGTACGGTTCCTGTACGCTTCTCGCCCGTCGCCCTCCGCGCGGGACGTGCCCGTCGCGAGCGACCACCTCAACACTCCAGACAAGGAGATTCCATGAGGCATTTGAGGCGTACTCTCGCCGGCGGCATCGTGGCCGTTCTGGCGCTCACTTCTTGCGGCAGCTCCGACACGACGTCGTCCGCTCCCGAGACCGGCGGGCTGGAGAAGACGACGCTGAAGGTGGGCACGATCCCGGTGCCGGACAGCGCGCCGTTGCAGGTGGCCATCGAGAGAGGGTTCTTCAAGGCCGAGGGCCTGGAGGTCCAGCCCGAGGTGGTGGCCGGCGGCGCCGTCGCCACCCAGAAGCTGCTGGGCGGCAGCCTCGACATCTCGCTCGGCGCCTACGTCGGCACCTTCCTCGCCCAGGACAAGGGCGCGGGCAAGTTCAAGTATGTTTCGGACAGTTACGGCGCCGCTCCCGGCGCTTTCGTCATTATGGTCAAAAAGGACTCCCCGATCAAAAGTGTTGCAGACCTCAAGGGGAAGACCATAGCGGTCAATGTGCTCAACAGTGTCAGCCAGCTGACCGCGGAAGTGCAGATGAAGGTGGCCGGGGTGACCGCCACTCCGAACCAGTTCGTGGAGAAGACGTTCCCCGACATGCCCGGCGCTCTGGAAAACGGCCAGGTGGACGCGGCGGCGATGGTCGAGCCGTTCATCACCGTGGTATCGAAAGCGGGCGGCAGAATCGTCGTCGACGAGATGACGGGACCGACCGAAAATCTGCCCATCGCCGGCTGGTTCACCACCGAAGCCACCGCGGGCAAATACCCCAAGGCGATAGCCGCGTTCCAGCGTGCGCTCGGCAAGGCTCAGGCGCTGGTCGCGAACGACCGCAAAATCGTCGAGGAGACGCTGCCCAAGTACACGAAGATCGACGCCGCGACCGCGGCCGTCATCTCCCTGGGCTCCTACCCGACCTCGCTCAGCGAGACCCGGCTGCAGCGGGTGGCCAGCCTGATGAAGGAGTACGGCTACATCAAGAACGACCTCGACGTGAAGTCGATGATCCTGCAGCCTCCGGCGAACTGACGGACACCCCGCACCCGCTATGGAACACGCACGAGTCCTCCGCGGCGTCGCCGGCGTCGCGGGGTTCCTCGCCGCAGCCGAGATCGTCGGCGCGACCGGCCTGATCGACGACCGCTTCCTGCCGCGCATGTCCGCGATCCTGCGCGGCGCGGCGGAACTGCTCGCCGACCAGGAGTTCCTCGCCGACGCGCGGGCCACGCTCGCCGCGTGGGGACTGGGGCTGCTGCTGACCGTGGCGGTCGCGGTCCCCGCCGGGCTCGCGCTCGGCGCCCTGCCGCCCGTGGAGCGCGCCGTACGGCCGCTGATCGAGTTCCTCCGGCCCATTCCCTCGGTCGCCGTCGTCCCGCTCGCGATCCTTCTGTTCAGCGACAACCTGCACCTGAGAGTGGCCGTCGTCGTCTACGCGGCGTCCTGGCCCATCGTCATCAACACGATCTACGCGTTGCGTGACGTCGACCCGCTGGCCAAGGAGACCCTGCGCAGCTTCGGCTTCGGTCCGATGTCGGTGCTGCTCCGGGTGGCGCTGCCCAGCGCCGCGCCCTTCATCGCGACCGGGATCCGGGTCGCCGCCGGCACCGCGATCATCCTCGTCATCAGCGCGGAACTGCTCGCCGGAGGGGCCGAGGGCGTCGGGATCTACATCATGGAGGCCGCGAGCGGTAACCGGATGGACCTGATGCTCGGCGCTACCCTGTGGGCCGGCCTGTTCGGCGTGCTGTCCAACTCCGCCCTGGTCGCGGTGGAACGCAGGCTGTTCCGCTGGCACGACGCACGCGCCGGAGTCGCCCGATGAACGCGATCAGAGCCGTCGGCCGTCTGTGGCTGGTGCCCGTGACACTGGTGGCCTGGGAGATCGCCACCCGCGTCGCCGAGCAGCCGTTCTTCCCTCCCCCGTCGGCGACGCTGGTCCGGATGGGCGAGATGTGGCTGTCCGGCCCTCCCTCCCGTCTCCTGCTGACCGAGCAGGCGATGAGCGACTTCGGTCCCAGCCTCGCCCGGCTGTTCGCCGGGTGGGCGCTCGCCGCGGTGATCGGGGTGGCCGCCGGGGTCGCCATCGGCTGCTCCACCCGCCTGTCCGACTACCTCGACCCGCTCATCCACCTCGGCAGGGCCGTGCCGCCGCCGCTGCTCGTGCCCTTCTTCCTCGCCCTGCTGAAGCTGGGCACCCCCGCCCAGCTCGCGACGATCGTGTTCGGGATCATCTGGCCGATCCTCGTCAACACGATCGACGGCGCGCGGACCGTGGACCGGCAGCACCTGGAGACGGCGCGCATCTTCGGGTTCTCGACGGTCCAGCGGCTCACCAGGGTGATCGTGCCCGCCGCGATGCCCAAGATCTTCGCCGGGCTGCGGCTGGCCCTCTCACTGGCCCTGATCCTGCTGATCGTGGCGGAGATCTTCGCCGGCTCCGGCGGCCTCGGCTACCGGCTCCTGTCGGCGCAGCGCACCTATCTTTACGCCGACATGTGGGGCTGTCTGGTGGTGCTCGGCCTCCTCGGCTATCTGCTCAACTCCGCGTTCCTGCTGTTGGAACGGCGGGTTCTCGCCTGGCACAGGAACGCCAGGCAGACCACCTAGGAAGGCATCGTGCTCGAGATCACCGATCTGGTCCACTCGTACGGCTCGCATCGCGTTCTCGACGGGGTGAGCATCCGTGCCGCCGAGGGGGAGCTCGTCTGCGTCGTGGGCCCCTCCGGCTGCGGCAAGTCCACGCTGCTGCGGTCCGTCGCCGGTCTCATCCGCCCCACCGGGGGCCGGGTGCTGATCGACGGACGGCCCGTGGAGCGCATCCCCGACAACTTGGCCGTCGTCTTCCAGGACTACAGCCGCTCGCTCTATCCCTGGATGACCGCCGCGAACAACGTGGCGCTGCCGCTGCGGCGCCGCGGGCTGGACCGGCGGCGCCGCAGGGAGGCGGCGATGGCCGCGCTGGACCAGGTCGGCCTGGCCGACGCCGCCGAGAAGTACCCCTGGGAGATGTCCGGCGGGATGCAGCAGCGGGTGTCCATCGCCCGCGCTCTCGCCTACCGGCCGTCCCTGCTGCTGATGGACGAGCCGTTCGGCTCGGTCGACGCGCAGACCCGCGAGGACCTGGAGGACCTGGTCCTGCGGGTGTGCGCGCACCACGGCATGACGACCCTGCTGATCACGCACGACATCGACGAGAGCGTCTACGTCGGCGACCGGGTGATCGTCCTCACGCGGTCGCCCACCCGGGTCGCCGCCGACCTGCCGGTCGACCTGGGCCGATCACGTGACCAGATAGCGACGCGCCAGCTGGGCGCGTTCGTCCGGCTACGTGCCGAAGTGGGCCGCCTGGTCAGGGGCGGCTCCCCCACCCCCACCGTTCTGGAGAAACATTGATCGACTCCACCGGCCCCGTCTGGGACGCCATCGCCGGGCTCTCCCGGTTCGCCGCACTCGCCGCGATGGCCGAGCTGAACTGCGCCGAGCACCTGGCCGACGGCCCGATGAGCGTGTCGGAGCTCGCCAAGGCGTGCGACGCGCACGAGCCCTCCCTGGCACGCGTGCTGCGGGAACTCGAGACGGTCGGCGTGGTCCGCGCCCTCGTCCCCGGGGTGTACGAGCTGACCGAGGAGGGCCGGACGCTGCGCGACGGCGTCCCCGGAAGTCTGCGTTCCGCCGTACGCGTCGCCGCCGAGGACGGGTACTGGTACGCGATGGGCAACCTGGCGCGGACCGTACGCGACGGGCGGTCGGCTTTCATCGGCCGTTTCGGCCCGCTGTACGGCTACTTCCAGGAGCGTCCCGAGGCCGCCCGGCTGTTCAACGAGTACATGGCCATCCGCGCGGCACCGATGGAGGCCGCTCTGGCCACCGCCTACGACTTCACCGGCGTACGGACGCTCGTGGACGTCGCCGGAGGAACCGGGCATCTGCTGGCGGCGGTGCTCGACCGGCATCCGGACATGCGCGGCGTGCTCTTCGACATCGCGCACGTGGTCGAGGACGCCCGCGAATCGCTGACCGCGCGGGGCCTTGGCGACCGGTGCGAGTTCGAGAGCGGCGACTTCTTCGAGGGCGTCCCCGCCGGCGGAGACCTCTACCTACTGGCCAGCGTCGTCCACAACTGGAGCGACGAGGCGTGCCTGCGCATCCTGTCCAACGTGCGCACGGCGCTCACCGGCCGCGGGAGGCTGCTGGTGCTGGAGATGGTGCTGCCTGACGACGCCACGCCGCACATCGGCAAGGACCTCGACATGCGCATGCTCGCGGTGACCGATGGGGGCAGGGAGCGCACCTTGAGCGAACACACCCGGCTGCTCGGGGAGGCCGGCTTCACGCTCTCCCGCGTCCTGCCGCTGCCCGCCGGGGCGAGCCTGATCGAGGCCGTTCCCCGCTGAACGGGGGCTCGGCACTCAGACCGCGACGTCAGTAAGACCCGGGGCCGGGAACGGCGACACGCATGGTCAGCGCGTGCTCGACGAGCGCGATGAGGGTGCTCTTGACCGATTCCCGGTCCCGCGCGTCGGTGCGGACGATCGGAATGTGCGGCGACAACGTCATCGCCTCCCGCACCTCCTCCTCGGCATGCGGAAACTGCCCGTCGAAGCCGTTGACGCCGACGACGAACGGCAGACGGGCCTCCTCGAAATAGTCCACCGCGGGAAAACTGTCGGCCAGCCGCCGGGTGTCGACCAGCACCACCGCACCGATCGCCCCCCGCACCAGGTCATCCCACATGAACCAGAACCGATGCTGACCCG
>NZ_JABBWV010000031.1 GCF_012999535.1 Microbispora sp. H11081
ACGGTTCGGCAGCCCACCATCCCCGCCGCCTCTCCCAACAACCGCCTGGATCAACCCACCAACCCCACAAGCGCTCATAGCGTCCAAGTAGCAGGACACTGTCTCAGAAACCTTGACAGGTACCGCCGCGCCCCGAGTAGAAGAAGAGTCACCGGCCGCGTCGTGCTCGTCGACCGCTCCGACCACAAGCGCCCGGCGATCGGCTTCGGTCAGCGCGACCCCGTTGACGGAACCGGCATAGCCGATGAGGGGTTCGCCGATCGGCATACGACTGGCAAGATCGAATATCCGGATCGAGGAGTCTCCGAAAGCGATCCCCGCGACCAGAACCGCTCGTCCGCCGTAGTCGCCGGTCGCGAACGAGGTGATGCGCCCGGGCAGCCTGACCGGCGCGTCCAGCTGCCTGCCGCTGCCGAGATCCCACACGCCGGGGGATCTGTGGTCACCATTACCTTGGGCCACCACGATCGGCCTGCCGCGCAGCTCGCCGTTCACTCCGTAGATGCCACCATTGGGCCCTCCGGTGGCGGGAGGAGCGGATTCCCGGCCGGTGGCGAGATCGTAGGCGCGGACGGCGTTGTCTCGCCCGCCGGTCACGATCACGGGACGGTCGCCGAGATCACCGACCGCCAGCGACGTGACGTGCCCCGGAATCTCGAAGGACGACACCCTCTCACCGGTGGCCGGATCGATGACCGCGATCAAGCTTCGGAGCCTCGATCCGTAATGGTCGGTGGCGGTGCTCCCGTCGGCGTCGACCGAGACGAACACGGTCCGGCCGTTCAGCACGGCGAGCGACGAAGGGCCGAACCTCCCCTCCAGCGAGTGGTAGGTCGCCTCACGCGTGACAAGATCCCAGCGGATCACCCCGAGATCGGCCGTGGGGATCAGGGCCACCGGACGGCCGCCGATCGTGGTCGTCCTGATCGTGTTTATGGTCTGGATGAACTCGCTCTCAAGAGTGAGCGGTTTCCCGACGGGTTTTCCGGACACCGGATCCCAGGCGATCACAACGTCGCTCTGTCCGGTCAGCACGAGCAGGACGCCGTGGACGCGGGTCAGCGCGACGGCGCCGAAGATCCCGGTGCCGATGGGCGGACCGATCCGGCGGCCGGTCGCCAGATCGAACACGTGGGCGCCGTCGGTGCCCGCCGCGGCGGCGATCGGCCTGCCGTCGAGCTCGCCGAACGCGACGGCACTGAACCGCCCGGCGGGGAGCGGTCCGCCGAGGGGCAGCCGAGTGGTCGCGTCCCACCTCTGGAGCGCCCCGTGGCTTCGGCCGAGGATGACGGGTCTGCCGTCGACGGTGCCGTACGCCACCGGGCCGTCGCCGGGGATCGGATCGCCGATCGGTTTCAGAGTGGCCCTGTCCCAGATCCGGATGGTGTGCTCGGCACCCGCGCTGATCGCGATGGGCCGGCCGTCCAGCTCACCCACGGCCACCGAGGTCACGTCGGAGTGACCGCCCATGTCCATCGCGACGGGCGCCGCGAACGAGGCGGGAACGCCACCGGGTGATGGTGACGTCTCCTGGCAGGTGGTGCCCGCCCGGGGCCATCTCAGGATGGTCGACCCGGCCGAGGCCAGCGGCACGGACCCGGCTAGAACCAGCACGGCGAGGATGCGTGACAGCCGTCGAAAGAACATCCGAACCCCTGTCGCCGAATCGCTCCCGAGCATAAACCGCGTCCCCCGCCGGGAGTTCGCAGCATGAATCAACCGTCAAGCGGCTGTCCAGAAAACGCGGGATTATCTCAGGCTTCATGCTCGGCGCCCCTCGTCGCGGCATTCCGGCCGGAGCATCACCGGAGGACGTTCCGATGCCGCCACGCTCTAATTCGGAGATGAGATTCGCGCCCCGTATCGGCTGCACGACGAAGTCATCCAGGAACCCGTGCATGTGAGTGCCATGCGGGGCGCGCATCCCCTCCCCTTGGAGTTCATCGCAACAGTGACCGCTCGGTGGGCGCGAGTCGTAGCCGTTGCGACGCCCTCACCCACCGCTCGGAGAAAGCGGGCAGTATCTCCTTGGACCAGCGTTCCGAGCGCTGCAGGAAATCCAGATGCTCGTTGAGTCGATCTTCGTCGGCGAACCGTGCGAACCACACGAAGACCTCTTCGCCGGTCCGTACGGGCAGCGCCGGGAAGGTGTTTGGAGCGTGCTCCGACCGCAGATACGCCAGTGGCTCGCCGCCGGTCTCGGTGAGCACGGGCCGGACTCGCCGCTCGAAGAACTCAACGAACGCGTCGTAGAACGGGCCGACGCCGTGCCAGATCGTTGCGAGAATGAGCGCCCGCGATGATCCCGACGGCTCGCCGAGAGCCGGCCGGGCGTCCACCGGGACCGGGAAGCCGCCCCGCGCCGAAGCCGGCCGTAGCAGTAGTACGTCATCAGAGTCGATCATCGTTGCGTTCGCCTCGTCGCGGTGCGCGCGCCAGATCGGCCCGCCATAAAAGCTCTCCAGCGCCTTCGCGCGGCGCGGCATGTCTTCGAAGCCACGGAGCCATACGAACCGGTCGGGGTCGTCCAGATCACGGAACTGCCCAAGGACGGTGATACCCGTCGCTTCCTGGGTCTCGATGAACTCCCGGTCGAACAGATCGATCAGCACGTCGCGCTGTCCTGGGTGCAGTGTGTACTGCCGCAGTTCGACGATCGGGCACCGTACGGCTTCCACCGGATTCACTCCTTGTTCAAGCTGTAACAATCTCTATTACAGCAATGGCCGTGCCGCGGTACGGCGGGATTCGGCCGCCGTACCGCCGGCTAGTTCCTCAACGCTTCGCGAAGCACGTCGGCGATGGAGGTGTCCGCCAGTTCCCGCCGGATGGCTTGTTCGACCCGACCGTAGGTCTGGTTGAGGGCAGGCCGGATCCCTCGGCCGACCGGACACTCCAGATTGGGCTCGGAACGGTGCAGACCGAACGGCGGCTCCCCGCCCACCGCGTCGTACACCTGGAGCAGGGTGATCTCTCTGGGGGCGCGGGCCAGACTCCAGCCCGCGCCGGCACCATGGCGGACCTCCACCAGGCCGGCTCGCCGCAGGTCGCCGAGGCTGCGCCGGATGATCACGGAGTTGGTGTTGACGCTTGCCGCGACCTGGTCCGAGGTCAGCACCTCCTGGCCGCGGCGATGCGCCAGCGCCAGCCACGTCAGCACATGCGTCGCGATGGTCAACCGACTGTTCGCTGCCATCACCCCTCCTTGCCGTAACATTTTGTGTTACAGCTACGCGGTGGTCAAGCCGCGTTGACGGACCGCTGCCTCGGGGACGCGGACATCGGCACCGCCATCCTCACGCGGTCCGGCGATCATCACGGGGTGGCCGATGCTCCGCCGTGGTCGGGGCGATCGGCGAAACCGAGCGCGACACACACGCGAAATGATCAAAAAGTCACCGGTAGAGGCTTGAAGCGCCACCCGGTTGGTTCAGCAACGGCTACTCCCCGCTGGAGGTCTTCAGGCCGAGGGGGCAGATCACACCGGTGCCGTCGATGCCACAGTAGCCGTTTGGCACCTTGAAGAGACATTGCTGGTGGTAGCAGTTCACTTGGGACACTAAGTTCTCCTCACCACGCTCTGTGACTTCTCCCTGGCTGCGGGCAGGTCGGTGCCTACGCTTAGCAGCATGGACTTGGACAACGAAGGCTGGGCCGACATTGAGGAACCCCTCGACGCGCCCGCGCTTCCACGGCATCTCGCCGCGATCGTCGGCGTGCTACAAGGGCCGGCAGACCTCGGCGTCCACCATGACCGGTACCTCACCTATCCTCACCAGGAGGAGTCCGACGGAGCGATCACCGCGTGATCCTCTGCGACACGGGACCCCTGGTCGCGGCATTCAACAGGGCCGACAAAGATCACGCCCGCTGTGTCCGGTTTCTCGCACAGAACTGGACCAAACTCGTCGTACCGTCGCTCGCCCCTCGCCGGCGGTGAGGCCGACGGGCTCGCGCCCGTGCCGTTCGATTAACAGATCACTGCTCAGGACTGCGGGGCGGGACGGCGCTCAGAGCTGTTCCGGTAGCAGCATGAACGCACCGGTGTGGTGAGGACGGACGACGGTGAAGTGGCGGCGGTCAAGTGTTGCCACTTCCGTGACGCCGAGTCGCTCAGCAATGGCGATCACAGAGGCGTCGACCGCCCCAAGTGGGAGACTTGCGTACCTCTCCACCAGGTCGCTCATACGCTGCAGATCACGTTCTGTGAGATCCACCAAGGTCAGACCTGCTCCAAAGGAGCGCAGAAACGCCGACTCCGCCTTGCTCCCCTGCCGCTTCTCGACGAGTTGGCATACCTCGGTGACCACGCTCGCGGGGACGAGCAAGGGCCCTGGATGGGTCCGCAGAAGTCGGGCACAGGCCTGATGGTGGCGGTCGCGGACGTTCACGGCCGCAACCAACGGACCCGAGTCGATGACGATCACAAAGAGTGATTGTCCTCCGCGCGGAGAATCTCCTCGGAGCGTTCCGCGAAATCCGGCTCCGCTTCGAGCATGCCGATGAACTGCAGGTCGCGTACCACAGGCGGCTCTTCGAGCTGATCGCGGACGAGCCTGAGCAGAGGAGCCACCTTCTCCTCTGGCAGCCGATCAACCAGGTGGTGGAGTTCCTCGCGCATCACGCTCATGTATCGAGTGTAATCAGCGGGACCGCCCCGGACAGCCGCGCGGCGCGGCAGCTGATCGCAACCCGCTGAGAGCGGCTGTGCCGGCCCGGGGCAGCCCGGGCTCCGGGCCGACTGGTTCCTGCGAGATCAGGCTTCGCCGGCCGTCAGACCGACGGGGCAGGTCACACCGGTGCCAACGAGCGTGTATCTATGTGACCCATGCGCAGACCTGCGATCTACTGCCGGATCAGCCAGGACCGCGCGGGCGCCGGGCTCGGCGTCGCCCGTCAGGAAGCCGACTGCCGAGCGCTGACCGAACGCCGAGAATGGCAGGTCGCGACGTCTACTCCGACAACGACGTCAGCGCCTACTCTGGAAGCCCACGCCCGGCATTGCAAAGACTCCTCGGCGACATCGAGGCCGGGACTGTCGACGCCATCGTGTGCTGGCACGTCGACAGGCTGACACGATCCCCGCGCGAGCTGGAAGACGTCATCGACCTGGCCGACCGGCGCGGCATCGAACTCGCCACGGTCACCGGGGAAATCGACCTGGCCACTCCGACCGGGCGGCTGATCGCGCGCATGATCGGGGCCGCAGCCCGCCCGGAAGCGGAGCACAAGGCCGAACGACAAAAGCGCCAGCGACGCCAGAACGCCGAGGCGGGCAAGGTCTCCGGCGGAGGGATGCGGCCCGACGGCTACGCCGAAGACCGCATCACCGTCATCGACGAAGAAGCCGACATCATCCGCGAGGCCACCCGGCGCGTGCTGGCCGGCGAATCCTTGGCGAGCGTGTGCAAGGACTTCCAGCGACGGGACGTGAAGACACCATCCGGGCGTCACTGGATCCCGACGACGCTCAAGAGCCTAGACGCCCTGTTCCTGAGTATGACCCACCAAAGTGGCTTACAGCTCCACCAGCGCTCCGTACTGGTGCAGCAATTAAGCAGAAGCTAGAGTCATTGCAGGCATGGGAATCCTCATCTCGCGAGAAACAGGCAGCAGAATGCCCTAAGTGCGACGCGTACGAATGGATAGAGATTCAAGGAAAGGTCGCTCTTTACGATCACCCTTCGGTTAGACCTACTATCTGCATATGACGCGCCCCTAATTCAAGAATAAGTGTCTAGTGTGCCTACACCAGCCTCCGCCAAATGCGCGAGGGAGCAGGCGGGCATGACTAAGCAGCCGCACTACTCGACTTACTGCATTATGTCCACCGAGTCGGCCTTCAATTCACATATCACCGAGCACCATTCCGGAGAATAACTACGCAATGCTGGAATCTCAGGGTCAGGATGAATTCGAACACGAAGAAGCGCGCAGTTCTTTCAGAGAGGCCGGCCGGGAGATCAAGTGGGCGGCCCAACATTACCATCGAGCCCGCGCGGCCATCCAGTCAGGATACGGGTCTCCACACGACCTAAAACGATCCCATCAAGCGTGGCGTTTATGCCTCATGGAATGGGTGCAAGCCTGTATTCGCTACGTTGAGGCTTCCGGAAGAGTCGATCTTTCTACCTACCTAAACGAAAGAAATGAGTTGAGCTCATTCGCTCCTCTCGCAGCTACACAGGAACTTGCCGAGGTTCGACAGTCCCTTGTGGATAGCTACCGTGACTACACCAGGATTCGCCACCGAGAAGATGTTCCGTCAGACAAAAAAGCAAAAGCCTGGCGAGCCTGGGGCGAGAACCTAGTACTTTGGTCACGCCTTCTTTCTGACCGTGCCTACTCAGACGACAATCGGCTCATCGGAAAGATGGATGATAACGATCTGGTGGGCGCTGTCATGTCTAGCGAGCAGCCGGCTGACCAGGAGTCCGGATTGACTTCAGAGGCGCGAAGGGTGATAGAGATCAGTAACCGACGGGAGCGGGAACGCAACCGTGTCGTCCGCGCCGGCGAGCTTCCTAAAGGAAAGCCTCTCCCACTAGGTCGCGACCCTAGATCGATTATGTCGATCAACGTAGACGAGCGCACTTATCGCCTGATTGTTAATGGGCATATCAGCATTGTGGCAGAAGCAGGGCACCGCGACGTTCGGCGCTTGCGCGCTGGATCCTATGTGGGGATATGCTATGGAAGAGAAATTCACTACTGTAAGGTGCAACGCGTGACAGCGTACGCATCACCAGATGCGCTCGTAAAGACAGAAGTCGCAAGGTTATTAGACCCCGAGCGCACCGCGCTGCAGATTCTGGGCGAAATAACTCGGCGACTCGCGTCGTTCTGCACACGGTATCCCCACTTAGACGTGCGGGGCGTATTGGCTATTGAGCTGGCCGGGTAACAGGGACGCAATATTTATAGCGGCGCGCCCCTGCGCTCTTTACTCTCCGCTACCTGAGGATAGGCGCCAGTGACAGCGGTACCCAGTCCGCTAGAGCGGTATGTCCAGAGTGGAAGCCTTACCGCCCCTTGTTGACCTGAGTGTCGACCTGGGTCGTGGAGCCTCGTTAAAAAATAGCTCGTTGTTCTCAGGCGATACTTTTGGCTTACGGGGCATCTTTGACCTCTCCGTAGTCCCGGATATGTTCGATGACTTTTCGATCTATCTCATCAACCGCCCTACTGTGGTAGGAAACCTGAGTTGGCTCAATTTAGCCTCGATCTTTCGCGCTCATCCGGTGGGTGGCTGATCGGTTCGGCTGGAGTGTGATTTCGCGGCCGTGGTCAGCTTGGTGGCCCGGCTGTCGCGTCGGGTGGGCGGGGTTCCACGGGCCCTCGGGGT
>NZ_JABBWV010000032.1 GCF_012999535.1 Microbispora sp. H11081
CCGTCAACGCAGCCCAGCACAGCAGTCCCGCTCGCCCTCGCGGCTTGCTTGAGCCGGATGCCCGGAAACGGGCACGTCCGGTTCTGAGGGGGCCGGGGCGCAGCAATGCGCTCCGGCTACCCGGCGGAAGATCAGGCAGGGGAGAAGTGTGCAGGTCTGCACCTCGCCGACGCGCCCTTGATCGTCGTGCCATTAGCGTGCCATTAGACGGTGGAGATGCGGCCGACAAGCCATGATCAGAAGAGGCCGCGAGCTGTGGCAAGAGGCGTGATCACCGTGCCATTAGCGTGCCATTAGGGCAGCTCGGAGACGGCCAGCGGGGGAGCGGTGTCCCAGGTCGGCCCGCAGGTCAGCGTACCGCCGGGAGCGATCTTAGCTCCTTACAAGCGAGGGGTCACTGGTTCGAACCCAGTACCGCCCACCTGGTGAAACGGCGTGTTGCCGATCTTGTTTTCGCGGACCGAGTGACTATCTGAGCGACTATGCCTCGAAGTGATGTCGCCTCGGCCTTGTCGGGACGGGAGCGCTCACGGCGACGTGGCCTGGGAGGAGTTCAGAAGTAATCACGTCCGCCGTACCTGCCGGAGTCTCGGTGGCAGATGGTGGAGTTGGTCTGGGCTGCCGGACGCCGGAGGTAATGGGCCAAGAGGTTCGAGCCAACGCAATCAAGGCCGTCGCAACGATGGGGTGAGAGGGCAGGGCCTGGAGAAGCTGGCCCGGCCTGCGAACGGCCGGTACCGACTGGACGCCAACGAGGGGCTTCCGCGCGTCCTGGCCGCATCCTGACCAGTCTCCTGGAGAACTATTGCAGGCGTCGCCCTCTCCTGCTGGAGGGCGACGCCTTCTGGCAGTACATGAAGCTTGGCGCCGCTATAGTCCCGGTCGGGGAGTGGAGAGGGGCAGTCCTTGGTCTTGCCTCAGGACTCTCCGCTGATCAGTTCTCCGGCGCGGAGCGGACCGCGAACTGAACGGAAGCGATCTCCTCGCCCTCAACGTCGAAAGTCCATCTGTAGCGATGGCCAGGCTGCAGAGGCAGTGAACCTAGGCTGACCATGACATTGCTGTGGATATCCGTCATGCGAGCGACCTTGTCGTCTGCTAGGGGATTCCCCGGATCAAGGGATAGGCGCCCGTTGTACTGAATGGGGCGCCGTTCAGGCCCGTGGCGGACCGGCTCGCCGTCATCGTCGAGAAGGTTGAGCGTGAAGGTTTTGGCCTTCTCGGCTTCTTCCCATGACGTCCGCATCAGGACGACCACTGTCATAGGCGAAATCTGCGGTCCGATGATGGACCAGTCGCCGCCAAGCATGCTCAGCTTGCCAGTGACCTGATCATGTTGGGCCGCATCGCACAGCACAAGGAAGGC
The DNA here is from genome assembly GCF_012999535.1 of Microbispora sp. H11081. GTDB lineage: Bacteria > Actinomycetota > Actinomycetes > Streptosporangiales > Streptosporangiaceae > Microbispora. Next base: position 1,367 of record NZ_JABBWV010000032.1, read on the forward strand.
TTGCATCAGGTCAGGCCGTTTCTAGGTGGGCGCACAGACCGCCGACCGCGGTAGACGGCTGTGTTGGCGAGCGGAGACCCACGCTGGGGTGTACAACCACCAATAGTGGATCAACCGATCGAGTCATCTCGCGGCTCCACGAGTGCACACCTGTGACGACATGATGCACTTCGGCGCCGATGGCGAGAGCGTACCGGCGGATGGTGGATAGGTGAGGATCCCCACCTAGTCTCTCGAAGTCTGACACCGCCGGCTGGCTCCGGCCCATACGCTCAGCTACGTCTGCCTGTGTTAGTCCTTGTTCCTTCCGAATCTGAACGAGAGTCTCGATCAGGTCCATATCACGCTCGATAGCATCGGCCTCGCGGCGTTCCGCTGGATCGTCGAGGTCGATGCCGAGCAGGTCAGCGATGTGCGGGTCCATCACAGGCCTCCTGTCATCGGGTTCACCTTATATTCTCCCCAGCCAATCGGACAGTCGCTTCCGGGCCAGCTTGATGGTGCGCTTCTGCGCGCCTTGCCCGCCCTTCTTGTGAAAGGCGAGCGCCAGCAGGATGTGCTCACCTTGCGGGCCGTGTGCGAAGTACAGGCGGAACTCGGTGCCGCAGTAGCTGAGCCGGGCCTCGAAGAGGCCGCCGCCGAGGGGAGCTGTATCGCGATCAAGGGCGCGACCGAACTGGATGCGCGACATGAGCTCGCCCAGTTCCTTCTTCGGCGGTCCGTCCCCGAGCGTACGCCGGATCTCCTCGCGGACGATGGGCTGCCCAGTGTTGGAGCAGTAAAGCTCCCAGCTCGCTTTGGGCTTTTCCCTCACGCCGGCACCCTTTGTGATCTCAGTCTGAGACAGGAGGGCACCGAATGTACAGCTTCGCCCGGGGGGCGGATAGCCAGAATGGTTCGTAGGGTAACCAATCTGTTACTCCTTGGAGAGGTTGTGCGACGTCCGGCTCGCCCCGGGACCGCCGCCCGCCCATGTACTAGTCCGCCTCCACACGCTCGTCGGCCCGCGCTGAAGGCGTATGCCAAGCCCTCCAAGAGCAACTGGCAGCCACGGCACGCTGCCAGCAGGCGAACAACCCCATCCGGCCAAGCTCGCTTTACCGATCTTGTGATAGCGGCCTGAGCGACTTTGCCTCGAAGAGGCTGTCCATCTTCTCCGCACCCTGCATGAGGACCGGGCGGATTTGCTTGCGGTAGACGGTCTCGGTGACCACGATGTTGCGGTGGCCGACGAGGCGGGAGATGTCCTCGATCGGAACGCCGGAGTCGGACAGCAGCGAGACGAAGCTGTCTTTGAATCTAAGTCGGCTTTCTTTGCGGCCGAGCTCGACCGGCCACACACGCACTCGTGACCTTCATCGACGAACACCGCGAGGTGTTCGGTGTCGAGCCGATCTGCCGCGTGCTGAGCGAGCACGGGCTCGCCATCGCGCCCAGCACCTACTACGCCGCCAAGACGCAGCCTCCCTCGCCCCGCTCTGTCCGTGACGCCGAACTGGACAAACACATCCAGCGCATCCACGCCGGCAACTACAGCGTCTACGGCGTTCGCAAGGTCTGGTGGCAACTGCTGCGGGAGGGCCACCAGGTGGCCCGCTGCACCGTCGAGCGGCGGATGCGCGCATTGGGCCTGCATGGAGCCCGCCGCGGCAAGAAGATCCGCACCACCGCCCCCGACCCAGGCCATAAGCGAGCCGCCGACCTGGTCAAGCGGAACTTCACCACCACCCGGCCCAACGCCGTGTGGGTTGCGGACTTCACCTACGTGCATGCCTGGTGCGGCATCGTCTACGTCGCCTTCGTCGTCGACGTCTACTCCCGGGCGATTGTTGGCTGGCCGGCCTCGATGTCCAAGCGGGCCACGCTGATGCTGGACGCCCTGGACATGGCCTTGTGGCGGCGCGACCGCGCCGGACGCCCCGCCGGCCCCGGCCTCATCCATCACTCCGATGCCGGCAGTCAATACACCTGTTTCCGCTTCACGGCCCGCCTGATGACCGCCAGAATCGACGCCTCGATCGGCACGGTCGGGGATGCGCTGGACAACGCGCTGATGGAATCGCAGATCGGCCTGTACAAGACGGAGCTGATCAAACCTCGCGGGCCGTGGCGCAGCCTGGCCGAGGTGGAGTTGGCCACCGCCGAATGGGTCGAGTGGTTCAACACCACCCGCCTGCACTCCTCCATCGGCAACATCCCACCGGACGAGTACGAAGCCCTCTACTACGCTCAGCACCACCCCAGCGAACCCGCTGGAATCAACCCCTGAGGTCTCCACCGAAGCCGGGGCGATTCACGTTGCGGATGCGTTCGCCTATCGTGGCCATGAATACATGCTAGAGAAGGGTCGCTCACTGCTGGCGTGATCGGTCAGCAAGCCTCAACCGCTGGCGACGACGAGGCGGATGAGGGCGCTGCCCGATCGTTGCCAAGGTGTCGCGGAGCTTCCGACCCGGCAGAAGTGCTGAGTCCTCCTATTAGCCTCGGGCTTTCGCGGCGCATTTGAGCGGGCTTGATCGTTTACATGAGAAAGTGCCTTTGAGCTGGGAGGATTGGGCTTGTCTAGAGTCCTGTCCGCACCAGTTCAGAAGGCACTTTCCGAGTGAAG
>NZ_JABBWV010000033.1 GCF_012999535.1 Microbispora sp. H11081
GGCAGACGTTGCGACACGAAGTCGCTTGCGGCGAGTGAGCTCGCAGATTGGAGGACCGGCGTGATGTCGGTGGTGTAGCTCCCAGCTCGTGTTCATAGCTGGTCCCCGCCCTGACATGCGTCGCGGGTAACCGCGGGGTGTGAAGCTCAGGGAAAAGCCGAAGCCTTTGCCGCTCCATCCGGTGGAGGCGGGCGAGGGGAAGACCGGACGGGCGAACATTCGTGAATCCCTGTTGATGCCTCGTCAGTCGAAGCCCCGAACGATGGGATGAACATCGGGGTGCAGGGCCTGGCCGCAGAAGAGCGGCAAGCGGCGGCCGTCGACGTTTGGTCGGCCGTGGGGACACCGCTGGCCCCGGGGTACAGGGGGCGCCCACCCCGGTCGTATCTCACGCATGCGGAACGTGGAAACCCCGTCAGGGTCCGGTGCATCGCCTGGTGCGATGGCCGGTAGGCCGGAGGTGACGAAGGCGCAAATCCCGGGCGGGAACAGGATGCCCAGCAAGCGAATGCCGGTACGCCGAAAGGCGACAGGAAATCCAGGCCGTCGTGATCGGCTCCCTTCTGGCCGATGACCTGGCATAACTGGCCGGATACCCGTCGTGGTGCGGGGACGCGAAAGCGTGCTGACGTGGGCAGGTGAGCCGTTGACGAGCAGGCTGTGTTAGCGCTGGAACCGAAGGACAAGTTAGGCACCTCATGGTGAACGGACCAGAGGATCTCCCGCGCGCGGACGAACAGATGGATGCGGTCGAATGGGACCGCATCGACTGGCGGGCGTGCGAGCGGGAGGTACGGCGGCTACGGCAGCGGATCTTCAAGGCGAGTAGGGAAGGGGACCTGGCCGCGGTCAGGAACCTGCAGAAGTTGATGTTGCGGAGCAGGTCGAACACGCTGCTGGCGGTTCGGCAGGTGACGCAGCGCAACGCTGGGCGCAAGACCGCGGGGATCGACGGGGAGGTTGCGTTGACCTCCCCGGCCAGGGCCGAGGTGGCGGTGCGGGTGCACGCGACTGTCCGGACCTGGCGGCCCGTGGCGGTCAAGCGCGTGCACATTCCCAAGGCCGGTGACAGGACTACGCTGCGCCCGCTCGGCATCCCCGTGATCATGGATCGGTGTCATCAGGCACGGGTCCGGGCCGCGCTGGAGCCGGAGTGGGAAGCCCGGTTCGAGCCCAAGTCGTATGGGTTCCGGCCGGGTCGCGGCTGCCAGGACGCGATCCAGTCGATCTACGTCACATGCCGGGGGCCGCTGGCCGCCCGGGTATGGGCGCTGGATGCGGACCTGGCCGCGGCGTTCGACCGGATCGACCACGACCGTCTGCTTACCGCGATCGGATCGTTTCCCGCCCGGGGCATGATCCGAGGCTGGTTGAAGGCGGGAGTGTTCGAGCCGGGTAAGGGCTTCGCGCCGACCGAGGAGGGAACTCCCCAAGGTGGTGTGATCAGCCCTTTGCTGCTGAACGTCGCGCTGCACGGGCTGGAGGAGGCCGCCGGGGTCGCCTATGTGACCACCGGTGCTCATGCCGGGGAGACCGTCAAGGGCTGCCCGGTGCTGATCAGGTATGCCGATGACATGGTGGCGCTGTGCTACACCCGGCAGCAGGCCCACCAGGTCAAGGCGCGGCTGGCCGAGTGGCTGAAACCCCGGGGTCTGGTCTTCAACGAGGACAAGACACGCATCGTGTCCCTCGCCGAAGGTTTCGACTTCCTCGGGTTCAACATCCGCCGCTACGGGGCCAAGTTGCTGATCAAGCCGAGCACGGCGGCCGTGAGACGGATCCGGGCAAGGCTCGCGGGCGAGGTGCGCACGCTGCGCGGCTCGAACGCGGTGGCGCTGGTCGCCACGCTCAACCCGATCATCAGAGGATGGGCGGCCTACTACCGGACCGGGGTGTCGTCCCGGGCGTTCAGCTCGCTGGACGACCACATGTGGAGATTGCTCTACAAGTGGGCCACCTGGACCCACCCCAGCAAGCCGAAGCGCTGGATCGTTGACCGGTACTTCGGCCGGCGCAACAAGTTCAGGAACGACCGCTGGGTGTTCGGCGACCCCGTAACGAACGCCACGGTCATCAAATTCGCCTGGACACACATCGTCCGGCACGTCATGGTCAAGGGCGCCGCATCCCCCGACGACCCCGACCTGACCGACTACTGGGCCAGACGGCGCCAGCGGGTCAAACCGCCGCTCGACGCTTACACGCTGCGCCTGCTCACCAGGCAGGACGGGCGCTGTGTCATCTGCGGGGACCACCTGCTGACCGCCGACCAACCGCCGCAGTCCCCGCACCAGTGGGAACGGTGGTGGCTGCAGGTCGTCCGCAAGGCGATCGCCTCTGACTACCTCGTCCACCGCGGCCAGCCCGGCCCATCCGGCGATGACCACACCCGTCTCGTGCACGCTGCCTGCGCACGCGGACTCCGCGTCCGTCAACGCAGCCCAGCACAGCAGTCCCGCTCGCCCTCGCGGCTTGCTTGAGCCGGATGCCCGGAAACGGGCACGTCCGGTTCTGAGGGGGCCGGGGCGCAGCAATGCGCTCCGGCTACCCGGCGG
>NZ_JABBWV010000034.1 GCF_012999535.1 Microbispora sp. H11081
ACCCCGAGGGCCCGTGGAACCCCGCCCACCCGACGCGACAGCCGGGCCACCAAGCTGACCACGGCCGCGAAATCACACTCCAGCCGAACCGATCAGCCACCCACCGGATGAGCGCGAAAGATCGAGGTTAGGCCTGTCTCGTGCTGGCGGCGATCCGGCGACGGATCGCCGCCAGTGCGCGATCCGCTTTGGAAAACTCGATTCTGGATCCTTTCCCGTCTTCGGTGCTGACTTTCGTCGTCACAGTAAAGCGATCGCCTGGCACCACGAGGGTGAACCGTTCTGCCACCGTATCTTTCTCCTCGGCGTCAACGAAGGCATAAGTAGGCTCAGCTTCATCAGTTTTCGTCGCGTCAGCTGGGAGGTCCAGGCGCACCGTCTTGACGTTCACCGACACTATATCTCGGTAGCGATATTCGCTCGTATGTTCCTCCGGCTCGCGTATGCCAGTGATGGAATCTAAGGTTGTCCGGTAGGCTCCCAGTTTTTGATCTGCCATACAGACGACAAAGACGGTGTACCGAGACGCGATATAACCCTCCCCCACTCGGGGGTGTCGCACCAGTTTGGTCTTTGGTGGTTCGGCCGGGCCGACTATGACGAGCGGATCGGTAATGCGCCCTGTGTTGCGTAGCTCTTCCATCACGATGCCGAGGCGTTTGAGGGCCCGGTCAACAATGACAGCTACATCCCGCTTAACCCAACGAGTTATTTGCTCTTCAGTTGGTAGATTATCCTCATAGATTCGCTGCCGCTCCCTGTATTCGACCAGTGCCTGATGGAAAATTCGGTTCTGTCGCCAGTTGCCGAATAGCGCGCCGAATGTCAGCCAGCCTCCGATGGATGCTACGGAGATCCCGACGACAGCGATGTACGGACCCGGTGATAGCACTGACCAGCCAGGGTTCCCGTAGGCGGTCATAAGGGCGATAGCTACCCAGATGATTACACTGCCGCCGATAAAAGGAAGGAGGCCGAAGATTGGGTTGAGGCGTGGTTCGCGCTCAGGCCTCGACGGTGCTGGGGTGAATAGTGTCCGCATCCTATGCTCACGCTCGCTTTGCTCCTCCTCACTGAGTGAGGGGAGAGCGATAGTAGGCGAAGAGCTGTCAGGGTTAGCCCTTCGAAAGAGCTTCTCCCATGTGGGGGATTCAGGTACCGATATCGCACTGACGATCCGCTTCGCCCAGTGCAAATCTAAGTCTGTAGCTGACTGCAGTACCTCGTCTGAGAGATCCGCCTCTATTAGGAAGGCGTGGTCGACGTCCTCGTTAAATATGGCCATCAAGACGGAGGCGGCGCGTGATTTCGGATCGAATTCGCGCGCCTGCGTTAGGAACGTTTGAATCTCGTTCTGGGTCTGGTCCGTGTGAGAGCGAGGCCGCTTGCCTTCCAGTCTGGCCAAGGCGTACTCGACTCGCACCTCGGCCATCTGATTTTTTGATGAGGACGGCTCGTGCTTCAAGTAGTCAATGTAATGCTGACAGGCCTGAACCCACCGTCGTTCCTCCAGCGCCCGGCGTGCTGCTTTCAGATGCTTTTCTGGATTTTGGTCTGCAGCGAAATAGTTCCCGATGTTCTGCTGATTTGCCACTGAAGCGTGATTGTTGACGTGCATCTCGCTCCGCGTAGACGCGCTTTCGGCTGGTTCGTTTTGTCTATCGGTGAGATCTGTCATATCACCCGCCAAGGGCTGCAGTTATCGCAGCTATAGCACCTGCGACCTTGGCGATGTCGTCAGCTGAAGCCCCGCCGATCGCCAGCATGTCCCGCAGTCGCACAAGGGCGGCCCTCAGCCGGCCGGTGGGCCGTCCGTTCGCCTCGTCCAGGCTCTCTCCGACTTCGGCAACGATCTCTGCGCCTACGCTTTTGGGAATAGCCCCGGCTGCCATCAGCTGTTTGAGCTGTGCAACTCCAGCATCGAGATCGGCTCTGGGGGAGACGAAGCTGCGGTCGATGTTGGTCTGGTTGGTGACTGATCCAAAGTTGTTGACCTGCATGTCATCCCTCGCTCAGTTCGTGGTCACCGTCGGTGACGTCTGTGGTAAGGGGAGTTGCCCTCTCTGCCAAGGTTTGTTGAGACAGATGTGGCTAGAGTGCATTTGAGTGACGAGGGCGAGTAAGGATCTCAACGAACTGTGAGCACGATGCTGGCTGAGCGCCCGAGGCCGTCGATCGTCCAT
>NZ_JABBWV010000035.1 GCF_012999535.1 Microbispora sp. H11081
CCTCGGGCTTTCGCGGCGCATTTGAGCGGGCTTGATCGTTTACATGAGAAAGTGCCTTTGAGCTGGGAGGATTGGGCTTGTCTAGAGTCCTGTCCGCACCAGTTCAGAAGGCACTTTCCGAGTGAAGACTACCGCGTCCCAGCGCAAGATCATGGTGTCCGCAGACGGTCCGGGGCTCGTCTCCCAGGCCGGTGGGCTGCTGTTGCTGGAGACGTTGCGGGTCACCGGCATGGACAGGGAGCTATCAGCGCAGCTGGAGCGGTGGCGGCCGTCCCGCGCGATCCATGACCCGGGCAAGGTCATCACCGATCTGGCCCTCACGCTGGCGCTGGGCGGGGACTGCCTGGCCGACGTTGCGATGCTCCGCGCCCAGCCCGAGGTGTTCGGCCTCATCGCCTCCGATCCCACGGTGTCCCGGCTGATCGACCGCCTGGCCGCCGACCCCGTCCGCGCGCTGAGGGCGATCCGCGCCGCCCGCGCTGCAGCCCGCCAGCGGGCCTGGACCTTGGCCGGCACCCACGCCCCCGGCGCCGACAATGAACTGATCCCCATCGATATCGACGCGACCATCGTCATCGCCCATTCCGACAAGCAACAGGCCACACCGACCTGGAAGAAGACCTTCGGATTCCACCCGATGACGGTCTTCGCCGACCACGGATCGGGTGGGGGCGGGGAACCTTTGGCCCTGCTGCTGCGGCCCGGCAACGCCGGGTCCAACACCGCCGCCGACCACATCACCGCGACCCGCCTGGCCCTGGCCCAGCTCCCCAGGCACCGGCGCCGTCAGGTGCTGATCCGCGCCGACTCCGGCGGCGGCACCCGCGAGTTCCTGTCCTGGCTGTCCCGGCCCGGGCGGCGGCTGTCCTACTCGATCGGGTTCACTCTCACCGAGGAGGTCCAGGCCGCGATCCTTGCTCTGCCCGCCCACGCGTGGACGCCCGCCTACGACGCCAAGGGCAAGGTCCGGCCCGGCGCCTGGGTGGCCGAGCTCACCGGCATGGTGACGCTGGACGGCTGGCCGAAAGGGATGCGCCTGATCGTGCGCAAGGAGCGCCCGCACCCGGGCGCCCAGCTGCGTTTCACCGACATCGACGGGCACCGCTTCACCTGCTTCGTCACCAACACGAAATGGGGTCAGCTCGCCGACCTGGAACTCCGCCACCGCCGCCGCGCACGCTGCGAAGACCGCATCCGCGCCGCCAAGGACACCGGCCTGCGCAACCTGCCCCTGCACGACTTCACCCAGAACCAGATCTGGTGCGAGATCGTCGCCCTGGCCTGCGAACTGCTCGCCTGGATGCAGATGCTCGCCTTCGACGGACCGGCCCGCCGTTACGAACCGAAACGCCTACGGCTTCGCCTGTTCGCCGTCGCCGCCCGACTGGTCCGCGGCGGACGCCGCCTACGCCTGCGCATTGCCGCGTCCTGGCCCTGGGCCGGCCAGCTAATCACCGCCATCACCCGGCTCCAGGCGCTCCCGGCCCCGACCTGACCAGCACCAACCCGCTCCGACGACCAGGAAGGACACCCCGAGGGCCCGTGGAACCCCGCCCACCCGACGCGACAGCCGGGCCACCAAGCTGACCACGGCCGCGAAATCACACTCCAGCCGAACCGATCAGCCACCCACCGGATGAGCGCGAAAGATCGAGG
>NZ_JABBWV010000036.1 GCF_012999535.1 Microbispora sp. H11081
CGTTCATCGCCTCGAAGTCGAAGTACAGGCTGCCCGCGGAGCCGTTGACCTCGATGCGCAGCGCGTTCTTGCGCCCGGTGGCGAAGCGGGTGGCCTCGAAGGACCCCAGCGCCCCGCCCTCGAAACGGCCGATGAACAGCGCGGCGTCGTCGACGGTGACCTCGCCCATCTCACCGCCGCCGCCGCCGGCCGAGAGCCCGGCCGAACTCGCGGCGAGCGGGCGCTCCTTGACGAACGTCTCCGTGATGGCGCTCACCCCGGTCAGCGACCGGCCGATGATGAACTGCGCCGTGTCGATGATGTGGGCGCCGATGTCGCCGAGCGCCCCCGACCCGGCCTTGTCCTTCTGCAGCCGCCAGACCAGCGGGAATTCGGGGTCGACGATCCAGTCCTGCAGGTACTGCGCCCGCACGTGCCGGATCTCCCCGAGCCTGCCCTGCTCGATGAACCGCCGGGCCAGCGCGACGGCGGGCACGCGGCGGTAGTTGAAGGCGACCATGCTGCGCACGCCCCGCGCCGCCGCCGCGCGGGCGGCGGCGGTCATCGCCTCGGCCTCGGCCACGGTGTTGGCCAGCGGCTTCTCGCAGATGACGTGCTTGCCCGCCTCCAGGGCGGCGATGGCGATCTCGGCGTGGCTGTCGCCGGGCGTGCAGATGTCGACCACCTGCACGTCGTCACGCTCCAGCAGCCGCCTCCAGTCCGTTTCCACCGCCGCCCAGCCGAGCTTCTCCGCGGCCTGGGCGGTCGCCTCGGCCGACCTGCCGGCGAGGGCCGCCATGACGGGCCGGGCCGGCAGGTCGAATACCGAGGCGACGGTCCGCCATGCCTGTGAGTGCACGCGCCCCATGAACGCGTACCCCACCATGCCGACGCCCAGCGCCGGCTTGCTGTCTGTCACTGAATATCTCCCCCGTATCAGGATTCGAAGCCGGTCGGCAGGTACTGTGCCGCGTTGTCCTTGACGACCGTCTCCGAGGTCAGCGTGATCGACTGCGGCACCTGCTGCTCCAGCAGGTCGCTCATGCCCTTGCCCTGCGCGATCAGCCGAGCCAGCTTGATCGCCGAAGCGGCCATCGTCGGGCTGTAGGTGACCGTGGCCTTCAGCACACCGTTGTCGGCCTGGATGTCGCGCATCGCGTTGGCCGACCCCGCACCGCCCACCATGAAGAACTCGTCCCGGCCGGCCTCCTTGATCGCGGCCAGCACACCGATGCCCTGGTCGTCGTCGTGGTTCCAGATCGCGTCGATCTTCTTGTGCGCCTGCAGCAGGTTGCTCGCCACCTGCGTGCCCGACTCCACCGTGAACTTCGCGTCCTGCTTGGCCGTCACCGAGAACCCGTAGGTCTTCAGCGCGTCCTCGAACCCCTTGCTACGGTCCTGGGTCAGCGGCAGCGTCGCGATGCCCTGGATCTCCAGGATCACCGGGTTCGACACACCCTTGTCCTTCAGCGTCTTGCCGATGAAGTGACCCGCCGCGACACCCATGCCGTAGTTGTCGCCGCCGATCCAGGTCCGGTACGACAGCTTGTCGGGGAACACCCGGTCCAGGTTGATCACCGGGATGCCCGCGTCCATCGCCTGCCGGGCCACCTGGTTGAGCTGCTCACCATCGTTGGGCAGCAGCACCA
>NZ_JABBWV010000037.1 GCF_012999535.1 Microbispora sp. H11081
GCCTGAGGTGTGATGCCGAGCCGATTGTGGCGAAGTGGGTGATCCTATGCTGCCGAGAAAAGCCTCTAGTGAGTGTCGCGGCGGCCCGTACCCGAAACCGACTCAGGTGGTCAGGTAGAGAATACCAAGGCGGTCGGGTGAACTGTGGTTAAGGAACTCGGCAAATTGCCCCCGTAACTTCGGGAGAAGGGGGGCCTCTGCTGGTGATCGGACGTGCTTCGTGAGCTGGTGGGGGCCGCAGTGGCCAGGGGGAAGCGACTGTTTACTAAAAACACAGGTCCGTGCGAAGTCGTAAGACGATGTATACGGACTGACGCCTGCCCGGTGCCGGAACGTTAAGGGGACCGCTTAGCCAGCCTTGTGTTGGCGAAGGTGAGAACTTAAGCGCCGGTAAACGGCGGTGGTAACTATAACCATCCTAAGGTAGCGAAATTCCTTGTCGGGTAAGTTCCGACCTGCACGAATGGCGTAACGACTTCCCCGCTGTCTCAACCACAGGCCCGGTGAAATTGCAGTACGAGTAAAGATGCTCGTTTCGCGCAGCAGGACGGAAAGACCCCGGGACCTTCACTACAGCTTGACATTGGTGTTTGGAGCGTCTTGTGTAGGATAGGTGGGAGACTGTGAAGCGGTGACGCTAGTTATCGTGGAGTCATTGGTGAAATACCACTCTGGTCGTTTTGGATGTCTAACCCGCGCCCGTGTATCCGGGTGGGGGACAGTGTCTGGTGGGTAGTTTAACTGGGGCGGTTGCCTCCTAAAAGGTAACGGAGGCGCCCAAAGGTTCCCTCAGCCTGGTTGGTAATCAGGTGTCGAGTGTAAGTGCACAAGGGAGCTTGACTGTGAGACTGACGGGTCGAGCAGGAGCGAAAGCTGGGACTAGTGATCCGGCATCGGCGTGTGGAAGCGGTGTCGCTCAACGGCTAAAAGGTACCCCGGGGATAACAGGCTGATCTTCCCCAAGAGTCCATATCGACGGGATGGTTTGGCACCTCGATGTCGGCTCGTCGCATCCTGGGGCTGGAGTAGGTCCCAAGGGTTGGGCTGTTCGCCCATTAAAGCGGTACGCGAGCTGGGTTTAGAACGTCGCGAGACAGTTCGGTCCCTATCCGCTGCGCGCGCAGGAGACTTGCGAGGGGCTGTCCCTAGTACGAGAGGACCGGGACGGACGAACCTCTGGTGTGCCAGTTGTTCCGCCAGGAGCACGGCTGGTTGGCTACGTTCGGTAGGGATAACCGCTGAAAGCATCTAAGCGGGAAGCTCGCCTCAAGATGAGGTCTCCCACCACGAGAGTGGGTAAGGCCCCCTAGAGATGATGGGGTTGATAGGCCGGAAGTGGAAGCGCAGTAATGTGTGGAGCTGACCGGTACTAATAGGCCGAGGACTTGACCCTGATATGCTCGCGTCCACTATGTGATCTCAGAGGCAGCAACCAGTGTTGGTTGTGTGTTTCATGGGGTTACGGCGGTTATAGCGGTAGGGAAACACCCGGTTACTTTCCGAACCCGGAAGTTAAGCCTGCCAGCGCCGATGGTACTGCACCGGGGACGGTGTGGGAGAGTAGGACGCCGCCGGACAATCTTTC
>NZ_JABBWV010000039.1 GCF_012999535.1 Microbispora sp. H11081
CCCTCTCTGCCAAGGTTTGTTGAGACAGATGTGGCTAGAGTGCATTTGAGTGACGAGGGCGAGTAAGGATCTCAACGAACTGTGAGCACGATGCTGGCTGAGCGCCCGAGGCCGTCGATCGTCCATGATGGGACGGTGAGCTCGGGCACAGGTGAGCAGGGACCGCGCGGGGACCGCCCGCGGCGGCGGACCTTCACCCCTGAGTACAAGCAGGCGATTCTGGCCGAGTACGACGCGCTGACCGAGCCCGGCGCGCGGGGTGCGCTGCTGCGCCGGGAGGGCCTGTACTCCTCGCACATCGTCGAGTGGCGGCGGGCCGCCGACGCCGGGGCGCTGGACGGGCTGGCCAAGTCCGGCAAGCGGTCCCGCAGTAGCGGCGAGAAGGCCGAACTCGAGCGGCTGCGGCGCAAGGTGGAGGCGCTGGAGGCAGAGCTGGCCCGTAAGGACGCCGCGCTGGAGCTGGTGGGAAAAGCACACGCGCTCTTGGAGACGCTCTCCGAGAGCGCGGATACAAAGCCGAGGTCGAAGCGGCGATAGGCCAGGTCTTCGACCTGGTGGAGGTCCTCACCTCCACCAGTGCCGCCTGCCGGCTGCTGGGCAAGCCGCGAGCGACGTTGTATCGGGAGCGGTCGCGTCCGGCGGGTCCGCGCCGCAAACCCGGCCCCGTCGGCGCGCCCGCCAACGCCCTGTCCGCGGCCGAGCGGCAGCAGGTGCTGGCGGTGCTGACCGAGCCGCGCTTCGCCGACAAGGCGGTCGCCCAGATCTGGGCCGAACTCCTCGACGAGGGCGTCTATCTGGCCTCCCAGTCGACGATGTACCGGATCTTGCGGGAGGAGAACCTGGTACGCGAGCGGCGCCGGCTGGCCGCCCATCCGGCCACGGTCAAGCCCGAGCTGGTCGCGTACAAGCCCAACGACGTGTGGAGCTGGGACATCACGCGCCTGCCCGGACCCGAGCGCGGCACCTGGTACCAGCTGTATGTCATGCTCGACATCTTCAGCCGCTACCCCGTCGGCTGGCGCCTGGAAGCGTGCGAGGACGCCGCCATCGCCGAGCGGTGGATCGCCGGACTGGTCGCCCTGCACGGGCGTCCCGGCGCCATCCACGCCGACCGCGGCTCGGCCATGACTTCGAAGAACGTCGCCCAGCTGCTGGTTGACCTCGGCGTGCAGCGTTCCCATTCCCGCCCGCGCGTGTCCAACGACAACCCGTACTCGGAGGCGCAGTTCAAGACGCTGAAGTACCGTCACGACTTCCCCGACGCATTCGGCTCCATCGAGCACGCCCGGGCCTTCTGCGAGGACTTCTTCGACTACTACCGTCACGAGCACCGCCATTCGGGGCTGGGCCTGCACACCCCTGCCGCGGTCTACTTCGGCACCGCCGAGCAGATCCAGGCGAAGCGGGCCAAGGTGCTGGCGGAGGCTTACGCGGCCAACCCGACACGGTTCGGCAGCCCACCATCCCCGCCGCCTCTCCCAACAACCGCCTGGATCAACCCACCAACCCCACAAGCGCTCATAGCGTCCAAGTAGCAGGACACTGTCTCAGAAACCTTGACAGGTACCG
>NZ_JABBWV010000004.1 GCF_012999535.1 Microbispora sp. H11081
GTTACGGCGGTTATAGCGGTAGGGAAACACCCGGTTACTTTCCGAACCCGGAAGTTAAGCCTGCCAGCGCCGATGGTACTGCACCGGGGACGGTGTGGGAGAGTAGGACGCCGCCGGACAATCTTTCAAGTAGTACATGTGTGAAGGCCATCCCTCTGGGGTGGCCTTCACGCGTTTTGAGCCCCGGCCGACGGCCGGGGCTTTCGCATACCCAGGACCAACGCGCACACCGTCCAAGGCTCATGAGGGAGGCAGGGCATATAGTCGCGACCTGCCGGTATCCAACGAGGGAGACAGGGGGATCTTCCTGATGAGCAGCCGCTTCGGTCCGATCGCAAAACTGAGCGGTTGGTGGACGTCCGCACTGCTGACGGGCCTGGGACTCGGTGTTGTCACCAATCTTGCCCAGGGCTGGCTTCCAGGCGCCTGGAACCAGGTCGCCAACTCCGGTGCTGTCTGGTGTGTCCCGGCGTTCGTCGTCGGCGCCGTGCTTGCCGACTGGGCGTCAGCGCGGTCAGCCGCCGTCGCCGGCCTGTGTGCCTCGGTCGGTCTGGTCGTCGGTTATTACGGGTACGCGGAGTTCGGCCGTGACGGCATGGGCAGCCTCGCCTATCCGCTGATGTGGCTTGTGATGGCGGTCATCAGCGGCTCGTTGTTCGGTGTGGCCGGGCTGTGGTGGCGGAACGGACGCACCGTCCGTAATCGTGTCATCGGGCTCGCCGCGCTGGGCGGTGTCTTCGGGATGGAAGGCATCATGTATGCCTTCGTCCTGCATTACGCCCCGCAGGCATGGGCCTGTCTGGCCATCCTCGTCCTTGTGCCGCTGGTGATGGCACATCGGCGTAGAGAGCGGTTGCCGACCCTGCTGACGGCCCTGGCCCTCGCGCTACTGGCGTACTTGGTCGTCGAATTCCCACTTCAGTACGTGACGATATGAGGTGGATCGCAGACCGCGGGCGCAGTGGGGCCGGTCTCCTTGCCGACCACACGCTTCGTTTGTTCAGGCGTTCTGAGTCGCCGGGGCGTTAGCACCGAGGGAGCGGAGCGGGCGGGAGGGAGGACCGCAGCGAAGGCCCAGCGAAGCGGGCTTCGCGAGGACCGGACCTTCCGGCCGGCGCAGTGACACCCCACAATGCCGAGTCCGAAAAGGCCAACTCCCCGACGCACCCACGGCTCTATGCCGAGAGGCCGACGCTCGGCACTGTGAGGCTCTCGAAGGCTCGCTAGTGCTCGCGAAGGCTCGGGGAGACGCGCGGAGACGCGCGAAGGCTCGAGGAGACGCGTTGGGACGCGGGGAGCGGGCTCTTGCCGCCGTTGGGGTCGAGCCCTGATTTCTGGGGGTGGGGGGCCATCGACCGCGCTGTGGTCCCCGCGAGAGAATCGGCGGGTGCTACTGGAGACGAGCGGCGAGGCCGAGGATCGACGGCAGGGCCGGATGCGGATGCCTTGCCATCCTCTTTTCGCTGGCCGGGCCGGCGTTCGATACCGCTCGGCAGGCGTGAGGGGAGGCTTCGTCCGGGGTCGATATCGGTGCGGAGGGACAGGCCATGTGGAAAGCGCGGCTATCAGCCGCACTGCTGCAGTCGTACTCCCAGTGGTGATCATTAGCGGTCGTACCGGTGCCCCGGACGGTGCTACCGGGCCGGTCCGACGATATCGAAAATGCTTTCGATATCGAAATTATGTGGGTCTTCCCGGCGTAATTCGATCTTCCTTGGCGTTGTCGGTAATCGCACCTCATGGGAGTCCCATGGCCGGCCTACCAGCAAGATCGTGTCTTGGGGAACCCGTCCTCCACGGCGTCCGTTGTGATCTACTGAAGGCGTGCCGTCGTTCGGGATGACTGTGAAAAATGTTTGCGAAGGGTTCCGTGGGGTAGGCGGGTTTAAGAGTTACCCTGGAAGGGCTGACGGAATTGGCGATGAAGACACGAGCACCCGGCCTGTACATTATCCAGCCAGCAACGCTTAAACGGCCGGGCGTGTCGGTGGGGGTTCGCTGAATCGTCGATTACGGTTCCGTGTGTCGGGACGAGCCCGGAAAAGGACAAGCCGGAAAAGGACGAACCGATGGGGGCTGTGCGCAAGGTGGCGAGCTACCTTGGCCTAGGTGGGGCAGACCAGTACGACGACGAGACCTATGCCGAGGACGAGTACGAGGACGACTGGATGCCGGCGGCCGAGCGTGCCGCCAAGCGGTGGCAGCCCAATGCTGACCCCGCCCGGATCGTCATGGTTCGCCCACGGAAATACGACGACGCCCTGACGATCGGCCGGCACTTCCGTGAGGGCCACACGGTGGTCATGGATGTGGTGAGCATGTCGACGGCTGAGGCCACGCGAATGGTCGACTTCGCCGCGGGGCTCGCCTACGGCTGTGAGGGCCGTATCGAGCGGATCGCGGACAAGGTGTTCCTGATCACTCCGGCCACGGTGGAGGTTTCCACCGCCTGAAGCCGGGCCTGAGCCGGGCCTGAAGCTGGGCCTAAGGCCGAGATCGAAGCAGGGCCCGAAGGCATGGCCGGAAGCACCGCCTGAAGGCTGAAGCGCGGCCGTGGTGACCGCTGAGGCGTGTTTCTGAAGAAGAGCGAACTGTGCCCGCCACCCGGAAGGGTCGGCGGGCACAGTCGTCCGTGGTGGCGTGTCGCTACGCGGCCCGTGGGCCCCGGCGCAGGAGCGTGGAGACCTCGGTCAGGTCCCGGGCGGCGGCGGAGGCGCGTTCCTCGGACTCCCTGGCGTACTCGTGCAGGGCCCAGACGGCTTTGTCCGCGAGGTCGGAGAGCTTGCCGGCCCGTGTCTGGACGTACCGCACGTCCGAGTGTTCCTTGATGCGGTGCCGCCACAGCAGGTGCCCGCCCGCGGCGCCGATCATCAGGCCGACGAGGGCGAGCGGCAGCGAGACCACGAACCCGGCGGCGAGGACGGCGACGGCGAGGACCAGGAGGACGTATCCGGCCCAGGGCCGCCCACGCTTGGGCACGTGGTCGGTGACGAGCCGTTGCTCGGCCGCCGCCATCGTCTCCTGGTCGGGGCCTTCGGGCCTGAGCGTGATCGGGTAGCCGAGGATCGGCACGCGCAGGGTGTCGGGCGGCGGTTCGCGCACGACCTCGACGAGAGACTCGGCGGCCGCCCTGATGGCGGGCGCGGCCACGTGCAGGGCGAGCGCCGCCAGGTGGGGGTCGGCGTCGGGGCGCAGATCCTGGAGCAGATGCCCGGTGAGCGAGCTGAGCGGCCCTTCCTGGCCGCCCTGGCCCGCCAGGGCGCGGAGCACGGCAAGCGGCTCGTCGTCGGCCCACACCGTGCCTGCCACGACCTTGGTGACCTCGCCGGCCTTGCGGGTGGAGGTGATCTCGGTGCAGCGCTCGCGCAGCCGGTCGAGGGTGACCGAGGCCCGCAGCGACCGCTCGATCTCGGGGACCTTGGCGAGCTCGGGGAACGCGGCCAGAGAGTCGGGCACAGCCGTTTCCGGCAGGCCGGGCACCAGTGCCTTGAGCCACCGCTCGTCGGTGGCCGGCACGTTCACCGCGTCCAGCTTGCGCAGTACGAAGATCTTGCCGACCGGTCCGTACGCCCCGCGGGCGGCGGCGAGCCACAGCGCCCGCTGACCGGGGGCCACCGGACGGTCCTCAGAAAGGTCGCCGAAGGCGGTGCCGAGCCATGAGGCGTGGATCCGGTCGCCGTGGCCGCATACGGCGAGGGCCAGGCAGAGGAACAGCGCGGTGCGCCGCTCGTCGAGCTGGTTGGCCAGCGCCAGCGGGTCCAGGGCGTCCTTGCCCGACATGATGAGGACGAGGGCCTCGACGGCGGGCCCCAGCCAGTAGCCCGGCACGTCCGTGATCCCCGGAGGCAGGTCGGGCACGATGCCTTCGGCCGCCAGGCTCACGATCAGCGCCTCGGCGTACCGGTGTAGCTCCGTGGCCTCGGCCAGGTTTCCAAAGTCCGGACTTGTGGTCAGGTCCATGCTCACGCGGAACGCTCCCCGAGGGGTCGGCTGGCACTCCCTTGACCGCGCCAGACTAGACGCTTGGTGCGACAGTCACGGGCGAGGCGCGCCGTGGCCGGCCCTGACCCGGGGAAACGGGGCGGCCATACCGCCGCAGAAGGGGCGGCGGGCCCCGATGAGAGGGGAACGCCATCCCCGGAGACGGGGATGGCGTTCACGGTTCCGACGGGGCCGCTCCCGGTTCCGGGGAGGTCCTCCCCGGTGTCCGCCGGAGCGGGATCGGGCACCGCGCTCACATCCGCTCGGGGACTTCGATGCCGAGCAGGTCGAGCCCGCGCAGCAGCACCCGCAGGGTGAGCGCGGACAGAGCCAGACGCGACTGCCGTACGGACTCCTCCTCGGCCTTGAGGACCGGGCAGCCCTCGTAGAAGGAGGTGAACGCCTGGGCCACGTCGAACAGGTAGTTGCACAGCCGGTGGGGCTCGGAGAACTCGGCGACGGCGGTGACGACCGAGCCGAATCCGAGCAACTGCAGCGCGAGCGCCCGCTCGGCCGGGTGGCCCAGCGTGATCGGACCGGTGACCGACTCCGGCTCGATGCCGCCGTTGCGGAAGATCGACCGGATGCGGGCGGTGGCGTACTGGAGGTAAGGCCCGGTGTTGCCGGTGAGGGCGAGCATGCGGTCGAAGTCGAACACGTACTCGCTGTCGTGGCTCACCGACAGGTCGGCGTACTTGACGGCGCCCATGCCGACCTGGCGCGCGATCTGCCGGCGGGCCTCCGGGTCGTACCCGCGGTCGGCGATGACGGCCTCGGCCCGCACGATGGCCTCGTCCAGCAGTTCGGTGAGCTTGATCGAGGCGCCGCTGCGGGTCTTGAACATCTTGCCGTCGCTGCCGAGCACGCTGCCGATCTGGACGTGCTCCGCCTTCACGTCGTCGTGCAGCCAGCCGGCCATCCGCGCGGAGGCGAACACCATCTGGAAGTGGAGCGACTGGGTGGCGCCCACGACGTACAGGATCTGGTCGGCCTTCAGGTCGCGCACCCGGTAGCGGATCGCCGCGAGGTCGGTCGTGGCGTAGCCGTACCCGCCGTCGCTCTTGCGGACGATGAGCGGCAGCGGCTGGTCGTCACGGCCCTTGAATCCGGGCGGGAACACGCACAGCGCGCCCTCGCTGATCTCGGCGACGCCGGTGCGCTCCAGTTCGTCGCAGACGTCGGCGAGCATGGGGTTGTACATGCTCTCGCCGGCGATGTCGTCGTCGGTCAGCGTGACGCCGAGCATGGCGTACACGTTGTTGAAGTACTGCTTGGTGTTGTCGATGAACTCGTGCCAGAGCCGCAGGGTCTCCGGGTCGCCGCCCTGCAGCAGCGGCACCCGGCGGCGGGACCGCTGTTGGAACTCGGGGTCGTTGTCGAACTTGTGCCGCGCCGCCTGGTAGAACGCGTTGCCGTCGCCGGCGGCGAGCATGCCGAGGGCCGCCTCCTCGCCGATGTCGAGGAGGTGCTCGATGAGCATGCCGAACTGGGTGCCCCAGTCACCGAGGTGGTTCTGCCGGATCACCCGGTTGCCGACGTGTTCATGGGTGCGCGCGAGGGTGTCGCCGACGATCGTGGTGCGCAGGTGGCCGACGTGCATCTCCTTCGCGGCGTTCGGCGCCGAGTAGTCGACGATCACGGTCCGCGGGGCAGGCTGCGGCACGCCGACGCGCTCGTCGAGCAGCCGCTGCGCGGCCTGCTCGGCGATCCAGCCGTCGCGGAGCGTCAGGTTGAGGAACCCGGGGCCGCTGACCTCCACGCTCACGTCGTCCGTGCCGAGGTGGTCGGCGATCGCCTGGGCGACCTCCCGCGGGGCACGTCGGAGCCGCTTGGCCAGGCTGAGCGCGACGTTCGCCTGGTAGTCGGCGAACTGGGAGGGCCTGATCAGCGGATCTTCTGTGGCGTACTCCGGACCGAAGGCGGAACCCAGCGCCTGCTGGACCCGCTCGGTGAGCACGAGCTGCGGGTCGGTCATGCGTCAAGCTTATCGGCGCGCGGCTTCCGCCCGCCGTCCTATATACGCCGGTCACCGGCGGCGGTGCTGCTTGCCGCCGGAGGCGAACCGCTCGCCGATCCTGGCGACGATGCCCTGGGCCGACAGGCGGGCCGCGAGCTCGCAGGCGGCGGCCACGCCACGCGCCCGCGACGACCCGTGCGCGATCACCACCGTGCCGTTCAGGCCCAGCAGCACGGCCCCGCCGTGCGACTCGGGATCGAGCCGGCCTGCCAGCTCCCTGAGCCGGGCCCGCTGCAGCATCCCGCCGAGCCTGGCCGCGCGGCTCTCCGCGATCGTCTCCCTGAACTGCTCGAAGGCGTACCGCACCGCGCCCTCGACGGTCTTGAGCGCCACGTTGCCGGTGAACCCGTCGGTGACGATCACGTCGGCTCTGCCGCTGAGCAGATCGTGCCCTTCGATGTTGCCGGTGAAGTCGATGCCGGGCGTGGCGGCGAGCAGTTCGTGGGCCCGTTTGGCGAGTTTGTTGCCCTTCGAGGCCTCGGCGCCGATCGTGAGCAGGCCGACCCGGGGACGTCGCAACCCGAGCGCCGCCTCGGCGTACGCCACCCCGAGGTGGGCGAACTGCACCAGCATCTCCGGCTTGGCGTCGGCGGTGGCGCCCGCGTCGAGCAGCACGGTCGGATGGGGCAGGGTCGGCAGGCCGACCGCGATCGCGGGGCGCATGACCCCTTGCTGGGCGCGCAGCCGCAGCCGGCCGGTGGCGACGACGCCCGCCGTCGACCCCGCGGACACCACCCCGCAGGCGTCGCCGCGCCGGACGAGGTGGCAGGCGACGGCGATGCTGGACCGGGGCCGCCTCAGGCTCGCCAGCGCGCCCTCGTCCATCGCCAGGGCCTCGTCGGCGCGGACGATGGGGATCTCGGTGACGGCGTCGTGCTCGGCCAGTTCCTGGTAGAGCACACGGGGGTGGCCGACGAGCACGACGGGCACGCCCCGCTCCCGTACGGCCCGCACCGCTCCCGCGACGATCTCCGCGGGTGCGTTGTCGCCGCCCATGGCGTCGAGTGCCACGGGAAGCGCACGGCCGGTGGGCTGCATGGCCGCATCGTAGGCCGTCAGCGACGTCTCCCGCGGTAGACGACTATCTTGCCGAACCTCGCGTTGCCGGTGACGCGGATCAACGGGCCGTCGCTGTCGCCTTCGCCGTCCCCGCCGGTCACCGAGCGCTTCGAGAAGACCGCGCTGCCCTCGTCGATCACCCTGGCGTCGGCCGGAACGGCGACGATGACCTTCCCGCAGAAGGAGTTCAGCTCCAGCGTCACCTCACGCCCGGGCAGGACCGCGTCGGTGAGGTCCACGATCAGCGCCCCGAAAACCGCGCTGAGCTCGGTGTGCCGGCCAGGGACCCAGCGCCCGCGCCGAATGATCTTGCTGCCCACCGCGGCGATCCGCTGCCGCTCGGTGGAGGGCGTGCCCGGGGGGCGGGCCGCGTCGGGCAGGTCCCTGACCAGGGGAACGAGGTCTCCGACGGTCATCGCGCTGTAGGCGGCTTCGAGCCGGTCGGAGTGCTCGACGCTCGTCAGGCGGCCGGTGGCCAGCGCCTCTCCGAGGATGGCCGCGACCCGGTCGCGGTCGGCGTCCGAGGCGCGCTGTGCGGGGTCGTCGCCCGCATGGGGGATGAGGGACGTCACTCCGCCAGCGTAACTCCAATCGAGATATGTCGCGATAGTGCGCGCGCTCGTGGACGGCTCGAACGGGCCGGGTCGCGCGGCCCGCCGGCGCGTCGCTAAAAGCGAGCGGAAAGATCTGTCGCCGGGCCTGGGCGTCGTGTTTACCGTGGCTTTCTCCTGAGGCGGGATTGCGGTGACCGTGAAGTGGTTGTCCGATGCTCGATATACCGACTTTCCGGGCGGGCGCGGGCCGGGGATCCCCTGGTCGGCACGGCTTTCGGCCGTGATCGGGGGTGATAGAAATGCCGACGTCTTTGTCGGCGGGCTCGCCGACGCACGGGGGTTCTTGGGTTCGTCATTCCCACTCTCGTGAAAAGGAATATGAACCGGGGGCAAGTTAATGAAACGAGTGGTTAGGACAGCCGTCGTCGCCGTCGCGATCGGCATCGCCGGCATGCTCGCCGCGCCCGCGCAGGCCGACGCGTGCGCAGAGAAGTGCACCGAGCACCGGGTCGCGTCGCTGGCGAGGCTCCTCGCCGATCTTCAGGGCACGGCCGTCGGCGGGGTGACGAGCGGCGTCGCCGCGCAGGCCGACGCGGCCGCCGAGGTGGCGGTGAACCTGACCGCTGACATCAGGGCCGACCTCGTCGCCGTCGCGAAGCTCAGCGGCACGGTGACGGCCGCTCTGTCGGCCGAGGCGAACGCCCAGATCAACGCCGCGGCCGACATCGCGGCCGACATCGTGGCCGACGCCACCGTCACCGTCAACGCCAACGTGGTCGCCCGGCTGCAGGCACACCTGACGGCCGCCCTGGTCGCGGTCGCGGACGTCAACGCCAACGTCAACGCGGCCGTGGCCGCCAAGGCGAACATCGCCGCGGACCTGGCGGCCCAGGTCGGCAAGCCGGTCGTCGCGGCCTCCGGCCAGGCCGCCGCCGCCGTGGACGCCTCGGCGGCGGCCGTCGCCACCGCGGGCGCCGCGGTCAACGCCGGGCTCAACGTCACCGCGAGGCTCAACGCGCTCCTCAGCCTCAAGGGCGCCGTCGCGGCGACCGCGGGCAGCGCGGGTGGCCTGCTGGCTCTGGTGCCGTGCGAGACCCCGGCGGACGCCGCCGTGAGCGGCGCGCAGGCGACCGTCGTCGACGCCGCCGCCAAGGCCGACGCCAACGCCAACGCGACCACCAAGGTCGTCAGCGGCACCACGGACGCCCCGGCGCAGGGGGCCGCCGCGACGGCGGGAGCGGCCGCCGATCTCGCCGCCTCCGCGACGGCCACGGCCGACGCCGCGGCGTCGAGCACGGTCTCGTCCGCCCCGGGCACGGTGTCGAACCTCGCGCCGCAGAACGCGCGCAAGGGCGCGTACAACAGTAAGTGATCCCCGCCTGAGGCTGCTGTCGACCGGCGTCTGAGGCTCCGCGTACGGCAGGGCCGTAAGAAGACGGCGATGACGCCGATGACGAAAGCGGCCGGCGCCCCCTGAGGGGGCGCCGGCCGTCCGGCGTCTTGCCAGAACCCTGAACCGTCGTCGCGGCTCTAGTTCGGTGAGTCGGAACGCGCGCGCAGGTGGGTGCGCCTGGCGATCTGGGCCTGCAGACGGGCCATCTGCCAGTGCAACTCGATGAGCTGCTCGGCGATCAGTCCGACGGGAAGCTCCGAGGGATCTTCGGTGGCCAGGTTGTCGATCGCCGTCGCCAGGTCGCTCATCCGCCCCTCCCCTATGTCGAATCTCCGTTCGAATCATAGTGGAACGAGCGGCGCTCGCGCATCAGGTTTCGTACACAGGTGCGATATAGCCCCGGGCGAGCGTGTTGGCCGTGACGTTGAACCCGACCACGGCCGGCGGCGTGTCGGTGTCGACGCCGAGGGACTCCACGCCGAGGGCGTGCACGGCGAAGAGGTACCGGTGGGGGTAGCCGGGGGGCGGCGCCGCCCCGCCGTACTCCTTGGTGCTGAAGTCGTTGCGCGCGTGCTTGGCGCCCTCGGGCAGTCCCTTGAAGTCGGGGCCGTTGCCCGCGCCCGCCGGCAGTTCGGTGACGCCGGCCGGGATGTCGAACAGCACCCAGTGCCAGAAGCCGCTGCCCGTGGGCGCGTCCGGGTCGAAGCAGGTGACGGCGTAGCTCTTGGTGCCCTCGGGGGCGCCCGACCAGCGCAGGTGCGGGGAGATGTTCTGCCCGCCCATGCCCCAGTCGTCGAACACTTGGGCCTCGGGGAGCCGCTCGCCGTCGCGCACGTCGTCGCTCTCGACGGTCAGCGCGGGCACCTCGGGCAGATGGTCATACGGGATCGGTGGCGGCGTCGGCACGGTCGCCCCTCCGTTTCTCTCAGGCTTTGTTGTACGCCTCCAGGACCTCCTGGGGGTCGCCTTCCATTCTGATCTTCCCCTTGTGCAGCCAGATCACCCGGTTGCACGTCTCCTCGATCACGTCGAGGTTGTGGGCGACCAGGAAGACAGTGCCGGCGGAGTCGCGCATCTGCTTGATGCGCTGCTGGCTCTTCCGCTTGAAGTCGCGGTCGCCGGTCGCGAGTGCCTCGTCGATGAGCAGCACGTCGTGCGTCTTGGCCGAGGAGATGGCGAAGCGCAGTCGCGCGCCCATGCCGGACGAGTACGTCGACATGGGGAACTGGACGAAGTCGCCGATGCCGGAGAAGTCCACGATCTCGTCGTACTTCTCGCGGACCTCGGCCGGGGACATGCCCATCGCGTAGCAGCCGAGGATGATGTTGCGCTCGCCCGTCAGTTCCTTCATGAGGGCCGCGTTGACGCCGAGGAGGGACGGCTGGCCGTTGGTGTAGACGGCGCCCTTGTGCGGGGGCAGGAGGCCGGCGATCGCGCGCAGCAGGGTCGACTTGCCCGAGCCGTTGCGGCCGATGATGCCGATGGCGTCCCCGTGGTGGGCGACGAAGCTCACGCCCTTGACGGCGTGGACCTCTTTCATCTGCGGCCGGCCCTGCCGCCGCAGGATGCGCATGAGGGCGTTGGCGGCGTTGCCCTTCTCGGACTCGCTCGCGGCGCCGTACACCTTGTAGACGATGTGCAGATCGTCGACGATGACCGTCGGGCTCCCGACCTTGGGATTGCGGGTCTCGGAATTCTGGGTCTTGGAATTCTGGGTCTCGGAATTCTGGGGCGCCACCTGTGACAGCTCCTCGGTCAGCTCAGCCACGGCCGTACCTCTCCTCGGCCCGCCAGAAGTACCAGAAGCCGACGATCAGCGCGAACACTGCCCAGAATAGACAGGTCACCCAAGCCCAGCGCTCGGGGAACCGCTGGTAGATCAGCAGATCGCGCATGAACTCGATGTAGGCGGCGGCGGGGTTGAACTCCAGGACCCAGCGGAGGATCTCCGGCAGGTCCCTGGTCTTGTCGTCGATCGCGTAGAAGACGCCGGAGGCGTACAGCCAGGTGCGGGTGATGAACGGCATGAGCTGGTTCAGGTCCCGCATGAACGCGCCGAGGCGTGCCATGAACATGGCCATGCCGATGTTGAAGACCAGCTGTGTGAGCAGTGTCACGGGGATGAGCAGCCATAGCCAGGTGATCGGCTCTCCGGTGACGAGCACCAGGAGGACGAGCACGGCCATGGAGTAGCCGAGCTGCTGGAGCTCCTGCATGGTGTACGCGAGCGGGAGCGAGGCGCGCGGGAAGTGGAGCGCCCGGATGAGTGACAGGTTCGACGAGATGGACTTGGCGCCGCTGATCACCGTGCGCTGGGTGAAGGTGAAGACCATGACCCCGGTGATGAGGAACGCGGGGTAGTTCTCGATCGACTTGCTCTGCCCCAGGATGACGCCGAACATCAGCCAGTACACCGCGGCGTTGAGCAGCGGGGTCAGCACCTGCCAGAGCTGCCCGAGCATCGACTCGGAGTACTTCGAGACGTTGCGCGAGGTGGCGTACGTGAGGATGAAGTGCCGCCGGTCCCACAGTTGACGCAGGTAGGCGGGCATGCTGGGGCGTGCGATGGCGCGTCGTAGTCCGTGACGCTCGGCTAGCGCGGCCAGCGACTCCGGGGCTCGGCCGCCACCCTGGGCCTCCGCGAGCGCGGATTCCGGCTGGCTCATGGCATGGACTCTATTGGATGGAGGTCGGTGGGACGGCTGTCGCACCGAACGTGGCTGCGACTGGTCAAAGGTAGCTCAGGACACCGCCGTCCGGGGACCGGGAGGTGGGGTGTTGCCACCCAGATTGGGGCAAGGACCTGCAATTTGTCGGTATATGTACGTTAAAAGAGAGTTTGATGCCGTGCTGGGCATTTAGGGTTGGGCCCACAGGAATGTGTGTGACGCCCGACTGACGCACGTGTGACCGAACTGCAACGTGCTGGAGACTCCTCTGGTGCGTCCGGTAAGGGATGCTCCGGACGACTGGCAGGACGTCATCTGGATTGACGAAACCCGGCAAACCGGGGTCGACCAGCATGAACGCCCATCCTTAGAGGGAGGACCAATCCACTATGCGCGTGACTAAGGGCGCGAAGATCGCCGCCGGCACCGCGCTGCTTGCGCTCGGCGTCGCCGCGTGCGGCGGAGGCGGCGGCGGGGAGGGCGGCTCCAGCAGCGGCGGGGACAACCCCAGGGCCGCGTCGGGGACCGTCTACATCCGTGGCTGTGAGCCCCAGACCGGCTTCGTTCCCGGAAACATCAACGAGACCTGCGGCGGCACGATCAACGACTTCGTGTACAGCAAGCTCGTGAAGTACAACTCGGACACGGCCGCTCCCGAACTCGACCAGGCGGAGTCGATCGAGACCACCGACAACAAGGTGTGGACGATCAAGCTCAAGCCCGGTCTCAAGTGGACCGATGGCACGCCGGTCACCGCGAAGAACTACGTCGACGCGTGGAACTACACGGCCTACTCCCCGAACGCCCAGCTCGGCAGCTTCTGGTTCGGCGACATCGTGGGCTACGACAAGGTCAACACCGCCGACCCCGACGGCCCCGACGGGCCGAAGGAGGCTCCGAAGCCGGAAGCCGACAAGATGGAGGGCCTCGAGGTCGTCGACGACCTCACCTTCAAGGTCACGCTGACCGCGCCCATCTCGGTGTTCCGCACCAAGCTGGGTTACTCGACCTTCTCGGCGCTGCCGGAGGCGTTCTTCAAGGACCCGAAGGGCTTCGCGCAGAAGCCGATCACGAACGGCCCCTTCAAGTTCGTGCAGTGGGACCACAACTCGCAGATCATCGTCGAGGCCAACCCCGACTACCCCGGGCCGGAGAAGCCCAAGGTCAAGAAGATCGTCTACAAGATGTACAAGGACGACAACGCGGCCTACGCGGACCTGGTCTCCAACAACCTCGACTTCACCGAGCTGATCCCGCCGTCCGCCCTCGCGGGTGACAAGTGGAAGACCGACCTCGGCGACCGCGCCATCGACGGCCAGCAGGGCGTCATCCAGACGCTCACGTTCCCCGTGTACAACAAGGAGTTCGGCGGCAACGCGGACTTCCGCAAGGCCGTCTCCCTCGCGATCGACCGGAAGACGATCACCGAGAAGATCTTCAACAGCGGCCGCACGCCCATCAACGGCTGGGTCTCCCCGATCGTCGAGGGCTTCAAGGACGGCGCCTGCGGCGACCTGTGCGCCTACGACCCCGCCAGGGCCAAGGAGCTCCTCGCCAAGGCCAAGGCCGAGGGCTACACCCCGCCGGCCGAGTACCCGATCTGGTCCAACGCCGACGGCACGCACAAGGACTGGATCGAGGCCACGGTCAACAGCATCAACCAGGCCTTCGGTCCCGACGCCGGCTTCAAGTTCGTGCACAAGGACATGCCCACCTTCGCCGAGCTGCGCGACGTCGTCACGCAGCACAAGCTCAAGGGCGCGCACCGCACGGGCTGGCAGATGGACTACCCGCACATCGAGAACTTCCTGAACCCGCTGTACAAGACCGGCGCGTCCTCCAACGACGGTCTCTACAGCAACAAGGCTCTCGACGAGAAGCTCCACGAGGCCGACACCACCACCGACCCCGCGCAGGCCAACGCCCTCTACCAGGAGGCCGAGGCTATGCTGCAGCAGGACATGCCCGCGATTCCGCTGTGGTCGTACGGCCTGCAGGCCGGCACCTCCAAGTGGGTGACCGGCGTGAAGGTCACCCCCTTCGGCGTGCTCGACCCGCTGTCGATCGCGATCAAGGAAGCGTAAGGACAGCTCGTACGTGAAACCCCCGAGGCCGGTTCCCCACCGGGGCCGGCCTCGTGGGCTGTCCATTCGCGAAATCCCGTGTTGACCCACGGGGTGCGTGTGTACGACCTTTAGCGTCAGATCGGAGGTGCGCATGGGCCGATACGCGATCCGGCGCCTGTTGCAACTCGTGCCCGTCGTGCTCGGCACGACGTTCATCATCAATTTCATGGTCTGGCAGCTGCCGGGCGACCCGTTCGCGGGACGATGCGGCCAGCGGCCGTGCCCGGATGCCTACATCACGGCCATGCGCGAGCAGTTCGGGCTGGACCAGCCGCTCCTGGTGCAGTACTGGAACTTCCTGAAGAACCTTCTCACCGGCAACCTCGGCACCGACTTCAACGGGGTGTCGGTGGCGGGCCAGCTCGGCGACGCCTGGCCGATCACCATCAGGCTCGCGCTGATGGCGGTGGCCTTCGAGGCGATCATCGGCATCGGCGCCGGCGTGCTGTCCGGGCTCAAGCGCGGCGGCTTCATCGACAACGTGGTGACGCTCTCCACGCTGTTCCTGCTCTCCATGCCGATCTTCGTCACCGGCTACCTGCTGCAGTGGCTGCTCGGCGTGCGCCTCGGCATCATCACGCCGACCGTGCCGGACGAGGCGACGGTCCCGCAACTGATCGTGCCCGCCCTGGTGCTGGCCAGCCTCAACATGGCGTTCACCGCCAGGCTGACGCGTACCAGCATCGTGGAGAACCTGCGGTCCGACTACGTGCGCACGGCCGTGGCCAAGGGGCTGACCAACCGGCGGGTGGTCGGCATCCATCTGCTGCGCAACTCGCTCATCCCCGTGCTGACGTTCCTCGGCACCGAGGTCGGTTCGCTGATGTCCGGTGCGATCATCACCGAGGGCATCTTCAACATCCACGGCATCGGCGGCCTGTTGTGGCGGGCCATCAACGGACAGGACTACACGATCGTGGTCCCGGTGGCGACGCTGCTCGTGCTCGTGTACCTGGTCTCCAACCTGCTCGTCGACCTCCTCTACGGCGTGCTCGACCCGAGGATCCGCTATGAGTGACCCGACCGCGACGCAAGACCTGATCAAGGGTGCGGACGATCCGGCCGAGAGCCCGGTCACGGTCAAGGACAGCCAGCGCAGCCTCTGGCGCGACACGTGGGACATCCTGAAGCGACGCAAGATCTTCTGGGTCTCGTTCGTGATGCTGCTCGTGTTCCTGCTGATGGCGGCGTTCCCGTCGCTGTTCACGCACAAGGACCCCGAGTACGCGACGCTCGCCAAGAGCATGGAGCTGCCGAGCTCCGAGGCATGGTTCGGCTACGACCTGCAGGGCCGCGACGTGTGGGCGAGGGCCGTCTACGGCGCCCGCACCTCGATCATCGTGGGCGTGCTCGCCACGCTGGCCACCGTCCTGCTCGGCGGCCTCATCGGCGTGCTCGCGGCCTACTTCGGCCGCTGGTTCGACGCGATCACCTCCCGCCTCGGCGAGATGTTCCTCGGCCTGCCGTACGTGCTGGGCGCGATCATCATCCTCGGCACCGTCGCGCCGGCCCAGTCGAACCCCGGCAAGGTGACGATCATGGCGGTCGTCATCATCGTGCTCGCCGTGCTGGGCTGGCCGATCCTGATGCGCATCGCCCGCTCGGCCGTCATCCAGGCCAAGCACCAGGACTACGTGCAGGCCGCCAGGGCGCTCGGCGCGGGGCCGCTGCGGATCATCTTCAGGCACCTGCTGCCGAACTCGCTGGCGCCGATCCTCGTGTACGCCACGATCACGATCGGCAGCTACATCGGCGCCGAGGCGACGCTGTCGCTGCTCGGCATCGGCCTGCGCTCGCCGGTCATCTCCTGGGGCATCGCGATCGCCGACCACACCTCGTACATCAGGACCGGCCCGCACGCCATGTTCTTCCCCGCCGGGTTCCTGTCCCTGTGCGTCCTGACCTTCGTCATGCTCGGCGAAGCCGTACGCGACGCCCTCGACCCGAAGCTTCGATGAGGAGGCGCAGCGAATGACGGAAGTGCTCTCCGAGCAGACGGGCAGGGGCGCCCACAGCGGCGCACTGCTGGAGGTCGACAACCTCCACGTCGAGTTCCGCACGCGGGCGGGCGTGGCCAAGGCCGTCAACGGCGTGACCTACAGCGTGGACGCCGGCGAGACGCTCGCCGTGCTGGGCGAGTCGGGCTCCGGCAAGAGCGTCACAGCCCAGACCATCATGGGCATCCTCGACATGCCCCCCGGGAAAATCACCGGAGGCGAGATCCGCTTCCGGGGCGTCGACCTGCTCAAGCTCCCCGAGGACCAGCGCAGGAAGATCCGCGGGGAGAGCGTCTCCATGATCTTCCAGGACGCGTTGTCCTCGCTGAACCCGGTCTTCCCGGTCGGCTGGCAGATCGCCGAGATGTTCCGCATGCACCGCGGCAGTTCGCGGTCGGACGCGAAGAAGAAGGCCGTCGAGCTGATGGACCGGGTCAGGATCCCGGCCGCCAAGGACCGGGTCAACGACTTCCCGCACCAGTTCTCCGGCGGCATGCGGCAGCGCATCATGATCGCCATGGCGATCGCGCTCGACCCGGAGATCCTGATCGCCGACGAGCCGACCACGGCGCTCGACGTGACCGTACAGGCCCAGATCATGGGGCTGCTCGCGGAGTTGCAGCGCGACAGCAACATGGGCCTGATCCTCATCACCCACGACCTCGGCGTCGTCGCCGACGTCGCGGACAAGATCGCGGTCATGTACGGCGGGCGCATCGTCGAGAACGCGCCGGTGCACGACCTGTACAAGACGCCGGCCCACCCCTACTCGAAGGGGCTGCTTGAGTCGATCCCCCGGGTGGACCAGAAGGGCCAGGAGCTCTACGCGATCAAGGGCCTGCCGCCCAACCTGCTGGAGATGCCGCCGGGCTGCGCCTTCCACCCGCGGTGCCCGTACCGGCGGGACAACTGCGTGACCGAGGTTCCCCCGCTGTACACGATCAGTGGCACCCGCGGCAGCGCCTGCCACTACTGGAGGGAGGTCATCGATGAGGGCGAACGCTGAGTCGATCCTCGAGGTCCGCGACCTGGTCAAGCACTTCCCGCTGACCCAGGGCGTCGTCGTCAAGCGGCAGATCGGCGCGATCAAGGCCGTCGACGGGGTCTCCTTCGACCTGCACAGGGGTGAGACGCTCGGAGTCGTCGGCGAGTCGGGCTGCGGCAAGTCCACGCTGGCCAAGCTGCTGATGGCGCTCGAACGGCCCACGTCGGGCTCGGTGCGGGTCAACGGCAAGGACATCACCGCCGCCAGGGGCGCGGAGCTCAAGCGGATGCGCCGCAACATCCAGATGGTGATGCAGGACCCCTACACCTCGCTGAACCCGCGGATGACGGTCGGCGACATCGTGGGGGAGCCCTTCGAGATCCACTCGGACGTCGTGCCCAAGGAGGGCAGGCGGCGCCGGGTGCAGGAACTGCTCGAAGTGGTGGGTCTCAACCCCGACCACATCAACCGCTATCCGCACCAGTTCTCCGGTGGCCAGCGCCAGCGCATCGGCATCGCCCGCGGTCTGGCGCTCCAGCCTGAGATCATCATCTGCGACGAACCGGTCTCCGCGCTGGACGTGTCGATCCAGGCCCAGGTCATGAACCTGCTGGAGCGGCTGCAGAACGAGTTCGACCTCGCCTACATCTTCATCGCGCACGACCTGTCGGTGGTCCGCCACATCTCCGACCGGGTCGCGGTGATGTACCTCGGCAAGATCGTCGAGCTGGGCAGCGACGCCGAGATCTACGACGCGCCGACGCATCCGTACACGCAGGCGCTGCTCTCGGCGGTGCCGGTGCCGGATCCGGACGGCAGAGACAGGCGTCAGCGGATCATCCTGCAGGGCGACCCGCCCTCGCCGGCCAACCCGCCGTCGGGCTGCCACTTCCGCACGCGGTGCTGGAAGGCGCAGGACATCTGCGCCGAGCAGACGCCCGCGCTCGAGGTGCGCCCGGGCAGCGATCACCCCAGCGCCTGCCACTTCGCGGAGGCCCGCGACGTGGTGAACGCCCAGTAGGACCCGCGGGTCAGCGCCCGGGCGACAGCCGTACGTGCGCGCCCGGGGGCAGACCCAGGCGGTCGGCGGCGTCCCCGGCGTTGATCGCCATCGCGACCAGGCCGGCGGAGTCGGCGAACGCCACGAGGTCGCCCGGAGGCACGGCCGTGAACGTCTCACGGAACGGCACGACGACCTGGCGGCGCCCGAGCCACACGGCGATGGTGTCGCCGAGCCGCACGCCGAGCTCGGCCAGGTCGGTGGCGGTGATCGACAGCTGGACGTTGCCGTGCCTGTCCACCGACAGCACCTCGCCCTCGGCCGCGCCGTCCCGCAACCTGCAGGTCGGCGCGGGCAGGGACACCAGGCGGTTCACCGGCATCGGCGGCCCCACGTCGGCGACCACGCGACCGGTGCACAGGTGGGCGGCCACCGGGGCGAACAGGTCACGCCCCTGGAAGGTCGGAGAGACGTCGGCCAGGAACAGCTGCGAGTTCGTTATCTCGTAGGCGGCGTCCGCGCCTCCCGCGGCGCGGACGGCCCAGGACAGGACGCCGTTGTCGGGGCCGAGGAACACGCGTCCCCCCGCCTCCACGGCGACCGGGCGCCGGTTGCCGCCCACGGAGGGGTCGACGACCGCGAGATGGACGCCGGCCGGCAGGTAGGGCAGGGTCTGCGCGAGGATGGCCGCGCCGCGCCGTACGTCCCCCGCGGGGACGAGATGACCCACGTCGATGATCCGAGCCTGCGGGGCGATGCCCGCGATCACGCCGTGGCACGCGGCGACGAACCCGTCCTCCAGCCCGTAGTCGGTCAGAAGCGTGATTACAGAGCTCACATCACGTGACACTACGTCTGTCCCGCCCGGCCTGAACACCCCGGGTTCGTCTGAAGGGTGAGCGCATTACCATGGGACGGCCTTGCGAGCCGATCGAGGAGGAGCGGATGGACACCGAACCGGCCGGCGGCGACGGGCTCGACCTCTCGGAGCGCGACCGCGAGATGCTCGCGTTCGAGCGCCAGTGGTGGCGTTACGCGGGCGCGAAGGAACAGGCGATCAGGGAGGCCTTCGGCGTCTCCGCGACCCGGTACTACCAGTTACTCGGGGAGCTGATCGACCGGCCAGAGGCGCTGGAGCACGACCCCATGCTCGTCAAGCGGCTGCGCCGGATGAGAGCCGGCAGGCGGCGTGACCGCTCGGCCCGCAGGTTCGGGCTCAACCCCTAGCTTTCCCTTCGCACGCATGCGCCCCGCCACCGGGGCATGAGGCCGTCGAGGCGTACTCATCTGACCCCCCTTCGGAGTGAGGCCATGACCCTGCCCGCGCACGCAGGACTCGACGCGATCGTCGCCGACCCGGCCGGCGCCGTGATCGGGCTCGACTACGACGGCACGCTCTCCCCGATCGTGCCCGACCCCGCCGCCGCCCGGGTGCATCCCGGCGTGCCGGGCGTGCTGGCCGCCCTTGCGCCGCTGGTGCGCGCCGTCGTGATCGTCACGGGCCGTCCGCCGCGTACGGCGCTCGCGCTCGGCGAGGTCGCGGGCGGGTCGTCCCTCGCCGGCGTGCCCGGCCTGGTGATCCTCGGCCACTACGGCCTGGAGCGCTGGGAGGACGGCCGGATCACGGCGCCGCCGCCCCCGCCGGGGCTCGACCTCGTCCGCGCCCGGCTGCCCGAGCTGGTGGCGGGCCTCGGCGGGGCGTGGATCGAGGACAAGCACCGGGCCGTCGCCGTGCACACCCGGCGGTGCGCCGATCCCGCCGGGGCGCTGGAGGCGCTGCGCGGGCCGGTCGCCGCGCTGGCGGCGGAGGCCGGGCTCGTGGTCGAGCCGGGTCGTATGGTGCTGGAGCTCCGGCCGGCCGGGATGGACAAGGGACGGGCCCTGTCGGCCTTCCTCGCCGAGCGCGGCGCCCGCTCGGTCATGTTCGTCGGCGACGACCTGGGGGACCTCGCCGCCTTCCGCGCGGTCGAGACGGCGGGGATCCCCGGCGTGCGCGTGTGCAGCGGGTCGGCGGAGGTGACCGAGCTCGCGGAGCGCGCCGACCTGGTGGTGGCCGGGCCCGACGGCGTCGTGACGCTCCTCGGCGATCTCGTGGCGACGCTCGGCAAGCCGTCTGCAACCGGCCGGGCGTAACGTCCGGGCCATGAGAACGACGATCTCGGCCGCGGCCGGGCTGGCCGTGCTCGCGGCGTCTCTGGCGGTTCCGGCCGCGGCGTCCGCGAGCACCGGCGCGGCCACCAGGACGCTGCACCTGCGCAAGGGCCTGACTCTCACGATCCCCTCGGCCTGGCGGGTCGACGCCGTACGGCGGGACTGGCTGCGCGTCATCACCGGCTCGTGCCCCACCAAGGGCACGGACACGTACGGCTTCCGCGACTCGGGGTGCCGCAGCTTCTGGATCCTGGGCCCCAAGGCCATCAAGGTGGGCCATGAGCTGTTCCAGCCGTACACGCCGGACGGCCCGTTCTACCCGGCCACCGACGTCGGGCCCTGCCCGGTCAGGAAGGGTCTCTACATCCACAGGACGACGCTCGCCGAGAAGGGGCTGCGGCAGGTCGGGCCGGGGCACAAGGCGTACTACCGCGACTGGGCGGGCACCTGCGGGCCGCTGGGCCCGGGCAAGCGGAGAGCCGGCTTCCACCAGCGCGAGTGGTATCTGCCCACGTCCAAGATCCTGGTGGTCGACCAGTGGGGGACCCCGGGACTCGCCGCCATCCTCAAGAACGCCACCTGGAACTGACGCCGCGTTCGGCGACCTTTCGCCTATCGGGCCACAAGTCGTCCGCAAGTGAACGCGCCTAATGTGCCGGACATGTTCAAGAAGACGATCTCGGCCGCGGCGGCCGGCCTGACCGTGCTCGCGGCCACCCTGGCGACCCTGGCCGCTCCGGCGGCGGCGTCCGCGAGCGAAAACCGCGCCACCAAGCAGGTCCATCTGCGGAACGGCCTGACCCTCACGATTCCCGCGTCGTGGAAGGTGGCCAAGGACGACAAGGACTGGGTGCGCGTCATCACGGGCCCATGCCCCACCTTCGGCACCGAGGACTTCGGCTTCCGTGACTGGGGATGCCGCAGCTTCTGGGTGCTGGGCCCGAAGGCGCTCAAGATCGGGCTCCGCACGTTCCAGGCGTACAAGCCGAAGTACGGCTACGACCCCGCGACCGACGTGAGCGTCTGTCCCAAGAGCTACAAGCTCTACAAGGGCGACTGGAAGATGGCGGACAAGGGGCTGCGGCAGGTCGGGCGCGGCCACAAGGCGGACTACCACAGGTGGGCGGCGACCTGCGTCGACAAGAAGTGGCGGGTGAAGCTGCACTACAACCAGCGCGAGTGGTATCTGCCCACGTCGAAGATCCTGGTCCTCGACCAGTGGGACCACCCGCAGCTGAGCTCGATCCTCAAGAACGCGACCTGGCGCTGACGCCGGCCCGCCGCTCCACTGGCCCGGCGGTGTTCAGCAGGGAGCGGCGAGCCGCGGGTGTTCAGCTCTGCGCGGCGAGCCGCGGGTGATCAGCTCTGCGCGGCGAGCCGCCGGTGTTCAGCGCAGTGCGGCGAGCTGGTCCTCGAACCAGCGCTGGGGCGGCAGGGCGGTGGCGGCCTTACGCAGCCGCAGGCCGCGCGTGAGGCGTTCCTGCTCCGGCATCGTCAGCGCCTCGTGCAGCGCCGCCGCCGTGCCCGACACGTCGTACGGGTTGACCAGCAGCGAGTCCGCCCCCAGCTCGGCCGCCGCGCCCGCCTCGCGCGACAGCACGAGCGCGCACCGCGGCGACAGGATCGGGCCCTCCTTGGCCACCAGGTTCATGCCGTCCCTGATCGGGTTGACGAGCAGCACGTCGGCCAGCCGGTAGGCGGCCAGGGAGCGCGGGTAGTCGTCGTTCACGTTGAGTATGAGCGGGTCCCAGTCCTCCGTGGCGTACTCGTCCTCGATCTCCTTGGCGCAGCGCTGCACCGCCGCCGTGTACTCGCGGTACTCAGGCAGGTCGTGCCGGGAGGGGTAGGCGAACGCCAGGTGGACGACCCGGCCGTGCCACTCGGGATGGGCGGCCAGGAACTCCTTGTAGGCCCGCAGGCCGCGCACGATGTTCTTGGACAGCTCGGTGCGGTCGATGCGCACGATCAGCTTGCGGTCGCCGACGTGGTCCCTGATCGCGGCCATGTGCGACTCGACGTCCGGCTCGGCCGCCCGCGCCCGCAACTCCTCGCCGTTCACCCCGAGCGGATGGACGCCGATCCTGGTGGTCCGCCCGTCGTAGGTCACCGTACGGGCGGAGTGGTCCACCCGCGCTCCGAGCAGCACCTCGCAGCAGTCCATGAAGGAGCGGGCCCAGCGGGCGGTGAGGAACCCGGCGTGGTCGGCTCCGAGGATGCCGGTCAGCACCTCCGCCGCGACGTCCTCGGGCAGCAGCGCGAAGTATTCCGGCGGCGCCCAGGGCGTGTGCGAGAAGTGGCCGATGCGCAGGTCGGGCCGGTCGATCCTGAGCATCGCCGGGGTGAGCGTCAGGTGGTAGTCCTGCACGACGACGCGCGCCCTGGGCGCCGCCTCCTCGGCCAGGGCCAGCGCGAAGGTCCCGTTGTACGTGCGGTACGACTCCCACTCGCGCCGGAAGCGCGTGCCGAACTCGGGGGAGAAGGGCGTGTTGTACAGCAGGTGGTTGACGAACCAGAGGGTCGAGTTGGCCACGGCGTTGTAGGCACGGTGGAAGATGGCGGGCGGGATGTCCAGCATGCGGATAGCCCCCGTCTCGAAGACCTGGTCGAGCCGGCCGCCGGGCGCCTGGCGCACCGCGCCCCGGTCGCCGTCCGACAGCGCCGCGCAGACCCACACGACGTCGGTGTCCCTGACCACCTCTGACAGCCCGGAGACCAGGCCGCCCCCGCCCCTGCGCATGGTCAGGCCGCCGTCCTCCGACAGCGTGAAGGACACCGGGCCCCTGTTGGAGGCGATAAGAACGGTGCTGCTCATCTGGGTCGTCCCTCGATCAGAGCGGGCGCGCATGCCGGAAGATTAATAAAAGCCGGCCGCCGTCAATAGGATGTCAACCGATTGCGGGAGGGCTGGATACGGCATGGCACTGGACGACACGACCGAGGACCTGGCCCGATCGGCTGCCCAGGGGGACCATCGCGCGCTCGGTGAACTGCTGCGGCGCATCGAGCCCGACGTGCTGCGCCACTGCGAGCGGCTCCTACCGTACCGGCAGGACGCGGAGGAGGCGGCACAGGACACGCTGCTCGCCGTGGCCCGCAACATCGCCAGGTTCGAGGGACGCGCGAAGTTCAGCACCTGGTTGCACATCGTGACCGTCAACTGCGCCAGGACCACCTATCGCTCGCTCAAGCGGCGCTCGTCGGAGCAGGCGGAGGAACTGCCGGAGCAGCGGCCCGATCCCCGGCGGGTCAGCGTCATCGCCGGGTCGCGGCTCGACCTGCTCGACGCGATGGAGGCGCTGGAGACCGAACGGCCCGACCTCGCCCAGGCGCTCGTGCTGCGCGACATCTGCCAGCTCGACTATGCGGAGGTCGCCGACCAGCTGAAGATCCCCCTCGGAACGGTCAAGTCCCGCATACACCAGGCGCGCAAATACGTGCAGGCGGCCCTCGGCGAGGCGTACGGCTGATACAAATCGTCTCATTATACGAGACGGCGGAACGGACAGAGGGGACGCCGGGGTACAGTGCTAGGGACCTTCCGTCGAAGGTTCCACAACTGAACATGCTCATCCAGAGGGGTGGAGGGACCGGCCCTGCGAAGCCCCGGCAACCTCCCCGGTGTCGAACTCGTGCCCACGAGGCCCGGCCGGGACAGGTGCCAATTCCGGCTCGCGGCCAGGGTGGTCGCGAGCGAAGATGAGGGAAAGGCCTCGCTTCATGGCGCACACCAGCACTGCCGCTACCACCGTCGAGTTCGGCCCCGCCACCGGTCTTTCGTGCCGCGAATGTGGTGCCCTCTATGAGCTCGGCCCGAACTTCGCCTGTACGGAGTGTTTCGGCCCCCTTGAGGTGGCGTACGAATTCGGTGACATCCGCCGGGAGGACATCGAGTCGGGCCCGGCGAACATCTGGCGGTACCGCTCCCTGCTCCCCGTCCCCGCCGACGTGGCGGCCAAGCCCAACCTCCAGCCCGGCTGGACCAAGCTCGTGAAGGCCGACAGGCTGGCGGCCGAGCTGGGCCTGCGTTCGCTCCACGTCAAGGACGACTCCGGCAACCCGACCCACTCCTTCAAGGACCGGGTCGTCGCGATCGCGGTCGAGGCCGCGCGCAACTTCGGCTTCCACACCCTGTCGTGCTCCTCCACCGGCAACCTCGCCGGCGCGGTGGGCGCGGCGGCCGCCAGGGCCGGGCTGGACTCCTGCGTGTTCATCCCCGCCGACCTGGAGGCGGCCAAGGTCACCATGGCCGCCGTGTACGGCGGGCGCCTGGTCGGCATCGACGGAACCTACGACGAGGTGAACCGCTTCTGCTCCGAGCTCATCGGCGACGAGCTGGGCGAGAAGTGGGGCTTCGTCAACGTCAACCTCCGGCCGTACTACGCCGAGGGTTCCAAGACGCTGGCGTACGAGATCGCCGAGCAGCTCGGCTGGCGGCTGCCCGACCAGATCGTCATCCCGATCGCGTCGGGGTCGCAGCTCACCAAGATCGACAAGGGCTTCCGCGAGCTGGTCAAGCTGGGCCTGGTCGAGGATCGGCCCTACCGGATCTTCGGTGCGCAGGCCGAGGGCTGCTCGCCGGTCTCCCAGGCGTTCAAGGCCGGTCAGGACGTTGTGCAGCCGGTGCGGCCCGACACCATCGCCAAGTCCCTCGCCATCGGCAACCCGGCGGACGGGCCGTACGTGCTCGACATCGCCCGGCGTACGGGCGGCGCGGTGGAGGACGTGAACGACCACGAGGTGGTCGAGGCGATCCGCCTGCTGGCCAGGACCGAGGGCGTGTTCGCCGAGACGGCGGGCGGCGTGACGGTCGGCGTGCTGCGCAAACTGGTGCGCGAGGGCCGCCTCGACCCCGACGCCGAGACCGTGGTGCTGAACACCGGCGACGGGCTCAAGACGCTCGACGCGGTGGCCGAGCACGCCCGTCCCGCCGCCGTCATCCGCCCCTCTCTCGAGGCGTTCCGTACGGCATTCGCCAACTGAAAGCGTTTCTCAAGGCCCATCAGCAGCGACGAAAGCGAGCGAATAATGAGTGTTTCCGTGCGGATTCCGACGATTCTCCGGACGTACACCAACGGAGCCGCGGAGGTGAGCGGCGAGGGGGGAACGCTCCGCGAGGTCCTGCAGAAGCTGGACGCGGACTATCCCGGCATCGGCGGTCGAATCCTGGACGAAACGGGTAAGATTCGGCGTTTTGTCAACGTCTATGTAGGGGAAGAGGACGTCCGATTTGCCGAGGGCCTGGACACCGTAACCCCGGACGGGGTGCAGGTTTCGGTCATCCCCGCCGTGGCCGGAGGCTGAGCCGCCGCGCGGGGGCGAGCATCTGACATGCGCTTCTGTCCCGATGAAGTCGGGTGATGCAATGTCAAAAGGTGCAGCTCTCAACTATTCAACAGCAAAGTGAATATTCTTCGGTCCCGCTTAGAGTGAACGCCACGTAGTAGTTTGCGGATTGACTCTGTTGTCCTACGCCTTGACACAGGTATGGTCGAGGCGATCGACAAAACCGGGGGCTTCTTGGTGGTCCCCAGCCCAGCAAGAGGAGTCGGAAGTGGCGCAGGGCACCGTCAAATGGTTTAACGCGGACAAGGGCTACGGCTTCATCGCGGTAGACGGTGGTAAGGACGTGTTCGTCCATTACTCGGCAATCATGATGGACGGCTACAAGGCCCTCGAGCAGGGTCAGCGGGTGGAGTTCGACATCACGCAGGGTCAGAAGGGCCCCCAGGCGGAGGCCGTACGGGCCGTCTGATCCCGTCAACGACCTTGGAGGGCCCGGTTCGCGGTTCCGCGCACCGGGCCCTCCGCTGTGTCTTCCCCTGCTCTGGAGTCGCCCGTTCCGCTTCCGCCGAGGTCCTGCGGGCTCGCGAGGCGCGGACCTGGGGCGGGGTTCCGGACATACCGTCCAAGCTGGTCAGGCTGGCTTCCGCTTGCACTCTCAGGGGGAGAGTGCTAAATACTTGTTTGGCACTCTGAGGTCGAGAGTGACAACAACCGGGATCGGGGCGATGGGGCCCGCGCAGGGATAGCGGGTCCAAGCCGTCGCGGGCGTCGGCTCGGTCCGTTGAAGACACCCTGCTACTGGGAGGTCTAGCCTTATGGCAGCCAAGATGATCGCGTTTGACGAGGACGCCCGGCGCGGTCTCGAGCGCGGTATGAACCAGCTCGCCGACGCCGTCAAGGTGACCCTCGGCCCCAAGGGCCGCAACGTCGTGCTGGAGAAGAAGTGGGGCGCCCCCACGATCACCAACGACGGTGTCTCCATCGCCAAGGAGATCGAGCTCGAGGACCCGTGGGAGAAGATCGGCGCCGAGCTGGTCAAGGAAGTCGCGAAGAAGACCGACGACGTCGCCGGTGACGGCACGACGACGGCTACCGTGCTCGCCCAGGCGCTGGTCCGCGAGGGTCTGCGCAACGTGGCCGCCGGCGCCAACCCGATGGCGCTGAAGAAGGGCATCGAGGCCGCCGTCGAGCGCGTCAGCGAGGAGCTGTCGAAGCTCGCCAAGGACGTGGAGACCAAGGAGCAGATCGCCTCCACCGCCTCCATCTCCGCCGCCGACACCGAGATCGGCTCGCTCATCGCCGAGGCGATGGACAAGGTGGGCAAGGAAGGCGTCATCACCGTCGAGGAGAGCAACACCTTCGGTCTGGAGCTGGAGCTCACCGAGGGCATGCGCTTCGACAAGGGCTACGTGTCCGGCTACTTCGTGACCGACCCCGAGCGCATGGAGGCGGTGTTCGAGGACCCGTACATCCTGATCGTCAACTCCAAGGTATCGGCGAACAAGGACCTCCTGCCGCTGCTTGACAAGGTCGTGCAGTCCGGCAAGCCGCTCGTCATCATCGCCGAGGACGTCGAGGGCGAGGCCCTGGCGACCCTGGTCGTCAACAAGATCCGCGGCCTGTTCAAGTCCGTGGCCGTCAAGGCCCCCGGCTTCGGCGACCGCCGCAAGGCCATGCTGGGCGACATCGCCACCCTCACCGGTGGCCAGGTCATCAGCGAGGAGGTCGGTCTCAAGCTGGAGAACGCCACCCTCGACCTGCTCGGCCGCGCCCGCAAGGTCGTCGTGACCAAGGACGAGACCACGATCGTCGACGGCGCCGGTGACGCCGAGCAGATCGCCGGCCGGGTCAACGAGATCCGCGCCGAGATCGAGCGCACCGACTCCGACTACGACCGCGAGAAGCTCCAGGAGCGCCTCGCCAAGCTGGCTGGCGGCGTGGCCGTTATCAAGGCCGGCGCGGCGACCGAGGTCGAGCTCAAGGAGCGCAA
Organism: Microbispora sp. H11081; assembly: GCF_012999535.1. Classification (GTDB taxonomy): domain Bacteria; phylum Actinomycetota; class Actinomycetes; order Streptosporangiales; family Streptosporangiaceae; genus Microbispora. The sequence continues at coordinate 27,206 of NZ_JABBWV010000004.1, forward strand.
GCACCGCATCGAGGACGCCGTCCGCAACGCCAAGGCCGCGGTCGAGGAGGGCATCGTCCCCGGCGGTGGCGTGGCCCTGCTGCAGGCCGGCGCCAACGCGTTCGACAAGCTCGAGGTCAGCGGCGACGAGGCCACCGGTGCCGCGATCGTCCGCAAGGCCCTTGAGGAGCCGCTGAAGCAGATCGCCGTCAACGCCGGCCTCGAGGGCGGCGTCGTGGTGGAGAAGGTTCGCAACCTTCCGGCCGGTGAGGGCCTCAACGCCGCGACCGGCGAGTACGTCAACATGTTCGAGACCGGCATCATCGACCCGGCGAAGGTCACCCGCTCGGCGCTGCAGAACGCGGCGTCCATCGCGGCGCTGTTCCTGACCACCGAGGCCGTCATCGCCGAGAAGCCCGAGAAGGAGAAGGCCCCCGCCATGCCCGGCGGCGGCGACATGGACTTCTGATCCATAGTCTTCCTCGTCTCAGCGGAAGGGCGGTTCCCACGGGAACCGCCCTTTCCGTTTCCGCTGTGGCGTCGGGCCAGGTGCCCGGCCCGCGCCTGGCAGTCATCACGACTGGTGGCGGGCGAATCCCAGCCGCTCCGGGCGGCGACGTGGTTCCGACGCCGCCGGCCGGCGGTCCCGGCCGGCGGCGGTCCCCCGGTCCTGGCGAAAAGCGTGCTCGCCCCCGCTGTCAGCGGGCGTAGCGTCCGGCGGGGCGGGCGAGGGACAGGCCCGGGATGAGTTCCTGGCGGGCGTTCTCGTACTCCTCCCACTTGGCGTACTCCGGCAGCGAGGGAATAGTGACCAGTTCGCCGGCGTCGAGACCGGCGAGCCCGGCCCGCGCGGCGTCGTGGGGCGACATGACGGCCTCCTTGGGCAACTGGTCCAGTTCGATGCCCGAGCCGTCCCAGATCGCCGTCTCCAGCGCTCCCGGCACCACCACCTGCACCCGGACGCCGGAGCCGGCGAATTCCTGCGCCAGAGCCTGGGTGAACGCGATCACGTAGGCCTTCGTCCCGCTGTACACCGCGCCCACGGGCAGGATGTTGAGGGCGAGGGCGGACGAGACGTTGACGATCGTGCCCGAGCCCCGGCCGGCGAACGCCTTCGCGGCGGCGGCCGCCAGCCGGGTGACGGAGGTCAGGTTGAACGTGACCAGCCACTCCAGCCGGTCCGGGTCCGCCGCGGACAGCGGGCCGAACAGCGCGCTGCCGGCGTTGTTCACCAGCATGTCGATCGAGGGGTCCGCCGCCAGGCGGTCCTCGACGCTCCGCATGCCCTTCGGCGTGGACAGGTCGGCGCTCAGCACCGAAACCTCGACGCGGAAGCGCTGCGCCAGGTTCGCCGCGGAAGATTCCAGCCGCGCCTGGTCGCGAGCGACAAGCAGCAGGTCGTGCCCCCGCGCCGCCAGTTCCTCGGCGTAGGCGGCGCCCAGGCCTGCGGTCGCGCCGGTGACGAGTGCCGTACCTGTCTTCTGTGTGGACATGGTCGTCTTCTTTCCTCGGTGGATGTGGCCCGTTAGATGTCATGTGTAATCTAAATTTCCGCGCTTGCCAACTTCGGCGCTTGTGACCAGGCGTACGGCCGGCGGCCGGTGCAGAGCGTGGGCGCCTGGGTGGGGGCGGCGGGCGGGGGTTATTCCGTCCGGTCGCATAGATTGTTAGTGGCATCTATCACGTAGACGCCGCGAGGCGGGGGCCTGCATGATTGGCTCATGCCCGACGCCTCGCCTGCCCTATGAGGTTCGAACGATCACGCCGTCGCCGTTGCTCGTCAGCCGTACCTGCCGTGGCTGTGCGACCCGACCACCTCTGCGACGTGGTGCCTGGTCCGCGCGTCCCCTGGCGAGCAGGAGACCACACCCCGTGACCTGGTCCATCACAGACGACCCAGAAGTGTTCCGCTCCGAGGCGGGGTCGTTCCTCGCCGCGCGTCCCGATCTGCACACCATGTTGCTGTCCGGGCTGGAGGCGATCGAGCGACTGCGGTCCGGGGGCAAGAACCCGCCCACGGTGCTGGGCTGGTGGCAGGAACCGGAGGAGACGGCGACGACGGCCGCCTTCGTCTGGGCGCCGCCGCACCTGCTGGCCGCGAGTCGCCTTTCCCAGGTCGCGGCAACGCACCTGGCCGAACTTCTCTCCGCCCAGGCTCACCCGTTCACGCAGTTCCTGGCCGACGCCGCGTCGGTCCATGCCTTCTCCGAAGCGTGGCGGACGACCACCGACTCCACGCCGAAGGACGGACCGCACCTGCGCCTCCACCGTCTCGAACGGCTCGTGGGCCCTGACGTCGCACCGCCAGGGGCGCCGCGGGAGGCGACCGACGGTGACCGGGCTCTTCTCCACGACTGGTGCACCCGTTTCGTCATGGAAGCCGGCTCGCTCGGAGCCGATCTCGACGCGTTCGTCGACGAGCGGCTGAGCCTGGGCGGCTGGCGGTTGTGGGAGGTCGGGGACGAACCCGTGGCCATGGCCGCCATGACGTCGGTGGTGGCCGGTGCGGCCCGCATCACTCCCGTCTACACGCTGCCCGTACACCGCGGCCGGGGCTACGGCTCCGCCGTCACCACAGCCGTTTCCCAGGCGGCTCGCGACGCCGGTGCGGAACACGTACTCCTCTTCACCGACCTCGCCAACCCGACGAGCAACAGCGTCTACCAGCGCATCGGATACCGCCCCGTCCTGGACTACCGGATCGTGGTGCCCTGACACCGCAATCGACGAAAGGCCGTTCCGGACAGGCGATCAACGCACTACCGGTGAGGGGACACCCATGACGAACGTATCGAGCGGAGCCGATGAACGGCTCACGGCGGCCGCGCCGGGCAACGGTGCCCTCCGAGACCTGCGGGACCCCGGGAGCATGGCCCGCGTGACCGCCAACTTCCGCCAGTACCTCACCGGCTGGGGCGTGGCGGACCGCGGTGAGGGTGACCTCGACTACTTCCGCAGCGGGCTGGCTCAGCCACAGTTCAACGGAGTGGTCCGGGTCCGCTCCCTGGACGCGGTAGAGCAGATCTCCGCCACCGCGCGAGATCGGCTCGCGGGAGTGCCCTGGTGGTGGTGGGTCGGCCCGGACAGCCCCGCGGGCACGTCGCTCGCCCTGACCACGCACGGAGCACAAGAAGTCACAACGCTGCCCGTGATGGTCAGATCGCTCGACCAGGCCGTGGATCCGGTCGATCCGCCGGCCGGCCTGCGGATCGAGGCGGTGACCGATCACGACCGGCTGCCGGAACTGGTGCGCACCTACAGCGCTTCCATGGGCGTCGCACCGAGCCTCGAACCCGACATCGTGCGGATCGAGTCGCGACGCCGGGACAACGCGGACATCGTCCGCCTGGCGGCGGTTCTCGAGGACCGTGTGGTCGGGACGACCACAGTGATCGCAGCCCACGACGTGGCCGGGATCTTCCTCGTCCACGTCGCGGACACGCATCGCCGGCGCGGCATCGGCGCGGCACTGACCGCGGCAGCGCTCCGCGTGGGACGGGACCGCGGTACGCGGCTGGCGGCACTCGCCGCGAGCCCGGCCGGTGAGCCGCTGTACCGGCGGTTCGGTTTCGTCGAAGTCTCGCGGTACCGCCTCTTCGCCTTCCCCGCCTAGCGTGATCCGCGGCGAGCCGATGACCTTCCTGTTGTCGATCGAGGCCGCCGACGCCAGGGCGAGGTCAGCGCAGCTCCTCGGGCAGGTCGCGGCTGTGCAGGATGGCCAGCGACGTCACCGCGCGGGTGAGGACCACGTAGAGGCGGGCGAGGCCGCGCTCCTCCGCCTCCGCGACCTCGGCGGGCTCGGCGACGATCACATGGTCGTACTCCAGGCCCTTGGCGAGCGTCGCGGGCACGAGCAGCACCCGGTCGTCGCCCGTCGAGTCGGGGCCGAGCACCGCGTGCGGCACTCCCGTGGCCTCCAGGGCCGCCGACAGCGCCGGAAGAGCCGCGTCCGCGGCGATGACCGCGACGGAGCCCTCCTGCGCGAGTGCCCGCGCCACGGTCTCGGGAAGGGCGGCGGCGACGTCGGCCTCGCGGCGTACGGACAGGGAGCCCGCGCCGGGACGCAGTGAACGCGGCGGGGCGAGCTCCGGCGCGACGGAGGGCAGCAGCCGTGCCGCGAAGTCGAGGATCTCGCGGGGCACGCGGAAGCCGAGCGTGAGCTCGGTGACCTCGCCCGACGGCTGACCGAGGTGGTCGAGCACCGTCTTCCACGAGCGCGCCGACCAGGGCGTGGTGCCCTGCGCGAGGTCGCCGAGCACGGTCGCGGAGCCCGTGCGGCAGCGGCGTCCGAGCGCGCGCAACTGCATCGCCGACAGGTCCTGCGCCTCGTCCACCACGAGATGGCCCTGCGACGGCGTCCGCTCGATCAGGTCGGCGAGCTCGTCGAGCAGCGCCGCGTCCGCGGCCGTCCACTTGGCCGACCGGTGCGACTTGTACGGCTTGCGCCACAGGACGAGCTCCTGCTCCTCCGGCGAGAGATCCGACCGGGCCGCTCTGGCCAGGAACTCCGGGTCCGACAGCAGCCGGAACAGCACCTGCTCGGGGACGAGCTTCGGCCAGACGGCGTCCAGCACGGCCTTGACAGGCTTCGACCTGGCCACGGCGTCCTGCACCCGGTCGTCGGGCGACTCGCCGCGCCGTTCCATCTGGACGAGCACGGCGTGGGCGAGCCGCTGGGCCAGGGCGGCGCGGCCGGGGCCGTACCTCGTCGTGCCGCGCAGCGAGGCGACGATCTCGCGCACTTCGTAGTCGGGCACCCGGTAGCGGTTGACGCCCTTGGTGAAGAGCACCCCTTCGACCGGCTTGGTGACGTGCAGCCACAGGGCCCGCCGCACCACTTCGGCCATGCGGGCGTCACCCTTCACGGCGGCCGTCGCGGGGTCCTCCGGATGGGCGTGGTCGCCGAGGACGCCGGCCACCGTCGTCTGGTCGACCTTCACCTCGCCGAGCGCGGGCAGCACCGAGGAGATGTAGGCGAGGAAGGCCCGGTTGGGTCCCACGATCGTCACGCCCGAGCGCGACAGCTTCTCCCGGTGGGTGAACAGCAGGTAGGCCGCGCGGTGCAGGCCGACGGCCGTCTTGCCGGTGCCCGGCGCGCCCTGCACGCAGACGGTCACGCCGAGGTCCGCGCGGACGATCTCGTCCTGGTCGGGCTGGATGGTCGCGACGATGTCCCGCATGGGGCCGGTGCGGGGCCGCTCGATCTCCTCCGTCAGCAGTCTGCTCTGCCCGAGCGCCCTGCCGTCGAGCGGTTCGTCCTCGTACGCCGTGAGGTCGCCGCCCTGGTAGCCGAACCTGCGGCGAAGCCTGACCCCCATGGGGTCGGCGGGGCTGGCCTGGTAGAAGGCGCGCGAGATCGGAGCGCGCCAGTCGATCACGAGGGGCCGGCTGCTCTCGTCGTGGACGTGCCTGCGCCCGACGTAGACCGTGTCCGGCAGGTCGTCGCCGGGCGCGCGGTCCAGCCGGCCGAAGAACAGCGGCGTGTCGGGATGGTCGGCGAGGGCGGCCACTCTCTGGTCGAGCAGGCCCTGCAGGACCTGTTGCGACACCCAGTCGCCTGCGGCGTCCGCCGACAGCGACTGCGCGTGCTCACGCATCGCGCGCAGGGCGGCGCGTGATGCCGCCAGATGGGCGCGCTCGTCTTCGAGCACATTTCCGGGCATGCGGAAGCTCCTCCGGACATGACGAGGACAGGACTGGTGGAAGCGGGAAACACAAGAGCTTAGCGACCGATCCCCGTGATGCCGAAACGGTATTCCTCGCGCGTGTCGTCGTTCGGCGTGAGGGGTATCTGTACCCGGGTGACGCGCACCGTGGTTCCTCCGGCGATCCAGGCGGCGGCGAGCCTGTTGCTCGCCACGCTCTGGGGGTTCGCGGTCTTCGGCGGGTGGAGCACGCAGGCCTTCTGCACGACGAGCCTGGGGCCCTCGCCGGACTGCGCGGACCGGATCGCCTCGGTGGTCGCGTTGTCCGTGCTGGTCGGGGTGGTCGCGGCGGGCGCGACGGGGGTCGCGTGGCTCGGCCGGCGCGAGTCGCTGTACGGCGCCGCCGCGGTGGCCTGGGTTGTCGCGCTGGTGGTGCTGTTCGTCGGCGGCCTGGCCGCCCGATGACCGGGCCCCCGTGACCTGGTCACTGTGACCTGGCCCGTGGTGACCTGGCCCGTGTGACCTGGTCAGTGTGACCGGGTGGGCGTGACCGGGTGGGCGTGACCGGTCGGAAGACTTCCCGGCGGGCCGAGGGGGGTGTGCCTCTCCCCGGCCCACGCGGGCATCGTCATGCGGTAGTGGGGTGATTTGTCATGAGATGTGCCGTTGCGTGAGCTTCGGGCGCGCGCAGCAGCGGGATAACGGGCGGCGACAAACCGAGACCAGGACGAAAAATGCGCATATTGCGTGATTTGCCTCGTCTGTTGGGTATTGCCGCCATCGCGACTGCATCATGGAGGGGTAAAGGCGCGAGGGGGTGATGTGGTGACAGCGCCGAAGGGTATCTCCTGGACTTAGCCGCGCCCGGCGCCCGGCCGAGCCCTTATTCGGGGGCCTGGATCTTGCCGATGCCGAGGGTCGTGACGGAGGGCAGCAGGCCCGACTCGAACACCGCCCCGAGCAGCGGCAGGTTGAGCTCGGCCAGTCGCCCGGCCCCTTCCTCACCGAGCGTCCGCCACGGACCCGCGGCCAGTTCGTCGGTCATGCGCTCCACCTGGTCGCGCAGCGCCCGCCCCTCGGGGGTGGCGTTCCCTTCGCCGTCCACCAGGCCGCGTACGGCGAGCCGTTCGCGTGCGGCGGCCCACTCCTCGTCGGTCCATCCGCGGCCGGCGAAGGCGTCCGCCGGGGCCGCCCCGACGGCGGAGAAGGAGACCAGGGCCTCGCACGCGTCGAGGCCGGCGGCGTGCAGGGCCGTCAGGTGGCCGTCGCCGCGGTGCTCGCGCAGCACCGTGTAGGCCTGCCACAGCGCGAGGTGCGGCTCCTCCGGCCACGGAAGGTCGAGGTTGGCCGCGGCGAGCGGCCGGTGGGCGACGTCCACGCTCTCCGCCGCCCGGATCGCCAGTTCGGCCGCCTCCTTCACGCCCTCGTCGATCCGGCCGCCGAGCAGGCCGCGTAGCGTCCGGTCCATCGCGCGCAGTCGCGCGTCGAGCACCTGCCGGGGCGATGCCGTCGCCCAGATGTCCGGGACGAGACCGGCGATCATGCTCGGGCTGAAGCTGTAAAAGGTGGCGGCCACCAGCGCCGGGCCCGCCTCTCCGAGCGGCGCGGTGCGCCAGGCGAAATAGCTCGGCCACCGGGCCGAGACGTCGTAGCCGAGCGCGGCGGCCTCCTCGGAGGCCTGCGGGCTGTAGTAGAGGGTGGCGTGGACCGGCTCGATCTGATGCCACATGGTGCGGGCCAGGCGTGCGGACATCCCAGGAACCTCACTGTCTATATAAGCTATGCCAGTGACGATAGAGCCGTGGCGCATCACTGGTCAACCAGAAATAGACAGTTATGTCGGGCGCTGGGCGGAGCTCGCCGTCCTCCTGGTGAACGTCCTGGCGGTCGACGCGTCGCACGGGCGTCGCGTCACGCCACCCCAGACGGGCGAGGAACGCCTGGCCGCGATCCTGGCCGGACTCGCCGCCGCCGGTCGCCCCGCCCCCGGACCCGCCCAAACCGGACCCGCCCAAACCGGGCACACAGATACAGGGCTCACCGCCGCGGGCGCCGACCGGCTCGCGGAGATCGCCGCCGAACTGCGCCCCTTGTACGGCGCGGGGGACCGGCTGCCCGAGGCCGCGGAACGGCTCAACGACCTCCTGGCCCGGCACGGCGCCGTGCCCACGGTGTACGCCGACGACGGCAAGCTCAAGCTGGCCTTCCACCGCTCCGGCGCGACGCTCGTGGACGCCTGGGCGGCCGACATGGGCACGGCGCTGGCCATGGTCGCCGGGGTGGGCCAGGGGGCGCGGCTCGGCGCGTGCGAGGCCGCCACGTGCTCCCTGGTCTTCTTCGACACCACGCGCAACGCCTCGCGCCGGTTCTGCGACCTGTCGTGCCAGAACCGGGCCAAGGCCAGCGCCTACCGGGCGCGGCGCCGTACGTGACCCGAGGAGGTCACCTCGCCGGGTCCTCCTCGCCCACGTCGTCGGCGTCGATGATGTGGTAGGCGTAGCCCTGCTCGGCCAGGAAGCGCTGCCGGTGCGCGGCGAACTCCTGGTCGACGGTGTCCCGGCTGACGACCGAGTAGAACCGCGCGCCGCCGCCGTCCGCCTTGGGCCGCAGCACGCGGCCGAGCCGCTGGGCCTCCTCCTGGCGCGAGCCGAACGTGCCGGAGACCTGGATCGCCACGGCCGCCTCCGGCAGGTCGATGGAGAAGTTGGCGACCTTGGAGACCACCAGCACCCGGATCTCCTTGTCGCGGAACGCCTGGAACAGCCGCTCGCGCTCCTTGATCTTGGTCTCGCCCTTGATGACGGGCGCGTTCAGGTGCTCGCCCAGCTCGTCGAGCTGGTCGATGTACTGCCCGATGACCAGCACCTGCTCGTCCGCGTGCCGCCGCACCAGCGCCTCGGTCACCCTCGTCTTGGCGGGCGTGGTCGAGCAGAACCGGTAGCGCTCGTCGCTCTCCGCCATGGCGTAGGCGAGCCGTTCGTCGTCACCGAGCGTCACCCGCACCTCGACGCACTCGGCGGGGGCGATGTAGCCCTGGTTCTCCATCTCCTTCCAGGGCGCGTCATACCGCTTGGGGCCGATGAGCGAGAAGACGTCGCCCTCCCGGCCGTCCTCGCGCACGAGCGTGGCGGTGAGGCCGATGCGCCGCCGGGCCTGCAGGTCGGCGGTCATCCGGAAGATCGGCGCGGGCAGCAGGTGGACCTCGTCGTAGACGACCAGCCCCCAGTCACGGGCGTCGAACAGCTCAAGGTGCCGGTAGGTGCCCTGCCGCCGGGTCGTCATGACCTGGTAGGTGGCGATCGTGACCGGGCGGATCTCCTTCTTGGTGCCGGTGTACTCGCCGATCTCGTCCTCGGTCAGCGTGGTGCGCCTGAGCAGCTCCTGCTTCCACTGGTGGGCCGAGACCGTGTTGGTGACCAGGATCAGCGTGGTCGCCCTGGCGTGCGCCATCGCCGCCGCGCCCACGATCGTCTTGCCCGCGCCGCACGGCAGCACCACGACGCCTGAGCCGCCGTGCCAGAAGGCGTCGGCCGCCTCGCGCTGGTAGGGCCGCAGCGTCCAGCCTTCCTCGCGCAGGTCGATCGGGTGGTGCTCGCCGTCGACGTAGCCGGCGAGGTCCTCGGCCGGCCAGCCGAGCTTGAGCAGCGTCTGCTTGATGTTGCCGCGCTCGGAGGGGTGCACGGCCACCGAGTCGGCGCCCAGGCGCTCCCCGACCAGCGGCTGGATCTTCTTGGAGCGCAGCACCTCCTCCAGCACCGCGCGGTCGACGCTGGTGAGCACCAGACCGTGGATCGGGTGCTTCTCCAGCCGCAGTCTGCCGTACCGCGCCATGGTCTCGGCGACGTCCACGAGCAGCGCGTGCGGCACGGGGTAGCGGCTGAAGCCGATCAGCGCGTCGACCACCTGCTCGGCGTCGTGCCCGGCGGCGCGGGCGTTCCACAGCGCCAGCGGGGTGACCCGGTAGGTGTGGACATGCTCGGGCGCGCGTTCGAGCTCCGCGAACGGCGCGATGGCCTTGCGGCATTCGTCGGCCCTGGGGTGGTCGACCTCCAGCAGCAGGGTCTTGTCCGACTGGACGATCAGCGGCCCGTCACTCAATGCCTGCTCCCCCTCGTACGGCTATCGCCTATCAAACACGAGGCGGGGCCGAATCAGTCCCGGTCTCGCGGATGCCGTACGGATGCCGCATGGCCGGCGCCGGTCAGTCGAGGTAGCCGTTGGCCCCGGCGACGATGAGCCCGCCGAGCCCCAGGATGAGCAGGACGACGTTGATGCCGATGGCGATCCACGTCCACTTCAGCAGCCCGCGCGCCTGGTCGGGCGCCGTGTCGACCTTGCTGAGCGCGATGCCCGACAGGATGGCGCCCGCGATGCCGCCGAGGGAGACGTAGCAGCTCAGGGCCAGCACGAGGCTGATGACGAGGGCCACGATCGCGTGCGTGCGCGGGCCCTCCTGCCGCGGCGGGTATCCGCCCGGCGGGTAGTAGCCGTACGGCTGCTGCTGCTGGTAGGGGTTCTGTCCCGGCTGGCCGTACTGCCCGTACTGGCCATGTTGCCCGTACTGCCCGTACTGCCCGTACTGCTGGTTGGGGTCGCCCGCCGGCGGCTGGCCGTACTGACCGTACTGACCGTACTGGCCGTACGGGTCCTGGGGCTGGCCGTAGGGGCCGGCGCCGGACGGCGGTCCGTACGGGTGGTTCGCCGGGGTCTGCCAATCCTGGGGTCCCTGCCCCGGCTGCTCAGGAGGAGGAGTCGTCACCGTGTGATCCTTTACTTACGCGGACCTCAAGGTTTACCACGGAAGTGTCATCCGCCGATCTCCCCTATGCCGGTGATCCGGTGCAGGGCGAAGCGGTGCACCGTCGCCCGGGTCTCGTCGTACGCGGTGAGGTAGCCGCCCTCCATCCGGGCCGGTTCGAGGATGCGGCTGGTGGCGTGCCCCTGCGAGTCGAGGTAGCCGATCCACACCCGCGACCCCTGCCTGATGGCCTCCTGGAGCGCGCTGATCGTGGCGGTCGCGGGGGAGCGGGGCACCTCGCCCCCGGGCGCCTCGACTGGCCGCCTGCGCGAGTCTCCGGCCCGCATCGCGCGTACGGCGGCGGTCACCGTCTCCGGGTCGGGCGCGGCGGCGGCGGTCACGCGGGCGGCGAGCCGGCCCTCGGTGCGCCGGGCGTCGGCCCGCGCGACGACCACGTCGCCCTCCAGAGACTCGGCCACCGGCGCGTATCCCATCGCCCGCAGCGAGTCGACCAGCGCCGCCCGGGAGGTCTTCGAAGCCAGCACGGTCGGCGCGAGCCGCCGCAGCCGCAGCAGGTGGGCCCGTTTGTCGGCGAGCACCTCGTCGAGCAGGGCCGGGTCGTCGCACCGGATGTAGGCCGACGCCACGCCGACGCGGATGCGGCCGTGGCGGCGCGCCACGTCCCCGACCAGGTAGGCCAGCGGCTGGGGGACCGGGGTGGCCGAGTGGCGCTCCAGCATGGCGAGCAGGTCGCCGGCCGAGTGCCCCGCGTCGAGCGCGCGGCGGATCGACTGCTCGGAGAAGCGGTAGACCGTCGCCCCGCCCTTGCTCTCCACGTCGGCCATGAGCGCGAGCCTGCGGCCGAGGTCGGTGGTCAGCGGGCCCGGCGCCACGGCCGTCAGGTCGGCCTGCAGCAGCACGTGGTCGACCGCCTGCGGCAGCAGCGGCGCGAGCAGGCCCGCCGCGCCGCCGTCTCCGCGCGCGACGGAACGGCCGTGCGAGGACGGCACGCCGAGACCGGTCACGCCGATGTGCTCGGCCTCGCGCAGGGCGAAGCGTACGAGCCGGTCGCGCAGCGCGGGGCGGCGGCGGGGCTGCTCCCAGGCGAGCCTGGCCAGCACGGACTCGGGCGTCGGCGCGAGGCCGGGCGGCGCCGACTCCAGCACGGCGAGCGTGCGCGCCCGCATCTGGGCGGCCCCCGGCCTGCGCAGGTCGGGGTGGAGGGCGTTCAGAGGGCGGTCCCGGTCGTCCCGCTCGCCGATCAGCCCCGGGGCGCGTTCCATCGTGGCCCAGGCGTCGGCGAGTACGGCCCACCGGTCCTCGGTGGCCTTGATCCGCCAGCCGTCGTAGCCGCCGGTCGGCAGCCAGTCCCCCTCGCCCACGGCGACCAGCCCGGCCGCGTGCGCGACCTCGACGACCAGGCCCGCCGCCCACTCAGGCAGGTCGAGCAACTGCGCCGTCCGTCTCAGGTCGCGTACGGCGAGGCCGCCCGCGCGCAGCACCCCTGGCGGGTCCACGCTCCACACCTCGCACAGCTCCTCCACCGTGCGCACGAACGCGAACGCCTGCCCGGCGGCCGTGCGGTCGGCGAGGTCCTGGTCGCGCACCGGTCCTTCCAGGGCGGGTGGGCCGGGGGAGAGGTCACGGTGCACGCGGCCGTCGCGCAGCACGAGGGCGACCTCCCGGGGGAGCGCGACGGTCTCCTCCCCGGTGGCGCCGAGCAGGCCGCGGGCCAGCAACTGTTCGATGGGCGACTGGGCGCTCGCCGCGTCCACGTCGCGGCGGGCGTTCGGCAGCCGTCCGCTCGCCGGGCCCCACACCAGCTCGTCCAGGGCGGCCCTCGCCTGGGGGGAGACCTCTCCTACCAGGCGGGCGACCGTCGCGGGGTCGGCGAGCAGCGCCGCGAGACGCGCCACGGCGGGCCCGCCGCCCTTGTACGCCGGGTCGATGTCCCGCAGGAGCACGTCGAGCCGTTCGGGCGGGTGGTGGCGGAAGACCTCGGCGACCGGCGGCCCGAGGGCGGCCGGGGGGTCGAGCGCCTCGGCCACGCCGGGCGCGGGCCGCAGCGCGTCCTCCGGCCCGTAGATCAGGGCGCGCGTCGCCAGCAGGTCGAGCGCGGCGTCGAGGGCGGGCCCGAGCGCCTCGCCGACGGAGCCGCCGGAGCCGTCTGAACCGCCGGGCACGGCGCGGGCGAGCAGGGCGAGCAGCGTCTCACGGTCGGCGGGACCCGGCCGCAGGACAAGCGTCTCCAGCACCGAGAGCGAGAACCGGTCGAGCCGGTCGAGCGCCCGTCCGATGGCCGAGGGGCTGCAGGCGCGGGCGGCGAGACCGTCGATGTGGGCGGGGACGGGGGTCACGAGTTCGGGCCGCGCCGCCACGAGCGCCCGCAAGCGCTCGTCGGAACGGCCGCGCAGCCACTCGCCGAAGTCCGTACCCGTCATCTTCCTCATGGTAGGGCTCGGCCTTCATCGGGCCGCCGGAGCGCCCGTGTGGCAGGGGTTTGCGCATATGCGCGGAAGATCCACAAGAATCTCTTCATGGGATGCTTCATTGGCCTCCGAGTGGGTCCACGGGGCCGGTCTCTGGGCATACCCTACCTACAGTCACCTTCACGACAGTCTGAACGAGGTCACCCCTGTGCCGAGTGGCAAGGTCAAGTGGTACGACGCCGACAAGGGTTTCGGCTTCCTCACCCGCGACGACGGCGGCGAGGTCTTCGTGCATTCCTCCGCCCTGCCCAAGGGGGTCGAGGCGCTCAAGCCCGGGCAGAAGGTCGAGTTCGGAGTCGCCGAGAGCCGCCGCGGACAGCAGGCGCTCTCGGTGCGGGTGATCGACCAGCCCCCGACGCTGGCCAAGACCGTCAAGGCCAAGCCGAAGCGGAAGAAACCCGACGAGATGGTCGTGATCGTCGAGGATCTGATCAAGCTGCTCGACGACATCTCGAACTACTACCAGCGCGGCAAGCACCCGGACGTGGCGCACGCCAAGAAGATCGCGACCGTGCTCCGGGCCGTCGCGGACGACCTCGACGCCTGAGGACGCCGCCCGCCGCCCCTGTCCTCCGTACGGCCGGCGACCTCCGTACGGCGAAGGGACGGCGGGCGTCCTCGCGGTTTTCTGATCTCGCCCCGCTCACGTCCGGGCCGCGTCCGGCCGCGTTCAGGTCGCGGGGGCGGTGCCGGCGGCGAGCCTGCGGCGGCGCAGCATGATGAGGCGGCCGAAGGAGAGCGCCAGGGCCGCGGACATCACGCCGAGCCCGGCGGGACCGGCCACGAACAGCGACATCACCAGGCCGAGCAGGCCGCCCAGCACCCAGGCGATCTGGAGCAGCGTCTCGGCGACGCCGAACGCCGACGAGCGCACCTCCTCGCCGATCTCGCGTTGCACGATCGCGTCGAACGCGAGCTTTCCGAGGCCCTGGGCGAAAGCGCCCACGAGGGCGACGACGGCGGCGGTCCACACGGTGAAGAAGAACGCCGCCGCGACGGTGGCCACCGTCGCCAGCGCGAGCGTGGCCATCACGGTCAGGTGCGGGGACCGTGACCGCGACCAGGAGCCCGCGGCGGCCCCCGCGAAGCCGCCCATGCCCGCGGCGGCGGCCAGCAGCGCCAGCGCGACCTTCGGGTCGACGCCGCGCAGGTGATCGTCCTGGACGAGGAACAGCAGGAAGAACACGAGAAAACCCGACTGCACCCGGATCGCGGCGTTGGCGCCCATGGCCTCGCCCACGACAGGGCCGAGGTTGAGCACGGTCCGCCACCTGGGCCGCGGCTCGTCCTCCTCCAGGTCGGGCGCGTCCACGTGCCGCGGCAGCCGTACGGCGAACACCCCGGCCAGCAGGAACAGCGGCACGGCGCCGCGCAGCACCCAGTCGGGCCCCACGAGGGCGGAAAGGCCCGTCGCGAGGCCTGCGCCCACCCCGGCCGAGACCAGCGCGAACAGCGCGACCCTGGCGTTGGCGGTCACCAGCGGGATGTCGGCGGGCAGCACGCTCGGCATGATCGCCGCCCGGGACACGTTGTAGGCCTTCGACAGGACCAGCACGGCGAGCGCGGAGGGGAACAGCGTGACGGCGTCGGAGGCGTGGACGGCCCCCGCCATCCCCCAGCACAGCAGGCCCCGCGCGAGCAGGGTGCCCGCCATGATGTAGCGGCGGCCAGAGCGGAGCCGGTCGAGCACCGGCCCGACGAAGGGCGCCACGACCGCGAAGGGCACCATGGTGATCAGCAGGTACGCCGCGACCTGACCGCGCGCCTGGCCGACCGGGAGCCCGAACAACAGCGCCCCGGCGAGGGCCACCGTGACCAGCGCGTCCCCGGCCGAGTGCGCGGCCGTCAACTCGATCAGGCGGCCGAGACCGGTGCGGCCGGCTCCCTGGGCATGCGTCAGCCGGCGTGCCACCAGCGCCGGTGCTCTCACGACACGCGTGACTTTCGCCCAAATCTCCACCATAGGCACCGAGGGTCCTTCCATGATTTACCCATCCAGCCGGTGCGGTCCGCTCGCGGCGTGGGTGAAAATGGAGTGTGAGTCGTACCCGAATCCGTAGCACTCCAGTCGACCAGGCCTGTGCGGCGGCGGTCGACATCGCCCGCCGGGCCGCCGAGGAAATCGCGCGCCCGGGAGAGGTGGGAGAGCACCTGGGCTTCGACAGCGAGGGCGACCGCCTTGTCGCACACTACTTCGAATGCCTCGACCGCGCGTACCGCGGCTGGCGCTGGGCGGTCACCGTCACCCGGGCCTCCCGCGCGCGTGTCGTGACCGTGAGCGAGACCGTGCTGCTGCCCGGCTCGGGCGCGCTGCTCGCCCCGCGCTGGGTGCCGTGGAACGAGCGGCTGCGCCCGGGCGACCTCGGCGTGGGCGACCTGCTGCCGGTCGAGGCCGACGACGACCGCCTCGTGCCCGGCTTCGCCTCCGGCGACGAGGAAATAGACAAGCAGATGATCTTCGAGCTGGGCCTGGGCCGCGCCCGCGTCCTGTCGGTGATCGGCCGGGACCTCGCCGCGCGGCGCTGGCGCGCCGGTGACGCGGGCCCGCACACCCCGATCGCGAGCGCCGCCCCCGCGCAATGCTCCACCTGCGGCTTCTACTGGCCGCTCGCCGGCGCGCTCGGCCTCGGCTTCGGCGTCTGCGCCAACGAGTACGCGCCGGACGACGGTCGTGTCGTGTCCGCCGACCACGGCTGCGGGGCGCACTCCGAGGCGACGACCGTGCCCTCGATGGTCACGGACCCGGCGCCGCCCATCCTGGACGACCTGGACTACGACCTCAGCGAGCCGGGCTCCGCCGGCGACGGCTCCGAGCCGCTGGGCCACCTGTGACCACGTCCGACAGCGCGTTCGGCACCGCGCGCCTGCGTGACACCGTTCTCGCGGCCTGGACGGCCTCGCCCGCCCGGTTCCGGGAGGACGCCAACGCCGAGGAGGACTTCGCCCTCGGCGGCTACCGGGACCGGCTGGTCGTGGAGCTCGCCCAGAACGCCGCCGACGCCGCGCTGCGCGCCGGCGTCCCCGGCCGGCTGCGGCTGACGCTCGCCGACGGCGTGCTGCTGGCCGCCAACGTCGGCGCCCCGATCGACGAGACCGGTGTCGAGGGCCTGAGCACCCTGCGCGTCTCGGGCAAGAAGGGCGAGGCGGGAGCGGCCGGGCGTTTCGGCGTCGGCTTCGCCGCCGTGGTGTCGGTGACCGACGCGCCCTCGATCGCCTCCCGTGCCACCGGGGGCGTCCGCTGGTCCCGCGAGGAGAGCGCCGCGCTGGTGGCCGGCAGGCCGGAGCTCGCCGCCGAACTGGCGGGCCGAGAGGGGCACGTGCCGCTGCTGCGGCTGCCGTTCTCCGACGACTCGCTCGACGTGCCGGAGGGCTTCGACACGGTCGTCCGCCTTCCGTTGCGCGACCAGGCCGCCGAGCAGGCCGTACGGCGCATGCTGGAGGAGGCGGGGCCCGCGCTGCCGCTGTCGATGCCGGCGCTGGAGACCGTCGAGATCGAGGTGGACGGGCGGACCCGCGAGATCTCGGCCGACGGCTGGCACGTCGTCTCCGAGTCGGGGACGTTCACGCCCGAGCAGGTGGCCGAGCTGTTCGCCGACCGGCCGACCGAGGAGCGCGCCCGGCCCTACTGGGAGGTCCGCTGGGCCGTGCCCGTGGGCCGCAGGAGCGACGTCCCCAGGGTGGTGCACGCGCCGACGCCCAGCGACGAGCCGCTCGACCTGCCCGCGCTGCTGATCGCGTCGTTGCCGATGACCACGGACCGGCGGCACGTCGCCCCCGGGCCGCTCACCGACTTCCTGGTCGCCAGGGCCGCAGAGGCGTACGTACGGCTGCTGCGGGAGCTCCCGGCAACCCCCGCCCTGCTCGACCTCGTGCCCGGCCTGATGGGCAAGGGCGCGCTCGACGCCGCCATCCGGCGGAAGATCGTCGAAGCGCTGCCGGACACGCCGCTGCTGCCGTCGCTCACGGACGGGGGCGCGCAGGCCGACGGCGTCATCCCGGGCAACGAGGCGCGGGCGGTCGAGGGCTCCGCCGAGTTCCTGGCGCTGATCGCCGGCATCGTCCCCGGGCTGCTGCCCGCGGGCTGGGCGTCCAGGCACCCGGCCCTGACCACGCTCGGCGTGCGCAGGGTCGACCTGGCCGACGTCGTGGACATGCTGACCGGCGAGGCCGTGGAGGACAAGGACCCGTCGTGGTGGCGGTCGCTCTACGAGGTGCTGCCCGCCGACGACCTGGAGGCGGTCGGCGCGGTCGCCGTGCCGCTGGCCGACGGCCGGCTGGTGCGGGGCCCGCGCGGCACGCTCGTGCTCTCCGCGGAAGGCTCCGCGGACAGCTCCGTGGACCCCGCCCTGCTGGCGCCGCTCGGGTTGCGGATCGTCCACCCCGACGCCGCTCACCCGCTGCTGCTGCGGCTGGGCGCGGCCGAGGCCACCCCGCGTACCGTTCTCGAGGACCCGCTCACCCACGCGGCCGTGTCCGAGTCGCTGAACAGCGCCGACCCCGAGCCGGTGGCCCAGGCCGTGCTGGCGCTGGTCGACGCGGCGGGCCTGACCGCGGGGGAGGCTCCCTGGCTGGCCGAGCTGGCGCTGCGCGGCGCCGACGGCGAGCTGTACGCGGCGGGCGAGCTGCTGCTGGCCGAGGGCTCGCTGGCCGGGCTGATCGACCCCGAGGTGCCGTTCGGCGTCGCCGCCCCCGAGCTGGTGGAGAGGTTCGGGCCGCACGTGCTCGCGGCGGCAGGGGTGCTCGACGGCTTCGCCGTGGTCAACGACTCCGACGTGCTGCTCGACCCGGCCGAGTGCGACCACGACCTCGATCTTGAGGACGAGTGGCTGGAGGCCGTGCTCGACCTGCTGCACGACTCGCTGAAGACCGGGCTCGACGTGCCGCCGGTGGTCCGCGAGTTCGCCGCCGTCCGCGACCTGGAGTACGTCGCCGACTGGCCGAACGCGCTCGCGCTGCTGTCGCGGCCCCCGCTGCGCGCCGCCCTGCGGCCCATGCGGGTGCTCGCGGCGGGAGAGATCGTCGAGGTGCCGTCGTACACCGCCTGGTGGCTGTCACGGCACCCCGTGCTCGGCGGGCGCAAACCTACTGAGCTGCGGCTTCCGGCGGGCGACCCGCTGCTGTTCGGCCTGTACGGCGAGGCGCCCGCGGGGATCGACGAGGAGGCGCTGCGGCTGATCGGCGTGCGGTCCACCCTCGCCGAGCTGCTCGACGGGCACGGCGGCCCAGAAGAGCTGCTCGACCTGCTGGCCGACTCGTCCCTGGAGGTCGACCGGGCCCAGCTGCGGTCCCTGTGGATCGCGCTGGCGGCCGTCGATCCCGCCCGGGTGAGCCCGCCGGAGGCCGTACGCGCCGTGCTGAAGGGCATGGTCACGGTCGCGGACGTCGAGGACGGCCCGGTCGTGGTGGAGGCGCCCGACCTGCTCCCCCTGGTCGAGGACCGGCCGCTCGTGCTCGCGCCGTTCGACCTCGCCGAGGCGCTGTCGGAGGTGCTCGACCTGCCGCTCGCCGGGGAGGAGGTCGCCGGGGCGGTGACCTCGACCGGCACGGAGAGGCCCGTGCCGCCCGAGGTGCGTTCGCTGCTGCCCGGAGCGCCCTCGACGTACGTCGAGCACGACCAACTGCTCGTGGACGGCAGGCCGGCGCCGTGGCGGTTCTTCGAGGGCGTGGTGCACGCCTCCGGCGTCGACGGCCTGGCCAGGGGCCTCGCGTGGGCGTCCGGCCAGTGGGGCGACCGCCTCGCCGTGGCGGCCCTGCTGCGCGACCCCGCCCGGGTCCCCCTGCTGCTCGCCGAGGCCGACCTCGATCCCACGGCCTCGATCTAGTCTTCAGCGCGAGGCCGGCAGGGCGTAGTCGGGCAGGTCGATGCTCGACGCCTTGGTGAACTGCGAGGCGATCAGGTTCCGCATCGGCCAGCGCGTCATGGCGCGCATGGACGCGGCCCGCATCCGGATCGCGAGCGCGGTGGACGGCGCGAAGCCGTTCACGCCGCCGGGCGGCAGCTTCTGCGCCTCGCCGACGTAGGGGCGCATGATCCGGTCGTAATCGCGCCGCACCTGTCCCACGGGCTCTAAGAAGAAGTCGGACGCCTCGGCCATCGCGGCGAGCAGGCGCGGCGTCTGCCACCCGGCGCCCGCGAAGCGGTCGGCGACGATGGCTTTCTGCCCCGCGACGTCCCTGCGGTCGTAGGCGATCGGAGCGGAGCGGAACGCGAAGCTGACCTTGACCTCGCCCGCCAGGCGCCCGGGCCGCGCCGAGGCGACGAGGCCGCCGGGGGCGTTGTACATCTGGTACCAGCCGTCGAGGTCCAGTTCGTCAAGGGCCGTGGAGATGTGGAGACCCAGTGGGTGGATGTGGTGCGCCTCAGGGCCGAAGGCCAGCGCGCGTACGGCCGAGTGCAGCCCGTCCGCGCCGACGACCAGCGCGAACCGGCGCGGTGCCGACTTCTCGAAGGTGACGTTCACCCCGTCGTCGTCCCGCTCCAGTCCGGTGACGGTGTCGTCGAACACGTGCTCCGTGTGCGGAAGCGACGCCTCGTGGAAGAGACGGGCGAGGTCGCCCCGCAGGATCTCGATCTCGGAGACGATGCCCTCGCCGCCGAAGCTGTCGGCCGGGAGGCGAGCGGTGATACGGCCTCTCCCGTCGACCATGGCGACGCCGCGCTGTTCGACGGCGATCGCCCGCGCCTGGTCCAGCAGGCCCATCCGGTCGACCACCGTACGGCCCGCGCCGCGCATGGCGCACTAGTGCGGGGAGGTGTCGTGACCGGTCGGAGCGCAGGGCGCTACCAGGAGATCGCCGCCGGGATACGCCGGCGGATCGAGGCGGGCGAGCTCCGGCCGGGCGACCGCGTGCCGTCGACCCGGGAGATCGTCCGGGAGTGGGGCGTCGCGATGGCGACCGCGACGAAGGTCCTCACCGAGCTGCGCCGCGAGGGGCTCGTCCACGCCGTTCCGGGCGTCGGCACTGTCGTGGCTCCAGTAGCAGGCCCGGTCGCCGGCGCTTGTTCAACCACATCCGCGGCACCGCGATCAACCTGGAGTTCGAGGCGGAGGCCGAGGCGGTGACCGGGATGGACGCCGACGCGTGGATGGACGCCCGCAAACCGGCGTTCGAGGCGATCACGGCCGACGGTGGGCTGCCGCTGTTCGAGCGGCTCAGCGCGGCCGGCGGATACGACTTCGACATGGACGCGCTGTTCGAGTTCGGCCTGCAGCGGCTTCTCGACGGCATGGAGACGCTCATCGCCGGGACGCGCTGAGCCGAGAATCCTCGGTCAGGGGTGGCGGGACTCCGATCCGGCGGTCTCGTCGCCGGCCGGGGCGGTCTCGTCCAACCGGGCGTCGCGGCGGCGGACGAACCAGAGCCCGAAGAGGCCGAGGCCGATGCCCGCGACGCAGACCCAGACGGGGCGGGGATCGGCGGGCCTGACCACCAGCAGCACGACGACCATGGCGATCACCCACAGCACCGTTCCGGTCAGGATGGTCGGGGTGTCTCTCGTCCTGAGGGGCAGGGGATCCGGCTGGCGTTCGCTCACGTCAGCCAGCTTAGAAGGTCGCGCAGGGTGAGCCGTTATCTCTATGACAAACCCGTCACGAATGGACAACGCTGCTCCCCTGGCTCTTTCCCTGGTCGGGGAGGTGCTGCCACTCTGCGCGCGTGAATGCTAACCCTACGAAGACCACTGGTTTCCTCGATCGATACTTCTCCATCTCGGCCCGTGGATCCACCATCGGGCAGGAGGTCCGTGGCGGTGTGGCCACGTTCTTCACCATGGCCTACATCGTGGTGCTGAACCCTCTGATCATCGGCACCGTCGCGGACAAGACGGGCCAGTTCCTCGGTGACGGGGCGAATCCCAACATCCCGCTTGTCGCCGCGGCCACCGCGTTCGTCGCGGGCATCCTCACGATCGTCATGGGCGTCTTCGGCCGGGTGCCGTTCGCCCTGGCCGCCGGCCTCGGCCTGAACGCCTTCCTCGCCTTCGGCATCGCGAGCCAGATGTCGTGGGAGGACGCGATGGGCCTGGTGGTGCTGGAGGGCATCGTCATCGCGATCCTCGTGCTGACCGGCTTCAGAGTGGCGGTGTTCCACGCGATCCCGACCCAGCTCAAGACCGCGATCAGTGTCGGCATCGGCCTGTTCATCGCGTTGATCGGGTTTGTCGACGCCGGGTTCGTCCGGCGCATGCCGGACGCGAGCGGCACCACGGTCCCGGTGAAGCTCGGCGTGCTGGGCAACGGCTCGCTGACGGGGTGGCCCACGCTCGTCTTCGTCGTCGGCCTGCTCGTGACGGCCCTGCTCGTCGCCCGCAGGGTCAAGGGCGCCATCCTGCTCGGAATCCTCGGCACCACCGTGATCGCCGTCATCGTCGAGGCGATCGCCAAGATCGGGCCGCAGGTCCCCGACGGCAGCAACCCCAACGGCTGGTCGCTCAACGTGCCCACGTGGCCGGGGAACTTCATCGACCTGCCCGACCTGTCGCTGCTCGGCCAGTTCAGCCTGTTCGGCGGCTTCGCCAAGGTCGGCGGCCTGGCCGCGGTGATGTTCGTCTTCACGCTCATGCTCGCCGACTTCTTCGACACCATGGGCACGATCGTCGGGGTCGGCCGCCAGGCGGACCTGGTCAGGGAGGACGGCAGCGTTGAGCGCACCAAGGAGATCCTGCTGGTCGACTCCGTCGCGGCGGCGGCCGGCGGCGCGGCCAGCGTGTCGTCCAACACCACTTATATCGAGTCGGCGGCCGGCGTCGGGGAGGGCGCGCGTACCGGTCTGGCGAGCATCGTCACCGGCGTGCTGTTCCTACTGGCCATGTTCTTCGCCCCGCTGACCGAGATCGTGCCGTTCGAGGCGGCGAGCCCGGCCCTCGTGGTCGTCGGCTTCATGATGATGACGCAGGTCAAGGAGATCGACTTCAGCGACTTGGAGACCGCGATCCCGGCGTTCCTCACCATTGTGCTCATGCCGTTCACGTACTCGATCACCGCCGGTATCGGCGCGGGCTTCGTGAGCTACATCGTCATCAAGGCGTTCCGCGGCAAGGCGCGCGAACTGCACCCCCTGCTGTGGCTGGTGGGCGCGCTGTTCGTCGTGTACTTCGCGCTGGAGCCCATCAAGGCGCTGCTCGGGCTGTCCTGAGCCTGCTCGTCCTCGGGGGATGGCCACGGGCCGCCGGAGTTCCGTTCCGGCGGCCCGACGCATGTCCCCGGATCTGCCGCTGGGCCGGACACGATTTAGGGTCGAGACGTGGCTGTGAGGGGACGGCGTACGGTGCCGGTGGATCTGCTGCCCCGGCTCCGGCTGGCGCGCGACAGCATCGACCGCGACTACCGCGCTGACCTGGATCTCGACGGGCTCGCCGCGGTGGCCGGGATCTCCAAGTTCTACTTCGTCCGCTGCTTCGAGGCGGCGTACGGCGAGACGCCGATGCGCTATCTCACCCGGCGCCGCATCGAGCGGGCCCAGGACCTGCTGCGGGGGGCCAACCTCACGGTCACGGAGATCTGCATGGCGGTGGGGTTCACCAGCCTTGGGTCCT
The DNA here is from genome assembly GCF_012999535.1 of Microbispora sp. H11081. Classification (GTDB taxonomy): domain Bacteria; phylum Actinomycetota; class Actinomycetes; order Streptosporangiales; family Streptosporangiaceae; genus Microbispora. The sequence goes on from NZ_JABBWV010000004.1 coordinate 49,595, forward strand.
TCTCGGCGAAGTTCCGTCAGCTCGTGGGCGAGAGCCCGAGCGGCTACCGCGACCGGTGGGCGGCGCGCGGCGGGCCGCATGTCCCCGGATGCTGGCTGTTCATGCGCGGCGTGCTCGACCTCACCGGCACGGCCGAGCCTGACAAGAGGCAGCCGGATTGTGCAATTTTCGAGAAGCCCAGGTCAGAGGGGCCGCAGTAGCGTCCTCGGCATGATTAGGAACGTCTCCCTGACGACCGTTTACTGCCTCGACCAGGACACGGCGCGGGACTTCTATGTCGACATACTCGGCTTCGTCCCGCGCACCGACATCAGCATGGGCGAGGACTTCCGCTGGGTCACCATCTGCCACCCCGACCACCCCGAACTCGAACTCACGCTCATGAAGCCGGGGCCGCCGCTGGACCCCGAGACCGCGGCCTTCTACCGCCGCCAGTTGGAGAAGGGGCAGATGGGCGGTCTCGGCCTGCGGGTCGACGACTGCCGCAAGACCTGTGCGGAGCTCACCGCCAAGGGCGTCACGATCCTGCAGGAGCCCGCGGAGCGCCCGTACGGCGTGGAGGCGGTCATCCGCGACAACCAGGGCAACTGGCTCGTCCTGGTCGAGCCGAAGGAGTTCACGCCGGACGACTTCGCCTGACGAGGGAGCGCCTCCGGGCGGCCCGGTCCCCCTCGGGGGCCGGGCCTTTCTCGTTCCCGGACGCGCCGACTCTCGTTCCCGGACGCGCCGACTCTCGTTCACGGACGGGTCAACGCGCGGGTACGGTGTGTCACGATCCGAAAAACTGGACGATTTGGAGGAATGCGGGTATGCGGCATATAGTTAGCAAAGGTAATGACTCATGCTAACGAACCCCCAGAACTTGCGCAGCGACGCCGCGCTCGCGTCCGCTTTACGCGTGTCCCTCGCCCGGTTGACGCGACGGATGCGCAGACAAGCCGCGCACCACTCGTTGACGGCCACGCAACTAGGGACGCTTGTCGCCGTCGAGCGCCACACCGCAATGACCCCCGGAGAGCTCGCGGAGCACGAGAAGGTGCAGCCGCCCTCGATGACCCGAGTGATCGCCAAGCTGGAGGCGCGGGGCCTGCTGGAACGCAGCCCGCATCCGACCGATCGCCGGCAGGTGATGGTCAGCGTGACGCCGCTGGGAGCGGAGTTGCTGAACGAGGAGCGCAGAACCAGGGAAGCCTGGCTGGCGCAGCGACTCAAGGAGCTGACGCCGGAGGAGAGGGCGACGCTGCGGGCGGTGGCGCCGATCCTGGAGAAGCTCTCGACGATGTAGGCGGCATGTTCCGCTCGCTGCGGAACCACAACTACCGCCTGTTCGCCGCCGGGGGCGTCGTCTCCAACGTCGGCACCTGGATGCAGCGCACCGCCCAGGACTGGCTGGTCCTCGACCTCTCGCACGGCAGCGGCTCGGCGCTCGGCCTCACCGTGGCGCTGCAGTTCCTGCCGACGATGCTGTTCGGCATGTTCGGCGGAGTGATCGCGGACCGCTACCCCAAGCGCCGGATCCTCATGGTGGCCCAGACGCTCATGGGCCTGCTGGCGCTCACCATGGGCGTCCTGGTGCTCACCGGGTCGGCCGAGGTCTGGCACGTGTACGTGATGGCGTTCACGCTCGGCCTGGTGTCCTGCGTCGAGGTGCCCACCCGGCAGTCGTTCGTGGTGGAGATGGTGGGCAGGCGTGACCTGCCGAACGCGATCGCGCTGAACAGCTCGACCTTCAACCTCGCCAGGGTCGTCGGCCCCGCGGTGGCCGGACTGCTGATCTCCTGGATGGGCACCGGCCCGATCTTCGTGCTGAACGCCGTGTCGTTCGCCGCGGTGATCACCGGCCTCGCGCTCATGCGGGTGTCGGAGCTGCGGTCGCCGGTGCCCGTGCCACGAGGCAAGGGTCAGCTGCGGGCGGGCCTGCGCTACGTCGGCGACCGGCCCGACCTCCTGCTGCCGCTGCTGCTCGTGGCCTTCATGGCGATCTTCGCGCAGAGCTTCTCGACCAGCATCGCGCTGATGGCCAAGCAGGCGTTCGGCGCGGGCGCGTCCTCCTTCGGCGTCGCGTCCAGCGCGTTCGCCGTCGGGGCGTTCGGCGGGGCGCTGCTCGCCGCGCGCCGGGTCAAGCCGAGCCGCCGCTTCCTGATCGCCGGAGCGTTGTGCTTCGGGGTGTTCCAGGTCGCCGCCGGGCTCGCCCCCGCGTACCCGGCCTTCCTGCTGATGCTCGTCCCCGCGGGCATGGCGATGATCACGGTCAACACGACCGCGAACACGATCGTGCAGCTCGGCGCCTCGCCCGAGATGCGCGGCCGGGTCATGGGGATCTACGTGCTTGTCTTCACCGGGGGAGCCCCGATCGGGTCGCCGCTCGTGGGCTGGCTCGCCGAGCAGGCCGGCCCCCGGGTCTCGGTCGTGGTCGCCGGTGTGCTGAGCATCTGCGGCGTCTTCCTCGCGGTGCTGGTGACCCGGATGGTCGCGGCCCGCAAGGCCCGCAGGCAAGAATCGGCATGTGAGCAGATTGTTCGTGGCGCTGCTGCCACCGCCTGAGGCGCTGGCGGAGATCGCCGCGGTGATCGGCCCCATCCGCGCCGAATGGTCGCAGCTGCGCTGGGTCGATCCCGCGCTGTGGCACGTCACCGTCGCCTTCCTCGGCGAGGTGCCCGACGAGGTCCTGCCCGAACTGCGCGTACGGCTGGCCAGGGCGGCCGGTCGCCACTCCGCGCAGACCGTGGCGTTCGGCGGCGCAGGCGCCTTCCCCTCCGCCTCCAGGGGCCGCGTCCTCTGGGTGGGCCTCGACGCCGGAGTGGCGCTGACGCGTCTCGCGGGCTCGGTCGCGGCCGGCGCCCGGCGGGCGGGGGCGGTGGAGACGGACCGCAAGCGGTTCCGCCCCCACCTCACCCTGGCTCGCTCCAGGACGCCGTCACGTGAGGGCGACGACCTGCGCCCCCTGGTCGGCGCTCTGGGCGCCTTCGGCGGGCGGCGCTGGGAGGTGTCGTCTGTCCACCTCGTGCGCAGCCACACCGGGGCTACCGTGCGCTACGAGCAGGTCGAGGCGTACCCACTGGCAGTCCGCGACTAGGCTCCATGACGTGGATCGTCCTCGACGCTGGCTGCTGCCCACGGTGCTCGCGCTGCTCGTGCTCATCGTGCTCGTCGGCGCATGGCTGGGACGTGTCTGACGGATCACGGCCCTGCCGCGCGTGAGGCGGCGTTCGCGAGGCACTCCACAGGCCGTCGCAGGCACAGCCTGATCACCAGGCGTACTCCTCCGGGGCGGTCTTGTAGCCGGGGAAGATCTCGTCGAGCCGGGCGAGCGCCTTGTCGTCGAGCTCGATCTCCAGCGCCTTGAGCGTGCCGTCGAGCTGCTCGACCGTACGGGGGCCGATGATGGGCGCGGTGACCGCCCGCTGGTGCAGCAGCCACGCCAGCCCGACGTTGGCCGGGTCCTCGCCGAGCTCGTCGCAGAACGCCTCGTACCGCTCGATCTTGTCGCGGTGCCTGTCGAGCTGGGCGGCGATCTGGTCGCTGGCGGAACGACCCTTGTCGATCTTCCGGAGGATGCCGCCGAGCAGGCCGCCCGCCAGCGGGCTCCACGGGATCAGGCCGAGGCCGTAGTCCTCACAGGCCGGGATGACCTCCAGCTCGGGCGCGCGGACGAGCAGGTTGTAGTGGGACTGCTCGCTGACCAGGCCGAGGGTGTTCCGGCGGCGGGCCGCCTCCTGGGCCTTGGCGATGTGCCAGCCGGCGAAGTTGGACGAGCCGACGTACAGGATCTTGCCCTGCTGCTTGAGGATGTCCATGGCCTCCCAGAACTCCTCGAACGGGGTGTCCCGGTCGATGTGGTGGGCCTGGTATACGTCGATGTAGTCCGTCTGCATGCGGCGCAGGGAGGCCTCCGCCGCCCGCCGGATGTTCAGCGCGGAGAGCTTCTCCTCGTTCGGCCAGTCGCCCATCGAGCCGTACAGCTTGGTGGCGATGACCGTCTTCTCCCGGCGGCCGCCGCCCTGGGCGAACCAGCGCCCGATGATGTTCTCGGTGATCCCCTCGCCCTTGACCCAGCCGTACACGTTGGCCGTGTCGAAGAAGTTGATCCCGAGTTCGTGCGCGCGATCCATGATCGCGAAGGAGTCCTCCTCCGAGGTCTGCGGACCGAAGTTCATGGTCCCCAGGCAGAGCTTGCTGACCAGCAGGCCGGTGCGGCCCAGATGTCCGTATTCCATGCCCTACACCCTAGGTACCTGGAGTGGACTCCAGGCGAGCCCGGCGCGCGTCAGATACGGAAATCCCAGGTGAGGCGGCCCTCGCCCAGGTCGTCGGCGAGGCCGCGCACGAACTCCAGTTCAGCGGCGACCTGGGCCCGCTGATACTCGGACTCCACGAGGAAGAGGCGGGGCACGAAGGTCAGGTTGTCGGCCATCTCGGCGCCGAGCACGGCCAGCCGTGCCTCCAGCGCCGCGATCCGCTGCCGCAGCGCCGCCAGCGCCTCCTCCGGAGTCAGCACGGGCAGGAAGGCGAGGGCGGCGGGGAACTCGGGGAACTCCCTGGCCGGGGTGGACAGCATGGTCCGCATCCACTGCTTGAGCGTCTCCCGGCCCGTCTCGGTGGCCTCGTAGACGGTCCGCTCCGGCCGGTTCTCCTCGCGGGTGGTCTCACGGACCGCCAGCAGCCCGTCGCGGAGCAGGCGCTCGATCGTCTGGTAGACGCTGTTGCGCTGCGCCACGTTGACCACGTCGTCCTGGTGCCGCTCCTTGATGAGCTGCTGCATCCGGTACGCGTGCATCGGCGACTCGCAGACCAGGGCGAGCACGGCCGTGGCCAGGGGAGAGCGCCGTGTCGACATGGCGCCCATCATAGGGCCCGTGGCGCCGTATAGTCATAATATGTATAGTCATTGCATGACCAAGAAAGCTCTGATCATCGGGGGCGGGATCGCGGGTCCCGTCACGGCCATGGCGCTGCTGCGCGCCGGAATCGACAGCGAGGTCTTTGAGGCCTACGACCGGGGGGCCGAGGGCGTCGGCGCCTTCCTCACGCTCGCGGTCAACGGGCTGGAGGCCCTGCGCCTGCTCGGCCTGCACGACCTCGTCGCCGGCCTCGGCATGGACACGCCGGTCATGGAGATACGCAACGCGCGCGGCAGGGCGCTGGCCACCGTCCGCCAGCCGAGCCGTACGCTCAGGCGGGCCGACCTCTACCAGGCGCTGCGCGACGAGGCCGTACGGCGGGGCGTGCGGATCCACTACGGCAAGCGGCTCACGGACGCCTCGGCATCCTCGGGCGGCGTGCGGGCGGTCTTCGCCGACGGGACGCAAGCCGAGGGCGACCTGCTGGTGGGCGCCGACGGGCTGCGCTCGCGGACCCGCGCCCTCATCGACCCCGGCGCCCCCCGCGCCCGGTATGTCGGGCTGCTGAACACCGGCGGCTACGCCGATGGGGTGCGGGTGCCCGGCAGGCCGGGGATCAGCAACTTCGTCTTCGGCAGGCGGTGCTTCTTCGGGTATCTGATCCACCCCGAGGGGCAGGTGTGGTGGTTCGCCAACCCGCCGAGCCGCAGGGAGATGACCTCCGAGGAACTCGCCGCGATCACTCCCGAGCGGTGGCGGGCCAGGCTCATGGACCTGTTCGAGGGCGACACGGGCCCGATGCGGGAGATCATCGACGCGACCCCGCACATCCTGCCGCCCTGGAACACCTACGACTTCCCGAGCGTGCCGAAATGGTCGGGCGAGCGCATGGTCATCGTCGGGGACGCCGCCCACGCCACCTCGCCGTCCTCCGGGCAGGGCGCGTCGATGGCGATCGAGGACGCCGTGGTCCTCGGCAAGTGCCTGCGCGACCTGCCGGACACCGCGGCCGCGTTCGCCGCCTTCGAGCGGCTGCGGCGCGGGCGGGTCGAGCGCGTCGTCGCGCAGGGCAAGCGCAACGGGGACGGCAAGGCGCCGGGCGCCGGCGGCGCCTTCGTCCGCGACCTGGTTCTTCCCGTGGTGCTGCGTCAGGTGGAGAAGCGGAACGCGCTGGCCTGGATGTACGACCACCGGATCACCTGGGACGAGCGCGTCTCAGCGTAATTGACCGATCGTTCTCGAATGGTCTAGGGTGCCGGTATGGCGAGGACCAAGGAGTTCGACCCCGACGTCGTGCTGGAGCGCGCCCTGGACCTGTTCTGGCGGCGCGGCTACGAGGCCACGTCGATGGCCGACCTGGTCGAGCACCTCGGCATCGGCCGCGCCAGCCTGTACGCCACCTTCGGCGGCAAGCACGACCTCTACCTGAAGGCGCTGGAGCGCTACGTCCAGACGCGCGACCCCGACCCCGTGGAACTGCTGTCGCAGCCGGGTCCCGCACTGCCGGCCGTACGGGCCCTGGTCGAGATGTACGCCGAGGACTCGATCCGCGACCGGCGGGGCTGCCTGATCGTGAACGCGGCGGCCGAGCGCCTGCCGTACGACGAGCCGGTCGCCCGGTTCGTCGAGACGAGCTGGACGGGTCTGGAGACGGCGCTGACCTCGGCCCTCATCCGCGCCCGCGCCCAGGGGGAGATCTCCGCCGAGTCCGACCCCCGGGCGCTGGCGCGGTTCGTGCTCGTCTTCGCGCAGGGGCTGCGGGTGATGGGCAAGGGCGGCGGCGACCCCGCCCGCGTCCGCGACGCCGCCGCACAGGCGCTCGCCCTACTTCGCTGATCTCTCCGTGGGAAGGGGAGTGCGCTTTTCCATGCCCTCATTCTTGACTGATCGGTCCAGAAATGTGGCCGCGTTCGCCGTGCTCGGCGGGGCGCAGGTCACGCTCGTCGCGGCGATCACTCTTCTCACCGTGCCGCTGCCGGCCATCCAGCGGGAGTTCGGCCTCGGTCAGGGGGACCTGGCACTGCTGACCTCGGCGTACGGGCTGACCTTCGGCGGGCTGCTGCTCCTCGGGGGCAGGCTCGCCGACAGGTGGGGCGCCCGGGAGACGTTCCTCGCCGGGATGGCCCTGCTCGCGCTGGCGTCGGCGGCGGGCGGGCTGGCTCAGGACCACGCGGTCCTGCTCGCCGCGCGCTTCGCCCAGGGAGTGGGCGCCGCGATGGCCGCTCCCGCGGCCGTCCCACTGGTGACGCGGCTCCGCCCGGACGTCAGGGAGCGTGAGCGCGCCCTGGCGGTGTGGGGCACCCTGTCGGTCACCGGGGCCGTCACCGGAAGCCTGCTCTCCGGCCTCGTCGCCGCCGCTGCCTCGTGGCGCTGGTCGTTCCTCCTGCCCGCCGCCGTCGGCGTCGCGGCCGTGGCCGCCGGGATCCTCCTGCTGCCGCCCCTGCCTCGTACGGCGGCCCGCCTCGACGTGCCCGGCGCGCTGCTCGCCACGGCCGGGCTGATCGCGTTCGCGTACGGCCTGCTGGAGGGCGCGACGACCGTCGTCGTCACCGGCCTGGTGCTGACGGCGGGCTTCGTCGCCCTCCAGGCGAGGACGCCGCGGCCACTGCTGCCGCTCGGGCTGGTGGCTCATCCCCGCAGGGGCGCCGCCCTGCTCGTCGTCTTCGTCACGGCCGCCGCCAGTGCGACGATCACGTTCCTGCTGAGTCTCCACCTGCAGCAGGTGCGCGGGCTGTCGCCGATCTCCACGAGCCTGGTCTTCCTGCCCTTCCTCCTGGTCGTCGTCATGGGCCCGGTGAGCGGCCGCCTGCTGCGCCGCCTCGGTGTGCGGCACGTGCTGGTCGCCGGGTCGCTGCTCGCGGCGGTGTCGATGCTGCTGCTCGGCCGTCTCGCGTCCGGGGGAACCGTGCTCGCCGGGCTGCTGCTCTTCCCGGTCGCCTCGGGGCTGGCCTTCTCCGGCGCCACCGTGGCGGCCCTCGACGGCGTACGCGCGGAGGACGCCGGGGCGGCCGGGGGACTGGTCAACACCGCCATGGAGGCGGGGCCGACGGTGGGCCTCGCCGTGCTCGTGGCACTCGCCGCCGCCCGAGCGGGCGACGTGCCCGCCGGCGGCGCCCGGGCCATGACGGAGGGCTACGGGTTCGCCCTCACCGTCATGGCCCCGGTCTTCCTCCTCGCGGCGGCGACGGTCGCCGTCGCGTTCATCCGCACAGGGAGCGGCAGATGAGATTCACGGACAAGGTCGTGCTGGTCACCGGCGCCGGCTCCGGCGTCGGCCGGGCGGTCGCCAGGGGATTCGCCCGCGAGGGCGCCACCGTGGTGGCGGCCGGGCGGATGCGGGAGCAGTTGGAGCGGACCGTCACGCTGATCGAGGCGGGGGGAGGCCGGGCCGTCGCGCTCACGGCCGACGTGACCGACTCGGCCGCTGTGGCCCGGCTCGTCGGTGAGATCGTCACCCGGTTCGGCCGCCTCGACGTCGCGGTCAACAACGCCGGAATGTTCGCGGGAGGGGCCGTCGTGGACATGCCGGAGGAGGACTGGGCGCGCGTCCTCCAGGTCAACACGACGGGAGTCTTCCTCGCCCTGAAGCACGAGATCGCCGCGATGCGCGCGCAGGGCTCCGGCGTGATCGTGAACATCGCCTCGAACATCGGCGCGCACAAGGCGGTCCCGGGGCTGGGCGCCTACGCCGCGTCGAAGGCGGCGGTCAGCGCGCTGACCCGCACGGCGGCGCTGGAGAACATCAGGGCCGGCGTCAGGATCAACGCGGTGAGCCCGGGGCCGCTGGACACCGCCATGTCCCTGCGCCCCGGCGAGACCGAGGACGACCGGGCCGCCCGAATGCGGGAATCGCTGCCGATCGGCCGCGTCGGCGCACTCGACGAGATCACCGGCGCCGTGCTCTGGCTCGCCTCGGACGACGCCGGCTTCGCGGTGGGCCTCGACCTGGTGCTCGACGGCGGCGCCTCAGCCTGATCCCGCTGCCGCTGCCGCTGCCGTCGCCGCTGCGGCGGTCGCGCGGGCGTAGCGGGCGGCCAGGGCGCGCAGGTGGTCGACCAGTTCGGGCGGGCCGGTGACCTCGAAGTCGAGATCGAGCAGGCCGAGGTGGACGGCGAGCGAGTGCACGGTCCCGGCCCCCGTCGCGAGCACGCAGGTACGGCCGTCGACGTCCTCCACGACGCCGACGGCCGGGTTGATCCGCGCGGCGACCACCTCGGCGGGGGCGTGGACGAGCACCCGGGCGTGGTGCCGCCAGGCCGCCGACGACACGCCGCGGGCGACGTACGCCGCCGCGCCGCCCTCCGGCGGGTCGCGGGGCGGAAACCGCGGCCCGGTCGGAGTGCGCGGTGCGATGCGGTCCACCCGGAACGTGCGCCAGTCGTCGCGGTCGACGTCCCAGGCCACGAGGTACCACCGGCGGCCCCAGGACACGAGCCGGTAGGGCTCGGCCAGCCTGACGCCGGAGGAGCCGTCGTGGCCGCGGTAGTCGAACCGCAGCCGCTCGCGGTCACGGCAGGCCGCCGCCAGCACGCTCAGCACGCCGGGGTCGACCGCGGGGCCCGGCCGGTCGGGCGGCACCGGCTCGGTGTACGCCTGCACGGCGCCGACGCGGCGGCGCAGGCGTGACGGCAGGACCTGTCCGAGCTTGGCGGCGGCGCGCTCGGCCGCCTCCTCGACGCCCGTCACACCCGCGGCGGTGCGCAGCCCGATCGCCACGGCCACCGCCTCGTCGTCGTCGAGGAGCAGAGGCGGCATCGCCGCCCCGGCGACCAGGCGATAGCCGCCGTCCGTGCCTCGGGTGGACTCCACCGGATAGCCGAGACCGCGCAGCCGGTCGACGTCGCGGCGCACCGTCCGCTCGCTCACGCCGAGCCGATCGGCCAGGGTCGCGCCGGGCCAGTCGCGTCGGGCCTGGAGCAACGACAGCAGGCGCAGCAACCGCGCCGAGGTTTCCAGCATGGTCTCAGTCTGGCGTCACTTCAGGACAGAAGCTGTCCGGAAGGGTCCGTAATGTCGGCGTCATGAGCGAGAACACGCAGATCAGGCCCTTCCGCATCGACGTGGCGCAGGCCGGCCTCGACGACCTGAGGGACCGGCTCGGCCGGACCCGCTGGCCCGACGAGATCCCCGGAACCGGCTGGGAGTACGGCGTGCCGGTCGCGTACGTCAAGCGGCTGGCCGAGTATTGGCGTGACGGGTACGACTGGCGCGCCCACGAGGCCGAGATCAACCGGCATCCGCAGTTCATCACCGAGATCGACGGGCAGGACATCCACTTCCTGCACGTGCGGTCGCCGCACGAGGACGCCTTCCCGCTGATCCTCACCCACGGCTGGCCAGGCTCGATCGCGGAGTACCTCAAGGTCGTCGAACCGCTGACGAACCCGGAGGACCCGGCGCAGGCGTTCCACCTGGTGATCCCGTCGCTGCCGGGCTTCGGCTTCTCCGGCCCGACGAGGGAGCGGGGCTGGAACCGGTTCCGTACGGCCAGGGCGTGGGCGGAGCTCATGCGCAGGCTCGGCTACGACAGGTACGGCGCGGTGGGCAACGACGGCGGCTCGTTCGTCTCCCCCGAGGTGGGCAGGGTGGACCCCGAGCACGTCGCCGGCGTCCACGTGACGCAGATCTACTCCTTCCCCTCCGGCGACCCGGCGGAGATGGCGAACCTCACCGACGAGGAGCGGAAGGGCCTGGAGGTGCTGCAGTGGTTCTACGAGAACAAGATGTCGTTCAACATGGTCCACTCGCAGCAGCCGCAGACGCTGTCGTACGGGATCTTCGACTCGCCGGCCGGGCTGCTGGGCTGGAACGCCCAGTTGTTCGGTGAGGACGTCGACGACGACTTCATCCTGACCAACACGATGCTCTACTGGGCGACCGGCACCGCCACCTCGGCCACGCGGTTCTACTACGAGGACGCGCACGCCGAGCATCCCAAGGAGCCGACGACGGTCCCGCTCGGCCTGGCGATGTTCGAGGGCGACTTCGTGTCGATGCGCACCTTCGCCGAGCGCGATCACAAGAACATCGTCCACTGGCGGTCCTACGACGGGGGCGGTCACTACGCCGCCCACCTGCGGCCGGACGTGCTCGCCGCCGACCTGCGCGACTTCTACGCGGCCCTGCGGTGACAGGCCGCCCGCATACCCGTTCCTGACCGATTCCGGGACGGCCGGGGCACGTCGCCCGCCGCGCCCCCTGCGGACATCGGCCATGATGGGCCGCATGGGGTGCGCAAGGGGGCGGAGCCGGACGAGACGGATTCCGCGCACCGTCCTGGCTCTCCTCGCGACCGCGGGAGCGGTCCTCCCTGGTGCCGCCGCGCGGGCCGACGACGGGGACAAGCCGCAGTTCGTGATCCGGGACGAGCGCATCGGCGAGTCGAGCGGCCTGGCCGTCTCGCCCACGCACAAGGGCATCGTCTACACCCACAACGACAGCGGCAGCGGGCCGCGGATCTACGCCATCGGCCCGGACGGCCGCACACGGGCGACCTTCACGATCGGGAACGCCGAGGCCCGCGACTGGGAGGGCATCGCGGCCTCCACCGACCGCGCGACCGGCCGCGGCGTGCTGTGGATCGCCGACATCGGGGACAACCTGGACACCTGGCCGGACGTGTCCGTCTACAAGGTCGTCGAGCCCAGGACGATGGAGGACGCGACGCTGCGGGCGACCAGGTATCGCTTCAGGTACGCCGACGGTCCCCGCAACGCCGAGGGGGTGATGGTCAATCCCCGCACGGGCCGGCTGTACATCGTCAGCAAGGAGTTCTCCGGCGGCGTCTACGCCGCCCCCGCGAAGCTCCGCACCGACAGGGTCAACGTCCTGCGGCGGGTGGGCAGCGCGCCCATCATGGCGACCGACGCGGCGTACGCGCCCGACGGGTCGAGCTTCGTCATCCGCACGTACTTCTCGGCGTCCGTCTACCGGTCACCGGGCGAACTGATCGCGCACGTCACGATGCCGCCGCTGCACCAGGCCGAGTCGATCGCGTACACGCGGGACGGCAGGGCACTGCTCACCGGGAGCGAGGGGAAGAACAGCCCGGTCTACCGGGTGCCGCTGCCCGCCGCCGCCAGACCGGCTCCGTCGCCCACGCCGGCCCGGACCTCCGCCCGGCCGAGGGCGGTCAAGGCGACGAGCGGAGCGGCCGCCGGGGACGGAGTCCTCGCCGTGCCGATGCCGGTGTTATGGCTGGCGGTCGCTGTAGGGGCGATCGGGATCATCGCGTTCGTCGCCTACCGCACGGGCCGCTGAACGAGGCGTGGCGGCGCGAGAGGGCCGGGCACCGTCGGCGCCCGGCCCGGAGAGCGTCGCGAGAGTCAGCTCCGCGCGTAGATGCGGTGCACGAACTCCGCGAGCTTGCTGTCGGGCAGTTCCTTGGCCAGGTCGGCCTCAGTGATCATCCCGACGATCCGGTGGTTGTCGATCACCGGCATGCGCTTGATCTGGTGCTCCTCCATCTTCGCCAGCGCGTCCTCGACGCTGGCGCCGGCGTCGACCCAGACGAGGCCGCGGGCGAGCTCGCTCGCCGTGGTCTGGTCGAGGTCCTTGCCTTCCGCGCAGCACTTGATGACGATGTCGCGGTCGGTGATGATGCCTTTGAGCCGGTCGTCCTCCCCGCAGATGGGCAGGGCCCCGACGCCCAGGTCGCGCATCATCTCGGCGGCCCTGCGCAGGCTGTCGTGCTCGCCGATGCACTGCGCGCCCTCGTGCATGACCTGGCCGGCGGTCTTGGACACTCCCTCTGTGGTCATGGCTAACCCCCGATTCCCTCTTTTGAGCGGTTATGCCCCATATGTCGGGAAATAAGACCGGAATCACAGCCGGGGAAGGAAGTGCTCGCCGCGCAGGGCGCGCTCCACCAGCGCGATCGACGCGGCCAGCCGTACGAGCCGGGGGCCCTCCTGGCGGTAGGCGTCCAGGACGGCCTCGACCGCGTGCGGGGGGAGATGTCCCTTCAGCTCCACCGCCGCTCCGCGGTAGCCCTCCCTGGCCGCCTGGATCGAGGCCGCCACCTGCTGGCGTGCCATCCGGGCGAGCGCGAGCGGGTGACGGCGCAGCACGCCGTACGCGCGGTAGTCCGGAGGCACCGCGTCGAGCAGCCACGACACGGCCGAGATCTCCCAATCGGGGCTGTCCGGAGGGCGCACCTCCGGCGGCCAGCCGGGTGGCACGTACACGCAGCCATCGTACCGAACACAGGTTCGATCACCGCGGAGCGACTCCGGCTGCCACAATGTGCGCCATGCTGACGAGAGCCGCGCGGACATGAGGATCGGGATCGTCGGCGCCGGGATCCTCGGTCTGGCCGTGGCCCGGCAGATGGCGCGGGCAGGCGCCGAGGTGACCGTCCTGGAGAAGGAGAACCGGGTCGCCGCCCACCAGACCGGGCACAACAGCGGGGTCGTGCACGCGGGGATCTACTACCAGCCCGGCTCGCTCAAGGCGACGCTCTGCCGGGAGGGCGCGGCCATGCTGCGCGAGTACTGCGCCGAGCACGGCCTGCCGTACGACGAGGCGGGCAAGCTCGTCGTGGCCTCCACCCGGGCCGAACTGCCCGGCCTGCGCCGCATCGCCGAGCGGGCCAGGGAGAACGGCGTGCCCGGCATCGCCGAACTCGACGCGATCGGCCTGCGGGACGTGGAGCCGTACGCGGTCGGGGTCGCCGCCGTCCACTCGCCGCACACCGCGATCACCGACTTCGCCGCGGTCGCGCGCCGCCTCGCCGCCGACGTGGCCGAGGCCGGCGGGACCGTACGGCTCTCGCGTCCCGTACGCGCGATCAGGCAGACCACGGACGGCGTCGCGGTGCTGGCAGGGCGGGAGAGGTTCGACTTCGACCGCCTGATCTCCTGCGCCGGTCTCGGCTCGGACGGCGTGGCGGACCTGGCGGGGGCGGGCGGCGACGTGCGGATCGTCCCGTTCCGCGGGGAGTACTACCGGCTCGCCGGGCCGGCGCGTGACCTGGTGAAAGGGCTCATCTACCCCGTGCCCGACCCCCGGTACCCCTTCCTCGGCGTCCACCTGACCCGCCGGATCGACGGGGAGGTCCTGGTCGGGCCCAACGCCGTGCCCGCGCTCGCCCTGGAGGGCTACTCCTGGCGGTCCGTGTCGGCGCGTGACCTGCGGCGGATCGCCGCCTGGCCGGGCACGCGGCGGCTGGCGGCCGAGCACTGGCGGACCGGCCTGCGCGAGGTGTACGGCTCGCTGGCCAAACACGCCTTCGTGGCCGCCGCCCGGCGGTACGTGCCAGAACTGGCCCCGGCCGACCTCGTACGCACCGAGGGCGGCGTGCGGGCGCAGGCCGTGTCGCGGGACGGCGGGCTGCTCGACGACTTCGTCATCGACGTGCGCGGACGGATCGTGCTGGTGCGCAACGCGCCCTCACCGGCGGCCACGAGCAGCCTCGCCATCGCCCGGCATATCGCCTTAACGGTTCCCTTAGCCAATTAGGTCTAGAGTGCAGGCGCCATGGTCGCTGCATCTCCTGAAGCCCGGCTGCTGATCGTCGAGGACGAGCCGAACATCCTCGAACTGCTCGCGGCCAGTCTCCGGTATGCCGGATTCGAGGTCCGCACCGCGTCCAACGGCGGTGAGGCGGTCGCCGCGGCCCAGCGGCACCGCCCGGACCTGATCGTGCTCGACGTCATGCTGCCCGACATGGACGGGTTCGACATCGTACGCAGGCTGCGCGGCGGCGGCAGCCACACCCCTGTGGTCTTCCTCACGGCGCGGGACGCCACCGAGGACAAGGTCAGGGGCCTGACGCTCGGCGGCGACGACTACGTGACCAAGCCGTTCAGCCTGGAGGAGGTCGTCGCCCGCATCCGGGCCGTGCTGCGCCGCACCGCCGGGGACCCGCTGGTCGCCCCGCCACGGCTGACCTTCGCCGACATCGAACTGGACGAGGAGTCCCACGAGGTCTGGCGCGGCGGCCAGGCCGTGCCGCTGTCGCCCACCGAGTTCAAGCTGCTGCGTTACTTCATGCGCAACGCCGGCCGGGTGCTGTCGAAGGCCCAGATCCTCGACCACGTGTGGGAATACGACTTCCGCGGCGACGCCGGGATCGTCGAGTCGTACGTGTCGGTGCTGCGCCGCAAGCTCGACGGCGCGCAGACCATGGCCCACCCCCGGCTCATCCACACGCTGCGCGGCGTCGGCTACGTCATGCGGACACCGCCAGCCGGCGCCTGAGCCGTGTCGGGGCGCACGCCGCTGCGGATCCGGCTCAGCGCGGCCATGCTCGCGCTGGTCGCGGTCGCGCTCGCCGCCATCGGCGTGGGCAGCGTCTCTGTGCTGCGCGACTACCTGGTCAGCCGGGTTGACCTGCAGGTCGCCATGCTGGCGAACGAGACCCGGATCCGGCTCGACCGCGGGCCCGCGGCGTTCGCACGGCTCAGGCTGCCGCCCGAGGGACGCGTGGAGATCCGCGACACCGGCGGCAGGACGCTGCTCGCCCAGGCGGGCATGAGCGTGGAGGACCTGCCCGGTCCCGCCGTCGTGACCTCCCTGCGCCCGGCGACGGTCCCCGCGGTGTCGGGGGATGGCCGGTGGCGCGCCCGCGTCGTGCCCGTCGACGGCCGGGGCACGGTGGTCGTCGCGGTGGACATGGCCTCGGTCGGCCAGATCACCGCCCGGCTCGCCCTCATCGAGGCGCTGGTCGGCGGCGCCCTGATGGTCGTGCTCGCCGTCGTCGGCGTCGTGATCGTACGGCGGAGCCTGCGGCCCCTGGCGGAGATCGAGGCGACCGCCGAGGCCATCGCCAGGGGAAACCTAGGCAGCCGGATGCCCGACCGCGACCCGCGTACGGAGGTCGGGCGGCTCGCCCGCGCGCTGAACGGCATGCTCGCCCAGATCGAGGCGGCCTTCCAGGCGCGGGCCGCCTCCGAGGCGGCGGCCAGGGAGTCGGAGGCGAAGGCGCGGGAGTCGGAGGCGCGCATGCGCCGCTTCGTGGCCGACGCCTCGCACGAACTGCGCACGCCGCTCACCTCGATCAGGGGCTTCGCCGAGTTCCACCGGCAGGTGCCGGACGCGGACGTCACCCGGCTGTTGTCGCGCATCGAGAGCGAGGCCGCCCGCATGGGTCTGCTGGTGGACGATCTGCTGCTGCTCGCCCGGCTCGACCAGCAGCGCCCGCTGCGCATGCGGCCCGTGGACCTGCTGGCCCTGGCGGCCGACGCCGTCCACGACGCCAGGACCCTCTGCCCCGACCGAGACGTGTCGCTCGTGGTCGAGGGGGACGCCGCGCTGATCGTCTCGGGTGACGAGGTGCGGTTGCGGCAGGTCGTGGGCAACCTGATGAGCAACGCCAGGACCCACACGCCCGAGGGAACCCCGATCACCGTACGCGTCGGAAGCCGGGACGGTACGGCGTACATCGAGGTGGCGGACAAGGGGCCCGGCCTCACCCCCGAACAGGCCGCCCGGGTCTTCGAGCGTTTCTACCGCGCCGACCCCTCCCGTACGCGGCCCTCCGGGGGCAGCGGCCTGGGGCTGGCGATCGTACGGTCCCTCGTCGAGGCGCACGGCGGCGAGGTCGGCGTGGAGACCGCTCCCGGCGCCGGGGCCGCCTTCCGTGTCACCCTCCCCCTCGCCCCCGAGGCCCGCCCCTGAACCGCTGATCCCGCTGACTCCCCGTCCCGCGAAGCGGAGGTCGAGGGCGGAAGGCGTTCGTGGTCGGCGGTCAGTCCAGGGTGTAGTCGGTCGGGTCCTTGACCTGGTCGTAAGACGCGGCGTTCAGCCAGTGACACCAGAGATTCATGCCGGAGATCGACAACCGCCTGTTGTGCATGTTGTCTCCGCTCCACGCCGCCACCTCGACACGCGGGCCTCCTGACGACCGTAAAGAAGCCACCACTTCCAGGGCCGGCTTGAGGTCGGTGTCGGTCGACATCAGGATCCCGACGTCATACTCCTTCTCGATGGCCAACCGCACGAAGTCGACCGCCAGCGCGACGTCGACGCCTTTCTCCTGTGGCTTTTCGCCGGGAGCGCAACGTTCAGGCCACCCGTACGGATAGCGAAGAGTGCGGAGGGCGGTCACCACCTCAGCGCTGCGTTCCCAGGCGGCGACCTGCCGCGTGCAGGCTCCGTATCCCTTGGGGTCCCTTGTTGCGGCGGGCCTGCCGTGATAGACCCTGACCTGGGTCAGTTCACGGTCATAAGGGCTGTTGCGGACTATATGTTGACCAAGTGTCAATGGGAATATCTGTCCGGCCGTATGGGGAGGGTGTAATTGTGAGTAGAAACAGCTGCGGGCACCCTTGTAGACGTTCTGATAGTCGATGAACAGAATGACGCGGTCTGTCACTTTGCCCCACAACAAATAATCCCCGCCAGTCCGGGTGATACCCGGACGGCGGGGAGCAGTGTTTTCTTTATACGAGAGTAGCGAGGGCCGCGTCAACTCGCAGGGAAATGACGTGACCTCGTCTTTGCGCGCGACCGGGCTGGACGCCGTGTGGACCGCCGCCGGATCAGTGGGCTCCGGGTCAGTGGGCTCCGGGGAAGCCTTCGTCGGGGAAGGCGGTAGAGGCGGAGGGCAGGACGACCTGGTCGCCCTCGGCGAGACCGTCGGTGATCTCGACGTGGGTGTCGCCGCGCACGCCGATCCTGACCGTACGGCGCGTCTGCGTTCCGCCGTTCACGACGGTCACCACGGCGCTGCCGTCGTCCTGGGCGCGTACGGCCTGTGAGGGGACGTAGAGCGCGTCGGCCGCCTCGCCGGTCGTCACCCGTACGGTGGCGCTCTGCCCCAGCAGCAGCCGGGCGGGACGGTTCTCCAGGTCGATCGTCACGCCGTAGCGGACGAGACGGTTGGAGGTGGTCGCGGTCGGGTCGACGTGGGCGACCGTTCCCGCGTACTCCTGCCCCGGTCGCGTGGACAGCGTGACGGTGGCCGCCTGACCGACCTTGAGGAAGCGGATGTCCGACTCGGTGAACATCGCCCGCACCTGCAGGGCGTCGAGGTCGCCCAGGGTGATGAAGGCGCCCGAGGTGTAACGGGAGCCCGTGGTCCCCGCGATGGACAGGATCGTGCCGTCCGCCGGAGCCTTGATCCGCACCCCGGCGAGGGCCTGCTTGGCCTCGGCCAGTTCGGTCGTCGCCTGGCTGACCTGTGCCTCAGCCTGCGCCTCGGTCAGCCGGACGCCGCCCCCCTGGCCGCCCTGGCCCCCCGGAGCAGTGCGGCCGCCGCCGAAGCCCGCGCGCCCCTGCGTGCCGCCGCCCTGGCCTTGTCCGCTCCACCCCTGAGAGCCCTGTCCCTGGCCGGGCGCGCAGGTGGAGGAGGAAGCGCTGGGGGAGAGGCTCGGCTTGGCGGTGGGCTGGTGCGCCGGCGGCGTGGGCAGGATCGAGACGCTCGCCTCGGGGTTCGGCGCGGTAGCGCCGTGCGTAGGGGCCGGGTGGTGCGGCCTGGACGGTGTCGGGTGCGGGCGCGGGCGTGGCGTGACCGAGGGAGCCGGACTGGGCTGGGGCGTGGCGCCGCCGTGATCGCCACTGTGATCACCGCCGTGATTACCGCTGTGATCGTGGTCGTGGTCACCGCCCTGGTACGCCACAAGCGCGATGCTCGCCGCGCTCACCCCGTCGCCCATCGCGGCGGCGGCCGGTCGGCTCGACGGCCGGGCGGTCGTGGAAGGCTGCGAGGAGGGCCGCGGCGAAGGCTGTGGGGAGGGACGCGCGGACGCCTGCCCGGAAGGCCGTACGGAGGGAGCCGGGCACGAGACCGGGCCACCGCCGCCGGAGCCCGCCGCGTTCCCCGAGCCGGCTCCAGGGCCGGTCCCGCCGGAGCTTCCGGCCCCCGCGCCGCCGCCGTAAGAGCCGGTACCAGCGCCGTTAGAGCCGGTGCCGCCGCCGTACGCGCGGGCTCCGGAGCCACCCGCGCCTAGCGCGGCGGCCCCCGCTCCGGTGGCGGTGGCGGTGGCGGTGCCGTTCTCGACGTCGTCGAGGGTCTCCTGGGCGGCGGCGAGGGCGGCCTTCGCGGCCTCGTAGTTCTCCCTGGCGATGGTGTCGTCGACCCGGGCGAGGACCTCGCCCCTGCGCACCTTCTCGCCCACCTTGACGTAGACCTTCTCGACCGTGCCCTCCGCTCCGAACGCCAGGTCGCGTACGCCGGTGTCGATCGTGTTGCCGGCGGCGGAGACGTACGACTCGACCGTGCCACGCTGGACCGAGGCGAGCGCCATGCGATCGGCCACGGAGGCGTCGCCGCCCGTGGCGGAGATCACGGCGACGCTCGCGATGACGATCCCCGCCAGCGCGAGCCCTCCGACGCTGAGTGGAGTGCTCGGTCTCATGGCGGACATCCTGCTGACGTCACGTGACCGGTGGCTTGGCCGTACCTGAGAGTTGTCTGTGGATGCGGGCTCCCGATCCGGACTGTCAGCAAACCCTCAGCATCGGCCTAGGTTGCCCGCAGCGGAGTTTGCCAGGGTTCGACGTCGTGAAGCTGTCGACGAAGCGCAGGACGCTGGTCATCAACGGCGTCCTTGTGGTGCTGCTGCTCGGCGGGATCGCGGCGGCCTGGGCGTCCTTGGGGAGCGACTCCCCGGGCGACGGCGCCGCGCCGCTGACGACCCGGGTGACCCGCGGGACCGTGCTCGCGTCGGTGTCGGCCTCCGGTTCTGTCGAGAGCGCCAGGACACGCGCCCTCGATTTCGGTGCGAACGGCACCGTCGAGTCGGTCCTGGTCGAGACGGGCGACCGGGTCAAGAAGGGACAGGTGCTCGCGCGCGTCGACGACACGGCGGCCCGGGAGAGCCTCGAGGCGGCCCGGGCGAGCCTGGACGCCGCCGAGGAGGCGGACACCTCCACGGCCTCGGGCTACTCGCAGTACGTCAACGCGAGGAACGCCTACCGCTCGGCGAAGCGGGCGCTGGCCGGCACCGTGATCAAGGCGCCGTTCGCCGGGGTCGTCACGGCGGTCAACGGGGCCGTCGGCGGCTCGTCCGGCGGATCCGGCGGGTCCGGCGGCTCCGCCCAGGGCAGCCTCGCGCAGTCGCAGAGCGGATCGGGCGGGTCGAGCGGGTCCGCTGGCTCCAGCGGGTCCGGCGGCTTCATCGAGATCGCCGATCCCGCCCGGCTGCGCATCGTGGGGAACTTCACCGAGGCCGACGTCAGCAGGATCAAGACTGGCCAGGCGGCGACGGTGTCCTTCGACGCGCTCACCGGGATCACCGCCACTGGCAAGGTGACGGTGATCGACCCGCAGCCGCGGACGAACAACAACGTCGTGCAGTACGCCGTGACGATCTCGCTGACCGACGTGCCCTCCACCGTACGGCTCGGCCAGACGGCCACGGCACGGGTGACGGTGGGCGAGGCGGCCGACGTGCTCACCTTGCCGTCCACGACGGTCACCACGGCGGGCGGCCAGACCACCGTGACGGTGCTGGAGAACGGCACACAGGTCGTGAAACGGGTGGAGGTGGGCGTGAAGGGCGACACCACCACCGAGATCAAGTCAGGGCTCCAGGAGGGCGACCAGGTGGTGCGGCCCCGGGCGGCGACGACCGGCGGAGGCGGCATCCAGTTCCCCGGAGGCGGAGGCGGGTTCGGCCGCGGCTTCGGTGGCGGCGGTGGCGGCGGAGGCAACCGATGAGGCCCGACCCCCCTGTGCTCGATCTGAGCAACGTCACCAAGGTGTACGGCGAGGGCGAGACCGCGGTGCGTGCGCTGCGCGGCGTGTCGCTCCGGGTGGAGCGCGGCGACTACGTGGCGATCATGGGCGCCTCCGGCTCCGGCAAGTCCACGCTGATGAACATCGTCGGCTGCCTCGACGTCCCCACCGGCGGCACCTACCACCTCGACGGCACCGACGTCGGCGGGCTCGACGAGCGGCGGCTGGCGATCGTACGCAACCGCAAGATCGGCTTCGTGTTCCAGTCCTTCAACCTCATCCCCCGGATGAGCGCGCTCGCCAACGTGGAGCTCCCTCTGGCGTACGGCGGGGTCAGGGCCGCGGAGCGGCGGCGCAGGGCCCTGGCCGCGCTCGACCGGGTCGGGCTCGCCGAGCGCGTCCACCACCAGCCCAACGAGCTGTCCGGCGGCCAGCAGCAGCGGGTGGCGGTGGCCCGCGCGCTCGTGACCGCGCCGACCCTGCTGCTGGCCGACGAGCCCACGGGCGCTCTCGACAGCAAGTCCAGCGAGGACGTCATGAACATCTTCGACCGTCTCAGCGCGAGCGGCCGGACCCTGGTCGTCATCACGCACGAGGAGGAGGTCGCCGCGCACGCCAAACGGATCGTCCGCCTCGTGGACGGCCGGATCGTGGAGGACGTGCGCGTCGCCCCGGCCGGCGGCCCGCCTCCCCGGCTCGCCGAGGTGGCCTCGTGAACGGCGTGGAGGTCCTGCGATTCGCGCTGCGCGGCCTGGCCGCCAACAAGATGCGCAGCGCGCTCACCATGCTCGGCATCCTGATCGGCGTCGCCGCGGTGATCCTGCTGGTCGCGATCGGCGAGGGGTCGTCGCAGCAGATCCAGCAGAACATCCAGCGGCTGGGGGCCAACTCGCTGACCATTACGCCCTCGACCTCGGGCGGCGGTGGCGGCCCCGGCGGCTTCGCCCGCGCGGCGGGCGGGGGCGGCGGGCGGGACGGCGGACAGGCCGGGCGGCAGAACACCGGACCGCGCGTCCAGGCCAGGGACCTCACCGTCGACGACGCGCGGGCGCTGGCCGACCCGGCGAACGCCCCCTCGGTCAAGAGCGTCTCGCCCGTCGTCACGGCACAGGCCCAGAGCGCCGCGTACGAAGGGGCGAGCCACTCGATCAGCCAGCTCGTCGGCACCTACCCGAGCTATTTCGAGGCGTCCAACAAGCCGGTCGCCAAGGGCTCCTACTTCTACAACGACGACGTGCTGGCCGCGCGCAAGGTCGTGGTCATCGGGCAGACCGTGGCGGAGAACCTGTTCGGCGCGGTCGACCCCCTCGGCAAGCAGATCACGGTGTCCGGTGTGCCGTTCACCGTCGTGGGGGTGCTGAAGGAGACCGGCTCGTCCGGGTTCCAGGACGCCGACGACGTGGCGATCGCCCCGCTGCCCGCCGTGCAGCAGAGCCTGACGGGGTTCGGGCCGCTGGGGCAGATCCTCGTGCAGGCCAAGAGCGCCGAGGCGGTCGACGCCGCGCAGGCCGAGGTCACCGAGGTGCTCGACCAGCGGCACGGCATCACCGGCTCGGCGAGCGCCGACTACCGCATCCTCAACCAGGCGACCCTGCAGGAGACGGTCAGCGCGGCGACCGGGACGTTCACGGTACTGCTCGGCGCGGTGGCCGCGATCAGCCTGCTCGTCGGCGGCATCGGCATCACCAACATCATGCTCGTCACGGTCACCGAGCGGACCAGGGAGATCGGCATCCGTAAGGCGATCGGCGCGCCCAAGGGCGCGATCCTCGGCCAGTTCCTCGCCGAGGCGACGATGCTGAGCCTCGTCGGGGGCCTGCTGGGCGTGCTGATCGCCGTGGCCGGCGCCCAGTTCACGATCGCGGGCGTGCGACCGGTGATCGTCCCGACGTCGATCGCGCTGGCGCTCGGGGTCTCGGTCGTGATCGGCCTGTTCTTCGGCAGCTATCCCGCCAACCGCGCCGCAGGGCTGCGGCCGATCGAAGCCCTCCGCTTCGAGTGACGGCCGGGCCCATCGAAGGGAGACGAACATGAGCACCCGCGACTCCGAGGAGCTTCTGGAGACCTCGCCGTTCGACGACGACCTCCAGGAGGTGCTGACGGCGAGTCCCACGCGGGCGGGCGGGTCGAAGCTGACGCTCGCCCTGGCCGGGGGCGTCCTGCTCGTGGCCGGGCTGCTCCTCGGCATCCAGGTGCAGAAGCTTGTGGGCGGCTCCGCGCCGGGCCAGGGTCCGTCCCGCCCGGGCGGTCCTGGGGCGTACGCCGGTGCCGGTCAGGCCCCCGCGGGCGGCGGACTCGGCGGCGGGTACGCGCGGGACGGGGGCGTGGGCGGCGGCTTCGCCGGACGTGCGGGAGCGGGGGCGGGGGCCGGTGGAATGACCTTCGGGACGGTGAAGCTCGTCGACGGCGACAAGATCTACATCCAGACCGCGAACGGCGGCGTGGTCACGGTGACCACCTCGGGCGAGACCAAGGTCCAGGTCAGCCAGGAGGGGAAGGTCTCCGATCTCAAGCCGGGCAGCTTCGTCACCGTCGCGGGCACCGCCGACGACCAGGGCCAGGTGGCGGCGACGTCGGTCACGCAGGGCTCGCCCGTGGGCCGGAGGGCGGGATCGTGACGGAGGGCCGTCTGCTGGTCGTCGACGACGAGCCCGACATCAGGGAACTGCTGTCGGCGAGCCTGCGGTACGCCGGGTTCGAGGTGATCACCGCGGGCACCGGCAGAGAGGCGGTCCAGATCGCCGCCAAGGTGCGCCCCGACCTGATCGTGCTCGACGTCATGCTGCCGGACCTGGACGGCTTCGCCGTCTCCGACCGGCTCCAGGCGTCGGGGCGGCGGGTCCCTGTGCTGTTCCTCACCGCCAGGGACGCGACCGAGGACAAGATCGCGGGGCTGGGCCACGGTGACGACTACGTCACCAAGCCGTTCAGCCTGGAGGAGGTGCTCGCGCGCATCAGGGCGGTGCTGCGCCGCACGCGCGCGGGCGACGCGGCCCCCGCCCGGCTGCGCGTCGCCGACCTGGAGCTCGACGAGGACTCCCACCAGGTCTGGCGCGGCGGAACCTCCGTACGGCTGTCGCCCACCGAGTTCAAGCTGCTGCACTACTTCATGGCCAACCAGGGCCGGGTGCTGTCGAAGGCCCAGATCCTCGACCATGTCTGGCGCTACGACTTCGGCGGCGACCACAACGTGGTCGAGTCGTACGTCTCCTATCTCCGGCGCAAGGTCGACGCCGTAGAGCCCAAGCTGATCCACACGCTCCGCGGCGTGGGCTATGTCCTCCGTGCGCCACGCGGCTGACCAGCCGAGTCCGGGGAAGCGGGCCCACGGGCGCCTGCCGCGCCTGCCGGGCGTCGGCGAGCTCCGGCGGCGTGCCGCCCGGACCCCGCTCTGGCTGCGGCTCGTCGCGGGGACGCTGCTGCTCGTGGCGCTCGCGATCGCGCTGACCGGGGGGTTCGCCGTCCAGCTCCTGCGCGGCTACCTGGTTGATCGGGTCGACTCGCAGCTCACGGCCGTCGGCCGGCGCCCGGTGGAGCCGCCGTCTCCCGTCCAGGGCGCCGGCGCCGCCATCCGGCCGCCGAGACAGTTCGGGTCGTTCTACATCGTGGTGCTCGACCGGTACGGCGCGGTGGTCCGCACCGTCCAGGAGCCGCCGAACCCCGACCCGCCGCCCACGCTGCCCAGGCCCAGGCAGGACCGGAGGCAGTGGCTGTTCACGGTCGAGGGCCCTTCGGGCGCGCTGTGGCGGGCGATCGCCGTACGCGAGGACGACGGAGCCCGCTTCCGCGTCGCGGCCGTCAGCCTGGCCGACATCGACGGCACGGTCTCCCGGCTGGTGGTGATCGTCCTGGGGGTCGGCCTCGCGGTGCTCGCCGCCCTCGGCGTCGCCTGCCACTGGCTCGTACGGCGCAGCCTGCGCCCGCTGGGGGAGATCGAGAGGACGGCGGAGGCGATCGCGGCCGGCGACCTGTCGCGGCGCGTCCCGCTGCGACATCGGCGCACGGAGATGGGCCGTCTCGGCCGGTCTGTGAACGGCATGCTCACCCAGATCGAGACGGCGTTCCGGGAGCGGGAGGCGTCGCAGGAGAGGATGCGCCGGTTCATGGCCGACGCGTCCCATGAGCTGCGCACGCCGCTCACCTCGATCCGCGGCTACGCGGAGCTGTACCGGCAGCAGGGCTCGCAGGACCCGGGCCTGCTGCTGCGCCGCATCGAGGACCAGGCCGTGCGCATGGGCCTGCTCGTGGACGACCTGCTGCTGCTCGCCCGGCTCGACCAGCAGCGCCCCCTCGAACGCCGCCCGGTGGACGTGCTCAGCCTCGCGGCGGGGGCGGTGCTCGACGCGCAGACGCTCGCGCCGGATCGCGAGATCGACCTGCTGCGGCTGGACGACTCCGACGAGCCGGTGCGGGTGCTCGGCGACGAGGCGCGGCTGCGCCAGGTCGTCGGCAACCTTGTCGGCAACGTCCTGCGGCACACCCCGCCGGGCACCGCCTTCCGCGTGGGCGTGGGCATGGTTCCCGGGGGGCAGGCGGTGATCGAGGTGGCCGACGACGGCCCGGGGCTGGCCCCCGGCGACGCGGGGCGCGTCTTCGAGAGGTTCTACCGCGCGGATCCCGCGCGCAGCCGGTCGGACTCGGGCGGCACGGGACTCGGGCTGTCCATCGCCGCCGCCCTCGTCCAGGCCCACGGCGGCACCATCACGGCCGACAGCGAGCCAGGCCGCGGCGCGGTGTTCCGCGTCCGTCTTCCCGCGTGCCCTCCTGAAGAGAGCCTCCTGGAGAAAGGTTAGGGTGATCCCCCTTGCGACACCTGTCCATCGCGGTCGCCGCGGCGGCGCTGGCGGTCACGGTGACCGGCTGCGGCGGCGCCGACGACACCGCCGCCACGACCACCACGACCACCACGCGGGCCGCGGGCGGCGATTCGAGCGCCGACCCCCGTGCGGCGTTCACCGAGTGCCTGCGCAAGAACGGCGTCACGCCGCCCACCGGGCGTCCTTCCCAGGGGCCGAACGAACGGCCCAGCGGCAGGCCCAGCGCCTGGCCGAGCGGGCGGCCCAGCGGCGGCTTCGGCGGGTTCCGGTCGATGGACCCCGCCATGAGCAAGGCGTTCGAGGCGTGCCGCTCCCTGATGCCGCAAGGCGGCGGGGGCGGGTTCGGCGGCCGGCGCGGCGTCGATCCGCAGGACCTGCAGGCGTTCCGCACCTGCATGAAGGACAACGGCGCCGAGCTGCCCGCCGGCGGCCGCGTGCGCGGGCCGGCCACGCAGGACCCCAAGGTCGCCAAGGCGTACGACAAGTGCAAGGTCCTGCTGCCGGCGCCCACGCCCACTGCCTGACCGCCGGGGCGGCTGATTCGGCGGCCTTCCTCAGGGAAGGTCGGAAGTATGGCGGGGAACGACAGGCTGCGGGCCGCCCTGGAGAGCCTGCGGCGTCACCTCGAACAGGACCTGTTCCCTCTGGAGATCGGGGACGCCGCCGCCGACCGGCGCGTCCTCGCTGAGCTGCGCGGGCAGCTCGACGACTACGTGCTGCCCCGCCTGTCGGCCATCGACGCGCCGCTGCTCGCGGTGGTCGGCGGCTCCACCGGGGCGGGCAAGTCCACCCTGGTCAACTCGCTGGCCGGGGCGACCGTGACCGAGCCGGGGGTGCTGCGGCCCACCACGCTGGCCCCGACTCTGGTGTGCAACCCCGCCGACGCCACCTGGTTCACCTCCACCACGGTCCTGCCGGGGCTGGCCAGGGTGACCGGTGGGACGGCAGGCGGGGGACGCGGCGAGCCGGGCACCCTGCGGATCGCCCCCGTGGACGGCCTGCCTCCCGGGCTCGCGCTGCTCGACGCCCCCGACATCGACTCGGTCGTCGCTGCCAACCGGGAGCTGGCCGCGCAACTGCTCGCCGCGGCCGACCTGTGGTTGTTCGTCACGACGGCCGCGCGGTACGCCGACGAGGTGCCGTGGAGCTTCCTGCGCCTGGCCAGGGAGCGGAGCACGGCGCTCGCGGTGATCCTCCAGCGGGTCCCCCCGGAGGCGTGGGAACCGGTGGCCGCCGACCTGGCCCGGCTGCTGCGGGAGAACGGCCTCGGCGGCACGCCGCTGTTCACCGTCCCCGAGCTCGAGCTGCCGTCGGAGCGGGCCCGGCTGCCCGCCCACGCCGTGCAGCCGATCGCGACCTGGCTCGCCGGCCTGTCGGTGGACGCCAAGGCGCGGGCCGAGGTCGTACGGCGGACCCTCACCGGGGCTCTGGACAGCCTGGACACCCGGCTGCCCGACCTGGCCGGCCGGGTGGAGCGGCAGCGGGCGGGCATCACCGAGCTGCGCGACATCGCGACCGGGGCGTACGACGTGGCCATGTCGGCCTTCGACGACGGGATGCGCGACGGCAGGCTGCTGCGCGGCGAGGTGCTGGCCCGCTGGCAGGACTTCGTCGGCACCGGCGACCTCATGCGCTCGCTCGAATCGCGGATCGGCTGGCTCCGCGACCGCCTCGCCGCCGCGTTCCGCGGCCGCCCGGCGCCGGACAGGGAGCTGCGCGTCGCGCTGGAGAGCGGGGTGGAGTCGCTGATCCGCGCCACCGCCGACGGGGCCGCCGAGCGTGCCGTCGAGGCGTGGCTGGCCCTGCCCGCCGGGCGCGACCTCCTGGAGAAATCAGGCGTCGCCGTCTCAGGGCGGCTCGGCCGCGCCGCACCGGATCTGCCCCGCCGCGCGGGCGAGGCCGTACGCGCCTGGCAGGGGCACGTGCTCGACCTCGTCCGCGCCGAGGGCGGTGACCGGCGCACGCTCGCCAGGGCGGCGTCGTTCGGCGTGAACAGCCTCGGCGTGCTGATCATGCTGGCGGTGTTCTCCACGACCGGCGGGATCACCGGGATCGAGCTGGGCATCGCGGGCGGCACCGGCGTGCTCAGCCAGAAGCTGCTCGAAGCCGTCTTCGGCGACCAGGCCGTACGCACGCTCACCCAGGAGGCCCGCGACGACCTGCGGCGGCGCGTCCGCGCGCTGCTCGACGAGGACCGCGCCCGGTTCACCTCGCTGCTGGACGGGCTGGGCCCCGAGCCGGAGACGGCGGCCCGGCTGCGGGAGATCGCCAAGACCGTACAGGAGAGGGGCGCCCTGTGAAGCTCCCGCGCAGGAGGGCGGAGGTGCCGCTGGACGACCGCCTGGAGGCGCTCGCGGAAGCCGCGGACCTGGCGGAGGGCCGGCTCGCGCGGGAGGCGGTCGACCAGGCGCGCGCCGTGGTCGCCCGCGCCGGAGCACGGCGCGGCCTGTCGGTGGACCACACCGCGGTGGCCCTCGCCGGGGCGACGGGCAGCGGCAAGTCGTCGCTGTTCAACGCGCTGTCCGGGACCGATCTGGCGGCGGTGGGGGTGACCAGGCCCACGACCGCCAAGGCGCAGGCGGCCCTGTGGGGCGCCGGCGGCGCGGGACCGCTGCTCGACTGGCTCGACGTCCCCCTGCGCCACACCGTCGAGGACGGCGCGCCCGGGCTGATCTTGCTCGACCTGCCCGACCACGACTCCATCGAACTGGCCCACCGCGGGGAGGTCGACCGCCTGGTCGGCGTGGTGGACCTGCTGGTGTGGGTGCTCGACCCGCAGAAGTACGCCGACGCGGCCGTGCACGAGCGCTATCTGCGCGGGCTGGCCCGGCACAGGGACGTCATGGTCGTCGTGCTCAACCAGGTCGACCGGCTGCCGGAAGGGTCGGTCAAGCGCTGTCTCGACGACCTGCGCGGCCTGCTGGCGGCGGACGGACTCGAAGGGGTCACGGTGCTCGGCCTGTCCGCCCGCACCGGCGAGGGCGTCCCAGAACTGCGGGGGCTGCTCGACCGCGAGGTCTCCCGCCGCCGCGCCTGGTCGTCGCGGCTCGCCGCCGACGTGGCCTCGGCCGCCGCCGGGCTCTGGGCCGCCACCCGGCCCCCGGCCACCTCGCCCCCGGCCACCTCGCCCCCGGCCGCCTCGCCCCCGGCCACCCGATCCCCGGCCGCTCAGCCCCCGGCCACCCGATCCCCGGCCGCTCAGCCCCCGGCCGTCGCCGCGTCGCCGCCCCCGCCGGGACGGGTGACCGTGCCGGAGGTCACCGTCGGCAAAGCACTGACGCGGGCGCTGGCGCAGGCGGCCGGGGCGCCCGTCGCCGTCGACGCGGTCGCGAAGGCGCACCGGCACCGCTCGGTCGCCGCGACGGGCTGGCCGGTGACGCGCTGGCTGCGCGGGCTGCGGCCCGACCCGCTGCGCCGCCTGCACCTGACCGGGGGAGCCCGCTCCTCGCTGCCCGCGGCGACCGCCGTCGAGGTCTCCGCCGTGGACACCGCCCTGCGGGACGTCGGGGCCGCCGCGTCGGAGGGGGTGCCGGAGCCGTGGGCGACGGCCGTACGGCACGCGGCGCGGGCGCGGTCAGGGGAGCTGGCCGACGCGCTGGACCGCACGGTCGCCGCGGCCACCTCGGGCGACGTGTCCAAGGCCCCCCGATGGTGGCGGGTGGCGGGGACGGCGCAGTGGCTGACCGTCGCCGCGATGGCCGCGGGCGCGATCTGGCTGCTCGTGCGGTTCGCGCTGACCTACCTCATGCTGCCCGAGCTTCCCACCCCCACGGTCGGCCGGGCGCCGTGGCCGACCGTGCTCCTGCTGGGCGGCGCGCTGGCGGGCGTGCTGATCGCGCTGCTGTGCCGGCTGTTCGCCTGGGCCGGCGGGCGGCGCAGGGCGCGCAGAGCCGCCAAGACGCTGCGCGCCGGCGTCGAACGGGTCGCTGCGGAGCTGGTCGTCGCCCCTGCCAGGGACGAGCTCGACCGCTACGCCAGGTTCGCCGACCGCGTGTCGCTCGCCGCCTCCTGACGCCGTCCGGAGTTCCTACGGGCGCTCGTCCGGGCGTACGGCGTGGGCGGGGTCGGGGTTCGGGACGCCGGTCGCGCCGAGGTCGGTGCGGCGGGACTCGATCTGGCGCGGACCCAGCTCGCTGTCCTCGGCCGCGGCCTTGGCCTCCGCGGCGGCCCGCTCGGCCTCGGCCACGGCCGCGTCGCCCGCCGTCCTCCGCTCGTGCTCCCTGCCGTCCGTGACGGTGGCCCGGCTGGCGGGCAGAGACTCGGTGAAGGCCCTCGACAACGTGTTCAGCGCCGAGGTGACCTCGCTCGGGATCACCCACATGGTGTTGCCCTGGCCCTGCGCGAGCTGGGGCAGCACCTGGAGGTACTGGTAGGCGAGCAGCTTCGGGTCGGGGTCGTTGCGGTGCACGGCCTGGAACACCTCGTCGATCGCCTGCGACTGGCCCTGGGCCTTGAGGATCTGCGAGGTGCGCTCACCCTCGGCGCGCAGGATCGCGCTCTGCTTCTCGCCCTCGGCCGTGAGGATCTGCGACTGCCGCTGGCCCTCGGCCGTGAGGATCGCCGCGCGCTTGTCCCGCTCGGCGCGCATCTGCTTCTCCATGGCGTCCTTGATGGTCTTCGGCGGGTCGATGGCCTTGATCTCGACCCGGTTGACCCGGATGCCCCACTTGCCGGTCGCCTCGTCGAGCACGCCGCGCAGCTGGCTGTTGATCATGTCACGGGAGGTGAGCGTCTTCTCCAGGTCCATGCCGCCGACCACGTTCCGCAGCGTCGTCACGGTGAGCTGCTCGACGCCCTGGATGAAGTTGGCGATCTCGTACTCCGCCGCCCGGGGATCGGTGACCTGGAAATACAGCACCGTGTCGATGTCCACCACGAGGTTGTCCTCGGTGATGACCGGCTGCGGCTTGAACGACACCACCTGCTCGCGCAGGTCAAGCAGCGGGCGGACCCGGTCGATGTAGGGGATGACGAAGTTCAGGCCGGGGCCGAGCGTGCGGTAGTACCTGCCCAGGCGTTCGACGTTGCCGGCTCTGGCCTGGGGCACGATCCGGACGGCCCGCAGCACCGTCAGGATCGCGACGAACGCGATGACGATTCCGGCGATCAATGCTGCGTCCATTACTCACTCCCGGGGATACACGAGGGCGGTGGCGCCCTCGATCTCTATGACGTCGACCGTGGCCCCTGGCGGGATCACGAGCGTCTCGTCGTAGGCACGGGCCGACCACTCCTCGCCGCCGATCCGCACCCGGCCGTCCCTGCCGGTGACCTCCTTGGTCACGTACGCGGACTTGCCGATGAGCGCGGACACCCCGAAACGCTTGGGCGGCGGCTGCTTGAGGTGCCGGAGCGCGATCGGGCGCGCCCCGGCGAGGCCGGCCGCGGAGGCGATGACGAACACGGCGAACTGGATCGCGGGCGGCAGCCCGACGGCCGCGACGACCGTCGTGAGCACGGCCGCGACGGACAGCAGTCCCAGTGCCGCGGTCAGCGTGAAGATCTCGGCGACGCCCAGAAGCGCCGCCAGGATGAGCCATACGATCCAGGAGTCCATTGCCGCCTCCCTAGGTCGTGTCCGCCGATCCCGTGCCCTCGTACGAGTGGTCCAGGCGTCCACCTGGATCGCGCTCATCTACTGGCGGTATTCGTCAGACACTCTCTAGCAAACGAACGAACAACGCTGGGGTCCGGTTCCTCCAACCTAACGCGTACGGCCGCCGGTGCCCATGGCGCCGGGTCTCAGGCCGGGATCGCGGTGACGCGGAACTCGTTTCCCTCCGGGTCCGCCACCAGGATGTGGTCGTCGAATGCCTCAAGGAGCGTGCCGCCCGCGCGCACCAGCCGGGCGGCCTCCGCCCTGATCCGCTCCCACCGGTCGGCGGCCGAGCCGCTCCCTGGCACGCGCACGTCGATGTGGAGCCGGTTGTCCGCCTTCCCGCGCTCGGGGACCCGGACGATGGTGAGCCGGGGGCCTGCCCCCTCGGGGTGGCAGAGCAGGGCCCCCTCGTCGTCGGGGGCGCCTGCGGGCAGGTCGAGCCGCCCGAGCGGCTCCCCGGCGAGCCCGTGCCGGGACGCCGGGATCTCGTCGACGTAGCCGAGCGCCGTCTTCCAGAACTCGGCGAGGAGCCGGGTGTTCTCACAGTAGAGAGTCAGGTCGATCGTCACTGCTGCCATGACTCGACCGTAATGCAGGCCGCTGACTCGAAGGCGGTGATGCGTGTCAGGAGGCCGCGGAAGTGGCCGCCGCGGAGGGGGCCGGCGCGGCGTCCTCCCGCAGGGCGCTGCCGGCCAGCCACCGGGGCCAGGACAGCTGCCAGTAGCCCCAGCCGTTGTTCCACTCCAGCTTGCGGGTCGTGCCGGTGACGATGACCGGATCGCCGCGCAGCGCGTGCTCGTAGAACCACCGCGCCTGTTCTGGGTGGGCGTTCACGCAGCCGTGGCTGACGTTGACCCGGCCCTGCGCCCACACGTTGTCCAGCGAGTGGACGTACTCACCGCTGTTGGAGATCCGTACGGCGTGGTCGATGAGCTTGTCGTAGTAGCCGGGGTCGCCCTTGCGGCGGCCAGGGGACACCATGCGGACGGGATTGCCCTTGTCCATCGTCAGATGGATCCCGCTCGTGGTCGTGTATTCCCTGGTGGACGCCTTGCCTGCGCTGATCGGCATGCGCATGGCCACCCTGCCGTCCTGCCGCACCACCATCTCGTGCGCGCGGGTGTCGACCGTGCTGACCATGGCCCGTCCCACGGTGAAGGCCACGCTCCGGTCGGCGGCGCCGTACGTGCCGGGGGCGGCGCGGACGCCGGCGAGATGGGCGGTGAGCCGGACGGCCCCGCCGGACGGCCACATCCGGCGGGGCCGGTAGACGACCTCGGTGGGCCCCACCCAGTGCCAGGCGCCCTCGGCGGGGCCCCGGACCTCCAGCGCCCGCTCGACCGCCGCGCGGTCCTCGACCGGTCTGGTGAACCTCACGATGATCGGCATGCCGATCCCGACGGTCTCGCCGTCGGAGGGGATGATCGAGGCGACGGCGACCTCGCGGCGCGGGGTGAGCGTGCGGAACCGGCTCGCGACCCGGGTGGTGACGCTCTGGGGCCCGGTCGCGACCGCGTTGACGACGTACTGCGTGCCGGGGCGCAGCGTCCACGACGCCCGCCACACGGTCCTGGCCTGGTCGAA
Organism: Microbispora sp. H11081; assembly: GCF_012999535.1. Classification (GTDB taxonomy): domain Bacteria; phylum Actinomycetota; class Actinomycetes; order Streptosporangiales; family Streptosporangiaceae; genus Microbispora. The sequence continues at coordinate 82,058 of NZ_JABBWV010000004.1, forward strand.
CGTGCCCGGCACGAGGTCGCGCCCCGCGAACGCCAGCACGCTGGTCAGCCTGCCGCCCTCGGCCCTGACGACCAGGCCCGTCTCCGGCGGGACCGCCGCCGCGCCGGACGACGGGGTGATCACGATGCGCGGCGCGGGCGGCACGCGTACGGCGCAGCCCGCGACAAGCGCGAGGCAGACCGCGAGCAGCGCCGGGAGCAGCGCCGGGAGCAGCGCCGGGAGCAGCGCCGGGAGCAGCGCGGTGAGCAGGGCGCGGGCGGCGGCGGGGATCGCCACACGGTGGCCGTCCCCCTGCCGTCGTCTCGATCGCCGGGCGCGCCGGCTCCGTTCATGCCGCTCCGGCCGGCCGGAGCGGCCGCCTCGCCCATGGTGCCCGGGTAGCCTCACGGGCACCAAAGATAGCGGGGTGTGACGACATGAACACGTCAAGTCGCCGGAATGATCCTCCCCGAGACCTCGCCGAGACTGATCCCGTGCGAGGTCCACGCGGTGATCGTGACGGTGTCGCCGTCCTCGAGGAAGGTCCGGGTCTCGCCGGGCAGCTTGACCGGCTCCGCGCCGTTCCAGGTCAGCTCGATGAGCGAGCCCGGCTGGCCGACAGAAGAGACGGTGCCGCTGGCGAACAGGTCGCCGGTGCGCAGGCGCGCGCCGTTGACGGTGAGGTGGGCGAGCATCTGGTCGGGCGTCCAGTACATGTCGCGGAACGACGGCGTCGAGACCGTCTCGCCGTTCAGTTCGACGTGGAGGGTGAGGTCGAGCCCCCAGGGCGACTGCCTGCGGAGGTAGGCGGGCGGTTCCGGCTCCTGCGACCGGCCCTCGACCCTGGCCTCCTCCAGGGCGTCGAGCGGCGTGATCCACGCCGACATCGAGGTGGCGAACGACTTGCCCAGGAACGGGCCGAGCGGGACGTACTCCCACGCCTGGATGTCGCGGGCGCTCCAGTCGTTGACGAGCGCGACCCCGAAGACGTGGTCCTCGAACGCGCCTGCGCGCTCGCCGAGCCGCGTCGGCGTCCCCACGACGAAGCCGACCTCCGCCTCGATGTCGAGCTTCCGCGACGGCCCGAACGAGGGCCGCTGCCCGCACGGCCGCGTGATCGGCGTGCCCGAGACGACGACGGTGCCCGCCCGCCCGTGGTAGCCGACGGGCAGGTGCCGCCAGTTGGGCTTCAGCGGCTCGTCGTCCGGGCGGAAGATCCGCCCGAGGTTCGACGCGTGCTCAAGCGAGGCGTAGAAGTCGACGTAGTCGGCCACCTCGATGGGCAGGTGCAGGGTCACCTCCGACAGCGGGACCAGGTGGTCGCCGGTGGCCGCCGCCTCGCGGGCCCGCGCCCGCGTCTCCTGCCAGGCCGCACGGCCGAGGGCCAGCAGCGGGTTGAGCGTGGGCGCCGCGTAGACGTCCCCGCCGAGGGCCGCCGCCAGGTCGAGGACGTGGTCCCCGACCCGGACGCCGACCCTGCGCGCCTCGCCGGGCCGGGAGAACACGCCGTACGGCAGGTTGTCGAGCCCGAAGCTCATCGCGCCCACGTCCAGGCGTAGCCGGTGTCCTCGCAGGCGAGGGCCGCCTGGCCGAGGTCGAGCGGGCGGAACGTGTCGACCATGACGGCCATCTCGGTCGTCTCGGTGTGCCCCTGGCGCACGGCCTCGACGGCGGCCTCCACCGCGCCGGGCTGCGGGCCGTGCGTGAAGCCGGCCGGGTGCAGCGAGATCGAGCCGACGTCGATGCCAGATCCCTTCCTGGCCGTGTAGTCGCCGCCCACGTAGAACATGAACTCGTCGGAGTCGACGTTGTGGTGGTTGTACGGGATCGGCACGGCCTCCGGGTGGAAGTCCAGCGGTCGGGGGCAGAACGAGCAGACGACGAAGCCGGGGCCCTCGAACGTCTGGTGGACCGGCGGCGGCGCGTGGGTGCGCTTCACGATCGGCTCGAAGTCGCGGATGTTGAACGCGTAGGGGTAGAGGCAGCCGTCCCAGCCCACCACGTCGAACGGGTGGTGGGCGTAGGTCAGCCTGGTCAGCCCGCCCCGCGTCCTGACCAGGACGGGGACCTCCTCGCCGTCCACGATCAGCGGCTCGTCCGGCGCGCGCAGGTCGCGCTCGCAGTACGGCGCGTGCTCAAGGAACTGGCCGAACTGGGACAGGTAGCGCTTCGGCGGCCTGATGTGCCCGGCCGCCTCGATCACCAGCGCGGTCACCGGGCCCTCGGGCACCCAGCGGTGGATCGTCCCCGTCGGGATGACGACGTAGTCGCCCTCGCCCACGTCCAGCGCGCCGTACGCGGACTCGAACCGGGCCCGGCCGCTCGCGATGTAGACGCACTCGTCGCCCATCGAGTCGCGGTACAGCTCGCTGGGCGCGTCCGTCGCGGCGTACGAGATGCGGACGTCGGAGTTGCCCGCGAGCGGCATGCGCCCGGAGACCAGGTCGCCGTCGGGCTTCAGGTCCTGGGTGCGGAAGTGGCGCGGCGACAGCGGCAGGTTGGGCGTGAGGGCGGAGGTTCCCGCGTCCACGGACTCGGCCTTGACGATGGCCGTCGGCGCGTGGCGGTGGTAGAGGAGCGAGGAGTCGGAGGAGAAGCCCTCCTCGCCCATGAGCTCCTCCTTGTACAGCCCGCCGTCGGGAGCGCGGAACTGCACGTGGCGCTTGCGCGGCACCTCGCCGACCACCCGGTAGTACGGCATCACACCTCCCGATGCGTGTCCGTTAAACGGACGTCAGTGTCCTATATCCATGTACGACGATTCGTCATGGTGCCGGGAATGTCAAGCTGTGTGGCATGAGCACTGCCGAGATCCGCTTGTCCGTCTCGACCTGGCGGCAGCCGACGCCGGCGCCCGGGTCCCCCGCGCGTACGGCGTTGGTCCGGCGGGTGGCGGAACGCGTGCTGGCTCTGGGCCCGGGCCGCCTGCGCGTCGGCGTGGACGGGCTCACCGCCGCGGGGAAGACCAGCTTCGGCCACGAGCTGGCCGAGCACCTCGCCCGGGCGGGGCGCCCGGTGCTGCGGGCGAGCCTCGACGACTTCAAGCGGCCGTGGCGTGACCGGCACCTGTACGACCGGGAGTCGGGCGAGGGGTACTACCGCAACGCCTACGACTACGACGCCGCGATCGCCCTGCTGCTCGAACCGGCGGGTCCGGACGGCTCGGGGGACGTGGCGCTGTGCTCCATCGACCCGCTGACCCAGGTGGACCACTCGTCGGTGCGGACGACCGCCGCGCCCGGCGCGATCACGATCGTCGACGGGGTGTTCGCGTTCCGCCCCGAGATCGACGCGCACTGGGACCTGCGCGTCTGGATGGAGGTGTCCGCGGAGACCTCGGTGCGTCGCGGAGCCGAGCGCGACCAGGACTGGGCCGGGTCGGAGGCCGAGGCGCTGCACCTGCACCGCTATCTGCCCGCCGAGCGCCTCTACATCGCGGAGGCCGATCCGCTGGCGCGGGCTGACGTGATCGTCGACAACACGGTGTTCGCCGAGCCGCGGCTGCTGAAGTGGTGACCGTCAGTCCGGGGGCTCCAACAGGGCGGTCGCGAGCTGCTGGGCGGCCTCCAGGACCAGAGGGCCCACCTTGTCCTCGTCGAGGTAGGCGAAGCTGACCACCCCGACGGACGCCTCCAGCCATGGCGGACCCGGGATCGGCGCGGCGATGCCCCGCGCGCCCTCCTGGAGATGTCCCCTGCTCATGTGCACCTGCGGAGCCGTACGGCCCTGGCGCAGCGCGAGCAGCGCCAGCCCGGCCGCGCCGCGCGTCAGCGGGTGACGCGAGCCCTCGCGGTAGGCGACGTGCAGGTCGGTCCAGGACGGCTCGACCACCGCGACGGCCAGGCCCTCGTCGCCCTCGGCCACGGTGAGGTGCGCGGTCGCCCCCGCCTGCTCCGCGAGCGCGCGCAGCGCGGGCAGCGCCGCCGCCCGCAGCAGGGGATGCACGGCCTGGGCCAGCACGAGCACCCCGAAACCGAGATGCACGCGGCCCTGCGTGTCGCGCCGGGCGAAGCCCTCGGCCTGCAGGGTCGTCAGGAGCCGGTAGACGATCGGCCGGCTCAGGCCCAGCTCCTGGGCGAGCTCGGTCGGCGTACGGCCCCGGTTCGCGTCGGCGAGCAGCCGCAACAGCCGTAAGCCACGTTCGAGGGTCTGCGCCGACTCGGCCGCCATCATGCTCTGATTATCACCGCCCCGGCCACCGGTGGCCCAAATCAGCGCGTTACGTAGCCTACGTGCGATGTGGTTTCCGGGCGCGATCAGGGAGCGTGGATGAAGTCGGCGATCGTCGTGGGGGCGGGGATCTGGGGGGCGTCACTGGCGCTGCGGCTGGCCGACGAGGGCTGGCGGGTGACGCTCGTCGAGCAGTACGCGCCGGGACACGTGCGCCAGGCCAGCGCGGGGGAGACCCGCCTGCTGCGCTGCGCGCACGGCTCCGACGACTGGTATCCCCGGCTGGCCTGGCAGGCCAGGGACGCCTGGCGGCGGCTGGAGGAGAGGACCGGCCAGGACCTGTACGTCGAGTCGGGGCTGATGTGGTTCGCCCGCGACCACGACGGCTGGGAGACACGCAGCGCCCGGGTCCTGGAGAGTTTGGACATCCCTCACGAAATGCTTGATCCGGATGAGGCGGCCCGGCGGTTGCCAGGTCTGCGTGCCGACGACCTCGCGTACGCGCTGTGGGAGCCGAAGGCCGGGCTGCTGCGGGCCAGGCGGGCGACGCAGGTGACCGCGCGCCTGGCCGGCGACGTGGGCGTCCGGCTGGTCCGCGCCAGGGCCGTGCCGTACGCGCGGACGACGGGAGTCGTCGCGGACGGCGAGGTGCTGACGGCGGACCGCGTGGTGTGGGCGTGCGGCGCGTGGCTGCCGTGGCTGTTCCCGCACGAGGCGGGACACGTCAAGGTGACGCGGCAGGACACCTACCACTTCGGCGTGCCCAGAGACTGGACCACGCCGCCCCTGCCCGCGTTCTGCGACTACGACCTGGCGGCGTACGGGCACGGTGACCTGGACGGCATGGGTATGAAGATCACCAGTGACGCCGAGGGCGAGCCGTACGACCCGGAGACCGGCGGCAGGCGGGTGCTGCGGCACACCGAGGAGCAGGCGCGCTCCTACCTGGCCAGGCGGTTCCCCTCGCTGGTGGGAGCGCCGGTGATGTTCAGCCAGGTCTGCCAGTACGCGCTGACCGATGACTCAGAGTGGATCATCGCAGAGGTCGAGGACGGCGTCTGGCTGCTCGGCGGCGACTCCGGGCACGGCTTCAAGCACGCCCCGGCGCTCGCCGGCCTCGTCGCGGAGATCCTGGACGGCCGGCGGGAGCCGGAGGCGCGGTTCGGCCTGCACGAGCGGCAGGCGGCCAAGGGCCTGCGCACCAGCGGCGGCGCCACTTCCTGACCGGGCGGCGGCTGCCGGAGGGCCTGCTGGGCGCGCGGCCCGCTCTCCGGCAGACGCGTCCGTGTCGTGGGCGGGGACGCGGCGGCTCGCGACGCCCGTGGGCGCCGCGTCCCGGGACTCCTCGTCGTCCTACCGCTCGCTCAGCGCCCGCCCAGCCAGGTGCCGAACTCCTCCAGGTCGATCAGGCCGTCGCGGTCGGCGTCGACCTTGTCGATGGCGCTCTGCGCGTCCTCAGGCGTGAGCGGCCGGCCGAGCACCTCCATCAGGCGTACGAGTTCGTCGGCGGAGATTCGCCCGTCGCCGTCGGCGTCTATAAGTTGAAAAGTCGCTGCATATTCGCTCATGCCGTCCTCCTCCGGGATCGCGATCAGCACCCTAGCTGAAAGCACGCGCTGCCCCCAGGGATCGCGGTCAACCGCCGAGAGCCGTTTCTGTCGGTGGCGTCTGACAGCATGCGCTCATGACGAGCAGCCTGGAGGGGAAGGTCGCGCTGGTCGCCGGGGCGACCCGGGGCGCGGGCCGGGGCATCGCGGTCGAGCTGGGCGCGGCGGGGGCGACGGTCTACGTGACCGGCCGCAGCACGCGCGAGCGGCGGTCGGAGATGGACCGGCCGGAGACGATCGAGGAGACGGCCGAGCTGGTCACCGCCGCGGGCGGCCGGGGGATCGCCGTGCCGGTGGACCATCTCGACCGCGAGCGGGTGCGGGCCCTCGTCGAGCGGATCGACGCCGAGCAGGGCGCGCTCGACGTGCTGGTCAACGACATCTGGGGCGGAGAGCTGCTGTTCAGCTGGAAGGACCGGCTCTGGGAGCACTCGCTCGACGACGGCCTGCGCATCCTGCGGCTGGCGATCGACACGCACATCATCACCAGCCACTACGCGCTGCCGCTGCTGATCCGCAGGCCGGGCGGCCTGGTGGTCGAGGTCACCGACGGCACGGCGGAGTACAACGCCGCCAACTACCGCGTCTCGTTCTTCTACGACCTCGCGAAGACGTCCGTGAACCGCATGGCGTTCGCCCAGGCCAAGGAGCTCGCGCCGCACGGCGCGACGGCGGTCTCGCTCACGCCGGGCTGGCTGCGTTCCGAGCTCATGCTGGAGCACTTCGGGGTGACGGAGGCCAACTGGCGTGACGCGCTGGCCCACCAGCCGCACTTCGCCATCTCGGAGACGCCGGCCTTCGTGGGCCGCGCGGTGGCGGCCCTGGCCGCCGACCCCGAGGCGAGCCGCTGGAACGGGCAGTCGCTGTCCAGCGGTCAACTGGCGCAGGTGTACGGCTTCACCGACGTGGACGGCAGCCGTCCTGACTGCTGGCGCTACCTGGTGGAGGTCCAGGACCGGGGCCTCCCCGCGGACGTCACCGGCTACCGCTGATGCCGAAGCCGCCGCGGCGCGGGCGGCCCGCCGCACCGTCGGCATGAACCGCCGAGGACGCGGCTCTGCCGGGCCGGGCCTGGCCGCCCTCGGCGTGGCGGCCAGGCCCGGCGCGATCAGGTGGCCGTGCAGCCGGTCACGGGGACGGGGTTGGCGGCGTTCCAGGAGGCGATGAAGCCGAAGGTGGTGCTCGCCCCGGGGGCAACGGAGCCGTTCCAGCTCTCGTTCTTCACGGTCACGCTCGCCCCGCTCTGCGTGGCCTTGCCGCCCCACGCCTGGGTGACCTGCTGTCCGTTGGCGAAGGTCCAGGTCACGGTCCAGCTGTCAAGAGTTTCCTTGTCCCAGTTCTTGACCGTGACCTCACCCTGGAACCCGCCGTCCCACTGGTTCACGATCTTGTAGGTGGCTACGCAGCCCTTGGCGTCGGACGGGGGCCACGGCGACGGCGACGGCGTCGGCGACCGCGTCCCCGTGGGGCTCGGCTGGGCACTCGGGCTGACGCTGGGACTCACGCGGGGGCTGGGGCTGACACTGGGACTCGGGGACGGCTGGGCGCCGCCGAGCAGCGCCGACAGGGCGGGGTACCACTTGTCGGCCATCTTCTGGTCGCCGCTCGCGTTGGGGTGCACGCCGTCGTAGGTGTCCGCGCTCGTGCTGAAGCCCGTCCACTGGTCGACGACCACGATCGGGGAGGCCGCCGTGGTCTTCGAGGCGGCCCACGCCGGGATCGCCGCGTTCAGGGCGACGGTCCGCTGGGCGCACTCGGAGCAGGTCGCGGGGTTCATCGGGATGATCTGCGCGACCAGGATCTTCATGTTCGGGTTGCTCGCCCGCATCTGGTCCACGAGCTTGCCGTACGCCGCGAGGATCGTGCTGGTGGGCCTGTTGCTCCACACGTCGTTTGTGCCGAAGTGCATCATCACGATGTCGGGCCGGGCCGCGGAGAGCCACCCGGGGAGTTGGTTCTGGTCGGCGACGTTGGTGACGAGGAAGCCGCCGTGGCCCTCGTTGTCGCCGTCGTACGGCACCCCGCACCCCTGGGCGGGCAGCGTCCCCACCATGTCGACGTCCGTGAAGCCGCCGTTCTGCAGCTTGTTCCACAGCAGTGCCCGCCAGCAGCCGGGCGATCCGGTGATGGAGTCGCCCAAGGGCATGATGCGCACCGTGGCCGCCTCGGCGGGCCGGGCGACGAGCAACCCCAACACCACGAGCAGGGCCGCCAGCACCGCGTTCCTCTTCGCCATCGCGTCTCTCCCTCGTGTCGTCCGGCGCGATGGTAAGAAGCGGCGGGTCGCCAGACCCAGGGACGATCCGGGGCATGGCCCCTGACCAGCGGGTACGCATGTACGTTTCACCGCGACCGGCGGCGGCGCGGGCGGGGTCGCCGCCGGCTCGCGCGGTCCCCGGGGGCGGGGATCGCCGCCGTGCGCCGCCGCGGGTGGTGCCGTGTTCCCACGTCAGGCCCGACCGAATATGCTCTGGGTAACTTTCCGCACGTCACCGAGAGGATTCGGTCCCCATGTACAAGGAGTTCCTCGGCGAGGTCGTGGTGTGGCTGATCCCCATCGTCATCCTTGTGGGCATCGCGCTGCTGGTGACCAGTCACACCTGACGACGCGTCGGGAGAGGCCGGGCCGTGAGGTCCGGCCTTTCCCTTTTCTGCCACCCACCAAACACGCCTCAAGCGACAAATCCAACTTTCCTCACATCTGCGGTCACATCGGTATGAAAATGCCACTGACCTGCATAGTTGATCAATGTGAGGAGATCATGTGATACTTCGCAAATGGCGTGATCGTCAGGTGAGGGGCAAGTCCAATGTCGGTCAATGTTGATCCGAAGCCGACCCGAAACACGGGCGTTCTTCCCTTCTATCGGTTCCTCGCGAAGCACCCGCGTGATCCGGTAGCGGCCTTCGAAGAGGTCGGGGCGCAGGCCGGCGGCAGGATCGTCCAGCTCAACATGGGACCCTTCCGGCCCTACCTGGTGACCCACCCGGACCACGTCCAGCACGTGCTGCGGAACAACCAGCCCAACTACGTCCGTGAGGGCATGTTCTGGGATCCGCTGGTCCCCCTGCTGGGCGACGGCATCCTGTCCGACGGCGAGCACTGGCAGGAGAGCCGCCGGGTGCTGCAGCCCCTGTTCACCGCGAAGTACGTCGAGTCGCTGGCCGACCGCATGGCCGAGATCATCACGGAGCAGATCGACGCCGTCGTGCGACCCGGGGAGCCGTTCGACGTCGTCGACGGGATCTCCGCCATCGTCCATCCGACGATCGTCCGCCTCTTCTTCGGTGACCGGATCTCCAGTGGGGACATCGCCCGGCTCATTCCCGCGTACGAGGTGGCGGTGACGGCCACGTGGCCGCGCCTGCTGATGCCGTTCGTCCCGAACTCGGTGCCGCTGCCGGGTGACCGCGCGTTCCGCCGGTCCATCGACACGATCAACACCGTCGTCTACCCCCGGGTCCACGAGGCCCGCCGTACGGCGACCGAGGGCAAGGACGTCGTGTCGGCGATCTGCCGCGCCCGCGCGGACGACCTCGGTGAGCGGGGCGACCGGCGGATCAGGGACGACATGGTCAGCATGCACGGCGCGTCGACCGAGACCTCCGCGACCGCGCTCACCTGGGTGTGGGTCGCCCTGGACGCCTATCCCGACCTGGCGGAGAGGATCTACAAGGAGCTCGACGAGGTGGTCGGGACCGAGCCGGTGCGGCCGTCTCACCTGCCCGAGTTGCGCTACCTGAAGATGTTCCTGTCCGAGCTGGTGCGTCTCTATCCGCCGGGCTGGATCCTGCCGCGCAAGGCGGTGGAGACGGACGAGATCGACGGAGTCACGATCAAGGCCGGGTCCACGGTGATGATCAGCCCCTACCTCACGCACCGGATCGAGGAGTTCTGGGACAGGCCTGAGGAGTTCGACCCCGAGCGGTTCGCGCCGGAGCGCGAGCGGGACCGGGAGCGCCGGCACCGCTGGTCCTACTTCCCGTTCGGTGGCGGCCCCCACAAGTGCCTGGGCCAGCACCTGTTCATGATGGAGGCGCAGCTGCTCATGGCGAGCCTGCTGAGCCGCTACCGCCCGGTGATCACCGCGACGAGGCCGGTCAGGCCGCGGCTCGCCTCCTCCTTGAGGCCGAACCAGAAGGTGAAACTGACGCTCGTCGAGCGCAACCGCACATGATCCTTCAGCAACTCGCGGGGGAGGAGACCGCTCTCGCCGCGGATTTGGGCAGAACCTGCGCGCTCGCCGCGCGCTGTCAGCGTGATCTGCAGGCCGGGGCCGCGCCGTACGGCGATCTGTTCCCCGCCAGGCCGTTCGATCCGGCGTTCTTCGCCGGGGTGTCGATGGTCACCGCGTTCGGCTCGCCCTGGGCGTCCCCGGGCGAGCTGCGCGCGGTCGGCCGGGCCTCTCTCTGGATCTTCGCGGTCGACCGCCTGGTGGACCAGGTCGCCGGCTCCCGCGCGGAGGTGGAGACCCTGGTCGCCGAGTGCCTGGCGGCGGCCGGGGCAGGACCGGCGCAGGACGCCCCCGCCGTCGTGCGCTACCTGACCGACCTCCGGGACGAGCTGGCGGCGGAGCCCGCGTACCCGGCCCTCGGGCCGGTCTGGCTCGACCGGCTCGGGCGGACGCTGCGCGCCATGGTCCAGGAGTGGCGCTGGAGGGAGGAGGGGGCGCCGGTCTCGCTGGACGAGTACCTCCAAGGCGCGGACGGCTGCGGGTCCTCCTTCGTCAACGTCTCCCACTGGATCAGGACGGGCGACCCCTGGACGCTCGGCAACATCGACGAGCTCCTGCGGGTCAGCGACGAGGTGCAGCGTTATCTGCGCCTGCTCAACGACCTGGCCACCCGCGAGAGGGAGCGCGCCCTTGGCGACGCCAACGCGCTGGCGTTCGGCGTGGGCGTCGACGAGGTCACGGCCAGGATGAACGAGATCCGCCGCCGCTGCCTGACGCTTCTCGAGCCCGTACGGGCGGGCAGCCGGCGCACCGCGGCCTACCTCGAACGGCAGATCGGTTTCAACACGGGCTTCTACGGGCTCGCGGATTATTGGGGCGAGCGTGAACGTGCGTAATGGTGTTCTCGACGGGCCGGTCGACGTGCCGACGGCCGCGGGCGAGCTGATGATGGACCTGATGTTCCGGCCCTGGGGCCAGGTGTCTCCGTCCGTCTACGAGACCGGGCGGCTCGTCACCCTGGCGCCCTGGCTGCTGGGTCACGACGACCGGGTCGCGTACCTGGTGAAGACGCAGCGGCCCGACGGGTCGTGGGGCGTGCCCGACGGGTACGGCCTGGTCCCGACCCTGAGCGCAACCGAGGCGCTGCTGTCGGTCCTCATCCGGGGCGACCGCGGCATGGACAGGGACGTCCTGGTGCGCGCGGTCCGCGGTGGGCTGCGCGTGCTGTCCGGCTGGCTGGCGGAGACGGACGCCGCCACGCTGCCCGACACCCCCGCGATCGAGATCATCGTGCCGGCGCTGGTGTCGCTCATCAACGCGCATCTGGACGGTCTGCCCGAATGCGAGATCGGCCGCCTGCCGATCCCCGCGGGGATGAGCGACGTGCCGCTCGGCCGGATCAGGCAGCGCCTGGAGTCCGGCGCCGCGCTGCCGGACAAGCTCCTGCACGCGCTGGAGGTGGGCGGCCGGTCGGCGGCGGGCGCCCCGGCCGTCAGCCCGACCTCGATCGGAACGGTCGGCGCGTCACCGGCGGCGACCGCGGCCTGGCTGAGCGGATCCGAGCTGCCCGACCCCGGCCACCACGCCCGGCGTTACCTGGAGGCGGTGGCGGTGCGGCACGGAGGCCCGGTGCCGGTGGGCCTGCCGATCACCGTGTTCGAGCGCGGCTGGGTGCTGAGCTGGCTCGCCCGCGCGGGTGTCCCGTTCGACGCGCCGCCGGAGATGCTGGCCGACCTGCGCGCGGCGATCGGGCCGGCGGGCACGCCCGCGGGAGCGGGACTGCCGCCGGACGCGGACACCACCTCGGTCGCGCTGTACGCCCTGGCGCTCCTCGGCGTGCCGTACGAACCGGACAGCCTGCTGGCCTTCGAGACGGCCACGCACTTCTGCACCTGGCAGGGCGAGGAGGGCTCGTCGGTCAGCGTCAACGCCCACGTGCTCGACGCCTTCGGCCAGTACGCGGCGGCCCGGCCGGACCTGGCGTCCCGCTACGCGGCGGTGCCGGGCAGGCTCGCCGCCTGGCTGCGCGAGCGGCAGCGGCCCGACGGGAGCTGGGAGGACCGCTGGCACGCCTCGCCCTACTACGCGACGGTCTCCTGCGCGCTCGCGCTGCACGAGTTCGGCGGGCCGGAGTCGGCGGCCGCGGTGCGGACGGCCGTGCGGTGGGCGATGGACACCCAGCGGGAGGACGGCTCCTGGGGCCGGTGGGGCGGCACGGCCGAGGAGACGGCGTACGCGATGCAGCTCCTGCTCATGACCGGGCTGCCGGACGGTGACGAGAACCGCGCGGAGGCGGTGCGGCGGGGATACCGCTACCTGCTGGCTTCGGCCGACCCGGCGGACGGGCCCGCGCTCTGGCACGACAAAGACCTCTATCTGCCCATGGCGGTCGTCCGCGCGGCCGTGCTCGCCGCTCTGCATCTCGCACAGTCCAGTGGACTTGTTGTCCAACAAGCCGGTCAACTATGATCGCGTAGGGTAATCTCAATTTCGTCTTAATTCGGGTATGTCCCTGCCGCATCTTGCGGGTTGAGCGGTTTTCCAGCCTTTTGCTAGGGTGGCGCGAGGCGCGGCGCGATCTTTGGCGCTGGGCAGCCCGGGCTGCCCAAATGGCGGGCAATTGTTAATGGCCGGTAAACGCGCTGATAGGGCGTTCTGACTTCGCTGGGTGGTATATCGATGCGCTTCCGGAATTCGCGTGTGCGAACCAAGGTCGCGGCCCTGCTGGTGTCACTGACCGCCCTGTGGGCGTTCGCCGCCTGGGTCACCGTCCGGGAGGGTGTCAACCTCATCTGGGCCACCACCATCGACAGCGGGATCGCCCAGCCGAGCGAGCCGCTGCTGCTGGAACTGCAACGCGAGCGCCGGCTTTCCGTCGTCCGCGTCGGAGACGCCGCCAGGGTGTCGCGCAAGGAACTGCAGGACCAGCGTGCCCGCACGGACGCCGCGATCGGCGTCCTGAAGGAGTCGTCGAGCAGCGACAGGGTCCGTCTCGCGGCCGGCGACGAGCTGAAGGTCCGCCTGAACGAGACGCTGCGGCGGCTGGACGGCCTGCGCGAGGCCCGGTCGGCCATCGACGCGGGACGCCTCGACCGCATCAGGACGGTGGACGTCTACGACGACGTCATCGACGCCTTCGACGCCATGTACGGCGTGGTCGCCACGCTCGACGACGCCACGCTCGCCAAGGACGGGCGCACGCTGTCGGCCATGAGCCGGGCGCGCGAACTGCTCGCCCGCGAGGACGCGATGATGGCCGGCATCTTCGCGTCGGGGCTGTTCACCGAGCAGGACCACCGGCAGTTCATCCAGATGGTGGGAGTGGCCCGCTTCGAGCTCGACCGGGCTGCGGCCGACCTGCCGCCCGCGGACCGCGCCGCGGTGGACAAGTGGAAGAAGTCGCCGTCGGTGACGACGCTGCGCACGCTGGAGGACCAGCTCTCGCTCAGCAGGCAGGCAGGCCGCCCGCCCATAGTGACCGAGACGCAGTGGCGCGGCGCCGTGGAGGCGTCGATGGCCCAGCTGCAGAACGTGATCATCAACGCCGGTGACGCGCTGGTCGAGCGGGCCATTCCGGTGGGAATCGCCGTCTTCGCCCGCCTCCTGCTGGCCGGCGTGCTCGGCCTCGTGGCGGTCGTCGCCTCGATCGTCCTTTCGATCACCACCGCCCGGGCGCTGGTGCGCCAGCTGGAGAAGCTGCGCGAGGCAGCGCTCGAACTCGCCAACGACCGGCTGCCGAGCGTGGTCGCCCGCCTCGCCCAGGGCGAGAAGGTCGACATCAAGGCGGAGGCGCCGCCGCTGGACTTCGGGCCCGACGTCATCGGCCAGGTGGGCGCGGCGTTCAACACCGTGCAGGAGACCGCCATCCGCACCGCCGTCGAGGAGGCCCAGCTCCGGCAGAGCATCCGCGACATCCTGCTCAGCCTCGCCCGGCGTACGCAGTCGCTGGTGCACCGCCAGCTCACGCTGCTCGACGTGATGGAGCGGCGCGAGTCGGACCCGGCGGAGCTGAAGGACCTGTTCCGCATCGACCACCTCGCCACCCGCATGCGGCGCAACGCCGAGAACCTGATCGTCCTTTCCGGGGCGTCCCCCGCCCGCGCCTGGCGGCGCTCGGTGCCCATGGTCGACGTCGTACGCGGCGCGCTGGCCGAGGTCGAGGACTACACCCGCGTCACCATGCTGCCGATGGGGCAGACCGCGCTCAGCGGACGCGCGGTCGGCGATGTCATCCACCTGCTCGCCGAGCTGATCGAGAACGCGGTGTCGTTCTCCCCGCCGTACACGATGGTGCAGGTGGGCGGCCAGGTGGTGGCAAGCGGGTACGCGATCGAGATCGAGGACCGCGGCCTCGGGATGAGCGCCGAGGACCTGGAGGCGACCAACCAGCGGATCGCCGACCCGCCCGAGTTCAACCTGTCGAGCACCGCCAGGCTCGGGTTGTACGTCGTCAGCCGTCTGGCCGAGCGGCACGGCATCAGGGTGTCGCTCAAGGCATCCCCGTACGGCGGCACGACCGCGATCGTGCTGCTGCCGCGCGACCTCGTCATCGAGGGCGAGGACGCCGAGCCCGAGGAGGAGACCGGTCGCGGTCTTCCCGGACATCGGGAGCCGGGCACCCGGCGGATCGCCCTGGTGGGCGCGCCCGAGGCGGCTCCCGAACCAGTGCAGGAGGTGGTCCCCGTGCCGAGGGCTCCCGAACCGCCCAGGCCCGTGCCGAGCGTTCCACCATCCGGCGGCGAACCGGACCGGCTCACGCCCACGGGCGGCTTCACTCCGTCCGGCCTGCCGTTCCGGGTGCCGCAGGCGAACCTCGCTCCCGCGCTCGCCGAGGAGCCGAGGCGCGAGCAGGTGGACGAAGACGAGGACCGCTCACCTGAGGACATCCGATCGATCATGGGCTCGTTCCAATCGGGGACGAGGCGCGGCAGATACGAGGCCGCGAAGCTGCTCGGCGAAGAGGAGGACGACTCGTGACGCACAAGACCGCGGCCTCCGCGGACCTCACGTGGTTGCTCGACGACCTCGTCGCACGGATCCGCGAGGTGGAGCACGGCATCGTGCTGTCCACCGACGGCCTGCTGCTCGCCGGCTCCCAGGGCCTTCGGGTGGAGGACGCCGAGCACCTGTCCGCCGTCGCCTCCGGCCTGCAGAGCCTGGCACGCGGGGTCGGCGAGCGCTTCCAGGGCGGGCCCGTACGGCAGACCATCGTGGAGATGAAGTCGGCCTACCTGCTCGTGACCGTGGCGGGCCAGGGCGCCTGCCTGGCCGTGCTCTGCGCGGGAGACGCCGACGTCGGCCTGGTGGCCTACGAGATGGCCATGCTCGTCGCGCGGGTCGGGCAGTACCTCACCTCGCCCGCCCGCACCACGACGGGGAACGAGGTCCGCCTGTGAACGGTGAGTGGCACGCTGACGAGGAGCGCCTGCTCGACGCGCCGACCATCCGGCCCTACGTGATCGCACGCGGCCGTACGGAGGCCCAGGACCGCTTCGACCTCATCTCGCTCGCGGTGACGGTCCGGCCCACGACGGGGACGGAGATCGGGCTGGACCCCGAGCATCAGGCGATCGTGCGGCTGTGCCGCAGGCCGCTGTCGGTCGCGGAGATCGCGGCCCATCTGGATCTGCCGGCCGGGATCGTCCGGGTCCTCCTCGGAGACCTGTTCGACCGGGGCTTCGTGGCCGTGCAGCAGCCCCAACCGGAGATGGACGTGCTGGACGAGCGGATGTACAAGGCGGTGCTCGATGGTCTTCGGGCTCTCTGAATCGCCGAAGTCCCCCCTGAAGATGCCCACGCCGATCAAGTTGCTGATCGCCGGGGGGTTCGGGGTGGGCAAGACGACGATGGTCGGGGCGGTGTCGGAGATCCGGCCGCTGCGCACGGAGGAGACGCTGACCGACCGCAGCGTCGGCGTGGACGACCTGTCGGGGGTCGAGGCGAAGGCGACCACCACGGTGGCCATGGACTTCGGCCGGATCAGCATCGGGCAGGACTTCGTCCTCTATCTCTTCGGCACCCCCGGCCAGGAGCGCTTCTGGTTCGTCTGGGACGAACTCTCCCGGGGCGCGCTCGGCGCGGTCGTGCTCGCGGACACCCGCAGGCTCGCCGACTGCTTCCCCTCCGTCGACTACTTCGAGCGGCGTGGCACGCCCTTCGTGGTCGCGGTGAACTGCTTCGAGGGCGCCCAGGTCTTCGACCTGGACGAGGTCAAGCTCGCCCTCAACCTCGGCGGTGACGTACCGATCATGCTTTGCGACGCGCGTAAGCGGGAATCGGGCAAGGAAGTCCTGATCGAGCTCGTCAAGCACGCGTACGGGAAGCGTCCCACCGCCACCGCCCACTGACGTTTCTTCGCGGCTTCACCCCGGCTATGTCCGGGTTTATCTACATGCAGGCCATTTGTCTGGTCTGTGCGTGTTTACGTTTCGCGGCGTGCGATGTTTTCGTATCCGCCGACGCGCCGCCCACCTCTGCGGGCTGAACCGGACCCCATTTTCGGCTGTCCGTTATTGCCGCCCGATTGCTGCCTACTCATCCCGATTGAGTGCTGTGGGCCAATCGCGTTGCCCTCCGCGCTCAACCATGCGTAACAGGTGGACAACAGCCGTTGATCTGAGCCTAACCCCACTGTAACGTACGCCACATCGCAGAAACTATCGGGCGCAAGCCGAAAGTTTCGGTCGGAATCCAGAAGGGAAACCACCGTGAAGTTGAGTCGGCGAGGTGTGGCGCTCCTGGCAGCGTCGGCACTGGTCCTCGGGGGATGTGGTAGTACCGGGAACGACGCCGGCGAGAGCAAGAGCTCAGCCGGCGGCAAGGTGACCGTCGAGTTTTGGAATATCTGGACCACGGACCCTCTGAAGAGCTACGGCGCTCAGGCGATCAAGGACTTCCAGGCCAAGCACCCGAACATCACCATCAAGAGCGTTCCCTACGAGAACGAGGCGTTCAAGGCGAAGCTGACGACGCTCACGCAGTCCGGCAAGGCGCCGGACATCTTCCAGACCTGGGGCGGCGGTGTGCTCGGCCAGCAGGTCGACGCGGGCCTCGTCAAGGACCTGTCCGGTGAGGACGCCAACTGGCTCGGCACCTTCACCGACGCCGCGCTGTCGGCCTACCAGATCGAGGGCAAGACGTACGCCATCCCCGACGACATCGGCATGGTGGGCTTCTGGTACAACAAGGCGCTGTTCAAGAAGGCCGGGATCGACGAGCCGCCGACGACCTGGTCGCAGTTCATCGACGGCGTCAAGAAGCTCAAGGCGGCGGGCGTCACCCCGATCGCGCTCGCGGGCAAGGACAAGTGGCCCGGCCACTACTACTGGGCGTACCTCGCCATGCGCATCGGCGGTCTCGACGCGCTGAAGCAGGCGGGCGAGACCAAGGACTTCACGGGTCCGGCCTTCATCCAGGCCGGGCAGAAGCTCAAGGAACTGGCCGAACTGCAGCCGTTCCAGAAGGGCTACCTCGGCGCGACGTACGGCGACCCGGGCGGTCAGGCCGCGACCATGGGTGACGGCAAGGCCGCGATGGAGCTGATGGGCCAGTGGGCGCCCGCGGTTCAGAACGACGCCGGCAAGGGCCTCGGCGACGACCTCGGCTTCTTCCCCTTCCCGGCCGTGGACGGCGGTCAGGGCTCGGTCACCGACGCCTTCGGCGGTGGTGGCGGCTACGCGATCGGGTCGGAGGCTCCGCCGGAGGCGATCGAGTTCCTGAAGTTCCTCACCGAGGACACCGAGCACCGCAAGGCCGTCGCGACCGGCGGTGTGCTCCCGGTGCTGAAGGGCGAGGAGGACGCGGTCACGGACCCGAACCTGTCCATGGTGGCGAAGAACCTCGCCGGGGCGACCGGGTTCCAGCTCTACCTCGACCAGGCGTACCCGCCGGCCGTCGGTCAGGAGGTCAACGACTCCGTGGCCGAGCTGATCGGCGGTACCAAGACGCCGGAGCAGGTGGCGCAGGCCATCACCGAGACGGCGAAGTCGGAGTAAGTGTCGCGTGAAGACGATGAGACCCCGGAGCCACAAGCTCCGGGGGTTCACCACGATCCTGCTGTTCCTGCTCCCCGCGCTCGTGCTCTTCTTCGGGCTCGTCGTGGCGCCGATCCTGCTCGCCTTCTACGCGAGCGTGTTCAAGTGGAACGGCATGCGCGGGCTGCCGACGGACTTCGTCGGCCTGGCGAACTTCACCCGCCTCCTGGCGGACGAGGTCTTCCTGGGTGACCTGTGGCGCGGCCTGCTGCTGATCATCTTGTCGGTGGCGATCCAGCTTCCCCTCTCGCTGGGCATCGCCATGCTGCTGAACCAGAAGATCCGCGGCAGGGCGTTCTTCCGCCTGCTGTTCTTCGCCCCGTACGTCCTGTCCGAGGCGATCACCGCGGTTCTGTTCATGATGATCCTGTCGCCCACCGAGGGCCTGGCCAACTACATCCTCGGCTGGTTCGGGATCGACCCCCTCGACTGGTTCGCCGACCCGTCGACGGTCATGATGTCGGTGTTCATCGTCATGACCTGGAAGTACTTCGGCTTCCACATGATCTTGTACATCGCCGGGCGTCAGGGCATCCCCAGGGAGCTCACCGAGGCCGCCCAGATCGACGGCGCGACGGGCTGGAAGGTTTTCCGCTACGTCACGCTGCCGCTGCTCGGCCCGACGATCCGCATCAGCGTGTTCCTGTCGGTCATCGGTGCGATCCAGCTGTTCGACCTGGTGTGGATCATCACGGGCGGCGGTCCTTCGCACTCCTCCGAGACGATGGCCGTCACGATGTTCCAGTTCGGCTTCAAGCGCTTCCAGGTCGGCTACGCGAGTGCGATCAGCGTGGTGATGTTCTTCATCAGTCTCGTGTTCGCGCTCTTCTACCAGAGATACGTCATGCGCCGCGACCTCGAAGGAGCGAGCACCGTGCTGAGGGACCAGCGATGAGCGCCAACCGTCACAAGCACTCGCCGACGTCCGGCGGTCCGCTGCGCAGCCTGTCCCTGCACGCGGTCGTTGTGATCACGGCGTTGTTCGTCGGCATCCCGCTGCTGTACGGGGTGCTCGGCGGCTTCAAGACCACCCGGCAGTTGTCGAGCAACCCGCTGGGCCTGCCCGACCCGTGGGTGCCGGAGAACTACACGAGCGTCCTCGGCTCCGCGTCGTTCTGGCGCATGCTGTGGAACAGCACCTACATCGCGGTGGCGACCACGCTCGTGGTCGTCGCGGTGTCCGCGCTGGCGGCCTACGTGTTCGCGCGCTTCGCCTTCCGGGGGCGTGAGGCGCTGTTCACGATGTTCGCCGCGGGGCTCATGTTCCCGTTCGCGGTGGCGATCCTGCCGCTGTTCGTGCTGCTGCGGATGTTCGGGCTGCTCGACAACCCACTCGGCGTGATCCTCCCGCAGGCGGCCTTCGGCATGCCGATGACGATCATCATCCTGCGCGGCTTCTTCCGGGCCATCCCGGGGGAGATCGAGGAGGCGGCGATCCTCGACGGGTGCACGCCGTTCGGGTTCTTCTGGCGGATCCTGCTGCCGATGGCCAAGCCCGCGGTCGCCACCGTCTCGGTGCTCGCGGTCGTCAACAGCTGGAACCAGTTCATGCTGCCGCTCGTGGTGTTCAGCGACGACAGCCTCTTCACCATCCCGCTGGGAGTCCAGCAGTTCCAGGGGCAGTACGCGACGGACATCTCACGAGTCATGGCCTACATCGTGGTCGCGATGCTGCCCGCTCTCGGCTTCTACGCCGTGGCCGAGCGCCAGCTCGTCAGCGGCCTGACCGCGGGAGCCGTCAAGGGCTGATCCACGGGCACGACCGCGGCGGGTGGCCGAAAGGGCTCACCACCCGCGGCGGCCCCCGTCCCCGGCCAGGGGGACACCGGGGACGAGGACGGCGACGGGGGACGCGGCAGGACGGAGCCCGTCGTCCGGGTCACAGCCTCCGCAGGTAGCGGGCAGAGGCCCATCCGGGAATGCCGGCGGCGGTGTCGACGGCCACCCAGCCGTGGGTGGCGTCGCAGGCTCCGGCGATGTTCCCCCCGGCCGGTCGCAGCCTGCCCACGGGGGCGTGGCGGATGCCGGCGCCCTCGCGGACGTTGAGGAAGCTGCCCTCGCGCACGTGCCGGAGGCGGTAGACGCACGAAAGCGAGGGCCGCCCGGCGAGGTCGAGCCTGTGGAGGTAGCGGGCGGCGGCGAAGCCCGACGCCCCGCCGGCGGTCTTCACCGCGATCCAGCCCTTGGTGGCGGTGCAGGCTCCGGAGAAGCCCCCGTCGGCCGGTCGCAGTTTGGCGACGGGGGTGTGGCGCAGGCCGGCGCCGTCGCGGACGTTGAGGAAGCCTCCCTTGCGCACGTCCCTGAGCCGGTAGGTGCACACGACCCCGGGCCCTCGCCCGCTCGCGTCCATGAACTGCCCGAACTGCCCGAACGCCTCCGACGAGGTGGGGTCACCGGGACCCGGGGCCGGGCCGGCGACCGCCGGTGCGGGATGGCCCGCGAGGATCGACCCCGCGGCGGCCCACGCCGCCAGCGCGGGGACGATGCTTCTGACGACTTTCACGATCTCTCCCTTCGGTCGGCATCGCCCACGCCGGCCGGGGGGACCCGGGTCAGTGATGCTCACCCGAAGTTCTGATCTGATTACTCTGCGTTTACACCTCCGTCGAATTGGCGCCCTGATTTTTTACTCGACACACCAGGGAAAAGAGGGTGATCTCACTCCCCGTGGGAGCCGTGGAAGGGTGAGGTCACTCCCTCGTACGCCAGGTGCAGCATCATCCCCAGATCGGCGTGGCTGAGGTTGTGGCAGTGGTTCATCCACAGCCCGGGGTTGGTGGCGCGGAAGGCCACCTGCCACACCTCGCCCGGCCGTACGTCGAAGGTGTCGAGCGACAGCGGGCTGCCCGTGGGGGCGCGGCCGTCGCGCGACAGCACGAGCACACGGTGGCCGTGGAGGTGCCAGGGGTGGGTCTCCTGGCCGCGGTTGACCACGGTGAGCCGGACGAGGTCGCCCTCCCGCACCATCTCCGTGGGGATGTCGGGGAAGGCGCGGCCGTTCACCGTGTGCGCGTAGGCCGGCCGCCCACCGGCGAGCGCGATCCCCCGGTCGAGGACGAGCGTGAAGTCCCGGTCGAAGTGGTCGCGCGCCGAGTAAGGCGTCGGGGCGGGAGCGCCGTAGCGGGTGAGGTCGAGCTCAGGCCAGTCCTCCGTGCGGTCTCCGGGCGCGGGCGCGGCGGCGGGGTCCGGCCCGGGAACCGCCCCCGAGTCCGCGGTCGTGCTCTCGCCGGTGTCCCCGCCTGCGCTCTCGCCCGTGCCCTCGCCCGTGCCGGACGGTCCGGGGACGAGCCGTACGGCCTCGGAGCGGTCGTCGGCGCGCAGGACGGCGGGGCCCGCGGGCATCGTGAACGCGAGATCGTAGCGGCCGCCCGCGGCGAGCCGCAGGCCCACCCGGCCGAGCGTGCCCGGCTCGTTGAGATCCGTCCCGTCCATGGCCACCAGCCGGTAGGGCGTGCCCGCCAGGGTGAACCGGTGCGGCGTGTTGTCGGTGTTGATCAGGCGCAGCCGTACGGGCGTGCCCGGCGGGACCTGCCGGACCAGGGGCTGGTCGTGGTCGCCCGTCACCGTCACGCCGGCGAAGGTGTGGACGGGCAGCGTGAGGTCCACCCCCGAGGGGGCGGCCCCCTTCGGCGCGACGACGAACGTGCCGTAGAGCCCCATCCGCACGCCGAGGTCGGACACCTCGTGGGTGTGATACCAGTACGTCCCGGCCTGGGCCGCGACGAAGCGGTAGACGAACTCCTCGCCGGGCATGACGGCCGCCTGGGTGAGGCCGGGCACGCCGTCCTCGCCGGAGGGCACGTCGTAGCCGTGCCAGTGAAGCGTCACCCCCGACGTGATGTCGGCGTTGCGCAACCGCACCTCGACGAGGTCGCCCTGGGTGGCGGTGATCGGCGCCCCGGGCACCTGGCCGTCGAAGGTCCACGCGGCCACCTTCCGGCCCGACGACAGCGTGACGGTCGCCGTACGGGCCGTCAGGGTGAACCTGCGTACGGCGCCGCCGGGCGGTGGCTCGGCGGGACCGCGCAGCGTCGTCACGGACCTGACCGGCTCCTGCGCGCCGGACGCGGACGTGTGCGCGGCGGAGTGGCCGCCGGCAGCGGGGCTCGTCCCCGCCTCGGCGGTCCCCTCCGCGGGGACGAACACGAGCGCGGTGCCGAGCACGGCGGCCACGGCGGTCGCCGCCGTCGCCGTCCGCAGCCCGGGAACGGTCGCGGCGGTCGCCCTCCAGGTCACCAGGACGGCCCCCGCGACGACGGCCAGGAGGATGAGGGCGGTGCCGGCGTCCGCCGGGTAGCCGATCAGGAAGGTCTGCACGAGCCCGGCCGCCGCCGCGTAACCGGCGCCGAGCAGCGGGACCACCACCGCGGGAGCCCGCACGGCGCCGGGGTCCGCGTCCGGCCGCCGGGCGGCGCGCAGGACGCGCGGCCCGGCCAGCGCGGTGGCCACGGCCGCCGCCGTGAAGAGGAACGGCAGGGCGACGGTGACCTTCTCCTGCACGAACCACCAGCCCGCGCCGGCCAGTGCGAGCACGGACCAGACCCGGGCCAGGGACGCGACGACGGCCACGGCGAACAGGGCCGCGGTCGTCCTCGTACGGCGGGCCGCGGCGGCCACGCCCGCGCCCGCCCACGCCGCCGCGGTCAGCGCCGAGACGAGCAGGTCGAGCGCCATGAGCTGGCCGGTCGTCATGACGCGGGAACCGGACGGCCCTCCGCGGCGTCCTGCGAGTGCGCGCCGGGCTTGGGCCAGGCGAGCTGTCGCGCCCGGCGGAACACGAACTCGCAGACGCCGATGATCGCCATGCCGTTGATCGCGTGCAGGCCGAGGATCACCAGGGAGAGGGTCGTGGTGTTGCCGGTGCTGTCGTCGAACAGCCTGCCGACCACGACGATCAGCGACTGCACGATGATCAGGCCGAGGGGCAGGACGGTCATCCCGATCTGGCGTCCTGGCGCCTTGGCCGCCGCGGCGGCGGCGGTGGCGACCAGCGACAGCACCGGGATGATCATCATGCCGTTCATGGTGTGCAGGGCGAACGAGGAGTCGTCCTGCGGTTTGTCGAACGCGCCGACGGCCGCGAGGTACATCTGGAAGACGGCGGCGGCGAGCAGCAGTCCGGCTATGGCGGCGTAGACCTTGCGCACGCTTTGCTCCCTTCGGTCAGCGGATCACGGGGATCACGGGGGGTGTACGGGGATCACGGGGGACCATGGGGATCGTGTCCCACGTGGGCCGGGGACGCGTCCCTCGCCGGAGGACACATCGGCTACCACCGGGGGAGTACACGGGTCCGCGCAGGCCGTGCCCCGCGCTGTCTCGATGGTGGCCGCCGGGCCCTGCCCGCGTCGTCGCACGCGGGGAGGCTTCCCGGTGTACCGCCGCCGGATCAGCGCCGTACGCCGCTAACGCGAGGGGAGTAGGGTCACTGCGGCCAGTTCGCGATGATGGCCGGGGTGATGGCGTCGGCGTGGCACCTCAGGGTCGTACGGCGCTGTTTGTCGAGCACGCAGACCTTCACGTCGACCCGCTTGACCTGGCCATCCGACGACAGCCGGAACGAGGCGCGCGACGCGCATGTCGACTTCGGCCGGGCCCAGCCGGTGCCGCCGCCGACGTAGTGGAAGCGGGCCCGGACGTAGGCGCAGTGCCCGCTGTGCGCGTCGCGGTCGCGCAGCGTGCCCGAGACGACGAACGTCTCCGCCGTGAAGCGGGTGAGCCACACGTCGGCCGCGGCGTAGCCGTGGTGGCCGGACTTGGACCGCACGGGACCCCAGTGGATGGGCGGCGCCGCGGCCCGGTTCGCGGCGGCCTGAGCGGTCTGAGCGGTGAGGGCATGGCTCGAAGTGGCGTCGCTGGTGACGGCGTGGGCCGAGGAGACCGGCAGGACCATGGCGAAGGCGGCGGACAGCAGGCCGCCGATGACGAGGTTCTTGCTCATGTCCGCCGACCCTAGGATCGCGGACTTGGAAGCTTCTTGCGGTCCGCTGGTCTCCCAGGACGGTCAGCTTCCGAGCAGGTCCGAGGCCTGTTCCACCACGGCGTCGACCGTGACCTCGGCCACCCACGACTCGTCGTGCGGGCACCGCCCCGCCCGGGGATCGTGCCCGCCGGCGCCGCAGACCGGGCACCGCGCGGTCCAGGAGACCAGGGGCCGGTGCAGGGCGCGGGTGAGAGGCCCCGCGTTGATCAGGTTGCCCGACCAGTAGACGCCGACCGTGGGCGTGCCGACCGCGGCGGCGAGGTGGCGGGGGCCGGTGTCGTTGGAGACGACCAGGTCGCACCGCTCGTACAGCGCGGCGAGGCCGCCGACGGTCAGCGTGCCGACCGCCGTGAAGGCGGGCCGCCGCATCGCCGCCGCGACCTCCTCGACCACCTCCCGCTCCGCCTCGACACCGGTGATCACGACCGGGCGGCCGAGCCGGTCGGCCGCCTCCGCGAAGGCGCGCGCCGGCCAGCGCCGCCGGGGGTCGCGCGCCCCGGGATGCAGCGCGACCAGGCCGCGCGGCGGCTCGCCGTACACACGGGCGACCTCGGCGCGGTCGGCGTCGGTCACGGCGATCACGGGCTCGTACGCCTCGGCCGTTCCGCCGACCAGCGCGGCGACCTCCAGATGGCGGAACGTCTCGTGCTGGTAGTGGACGTACGGCACCCACAGGTCGAGCCGTACGGCGTCCGGCGTGCACAGCCCGGCCGTCACGGGGGCGCCGATCGCCCTGACGAAGGGGTTGGAGTGGCGCCCGCCGCCGTGGATCTGCACGGCGAGGTCGAACCGGTGCTCGCGCAACTCCTTGACCAGGCTCTCCGGCGCCTCGCGGCCGCTCTCCGCCGAGGAGATGCCGGAGATCGGCGGCAGGGCGACGACGTCGTCGACCGGACCCGGCCTGCCGTGCAGGAACCGGGCGTGCCAGGGGGTGCCGAGCAGGGTCAGCCTGGCCTGCGGATAGGCGCGGCGCAGCGACTCCAGGGCGGGCATCGAGAGGACCAGGTCGCCAAGGGCGTTGGCCCGCAGCACGGCGATGCGGCGCACCCCCTCGATCAGCGCGCCCATGCCGGCTCGAACACGTGGTCGTGGCACTCGGAGATCACGACACGGAACCCGGCCACGGTCCGCGCCGCGAGGCCCGCCGGCGTCACGCCCGGCCTGTCCTTCGTGGGCACGAGCACGTCCAGGTCGGACGGGGCGAACATGCGCGGCTGATACCCCTGAGATCGCAGGGCAAACAGCCGTGCGAACCGAGGAGCGGCGGCCCGATTCAGGTGGCCGATTCAGGCGTCTGATTCAGACGTCCGATTCAGGGACGGCGGTCGGAGAGCCGTCCGGGGCTGGGGAACCTGATGCGCCGGCGGCCGGCGCACCCGGCCGCGCGCCGCTCCCCAGTCGGCTCCCCAGCCGGCTCCTCTGTGGAGTCTGCTGCGGAGTCTGCTGGGGACTCCGCTTTGGACCCGGTCGCAGGCTCCTCCGCGGGCTGCCGCCGTCCGTTCGTGTGCGCGGGACCATGCGCGTCGGCGCAGTGCGGCTCCGCGACGTCCGCAGACGCCTCGCCGATGGCCAGGAGCCGTGGTGACGCGTGGTCGACCTGGAGGGTGGTGTGGGCGATGCCGTACTCGTCGTGGACCATCCGCTGCGCCGCCTCCCGTACGGCGTGGCAGTCGGCGCCGGGGACGACCAGGATGTGCGCGGACATGGCGGGGTAGCCGCTGGTGACCTCCCAGATGTGCAGGTCGTGCACCTCCACCACGTGTTCGAGGGCGGCGGCCTTGCGGCCGATCTCGGCGGGGTTCATCCCGGCGGGGGCGGCCTCCATGAAGACCCGGCCGGAGTCGCGCACCAGGCCCCATCCGGCCTTGAGCATCAGGGCGGCCACGACCAGCGCGGCCAGGGCGTCGGCCCGGCCCCAGCCGGTCAGCCAGATCACCACGCCCGCGGCGGTGGTGGCGATGAAGGCGAACAGGTCGTTGAGGACGTGCTGGAAGGCGCCCTCGACGTTCAGGCTGGCGCGGTTGGCCCGGTTGAGCAGCCAGGTGGCGCCGAGGTTCACCGCGATCCCCGCGACGCCGGTGACGACCACGTAGACGCCCTGGACCTCGGGTGGCTCGATCAGCCTGCGTACGCCCTCGTAGACGAAGTAGACGCTGAGGAGCAGCAGAGTGATGCCGTTGATCTGAGCACTGATGATCTCGGCGCGTTTGAGGCCGTAGGTGAAGCCGCCCTGCGGCGGGCGGGCGGCGATCCGCATCGCGATGATCGCGAAGGCGATGGCGATGGCGTCGGTGAGCATGTGCCCGGCATCGGTGATCAGGGCGAGGGAGTGCGCGATGACGCCGACGACGACCTCGACCGCCATGAAGCCGAGGATGAGCGCCAGCGCGCCGGTCAGCAGGCGCCGGTCGGCCTCGGTGCTGACGGCGTGCCCGTGCCCATGCCCATGTCCGTGCCCATGACCCTTGCCGGTCTCAGCCATCGCCCCGGTCCTTCTCCTCATGCCCGATGTGCGTGATCGCCAGATCGAACAGCAGTCGCACGTGCGAGTCCGCGAGGCGGTAGTAGGCCATCCTTCCCGCGCGCCGCACCTTCACCACGTTATGCACACGCAGCAGGCGCAGGGCGTGGGACGCGGCGGACATGCTGTGACCGGTCGCCGCGGCGAGATCGCACACGCACATCTCGCCGCCCTCCAGCAGCGCCGCGATCAGCCGCAGCCGCCCGGGATCGGCCAGCAGCGCGAAGACCTGCGCGAGGCCGTCCACCGTCTCCGCGGGCGGCATGGCCCTCCTGACGCTCTCCACCCGGCTCGCGTCCACGACGGGCAGCGCGCAGGAGTCGGCCGTCACGAGATCCACCACAGTTGAACGATCGTTCACATGTGAGAGTGTAGGCGAGGGCCGATCGAAGTCAACGCGTCCCGGACGGCGACCACCCCGCGCCCCGGTGGCCCGTACGGCCGTCATCCGGCCGGATGACAAGATCGGCGCATGAGCACCACCGATCCAGTACTGCGGGCCCTGGTCTTCGCCGTGTCCATGGCGAAGGAGCGAATGGGCGTCGCCCTCGCCGTCAACGGCACGATCATCACCGGTCAACTCGTCTCCCCCGAGGAGTACGCCGCCGCGGTGATCGAACAGATCCGCCGGTCGCACGCCAAGGAGGCGCCCGCGGGCAGTGGCCCAGAAGGCTTCTTCGCGCGTATCGCCGAGAGCGCGAAGGAGAGCCGGGAGCGCCACCGTGCCGCCGCGCTCGCCGGCGACTTCGACTCCGGCTCCGAGCAGGACCTCCCTGACTACCTTCACCTCGTCGACGCCTTCGCCGGCGACCGGCCGGCGGGCGGCGCCGGGGCGGCCTGGCGGATCCGCCTGCGGGACGTCAGCGGGTGGTCGCTCGTCCCGGCCGCCGCCCCGGAGGTGTGGACAGTCTGACGTCGCGCTCGGCCCCCGCCTCCTGAGCAGCGGGGGCCGAGCGGGGAACCCTGACCGGGGAAGTCAACGGGTCTTCACTGTTAGGAAACTTTCTTTTATATTTGCGCCACCCCCCCAGCAGTGAGGAGCACACATGCGAAGAACGCTGATCTTCCTCGCGACGGCGGCGACAGCGATCGGCGCCACGCTGTTCGTCGCCTCCCCGGCTCAGGCGCACGGCTACATCTCGTCGCCCCCGAGCCGCCAGGCGATGTGCGCCCAGGGCCGCGTCCCCAACTGCGGCGACATCGTCTACGAGCCCCAGAGCGTGGAAGGGCCGAAGGGGCTGCGCAGCTGCAGCGGCGGCAACACCCGGTTCGCCCAGCTCGACGACGAGAGCAAGCCGTGGCCGGCCACGAGCGTCGGCAGCACCGTCACCTTCACCTGGTCGCTGACCGCCCGCCACGCGACCAGCACGTGGGAGTACTACATCGGAAGCACGAGGATCGCGGTCTTCAACGACCAGGGACGCCAGCCTCCCGCCACCGTCAGCCACACCGTGAGCCTGAGCGGACGGACGGGCCGGCAGAAGGTGCTCGCGATCTGGAACGTGGCCGACACCACCAACGCGTTCTACGCCTGCGTGGACCTGCAGGTCGGCGGGGGCGGGACGCCCAGCCCCACCCCGAGTCCATCCCCGACGCCAACCCGTACCCCGAGCCCGTCTCCCACACCGACCCGTACCCCGAGTCCGTCTCCCACGCCGACGCGTACCCCCACACCCACTCCGACCGTTCCCGGCGGCACCTGGGCGGCCGGCACGGCGTACAGGGTGGGCGACCTGGTCACCTACGGCGGCGTGACATACCAGTGCAGGCAGGCCCACACGGCGCTCGTGGGCTGGGAGCCGCCGAACGTCCCCGCGCTCTGGCTGAGGATCTGAGACGAGCGGGCGGACCCGGGGTGCGCGCCCCGGGTCCGTTCCCGCCGCCGTCCCGGACGGCTTGGCCGGGCGCTGCGTGTCAGGCGAGATGGAGGTGCACCTCGGCGCCCTGCATGAAGGCCCGCGAGTACGGGCACTCCCAGTGGGCCTGTTCCACCAGCCTGCGGGCCGTCTCGGGCTCGACCCCCGGCAGGCGTACGGTCAGGTCCGTCGCGATCCTGTAGTCGTCGGCCACGCCGCGCTTGCGCAGGGTGACGGACGTGTCCACGGTGGCGTCCACGGTCCTGACGCCCTGCCGGCCCGCGACCAGGGTGAGCGAGTTGTGGAAGCAGGAGGCGTAGGCCGCGGCGAGCAACTGTTCGGGATTGGTCGCCCCGCCCGGCCCGCCGAGCTCGTCCGGCGCCTTGACGCGGACGTCGAGCATGCCGTCGTCAGACGCGACCTTGCCGAGGGCGGACGAGGCCCTGGCCGTGTAGAGGTCGTCGTAGGCGTCGTCGTCCTCGTGGGCGGCCTGCCGTTCGGGCCGAGTCTCGGGGAGTCTCCCGGTCAGCTCCGCCTCGACCCCTGGCCCCGAGTAGTCGGGCCCGGGCGCCCGGTCACTCGGCAGATGGGTGGATCGCCATACTTCTCCGCTCATAGCGCGTCCTTGTCCGATCGCGTCGCGTCCCTGTCGGGATCGGCGGTCTCCGTACCCCGCAGGTGACCCGATATCGGACTAAAGGGGCAAAGGTTCCCGCCAATGTCCCTGTGCTACGGTCCCGGCAGGCATTCCCCGGTAAACAGTGAAATCTCTGTCATCAGCGGCGAGAGGTGGGTTCGGGTATGAGCGGGGCTATCCGATGGGGGGTCCTCGGCACGGCGGCCATCGCCCCGCGGGCGTTCCTGCCGGCGTTGCGTGAGGCCGGCGGGGGCACGGCCGCCGTGGTGGCGGGCCGCGACCTGTCCCGGGCCGAGGAGTTCGCCGCGCGGAACGGCGTCGAGCAGGCCGTGCGCGGCTACGAGGCCGTCATCGAGGACCCGTCGATCGACGCGGTCTACATCCCGCTGCCGAACGCCCTGCACGCGCAGTGGACCATCGCCGCCCTCGAAGCGGGCAAGGCGGTCCTGTGCGAGAAGCCGCTGAGCCTCACCGCCGAGGAGGCCGGGAAGGTCATCGAGGTGGCGCGCCGGTCGGCCCGGCCGCTCTGGGAGGCGTTCGTCTTCCCCTTCCACCCGCAGACGGCCCGGCTGCGCGGCCTGCTCGCCGAGGGCGCGATCGGCGAACTGCGGGAGATCTGGTCGTCGTTCCACTTCACCATGCAGGGCACCGAGGACATCCGGCTGGAGGCCGCCTTGGGTGGCGGCGCGCTCTACGACGTGGGCTGCTACCCCGTACGGCTCGCGCACCTGCTGTTCGGCGGTGACGCCGTCGACGGGCACGCCGTCGTGGTCAAGGGGGACGCGGGGGTGGACATCGAGACCTCGGGCGTCCTGGAGTTCGAGTCCGGCCGCCTGATGATGAGCTGCGGCTTCGCCCTGCCGTTCACGACGTGGACCCGCCTGGTCGGCACCGGCGGGGAGATCCGGCTGACCAACCCGTTCCACCCCGAGCCGCACGACGGGATCGAGGTGTGGCGCGAGGGACGCCTGGTCGCGCGGCACGAGCCGGGCGAGGGGACCGCGTTCTCCTGGGGCATCCGGCACATCCACGAGGTGCTGCGCGGCGAGGCCGAGCCCAGGCACACGGCGGCCGACGACTCCCTCGGCACCGCCCGCGCCCTCGACCTGCTGCGCTGACCCGCCCCGGCCGGGTCGTCGCCCGCGCCGTCCCGCTCCGGCGCGGACGAGGTCGCCGGCGCCGCGTACTGGAAAAGCGGAGGCAGCGGTCTGACCGTCACCCGCCGATCATGTCATTCCGGGGCGCGGCGACGCGTGGTATGCATGGGCGATGGCGAACCCCCGGCCGTACGACGCGGTGCTGTGCGACTTCGACGGTGTCATCCGCTTCTACGACCAGTCGGAGCTGACCGAGCTGGAGCGGGCGATGGGCCTGGCCGAGGGCACCACGGCGAAGGTCGTCTTCGCGCCCGAGGTGGACCGGCCGGCGCTGCTGGGGCGGATCACCGTCGAGCAGTGGATGGAGGCGGCCGAGGCCGCCCTGACCGTCCAGGTGTCGCGAGAGCAGGCCCGCGCCCTGGTGACGGCGTTCGTCAAGGCGCCCGCCCGGGTGGACGACGACGTGCTCGGCCTGCTGCGCCGAGCCCAGGAGCAGGTGCCCGTCGTGCTGGTGACCAACGCGACGCTGAGCCTGGAGGACGACCTCGCCTGGCTGGGCCTGACCCACTTCGCCGACGAGGTGGTCAGCAGCGCGCTGGTGGGCGTGGCCAAGCCCGACCCCCGCATCTACGAGATCGCCGCCGAGCGCGCGGGCGTCCCGGCCGGGCGGTGCCTGTTCGTCGACGACCGGGCGGAGAACGTCGAGGCGGCCAGGGAGATCGGCATGACGGCCGTCCTGTTCACCGGCGTGGCCGACCTGGAGACGGCGCTCGCGCCGCTACTCGGCTGATCGGGGCTCCCCGCGCGGTGATCAGTCGCGTACGACGCCGGCGATGACCGTGGTCACCATCCTGTGGACGGCCTCGGCCTGCGGCGGGCCGCCGTCGCGGTCGGCGAACAGCAGGTGGGAGGCGCCGAGCAGGGTGGGGGCGAGCGTGCCGACGTCGGCGTCCGCCGCGACGCGGCCCAGGTCGCGCTCGGCGGTGAGGTAGGCGGCGAGCATGTCCGCGGCCTCCGTCAGGAGCGGGAGGCCGGGGCCCGGCCTGGCCTCGCGCAGCCGGGCGCGCAGGCCGTCCCTGGAGATGATCAGCCCGACGACCGCCACGGCGACCGACCCGAACAGCTCGGTCAGCACGCCGGTGAGGTTGCCTGCGACGGTGCCGGTCCCCGCCGACCGGCGCAGCGTGGCGGCCTGGGCGTCGACTCTCGTGATGCCGTTGA
The DNA here is from genome assembly GCF_012999535.1 of Microbispora sp. H11081. Classification (GTDB taxonomy): domain Bacteria; phylum Actinomycetota; class Actinomycetes; order Streptosporangiales; family Streptosporangiaceae; genus Microbispora. The sequence goes on from NZ_JABBWV010000004.1 coordinate 113,337, forward strand.
GCACGAGCTCGGCGAGGAAGGCGTCGAAGTCGGCGAAGTGCCGGTGCAGCACCCCCTTGGCGCAGCCCGCCTCGGTGGTGACCGCGCGGCTGGTCAGCCCGTTCGGCCCGTCCCTGAGCAGGACGCGCTCCGCGGCGGCGAACAACTGCTCCCGCGCGTTGTGGAGGGCAACCCCCGTCGGCACCGTTCGTTCCTCCTGTCCGTCTGTCGACTTTATCCCGTTTGACGAGTGGGCATGCGCCCACTCATAGTGGGCATATGCCCACTGCCTCGTACGGGAACGAAGCCCACAAGGCCAGAGAGACGGCGGAGTCGTTCGGCGAGGACGCCGAGCGTTACGACCGCACCAGGCCGCCCTACCCCGACGCCATGATCGAGCGGATCGTGGCCGCCAGCCCAGGCCGTGACGTTCTCGACGTCGGCTGCGGCACCGGCATCGCGGCCCGGCAGTTCCGGGCGGCGGGCTGCGCGGTGCTCGGCGTGGAACCCGACGCGCGGATGGCCGGATTCGCGCGCCGAGGGGGACTGGAGGTCGAAGAGGCGACCTTCGAGGCGTGGGACCCGGCCGGCCGCACGTTCGACGCCGTCGTCGCGGGCACTGCCTGGCACTGGGTCGACCCGGTCGCGGGAGCGGTCAAGGCCGCCGAGGTGCTGCGTCCCGGCGGCCGGCTGGCGCTGTTCTGGCACGTGTTCGAGCCCCCGCCCGCCATGGCCGAGGCCCACGCCGCGGTCTTTCAGCGGGTGATGCCCGGCTTCCCGTCGCAGGACCGGCCCGCCGGATCGGCCCTCGACGGCTACCGGCCGCTGTTCGCCAAGGCCGCCGACGGCATCAGGGACGCGGGCGCCTTCCGCGACCCCGAGGAGTGGCGGTACGCCTGGCAGCGGTCCTACACCCGGGACGAGTGGCTGGACCAGATGCCCACGTCGGGCGTCCTCACCAGGCTGCCGAAGGACACGCTCGCGGAGGTGCTGGCGGGCGTCGGGGACGCGATCGACGCGATGGGCGGCGGCTTCACGACGTCCTACGTCACGGTGGTGATCACCGCCGCACGCCTGTGACCGCCACGGACGGCAGCCGGAGACGGCATGCCCCGCCCCGAGGAGACCGGACGCCGTACGCGAGCCGGCTCAGAAGGCGTAGCGGACCGTGCAGTACGGGATCTTCTCGGCGATCAGGCCGGTGAGCGCGGTGACGTAGCGGCCCTTGTGGCCGGTCTTGTAGCGGACGTTCCAGCCGCCCGTCTCCGAGCGCTTCGGCTGCTGGAGGTCGGGACGCCACAGCACCTCCTCGGCCTTGGGATGCCAGCCCAGGTTGACCTCGTGCAGCCGGTCGTTGTGCGTGAGAAAGATGACCTCTGCGGCGAGCTGGGCGCGGGCGGCCGGGCCCAGCGCGTCGCCGAGCTGACCGAGCAGCTCGGCCCAGTCATCCAGCCAGCCGTCGCGGACGACCACCGGGCTGAAGTTGACATGCACCTCGTACGCCGCCTCGACGAAGTCGTCGATCGCCGCGATGCGCTCGGCGACGGGCGAGGTGCGGATGTCCAGCAGCTTGGCGTCGGCGGCCGGCATCAGGCTGAACCGGACGCGCGTACGGCCCCGCGGGTCCCAGCCGAGCAGGTCGCGGTTGACATGCTTGGTGGCGAAGCTCGCCTTGGCGTTCGGCAGGCCGCGGAACAGCTCGACGAGGTCGCGCACGTTGTCGGAGACGGTGGCGTCCACCGAGCAGTCGGAGTTCTCGCCGATGTCGTAGACCCAGGCGTGCGGGTCGACCTGGTTCGGCTCGGGCTTGACGCCCTGCCGCGCGGCGTGCCTGGCAAGATAGCCCGTGATCTTGTCGATGTTGGCGAACACCGTGATCGGGTTGCTGTAGCCCTTGCGGCGCGGCACGTAGCAGTACGCGCAGGCCATCGCGCAGCCGTTGGCGGTGGAGGGCGCGATGAAGTCGCTCGACCGGCCGTTGGGCCGCGCGGTGAGCGACTTCTTGACGCCGAGGACCAGCGCCTCGGTCTTGATCCTGACCCACGGGGCGACGTTCGCCTCGTCCCCGTACAGCTCGGGGATGCGGTGGTGAGCCTCGATCTCGATCCGCTCGGCCCCGGGGAAGCGATCCAGGATCTCCCTGCCGCGCGGCAGTTCGGCCGCGGCGGGTTCGAGGTAGATGCGGCGGATGTCCAGCAGCGTGCGGCCTTCGGTCACCTGGATATAACACGTGGGCGAAGGCATGACTTCCCAGGTCAGAAGGGATATGGGTACTGGCGGCCGGGACCCGGTGCCCGCGATGGCGGCCGGGCGCCTTTCCGGCATGCCCATGCCCGGCGATCGCCGTTCCGGGTTACCGTTTCGATCATGAGTTATGAGCCGGCATCTGAGGAACTGCGGCACCTGCGCCGCTGTGTGGAACTGGCGGCGGAGGCGCTGGAGGCGGACGACGAACCCTTCGGCTCGGTCCTGGTGTCCGGGGACGGGCAGGTGCTGGCCGAGGACCGCAACCGGGTTGCGGGCGGCGACCAGACGCGGCACCCGGAGTTCGAGCTGGCGCGCTGGGCCGCGGCGAACATGACGCCCGAGGAACGCGCGAAGGCCACGGTCTACACCTCCGGCGAGCACTGCCCGATGTGCTCTGCGGCCCACGGGTGGGTGGGGCTGGGGCGGATCGTGTACGTGGCGTCGTCGGCGCAGCTCGCGCGGTGGCTGGCCGAGTGGGACGTGCCGCCCCCGCCGGTGCGGACGCTCCCGGTCCAGGAGGTCGCGCCCGGCGTGCGGGTGGACGGGCCCGTGCCCGCGCTGGTGGACGAGATCCGCGCGCTGCACCGCCGCCTTCATACCGGCTCGTGAGCTTCGTGCCCGCGGTCCTGGTCAGGGAAGGCGGGCCGCCGGTGGAAGCACCAGTAGGATTCCACGGTCCAGATTGACGGAGACCCACCCTGGAAGGGCTGCACGTGGCGCAGAAGGTGATTCTGGTTGACGACCTCGACCACTCCGAGGGCGACGACGTGGCGAGACGGGAGTTCCCGCTGCTGAACCGGACCTTCTCCATCGACCTGTCCGACGCGAACCAGCGGAGGCTGAGCGAGGCTCTCGCGTTCATCGAGGAAGTGCTGGAGAACGCCCGTGAGGTGAAGCAGGCGTCGCGGGCCAAGAAGGCCGCGGACACCACCCCGCGGCTGCGCGGCTACACCCTGACGGACGTACGCGAATGGGCCCGCGAGCAGGGCCTGGACGTGCCCGCGCGCGGGAAGATGGCCGACGAGGTCATCGAGCGGTTCGTCGCGGCGCACCCCGACGCCGCCGCCGAGGACTCGACCGCCGAGGACTCCACCACCGAGGACTCCACCACCGGGGATCGCGTGGAGGCGGCCGTCGGCGCCTGAGCGGACGCCCCGACCGGACGCCCCGAGCGGGCGATCCGGGGCCGACGTTCCGGGCCGGCGTTTCAGATGGGATTTCGCCCGGCCCGGCCGGCCACGTGACGGCGGCCGGGCCGGGCTGCCGCTCCACTCGCCCCTGGCCCGACGTGCGTCGCGGCCGAGGAGCGGCGCACAGGAGCCGGCGTACCGCCGGTTTCGGCCGTGGTCCACGGGCAACGCCGGTCTTGGGGCGCTCTTGGACCTCACACTCCGCTTGTCCAAGTTTTCCGTAAGCGGGCTTTCCTAGCGTCTCCGCCGACGCCCGATCAGGGCGATCTTCTACCGGCGCGACGCGATGGAGACGATCATGCGGCTCGGATACACGGTTCCCCAGTACGGCGCGTTCGCCGACCCGGAGTTCATCCGGCAGGCGAGCACGGATCTCGAAACGATGGGTTACGACAGCCTGTGGGCGGGCGACCGCGTCCTGCTGCCGGTGACGCCGAGTGATCCGTACCCGGGGGGAGACGGGACGATTCCCCCGGCCTTCGGCACGTTCTTCGACCCGCTCATCGCCCTGACCCTGGCCGCCGTCGCGACGCGCGAGATCCGGCTGGGGACCAGCACGCTCAACGCGCTGTGGCAGCCGCCCGTCCTGCTCGCCCGTACGCTGACCTCGCTCGACCTGCTCAGCCACGGACGGCTGGACGTCGGCATCGGTCTCGGCTGGCTCCGCGACGAGTACACCGCGACGGGGGTGCCCTGGCGGGGCAGGGGAGCCCGGCTGGAGGAGACGCTCGACCTCATGGAGGCCGTCTGGACCGGTGAGGTGGTCGAGCACAAGGGCGCGCTGTGGACGGTGCCGCCGTCGCACATCGACCTCAAGCCCTGCCAGCGTCCGCGGCCTCCGATCCTGCTCGCCGGTTACACGCCTCCGGCGCTGGAGAGGGTCGGCAGGCGGGCCGACGGCTGGCTGAGCGCGGCCATGCCGATGCCCTACCTGACCTCGCTGTGGGGCATGGCGCTCGATGCCGCGTCCCGCGCGGGCCGGGACCCGTCCGCGCTGCGCATGGTGGTGCGGGTCAACCCGGAGATCACCGACTCGCCGGTGCCCGCAGACCAGGTGCCGCACGCCGGGACCGTGCGGCAGGTCGCCGACTATCTGCTGACCCTCGCCGAGGCCGGGGCCCACGAGGCGTTCGTGGACCTGCAGACGACGACCTCGTCGCGTGACCGCTTCCTCGACGTCGCGCACGCGCTGCTCACCACGCTGCGGGCCGGCTGAGACCCCGGGCGCCGCTCGCCCCGCCGTCCACCCCCAGGAGCCGAGGCCAAATCGGACATTAAGGGATAAGGGTGACATAAGCGCTCAGTCAGTGCCCTCAAAGGGACAACGAGGCATTAAATACCGTAGATCGCCGTTTGTTGCTCGTTCTGGCCGGAAACACTGACGTCGCGGGGCAATGACCACTTAACGGTCATTAGGCGACATTCCATTTCATTTTGGAAAGTCGCACAAATTAGGCAATTGATCCTTAGAGGGGGACGAAATGCCCAAGCTCAATAAGGTCATCGCCGGACTCGCTCTGTCCGCCGCGCTCGGTGGCGGCGCTCTCGCCGCGAGCGCCACGGCCGCGAGCGCCTCTACCGCCCCGACTGGCTGGGGCTGGGGCAACCCGGTGACGAACGAGTTCAACAACGGGTTCAACAACACCTTCGAGAACAGCCCCGTCCTCAACGAGGCCTGCTCGGGCGGCTGTTTCCAGGGCGGATGCCTCGACAGCTCGGACCTCGACGACATCCTGTGGGACGTCTGCGTAGCCGGCAACTGCCCCGACCTGCTGCCTGGACTGCTCGGCTGCGTGAACTAGAAGGCCGGCCTGACGGCCTGCGGAAATGAACGACCCGGGTGGCGATGTCCATGAGAGGCGTGGCGTCGGCTCATATGAGAGATGCTCCGAGCGCGAGCGCTCGCGCACGGACTCGCCGGTGAGCGCTTTCAGAACTCGGACGCGTTAGTTCCGCAGAGCAGGACACGGGCTCCGGCGACGGAACCGCCGGAGCCCAGGCTTTCTCCACCCGATCACCAGCGGTTGCGGGCCTCCTCGGCCCAGCCGGTGAGGCCGTCGAGGTCCACCCAGGAGCCGTCGTCGGCCCTGGCCCGTCCCGAGAAGTGGCCGAAGCACTGGTGCGTCTCGTTGCCCACCAGGCCGAGCTCGGTGCGGCCCGCCTTCTCGTGGAACGGGTGGAACTCCACCTCCACCCGCGGGCCGGTGATCCGCCACGGGCGCAGCCAGTCGCCGCGGTCGTACGACCACTCCAGTTGGTCGCCGATCTTGTGCAGCCGGCCGCCGACGAACAGGGCGTTCTCCGTCGAACCGGTGCCGTCGGTCCACTTGCCGCCGAGCTGGATCGCCCGGCCGGGCCCGCTGCCCGCCGCCCAGTTCCACGTGATCGAGTACGGCCACTTCCCGCGGCCGTGGTCGAGCACGGCGAAGGAGTCCGCCTCGCCGACGGCGAACTCGGCCGACTCCAGCCGCAGCCGCCCGCGCACCGGGCGGCCGACGTCCTTCACCGTGTACTGGAACCGGTTCGGCCCCCACGGCACCACCACGCCCAGCGACTCGTGACCCTCCGGCAGCGGCACCTGCAGATCGAGTTCGACGCCGGGCGCCACGGCCCGGATCGCGGTGCCGGAAGCGCCCTGCTCGATGTCGATCGTCACACCGCCGCCTCGTACGGACACCGTGCCGGCGCCGCTGCGGTCGGGGAAGACGGCGCCGCGGGCCAGCGGCACCACGACGTCCCTGGCGGTCTCCACACGGGTGTCCCGGTCGAGCACGTACACGCCGTTCACCGCGGCGTAGTCCAGCGACGACGCGACCAGGCCCACGATGTGGCGGGGGGTGACGATCCCCCAGTATTCCCAGCGCTTGCGCCTGCCCCAGCCGCGCAGGTTGCCCCGGTGCAGCGGACGCCGGCTCCAGCCGACAGCGCCGGGGTTGAGCCGCCCGTCCGGCAGGCACAGGTCGACCGGCTCGGTGATCTCCCGCTCGTGCGTGGTCATGCGAACCTGAGCCTTTCCATGATCGAGCGTACGAGGTCTTCGGGAAGCTTGAGCACCGCCCTGTCGTAGGTGAGCAGGCCGTTGACCTCGTCCTCGACATCGGACAACTGGGTGTAGACGGTCGCACTCAGGCCGCGTGCGACGGCCGGGACGATCTGCTCCTCGTGCAGCCGGGCGAACGCCTCGCCGAGCGCGCCTGCCGAGCGGTATCGCCGGTAGCCGAACACCTTGTCGCCCCAGACGTGGCCCTCGACCGGCAGGCCGTACCCGCCGTATTCGGACAGCACGAGCACGCGCCCGTCCGGCCGGGGCGGGCGGAACCGGCGGAAGTAGACGTGCAGGCTGCGCAGGTCGCCCGCGCGCTGGTCGTGCCAGCCGCTGGCGTGGTCGACCGTACGGGTCGGGTCGAGCCGGGCGACCTCCCCGGCGATCCGTGCGGCGTCGAACTGGCCCCAGCCCTCGTTGAACGGCACCCAGACCGCCAGGCTCACCACGTTGCGCAGGTGCTCGACCGTGGCGCGCGTCTCGGCCTCGAACGCCGCGCGCCCCGCCGCGTCGGCCCGGCCGAACCTGCGGTGGCGCCGGTCGTCCAGCCGTACGGCGGGCAGGATCGCCGGCGCGGTGACGACCCAGGGACGGTACGGCTCCCCGCCGTTCACCATGTCCTGCCAGACGAGGATGCCGAGCCGGTCGCAGTGGTGATACCAGCGCAGCGGCTCGATCTTGACGTGCTTGCGCAGCATGGTGAAGCCGAGCCGCTTCATGGTGGCGATGTCGTGGATCATCGCCTGGTCCGACGGCGGCGTGTAGAGGCCGTCCGGCCAGTAGCCCTGGTCGAGCACTCCGGCGTGGAAGTACGGCCGGCCGTTCAGCAGCAACCGGGGGACGCCGTCGGCGTCGGGCCCGACCGAGAAGGAGCGCATGCCGAAGTAGCTCCGCACGCGGTCGGCGCCGAGCGAGACCGTGACGTCGTACAGGTGAGGATCTTCGGGGCTCCAGGCGCGCACCTCGGGCAGGGGGACGCGCACCGGCCGCCCAGGCGGAACCGCGACCCGCGCGACCGTCTCGCCGCCGGACGAGATCTCGACGTCCGCCTCCCCAGCCTCCCCAGTCTCCCCAGGCTCCCGAGGCTCCCCGCCGGACGCGTGGACCGTCACCTCCACGGAGGAGTCGTCGAGCAGCGGGGTCAGCGTGAGCCGGTCGACGTGGACCTCGGGCACGCGCTCGGCCCAGACCGTCTGCCAGATGCCCGACTGCGCGGTGTACCAGATGCCCCCGCGCCGCCGCCGCTGCTTGCCCCGCGATCCGGTCCCGGTGTCGTCCCGCACGGCGACGACCAGGATGTTGCCGCTGTCGTGGAGCGCGTCGGTGACGTCGAACGAGAACGGCAGGTAGCCGCCGGTGTGACCACCGACCTCGTCGTCGTTGACCCACACCCGGCAGGTCTGGTCGACCGCGCCGAAGTGCAGGATCACCCGCCCGCCGGCGAAGTCGTCCGGCAGGTCGAACCGGCGCCGGTACCACAGGGTCTGCCCGGGGAGCAGCCGCCGGTTCACCCCGGACAGCGGCGCCTCCGGCGAGAACGGCACGAGGATCTCGCCGTCGTACGTCTCCGGGGCGTAGTCCCTGATCGCGTAGTCCCTGATCGCGTAGTCCCAGCGGCCGTTGAGGTTGAGATAGCTGTCGCGGACGAGCTGCGGCCGCGGATACTCCGGGAGCGGGTCATCCGGCACGGGTGAGCCTCTTCAGTTCGCTGGTGGCGTCCAGCGGCCACGGCCTGGGCAGCCCGTGGCTCATCAGCAGCGCGCCGTGGTGCGTCTCCCCGGTGTCCTCGTCCCGGTAGAGGCCGTCCGGATCCAGGCCCTTCAGCCGTACGGGGGCGGTCACGCGGACCAGCGCGGTCGGCCGCCAGGAGAGCACCACGACGTGCGGATCGAGGGTGTACTGCACGGCCCAGTCGGCGAGGCGGTCCATCCGGCCCTCGTGGACGACCGGGCGGATCAGCTTGTACTGCTCGACCAGCTGTCTCGCCTGCTCCAGCTCGTCGGTGCTCCAGCGCCCCAGGTCGCCGCCGATGCCGAGCGCGCCGGCCATCGCGACGTGGAAGCGGAAGGCGAGCGGCGTCGTCCTGCCGGTGAGCGCGTTGGGGCTGTCGGTCACCCAGCTGCCCATCGTGCAGGCCGGATAGACCTGGCCATAGCCGTGCTGGATCGCGATCCGCTGGGTGGCGTCGGTGTTGTCGGAGGTCCAGATCTGGTCGGTGCGGGCGAGCATCCCGAGGTCGGCGCGGCCTCCACCGCTCGCGCAGCCCTCGATCATCAGGTGCGGGTGGGCCGCGCGCAGCCGGTCCTTCACGGCGTACACGTTCCTGATGTACGGCGTCCACACGTCGTCGCCCGCCTCGGTGACCGGCCGATTCATGTCCCATTTGAGGAACGCGATGTCGTTGTGGGTCACCAGCTCGTCCAGCCGGTCGTAGGCCCATTCGGCGACTTCGTCCTTGGAGAAGTCGAGCAGGAGCTGGTGGCGCACCTCGGTGGCGCGCCGGTTCGGCTGGCCAAGCACCCACTCGGGGCGGGCGCGGTAGAGCTCGCTGTCGGGATTGACCGACTCGGGCTCCACCCACAGGCCGAATCTCATGCCGAGCCGCTTCACGTGGTCGATCAGCGGGGTGAGGCCGCCGGGGAACCTGTCGGGGTTCGGCCACCAGTCGCCCAGGCCGGCCGTCTCGCCCGTACGGCCGCCGAACCAGCCGTCGTCCACCACGAACAGTTCCACGCCGATGCCCGCGGCGAGCTCGGCCAGCTCCATCTGCCTGGTCAGGGAGATGTCGAACTCGGTCGCCTCCCACGAGTTGTAGACGACCGGCCTGACCCGGACGGGCGCGGGCAGCACGTGGCGGCGGACGTGGTCGTGCCACCGGTGACTCACCCCGCCGAATCCCTCGGCCGAATAGATCCCGGTGAACACCGGCGTCTCCAGGGATTCGCCGGGCCCGAGCCGCCAGGTCACCCCCTCGTGCCCGAACCCGCCGCTCCAGCCCGCCCGGCCGTCGTGGTCCCGATGGACGGTGACGCGCCAGCTTCCGCTCCAGGCGAGCGCCGCGCTCCACACCTCGCCGTGATCCTCGGTCGCGTCGCCCGCGTCGAGCATCACCCACGGGTTGGCGTTGTGGCCGCTGTGGCCGCGCCGGCTGGTCAGCACCGTCTCGGCCACCGGCAGTGCCGTACGCCGGACCTGGAACTCCGCGCCCCACGCGCCGGTGACGTGGGTCAGCCGGTAGTCCTCGCGCCCGGGAACGGCCCAGGCCGCCGAGTCGCAGCGCAGCACCGTGATCGCCTCGTCGCCCGTGTTGCGCAGGGTCGTCCACCGGTCGACGGCGTCGCTGTCCGGCCTGACCAGGTAATGAAGGTCGATCTCCAGCGGGTAGTGCCGGTCGGCCATCCTGATCGTCAGACGGCCGCCGCCGGCATCGTCGCCTTCGATGTCATGACCCAGATGACGCCACTCGACCCCGCGTACGGCGTCGTCGTACCTGACCTGCAGGCCCGCCACGCCGAACCGGTCGCCGCCCTCGACGGGCAGTTCCTCGGGCCCGGCGGGCAGCGCGCGGGCCTGGCCGGGCGTGAGCCGCGGCCCCCAGTGCGCGCAGCGCGGCGCGCCGTCCGGCCCGAGCCGCACGGCGTACGCGCTGGACGGGGTGGTGAGCAGCCACGAGCCGGGCTCCGGACAATCGATCATGACAGCCACACTCCGGTGTCGGGCGGCAGCAGGTCGCCGTCGAGGGGTCCGCTGGCGAGCAGCACGTCGTGGTGCCAGGCGAGGGGCACCGGCTCCGCGCCGAAGTTCACCATCAGGGTGAAGCCGGGGTCGCGGGCGAGGGCCAGCACCCCGGCGGGCGCGTCCAGCCAGGTCAGGTCGCCGTCGCCGAGCGCCGGGTGCTCGCGCCGGATGGCGAGCGCGGTGCGGTAGAGGTTCAGCGTCGAGCCGGGGTCGTCCCGCTGCGCGGCGACGGTCAGCGCCGCCCAGTCCTCCGGCTGCGGCAGCCAGGTGCGGCCGGCTCCGAACCCGTACGGCGGGGTCGCGCCCGACCAGGGGAGCGGCACCCGGCAGCCGTCCCTGCCCATGAACGTGCGCAGCGTGCGCTCGAACATGGGATCCTGCCGGGCCTCGTCCGGAATGGCGAGATGTTCCGGCAGGCCCAGTTCGTCTCCTTGGTAGATGTAGGCCCCGCCGGGCAGGGCGAGCAGCAGCAGCGCCGCCGCGCGGGCCCGCCGGGCGCCGAGCTCGGCGTCGACGTCCATCCGGCCCAGCAGCACCTCCGGGGTGGGCGCGCGGACCAGGTCCTGGTCGACGCCGAACCTGGTCACCATGCGCGGCACGTCGTGGTTGCCCAGCACCCACGGGATCGACCCGCCCGTCTCGCGCGCGAGACGGTGCGACGTGTCGATGACCGTGCGGAACTCCTCGGCGGACCACGGCGTGGGCATCAGGCCGAAGCCGAACAGCTGGGCCAGACCGTCGCCCTTCAGGTAGGGCCTGGCCTGGTCGGGGTGGCCGAACCACATCTCCGCCACGGTGCAGACGGGCGCGGCGCCGCGGTCGCCGGAGTAGGAGTCGAGGATCTTCCGCCAGGACCGGTAGAGGTCGAGCAGTTCCGGCTGGTGCTCGTACGGCACGGCCGCGTGACCTGGGCTGAGCGGGCCGCCCTGGCTGCCCGGGACGACGTCGGGCAGGCCCTCCTGCTTGAACAGCATGTTGGCCACGTCGATCCGGAACCCGGCCACGCCCCGGTCCAGCCAGAACCGCAGCACCCGCTCGAACATGGCGACCACATCGGGGTGGCGCCAGTTCCAGTCGGGCTGCCCTGAGTCGAAAAGGTGGAGGTACCACTGCTCGTCGGGCACCTGGGTCCAGGCCGGGCCGCCGAACACGGACTGCCAGTTGTTCGGCTCGTCCCTGAAGACGAACCGCTCCCGCTCGGGGCTGCCCGGACCGGCGGCCAGCGCCGCGCGGAACCACGGATGCTCCGCCGAGCAGTGGTTGGGGACGATGTCGACGATCACCTTGATGTTCTTCGCCGCGGCCGCCGCAACGAGCGCGTCGAAGTCGGCCAGCGTGCCGTACCGGGGATCGACGTCGCAGTAGTCGGCCACGTCGTAGCCGCCGTCGGCCAGCGGTGAGGGGTAGAAGGGGCTCAGCCAGATCGCGTCCACCCCCAGGTCGGCCAGGTGGCCGAGGCGGGCCAGCACGCCGGGCAGGTCCCCTTCGCCGTCGCCGTTCGCGTCGGCGAAGCTGCGCGGATACACCTGGTAGACCACCGCGTCGCGCCACCAGGCGCCCTGGTCGTACGGCCGCGCGGGGCTGCCGGGGGAGTGGTCGTCAGCGGACACCGCGGATCCTCCAGATCAGACAGGCACCGAGCGCGGCGAAGCCGGCCGCCACGCCGTACATCAGGGGGTAACCGCCGGCCGAGGTGACCAGGGGCGCCGCGATCACCGGGCCGAGTGTGTTGGACGCGGAGTTGGCCAGGCTCACGATGCCGAGGTCCTTGGCCCGGTCGGCGTCAGCGGGCAGCAACTGGGTGACCATCGCCTGGTCGACGGCGGCGAACATGCCGTAGCCCGCGCCGAGCAGGACGGACGCCGCGATCGCGGCGGTCCAACTGGTCATGAGCGTCAGCACCAGCCCCGACGCGGCCATCGTGAGGCCGCCGACGAAGACCGCGGGCCTGCGGCTGCCGTACCGGTCGGACAGCCAGCCCGCCAGCAGGGTCGGCACGACGCTGCTCAGCGTGAACACCGCCACGAGGACCACGACGCCCTGCTCGACGCTCGAACCGGGGAAGAGGCGCTCGTAGTGGACCGCGTCCCGCAGGTAGTACTGCAGATAGCCGATCGCCATCGCGAGCGTGAGGGTGATCAGGAGCCGGCTCGTCCAGGCCCAGGCGAAGTCGGGATGCCTGCGCGGGCTCACCCACAGGCCGCGCAGGAAGGACCGCAGGTCGAACGGCGCCGGGTGCGCGAGGCCCGCGACCGGTGCGGCCGGGGGTGCCGCCGGGGGTGCAGGCGTCGCGACGGAGACGGCGGCGGACGGGGTTTCCACGGGTTCGCGGGTGAACAGGCCGAAGGGCAGCACGAGCAGCAGGATCAGCGCCGCCATCGCGAGGAACCCGGCCTTCGTGCCGGTCAGCAGGACGGTGGCCACGACCCCGCCGAGCAGCGGCCCGGTCAACTGGCCCACCCCCGCCAGCGCGGACACCTTGCCCCGCTGACGAATGGGCACCTGGTCGGGCACGGTGGCGATGGCCGCGGCCAGGGCGGCGGTGAACGCCAGTTGGGCCACCGCCCAGCCCGCGACCAGCCCGGCCAGCGACTCCTGCCAGGCGAGGAACACCAGGGACGCGGCGCAGACCAGCGCTCCCCCCACGATCCAGGGGCGGCGCCGGCCGAACCGGGAGCGGGTCCGGTCGGACATGGCGCCGAAGAGCGGATTGGCGATGATCGTGCAGACGGCGCCGACGGCGAACACGGTCGCCAGCGACGCCTCCTTGTGCGCCGGGTCGATGCGCGCCACGTGGGAGGGCAGCAGGATCTGGTTGCCGACGGTCATCGCCATGATGACGCCCATCTGGGCGAGCGCCAGCAGGGTCATCCAGCCGGCGGTCACCCGTTCGGCGGGCGTGCCGCGCACCTCGTCCATGGGCGTCCTAGATGTTCAGAACATGACAGGGTGCCACGTTAGAACATGACAGGGCGTCATGTTAAGACTGATCGGTGGACAATCCCGGCGTCCGGCGGCGGCCGGTGCAGAAGCGCAGCATCGACAGGGTCGAGCGCATCCTCGACGCCTGTGCCCGCCTTCTCGACGAGGTGGGTCTCGACGCGCTGACCATCGTCGACGTCGCCAGGCGGGCCGAGGTGCCGAGCGGCACCATCTACCAGTTCTTCGACGGCAAGACCGGAATGCTGCGTGAGCTGGCGCTGCGCAACCTGGAGCTGCTGCTCGTGCGGCTGCGCCGCAGGGTGGCCGCGGAGGGCCCGCTCACCTGGCCGCGCGCGGCCGAGCTCGTCCTGGCCGAGACGGTCGAGATGCGCAGGACCGTGCCCGGTTACACCGTGGTCGACTTCGCCGACACCCGGCCGGGCGGGCCCACCTTCCTGCCTCCGGGCGAGGCGCAGGAGGGCGGAGACGTGCTGGCCGAGCGGCTCTACCACTTCGCCGTGGACGAGGCGGGGCTGCCGCCGCTGCCCGATCCCTACCGCGTGACGCGGCTGGCCATCCAGGCCACCGCGGCCGCGCTGCAGCTCGCCTTCGCCGCCTCGCCGCAGGGTGACCCCGCGATGATCGAGCAGGGGCGCAGGCTTCTGAGGGCCTACTTCGCCGACGTGTCCTCGCCCGGCTGACGCCAGGCCTGCCGGCCCTCCCGGGGGAGGGGAGGGCCGGCAGGAGTCCGGTCAGGACGTGGGAGCCGGGGTCGGGGTGTCGGTGGGAGCCGGCTCAGGGCTGGGAGCCGTGGTGGGAACCGAGGACTCCGTAGGGGTCGGGGTCGGCTCGGGCGTGCCGGCCGGCGGCTCGGTGGGGAGCAGCGTCGGCGTCGGGCACGGCTTGGGGGTGCGCCAGACGGGCTTGCCCGAGCGCCACTGCAGGGAGTACGGCGCGTTGTCGCCGTGGTACCACGCCCGCTTGCCCGGCCGAGAGAGGTCGAAGACGTAGGCGGCCGTCGCCGTCTCCCCCTGAGGGGCGGCGGGCGCCGTCTCCACCTGCGGAGGAACGGAGTCCGTCCCGCCCGGAAGAGGAGTGGGGGAGTCCGCGGGAGCCGTGGGCACGCCGACGGGCGGCGTCGGCGTCTCGGGGGGCGCCGCGCCGTCCGGCGGTGTCGGCGTGCCGCCCGGAGCCGTGCTCCCCGGAGGGGCCGGAACGTCGCCGGGCGGTGCCGGGCTGGCATCGGGCGGTGCCGGGACGCTGCCGGCCGGTGTCGGGGTGGTCTCCGGTGAGGCCGGTGCGCTCTCCGGCGGCGCCGGGCTCTGCGGGACGGGTGGCGTAGGGCTCTCCGAGGCGGGCGGCGCAGGGCTTTGCGAGGCGAGGGCCGGTGCCACGACCGAGACCCAGGCGTCCTGCCGGGGTTCGCCGCCCCGGCGACCCGTGAACACCTTCGTGGAGTCGGCGATCGCGTACGACCTCTCGAAGCCGTCCTGGCTGCGGACGGTGATGGAGTCCTCCGCCACGGCCACGGCCTGCCCGGTCTGGGTGAAGACGGCGATGGTGCCGCACCTGTCCTTGGTGGGCACGACCACCTCGCCGTGCAGCGCGCCGAGGAACGGGCCCACCAGGGGCACCTCGGCGGCGGGGCTCGCGGGGGAGCCGGTGGCGATCTCCGCCGGTCCGGCCGTCGGCGTGATCGTCACGGTGGCCGTCACGACGGGGTCCGACGTCTCGGGTGGCGGGTCGACGGGTGTGGCGGCGGAGGCCGCCGACGCTCCGGCGCCGCCCGCCGCGGTCAGCGCGAGCGCGGTCGCGAGGATCATGGGTGGGGAGATGCGCCGGCGTGGCCCACCCGGCCGGGACGGCAGCCCGATCTTCGGGTGGTGGGGGTTGGTCGGCATCACCGTTCCTCCGTATCGTCGATCCGATGGTCTCCGCCGGCGGGCGGCGGTCGTACCGGAGCGCTCTGCCCCGATGTCCGACGGTGGTGACCGGCGAATTCGTTGCCAAACCGTGTCACTTCCGAGGGATTGAGGAGACCTTCCCCATATATGCCGACTCCATTCGGGGCGATCCACGCCCGAGGAGCGGCCCGGCCGCCTTTCGGCAGGTCGCTGGGGGATCGACTGATTTCAGATTCTTCGGTCATCCGAAAGCGGAGAGCGGCCGGAGGCCGTCACCGGGCCGGCTCAGACCCCGGCGGACTCGCCGTCCAGCGCCTGGACCCCGGAAAGACCACGCGGCCTGCGGCGGATGAGGTATTCGGCTGTCCCGAGGGCGACCGCGCCGAGGAGGATCTCGCCGACGGTGGAGACGAGGCGGCTGGCCACGGCGACGACCGCGGCGGCGGGGGCGGGCAGCACCAGGGACAGCGCGGCCGCCAGCACCGCCTCGCGCACGCCGATGCCGTCGGGGATGATCACGCTGGCGATGCCGATCGTCGTGGCGAGCGTGAACGCGCCGACGCAGAGGGCGAGGGAGCGCGACGGAGGCGCGCCCATCGCGATGGCGAGGGGCCACAGGTGCAGCCCGGTGACCACCCAGGACAGGCTCTGCCAGGCGACCGCGAGCCGCACTCCCCGCACGGAGACGGCCTTGGCCGCCGAGGGGCGGCGCAGCAGTCGCAGCAGCAGCGCGGAGCCCTGGGTGACGATCTGCGGACGCACCAGGACGAGCACGATCAGCACGGCGGCGCCCGCGAGCCACGCCGCCTGGGCGCCCAGCATCTGCACGCCCGCGAGCAGCCCGACCGTGAACCCGCTCAGCAGCACCAGGCTCATGACGAGCGCGGCCGTGCTGATCAAGCGGGCGAAGGTGACGCCGTTGGCCGTCGCCACCTTCGTGATCGCGATGATGCCGGGCACTCGGCCCGGCACATACTTGGACAGGAAGCCGACGAAGAAGATCCGCACCACCCGTGGCTCGCTCACCGGGGGGCCGCTCTCCAGCAGCACGACACGCCAGGCGAGGAACCCGAACGACAGCCCGGCCATGCTCGTCAGCAGCGACCCGCCCAGCAGGAGAGCGATCTGCCCCGGGTCGCGCCGGGTGAACAGGACGGCGACCACGCCCCAGTCCAGCCGGCTCAGCGTCACCACGATCGCGCCCACGGCGACGAGGACGAAGACGGCCACCAGCGCCCGCAGGACCGGGCGCGGCACCCGAGGGAGCCTGATCGCCCTCACTCGGGCGCACCGCTCGACGGCACCGGGGACATGCCCGCCCTGACCGGCTCGCCCTGTCTGCGGCCCAGTTCGTACGCGACGCGTACGAGCCCCACGCAGGCGCCGAGGAAGAACGCGGTGTGGAAGCAGAGCTGCATCCAGGCGACCCACGCCGCGAAGCGGACGCCCCGATAACGGCGGGCGAACCCGATGAACGTGCGGTTCATCCCCAGGAACACCGCGAGCGTCGCCGCGGGCACGACCAGCAGCCAGGGGCTGACGAGCGCGAGCGGCAGGGTGAGGAAGGTGGCCGTCGCGGAGGCGGACGAGACTCGGGGCGGCTTGCGGCGTTTGTGCTGGCCGGTCCCGATCATGTTGAGCTGGAAGCCCACCCTCCCCTCGTCGCGCAGCCTGCGGGCCCTGACCATGATCACCGGTAAGGTCGTGGACCGGACGAACCGCTCCACGAGGCACCCCCAGAACTTGTCCTCGTCGTCGGCCCTCGTCACCACGGAGGTGGTCACCACGAGCCGGTAGCGGGCCGGGACACGCGTGCCGAACTCGAAGTCCTCGCCGTCGCGCAGCCGCTCGTCGAGCCGTCCCGCCTCCTCGAAGACGTGGCGCGGGATCAGCGTGCAGGACAGGAACGTCGCCGTGGTCTGGCTGCGCTCGTAGTGCTCGCACAGCACCCGGTAGCGCTCGACCGGGCCGTCGTCGTACAACGGCTCGATGTCGTAGATGCCCTGCACCATGCCGCAGTCCGGGGTGCTCCGGTACGCCTGGACCGCGTTGCGGATCGCGTCGGGAGCGAGGGCCGTGTCGGAGTCGACGAAGAACAGCAGCGGCGCCGTGCTCCTCGCCACCCCGAGGTTGCGGGCCACCGCGGGCCCTCCGTTGCGTGGCGACTCGACGATCGTGCACGGGAAGTCCCGCGCTATCTCCAGCGAGCCGTCGGTGCTGACGTCGTCGACCACGATGACCTCGGCCGGGCGGTAGGTCTGGGCGTACACCGACTCGAGGCAGGCGCGCAGGGTCTTCCTCTTGTTGTAGTTCGGCACGATGACCACGACGTCATCACGCCAGATCGGCTCGTCAGGCATGTCCGTTCCTCTCGTCGGTCAGGTCGTCGCAGGGGCTCAGGACAGGGATATGAGCATGCGCTGGGCCCGGTGATCGGACAGCCCCTCGGAGTCCGGCAACTCGTACTCGTGCACCGCCACGTCGGGGGTGGTGTAAAGCCAGTCGATCCGCCACAGCTCGAGGCCGTAGGCGGTGAAGGTCGCCGGGTAGAGGGACGAGAGCGCGGGTGTCCGGTCGACCAGCCCTTCGGGGAGCAGGCGGCGGAGGCCCATCGCCGGGGAGGTGTTGAGGTCTCCGGCGAGCACCACGGGGTTGGGGTTCGCCCGGACGTCCGCGCTGATGGCGTGGTAGCTCGCCGCGCGGCGCAGGGTCCTGCTCCGGTTGACGTCGCGGGACTCGGCGCGGTCCAGGCGCCACTCGAGGGGCGGCTGGAGGACCTGCGGGGCGTAGAAGGAGACGACGGTGCCGTTCACGTCGATGTCGGTGCGTAGCGTCTCGACCGTGTACCCCTCCGGCCAGTCCCGGAAGACGTCGGGGATCTCCTTCTGGCCGGCCGGCAGCCACGGGCGCAGGTCGAGGCCGCGGTGCCCGGTGATGGGGAACCGCGAGAGCGTCATCTGCTCGCCGGAGACCGAGACGTGGTAGCCGGGGAACTCACGGCGCAGTTCCGCCAGCTTGTCGATGCGCAGCGCCATGTCACCCGACCAGCTCTGCCCAGGGCGCACGTCCATGTAGAGGTACTCCGTCAGGAGGTAGACGTCGGCGTCCAGCCTGTGGAGATAGTCGTAGAAGCCGGGCGAGAACCGGGTGCCGCCCGAGCCGCGCAGGTCCTGGTCCCAGAACTCGGTGTTCCAGGCGACGACCTTGATGGCTCCGGGGGGCGCGGGCGGCGGGGTGTGCCACAGGGTGGCGTAGTTGACCCCGCTCCGTCCGGCGCCGAGCACCACGGCGAGCACCAGCAGCGACATGATCCGCCAGCGGACCGGCCTGGCCAGCGGCGCCACGACCATCAGCAGCACGGGGACCGCCAGGAACGTCAGCGGCGGGATCAGTTCGAGCGGCGCCCACCACCACGTCCGCCCGCTCGCCAGCAGGTGGGCGACCAGGAAGACCAGCCACGCCGCCGTGGCGGTCACGACCAGCTTGGTGCCCCAGCACCAGCGCCGCCGGGGACGGACGAAACGGCGGACACGTGCCGCCCAGCCTGCCGGGGGTTCGGGTACGGCGGTGACGGACTGCTCCTCGACCAGGGCGTCCCGATCGCTCATCGACACCATCCTCGGTGGGGTGGACCGCGTCGAACCTAACGAGCGCTCCTTGTCGCATCCTTGTCGGACGCGGACGCCGCGGCCGCCCTATTCGCGTTAATCGCGGCCACGGCCGGCCCCGGACGTACGCGACAAGATTGGGACAAGCCGCCGTGCCTAGCGTGGTCAGAACACGAGGTCCGACACGCACTCTTCGGAACCGACGACCTCCGGCCCCTGGAGCACATCATGAGTCAGGAGCACCCGCTCGTCTCTGTGATCATCCCCAGTTACAACAGGTCCGACGTACTGCGGCTCTGCCTCGACGCGGTCAAGGAGCAGACCTATCCGCACATCGAGGTCATCGTGGTGGACGACTGCGGCACCGAGGACGCGGCACAGGTGGCCGAGTCGAAGGGCGCCAGGGTGGTGCGCACCCGCGTCAACGGCGGCCCGACCCCCGCGCGCAACCTCGGCGCCGAGCACGCCACGGGAGAGATCCTCTTCTTCCTCGACGCCGACATCGCGCTCGACCCCGACGCCGTGGAGAACGCGGTGCGGATCCTGGAGTCCCACCCGGAGGTCGGCGCGCTCGGCGGCATCCTGCGGCCTGAGTCGCTGATGTCCCAGAGCCTGGCCTCGCAGTATCGCGCGCTGCAGATGCACCGCTGGTGGATGCCCGCCCATCGGCCCACCCTGGAGTTGCACGCGTCGGTGCTGGTGGTCCCCGCCAAGGTGTTCGCCGAGGTCGGTCCCTTCGATCCCCGGCTGCGCGAGACGGTCTCCTCGGACTACCGCATCAGGGTGACGCGGTCCCACCAGGTGAAGCTGAGCGACGCGATCCGCGGCAGGAAGGATCACGACCACACCGCGCGGATGATCCTGGGCAAGGTGTTCCGCCGCGCCCGTCTCAGCGCGCTCGACTGGCGTCAGGGCGAGACGCCCGGCGACTCGGTGCCCCGCGCGGTCGGCGGCGTCCTGCTGCTCGCCGCGGTCCCCGCGCTCGCGCTGCCCATCGTGGCGGGACGTGCCGGGGCGCTCGTGTCACCCGCGCTCGTCGCCGCCGCGGCGGCCCTGGACGCCGGCACCTATCGCTTCGCCTTCGCGCAGCGGGGCGCCGCCTTCGGCGTGTACTTCTCCGGCATGCACCTCGCCGTCACCTTCACCGGCGCGCTCGGCGGAGCGGTGGGCGTGCTCCAGCGTCTGGCGCTCTCCCGCCTGGAGAAGCCCGCCCAGGCGCTGGCAGCGCAGGACTGAACGGACGAGGCGAGGAGGACCCCGATGACGTCACAGGCACGCCCACTGGTCTCGGTCATCGTGCCGAACTACAACTACGCCCGCACGCTCGGCCTGTGCCTGAGCGCGCTGGAGCGGCAGACCTATCCGCACATCGAGGTCATCGTCGTCGACGACCGCAGCACCGACGACTCGGTGGAGATCGCGCGCAGGCACGGGGTGCGGGTCGTGGAGACCGACACGAACATCGGCGCGCCCGCGGCGCGCAACCTCGGGGTGGAGTACGCGCGCGGAGACGTGCTGTTCTTCCTCGACTCCGACCTCGCCCTGGCCGAGGACGTGGTCGAGCACACGGTGAACCTGCTCACCTCCGACCCCACGCTGGGAGTGGTGTGCGGCACCTACGACCCTGAGCCGCTGATCCCCGACAGCCGGGTGGAGCGGTACCGCAGCCTCCAGTTGCACTACTGGATCTCCGGCGACGAGGGTGAGATCACCACGATCTACTCCGCGCTGTTCGCCATGCGGACGGAGGTCTTCCACGAGGTGGGCCCGCTCAACCCCGCGCTGCGGCACAGCGAGAACGCCGAGTACGGCCACCGGGTCACCACCAAGCGCTACCGCATCGTGCTGGACAACCGGATCAGGGGACGGCACGACCACGACGACAGGCTCGGCGTGGTGCTGTCGAAGTTCTTCCACCGCGCCCGCCTGCACATCCCGCTCTATCTGCGCCGCCCCGACTTCAACGGCGGGCCGGCCCAGAGCAGCCGCGGGTGGGGCTCGCTCGCCGCCCTGTTCGCCGTGCTCTGCGCGCCGCTGCCGGTGGTGCTCGGGCCGGTCTGGCTGGTCGCGCCGGTCGCGCTGCTGGCCGGGTCGATCGCCGCGGACCTCGGCATGTACCGCTTCGTCCTGCGTTACGCCGGCCTGTGGTTCACCCTCTACTTCGCCGCGATCCACTTCCTGGTGAACGTCACCGTCGCGGTGGCGGTGTTCGCCGGCGTCGCCCAGTGCGTCCTGTCCAGCCGGTTCAGGCGCACCTACGACATCCCCGCCCGCTCCGCGTCGGTGGAGGCGTGACCGTGACAGAGCATTCACCCCTGGTGTCCGTGATCGTGCCCAACTACAACTACGCCGCCTCCCTGGAGCTGTGCCTGCGGGCGATGCGGGTGCAGACGTACCGGCAGATCGAGCTGATCGTGGTCGACGACGGCAGCACCGACGACTCGGTCGAGGTCGCGCGGCGGCTCGGCGTGCGGGTCATCCGCACGGAACGCAACATGGGGGTGGCGGGAGCGCGAAACCTGGGCGCGGCGCACGCCCTGGGTGAAATCCTGGTGTTCGTGGACTCCGACGTCGCCGCCTACCCCGACGCCGTGGAGGTCGCCGTGCGCATGCTCGCCGCCGACCCCCGGCTGGGGGCGGTGTGCAGCATCCACGACCCAGAGCCGCTGATCCGCGACAGCCTCGTCGAGGAGTACCGCGCGCTGCAGTACTACTACTGGACGGCGAGCTCCGAGGGGCCGATCTCGTTCCTGTTCCCGGCGCTGATGGCGATGCCCCGGCGCGTGTTCGACGAGCTCGGGCCGTTCAACACCCGGCTGCGCGAGACGGAGGAGGTCGACTACGGTCACCGCCTCACCCAGCGATACGGCATGGTGCTCACGTCGGCGATCCGCTCGCGGCACGACCACGACCACAACCTGCCCCGCCTGCTGCGCAAGCTGTACCGGCGGGGCCGCGCCCGGGTGCCGCTGTACGCGCGGCGGCGGCGGTTCGCAACCGGGTTCGAGACCTCCAACAGGGCCGGTGGCAGCCTCGCGGCGCTGGCGGCGGTGGCCTCGATACCGGTGGCGGTGGTGCTCGGTCCCGCCGGGGCCGCGCTCCCGGCCCTCGCCCTGGCCGTGTCGGTGGCGGCCGACCTCGGCATGTACCGCTTCGTGCTGCGCAGGCGCGGCCCGCTGTTCCTGCTCTACTTCGGCGCCGTGCACTTCCTGGTGAACGTGACCATCGCGGCCGGGGTGGCGGCGGGCGCCGTGCGGTGGCTGTTCTCGGCGAGGTTCCGCCGGCTCTACGACGCCGACCTGCCCGCGCGTCCCCCGGCGCTCGGGGAGGCCGCGTGACGGCGTTCGCCGCGCCCGCGCCGCGCCTTCTGACAGGGCGCGGCGCATGACAGGAGGCACGCGGGTCGCGACGCGCCCCGGCGGGTTCCCGCCCGCTCCGAGGGCCCGCCGGAGGATCCCTGTGGTGATGCCGGCGGCGGCCGCCTGGCTGACGTTCGCGGTGCTGCACCGCGCGCTGTCCGGCCGGGTGTGGTGGTGGCAGGTCCCCGAGCTCGTCCCCCCGCTGGCGTTCGCGGTCGTCCCCGTCGTGCTGCTCGCGGCGGTCTTGGTGGCGCGCCACGCGCGCCGCGCGGCCGTCGCGATGGCTCTGGTGTCACTGGTGCTGGGCGCGGGCGCCGGCGGGCTCAACCTCGCCTCGCTGTGGCACCGCGCCACCCCGGCTCCGCCCGGCGCGATCAGCGTGTTCTCCTGGAACACCTTCTATTGGGACCAGTCGGCAGAGGCCGGGCGGGCGATGCCCCCGCCAACCGGCACTCCCCAGTGGGAGTCCGACGGTTTCTACCGCTATCTCCGCGCCCAGAACGCCGACGTGTTCCTGCTGCAGGAGTACGTCTACTTCGGCGACGACTCACTGCCGATCCGGGTGAACGACCTGGACCGGCTGCGCCGTGAGTTCCCCGGCTACGACGTCGCCACCGCGGGCGAGATGGTGACGCTGTCGCGCTTCCCGATCGTCGCGCGGCGCGGCCTCGACCTGGGACCCTGGCTGGAGCCCGGCGGCGGCTCGCCCGTGCCGCCGGGCTCCCGCTGGCCCGGCTTCCACACCGTGAAGACGCTGCGTACGGACCTGGACGTCGGCGGCAGGACCGTCTCGTTCTACAACACGCACATCAACACGCCGATCGACTCGTCGCCGCCCGGCCTGGATCCCCGCCGCCTCAACCTCACCCAGCACGAGGCGCGCAAGGCGAACCTCCGCGCCCTCGCGGCCGACGTCGAGGCGAACCCGCTGCCGGCCTTCGTGGCCGGAGACTTCAACGCGTCCCCGGCCATGGGCATCATGCGCCTGCTGCCGCGGCGGCTGACCGACGCGGGACCCGCGATCGACTCGATCTACCCCGCGACCTGGGACGACCGGTTGCCGCTGTGGCGGATCGACTGGGCGTTCACCACCCCGGGCATCGCCGTGCACGAGTATCGGATCATCCCCTCGGAGGGCCAGTCGGACCACAGCGGCCAGCGCCTGGTCATCTCACTGACTCGGTGACCTGGGCGAGCAGCAGGTCACGCGGCTGGGCCCGCCGGCCGGTCCGCACGAGCGGTTCCCCGTCGCCGCGCAGGATCCGCAGGTGCAGCGCGCGCAGTTCCGGCCCCGGCTCGACGCCGAGGCGGTCGGCGAGATACCCGCGCAGGCGGGCGTACAGGGCCACCGCCTCCGCCGTACGGCCGAGGGCGCACAGGCCGCGCATGAGCATGTCCGCGAGGGGCTCCGCGAGCGGGTAGTGCGGCACCAGCGGGGTGAGCTCGGCGACCACGATGTCCGGGCGGCCCTGGCGCAGGTGCGCCTGGGCCCGGATGGCGAGGGCGCCGACGAACTCCTGCTCGATGCCGTACCGCATGCGGGCCGCCCAGTCTCCGGGAACGCCGGCCAGCGGCGCGCCCCGCCACAGCTCCACGGCCTCGGCCAGCAGCGCGGCCCGTACGGTGTCGTCGTGGGTGTTGCGCGCCTGCGTGGTCAGCCGGCGGAACCGGTGGGCGTCCACCCGCTCGGGGTCGATCTCCAGCGCGTACCCGCCGCCGCGGCGCTCGATGGAGGCCCCGGTCCCGGTCAGCGCCTGCCGCAGCCGGGCGATGTGGGCGTACACCGAGTCGGTCGCCCGGTCAGGTGGGTCGTCCCAGACCCGCTCGATCATCGTACGGAGCGACACCGGGCGGTCGGCGTCGACCGCCAGGGCCGCCAGCACCGCGCGCCGCTGGGGTGGGCCCAGGGGGACGCGGCGATCGTCCAGGGTCACCTCGACCGGTCCCAACAAGCGGACGTCCATCGCCTTCCTTCCATGTCGCTCTCACAAAGAGAGGGCGGCCGCCAGCGACGGGCGGTGGACGAGCACGAGCGTCACGCCCAGGGTCGCGGCCCAGACCATCGAGTTCGCGACCATGACGCGGTCGCGCAGCAGGATGCGGACCGGGTCGCCGCCCTCCTTGTCCATCAGCTGGATCTGCAGGTATCGGAACAGCGCGAACAGCGCGAACGGAGTGGACAGCATCATCGCCGTCTGGCCGTGCTGGGGTCCGAATGGCCCCTCGTCACGCAGGTACATCAGGCCGGATACGAGGGCGAGCACCGAGGCGATCTGCAGCAGCCAGTTGGTCAGCTCCATCGAGTAGCCGCGCAGGGCGGGCCGATGGACGGACCCGCCGTGCAGCAGTTCCTGGCGGCGCTTGCCGATCAGCAGCAGCAGGGACATCGAGAACACCGTGATCAGCAGCCAGGCGGGCGCCCGGCCTCCTGTCACCTCGAAGCCCTGCACGACGCGCAGGACGAAGCCGGCCGCCACCGTCCCCACGTCGATCAGCGGCAGGTGCTTGAGGAAACGGCTGTAGGCGACGTTGAGCAGGAGATACAGCAGCACCGGCCAGTACGACACCGGGGACTGGGCGACGATCACGGCGAGCAGCGCCAGCAGCAGGGCGCAGCAGACGCCCGCGGTCACCACACCCACCCGGCCGGCCGCGACGGGGCGGTGGCGCTTGACGGGATGATGCCGGTCCCGGTGCCGGTCGGCGATGTCGTTGCCGATGTAGACGGCGGCCGAGGCGACCATGAACGCCACGGTGGCCAGGACGACGTCCATCACCTGGGTCATGCCCTGGGCGGGTGCGCCGATGAGCGCCACGGGGACGAGGAGGATCGCCTTGGCCGAGTGGGAGGGCCGGATCAGACCGGCCAGGTCCGCGGCCAGACGCGTCCAGGTCCGCGCGGCCCGGTCCTGGGACCGTGGCGGATGCTGCGGGCTGTCCGGAAGGTCCGCCGATTCGATAACGTGCATGATCTCCCCGTCAGCTCAGAAGAAGACTTTCGCCAGCGCGAGCGCGCCCTGCCGCCACGCGTCGCGGCTCGTCTGGCCGGCGCCGCGCGCCGCCCCGGACGCCCGCTGCTCCCGCCACCAGGCGTACGTGCGGAGGATGGCGTCGCGGTTGGACAGGCGAGGTCGGAATCCGAGCCGGTCACGGGCCTTGTCGATGCTGACGTAGGAGTCGGCGAGCAGTTTGCGCACCAGCCGTCCGTACACGGGGGACATCCTGGTGCGTTCCAGCAGTCGCAGCCCCGCCAGGGTCGGGCCGGCGGGCAGCGAGACGACGCGCTTGCCGTGGCCGGCCGCGTCGAGCACCGCCTGGAAGTCCTCGCGCAGCGTGCCGAACTCGGCCGCCGCCAGGTTGTAGGTGTCGTTGGCGACGTCGGCCGGCGCGTCGAGCACGCCGGCGATGGCGTCGACCAGGTCCTCGACGGCGAACATCTGCACGCGCTTGTCGCCCTTGCCGAGCACGGGGAAGTTGCGGCCCTCCTCGGCCCATTCGAA
Source organism: Microbispora sp. H11081 (assembly GCF_012999535.1). Classification (GTDB taxonomy): domain Bacteria; phylum Actinomycetota; class Actinomycetes; order Streptosporangiales; family Streptosporangiaceae; genus Microbispora. The sequence continues at coordinate 138,827 of NZ_JABBWV010000004.1, forward strand.
GAGCATGGCGAACAGGCCCATCCGGCCGGGCCCGAGGAAGGTCTTGGGGCGCAGGATGGGCAGGCACATCCCCCCGGCGCGGTACTTCTCCGCCAGTTCCTCCGCCTCGGCCTTCGCCCGCGTGTAGGGGTCGACCGGCTCGCGCGGGTGCTCCTCGGGCGTGGGCACGAGTGTCGGCAGGCCGTACACGGCCGTGGAGGAGATGTGGACCATCCGCCCCACGCCGGTCAGGCGAGCGGCCTCCAGGACCGTGCCGGTGCCCCTGACGATCAGGTCGTGGATCTGCTCGGCCGGATAGCTCGGCAGCGCGCCCGCGCAGTGGACCACGGCGTCGGCCCCGTCCATCGCCCCGGTCAGCAGCCCCAGGTCGCGTATGTCGCCGCACTGGTGCCGGGCCGCGAGCAGCGGGTCGGTCTGCGGGCGCAGGTCCACGCCGAGCACGTCGTGTCCGTCGAGCACGAGCCGGCGGGCGAGGTTGCCGCCGAGCATTCCGGCGCTGCCGGTGACTACGACCCGCTGGACCACCGCGACCCCACCTTCTCCCGTACGAAGCGGCTGAGCAGCCGCGGCAGGCCCTTGGACAGCGTCTTGTCGAGGCCGTCCAGGAAGAACTCGACCTCCTCCGGTTCGATGACGAGCGTCGGCGCGACGACGAGCGGGTTGTCGGCGTTCGGGCTGTAGTAGGAGACGATCCCGTGCTCGCGGTAGAGGTCCGCGATCACCGAGAGGGTGATCAGCTTGGTGCGGAACTGCGGATCGTGGGAGAAACCGGGCGCGAACTTGCCGGCCAGGTCGAGCACCTTGGGGCCGCCCGCGAGGAACACCCCCCACAGCGCGCCCACGCCGCTCACGCGGCCGACCACGTCGGGATGGCGCTTGGCGATGTTCTCCAGGCCGGGCCGCAGGACGCGCTCGATCTGCCGCGCCCTGGCCGGGTAGTCCTCCTCGATGGCGATGTTGATGGCCTCGATGGCGGTGACGGTCTCCTCGCCGAACCCGTAGTAGGTCGTGCTGTGCAGGATGACGTCCGAGAGCCGGTCGTACGCCTTGCGGAAGATGGGCTCACGCGCGGTGTAGCCGGAGATCGACGCCTTTCCGCCGCCGAGCGACTTGGAATACACGAGGACGTCGGGCAGGAGGCCGGGGTAGCGCATGAAGTAGAAGAGGCTGCCCGTCTTGCCCCATCCCGTGTAGACCTCATCGAAGATGAGCATGATGTCGTTCACGTCGCAGAGCCGGCGCAACTCGTACAGGTCGGCCTCCGACCAGCAGCGCATGCTCGACGCGCTGTACGGCTCCGCCATGATCGCGTAGATGTCGCACCGTCCGTCGGGGGTGCGCGAGTTCTCGATCAGCTCGCGGACGGCGGCCACGTCTCCGTAGGGGTACACGGCGATGCCCGGCAGGCCGGGGAAGCGGAAGGAGTTCTCGGCCGATCCCGTCAGGCTCCCCGCGCCCAGGGTCTTGCCGTGGAAGCTGATGTCGGAGCGCAGGATCGTGTTGCGCCGCCCCTCGTGGTACTTGTACGCCAGCTTCACGGCGCCCTCGTTGGCCTCCGCGCCCGAGTTGGGGAAGTAGGAGATGTTCAGGTCGCCCGGCAGCACCTCGGCCATGTTGTGGCTCAGCGCGGCCACGTACGGCGAGAAGAACGCCTTGTGCACCTCCATGCGCCGCCGTTCGGCGAAGCGGCGCCTGGCCTCCAGGATGCGGGGGTGGTTGTGGCCGTGGTTGAGCACCCCGACCCCGCCGGTGACGTCGAGGACCCTGCGTCCGTCGCGGGTCCAGATCCAGGCGCCTTCCGCGCGCTCGACGAGCTCGCGCCCGAAGCCGAAGGAGGTCATGAGGTTGACCTGACTGCGGCTGACGTACTTCTTGTACAGGTCCTGGACCTGTTTCACGGTAAGGCTCTCACACGCGTCGATGCCGATCAGTTCGGACACGTTACGCCCATCCCCTTTACGTGATCGGAAATGCACGTCGTCAAGACTCGTCAATACGGCCACACCCCACCCCATACGAATGCGTGTAGGTCGGTGTGGAGGACCAGGCGACGGAAAGAAAAAAGCACCCGGAATCGACCGCCGGGAATTTATCGGTCGGATCTCGCGATCCCCGTGGAGGATTTCCCGTGCATCGGACGGATCGCCGGCTTCAGCCGGTCGCGGTCGCCGCGCGCCTGCGGGACGGACGGCACCCAGATGGTGCGCAGCAACCGCCGCACCGCCTTGGCCTGGTCCTCCGCGGTCTCCTCCTCCTGGGCCCGCTCGCGCGCGAACAGGCGGAGCAGGTCGTGCATGCCGTACCAGTCCTGGTCGCTCGCTTCGAGGAGGTGGGCGTCGGCGAGGCGGTCGAGCAGGTCGGCGGTGCTCGGCTCCGTACGGTCGGCCAGGGCCGCGGCGGCCGCGACGCTGACGGCGCCGCCGGCCAGGCTGAGCAGGCGGAACATGCGGGAGGACTCCGGGTCGAGCCTGCGGTAGCTCGTCATGAAGTAGGGCCGGACGGCGCGGTCGTCGGTCTGGAGTTCCGACAGGCGGTGGTCCTCCACGGCGAGCCGGTCCGCCAGGGCGCGCAGCGACAGGCCGGGCCTGGCGATCAACCGGGCGGCGGCGATCCTGACCGCCACCGGCAGCCCTCCGCACAGCCGCACGATGGCGCGCGCCGCGCGGGGGTCGGTGGCGACGCGTTCCGGCCCGATCAGGAGCCCGAGGAGCGTGGAGGTCTCGTCCTCGGTCATGACGCCGAGGCGGAAGTGCGACACGGCGTCCAGCGAGGTGAGCGACCTGCGGGCGGTGATCAGCACCCGGCAGCTGGGGCTCGCGGGCAGCAGCGGGCGAACCTGCGCGGCGTCGCAGGCGTTGTCGAGCAGGAGCAGCAGGTGCCTGCCGCCGGTCAGCGAACGGAACCGCGCCGCCATCTCGTCCACGTCGGGCCTGACGGCCCTGTCGTCGCCGAGCGAGCGCAGCAGGCGGGCCAGTACGTCGACCGGGTCGAGCGGCGCGACGTCGGGTGAGGAGCCGTGCAGGTCCACGTAGAGCTGCCCGTCGGGAAAGCGGTCCGCGATCTGGTGGGCGACGTGTACGGCCAGCGCCGACTTGCCGGACCCCGCCGCGCCGGTGATCGCCGCGACCGCGACCGCGTCGGAGCCCGCCGAGGTCAGCGCCGCGCGCAGGCGGGTGATCTCGCCTGTCCTGCCGGTGAAGGCCCGGCAGTCGATGGGCAGCTCGGCCGGGGCGGGGGGCCTGAGGGTGGCCCGCGTCGCGGGCGGCGCGAGCGTGGGGTCGTCAGCGAGGATGCGCTGGTGCATGCGCCGCAGGTCGGGGCCGGGGTCGATGCCGAGTTCCGCCGCGAGCACCACCCGCGCGCGCTGGTAGGCCGCCAGCGCGTCCGCCCGGCGGCCGGAGCGGTAGAGCGCCAGCATGAGGTGTGCCCTGAGGCGCTCGTTCAACGGGTCTCTGTTGGTGTGGGCCTCCAGATCGGCGAGCATCTCGCCGTGCCGGCCGAGCGCGAGCCGGGCCTCCAGCGAGGCGTCGACGGAGACCGTCCGCAGCCGCTCCAGCCGCGCCGTCTCGCCGCGCAGCGGCGCGGGCAGGGGCAGCCCCTCCAGGACCGACTCGCCGCGCCACAGGCCGAGGGCCCGGGTCAGCCGTTCGAGCGCGACGTCGTGCCGCGACTCGGACAGGGCGCGCAGGCCCTGCTCGGCGAGGCTCTCGAACCGCGTCACGTCGATCTCGTCGGGCCTGACCCGCAGCACGTACCCGTTGGCGCTCGCCTCGATGCGGGACGGGGTGCCGAGCACCCGGCGAAGCGCGGAGATGTACGTGTACACGTTCGACTCGGCGGCTGCGGGCGCCCGTTCGCCCCACAGCCAGTCGATCATCCGTTTGCTCGGGATCGCCTTGCCGGCGTTGAGCAGCAGGGTCGCGAGCAGAACCCGCTGTTTGCGCCGCCCGAGCGGGATCGGCTTCCCGTGGCAAGTACGGACCTCGATAGGCCCGAGGATCTTGAAGTCCATGCGACCACCCTGCAAGCCCGGTATTCACAGTTAGGAACCGTACAAATCCTGATAAAAGCTGATTTGTTGCGAACTATGATCGAGAGATTCGATCTGCGGGCGGTACTCGCGCGAAAGGAATAATGCTCTTACGCCGTACGAATTACGGGCTGACCTGAAATGGATGCGTAATACGTAGCAATCTGGTATTACGGACTTTCCCTATTTGTATCGGCGTGGAGACCTGCCCCCCAGCTAGGGGCCGACTACGGTGCGTGCGACGGGAAAGGGCCGGTATGTAATTCGCCGTGAGCGGGGCCGGACGTCTCGTCCGGCGGCGGGAAAGCCGGGCGGTATCGGACGCCGGAGCGTCCGCTCGATCACGTCGTGGGGGCCCGCCGCGGGGGGCCAGGGGAGCGGCGCGAGGGGCGAAAGGGACGTGGCCGGGGGACCGGGCAACGACACGGCCCCCGGTGCGGCGGATCGCGCCGCACCGGAGGCCGGGGGAGATGTCAGTGGTGAGACGATCCACGTCGCCGGCCGTCCGTCACACCGGCACGGGCCGGCGTGACGGACGGTGGAGCAGGCGACGTGCCGGATCGGCTCGCCGGTCAGACCTGGTCAGCGGTTCCAGGTCCACTTCTGGTTGTTGCCGCCCCAGCAGGAGTAGAGCTGGAGCTGGGTGCCGTTGCCGGTGCCGGAGCCGACGGCGTCGAGGCACAGCCCGGACTGGACGCCCTGGATGCTGCCGTCGGAGTTGACGCGCCACTTCTGGTTGTCGCCACCCCAGCAGGAGTAGATCTGGACCTTGGCGCCGTTGCCGGTGCCGGCCGCGTCGAGACACTTGTTGCCGTACACCCGGATCTCACCGGACGACGTCGAGCTCCAGGTCTGGTTCGACTGGCCGTGGCAGTCCCACAGTTGCAGTGCCGTACCGTCCGAGGTGCTCGCGTTGGGCACGTCCAGGCATCGTCCGGAGGCGACGCCCCTGATCGGCCCGCTGCCGTTGCCACCGGGGGTGGGAGAGACGCCGGGGCTGGGCGAGGTGCCCGGGCTCGGCGAGGTGCCGGGGCTGGGCGAGGTGGTCGGCGTGGCCGCGTTGAGCGCGTTCAGCACCGAGTTGTAGGCGGCCTTCTTGTTGCCGCCGCTGTCGAACAGCAGCGGGCTGGTGTTGGCGCCGAGCCAGGAGTCGCTGTCGCGCACACCCCACACGGTGATGCCGGTGCAGCGGGGCACGGCGAGGCAGTCGTTGACCACGTTGGCGTAGGTCTGGGCCGAGCCGCCCTGGATGTCCAGCTCCGTGATCTGCACGTCGACGCCGAGGGCGGCGAAGCTGGAGATCGTGGTGCGGTAGTTGCTGTTGTACGGGCTCTGGCTGTTGAAGTGCGACTGCAGGCCGACGCAGTCGATCGGCACGCCGCGGGACTTGAAGTCGCGGACCATGTTGTAGACGCCCTGCGTCTTGGCCCAGGTCCAGTTGTCGATGTTGTAGTCGTTGTAGCAGAGCTTGGCGTCGGGGTCGGCGGCCCGCGCGGTGCGGAAGGCCACCTCGATCCAGTCGTTGCCGGTCCGCTGGAGGTTGGAGTCGCGGCGGCCGCCGTTGTTGTCGTCGTACGCCTCGTTCACCACGTCCCAGGCGTAGATCTTGCCCTTGTAGTGGTTCATGACGCCGTTGATGTGGTTGATCATCGCCTGGCGCAGCGAGTTGCCGGACATGTTCCGCATCCAGTCGGGCTGCTGGCTGTGCCAGGCCAGCGTGTGGCCGCGCACCCGCTTGCCGTTCTGCACGGCCCAGTTGTAGACGCGGTCACCCTGGGAGAAGTTGAACTGGTTCTGGTTGGGCTCGGTCGCGTCGATCTTCATCTCGTTCTCGGCCGTGATCATGTCGAACTCACGGTTGGCGATCGAGGTGTACTGCCCGTCGCCGAGTTTGCCCGACGCGATGGCGGTGCCGAAGTAGCGGCCGCTCTGCCGGGCCGCCTCGGCCAGCGTGCTGCCGGCCGCGTCGGCGGGAACGGACACCGTCACCAGTGCCGAGGCCGCGCCGAGTGCGCCGATCGCGCCGGCCACCAGGGCCCGGCGCCAGCTCTTGACGGATCGCCGGCTTCCAGACGGGGGTAAGGCGTTTGCGCCCATGCCTGAGCCTCCATAGCTGAACGAACGATAAGGGGGACATACGGGGGATCCCGTGCAACCGACGCCGCGCTCCGTCGTGAGGAGCGCACACCAGGAGGGCGTCGTAAACGCGGGCCCCCTGCAGTGCACCACCACCGGGCAGGGGGACCGCCTTGGGGACTCAGTGTGGGAATCTCGCCGAAATGTGTCAAGACTATTTAGAAAAGTTTCGGCATCCATGTTTTACGAGAGGCCCCCGTACATGTCAGGGCACGAAACCTTTTCGAGGACATCGTCGTGGTAGGAGCGTGTGAGGCGACGTGCGAAGGGCGTCGGCGGGGCCGGATGACGATGAAACTTTCAACTTGATCCGGCGAGCGCGAGGCCGTGGTGATCTCAACGCCCAGATCCGCCGCACCGCCGTCTCGTGGGCCGGGCCAGCCGATGACGCGTCCCTTGACAGCGTGTCCCGGCCTCGTATTTGCTCCGGCCACCACCACCTCCACCCGTACGAGGGAGAGGCGACCGTGAACGACCTGTGAAAGATGACGCGCGACATTCACTGCCGTGAATGTGGGCCGACGGCGACCGGAGGCCGTACGACCTGGACGGACACCACGTCCCGGTCCGCTGCCTGACCGGTCCGAGTCCGCCGGGCCGTGACCACCACCCGGCCCGCGCTGCGGGCCTGCATTGTTGGCCTGCACTGGCAACCTGCGCTGCCGGCCTGCCCTGCCGCGGGCCGTGCGGCGGGAGTTTCGCGATCCCGGGCATCCGGCCGCCGAGCGCGCCGGTGCCGTCAGGGGTCGCGCCGCGATGTTCCTCCGGCGGTGTCCGGGTGAGGAAGGCGCGGCCGGGGTGGAGTCGTCCGCCTACGCGCGGCCCTGCAGGAGCTTGCTCAGTCGCAGGGCGGTGTCCTGGCGGCCGTCCGAGTCGGCGGTGCTCACCTTGATCCCGCAGTAGTCCCCGCTCCGGCAGGGGAACCACAGTTCGCCGTGCGTCTCGTCGTACGTGGCGCCGTCGACGAAGCCGCTCACCGGCTGGCCGATCTCGGCCACGGTTTCGTACTGGGCCTTGGGCAGCACCGCCGCGTAGATCGCCTCGGTGAAGCCGTCCTTGGCGCTGGACGCCGTCCAGACGCATCCGCCGAACGTGTAGTCGTGCTGCCCGCCGTCATGCGGGCCGATCGCCTCGGCGACCTCGTCCTCGCTGAGGAACTTGCAGCTTTCGCTGCCGCCCGAGCCTCCCTCCGCGGGGGCTTCGGCACCGGGAAGATCCACCGAGCCGGAGCCGGCGGGTTCGGCGCCGCCTCCGCAGGCCGCGACCAGCGCCAGCGCACTGCCGAGGATCGCGATGAGCGTGCACTTCTTGAGAAGCCTCACCAATGGTCCCTTCGCGTATGGGGTGTCATGGCGGAGTGAACCGCCCAGGGCCGGCACCGACTTCAGCATGACCAGAGCCTCCCGCCACGAGCAGTCCGCCTTACGGTCCCCTTCACTGTCGCTGCTCGTCACGGTCTTTGCACGCCTTATCCGATAGCCGGCCCGGCCGGCATCGGGTCATACGCGTCGCCCGAGGCGCGTACACCGTCGTCAGAGGCGGATACGGGCGACGATCGGCAGGTGGTCGCTGCCGGTTTTCGGCAGCGAGCTGATCTCGGTCACCGTCATCGCGCGGGTCAGGACCTGGTCGATACGTGCCAGCGGGGCGCGGGCCGGCCAACTGAAGGCGAAATCGCGGGGTGGGGCCGACATCAGCGAGAGGACCGGGCGCAGCCCGCGGTCGTCGACGGTGCCGTTGAGGTCGCCGAGCAGAAGAATGCGGTCGACCGGTTCGGCGGCCAGCACCGCGCCGAGCCGCCGGGCGCTCTCGTCGCGGCGTACGACGTCGAATCCCCCCGCGCCGATGCGCACCGAGGGCAGATGGACGACGTAGACGGCGAGGTCGCCGTGCGGGGTGCGGGCGACGGCGCGCAGCCCGCGGTTCCAGTCCTGGCCGACGTCGTGCGGGCGGATGTCCACCGTGGCCGTCTCGGTGAGAGGGAAGCGGGACCAGAGGCCGACGCTGCCGTGCACCGTCCGATACGGGTACTCGGCGTGCAGCGTGGCCTCCCAGGCGGGCAGGGCCGCCGGCAGGAGTTCCTCCAGGCCGATCACATCCGGCCGGGCCGCGATCAGTGCGCGCGCCGTGCCGGCCGGGTCGGTGTTCTCGTCACTGACGTTGTGCTGCACGGCGACCAGGTGATGTGGCCGTTCTCCTCGGGGTAGCAGATGTCCGCCGAACTGGGCGAACCAGGCGGCGACCGGCAGCAGCGTGGCCAGCGCACCCGCCGCGGAGCGCCGCCACCATGCCAGGACGAGCAACAGGGGAACGGCCAGCGCGAGCCACGGCAGGAACGTCTCGACCAGGCTGCTGAGATGACCGATCCCGTTCGGAACCAACTGAGGGAAGGCCAGGACGGCGCCGATCAGTACCGCGACGGCGACCAGGGCAGCACGGAAGATCGGCACGCGGCGATTTTCGCAGCCCCCCGCCACTTCCGGCATCGCCTACGCCGCTTCGCTGTGTACGGCGGCACACTCGAGATGTGTCACGTCGATGTCGTGTCCGTGGCGGTGATGAACGGTGGAGAGGACGGGTGAGGCCCCGGACACCGTGCGGTGTCTGGGGCCCTCGCTTTCCCCGCCCGGATGAGCCGCCCCGTCCGCCGCCAGAGTCGACACCTCGCCGGTAGGTCGCCGATGCAGAGGCGTGGCTGCTGCCGCCTTGGCCGTCGTAGAGTTCCCAGCCGCCGCCACCGGTCGTCGCCTACAGTGCTCCCGAGGCCGCCTTCATGGTGTCGCCGTTCGCATGAGGCCGGCGAGGTGACTCCGCAGCTCGGGATCGACTGCGTAGATCACCGTGCCCCGCATCCCTCTGGTGAGCAGGACCTTGTAGACGTTCCGTACGAGCTGGTCGAAGTCGCTGTCGGGAACGGACTTCCGGCTCCTGAAGGCAGGGTCCTTGTTCTCCTCGCGCACGGTGGCAAGTCGCCCATCCCGGACGGTGAGGTCAGGCCCCAGAATGACGCCATTCCAGTCGTACTCGAACCCCTGGGCGGTGTAGACACAGCCGACCTGCCCGAACCCGTTCGGCTCGCTGGCCCACAACATGCTCGGGGGATAGTCGCCGACGGCGCGGTCCTTCTTGACGTTCCACGGCCGTGCCCAGTCCCCAATGACGACGTCGTCGACGAGGGTGTCATCGGGGCGGGGGTCGCTCCACGGCCAGCAATAGCCCGCGGTCATGCGGGCGGTGCCGGTTTGGGCGCGAAGGAAGGCTTCGAGCTCTTGGGGCGAGTCGGCGAGCCGTACGTCGAAGTCCTGATCTCCGTCCCATTCCAAAGGGCCGCCGTCGGCCAGGCCCAGCAGCCGGAGCACCCACTGCTCGTACTTCCGGCTGCCTCCACAGCGGAACTGCTCATCCAGCGACACGAACCGAACGTCGTAGCCCTTGGCGCGGGCATAGTTCTCGATGGTCTGCACGGTGCCGAGCTCACCCGGCCGCACCACCTGGTGCTGGTCGAGGAGGAAGACCGGCACGCGGGCCGCCGACAGCAGCTCATCGAGCTGACTACGCCCTGTCCGCCTCGCGGCAGGCGTGAAGCGATTGGTGGACGTCTCACGGATGCGATGAGCTTCATCGCAGATCAGCACATCCATGCCGTTCCGCTCGGCGTCGGTGAAGCTGTTGAAGTACTTGAACAGGTTCTTGATCCGAGTACTGCCGCGGCCCGGATAACGGCGCATGGTCTGCGTGAACGATTGCGATCCGGTCGCGTGCAGGGCCGACCGGCCCTGCCTGTACAACTCGCCGAGCAGTGACAGCGCGATGACGCTCTTCCCGCTGCCCGGACCGCCGGTGACGATGACCACCTGTTTGGAATCCGCCTGCCGTGCTCGGTCCACGGCGCCCATGACCAGCTCGTACGCGACCTGCTGCTCGTCCAGCAACGTGAACTGCTCACGTTCGCGAATCTCTTTGGACGCGTACGTCATGAGCTGCTTGCTCGGGGCGACCGCGCTCTTGAGGAGCCGGTCGGCAGCGTCGGCACCCGGTTTGTCGGACAGCCGCTCGCTCAGGTATCGGAGGAATTCGCCGCGCCGCTGTTTGGTGAACAGGCGGCTACGCTCGTCCCGGACCTGCTCTGACAGCCCGTCGACGTCCAGGTCCATGGCGTTGTGCAGGTACGCGGCTCCGTGCACGGCGTTCGGCTTGCCGTTGAGCGCCCCGAGGAAGTCGCACATGTACTCGCAGTATCGGCGTACCTGCTCCGCCGGGTGCAGCGTCTCGCCGCCCGGCATGCCCTCCACGATGACCAGGTGCTCACCCGACTCGGAGGGCTCGGCACGGCTCCACTGCTTGAGCTCGACGACGACATAGGAGTCTTCGCCGGTACGCGGATGCACGCCGGCGAGGACCACGTCGACACGTCGGCTGGTAAGGGGGAGCTTGTACTCCACGAGCATCTCGACCCTGTGCAGCCCGGCGTCGGCAAGGTCGCGAGCGAGGACCGGCAAGCTGCGCTGCCAGGACTTGAACTCGGAGGGGGAGGGGCGGCGTCCTGTGGTCGCCCGCACGTGTTCAGCGATCGCTTCCGCCAGAACGGCCTCGTTCGGGGAGGTGAGCAGGTTGTCGACAGACAGCCGCAGAGCCGTCACGGATCGTCCCCCAGGCAGCACGAAAAACTCGTGCGGGTGGGGGCCTATCCGCTCCGGCCGAAGCCGTACGAATGCGGAAGCCCGTCGGGCCGCATCAAATGGTCACGCGAAAGCGTAGCGGGGGCAGTATCGCCGCGAAACCCGCGTAGCGATGCCGCATCCTCGGCCCCAGAATGCGTGATGCTCCCTCCGTAGGGGTTCACTCAGCGTCCAGCGATCCAGTCGCTGTTCGACTGGGCCGCTCGTGAGGAGCTCGTGAGGAGGGGACATTCGCTTTCCACGGCGGCCATCGCAGCCCCATGATGCTGTGGGGTCAAGGCGCGGAAAACGCGCACCACTCGAGAACAGCGTCGCCGACGGGAGGGACTCCGCACCCGGTTCTATGCGGCGTGGCCATTCACTCCATGGGTGGCCGGCGGTCCCGCTCCTCCGTCACTGTGCGCCCGAGCAGCTTGTCGATGCTGCGGCGCTCGCGTTTGGTGGGGCGTCCCGCACCGCGAGCCCGAACGGCCACCGTCACGGTCTCTTCGCGCGGAGGAGGCGGGGGGCTCTTGTCGACGTAGCACTCGGCGGCCACAGGGGCGCCGACGCGCTTGGTGATGACGCGGGAGACGACCACGATGCGTTCGCGCCCCTCGTGCCGGAGACGGACCTCGTCACCGACCCGGACGACGTGCGCGGGCTTGACCCGCACCCCGTTGACCCGGACGTGACCGCCCCGGCAGGCGTCGGACGCGATCGAACGAGTCCTGGTCAGCCGTACCGACCAGATCCAGATGTCCACCCGTGCGCTCACCTGCTCACCCGACACCCCGCCACTGTACTGACACCGAGGCGGACGACGCGTTCTGCCAGCGTCTGCGAGCCCGCTTCACCGAGCTGGAAGGCGAGCGCCGGACCAAGGCGCAGGAGCTTGCGCGTATAGCTCGTGCTCATCACGTCGTACCGCGCTTTCCGCGGCGGCGTACGTCACCCGTTCCCGGCGTGGCACGCGTTCTGCGCACGATGGCAGAGGACGGGGAGCATGCTCCATTCGTCCAGCACCACGCGATCGCCCAGCGGCTCGTCCAGCCTGACGACGCCCTGGCCGGAGTTGCCGACGCCTGCGCAGAAGCCGTAGCCCCGATAGGGCATCTCGAGTCCCAAGACCACGACAACTGGCCTCTCGCCGGCTCGCAGGGTGACGTCGAACGGTTCGTCGCCGACGCAGACGCCGTAGTCGTACTTCACCAGCAGTGTGCGTTCGTCGAGTAGTTCGAGATCTGTGATCCCCTCACCTGTCAGACGGTGGCCGACCGCGTCTTCGATGGTCCCGATCGCCTTCTGATCGACCGCGACGTAGTCGATGGGACCAGGGAGGTTGGAGAAGCTCAGCCGCCAGGCCGGTACGGTCGCCATGCCGCGTGAGGTCTTCAGCCGCCTGGTCGTGAAGGTGGCGCGGGTCAGCTTGTACTGCTTGTTGTCGGGAAACGTCATGTTCTCGGGCCAAGGGGACAGTGCCATCAGCGCCTCGCGCGGTGTGATCACGGGGACCCGCATCGTGGCCCCGCCGTCCCAGTGGACCTGTGCCTCGGCGGGTGGAGTGGGGAGCGGGCCGGCGACGACCCAGCCGTGCCACTCGTAATCGATGTCCTCGCTCACCTTCTGGGACATCTTCCTCAGGTCCTCGAGCGGAACGAACCCCTCGTGCCAGATCTCCGCGGCGCCGCTGGTCCGCCAGGTGGAGACGGCTTGCGTGGCGTTTTCCTCGAACGTCGGTCCCAACAGGCCAGAGCTGTCGCCGAGGAGTAGCACCGCTGCCAGAAGTATCGAGGCTAATCGCACCATTCAATGATCTTGGCAGAGTGCCGCTCCCGACACCGGCGGCTTCGCGCCCCGCACGCTGCCCTCGGAGAGCGCTCTGGTCGCCCGTCACTCCGGCGCGGTCAACGAAGCCATCGAACGCGACCTGCTCGGCGTCTTCACCTCTGAACTCCCGTAGTAACAGCGGGCGGCGATTCTGAACGGTCAGTGCCGTTCAAGTAGGACCATCAGCACTCGGAGCCGTGGCGGGAGGAGAAGGGCGGCCACGCCGCAGACGAGCGCAACTCCTGCCGCGACCCAGGATGCCCGGGCCAATCAATGAGGAGCCGCCCCGACCCCACGTAATCCTGGTATGACCTGCCGTACCGGTCAGAGGCGGATATGGGCGGCGATCGGCAGGTGGTCGCTGCCCGTTTTCGGCAGCGAGTTGATGTCGGCATTGTCATCGCGCGGGTCAGGACCTGGTCGATCCGTGCCAGCGGGGCGGGGGCCGGCCAACTGAAGGCGAAATCGCGGGGTGGGGCCGACATCATCGAGAGGACCGGGCGCAGCCCGCGGTCGTCGACGGTGCCGTTGAGGTCGCCGAGCAGAAGGGTGCGGTCGACCGGTTCGGCGGCCAGCACCGCGCCGAGCCGCCGGGCGCTCTCGTCGCGGCGTACGGCGTCGAATCTCCCCGCGCCGATGCGTACCGAGGGCAGGTGGGCGACGTAGACGGCGAGGTCGCCGTGCGGGGTGCGGGCGACGGCGCGCAGCCCGCGGTTCCAGTCCTGGCCGTTGTCGTGCGGGCGGATGTCCACCGTGGCCGTCTCGGTGAGAGGGAAGCGGGACCAGAGGCCGACGCTGCCGTGCACCGTCCGATACGGGTACTCGGCGTGCAGCGCGGCCTCCCAGGCGGGCAGGGCCGCCGGCAGGAGTTCCTCCAGGCCGATCACATCCGGCCGCGGCCGAGAGTTTCGAGATCGTCCCACGTATATCCCGGTTGCGTCCACGGTCGCGAGGGCAATCACGTCACTCGGTGGCAAGTTGGCCCGTTGTGCAATTCCGCAACGATTGAGATGCGGGTGGTCGGTCGTCGTCTCAGTGCCATTTCGGCGGGAGTTCGATGGTTACCTCGCGGATGGCAGACTTGATGGTGATCGTGGTTTCGCCTCGTCCGATCGCCTTGTCGATCTTCTTGATCTCTGTCCAGGAGAATCCCTGGCGGCGATACTTGTTCCGCTGGCTTGGCTTCATGTGGCGAATATCGTCCTTGGCCACCCGTGGTCATCCCGGGATGCCATGAGCGCGCAGATCCTTGAGTCATCTTGGTCATCGAGACCCTCCTCTGGTCCTTTGAGGTCGAGACCGGCTACTTCAAAAATCCTAATCGAATCAAAAAGGCTCGGTCTGAGACCGTATTACCACACCATCACCGTTACCGCGGCGCTTCGGACTCTTCTTGCTTTATCGGCCGTCGCCAGCGGCCGCCGTACGCCGCTGCCTTTAAGTTTGCTCATCATCGACCGCGCCCGCGGCTGGAAGGGAGGGCCCAACGTACGAGCATGCTGTCTGGTCGGGTCGTGCACCCCGACCAATTCGCCGCAAGCTTTTCCAGTTGGGAGCTGGAGGGCTCACGTTGGCCCCAAGCATCGCTGATCTTGTCGCTGCCCTCGGTTATGATCGTGCCGTTTCCACGCGGTCGACGGGCTTCCGCTGAGCATGATCACGGATATGCCCCCATGCCGCACGAGTCTGTCGTGCTGCCTGGGGGTTATTCATGGATCCTGCCTACCGGATGACGGCGAGGTCGCTGCGGCAGGACCTAAGTGTGCCGAGATCGGTCATCGAGGGACACCTCATTAGGATCTTGGCTGAGAAGGTAGAGCTCACGAGGCGGCGTAAGCCCAATGCGGCCGAGAAGCGCTCTTGGGTCGAGAGTCTGTCCGAGCTCGCGCGCGTACTCGACGATGCGGGATTGGAGCAGGTCGAGGTTCTGATCGAGTTCCCCATGCCACACAACAGGCGCAGCAGCGCCGATGTCCTTCTTGCGGGCGTTCATCCTGACACGGCGCTGGACACGTACATCGTGATCGAGCTCAAGCAGTGGAGCAGCGCCGACTCCCTTGACGAGGAGGCGGAGCTGTTTGAGGTGCCTGGGTTGGGCCCTCAGAGCCATCCCTGCCAGCAGGCCAAGGGCTATCGCAACCAGATAGCCGACCACTTCGGCGCCCTCGATGGGCGCCCCGAGGCCGTCAAAGCGGCTGTCTATCTCCACAACGCTACGCACTCCAGCGTCCAGGACCTTGCCATGGGAGCCGCGGTCGAGGGTGTGCCGCTGTTCACGAAAGCCGAGCGTGGCGGGTTCATCGAGTACCTGCGTGGCAACCTTGCGAACGAGCCGGGCAGGATGGCAGCGGATCGCTTGCTCGGAGGCCCTATCCGCCCGAACAAGCCCTTCCTGCGCAAATCTGCCGAAGTCATCCGCGGGGTCGGACAGTTCGATCTGCTGGACAAGCAGCTCGATGCGTTTAATCTTGTCAAGACGAGGGTGCGACTGGCTCAGGCGGCCAACACCAAACGGGTAGTGATCATCACAGGCGGACCGGGGAGCGGGAAGTCGGCGATCGCGGTCTCGCTCCTTCGCACCCAGATCGAGCAGGGCAACCGGGATCGCGTCGCGTACGCCACGGGTTCCCGCACCGTGACCAAGACTCTCCGTCGGCACGTGGCCGGGCGAGACATGGAATTTGACGGCCTGTTCAGGTACTACCTGGAGTTCGCGAACGCTGAGCAGAACAGTCTCGATCTGCTGATCGCCGATGAAGCGCATCGCGTGCGGAAGAACTCGCAGAGTCGGTTCAAGAAGGAGTGGCGCAGTTCCCGCCCGCAGATCGAGAGCCTTATACAGGCGGCCCGCGTCCCCGTCTTCTTGCTGGACGAGCATCAGGTCGTCAAGCCGGACGAGGTCGGCACGGTCGCTGCGATCGTGGCCCAGGCGCAGGCTCTCGACGTGGATTACGAGCTCATCCGATTGGACGGACAGTGGCGCTGCGGCGGCAGCGCCAAGTACGACGTTTGGGTTCAGCAGTTACTGGGGCTCGGCGATGCCGACTGTGAGTGGAATGGCGACGTGGAGCCCCAGCCCTGGACGGGGGACCAGAACTTCGAGGTCGTCCTCGCGGACACTCCCGGCGAGATGGAGGACCTTCTGCGCGGCAAGATCGCCCACGGGCTCACGGCGCGCATGACGGCGGGGTATTGCTGGCCCTGGCACGAGCCCAACCCGGACAACAGCCTTATGCCTGACGTCGTGATCGGCGACTGGGCACGCCCATGGAACGCCAAGCTGAAGAGAGACAAGCTGGGCTCAGTGCCGTCGAGCGACTTTTGGGCGACGGCCGAGGGCGGTTTCGACCAGGTGGGCTGCATTTATACCGCACAGGGGCTGGAGTTCGACTGGGTCGGGGTGATCATCGGCCCGGACTTCGTGGCTCGTGGCGGCAAGTTCGTGCCCCGGCGCGAGTTCAGCGAGGACAAGAACCTCACCGCAGCCAAGGTCACCCACGAGCAGTTCAGGCGGCATGTCCGCAACGTCTACAAGGTACTGCTCACGCGAGGGCTCAGTGGGGTGGTTATCTACGCGGTCGATCCGGAGACGCGGGAGTTCCTGGCCGGGCTGATCAAGACCGAGCCGGACGCATGAGGCCGGCGAGGAGCGGCGGAGTTCCGGATTCACCGCGTAGGGCACGGTCCCGCGCATGCCTCTGGTGAGCAGGACCTGTACACGTGCCGTACCAGCAGGTCGAACTCGGCGTCGGGTACGGCGCGGCGGCTCTTGAACGCGGGATCCTTGTTGGCTTCACTTTCGCCGATCTCGCTGTCGTCGGCCGGCTTGATCACCGCGCTCGGGTGCACCGCGCGCGTCAGCACATCGCCGATCTCCTGGGCGGTCTTGACCGAGACAGCGTTGGCGGCGTCGGTCTTCTCCTTCTCTTCACCGGTCAACTCGCTAATTTCGGTGGTCTCCGCCCCGAACGCGTTGGTGGTCGCGGCCAGGGTGATAATGATTGAGACCCTGTTGGTCGGATCGGAGGCGACTTCGAAGAGGTTGCCGAGAAAGACCGGTATCGCGCTGGCTATGCGGCGTATGTCCTTCCTGGAGGAGGCCACCGCGCGCAGATACTTGGCTAACTCGTCGATGATCACGACCGTAGGCTTGCCACGGAAGGCGGCCCTGATCGTGGCGGTGCCAGGAGCGGTGCGTTGGGTGTCGTTCGCCTCCATCGCTGCGAACGCGTCATCGCCGATCTGGGCAGCCATCTCACCCCACATCGTGTAAGTGCGATGACCGTTGGTCTCGATACCCACGGTGGGGTCGAGCGCGTCGCCGACCAAGGCCGCGACCTGGACCGGGCCGTCGGGAAGCAGACTCAGGTCGAGGAACTCAGTGACGTTGGACGGTCGGGCACCCTTGGCGAGGTGGTAGACGGCGGTCAGACCGTGGGTCTTGCCGCCACCGAACAAAGTCGTCGGGCGAAGTACGCCATTCTCCCCCGCGACACCCCTCACTCCGTTCAGGCGGAGGCGTCCCCGCGTCGGTGACCGCGCACCCGTGCCTGTTCGTCACCCTCATCGCGCCGTCCTTCGGCCCGGTCCACACCCGCAGGCAGCACAACGGGAGCGTCCTGCCCTGCCACCCCCGCCGCAACGCCGAAACCTGCCCGCACGGGCGCGTCCTGCCCTGCCACCCCCGCCGCGACGCCGAGACCTGCCCGCACGGGCGCGTCCTGTCCTGCACCGCTCGACACGGGGCCGACGATGACTGCCTCGGCGAGCCGCTGTGCCCCGACTGCTACGACTACACCGGCTCGGTGCTGTTCAACGCGGTCGCGCCGCTGCTGTGGAAGCGCTTCGCCGACGCCCTGCGCCGACACCTGGCCAAGCTCGGCGGCCTGACCCTCCGCGACATGCGTGACCAACTCGTCGTGTCCTTCGCCAAGGTCGCCGAATACCAGCGGCGCGGCGTCGTCCACCTGCACGCCGTGATCCGGCTCGATAGCTCGGCCGGACCCATCTCCCCGCCCCCGGCCTGGGCCACTCTCGACCTGCTCGGCCAAGCCGTAGAGCATGCCGCCTCCGTGGTCACTGCCAAGGTGCCCGCCTACGACCGCCAACCGGAACGCGTGCTGCACTGGGGCGCCCAGCTCGACACCCGCCCGATCACGATGACCGGTGACCTGACCGACCAGGCCGTAGCCGGATACGTGGCCAAGTACGCCACCAAGGCCGCCGAATGCGTCGGCACCATCGACCGGCGCATCGTCCCCGGCGAGGACCTAACCGCCCTACCCGTCCGCGACCACGCCCGGCGGCTCATCGCCGAATGCCTCCGCCTCGGAGCCTTCGAGGAACTCGGGGTGGGGCCTGATCACCCTCGAGAAGGCGCGGCCACAAGCGAACAAGCGGTGGACGAACTCGGGGGAGACCCACGACGAACGCGGCCTCCGACATGCGGCGGTCTCCTTGTGGCTGAATGCGGGCGTCCCACCGACCGAGGTAGCCCAGCGTGCCGGACACGGCGTTGACGTGCTCCTACGCGTCTATGCGAAGTGCATCGAGGGGCAACGCGCTCGCGCCAACGGGCAGATCACTAAAGCCCTGGAGCTGTAAGGCTCCGCCGTGCCGGTGTCGAGACAAGCGGTCGGGTCGTGGACCCGGCCGCTCTTACCGTTGAGAGGTGTCGGAAACCCTCGCCTACCGAGATCAGACCTTCATCAACTTTCGTGACTTCCGCTTCGACTCTCCAACTGGGCATGCGTTCCGATGGGTCGACGTCAAGCGGTTCGATCTGCCTCGCTCTGATCTCGGCGACGACTGGCTGTTGACGGCGTTGATCGGCCATGTGGCCTTTCGAGACGACTATGCGGGGGGAGGCGTAGAGGCCGAAGGACTACGGCATGGGCCCTACTGGCTGCGGCACATAACCCCAGCCCGCTATGTCCAGATCGATCAGGAGCACGCGAACGAACTCCTTCACGGCTGGACCGAACAGTTCGGGGCGCTTCCCCCTGCCTTGGCCGCTCGCCTGGAACGAGAGGTTTACTCATGGGTCGCGGCGGCGACGAGCCGATATCAGCTCGAGGACCTCGGCCACGAAGCCTTCCATGACTGGGGCGGAGTCCACACCGACTTCCACGAACTGGTCCTCATCGACCGCACGGCCGGCGTCCTCTTGCTGCTTGTGGCCGCTGATGACTGATGTCAGACCTGACCGGAGAATGGCACCACCATCTGCGTTGACCTGGCCGAACGGCCCAAAGATCATCCCGTGCATATTCCGTGAACGGTGATTCAGGGCTGCTCTCGGTGACCTACGGCTGCATGCGGTAGGAAGCCATGCCGAGAGAGAAGCCACAGGTCAGGCGGCAAATGACAAGGTCAACTAGGTGCCCCCGGCAGGATTCGAACCTGCGGCACCCGCTTTAGGAGAGCGATGATCGCTTCGGGGCATCGATGGCCCTGACCTCGGTGTATGCCGCCGAGGCCTGTCGCTCGCCCTTTGATCATTTCACGCATGTGTCGCGCTCCGCTACCCGTGCTCGGGAAGGGTCTCCGTACCCTCCAGCACATCGCCAACCACGTGATCGGAATCGTGCTCGGGCAGGGCTCCCCGGTCGATCCAGATCGTTCGGAGGCCCGGGGTCCGCCGGCTGTGCCACGCCGTGGAAACCCCTCGATCACTCTGGGGACCGGACGCGCCGATGCCGAGCGTGAAACGCCCCTCGGAGGCGTAGTCCAGGCCGGTCGCCGTCATGGCCAGCAGCGTGGGAGTGCGCGAGTAGACCGACAGGCGCCCGAGGCGATCTTGAGCCGCTCGGTCTCCGCGGCGATGTACCCCATCTCGCTGACCGCGTCGAAGCTGTAGGCCTCGGCCACGAACACGATGTCCAGACCGGCCTTCTCGTAGTCGGACAGCTCAGCGACGGTCTCCTTGAAGCCCCCCGCGTAGTTGAGGGCCATCCCGATCCGCGTCCGCGTCCTTCCATTCGCCCACAACCGAATGTTGTTCCGTTTTTGACGAAAAGGCTAACCGCCGACCTCCGAGATCGAGAAGTCCGCCTGAGCTTCCAGCAGTCTCCTCGGACTCGTCGCTCGCCTCGCCATCCGCCCGGTCATTCGGCTTCGTGGCCTCCCATTGCCTGAAGGCGCACGGCGGCCAGATCTTCGTTCGGAAGTGTCGATGTCGGCCGGGTCACCGGCATCGTCGCAGGGCACCTTCACGACCAGCTCGGGGTGGGCGCGGAGGAACAGCCTGGCCCCCACATCTCCCGCAGCCAGCGCGGCCACCTCGGTGAAGTGCCCGCGCGCGATCAGCACGGGGTTGCGCGGCGCGCTGCCGTACGTGGCGACGGCGACGGTGGCCCCGCAGCGGAACGCCTCGATCAGCCGCCGAACCGCCGCCGGCCGGACCAGCGGCTGGTCCACGAGGGCTATCACCGCGCCGTGGGCCGTACCGGGAAGCGACCGCAGGCCCACCTGCAGCGACGAGCCCATGCCGGACTCCCAGTCCGGGTTGTGCACGGTCATCACCCCCTCGACCCCGATTTCGGCAGTGCTGATCTCAGCGGCTCCCTCCACGACGACCACGGGGCGGCAGCCGCCCTCCGCGAGCAGGCGGACGCCGCGATCGGCCAGCCGCTCGCCGGCGAACTCCACGAGGGCCTTCGGCGTCCCCATCCGGCTGCCGCCGCCCGCGGCCAGCAGCACCCCGGCGACCTGCCCTGTCTCACCCATCGCCATGGATGCGGCCGGTCGTCTCGCTGAGGGAATGGCCGGAGCCGCCCCAGCGGAGCTTGATCAGTTCCGCCGCTATCGAGACGGCGGTCTCCTCCGGGGTGCGCGCCCCCAGATCAAGCCCGATCGGTGAGCGCAGCCGCGCCATCTCGGCCTCGGACAGACCCGCCTCGCGCAGCCTGGCGAGCCGGTCCTTATGCGTACGCCGCGAACCCATCGCCCCGATGTACGCGGCCGGCGTCCGCAGCGCGACCTTGAGCAGCGGGACGTCGAACTTGGGATCATGGGTGAGCACGCACACAACGGCCCGCTCGTCCACTGGGGTCGCCGCCAGATAGTCGTGTGGCCACCGGACCACCACCTCGTCCGCCTCCGGGAAGCGCCTGGCCGTCGCGAACACCGGGCGGGCGTCGCAGACGACGACGTGGTAGCCGAGGAACTTGCCGATTCGCGCCACGGCCGCCGCGAAGTCGATCGCGCCGAAGACGAGCATCCGCGGCGATGGCGCGAACGACTGGACGAACACCTGCAACTCGTCCAGGCGCCGCTCACCCTCGGCGCCGTACCGCCGGATGCCGGTCAGCCCCTGGGCGAGCATGCCGCGGACGTCGTCGTCCACCGCTTCGTCCAGGCGGGCCGAGCCGAGCGACCCGGAGGCGCGATCGGGCCATACGACACGGCGGGCCCCGACAGCACCGGGCCCGGCCACGATCGTGGCCACCGCCACCGGGAGCCGTGCGCCGATCGACGCGGCCACCTCCCCCAGCTCGGGAAACGTCTCCTTGCAGACGGCTTCGACGAACACATCGATGATGCCGCCGCAGGTCAGGCCGACGGCGAAGGCGTCGTCGTCGCTCACGCCGTACCGCTGGAGCACCGGCGGCCCGCCGGCGACGACCTCCCGCGCCAGTTCGTAGACCGCCCCCTCGACGCAGCCGCCCGACACGCTGCCGACGGCCTCGGCACCTAACACGGCCATCGAAGCGCCCGGCGGGCGCGGCGCGCTGCGGAACGTGCCAACCACCGTGGCCAGCCCGAACCGCTCCCCCGACTCCCACCACGCGAGGATCTGGGGCAGCACGTCACGCATCGGCCGCAACCTCCTGTTCAGCCTGTGCGACCCGTTCAGCCCGGCCCGAAAGGAGCGCGGCCAGGTGCTCGAACGCGGCCAGGCTGTGCCCGGCCACGAAGTCCGTGGCGTACGGCAGTGCGGCCCGCATCCCGGCGGTCAGCGGCCGGTAGGCCGGGTCGCCCTTGTGGGGGTTGATCCAGATCATCCGGTGGGTGATGCGCGACAGGCGGCCCATGTGCAGCGTGTACTCGTTGATACCAAGGTCCCGCGCAACATGCGAGACGGGTTTGCCGGTCTCCTTAACGATTCGCACCGCACCGGCCCGGAACTCCGGATCAAAGCGGCGTCTCGTGGTAGCTCCCACGACCAAACCTCTCCCGGTTCGGTCTCCACGCTACGAGGGGAACCTCATCAGCGCGCGGGCGGCGGGCCGCATGCACGAGGAGGATCAGCGCCAGTACGCCGAGCGCCACCGGCACCGCACGCTTGAGCACGGGCGGCCCGACAACGGCGATCAGGTTCATGGAGTCCGGGGCCGCCGCAGCGACTTGGACCATCGGCGGCGGCTCGGCCGCCGCTGGCTCGGCCAGGGTGGCGGCGAGACGGTCGGCGAACTGGCTCAGCAGCCGATCGCCCACGTCGGCGATCACACCCCGGCCGAACTGTGCCGGTCGGCCGGTGATCTCAAGGTCGGTGACGACCTGGACGCGGGTGGTGTTCGCGTCCTCGGCCACCAGGAGCGCCGAGACCGTCGCGTTGGCGGTGCCGGCGCCGCGCTCCTCCTTGCCGTTCGCGGAGACGACGACGCGGTAGCCGTCGGGGTCCTTCTCGACGAACCGCGCGGAACCGCGGTAGACCATGCTGATCGGCCCCAGCTTGACCTTCACCCTGCCGGTGAACTCGTCGCCGGACAGGTTCTCAAGCGAGGCACCGGGCATGCAGGTCGCGACCTTCTCGATGTCCAGTAGCCGCTGCCAAGCCGTGTCGATGGCGGCCGGCAGGACAAACGTGTTTTCGAGCTTCATACCCGTCTCTCGTCTTTTGGTTCTTGGCTGGTGCCGATGGGCCCGGCAGGTCAGAACGAGGGTGGCGTCATCGCGGTGATGGAGATCACGTCCTCGTCGAACGATCGGTACCAGTGTTCGGTGATGGAGGCGAAGCGCATGGAGTCGCCCTTCTCCAACGTCCGTACCAGGTTCCCGACGTGCACCTCAAGCCGCCCCTGCAGGATGAACAAGACCTCTTCCCCCGTGTGGCTGAAGGGGGCGTGCTCGTTGGAGAAATGAGCCGGCACCTCGATGTAGAGCATGGACAGCGCGCCCTTGAGGTCGGGCACGAGTAGTTGGTAGGTGAGGTTCTGGTCCGCCAGTACCAGGCGCGCGCGGGTGTGGGGGTGGACCACGCCGTCGGCGTCGTCGTTGGCACCGAGGAAGAACGAACCGAGCGACAGGCCGAGCGCGCCGGCGATGTTGCCGAGCGTCTCGATCGAGGGGTTGCCGATGCCGCGTTCCAACTGGCTGAGCAGCCCTGACGAGATGCCCGCGCGCCGCGCCAGTTCGTCGATGCTGAGCCCGCGGCCGGCTCGTTCAGTGGCGATGATCGTGCCTAAGCGCCCGACCAGATGATCGCCGTCAGGGGTCTTCCCCTTCAAACGAGGCACTCCTTTTCAGTCGAATGAATCGATGTTCAATATATTGACAGCGAGATTGCTTCATGTCTAGGGTCTGGGCACGAGGTCGAGAAACGGACATCTCGACCAGTCACGCCAACCACTTCTGAGGCCGGCGCGCCGGCCTCCTGGAGCTTGCCTGCTCCCCCACCAGAACCGCTCCCGGGAACTCCGCGTCAGGTCCCGGCGTCGTTCGGGGTCCGGATCTGGTAAGCCATCTGACCACATGAGACCACCAGCCGCGTCGCTGGGCCGAATAGGTGACCTAGTGAAACCCGCAGCCTTCGAGTACCACGATCCGCCGACCACCGCTGAAGCGTGCGAACTGCTCGCTCAGCTCGGCGACGAAGCGAAACCGCTGGCGGGTGGGCAGAGCCTCGTGCCTTTGATGAACATGCGCCTGGCGACGCCTCGGCACCTCATCGACCTGCGGAACGTGGCCGGGCTGTCCGACATCACGATCTCCGACACGTCGGTGACCATGGGCTCGATGACGACGCAGCGGCAGATCGAACTGTCCCCCGCCATCCGGAAGGCATGCCCGATCCTCACCGAGGCGACGACGCACATCGCGCACTTCCAGATACGGCAGCGGGGAACGATCGGCGGCTCCATCGCGCACGCGGACCCGGCCGCCGAACTGCCTCTCATCACCGTGCTCCTCGACGCACGGATCGTGGCCCGCAGAGCCGACGGCACCAGATCGATCCCGGCGCGCGGCTTCTTCTACTCGGCGTTCGTCACGGAGCTGGACGAGACCGAGATCGTCGAGTCGATCGAGCTGCCCCGGCTGGCCGACGGCGAAGGCTGGGCCTTCGAGGAGTTCGCACGCAGGCAGGGGGACTTCGCGCTCGTCGGAGTCGCGGCCACCGTCACCCTGACCGACGGAAAGTACTCCGGTGCCCGGCTGGCCGTGAGCGGAGTCGCGTCGGCTCCGGTGCTGCTGCCGGTGGCCGAGCACCTCGTCGGCGAGCGGCCGAGCCCGGCCCTGTACCGGCGGGTGGCCGCGGCGGTCACGGCCGGCCTCACCCCGGGCGGCGACATCCACGCCACCGGCGAGGACCGCAGGGACATCGCCGGCCACCTGACGGAGGTCGCGCTCGCCGCGGCGACGGAAAGAGCCCTCCAACTGACAGATCGTCCGGCAGGGCGGCGGTGACCACGATGAGACGCGTACGTTTCGAACTCAACGGGCAGACGGTGGAGCACGAGGTGGTGCCGCGGCTGCTGCTGTCCGACTTCCTCAGGGACGTTCTCGGGTTCACCGGCACCCACGTGGGTTGTGAGCAGGGAGCCTGCGGGGCCTGCACGATTCTCCTGAACGGCGAGGCGGTCCGTTCGTGCCTGATGTTCGCGGTCCAGGTGGACGGCGCGACGATACGGACCATCGAGGGGGTCTCCCCCGACGGGACCTCACTGCACCCGATCCAGCAGGCCTTTCACGAGAACTACGGACTGCAGTGCGGCTTCTGCACCCCCGGTTTCGTGATGAGCACCTGCGCTCTGCTGGCGGAGAACCCGGCCCCCACCGAGTCCGAGATCCGCAGCCACCTGTCCGGCAATCTGTGCCGCTGCGCCGGATACGAGTCGATCGTCCAGTCGGTGCGGCAGGCCGCGTGGGAACTGGCCGGCGGGAACTGCGCGGGAAAGGCCGACGGCGATGACGAGTAGCACCCTGGCCCGCACCTCCGAGGCGGCCACCGAACAGTCCGGACAGGGGTTCGGCGCGTCGGTGCGTCGCACGGAGGACTACCGGCTGCTGCTCGGCACCGGGACGTTCACCGACGACCTGCAACTTCCCCGCACCCTGCACGCGGCCTTCGTGCGCAGTCCGCACGCGCACGCGCGGATCATCGCCGTCAACGCCGAGCGGAGTCTCGCGCTCCCCGGCGTCGTGGCGGTCTTCACCGGCGAGGACCTGGCCGAACTCACCGCCCCCGGGGTCATGGTCCAGACCGGGGCCGAATCGATGGTCATGGAGACCCTGCCGACCCGCAAGGTCCGGTTCAACGGCGACCCCGTCGCCTGCGTCGTGGCCGTCGACCGGTACGTCGCGGAGGACGCGGTCGAGCTGGTCGAGGTGGAGTACGAACCGCTTGACCCGATCCTCACCATGGAGTCGGCCGCCGCCCCCGGCGCACCCCTGGTCGACGAGGACCTCGCAAGCAACCTGCACACCCAGCAGACGCAGACCTTCGGTGACGTCACGTCGGCCTTCGCCGGCGCCTACCGGATCGTCGAGGCCCGCTTCAGCACCCAGCGGATGACGCACGTCCCGATCGAGCCCCGCGGCGTGCTCGCCGTATGGGACGCCGGCCGCAGGGAGCTGACCTTCCACAGCGGCCAGCAGACGGCTCATCTGCTGCGGACCAACCTGGCACGCCGGCTCAGGCTGGAGGAGAACCAGGTGCGGGTGGTCTCACCGGACGTCGGCGGCGCCTTCGGCCAGAAGATCCCGCTTTTCCGTGAGGAGCTGACGGTGGCCGCCCTGGCCATCAAGCTGCGCCGGCCGATCAAGTGGATCGAGGACCGGCTGGAGAACCTCACGGCGGCCAACCACGCGCGCGACGACTCCGCCTGGGTCAGGGCTGCGGTGGACAAGGACGGACGCATCCTCGGCATGAAGGCCGAACTGTGGGCCGACTACGGCGCGTACGCCTTCTTCACGCCGAAGTACCCGATCGACTCCATCGGCTGGCTGCTCCCCGGCCCGTACAAGTTCCGCGACTACGAGTACTCCATCAACGTCGTGATCACGAACAAGTGCCCGGCCGGGACGCTTCGCGCGCCGATGGCTCTCGTGACGTGGGCCACCGAAGGCATCATCGAGCGCATCGCCCGCGAGCTGAAGCTCGATCCGGTCGAGGTCCGCCGGCGCAACATGATCACCGCGCAGGACCAGCCGTACGTGTCCGCGACCGGGTACACCTACGAGGCCCTCACCATGTGGGAGGGCTATGAGCAGATGCTCGGGGAGTTCGACCTCACCGGCTTCCGGGCGAGGCAGCGTGCCGCCAGGGCGGACGACCGGTACCTCGGCGTCGGGATAGCGAGTGTCCTTGAGCCGACCACCTACGGATCGGCGTGGTACAAGAAGGGCGGCAGGGGAAGCGGCCACGAGGCCGCCACCATCAAGGTGGAGCCGAGTGGCGCGGTCAACATCAGCGTCGGGATCGTGCCGACCGGCCAGGGATACGAGACCACGATCGCCCAAGTGGTCGCCGAAGCCCTCGGCAGCCGGGTCGAGAACGTCAACGTGCGGCTCGGCGACACGTCCCTGTCGCCGTACGGCATGGGAACCCGGGGTTCCCGTGGCGCCGCCGCCGGCAACGCGGTGGCGTACCTGGCGGCGATGGAGGCCCGCGGGAAGCTGCTGCGCATCGCGGCGCACCTCATCGGCGAGCAGGTCGACAACCTGGAGATCCGGGACGACCAGATCTACGTGCTGGGGGAGCCGGAGCCCCGCCTGCCGCTGTCGCAGGTGTCGTGGACCGCGTACATGGATCCCTTCAAGCTGCCACCAGGCGAACAGCCGGGCCTGGAGATCCACCGGACCTACGACCCGCCACCCATGACCTTCTCCAACGCCACACACCTGTGCGTCGTCGAGATCGAGCGGCGCACGGGCCGGGTGACGATCCAGGACTACCGGGTGATCGAGGACGCCGGCACCCTGATCAACCCGGCGATCGTCGACGGCCAGATCCGCGGCGGCGTCGCGATGGGAATCGGGCAGGCGCTGCTCGAAGAGGTCGTCTACGACGAGTCGGGCAACAACCAGACCGCCACGTTCCTGGACTACCTGATCCCGACCATGGACGCGGTACCCCCCATCCGGATATCGCACGTGCAGACGCCGAATCCGCACACCGTCCGCGGCCTCAAAGGGATGGCGGAGGGGCCGGTCCAGGGGGGTCTCGCCGCGGTGATGCTCGCGGTGCAGGACGCGCTGGACGGCCAGGGCCTCACCATCGAGCGGAGCCCGGCCAGCCCGAGCCGGATCAGAGCCCTGTTCCGAACAGTGGAAGGTGACGTCGATGAGTGAGCCGAACTCGGCCAGGATCGCTTTCGTCGGGCTCGGCACCATGGGGTTCCCCATGGCCCGCCGACTCGTCAAGGCCGGACATCCGGTCACCGTGGTGCCGCACACCTCCATGACCGCGGCCAACCGGCTGGCCGAGGACGGAGCCGTGATCGCCACGACACCGGCCAAGGCCGCGAAGGACGCCGACGTGGTGATCACCATGCTCAGGTCGGCCACCGAGGTCTCCACCGTGCTGTTCGGCGACTCCGGGGTGACCGGCACGGCGCGTCCCCGCACCTTGGTGGTGGACATGTCGACCATCGGGCCCGAGGCGGCACGGTCCATCGCGCGCCGGCTGGCGGACGCGGACCTGCCGTTCATGGACGCGCCGGTGAGCGGCGGGCCGGCCAAGGCCAACGACGGCACGCTGACCGCCATCGTCGGCGCGGACGAGGACACCCTCGCCATGGGCCGACCGATCCTGACTCCCATGACCAGCAGGATCTTCCACGCCGGGCCGGTCGGCGCCGGCCAGGCCGCGAAGATCTGCAACAACCTCATCGGCGCCGCCTGCATGCTCGTCAACGCCGAGGCCCTGACGCTCGGTGTGGCGTCCGGCGTCGACCCGCACACGCTGCGCGACATCATCCTCGCCGGCACGGGTGCGAACTGGCAGTTGGAGCACATCGTTCCCCAGACGATCCTGGCGAACGACTTCGACCCGCGGTTCGCGCTCTCCCTCCTGCTGAAGGACCTGAACATCGCGAGGGATGTCGCCGGTGAAGCCGGGTCGCCGTTCCACGTCGGCGAACTGGCGAGACAGATGTTCGGCCGGGCCGAGGCGTCGTTCGGGGGGCGAACGGACTTCAGCGCGGTCGTGAAGTTGTACCAGGAAGCACTCGGCGGCGACGTCTGGCCCCGGTCCGCCGATGCGGCCACCGGGTCGCCTCGCGACGACTGACCAGCCCCCCATCGCCAGGACATGGAGCACCAATGAACGACCCCACCCCGCTACCCCGACCGATCGTCAGCTTTCTCCCCACCGCCTTCACGCCGGACGAGGCCGTGGACACCGGCAAGATGAAGGACCTGGCGGACCTGCTCGCCGGCCACGGGATCAGGCCGGCGGTCCTCGGCGGCATGGGAGAGTTCTACGCCCTGCGCAGGAACGAGGCACGGGACTGCATGGAGGCGGCGGCGGCCGGCGCCGACGGCCGGGTGCCGGTGGTGGCCGGCATAGGGTTCTCGACGCGCGAGGCCACCGAACTCGCCACCGAGGCACGGGACGCCGGCGTGTCGGTGCTGGTGCTCAATCCGCACTACTTCGCCGTTCCCACGCCTGAGGGTGCCGCGGAGCACGTCCGGCGCGTCACCGGCGAGTCCGGGCTGCCGGCGATCGTCTACAGCAGCAAGACCCAGCCGGTCACCGAGGACCATTTGGACCGGCTCGTCACGGTGCCTGGCTTCCGCGGCGTCAAGGAGACCGCCTACGGACCGGACGAGGTGGGCCGGCGGGTCGCGCGCTGGGGCGACCGGATCGAGTGGTGGGGGGTCGGCGAGATCGGCGGGACCGAGTACGCGCGCGCCGGCGGAAACGTCATCACCTCGTCGCTCGCCAACTTCAGCCCCGCCACGTCGACCGCCTACGTCAGGGCGGCGCTGGGTGACGGCGCCATCGACCAGGAACTGGCCGAGTGCTGCGCCGCGTGGGACGCGCTGCTGCGCGCGCCGGAAGGCTACCTCGGTGTACTCAAAGCCGTCATGCAGGCACTTTACGGATGGCACCCCGCCGTACGGCTGCCGATGACCGAGGCAGGCGCGGCCACCCTGGAATCCGTGGCCCGGTTCCTCGACCGCTACGGACATCTGTCCGCCCGATCCGTCCCCACAAGGGGGTAGAGCACACCGGCTGTGCCCCGAAAGAAAATCCTCCCCACAAACCGGATGTCAGGCCCCCTGACCTCGCGATGACCATTCCGGTTGATCCTCCCCCCGATTGGTTGAATGGTATGAAAACTCGTGCTCGTGTGGCACTCGCCGGGCTTATGTGCCTGGCGGTGGCGGCGTGCGGCAGCGGCGGCGCTACCTCGTCCGCCGACCCAGAGTCCAACGGCCCGCTGACGCTGGTCGACTACGGAGGCGCGACGTCCGAGATCTCCAAGGAGATCTGGATGGAGCCCTTCACCAAGCAGACGAACATCCAGATGCGGCACGACGCGCCGAACGACTACGCGAAGGTCAAGGCGCAGGTCGACTCAGGGAAGATCTCCTGGGACGTCATGTTCGTCCAGCCGTACCGGGCGATCGTCGACTGCGGCACCTACTTCGAGAAGCTCGACAAGAGCAAGATCACGACCCTCGACAAACTCCCGCCGCTGATCGGCGAGTGCGGGGTGCCGATCGACAACTTCGCGTACATCCTCGTGTACGACGCCAAGAAGTTCGGCGCGAACCCGCCGACGTCCTGGAAGGACTTCTTCGACCTGGAGAAGTACCCCGGAAAGCGCGGACTCTCGACGGCCGTCGCGGGTGGCGTGCTGGAGGCGGCGCTGCTCGGCGACGGGGTGAAGCCCGAGGAGTTGTACCCGCTCGACATCGACCGGGCGATCAGGAAGTACGACAGCATCAAGGACAACATCTCCTTCTTCGAGTCGGGCGCCCGGCAGATGGAGCAGATCGAGAGCGGCGATGTTGTCATGTCGCTCGCCTGGCACGGCCGGGTGCAGTTGTCGGTGCGCAACGGCGCGCAGTTCAAGCCGGTGTGGAACCAGCACATCCGGACGCACGACACCGTGGCCATGATCAAGGGCACTCCCCGGAAGGAGGATGCCTACAAGTTCCTGAGCTTCATCACGGACGTGCAACAGCAGAAACTCTGGGCCGAGAAGACGTCCTACGGGGCGGCCAACAAGGACGCCAAGCCGACGCTGGACGAGGTCGGCCAGGAATACGACTCCAACGATCCGGCGCACGCGGAACTCGCGGTGAACCTAGACCTGAACTGGTGGGCCGAGCACTACGAAGAGGCCATCGACCGCTACACGAAGTGGTCCGCCCAGTGAGGTGACGCCGGTCGACGGATTCTCGCGAACGGAGATGACCTCTCCCGTACGCCACCGCGTACGGGAGAGGTCGTCGGAAACGGTCGGCGGATCCTGACGCGAGTATCCGCATGTGTGGTAACGAGGAGGATTGAATGACGACGGCGCAGACCATGGAGCGCGCGGACGGCACACAGGAGCGTTCCCGCCCGCTGAAACGACCGCGTAAAAGGCCCCCCGTGGGGCTGCTACTGACCGCTCCTGTCATTGTCTTCCTCATCATTTTCTTCGTCTACCCGGTCGCCGAGATCTTCCGGCTGTCCTTCGTCGACGATGATGGAGCGCTTTCGCTGGGGCATTACACCGCTTTCGCGGGCACGGACGTGTACGTGACGATCCTCATCCGGACGATCTACACCTCGATCATCGTCACGGGACTGTGCGCCCTCATCGCCTTTCCGTACGCGTATCTCATGGTCCTGGTCGGCCCGAAAGCGCGGGCCGTCATGCTCGGCGTGGTGCTCATCCCCTTGTGGACCAGCCTGCTGGCGCGCACGTACGCCTGGATCATCCTGCTCTCCGATGTCGGCCCGGTCGTGGCGTTCCTCTCGGTCTTCGGCCTCGAAGTGACGCTGCTCGGCACCACCCGCGGGGTGCTGATCGGCATGGTGCAGGTCCTGCTGCCCTTCATCACCTTGCCGCTGTACAACACCATGCGCACGATCGACCGGCGGCTCGTCATGGCGGCCCAGTCGCTCGGGGCCACAGCGGGCGCGGCGTTCCGGCAGGTCTTCCTGCCGCTGACGGCTCCAGGCCTGATCACAGGCAGCGTCATGGTGTTCGTGCTCGGCCTCGGCTTCCACGTCACCCCGGCCCTGCTCGGCTCACCCTCACAGTCCATGCTGGGCCAGCTGGCGGCACAGGAGATCTCGTTGAAGCTCGCCTGGGGAAGCGCGGGAGCGATGTCGGTCATCCTCTCCGTACTGACCCTCATCGTCCTGCTGATCGCGGCCCGGTTCGGTATGACCAAGATGCTCACCAGCGTGGGAGGCAAGAATGCCCGCTAGGCGGCCGTACGGCCTGGCCGCGTTCGCGGTCATCACAGGGGCTTTGCTGATTCTCCCCGGCCTGATCGTGTTCCCGATGAGCCTCAGCGATCGGCGTTCCTTCGTCTTCCCGCCGAAGGAGTGGAGTTTCCGGTGGTACGAGAACTTCTTCTCCGACCCCGGGTGGACAGAGACCCTGATGAACTCGCTGCAGACCGCGGTGGTCGTAGCGATCGTCGCCACCGTCGCGGGAACGGTCGCCGTTTTCGGCATCGTGCGGCACAACTTCCGCGGCAAGAGTGTCGTCGTCGGCCTGCTGCTCGCACCGATGGTGACCCCGATCATCATTCTCGGGGTCGGCGAGTACGCGCTCTTCCTGAGGTGGCAGCTTGTCGGAACGGGCCTCGGGTTCACTCTGGCCCACATCGTGCACGCCATCCCGTACGTCGTGCTCACGGTCTCCGGCGTGCTGATGACGATGGACCGTCAGCTGGAACGCGCCGCGGCGAGTCTCGGCGCTCCCCCGCACAAGGTGCTCAGGACCATCACCCTGCCGATCATCGCCCCCGGGATCATGGCCGGCTTCATCTTCGCCTTCATCTCCTCGTTCGACGAGACGGTGATCGCGCTGTTCCTCTCGGACCCCAACTTCCGCACGATGCCCGTCCAGATGTACGCGAGCATGACGCAGGAAGTGGACCCGACGATCGCGGTCGGCGCGTCATTGATCATGCTGCTCTCGACCCTGCTCATCCTGTTGTCCGCTCTCGTGTTCAGGAGGCGTTATGCCAAGGCCAACCGCTGACCGCTCCCGAGGTGCGGCTGTCCGGTTGCGGGGGATCGTCAAGCAGTACGGTGCTGGAGCTCCCGCCGTCAACGCAGTGTCGCTGGACATTGCGGCGGGCGAGTTCATCTCGCTCCTCGGCCCGAGCGGATCGGGCAAGACGACGACGTTGAACGCCATCGCCGGGTTCATCGACATCGACGCGGGCGAGATCGAACTGGGTGGAGTGGCCGTTGCGTCGATGCGCCCCCACTTGCGGAACATCGGCATGGTATTCCAGCATTTCACGCTCTTCCCGCACATGACCGTGGCCGAGAACGTCGCCTATCCGCTGCGCCAGCGCAAGGTCCCGGCGAAGGAGCGCGCGCGGCGGGTCCAGGCCGCGCTGGAGATGGTGCAGTTGGGCGAGTACGGGACCCGCCGCCCAGACCAACTGTCCGGCGGGCAGCAGCAGCGCGTGGCGGTGGCGAGAGCGGTCGTCTTCGAGCCCCGGGTTCTGCTGATGGACGAACCCTTCGGCGCACTGGACCGGAAGTTGCGCGAGGAGTTGCAGATCCAACTCAAGGGTCTGCACCGGGAACTGGGCATCACCATCATCTTCGTGACGCACGACCAGGAAGAGGCCTTGGTCCTCTCCGATCGCATCGCCGTCTTCAACAACGGCTCGATCGATCAGATCGGCACGCCGGCGGAGTTGTACGACCGGCCCGAGAACCGGTTCGTCGCGCAGTTCCTCGGCGAGTCGAACATCTTCGAGGGCACGGTCCGGGACGTGGACGGCGTCCGCGCGCTGGTGTGCCCCGACGGCAGGTTCGTCCTTCCCGCGCCAGCCGCCGACCCGGGGACGGAGATCCACGCGATGGTCCGCCCGGAGAAGTGCCGCGTCGCACCCGTCGGCCCAGACGGTGATGGGCTGACGAACGCCCTGGAGGGTGAGGTCGAGGAGGAGATCTTCCTCGGCTCGTCGCGGAAGCTGCTGGTCCGCACCCCGACCGACAGAGTGGTGACGGTGCGCTCGACCGCCGCAGCCGACCGCGGCGTTTCGGTGGGGTCGAAGGTGGTCGTGACCTGGGACTCGGCCGACCTGCTGGTAGTGCGCTAACGACCGCGCCGGGCGCCGGCTCGGCGGCCACACCGGACGGCCTCCGACGAAGACGGCGCTCAAAAGCTGGTCCTGCGGCTGGCTCGGGAAAACGCAAGGTGGGGCCACAAACGGATCCAGGGCGAGTTGGCCCGGCTCGGGCGTATGGGAGATCCTGAACGCGGCGGGCATCGATACGGCCCCGCGCCGCACCGGGGCGACGCGGCGGGAGTTCCTCGCGGCCCAGGCCGAGGGCATCCTCGCTGTCGACTTCCATTCAGGCGGGCCAGGCCGATGGCGAGATTGCGGAGGCTCGCCATGATCCGGGGTGCGGCACCGGTCCTCATCGTGCAGGCGTCTTCGCGGTAGGTGACGTCGCGGATGTGGTGCAGGGCTTCGATGCTCCAGTGGCCGCGGATCAGTCCGGCGAGGTGGGCATGGGTGATCTGGCCGGGGTGCAGGCTGGTGATGGCGTAGATGGTGACGATGGTGGTCTTCCCGGTGGCGTTGTTGGTGCGGCGTCGTTTGACCTGGATGGCCTGGGCGGCGTGAGGGAAGGGCAGGCCCGGGCGGACGGTGCAGATCTTCATGCGGTGGATCTCGCGGCGTCCGTGCGCGGTCTCGTCGGTGCGGTCGTTGAGGATGGCCTCGCGCCAGGGCAGTGCCTTGAGCCGGCGCAGCAGCGTGGGCTGGTTGCCCTTGACGATGAACACGTAGTGCCCTCCGGCGGCGACGATCTGGCGGGCGTGCTCGTGCTGGGTGTGCAGGGCGTCGGCGGTGATGACCACGCTGGTGAGGTCGAGCCCGGATAGCAGGGGCGTGAACGCGGGGATCTCGTTGCTTTTGGCTGCGACCTGGGCTTGAGCCATCACCGTCTGGGTGTCGTGGCGGGTGGCGGCCAGCAGGTGGGTTACGCCGCCTGCGGTGCGGCTGCCGCGCAGGGTTTTGCCGTCCACGGCCAGGCCGAGTAGCGCTGTTGTGCCGTTCGTGGCGGTCGCTGGTGGCGCGGCGGCCAGGTTGGACAGGTAGGCGCAGGTCGCGGCGTCGAAGTTGTCGCCGTCCAGGCGGGCCAGCAGCCGTCCCAGGGTGGAGGCGGCCAGCCGTACGGTGCCCGGGAGACCGATCCGGGCGCGCAGGTCGGGATCGTATCCGGCGATGAACCGGGTGATCTTCGCCAGGGAAGTCGCTCCGCCGAGCACGGCGAGAAGGGCTAACGCGAGTAGCGGGCCGAGTCGGTAGCGGCGCCCGCGGCGGCTGCGGGGGTCGGGTACGGCATCCAGCACCTCGGCCAGGGCGGGCAGATCGGACAGCGGATCGGAGATGGTGACGTGCTCCAGGTGGCGGGAGAGCACGTCGATCGGGGATGATGGCACGCGAACGCGGCCCCTGTTCTTGATCGACTGGCTAGACACCGACGATCATGAGGGGTCGCGTTTGTCATCTCCGCACCGGGGTGCCCTCAACCACCCGCCTGTCCCAGGGGTGCGACCGTCTCACCAGCCGAGAACGCTCGAGCCCTGGCGTGGAAGGCAATGCCGTTTAGTTAGATAGCGATCTTGCCGGTACCTTCGCCTGATGATCATGTCGGGCATTGCGGGCAGTTCGGGTCGATTGACGGATCTGGTGGCGATCGGCGCGCTGACATCGCTGATCCCCCGGCAGGTACTGGATGCGGTCGTCGCTGCACACGGATGCCGGGAGCAACGTGTTCGTAAGCTCCCCGCACACGTGGTCATCTACCTGCTCATCGCGCTGTGCCTGTACCCCGACGATGACTACGAGGAGGTCGCTGAGAAGCTGACGGGCATGCTGGCCTTGATGCCCGGAGCGTGCTGGGAGGCACCCACCCGCGGCGCGATCACGCAAGCCCGCCAGCGCCTAGGTTCCGAGGCGGTCCGAGAGGTATTCCGGCAGGTGGCGCGGCCCGCGGCGACCGAGTCAACGCCGGGCGCGTGGCTGAATCGCTGGCGGGTGATGGCGATCGACGGGTTCGTGATCGACCTTCCCGACACCCAGGCCAACGTCGCCGAGTTCAGCCGCGACAGCGCGGGCGGGTACGAGACCGCCTTCCCGCAGGCGCGGGTGGTCGCCATCAGCGAGTGCGCCAGCCACGCCATCGTGGCAGCCGACGTGGCGGGCTGCTGGGCCGGCGAACAGACCCTCTCGTTCTCCCTGTACGAGCAGTTGAACGAGGAGATGCTGCTCACCGCCGACCGCGGCTTCTACAGCTTCGCGGCCTGGAACCAGGCACGTCACAGCGGCGCTCATCTGCTATGGCGCGTCCAGGCCGGGCTCCGCCCCTACTGGCTATGTGACCTGGACGACGGGTCCTGGCTCGCCGTCATCACCAAACCCACCGGCCTGCGCCGATCGCAGAAAGACCGGCTCCGCGAGGCCGCCCGCCAAAGCCGAGACCTCGATCCCGATGACGCGGTGATCGTACGAGTGGTCGACTACGCGGTGCCCGACCGCAAGGGCGAGCACATCCGGCTGATCACCAGCATCCTCGATCCTGCCGAGGCCACCGCCGAAGACCTGGCCCATTGCTACCACGACCGCTGGGAGGCCGAAACCGGTATCGATCAGCTGAAGACTCATCTGCGCGGGCCGGGCCGTATCCTGCGCTCGCGCACCCCCGAGCTGGTCTACTAGGAGATCTGGGCCTATCTGCTGACCCACTGGGCGTTATGCGCGTTGATCTGCACCGCCGCCACAGTGGCTGGGATCGACCCCGACCGGATCAAGTTTGTGGGCACTGTCCGCATCGTGCGCCGCTCGGTCACCGACCACGCGGCCTTTTCCCCCTGAGCCAGCTGACGCCTCCTGAATCCTCCACCGAGTCGCGCACCGCCGGAACGTGAACCCTCTCCGCCGCCACCGTTCCTACCCGCGAGCCGTCAAACGCTCTCGCAGGAGCAGTTACCGTGAGCGGCGCTCTTCCGATAAGGGCATCCGGTACGCGGGTCCACCGACTGTCACGCTCTTGCCCACACCGTCGGCCGCCCAGCGAAGACCATGATCAATTGCTATCTAAACGGCATTGGGCGTGGAAGGTCAGGCCCTTCAGGCCAATAACAAGATCTCAACCGCTCTGGACGGCTAATTCCAGAGCTACCTTGGAAGGGCCTCGGCTATTCCGAGGCCCTTCCTGTTCGGGGCTCAGCCATCTGCCGATAGCCCGAGCCGGCGCAACTGCTCGGCGTCCTCCACCTGACCCTGATCGGCTAGCTAGCTGCTAGGGGATTGAGCTTGATCGGAGTCTGCCGCGTCCGGTTCAGCAATCGGTGCTGGTGTGGGAGGGGGCTGCTTAGGCTCAGGCACATGTCCAGCAGGGCGATAGCCCTTTTTCTCTGCAGGATCGAACGCGGGGCGGGTTTCACTCATCGGCGCTATCTCCTTTCTCCCGGGGGGCCTCTATGAAGTCCAGGCATTCGACCTCGTCCATCCGAATGTATAACCCTCCGCTGTATGGGAGCGGGTTCTCGAAACGGCCGGATTTCGAGAGTGCCCATGCACTTTGCAGGTACACGTCCGCAGGGTGAGGATAGCCTGATACGAATGATGTCTCACCATACCAGCCGCCCACCCAGCCGCCACTTTTGAGGCGTGCCCGAACGAAGCAATGCGAGCGGTTACTGAAAGCATCGTCCCAAGCTGTCGGTGTCGGCTTGTACGCGGAGGCAGCCCGGCGTATAGCCAACCGGTTAAGAAGCCAGGCGCTTCCGGCCGGAGCCGCAACGAGCAACAGCAGGGCCGTCAATGCTGCCAAGCGAGGGCTGGCCGCCGTGCCGACTAGCCAGCCTTGCCGCTGATCATAAACGAGTCGAACAAGCCATTCGCCCCCTATCGCCACATACACGGCATCAAGGACAATGCCAGCGGTTAAGGCGCGGAGCACTCGCTCTCCGAGCTCCTTGTGGCCAGGGGCGAGGCCGCGGAGGCGCTCACGTACGAACTGGTACGACACCCCAGGCAGAACTAGCAGGATCACGATTGTGACCTGCGCGAATGTCGTCGGCGCCTGTGACAACTGCCCTCCTCTCGAAGCCGCTTGAAGCGGCTGCGTGTTCAGATGTCGGATCGGTAACCTAGTGGAAATATCTTGTCCAGGCGTGGGCGTCAACCATGATGTCTTGCGTGACATCCGTTTAGAGGTGAGCCGATAAGATGCATGAGGACTTGCGAGAAGCGCGTGACAGCTGGATCGACCTGCTCGCGACGCAGATCTCTACTCGCTGGCTCCCTCGGGTAGGGATGTGCGCAGATCAGCTGCTGCCTTCTTGGGTGGCGCAGGATACACTGACACTTTCGATGTTGGCATCTAGCGTCGCTGTCGAAGATGTCATGGCGCGTCCGCCTGAGGCGATCGCGCAACGGCTTAAGGAAACTGGCCTTGTCCTCCCAGGTGTTTCTCCATTTCTGATTATTGACGAATTGGTGCTGCCTGTTATTAGGCAATTACGGCTTCATGGTGCGCCCTGGCGTCGTTGGTGGGATGTAGGGGCCCTACACGTATTGCTCGTCGAATTGTGGGCGGGGCGTCGTCGAGAGCAGTGCAGTGCAGATCAAGTGAGGGAAGAACTTGGGACAATCTGGCAAATTCCCGATGAGCAGCTAGCAACAGTTTTGGGTAATCTTGCTGATCCTTTCGTTCACCTGCCGGCGGACCTGCTATGGGAGTCCAGGAGTGGCATTGCCGCACAACTCTTTCAAAATCTCGTGAGACTGGGAAAGATCAGTCTAGCGACGGACGTAGACATTATCCGTGCTTGCCCAGCACTCGCTGACAGGCTAGAGCTTGTCGAGATCGCGCTACGGTATCGACGCCGTGTTGATCTGGAAATCGCTCTGCGGCAGGTGCGGGACACTCCTGCCGCAGACGAAGCCGCACTCCGCCTCGATTTGAAAACCTGGGATGAGCAGTTCGGTCTTCTCCTGCAGAGCTTAACCGCGCACGAGGTGGGCCTGCTGGCGACACCTGATCAAGACGAACTATATAAAGATGAATGCCTCATAGTAGGACAGGGGCTGTACGAACTCTGGTTACAACAAGACGATTCACTTCCATCGGAGCTTGTGCCTGGACGAGATGCCCCCGCACCAGGATGGATGCTCGATGAAATCGTTACTGGCGGCGCGCGCTCGTTCCGTACCAATGTGGGCCCACACCCGGTGTGGCTGGCCACCGCAGATACTCCTGAGATTCTGACGGCGATGCGTGCCCTGACAATACCGGGAAGCGCGTACGGGATCAGGTGCGCCATAGAGGACAACGAAGTGGTGGTTCGGCTGGTGTTGCCGCTCCCCCCCGAGGATTCAGGTCCTCCCATGGAGGTCCCCTATTCCTACCCGTTGGATACGGTCAATTCTGCCTGGCAACTGGTGCATCTAGCGGCGGTAGAATATGTGCGCCTCACGGTGCTGAGTCTCCAAGGCGACGGTGAGCTCCGAGTGCAGGGAACTGTGCCCATTCAGCTTCCACCAGCCGTGTGCGACAAGCTGACAGCAGCCGGTGTCCAGGCGCTCCGTCGCCTCGTTGGAAACGAGACCCGGCAGATCCCGTGGCGTCGTTCCATGGAGGGATTAGACAGGGCAGCCCAAGCGGCGTTTCACGGCAATGAAATTGCCAAGGGCGAAGAGCTCCGGGAGGAGTTTGCCATTCTGGATCCACAACCCTCGCCTGCGTGGGAAGCGTTCATATCGGCCGCCCGCCGACTTGCCCACATCAGGGCTCGCCACGCTGTTGCCGTGCTTGATGGACTTCCAGAACTATCGCTGAGGTCCGCCGTTGATCGGGCCGTCGAGGACCGGCAACGCCATCTGGAGATTGCACGCGCTGACTTCCGCAATGGAAAGAACCAGCGGCGCCTAGATGAGGAGGACCAAGTCGTTGAGGCATTGCGCGATGATGGAAGCGCGTTTGTGCATCTATTCACCAAAAACGATCGTTTGTCGTCAGTCATCGCATGGCTCCAGAATGGCTCGCCGCATTATGAGCTGCAGCCCTACAGCGACATTGCAGCAGAGTGGGTCACTGCTGTAGCATCCAGATGGGTACGATCTCCACATGTGTCAATGCTAGATGGAGATAAGGACGATCTGCTCCAACTATTGGCTGCCGCATCTAAGCTCCTCCAGCCGATTGCAGAAAGACTGATTGAGTTAAGAACTCGCCGCCTATTCCTCAGCCCGACTCCTCCGCTGGACCTGCTTCCCCTCCATGCTGTTCCTGTAGAATTCGACGACGGTCCCACAATGCTCTGTGATGCTTTCGAGAATGTCGTCTACATGCCAAGCGCGCGGATCCTGAGGGCCATCGGACAATCTGTAAGGCGTCCAGCATCCTGTCCCGCGCTCGTCGTAGCACACACCGGTAGCGGCATATTGGGAGCCGGTGCCAGCCGTAGCGCCCTTACCGAAGCCGAGATGGTCGCTGATATCTACCGTGGATCCATCCAACTCTCGGAGGCGGCCGCTACACCCGGCGCGGTACTGGCGGTCATGATGACGGCTCGTATTGTCCACATTACCTGTCATGGCCACATTCATTCGAATCGTTGGGCATCCGGCGTCATATTGCACGGTGAGACGTTGGGTGAAGCGACGCTCACCACGAGCAAGATCTTGGCAGACGCTGATCTCTCTGCAGTCGATCTTGTAGTTCTCAACGCCTGCAGAACGGGCACCCACGAATCTGCCGCTCGTACAGTGCAGACCCTCCGGGGGGTCGAGTCGGCATTTCTCGCTCGGGGTGCCAAATCGGTGATATCTACCTTATGGGAGATAACCAATCTCCACTCATTGGTGTTCTCGGCTTTGCTGCACACGCGGCTGGAAGTGGGGGGTTCCGTAAACGAGGCGTACCGCGATACGACTGACTTCCTGCGTTGGGGCCGGTGGCGTTCTGATTCCCGCACGGATGTCGATGAGGTAGCAATGGGACGGCTCGACCGAGTCTTTCCAGAATGGCGCCACTATCTCATTCGGCAGGCTGAGGATGATCCCCTATTCTGGGCGGCGTTCAAATTCACCGGAGCTACCTGAGTCTGTCGACATCCTGGGTCCTTCATTCAACTCCTGGACTAGTTTAGGACTCTGCTTAGCTGTTCGCCGTCAGAGATATCGCCAATCCTGATGACCCCACGCAACTTGTACCTGGCTGGGATGTCACGGATGCTACTCCAGTACGCCGACTGGTACGGTATGCCGCTGAATCAGTTGGCACCGGGGAATGCATTGTTGCAGTCTTCGCATCGTCGTTCGGCGTACCTGTCTAGGTTCCCACTCTCAGCCCATGCTGGATTATTTGGGCTAATGTTGGTCCAGAGGCCTGGACGAGGTTGGCGAATCCGCCCCCAGTCGGTCTCCATGATTTCTGGTGTGGCGGTGTGATTACAGCCGTCTGGCAAGTGTGCGTACCGCTTGGGTGAGATGAGGATTTCAAAGGGGACGAACATCCTCGCCGGTGCACCTGAGCAGGAGCAACCTAGGCCCACGGGGAGATCGCACCGTTCGCAGCGTGTTTCTGTCACGCGCACATTATTGGCGACCCGCATGAGCTTTGGTAGTCGGGAGCTGTAGAACGCGCTGGCCGAGGTGTCCGAGCTCTATCGACGTGCCTCGCTGGGGACGGGACTGTTGATGGCTGTCGTGTGGTTGTCCTGATCATTTTTCCCTTGGCGGGGTGGCGCCTCGGGCCGTAGCATCCCTCCTGTGACGACAGCCGACACCTTCTACACCTTCTGCAGGACGGTCGAAGCACGTTCGCAGGAGCATCACCAAGCCATGGACGTCGCGCTGGAACGGGGCTGGTGGGCGATCGCCGGCAGCGTGCTGCGCATGGAGCTGGACTCGATGATCCGCGTCATCTATCTACTCCACAATCCGGATGTGCGAGACCGTACTCTGGCGTCCTGCGTTGCCGGCAAGGGATTTAAGAACGACCGGGGCCGCATCGCTGATCAGAAGATGATCGAGGTCGCTACCGGTACCAACGGCTGGGTAGATGCCGTGTATAAGTTCGGGAACAAGTTCGTGCACCTGACCGACGCGCACGACTATGCAGAAGTAGATCCGTTCCAGGTGTACGAGCACAGGGATGAGGTCATCAAGTACCTCAACAAGTATCACCAAGGCAAGGTGCCCGGTCGGCCGCTGGACGACAGCTCCACGTTGCGCGACATCGCCGCGTATACCCCGCACGTGCTAAACAAGATCACCTCGAACCTGAACGGATACATCGAGCGTCTGCACGCAGAGGTACCGAACTAAATGCGTCTTGTCAGGTAGCTGACGAGGGCTGATCTATGCGGTACGACCGTGTGTGCGGTATGCACGGGGCGGTGGCTTTACCCCTCAGGAGCAGCAGCGCCGAGAGGTGGTAAGGCTGCGGGCAGCCGAGATGTTCGAACAGCGGGACACTACGGCGGCGGTAATCCGTGCGCCGCCGCGTCATCGAACGGTCGGTGGAGCGTGGCGGCGCTCCGGGCGGGAAGGCGGCACAGCGGTGCTGGCCTCCAAGGGCCCACCATTGCTGCCCAAGCTGAGCCCCGCGCAATTCGCCCGGCTGGAGGCTGACCTGGAGCGCGGTCCGCTCGCGCATGGCTTCGCCGACCAGCGTTGAACGCTGAGGCGTACTGGCCTGGCCATCACAGCGTGAGTCGACATCACGAATCAAAGATCAGTACCTGGAAGGGCCTCGGGCTATCCCGGGGCCTTTCTGCATGCGCGGCCTGACCTGGGGAAACGCCTGTATGATCATTTCGCGTATATTTCGCGATCACTGACATGTAGCTGCCTACGGCTGCATCTCGCTGCGCATGATCGCCGGGCGGCTACAGAGAAACCCCAGGTGATGGGCTGTTTGGGCTGATCAAAGAGTGCCCCCGGCAGGATTCGAACCTGCGGCACCCGCTTTAGGAGAGCGGTGCTCTATCCCCTGAGCTACGGAGGCGTGACGTGCATCAGTAAGCCTAGCGAAAGGTTGGGCCCGCTCGCGCCTCCACCGGGGGTGTCGTTTTCGAGTCCCCGGGTCACCGGCAGGCTGACCTGCGGTAAAGGCATGGCAAGTCCTCGTACGGCGGCTTGGGCGGGCCGGTTACCGTCGCTGGCCGTGACCGTAACGCGACATGGGTCCGCGCCTGGGCTGCGATCGATGGTGCTCCTCGTGGCGCTGATCGCGCCGGTGGTCCTGGCCTCGGGCATGCTCATGGCGGACTACACCGGCTACGGGGAGCGGGCCCGGGGCGATTTCGTCTCGGACGCGGCCGTACGGGCGGAACCGGCCGGGATGCCGGGTGAGGGGCGTGCCGGAGTCCGGCCACCTGCGGGGACGCCGGGCGCGCAGCCGACTGCGGGGGCCAGTCCAGAAGCCCCGGAAGCCCCAAGGATCGCCGTGGTTCCGATGGCCCGGGTCGTGCGGGAGCCCCTGCTGGATCCGACACCGGTGCCCGAGCCGACTGGTCCCGCTCGTCTCTACGAGCGGCTCGTACGGATTCTTCCGGTCGTCCGGCCCGTCCGTGAGGTCGTCATCCAGGGGAACGCACCGGCGGCGCGGCGTCCGGCGGAGGCGAAGCCATCGCCTCGCGAGGAGACGACCTTCACGTGCGCGCCCGAGTGGCGGGACACCTGGCTGTGGGAGCTCTGCCAGGAGCAACAGGCTCGACCTGATGGAGGGGAATGAGCGGGAATCGTGCAAACGCGACGCGACCGGTCGATAGCGCTTGTGCGAACCGAGGCTCGGGCACACGGGGCGCTGTAGTAACGTGCCTCCCTAATCCAGGTCACGAGTTCGCAAACGGGGGAGTCGATCGTGTCATCTCCTCGATCAGCCAGGCTGATCGCGGTCGTCACGGTGATGACTTCGCTGGCCGTCTCCGGGCCGTACGCCACGGCCTCGGCAGACGCCACGACCACCGCGAAAGAGTCCGCCCTGGCCGGTGAGCTCTCCAAGGAGCCCACCACGCTGACCGAGCTGCGGCGCGAGGCCCAGAAGGCGTACAAGTCCATTGAGGACGCGAACAGGGCGCTGGTGGCGCGCCAGAAGAAGTTCGGCGCCGTGGAGAAGGAACTGGCGGCCAAGCTCGAAAGCCTCCAGGAGGCCACGGCGCAGATCAACAAGATGCGCAAGCCGCTGTCCGATCTGGCGTCGTCGCTGTACCAGGACCCGTCCGTCGACGGGCTCAGCCCGTTCTTCAGGGCGGGGGGCGGTACGGACACGCTGCGGAGGATCGCCGACCTCGATCACATGGTCGCCGGGCGCAACAACGTGCTCGGCGACGCGATCAAGCTGCTGGAGCGGCAGCGGCAGCTCGCCCAGGAGGCTCAGGAGCTCCGGGCGGCGAGCCTGCTGCAGGAGGCGCAGCTGAGCGCCGAGGTGACCGCTCTGCGCAAGCGCTCGTCCGCCCTGGTCCGCTCCCTCACCAAAGCGCTGATCAAGCTCGGCGTGAAGATCGGCGACGGGACCCAGGGAGCCGGCGGATGCGACCCCACCAGGATCACCCAGGCCGAGCAGTACCCGAACGGCCTGCTGCCCAAGAGCATCCTGTGTCCCCTGCCGCAGGGGGGAGAGACGCTGCGGGCGGACGCGGCGATCGCCTTCGCCGATATGAACATCGCCTACAAGAAGCGGTTCGGCACCTCGATGTGCATCTCCGACAGCTACCGGAGCCTGGGCGAGCAGCAGTCGGTCTACTATCGGCGGCCCGGTTTCGCCGCCACGCCTGGCAAGAGCAACCACGGGCTGGGGCTCGCCGTCGACCTGTGCGGCGGTGTGCAGAACTTCCGCTCCGTGCAGTTCAACTGGCTGGAGGCCAACAGCAAGCGGTTCGGCTGGTTCCACCCCGACTGGGCCTACAGCAGCCCCTTCGAGCCCTGGCACTGGGAGTACGACCCCAAGCTCGGCTCACTCCTGTGACCCGGCCCGCGCCGGCCATCGGGGTCAGCGCGGGTGGATGGTGACGAAGAGCCTGCCCTGCGCCTGCGCCTGGGCGAGCAGCGCCGCCTCGCCGGGGGTCGTGGCGAGCACGAGGAGCGCGCCGCCGTCCGTACGGCCGGGCGGCCGCGCGATCACCCGCACCTCCTGGGCGATGGTCCTGGCCTGGAACGGCCCGTCCTCGAAGGCCGCGAGGACGTCGATCACGTCGCCGGGAGACAGCAGCCGGGCGGCGTCGGGGTCGGCGATCCGTATCGGCGTCGCGACCAGTCCCGCCACCCCGCCCGCGGACTGTCCGGCCGGCGCCCGTACGGCGAGGGCCTGACGGAACAGGCCGGGGCCGAGCAGTCGCACGTCGGTGAGCGGCTCACCCCGGCGCAGCGCACCGGACACCACGCGG
The DNA here is from genome assembly GCF_012999535.1 of Microbispora sp. H11081. Classification (GTDB taxonomy): domain Bacteria; phylum Actinomycetota; class Actinomycetes; order Streptosporangiales; family Streptosporangiaceae; genus Microbispora. The sequence continues at coordinate 183,259 of NZ_JABBWV010000004.1, forward strand.
CCGACCACCGGAGCGCCTGGCGCGTACGCCCCGGCGGGCACCGCGTCGGGCGGCAGCCGTACGACCATGACGTCGGCGGGGGCCAGCCGGCCACCGGGGACGTCACGGGCGGCGGCGAGGACCTCCACGCCGCCGGGGGCCCGGACGGCGAGCAGCACGCAGGCCACCGCCAGACCGGCGAGCCCGGCGGCGATCGGGCGGCGACGCCGCGCCGCCAGGCGCCTCACGCCGCGCATCGCAGCCTCAACCCCGCGCTTCGCGGCCTCAACCCCGCGCTTCGCGGCCTGGCCATCGCGTATCGCGGCCTCGTCCCCGCCCCGGCATGGGTTCCGGCCGTTCCCTCGGAGGTCGCACGTCGTCGGCCGTCCGCGATCGGGGCGCGTCGATGACGGGTCGTGGCACGCATCGGTGATCTCAGGGAAGCGTGATCGGCAGTTCGATGCCGTCGAGGGCGGCGGCGCAGGAGCAGACGCGCTCCTGCGGCAGGGCCTCGACGACCTGGGCGACCAGGGCCCGCATCCGCTCGACGTTGGCGGCGAAGAAGGCCAGGACCTCCTCGTGGGTGACCCCCTCGCCGGCCTCCACACCGGCGTCGTGGTCGGTCACGAGGGCGAGCGTCGTGTAGCAGAGGGCGAGCTCACGGGCGAGGACGGCCTCGGGGTGCCCGGTCATGCCGATGATCGACCAGCCGGCGCCCGCGAACCACTTCGACTCGGCCCGGGTGGAGAAGCGGGGCCCCTGGACCACGACCAGGGTGCCGCCGTCGACCGTGTCCCAGCCCGTCTCGCCCGCCGTGGCGACGGCCGCCGCCCGGCCCGAGGGGCAGTACGGGTCGGAGAACGAGACGTGGACGGCCCCGCCGGTGTCGAAGTAGGTCTGCTCACGCCCCTGGGTGCGGTCCACGAGCTGGTCGGGGATCACGAGGGCGCCGGGGCCGATCTCCGGGCGCAGGGACCCGACCGCGCTGGGCGCGAGAACCTGGCGGACGCCGAGGGACCGCAGAGCCCACATGTTCGCCCGATAGGGGATGCGGTGGGGAGGGAAGGTGTGGCCGCGGCCGTGCCGGGGGACGAACGCGACCGTCCGCTCGCCGATGCGGCCCACGGTGATCAAGTCACTGGGCGGGCCGTACGGCGTCGTCACGTCGACCTCTTCGGCGTCCTCCAGCAGGGAGTAGAACCCAGAACCGCCGATGACCCCGATGTCTGCTCGATTGACCATGGGCAGACCCTAGCGAACGGCTTCGTGCCCCCGCCGCGTCTCGCCGGCCCCTGTGGATAACCTCAGGCGGCGGCGGTGGAGCCGGACGACGAGGTGCTGGACGAGGACGTGCTCGACGTGCTCGACGAGCTCGTGGAGGCGGCCGCGGTCTCCTTCTTGCCCGAGTCGCCGGCCTTGCCCGAGTCGCCGGACGACTTCGAGGACGACGACGTGGTGCTGGCCGCGGTCGACGACGAGCTCGAAGAACGGCTGTCGGTCCGGTAGAAGCCGGACCCCTTGAACACGATGCCGACGGCGGAGAACACCTTGCGCAGCTTGCCCTGGCAGGCCGGGCACTCCGTGAGCGGGTCGTCAGAGAACTTCTGAACGGCCTCCAGCTGCTCACCGCAAGCGGTACAGGCGTACTGGTAGGTAGGCACTCGCTCCTCCTGAGGACTGGCACTCGACCGGGTCGATTGCTAATCGTACGCAACCAACAAGCGCAAACGCCACTCCAGGCATGTTTATTGCCCCGGGGTGTCCCTTTCCCCCAGGCCTGTTCAGCCGCCGCGTTCGCCGTACCAGCCGGCGAGCTTGCCGCGGCGGCTCACGGCGCGGAGGCGGCGTTCGACCGTCTCGCGCTGGGCGGCGGTGGTGACGACGAGAAGCTGGTCGCCCGCGAGCAGCCGGGTCGTCTGCGCGGGCACGAACGACTGCCCGTCCCGTACGACGAGCGTGACCATGGCGTTCGCGGGCAGCCGGAGCTCGAAGATCTCCACGCCGTGCATGAGCGAACCGGGCGGGATGCGCACCTGCAGCAGGTCGGCGTTCAGCTCGCCAAGCGGCGCGGCCTCCACGTCGAGGTCGCGCGCCTCGCCATCCGCCGCCAGGCCGAGCCGCCTGGCGAGCCACGGCAGCGTGGGCCCCTGCAGGATCGTGAACACGATGACGATGATGAAGACGTCGTTGAACAGGCCCTTCGCCCCCGGCAGGCCGGCCGCCCAGGGGATCGCGGCCAGCACGATGGGCACCGCGCCGCGCAGCCCGGCCCACGACAGGAACACCTGCTCGCGCCACGACAGCGAACCGAGGCGCAGCAGCCGGGCGACCGCCGCGGACGCCAGCACGGACGCCGGCCGGGCGAGCAGGACCAGCAGCAGGCCCGACACCAGGGCGGGAACGAGCACACTGGGCAGTTCGCGCGGGTCCGCGAGCATGCCGAGCATGACGAACAGCCCGATCTGGGCGAGCCAGGCGGCGCCCTCCGCGAATCCGCGGGTGGCGGCGCGGTGGGGGAGCCGGGCGTTGCCCAGGACCAGCGTCGTCAGGTAGACCGCGAGGAACCCGCTGCCGTGCAGCAGCGTCGCCCCGCTGTAGGTGACGAACGCCAGCGCCAGCACCGCGATCGGGTAGAGGCCGGAGGCGGGCAGCGCGACCCGGCGCAGCGCGTACACCCCCGCGGGGCCCACGGCGAGACCGACGGCCGCGCCGATGAGTAGTTCGACGGTGGTGTCCAGCAGGACGCCCGGCAGCGAGAGCGTCAGCGACGGGCCCGCGCTCAGCATGATCACGAGGATGACGGTCGGGGCGTCGTTGAAGCCCGACTCGGCCTCCAGGATCCCGGCGAGCCGGGGCGGCAACGGCAGCCGTCTCAGCACGGAGAACACGGCGGCGGCGTCCGTCGACGCCAGGAACGCGCCGAGGAGCAGCGCCATCCGCCAGTCCATGCCGAGCAGGACGGAGACCGTCACCGCGAGCACGACGACGCTGACCGCGATTCCGACCGTGGCGAGCACGAGCGCGGTCGGCACCGCGCTGCGTACGTGGTTCCAGTTGGTGGTGAGACCACCCTCGGCGAGGATCACGGCGAGGGCGACCATGCCGAGTTGCTGCGCCGTCTGGGCGTTGTCGAAGTTGATGCCGACGATGCCGCCCTCACCGAGCAGCAGGCCGAGACCGAGATAGAGGAGCAGCGAGGGAAGGCCGGTGCGATGCGCGATCCGTACGGACGCGATGGCCGCGATGACGACGACGGCGGACAGGAGCAGCCAGACGTTCAGACCTACCCGCTCCTCTCGCCGTCCCTTACAGCAATCTTGTCACAGGTGCACCAACCGGACTATTCCGCTCGGGAGGGCGGCGAAGCGCACACGCTGGTCGTGCGGCTCGGCCGGCACCCCCTCCACCAGTTCGCCCTCGTGCAGGAGCGCCACCGTCGGCACGTTCGGCCCGACGCGGGCGAGCGCCCGGTCGTAGAACCCGCCGCCGCGGCCGAGTCGCACACCGGTCACCCTGTCCACCGCCAGGGCGGGTGTGATGACCAGCGCGGCGGTGCGGATCGCGTCGACACCGCGCCGGACGTCCACGGGCTCCATGATCCCGTAGGGGCCTGGCGCGAGCGAGTCCGGGCCGTCGTACACCGCCCAGTCGAGGTCGCCGTCCGGGCGCTGGACCGGCAGGATCACCGTCGCGCCGTGCTTCCACAGCGCCAGGATCAGCCCCTGCGTGGACGGCTCGGTGCCCGTCGACCAGTAGCAGGCCACCAGGCCGGCCATCTGCACCCACGGCTGGTCGAGAAGCGACTCGCGGATGGACGCCGACGACTCGCGCAGCGTCCTGGCGTCGAGTTCCGACCGGTCGCGCAGGATACGGCGACGCAGGTTCATCTTGTCCAAAGACTGCTCCGTTAGTGTCTACTCATGGCTGACTTCGATCCCGTGACCAAAGCCGTCGTGCCCGCCGCGGGTCTCGGCACCCGCTTCCTTCCCGCGACGAAGGCGACCCCCAAGGAGATGCTGCCCATCGTCGACAAGCCGGCCATCCAGTACGTGGTGGAGGAGGCCGTCTCCGCCGGGCTGCTGGACGTCCTCATGGTGACCGGACGCAACAAGCGCTCGATCGAGGACCACTTCGACGTAGCGTACGAGCTTGAGGACGCTCTTCGCGCCAAGGGCGACGAGGAGCGGCTCAGCCAGGTGAAGGAGCCCGTCGACCTCGCCACCATGCACTACGTGCGGCAGGGGGAGCCCAAGGGACTCGGCCACGCCGTCCTGTGCGCCAAGCAGCACGTCGGCGAGGAGCCGTTCGCCTGCCTGCTCGGTGACGACATCATCGACCCGCGCGACGCGCTGCTCAAGCGCATGATCGAAGTGCGCGGGACCTACGGCGGCAGCGTCGTCGCGCTGATGGAGGTGCCGCGCGAGCACGTCTCCCTGTACGGCGCCGCCGCCATCCAGCCCACCGACGAGGACGACGTCGTCCGCGTCACCGACCTCGTGGAGAAGCCCCCGGCCGACGAGGCGCCCTCCAACTGGGCCATCATCGGCCGTTACGTGATCGACCCGGCCGTGTTCGGCGTGCTGGAGCGGACCCCGCCCGGGCGCGGCGGCGAGATCCAGCTCACCGACGCCCTGCGTACGCTCGCCTCGGCGAGCCCGGAGGAGGGCGGCCCGGTGCACGGCGTGCTGTTCCGCGGCCGTCGCTACGACACCGGCAACAAGCTGGAGTATCTGCAGACCGTGGTGCAGTTCGCCGCGAACCGGGAGGACCTCGCCCCCGAGTTCCTGCCGTGGCTGCGGGAGTTCCTCGACAAGTCCGGACAGTGAGCAGATGAAGCCCGTCGACCGCCATCTCGCCGACATCCTCGCGGCGGTGCGCCCGCTCGCACCGCTCGAGGTCGAGCTCGACGCCGTCCTCGGCGCCGTGCTCGCCGAGGACGTCGCCTCGCCCGTGCCGCTGCCGCCGTTCGACAACTCGGCGATGGACGGCTACGCCGTACGGGCCGAGGACGTGGCCGCCACTCCCGTCACACTGCCCGTGATCGGCGACGTGGCGGCCGGCGACGGCGGGCTGCACGCACTCGGCCCCGGCCTGGTCACCCGCATCATGACCGGGGCGCCGCTGCCCGCGGGCGCCGACGCCGTCGTCCCGGTGGAGTGGACCGACGGCGGCACCGCCCGCGTGCGGATCGACAGGCCGGCCCCGCCCGGCAACGCGATCCGGCGGGCGGGCGAGGATGTCCGGGCGGGCGACGTGGTGCTCCGCGAGGGCACCAGGATCGGGCCCGCCCAGGTCGGCATCCTCGCCGGGGTGGGCCGCCGCCGGGTGCGGGTGCGACCCCGCCCGAGGGTCGTCGTGCTGTCCACGGGCGCCGAGCTCGCCGAGCCCGGCACCCCGCTGGGCGCCGGGCGGATCTGGGAGTCCAACAGCTTCATGCTGGCCGCGGCCGTGCGGGAGGCGGGGGCGGAGGGGTTCAGGGCCGGGTCGGTGACCGACGACCCCAAGGAGTTCCTCGACACCCTGGACGCCCAGCTCCTGCGGGCCGACGCGGTGATCACCAGCGGCGGCGTCTCGATGGGGGCGTACGAGCCCGTCAAGGAGGCCCTGTCGCCGCTGGGCACGGTGACCTTCGAGAAGGTCGCCATGCAGCCCGGCATGCCGCAGGGCTTCGGCGTCGTGGGGCCGGATCAGGTGCCGATCTTCACGCTGCCGGGCAACCCGGTCTCGTCGTTCGTGTCGTTCGTGCTCTTCGTCAAGCCGGCCCTGCGGGTGATGCAGGGACTCCCGGCCGGGCCGCCCGCGACGGTCCGCGCCACCGTGACGGCGCCGCTGCGGTCCCCCGCGGGCAAGCGGTCGTACCTGCGGGCCATGCTGACCGAGGAGAGCGTGGCGCCGGTGACCCGGCAGGGCTCGCACCAGCTCGCGGCGCTGGCCGGGGCGAACGCCCTGATCGTGGTGCCGGAGGACGTGACCTCGCTGCCCGAGGGGGCCGAGGTGGAGGTGATACCGCTGTGAAGCTGACTCATGTGGACGAGTCGGGCGCCGCCCGGATGGTGGACGTCTCGGAGAAGGACGTCACCGCCCGTACGTCCGTCGCGACCGGGCGGGTGCTGCTGTCGCCCGAGGCGGTGGCCGTGCTGCGCGCGGGGGACGTGCCGAAGGGCGACGCGCTCGGCGTGGCGCGGATCGCCGGGATCATGGGGGCCAAGCGCACCCCCGATCTCGTGCCGCTGTGCCACCCCATCGCCCTGACCGGTGTGAAGGTCGAGCTGGCCGTCGTGGACGAGGGGGTGGAGATCACCGCCCGGGTCCGTACGGCCGACAGGACGGGCGTCGAGATGGAGGCGCTCACGGCCGTCACCGTCGCGGCGCTCGCCCTGGTGGACATGATCAAGGCGGTCGACCCGGGCGCCGTGATCACCGACGTCCGGGTGGAGGAGAAGACGGGTGGCAAGACGGGCCACTGGACCCGTGCCGGACAGGAGTAAGGCGTGCGCGCGTTGGTGGTCACCGTCTCCAACAGGGCGTCCGCGGGCGTCTACGAGGACCGCTCGGGGCCGCTGCTGGCCTCCCTCCTGGCGGAGGCGGGCTGCGATCCGGTGGACGGGCCCCGGGTGGTCCCCGACGGCGACGCCGTCGAGGCCGCGCTGCGCGACGGCGTCGCCGCGGGCTACGACGTGATCGTCACCACGGGCGGGACCGGGGTGACGCCTCTCGACCTCACCCCCGAGATGACCGCCCGGGTGCTCGACCGGGAGATCCCGGGCATCGCCGAGGCCGTACGCCAGGTCAACAGGGACAAGGTGCCGACGTCGATCCTGTCCCGCGGGCTCGCCGGGCAGGCGGGCAGGACGCTGGTGGTCAACCTGCCCGGCTCCTCCGGAGGCGTACGGGACGGCATGGCCGTGCTGGCCCCGATTCTGGCTCATGTCGTCGACCAGATCCACGGCGGCGACCATGCGCGCTGAGGACGAGAGCAGGTCCGCGTGGCGCGTTGACCGTGTGTCGGTGGATGATTGACGAATGGATCGACTCCGCGGCTGGCCGGCGTCCATGGCCGAAGGGCCCGTCGGGCTGCGGCCGCTGCGCCTGCGTGACGTCCGAGACTGGCGCGACACCCGGCTGCGTAACGCAGAATGGCTCCGTCCCTGGGAGCCGAGCAACCCCGAGACCCCGCTGTTCCGCACCGGCCTCGGGCCGTACGTCTCGATGGTCGGCACGCTGCGCCGCGAGGCCCGCCAGGGACTGGCCATGCCCTGGGTCGTCACGTACGAGGGACGGTTCGCCGGGCAGCTCACCGTAGGAGCGATCGTGTGGGGGTCGGCGCGCTCCGCGCAGGTGGGCTACTGGGTCGACGGCGCGCTGGCCGGCCGGGGCATCATCCCGACCGCGCTCGCCATGGCCGTCGACCACTGCTTCTTCACGACGGGTTTACACCGTCTGGAGGCCAACATCCGGCCGGAGAACCACGCCAGCCGCAGGGTCGTGGAGAAGCTCGGGTTCCGCGAGGAGGGCATCCGCCGGCGTCAGTTGCACATCGACGGGGCGTGGCGCGACCACATCTGCTACGCGCTGACCGTCGAGGACGTGCCGCGCGGGCTGCTCGTCCAGTGGCGCCGCGCGATGAACTCCGCCGCCCGCCGCAGCGAGTCCAGCCCCGGCTAGGCGATCACTGCGTGCCGCTACCCGGATCGCACGGGATCGAATTACATGAAGAGCTTTGACGATCTCGCGACACACCGGATCGAATGCTCGTCATTCAGTGACACGCGGTCCTACGGTGCGTGACGTGAACACCTCTCCGCCGACACAGGTCCACGGATGTGTTCACCATGCCCTTCGTCCGGGGGTGCGGGGGTGGGCGCATGGGTAGCGCCGTCCTCTACCTCGCCATTGTCGTCATGTGGCTCAGCGTCCTGCTGCCCATGTGGCTGCGCAGGGACCGGCCCACCGACGAGGACCTGTTCGAGGAGCAGGCGGAGGCGTCCACGCTGTCCGAGCGGCCCGCCGACGACGCTTCCGACAGCGTCGACGGCGCCGCTGACGCTGAGCCTGACGCGGACGGGGGCGACGCCGACACCGTCGTCACACCCGCGCGCTCCACGGACGCCGCGCAGCCCACGGACGCCGTGCCGGGCGCCGAGGCCCTCACGGCGGACCAGATCGCGGCCGAGCGGCACGCGCGGGCCCGCCGGGTGGCCGCCCACCGCCGCGCCAGGATCCTCGCCCGGCGCCGGCGGCGGCTCCTGTGGAGCATCCTGCTCGTGCTGGCCTCCGTGGTCACCGCGGCCGTCCGGGTGATGCCCTGGTGGGCCGTCGCGCCCTCGGGCGTGCTCCTCGTCGGCTACCTCACCGTGCTGCGCGTGGCCGTACGAGTGGACAGGGAGCAGCGGGACAAGGCCGCCAGGGCGCGGGCCGAGTATCTGCGCCGTCAGCGGGAACGCCGCCGTGCCCTGGCCGAGTTGGCCCGCGAGGCGGAGATCATCCAGTTCGAGGCGCGCAAGCGCGTCCAGGTCTTCGACCAGTACGCCGACGGACGCCGCGCCTCCGGAGACTGATCGGTGGCGCGAACACCCCACGGAGTTTGCTACTCTAGTCGAGGTCGTTGGGGCTATAGCGCAGTCCGGTAGCGCACTTCGTTCGCATCGAAGGGGTCTGGGGTTCAAATCCCCATAGCTCCACCACGACGAAGGCCCGTCAGGTGATCCACCTGGCGGGCCTTTTCGCTGCTCAGGGCCCTACCGCTACGTCCCGGGCCGCCCGCCGTCGAAGCCGGTCGGTACGGCCACCGGCGCGTTCCCGCTGTCAGGAGCCGTCAGGAGTCAGAGCCCTGGGCCGACGGCGTACGAGCGGGGGTACGGCGGGGCTGCGACCTGCGCTGACGACCCGCTCGATGGGAGGCGGGGAAACCTTGGGGTTTCGCGGCGGATGCTAGCGGGGCTGTGGTGACCTGTCGAAATTGGACAAGTGTCTCTTTTCTGGCTCTTTTCCCCTCGTGTGGTGCACTGGCCAGGAGGAGGGAGGATGCGCCTGGGCGACTGCGTCTCCATCACACGCCGCATCACCCTGTTCACCGGGGTCACGGCGACCTTGCTCTGTGCGCTGCTGGCGCTGTCCATCATGCTCGGCGTCCATCACTACGCCACCAATGAGGTGACCAGGGAGCTCATGGCGGCGGGTGGCCGGGTGGCCGTGGAGCTCGAGCGGGGGCAGGTGACCTACCCTCTGGCCGAGTACAAGTCCCGCAATCTCCAGGTGGTCGACCCGTCCGGCCGTGTTGTCGCCTCGACGGCGAAGATCCGGGGCAAGCCGAGAATGACGACGCTCGTCCCGCCGGACACCAAGAACAGCGTCACCTGCGTCGTGTGCGGCGGCATCTTCCCGGCCGCCGACTGCGACATCGTGGTGGCGCAGTGGGCGCACCGCATGGGCGAGAGATGGATGGTCTACAGCGCCTCTCCGGCGGTGCCGCCCTGGGTCGATCCCTGGCTGGCCGGGCTGGTGGGAGTGAGCGCGTTGACGCTGGCCGCCGCCATCACCTATCTCGGCCACCGGTGCGTACGGGCGTCGCTGAGGCCCGTCGAGGCCATCCGCGCGGAGCTGGACGAGATCAACGGGAACTGCCCCGGCCGCCGGGTGCCGGTGTCGGCCACGGATGACGAGATCCGGAGGATGGCCGAGAGCGTCAACCGCACCCTGGGCCGGTTGGACTGCGCGCTGCAGCAGGTGCAGCACGCGCTGCGAGACCAGCGCCAGTTCGTCTCCAACGCCTCCCATGATCTGCGCACTCCGATCGCCGCCATGCGTGCCGAGGTGGAGGACGGCCTTCTCGCGCCGGAGGAGACCAGCGTGCGCCAGCTGGGTGCGGCCCTCCTGCCCAGCCTCGACCGGCTGCAGGCGATCGTGCACAACCTGCTGACGCTCGATCAACTGGACCATGGCGTCTACGACGGACGATGCAGGGTCGACCTGGCCGAGCTCGTGGCCGCGGAGTTGCGGAACCGCCATCCCCTGGCCAAACGCGTCGAGTCCGAGATCGAGCCCGGGGTCGTCGTGGCCGGGGACAGGATGTGTCTCACTCGACTGCTGACCAGCCTCCTCGACAACGCGGAACGGCACGCCAGGACGGCCTTCACCGTGTCCGTACGGCGCGAGCCCGGCGGTGATCACGGCGCGGCGGTGCTGGAGGTGGCCGACGACGGGCCGGGCATCGACCGGGACAAGCGCGAGATGGTGTTCGACAGGTTCACCCGTCTGGACGCGGCGCGCAACAGGGACGCGGGGGGCGCGGGGCTGGGTCTGCCGATCGCCAGGCAGGTCGCGGAGATCCACGGCGGCAGCCTGAGGATCGAGGACAGCGCCGTCGGCGCCCGCTTCGTCGTCCGCCTCCCGGCCGCTCCGGCGTCGGCGTCGGCTGCTCCGGCTGGCGACGGCCTCTCCACGTAAGTTCGCTTGACGGAGTGAGTGCTCACTCCATATGCTCGTGGCATGACAGACTCCACCCCCCGCCGGCGGTCACCGGCCATGAGCACCGAGCAGCGCAGGGCGATGATCGTCGCTGCGGCGCTTCCCCTGGTCGCCGAGCACGGCGCCGCCGTCACCACGAACCAGATCGCCCGAGCCGCCGGCATCGGTGAGGGCACCGTCTTCCGGGCCTTCGGCGACAAGGACGAACTGCTCGACGCGTGCCTGGCCGAGGCGATGAACCCCGGTCATCTGCTGCGCGAACTGGCCTCGATCTCCCTCGAAGAACCGCTCGCCGACCGGCTGACACAGGCGGCCGAGGCACTAGCCGCCCACCTGGGACGCATGGGGACCGTGATCGGAGCCCTGCACGGCACCGGCCACCGCCGCGATCGGACCCGCGGCGTCCGGGAGGACGGCGCCCGCGAAGGCGACCGGCCCTCCCCGGGAGGCAGGGAGGCCTCGATGACGGCGACCAGGGAGGCGATCGTCGACCTGATCGAACCCGACCGGGCGTCGCTGCGCCTGGAGCCGGAGAGGATCGCCTCGGTCTTCCTGGGAATGCTCTTCACCCGCTCCGGGGCGCCGTCCCCCGGCGAACTCGTGGACATCCTCCTGCACGGCACCCTCAAGAACCGGGAGAGCGCGGCATGACCGTGGACGACCGCGGGGCGTCCGGGTCCTCGGCTCGATCACCCGCCGACCTCTACGAGGTCATGTCCCCGGCGTGATCGACGGGAGGCCGAAGATCCTGGCGGCGTTGTCGTGGCACACCGCGCGCAGCCACTCGTCCCCGAGGTCCAGGCCGGCCAGGGCCGACAACGCCTCGGCGTACGGATAGGGGATGTTGGGGAAGTCGGTGCCGAGCAGGACGCGGTCCTGAAGGTCCAGCAGGAGCGGGAGTGCCTCCCGGGGGAAGGGCGCGGTCTCCTCGGTGAAGCCGGTGAAGGTCATCGTCGTGTCCAGGCAGACCGACGGATGACGCAGCGCCAGCGCGAGAAACTCCGCGTACTCCGGCGTGCCCATGTGGGCGATCACGAGCCGCAGCCGGGGATGCCGGGAGAGCAGGGCCACGATCGGTTCCGGCCCCGTGTGGGGCCCGGGCACCGGGCCCGACCCGCAGTGCGTGACCACCGGGACTCCGTGGTCCTCCAGCATCCCCCAGACCTCGTCGAGCAGCGGGTCGTTCGGGTCGTACGCGCCGACCTGGAGATGCGCCTTGAAGACTCGGGCGCCCGACTCGATCGCCCGCGCGACGTACCGCGAGGCACCGGGTTCGGGGAAGAAGGTCGCCGTCCGGAGGCAGTCCGGGACGCGGGCGGCGAAGTCGGCGGCCCAGTCGTTCAGCCACTCGGCCATGTCGGGCTTGTGGGGATAGAGCATGGAGGTGAACGCCCGCACCCCGAAGGCCCTGAGCCGTTCGACGCGGTCGTCCTGCGGCAGCCGGTACGTGATTGGCCAGGGCCGTCCGACCAGCGGGCCGGCAGAGTCGAAGTACGCCCACACCTTGGTCAGCACGCGGTGCGGCATGAAATGGGTGTGCACGTCGATCAGGCCGGGCAGGCCCAGTCGCCGCCAGAACGCGTTCACGCTCCGGATGTCGTCTTCGCTGGAGATCGTCTCGTCTGGCATGACCTCACACGTTATCCGCCCCCGCGGCCAGGTAGCGCTCGCCGAGCGCACGCAGGTGGGCGCGCAGGCCGGGCGGGTCGAGCACGGTGAAGGGCACGTCGAGCGAGGTGAGGAAGGCCGTCAGGTCGTGCGGTGAGTCGCCGCCGGTCTCCAGCACGCAGGCGTCCGGCCCGTCGGCGCGCAGCAGTCCGGCGGCGGGGGTGAGCCGCGCCCCCATGACCTCGATCGGAGCGTACAGCCGTACGACCGCCTGGTGCCTCCACGCGGTCGAGCCGGTGCCGCGGACGACGTGGGCGGCGACGTCGTCCGCGGGCGGTTCGCGCGGGGTGAACCGGGGGCCGTTCGGGACGCGCGGCCGCACCCGGTCCGCGCGGAAGGTCCGCCAGTCGCGGCGGTCGACGTCCCAGGCGAGCAGATACCAGCGCCGGCCGGTGAAGACGAGCCGGTGCGGTTCGGCCGTGCGCCGCCCCTCGTGTCCCCGGTGGTCGAGATAGTCGAACCGCAGCGTCTCGTGGTCGCGTACGGCCGCGGCGATCGTGGTCAGCGTCTCCGGGTCCACCGTGGGGCCGTGCCCCGGCACCGCGACCGTCGCGGCGCGCACGGCCTCGATCCGGTGGCGCAGCCGGGAGGGCAGCATCCGCTGCAGCTTGGTGAGCGCGCGCAGCGAGGTCTCCTCGATGCCGGTCACGGTGCCGCCCGCGGCGGACTGCAGGCTGACGGCCACCGCGACGATCTCCTCGTCGTCGAGCAGCAGCGGAGGCAGGGAGGATCCGGCTCCCAGCCGGTATCCGCCCGCCGTGCCGGTGGTCGAGCGGATCTCGTAGCCCAGGTGGCGCAGCCGTTCGACGTCGTTGCGCACGGTCCTGGTGGTCACGCCGAGACGGTCCGCCAGGTCGGCGCCGGACCAGCCGGGCCGGGTCTGGAGCAGCGCCAGCAACCGCAGCAGCCGTACGGAGGTTTCCAGCATGGCCACAGTCTCTCGCGCATTGCGGAACCGTACGTTCCTCAATGCCTCATAGCGTCAATCCTGACGAAGGGAGCGCAAATGTTGCGCGGACTGACCACGGTGACTTTCTGGGCGGACGACCTCGAGCAGGCGAGGAAGTGGTACGCGGAGGTGTTCGGCGTGGACGCCTACTTCGAGCGCCGGGGGCCGGACGGGCGGCTCGCCTACACCGAGTTCCGCATCGGCGATTACCAGCACGAGTTCGGCCTGATCGACCGGCGCTACGCCGGCCATCCGACCGGAGAACCGGCCGGCGCCGTCGTCTACTGGCACGTCGACGACCTGGCGGTGAGCCTCGACAGGCTGCTGGCGCTGGGCGCCGAGCAGCACGAGGCGCCGACGGAGCGCGGCCCCGGCTTCGTCACCGCCTCGGTGACCGACCCGTTCGGCAACATCCTGGGGATCATGTACAACGCCCACTACCTGGAGATGCTCGAAGCGAGGCCGGGCACGTCCTGAAGCACGCGGGGTGCCCGCCGGGCTCAGCCGAGGCCGGCGTACTGCCGGGGGCGCAGCGCCTGGACGCGTAGCGCGGCCAGCGCGGCGCGGCGTCCGGCGGTCGTCAGCCGCCACGTCCCCGCGTCCGAGGCAGGCCGCACGGGTTCCCTTTCCGCCCTTCCAGAGCCGGTGGCGAGGGTCCCGGGCTCAGGCGAGGAGCTATCGGGCGTACCTGACGCGGCCCCGAGACCCAGGGCGTCGAGGCGGTGGCGGAGCCGGGCGAGCGGGCCGGTGAGGTCGGCGCCGCCTACCCGGCCGCCGTCCGTCGTGCGCCAGCCCTCGCCGTCGACCACCTCGGCGACCCGGTGGCGCAGGTCGTCGTCCCGCACCTCGTCGCCGTCCACCAGGATCATCAGCGCCGACTCGCGGATGGAGACCTCGAAGTCGTGTTCGCCGGGGGCGGGGACGAGCAGTGTGGGCGTGGCCGCGTCCCAGAGGGCGGCGCGGTCGTCCAGCAGGTTCCTGCCCGTGGTGGTGAGCACCAGCCTGCGGCCGCTGCGCCGCAGCGCCCCGAGGTCGTGCACGGCGATCTGCCGCAACTCGGTGAGCGCGGGCACGTCGCCCTCGCCGCGCACCGTCCGGTCCGCCCAGCCGAACCGGCCGGCCGCCTCGACGGCCACCGCACGCCCGACGTTGAGCCGCTCGGTCAGGCGGACCCCGGTGCGGGCCAGGTCGAGCAGCCAGCGCAGCGGTTCCAGGTGCGGCTCGTCCGGGGCCGTGATCGGCGCGTGCAGCCGCACCTCGAAGGGCTGGGCGAGCTCGCGGCGGGCGGTGCCGCGCCCGAGCACCCAGCGGTTCAGCCGCTCGCCGTGGACCCGGTGCAGCCAGCAGTCGCCGCCCAGCTCAGGACGGGAGGTGGTGAGCCAGCGGCGGGTCAGCTCCTCGCGGTCCACCGGGTCGCCGGAGACGATGGCCAGCTCCAGGGCGGCCGCGCAGGCGACGTGCGCGCCGAGCTCCTCCGGCCCCATGATCGAGCTCCACGACAGCTCGGCGATGTCCGGGGGCAGCACCCCGGTGGCCTCCAGCTCGCGGTGGTAGGCCGCGGCTCCGGCCTCCTCGCCCTCCCCGGCGTACGTCAGCAGGATCCGGGCGGTCGCGGGGGAGTCGCACAGGGCGGCGTAGCGCTCCATGCCGGCGAGCCTGAGCAGCTCGCCGAGGGCGCGCGCGATGGTCGCCTGGTCGCCGGGCACCTTGATCGGCAGCGTGTACCAGAGGAACTCGCACACGTCGAACTGGCTGATGGTCTCCAGAGCCTCGCCACCGGCGAGCCACTCGACCGCGACGCGGGCGGGCTCGGCGATGTCCGGATCGGAGCGCTCCAGCTGGGCCAGGAGCGCGGCGACGTCAGGTGCGGGCATGACCCGCAGTCTGCCGTATCGACCCCATCGTTGACGACGACCCGGCATCACTCGAGACCACCCCCTCTGAGCGCAACGGTATGCGCCCCACGATACGGGGGGCTTAAATCCACCGGTCGAACAGCATCCTCGCGTGCCAGGAGTCGTACGGGATGACCTCGGCGGCGATGACGGGGTAGAGCCAGCCGAAGTTGACCAGGGCCAGGAGCACGAACGCGCCGACCACGGCCGAGCCGACCACGCGCCGGTTGGGCCGGGCCGGGCTCGCCCTGCCGATGATCAATCCGCAGGCCAGCACGAGTGCCAAGATCATAAACGGTACCATCGGTATCGCGTAGAACAAGAACATTGTCCGGTTGTCCGCGATGGCGAAGTAGAACCACGGCAGCCACCCTGCGGCGTAGCCGAGCAGCACCGCGCCGGCGCGCCAGTCGCGGGTCGCGACATACCAGGCGATCATGCCGATCAGCGCGATGACACCGGCGAACCAGATGACCGGTGTCCCGGCCCCGAGGACCGCCCAGGAGCAGGAGTCGGTGCCGCAGCCCTTCGGCGACTCGTAGAAGAACGCCACCGGGCGCAGCAACAGCGGCCACTGCCAGGGCTCGGACTGGTACGGATGGGTCGACTCAAGGCCGGTGTGGAAGCTCAGCACCTGCTTCTGGTAGTCGAGCCACGACCGCAGCGAGTCGAAGACGAAGTAGGCCGGGCCGTTCGAGGTGGCCTGGTCCCAGTTGCGGCCGTACCCCTTGTCGGTGACGAACCATCCCGTGAACGAGACGACGTAGGTGATGACCGGCACGACCGCCATCCACGCCGTGGCGAGCGGCAGGTCGCGGCGGATGACCGCGCCGTACGGCCGGCCGGTCCCGGCGGCCCGCCGGGCCCCCACGTCCCACAGCAGCGACATGATCGCGAAAGCGGCGATGTAGAACCCGCCGGTCCACTTGGTGGCCATGGCCAGGCCCAGGCACAGCCCGGCGGCCAGGCGCCAGGGCCGCAGGCCCGTCCGCGGCCCGCCGGCCGGCGACCCGGCCTCACGCCAGTCGGCCAGGCGGCCGCGGAACCAGTCGCGGTCGGCCACCAGGCAGGCGAACCCCGCGAGCACCCAGAACATCAGGAAGATGTCCAGCAACGCCGTACGGGACAGCACGAAGTGCAGCGCGTCGACGGACAGCAGCAGGCCGGCCACGCAGCCGAGCAGCGTCGACCGGGTCATGCGGCGGGCCGTGCGGGCGAGGATCAGGATGGACAGCGAGCCGAACAGCGCGGCGGCGAAACGCCAGCCGAAGGGGTTCGGGCCGAAGATCAGCTCGCCCAGGCCGATCATCCACTTGCCGACCGGCGGGTGCACCACGTAGGACGCGCACTCGCCGACCGTGCCGCACTGCTTGAAGATGTTGTCGTTGCCGGCGAGCAGGAGCTTGTCCGCTCCCTCCACGAACTGCCGCTCGACACCGTACTTGATGGTGGCGAAGGCGTCCTTGGCGTAATACGTCTCGTCGAACACGACCGAGTGGGGTGTGCCCAGCCGGTAGAACCGCAGGAAGCCGCCGAAGAGCGCGACCAGGATGGGGCCGAGCCAGCCCCACATGGCGCTGCCGGGCATGGGCGGCACCAGCCGGTCTCGCAGGGACATGGCGGGAGCCTCGCCCTCTGCTCCCTCTTCCGGCTGCTCGAACGCCTTGTGGGAATGGTCGGTCACGGTCACGCCGACAGATTACTGGTGAGTCCCCGTCGAGGACACGACTCGCGTGAGTATTGCGGCAACAGGCCTTTCGGCGATGAATGTTTCACACCGGTCATAGGGTGGACGGGTGCTCGTTCTCGCCGCAGCCCCTATCGGCCAGCCCAAAGACGCGTCCCCACGTCTGCGCGACCTGCTCGCCGCCGCCGACGTGATCGCGGCGGAGGACACCCGCCGGCTGCGTCGGCTCGCCGCCGATCTGGAGGTCGTCATCGGGGGCCGCGTCGTGTCCTACTACGACGCCAACGAGAGCGCGCGGGCCGCCGAGTTGCTGGAGGCGCTGCGCGACGGGCGGACCGTGGTCGTGATCACCGACGCAGGGATGCCGGGCGTCTCCGACCCCGGATACCGGCTCACCCGCCTCGCGGTGGAGGCCGGCCTGCCCGTGACGGCGCTGCCCGGCCCTTCGGCGGTGACGACCGCGCTGGCCGTGTCGGGCCTGCCGAGTGACCGGTTCTGCTTCGAGGGGTTCCCACCCCGCAAGCCGGGGGAGCGGGCCAGGCGCCTGGCGGCGCTGGCGGCCGAGGAGCGCACGATGGTGTTCTTCGAGGCGCCGCACCGGCTGCACGCGACGCTTGAGGCGATGGCGGAGGCCTTCGGCGCCCACCGGCCGGCCGCGGTCTGCAGGGAGCTGACCAAGACGTACGAGGAAGTGCGGCGCGGCGGCCTCGGCGAGCTGGCCGAATGGGCGGCCGGCGAGGTGAGGGGCGAGATCACGCTGGTGGTGGCGGGACGGACCGCGGAGGAGGCCGCGCCGCGCATCGAGGAACTGGTAGAGGAGGTGGCCAGGCGTGAGGGCCAGGGCGTGCCGCGCAAGCAGGCCATCGCCGACGTCGCCAAGGCCGCCGGAGTCCCCAAACGTGATCTCTACAACGCCGTCCACACCCCCCCACCGGCGTGATCTTGTAGTTTGTCGCACCGATGCGGGCTGACCTGGGCCGGCATCCTTCGTGATCATGCAGTGAAACGGGGCGGAGCCCTGTCTACCTGGCCGTACGCGTTCCGTGATCATGCAGAAGTCATAGGTTGTCCGGCCGCACCTCCCGCGTTGCAGGTTGCAAGATCACGAAGTGAAAAGCCGCAGGTCGCGCCGTACGTCCGAGAAAAACTGCATGATCACGGAGACTGAACGCTCAGGTCAGCGGCCACGTCTGCGACTAACTACAAGATCACGCGCGGTGAGGGTGGCGGCGAGGCAGGCGAGGGGGGCGGCGGGCAGCAGATAGCGGTAGTCGAACTCGGCGGTCGCGGCCGGGGCCAGGATCAGGCCGACCGCCCCCAGCCAGGGCAGCAGCGCCGGCCCTCCGAGGTCGCGCCACCGCCGCACCACGCCGCACAGGCCGGTCAGCAGCAGCAGCCCCAGCACGAGGCCAGGCAGCCGCACCACCCGCTGGTAACCGATCATGATGTCCGACCACGGCGAGACCGCGCGCGTCGCCGCCGGGCCGTTCTCGTACGCCTCGGCGTCCTTGTCCGTGGTGCTGTGGTACGAGCTCCACTTGGGCAGCTTGCGGGTGAACTCGTTGTCGAACTCGTACTGCAGGAACGTCTTGGCGTCGGGGAACTGGGGCCGGCCCCACTGGAAGGCGCGGAAGAAGTCCTTGGCCACCGCGGCCAGGTAGTCGCCCGGCTGCGACAGGATCGCCCGCTTCGCGAACGCGCTCGCGTTGGCGTTGATCTCCGGGGTGAACTTCATGCCGGAGCCGAAGACGTGGAGCTGGTTCTGGTCGTCCCACCACAGGTACGCCTGCGCGGACAGGCCGCGGTCCTTCGGCGGGACGTTGATGCACAGCAGCGCCAGTTCGAGCTCGCGGCGCTCGTCGATGTTCATCTTGTGGCAGTCGGCGAACAGCGACGTTCTCATGTAGAGGATGACCCCGTCGCTGTTGGTCATCGCGAACTGGCCGTTCACGGCCTTGAACCAGCCCATGTACGCGAGCACGGGGAGCGCGCACGCGGTGACCATGGCGACGATCGGCTTCCAGCCCGCCCGTTTGATCACCAGGTAGGCCACGACGAGAGCGAGGATGGGCAGGCCGATGCTCCGGGTCAGCGCGGTCAGCGCGAGCAGCAGCCCCACCACGGTGCCACCGCGCCAGGTGAGCCGCTCCCGCCATAGCACGAGCGTCACCACGCCCACCACGAGCAGGATGAACATGGAGTCCGACATGACGAGCTGTTCGAGCTGGATCTGGTAGGCGTCGAACAGCACGGGAACGGCGGCGAGCGTCGCACCCCATCCTGGGATCCCAAATCTCCTGGTCAGTAGTGCGTAGATAAGGAACGCCGTTGCCAGGCCCATGAGGTGCTGAGTCAAGACCACCAGTGAGAAACTGTGGAACGGCTTGAGCAGCAGCAGCCAGAAGCTGTACCCGTCCGGCCGGATCGGGTGCGGCCGCGGGCGCAGCGCCACCGACACGTAGTCGTAGGAGTCGTTGAACCACATGGCCGGGCCGAAGCCCAGCATCGTGATGATCCGCAGGACGAACGCGGTGCAGAACGCGGCCGCGAACACCCGGTGCCGGCGCAGTAAGGCGACCGTACGGCGCCAGCGCCCGGCGGGGGACGCGTCCACGGAGGGAGGATCGGCGATCGCGACCATCAAAGTCGCGCGGAGGGCACCGCCCGCGTGAGCCGGCTGGTGTTTCCGCGCTTCCTCCCCTCGGTTGTCGGCGCCTCGCCCCACGGGCATCTCGGGGCCATGGGTATGTGACCTGCGGTTATGGCCCGCACGCCGATGTGGTCGGCGCGCGGGCGACTGTCCGTGCCGGGCTCGTCCTCTGCGTCGCCGCTCGGCCGGCGGCGCGGGAAGCCCGCCGCTCCAGCGGTGGGTGGAGTCACGGTTACAGAATGCCAGCCGTTTCGCGGACTTGACTCGGACGCTGCTGGGAAGCGGGCATCATTGGTGTCCTGCCGTCATATGCAAGGAGTTGCGACGTGGAACTTACCGTTGTCATGCCATGCCTCAATGAGGCCGAGACCGTGGAGATCTGTGTTCGCAAGGCTCTCACCTGCATGCGCGAGAACGGGATCGACGGCGAGGTGGTCATCGCCGACAACGGCAGTACGGACGGCTCGCAACAACTGGCCCGTGACGCGGGCGCCCGGGTTGTCCACATTGACGAGAAGGGTTACGGCAACGCCCTGATCGGGGGAATCCGTGCCGCCCGCGGCAAATACGTCATCATGGGCGACGCGGACGACTCCTATGACTTCACGAACCTGATGCCCTTCGTCGAGCAGCTCCGGGACGGCGCCGAGCTGGTCATGGGCAACCGGTTCCGTGGTGGCATCGCTCCGGGGGCGATGCCGCCGCTGCACCGCTACCTGGGCAACCCGGTCCTGTCGTTCGTCGGCCGGCTGTTCTTCCCGAGCGCGATCGGCGACTTCCACTGCGGCCTGCGGGGCTTCCGCCGCGACTCGATCCTGCGGCTCGGGCTGCAGACCGGTGGCATGGAGTTCGCCTCCGAGATGGTCGTGAAGGCGACCCTGCAGGGACTCGACGTCCGTGAGGTGCCGACCACCCTGTCGCCCGACGGCCGGTCCCGCCCGCCGCACCTGCGCTCCTGGCGGGACGGCTGGCGTCACCTGCGCTTCCTGCTGCTCTACAGCCCGCGCTGGCTGTTCTTCATCCCGGGCCTCGTGCTCATGACGTTCGGTCTCGTCGTGGGGGCCGCGCTGACGTTCGGCCCTGTCTACATCGGCAAGCTCGCCTTCGACGTCGACACGCTGGTCGGCGCGTCCGCGATGGTGATCAGCGGATTCCAGGCCGTGCTGTTCGCGCTGTTCACCAAGGTGTACGCGGCCGAGGAGGGCTTCCTCCCCGAGGACCGGCGCATCCGCAGGCTGGTGGACGTCGTCACGCTGGAGAAGGGCCTGCTCGCGGGTGGCGCGCTGGCGGTGGCCGGTCTGGTCGGCCTGGTGGCCTCGCTCGCCCACTGGGGCGGCCGCGGCTTCGGCGAGCTGATCCCGGCCGAGTCGCTGCGCCTCGTCGTGCCTTCGGCGACCGCGTTCGTCATGAGCTTCCAGACGATCTTCGCGTCGCTGTTCATCAGCATCCTCGGCATCCGCCGTTCGCGGGAGAACCCGGTCGACATCGCGGCGTCCGCGGCGGAGGAGGCCGCCGAGGCCGTCAGCCGCGAACCCGAGAAGGCCGGCCGCGAGTCCGTGGCCTGACACACCGGGCCTGACACACCGGGGCCTGACACACCGGGGTTTATCCAGAGGAGTCATCTCCCCGGGGCCGATAGGATTCGCACATGGCGGCTACAGGTACGACTGCATCAGGGGAGTCGGCGTTCTACGTGACGACGCCGATCTACTACGTCAATGACGCCCCGCACCTGGGCCACGCCTACACGACCGTCGCGGGTGACGTGCTCACCCGCTGGCACCGCCAGCGCGGCGAGAAGGTGTGGTACCTCACCGGCACGGACGAGCACGGTCAGAAGATCATGCGTACGGCCGAGGCGAACGACGTGACGCCCCAGGAGTGGTGCGACCGTCTCGTGGAGGAGGCCTGGAAGCCGCTCTGGGAGCACCTGCGGATCGCCAACGACGACTTCATCCGCACCACGGAGCGGCGCCACACCGACCGGGTGCAGGAGTTCGTGCAGGACCTGTACGACAAGGGCGAGATCTACAAGGGCGAGTACGAGGGCCCCTACTGCGTCGGCTGCGAGGAGTACAAGTCTCCCGGCGACCTGCTCGAGGGTGACCTGTGCCCGATCCACAAGCGCCCGGTCGAGTGGCTGAGGGAGGAGAACTATTTCTTCAGGCTCTCCGCGTACGGCCCGCGCCTGCTCGAGCACTACGAGAAGAACCCGGACTTCATCCAGCCGGCCTCGGCGCGCAACGAGATCGTGCAGTTGGTGAAGCAGGGCCTGCAGGACCTGTCGATCTCCCGGTCGACGTTCGACTGGGGTGTTCCGGTCCCCTGGGATTCCAAGCACGTCATCTACGTGTGGATCGACGCGCTGCTCAACTACGCCACGGCCGTCGGGTACGGCTCCGACCAGGCGAAGTTCGACGACACCTGGCCGGCGAACGTGCACCTGGTCGGCAAGGACATCCTCCGGTTCCACGCGGCGATCTGGCCGGCCATGCTGATGGCGAACGACCTGCCGCTGCCGCGCAAGATCTTCGCCAACGGCTGGCTGATGGTCGGCGGCGAGAAGATGAGCAAGTCCAACCTCACCGGAATCTCGCCGCGCGACCTGACGAGCCACTTCGGCGTGGACGCCTACCGCTACTACTTCCTGCGGGCGATCCCGTTCGGCCAGGACGGCTCGTTCTCCTGGGAGGACTTCTCCGCCCGCTACACCTCCGAACTCGCCAACGACTTCGGCAACCTGGCGTCCCGGGTCGCGGCGATGATCGGCAAGTATTTCGACGGCGCGCTGCCGGAGGCGAAGGACACGAGCCCGGCCGAGCAGGCGGTCGCGGACGGCCTCGCCGCCGCGGTGGCCCAGGCGGACACCATGATCGGGGAGAACCTCGACTTCGCCGGTGGCATCGGCGCCATCTTCGACTTCGTCAAGCAGGTCAACGGCTACCTGAGCGAGCAGGCGCCGTGGAAGGTGGCGAAGGACGACTCGCCGGAGGGACAGGCGCGACTCGCGACGATCCTCTACACGGCGGCCGAGTCGCTGCGCGCGATCGCGGTGCTGCTGCACCCGGTCATGCCCGACACCAGCGAGAAGCTCTGGGCGTCCCTCGGGGCGGAGCCGCACCTCGGCACGCTCGCGGACCAGCGGATCGCCGACGTCGCCACCTGGGGCAGGCTGCCCGCCGGCGCCCGGATCGTCAAGGGCGAGATCCTCTTCCCGAGGCTGGAGACGGCCTGACCATGTCGCGAGAGCGTCCCGCGCCACCCGAGGCGCTGCCGGGCGAGGTGTTCGACAGCCACTGCCACCTGGACATCATGGTCGGCAACCGGCAGGCGTCCTCGGGTGACCCGGTCGCGCTGGCGGCCCAGGCCGCCGGCGCGAACGTCGAGTCGATCCTCGCCGAGGCGAGGACGGTCGGCGTGACGCGTCTGGTGACGGTCGGGTACGACCTGCCGTCCTCGCGGTGGAACGCCGCGGTGGCCGGTGAGCACCGGGACGTCTACGCGGCGGTGGCGATCCACCCGAACGAGGCGCACGCGTCGACGCCCGAGGTCCTCGCCGAGATCGAGGACCTGGCGCGGCTGCCGCACGTGCGGGCGGTGGGGGAGACCGGGCTCGACTACTACCGCGACTGGGCCTCGAAGGAGGACCAGCACGCGAGCTTCCGCGCGCACATCGAGATCGCCAAGCGGACCGGCAGGGCGCTGGTCATCCACGACCGTGACGCGCACGACGACGTGCTCGCCGTGCTCGCCGACGAGGGCGCCCCCGACGTGGTGGTCTTCCACAGCTTCTCCGGCGACGCCGAGATGGCCAAGCGGTGCGTGGACGCCGGTTACGTCATGTCGTTCTCCGGCCCGGTGACGTACAAGAACGCCGGATACCTGCGGGAGGCGGCGGCGGTGGCCCCGCCCGAACTGATGCTCGTCGAGACCGACGCGCCCTACCTGCCGCCGACGCCGCACCGGGGCAAGCCCAACGCGCCCTACCTGATCCCGCTGACGCTCCGCTGCCTCGCCGAGGTCAAGGGGATGGACGTCGCCGACCTCGCCGCCCGGATCTCCGCCAACGGCGAGACCGTCTTCGGCGCCTGGTAGCGCGGGAGACACTGGAGGCATGAGTCTGCTCGGGCCGGTCGAAGTGCGTGTGCTGGCGGAGAAGCTGAATCTCCGGCCGACGAAGAAGCTGGGGCAGAATTTCGTGATCGACGGCGGCACCGTCCGCCGGATCGTCCGGCTCGCCGAGGTCACGCCGCAGGACGTGGCGATCGAGGTCGGGCCGGGGCTCGGCTCGCTCACCCTCGCCCTGCTCCCGCAGGTCGCCGAGGTCGTCGCCGTGGAGATCGACCCGGTGCTGGCGGAGCAACTGCCGTTGACCGTCGCGCAGCGGGCCCCGGAGGTGGCCGGCCGGCTCAAGGTGGTGCACGCCGACGCGCTGAAGGTGGGGCCCGCCGAACTCGGGACCGAGCCCACCGCGCTTGTGGCCAACCTGCCGTACAACGTGTCCGTTCCTGTCGTGCTGCATCTGCTCGACGTGCTGCCGTCGCTGCGGCGCGGGCTGGTGATGGTGCAGTCGGAGGTCGCCGACCGGCTCGCGGCGGCGCCCGGGTCGCGCGTCTACGGGGTTCCCTCGGTGAAGGCGGCGTGGTACGCCGACGTGCGCCGGGCCGGGCCCGTCGGGCGCAACGTCTTCTGGCCCGCGCCGAACGTCGACTCAGGGCTCGTCTCGCTCGTACGGCGGGAGCCGCCCGCGACGACGGCGACCCGGCGGGAGGTCTTCGCCGTCGTCGACGCGGCCTTCGCGCAGCGCCGCAAGACGTTGCGGGCCGCGCTCGCCTCCTGGGCCGGCACCCCGGCCGCCGCGGAGAAGGCGCTGGTCGGGGCGGGAGTCGACCCTTCGGCGCGCGGGGAGCAACTGCGGATCGAGGACTTCGCCCGCATCGCCGAGCAGCGGCCCACCGCGATTTCCCCGATCTCCTGACGCGCCGCGATCCCCGGCATCTCCTGACGCGCCGCGATCTCCCCTGTTTCCTGAAGCGCCGAACGTCCGCGACGGCATCCGCCGGGTGACCCGGATTGCCGGGGGAGCGCGTACGGCACGCGCCTCACACTGCCCGGCGTGAGCGCGCGAGCGGTGTCCGGAAGGCGCGTCGCCGCGGGAGGGCCGCTCGTGCCGGATCATTTTTGACGTGATCAACTAGCGATCCCGTTCCATCAGATTAATGTGATTTGGGTCACATTGAGGCCTTGCGTGGATCAGTGACCGTGCGTGACGACCTCGCGACGACGGTGTCTGTGATCAGCGGAAACGTGACGGTGAGCAGAGCGGTACGGCCGGTGGCGACGGGCGGGATCTTGACTTCAAGATCAGACTGAAACCACTAGACGGGGTCACAACTGGCAAATCCTCGGATAGCTTCTTACTCGTCCTTTACTGACGGATGGGGCGCGAGGCGCCCGACGATCAGACCAGGGAGTAGTAAGTTGAAGCGCACCCTCACCCTCGGCGGTATCGCGGTCGGCATGCTGGCCGCCGCTGCTGTCGCCACCACCCCGGCCCAGGCGGACACCGACGTGGCCCCGCCGGTCAACCTGGCCAACACGAACTTCGCCGCCAAGCAGGTCGCCGCGTTCTGGTACGGCCAGGCCAAGGCCAACCTCGTCAACGCGACGCCGTACAACGTCGAGACGACCGTGTCGTCCAAGCACGTCTCGACCGGCGGTGCCTCCGCCGACAGCAAGGCTGGCGTCGTCGGCTCCAGCGGTGACAAGAAGGCGTCCACCGGCACGTCGAAGAACGTCAACCTGCCGAAGACGACCGGCAAGGTGTTCTTCATCGGCGCGGACAAGAAGCCGCACTGGTGCTCGGCCACTGCGGTCCAGAGCCAGTACAAGAACCTGGTCGCCACTGCGGGTCACTGCGTCTACGACACGGTGAGCAACAAGGACACCCTCGACAAGTGGGTGTTCATCCCGGGTTACTACCAGGGCAAGACCCCGTGGGGCATCTACGTGGGTAAGACCGCGTACACCCACTACGACTACGACGTCTACGAGGACGGCGACCGCGACTACGCGTTCGTCACCGTCTACAACGGCGTCCAGGTCACCGACGTGAAGACCGACAAGGTCAAGAACTGGGTGGACAACCGCAAGTTCGAGACCAAGGCCGCGGCCGAGAAGGCCAAGAAGGAGCTGGAGCTCAAGAGCACCGGCTTCTCCGGTCAGATCGTCAGCCGGATCGACTACGGGACCAAGGTGCCGCTGCGCACCAAGGACTCGAAGAAGGTCGAGGCCACTCGCGACCAGCTCGCGAAGACGCCGGCCGACGTGACGACCCTGGAGAACCAGGCCAAGACCCACGGCACGTCCACCTACGAGGACAGGACGTGGGGCACCGTCGTCAGCCGGGTCTCCAAGCGCGAGTTCGGCCACGGTGGCTGGTCGTCCGACGGCAAGACCTTCTACTTCGCCAAGGACAACGCCTGGTACAAGGCGACCTTCTGGGGCAACTTCGACGTCGACTACCGTCTCAAGGGCAAGATCGTCGACATCGCCCTGAAGGACGTCGGCACCCTCGGCGCCAACGTCGGTGGCCAGGGCCTGGCCTACAACCAGAAGATCGGCACGAACGTCTTCGTGTTCGGTTACCCGAGCGGGTCGCACCCGGACGGCAGCTACGCCTTCACCGGTAAGACCCTCAAGTGGAGCTACGGCAAGACCTTCAAGGCGGCCGCGCCGTCCATGAAGGCCGAGGAGCTCGTCGGCATCAAGTCCTCCTTCACCGGCCAGGGCTCGATCGGTTCCTCGTGGCTCTACCGCTACAGCAGCGCGAAGCGTCTCGGTTACCTCAACGGTGTGACCATCGCGGTCTCCGACACCGACGGCAACAAGCGCATCGACACCAGCGTCTCCCCGTACTTCGACGGTGAGACCCTGGCGGTCTACAAGTACGCCTCGAAGTTCGCTTCCGGCAAGATCGTCTGAGGTTCTCCCGGCCACCGGGTGAACTGAGGGAAGGGCTCGGCCTCCGGCCGGGCCCTTTCCGCATGTCCGGGCCGGATGATGTTCGGGCCCGGGATGATGTTCGGGGCCGGATGACCAGCGGAAATCCGCGAGATGTCGGTGCGGACGGGTGCCGCTAAGCTCGGGTTCCATGGTCAGGCACAGACGACGCGGCCCTGCCCGTCGCCCACAACCAGGACGCCACGAACCAGCACGCCGCGAGCGGGGGAGCGGGCGATGAGCGCGATCACGGTGCGCGTGCCGGCGAAGGTCAACCTCCAGCTCGCCGTCGGCCCGCTGCGTGAGGACGGCTACCACGACCTGGTGAACGTCTTCCACGCGGTCTCGCTGTTCGACGAGGTCACCGCCGCTGAGCCGGCGGACGGGGACGCCGCGGCCACCCCGATCGGGATCAGGGTCGAGGGAGACCACACCGGAGGCGTTCCGGTGAGCGACGACAATCTCGCCGTCCGGGCCGCCAGGGCGCTGGCCGGCCGGGCGGGCCGTTCGTACCGGGCCGATCTGGTGATCCGCAAGTCGATCCCGGTGGCGGGCGGCATGGCCGGGGGGAGCGCCGACGCCGCCGCGGCCCTGGTCGCCTGCAACGAGCTGTGGGGCCTCGGGCTGCCGGTCGAGGACCTGATGGAGATCGCCGCCGACCTTGGCAGCGACGTGCCGTTCGCGCTGCTCGGCGGCACCGCCGTGGGCACCGGACGTGGTGAGCGGCTCGCGCCGCTGGAGACCGGGGGAGTCTTCCACTGGGTCTTCGCGCTCGCCGACGGCGGCCTGTCGACCCCGCGGGTGTACGGCGAGTGCGACCGGCTGCGGGAGGAGGCGGGAGCGGCCGCGCCCTGTCCCACGGTGAGCGAGGCCCTGCTCGACGCCCTGCGCAGGGGCGACGCGAAGGCGCTTGGGCAGGCGCTGGTCAACGACCTCCAGCCCGCTGCGCTGGCGCTGCGTCCCTCGCTCGCGGACACGCTCGCCGCCGGGCGTGAGCACGGGGCACTCGGCGCGCTCGTCTCCGGGTCCGGTCCCACCTGCGCGTTCCTGGCGGAGTCCGCCGAGCACGCGCATGAGCTGGCCGGGCTGATGACGGACGTCGACGGCTGCCGTGCCGTCGTCACCGCGTACGGCCCGGTCCCCGGCGCGAGCGTCACCGGTGCCGGGGCCGCCGGTGCGGGGGCCGCCGGTGCGGGGGCCGGATAAGCTTTACGCGCGATGAATCTGGTCAATCTGGAGTCCGTCTCCCACGCCTTCGGGCCCAAGCCACTGCTCGCCGACGTCTCCCTCGGGCTGGAACAGGGCGACCGGATCGGCGTCGTGGGCCGCAACGGCGGTGGCAAGACCACGCTCGTCTCGATCATCTCGGGCACGCTGAAACCCGACAGCGGCCGCGTCACGCACACCCGCGGCCTGCGCGTCGGGGTGCTCTCCCAGCGCGACCGGTTCGACCCGGACACGCCGGTGAAGGACATCGTGCTGGCCGGGCGGGCCGAGCACGAGTGGGCCGGTGACGCCGCGATCAGGGAGATTCTCGCCAACCTGCTCGGCGACATCGACCTCGCGGCTCCCGCGGGCTCGCTGTCGGGTGGTGAGCGCCGCCGTACGGCACTGGCCCGGCTGCTGATCGAGGAGCACGACCTGCTGATCCTCGACGAGCCGACGAACCATCTCGACATCGAGGCCATCGCCTGGCTCGCCGGGCATCTCGTCCAGCGCAAGTCGGCGCTCCTGGTGGTCACGCACGACCGGTGGTTCCTCGACGCGGTCTCCACCCGCACGTGGGAGGTCGTCGACGGCGCGGTCGAGCGATACGAGGGCGGTTACGCGGCGTACGTGCTGGCCAAGGCCGAGCGGGCGCGGATCGCGCAGGCCGCGGAGGACCGCCGGCAGAACCTCATGCGCAAGGAGATCGCCTGGCTGCGGCGCGGACCACCGGCCAGGACGTCCAAGCCCAAGTTCCGGATCAACGCCGCCGAGGCGCTCATCGCCAACGAGCCGCCCGCGCGGGAGACGGTCGAGCTGCTCAACTTCGCCTCCGCGCGGCTCGGCAAGACCGTCGTCGACCTGGAGAACGTGACGCTCCACGCCGGCGGCCCGGGATCGGGTCCGCTGGTGCTCGACGGGTGCACGTACCAGTTCGGGCCGGGGGACCGGATCGGCCTGATCGGGGTCAACGGCTCGGGCAAGTCGTCGGTGCTGCGGCTGCTGTCCGGCACGGTCGAGCACGACTCTGGACGCGTCGTCCGCGGCAGGACCGTACGGCTCGCGCACCTGTCGCAGGAGCTCGTCGAACTGGACCCCACGCGGCGGGTGCTGGAGACGGTCGAGGAGATCCGCAAGTACGTCCAGGTGGGCAAGAAGGAGTGGTCGGCCTCCCAGCTGCTGGAACGTCTCGGCTTCCGGGGCGAGGCGCAGTGGAAGGTCGTCGGCGACCTGTCCGGCGGCGAGCGTCGGCGGCTGCAGTTCCTGCGGCTGATCATGGATGAGCCGAACGTGCTGCTGCTCGACGAGCCGACCAACGACCTCGACATCGAGACGCTCACCGAGCTGGAGGACCTGCTCGACGCGTGGCCGGGAACGCTCGTCCTGGTCAGCCACGACCGCTACTTCCTGGAGCGGGTGGCCGACCGCTGCGTCGCGCTCCTCGGGGACGGCACGCTGTCGATGCTGCCGGGTGGTGTGGACGAATACCTGGAGCGCCGCGCGGCGGGCCAGGCGCTGTCGGCCCGCGCGGCCGCCGGCGCCGGTGCTCCCGAGCAGGTGCGGCCGGACGATCAGCCGGAGCAGGCGGGCGGGCTGTCCGCCAAGGAGCTGCGCGAGCTGCAGAAGGAGCTCAACCGGCTGGAACGGCAGATCGACAAGTTCGGCGAGCGCGAGGCGAAGCTGCACGCCGCGATGGCGGACGCGGCGAGCGACTTCGAGCGCCTGGCCAAGCTCGACGCCGAGTTGCGCGACGTCGCCGCGCAGAAGGAGGCGACCGAGCTGGAGTGGATGACGCTCGCGGAGCGTCTCGACCAGTAGGCCGGACCAAAAGGAAAGGGCCCGGCGCGCTGCCGGGCCCTTCGCATGAGATCGACGACTACACGATCTTGCCGGACGCGGTGGCCGCCGCGGCCTGGTAGACGCCCAGGGTCTCACCGTCGAAGTACGGCGAGACGCTGGTGTCGTAGCGGTCGTTGCCGTCGGTGTCCGAGACGCCGATGGTGACGCCGTTCAGGTAGCCGAACCGCTTGCTGTTGTTGTACTTGAACAGCCAGCCGGAACCCAGGGCGCCCTCACCCGTGAAGGACGACTTGATGCCCTGCAGGGCCTCGCCCTTGATGGCCGAAGCCACCGCGGGGAAGGTCTTGCCGTAGCTGTACTTGAGGGTCTTGCCGGTGAAGGCGTAGTTGCCGTCCGGGTGCGACCCGCTCGGGTAGCCGAACACGTAGGTCGGCTGGCCGACCTTCTGGTTGTAGGCGAGCCCCTGGCCGGGGACGTTGTCGCCGAGGCGGCCGACGTCCTTCAGCGTGATGTCCACGATCTTGCCGGTCAGCTTGTAGTCCAGGTCGTACTTGGCCCAGAAGTTGACCTTGTAGTAGCCGTTGTCGTAGACGAAGTAGACGCTCTTGCCGTCCTCGGAGACCCGGAACACGAGGTCGCCGAACTTCACCTCGTCCTTGGCCGAGTTGTACTCGGTCAGCGAGACGCGGGTGACCTTGATCCCGGTGCCGGGCGCGCTCTTGAAGTCCGTCGTCTGACCGCGGCCCTTGTTCAGGATGTCCACGGCGTCCTTGGTCGTGGGCGCCTTGTTGTCGCCGGTGAGAGCCGGCGCCTGGAGGTTCTGCCAGTGTGCCCAGCTGCAGACGTCGATCCACGTCTGCTGGTATTCCTTGCTCTTCTTGTCCCTGACGACCCTCTCGGGCTTGGAGACGAAGGGCACGATCTTGCCGGCCCAGCCGGTGGTCTTGAGCTCGACGTCCTTCTGGGCCTTCTCGGCCTCGGCCAGGGTCTTGAAGACCCGCTTGTCCACCCAGTTCCTGACGCTGTCGGTCTTCACGTCGGTGACCTGGACGCCGTTGTAGACGGCCACGAAGGCGTAGTCGTAGTCGCCGTCACCGTAGACCTCGTAGTCGAAGTGGGTGAAGGCGGTCTTGCCCACGTAGATGCCCCACGGGGTCTTGCCCTGGTAGTAACCCGGGACGAAGACCCACTTGTTCATCGTGGCCTTCTCTTTCGCCGTGCTGAAGACACAGTGCCCGGCGGTCGCCACGAGGTTCTTGTGCCCGCTCTGGATGGCCGTGGCGGAGCACCAGTGCGGCTTGTTGTCGGCGCCGACGAAGAACACCTTGCCGGAGGACCGGGGCAGGTTGACGTTCTTCGAGGTGCCGGTGGCCTTCTGGTCGCCGCTGGATCCGACGACACCGGCCTTGACGGAGGCGGGCTCCTTCGGCAGGTGGGCGACGACCTTGGAGGAGACCTTGGTCTCCACGTTGTACGGGGTGGCGTTGATCAGGTTGGCCATTTTCTGGCCGTACCAGAACGCGGCCACCTGCTTGGCGGCGAAGTTCGTGTCGGCCAGGGGCTTGGCCGGGACCTTCTCCGCCTGAGCGGGGGAGGCGACGAGGGCGGAAGCCAGCAGGCCTGCCGCCACACCGCCAAGAGCGAGGGTGCGCTTCACTTTTTCTCCCAGGTCTGGCGTGGGGCGTTACCTGCGCCCCATGCGTCAGTAAAGGATGTAAACAAAAGTTATCGGAGAAGATCAGCGGGACGTAAGGGCTGTTACTGGAGCGATGCTGGACAGTCCCCCCGGATACGGGAAAAGGGCCCGGCTGGAGGCCGGGCCCTTTCCTTGGTCCAGTCAGAACGTCAGAGGACTGCTCAGACGATCTTGCCGGAAGCGAACTTCGCGGCGTACTGGTAGACGGCCAGGGTCTCACCGTCGAAGTACGGGGAGACGCTGGTGTCGATGCGCTTGTTGCCGTCGGTGTCGGAGACCGCGATGGTCACACCGTTCAGGTAACCGAGACGCTTGGTGTTGCTGTAGCGGTACAGCCACGACGAACCGATCGAGCCCTCGCCGGTGAAGGAGGACTTCACGCCGACGAGCTCCTCGGCCTTCAGCGCCGGGGCAGCGGCCTTGAAGGTCTTGCCGTAGGCCCACTTGAGGGTCTTGCCGGTGAAGGCGTAGTTGCCGTCCGGGTGCGACCCGCTCGGGTAGCCGAACACGAAGACCGGGGAACCGATCTTCTGGTTGTAGGCCAGGCCCTGGCCACCGACGTTGCCACCGAGGGTGCCGACGTCCTTCAGCGCGATGTCGACGATCTTGCCCTTGAGGACGTAGTCGATGTCGAAGTTCACCCAGAAGGTGACCTTGTACCAGCCGCGGTCGTACGCGATGTAAACGGACTTGTAGTCCCCGGAGACGTGGATCTCGTCGTCGAACGCGTACTTGGCGCTGTTGAACTCTTCCCTGCTGACGCGGGTCACGGTGACGCCGGTGCCCCGGGACACCTTGAACTCCGTGGTGCCACCGCGCTGCTGGTTGATCTTGGCGGCGATGTCCTTGATGTCCTGCTCGCTCGGGCTGCTGAGGGACGGGTAGTTGTCCCCCCAGCCCTGGGAGTACGCCCACCAGAGGAGGTTGACGTATTCCTTCTGCGACTCGGCGTGCCGGCTGCGCACCACCGTGCGGTAGTCCACGACGGGCTTGATCTCGCCGGACCAGCCGGTGGTCTTGAGCTCGAGGTCCTTCTTGGCCTTCTCGGCCTCGGCCTTGGTCTCGAACTTGCGGTCCTTGACCCAGTTCTTGACCTTGTCGACGGAGACGTCGGTGACCTGGACGCCGTTGTAGACGGTGACGAACGCGTAGTCGCGGTCGCCGTCCTCGTAGACGTCGTAGTCGTAGTGGGTGTACGCGGTCTTGCCGACGTAGATGCCCCACGGGGTCTTGCCCTGGTAGTAACCCGGGATGAACACCCACTTGTCGAGGGTGGCCTTGTTGCTCACCGTGTCGTAGACGCAGTGACCCGCGGTCGCGACCAGGTTCTTGTACTGGCTCTGCACCGAGGTCGCGGAGCACCAGTGCGGCTTGTTGTCCGCGCCGATGAAGAACACCTTGCCGGTGGTCTTGGGCAGGTTGACGTTCTTCAGGTTGCTCGTGGCGGCCTTCTGGTCACCACTGGAGCCGACCACGCCGGCCTTGCTGTCGGCCGAAGCGCCACCGGTCGAGACGTGCTTGGCGGGCACGGTGGTCTCGACGTTGTACGGCGTGGCGTTGATCAGGTTCGCCTTGTTCTGGCCGTACCAGAACGCCGCGACCTGCTTGGCGGCGAAGTTCGTGTTGGCCAGGTTGACCGGGGGAGCAACGTCGGTGTCGGCCTGAGCCGGCGCGGCGACGGCGGCGGCGGCCAGCAGGCCCGCCGCGACCCCACCGAGGGCAAGAATGCGCTTCATGGATTTCTCCCAGGTCTGTCGTGGAACGCCGCTTGCGCCCCATGCGTCAGTGAAGGATCGGTATGAAAGCTATAGGAGAAATATGAGGTGTGGGAGTCGATTGGAGGGACTGTCAGTAAAGGGGCAATGGTGGTGAGAGGGGCAGATCCGACGGGCTTGGCGGTATTTGCGCTGATCGAGTAGGCATTTGTGCGCGACTTCTCACTCGTAGTCATGGAACGATTCAGAGCCGTCTGTGACGCGAATCACACTCGACGGATGAAACCGAGAGAGCCCGAGTCCCGTCGAATTCGGGCTCGCTGCCGCCGCGCGCCTCTGAGTACTCCGGACGAGTGCCGGGAATAGGGGCATTTGGGCAGTTCGAGGGTGGGACGACTATCCGTTTTGCCGGGGCGGGGGATCGCCGCAGCGAGAACCGGAATACCAGTGCCGGAGAGGGATTTTCGGGCGATTCCGGACGGCGGGCGGATTGGGGAATGGCGTCCATAGGGCCGACCGCGGAGTTCTGCCGCGTTCTCGCGGCGGCGCTTTCCCGCTCGGCCATCCGCCGAAAAGGGACCGGAAATGCGAAAAGGGCCCGGCTGGAGGCCGGGCCCTTTCCTTGGTCCAGTCAGAGCGTCAGAGGGGTGCTCAGACGATCTTGCCGGAAGCGAACTTCGCGGCGTACTGGTAGACGGCCAGGGTCTCACCGTCGAAGTACGGGGAGACGCTGGTGTCGATGCGCTTGTTGCCGTCGGTGTCGGAGACCGCGATGGTCACACCGTTCAGGTAACCGAGACGCTTGGTGTTGCTGTAGCGGTACAGCCACGACGAACCGATCGAGCCCTCGCCGGTGAAGGAGGACTTCACGCCGACGAGCTCCTCGGCCTTCATGGACGGCGCGGCCGCCTTGAAGGTCTTGCCGTAGGCCCACTTGAGGGTCTTGCCGGAGAAGGCGTAGTTGCCGTCCGGGTGCGACCCGCTCGGGTAACCGAAGACGAAGACCGCGGTCCCGACCTTCTGGTTGTAGGCCAGGCCCTGACCACCGACGTTGCCACCCAGGGTGCCGACGTCCTTCAGAGCGATGTCCACGATGTGGCCGGTCAGCTTGTACTTCACCGCCGCCTTCACCCAGCAGGTGGCCTTGTACCAGCCGCTGTCGTTGCTGAAGTAGGCGACCCCGTCGACGACCTTGAACTTGGTGAAGGGGTTCCCCACGGCCTTGGCGTACTCGTCCTTGGAGATGCGGGTGACGTCGAAGCCGCGCTGCCAGCCCGTCTTGTAGGACGACGACTCACCGCGGACCAGCTTCTCGATCTCGTCCAGGCTGCACGACTCCTGGCCGCACCACTGGGACCACGAGACCGCGATCTTCTTGGACTCCTGGCCGTACTTGGCGACCTGCCAGTACTTCGGCACGAAGGAGACGATCTCGCCGGACCAGCCGGTGGTCTTGAGCTCGAGGTCCTTCTTCGCCTTCTCGGCCTCGGCCTTGGTGTCGAAGACGCGGTCCTTGACCCAGTTCTTGACCTTGTCCACCGACGCGGCGGTGACCTGGACGCCGTTGTAGACGGTGACGAACGCGTAGTCGCGGTCGCCGTCCTCGTAGACGTCGTAGTCGTAGTGGGTGTACGCGGTCTTACCCACGTAGATGCCCCACGGGGTCTTGCCCTCGTAGTAACCCGGGATGAACACCCACTTGTCGAGGGTGGCCTTGTTGCCCACCGTGTCGTAGACACAGTGACCCGCGGTCGCCACGAGGTTCTTGTACTGGCTCTGCACCGAGGTCGCGGAGCACCAGTGCGGCTTGTTGTCCGCGCCGATGAAGAACACCTTGCCGGTGGTCTTGGGCAGGTTGACGTTCTTCAGGTTGCTCGTGGCGGCCTTCTGGTCACCACTGGAGCCGACCACGCCGGCCTTGCTGTCGGCCGAAGCGCCACCGGTCGAGACGTGCTTGGCGGGCACGGTGGTCTCGACGTTGTACGGCGTGGCGTTGATCAGGTTCGCCTTGGCCTGGCCGTACCAGAACGCCGCCACCTGCTGAGCGGCGAAGTTCGTGTTGGCCAGGTTGACCGGGGGGGCAACGTCGGTGTCGGCCTGAGCCGGCGCGGCGACGGCGGCGGCGGCCAGCAGGCCCGCCGCGACCCCACCGAGGGCGAGAATGCGCTTCATGGATTTCTCCCTGGTCTGTCGTGGGACGTCACTTGCGCCCCATGCGTCAGTGAAGGAACGAGGAGAAAGGTATAGGAGGAATAAGGGCGGTGTAAGTGGTTCCGCGGGCTTCGATCGCCGGTCGCCAGGCCCCGCCCCGGCACCGCCTCTGGGTGCCGCGGCCGCATTTTGGCTGATCATCTAGGGCCGGTCCCAGGCGCCGGTCACCTTGAGTGATGGAACGGTTCACGTCATATGTGACCTAAATCACAGTTTTAGATGAAACCGGGAAGGGGTCCAATGCCGTCAAAACGGGTCACTCTTCCACCGTCCGGCTCGCCTCCGCGCAAGCCGGCACGACAGGTCGATGCGTCAGGCCGGTGCGTCAGGCCGGTGCGTCCGGTCGGTGCGTCCGGTCGGTGCGTCCGGTTGATGCGTCAGGTCGAGGGCAGAGGGGCACCGCCTTCGTCGGCGCCCTCACCCGCGTTCCCCAGGCACCGCTGCCGGGATGGCGGCTCGGCGAGATTGTCCGAAGCATGCGAAAAGGGCCCGGCTGGAGGCCGGGCCCTTTCCTTGGTCCAGTCAGAACATCAGAGGGGTGCTCAGACGATCTTGCCGGAAGCGAACTTCGCGGCGTACTGGTAGACGGCCAGGGTCTCACCGTCGAAGTACGGGGAGACGCTGGTGTCGATGCGCTTGTTGCCGTCGGTGTCGGAGACCGCGATGGTCACACCGTTCAGGTAACCGAGACGCTTGGTGTTGCTGTAGCGGTACAGCCACGACGAACCGATCGAGCCCTCGCCGGTGAAGGAGGACTTCACGCCGACGAGCTCCTCGGCCTTCAGCGCCGGGGCAGCGGCCTTGAAGGTCTTGCCGTAGGCCCACTTGAGGGTCTTGCCGGTGAAGGCGTAGTTGCCGTCCGGGTGCGACCCGCTCGGGTAACCGAAGACGAAGACGGCGGAGCCGATCTTCTGGTTGTAGGCCAGGCCCTGGCCACCGACGTTGCCACCGAGGGTGCCGACGTCCTTCAGGGCGATGTCGACGATCTTGCCCTTGAGGACGTAGTCAACGTCGAACAGGACCCAGAACTGGGCCTTGTAGTAGCCGTTGTCCTTGGTGTAGTAGAACGACTTGCCGTCCGACGAGAAGCCGCCGTGGCCGTACTCCTGCTTGCTGACGCGGGTGATGGTGAAACCGGCCCGCTTGCCCAGCTTGACGTCCGTGCTGTCGCCGCGGACGAGGGCGTCGGTGTTCTCCTTCGCCCAGCCGGTCAGCCTGCAGAAGTCGTCCCAGCTGACGTAGCCCTTGGAGGACTCCTCGCCGTGCTTGGCCAGGTTCCGGTGGTCCGGAACGGCGACGATCTCGCCGGACCAGCCGGTGGTCTTGAGCTCGAGGTCCTTCTTGGCCTTCTCGGCCTCGGCCTTGGTCTCGAACTTGCGGTCCTTGACCCAGTTCTTGACCTTGTCCACGGCCACGCCGGTGACCTGGACGCCGTTGTAGACCGTCACGAACGCGTAGTCGCGGTCGCCGTCCTCGTAGACGTCGTAGTCGTAGTGGGTGTACGCGGTCTTACCCACGTAGATGCCCCACGGGGTCTTGCCCTGGTAGTAACCCGGGATGAACACCCACTTGTCGAGGGTGTCCTTGTTGCTCACCGTGTCGTAGACGCAGTGACCCGCAGTGGCGACCAGGTTCTTGTACTGGCTCTGCACCGAGGTGGCCGAGCACCAGTGCGGCTTGTTGTCGGCGCCGATGAAGAACACCTTGCCGGTGGTCTTGGGCAGGTTGACGTTCTTCAGGTTGCTCGTGGCGGCCTTCTGGTCACCACTGGAGCCGACCACGCCGGCCTTGCTGTCGGCCGAAGCGCCACCGGTCGAGACGTGCTTGGCGGGCACGGTGGTCTCGACGTTGTACGGGGTGGCGTTGATCAGGTTCGCCTTGTTCTGGCCGTACCAGAACGCCGCGACCTGCTTGGCGGCGAAGTTCGTGTTGGCCAGGTTGACCGGGGGAGCAACGTCGGTGTCGGCCTGAGCCGGCGCGGCGACGGCGGCGGCGGCCAGCAGGCCCGCCGCGACCCCGCCCAGAGCGAGAATGCGCTTCATGGATTTCTCCCAGGTCTGTCGTGGGACGCCGCTTGCGCCCCATCCGTCAGTGAAGGATCGGTATGAAAGCTATACGAGAGTTTGATGAGGCGTAAGTGGTAAGCGGCTTGTGCTCCTTTGGCGCCGGCCGCCGCGCCGCCCGTCGCAGAGCAGGGTTCCGCCGCGTTTTTGCTGATCACTGAGGGTGAGATCCGATCGCGATGCCGCGATGCGCGCGCCGAGTGTGTGATCTAAATCACGGTTTCTGGTGAAACCAGATGCGGCTCTGTCCCGTCAAAGCGGGCCTCTCGTCTGCCTGTCCCGTCGCCCACGACTCCTGAGACGAGACGCTCCCGGACAACGAAAAGGGCCCGGATGGACAAGCCATCCGGGCCCTTTCCTGGGTCCAGTCAGAGCGTCAGAGGGGTGCTCAGACGATCTTGCCGGAAGCGAACTTCGCGGCGTACTGGTAGACGGCCAGGGTCTCACCGTCGAAGTACGGGGAGACGCTGGTGTCGATGCGCTTGTTGCCGTCGGTGTCGGAGACCGCGATGGTCACACCGTTCAGGTAGCCAAGACGCTTGGTGCTGCTGTAGCGGTACAGCCAGGACGAACCGATCGAGCCCTCGCCGGTGAACGAGGCCTTGACGCCCACGAGCTCCTCGGCCTTCAGCGCCGGCGCAGCGGCCTTGAAGGTCTTGCCGTAGGCCCACTTGAGGGTCTTGCCGGAGAAGGCGTAGTTGCCGTCCGGGTGCGACCCGCTCGGGTAACCGAAGACGAAGACCGCGGTCCCGACCTTCTGGTTGTAGGCCAGGCCCTGACCACCGACGTTGGCGCCCAGGGTGCCGACGTCCTTCAGGGCGACGTCCACGATGTGACCACGGAGGAAGTAGTCGACGTCGAAGTTGCCCCAGTAGGTCGCCTTGAACCAGGCGTTGTCCTTGGAGAAGTAGAACGCCTTGCCGTCGGTCGACCAGTGGTCGCCGCCGGTGCCGAACTCCCTCTGGGAGACACGGGTGACGACGGTGCCCCACGTCTTGTCCTCGTAGGTGGACGTGCCGTGGGTCTTGGCCTGGTTCTCCAGGGTGGCCTGGTTCTGCGGGGTGTTGCCGCCGAGCTGCGCCTTGGTGGCGGGCGCCTTCTGCGAGTCCCGCGTGCGGAGCGCGACCCGGTGGTCGTAGTCCACCACGGCCTCGATCTTGCCCGTGTAGCCGGTGCTCTTGAGCTCCAGGTCCTTCTGGGCCTTCTCGGCCTCGGCCTTGGTCTCGAACTTGCGGTCCTTGACCCAGTTCTTGACCTTGTCCACCGACACGTCGGTGACCTGGACGCCGTTGTAGACCGTCACGAACGCGTAGTCGCGGTCGCCGTCCTCGTAGACGTCGTAGTCGTAGTGGGTGTACGCGGTCTTACCCACGTAGATGCCCCACGGGGTCTTGCCCTCGTAGTAGCCAGGGATGAACACCCACTTGGCGAGGGTGTCCTTGTTGCTCACCGTGTCGTAGACGCAGTGACCCGCGGTCGCCACGAGGTTCTTGTACTGGCTCTGCACCGAGGTGGCCGAGCACCAGTGCGGCTTGTTGTCGGCGCCGATGAAGAACACCTTGCCGGTGGTCTTCGGCAGGTTGACGTTCTTCAGGTTGCTCGTGGTGGCCTTCTGGTCACCACTGGAGCCGACCACGCCGGCCTTGCTGTCGGCGGAGGCGCCACCGGTCGAGACGTGCCGCGAAGGCACGGTGGTCTCGACGTTGTACGGCGTCGCGTTGATCAGGTTCGCCTTGGCCTGGCCGTACCAGAACGCCGCCACCTGCTGAGCGGCGAAGTTCGTGTTGGCCAGGTTGACCGGGGGGGCGACGTCCGTGTCGGCCTGAGCCGGCGCGGCGACGGCGGCGGCGGCCAGCAGGCCGGCCGCGATCCCGCCCAGAGCGAGGGTGCGCTTCATGGATTTCTCCCTGGTCTGTCGTGGGACGTCACTTGCGCCCCATCCGTCAGTAAGAGACGAGGGAAAAGGTATAGGAGAGTCATGCGAGGTGTAAGAGCATTCGGGCCTTCTACCCGGGTGCTGGCAGTACGCACCCGATACCTTTCTGTGCGGTTCTTGCGCGTTTTGCCTGATCATTTACCTGGCATATCAACCTTCTTGACGATACTGATCAACCCTGTATGTGACGTAAATCACAAATTTGAGGGAAACCGAAGACGGGGTGACCGCGTCCAAGGGGTCTCGTCGGCGTAGGCGGACGCGCGTTCCCCGGCGCTCGGACTCAGCGCGGGTTTGACCGCTCGAACCGCAGGTGAGGGCTCGTTCGCCGCCCCTGGAGCCGGACGACGCAAGCCCGGAGCGGGCCGCTGTCACGTCCTGTAAGTCCCCGTCCCTGCTGTGGATCCCCAACTTTCACTCACAGCGACATTCGCCATGTTCCGCTCTGAGGAGACGTCGGGTGGTGACAGGAACATAGGACCGGTCCGAGCGGGTCTTCATTGGCGATTGCACCGGTCCAACGGGCACCGGGCCGTCATTCTGTTACATCGGGCCGACGTTCATGACCGCGTTGTAAAGGCGAAGTAGACGGAATCGAGAGGCATATCAAGCGCATTCCGAGTCGTTATGACCGCGCTGTGTGACCGGCCCGATGGGCGCGTGAGTGCGGCCACCGCAGTGGAGTCAGGCCGCGGTGAGGGCCGGCATTACCCAGCGGAATGGAGAGGTGAGAGGGCCCACCAGATCACGCATTGCTCGCCGCGCGATCGAGGCGCGCCTGTCCGCGTCAGGTCGGGTGGTCAGTCTTGGATTTCCAAGATCTGCAGCAGCCGGTTCGCGGCGTGGGCGAGAGGGATGGCTTCCTGTTCGATCCGGCGGAACGGGGTGGAGCCAGCGGTCGCGATGGTGTTGTACGCGATGCTCTCGGCTTCGGTGAGGTGCCGGAGGTTCGCTGGTGACGGCTTGATGGGGCGGCCAGCCTTGTCGTGGTTGACGCCGTGCTCGGAGTAGTGGTGCAGGTCGGTGGCGTCCATGAGGATGGAGGTGACGGGCTTCGGCGGTGCGCCGTCGGGGGTGGGCTCGGCCAGTGCGGCGCGGAACCGGTCGAGGATCGTGTAGCCGTCCGCGTCGATGTCGCCCCAGTAGACGACATGGTCCGCCGCTCGGATCCACGGCACGTTCGCGAGCAGGGAAGCCGCGGCCTTGCCGCCGCCCTCGACCAGGATCGTGTCCTTGACCGGCGGGAACCAGAGGCGGGAGTCGCGGTTCTCGACCACGAGGACCACGCGTGGGCGGTAGGCGATGTCGTGCACGTCGCCGGTGGTCCAGGCGTCGTGCCTGCGGCGGCCGGACGCGGCG
The DNA here is from genome assembly GCF_012999535.1 of Microbispora sp. H11081. Classification (GTDB taxonomy): domain Bacteria; phylum Actinomycetota; class Actinomycetes; order Streptosporangiales; family Streptosporangiaceae; genus Microbispora. The sequence goes on from NZ_JABBWV010000004.1 coordinate 223,542, forward strand.
TGGTCAGGGTCGACGTAGGTCAGGTGCATGACGGCCGGCCGGGGCCGGACTTCCCCTCGTACATCGCGTCCGGCGACGTCGCGCAGTAATGCGCCGTGGGTGTCGAGCCATTTGGTGTGCATTCCGGGGACCGGGAGTTGCCGCAGGGTCCACGTGCCGGCGTCGGGGTGCCGGCGTAGCCAGGTCACGGCACCGACCAGAACCTCCATGTCGACGGCCGGCAGACGGCAGACGGCCCGGAGCGTGGCCGGCGTGAGGATCGCTCCGGCGGACCGCAGCGCCGACGCGAGCGCACGGGCATGGGCGATGTCCACGGCCAGAGGTCCGGCACCGGTACGGGCGCCGGCCATGAGCGAGACGGCGCCGTCCAGGTCCGCGATGAGCGTGGCGGGGAAGTCGCCGGCGACCCCTCGGATGGTCACCGCCTTGCGGACGAGTTCCACACCGGTGGGGAGCCGGCCGGCGAACTCGCGCCACTGCGTGTGCCACTCGTGCCAGGCGGCGGGCCCGATCCGCTCGACGGCCTTGCCCGTCGACACGCCGGGGCGGAGCGGAACGGAGAACACGACCTGGTCGCCGACACCGAGGCCCGCGCACACGGCTTCCGCCCATTTCTGGTCGATCTTGCGGCGGACGGCCGCGACGGCGTCCCTCGGGGTGACGAGCACGCTCATGCGTCCGGAACACCGACCAGAGGTTTCGCCCAGGACCGGCCCTGGGGGTTCTTGAGAATCAAGTACTCCGCGTCCACATGCGGCTCGATCGCGCTGTGCTTGTCGTTGGGGGCGCCGATGACGAGCTGGAAGCCGAGGCCGCGCCACGCGCCGATGGCCCTGCCGGTGAAGTGCGCGTCCGCCTTGATCAGCGCCTCGTCGAGGAAGACGGGGGCGTAGCGGGGGCGGTCGGCACCTGCGTCGCCCAGTTGGTACCGCAATGCGGCCCCGACGATGAACGCGACCAGCTCCTGCGACTCGCCGCCGGACTTCTCGCCGATGTGGTCGTACACCGCGACGTGTCCACCCTCGAGATCGCGTTTCTCGGCACTGATCCGCACATGGTTGCGCACGTCGACGAGGTCGGCGAAGTCGGGCGCGGTGCGTCGGATGCGGTCGATCACCTTGGCCATCCGGTGATAGGCGCGTTCCCGGTCCTCGTCCGTCGCCGCCTGGTCGATGAAGGCGCGTACTTCGCGCAGTTCCTTGCGGAACCGGGCACGCACCGTGGAGTGGCTCTCCTGCGGGTCGATGCGCAGCCGATGCTTGTCGTCGGCGAACGGCAGTTCGGCCAGGATGCGGTTGACCGGGTCGATCCGGTCGCGGATCTCCCGGACAGCGGCGGCGAGTTCGCTGTCCAGGCCGGTCAGGTCATTGCCGGACAGTTTGAGCAGACTGTCCCGCCACTCGATCTCCAGTTCGTGCAGCCCGCTGGTCTCCAGGTCGGTGAGCAAGCGATCGAAGTCGCGGTACGAGTCGTCCGCGTCGATGCCGAGGTTCGGGTTCGGCCAGCGCTCGACGAACGTCGAGAAGGTGTCGAGCAGCGCCTTCTTCGACCTGGCGATCGTCTCCGCCGCGGACTGCCGGTCGGCGCGGAGCCGCTCGGTGGCCCGTTTCACCGCCGCGTCGAACTCCGCGAGCGCCACCGCCAGGTCGGTGCCGTCCGGGTCGCTGTCGAACAGCGCCTCCAGGTAGGCCCGATGCTCCTGGCTGACATCGGCGCCTGTCTCCGCAGCCGTGTCGAGTGCCTGCTGTGCGCGGTCCACCTCGTCGACGGTCGCCCGCCAGGACTCACCGAGTGTCCTCACGTTGTCCTTCTGCCGGCCGACGCGTTCGGTCAGCTCCCTGACCTGCTCCTTGAGTTCGTCCACTTGGCGCTGCATCTGGTCGATCCTCGGATCGCCCGCGCGGACCTCGTCGATGACGCGGTTCCAGCGGTCCCGTTCCGCCGTGACGGACTCGACGTCCACCTGGTCCCAGGACAACTCGGTCAGGGTCTGGTAGGCCATGCGTCTGGTTTCGAGCGAGCTGAGGTCATCCTCCGTCTTCGCCACCCAGGCGACAGCATCGTCACGGCGTTGCCGCGCAAGGCTCATCCGGTTCTCAAGGTCGGCGAGCAACCTGGTGTTGGTGAAACCGAGCAGGTTGGCGCGGCCGTGGCCGCCGTGCGCGCCCCGACCGCCTTCCGACGTCTGGCCGGTGATCGTGAGTGCCTTGGGGTACTGCCCCAGCAGCCTCGGCGTCTCGACGCAGACGAAGTCGAACCGCCGGGCGAGTTCGCTCTTGAGCCAGGGGGTGAACGGCGACGGCCGGTAGTCGAGCCGGCCCGGGAGCGTTCTGTCGTCCAGCCCCACCTCGTCGCGCAGGCCCGTACGCACCCCTTCGAAATGGATACGCCGTGCGGTCGGCACCGCGTTGATCGCCTCGCGGAACGTGTTCAGCCGGCCGATGTCGATCAGCATGCGCGTGGCGAATCCGCCGAGCGCCAGGTTGAACGCCTCGCGCCACGGCTCGAACTCCGTCCGCACCTCGATCAGCTCGCCGACGAACGGCACGTCGTCCGGGCTGAGCCCGGCCGCCTCGGCCAGCGCCGCGCGCGCCTCGTGCAACTCGGTCGGGATGTTGCCCCGCCGGTTCCTGACCGCCTTGTGCTCGGCGAGCAGCCCGGCCAGCTCGCGGTCGGCGTCCTTCTTCTCCGCCATCGCCTCGGCGAACTCGTTCTGGACGGCCCTCCTGGCGTCGGTGTCGGCCAGGGACCGGCGCGCCGTCTCGACCAGTGTGGCGAAGTCATCGCCGTTCGACACGCCGGCGCCGATCGTGGCGAGCGCCCGGTCAAGCCGCTCCCGCGAGCGTTCGACATCGGCCAGTCGCTGCTCCACGCCGCGGATCTCCCGGAGTGCGGTGTCCAGGCGGTCACCACCGGACGCACGAAGCGTGTCAGCCACCCCATCACGCCGTACTTCGGTCGTCTTGACCAGGGCGGTGCTCTCCGCCAGTTCCTCCTCGGCTCGGCGGTGCCGCTCTGCCAGGTCCTTCTCGGCGGCGCGCAGCAGGTCGAGCCGGCGTTCATGACGCCACAACGCGGCAGGGGACGACGTGTCGGCGAACGATCCGACCTCGTCGATGAGGCGCGACCGGTCCACCGCTTCGTCGATGGTGCGCCGGTGTTCGCGGATCGGGGTCAACGCCTTCACCTGCTGGCGAGCGGTGATCATCCTGGTCCGGGTGCCGGACAGTTCGTCGAACTGCTGTACCACCGCGTCCGCCGTGGCCAGTGTGGACGGCTCCTCAAGGACCATCGTCTTGTAGAGAGCGTCGACGGTGGTGATCTGCTGACCGGCCTGGATCCGGCCCAGCAGCGCGACCGCCTTGTGCCCGTCGCCCGCGGCGCCGATCCCAAGGGTGGTGTGGAGACGCGCGGTGAAGTCGCGGTCGGTGTCGAAGCATTTCAAGCCGGTCGCCTCGACCTCGGCACGGGCGAGCTTCTTGTTCGCCGGGCCTTCCAGCGTGCGCAGCAGGTACGAGCGGTCACAGGTGGCGCGCACCGCCACGACTTCGTCGAGACTGCGGGCGGACGACGGGACGTACCAGGCCCGGAGCGCGGTGAACTCGGCGCCGGTGTGGTCGGCCCACGTCATCGCGATGGCGGACCAGGTGTCGCGGCCGTCCCCGCGCAGCACCCGCGACCTCGTCTCGCCGTCGGTCCGGGACTCGTCGAGTTTGCCGCGCGCGTAGGAGAGGATGTTGCGCTGGTCCTTGCCCCGGGGCCTGCCGACCACCCCGCCGTTGGACGCACCGTTGAACGGGGTCGTGTGCGGCATGAGCAGCGCGATGTAGGAATCCATCAGCGTCGACTTGCCGGATCCGGAACCTCCGCTGAACAGGGTGGCGCCGGGTGCGAGTCGCAGGTGGTGATATCCGTCGTAGCCGCCCCAGTTGACCAGTTGCAGAGTCCGCGCCACCCACTGCTGGCCCCGTGACGCCGCCGGGATCAACCCGAACAGCGTGTCGATCATGCTCACGCCGTGGCCTCGTTCTGTTCGCGCAGCCACTGCTCCAGTTCTGCGAGCCTTGCGGTGCTCAGCACGACCTCCACCATCGGGGTGATCCGATAACGGCCCGCGGACTCCTCCGTGAGCAGACCTTCGGTGACCAGTCGCTGCACCGCGTTGCGGACCTCCTGCTGGCCGCGGGCCAGATTGTGGTCCTTCGGATCGAAGTAGGTCAGCACGGTCTGCTCCAACTCCTCGATGTCCACCCTCGCGGACGCCTCGCCCGTGCCGCGCTCCCGTTGGAAGACGGTCCGCAGGTGCACCAGCACCAAGGTCTCGGCCCGGGTGTAGGGGTCGTCCTTGAGCAGGATCGGCACGTCCAGTTCTGCCGAGCGCACCTGCTGCTTGTAGGCGACGCCTCGGTCGTGGTCGACCACGAGCCGGACGAACAGGTCGTGCATCCGCGATTCGATGATCTGCTGGTTGTCCAGCAACGTGCGCCACTGCGCGGGGTTCTTCTCGGCCAGCAGGAACTTGCGCCGCAACAACTGGACCAGCACCCGCCGCACGTCCGCGTCCAGCGTGCCCGCGTCGCCGGCGAACAACTCGGCTGGATCGTCCTCCATCGAGATCGGGTCGATGAACCCGGCCCGCGTGCCCGCCGACCAGTCGTCGTCGGCGCCTTCCGGCTCACTCATCGCCGCCGCTCCTGTCCGCGCTCGCCGTGTTCGCCGCGCTCGTGGGGTTCGTCGCGCTCGTGGGGTGTGCCGGGTGTGCCGGGTGTGCCGCCACCACACCGCCGAGGGCGAACCGTCGCCGGGTCCGGTCGGGCCGGACCGTGTCGACCACCGTGACCTCGGCCGTCTCGGTCATCCCGGCGTCATGGGCGATTTCCAGCAGGCCGAGCAGGTCGACCGGCCGCCGGATGTCCTCGCCCGCCGCGCGGAACGCGGCCATGACGTCCACGCTCTCCGCGTCACCCGCGAACGCCGCCAGGTGCGCGTGCAACTCGGCGTACCGGGGGCCACCCCATGCCCGGGTGTCCGCGGCCGGCATGTCCTCGGCCTCGTCCCATTCCGCCAGCGGAGCGGGCGGCTGTGGGGGCCGCAGGTCGCTCGTCCGCTGCCGCAGGTGCCCGACGTCGGCGACCGGCAGGCGACGGAGCGGCTCGACGGCCTCGCCGCGGCGCGAACCGGGAACCCACCTGTGGAGACCGGAGATCACGTCCCTCAGGAGTTCGTCCACCTGGCGATCCCGCATCGGATCGTGGTTGCGGACCTGGGTGGTGATCACATGGGATGCCTGCCGCTGTGCGGTCAGCACATCCTTGACGCCCTGCTCGATCCGGCGTGAGATCTCGGTGAGCTCCCGACGCTGCTGCTCCGGCAGCAGCTCGGTGAACCGGTGCCGCAGCACCGTGCGCAGCTGGTTCCACAGATCATCGATCTGCGCCGGGTCGCCGATCAGGCGCAACGCCCCCGCGAACGCACGGCCTTCCGGCGTCGCGTCCAGGATCCGCTGCCCGCGGGCCAGATACTCGCGGAGCACCTCACCGGTCGGCCGTACATCGTGCCGCAACTCCGCGACGACGTCGCGCTGGATGGCTTTGATCGACTCCGCCACGCGGGCGAAGTCCGCAGGCAGCTCCCGCGCCAGGTGCAGCACGTTCTCCGCCGCCTCGAGCAACTGCTCGTCCTCGACGGTCTCGACGACGCCACCCTGTTCAAGCCGGGTGAGCTCCTTCTGACGGTGCTGGATCTCCTCGTGGAGGCGCGATATCCGGGCCATCACATCCGGGTCGGCGTCCTGCGCGAGTCGCTCGATCGCCTCCAGCAGCGTCCTGACCCGGGACTCCGACACCCTGGTCCGCACTCCGCCGACCCGCCCGGCGACTTCGAGCGCACCGACGCCGTACGCGGACAGCCGGTATACCTCGACATCGTCGTCCGACACCTGCCGCACCAACCACCCGGCTTGCACCCACTGCCTGCACAGATCCCGTGCGTTCCCGGCAGGCAGCGGCTGGTTGTCCTCGTCGCCGTAGCCCGCGGCCCGTAACTGGTCAAGAGCGTCGTTGATCTCCGCGTGCGAGTCCGCCACCGCCACCCTCGGCCGCTCCGCGGTGAAGACCATCGCCAACACCGTCACCACGAACGGCGCGTGCGTCTGGTGGAGCAGGGCGAGCATCGGATTCTGGAACGCCCGGAGCGCGCCCTGGTAAGCGCCTTCCACACCTCGTGTACCCATCGCTATGTAGCGTACGACCGGGGTACGACACAGTCGGCTTCCGCGACGGTGGCCGGCCGCGCGGACCTTCAGGCCGTGAGGTTCCCCCGTACGAGGCGCTCCTCGCCCTCGGCGCGTGGGAGGACCGTCTCCGGACAACGAAAAGGGCCCGGATGGACAAGCCATCCGGGCCCTTTCCTTGGTCCAGTCAGAACGTCAGAGGGGTGCTCAGACGATCTTGCCGGAAGCGAACTTCGCGGCGTACTGGTAGACGGCCAGGGTCTCACCGTCGAAGTACGGGGAGACGCTGGTGTCGATGCGGTCGTTGCCGTCCACGTCGCCCAGGCCGATGGTCACACCGTTCAGGTAACCGAGACGCTTGGCGCTGCTGTAGCGGTACAGCCAGGACGAACCGATCGAGCCCTCGCCGGTGAACGAGGACTTGACCCCCACGAGCTCCTCGCCCTTGACGGCGGGGACGCTCACCTTGAAGGTCTTGCCGTACGCCCACTTGAGGGTCTGGCCGGTGAAGGCGTAGTTGCCGTCCGGGTGCGACCCGCTCGGGTAACCGAACACGAAGACGTTCGTGCCGATCTTCTGGTTGTAGGCCAGGCCCTGACCGCCGACGTTCTCGCCGAGACGCCCCACGTCCTTGAGGCTGATCTTCAGCGTGCCCTGCGGCTTGTGGTCGGAGCGAACCGACTTCGCCCAGAAGGTACGGGCGTAGTACTTGTACTTCGGCTTCGGCTTGCCCGTGTGGGTCGGCTTCGGCGACGGAGACGGGGACGGGGAGGCCGACGGCGAGGGGCTCGGCGACGGGCTCGGGCTCGGCGACGCGCTCGGCTTGGGGGACGGGCTGTGCTTGGGTCCGTTCGGGCCGGGTCCGTTGGGGCCGGGTCCGTTGGGGCCGGGTCCGTTCGGGCCACCGGGGGCGGCCTTGAGCAGGGCCGCGTCGGCCGAGGCGGGACCGTTGTGACCGGGACCGCCGTGACCCGGACCGCCGTGACCCGGACCGTCCTCGACCTTCTTGCGGAAGTAGAGGGTCTTGCCGTCGCGGCTCACGTAGGAGTCGAAGCGGCTGTCGTACTGGCGCTCGCTGATCTCGCGGGTCTGGACGCCCGTGTTCTTGGCCCAGGGGCCGTTGCCGGTGAGGTTCTTGCCCTTGTTCAGAGCAGCGAACTCACGCACGGACAGGCTCTTGACGTACGAGCGGTCGTCGTGGCCGCGTCCGCGGTGGTCGTCACGCCCGTGCTTGTCGTCACGGCCGTGCGAGTCCTTGCGCCCGTGGTGGTCGTCGCGACCGTGCTTGTCGTAGGTGACCCCCGTGACCTGGACGCCGTTGTAGACCGTCACGAACGCGTAGTCGCGGTCGCCGTCCTCGTAGACGTCGTAGTCGTAGTGGGTGTACGCGGTCTTACCCACGTAGATGCCCCACGGGGTCTTGCCCTGGTAGTAACCCGGGATGAAGACCCACTTGTCGAGGGTGGCCTTGTTGCTCGCCGTGTCGTAGACGCAGTGACCGGCGGTCGCGACCAGGTTCTTGTACCCACTCTGGACCGAGGTGGCCGAGCACCAGTGCGGCTTCCTGTCGGCGCCGATGAAGAACACCTTGCCCACCGTGCGGGGGAGGTTGACGTTCTTCGACGTGCCGGTGGAGGCCTTCTGGTCGCCGCTCGACCCGACGACGCCCGCCTTGCTGCTGGCGGAGGTCCCGCCGGTCGAGACGTGCTTGGTGGGGAGCTTGGTTTCGACGTTGTACGGCGTCGCCTTGATCAGGTTGGCCCGAGCCTCACCGAACCAGAACGCGGCCACCTGCTGAGCGGCGAAGTTGGTCTTCGCCAGGTTAATGGCGGGGATCTGGTCGGCCGCTTGGGCCGGGGATGCGACGGCTGCGGAGGCCAAGAGGCCGGCCGCGACGCCGCCGAGAGCGAGAGTGCGCTTCAAGATGGATCTCCCTGGTCTGTCGTGGGGCGTCACTTGCGCCCCATGCGTCAGTGAAGGAACTGATGAAAGTTATAACGAAAAAGCCACTGAAAACAGGAATTTCACAATTCGCTATGGGTGTACGCGGGGTCTCGGCGCGTAGGCGAGGCGGCTCCGCCGTACGTGGACCGGGCCTTGTCTCCGCTGATCAGATCGCCCTCGGGCGCCGGCGTTCTTGTGGCGGAGCTGAATCGGTCCAGCGTGAAAGTGTGAGCAAACTCACATGCGTGGGAGGTGTGCCGCGTGAAGGGCGAGAGTGGCGAAGCGCATAATCCACGCGGAACGGATCAAAAGCGACAGACGTCAAAGGCTGGCATTTATGGGTACTGAGGGTGGCATTCCTCGGCTGCCGCTTCCGGAAGGGTCCGGCGAGGGTGAGGCCGGCTCAGTGCGCGACCCCGTTGGAGGAGTCGAAGGGGACCAGGAGCGTACGCAGCAGGCCGGCGAGCGTCTGCTGCTCCTGCTGTCCGAGACCGGCGAGCAACTCGCGTTCGCGGCGCAGCAGGTCGGCGAAGGCGGCGTCCACGCGATGCATCCCGGCGGCGGTCAGCCGCACGAGCACGCCGCGCCGGTCCTCGGGGTCGGGCCGCCGGGTCACCAGCCCGGCGGCGGCCAGCCTGTCGATGCGGTTCGTCATCGTGCCCGAGGTCACGAGAGTGGCGCGCAGCAGCGCCCCCGGGCTGAGTTCGTACGGCTCGCCCGCGCGGCGCAGGGCCGTCAGCACGTCGAACTCCCACGACTCCATGTCGTGGGAGGCGAAGGCCGCACGGCGCTCGCGCTCCAGGTGCCGGCTCAACCGGGAGACGCGGCTCAGCACCTCGAGAGGCGTCACGTCCAGGTCCGGGCGCTCCTGCTGCCAGGCCGCGACCAGCCGGTCCACCTCGTCTTCGGCGGGCCTCGAGAAGGTCATGAGGCGAGTCTAGCTTCTCTTGACATCGAGATATCTCCTGCGATAGCGAGTGAGTCGACGCAGGCGGAAAGGGGCGTACGGGCATGTGGGATCCGGAGGTCTACGGACGCTACGCCGCGGAGCGCGGCCGGCCCTTCCACGAGCTCGTGGCCCGCGTGGGCGCCCGATCGCCCCGGTATGTCGTCGACCTCGGCTGCGGCACGGGAGAGCTGACCGCGACCCTGTGCGATCGCTGGCCCGGCGCCCGTGTGCACGGCGTCGATTCCTCGCCCGAGATGATCGCCAAGGCGCCGCCCGGACCGACGTTCGAGACGGCCGACGTCCGAGACTGGCGCCCGCAGCGGCCGGTCGACGTGATCATCTCGAACGCGCTCCTGCAGTGGATCCCGGAGCATCCCGACCTGCTGCGCAGGTGGAGGGATCACCTGGCCGAGGGTGGCTGGCTCGCCTTCCAGATCCCCGGCAACTTCCACGCGCCAAGCCATGCCGTCGTCCGCGAACTGTGCCGTACGACCTGGCGGGAGGAACTGGGCGACGTGCCCCAGGGGGCGCCGGTCGCGGGGCTCGTCGAATACGTGGACCTGCTGACCGGTCTCGGCCTCGTCGTGGACGGGTGGGAGACCACCTATGTGCACATTCTGCCGGGGGAGGACCCGGTGCTCGGCTGGATCAAGGGCACGGCCCTGCGGCCCCTGCTCGACCGGCTGCCGGCCGAGCGGCACGACGCCTTCCTCGCCGACTGCGCACGTGCCCTGCGGGAGGCGTATCCGCCCAAGCCGTACGGCACCCCGTTCCCCTTCCGCCGCCTCTTCCTCGCCGCCCAAAACCCCGCGTGATCTTGTAGTTAGTCGCATGTATGGCGAACGACCTGCGCAGGAACCCTCCGTGATCTTGCAGTTAGTCGCACGCGTTGCGCATGACCTGCGCGGAGATCCCCCGTGATCTTGCACGTGGTTGGCCCATTGCCACCTGGACCTGCCGGAACTGAGTTCGTGATGTTGCAGTCGAGGACACAGTGCAAGATCACGAAGTTCGTTGTTCCTGGTCAGCCCCTACTCCACGTCCGTCACTGCAAGATCACGAAAGGTATTTCCCCTGTTCGGAGGCCACCTCTGCGACAAACTCCAAGATCACGCGGAGAGGGGGGTGGGGGGTGGTCATGGCTCGGTGGAGTACGGCGAAGCCGCCCTTGGTGATGGTGGGGTCGCCCAGGCCGTACGGCGGCCGGTAGGCCATCCCCAGCAGCTCAGGCAGGACCTTGCCGTGACTGCAGAGCACGGCGGGCTCGGGCTCCGCCAGCAGTTCGCGGACGATCCGCCCAGCCTCGCGCGGGTCATAGGCGCTCTCCGACAGGGCCTTCTCCTTGCGCACCTCCAGCCCATGCCGTTCCGCGTACGGCCGCAGCGTCTGCGTGCAGCGCCTGCTGTGCGAGCTGACCAGCGTGACCGGCCGGTAGGCCCCCAGCACCGTGGCCAGGATCTCGGCCTGGGCCAGGCCGTGCTCGTCCAGCGGGCGCTGGTCGTCGTCGCCCTTCCACTCCTGCCGGGAGCCCGCCAGCGCGTGCCGCAGCAGGATGAGCGGCGCGGTGACGAGGGGGCCGGCGCCGAGGGCGCGCAGCAGGCCGCGGTCCCCTTCGTAGGTGAGGCGCCGCCGCGCCTCCTCTACGGGCAGCCAGGCGATCTCGTCGACCTCGTGCCCGTCACCAGTGGTCGCCTCCTGGTGTCCGGGGGCGTGGGCGAGCCAGTAGTCCACCCGCTTGATCCGGCCGCGGTGGGTGTAGTGCAGGGGAGGGAGCGCGCGGCCGAGCACGACCCGCAGGCCGGTCTCCTCCCGCACCTCGCGCAGGGCGGCGGCGATCACGTGCTCACCGCGCCGGACCTTTCCCTTGGGCAGGCTCCAGTCGCGGTACGCCGGCCGGTGGACCAGGGCGATCTCCGGGTCGGCCGCGTTCCCCCGCCAGACGACGGCGCCCGCCGCCCTGATCATGCCGCCGCCCATCATCCGGCCGCCCATCATCCGGCCGCCCATCATCCGGCCGCCCGTCATCCGGCTCCGTCGTTGACGGCCCGCCAGCGGCGGGTCGCGATCAGGTGGTGCTGGAGGTCGGTTTCGCCCTTGTGGCGCAGCCACTCGCCGTCGGAGCCCAGCGTCCAGGCCGTGGTGGTCTCCTCGAACGCCATGTCGAGCAGGCGGGACAGATACTCACGATGCTCCGGCCCGGTGACCCTGACCAGCGCCTCGACGCGGCGGTCGAGGTTGCGGCGCATCAGGTCGGCGCTGCCGATCCACAGCTCGGTGCGCCGCCCGTCGCCGAACTCGTAGATCCGTGAGTGTTCCAGGAACCGGCCGAGAATGCTGCGTACGCGGATCGTCTCGGACAGGTCGGGTACGCCGGGGCGGAGCGTGCAGATGCCGCGCACCCACAGGTCGACCGGCACCCCGGCCTGGGACGCCCGGTACAACGCGTCGATGACGGGCTCGTCCACCAGGGCGTTCGTCTTGATCCGGATCCGCGCCGCGCGGCCCGCCCTGCGGTGGGAGATCTCCTGCTCGATCCGGGTGAGCAGGCCCTGCCGCAGCGAGTCGGGCGCGACCAGCAGCCTGCGGTAGTCGGACTGGTGGGAGTAGCCGGTCAGGTGGATGAACAGGTCCGTGACGTCCTCGCCCACCTGCGGGTCGGCGGTGAGCAGGCCGAAGTCCTCGTACTGCCGGGCCGTCTTCGGGTTGTAGTTGCCGGTGCCGATGTGGCAGTAGCGCCGCAGTTCGCCGCCGGCCTCCTGACGGACCACCATCGACAGTTTGCAGTGCGTCTTGAGCCCGAGCACGCCGTAGACGACGTGACACCCGGCCGTCTCCAGCTTGCGCGCCCAGGAGATGTTCGCGTGCTCGTCGAACCTCGCCTTGATCTCCACCACGACCACGACCTGCTTGCCGGCCTCGGCGGCGTCGATCAGCGCGTCCACGATCGGCGAGTCGCCGCTGGTGCGGTAGAGGGTCTGCTTGATCGCGAGTACGTCCGGGTCGGCCGCCGCCTCCTCCACGAACCGCTGCACGCTCGTCGCGAACGAGTCGTACGGATGGTGGATGAGGATGTCGCGTTCGCGCAGGGTGGCGAACAGGTCGTCCTCGGCGCTGATCGCCTCCGCGGGGACGAACGGCCGGTAGTGGAGCTCGGGACGGTCGAGGTCGGCGATGGCGTGCAGCCCGGTGAGGTCGAGTGGGCCGGGCAGGCGGTAGATCTCGTTGGCGGCCACGCCCAACTCGTCGACGAGCAGTTCCAGCACCTGCGGGGTGATGGTGTCCTCGACCTCCAGCCGCACCGGCGGCCCGAACCTGCGGCGCAGCAACTCTCGCTCCAGCGCCTTCATCAGGTTCTCCGTGACGTCTTCGTCGACCTCGAGGTCCTCGTTCCTGGTGACCCGGAAGACGTGGTGCTGCACGATCTGCATGCCCTTGAACAGTTCGCCCAGGTGTGCCGCGATCACGTCCTCCAGCGGGACGAAGCGGTTAGGCGACGCGGTCACGAACCGGGGGAGCTGCGAGGGCACCTTCACCCGCGCGAACACCGTGTGGCCGTTGGCCGGGTTCCGCACCATCACGGCCAGGTTCAGGGAAAGGCCCGAGATGTACGGGAACGGGTGGGCGGGGTCGACGGCCAGCGGCGTCAGCACCGGCCGGATCCGCTCACGGAAGAGCTTGCGCAGCGCCGTCCGCTCGTCCCTGGCCAGGTCGGCCCACCGGACGATCGCGATGCCCTCCTCGGCGAGCTCCGGGCAGACGAGTTCGTGGAAGACCGCCGCGTGCCGGCGCGCGAGGTCGTCGGCGACCGTCGCGATCCGCGACAGCGCCTCGCTCGGCTTCAGCCCGCCCGACGTCCGCAGCAGCAGGCCGGTCGCCATCCGCCGTCTGAGCCCGGCCACCCGTACGCGGAAGAACTCGTCGAGGTTGCTCGCGAATATGGCGAGGAACCGGACGCGTTCGAGCAGCGGCAGCGAGGGGTCCTCCGCCAGCTCCAGCACGCGCTCGTTGAACCGGAGCCAGCTCTCCTCCCGGTTGAGAAATCGGTCGTCGGGCAGCCGCGCGAGGAGGTCGGCCTCCTCCGGCTCAGAGGCGGGGGAGCTTTGGGCGGGCATATAACGAAATATGCCTTAAAACGTTGAACGGAACGTTAACTTCGCAGCAACGAAAGCGTCAGGTATGCCGCGCGGGCACCCTTTTCCCTGCTTGGCGGGCCGCCGCCTGCCCCCGATCTCGCTTGCCTGCGCCGCCCCCGCATGCCTGCGCCGCCCTCGCATGCTTGCGCCGCTCCCGCATGTCTGCGCCGTCCCCCGTCCCCCGATGCGAGGCCGTCCGCCGGCGCCCCGGGTCCCGCAGTCGTACGAGCGGGCCGGTCAGCTTTCGCCCGGCTGCTGCCGGTCGAGTCCCTTCGCCTGCTCGCGCTGCAGGCGTTCCTGTTCCCTGGCCTGCTCACGCTGGAGGCGTTCCAACTCCTTCGCGCGCTCCCGCTGCTCGCGTTCCTGCGCCTTCTCCTGCTCGCGCCGGAGCTTCTCCTGCTCCTTGATCTGCCGCTCGTGTTCCCTGGCGCGCTCGCGCTGCTGGCGTTCGAGCTGCTTGGCGCGTTCGCGCTGCTCGCGCTCGCGTGCCTTCTCCTGCTCGCGGCGGAGCTTCTCCTGCTCCTTCGAGTCGGCGGGCCTGCCCGTACGCGGGTCCAGGGTGGGAGACAGCACCAGGCCGCGGGTGGCGGCGGTGAGCACGGGATTGGGATCCATGCCCCTCAGGCCGTTCCAGGACAGGTTCACCAGATGGGCGGCGACCTCCTCACGGCGTGGTTTGCGCACGTCGAGCCACCACTGGCCGGTGAGCGCGGTCATCCCCACGAGCATCTGGGCGTACATCGGCGCGAGCTTGGGGTCGTAACCGCGCTCCTTGAACTCGTCCGCCAGGACGTCCTCGACCTGGCTGGCGATGTCGCTGAGCAGGCTGGCGAAGGTGCCGGTCCCCGACGCGGCGTGGGAGTCGCGGACCAGGATGCGGAAGCCTTCGCTGCTCTCCTCGATGTACTGGAGAAGCGCGAGCGCGGCCTGCTCCAGCTTGATGCGGGAGTGCGAGGCCGACAGGGCCTGGGTGACCAGGGTGAGCAGGCGCTGCATCTCCCGGTCGATGACGACGGCGTAGATGCCTTCCTTCCCGCCGAAGTGCTCGTAGACCACGGGCTTGGACACCTTGGCGCTGGCCGCGATCTCCTCGACCGAGGTGCCGTCGAAGCCCTTGTCCGCGAACAGGGCCCGGCCGACCTGGATCAGCTGCTCGCGCCGTTCCGCACCGGTCATGCGTCTGCGGGATCGGGAGGAGTCGCTCACGGGTTCCATCATGGCGGGTGTGGCCCGGACCTGGTTCGGGACGGAAGCGGGCTTTGCTCTCCCGGCGGGGGTGGCCACAAGCGCCGGTACGGCCACCGCGGAGGCGGAGGCCGTACGCCTGCCGGGGCCGGCCGGTGCCGCGGAGGGCACCGCCGGTGGAGGCACCGACGCGGGGGGCGTCGGCGTTAGGGAGGCAGGTGTGAGGGTCAGGGCCGCCGTCTTCCGGAGAGCGGCCCTGCCTTCAGCGCTGACTGAGTCGTCAGGCAATGCGCTTCGCCGCCAGCCGCTCCGGGGTCGGCCAGCGAACGTCATAGGCCCATCCGGCCTTCTCGCACATGCGGATGACACCCGCGCTGAGGTCGATCTGACCCTTGAGCGCGCCGTGGCGAGCGCAGGTGGGGTCGGAGTGGTGCAGGTTGTGCCACGACTCGCCGAACGACGGGATGGCCAGCCACCAGACGTTGCGGGACTTGTCGCGCGACTCGAACACTTCCTCGCCGAACACGTGGCAGATGGAGTTGATCGACCAGGTGACGTGGTGCAGGAGCCCGATGCGGATCAGCGTGCCCCAGAAGAACGCGGTCAGCGCGCCCTGCCACGACCAGGTGATCAGACCGCCGAGGACCGCCGGGAGCAGCAGCGAGGTGATCGCCAGCGAGGGGAACCACCGGTGCAGCTTCATGATGTCCGGGTCCTTGAGCAGGTCCGGGGCGTACTTGGAGCGGTTGACGCGGTCGACCTCGAAGAGCCAGCCCACGTGCGCGTACAGCAGGCCCTTGCACATCGACTTGAAGCCGGGCCCGAACCGCCACGGCGAGTGCGGGTCGCCTTCCTTGTCGGAGAACTTGTGGTGCTTGCGGTGGGCGGCGACCCAGTCCAGCACCGACATCTCCAGCGAGAGGCTGCCGGCGATCCCGAGCACCATCTTCAGCGTCCGGTTGGCCTTGAAGGAGCCGTGCGTGAAGTAGCGGTGGTATCCGACCGTGACGCCAAGGCCGGACACGACGTAGAAGACGGCGGCGATGATGACGTCCGTCCAGCCCAGGCCCCATCCCCAGGCCAGCGGCACCGCGGCGAACACCGCGAGGATCGGAAGGCCGACGACGAGTGCGAAGACGACCAGGTCGGCTTTGCTCTTGCCTTCCGGTTCGAACTCCGGCTTCGGCTGTGGTGAGGGACGTTCGGTCAGGACGGTCATGGGCTACCTCGCGAGACGGGGAAGGTTTCGATGGCTACGCAACCGTAACCTACGCCATCGTAAGTTAGGAATTCCTAAGAGCGAATGTGTGGAAGGTGACGCTCCGGGTCACATCTGGTGGTGAATCCACGCCTTGCACCAACGGTCGGCCATCTGGTAATGCCTCGGCTCGCTTCCGGCCGCGATCGGTGGCGCGCGGCGTCCACCGCGACCTGCCCCCGATGTCCTCTCGATAACGTCCGGACTGCCATCATTCGCCCGGTTTGGCGGCCCGCTAAGGAAGAGGTGTCCGCGCGCGTGCGGCGCGGAGCGCCGCCGGGGAACGGCGGGCGCGGGCCGGGTGGGGCGGTCGTGCCCGAAGCGGTCGAGGCCCGCCATGTGCGAGAGGGTCGCCATGTAGGAGAGGTATGGCGCTGGAGGGCCGCCCCGCATGGGGGGAATCACTGGGAAAGACTGATGCTCAGCGAACGGTGGGCTCTGTATCCTGAGTGCGGATTCGGGCGGTTGCCGGAATCCGGCAAATGGGACGTTTGCGCCCTTCCCGGGTCGTCTAGGGGCAAGACTACAGATTTTGGTTCTGTCAACGGAGGTTCGAATCCTCCCCCGGGAGCCTGTTCATCCTGTCTGTCCGCACCCAGGGGGGATGCTTCCCTCTTGGGACACTGCAGGTAAGCTCACCTTGTCGAGCGGGTGACCGTGCGGTTCCTGGGTAGTGGACGCGTGGAAGCCGCAGCCGATCCCGTGTAAGCCGCGACGCCGAGGGAGCCTCAGTCCGTGAGTGTGCCGCGCCCGGCAGCCGTGATCGTCCTCGCCGCGGGCGAGGGCACCCGGATGAGATCGAAAACCCCCAAGGTCCTCCACGAGGTCTGTGGTCGTTCGCTCGTGGACCACATGCTCACCGCCGCGCGCGGCCTCGGCCCCGATCAGTTGATCGTGGTCATCGGGCACGCGCGTGAGCAGGTCGGCGCCCACCTCGCGGCGACCGCGCCGGACGCCGTCACGGTCGTCCAGGAGAAGCAGAACGGCACGGGTCACGCCGTGCGCACCGCCCTCGAAGCCGAGGGCCCGATCGACGGCACCGTCCTGGTGACGTACGGCGACACCCCGCTGCTGCGCACCGAGACCCTGGCGGCCCTGCTCGAACGGCACGCCGCCGACGGCAACGCCGTCACGGTGCTGACCGCCGTCGTCCCCGACCCGACCGGTTACGGGCGGATCGTGCGCGACGAGGACGGCGCGGTGCTGGAGATCGTCGAGGAGAAGGACGCCACCCCCGAGCAGCGCGCGATCGCCGAGATGAACTCGGGCGTGTACGCCTTCGACGGCGCGCTGCTGGCCGACGGCCTGCGGCGGATCGGCGCCGCCAACGCCCAGGGCGAGGAGTACCTGACCGACGTGCTCGCCATCCTCCGTGAGGACGGCCACCGGGTGGGCGCGCACGTGGCGGCGGACCACGCCGAGGTCGAGGGCGTCAACGACCGCGTGCAGCTCGCCTTCGTCCGGCGCGTGCTCAACGACCGCATCCTGGAGGCGCACATGCGCGCCGGGGTGACCGTCGTCGACCCGGCGGGCACCTGGGTCGACGCCGGCGTCACGATGGAGCCCGACGCCGTGATCCACCCCGGCACCCAGCTGAAGGGCGCCACCAGGATCGGCGCGGGCGCGGAGATCGGGCCGGGCAGCACGCTGACCGACACGGTCGTCGGCGAGGACGCCGTCGTGCGCAACACCGTCGCCGACGGCGCGGAGATCGGCGCCGGCGCCGTCGTCGGCCCCTTCGCCTACCTGCGCCCCGGCACCGTGCTGGGCCCCACCGGCAAGATCGGCGCCTTCGTCGAGACCAAGAACGCGCGGATCGGCGAGGGCTCGAAGGTCCCGCACCTGACGTACGTCGGAGACGCGACGATCGGAGTCGGCTCGAACATCGGGGCCGCCTGCGTCTTCGTGAACTACGACGGCGTCGCCAAGCACCACACGGTCGTGGGCGACCACGTGCGCGTGGGCAGCGACAACATGCTCATCGCACCGGTCACCATCGGCGACGGCGCCTACACGGCCGCCGGCTCGGTGATCACGTCTGACGTGCCGCCCGGGGCGATGGCGGTCGCCCGCGGCAAACAGCGCAACATCGAGGGCTGGGTGGAGCGCCGCCGCGCCGGCACCCGGTCCGCGGAGGCGGCCAGGCAGGCGGCCGAGGCCCGCGACGCGACCGCGGCGGACGGCGGAGACCGCGCCGGTGACTAGGGCCGGCGACTAGGACCACCTGCGGCCCGCCCTCCCGCGGGCCGTAAGGGGACGGGAAACACATGTACGAGGCGCGGTCTGACCGCGTAGCGCCGAAGGGCCAGGCCAGGAGGACACCGTGACCGACCACATCGACCGCGTGAAAGGGCTCATGAGCCCCGGGGGACGCGGGGGAACAGCGCCACGGCCGGCCCGGCCTCACCATGCCCGGTACGGTGAACAGGCTCGACACGCGAGGAGCGCGGCATGAGCGGCAAGAAGACGACCGGCGAGCGGAACCTGATGTTCTTCTCCGGCCGGTCCCACCCCGAGCTGGCCGAGGAGGTCGCGAGTGCCCTCGGCGTCGAGATAACGCCGACCGCGCTGCGCGACTTCGCCAACGGCGAGATCTACGTGCGGTATCTGGAGTCGGTGCGCGGCTGCGACGCCTTCGTGATGCAGAGCCACACCGCGCCGATCAACGAGTGGATCATGGAGCACCTGATCATGGTGGACGCCCTCAAGCGGGCCTCCGCCAAGCGGGTCACCGTGATCATGCCGTTCTACGGCTACAGCCGCCAGGACAAGAAGGGCCGCGGCCGCGAGCCGATCACCGCCAGGCTGATGGCCGACCTGTTCAAGCAGGCGGGCGCCGACCGGCTGATGTCCATCGACCTGCACACCTCGCAGATCCAGGGCTTCTTCGACGGCCCGGTGGACCACCTGTTCGCCATGCCCGTGCTGGTCAACTATCTGCGCGCGAAGCTCGACCCCGCGACGACCACGATCGTCTCTCCCGACACCGGCCGCGTACGGCTGGCCGAGCGCTGGTCCGACACCCTGGGCACGCCCGTGGCGTTCATCCACAAGCGGCGCGACCTCGACGTGGCCAACCAGGTGAAGGTGCACGAGGTGGTCGGCAAGGTGCGCGGCAGGACCTGCGTGCTGATCGACGACATGATCGACACGGGTGGCTCGATCTGCAAGGCGGCCGACGCGCTCTACGAGCACGGCGCGACCGACGTCATCGTGGCCGCCACGCACGCGATCTTCTCCGACCCGGCCGTGGACCGGCTCAAGAACTCCCGCATCTCCGAGGTGATCGTGACCAACACGCTGCCCATCCCGGAGGAGAAGAGGTTCGACAGCCTCACGGTCCTGTCGATCGCCCCGCTGCTCGCCCGGGCCATCGAGCAGGTCTTCACCGACGGCTCCGTCACCAGCCTCTTCGAGGGCGACAGCTGAACCGTGCCCAGGACCCCCGGACGCGTACGCGTCGCCCGGGGGTCCGTTCGTCTCTTCAGTAGAGGGAGTTCATCGCCGCCCGCACCTCCCCGAGCGTGGCGTCGGCGATCACGGTCGCGCGTTCGTTGCCGTCGCGGAGCACCCGGCGGACGTGGGCGCGGTCCCCGGCCAGCTCGGCGCGCCGCGCCCTGATGGGCGCGAAGCGCTCGTTGACCGCCTCGGTGACGGTGGCCTTCAACGCGGCGGCGCCCCGGCCGCCGATCTCCCCGGCCACCTCGTGCGGGTCGCGGTCGAGGCACAGCGCGGCCAGGAGGACCAGGCTGGAGACCTCGGGCCTGGCCACGGGGTCGTACGTGATGTGGCGGTCCGCGTCGGTCTTCGCGCCGCGGATCAGCCTGGCCGTCTCGTCGGCGGTCGCGGCCAGGTCGACGGCGTTGCCCCGGCTCTTGCTCATCTTGGCGCCGTCGGTGCCGAGCAGCAGCGGGGCCGCCGACAGCAGGGCCTCGGGCTCGGGGAACACGGGGGCCGATGTGCCGCCGTACCGGTTGTTGAAGCGGCGCGCGATGATGCGGGCGACCTCCAGGTGGGGCAGCTGGTCCTGCCCGACCGGGACCAGGCCGGCCTTGCAGAACAGGATGTCGGCCGCCTGGTGGACCGGATAGGTGAACATCAGCCCGCTGACCGCCGACTGACGCGAGTGGGCGATCTCGTCCTTGACAGTGGGGTTGCGGCCCAGCTCCGCGACCGAGACCAGGCTGAGGAACGGCAGCAGCAACTGGTTGAGCGCGGGGATCGCGCTGTGCGTGAAGATCGTGGCCCGGTCCGGGTCGATGCCGGCGGCCAGGTAGTCGAGCACCAGGTCCTCGACGTGGTCCGTGAGCCGGTCGGCGACGTCGCGATCGGTCAGGACCTGGTAGTCGGCGATGAGCACCATCATGTCCACGCCCAGGTTCTGGAGGCGTACGCGGTTGTGCAGGGTGCCGAAGTAGTGCCCCAGATGGAGCCGGCCGGTCGGGCGGTCGCCGGTCAGCGCCCGGAACCGGCCCGGCCGCTCCCGGATCGATCTCTCCAGCTCGGCGCTGCGCCGTCGCGCGGCAGGCACGCCGAGGTCGTCGGACGGAGTGGTGTCGAGGGTCGTGCTCATGTGGTCTCTCCTTGGCAGGTGGTCCGCCGGTTCGAGATGGCGGCCACGTGCCCGGTGAGCACGAAAAAGGGCCGTCCATCCGAACGGCCCGGTCTGTACGCGTGTGAGATGGCCGCTCCTATACGGAGCGCCACCAGCCCAGACACGACATACGAAGCATGCGCCCAGCGTAACGACCTGCCGACACCGTGCCAAGCGGGGAACGCCGAGCGAGCCGGTGGGGCGCGCCGGTGCCTGGACTGAGGAGTGAGTGGGGAGCGAGGGACGAGCGACTCCGAGCGACGAGGGAAGGCGGCGGGTAAGAGCGTCCCGCCGTGCGAAGCGGGAGACGCGGTAGGGTGTGAGGGTTGCGCTCGTAACGCCTTCCGCTAGGGCGGGTGAGGGGGAGCGCGCAATCCGCCGATCGAGTCATCCCTAGGAGATGTGCCGTGTCCGAAGTACTCATCACCGCCGAGCTTCGCAACGAGTTCGGCAAGGGCGCCGCCCGCAAGATCCGCCGGGCGAACAAGGTCCCCGCCGTCCTGTACGGCCACGGCACCGAGACCAAGCACCTGACCCTCCCCGGCCACGACCTGCTGCTCGCGCTGCGCACGCCGAACGTGCTCATCCGCCTGCGCGGCGAGGGCGTGGACGAGATCGCGCTGCCCAAGGGCGTCCAGCGCGACCCGATCAAGGGCTTCCTCGAGCACGTCGACCTGCTGCTGGTCAAGCGCGGCGAGAAGGTCACCGTCGAGATCCCGGTCACCGTCACCGGCGACCCGATCGGCAGCGCCATCGTCGAGCAGCAGCTCGTCACGATCTCCGTCGAGACCGAGGCGACCCACATCCCGACCGGCGTCGAGGTCGACGTGGACGGCAAGGACGCCGGCTTCGCGGTGCACGCGAGCGACCTGGACCTGCCGAAGGGCACCACGCTGGCGGGCGACCCCGAGGCCCTGGTGCTGCAGGTGATCGGCGCCCCCGTCGCCGAGCTGCCCGAGGAGGGCGAGGCCGCCGCCGAGGGCGAGAGCGCCGAGGCCGCCGAGTAGGACCCGTTCGTGAGAGAGTCCTCCACAGGTGTCCTGTGGAGGGCTCTTCCATGTGAGGAGACAGCGGAGGAGACAGCGATGTCCGACGCGTCCACGCAGCGGTGGCTGGTGGCGGGCCTGGGCAACCCCGGGCCGGAGTACGCGGGGAACCGGCACAACGCGGGCTTCATGGTGCTCGACGAGCTGGCGGCCCGGATGGGCGGGCGGTTCAAGGCGCACAAATCGCGGGCCGAGGTGGTCGAGGGCCGCCTGGCCGCACTCCCGGTCGTGCTGGCCAAGCCGCTGTCGTTCATGAACCTGTCCGGCGGCCCGGTGAAGGCGCTGGCCGACTTCTACAAGGTCACTCCGGAACGGGTGATCGTGGTTCACGACGAGCTGGACATCCCGTACGGCGCGCTGCGCGCGAAGATCGGCGGCGGCGACAACGGGCACAACGGCCTGAAGTCGATCACTAAGGCGCTGGGCACGCGCGACTACCCGCGGATCCGGTTCGGCATCGGCCGTCCGCCGGGCCGCATGGACCCTGCGACGTTCGTGCTGCGCGACTTCGCCACGGCCGAGCGCAAGGACCTGCCGTTCCTCGTCGACCGGGCGGCCGACATGGTGGAGTCGGTGATGACCGCCGGCCTTGAGGCCACGCAGAACCGTTTCCATTCCGGCGATCTCAACCCGGCGAAGCCGCCCCGCTGACGTCGCCGGCTCCGCGGCGGGCCGCCCCCGGCCACTCCATGAGGTTCTGCAGCAGTTCCGCCTGCTCGATGGCGTCGTCCAGCGCGTTGTGGGTGTGGGGGCGGTTCGTGCGCACCTCGCGCGGCATCTGGCGTTTGGTCGCCCAGGCCACCGGCACCACGGCCTTGGCGGCGTACAACGTCTTGATGTCGACGCACCGGGAGTGGCCGAAGGGCGACTGGCCGGTGAACCGCAGCCAGTACCAGTACATCCACATCCAGTCGTACGACAGCGGGAAGGCCGCGAGCACCGGCAGGTCGTCGCCGCACACCTCGCGCACCCAGGCCGCCGCCGCCTTCATCGCATCGGCGGGGTCGCGTCCCTCGCGCAGCAGTGCGGCCCGGTCGAGACCGCTTACCGCCAGCGCCTCAGGGACGTAGTCGTCGCTGATCGGGCGTAGCTCGGCGTAGAACGTCAACGCCTCAGGGTCGGTCCGCTCGAACCGCCGCCCGGTCATCCGGCCGGCCACGGTCATGCCGAAGCTGACCATGGAGTACGGCCCCGGAATCGGGCCGTCCGCCTCGACATCAACCGAGATGTACGTTTCGGCTTTCACTGAATTCTCCCTGAGGCGCCGGGGCGGGCGGCTAGCATTCCATCACGATTGGTGGCCGAGTCATCACGGGGGGCGATGGTGCTGGACGGTGACACGTCCTCGCTCGCCCCAGGCACGTCGAAGGACTCGCCCGCCCATCCGATGCCCAGGCCGCCCGAGTGGGCCGTCCGATATCGGCTCGCCGCGGCCGCCTGCGACATCCTGGGCGCCCTTCTCGCGGGGATCACCGCCGTAGTGATCCGGTTCGGTGAGGTTACTCCGTACGTGACGCCGTATGTCATGGCGAGCGCCGCGCTGCCCGGTGTGTGGGCGATGATCCTGGTCCTGAACCGGGCGTACGAGCCGCGCCTGATCGGTGTGGGGGCCGAGGAGTTCCGCCGGGTCGCGCGGGCGGGCTTCATGCTGGTCGCGGGCATCGCGATCGCCGCCTACGCATCCAAGATCGACATCGCCCGCGGCTATGTGCTGATCGCGCTGCCGTTCGCCACCGTGCTCACCCTCTGCGCCAGGTACGGCCTGCGGCGGCGGCTGCACCGCAGGCGGGCGAGGGGCGAGGGCGGCATGCGCAGGGTGGTGGCCGTGGGCCACCGTACGGCGATCGCCGAGCTGGTCGGCACCTTCCGCAGGGAGCGCTACCACGGCATGGAGGTGGTGGCCGCCTGCGTGCCCGCCCACGCCACCGGGAGGGTGGGCGACGTGCCGGTGCTCGGCGACTTCACCGACGTGCCGCTGGTGGTCGAGCAGGTCAGGGCGGACACGGTCGCGGTGCTCGCCTGCCCCGAGCTGGACGGTACGGCGCTGCGCAGGCTGGCCTGGCGGCTGGAGCGCACCCGCACCGACCTCGTGGTGGCGCCCGCGCTGATGGACGTCGCCGGTCCGCGCACCGCGATCAGGCCCGTCGCCGGGCTTCCGCTGCTGCATGTGGAGCATCCCGAGCTCGCGGGGGGACGCCGCCTGGTCAAGGGCGTGTTCGACCGGCTGGTCGCCGCGGTGGCACTGGTCGTGCTGGCCCCGCTGCTGGCCGCCGTCGCCCTGGCCGTACGGGCGACCGGTCCCGGTCCCGCCCTGTTCCGCCAGCGGCGGGTCGGCAGGGACGGCGCGGAGTTCACGATCCTGAAGTTCCGCACCATGCGGCAGGACGCGGAGGCCCGCAAGGTCGAGCTGGTCAGCGACGCCCAGGGCGTGCTGTTCAAGGTGCGCAGAGACCCGCGGGTCACCCCGCTCGGCGCCATGCTGCGGCGTTACTCGATCGACGAGCTGCCACAGCTCATCAACGTGCTGCGGGGCGACATGTCGCTCGTCGGGCCGCGTCCGCCGTTGCCCGAGGAGGTCGCGAGGTACGGCGACGACGTACGCCGGAGGCTGGTCGTGCGGCCGGGGATGACCGGGCTTTGGCAGGTCAACGGCCGATCTGACCTGTCGTGGGAGGAATCGGTACGGTTGGACCTACGTTATGTCGAGAACTGGTCTCTCATGCTGGATCTGCAGATCTTATGGAAGACGTGGTCCGCGGTCGCGCGCGGGGCGGGAGCGTACTGAGGAATGACGATGCGGGACGACCATTCCCTTGCCGGGGAGCTTGCGACGGAGGCGGGGGAGCGGCTCGTGGAGCTGCGCGCCCGTCTCGGGTTCGCGGACGGCCGGGCCTTGAAGGACGCGGGTGACCAGGCCTCGCACCGGTTCCTGATGGACGCGCTGGCGCGGCTGCGGCCGGACGACGCCGTCCTGTCGGAGGAGGCGACCCGCGAGGAGCGGATGGACCCCCGGCGGCTGTCGGCCGAGCGCGTCTGGATCGTCGATCCCCTCGACGGCACCCGCGAGTTCTCCGAGGAGGGCCGCACCGACTGGGCCGTCCACGTGGCCCTGTGGGAACGCGGCTCTCTCACGGCCGGCGCGGTCGCCCTGCCCGCACAAGGCCGTACGCTCACGACGGCGGTGCCGCCGGAGCTGCCGGAGAAGGCGCGCGAGCCGTTCCGCATCGCGGTCAGCCGCACCCGGCCGCCCGAGTTCGTCCGTGAGCTGGCCGCCCGCCTCGGCGGGGAGCTCGTCCCCATCGGCTCGGCCGGCGCCAAGATCGCCGCGGTCCTCACCGGAGAGGTCGAGGCGTACGTGCACGCCGGGGGCCAGTACGAGTGGGACTCGGCCGCGCCGGTCGCGGTGGCGGTGGCGGCGGGGGCCCACGCGAGCAGGATCGACGGCTCACCCCTGACCTACAACCAGGGGGACCCCTCGCTGCCCGATATCCTGGTCTCCCTACCGGATCTGGCGCCAACGCTGCTCGCCGGAATCCGTGACCTGCATCGCCAGACTCCGTGAAGGAAGTCCCCATGCTTCAGCGTGACTACACGACGTCGCAGCTCGACGTGCTCGAGGCCGAGGCGATCCACATTATGCGCGAGGTCGCGGCCGAGTTCGAGCGCCCGTGTCTGCTCTTCTCGGGCGGCAAGGACTCGATCGTCATGCTGCGGGTGGCGGAGAAGGCCTTCTGGCCGGCGCCGATCCCCTTTCCTCTGATGCACGTGGACACCGGCCACAACTTCCCCGAGGTGATCGAGTTCCGCGACCGGCGGGTCGCCGAGCTGGGCGCGCGGCTGGTGGTCGCCTCCGTCCAGGCGTCGATCGACGCCGGGCGGGTGGTGGAGCAGACCGGGCGGCGGGCCTCCCGCAACCGGCTGCAGACCACGACGCTGCTGGACGCGATCGAGGAGCACGAGTTCGACGCCGTGTTCGGCGGGGCCCGGCGCGACGAGGAGAAGGCCCGGGCCAAGGAGCGGGTGTTCTCCTTCCGGGACGAGTTCGGCCAGTGGGACCCGAAGAACCAGCGTCCCGAGCTGTGGAACCTCTACAACACCAAGATCAGCAGGGGTGAGCACATCCGGGTGTTCCCCCTGTCGAACTGGACCGAGCTGGACGTGTGGCACTACATCCGGCGCGAGGAGATCGAGATCCCGTCGATCTACTTCGCCCACTCGCGCAGGGTCTTCGAGCGCGACGGCATGCTGCTCGCGGACGCCGAGGTGGTGCAGCGGGGCGACGACGAGCCGGCGTACGAGGCCGTCGTCCGTTACCGCACCGTCGGCGACATGACCTGCACGGGCGCGGTCGCCTCCCCCGCCACGACGGTCGAGCAGATCATCGAAGAGATCGCCGCCACCCGGATCACCGAGCGCGGGGCCACCCGCGCCGACGACCGGGCCTCCGAGGCCGCCATGGAAGATCGCAAGAAGGAAGGCTACTTCTGATGGACATCCTTCGTTTCGCGACGGCGGGCAGTGTCGACGACGGCAAGTCGACGCTGATCGGGCGGTTGCTGTTCGACTCCAAGGCGATCTTCGAGGACCAGCTCGAAGCGGTCGAGCGCACCTCCCGCGACAGGGGCACGGAATACACCGACCTGTCGCTGCTGACCGACGGCCTGCGGGCCGAGCGCGAGCAGGGCATCACGATCGACGTGGCGTACCGCTACTTCGCGACGCCCAAGCGGAAGTTCATCATCGCCGACACCCCGGGGCACATCCAGTACACCCGGAACATGGTCACCGGCGCATCCACCGCCGACCTGGCGATCATCCTGATCGACGCGCGCAAGGGCGTGCTCGAGCAGTCGCGGCGGCACGCCTTCCTGACCACGCTGCTGCGGGTGCCGCACCTCGTGCTCGCGGTCAACAAGATGGACCTCGTCGACTACTCCGAGGCCAGGTTCGAGGAGATCCGCGAGGAGTTCACCTCGTTCGCGAGCAAGCTCAACGCCTCGGACCTGACGTTCATCCCCATCTCGGCCCTGCACGGCGACAACGTCGTGTCCCGGTCGGAGAACACGCCGTGGTACGAGGGCTCGTCGCTGCTGCACCACCTGGAGAACGTGCACATCGCCTCCGACCGCAACCTGGTCGACGTGCGCTTCCCGGTGCAGTACGTCATCCGCCCGCACAGCGCCACCAGCCAGGAACTGCACGACTACCGGGGCTACGCGGGACAGGTCGCGGGCGGCGTGCTCAAGCCCGGCGACGAGGTGCTGCACCTGCCCTCCGGCCTGGCCACGACGATCACCGCGATCGACACGTTCGACGGCCCGGTGGAGGAGGCGTTCGCGCCGATGTCGGTCACGCTGCGCCTGAGCGACGACATTGACATCTCCCGTGGCGACATGATCTGCCGGCCGAACAACCAGCCGCAGACCGCCCAGGAGATCGACGCCATGGTGTGCTGGATGGCCGACGGCGTGAAGCTCCAGCCCAGGTCCAAGCTGATCATCAAGCACACCACCCGTACGGCGCGGGCTCTCGTGCGCGATCTGCACTACCGGCTCGACGTCAACACCCTGCACAGGGATGAGTCGGCCACCGCGCTCGGCCTGAACGAGATCGGCCGGGTTTCGCTGCGTACGACCCAGCCGCTGTTCGTGGACGACTACGCCCGCAACCGCATGACCGGCGGTTTCATCCTGATCGACGAGGCCACCAACGGCACCGTCGGAGCGGGGATGATCGTCGACGCGCGCTGACCGGCGCGTGAAGAAGGGCCGGGAAGGCCCTGTTCAGACGCCCCCGGGGGCATCGAGGCGCGAGGTGGCGATCCGCCGCTCATGACGGGCGGCGCCGCCCGCGCCCGGCCCCCGGGCCGCACCCGCAAGGGGTCGCCCGCAGTAGATCCTTTGGCGATTGGCAGCCATCCGATTACTCTCCGCGCTAGTGTCGTCGCGTTTCGCACTCATCCGTGGAGGGCACGTGGCCGACACTCAGCCAGTGATCTTCGTGGGCGGCCTGGGACGCAGCGGCAGCACCCTGCTCGAACGTCTCCTCGGCGAGGTGCCAGGGGTGGCGCCACTCGGTGAGGTCGTCCACCTGTGGGATCGCGGCGTACGCGCCGACGAGCCCTGCGGCTGCGGGCAGCGGTTCTCCCAGTGCCCGTTCTGGACGAAGGTGGGCGCCCGGGCGTTCGGGCAGTGGCGGCAGAGCCAGGCGGGCTGGCTGCCCGGCCTGCGCGCCCGTGTCGACAGAACCCGCCGCCTGCCCTTCCTCGCCCTCGGGCTCGCGAGCCGTGAGGCCGAACTGGCCGAGTACGTCCGGTCGTACTCCCGCATCTACGCGGCGGCGGCCGGGATCGCCGACGCCCGGGTCGTCGTCGACTCCAGCAAGCACGCCTCCCTGGCGTACTGCCTGGCGGCGATCATGGAGCTGCGGGTCGTCCAGGTGGTGCGCGACCCTCGCGCGGTGGCCGCGTCGTGGCGGCGCAGGGTGCGCAGGCCCGAGGACGGGCGGCCGATGACCCGCTGGACGCCCGCGCGCACGGCCGTCCACTGGCTGGCCCAGAACCTCGCCTTCGAGGTGCTGCGCCGCAAGGGCGTGCAGGTCGTCCGGGTGCGTCACGAGGACCTGGTGCGCGACCCCCGCACGACCCTGGCGCGCCTGGCCGCGCGGCTCGGACTCCCCGACGGCGGCCTCGACTTCCTGGACGACCGCGAGGCGCTGCTCGGGGTCGCGCACACCGTCTCAGGCAACCCGATGCGCTTCTCCGTCGGCCCGGTCGCGCTCAGGGACCGCCCCGCGCCCCTGCCGCGCACCCAGCGGTGGCTCGTCACCGCGCTCACCCTTCCGCTGCTCCTCTTCTACGGGTACGGCCTCGCCTACCGCAGGGGAGCCCGGCGGTGAGGCCGTCCGTCGGCGTCGTCATCCCCACCCGGGGTGACCGGCCGGACCTGCTCGTCGCCGCGCTGACCGGGGTGCTCGCCCAGGACTACGCCGGGCGGGTCGACGTGGCGGTCGTGGCCGACGGCGTCCCCGCCGTCCTGGTCGCCCGGCAGGTGGCCGGCGTCGCCGGCGAGGGGCCCGCCGGAGCAGTCCGTAGCGTCCGCGTGCTGGACAACCGGAGCGTCAGCGGCCTGCCGGGCGCGCGGAACACCGGGATCTCCGTGCTCGGCACGGACCTCGTCGGCTTCTGCGACGACGACGACCTCTGGCTGCCCGGCAAGCTGACCGCCCAGGTCGCCGCCCTCGCGGAGGAGCCCGCCGCCGGCTTCGCGAGCTGCGCCGTAGAGGTCGAGTACGGCGACCGCCGGATGCCGCGGCTGGCCGGCACGGGCAGGGTCACCCACAGGCAGCTCACCCGCTCGCGAATGATGATGGTGCACTCCTCGACGTTCCTGTTCCGCCGGGGCTGGGCCTGGGTGGACGAGAGCGCTCCTGGCGGGCAGAACGAAGACTGGGACCTCGCGCTGCGGGCCGCCCTGCGGCATCCGATCGTGCACGTCGACCGGCCGCTCGTGCGGGTGCGCTGGGGCTCCTCGCACTACTCGGGACGCTGGGCCGACCGCATCGCGGGCCTTGAGTGGATGCTCGCCCGGCATCCCGGCCTGGCCGCCGAGCCACGGGGCGCGGCCCGCGTCTACGGGCAGCTCGCCTTCTGCCACGCCGCCCTGGGCCGGCGTCGCGAGGCCGCCCGCTGGTCGCTGCGCGCCTTCTCCGCGCGGCCGGGCGAGCCGCGCGCGGCGGTGGCACTGGCGGTCGCCGGAGGGCTGGTCAGCCCGCGCGCCGTGCTGCACGTCCTGCACCTCCGCGGGCACGGCATCTGATGGCCGACAGCCCCGCCCCCACGGCGGAACCGGCGCGGGCCCGGGCCGACAGGGTCCGCGTGGGCGCGGTGCGGCTCGACCCGCTCACCGAGGCGCAGGTGGTCGCGCACGTCATGGCCGCCCTGGAGCGCGGCGTGGGCGGTCACATCGTCACCCCGAACGTGGACATCTGCCGCGCCGCCGCCCGCGACCCGTCGCTCCGGGCGCTGGTCGACGCGGCCGAGATCGCCGTCGCCGACGGCATGCCGCTGGTCTGGGCGTCGCGGCTGCTCGGGCGCCCGCTGCCGGAACGGGTCACGGGAGCCGACCTGATCTGGTCGCTGACCGGGGCCGCCGCCGCCAGGGGCATGCCCGTCTACCTCATCGGGGGTCCGCCCGGCGTCGCGGAGGCCGCGCGCGACGCGCTGCGCGAGCGGCATCCCGGCCTGGTCGTGGCGGGCGTCCACGCCCCGCCGTACGGGTTCGAGACCAGTGCGGCGGCGATGGCGGAGCTGCGGGCGCGGCTCGTCGCCGCGCGGCCCCGCCTGGTCTTCGCCGGGCTCGGCTTCCCCCGGCAGGACCGGCTCATCGCGGCGCTCCGGGCCGACCTGCCCGACACCTGGTTCGTGGGGTGCGGCGCGGCCATCGCGTTCGCCGCCGGGTCCGTGCGCCGCGCCCCGGGATGGATGGGCGACCACGGGCTGGAATGGCTGTTCCGCCTGCTCGGCGAACCCCGGCGGCTCGCCCGCCGCTACCTCGTCGACGACCTCCCTTTCGCCCTGCGCCTCCTGTCGGGCGCCCTGCTGCGCAGGGCCTTCGGGCCGCGAAGCAAGGGGTAGGAAGCAGAGGTCAGAAGGCGTACGGACCGAAGCGGCCCCAGGCGACCACGGCGGCCAGCACCAGGAGCACCAGGTTGACGACGATGACCTGGGATTCCGCGCGGCGGGCGTGGACGACGACCGCCCCGGCCATGATCAGGACGATGCCGAGCGCGGCGAGCGGCGTCAGGACCGGGGCGATGCCCGTGGCGGCGGGCAGGACGAGGCCGAAGGCGACCAGCACCTCGAGAGCACCGATGCCCTTGACCGCGCCCGCGGAGAAGTTCTCGGTCCAGGCCATGCCGGACGCGGCCAGCCTGTCCTTCGGCTGGGCGAGTTTCATCACCCCGGCGACGAGGAAGGCGAGGGTGAGCAGGCCGGCGATGGCCCAAAGGACGACGTTCATGGGGAGTCCGTTCTTGCGGCAACAGGGCGAAATGTAGCGGATGGGCGAGCCGTGGCCATCGCCGCGGATCGCTGTCACGCCTGTCTCGATGCCGCCGGCGTCCAGGGTTCGTGTCCGGCGCCGGAGACGCCGAATCTTCCGTCCACGGCACGACGCCGCCATGACCACCCCATGAGGGGTGAGCTCGGCGACCGGCGTCCCGTAAAGGTTCTTCGAAGAAATCCGGGAGGCGGTGTCGGATTAGGGCGGTGGTGTTCGTAGCAGGGGTGAGCCGTCCACGAGGGACGGCGCCAAGGCAGAGGAACCGCGATCATGAAGCTGACGACCATGACTCAGGTCACCGTCGACGGGGTGATGCAGGGAAACGGCGCCGCGTCGGATGACCGCAGGAACGGATTCGAGCGCGGCGGATGGGCCCTGGGCAAGGGCGACGACGAGACCCACGCGTTCATCAAGCAGACCTACCAGCGCGCCGAGGCGTTTCTGTTCGGCCGGCGCACCTACGAGCTGTTCGCCGGCTCGTGGGGGTCCTCGACCGTCCAGGATGTCCCGGGCTGGGAGCCCGTCCTGCGGGCGTTGAACACACGGCCCAAGTACGTGGCGTCGGCCACGATCACAGATCCGGCATGGTCGGGGACGACCGTCCTGTCCGGAGACGTCGCGGCCGCCGTCCGGGAACTGAAGGCCAAGCCGGGGGGTGAGCTGCAGGTGCACGGCAGTGGCATCCTGAGCCGGTGGCTGCTGGAGAACGATCTGGTCGACGAGATGACTCTGATCACCATCCCGGTGGTCGTCGGCCAGGGCGCGCGGCTGTTCCCCGACGCCGGCCCGGATCTAGCGCTCGACCTGATCGAGTCGCGCGTCGACTCCAAGGGCGTGACGATCCAGGTCTACCGGCCGGCCGGGCGCCCGCAGTATGCGCCGACGGCGTGAAGTCCCTGACCACCGAACCACTCTGTCTTGACACCACAGGAGGCGATCTTCAGATGCGGTACCTGGTTTCCGTGATCGATGACAAGAGCAATCCCGGCAGCACGGACAGGCAGCCTGCCATCAGCGCGTTCAACGAACGACTGATCGCCGAGGGCTACTGGGTCTTCGCGGGCGGACTCGCGGACACCGACGCAGCCACGGTCATCGACAACCGGGGCGAGGAGGCGGTGTTCAGCGACGGGCCTTTCGTGGAGTCGAAGGAGTACC
This sequence comes from Microbispora sp. H11081, assembly GCF_012999535.1. Classification (GTDB taxonomy): domain Bacteria; phylum Actinomycetota; class Actinomycetes; order Streptosporangiales; family Streptosporangiaceae; genus Microbispora. The sequence continues at coordinate 255,103 of NZ_JABBWV010000004.1, forward strand.
TCGCCGGCGTCTGGGTGTGGGAGGCCCCCGATCTGGATGTGGCGCTCAAGCTCGCCACCGAGGCGTCGAAGATCTGCGATCGGAAGATCGAGGTGCGGCCGTTCCTGTGAACGACGTCGACGTCCGCGACGCGATCACCCGGGCCCACCACGAGGAGTGGGCCCGGGTGGTCGCCTCTCTGACCAGGCGCTTCGGTGACCTCGACATCGCAGAGGAGGCGGCCGCCGAGGCGTTCGCGACCGCCGTTCAGCGGTGGCCGGCAGACGGCGTGCCCCCCAACCCGGGCGCCTGGCTGACCACCACCGCCAACCGCCACGCCATCGACCGGATCCGGCGGGAGAACAAACGCGACGACAAGCACAGGAAGGCTCAGATGTCATACGACGATGACCCGCCCGAGGCTGTTGGCGCCGTCGACGACGACCGGCTCCGGCTGATCTTCACCTGCTGTCACCCGGCATTGGCGATGGAGACCCGCGTGGCGCTGACGCTGCGCATGGTCGCCGGCCTGACCATGCCCGAGATCGCCCGCGCCTTCCTGGTGGCCGAGAGCGCCATGGGGCAGCGGATCACCCGCGCGAAGGCCAAGATCAAGGCGGCCCGCATCCCCTATCGGGTGCCGTCGGCGGAGGATCTTCCGGCGCGCGTTTCCGGGGTCCTCGCCGTCCTCTACCTCGTCTTCAACGAGGGCTACCTGGCCACCGGCCCCGGCACCGATCCCGTACGGCACGAGCTGACCGCCGAGGCGATCCGGCTCACTCGCCTGATCCGCGCGCTCCTGCCACAGGACGGTGAGGTGGCCGGGCTGCTGGCGCTGATGCTTCTGACCGAGGCCCGCCGCCCCGCCCGGGTCTCGGCCGACGGCGAACTGGTCGCTCTCGACGAGCAGGACCGTGGGGCCTGGGACGCGGCGCTGATCGCCGAGGGTCACCGGCTGGTGCGCGAGCGCCTGGCCGCTGCCGCCGCCGGGGCGGCTCCGGGTCGCTACCAGATTCTCGCGGCGATCAACGCCGTGCACACCTCCGCCCGCGACATGCGCGACACCGACTGGTCGCAGGTCCTCGCCCTCTACGACCAGCTCGTCCGCCTCGACCCCTCGCCGATCACCGCACTCAACCGGGCCATCGCGGTGGCCGAGCTCGACGGCCCGGAGGTGGCACTGGCGGCTGTCGGCCGTCTTGAGCCCAGGTTGGCCGGTTATCACGCCTACCACGCCACCCGCGCCGACCTGCTGCGCCGGCTGGGCCGCGGCCGGGAGTCGCGCGCGGCCTACGACAGAGCCATCGAACTGGCCGGCAACACCGCCGAGACCGCCTACCTGACCCGCCGCCGCGACCAACTGCGGTAGCGCCCACGGACGCTCGCACGGGAAGTCCGGTGGTGTTCCGCTGCTCGCCCGCACCATGGCCGCCGCATGACCGCGCCACCTGTCAGGTTCCATTGGTCTCGGCGAGCCTGCGGGTGAGATAGCGGCGCTCCGCGTCCGTCGGCGCGAGTGCCAGGGCCTCCTCGTAGGACTGCGCGGCCTCCGCCGTACGGCCCAGCCGGCGCAGCAGGTCCGCACGGGTCGCGGCGAGCAGGTGGTGCCCGGCCAGCCGGCCGTCGGCTCGCAGCGTGTCGACGAGCCGCAGACCGGCGAGGGGACCGTCCGCCATCGCCACGGCCACCGCCCGGTTCAACTCGACCACCGGGGACGGCGCCAGCCGGGCCAGCCGCGCGTACAGCCCGGCGATCTGCGGCCAGTCGGTGTCGTCCGGGTCGAGGGCGGTGGCGTGGCAGGCGGCGATGGCCGCCTGCACCTGGTACGGCCCGGAGCGGCGGCGCGCCAGCGCGTCGTCCAGCAGACGCAGCCCCTCCTCGATCTCGTCGTGATCCCACTTCGCGCGGTCCTGGAACTCCAACGTGACGATGTCGCCCGCCGCGTCGAACCGGGCCGCGCGCCGTGAGTCCTGCAGCAGCATGAGCGCGAGCAGCCCGAGCGCCTCGGGCTCGTCCGGCATGAGCCCGGCGAGCACCCGGGCGAGCCTGATGGCCTCGGCCGCCAGTTCCGGCCGGGCGGGGCTCGGCCCGCCGCTGGCCGAGTATCCCTCGGTGAACAGGACGTACAGCACGCCGAGCACACCCGCCGTACGCTCGGCCAGGAGATGCGCGGGCGGCACCCGGTAGGGGATGCCCGCGTTGCGGATCTTCCGCTTGGCCCTGACCAGCCGCTGCGCCATGGTCGCCTCGGGCACTATGAACGCGGCGGCGATCTCGGCCGTGGTCAGCCCCGCGAGCGTACGGAGCGTGAGGGCGACCTGCGCCTCCAGCGGCAGAGCCGGGTGGCAGCAAGTGAACATCAGGCGCAGCCGGTCGTCGGGCACGTGATCCTCCTCGGCGGGCTCCGGATCGGGGTCGGCCGGCGCCGACGCCAGTGCGCGCAGCCGCGCCTCCTCGGTGGCGCCGCGGCGGAACCGGTCCAGCGCCCGGTTGCGGGCGGCCGTGGTGAGCCACGCCCCGGGACGGCGCGGCACGCCGTCCCGGGGCCAGCGGGCGAGCGCCTGGGCGAACGCGTCCTGGGCGCACTCCTCGGCCAGGTCCCAATCGCCGGTCAGCCGGATGAGCGTGGCGACGACGCGGCCCCACTCCTCGCGGAACGCCTCCTCGACGACCCGGGTGACGTCGGCGTCGCTCATTCCGGCCAGAACGGCCTCACCTCGATCGCGCCGAACGACGCCACGGGATGCTTCGAGGCGATCTCGATGGCCTCGTCCAGGTCGGCGCAATCGATGATGTCGAATCCGGCGATCTGCTCCTTGGTCTCGGCGAACGGCCCCTGGGTCACCAGTCCGCCTCGCACCGTCGTGGCGTCGTCGGCGGCGCACAGGCGATGCCCGTCGATGCGTACGCCTCGGCGCTCGGTCTCCTCGACCCACGGCTCGGGGTCGGCCTGCTCGGGGCTGACCTCGATCGACTCATCGACACAGACCAACAGTAGGTACTTCATCGGTTCTCTCCTCCGGTGCGCGGCGGCCGCCTCGCGGGGCCGCTCTCCTCTACGACGCGGAAGAGTCACGAAATCGACAGCCGGTGCCGCCCGAATCTCGAAAACCTGTCGGCCGTACGGGGGCGCCCGGCGCGGGCGGGAGGGGGACGTGTCAGCCGCGTTCGGCGGATCGGACGGTGTGCCGCAGCAGCAACGCGGTGGTGACCGGGCCCACCCCGCCGGGCACGGGGGTGAGCGCCCCCGCCTTCTCCGCGACCGCGATGGCGTCGACGTCGCCGACCAGGCCGCCGTCCTCGGTGGGGTTGGTGCCGACGTCCACGACGACCGCCCCCGTACGCACGTGCTCGGCCGTGATCAGCCCGGGGCGGCCGGCCGCCGCCACGACCACGTCGGCCACGGCGGTGACCGCGGCGAGGTCGCGCGTGCGGGAGTGGCAGACCGTCACGGTGGCGTTCCTGTCCAGCAGGAGATGGGCGACGGGCTTGCCGACCACCGTGGACCGGCCGACCACGGCGACGTGCAGGCCGGCCAGGTCGACGCCGTGGTGGTCGAGGATCGCCACGATCGCCTCGGCGGTCGCCGGAGCGAACGCGGGCAGGCCCGCAGCCAGGCGGCCCAGCGACAGCGGGTTGGCGCCGTCGACGTCCTTCCCGACCGTGATCGCGCCGGCCAGGTCCTCCAGCTTCGCTCCCCGAGGCAGCGGGGTCTGGAGGATGACGCCGTGGACGGTGTCGTCGGCGCTCAGCTCCGCGAGCCGGTCGCGGATCCGGCCGGGGTCGGCCTCCGCGCCGAGGCCGACGATGTCGCAGGCGATGCCGGCCTTCTCGGCGGCACGTGCGATCGAGCGCACGTACCAGGCGCTGGACTCGTCCGCGTTCGCCACGACGACCGCGAGCTTCGGCGGCCTGCCGGCCGCGGCGAGCGCGGCGGCCCGCTCGGCGGCCTCGGCCCGGACGGTGGCGGCGAGCTCCTTGCCGGAGAGCACCTGGGCGCTCACCTGGCGATCTCCGTACGGACCGCGGCGGTGACCCGTTCGGCCCGCGCGGCCACGTCGTCCACGCCTGCCGCCACGGCGGTCAGCTCGGCGCGGGCCCGCTCGTCCTTGATCCCGCCGAGATTGATCTCGATGTTCACCCGGGCGGTGGTCGCCGCGGACCGCGCGGCCTCGGTGGCGGCGGCGATGTCGGAGACGACGTTCCGGTTGCCGACGGGCAGCAGTTCCTCGGCGATGCCGACGGCCCTCCCCGCGACGCCGACGACCTCGGCCGGGACCCTGCCCGCCCCCACCAGCGCCTCGGCGATGGCGGCCGACCGGGCGGCCTTCGCCTCGTCGGTGTCCTTGGGCAGCTTGTACGCCTCGGTGACCGCCGTGAACGCCGCCTCGTCGTCCTCGGCCAGGCGCAGCGCGCTCGACCGCAGTTCGTCGGTCTCGCCGATGATCCGCTCGATCAGGGACGCGTGCCCGGCGTACTTCTCACCGGTGCTGTACCGCGCGACCATGCCCAGCAGCGCAGCGGCCTGGGCGGCCTGCAGGGCCGCGGCGGCGCCTCCGCCCGGGGCGGGGACCCGGTCGGCGAGCCGGGAGAGGAAGTCGCTGATCTTTTCGTCGTGCATCGCGCCCGTCCTCCGGTGGTGACAGCACGGCCCTGAGAAATCCTCCCACGTGCCGCCCGCCGCGCCCGCGCCGCCTTCCCTGTCTCCTGCGCCTCGCGTGTCCTCCGCCTCCTGTGTCCCCTGTCAGCTGTGTCCCCTGTCAGCGGGACGGGCGGGCGTGCTCGGCCGCGGGCGGCTCGGCCGGGGGCCGTACGGGCTCGGGCGGGGCGGCGGGAGTGGTCGGCGACGACGTCTGGCCGAGCAGGGTGCCGCCGAGGGCGAGGACCATGCCGAGCAACTGAATCGGGCTGAGCGCCTGACCGAGGGCGACCCAGCCGATCACGGCGGCGGACACCGGACTCAGCAACGCGAGGAAGGCGACCGACGTGGCGGGCAGGCGGCCGATGCCGCGGAACCAGATCCAGTAGGCGATGGCGGTGCCGAAGAGGCCCAGATAGGCGTAGCCGAGCAGGTTCTCGCCGCTGAGGGCGGGCGGCGCGCCCTCGATGAGCAGGGCGACCGGGACGAGCAGCAGCCCGCCGGCGGCGAGTTGCCATCCGGTGAGGGCGAGCGCGCCCACGCCCTCGGGACGGCCCCAGCGCTTGGTCAGCACGGTCCCCGCCGACATGGAAGCGGTCCCCAGGAGTCCGGCGAGCACCCCGACCATGTCCAGTTGCGCCTCGGCGCGCAGGACGACCAGGCTGACCCCGAGCAGCCCGACGAGCCCGGCGAACACCTTGTGCAGCGTGGGTCGCTCGGCCAGCAGCAGGGCGGCGAGGGCGAGCGCGATCAACGGGCCGGCGGCGCCCAGCACGGCCGCGACGCCGCCCGGCAGCCGGTAGGCCGCGAGGAACAGCAGAGGGAAGAACACGCCGATGTTCAGCGCGCCGAGCACCGCCGCCCGCCAGATCCACACTCCTCGCGGCAGCACGCGGGTGACGGCGAGCAGCACGAGCCCGGCGGGCAACGCCCTGGTCAACGCCGTGAACAGCGGACGGTCGGGCGGGAGGAACTCGGTCGTCACGGCGTAGGTCGAACCCCAGACGAGTGGGGTGAACGCGGTGAGGGCGAGCGTGCCCGGCGCCTGCAGGGAACCACGATCGGCGATTCTCACGGCTGCTCCTCGTTGATAATCTCAGCGTTGAGATAACAGCATGCCGAACAGTTCGACGTCAAATAAACGAACGCTGAGAGACTCCGCGGGAGGCCGGATGGGCGACGCCGTCGACTTGCTGCTGGACCAGTGGCGGCGGGAACGGCCGGACGTCGACCCCTGGCCGATCGGCGTCGTCGGGCGGGTCTCCAGGCTGGCGCGGCTGCTGGACCGTGAGCTCAAGGAGTTCTTCTCGTCGTACGGGCTGGAGCCGTGGGAGTTCGACGTGCTCGCGACCCTGCGCCGATCAGGCGCGCCGTACGAGCTGACGGCGGGAGCCCTGAACAGGGCGGCCATGGTGACCTCCGGCGCGATCACGAACCGCATCGACCGGATGGCGGCCCGAGGTCTGGTCGAACGGATCCCGGATTCCGGCGACCGGCGGTCCGTCCGCGTACGGCTCACCGGCAGCGGCCTCGCGCTCGTGGACCAGGTGCTGGCGCCGCACGTCGCGAACGAGGCGCGGCTGCTGGCGCCGCTGGACCCCGAGGAGCGCGATCACCTGGTGGGCGCGCTGCGCACCCTCCTCGCCTCCCTCGGCGACACCACCCTCGGCTAGCGGGACCGCTGGTTCAGGGTTTGTGGTCGCCCCGTCGGAGGCGTGGGCGGTGCGCTTCAGTCGGGCCGCATTGCCCGCACGAGATCAGCGGCGAGGAGGGACGTCGCCAAGGCGACAGTTTCAGGTTCACCGATGCCCTCTTCCGCGCGTCCCGCCATCCTCGCTCCGAGCGCGTCAGGGCTCGATGCGAACAGTGCAGCTAGGTATTCGACGGCCTGATCGGTGGTCTCGCTGCTGATGGGGTCACCGAGTAGGGCGTCGAAGGCGGCAGCCAGTTGGAGGGTGTCGGTGTCGATCAAGATGCGGTATATGTCGTGTGCGTCCTTGTCGTTGAGCCGGTGCGGAACGGCTACGCGTTCGAAAATCTTGTGGAGCTTGGCCACTAGTAAGGCCGCAGGCCCGGCGACCTTGACCCGATACGACCGGTGGTCGTGCGGGTCAAGCGCGGTGACCTCCATGACCATGTTGTCGATGACGGCGGCTTCGAGACCTCGAGCACGGCGGGCAGCACGCCGATCATGCGGGGGGATACGTGCACCTCGTGTGTTCTTGGTGCCGGATCCTGCGAGAGCTTCGGGCACCATCAGATCGACAGGAATGCCCTCGGAGTTCAGCCACGCGCCGGGCTGCCCACCAAGGGGGTCACGGTAGAACCCCGCACGGCCCATGGACTGCTCCAGAAGGGGCTCGTCCTCCAGCACCCTCGGATCGAGTGCGAGATCGCTGTCTTTGGTCGTTTCGGCCAGCGCCACGGGGCTCCGCACGGTGTGCAGGTAGATGGCCTGCGCGCCGATCACGATCACCGCGTCGCGATGTGCATCCAGAGCGGCCAGAGCATCGAGAAGCGCGGAGCGAGAGCGAACGAGGAGGTCGCCTCTATCTACGCCAGGACGGTTCATTGCGCGTCATCCATTCGACAAGTTCTTCGGCTTCGGCAGGACTGCGCCCAGGACCTGTCATGAGGTCGACGGCGACCTGGGATGGCGCTGCGATCGACAGGCCGGCGGCGTCGACTAGGGCGCGAGCGAAGACGACGTCGATTTCGGGCTCGGCCAACATGACATTCGCCCCGGCATCTGCGGGACGGAGATCCCAAAGCCGTGCGGATCGCTCGGCGTCCGACGTATAGATCATCGCGGAGCGGGCGGGGGCGTAGGGAGCCCACGTAGCGGCGGCCAAGGTCCCGGTCACGGCGTAGCGAACAGAACTCCCCGCTGCCCGTTGCAGGAGATTCGATAGACCTCTCGGTGCTATCCAGCGGGTGACGCGGCTGTTCCGCACGAACCCGTAGTCCTCGCTCCAGCGCCGCAGAAGCGGAACCCAGTCGGGCACGATGACAGCTCCCGAACTGTTTCGCATCGCGAAGCCCTCTGTCTCGAGGAACTCAATCACCCGGTAAGTCGACCCCGTGGAAACGCCCGCGATATCAACCAATTCGCGAATCGCCCATGATCTGTCATGGTCTAGCAGCGCACGTACGACTTTGGCCGCAGGAGCGCCCTTCAGTGTTCCGCGTGGTCTGCCGGGGCCGCGCCATGGGTCGCGGTCAGCGCCTCGGTCCGCTATGTAGAGTCCGGGCCGAGGCGCGGTCAAATGGATGTTGCCTGTCGCGTCGATGTAGGACAGGCCGGCGTTGGAGAGCTGTTCACGTACCGGTGGCGACAGGTATCTGGACACGACAACCCCACGGCTGCCTGGCATGGTTCCTGTGGAGGTGTTCAATCGCTGAAGCAGTGTGGCGGTGTCGCGCCTTTCCACCAGGCGTTTGGCTTCCACCACCAGCACGACCGTGCTTCCATCTGGTGCGGTCACCTCCCAGACTGCGTCGAAGCGGGTATCGGGAACTCTGCCGTGGCTGCGTGACCGGACGTCCCACCCCGGTGGCAACCGGTCTCTGAGGACGGCGATCCCGGCCGTCAGGACTTCAGCCTCGTTCTGAGGCCGCGCCCTCGACTCCATGTGCTCTCCCGCTCTCGTGCAGTTCGGGAAACAACGTACCTCCGCCGTCGGCGGAATGATGGATTTTCCCGAACTCGATGGTGTCCACCACTGACCGGCACCAGCCCTCCAATACGTAGTCGTGGGCGACACGCCGATCAGCCGTACGCCAGGGCGCGTACGCGGGCGGCGTCGTCCTGGGGGAGTGAGGCCGACATGAGGGCCCGCCGGGAGTCCATCGGGCGGTAGGCCGTACGGGACAGGCCCGTCCAGGCGAAGGCGGGGCGAGATCCGGGGCGGGAGCGCGTGCAGGCCGCGGTGATCCGGCGGGCGGCGCGGCCGGTCCAGGGCAGGCCGCACCAGTCGTACAGGTCGCGGAAGCCGTCGACGGGCGCGGCGCACAGGTCCTCGTAGCGCACGACCCTGACGCCTGCCGTCCGCCGGGCCACCGTGTCGGTGACCCGCCGCGCGGCCCGCCACAGCACGGCCGCCGCGGTGACCACGTCCCGCTCGCCGATGTGGCGCCCGAGATCGGCCACGTACGGGTGGTCACGCAGCAGGAAGGGCTGGCCGAGCAGTTCGCGCACGTCCACCCGCCAGCCGAGCCGCCGCCAGCTCGCGGCGAACGACACCGGGTCGCGGACCACGACGACCACCCGGCAGCCGAGGCGGGCGGCGAACCACTCGGCGGACAGCAGCGCGAACGGATCGTCGAGCAGCGCCCGCCTGGCCAGCAGGCGGCCCAGGGTGAACGCCGTGCCGTACTTGGCCATCCGCGCGAGGTCGCCGGGGCCGTGGTTGCGGCGGATCTCGGCCGCCCAGCCGTAGCGCAGCGCGACCGTACGGGAGAACGCCGCGAGCCAGGGCGTCTCGTCGTCCGGGCAGATGTACTGGAAACGGTGCGTCACGGACGCGTCGAGCACGCCGGGGGAGCGGCCGGGCGGGCGCTGCGGGTTCAGCGGCTCGTTGACGTAGACCAGCCGCCCGCTCGCGGTGAGCATCCGGCCCACCCAGCTCGTGCCGCTGCGCGGCAGGCCCGTGACCAGCACGGGAGGCTCGGCGGTCACGCGGCCGCCCGCGCGGGTTCGGCACGCCTCGCGCCGAAGGGGAGCAGGCCGTACCGGCGGCGGACCTGGACGGCGGGCAGCAGGTTCTTCACGAGCACGCCGCCCGACCAGCCGAGCACCGCGCCAAGCGCGCCGTACGCGGGGACGAGCAGCAGGTCGAGGGCGACCGTCACGGCGAGGGCCGCGGTCACGTTGGCCAGGCTGGCGGCGGTGCGCCCGCCCGCGACGAGCACGACGTCGACCATGCCGCAGGCGGTCGCCACCATCATCGTCGCGGCGAGGACGAGCGCGATCGCGCCGCCGCCCGCGTAGGCGGGCCCGAACAGCGGCAGCAGCCACGGCGCGAGCGCCGCGTAGCCCAGCCACAGCGGCCAGGTGAGCACGACCAGCCACCTGGTGGTGGTGCGATAAAGCGCGCGGGCGCCGTTCAGGTCGCCTTCGGCGAGTGCCCTGACCAGCCGTGCCTGCGCGGCCTGGGCGAGACCCTGACCGGCGAGCTGTCCCACCACCTTGAACCGGGTCGCGGCGGTGTAGACGGCCGCGGCGGCGGGCCCGGCGAGCAGCGCCACGACCACCACGTCGAGCCGCTGGAAGACCGACTGCAGGGCCGCCGCCGCCGAACGCGGCCAGGTGTGCCGCCAGAAGGCCCCGACCTCTCCCATGTCGTACGGCCCGAGCCCGCGCAGCCGTACGGCGGCCAGCACCGCGCCCGCCACCGGGGGAAGCGCCCAGGCGGCGGCCAGCACCTGCGGCGGGGCCGCGCAGAGCACGGCGGCGGTGACGAGCGCGAGCTGCCCGAGCGGCTGTACGGCCCCGGCGAGCAGCAGCGTCGGCCGCATGGTGCCGAGGCCGCGAGTGGCGCAGATCAGCACGTCGGACAGGGCGACGAACGGCAGGGCGGCGGCCAGCACCACCCAGACGCCGCCGGGCACGCCGGTGAGCCCGGCGAGCGGCCCCGCCGCCACGGCGACCCCCGCGCCGGTCACGGACGCGAGCACGGCCACCGGCGCGAGCACCCCGAGGACGAGCCGCCGGCCCCCGCCCGGGGCGGGGACGGGATGGTCGCGGGCCAGGGCGTGGACCAGCCCGTTGCCGGCGTCGAGGCGCACGATGCCCGCGAGCATCAGGCACACCGACGTGGCGGTGAAGAACGCCCCGGCGGCCTGCGGCGAGAGCGACCGCGTGACCACGAGGACGAGCGCGAACTGCCCGCCCGCGGCGGCGGCCGCCGTGGCCAGGCCCGCGATTCCGTGCCGGAGAAGACCGCCGGGCCGCGTCGGGCCGGTCAGCGCCGCCACGAGGGCACCGCTCCCAGCCACGGCACGAGCAGCGCGTCCCACGGCTCGAAGTGCTCCCTGAGCCGGCGGTGGACCGACGTGGGCATGGGCTGACGCGGCCGGGCGTTGTGCCGCTCGAACGCCACGTCCCCCAGCCGGGGCAGCCCGAGGAAGCCGAGCACCCGGTCGTATGCGGTGGCGGGGTCGCGGAACAGCAGCCCGCTGTCGAGCACCAGGATCCGGTCGCGCCCCACCAGGGGCTCCAGCCGGGCGAGCTGCTCGGCGTACCGGCCCCGGGCAAGGTACGCGTGATGCCGGTGCGCGTGGCTCGCGTAGCCGGGGTCGGCCCGCAGCCGTTCGGCCTCGCCTTCCAGGCGCTCCGGCTCCAGCGCGAGGGCGTGCTCGAAGCTCGGCTCGGTCTCGAACCCGCGCGCCAGTTCGTGCGCGTGCGCGGAGCGGGCCCGCTCGACCGGATCCCTGACCAGGACGATCAGCTTGACGCCGGGCAGGTCGGCCGCGATGCGTGCCCCCGCAAGGGGATGGAACAGGTAGTAAGGGGCCGACTCGAACGCCTGGGGCGCCAGGCCGTACCGAAAGCCGAGCATCCGGGCACTGGACGTCAGCGGGAAGTGGGCGCGATACCACGGCAGGCCACGCTCGTAGGCCATGTCGAAGTAGTGGACGCCCTTGCGCAGCACCGGCTTCATCACCAGCGGGTGGCGGGAAAGGGCGCGGTACAGCGAGGTCGTGCCGCACCGCTGCGCGCCGACGACCAGGAACGACGGCAGCACCCTCCCGGCGCTGGTCGCCCGGCCCGCGGCGTAGGAGACGGCGTGCGCCGACTGCTTCAACGGCGTCTTCACAGCAGGCACTCCTGGTGGTCCACGAGGGGGTTCAGCCAGACGGCGGGCGGCCCGAGCGGCTCGTGGCCGTCGCGACGATGCCGCTCCGCCAGGGCGATCAGGTAGTGGACCGCGGTACGGCGGGCCAGGCCCACGTCCACCCCGAACGGCTCCAGCAGCCCGCCCGCCTGGGCGAGACAGGACCGGGCGGCGACCGCGGGCGGCATCCGGCGCAGCGCCCGGTGGAAGAAGTGGTGGAGGGCGTCGAAGCCGAGCGGCACGCCCACGGCGAACCGTTCCCAGTCCCACACGAGCAGCCGTCCGTCCGCCCCCGCCGCGACGTTCCACGGGGTGAAGTCACCGTGCCAGGCCGCCTCCCCCGTCCCCTCGTCGCCGTACGGCCGGATGGCGGCGATCTCCCGCGCGGCCGAGGTGAGCAGGCCGGCGGGCACGCGGCGGGAGGAGACGGGGAGCGGGGACAGCATCAGCACCTCAAGGCCGCGCCACTCGCCGTGATACAGCAGGTCGGGCGGGACGACGACCTTCAGGGGCCGCCCGGCGAGCATGCGCAGCACCTCGCTCTCGTACCGCACCAGGCGCCTGGCCGGCGGCGAGTCGCCGATCTTCACGAACCCCGCGAGCCCCGACTCGTCGTACGCCTCCAGGATCGGCTTGCGGTTGGCGCGGCGGGCGGGCCTGACGTGGACGACCACCCGCACGCGGCGGCCGAGGACGTCGCTCAGGTGCGTCTCGATCGTGTCCGGCCCGCCGCCGACGGGCAGGGCGCGGCCCAGCGCGCCGTGCCACCACGCGCGCGGGACGACCCGCCGGGGGACGAGACGGTGCGGCAGCACGCTGCGGGCGCCAGGACGGGCGCCCTGGCCGGGGAACAGCAGGTCCATGACCTGGTCCAGGTAGCGGAGACGGTCGGCGGCGTCCCTCATCGGGCCTCCCCGAGGTCCGTTGCGACGGCGGCGTTGCGCCAGAGCAGGGCGAAGGAGATCAGGAAGAGGGTCAGGGCGCTGATCAGCCCGTCGTAGACGACCATGTAGAGCAGCACCAGGATCATCACGAGCGTCCCGGCCTTGCCGATCGGCGACCGGTCCGACCAGTAGCGCCGCACCGCGCCGGCGAAGAAGGCGACGTACAGCAGGGCGCCCGTGAAGCCCTGGCTGATCAGGAGCAGCCACAGTTGCCCGTCGCTGCCGAGCGGGGGATGGCCGCAGTCGACGCACCACGCGCTGCGGCCCGTCGTCACGGTCCGGTGGCTGCCGTACGCGTTGCGGGTGTTGCCGTAGCCGATCACCGGGGACGTGGTCGCGACCCGGATCGTGGACGTGACCGTGAACGCGCGGATGCCGTTGCTGTGCGGGTTGTCCAGCCGCTGGGCGACGATGCCGCTGAGCGGCGACAGCAGGAACGCCGCCGCGGCGACGGCCGCGACCGCGCCCGCCACCAGGGGGCGCCCGCCCCGGATCACGAGATAGGCCACCGAGACCCCGAGCCCGATCCACAGGCCGCGGTTGAGCGAGTAGACGACGGGGACGGCGGCGACGGCGAGCGCGAGCACGGCCACCACGCGCCGGTAAGGCCCGCCGTGGGCCCACCAGCCCACCACGAACCAGATCACCAGCACCGACACGTCGCTGCCCCAGGCGTTGGCCCACTCGAACGGCGCCTCCGGGCGTGGCGCGGCGTGCCCGAGCACGTGCTGAATCTGGGCGGCGGTCGGGTGGATCAGGTTGGCGACGAAGGGATGCCCGGCGATCGGCTGCGGCAGCGCCATCTCCATCGGCGAGGTGAACTCGAAGCCGGGCGCGAGCACGCCCAGCAGGCCGCCCGCGACGGCCGTCAGGAACAGCACGCCCAGCCACCTGACCAGGGTGCGCTGCGGCAGTTCGTCATGGGTGAGGTTGCCCAGGTAGAGCACCATGATCAGAAGTGAGACGTAGACGGCCAGCCGCATCAGGTAGCCGATGACCCGGCCGGTGGCGAACTCGCCGTACGTGCCGTCCGGGGTCTCTGCGAGCGTGAGCGCGCTGACGAGGTAACCCGTGAGCAGCAGCGCCCACAGGCCGAAGCCCTTCGGCACGCGGATCGGCCGCCTGCGCCACAGCATCGCCGTCATGGGCCCGGCCAGCACCACCACCGACAGCCCGCCGAGGCCGAGCGCCCACCAGACCGGATAGCCGAGCAGGAGCGCCGCGATCGGCCACGCCGCCCGCGCCGGACGACGGCGCCGGCGTCCCGCGCGGCCGGAGGGAAAGGGCTGGTCGGCGGCGGGCGGCCGGTCCCCCCACCCCGTCCTCGATCCCGGCCCAGATCCCGGCCCAGATCCCGGCTCCCGCGCCGGGACCGGCGGCGGGAGGGCGGTGACCGCGGCGACGCCGATCGCGTCACGGGGGCCGGGGGGCGTCACGCGCCCCACTCCGCGGTCTCGGGCACGGGCGCGACGAACCCCGGTGGCACGGCGACGGCCCCGAGCACGCGGGCGCCCTGCCTGGCGAGCTGACGTACGGCGCCGGCGACCTCGGTGGAGGTCGTCCGCCCCAGGCCGACCAGCAGCAGGGCGGCGTCGGGATGGGCGGACCTTCCGGTCACGACCGTCACCGGCGCGAGATGCGCGAGCGCGGATCCGAGGCCCTTGGCGAGCGGCCTGACCGCGGTCTGCGTGCTCTCGCCTCCGTGGCCGCCCCTACCTCCGTGACCGCCGACGCCTTCGAGGAGCAGCCGGTGAGGACCGCCGCCCAGCGACGTGGCGACCGCGGCGGCCATCTCGTCGAGGACCTTGGCGTCCGGCCTGGCCGGAAGCTCGGCGAGCAGCGGCACGCCGCACAGCCTCTCGATGTCCCCGCACGTGCGGACGCGGGTGTCCAGACGGTCGCGGCAGAACGCGGCGCCCACCCCGGCCAGGATGCCGAGGAAGAGCCCGCTGCCGAGGAAGAGAGGCGGGCTCGGGTGGGCCGGTCGCTCCGGCGGCCTGGCGGGGCTGATGACCGTGCCAGGCGTCACCGCGATGGTCCTGAGTGCGTCGTAGCGCAGCGTGAGGTCGGACACCTGCCGGGCGAGCATGGCCCGCCGCGCCGTCGCGGTGTGTGCCGTCGCGGTCTGGGCGGCCGTCGTCTGGGTGGCCGTGGTCTGGGTGGCGGCGGTCTGGGCGCTCTCGGTGGCCTCGTTGAGGTCGTCCTGGACCACGCGCAGCCGTGCGGCGATCAGCTTGAGCTGGGCGCCGATCGAGTCCTCGGCGGCGCGGGCGCGGTTGCCCAGGTACGCCTCCGCGTACGCCTGCGCTCCCGCCGCCGCGGCCCGGGGATCGGACGCGGAAAATGAAATGGAAAGAATGGCGGAATTGGGGGGAACGTCCACCACCACGTGCTCCCGCAATCCCTCCGGATCTGGACTTTTCAGAATCTCGGCGGCGCGGGCGGAGACGACCGCGGACCGGGCGATCTGCGATTCCGTGTCGAGATTGAGCACTTCTCGCTGCCGCGCGTTCGGCACGTTGAACTGTTCCTGCGCGCCGGTCGGCAATACCTGCACCTGGGCGGTCGCGGTGTACCGCTCGGGGGTCAGCGTGAGCGCCGCCGCGCCGCCTCCCACCCCCGCGAGCAGGCAGAGGGCGGCGATCAGACGCCTGCGCCCGAGCACCGAGCCGTACTCCGCGAGGCCGTGATCCACCCGGTGACGGCTGTGCGGCGGCAGGCTCATCGGACTCCCCGTGCCCTCGTCGGTCACGCGGCCGGGGGCCTCGGTGCGGGGGGCGTGGTCCCCCGGGCGAGGGAGAAACCGCCGGGCGCGTTCGTGGTCCCGGCGGCGGTCCGGCGGGATCCGTTTTCGAACTATAGGCCGCCGCGGAGTTTCGTCCCCGGCTATTCCCGAATTCGGCCCAGGAAATGGCTACGCAATTAGCTGATGAACTTGGACATTTCCGTACATGTGAGATGCGGAAACGGCTCCGGAGCCACGGGAATTGATGGGAAGGTGTTTGCCCATCCGGTCATTGTGAGGTCCGCCGAGGAAGGGGGCGCGATGAGACTCATCGCCGGCTTGGCCGTACTGGTGGCGGGGGCGTGCGCGACGGCCTGCACGGGCACCGCCACGAGCGGGCGGGTGCCGGAGGGCGCCAAGGCGACGCCGGTCGCCTGCGCGGTCACGGACAAGCTCATCCCGACGTGCGGGGCGTGGTGGGGGATCGCGCCCGACGTCTTCTCCGGACGCGGCCCGATCCGCTCCGTGGAGATGGCGGAACGGCGCATGGGCCGCAGGGCCGACATCGTGCACGTCTACCACCGGGGCGGTGAGCTCTTCCCCACCATGGAGGAGCGGGAGGTCGCCAAGGGCCCCCGGCTGCTGCTGGTGAACTGGAAGCCGGCCCTCGACCACACCTGGGCCGAGGTCGCGCGCGGCGTGGTGGACGCGCGCGTCGACCGGCTCGCGGAGCACATCAGGCGCACCTTCCCCGGCCGGTTCTTCCTCACGATCCACCACGAGCCGGAGAACGACGTGCGCGAGGGCGGGGGGTTCAGCGCCGCCGACTACGTCGCGATGTACCGCCACGTGGTGACGCGCCTGCGGCAGCAGGGCGTGCGCAACGCGGTGACCGTGATGACCTACATGGGCGCGCCCAACTGGGCGGCCAAGCCGTGGTTCGGCCGGCTCTACCCCGGTGACGACGTGGTCGACTGGGTGGCCTTGGACCCGTACGCCGACGGCCGGGTGAGCGACTTCGCCGGGCTGGTGAACAAGACGCGGCCCGACGTGCCCGGCTGGCCCGGGTTCTACCGGTGGATGCAGGCGAGGTTCCCGGCCAAGCCGATCATGGTCGCCGAGTGGGGCGCCTTCGAACGGCCGGGGGCGCCCCGCTTCAAGCGCGACTTCTTCGACTCGGTCCAGCGCCAGATCGGGGACTACCCGCAGATCAAGGCGCTGGTCTACTTCGACTCGCCGCTGGCTCCCCGTGGCGACACCAGGTTCGACACCACGCCGGGCGCCACCCGGGCGTTCACCGAGCTCGGGCGGTCGCGCCGCTTCACGTCGACGCCGGTGCCGCCCTCCTGAAACCCGGGAACGGCCTCAGCGGACCCAGCCGCCCGAGGTGACCAGATTCAGCACGGCGCCGACCGCCCGCTCGATCGACATGTCCGTCGTGTCGAGGACGAGGTCGGCGTCCTCCGGCTCCTCGTACGGGTCGGAGATCCCGGTGAACTCCGGGATCAGCCCGGCCCGTGCCTTCGCGTACAGGCCCTTGCGGTCGCGGCGCTCGCACTCCTCCAGCGGGGTGGCGACGTGGACGAGCAGGAAGTCGCCGCCGACCTCCTCGACCATCGCGCGCACCTCGTCCCTGGTCTCGGCGTACGGCGCGATGGGGGCGCAGATCGCCAGGCCGCCGTGCCGGGCGACCTCGGCGGCGACGAAGCCGATCCTGCGGATGTTGCGGTCGCGGTCCTCCCGCGAGAACGTCAGCCCCGCGGACAGCATGCGCCGCACCACGTCGCCGTCCAGGTAGGTGACCGTGCGTCCGCCGCGCTCCAGCAGCGCGTCACGCAGCCCCCGCGCGATCGTCGACTTGCCAGAGCCGGACAGCCCGGTGAAGAACACGACGAGCCCCCGCCGGTGCGGCGGCCCGGGGATCGTGACCGGCGCGGGGCCCGCGTAGTGCTCTGTGGCGCCGTAGTTGCGCGCCACGTGCTCGCGGAGCTCCAGGTCGATCTCGGCGTCCTCGCGCGGGGCGAGCGGCACCGCGACCACCGTCGCACCGGGGAACCGCTCGGCGGCCTTGAGCGCGGCCCGCACCACGGCGGGGCCGCCCTCGCCGAAGACGAGGGGCATGAGGAGCACCGTCGCGTCCAGTTCCTCGGCGGTCGCGGCCACGTCGTCGAGCGCGGCGGAGTCGAGCGGCCCGCGCATGGTCACCGCGAGCACCTCGCCGTCTGGCAGGCCCTTGCGCACCTCCTCCGGCGTACGGCGCAGCCGGGCGAACGGGCCGTACGCGGGGGTGTCGAGCGCCTCGACGGGTCCCGCGGCGTGATGGCCGTCACGTTCCACGATGGTCAGCACCGCGACCGCCGCGCCCTCGGGGTCGGTGAGCGTCACCCGGTCGCCCGGGCCGAACTCGTCGGGAAGGGCGATGGTGATCGGGTCGGGCCAGGGCGCGCCGCCGGGCAGCCGCCCGCGCGTCGCCACGCTCTCCGCCTCGCCGGAGGTGAGGAAGCCGGTCAGCGGCGCGTACGCCCCGGAAAGCAGTAGCTCCAGGTCGGCCAGCTCACGTGCGTCGGGCGTCCACTCGGTCATGGCATCCGTTTCCGCTTGGTCGATCGGACCTCGATGGGGTCGGTTACGCACCCTACTGGCATCGGCACGCATAGCGCGCCCACGCTCGCGCGTCTACAGGCAGACGTCAGTCCGAGGAGGTGATCGTGGACGCCGCAGAGGAGCGACGATTCCGCGCGTTCGTGTCGGCCCGCGCGCCGGCGCTCATGCGGCTGGCTTATCTGCTGACGGGAGGGGACCAGCACTCCGCGGAGGACCTGCTGCAGACCGCCCTGGCCAAGGCCGTCACACGGTGGAGCGGGATCGAGGAGCCGGAGGCGTACGTGCGCCAGGTGATGTACCGGCAGCAGATCAGCTGGTGGCGGCTGGCCTGGCGGCAGCGGGAGACCAGCGTGGCCGACGTGCCGGAGCGGCCCGCCGGGCGTCAGGGCGCCGACGACGCGGAGCTGAGGATGATCCTGCGCCGCGCGCTCGCCCGGCTGACGCCCCGGCAGCGCGCCGTGCTGGTGCTGCGCTATCTGGAGGACCTGCCGGAGAACGAGGTGGCCCGCATCCTCGGCTGCTCCGTCGGGACCGTGCGCAGCACCGCCCACCGGTCCCTCGCGCGGCTGCGTACGACCGCGCCGGAACTCGCCGATCTGCGCCTGAGTGAGGTGATCTCATGACGCCCCGCATGCTGAAGCAGGCACTGGAGGAGTGGTCGCGAGAGGCCCAGGTGCCCGGTGACCTCGCCGACCGCGCGCTGCGCCGCCGGTCGCGGCTGCGCCTGACGAGATTCGCGGGGGCGGTCTCGTGCGCGGCCGTGGTGGCGGCCGTGGTCCTGCTGGTGCCGCTCGTCGTGGTCCCGCGCCTCACCGCGCGGCCGATCTCGCAGGTGGGCGGCCCGCCGGTGGTCGTTCCCGTCCAGCCGTACCAGCCGTCGCCCCCGGCGGAGGGCGTGCTCGCCGACACGGAGAACTCGCCGCCGAAGACGATGATCGCGGCGGGCCGGGTGGCCGTCTCCGCCTACGTGACGTGGCGGTGGCGCACCGACGACGGCGGCCGCAGGCTGCTCGACCGCACCTGGTATCTCCTCGACCCCGTGACGAGCCGCTACGAGAAAACGGAGTGGGGCTGGGCCGAGGTCGCGCCCGGCCTGCGCTGGGCGGCGGTCCTGGAGAAGGACCTGCCCGTACGGAGGATCGGCGTCTTCGACATGGAGACCCGGCGGGTGCGGGCCTGGGTGGCGGTCGACCACCCAGTGGGCGGCGTCGCCTGGTCCCCGGACGGCACACGCCTGGTCGCCACCGCCTACGACGAGTCCCCCGACCTGGACACGACGTCCGTCCAGGGTAGGCGGCAGTGCCCGGTGCGGGTCGCGACGACGCCGGACGGCCCCCCGCAGCCGCCGTACGAGACGATCGACACCAGCCGCACGGGCTTCTACGTCGTCGACGTGGCGACCGCGACGGCGGGGGACTTCCACGCCGTCGATCCCTGCCTGACCGAGAACAGCAACGTCAGGCGCGACTTCGGCTGGAGCGACGACGGCGCGCTGGTCCGCGAGGCCAGCAACGTCTGGAAGCGACCTGACGGCTTCTACGACCTTGCGGGCAGACCGCACGACGCGCCCTCCGGGTACGTCGCGACCGAGTCGAAGGCGGGCGTGTCGCCCGGCGGCACGCTGCTCGCCGGCCCCGACGGCATGCCCACCAAGGTCACCGAGCTCTCGACGGGCAGGGTCGTAGGCCGGCAGAAGGTGCTCCAGCTTCTCGCCTGGGCCGACGACCGCCGCCTGGTCGCCCTGGGCTGCGCGGGCGCGTGCGGGAACGAGTTCCACAACGGCCTGGTCCTCGTGAGCGTCGACGGCAGGCAGACGGTTCCGCTGTCGGCGTACCGGAAGAACAGCCAGAGGCCCGAGGAGTGGCAGCCGGTGTTCGCCCTCAGGTAGCGGCTCGGATGAGCCCTCAGGTAGCGGCTCAGATGAGGCGGGCGAAGTGGTTCTGCGGGCGGCGGATCACCATGGTGATCTCGTCCTCGGTGCCGTTGAGCCCGCCTCGCGAGAGCGCGGACACGACCCGGCAGACCATGGAGACCAGGCCGCCGTGCGGTCCCCGCCTGGCCGGGCCGCTCACCGCCGAGTAGTCCTCGGCGATCATCAGCCCGCGCATCAGGCAGTACGCCTGGATGCCCTCCCGGGAGGCCAGCGGCTCGTACACCGCGGGGAGCGGCCCCACGGACCCGGCGGGGGCGAGCGCGCGCCACAGCATCCGCCGCAGCCGGCGGGGGGTCACCCGGTCGCAGAAGCCGTACGCCGACTTCCTGTCGCGCATCTTCAGCAGCAGCAGCCCGCCGGGGCGCAGCCCGGCGACGAGCCGGTCGAGCACCAACTCGGAGTGGCGGATGCGTTCGAGGAGGAACGACACGTAGACGACGTCGAAGGAGCGCGGCGGGATCGGCACCAGCCGCAGGTCGCCCAGGTAGGACGCCTCCAGGTCGCCGCGGGCGGCGGTCTGGACCCGCAGGGGCGGCAGGTCCTCGTCCACCCCCGTCATCCTCGGCTCGTACCGCCCCACGTCGAGGACCCCGCCCCGGCCGCATCCGGCGATGAGGATGTCGAGCCGCCGCCCGAGCTGGTCGGTCCACTGCTCACGAATCCGCTGGCTGAACACGTCGTCCTGGTCGACGGACGACACCCGAACCTCTGTCATGCCACTGAGAGTAATCATTTGAAGACTCGGAGTTGCGCATTTGCCGTCACCCATCTTGTCCGGACCGGGCGGCCGAGCGGAGCGAGGCGAGCGCGCAGGGCGTAGCCTGGATAGCCGCGGCCCGGTTGGAGCATCTCGTCGATCTTCGCTCAGGCGGGGACCGGCCGGATGCCGGGGCCGTTTCCGTACGCCTGCTGTCTTTGTCACGGGGCTCTTGAAGGCATCGATGTCTCTTTCCGGACTGCTCGACCTCCTATCCGCAGAACCCGGGCTGGCCGCCGCGCTCGACGCGGCAGGGCAGTCCGCCGACCCCGGTGCCGAGCTGGTGGCGCCACCCGCGCTGCGGCCGTTCGCCGTGGCCGCGCTGTCCCGCGTACGGCCCGTGCTCGCCATCACGGCTACCGGGCGCGAGGCGGAGGACCTCGCCGCCGCCCTCACCAGCCTGGTCGACGAGAACTCCGTGGCCGTCTTCCCCGCCTGGGAGACGCTGCCGCACGAACGGCTGTCGCCGCGCAGCGACACGGTCGGCCAGCGGCTGGCCGTGCTGCGGCGGCTAGCGCACCCGATCGAGGGCGACCAGACCGCTGGCCCGCTGCGGATCGTGGTGGCCCCGGTGCGCTCGCTGCTGCAGCCGATCGTGGCCGGGCTCGGCGACCTCGCGCCCGTACGGCTGCGCGCCGGAGACGAGGCCGACCTGGACGCCGTCGTGGCACGGCTGGTCGAGAACGGCTACCACCGGGTGGACATGGTGGAGAAGCGCGGCGAGGTGGCCGTGCGTGGCGGCCTGCTCGACGTGTTCCCGCCCACCGAGGAGCACCCGCTGCGGCTGGAGTTCTGGGGCGACACGGTCGAGGAGATCCGCTGGTTCAAGGTGGCCGACCAGCGCTCGCTGGAGATCGCCCAGGACGGCCTGTTCGCCGCGCCCTGCCGTGAGCTGCTGCTCACCGACGACGTACGGCGGCGCGCCCGCGAGCTGGCGGAGGAGCACCCTGCGCTGAAGGACGTGCTCGACCAGCTCGCCGAGGGCGTCCCGATGGAGGGCATGGAGGCGTTCGCGCCCGTGCTCGCCGGGGCCATGGACCTGCTGCTCGACCACCTGCCGGTGCGGTCCGCCGTGTTCGTCTGCGACCCCGAGCGCATCCGCGGCAGGGCCGTCGAGCTGGTGCGTACGAGCCAGGAGTTCATGGAGGCGTCCTGGATCGCGGCCGCCGCCGGCGGCGAGGCGCCGATCGACCTGGAGGCGGCGGCCTTCCGCTCGCTGGAGGAGGTGCGCGACCACGCCCGCGAGCTGGGCCAGCCGTGGTGGAGCATCGCGCCGTTCGGCGAGGGCGTGGAGCTGGACGCGCAGGACGTCGAGGCCTACCGGGGCGACACCCAGCGGGCGCTCGCCGACATCAAGGGCTGGCTGGGCGCCGGCAAGGCCGTCGTGCTGCTCAGCGAGGGCCACGGCCCGGCCGAGCGCATGGTCGAGCTGCTCAAGGGCGTGGACGTGGCGGCGCGCCTGGTGCCGTCCCTCGACGGCCCGCCGCCCGCGGACGTCGTGCAGGTGACGACCGGCAGGATCGACCACGGTTTCGTCACGCCGGGCGTCGCCGTGCTGACCCACCTCGACCTCGTCGGGCAGAAGGCGTCCACCAAGGACATGCGGCGGCTGCCGTCGCGCCGCCGCAACATGGTCGACCCGCTCCAGCTCAAGATCGGCGACCACGTCGTGCACGAGCAGCACGGCGTGGGCCGCTACATCGAGATGGTGCAGCGCACGATCCAGGGCGCGACCAGGGAATACCTGGTGATCGAGTATGCCAAGGGCGACAGGCTCTACGTGCCGACCGACCAGCTCGACGAGGTCACGCGGTACGTCGGCGGCGAGGCGCCCACGCTCAACCGCATGGGCGGGGCCGACTGGGCCAAGGCCAAGACCAGGGCGAAGAAGGCCGTCAGGGAGATCGCCGGTGAGCTGATCCGGCTCTACTCGGCCAGGATGGCCTCCCCGGGCCACGCCTTCGCCCCCGACAGCCCCTGGCAGCGGGAGATGGAGGACGCCTTCCCGTACGCCGAGACGGGCGACCAGCTCGAAGCGATCGACGAGGTCAAGCGCGACATGGAGCGGGCCGTCCCGATGGACCGCCTGATCTGCGGCGACGTCGGCTACGGCAAGACCGAGATCGCGGTGCGGGCGGCGTTCAAGGCGGTGCAGGACGGCAAGCAGGTCGCGGTGCTCGTGCCGACGACGCTGCTGGTGCAGCAGCACCTGTCGACGTTCGGCGAGCGGTTCGCCAGCTTCCCCGTCACCGTGAAGCCGGTCTCCCGCTTCCAGACCGACGCCGATGTGCGGGAGACCCTCGAAGGCCTGCGCGCGGGCTCGGTCGACGTCGTGATCGGCACGCACCGGCTGCTGTCGCCCGAGGTGAAGTTCAAGGACCTGGGCCTGATCATCGTGGACGAGGAGCAGCGGTTCGGCGTCGAGC
This sequence comes from Microbispora sp. H11081, assembly GCF_012999535.1. Classification (GTDB taxonomy): domain Bacteria; phylum Actinomycetota; class Actinomycetes; order Streptosporangiales; family Streptosporangiaceae; genus Microbispora. The sequence goes on from NZ_JABBWV010000004.1 coordinate 277,946, forward strand.
ACAAGGAGGCCATGAAGCACATGCGCACCCAGGTCGACGTGCTCGCCATGTCGGCCACGCCGATCCCGAGGACGCTGGAGATGGGCCTGACCGGCATCCGTGAGATGTCGACCATCCTCACCCCGCCGGAGGAGCGGCACCCGATCCTCACCTTCGTCGGGCCGTACGACGACAAGCAGATCGCGGCGGCCGTACGGCGCGAGCTGATGCGCGACGGCCAGGTGTTCTTCGTGCACAACCGGGTCCGCACGATCGACAAGGTGGCCGCGCGGCTGCGCGAACTGGTCCCGGAGGCGCGGATCGCGGTCGCCCACGGGCAGATGAACGAGAGCCAGCTCGAAAAAATCATGGTGGATTTCTGGGAGCGCAGCTTCGACGTGCTGGTCTGCACCACGATCGTCGAATCGGGGCTCGACGTGCCCAACGCCAACACGCTCATCGTGGACAGGGCCGACAACTACGGCCTTTCGCAGCTCCACCAGTTGCGCGGCCGGGTCGGCCGGGGCCGCGAGCGCGGCTACGCCTACTTCCTCTACCCGCCCGAGTCGCCGCTGACCGAGACCGCGCACGAGCGGCTCGCCACGATCGCCCAGCACACCGAGATGGGCGCGGGCATGTACGTCGCGATGAAGGACCTGGAGATCCGCGGCGCGGGCAACATCCTCGGGGCCGAGCAGTCGGGCCACATCGCCGGCGTCGGCTTCGACCTGTACGTCCGGATGATGGCCGAGGCCGTGCAGGAGCAGAAGTCCAAGCTCGCGGGTGAGAGCAAGGTGGAGGAGCGGCCCGACGTCAAGGTCGAACTCCCGATCAACGCCCACGTGCCGCACGACTACGTCACCTCCGAGCGGCTGCGCCTGGAGGCGTACAAGCGGATCGCGGCGATCGGCTCGGAGGAGGACATCACGGCGGTCCGCGACGAGCTCACCGACCGGTACGGCAGGCAGCCCCAGGAGGTCGACAACCTGCTGGAGGTGGCGCGCTTCCGCATCAGGGCGCGGCGGGCGGGCCTGACGGACGTGACGCTGCAGGGCCAGCAGATCAGGTTCGCGCCCGTGGAGCTGAAGGACTCCCAGCAGGTGCGGCTGCAGCGGCTCTATCCGCGCTCCATCTGGAAGCAGGCGGCGGGCATCCTGCTCGTCCCGGTGCCCAAGACGAAACCGATCGGTGGTCAGCCGCTTCGGGACCTGGACCTGCTGAAATGGTGTGGGGACCTGGTCGAGGCCCTGTTCCTGGAGCCGATGCGGGTACAGTGACCCGCGAAATTGTCAACATATGCGTGGCCGGTGTCGTTCGGGAGGATCGTCCGTGAAGTCGTATCGAGTGCGCGCCGCCGTGGCGCTGGCGGCGGCCGGTATCGCCGTGACCGCCTGCGGCGGCCCCGTGCAGGCGGGTTCCGCGGCCATCGTGGGCAAGGAGCGCATCACCTCCAGCCAGCTGAACGACGAGGTCCGCGCGCTGCGCGCCGACCTGGCCGCCAACAAGATCCCCGAGAACCAGCTCCAGCTGTCCTTCTCGCTGCCGCAGACGGTCCTGCTCAACATGACCACGAGCAGGCAGTTCCAGGAGCTCGGCAAGCGCAAGGGCATCACGGTCACCGACCGCGAGGTCGACGACGTGGCGACGGCCCAGGGCGGCTGGGACGAGTTCAACAAGGTGCTGCTGGCCAACGGCATCCCGCTGGACGAGAGCCGTGACTTCATCCGCGCCGTCATCATCCGCAACAAGCTGGCGCAGCAGTCCGGGGCCGGTCAGGACCAGGCGAGCCAGCAGGCCGCCCTCCAGAAGATCGTCGAGGAGGCCGACTCGGCCGTGCCGGTGAAGTACAGCCCGCGCTACGGCAAGTTCGACCCCCAGCAGGGCTTCGTCGCCGACGACCGCTTCGGCGCCCCCGCCGGTGCGGGGGCCCCCGGTCCGGAAGGAGCCGGCGCACCCGAAGGAGCTGGCACGGAAGGAGCCGGCACGGAAGGCGCCCCCCAAACCAGCTAATCCCCCACCCCGGCCGTGATCTTGTAGTTTGTCGCACGTACGGCCGTGACCTGCGGGTTCACTCTTCGTGATCATGCAGTTTTCTCGCGATCTGGCCTCTGGCCTGGCGATACATAGTGCGTGATCTTGCAATTGCAAGATCACGCACTATGTTGTGCCTGGCGGTCGTGCTCCCGGCCGAATTCGCGCAAGATCACGAAGGGTGAAAGTGCAGGTGAAGGGGGTTGCCTGCGACTAATTGCATGATCACGCCGGGGGTGGTGGGGGCGGGGCGTGAATAGGGTGGGGGTATGGCGTTGATCGTGGTGACCACCTCGCCCAGGGTCGCTCCGGGGCTGTTCTCGCCCGCGGCCTGGAAGGCCCTCACCGGGGGGCGGGTGCTCACCGGCACCCCCGGCCATCCCTGCCTGCGCTACCTGGACGAGGCCGGCGTCCGGGTAGAGGTGGTGACCCCGGACCCCGGCGCGATCGCCCGCGAGAGCCGTACGGACACGATCGTGTGGCTGGCCGCGCAGGACGGCGACGAGGACTTCATGCGGGCGGTCGGCCACGCCGCGATCTCCCTCGACGAGCCGCCGGAGATCGAGGTCGTCCCCGGCTCCTACGACCTGCCCGGCGCCCGGCTGATCGATCTCGTCCAGGTCATGGACCGCCTGCGCCGCGAATGCCCGTGGGACCGCAAGCAGACCCACGAGTCGCTCGTGCCCTACCTGGTCGAAGAGGCCTACGAGGTGCTGGAGACCATCCACGAGGGCGACTACGGCGCGCCGCTGCGCGAGGAACTCGGCGACCTGCTGCTGCAGGTGGTGTTCCACGCCAGGCTCGCCATGGAGCGGATGGGCACGGACGGGGCGGCGGAGGGCGACGGCTTCGACATCGACGACGTCGCGGCCGGGATCGTGGAGAAGCTGGTCCGCCGTCACCCGCATGTCTTCGCGGACGTCGCGGTCTCCGGCGCGGGCGAGGTCGCCGACAACTGGGAGACGATCAAGGCGGCGGAGCGGGCCGCCAAGGGGGAGACCCCCTCGGTGCTCAGCGGCGTTCCCATGGGCCAGCCCGCGATCTCCCTGGCCGCCCAGCTCCTGCGCAGGGCCGGCCAGGCCGGCGCGCCCGGTGTCCTCGCCGAGGATCTCGCCGCGCCCGCGGGCGCCCGCCTGTTCGCGCTCGTACGGGAGATCCAGGATGCGGGGCTCGATCCCGAGGCCGAGTTGCGGGCCGCGGCCAGGGAGTACCGGCGGCGCGTGGAGCACTGGGAGAGCGCGCAGGGCTCCTCCCCAGAAGACGCGCCGGGCTCCCCAGAAAACGCGCAGGCCCCCGCACAGGACGCGCAGGGCCCCGCCGCATCCGGGCGCGGCTGAACTCACGCCCGTACGCCCCGGGGGACACGCGAGTGGATCGGGCGGCCCTCCGCCGTACCGGGTAGTAGGGACCGATAGGCTCGGGTGGCAAACCGCCCGCCATTTTGCTAGGAGCGTTCGTGGCTGCCATCGAGGCCATCACCGCCCGCGAGATCCTCGATTCCCGTGGAAACCCCACGGTCGAGGTCGAGGTACTGCTGGACGACTACAGCACCGGCCGCGCCGCCGTTCCGAGCGGCGCCTCCACCGGTCAGTTCGAGGCTGTCGAGCTGCGCGACGGCGACAAGAAGCGCTATCTCGGCAAGGGTGTCGAGAAGGCCGTCCTCGGCGTCACCGACGAGATCGCCGACGAGCTGATCGGCTTCGACGCCGAGGAACAGCGTCTGATCGACCAGACGATGATCGACCTGGACGGCACCCCGAACAAGGCCCGCCTCGGCGCCAACGCGATCCTCGGCATCTCGCTGGCGGTCGCCAAGGCCGCCGCCGACAGCGCCGACCTGCCCCTGTTCCGCTACGTCGGCGGGCCGAACGCGCACATCCTGCCCGTGCCGATGATGAACATCCTGAACGGTGGCGCGCACGCCGACACCAACGTGGACATCCAGGAGTTCATGATCGCGCCGATCGGGGCCGAGACGTTCTCCGAGGCCGTGCGCATGGGCGCGGAGACCTACCACACGCTCAAGGGCGTGCTGAAGGAGAAGGGCTACGCGACCGGCCTGGGCGACGAGGGCGGCTTCGCGCCCAGCCTGCCGTCGAACCGCGACGCCCTCGACCTGATCATGGTCGCGATCGAGAAGGCCGGATACACGCCGGGCCAGGACATCGCGCTCGCGCTCGACGTCGCGGCCAGCGAGTTCCACAACGACGGCGTCTACACGATCGACGGCAAGGGCGTGTCGGCGGCCGAGCTGATCTCCTTCTACGAGGACCTGGTCCGCTCCTACCCGCTGGTCTCCATCGAGGACCCGCTGAACGAGGAGGACTGGGAGGGCTGGAAGGCCATCACCACCTCCCTCGGCGCCAAGGTCCAGCTCGTCGGCGACGACCTGTTCGTCACCAACCCCGAGCGGCTCGGGCGCGGCATCCGGGAGGGCGCGGCCAACGCCCTGCTGGTGAAGGTGAACCAGATCGGCACGCTGTCGGAGACTCTCGACGCGGTCGACCTGGCCCACCGCAGCGGCTACCGCTCGATGATGAGCCACCGCTCCGGCGAGACCGAGGACACCACGATCGCCGACCTCGCCGTGGCCACCAACTGCGGCCAGATCAAGACCGGCGCCCCGGCCCGTTCCGACCGCGTGGCCAAGTACAACCAGCTCCTGCGCATCGAGGAGCTGCTCGACGACGCGGCCCGGTACGCCGGTCGCGGCGCCTTCCCGCGCTTCCAGGGGTAGCGGCGCCAGATGCGGGTAGCCCGGCTGCACACGCCCCGCGCGCGAGCGACTTCGCGACGCGGAGCGTGTACGGCCGGGACGGGCGGTTAGTGTGGCCGTCGAATCGGGCCACGCGCTGACCGACCGGGAGGGGTGGTTTCGTGGCGGCGAAGCGGCCGCAGCTCACCGGGCGCGCGGCGATCCTCGCGATCGTCGTGTGCGCCATCGCCATGAGCCTCGCCTATCCCGTACGGGAGTACGTCGCGCAGCGCAGGCAGATCGCCCAGCTGGAGGCACAGCAGGCGAACGCGCTGCGCAAGCTCCAGAACCTGGAGGAGCGCCGCCGGCGGCTGGAGGACCCGGAATACATCAAGCGCCTGGCCAAGGAGCGGCTGTTCTACTGTGAGCCGGGCGCCGACTGCTATCAGGTGCTCGACGAGGAGCAGGCCGGCGCCGCCGCGGCCAAGGCGGGGACCAAGTCACCGGAGCGGCCCGCCTGGTACGTCACGCTCTGGCGGTCGTTCGAGGCGGCCGACAAGGGGCGGTCCGCCGCACCCCAGCAGGGGCAGCCGAGCCCGGCGCCGGCTTCGGCGGGCGCGGCGGGATGAGGGCCGTGGACGACGCCACGGCCGCGGCGGGCATCGTGAAGGGCGAGGAGAGCGACGTGGCGGACGATCGGGTGGACGCCGTGGACCGGGCGGACCTGGCGGCGGCGGGGGCGCAGCTCGGGCGGCAGCCGCGCGGGGTGCGGGCCGTCGCCCACCGGTGCCCCTGCGGGCTGCCCGACGTGCTGGAGACCGCGCCGCGCCTGCCCGACGGCGCGCCGTTCCCGACCTTGTTCTACCTGACCTGCCCGCGGGCGGCCTCGGCGATCGGCACGCTGGAGTCGTCCGGGATGATGCGGCGGATGCAGGCGCGGCTCGCCGAGGACCCGGACCTCGCGGAGGCCTACCTGGCGGCCCACGAGGACTACGTCGCCCGCCGCGACCGTGCGGCGGAGGAGGACGGTCTTGAGCCGCTGCCGCGCGACATGCAGAGCGCCGGCGGCATGCCGGGCCGGGTCAAGTGCCTGCACGCGCTGGTCGCCCACGAGCTGGCCGCGCCGGGGGTCAACCCGTTCGGCCGCGAGGCGCTGGACGCGCTGCCCGAGTGGTGGGCCGACGGGCCCTGTGTCGTCGTGGAGCAGCGGGAAGAGCCGATCGGAGGCCGGGAGGGATGAGCGTGGAGACCAGGCGGGTCGCGGCCATCGACTGCGGGACCAACTCGGTCCGGCTGCTCATCGCGGACATCTCGGGCGACGACCTCACCGACGTCGAACGCCGGATGGAGATCGTCAGGCTCGGCCAGGACGTCGACCGTACGGGACGGCTCGCGCCCGAGGCCCTGGAGCGGACCTTCACCGCGATGCGCGGGTACGCCAAGCTGATCAGGGAGCACTCCCAGGACGGCCAGGTGCCGGTCCGCGTGGTCGCCACCTCGGCGACGCGCGACGCCGCCAACCGGGACGACTTCGTCTCCGGCGTACGGGACATCTTCGGCGTGGAGCCGGAGGTGGTGTCCGGTGACGAGGAGGCGCGGCTGTCCTTCACCGGCGCGACCCGGGGCCTCGCCGGGTCCGCCGCGGAGACGCCCTTCCTGGTGGTGGACATCGGGGGCGGCTCCACGGAGTTCGTCGTCGGCTCCAGGGCCGTCGAGGGCGCGCTGTCGGTGGACATCGGCTGCGTACGGCTGACGGAACGCCACCTGCGCGACGACCCTCCGGCCACCGGTGACGTGGAGGCCGCGGTCGCCGACATCGAGGCGGCCATGGACCGGGTCGAGGAGAGCGTCCCCGTGCGTACGGCGCGCACGCTGGTCGGCCTGGCGGGCTCGGTGACCACGGTCGCCGGGATCGCGCTCGGCCTGCCCGCCTACGACCCGGCGCGCATCCATCACTCGCGCATCGCCGCCGAGCGGGTCCACGAGGTGTCCGCGTGGCTGCTGGCCGCGACGCACGACGAGCGGGCGGCCGTCCCGGTCATGCACCCCGGCCGGGTGGACGTCATCGGCGCGGGCGCGCTCATCCTCGACCGCATCGTCCGCCGCTACGGCTTCTCCGAGGTCGTGGTGAGCGAGCACGACATCCTCGACGGCATCGCCTGGTCCCTGGCCTGAACCCGGCTCCGGACCACGCCGGGCATCGGGCCGAGAAGCCGAGAAGCCGAGAAGCGAAAGGAAAGCCACGTAGGCACCGGAACGCCCTACAGATCTTGGCGCTACTACGCTATGCGTAGTACTGTGCGATGCGTGGACGGTAGCCAGCTACTCAAAGGGGTCCTCGACCTCGCGGTCCTCGCCGTGCTCGCCGAGCGCGACAGCTACGGCTACGACGTCGTGCGCCGCCTGCGAGAGGCCGGGCTCGAGGACGTCGGCGACGCGTCGGTGTACGGGACGCTGCGCAGGCTCTACAAGGCCGGAGCGCTCACGTCCTACGTGGTCGCGTCCGACGAGGGCCCGCATCGCAAGTACTACGGCCTGAACGACGTGGGCCGCTCGCTCCTGCAGACCTCGGCGAAGACCTGGACGTCCTTCGCCGCCACCATGCACGACCTGCTCAAGGAGGTCGACCGAGGATGAACCCCCCGATGACGCCCCAGGACTACGCCGCCGCCGTACGCGCGGCGCTCGCCGATCTTCCCGGCAGCGACAGGGAGACGCTGCTGGAGGACCTGGACGAGCATCTCGCCGAGGTGGCCGCCGAGCCGGGCATGTCGCTGGAGGAACGCCTCGGCAGCCCCGAGGCGTACGCGGCCGAGTTGCGGGCCGCCTACGGCGGGGGGCCGCGGAGCCGAGGCCGCTCGCTGTTCGGTGAGCGGGTGCGCGAGCGCCTGCACGGGCGGGTGACCGGAGCCGCGCGGCGCGTCCACACGCGGCTGCTCGTGCTGCCGCCCTACCGTCAGGCCGCCGTCTTCGCCCCCGAGCTTCGCCCCGCCTGGTGGGTGCTGCGGGGCTACGCGATCGCGCTGGCCGTGCTCGCGCCGATCAGCTCGCCCGGTCTGGTCCCCGGGGACATCGCCGCGTGGGCGTTCACACTGGTGGTCGTCTGGGCGTCGGTGTGGCTGGGCCGGCGGGGTCTCGCGCGGCCGTCGCGCTGGGGCAGGGTGCTGCTGCTCGGGGCCAACCTGGTGGCCGCAGCCCTCGTGCTGGGGACGATGGCCGACGTTCCGAGCACGTCGTCGCGCAGCGTGGCCTTCGACTACGGCCCCCGGCTGGTCGAGCACGTGCCGCGGATGCGGGTGGAGATGGTGTCCTCGCCGAACGGGGGCGTCTACAACATCTTCCCCTACGCGGAGGACGGGACGCCGTTGCGCAACGTCCGGCTCTACGACCAGGACGGCAACCCGATCACGATGGATCCGGAGATGTACGGCCAGACCGCGGTCCCTTCCTGTGGCAGTGAGCCGCCCCTCCGCAATGCCTACCCCCTGGCACTGCGGCCGATCGAGAATCCGGGCGATGTCGCCGGCGACGGACCGTGGGCGACCTGCGCGACCGTCACCCCCACCCCGACCCCCACGCCCACCCCGACCCCCACACCCACACCGTCGTCCGCGCACCCGTCGCCCTCCGCCGCGCCGACGCGCTGAACTCGGGGGTCCGCGCTCCGGCTCCGTCTCAGCGAGACGGAGCCGGAGGAGAGAGCCAGGACCTCAGCCGTGCAGGCGGACCGGCAGGGAGAACAGGCCGCGCATGATCGCGCTCGGCCACCACCTCAGCGTGCCGGGATCGGCGGCCAGGGCCAGGCGGGGGAACCGTTCGAGCACCCGGCCGATCGCGATCTCCCCCTCCACTTTCGCCAGGGCGGCGCCGACGCAGTAGTGCGGGCCCCTGCCGAAGGCGAGGTGCGGCTCACCGATCCGGCCAGGCGCGAACGCGTCCGGGTCGTCGAACGCCGCCGGGTCGCGGTTGGCGGCCAGCAGGGAGACGAGGATGGGCTCTCCCGGCAGCATCTCCTGGCCGCCGATGACCACGGGCTCCGTGGGAAAGCGCCAGGTAGCGTTCCGCACCGGGCCGTCGTAACGCAGGATCTCGTCGACGAAGTCCGGCAGCCGCGAGGGGTCGGCGCGCAGGGCCGCCGCCTGGTCGGGGTGCCGCAGCAGAGTGAGCAGGCCGTTGCCGATCAGCGCCACGGTCGTCTCGTGCCCCGCGACGAGCAGCAGGAACGCGGTCGAGGTCAGCTCGTCCTTGTCGATCTCGCCCTGGTTGGACCGCCGTACGAGGTCGGTGAGCATGTCGTTGCCGGGCCGGGAGCGCTTGAGCTCGACCAGGTCGGCGAGGAAGCTCTCCAGGGCGTCGGTGGCGCGGGCGATCTCCTCCACGTCGGACGCCGCCGCCGAGTCGATCACGGAGGCGTGGTGGTGGAAGGTGGCCCTGTCCTCCTCCGGCACGCCAAGCAGGTCGCAGATGATCGTGATCGGCAGGGGATAGGCGAGGCCGGAGACCAGATCCGCCTCCTGGCCGTCGAGGCGGTCGAGCAGCGCGTCGGTCACCTCAAGCACCCGCGTGCGCAGTCCCGCCATCCGCCGGGGGGTGAAGGCCGCGCTCACGAGCCGCCGCAGCCGCGCGTGGTCGCCGCCGTCGGCGTTGAGCATGTGCCGGGCGAGCCCCGGCCGGTGGTCCAGGGGCAGGCCGAGACTGGCGGCCCGCCACTCGGGCGAGCCGGCCGCCGGGTCCTTGGCGAGCGAGGGGTGGGTGAGCGTGGCCACGGCGTCCTCGTACCGGGTGACCAGCCACGCCTCACAGCCGGGCAGCGGCACGCGGGCCACCGGCGCGTTGCGGCGCAGCCAGTCGTAGGCGGGGTAGGGGTCGGTGTCGAACGCCGGACCGAACAGCGGGGGGCATGGGTCGATGGACACGGGCCCTACGTACCCATTTCCCGTACGAGGGAAAGATCCAAATTTTGGAGGTGCCCATGCGGCTGGAGTGATCGAACGGAGATCGGGTTTCCGGGCGGCCCATCCCATTTGACCTGGCACGATCGGTGGTATGAGTTTCGTTCCCCCCGGTTCAGGCTGGCCGGGCGACCCCGCGTCCCCCGACACCCCCGTCGCGCGGGACGCCCACGAGGTCGCCGGGCTCGCGGCGGAGAGCCGTACGCCGTCCGACCTGACGGCGCGGCAGTCGGTGTGCCGCGCCTGCCCGCGTCTCGTGCGGTGGCGGGAGGAGGTCGCCGACGTCAGGCGGCGGGCGTTCGCGGACGAGACCTACTGGGGCAGGCCGGTCGCGGGCTGGGGCGACGACGCGCCGCACACGCTCATCGTGGGCCTGGCCCCCGCCGCCCACGGCGGCAACAGGACCGGGCGGATCTTCACCGGCGACCGCAGCGGCGACTGGCTTTTCGCGTCGCTCTACCGCACCGGGCTCGCCGCGCAGGAGACCAGCGTGCGCGCGGGCGACGGGCAGCGGCTGATCGGCGCGCGGATGATGGCGGCGGTGCGGTGCGCGCCGCCCGCCAACAAACCGACACCGGAGGAGCGGGACACCTGTTTCCCGTGGCTCGCCAGGGAGATCGCGCTGATGGCGGGCACGACCCGGGTGATCGTCGCGTTGGGCGGCTTCGCCTGGCAGGCGGTGTGGCCGGCGCTGCGCGCGGCCGGGTTCACGCTGCCGCCGCGCAGGCCGGCGTTCGGGCACGGCGTGGAGGTGCCCCTGACCCACGGCGTCGCCCCGGTGACGCTCATCGGCTGCTACCACCCCAGCCAGCAGAACACCTTCACCGGCAGGGTGACCGCGGAGATGCTCGACGCGGTCTTCGCCCGTGCCGCCGCTCTGGGGACCTTGTGAATCGTTTCACGAGTGTGAAGTCGGTCACTGCGAGGAAGATTTCACGATCTTTCTGGGAAAAATCTTCATGATGTGACTATTTGGGGAAATTCGCGAGACCTTCGGCCCTGGTGGGTTGGTACGGTCACCATCTCATGACGTAGCCTTGTGAATGCTTTCACAAGCCTGGAGGGCATCGTGGCAGACCGCAACTGGAAGCACGTCGTCATCGTCGGCGGTGGATACGTGGGCCTCTACACGGCTCTTCGTCTCCAGCGCACGCTCCGCCGTGAGCTGCGCGACGGCAGCGTGCGGATCACGCTCATCGACCCGCAGTCGTACATGACCTACCAGCCGTTCCTCCCCGAGGCGGCGGCGGGCAACATCTCGCCGCGCCACGTCGTGGCCCCGCTGCGCCGGGTGCTGCCGAAGGTGCGCATCCTCAACGGCAAGGTCTCCAAGGTGCACCACGAGGCGCGCACCCTGACCTTCGAGCCCGCCGCGGGCCAGTCCAGGGAGATGGAGTACGACGTCATCGTCATGGCGGCCGGCTCTATCTCGCGTACGCTGCCGATCCCCGGCCTTGAGGACGCGGCCATCGGCTTCAAGACCGTCGGCGAGGCCATCGCGCTGCGCAACCGGGTGATCGCCCTGCTCGACCGGGCCGAGTCGAGCGAAGACGAGGACGTGCGCCGCCGGGCGCTGACCTTCGTCGTGGTCGGCGGCGGGTTCGCGGGCATCGAGGCCCTCGCCGAGCTCGAGGACATGACCGAGGACGCGATCAGGTACTACCCGAGCATCGACAGGAAGGACCTGCGCTGGGTCCTCATCGAGGCGTCCAACCGCATCCTGCCCGAGGTCGGCCCCGAGATGGGCGAGTGGACCGCCGAGCAGCTGCGCGAGCGCGGCATCGAGCTCAAGATGGAGACGTTCCTGCAGTCCTGCGAGGGCGGCCTGGTCAAGACCTCGGACGGCGACGAGTTCGAGTCGGCCACCATCGTCTGGACCGCGGGCGTCAAGCCCAGCTCCATCGTCAACTCCACCGACCTCCCGCTCGACGAGCGCGGCCGGATCAAGACCACGACCCGCCTGACGGTCGCGGGCTCCAAGGGCGCCTTCGCCGCCGGCGACATCGCGGGCGTGCCCGACGTGACCAACCCCGGCCAGTACTGCGCGCCCAACGCGCAGCACGCCGTACGGCAGTCGAAGGTCCTCGGCGACAACATCGCCGCGTACCTGCGCGGCGAGAAGCTGAAGGACTACCGGCACAAGTACGCGGGCTCGGTCGCCGGGCTCGGCCTGTACCGGGGCGTCGCCAACGTCTACGGCGTGAAGCTGCGCGGCTTCCCCGCCTGGTTCATGCACCGCACCTACCACCTGTCGCGGGTCCCCACCGTCAACCGGAAGGTCCGCGTGGTGATGGACTGGACGCTGTCGCTGTTCTTCAAGCGCGAGACGATCTCCCTGGGCGAGATCGAGCACCCGCGCGACGAGTTCAGGGCGGCCGCCCACAGCGGCCGCAGGCGCTGACCTCCCTCGGGCGCAGACCTCCCTCAGGTGCCGCTCCCGACGGCCGCAGGACATCGGACGGCCCGGCGGTGCACACCGCCGGGCCGTTCCCTGTTCCCATGGCTCTGCCATGCTGGTGTGATGGACGGGAGAGAAGGGGGCGGAGGGTCTCCCGGACCTTGACCGGGCCCGGCCGCCCACGCCGTTCGCCCGCTCTTGAAAGGGGGACAAGCCGCGTAAGACGTAACTTGCTTACAGAGGAGTGATCCGTGACATATGATCGCGGCGCCCCCGTAGCCCAATGGCAGAGGCAAGCCCCTTAAAAGGGCTGTGGTGTGGGTTCGAGTCCCACCGGGGGCACTAACTGTAGCCTCTCCGAATCAGCCCGTGACCTGGGGAAGCGTGGCCACGGGCCGATCTTAAATGTCCGGTTGACTACGGCTGAATACGAGCGTCTACGGAAAGCTGTGCCCGTGGTGTGCCCGCGATTTCATTCCTCGCTCAGCACGTCGGCGATGCGCTGCCGTGCCTGTTCTTCCTGGCCGGAGATGCACTTCGCATAGACGTGCAGTAGCACGGCCACGCTGTGGCCGGCCCACTCCGCGACCTGGGGAGCGGGCACACCGGCGTTCAGCCATGTCGAGACCGCCGCATGGCGAAGGTCGTAAGGCCGCTTCGCCAGCGGGGAGGCGAACTCCTCTTCCGTAAGCGCTGCCTTTCGTGCCTTCCGCCAGACCCGGTGATACGTGCTCTCGTGCAGGTACGTCCCGCCCTTGAGAGCCCAGAAGATCCGGCCGTCCGGCGCGGCGCCGAGGTCCTTCAGGTGCGCGTGCAGAATCCGCGTCAGCTCGGGAGGACAGGGGGCGATGCGGCTCTCGCCTCGCTCGCGATGCTTGAGAGGACCGGGATCGCGCCGATCGCCGCTGTTGGACCACGCCGTGCCCGGGGCCGGGTTGGCCGTCTCCAGGATCAGTTCCCCCCACCCCTCCTCGAGAAGCACGAGATTGCTCTTGCGGAGGTTGACGGCCTCCTCGGGGCGCAGCGCGGCGTAGTACATGAGCGCGAAGAACGCCACCAGCCGCGGGCCGCTGGGCTTCTGGGCGCGTACGGCCTCCAGGAGCGCGCGGGCCTGAGCGGGATTCACCACGACGCGCCTGTCCACCTGCCGTACGGACTTGGTCGCCTTCCACGGGAGATCGGTGATCGGGTTCCGGTTGAGCAGCCGGAGCTCTATGGCGTACTGCATCGCGTTGACGAGCACGCCCCGCGTGCGCTGGACCGTGCTCGCGGCCATCCGCTTGCCATCCCGGCGGGTCGAGAGCGCCTCCAGAGCCTTCCTGGCCATCGAGGGGTCCTCCAAGTCGCCTACGGGGCGCGTGTTCTGCTTGAGCCACTCCACGGCCCTGCGAAGGTCCTCCGGAGGCTCACCTTCGTTGCGGCGGCGGGTGTTGAACGCCCACTCCAGAAGAGCCCGACGCAACGTGTCGTCGTCCGGGCGCCCACGGCTGGTGGAGAGCAGGGCGAAAGTGACGTCCCGAAGGGTGCTCGCGGAGATCCGCCGGGAGTGGCCGGCCAGGTTCGGCCACTTCATGTCCATGTAGGCGCACGCGAAGTCGAACCAGCTCATGACCCGCTCCGCACGCTCCCAGGACACCGGCAGTCCGGTGCCCGTGCTGAACGCCTCGCCGCGGCGGGCCGCCGACAGCAGATCAGCACGGTAGCTCTCGGCATGCGCCTTGGTCGCGAAGGCCATGCGGTGCACGCGACTGTCGACCTTCCACCGCACGCGGTAGGTGGTCGCCTTCTCATGCTCGCGGATCTCGATTTTGTAGATCCGCACGTCGTAGGTGCGCTCCTTCAGCAAGCGGCGTCCTCCAGTGTGGCGAGCCAGCGGTCAAGGTCCGTACGGCGGATGCGCAAGTCGCCGTTCGGGAGTTTGAGGCAGCGAGGCGCGCGGCCCTTGGCGCGCCAGTCGTAGAAGGTGGAGCGGGAGATGCCGAGTTCGGCGCACAGCTCGGCTACGGTCAGCGGTTTGCTCGTGGCGGCGGTGGCCATGGGCGTCCTTTCGGGTTCCGAGATCGGAGGCTGAGGCGGCGATAGACGTCGTGGCGGGGAGCGCGAAGAGAGCGGTTTTGAGGGGGTGAGCCGTCCCAGCCGTCCCAGGCTCATTTCCGCAGGTCAGCCCTGGGACGGCTTTTCTGCTGGGACGGCTCAAGCCGTCCCAGGGATTGGAGCCGTCCCGCTGTGACCTGGGCTGATGATGCTGGGACGGCTGGGACGGCTACCCCTCTCGAACGGGACCACCTCCCCCTCTGGGACGGGGTCGAGAGTGGGGCAGTAGCGGGTCCAGGCGTCGATGAAGTCGGCCCGCTGGTAGCCCTTGGCCTGGGTGCCATCGGGGAAGCGGATGTTGCTCGACCGGATCTCGTACTCGCGCAGAATCGCCGCGAGCCGCATCGGCGTGAGTCCCGTGGGGCCGTAGTCGGCCCAGGGCGCTTCCGGGTCGGCCTTGAGCCTTTGCAGCAGATCGGCGGTGGCCAATGCTGTGTCGGAGCCGAACGCCGTGCGGCAGTCGGCCAGCAGCCGAACGCGGGTGGAGGGCTGGCCGTTGTCGTCGGCTTCGGCGGTCAGGGCGAGTACGGCGGCGCGGGCGCGCTCGGTCCAGTGGTCGCCGGCGTGGTCGGCGACGACGACGAGGGGTTCCCAGGTGTCGGCGGCGCGGTCTTCGACGGGCATGGGTGGTTCGGCCTTCTCCAGGGTGTCGAGGTCGGCGCGGAGCCATGCGGCGAGGTCGGCGGCGAGCTGGCGGAGGGCGGGGCGGTCGCGGCGGTGGCGGTAGGGGGCGACGGTTTCGCCGGGGCCGCGTCGGCGCATGCGGATGACGACGGCGCGGTCTTCGATGGTGTCGGGCATGGCGCCGATCCCCGCCAGGGCGGCCATGGCGAAGGTCGGGATGGACTCGACGCGGCCGGTGTTGGCGTCGTAGCGCTTGGCCGGCCGGTTGCGCTGGTGCCCGGCGTTCAGCAGCCCGCGCAGGTCCTCGTTGCCGTCTGCCTTGGGGCCGAAAATGGTGTCGGCCTCGTCCACGAGCAGCGTCGGCGGGTCGTCGGTGATGGAGCGGTAGACGGCGGCGGGCGAGGAGTTGACGGTGATGAACGGGTCGTGGCAGGTGGCCTCTACAACGTCGAGCAGCCGGGACTTGCCGCAGCGCTTCTCAGGCGCGCGGATAACCAGTCGAGGGGCATGCGGCCAGGCCGGTTGGGCATGGGTCGCGGCGATCCACAAGACCACGGCGTCGGCGGCCTCGGGGGTCGGCAGGATCACGTAGCGCGTGAGCGCGGCCAGCAGCGAGTCCAGCAGCACGGCGCCACGGTTGGCGGATGGGTTCATGAGTGCGGCTCCTTCAGCGGTTATGCGGCGACGGTGCGGGGGCGCTTGGCCCCGTGGCGCAGCCCGGATGCGACGGTGCGGTCGGCTTCGCGCCGGTCGAGCCCGGCGGCGACCCCTGCCTGTCCAAGCAGGGTGGTGACCTGGTCGGCGTCGAGCGCGCCGCCGGCGACGAGTTGCCCCAGGGCGATCGCGGCCAGGAACAACGTGCGGTTGCGCTCTCCCACGGGGGCCGCTGCGACGCGATCCAACTCGCCGTTGATCGCCGCGCGCAGGAATGCGCCACGCCGGTTTTCGGGCAGGGCCAGGCGGAGCGGCTTGGCCGCCTGCGGGGGCGGGGGGACAAGCCGCTTGGACAGCCAGGGGGGCAGCGGGGCTGGGGGCGCGTTGTAGATGACCTCGTAGGCGCCGGTTCCGTCCGACAAGTCCACGAAGCTGCCGGGGCCGATGACGTACCCACCGGCCGCGCGGGTGTCGATCAACCAGCCAAGTCCGTTGCCCTTGTCGCCTTCGGTGTTGCGCAGTTCGGGACCATCCGGCGCGGCGTAGTACAGGTGGATCCCACCGCGCCGGGTACGGACCTGGAAGGTCTCCAGCGTCGGGAACGGCTGCCCGGCCCGTTCGCAGACCAACGCGAGCACGTCCGCGCCGTCGTTGACGCCAGGCAGATCCCACACCGGCGGCGGCACCTCGCCCGGCTTCGGGGTGTCGAGGTCGATCACCACCAGGCGCGAGGGACCGCACGCGATGCCGATGTTGTACGGCTGCTGTGCCCACCAGCGGCGGATGACTTCGGGGTCAGCGGTGGCGCGGCGTTCCCAGTGGTCGAACCCTCGCGGCGGGGTCTTCCCACCAGGGACGAGCGGGAAGACGTGCCAGCCACGGGCGGCGGCGGCCAGGGCGTAGCGAAGCTGATCGTTCATGCGGTGGGTGCTCCTTGAGCGTGTTCGGGCAGCACGAGATCGGCAGGCGTGACAGGTGCGGGTGTCACGGAAAGGGGCTGGGGATGGGAGTTACAGGTCAGCGGGGGTGTGACCCCGTGACAGCAGCTCCGTGACAGCCCTGTGACAGGTGGCGTGAACGGGTGTGACACCCGTGCGTGACAAGATCATCCGCGCGGGCGCGGCGCGTCCCACGCGCAGCCGCACGAGGGCCGGGGGCGGAGCCGTCGTCACGGCCCGCCCCGGGCCCAGGGTCAGGCGGCGCGGTCGTAGCCGTCGCGGCCGTGGTCGTCGTGGTCGAGTGGTGACAGGTCGGTGATGGTGTAGGCGCGGGCGGTCCCGGACTTGGTGATGGTCAGGACGCCGCGGTCGGTCAGGTCGGACAGCACCTTGTAGATCCAGCCGCGTCCGTTGCCGGTCTTGTACCGTACGGCGGTCAGCTCGTCGTCGGTGGCGGTGAAGGTGGGGTTGCCGGTCTGGTGGCGGTGGCGCAGCCAGGCGTAGACGAGCTGGCGGGCCTGGGCTGGGTCGAGCTTCACCATGGGACCGTCGGCCTGCAGGGCGTCGGCCTCCTCCGGGGTGGGCTGGCGGATGGCGTCGTCGGGGCCGGCCGACAGGGACGGGTCGGGATCGTCCATGTGGGCGAGGGCGGCGGTGACGACGTCCCCGGTCGCGCGCAGCTGCTCCATCAGCTGCGGAGCGTTGCGGTCGTCGGCGGCCACCAGGACGGGCCGGACATCGCCGCCGGGGGCAGGCGGACCGACGATGTCCTTGCGCTGGAGGGCTTCCAGCAGGCGCAGGCAGTCGGTCCAGGCGATGCGCAGCTTGCGCTGCAGCATGGCCGGTGAGGCGTGCTGGGTGGCAATCACCAGCTGGGCGGCGTCGGCCAGCAGTTCGGCGAAGTCGGCGGCGAACTCCTCCTGCTCATCCTGCGGCTCGTACCCGCTGCCGCCGGCGGGCGTGGCCGCCGTGCTGGCGGCGGGGGCCGGGCCGGTAGGGCGGGCCAGGGCGGCCGTGAACTCGTCCACCTCCTTGCTCCTCGCGGGGTAGATGGCGGCGTGGGCGGCCATCGCGGCGCGGGCTTCGCCGCTGTTGCGGCCCCAGGTGTAGGTCCGCAGAGGCATGGCGTAGTGGGTGGCGCGGATGCTGCGGGCGTCCAGGTAGGCCATGCCGGGGTAGTGGTCTTCCCACTCGTGCGGGACGACGTCGGCCTTACGCTGCCGGGCCGACACGCCGTACTTGACGTCGTCGGGGTCCGACAGGCCGAAGCACATCTTGGCCATCTGGGACCGGAACAGGGTGGGGATCTGCGTGTAGTCGGCGCGCTGCAGCGACAGGATCACGCTCCCGCCGGCCGACCGCATCTCCTTGAGAATCTCCCCAAGCCGTTCCTCATCGTCGGCGCTGAGCTCGTTGACGAGCTTGGCGATCTCCTCGATGTGTAGGTACCAGTAGGTCAGCCCGCAACCCGGCTCCCAATCGCTGTAGCCGTGGTCGGCCAGCCACTTCGTCCGCTGCGGGATCGCCTCATGCATGGCGCGGATCAGCTCTACCGCACCGGCCTTGCCGGTCTCGAACCGGTGCAGGCCCTCCCGCAGCGGCCCCATGGTCTGGTCGTCCTTGGAGATGTCGATGGAGAACACCGCCGCGTCCTTGCGGGTGATGATCTCCCCGATGATGTTCCACGCCCCGCCGATGCTCTTGCCGGACCCGGTGCGGCCCATGATCTGCAGGTGGTGCCCGACGAACCGATACTCGACATCGTCCCCGTCCTGATACAGGCCGATGCGCAGCGGCTTGTCGATCGAGGCGCCGGGGTGGGACGGGCCGGGCCAGGCGATGGGCTGGCGGATCGCGCGGGGGTCAGAGACGGTGATGTGCGCGCGGTCGGCCCGGTCGTCGTCGCGGGCGACGATCACGCTGCCGGGCGGCAGCTGCATCCCGGACTCGATGCGGTCGGTGGCCTTGATGGCGTCGTCGGCGGTCTTCTCCCCGGGCGGGAGCTGCATCTGACCTTTCACCTTGTGGTCGGTCACCTGGGTCGCGCGGACCTTCGCGCCCTTGAGCCCGGCCTGCTCGCGGGCGCGGGCGAACAGCGTGCCGAGGGCGTCCCCGCCGTCGTGCTCGCCGTCGCCGCCTGTGTTGCGGATGACGGTGCGGATGTTCCACGACAGGGCCAAGGTCGCGCCGCCGAAGAACAACGCCCCGTTCACGACCGGGGTGCCCAGGCCGGTGATGGTGGCAGTGGTGAACCACGCCGACGCGGCGGCGGTGGTGATGGTGGCGTGCAGGCGTCCGATCAACCTGCGCTGGTGGGTGATCGCCCAGGTAAGAGCTGTCAGGGCGGTGGAGCCGAGGGTGCAGCCGACCGCCGCCCATGTCACCGCCGGCGCGTCTCCCCATAGGGCGTGGGAGATGGCCCCGGCGGCGGCCTCCACACCGAGGATGACCCACGGCGGGACCAGCACGCCGACCTTGGACAGCGTCGCGGCGGCCAGGCGTTCCATGGTCGCGTCCTGCACCAGCTGCAGGGAGGTGGTGTTGCGTGCCATCACAGATCGACCTTCCCCTTGTACTCCGCGCGCTTGGTGTCGCGCTTTTCCATCGCTTCCAGGGCCTCGAGGAACTCCTGCCGGAACTGCAGGTTGAACTTCACCGCCTCCGCCGAGATGCCTTGGGCGATCTCGCGGGCCTCCCGCAGTTGGCGGGCCACCCGCCACGCGCGGGCGCGCACGTCGATTCCCCGCAGCAGGGGGTGACCCTTGAGCTGGCTCATCGCGGCCTCGGCCGCGGCTTCGGCGTGGTCGAGCTCGCGGGCCAGGTCGTGCGCGAAGCGCTGGGTGGCCAGGGTGTAGGCGGCGATTTTCGCCGGTACCTTGCCGTGGAACTCGATACCGGCGATCTCGTCCAGCCGGTCGTTACCGGTCCCCACTAGAGCCCCTCCTTCCTCGTGTCAGTGGTTGGGCAGGAAGTGCTTGCGGTAGGAGCGGGGGAAGTCCTCGCCCCGCTCAGCCAGGGCCGCGGCCAGGTCCCGGGCGCGCTTGAGCCGCTTGGCCACCCGGCGGGCCCGGACCTTGGAATCCAGGCCGAACAGCAGCGCACGGCCCTTCATGGTCGACATCGCGGCTTCGGCGTCCACCGCCGCGATCTCCAGCTCGACGCCCCACCGCTCCCCGAGCGCGGTCAGCTGCTTGCCGTAGGCGTGGAACGCCTCACCCAGGGAGCCGGTGAACTCGATCGCGGACAGCTCGGTGATATTGCGGCTGCTCATCAGCGCCACACCTCCTGATCGGTGTTGATGACCTCGGCGTCGACCACGCCGCCGCCGGGGTCGCTCAGGTGGCTTGTGCAGGTGCGGCACTCAGCGGCGACCACCCTGGCGACCGCGGCGGCCAGGCGGCGAACCCGGGGGAGCAGCGGGGGCAGACCCACCAGCGCGGTCAGCCACGCATCCGCCGCCGTGACCAGCAGCACCAACAGGGCGAGCGCCACACACAGCGCCACACGCAGCCAGACGCCGATGCGCGGCCAGGCGCCGGGCCGGGGCCGCTCGTCGGCGGCGGCCCCGGGAACGCAGACGGTCCTCACGCCGTCTCCTCGCCGGTCGGGCCGGTCAGGGTGAACAAGGGCTCTTGACCCTCGCACAGGGCGCACGGCTCCCACTCGCGGCAGTCGTGCCGCTGGGGATCGCGGCACTGCTGGCGGGCGGGCACCAGCGGCAACGTGGTGATGTGCCGCTCCAGGTCCATCCGGGCCAGGCTGCGCACCTGGTGCACGTCGCCCGTCCTGCCGCAGGTGCAGCGCATCTGGTAGGTCCTGCCGACCGTGTCGGCCCCGGATGCGACGACCGGGCGATGCCGCACCACAGTCGACACCGAGGCCGGCGCCTGGGCCGCCGTGACGGCCTTCCTCGGGCGGGCCATCATGCACCCCCGGCCAGGGCGTCGCGGACGGCGCGGGCGTCGTCCATGCCGCACCGCAAGATGCGCTGCAGCCGGTAAGCGCTCGGGGCTGTCGGAAGCTCCCCGGTCGCGATGAGCGCCTGCGCCCGCTCGATCAGCCGGGCCACCTCCGGACTATGGGCGTTTGCGCTGTACGTAAGGCCGGTAAGCCGTCCGGCTTGCCTGTGGTCGAGGGTGGTGAAGGCGGCCAGGATGATCGGCAGGGCGGTCACGACAGCGACCGCGACGACCGGCCCCAGGATGTGCAGCACCAGGCGGGACAGAGAGAAGGACTCCCCCTGAGGGAGCGCCCACGGCAGGTGGGGCCAGGCGTTCATGCCGAGCGTCAGCCCCAGGAACAGGTACTCGATCCTGATCAGCTTGGGATCGTTGAGCGGCTGGCCGCGGGTGCCGAGGTAGGCCCGGGCGCCGACGACGACCAGCAGGGCCAGCGACATGAACGGCTCGACCAGCCAGGCGAACAGCCAGCCGGGCGACCACGAGGCGGCGCCATCGGCGGCGAAGGACTGGACGCCCGCGGTGGACCAGCCGAGCGCGAGCGCCAGCGACACCAGCGCGGCCGTCACCAGCAGCCGCAGCATCCGGCTCGCCTGCCAGGCGCGCATCGCGGGGTCCTGGCCCAGTGCGTGCAGCCGGGCGGCCTCGTGCGCCTTCTTACGCCGCTTGCGCACCCTTGGGGTGTCCAGCAGGAGCGGGGCGTCGTCGTCCTGCAGGCCGGCCAGCAGCTGCGCCTCGGCCACCTCCGCGCGCAGCCGCTGCACGCGGCGAGTCTCTCCCGGCACGCTGCCGGTGCGACTCACCGGGGGGCGGGGGACGGGGGCGGTCTGGGCGAGGTGCTGCTCGATCGCGGCCAGGCCCCGGGAGACTTCCTCGGGGTTCGGTTCCGGCAGCGGATTGGTCAGGTTCATCGCGAACCTGCCTTCCAGCACGTGGGGCAGCCGGGCCGGGCGCACCAGTTGGCCGGGGCCGCTGCCCAGGTGCGGGCGGCGACATCGGCGGTGTGGCCGGTCAGGGCGGCGGCGGTGATGATCTGGCGGGCGCGTGCCCAGGTCGCCACCTCGGCGAGGCACACGCGGGCGGTCAGGTTGAGCGGCTTCACGCGGCCACCTCCCCGGTTCTGGTGGGGGAGAGGGCGCGCAGGCGGGCGGCGGCCTCAATGGCCAGCTCGGCCAGCCGGTCCATCGCGGCGGCCTGAGCCTGGACGTCGTCGCCGGTGAGGTTCAGGGCGAACCAGACGTGCTCATGCGAGATGGTCAGGAACATGGCCGCGGACTTGGTGCCGTCCTTGAGGCTCATCTCTTCGGCGCGCGGCTCGTAGATCGCCAGGTTGACGTTAGTCGTGCTCATGCGGCCCTCCCGAGCGTGGCGGGGAACTCGGTGGTCAGGTCGGCGGCGTAGACCGACCGCTGGCAGGTGGCGCAGTGAAACAGCACCGGGCCGCCGTCCAAGGCGGTGCGGCAGCGCGGGCAGCCCTTGGCCGGTGGGAGCCGGGCCGGGCGGGCGTTGGTGGTGGGCATGCCGGGGCCTCCTACAGGCAGATCCGGACACGGGACAGGGCGCGGCACGAGCCGCAGGAGTGGACCGCGCGGACGCCGTGCAAGCGGCAGACCTCCACCTGGCAGCCCGTGCAGTGGCAGCGTGGGCAGCCAGTCGCCGACCCGTGGTCGCGGTCGCACTCGATGCACTGGAAGCGGGCCATCAGCGGCCACCCCCGCACGGGGGAGTGGCAGCGGCCTCCCCGCACTGACCGCAGCGCGGGGAGTAACCGGTGCCGTGGACCGGGCACCGCGCCTGGTCCTCGGTGCGGTGGATGCCCTGGCACAGCGGGCACTGGTAGCGGGCCATCAGGCCACCTCCCGCGTATCGGCCGGCACCAGGGACAGGGCGCGGACCTCGTCGGAGGTGAGCCCGGCCCACACTCCCTCGCCGGGGCGCAGGGCCAGGGCGTAGGCCAGGCACTCGGGCCGGGCCGGGCACGAACGGCACACCCTCTTGGCCGCGTTCTCCCGATACCGGCGGACGCCGGCCCGTTCGGGCTCGAAAACATCGGGACCGGTGAACAGCTCAGCGTCGGCCATGGTGCAGGCCGGACCGGCCTGCACCATGGCCTCGCGCAGCTCGCTCACCAGGTCGCGGGCGGTACGCGTACGGGTGCCCATCAGGCGGCCTTACCGTTCGAGGCGTTCGGTCGGCAGATCGGGCAGGGGTAGGGGCCGGACCCGGGATTCCAGATCTGGCCGTTACGGCAGTCCGAGGTGCACCGGTCGGACCTGACGCCAGACGTGTGCGTAGCGGTCATCAGGCACCGCCCTCACACCGTGAGCAGGTCGAGCCGGTGGTCTGGCCGCCGCACCCGCTGCACGTGTTCATCGGCCGCGAAGGGCCGTCGTTCGCCCCGGCAGGCCACTGCTGCCGGGCACAGGACCCATGGGTCATGATGAGAACACCTCTCTGAAGGGGTGCCGGGGCGTGGATCTCGTTTGGCGACTTGGGCCACGCCTCGGCTTTTTCATGGCCAGCTCCCTCATCTACTCGACTAGAGGAGCTGTGCTTCATGTATCCAAACTCGTCTAGAGGAGTCAAGCGCTATCGCGCAGGAAGTTGGTAGGAGAGGACGTAGGCGTCGCTCGACATGACGGTGTCGCAGACTTCGACGGGCTTGCCGGATTCCGCGTAGGCCGTCCGGATCAGGTGGAAGACCGGCACGCCGGGAGCAAGCTTGAGCGCCCTGATCTCGTCGCGCAGAGGCATCCGGGATCGGATCTCCTCATCGAAGTGATCCAGTCGGTGGCCCAACTCCTCCAGCCGCGCATAGATGCCGCCGGGGCCGGAGTCCGGTTCTGCGATCCGCGTACCGCGGGCGATGCTTGAGGGGATGTAGGAGACGGCCGTCTCTACAGGATGGCCATCGATCAGGTACCGGCGCGACCTAGTGATCACAGTCTCGCCCTGGTGGAGGCCGAGTCGGTTGCCGACATCGTCTGGCGGCTGGGCCTCGCTGATCTGGATCGAGTCGACGGCCGGCTTGCCGCCGGCACCCTCCGTTTCGACGATGAAGGCGGCTTTGCCTTGCTCCCGGTGGCGACGGGCGAAGCGATCGGAGGCCAGGCGTCGCACAGGCGGCCGGGAACGCACAAACACTCCGCGGCCGTGCTCGGCAACCGTCAGCCCTTCGCTCTGCAAGAGCTGGAGGGCGTTACGGATGGTCATGCGGGCAACACCGTAGTGAGCGATGAGTTGGCTCTCCGAGGGCACTTTCGACCCGGGCGGAAGAGTGCCATGGTTCATGGCCTCACGGAGGTGATCAGCGATCTGCTTGAAGACCGGGCGGTCAGACGTCGGGTCGAGTCCTGGCAGGGCGATGTCCGCCACGGTCAACTCCTCCACTCGTACATACGTGTATTACGGTGAGTCTAATTGGGCTGATGGGCCATCGGAGGGCCGCATGGATCAGGACAACCGCCACTCGGTGAGCGTCGCCGGCGTCGTTCTCGACGAGCAGGGCCGCGCGCTACTTATCCAGCGGCGGGACAACGGCCACTGGGAGGCGCCGGGCGGAGTCCTGGAGCGTGACGAAGACATCCTTACGGGCCTTCGCCGGGAAGTTGCCGAGGAGACTGGCCTCGACGTCGAACCGGAAGCGCTAACCGGTGTCTACAAGAACATGGCCCGGGGGATTGTGGCTCTTGTCTTCCGATGCCGTGCCGTTAATGGAGCTCTCACTGAAACGGATGAAACGCAGGCCTTCCGATGGGTGACCGCTAACGAGGTTTCGTCAATCGCGTCCGAGGCGTTCGCGATCCGCATCCTCGACGCGATGCGGCATAGTGACCACCCGGCAGTCCGGCAGCATGACGGGGTGCACTTGATCGCACGTAACCGCCCTTGACGACTCGTTCAAGTTCTCTGGCACCTACCGCTCGAGGAGCTTGCAAGAGTGCTGGCCGACCTGTAACCGCTCAAATCTGCGGCACCAGGCGTTCGCCAACGAATGTCTAGTCCCTTGAGATGCCTGACGTTTCTGTCCTAGGACATGGACGACAGGTGATGTAGGGAACATGGTCGAACATGCGGGGAGGGTGAGCCTTGTGGTTGCGAATCGGGTGTCGGTGGTCCGTTGCAGGTTTTCTTACGAATTCAAGCCGCGGCCCTTGCGGGGCGGCGGTGACCCGCCCGCTCTACGCAGCCTCATGACAGCCTGGCCGCAGGCCGGTGTGACTAACAGTACGAGCACGACATTGGCCGCCGTGACCAGGCGGACGCGCCGTAGCTGGCCGAGCTCCTTTTGCTGCCCACGCCGGAGACCCCGGCCTCCGGTCTGATCATCTCGCCAGAAGCCGGGGTTTGGGCTGGAGCCTGATCGCCTTGCCCGCCGTCGATCTAGATAAGCCCAGCAGACCGACTCCTCCGGTCTAAGATCAACCTTAAGCAATGATCGCCTAATCGCCGAGGAATAGCGCCCATGCTGAGGTACACGCGAGGCCAGCCTTGCCCCTGCATCATTGGCTCACTGCCGCTCTGTGGTGGGGCGATGGCCTATGCCTGATCGGGTTGGAGCTGTTTGTTGACTATGGGCACGGGCTATGCCGGTGATTGTTCCAGTTCATTGTGAATCATAACCAATGGAGACACCACGAACCCTAGCGTCACCAATCGTGTTGCGACATCAGCTGGACTTTTTCCTGTCTTTCCAGCCGCAGCGATTAGTCGGCCGGGCGATATCGGCTGATCAGGGGATAGCCAGGGGCGGTGGCCGTCCAGGTTCGTTGAGACGATGATGTCATCCATGGGCTCAGATTTGGTTGCGAGACTAGCAGGGTCTGGTGTGGTGAACCCGAGCATTTTGAGGCGGGCGGCTACCTGTGCCGGAGTTTGCCCCGTCTCGACAGCGGCAGCGATCACATGCCCAATAGGGACCGGATTATCAATGTGCAACCACGGTGAACTTCCGGTTCTGTCTGCGGTGACGATTATGCGATCGTTGGGTTCAATGTTGGTGGGGAGGGTGGCGGGGTCTGGTGTGGTGAACCCGAGCTTGTGGAGGCGGGCGGCTACCTGTGCCGGAGTTTGCCCCGTCTCGACAGCGGCAGCAATCACATGCGCGTGCGGGACCGGCTGATCAATGGCCAGCCACGGTGAGCGGCTGTCCAATGGCGCGCGGACGAAAATGCGATCGCTGGGTTCAATGTTGGTGGGGAGGGTGGCGGGGTCTGGTGTGGTGAACCCGAGCTTGTGGAGGCGGGCGGTTACCTGTGCCGGAGTTTGCCCCGTCTCGACAGCGGCAGCGATCACATGTCCAATGGGGACCGGATTATCAGCGGCGAGCCACGGTTGCTGGCCGTCCAGGTCTGCGGTGACGATTATGTGATCGTTGGGTTCAATGTTGGTGGGGAGGGTGGCGGGGTCTGGTGTGGTGAACCCGAGCTTGTGGAGGCGGGCGGCTACCTGTGCCGGAGTTTGCCCCGTCCCAAGAGCGGCGGTTGTCACACGGCCAGCTGGTATCGGTTGGTCAGCAGGTAGCCAGGGTCGATTGCCATCCATGTTAGCGCTGGTGATTATGTGATCGTTGGGTTCAATGTTGGTGGGGAGGGTGGCGGGGTCTGGTGTGGTGAACCCGAGCTTGTGGAGGCGGGCGGCTACCTGTGCCGGAGTTTGCCCCGTCTCGACAGCGGCAGCGATCACATGTCCAATGGGGACCGGATTATCAGCGGCGAGCCACGGTTGGTGGCCGTCCAGGTCTGCGGTGATGATGATGCGGTCGCTGGGGTCAGTGCTGGGGGGGAGGCTGGCCGGATCGGGCGTGGAGAACCCAAGCTCTTTCATGCGAGCGGCCACATCCCTCGGACTCCGCCCCGTCTCTGCAGCAGCAGCCGTTACGCCTGCAGGCGTCACGGGATGATCAGCGGCTAGCCCAGGGGAGGGGCGGTTCAATTTCATGATGATGATGATGATGCGGTCGCTGGGATCAGTGCTGGTGGGGAGGGTGGCGGGGTCTGGTGTGGTGAACCCAAGCTCTGTGAGGCGAGCGACCACCTGCGCAGGGGTTTGGCCGGTTCCCGCAGCGGCAGCGATCACATGCCCAGCGGGGACCGGATCATCAATGGCGAGCCACGGTTGGTGGCCGTCCAGATGTGCGCTGATGATGGTGCGATCCGTGCGATTAGTGCTGGGGGGGAGGCTGGCCGGATCGGGCGTGGAGAACCCAAGTTCTGTGAGGCGAGCGACTACCTGCGCAGGGGTTTGGCCCGTCCCCACAGCAGCAGCGATCACATACCCGAAGGGGACCGGGTCTTCGTCGGACAGCCAAGAATTATTTTGTAGGGCCGTCGACCTATCGTCCCCACGCCTTCGGCCACTATTCAAAAGAAGGTAATCGGACGGGCGTGCAACCGGAATATGCGAAAGTGATACCACAGACAAGCCAGGGATGAGCCCCGACCTGCTCCAGGCCAGTGCCCGCCAGGTGGATATAACATCAGGGATATACGCCGTGCGTCCTCTGTTATACGCTCGCATACCTGACCTGAGATGGACGGGGCTGCCTTTGCTTATCCCCCCGAGCAGCAACTTTTTATCCGGGAAGCAGCCAACTATAGTGATGTCGGCTTCCTGTCCAGCTGCGATCCATGGCCGACGGCCCACAGTCAGAGCTTGTTCAAAAATGACATCAGCCAGGGCGGGGTCGTAATCGGCCAAATAGAGCAGCCACTCATGGGTGAGTACCTTGGCTGCCTCCGGTGTCAGTGCAGCGCTCTCCTGGTGAAGTAGTTTTCTTACCCTCTTCTTGTCATAATCGAGCATCTGTTTGCGGTCGACGGTCAATTGTGGCATAAACGGACCGGTGAGGTTGACGACCGCACCGAATAGTGGCGTTCCTGCCCATAGTCCGTCAGCGAGAATTCCGCCAGAGGAGTCACACCACCAAACCTCGGGGGTTGTGGTTGCGTCGACGTGCTCGGCACGACGTCGGGCGCCCGCGGCGAGAGGGTCGTCGGACCCGATGGGAGCGATTTCGGACAAACGGCCGGCCCGCCATGTGTGGCTTCCGCCCGGATCGGTAGCGGTCACCTGATACTCAGGAATCCAAAGAATTCGACGCAGTAGGTCAACGCACGAGACCGGCGTGTCAGTGTCACGGAGGTGCAGGCGGACTGTGGTGAACGAACGCTCCCCTGAACCGAGATCGCGGACCCGGAACAAGGCGCCCGGCCCTGCGATGTGCACTTCAAGGACGTTTCGTGGCCGACCCGCTCGGTCGAAGCGGCAGGTGGTCACTGTAATCTCATCGGCCAGCATGAAGTAGCTAAGGACGCCTATGCCGAATCGGCTATTCGGATGGAGCGTGATTCCCGCTTCCTCCCACTCGGCCTGCTCCTCGATGAACTCGGGAAGGTCAGTGAAGCGGATTCCGGCGTAAGAGAAGATGCTCACGAGTTCCCGCATCCCCATCCCGACGCCATTGTCGGTGCAGTCGAGATATGGTCTGCCATGCTCGTCAATTCCCTGAGTGAAGACTATCTCGCCAAGCCAGGGGGCTGAGCGGGCACCCTTGGACCGCAGGTACTCTCCCCTCGCCTGCCGGTATCGGCAGGCATCGAGCGCGTTCTGGTACAATTCCCGGATTGCCAGAGCTGGGTCGCCATACAGCTGTGCACCCATTAGTAGTTCTTGGATGCGATCATCGGCAAGTCTGAATCGGAAACCCGACGAGTCATAGGCTCGACTTCCGCCGGCCAGGGTCACTGCCTGTACCCGGTCCCCCGTTGCATGCGCTGGCATATCTGTCAGGGGTACCAAAGACCCGTTGTCCCCTGCGGCGGTATCGATCTCGGTGAGTAGCGCATCGATCTGGGCAGCGTGCTCGCGTAGAGCCAGTTCAACCGCAGGATGGTTGCAGCGCGCCTCTAAGATTCTTGTCCGGCCTTGAGCGATCCATTTCGCCTCTCTGATCGTCGTATGTATGTCAGGAATGTTGACCCCAAAGCTGATCCCAAGGTGATCGACCACTACCTCAGGCAGCCCAGTGGCATCGATCGTGAAAAGGTAAGCTGTAGTGAGCAGGTAGGCGAGCAGCTGTTCGCGTACACCCTGCTCGTTCTCCGTCCCGCCAGCAACTTGCCGGATCGGGCTCAGCGTGGACTTCCGATCTGAACGGGTAAGCAACGCGGTGTCCATCTGCAGAGCGCGGAGCATCTCCAGCACTCGCTCTGGTTCGAATACCTCTCCGGTGAGTATGTCGAGGTCCCCGCTCCCCGCCACGTTCTCAAAAGCGAGTAGCTCGGAGATGATCTGGCCGGGCTGATAGCAGTCAGGCTGGCGTGCCAGCCACCGGTGGAACAACCACCAGCCGATGGCTGAGACGACGGAAGCATCTCCGGCTTCGGAAGCACGCTTAGCGCGGCGAAGCAAGCGCCCGTGGCCAGCCGCGAAGTTCCTGAATCGCCTGCCTTCGTCGGAACTGTCGCCAACCAAGTCCTGCGGATTTACATGACATCGCCGGGCGGCATGCCGGGCCCAGAACGACTCATACAGGAATGGGAACGCGACCAGTAGCGCTGCCTCCGCCGACGAGAGCTTCAGTTTGTCGGGATTCAGCACCGTCTGCAGCAGCCAGCGGATCTTTGAATTCATACGGACGGCAAATTGCTGATCCCGCCACGGATCGTCCTTCAGCGTCCTAGCGTCACTTTCCCATTTCGCTGCAAGCTGCTCAACTAAAGCCACGGTAGCTTCATATAAGCCATCGGCGCCTGGACCGTCGCCCACTTGTTTCCATGCCACGTGATCGCGAGCCTGGATTGCCCAGTTGTCTCGGCGACTCGTGTCCTGATCGCGCTCTTTTCGAGGGAAAACGACGAAGCCATTAGTGTCCGTCTCGGTCAGGACCCTAATTTGTTGTCTTGGTACCTGAGAGTCTGACGCGAGGCTGTCGAGCGCATCCTGGAGGGTCGGCTTAAGCTCGGCCAGTGTGCGCGGCCCGCTCTCGTTCTCTGCAATTTCGGTGAGAGAACGGGAGAACAAGCTGAACGTGGCCGCTCCCGCTGTGACATAACGTGCTCGTTCCCCTGGGGAACAGGCATAAACGTAGGCGAACCTCCGCGTCCCGGTCCGCTCGACACGGCGTTCTGACCAACTCGTAGCGTTTATGGCTCCCATTTCGCGAAGGTCGATGCCTTCACGGCAGGCATCGATAAAAACGAGAACATTACCCGCCCGGCTGTGTTCGACGTATCGGCCGAACTCTATTGGTACACACCCGGAGGGGAAGTTGCGTGAACGGGTGAAAGCATCCGAGGGAACTAGATAATCCGTTCCCGAATGATGCACGCCGTGCCCGCTCAGGTATATAAGCAGAGTCTGCTCAGGGGTTGCATCTTCAATAAAGAATTCAACTGCGCTATTAATCTGGCCTAGTCCGGTTCGATTCACATCGTGAACCTCTACGCTGTATCCGACGTCGCGGAGCACTGTCTCCAGTGCGGCCATGTCGCTTACAATAAAGGGGAGGTCTTTGATCGCCCCATCCTCGTAGAAAGGAACGCCGATCAGCAGCGCGCGAAACGGGCTCGCCCCTAGGGAGCCATCACCGGGCGTGGTCACCGGCCGAACGTCAGCGTGATGGCGCCCTTACCGGCCGCTTGCGTGCTTACGCCGACAAGAGCGATTCCGCCGCTGGCTGTGACCTCGAAGGTGATTTGCGCCTCCTTCAGCGGCAAACCGCCCTCAGTTGCTGCGACCTCGTCGAACAACTCCCGCAGAGCGCCTACGGTGCGACGCAGGTTTTCTCGTAACACCGCCACAGGGATGTGCCGTACCGAGAGCGTCGTTTCGCCCCGACTGAATATCCCCATGTCCCCCTGGGTGCCGTCGCCCTCGGCGTCGTTAACGAGGAACGGGAGGGTCTCGGTAGGTATCTCCGCTGCGGCATCAAACATGTTCCTGCTCTCAATTTCTGTGGTGCCTAAGGAGGGAAGGCCGATCGTACAGGCCGGGTCGCGCAGCATTCCAGAGTCTGACCGATAACAATTCTGTTGACCCTATTTATAACCGAAACTCCGTTTTGTGTGGTTCTATCAGATGTTGCGGAGCGAACGTGGCAGGCCCGAGCGTGTCTAACTGGTCGTGGCCGACCATATGACAGGCCGAATTGAGCGAGGCGACCTCAAGCCGGGACAGCGGCTACCTTCGGAGCTGGATCTCTCCGAGCAGTACGGCGTGGCACGGATGACCATCAGGCGCGCCATGAAGGAGTTGCGGGATCGGGGCCTCATCCGCAGCGTCCACGGCAAGGGCACCTACGTGCAGGCGCCGCCGGCCACCGAAGCCGCTGTCACGGACGAGTGAGCCAGGCCGGAAAGGCCGGCAGGACGGGACTGTGCCCCATGCGTGCCCAGGATGACAGCAAGAGGGGCACCAGAGAGCGGTTGCGCCAGCTCAGAAGGCACGCTGAGGCGTGGTAGCGGGACCCCTTAAAAGGGCTGTGGTGTGGGTTCGAGTCCCACCGGGGGCACCATCGCCTTCCAGCATCCATAAGGCCGTGACCAGCGCAAGCCCGTTCGCCGAGGGCTCCGCCGCGCCAGTGTCCATGGCCGGCGGTTGATCGACTCCGTTGCGTGTCCTGCCCGGTACGCCCTGGAAATAAAACGCTCCGAGCGCGCCGAGATGCGTTTCCGAGCCTGTTCTACGTGACCGGCAATGCGCATGGCGTAAACGCGCGGAAGCGCACCTGACACCGGGTGTCAACTGCAGGGGCCGGCGGTCCGGCCGAGTGGCTCGCGTACCGGCGGTAGGACCGGCCCGCGGGCCGGATCGCCGGTGATCGCGGCGATGCTCTCCCGGTAGATCTTCCTGCTCGGGTTTGCCACGGGGAACCCATGCTCGGATACATTTGCGCATGCGTTTCGTCCTTTTTGTCATGGTTATTGCTGGTTTGGTGGTTGCGACCGTCGCGCCGGCCTCGGCCATCACCCATGGCACGGTCGATACGGAGCACCCGGAGGTAGGCGCACTGATCGGCGACGCCCCGGAACGCGACGGCACCTGGGCGTACTGCACGGGCACGCTCATCTCGCCGACCGTCTTCCTCACGGCCGCCCACTGCGGGCACAAGGGACAGAAGACCGCACGGGTCTCCTTCGCCGGCCACTACAAGGCCGGAGGCGAGCTCCACGCCGGTCGCTTCGTGCCCGACCCTCGCTACACGGGCAAGAACGAACTCCATGACATGGCGGTCGTCGTGTTCCCCACCCCCGTACGCGGCATCACGCCGGCCATGCTGCCGTCACTCGGTCTGCTCGACCGGCTCGAGGCCGACGGCGTGCTGAAGACCGCGCGCTTCACCCCGGTCGGGTACGGCTCGGTGGAGCCCACGAAGAATCGGCACGAACTGCGGTTCCACTACACGGACACGCGCAGCCGGACGTCCATCTCCTTCAAGAACCTCCGTGGCAGGTGGCTCGAACTGGCGCCGGACTCGCGCGACGAGGGCGGGACCTGCTACGGCGACTCGGGCGGCCCCAACTATCTGGGCGGCCCGAGCTCGAAGCTGCTCGTGGCCACGACGATCAGCGGGCTGGACGACGCCTGCCAGTTCGTCAACCTCGACTACCGCCTCGACACGCCGTCGGCCAGGAAGTTCCTCCGGGACTTCGTCGCGCTTCCCTGACGCCGCCCGATTGGGGTTATAGACATATGCCCCCAGTGGGGGTACTGATTGATGCATGCCTAAGATCAATGTCTATCTGCCGGACGATCTCGCGGAGGCGGTCAAGGAGGCGGCCCTGCCGGTGTCCGCCATCTGCCAGCGCGCGCTGGAGCAGGCGGTCCGCCGGGTGGCGGCCATCAGGGAGAGCGTCCTCGGCGACGTCGAGATCGACGACCCCCGCCTGTCGCACTTCACCGCCAGGACCCGCGCGGTCCTCCGGCTGGCGCTGGAGCGGGCGAGGACCGAGGGCGCCTCGGGAGTCGGCACCGAGCATCTGCTCGCCGCGATGCTGGCCGAGGGCCGGAACCTCGCCCTGCACGTCCTGCGCGCCATCGAGATCGAGCCCGCCCTGCTCGAACGCGACCTCGCGAGCCGCCGGTCGTCCGCACCCGCCCCGGCGGCGGGCGCGGAGCCGGCCGGGGACGGGGGAGCGCGGGAGGACGGTCCGATCCGGTTCGAGACGACCGCCGCCAACGCGCTCGAACTGACGGTGACCGAGGCGCACGCGCTGGGGCACAACTACATCGGCTGCGAGCACCTGCTGCTCGGCCTGGTCGGGGAGCCGGACGGGGTCGCCGGGCAGGTGCTGCGGGCGAGGGGCGCCGAGCCCCGTCTCACGCGGCGCGCGGTCACCGCGGCGCTCGCCGGTTACGTCCACCTCCGGGCGCAGGGGCAGGAGGCCGCCAAGGACACCACTTCGGACACCATGCGGATCGTGGCGGCGGCCGTACGGCAGGAGATCGCTCCGCTCCTGCGGCGCGTCGAGCGGCTGGAGCGGCACGCCGGGGTCGGCGCGCCCGCCGAGGACGGCGCCTCGTGACCGGACGCGTGCTGCTGGTCGCCACGGGCGACGTCATGGCGTACGCCCGCCACACCGGCCGCCCCGGGCTCGCGACGGCCGCCGGCCTGCTCGCGACCCTGCCGGACGGCCTCGGTGTGGAGGTGGTGACCGAGGACGTCCAGGCAGAGCCGAGCTGGGACACCTCGCCCTCCACGATGCTGCGGTTGGCGAGGCGGGCCAGGTCGGCCCTGCTCGACGAGGGGTTCGACGGCGTGGTCGTCACCCACGGCCTGGACACGATCGAGGAGACGGCCTTTCTCACGGACCTGATGGCCGGGCCCGCCGCCACGCGCGGCGGCATCGTGCTGACGGGCGCGGTGAGAGCGCTGGACGAGCTGTCGAGCGACGGCCCGCGCAACCTCGCGTCGTCCCTGGTCGCCGCCGCCGATCCCGCTCTGCGCGGCGTCGGCGCGGTGGTCTGCGCCGACGACGAACTGCACGCCGCCCGATGGGTCACGATGAGCGACGCGACGGGAGTGAGGGCCATGTCCTCGGCCCCCGCGCCGATCCTCGGCAGAGTGGTGGACGGGCGGGCCGAGCCGACCGCCCCGCCGCCGCCACGGCCCCCGGCCGCGCGAGGGGAGCCCGAGTCGCACGTCGCACTGATCAAGACCTACCCGGAGATGGACCCCGTGCTCCTCACGGCCGTCGTGGACGCCGGCGCCAGGGGCGTCGTGCTGGAGGGCACCGGCGCGGGAAACGTGCCGATCACCCTCTACGCGGCCATCGCCGAACTGACGGAGTGGGACATCCCCGTGGTCGTCGCCTCGCGGTGCCGGACCCGGCCCGTCGCGCTGGAGGACCTGCCGCCGGGGCTGGGACTGGCCGCGAAGGTCGGCGCCATTGGGGCGCGCGGGCTGGCCGCGGCGAAGGCCAGGGTCGCCCTGATGGTGGCGCTCGGCGGAGGCGGGCGGCAGGCCGTCCAGGACTGGTTCGCCCGCCTCTGACCGCCGTCAGGCCCGGCTGCCCCCTGCCCGTCCCCGCGCCGCCTCCAGCTGCGCGGTCAGGGCGTACGGACGCTCGCCGTTGCGGCTCTCGGGGTGTGCCGCCGCGGCGTCGTTGTTCGGCGGGCAGCCGGAGACCGGCACCCACATCACGAACATGGCGCCGCCGTACGTCGACTCGGCGGCGGTGAGCGTGCCGCAGTGGGCGCGGGCGATGTCGCGGGCGATGGCCAGACCGAGCCCGGTGCCGCCGTGACCCCGGCTGCGCGCCGTGTCCGACCTGGCGAACCGCTCGAAGATCCGCTCTCGTTCCCCGACGGGGACGCCGGGGCCGTCGTCGGAGACCCACAACTTCACGAAGCCCTCGTCACGCCGGAGTCCGACCTCGACCACGCTCCTGGCATGCCGCTGCGCGTTGTCGAGCAGGTTGGTCAGCAGGCGGGCGAGGTGGCGCGGCGCCGCGTGCATTCTGACCTTGTCCTCCAGGTCGAGGCGCACGAGGATGCGGTCCGTCCGGCGGGCGACCTCGTCCCTGACCAGCGCCGTGACGTCCACGGTTTCGCGGTCAGGGGCCGCCGCCCCGACCTTCGCCAGCAGGAGCAGGTCGTCGATGATCACTTCCAGCCGCTCCACGTCGAGCAGCGCGTCCCGCAGCAGCGACCGCAGATCGGTGTCGTCTGGATGCAACTGCGCCTCTTCGAGTTGGGTGCGCAGGCCGGCGAGCGGGGTGCGCAGTTCGTGCGAGGCGTCCGCGGCGAACTCGCGCTGCCGCCGCAACGCGCGCTCCGTGGTCAGCTTCGCCTGCTCGATGCGGGCGAGCGTGCTGTTCACGGTGCGCGCGAGCTGTACGATCTCGTCGTCTCCTGCCGGTACGGGCACCCGGGTGTCCAGGTC
Source organism: Microbispora sp. H11081 (assembly GCF_012999535.1). GTDB lineage: Bacteria > Actinomycetota > Actinomycetes > Streptosporangiales > Streptosporangiaceae > Microbispora. Next base: position 312,656 of record NZ_JABBWV010000004.1, read on the forward strand.
GTTCACGTTGACGGCGGCCAGGTCGCTGCGGATGGCCTCCACGGGCCGCAGGGTGCGCCCCGCGACCTTCCAGGTGGCCCACGCGGTGAGCAGTACGAGCACGGCCACCTCCACGGTGAACAGCAGGTCGAACATCTCGACGGGAGTGAAGCCGTCGACCGGGCGTCCCGCGTATACGACGGGGGAGTCCGGCCCGGGCACCACCCGGAGCGCCGACAGGCGCAGGCAGCCGGCCCCGTCGTGCGCGCAGGTCAGCAGGTCCTGCATCGGATCCTGCTGGGACGGCCAGAAGGAGGTCATCGGGGGCAGTCCCCGCGCGGCGGGCGACGCGGCGAGGACCCGCCGGTTCGGAGCCACCACCTGGATCATGCTGATCCCGGCCACCTGCGGGGTGATGATGTTCCGCAGGTGGCCGGCCCGCCATGCGGCGGCCGTCAGCGCGGCCTCCTGCCGGGCGTCGAGCCAGACCGCGGTGGCGAACGCCTGCCGGGCCAGCACGCTGCCCAGGATCCCGGTGGGGATCAGCAGCAGGGTGGCGAGAGCCGTCACCAGGACGGTGATACGTCCCCGGATGGAGTGAGGCCGGAACCTCCGCAGTAATGGTGGGCCGCTGATGTTCATCGCCGTCCTCCTTGCGATGGCGTTCCCTGCGGCACTCGCGGCGGCGGCCGGCTCCATGTGGACGAGTCGGCCGCGTCCGGACGGCACGCGGTGCCCGAGAAATTCGGGATGAGGCTCGCAACGGCAGGCGGACCGGTCGTGTGGCTGTTCTGCCTGGTCAGGCCGCTACCTTCATGGCTCCGAACTACGCTAGCATTAAACTTGAGGAACTCAAGTAAAGGAATTGTTCAAGTTCTGATCCCCGCCCGAAGCGGACGTGTTCCCGGCGGGAACTCGCCCGGAACCCCGCTCGTTGCCACTGCGGAGGAGTGGCGCTCACACTTGTCGGGGCACCGCTCCTCGGGCAGCATCCCCACTAGGCCGCGCAGCGGCTGATCAGTTAGTCGCGTCCTGGAGGCAGCGAATGGAGAGCAGGAACCCCATATTCAGTCGGCGCGGGGCCGCTGGTCAGCAGACATGGGCCGGTCCGACGCCCAGCGTGCAGCAGTTGAACCAGATGTACGCCACCCCCTCGTACGCTCCCCCGTCTGAGCGGGCCATGACGATCGACGACGTCGTGGTGCGTGGCTTCATGACCCTCGGCACGCTCGTCGTCTCGGCGGCCCTGGCGTGGTACTTCGACCTCGGCTGGGGGCTCGCTGCGCCGGCGATGATCGTGGGCCTGATCCTCGGGCTCATCGTGTCGTTCAAGCAGAGCACGAACCCGGCGCTGATCCTCGGCTACGCGCTGTGTTACGGCATCGCCATCGGCGTGCTGAGTCACATGTACGAGACGCGGTTCAACGGCATCGTCCTGCAGGCCGTGCTCGGCACGATGGTCGCCTTCGGCGGCACGCTCGCGGTGTACGCACTGAAGATCTTCCGGCCGACGCCGAAGTTCACCAAGTTCGTGCTCGCGGCCGGGTTCGCCGCGGTCGGCCTGATGCTGATCAACTGGATCGCGAGCATCTTCGTCACCGGTGGCCTCGGTCTGCGCACCGACAGCCCCATGGGCTGGATCTTCAGCGTCGCCATGATCCTGCTCGGCTGCTTCTTCCTGCTGCTGGACTTCAGCCAGGTCGAGGACGGAGTGCGGGCCGGAGTGCCTGAGCGCTACTCGTGGCTGATGGCGTTCGGCCTGACCCTGAGCCTTGTCTGGCTCTACCTGGAGATCCTCCGCTTCATCAGCTACTTCACCAGCAACGATTAGCCGTACGAGTAGCCGTACGAGCGAAAGGGGTGTCGTTCCTCCGGGAGCGGCGCCCCTTTGTCGCGTTATAGCAGCATCTGGTGATCGGCGCCGTAATTTTCGATCAACATCTTGTAACAAATCTATGCCGCCGAGGGCTTGTCAATCGCGGACCGGTGATGCACTGTGACACAAAGCAGCCTTTTCCGTGGAGGTGCCCATGTCGTTGAACCACTCACCGGAGACCCAGAACAAGCTGATCGCCCGCGTCCCGTCCATAACCGGGCGAGAACTCCCAGAGTGGTTCGAAGCCATCGACAACGGTCCGTCGTTCCTGCGCTGTGACGAGCGGGCCAACTGGCTCGCCGACGAGCACGGGCTGAGCCACGGCTACGCCGCCGCGATCGTCCGCGAGCACGAGCGGCGTCGTCGCTTCTAGCGAACACCGGAGCGCAGGAGGGGCAGTGCCATCCCGCGCACACAGCACCAGCAGCGATCCGCGAGCAGCACCCTCGAGTCTCGGCCTCACAAGCACCGAGCATCCGTGACGAAAACCCGTAGCGACACTGAGCGCCCGCACCGGTCCGGTGCGGGCGCATCATTGTTCTATGGATCTCGACAAGGCACGTGACTTCGTCAGGAACAACCACCGTGCGGTCATGCTGACCCGGTATCCGGACGGACGACCGCAGACCTCCCCGGTGACCGTCGGCTGCGACCCGGACGGCCACATCGTGATCAGCAGCCGCGAGACGGCCGTCAAGACCAAGAACCTGCGGAAGAACCCCCAGGTCGTGCTCACCGTGATGACCGACGCCTTCTACGGCGAGTGGATGCAGATCGAGGGCACCGCCCGGGTCATCTCGCTGCCGGACGCGATGGACCACCTGGTGCGGTACTACCGCGACATCAGCGGTGAGCACCCGGACTGGGACGACTACCGCGACGCGATGATCAAGGACAAGCGTGTGATCATCCAGGTCGAGATCACCCGCGCGGGCCCCGACCACCACGGCTGACACGACGCCGGTCCCGGCCGTGGGCCGGGACCGGCGTGAACCGCGTCGCTCAGGACAGCCGCTCCAGCACCATCGCCATGCCCTGGCCGCCGCCGACGCACATGGTCTCCAGCCCGATCGACTTGTCGTGGAACCGGAGGCTGTTGACCAGCGTGGAGGTGATGCGGGCGCCGGTCATGCCGAACGGGTGGCCCACCGCGATCGCCCCGCCGTTGACGTTCAGCCGCTCTATGTCGATGCCCAGCTCCTGGTAGGAGGGGATCACCTGGGCGGCGAACGCCTCGTTGATCTCGACCAGGTCGACGTCGTCGATCGCCATGCCCGCGCGGGCGAGGGCCTGCCGCGACGCCTCGATCGGGCCCAGCCCCATGATCTCCGGCGACAGGCCGGTGACACCGGTCGACACGATCCGGGCGAGCGGCGTGATGCCCAGCTCGGCGGCCTTGGTGTCACTCATGACGATCACCGCGGCCGCGCCGTCGTTCAACGGGCAGCAGTTGCCCGCCGTCACCGTGCCGTCCGGCCGGAACACCGGCTTGAGCTGCGAGACCGCCTCGTACGTCGTGCCGGCCCTGGGGCCGTCGTCCTTGCTCACCACCGAGCCGTCGGGAAGCGTCACCGGGGTGATGTCGCTCTCCCAGAAACCGTTCGCGATGGCCTTCTCGGCCAGGTTCTGCGAGCGCACGCCGAACTCGTCCTGCTCACGCCGCGACACGCCCTTCAGCGCCGCGACGTTCTCGGCCGTCTGGCCCATCGCGATGTAGACGTCCGGCAGCGCGCCGTCCTCACGAGGGTCGCGCCAGACCGGAGCCCCGCCCTTCGCGGTCTCCTGCGTCCGCGCCGCCGCCTGGCCGAACAGCGGGTTCTGCGCCTGGGGCATGTCCGAGCTGCCGTTGGCGAAGCGGGAGACGGTCTCGACACCCGCCGAGATGAACACGTCTCCCTCGCCCGCCTTGATGGCGTGGAACGCCATCCGGGTCGTCTGAAGGGAGGAGGAACAGTAGCGAGTCACCGTGGTGCCCGGCACGTTGTCGAGCCCGAGCAGCACGGACACCACACGCCCGAGGTTGTGGCCCTGCTCGCCGCCGGGGAGCCCACAGCCCAGCATGAGGTCGTCAACGTCGTTCGGATCGAGCTGCGGCACCTTCGCCAGCGCCGCACGGATCATCTGTACGGTCAGGTCGTCCGGGCGGATGTCCTTGAGCGACCCCTTGAAGGCGCGGCCGATCGGCGACCGCGATGTCGCCACGATGACTGCCTCGGGCATGTGACTCTCCTGCCTGATCTCGGGCCCCTCCACCCGGGGTTCGGGGGGCCTCCTCCCCGGAGGTTACCCCTCAGTACTCTTGCCGCCACGCTCTGGGCCCCACTCACCAGAATTTTGTACTACTGCACAGCGTTCCCCGCTTCGCTCGGCGTTTCCCGCTTCGCCATCGGGCCGCTCACTTCCGCCGTCTTCCTTCGTCACGTGCTCGCTCGTTCCTCGCTGCGCCCGTTCCTCAGTCCAGATCGGCGGCGCGGCCCTCCGGCTCGCTCGGTGTCTCCCGCTTCGCCGTTGGGCCGCTGGGTGTGCCGGCGTCAGCCGTACATGCCGGGGGTGGTGGCGGTGCCGTCGTTGACGGCGTGGAGGGCGCCCTTCTCGTCGCGCCACAGGCGCCAGCCGTTCTGGCCTCCGGTGAACCAGGAGGGCGGGGCGGAGGAGGAGTCCTTGCGCTTGCCCGTGGCCAGGTCGAACTCGCACAGCGCCGCGATCGAGTAGAACCCGGGGGTCATGCCGCGCAGCGGCAGCGGCTTGGGGTCGGTCACGCAGAACGACCATCCGGTCGTGCCGCTGACCGGGGTCGGCTCGCCGGTGCTCAGGTCGAAGACCGTGCCGGGCGCGTCGCGCTTGAGGAAGCCGAGCTTGTTCATCTCCGGCGGGAAGGCCAGCCACCAGCCGGACCCGGGGACCTGCGTCGGCGTGATCTGCCCCAGGACCCGTCCGGTCTCGGCGTCGAGCCGGGCGAACCCGCCGTACTGGCCCTGCTCGTCGACCGGCCGGACGACCGGCGCGTACGCCGGGTTGCCGCTGGGGTAGACGCGGACGACGGACGGCCGCATCCAGTCGACGGCGCCGTCGGTGAGACGCGCGGAGAACAGGCCGAACGTCGAGGTCTCCCCGCTCTTGGGGTTGGTGTACGGCGCGACATAGCCGATGATCTTGTCGCCCGTCGCGCCGAAGGCCCAGCCTCCGCTCAGGTCGACGCCGGGGCCGAGGGCCTGCTCGATCGGCAACTGCCAGACGATCTTGCCGTCCTTGATCGTACGGGCCTCCAGCACCGGATGTGAGGCGAGCCTGAGCAGGACGACCTTGTTCGGGTCGGACCACTCGACCTCGGCGATGCCGGGCAGGCGCCACTTCACGGCGCCGTCGCGGGGGTCGAGGACCACCACGCGGGCCGAGGAGAGTTCGGTGTCCTCCGAGACGCAGACGTACGGCCCGCAGCGCTGCGGGCCGAAGGTGGACCGCACGGGCCTGACCCACTTCTGCTGCCCGGTGCGGGCGTCCCTGGCCACCAGTGTGGCGCCCTTGCGCCCGGCGGCGGCCGGGTCGAGCGACACCACCACGGCCTGCCCGCCGCCGACCTCCACCGTCGCGGGGGCCTGCACCCCCATGCCGGGGAGGCGTCCCACCATCGTCGCGGGCTGCGCCCACAGCCGGCGCCCAGTGGCGAGGTCGAGCGCGACGGTCTCCAGTGAGCCGTCGGGCCGCAGCGACGTCGTCGCCGCGACGCCGCCTCCCGTGGTGGCCCGGCTGACGGTGTTCACCTGCGTGTTGTGCCAGGCCGGGTAATCCTTGGCGGCCTCGTCGCCGCCGGAGCAGCCGGTGAGGGCGCCGCCGGTCAGCAGGGCGGTCGCGGCGAGGGCCAGAGCGGGTCTCACGTGGTTCACCTGGGGCCGGATCATTTCGCTCCTACAGGGGGTGATGGCCCGGCCGCGTAAGGTGACCGGCCCTAGGCGTTCGGAAGCGGCCCGGGTCTCCGGCGGAGCAGCGCCGCCCACCGTCCATGGGGGCCGACCGCCCGGCCGGCGACACGGGTCGCGGTGACCTCGGTGCCGGGTTCCTCCACGGCCATTGCGGCCAGAAGGTATTGCGATCCTTCGACGCGCACGGGTTCCGGCTCAGGCCACAACCCCAACGCGGCGCATACAGACGGTAGCACTGCGTACGCGGCTTGTAGGTAACCTCGGGCAGATGGATGAAAACGATCAGGTCCGAACATCTCTGCCGGGTTCGCGGCGAATTCGGGCCCGAGCAGGTCGGCGAACGCCACGGTCCGCCCGCCCGCCTCGATCACGGCGACCGTCTGGGCCGCGGCGAGCTGCCGCGACCAGCGCCGGGTGACCCAGCGGAGCGGCTGTGCGATCGGGCGGACACTGCCCAGGTCGGGGCAGGTCCCCACGACCACCTCCGCGCCGCCCTCGCGCAGCCGGCGCACCGCCTTCTGGAGATGGCGTACGGCCTTGGCCGGCGGGGTGGCCGTGGTCACGTCGTTGGCCCCCACGAAGACGACCGCGATCTCCGGCCTGGTCTCCAGCACGCGGTCCACCTGCACGCCGAGGTCCGCCGACGCCGCGCCCGACCGGCCCGCGACGGTGAGGCTGACCGGGCGCTCGGCCACGGCCGCGAGGCCGTACGCGATCCGTACGGCGGGGGTGTCCTCGGGGCGGAGCATGCCGAGGCCGACCGACGTGGAGTCGCCGAGCACGGCCATCCTGATGGGCTCTCCTGGATAGGCGCCGTACACGCCGTCGGCCTGGGGCCCGTCGAGGCCGTGCGGCTGCCCCACGATCCTGCGGGCGAGGACGGCCTCGGCCATCAGCAGGCCGTACGTGACGGCTCCCAGGGCCGTGAGCCCGCCTCCGCCCACGGCGGCGGCGGTGGCGATGCGGCGGGCGGCGCGCACCGCGCCCGACGTACGGAACACCCGTCCTCCCCATGCTCACGGTACGGTTTGAGGGAGAAATTAGCCGAGTTCCGGCCACCCCAATCGGAACCCCGGCTGACGGCAGGCTGACAAGCTTCGGCAAACAAGGTGGTCATCCCGGTGCGCGTATACGACTCGCTGGTGGAGCTGATGGGCGACACGCCGCTCGTCCGGCTGCGCAAGGTCACGGCGGGCGCGCCCGCTCAGGTCCTCGCGAAGGTGGAGTACTTCAATCCCGGCGGTTCCGTGAAGGACCGCATCGCGGTGCGGATGATCGAGGCGGCCGAGCGGAGCGGCGAGCTCAAGCCCGGCGGCACGATCGTCGAGCCGACATCGGGCAACACCGGGGTGGGCCTGGCCATCGTGGCGCAGGAGAGGGGCTACCGCTGCCTGTTCGTCTGCCCGGACAAGGTGGCCCAGGACAAGATCAACGTGCTCCGGGCGTACGGCGCGGAGGTCGTGGTCTGCCCGACCGCGGTCTCGCCCGACCACCCCGACTCGTACTACTCGGTGTCGGACCGGCTGGCCCGCGAGATCCCGAACGCCTGGAAGCCCGACCAGTACTCCAACCCGGAGAACCCGGCGAGCCATTACCACTCGACCGGTCCCGAGATCTGGGAGCAGACCGAGGGCAGGATCACCCATTTCGTCGCGGGAATCGGCACCGGCGGCACGATCAGCGGGACCGGCAAGTACCTCAAGGAGGTCTCCGGCGGCCGGGTCAAGGTCATCGGCGCCGACCCGATCGGATCGGTCTACTCCGGCGGCACCGGCCGTCCGTACCTCGTCGAGGGCGTGGGCGAGGACATCTGGCCCGCCACGTACGACACCACGATCTGCGACGAGATCATCGCGGTCTCCGACAAGGACTCGTTCGGCATGACGCGCAGGCTCGCCCGCGAGGAGGCGCTGCTCGTCGGCGGATCGTGCGGCATGGCAGTGGTGGCGGCCGTACGGGTGGCCCAGGCGGCCGGGCCTGACGACGTCGTGGTCGTGCTGCTGCCGGACGGCGGCCGCGGCTACCTGTCCAAGATCTTCAACGACGAGTGGATGGCCGACTACGGGTTCCTCACCACGTCGAGCGAGGAGGGCCTGGTCGGCGACGTACTGGGGCGCAAGACGCCAGGGCTGCCGGAGTTCGTCCACGTCCACCCGGACGAGACGGTCGGCACCGCGATCTCGATCATGCGGGAGTACAACGTCTCCCAGTTGCCGGTCATGAAGGAGGAGCCGCCGGTCATGGCGGCCGAGGTCATCGGCTCGATCCTGGAGCGCGACCTGCTGGAGGGTCTCTACCGGGGGCGGGTGCGGTCCGAGGACGAGATCGGCAGCCACATGTCCGCGCCGCTGCCCATGATCGGGTCCGGTGAGCCGGTGGCACGGGCCGTCGAGGCGCTGGAGAAGGCCGACGCCGCGGTGGTGCTGGACGACGGCAAGCCGGTGGGCATGGTCACCCGCCAGGACCTGCTCACCTTCCTCGCCAACCACTAACCCCCCACCCCCCCCGCGTGATCTTGTAGTTTGTCGCAGAGGCATGGCTTGACCAGGGCGTACGCCCTCCGCGATCATGCAGAAAATCGTTGCGCACCCCGTCTGGCCTGGGTAAACAGCATCCGTGATCTTGCAAATGCAAGATCGCGGAGCGCGTCCGGGCAGGTCATGCGGCGAGGTCGAGAATAAGTGCAAGATCACGAAAGGTGTTTGAGCAGTTCACGGCTCTTTTTGCGACAAACTCCAAGATCACGGGGGGAGGGTACGCTCGACTGCATGAACCATGGTTTCGAGACGCTGGCCATCCACGCGGGTCAGGAGGCGGACCCGCACACGGGAGCCGTCGTACCGCCCATATACGCCGTGTCCACCTACAAGCAGGACGGCGTGGGCGGCCTGCGGGCGGGATACGAATACAGCCGGTCGGCCAACCCGACCAGGACCGCCCTGGAGGAGGCACTGGCCGCCGTCGAGGGCGGCGTGCGCGGGCTCGCCTTCGCGTCGGGCCTCGCCGCTGAAGACACGCTGCTGCGCACCGTCTGCAAGCCCGGCGATCACGTGGTGATCCCCGACGACGCGTACGGCGGCACCTACCGGCTGTTCTCCCGGGTGCTCCAGGAGTGGGGGGTCACCTTCGACCCGGTGCCGCTCGGCGACCTGGACGCGGTCCGCGCCGCCGTACGGCCGGAGACGAAGGCGATATGGGTGGAGACGCCGACGAACCCGCTGCTGAACGTGGCGGACATCGCCGCGCTGGCGGACGTCGCCCACGACGGCGGCGCCGTGCTCGTGGTGGACAACACGTTCGCCTCGCCCTACCTGCAGCAGCCGCTCAGCCTGGGCGCGGACGTCGTGGTCCACTCCACGACCAAGTACGTCGGCGGGCACTCCGACGTGGTCGGCGGCGCGCTGGTCACCCGGTCCGCCGACTTCGGTGATCGGCTGGCCTACCACCAGAACGCGATGGGCGCGGTCGCCGGGCCGTTCGACGCCTGGCTGACGCTGCGCGGCCTCAAGACGCTGGGTGTGCGCATGGACAGGCACTGCGACAACGCCGAGCGCGTGGTCGACCTGCTGCTGTCGCACCCGAAGGTCGTCCAGGTGCTCTACCCGGGCCTGCCCGAGCACCCGGGTCACGAGGTCGCGGCCAAGCAGATGCGGCGTTTCGGCGGGATGGTGTCGTTCCGCGTAGAGGGCGGCGAGGAGGCGGCCGTGGAGGTCTGCAACCGCGCCACGCTGTTCACGCTCGGGGAGTCCCTGGGCGGCGTCGAGTCGCTGATCGAGCACCCGGGCCGGATGACCCACGCGTCGGCCGCCGGGTCGCCGCTGGAGGTTCCGGGAGACCTGGTGCGTCTGTCGGTCGGCATCGAGACCGTCGACGACCTCCTGGCCGACCTCTCCGAGGCGCTCGGCTGAGGTCTCAGCGCCCGCCACGCCCCGGGGCGGCAGGCTCCGGGGCGGGGTGGCGGGCGCCGGCCACCCATCGTTCGCACAGGAGGGCGACGAGGGCCGTGGCCGTCAGCAGGGCGCCGGCCATGGTCACGTTGCGTACGCCGGAGTGGTCGATGAGCGCGCCGCCGAGCAGCGAGCCGCCCGCGATGCCGACGTTGAAGGCCGAGCCGCTGCCGGCCGAGGCGATGTCGGTGCTGCCGGGGGCCACCTGCAGCGCGCGGCTGGCGATGGCGGCGGCCAGCGCGCTGAACGACATGCCGGTCACGCACAGGGCCGTCACCACCACCGGCTGCAGAGCGCCGAAGGCGTACATGGCGAGCAGGGCGCAGGTGATGAGGGCGAGCGGTCCGATGAGAGCGGCCCTGGGCCGGCTGTCGAGCAGCCGGCCCACTATGACCGTCCCGGTGACCCCGGCGATCCCGGACGCGAGCAGTAGCGGGCTGAGCGCGCCCGGGCTGAACCCGCCGAACTCCAGCAGGAACGGCGTGATGTAGGTGTACGCGGTCAGGTAGCCGCCCACCCCGATGACGGTGGCGACGATCAGAAGCGCGTAGCGGCGGCCGTCCGGGGTCGCGCCGCGGCCCGGCTCGTGGCGCTCGACGCCGGCGCCCGCCTGCCTGGGGCCGGGCATCAGGGCTGCCACGGTGACGCAGGTGACCAGGCCGACGGCGGCGGCCAGAGCGAAAGCGGTACGCCAGCCGACCTGCTGGCCGAGCCAGGTGCCCGCCGGTACGCCGAGTACGGGCCCGAGCGCGCTGCCGATCGACATCCGGGCGATCGCGCGTCCCCGCTTCTCCGGGGGGAACATCGCCGCGGCGGCCGGGGTCGCGACCGACCAGAACAGCGCCTGGGTGGCGGCGACCAGCAGCCGGGCGGCCAGCAGCGTCGGATAGTTGGGCGCCACGGCGGTCAGCAGCATGCCCGCGACGAACACGGCCAGCGTGGCGGTGAGCAGCCTGCGCCGCGGCACCCGCTGGGTCAGCCGGGTGAGCGGCAGCGACGCCAGCACCACGACCGCGGCGTACCCGGTGACGAGCAGGCCCGTCTCGGACGGCGACCTGTCCAGGTCGGCGGCCATCACCGTGAGCAGCCCGATGGGCAGCACCTCCGCGGTGACGTAGGTGAAGGCACCGACGGCGAGGGCGACCAGCGCCCACGCCGCCCGTCGTTGCGTCGTAAGGTGCACCCGCTCCTCTTTCCCCCGATTCCGGCCAAAGACGTTCTACCGGACATTCGACGAAAAGAGGGAATGATTATGACGGGTTGAAGAAGACCATCAGGAAGAGGATGACGAGCCAGAGCAGCGCGCTGATGCCGGCCAGCGCGGCGATCCGCCCGGTCTGCACCTTCGCGTCGTCTTCCGTCGACTCGCTGGACAGCGCCGCGATGGCCGTGCGCTGGTCACGCTCGACGATCACCAGCAGGACGGCCGCGACGATGAACAGCGTCATCGACACCGACAGGTACGGCGCGCCGAGCGCGCCCCGGCCCAGCAACAGGCCGAACAGGAAGACCCCGATCGTGAGCAGGCCGAAGAGCCTGGTCGCGCGATGCAGGTATCGCAGCACGTTCACGTCCCGCGCCCGGATGTAGCGCGGGGTGACGCTCGTGACGGCCGTGAGCGGACCGAGCGCGAAGATGGCGAATCCTATGTGCAGCCACAGCAGCAGATGGTCGAGAGGCGACATGGCCAGAGGTTATCGCCTGCCCCCGGAGGTCCGCAGGCGGCGGAACGCGTCCGCCCGGAGCGCCGGGAGGCTACTTCCGGCGACGGGGGCGGTTGTGCACCGCCATCTCGTACAGCACCGTGGTGACGATCATGAGGACGACGAGGCCGACCGCTGCGAACATCGGGAGCGCTCCTTCCACCGGCATGTGGAACGACCAGCGCGAACGTGGGATGCCTGTCTATCGTCCGCCGATTGCAGCCCGGTCGGCAATCGATTATCGCTTCACCGGCCAGGGCCGCCGTCCCCGCTCACGTCCGCTGCCCGGTGCTTCCGGCCCCCGCGGGACGCGCCCCCAATTCGCGCCGACTTGTCTAGAAATGCCCGGAGTGCAGTACGGGCAACCGTCACGACGCGCTGCAGCGCCTCAGCGGGTGCGGCGGGCGCGCAGGAAGTCGCTGACGACGTACTCGCCGAGGCGGTCGGCGCTCGCGGAGAAGACGCGGCCGCCGTTGCGCCGGGCGACCTCGTCCACGAACTCGCGCAGTCGGTCGTCCGCGGCCAGCATGAAGACGTTGATCGTCGCGCGCCGCCTGGTCATCTTGTCGACCTCGGCGAGCGTCAGCGTGAGCGTCTCCTGAGAAGGAGGCCACTCGAAGCGCGGCACGCCGCCGCGCGTCAGGTGCGCCGTCGGCTCACCGTCGGTGACCACCAGGACCACCGGCTCGAAGTCCGGGTGCCGGTCGAGGTGCCGGCCCGCGATCATCAGCGCGTGGTGCAGGTTGGTGCCCTGGACCATGTCCCATTCGAGCCCGGCCAGCTCGTCGGGCAGCAGCACCCTGGCGTAGTTGGAGAACCCGATGATCTGCACCGCGTCCTGCGGGAACTTCGAGGCGACCAGCGCCTGCAGGGCGAGCGCGGTCTGCTTGGCCGCCGCCCAGGTGCCGCGCAGGGCCATCGAGTAGGACAGGTCGACCAGCAGGCAGACGGCCGCCGCCGAGCGCCGTTCGGTCTCCACGACCTCGAAGTCGTCCACCGACAGGGTGACGGGCGAGCCACCGCCCCGCCGTACGCCGTTGACCACCGTACGGACGACGTCGATGGGCTGCTCGTCGCCGAAGCGCCACGCGCGGGTCGAGCCGGTCGGCTCGCCGGCTGTGCCCGCGTCGCGCTGGTCGTGGTCGCCGCGGCGGCCAGAGTCGAGCGAGGCGAAGACGCGGCGCAGGGCGGTCTCCCCGAGGCGGCGTACGGCCTTGGGCGTGAGCTCCAGCTTGCCGCGGGTGCGCCGCAGGTAGCCCTGGGCCTCCAGCTCGCGCTCGACCTGCCGCAGGGCCTCCAGGTCGTCCACGGCCGAGCGGCCGAGCGCCCGCCGGATGGCGGCCTCGTCGATGTCGTCGAGCCGGGCGCCGGGGTAGTCCTGGCGGAGCGCGGCCTCAAGTTCGCCGAGGTCGCCCAGTTCCTGCAGGGCGGACACGGCGTCGCCCATGCCCGTCGGCTGCTCGCCGGAGACCCGTTCTGGGGTGCCCCAGGCGAGGTCGGGACGGCGGGCGTGGAGGGAGTCGCCGAGACGCCGCATCTGCTCGGCCAGGCCGGCCTGCTCCAGCGTCTGGTTGATCAGCCCGGCCAGTTCCTCGCGCTGCTCCGGGGTGAGCGAGGCGAGCAGCCGCTGCGCGGCGGCGGCCCGGCGGGCGAGCTGGTCGACCAGCTCGTCCAGGTTCCGCGGATTCTCGGGGAACATGTCCCCATATTTCTGCATGAACTGGTCAAAGTCGGCCTGGGTGTGCTCGCCCCGGGCGTCGCGGTCCAGCATGTCGTTGAGGTCGGACATCATCTGCCTGACCCGTTCCATGGCGGCCGGGTCGGGATTGGCCAGCGCGTCGCGCATGCCGCGGAACTGGCTGTCGAGGACCTCCCTGCGCAGCAGGTCGCGCAGCTCCTCGAACGTCTGCCCCGCCGCGGCCGACCGCCAGTCGTATTCGGCCAGCTCCTGGACCGCCCGCGCCGTGTCCTGCGGCAGCGCGTCGAGCGCCGACTCGCGGAAGCGCGCGTCGTCGGAGGGATCGGGGAACAGCTCCGCGCGCTCCTGGCCGATCGCCTTGTCGAGCAGGGCGCGGACCCGTTCGAGCGTGCCGTCGAGCCGGGTGTTGTCCCGCAGGTCGCGGCGCCGCCGCCGCACCTGGCGGAGCAGGTCGTCGAGGCCCCGGCGGTCGGGAGCTCCGGGCAGCCCGCGCCGCAGCAGGTCGCGCAGCGCGTCGAGCGGCGTCGAGCCGGACAGGACGGCGTCGCCCATCTCGTCCAGCGCGGAACGCACGTCGTACGGCGGGGCCAGCGGGTCCGGCCCGTCGTGAAACTCCCGGTAGAAGTAGCTCACGTGCGGTACACCGTCGCGCCGTCGGTCTCGTCCTTCGACAGCCTGCGCATCAGGTAGAGCCCTTCCAGCGCGAACTCCAGCGCCGCGGCGGCGTGGCCGGGCGACTCGTCGCCCTCGCCCATGCCGAGCCGCGCCATGATCTTCGAAAGGCCCTCGACGCGGCCGATCCTGCGCAGCAGTTCGTGGGCCGGCACCAGCTCACCCGACTCCACCTGCGCGCCCTCGCCGAACCTGTCCAGCAGCGGCGCGAGGTCGGCGCCGCCGAGCGAGCCGCGGAACGTCTCGGCCGTCGCGCGGCGCAGCAGGTGGGCGAGCACATCGGTCTCCCGCCCCTCCTCGCTGACCTCGAACTCCACCTTGCCGCGCAGCGTGTGGACGACGCCGGGCAGGTCGCACACGCGGGTGACGGCCCGTTCCTCCCCGGTCAGCGCGGCCCGCCGTACGGCGGAGGCGGCGGCGGTCTCGGCGGCGGCGATCGAGAAGCGGGCCGACACGCCCGAGCGGGAGTCGACGGCGGTGGACTCGCGGACCAGGCGGGTGAACCGGGCGATCACCTCGACCAGGTGCTCGGGCAGCTCCGCGCCGAGGGCGTCGAGCTCGGCCTCCTGACGGATCAGGACCAGCTCGTCCTCGACCGTACGGGGATAGTGCGTGCGGATCTCCGCGCCGAAGCGGTCCTTCAGCGGGGTGATGATCCGGCCGCGGTTGGTGTAGTCCTCCGGGTTGGCGCTGGCGATCAGCAGGATGTCGAGGGGGAGCCGCAGGTTGTAGCCGCGGACCTGGATGTCGCGCTCCTCCAGCACGTTGAGCAGCGCCACCTGGATGCGCTCGGCCAGGTCGGGCAGCTCGTTGACGGAGAAGACGCCCCGGTTGGTCCTCGGGACCAGGCCGTAGTGGACGGTCTCCGGGTCGCCGAGCGTGCGCCCTTCCGCGATCTTGATGGGGTCGACGTCGCCGATGAGGTCGCCGACCGAGGTGTCCGGGGTGGCCAGCTTCTCGCCGTACCGGTCCTCGCGGTGCCGCCACGCGACCGGCAGGTCGTCACCGTGGGCGGCGGCCAGCCGCCGGCACCTGACGCAGACCGGCGCGTACGGATGGTCGTTGATCTCGCAGCCCTCGACCACGGGCGACCACTCGTCGAGCAGGCCGGTGACGGTGCGGATCAGGCGGGTCTTGCCCTGGCCGCGCTCGCCGAGGAGCACGAGGTCGTGGCCCGCGATCAGGGCCCTCTCCAGGTTGGGCAGGACCGTCTCGTCGAAGCCGACGATGCCGGGGAACCTGGCCTCGCCGGCCCGCAGCCGGGCCAGGAGGTTCTCCCTGATCTCGGCCTTGACCGTTCGGTATTGATGTCCACTCTCGCGCAGTTCACGCAGAGTGCTGGGGGCAGGCGTGGGCGATTTGTGCACGGAGTCGAGCCTACGTCCCCATCGGGGCATCCGGCAGCCGAGTTCGGGGAGACACGGCATGGGAGGAACGGCGCGAGAGCGCGCCCAATTGGCGGGGCGCCCCGTGCGTTGACCTCCGTTCAGTGGGGAGAATCGGCCCAGGGAAACAGTCACGGAGAAAGAGAGGGCGAGACTATGGCGGTAATGACGAGCCGCTTCGCCGACGGTCTCGCCGTGGGTGCCAACCTGGTGGAGGTGGCCGAGACGGCCGTGCGCCAGGCGTTGGCCGGCCTGTCGGGTCCGCCAGATCTCGTGTGCTTCTTCGTGTGCGGGGACGACCCGGACGACGTGGCCCAGGCCGGGCGGCGGGCGATGTCCGTGGCGTCCGGGGCCGACGTGATCGGCTGCAGCGCGACCGGTGTGATCGGACACGGCCAGGGCGTGGAGCTGACCCCGGCCGTGAGCGCGTGGGCGGCCTCCCTCGGCGGGGCCAGGATCGACACGTTCATCCTGGAGACGCTCAGGACGGAGGACAGGTACGTGGTCGTGGGGCTGCCGGAGCGCGTCCCCGACGACCGCGCGGCGATCCTGCTCGCCGACCCCTACAGCTTCCCGACGGACGCGTTCGTCGAGCACTCGCACGAGGTGCTGGGCACCCTGCCGATCGTCGGCGGCCTGGCCAACGGGCTGCAGGGCCGCGGATCGGTGCGGCTGTTCGCCAACGGGGAGGTCCACGACTCCGGCGCGATCGGCGTGGTCATCGGGGGCGAGGTGAGCGTGGGCACCCTCGTGAGCCAGGGCTGCCGGCCGATAGGTCCTTCGATGGTCGTCACCCGCGCGGAGGACAACGTGCTGCTGGAACTCGCCGGCCAGCCCGCCCTGGCGCGCCTGGAGGACATCGTCAGCGCCCTCGACGAGGAGGACCGCGACCTGGTCGCCGCGGGCTTACAGATCGGCATCGCGATGGACGAGTACGCCGAGCGCCACGAGCGCGGCGACTTCCTGATCCGGGGGGTCATCGGCATCGATCCCGAGCGTGAGGCGGTGGCCGTCGGCGACGTGATCGAGATCGGCAGGACGGTGCGGTTCCAGGTCAGGGATGCCGAGACGGCCGACGAGGATCTCTACGAACTGCTCGACGATCACCTGCGGGAGCATTCGGGCCGGGTCGAGGGCGCGCTGCTGTTCTCGTGCAACGGCAGGGGCGCCGGCATGTTCGGGTCGGCCGACCACGACGCGCTCGCCGTACGCGAGACGCTGGGGCCGATCGGGGTGGCGGGGTTCTTCGCCGCGGGCGAGGTCGGGCCGGTGAGCGGGCACAACCACGTCCACGGTTTCACCGCCTCGCTGCTCGTCTTCTCGGGCGGCGGCGGGTTCTCCAGCGGCACCGGCCTGTCCGGTGAGACGGGCTTCGCCGGTGGCAGGGGCTTCCCGGGCGGCGCCGGTTTCTCCGGTGACACGGGCTTTCCGGGTGACACGGGAACGGGCGCGTGAGCGACCTCGTCCTGGCCGTCGACATCGGCGGCACGAAGTTCGCGGCAGGCCTGGTGGATCCGTACGGGCGGGTGGTCGCCGCCGAGCGGGTCGCCACCCCGCCGGGCGGCGACGCCGAGACCCTGTGGGAGACGCTGACCACGCTGCTCGACCGGCTGGACCTGCCCGACGCGCTCGCCGGCGTGGGCGTCGGCTGCGGCGGGCCGATGACCTGGCCAGAGGGGGAGGTCTCGCCCCTCAACATGGGTGGCTGGCGCGGTTTTCCGCTGCGGGGAAGGCTTGCGGAACGGTTTCCCGGCGTTCCTGTCCGCGTCCACAACGACGCGATCTGCCTGGCCGTCGCGGAGCACTGGCGCGGCGCGGGACAGGGGAGCGCGGCCATGCTGGGGATGGTCGTGTCGACCGGCGTCGGCGGCGGGCTGATCCTCGGCGGCAGGCTCATCGACGGCGGCACCGGCAACGCGGGCCACATCGGGCACGTGGTGGTCGACCCCGAGGGCCCGCCGTGCGGTTGCGGCGGCCACGGCTGCCTGGAGGCGGTCGCCCGCGGCCCCGGCCTCGCCGCCTGGGCGCTCGCCCAGGGCTGGTCGCCGAGCGCCGCGGCCGCTCCGCAGGAGGCTCGCCACGGGGAGCCTGGCCAGGAGGACGTGGCGCTCTACCAGGAGGAGGGCACG
Source organism: Microbispora sp. H11081 (assembly GCF_012999535.1). GTDB lineage: Bacteria > Actinomycetota > Actinomycetes > Streptosporangiales > Streptosporangiaceae > Microbispora. Next base: position 329,966 of record NZ_JABBWV010000004.1, read on the forward strand.
GCCACCGCGCGCCGCCTCGCCGCCGACGCCGCGGCGGGCGACCCGGTCGCGCTGGCCGCGATGACCAGGGCCGGCCGAGCCCTCGGCGTCGCGATCGCCTCGGCCGTCAACCTGTGCGACCTCGATCTCGTGACCGTCGGCGGCGGGCTCAGCCAGGCGGGCGGCCTGCTGTTCGCGCCGCTGGAGGAGGCGCTGCGCGAGCACACCCGCCTGGGGTTCGCCGGGCGGGTGCGGGTCGTGCCCGCCGCCCTCGGCCAGGACGCCGGTCTCGTCGGGGCCGCCGCGCTCGTGGCGGCGGGTGACAGGTACTGGTCGCCGGAGCGCTGAGGTGCCGGAACCTGTGATGATGGGCGCATGGCTGTCCCACAGGTGACGTACGAGGACGTCGTCGCCGCACGCGAGTCGCTGGCGGACGTGGCGGCGCTGACGCCCGTCCTGCATTCACGGCTGCTGTCCGAGATCGTCGGCGGTTCTGTGCATCTGAAGTGCGAGAACCTCCAGCGGGCCGGGTCGTTCAAGGTCCGCGGGGCGTACGTGCGGATCGCGCGGCTGAGCGAGGAGGAGCGGTCCCGGGGGGTGGTCGCGGCCAGCGCGGGCAACCACGCGCAGGGCGTGGCGCTGGGATCGTCGCTGGTCGGCGCCAAGTCGACCGTATACATGCCCGAGGGCGCGCCGCTGCCGAAGGTGGAGGCCACCCGGGCGTACGGCGCGGACGTGGTCTTCGCGGGGCACACGGTCGACGAGGCGCTGAAGGCGGCCAAGGAGCACGCGGACCGGACCGGCGCGGTGTTCATCCACCCGTTCGACCACCCCGACGTGGTCGCGGGGCAGGGCACGGTCGGCCTGGAGATCCTGGAGCAGCTTCCCGGCACCGCCACGATCGTGGTGCCCATCGGCGGCGGGGGCCTCGCGGCCGGGGTCGCGCTCGCGGTGAAGTCCCAGCGTCCGGGGATCAAGGTGGTGGGCGTGCAGGCCGAGCGGGCCTCCGCCTACCCCGACTCGCTGGCCGCGGGCCGTCCGGTCATGGTCGAGCCCGCGTCCACGATGGCCGACGGGATCGCGGTCGGGCGGCCGGGCGACCTGCCGTTCGAGCTGATCCACTACCTGGTGGACAGCGTCGTCACGGTGTCGGAGGAGTCGCTGTCGCGGGCCCTGCTGTTGTGCCTCGAACGCGCGAAGCTGCTGGTGGAGCCGGCCGGGGTGGCGGGGGTGGCGGCGCTGCTCGACCAGCCGCACGCGTTCGAGCCGCCGGTCGTCGTCGTGCTGTCCGGCGGCAACATCGACCCGCTGCTGCTGGCCAGGGTGTTGCGGCACGGCCTCGCGGCCGCGGGCCGCTATCTCGCCTGCCGCATCCGGCTGACCGACCGTCCGGGGGCGCTGGCCGCGCTGCTGGCCAGGCTCGCCGACCTCGGGGCCAACGTGCTCGACGTGGTGCACGAGCGGTTCGGCTCCCGGCTGCATCTGGAGGAGGCCGAGGTCCTGCTGCAGTTGGAGACCCGGGGTCCCGCGCACTGCGACGAGGTGCTGAGCGCGCTGCGGCGGGACGGCTACAAGCTGCTGTTCTCCTGATCGGGTCTCCTGATCGGGCCGCCGCCCGTCCCGGTCAGCTCAGCGGGGCGGGGCGTTTCGGCTGGAACAGCCAGGCGTCGAACAGTCCCTTGAGGTCCTTGCCCGAGACGCGTTCCGCCAGCGCGATGAACTCCTGCGTGGTGACGTTGCCGTACCTGTGGGCGTCGGTCCACTCCCTGATCAGCGGGAAGAACTTCTGGTCGCCGATCTCCCTGCGCAGGGCGTGCAGCGTCATCGCGCCGCGGTTGTAGACGGCGGCGCTGAACAGGTCGTCGGCGCGGGCCGTGCCCGGGGGATAGGTCCACATCGGGTCCGCCGCGTTGTCGTAGTAGCGCCGGAAGACCGAATCGGCCGTGTACTGGCCGCTGTGCTCCGCCCACAGCCATTCGGCGTACGTCGCGAAGCCCTCGTTCAGCCACAGGTCCCGCCAGCGCCCGATGCTCAGGCTGTCGCCGAACCACTGGTGGGCGAGCTCGTGCGCGATGATCGCGGGCTCGGGCGCGAAGCCGCCGTAGATGGGCTTGGTCTGGTTCTCCAGCGCGTACCCCGCCGCGTAGTCGTCGATCACGCCGCCCGTGGAGGAGAAGGGGTAGGGCCCGAAGACGGTCGACCAGTAGTCGGTGATCTTGCCGGTCTGCGTGAAGAGGGTGTCGAGCGAGCCGCGGAAGGAGTCGGCGACGGCGGTGTAGATCGGCACGCCCTTGTCGCTCTTGCCGGTGCGGACCTGGAATTTGCCGGTGGTCATCGTGGCGAGGTAGCTCGCCATCGGGTGGCTCTCCCGCCAGACGAAGGTCGTCTTGCCCGCCGTGGTCCGCGGCGTCCCGGTCATCTCGCCGTTGGCGATCGCGGTCAGCCCTTCGGGCACGGTGATATGGAAGTCGTACGTCGCCTTGTCGGCGGGGTGGTCGTTAGACGGGAACCAGGTCTTCGCGCCGTTCGGCTCGCAGGTGACGAACGCCCCGTCCGCGGTGGGGATGAAGCCGTACCTGCCGAGGTTGGCGGAGTCGCGCATCGGCTCGGGCACGCCGCCATAGTCGACCGTGACCGCGAAGCCGTCGCCGTTCCCGATCCGCCGGGCGGGCTCGATCACGAGCTCGTCGCGGCTGCGGCTGAACGAGGCCGCCGCGCCGTCCACCGTCACGCGGCTCACCGTGAGCCCGTGCAGGTCCAGGTTGAACGACGTGAGGTCCTGTACGGCCTTCGCCTCGATCGTGGCGCTGCCCGCGAGCTTCCTGGACGGCGGGTCGTAGGACAGGCGCAGGCCGTAGTGCTGGACGTCGTAGCCGCCGTTGCCGTCGTCGGGGAAGTCGGGGTCGCCGATCCCCGGGGCGCCCATCGCCGACGTGCCCGCACCGGGTGACGCGGGGCCGGCCGCGACCTGGGACGGCGCCGTCGCGCCCGGAGACGGCGCGACCGCGCCCTCGGACGGCGCGCAGGCCGTGGCGGTCCCCACGGCGAGGGCGCAGATCAGGGCGGTGATCGGCCTGCCGGTCCGCGTCCTGGTGGGCGGTGAGAACGGAGGAAGACGATGCGTGGCCATATGTCAGGCAACCCTATGCGAGGCACCGAGGTGGTCCGGGTACTGACGCCCGCGTGTTTTCCCTGGTCGCGCGGGATGCGGGCCCGCGAGGCCGGCCGTCTCAGGCGTCCACGACGAGCGTCCTGGCCGCCTTGTCGTGCAGGGCCTGCTTCCTGCGGTCGAACAGGATCCAGCCGAGGTCCACCACCCCGAGGCAGCACAGCCAGCCCAGCACGATCTCCACCGCCTGCCGCACCGCGATCACCCCGGGACCGGCCGGCTCACCCGTCTCCCGCAACACCCGCATGCCGAAGAGCCGCTTGCCCACCGTCTGGCCGTTCCAGAACGACTGGAGCAGCCAGAAGTAGAGGAACCCGACAACCCCGGCGAACAGGCCGTCGCCGACCGGGATCCGGGCCGCCGCCTCCGTCACGCCGTCGGACACGACCCGTACGTCGTCCCAGGTGAACGGCGAGGTCAGGAGCCCGATCAGCACGGCGTCCACGATCCCGGCGAACAGGCGGCGCCAGCGGCCGGCGAGCCGCGGCGCCGTCAGCCCGAAGGGCGGGGGCGTCCAGGGAATCCTCGGTTCCCCGTACGGGTCGCCCGGAGGCGGCGGTGTTCCCATGGCTGAATGGTCACCCCGCCGCCCTTCGGTCAAAGCCGGGCGCGCGCAAAGGGTGGTGCGCGTCTGGCAAATGCTGCCCGTGAGCCGGGACGCGACCGCGGTCAGAGGGTGCCGCGGCGCGCCTGCTCGCGCTCGATGGCCTCGAAGAGCGCCTTGAAGTTGCCCTTGCCGAAGCCGAGCGACCCGTGCCGCTCGATGAGCTCGTAGAAGACGGTCGGGCGGTCCACCACCGGCTTGGTGAAGATCTGCAGAAGGTAGCCGTCCTCGTCGCGGTCCACGAGGATGCGGCGCTTCTTCAGCTCCTCGACCGGCACGCGGACCTCGCCGATGCGCGAGCGCAGTTCGGGGTCGTCGTAGTAGGAGTCCGGCGTGTCGAGGAACTCGACCCCCGCCGCGCGCATGGCGTCGACGGTCGTGAGGATGTCGTTGGTGGCGAGCGCGATGTGCTGCACGCCCGGGCCGCCGTAGAACTCCAGGAACTCCTCGATCTGGGACTTCTTCTTGCCCTCCGCGGGCTCGTTCAGCGGGAACTTGACCTTGCGGGTGCCGTCCGCGACGACCTTGGACATCAGCGCCGAGTATTCGGTGGCGATGTCGTCGCCGATGAACTCGGCCATCTTGGTGAAGCCCATGACCCTCTCGTAGAACTCCACCCACTCCTCCATGCGCTCGACGTTGCCGACGCAGTGGTCGATCGCCTGGAAGAGCCGGCCGTTCCGCACCGCGGGCGGCGCGACGATGGGCTCGGCGGCGACGTAACCCGGCAGGTAGGGGCCGGTGTAGTTGGCGCGGTCGACGAGGGTGTGCCGGGTCTCGCCGTAGGTCGCGATGGCCGCGAAGACGACCTTGCCGTACTCGTCCTCGACCACGTGGGGCTCCTCCAGCCCGCGGGCCCCGTTCTCCAGCGCGTGCCGGTAGGCCGCCTCCACGTCCGGCACGTCCAGCGCGAGGTCGATGACGCCGTCGCCGTGCTCGGCCACGTGCCGCGCGAGCGGCGTGCCCGCGCGTACGGCCGCGCGCAGTTCGAACCTGGCCGAGCCCGACACGAGGACGTACGCCACCTCGTCGCGGCTGCCAGTCTCCGGCCCTCGGTAAGCCACCAGGCGCATCCCGAAGGCGGTCGAGTAGTAGTGGGCGGCCTGCTTCGCGTTGCCGACCGCGAAGACCACCGCGTCCATGCCGTGAACCGGAAAGACATCGTTCATGTGACAAGGGTCCGTTCGCATGGCCAATTTGTGCAACAGTGACTTGATTTGGTGGACAATGTGCTCAGTGTGCGCCTCGGACAAGGGGAAATCGTTATGACGATTGACCACCTCGACGCCCGGCTCGTCGCCATGCTGGCCGCCGAGCCCCGGATCGGCGTGCTCGAGTGCTCCCGCAGGCTGAGCGTCGCCAGGGGCACGGTGCAGGCCCGGCTCGACCGGATGGTCGCCAAGGGGGTCATCACCGGCTACGGCCCCGACATCGATCCGGCCGCGCTCGGCTTCGACGTGACGGCGTTCGTGACGTTGCACATCAGGCAGGTCGCGGGGCACGTGCCGGTGGCCGACCAGCTCGCGCTCATCCCCGAGGTCCTGGAGGTCCACACGATCACCGGTGGCGGAGACATGCTCTGCCGCGTGGTCGCCCGCAGCAACGCCGACCTCCAGCGCGTCATCGACCGGATCGTGGGCGTGGAGGGCGTCGTGCGGACCGAATCGGTGATCGCCCTCGACACGCTGGTCCCGTACCGGACCCTTCCGCTCGTCCGCGCGGCCGGGAGCTGACCGGGGCGGGTTTTCCACAGAGTGCCGCCGTGGGCCAGGCTTTTCCACAGAGGTGGCGGGAAGTGCCGGACCATCGAGGCCCATCGTTTACCGTGGTCTCATTCGCCCAGCTCAGGGGGCTCAAAGGGGCGTAGCGGGGGTATCGGACTTATCGGGGGTCACAGCGTGGACAGCGCCGGGGGAGGCCCGACCGACGAGGGCCCGGTCGAGAAGGGCCCAGTCGGTGGGGGCCCGGTCGACGGCGGCCCGGCCGGCGAGGGCGCCGTGGACCGGCGGGCGTCGTTCGGCGGCCCGGACGGGGGAGGCGACGCCGGCGGCCGCGCGCCGGGTCGCCGGCGAGGGCGGCTGCCGCGCATCCTGCTTTTGACCATGGCGACGGGAATCGCCGGGTTCGTCGTGTTCCTCGCCGTGGTGTGGGCGCTCACCCCGATCCCGGACAGCACCCAGGAACTGGCGACGGCCCAGGGCTCGGTGATCTACTACCGGGACGGCAAGACCCTCCTCGCCACCGAGGGCGTGAATCGCAAGAACGTGCCGCTCACGCGGGTCCCGCAGGTCGTCAGAAGCGCGGTGATCGCGGCGGAGAACCGGACGTTCTACCAGGACCAGGGCGTCTCCCTGCCCGGTACGGCCCGCGCCGTGTGGTCGACGATAACCGGCCGCCAACTCCAGGGCGGCTCGACGATCACCCAGCAGATGGTCCGCAACTACTACAGCGGCCTCGGTCAGGAACGATCCATCGCGCGCAAGCTCAAAGAGATCATGATCGCGCTGAAAGTGGATCGTTCCAAGACGAAAGACTGGGTGCTGGAGCGCTATCTCAACACCATCTACTTCGGCCGGGGCGCGTACGGCGTCCAGGCCGCCGCGCGGGCCTACTTCGACAAGGACGTGCAGAACCTGACGGCGGCCGAGGGCGCCTACCTCGCCGCCGTGATCCAGCAGCCCACCCGGTTCGCCAACCCGTCCGGGGCCGCGCTCGACGCGGTGAAGTCCAGGTGGAAGTCGGTGATCCGCGGGATGCGGGAGACCGGCGCGATCAGCCGCGAGGAGGCCGGCGCGCTGGAGTTCCCCACGCTCGCCAAGCAGCGCGCGCCGCTGTCCCTCGGCGGCCAGAACGGCTACATGCTCGCGCAGGTGCGCGCCGAGCTGAACCGGCTCGGCTACACCGACGAGGACATCAACCACGGCGGCCTGAAGGTCACCACGACGTTCGACAAGAAGCTGATGGCGCAGGCCCAGCAGGCGGTGAAGTCCGTCCTGCCGGACGACACCCCCAAGAAGGTCCGCACCGGCCTGGCCGCCGTCGATCCCGCCACCGGCGAGGTCGTCGCCTTCTACGGCGGGCGTTACGAGACCAACCAGTACGACAACGCGTTCTCGGCCAAGGTCCAGGCCGGCTCGACCTTCAAGCCCTACACGCTGGCCGCCGCGCTCGAAGCCGGATACGGGCTCGACGCGCTGGTCTACGGCAACTCGCCCATCCGCATCGGCGCCACCGACATCCCCAACTCCGGCGGCAAGTCGTACGGCTCGGCCATCACGCTGCTCGAGGCGACGCAGTATTCCGTCAACACCGCCTTCGTGGACCTGGGACAGCGCATCGGTGTGGACAAGGTCGTCGCGGCGGCGCGGGCGGCGGGGATCCCCGCCGCGCAGCTCGCCCCGCACCAGGGGGTGGCGACGCTGCCCCTCGGCGTGGCGTCGGTGAGCGCCGTGCAGCAGGCCGCGGGGTTCGGCACGTTCGCGGCCGGAGGCATCCACCACGAGCCGCACGTGATCCGGGCCGTCACCGACGGCACCGGGCTCACCCGCAGGTTCGCCCCGCCCGGCGTCCGGGCCTTCAGCGAGAACACCGCCGCCGACACGACGTACGCGCTGGAGCAGGTGGTGCGCGGGGGCACCGGCGCCGCCGCGGGACTGTGGGACCGCCCGGTGGCGGGCAAGACCGGCACCACCGACGAGTCCGCCGCGGTCTGGTTCTCCGGGTACGTCCCCCAGCTGGCCGTGGCGGTGAACATGTTCCGCGACGACAACAAGCCGGTGACCGTCCCCGGCTACGGCGAGCTGTACGGCGGGACGCTGCCCGCCCAGATCTGGAAGACCTTCATGAGCACCGCCATGGAGGGCAAGCCGGTCCGGGAGTTCCCCGACCCTGTCACGTGGAACCCCTACAACTGGAACACCTACGGCATGGCCATACCCCAGCCGAGCGGCGTTCCCACCGCCTACCCGTCCGGCCCGCCCGGCGCCGACGGGCCCTACGGGCCGTACGGACCTGAGGGAGCGCCGGAGCCGGACGTGCCGGGCGGCGCCACGGACACCGGGGACGCCGGGGCCGCCGGGGACGAGCAGCAGGGCGCGCCAGGCCAGGGCGGCGAGGCCGGTCCGAGAGGCGGCGCGAACGGAACCGGCGGCGTGACGGACCCGGCGGGCGCGGCCCGTGCCCGCGACCCGGGAGCCGCCGACGCCGCCCCGGGTGCGAGGAACGGCAGGTCCGACGCGGGCGCCAGAATGGGCCCCGGCGCCGCCACGGGGCCCGACGGCAGGCGCATCGGCCAGAACGGCCAGAACGCTCAGAACGGCCAGAACGCTCAGAACGGGCAGGCCGGCCAGGATGGTCGTGGTGACCAGACCGGCCCGCTCGCGCGGCTCCCAGGGCCGCAGCTCCCGGTCCCGCAGGTCCCCGACCGCTGACGACCGCTGACGTCCGCCCCGCAGCTCCTACCTGGCCAGCTCGGCCCGCAGCTCGGCGGGGGTGGTGACCGGCGCGCGGCAGGTGAACCGCCGGCACACGTAGGCCGCCGGGGAGCCGTCGACCATGCCCCGGCCCTCCAGCAGCGGCACGTCCACGGGCCCGGCGCCGGACTGTCCTGAGCCCAGCGCGACGACCAGGCCCGGCGTGCCGGACATCAGGGCCGCCCGGTGCAGCGCGCGCGTGCGGGAGTCGTCCGCCGGGCCGATGATCGCCACCTCGGCGGGGCCGCGCAGCGCCGCCTCCGCCACCGCGAGACCCCACCCGGCGAACCGGGCATGCCTCTCCGCCAGCGCCGAGACCGTGCCAAGGGCCGCCTCCGCCGCCTCCCGGTGCCGAGCGGAACCGGTGAGCGCGGCGTACGACAGCAGCGCTCCGGCCGCCGCGAACTGGCCGGACGGCGTCGCGTTGTCGGTGGGGTCCTGGGGCCGCTGGAACAGCCGTTCGCCGTCGTCGGGGGCGTCGTAGAACCCCCCGGAGCCGTCGGGGAACCGCGTGAGCACCGTCTCCAGCAGGTCGCCGGCGCGGTGGAACCACCGGCTCTCCCCGGTGACGCCGTAGAGGGCCAGGAAGCCCTCGGCCACGTTGGCGTAGTCCTCCAGCATGCCGGCGTTGGCCCCCGCCCGGCCGTCGCGGGAGGTGCGCAGCAGCCTCGCCGGGTCGCGGCTCACCGTGTGCAGCTCGTCGAGCAGCACGGCCGCCGCACGTGCGGCGTCCACCAGTTCTGGCCGGTCGAAGAGCGCGCCCGCCTCTGCCGCCGCGGCGATCGCCAGCCCGTTCCAGGAGGCCACGACCTTGTCGTCCCGCCCCGGCCGCGGCCGGCGCTCCCGGGCGGCGAACAGGGCCGTACGGACCCGCTCGAACCGGGCCTGGTCGTCGGGGTCGGCTAGAAGCTGGAGCACCGACGTGCCGTGCTCGAACGTGCCCGTCACCTCGAACACCGAGGCCGCCCAGGCGGCGTCGTCCTCGCCGAGAACCTCGCGGAGCTGGGCGGGGGTCCAGACGTAGAACAGCCCCTCGCCGTGCCCGCCGTCAGGTCCCTCGCTGTCGGCGTCGAGGGCGGAGGCGAACCCGCCCTCGGGCGTGCGCATCTCCCGCAGCAGCCACTCGGCGGTCTCCAGGGCGACCCGCCTGGCCAGGACGGATCCGGTCGCCCGCCACCAGTGGGCGTAGACCCGCAGCAGCAGCGCGTTGTCGTAGAGCATCTTCTCGAAGTGCGGCACGACCCAGTCCGCGTCGACGGAGTAGCGGGCGAAGCCCCCGCCCAGCTGGTCGTACATGCCGCCTCTGGCCATCGCCTCCATGGTCGTCTCCGCCATGGCCATGGCGTCCCGGGTGCCGTGCCGCAGCAGGAACTCCAGGACCATGGACGGCGGGAACTTGGGCGCCCCGCCGAACCCGCCCCGCCGCCGGTCGAATCCGTCCGCGAGGTTCCGTACGGCGAGGCCGAGGGTCTCGGCGGTGGGCGCGGGGCCAGACGGAGCCCCGGTCTGCCCGGCGAGCGCCTCCACCACCTTCTCGCCCTGGGCCAGGACGCCCTCCCGGTCCTGCCGCCAGGCCTGCGAGACGGCGTGCAGCAGCCGCTGGAAGTGCTGCCGGGGGAAGTAGGTGCCGGCGTAGAACGGATGCCCCTCAGGGGTGGCGAAGACCGTCATCGGCCAGCCGCCCTGCCCGGTCATCGCCTGGACCGCGCCCATGTAGACCGCGTCGACGTCGGGCCGCTCCTCGCGGTCCACCTTGACGTTGACGAACATCTCGTTCATCAGCGCCGCGGTCGCCTTGTCCTCGAACGACTCGTGGGCCATGACATGACACCAGTGACACGCGGAGTAGCCCACGCTGATCAGCAGGGGGACGTTGCGCCGGCGCGCCTCCGCGAAGGCGTCCTCGCCCCAGGGGAACCAGTCCACCGGATTGTCCGCGTGTTGCAGGAGGTAGGGAGAGGTCTCGCCGCCCAGCCGGTTCATAGGATCACCCTCTCACACGTCGGAAAGGACGATCCGAGTGAGGATGAGGCGGGGGTCCGCCCGTTACCGGTGCAGTTCCAGGGAGACGTGCGGGGCCAGCGCGTGGAGGAAGCCGAGGGCGTCGAAGATCTCGCCGGCGGAGGCGACGCCGACGGTCCTGGTTCGTCCGGTGAGTATGCGGTCGACCGCCTCCACCGCGAGCGGCGCGGTGATGGCGTAGATGTCCCGGCCTCGTGCCACGGCGCGGCGTTGGGCGCCGCCGGAGCGCACGACGACGTCAACGACGAAGGTCTGCGCGGACCGTCCGTGCTCGTCCACCGGGGCCGGCGCCGGAGTGTTCGGGTCCGACAATTCCCTGGCGGCCTCGACCGTCATGTAGGTCCGCACATCGGGGATGGACAGGTGGCTGGGAATGGTGACGACGTCGGCCATCGTGAACTCTCCGATGACGGCCCGCGGTCCCATCGGGTCGGGGAAGGGCCACTCCAGGGTCGGCGCCTTGTCGTCGCGATACTCAAGCCTGCCGTTCGAGTAACGGACGCGCCGGCCGCCCCGCCGCTCCCCGGAGACCACGCCCGAGGCACGCGTCCCTGCGGTCGGGTGCCAGCCGCTCAGCCCGTACGCGACGTGCGCCTCGTCGGCCGCCGTCCAGTCGCCCATCGCGGCGGTGGCCAGCAGGTCGCCGAGACCGCCGTAGAAGGCCATCGCGGGGACGATCACGGCTCCGGCGGCGCGGGCGCGCTCCGCGAAGCTCGTGAACGTGTCGGCGTTGGCCTCGATCTCCGCCGCCACATCCACATAGGGGATCCCGGCGCGCAGCGCCGCCTCGATCACGGGAGCGGCCGTCGCGGCGAAGGGCCCGGCACAGTTGATCACGGCCGCCGCGCCGGCCAGTGCGCGGTCGAGCGAGGCCGGGTCGTCGACCGACGCCGGGCGGGCCTCCAGCCCTAACTCGGACGCCGCCTTCTCCAGCTTTGCTGGGTCGCGCCCGGACAGCAGCGGGACGAACCCGCGATCCCGCAGTTGTGCCACCACGAAGCGCCCGGTATGCCCGTACGCGCCGAAAACCGCCACCGTGCGACCCGATTCCATCGGTTCTCCTCCTCGAATGATCCACCGCGATCCGTCGTGGACATCCTGACGAGGACGGGTGTCTCATACGAGTGTCTGGAACGCCATTGCCCGTACAATTCCGGACATGAGCACTGTCGCGCTGGCCGTCACCGACGGGATGCTGCACTTCGAGCTCGCGTTGGCGTACGAGGTCTTCGGGGCCGACCTGTCCCACGTGGCCGACCCCTGGTACAGCCTCGTCGTCTGCGGGCCAGGCCCCGTACGGGCCGGGCGGTTCCGGCTGGACCCCGACCACGGCCTCGACCGGCTCTCACGCGCCGACACAGTGATCGTCCCCGGGTGGGCCGATGTCGACGTCGATCCACCCGCCGATCTGGTCGACGCGGTGCGCGCGGCCCACGAGGCGGGCGCACGCGTGGCCTCCCTCTGCACGGGCGCGTTCGTCCTGGCGGCAGCGGGCCTGCTGGACGGGAGACGCGCGACCACGCACTGGGCGCACACCCGGGAGCTGGCTGCCCGCCACCCGCGGGTGGACGTGGACCCGGACGTCCTGTACGTGGACAACGGCAGCGTGCTCACCTCCGCGGGCAAGGCGGCGGCCATGGACCTGTGCCTGCACCTCGTCCGCCTCGACCACGGCTCCTCGGTCGCCAACACGGTGGCCCGCCGCCTGGTCGTGCCGCCGCACCGGGACGGCGGTCAGGCCCAGTTCGTCACCACCCCGGTGCCCGCCCCCGGCAACCACCCGCTCGCCGATCTTTTCCCCTGGGTGACGGAACGGCTGGACCATCCGCTGACCGTTGAGGACATGGCCCGCCGGGCGCGGATGAGCTCGCGCAACCTGAGCCGCCACTTCAGGTCGGTCACCGGCGCCACTCCGCTGCAGTGGCTGCTGATTCAGCGGATCCGCCACGCCCAGGAGCTGCTGGAGACCACCGACGACGGCATCGAGGCCATCGCGGCGGCCACCGGCATGGGCACCGCCACGACCCTGCGCCGGCACTTCAACCGCACGGTCGGCGTGCCGCCGGACGCCTACCGCCGCACCTTCCGCTCCCGGACGCGCCCCGGTTCCGGCGGGCCGCCACGTCCTGGGGAACTCGCGGGGGACCGTGGGGATGTGTTCCGGCGCGTCCCAGCGTAGGCTCACAGGACGTGGGCTTGGATCTGGACTTCGCTGTCAGGCACTCGGGACGCCCCGCGGCCGTGATGACGCGGCGCGACGTCGCGCGGGTGCTGCTGGCCGTGCCGTCCGGGCAGGCCCTGGTAGCCCTTCCCGACCTGCGGCGGCAGCTTCTCGCGGCCGGCAACCCGCTGTCGCCCGTGTTCTGGGATTCGGCCAAGGCCGTGCTGACCAGCATCGAGTCGGGCGTCGCGACGGTCGGCGACGTGCAGCGCTGGCTGGAGTCCAGCGGGACCGAGCCGATCATGCTGACCCGCAGCTACTTCCTGTGGCCCGAGGAGAGCGAGCGCGGGCCGGTGGCCACGGAGATGTACGAGCGGCTGGTCGAGTTCCTGGAGGAGCGGATGGCGGCCGGGGAGATCGACCCGGACGCGCTGGCCGCCGGGAACCCCGCCGCCCGGCACGCCTACGAGGAGCTTCAGGAGCGCTGGCTGGGCGCCCCGCTGCCGGACGGCCGGGTGCCGGGCGTCGTCGTCAACGACGAGCAGGACCGGGAGCTGTACGCCGCCTGGGACGAGGAGGAGGCGTTCGCGCTCAGCGAGCTGCGGCGGGTGCTCGACGACCTGCCGGAGCCGCCCTTCCCCGAGGCCGACCTGCGCTCGGCCGCCCGGCGGCTGCGGGTGACGCTGACCCGGCCCGGCTACCCGGGCAACGTGCTGCGCGCCTGCGCCGGGCTGGAGGACGGCGACCTGCCGGAGGGCGACCAGGATTTGTGGCTGACCGTCGCCGCCGGAATCGCCGCGCCCATCTCGGACCTGCCGGATGAGGAGGACGCCGCCCGGTTCTTCGACATGGAGGGCGAGCTCAGCCACGAGGACTCGATACTGGCCTCGCTGTGCGCCATCCACCACGCCGACTGGCTCGCATCGGTGATCACGCTGGTGCGGTACGGCCCGGGGGTGCTCGCCTCGCCCGAGCGGATCGCCCGGTTCATCGCCGACTCCGAGGACGTCGACGTGGATCCGGACGAGCCGGAGGACCTTGAGGCGACGGAGATGCTGTTCACGGCGGTGACGCCGCTGTGGGCGCACCTCGGGATCGTGGACCGGGCCGAGGTGCTGACCCCGCTGGGCTGGTGGGGCCTGCCGAAGGCGCTGGAGCGCGCCTGGTCCTCAGGCCCCGCGCTGCCCGACTGAAAGCCCGCCGCCGCCCGGCTCAAAGCCCCGCGCCGCCCCAACCGAAACCCGGGGGAGCGCGTCAGTCCTGCGCGTCGGCGAGGTCGCGGTAGTCGTCGTCCAGCAGGTCGCGGTAAGCCGGGTTCTTCTCGATGTACCACGCCACGAACGAGCACAGCGGCACGACCCGCAGGCCGGCCGCCCGTGCGGCGTCCAGGGCCGCGCCGACCACGGTGCCGCCCAGCCCGCGGCCCTCGAACTCGCCGCGCACCTCGGTGTGCGTGAAGACCATCGAGCCGCCCCGCATCCGATACTGCGCGAATCCGGCGATCGTGCCGTCGATCAGGATCTCGTAGCGTGACGCGGCGGCGTTGTGGGCGACCTCGGCGGCCGTGCTCACGCCTTGGGCCCGTTCCCGCTCTGTTCGTCCTCACGGCCGTCGTGCGGCACCTGGATCTTCTTCATCTGCTTGTTCATGTTCTTCAGCAGGAAGAACAGGGCCAAGCCGATCCCGGCGACGATGAGGAAGCCCAGAAGACCCGGGCCGTAGTTGGTTGCGTCCACGACCCCCAGCTTACGAGCAGGCAGGGGTGACCCCCGCGTGGATCCCCGCGAACAGGTCGTCCTCCGGCAGCGTGGTGTCCACGAGCGACCGCGCGAGGTGGTAGTCCTCGGTCGGCCAGATCTCCTGCTGGAGCTCGCGGGGGCAGACGAACCAGAACCCGTCGGGGTCCACCTGGGTGGCGTGCGCGAGCAGGGCCAGGTCACGGACCTCGAAGTAGTCCGCGCACGGGACCTTGGTGGTCACGTCCCACTTCTGCGGCCGGTCCTCCCACCTGGCGATCCAGTCGGCGTACGGCGAGCCCATGTCGCGCTCGGTCATCGCGGTGTGCAGCGCCTCGAACCGCTCCCGCGTGAAGCCCATGTGGTAGTAGAGCTTCAGCGGCTGCCACGGCTCGCCCGTGCCCGGGTAGCGGTCGGGGTCGCCCGCCGCCTCGAACGCCTCGATCGACACCCGGTTGGTCATGATGTGGTCGGGGTGCGGGTAGCCGCCGTTGTCGTCGTACGTGAGGATCACGTGCGGCCGGAACTCCCGGACGGCGGCGACCAGCGGCGCGGAGGCGACTTCGAGCGGCTGCAGCGCGAAGCACCCCTCGGGCAGCGGCTCGTTCTCGTCCTCCGGCAGCCCGGAGTCGACGAAGCCCAGGAAACGCTGCCCCACGCCGAGGATCTCGCGCGCCTTCTCCATCTCCTGGCGGCGCACCTCGCCCATGTTCTCCAGGATGTCCGGCCGGTCCATCTTGGGGTTGAGGATCGAGCCGCGTTCACCACCCGTACACGTGACGACGAGGACCTCCACGCCCTCCGCGACGTAGCGGGCCATCGTGGCGGCGCCCTTGCTCGACTCGTCGTCGGGGTGCGCGTGCACGGCCATCAGCCTCAACGGTGCACTCACGGCTCTCCTCATGGTGTCCTCTGACTATCGAAAAGAGGTTAGCTTCTAGGTGACCGTGCGTTCCGGACCCGGGTGGCCCGCGCGCGGCACGGTCGACCTGTGTGGACGATCGTCTCGCACAACACCGACAATCCTCAGGGAGATTCCGCGATGCCCACCGATGAGGCCGGCGACCGGGTGACACGCCCGGTGCTCGGCACACCGGACGACTTCCCGGCCCGCCAGGCACGGCCGGCCAGGCTGGTGCCGTACATCGTGATGGCGCTGATCGTGGTGGTCATCGCGGGCGGGTGGGGTTTCGTCCTGCTGCGCGCCAACGGGAACCCGTCCGTGAGCGCGGACGTTATCGCCTTCGACGCGAGCGCCACGGATTCCGCCGTGATCACGTTCACCGTGCACAAGCCGGCCGACCGGGCGGCGACGTGCAGGATCCAGGCGCTCGACACCAAGCACATGGAGGTCGGGAGCCGCGAGGTGGCCATTCCCAAGGGCCGTTCGGATCTCGAGTTCACCGAGCGGCTGAGGACGAGCGCCCAGGCCACAGCGGTTCATGTCGACTACTGCGATCTCGTATAGTGGAATCTTTGGGGAAGCGTTCGAAGGCGTTAACTTGACAGCCTTTCGAGTCACTTACGGAAACAAGGAGAGCCCGTGGCCGTCTCCCAGAACGACAACGTCACCTGGCTGACGCAAGAGGCGTACGACCGTCTCAAGGAGGAGTACGAGTACCTTTCGGGCCCGGGTCGCACGGATATCGCCAAGAAGATCGAAGCCGCCCGGGAAGAGGGTGACCTCCGGGAGAACGGCGGCTACCACGCCGCCAAGGACGAGCAGGGCAAGATGGAGGCCCGCATCTTCCACCTCCGGCAGATCCTGGACAGCGCCAGGGTCGGCGAGGCTCCCCGCGCCGAGGGCATCGTGGGTCCGGGCATGACCGTGACGGTCCGCTTCGCCGGCGACGACGAGGAGGTCACCTTCCTGCTGGCCTCCCGCGAGGAGAGCGGCGCGCCGATCGACGTCTACTCGCCGAACTCCCCCCTCGGGTCCGCGATCAACGGCAAGAAGATCGGGGAGAAGGCGACGTACACGCTGCCGAACGGCAGGCAGAACACCGTCGAGATCCTCGAGGCCGTTCCGTACGTCGGCAACTAGTCGTTTCCGCACGGCCGGGAATTCCGCAATCATTTGCGGTATTCCCGGCCGTGCGGCAATCTCGACCTGGACCGGACCATTCGCCGCGGGAGGGGTGAGACCGTGCTCGAGCGCCGAGCGCGTTCGTCCACCCGATTAGGCGGGAAGGTCACGAGGGTCGTCTCCGAGGCTCGCCAGGACCTCGCCTACCGGCCCCGGCTGCCGCGCCCGGGGCGCCTGCGCAGGACGGTTCCCCTCATCGCCGTCTCCCTCGTCACCGTGCTGACGGCCGACGTCTTCGTGCTGGGCGAGCTCACGTCCGGCTCCCGGAATCCGGACGTGGTCGCGTCCCTGTCCGAGCGGCGCGCGGGCAACCGCTACGTGGCCGCGGTACGGCAGGCCCGCGACGGAGCGGCCACCACACCGGCGCAGCAGGGGCCCGCCGCCCAGACGGTGACGCAGCAGCCGGTGGCTCCGCTGGGGCGGCTGATCCGCCCGCACCTGTTCGTGGTGGCCAACCGGCCGCTGCCGCCCGAGGTGGTGGAGAAGGTCCGCAAGACCAAGGGCGTCGCGGCGGCCGAGGTGACGGGCGCGGCCGACGTCTCCGTGGACGGCAAGCGGGTGCCGACGATGGGCGTCGACCCGTCCACCTTCCGCTCGTACACGCCGAAGGTGACGGCCTCTTCCGACGGCCTGTGGCGCAACATCGCCGCCGGAGACATGGCGGTCTCGTTCGAGCTCGGCAACGACGGCGGCGTGCAGCTCGGATCCCAGGTCCAGAGCGGTGGCAGGCGCCTGCGCATCGGCGCGTACGCCACGGTGGGCATGGGGTCGATCGCGGCGATCGTCTCGAAGGGGACGGCGGCGGCGCTCGGCATCCCGGAGGGCAACGCCCTGGTCGTGAGCGCGCCGAAGGTCGACTCCCGAAAGCTCCGCCTCAGCCTGCTGAAGATCCTGCCCAAGGGCAGCCAGGTCGCCACGATCAACCCGGTGGTGGTGACGCCCAAGGGCCGGACGGTGTGGCCGCAGACCGCGTTCATGTCGGCGGACCAGCTCAAGGTCGTGCTCACCGCGGCGGTGAGCAAGCTCGGCCGTCCGTACGTGTGGGGCGCCGAAGGGCCTGACACCTTCGACTGCTCGGGGCTCGTGCAATGGGCGTACGCGCAGGCGGGCGTGCGCATGCCGCGGGTGACGTACCAGCAGTGGGTCACCGGTCCGCAGGTGCCGCTGTCGCAGGCGCAGCCGGGCGACCTGCTGTTCTGGCGCAACGATCCGACCAACCCTGGATACATCTCGCACGTCGCCATCTACTGGGGCGACGGGAAGATGCTGCACGCCCCGCGCACCGGCGACGTCGTGAAGATCGCGGACGTCTACACCAAGAACCTCGCCGGGGTCGTCCGGGTCAGCCCGCAGATCTCCGCCCGCGTCCGCTGATCTCGGGCGGCGGAGGAAGGCCGGTCAGATCGGCAGCCCGGCCTCCAGGTAGCCGAAGGCCTCGTCGAGCAGCGCGGGCAGCGGCGTCCGGCCGTCCTGCTCCACCCAGGTGAACAGCGCCGGGAGCATGACTCCCATGACCGCGCCGACGAGCGTTCGCACGGCGGGGCTGCGGGGGTCGCGGCCTGCCCGCTCGGCCACCGCGCCCGCGAGCATGTCGATCGTGGCGAACATTCCCTCCACGGTGCGGGCCCGCAGGGCGGGCACCGAGGTGGACAGCTTGGTCCGGGCGAGCACCTGGTCGAGCTCGTCGGCCTCCATCGACTCGAAGGCGGTGCGGAACGCGGCGCGCAGGGCGGTCAGCGGCGGCAGGCCGACCGGCTGCACCTTGATCATCTCCAGCAGCAGGGGGTCGTAGTCGTCCTGGACGACCACGTCCTCCTTGGTCGGGAAGTAGCGGAAGAATGTGCTGGGGGAGACCTCCGCCGCCTCCGCGATCTGCTCGACCGTCGTCGCGTCGTACCCCTGCTCGGCGAACAGCCGCAGGGCCTGCTCCTGGATGATCCTGCGGGTCTTGGCCTTCTTGCGCTCGCGCAGGCTCGTGACAGCGCGTTCGGAGGGGGATGGGGTCCGGTCAGCGCGCTGGGGTGAGCTCATGCCCCGATTCTGCCGTCTTTCCACCCTTGGCGCTCCCCGGCAGGAAGACGGCCACCAGGACCGCGACCAGCACCGACGTGGCCCCGGACACCAGCAGGACCAGGTTCATGCCGCCCACGAACGCCTCCTTGGCGGCGCTCAGCAGCGCGGTGTCCCCCGAACGCGCGGCCAGGACCGCCGCGGCCGTGATCGATTCCGCCGCCGCCTCCGGGGCTCCGTCCGGCAGGTTAGAGACGTAGGCCGCGGAGAGCATGCTGCCGAGACCGGCGACGCCCAGCGCGCCGCCGACCTGGCGTACGGTCTGCAGGGTCGCGGAACCCGAGCCGGACCGCTCCTCGGGCAGCGTGGCGAGCACGCCGTCCATGGCGGGGACCATGGCGAGGCCCACGCCCGCGCCGAGGACGGCCAGCCAGGCCGCGACGAAGCCGTACTGCGAGGACGCCCCGCCCGACACCGTGGTCCCGGCGCCCAGGAAGAACCCGGCGGCGAGCACGACGAGGCCCGCCGGCATCACCACGCGCAGCCCGAGGCGGGCCGTGAGCCGCTCTCCGGCCAGGCCGCCGGCCATCAGCCCGGCCACCATGGGGATCACCCGTACGCCGGTGCCGAGCGCGTCGTGCCCGAGCACGGCCTGCAGGTGCTGGGGGACGATGAAGAGCACGCCCGACATGCCGAGGCTCACGAACGTCGCACCGGCCGCGCCCCACACGAAGACCCGGTCGCGGAACAGGCCGAGGTCCATCATCGGCTGCCGGGTGCGGGCCTCGACGCGGACGAACACCGCCAGCAGCACCGCCCCGGCGCAGAGACCGGTCAGCACGCGCGGGTCGTCCCACCCGCGCGCCGGAGCCTCGATCACGCCGTACACCAGCGCGGCCAGACCCGTCACGGACAGCAGCGCGCCCGGCACGTCGGTCCGCGGCGCGGCGGGGTCGCGCGACTCGGGGAGGAACGCGGCAACCGCCACCGCCGCGACGACGATCAAGGGGATGTTCACGAGGAAGACCGAGCCCCACCAGAAGTGGTCGAGCAGGTAGCCGCCCACGACGGGCCCGAGGGGCAGGCCGAGCGCCATGGCGGCCGTCCACACGGCGATCGCGCGCCCACGCTCGGCCGGAGGGAAGACCACCGGCAGGATCGAGGTCGACAGTGGCATGATCACCGCGCCGCCCGCGCCCATCAGCGCGCGGGCCGCGATCAGGGAGCCGGTGCCGCTCGCGTACGTCGCGAGCACTGACGCGATCGCGAAGGCCGCGAGCCCGGCCAGCAGCAGGCGCCTGCGGCCGAACCGGTCGCCGAGCGCGCCCGCGGGGAGCATGAGCGCGGCGAACGGAATCAGGTACGCGTCGACGATCCACTGCAGGTCGCCGGTCGAGGCGTGCAACTCGGCCGCGAGCGTCGGGAGCGCCACGTTGAGCACCGTCACGTCCATGCCGATGACGAGGGCGCTGAGCACGAGGGCGCCGAGCGCCCACCAGCGAGAAGTGAGAGAGGCCATGATTTGAAAGTAACTATCAAAAAGTAGCTACTGTCAATCTGGGCGTTCATGACCAGGAGAATGTAATGTTGATTACATGAAATCAGAAGAAGAGCTGAGTGCCTGGTTCGCCGGCCGGGTGCCGGATGGTTGGTTCGCCGAGGCCCCCAAGGTGGTCGTGGACCGGGAGGAGATCGGCGTGCTCGGCACGCTGCCGCCGCTGTCGGTGGCCGACGGACTCCCCGCGCCGGAGCGCGCGGCGGCGGTCCAGGGGTACGTCGAGCGGTTCCGCGAGGAGACCCGCGAGCACAGGATCGACATCGCGAGAGAGGCCGAGCACCGCTTCCGCCGCAAGGTCTCCTGGGGCGTCGTCGTGGACGGCGCGACGGTGATGTTCACCACTCTCAGTGTCCCGGTGATGACCCGGTTGAGACAGCCGGAACGGCAGGTACTCGACACGCTGGTGGCCGCCGGTGTCGCGCGTAGTCGCAGTGACGCGCTGGCCTGGTGCGTCAGGCTTGTCGGCGAGCACACCGACACTTGGCTCGCTGACCTGCGAAATGCTCTCCGGCACGTAGATCGGATCAGGGCCGAGGGGCCCGGCGGATTGGACTGAACCAATTCGCGCAGAGGTCTAAACCAATTGCATTGGCCTATACCAATGTGTAGCTCCGGAGAGGTGGGTAAGGGGATAGAAGGACATTTTTTCCAAGAGGGTCAGGGTGGGTATCGTCCCACCACATCACGGCCTCTGCCTGCGGCGACGCTGTCGGGAGCCGTGAAGCCGAGAATGGCGCCGATTTAACGGAGTGGAAACACGGTGGTCTACTCCAATTGGATTCGGAGGCCATTCATCGCTCATGATGACCTGGCCCTGAGAGAATGAGGAGCCGCCCCCGTGTCGATTTCAGTAGAGGTACCGACTCCTACCACGCACAGCGAGCTGGCGGCCTGGGTCACCCAGATCGCGGAGCTGACCCAGCCGGACAGGATCGAATGGTGCGACGGCTCTGAGGCCGAGTGGACGCGCCTGACCAACCTGCTGGTCGAGCAGGGCACGTTCAAGCGCCTGGTGAAGCGTCCGAACAGCTTCTACGCCGCCTCCGACCCGAGCGACGTCGCCCGGGTGGAGGACCGCACCTTCATCTGCTCCGAGCGCGAGGAGGACGCGGGCCCCACCAACAACTGGATCGCGCCCGACGAGATGCGCCGGACGTTCGGCACCCTGTTCAAGGGCTGCATGCGCGGCCGGACGATGTACGTCGTGCCGTTCTGCATGGGTCCCCTGGGCGGGAGCATCTCGCAGCTCGGCGTCGAGATCACCGACTCGCCGTACGTCGTCGTGTCGATGCGGATCATGACCAGGATGGGTGAGGAGGCGCTGCGCCTCATCGAGGAGCGCGCCGCGGAGCGCGAGGCCCGGGAGGGCGCGACGGCCGGCGACTCCGCGCCGAGCGACTTCGTCAAGGCCGTCCACTCCGTGGGCGCCCCGCTGGAGCCCGGCCAGGCCGACGTGCCGTGGCCGTGCAGCCAGACCAAGTACATCAGCCACTTCCCCGAGACCCGTGAGATCTGGTCGTACGGCTCGGGCTACGGCGGCAACGCGCTGCTGGGCAAGAAGTGCTACGCGCTGCGCATCGCCAGCGTGATGGCCCGCGACGAGGGCTGGCTGGCCGAGCACATGCTGATCCTCAAGCTCACGCCGCCGCAGGGCGAGGCGCGCTACGTCGCCGCGGCCTTCCCGTCGGCGTGCGGAAAGACGAACCTCGCCATGCTCCAGCCCACGATCCCGGGCTGGAAGGTCGAGACGATCGGCGACGACATCGCCTGGATGCGCTTCGGCCCCGACGGCAGGCTCTACGCGATCAACCCGGAGGCCGGCTTCTTCGGCGTGGCCCCCGGCACGGGCGCGTCCACGAACGCCAACGCGATCGAGACGCTGTGGGGCAACAGCATCTTCACCAACGTCGCGCTGACCGACGACGGCGACGTCTGGTGGGAGGGCCTGACCGACGAGCCGCCGGCGCACCTCACCGACTGGAAGGGCCGCGACTGGACGCCGGACTCCCCGGAGCCGGCCGCCCACCCGAACGCCCGGTTCACCACTCCGGCCGAGCAGTGCCCGACGATCGCCCGCGAATGGCAGGACCCGGCGGGCGTGCCGATCTCGGCCATCCTGTTCGGCGGCCGCAGGGCGACCGCCGTGCCGCTGGTGACCGAGTCGCTGAGCTGGCAGCAGGGCGTCTTCCTGGGCGCCAACGTGGCCTCGGAGAAGACCGCGGCCGCCGAGGGCAAGGTCGGCGAACTGCGCCGCGACCCGTTCGCGATGCTGCCGTTCTGCGGCTACAACATGGGCGACTACTTCGCGCACTGGCTCAAGATCGGCACGATGACCGACGCGGAGAAGCTGCCGAAGATCTACTACGTCAACTGGTTCCGCAAGGACGCGAACGGCCGCTTCGTGTGGCCGGGCTTCGGCGAGAACAGCCGGGTGCTCAAGTGGATCGTCGACCGGCTGAACGGCGTGGCCGACGCCGTGCCCACGGCGATCGGCAACCTGCCCGCCTCGCTCGACACCGAGGGCCTCGACCTCGCGCCCGAGGACCTGGAGTTGCTGCTCAGCGTCGACGCGGAGGTGTGGCGCGAGGAGGCCGCGCTGGTCCCTGCCCACCTGGAGACCTTCGGCGAGCACACGCCGCAGGAACTGTGGGACGAGTACCGCGCCCTGGTCGAGCGGCTCGGCTGAGTCATCGCCCGCGGCCCGCGCTCCGTCGTCCCGGATTCGTTCCGGGCGGACGGCGCGCGGGCCGTCCGGCTTTTCCGGGGGTTCCTCTCCTTCTGCCGCCGTCCTTCGAGCGCGGGCGGCGGCCGGGCGGAGCCGTACGCGCCGGTGACCACGCGACTCGGGTTACGACGGCCCCGTCCAGGAAAGCCATGAGTGGCGGGCGGGGCACGTCCCATCGCCCGCGATAATTGGTGATCGAGCCCCACCGGTCGCGAGGAAGAGGGTTGCATGAGCATGCGCGATCTCGTGTACAAGCTGTACGAGCGCAGGCTCGAACGGAAACTGTCCTCCGATCAGATACCGCGTCACGTCGGCGTCATCGTGGACGGCAACCGCAGGTGGGCGCGGGCGATGGGGCTGCCGGACGTCAGCCGGGGCCATCAGAAGGGCGCCGACAAGATCTCCGAGCTGCTGGCCTGGTGCCGCGAGGCCGGCGTCGAGTACGTGACGCTGTGGCTGCTCTCCACCGACAACCTCGCCAGGGACAGGGCCGAGCTCGAGCCGCTGCTCCAGGTGATAGAGAACCTCGTGCAGGATCTCGTGGACCAGGGCTGGCATCTCAACCCCATGGGCTCGCTCGACCTTCTGCCCGATCACACGGCCCGTGTCCTCAAACACGCAAAAGAAACCACATCGCATCGTCCAGGCCTGATTGTGAACGTTGCCGTTGGGTATGGAGGAAGGCGTGAGATCGCTGATGCGGTGCGCTCCCTCCTCCAGGAGCATGCCAGCAAGGGCGCGAGCATCGAGGACCTCGTGGAGGTCCTCGACGTCGAGCACATCGCCAAGCATCTCTACACGCGCGGCCTGCCCGACCCGGATCTCGTCATCCGGACCTCGGGAGAACAGCGACTCTCCGGATTCCTGCTCTGGCAGAGTGCCCACTCCGAGTTCTACTTCTGCGAGGCCTACTGGCCCGACTTCCGCAGGGTCGACTTCCTGCGGGCGCTCCGCTCCTATGCCGCGCGGCACCGTCGGTACGGCTCCTGAGACGGTTTGTGACCAGCATCTTCCAAACAGCTCACACCTATTGGGCTGGGGAGATTCGTTACGTACCGTGGTAGCTGAGCGGTCGTCGAGGAGATCGACGGCCATCACCTCGGGAGAGGGCCCGTCCTTGCGCGACCACCATGCGAGGAGGGCCGGAGCCCCGGTCGGCCTCGCAGGTCCCGGGCCCGGTCCGTTCACCACCAGTCAAGGCAGGGCGCCGACCTCAGGCGCCCGGGGGAGAACGCGTGGCAGTGTCCTCGAGCAACCCGTCCACATCGCGCACCTACGTTCTGGACACGTCCGTCCTGCTCGCCGACCCGGCGGCGATGAGCCGCTTCGCCGAGCACGAGGTCGTCGTCCCGATCGTGGTCATCACGGAACTGGAGGCCAAGCGCCACCATCCTGAGCTGGGCTACTTCGCCAGAGAGGCCCTGCGCTTCCTCGATGACCTCAGAGTGCGGCATGGACGGCTGGATGAGCCCATGCCGATCGGCGATGGGACCATCCGGGTCGAGCTGAACCATAGTGATCCATCCTGTCTCCCCGCGGGATTCCGCATGGGGGACAACGACACCCGCATTCTCACCGTGGCCCAGAACCTGGCGGTGGAGGGCAGGGATGTGGTGCTGGTGTCGAAGGACCTGCCGATGCGGGTCAAGGCCGCGTCCATCGGCCTGAGCGCGGAGGAGTACCGCGCGGGCATGGTGGTCGAGTCCGGCTGGACCGGCATGGCGGAGCTCCAGGTCACCACGGAGGAGATGGACGCGCTCTTCGAGTCGGGCGCCGCCGACATCGACGAGGCGCGCGACCTGCCGTGCCACACCGGCCTGCGGCTGCTGTCGAGCCGCGGCTCGGCGCTCGGCCGTGTGCTGCCGGACAAGTCGGTACGGCTGGTCCGGGGCGACCGGGAGGTCTTCGGGCTGCACGGCCGGTCGGCCGAGCAGCGCATCGCGCTCGACCTGCTGATGGACCCCGACGTCGGCATCGTCTCGATGGGCGGCCGCGCGGGCACCGGCAAGTCCGCGCTGGCGCTGTGCGCCGGCCTGGAGGCCGTGCTGGAGCGCCGGCAGCACCGCAAGATCATCGTGTTCCGGCCCCTGTACGCCGTGGGAGGCCAGGAACTGGGCTACCTGCCCGGCACGGAGAACGACAAGATGGGCCCGTGGGCCCAGGCGGTCTACGACACGCTGGGCGCGGTGACCTCCCCCGAGGTGATCGAGGAGGTCATCGACCGGGGCATGCTGGAGGTCCTCCCGCTGACCCACATCCGCGGCCGTTCGCTGCACGACGCGTTCGTGATCGTGGACGAGGCGCAGTCGCTGGAGCGCGGCGTGCTGCTGACCGTCCTGTCCCGCATCGGGGCCAACTCGCGGGTCGTGCTCACCCACGACATCGCCCAGCGGGACAACCTGCGGGTGGGCAGGCACGACGGCGTCGTCGCGGTGGTGGAGAAGCTCAAGGGCCATCCGCTGTTCGCGCACATCACGCTGACCAGGTCCGAGCGGTCGCCGATCGCCGCCCTGGTGACCGAAATGCTGGAGGACATCACGCTCTAGAGATCGTCACCGTCACCGTCGTCGTCACGGAGGTCGTCGTCACGGAGGGAGATGGCCCCCCTCGGGGGCCAGATCCCAGAACTCCTGGCAGGTATGGCTCTTGAGGGGCCCGTTCAGGTCGGGAGTCGCGTGGGCGATCTCCACGGCCCAGATCTCCGGGCGCAGCCGCGCCGTACAGGTGATCTGGGCCATGGCGGTCCTGGTGATCTTCCAGCCGGCCACGAACAGCCTCACCTGCAGGCTGACGTTGTCGGGGTCGTTGCGGCTGCCCGCGTCCGGGGCGTACCTGACGAGCTGCACCTGGGCCAGCGTGAGCCCGGACAGCGCCGTGGACAGCTGGCTCGACGACCGCCCGCCGGCCTTGAACAGCGCGTCGAGCACGTCGTTGACGTGCGGCGACCTGGCCGCGACCCGCGTCGGCTGCAGGTGGCCGTCCCGCACCAGGTAGATCGTGATGAGGGTGGGGGTGCCGCTGATGACCGGCGCGGGTCCCGCGTCGATCACCCCGGTCGGCGCCACGCCGCAGGCCGCCGCCGGCGCGGCGAGGAGCCCCGCGAGCAGGACCGCCAGTGCCGTTCTGAGTCTCGGCGCTTTCATGGCTTGGGTATCCGCAGCAGGAAGAGGGTGCCGGGCTCGCACCGCTCGGCCGTGATGAAGCCGCCGTGCAGTTCCGCGTTCGCCTTGGCGATGGACAGGCCGAGGCCGCTTCCCGCGCTCCTGGCCCGGTCGGTGCCCGCCTTGTAGAAGCGGTCGAAGATGTGGGGGAGCACCTGTTCGGGGATTCCGCTTCCGTGGTCGCGCACGCTCACCTCCAGCCATCCGCGGGTGCTGCCGCCGACCGCGACCCGGGCGCTCACCACGACGGGCGGCGCGCCGTGGTTCATCGCGTTGCCGACGAGGTTGGCCACGATCACATCGAACCTCCGGGCGTCCAGGGAGAACGTGAGCCCGACGGGCACGGTGAGCTTCACCAGGTCGGCCCAGCCCCGCACCTCCAGGCAGTCGGCCAGCGCGTCGCCCACGTCGACGGTCTCCCTGCGGAGCGTGGCGGCGCCCGCGTCGTGCCTGCTGATCTCGATGAGGTGCTCGACCAGGATCCGCAGCCTGTCGATCTCGCGGACGACGATCAGCACGGCCTCCCTGGCGTCGCCCGGCAGGCCCTCCGCGTCCTCGTACAGCATGTCCGTGACCGCGGTCATCGCGGTCAGCGGGGTGCGCAGCTCGTGGGAGACGTCCGCGACGAACCGCCGTGACGTCGCCTCCAGCGTCCGCAGCTCGGACACCGTCTTCTCCAGCGCCGCCGCCGTCTCGTTGAACGTCGCGGTCAGCTCCGCCAGCTCGTCCCTGCCACGTACGGGGAGGCGGACGCGCAGTTCCCCGGCGCCGAGCGCGCGGGCGGCCGCGCCGAGCCGCCGTACGGGCAGCAGCACCCTCCGGGCCGACAGCAGGGCCAGGGTCAGCGCCAGGGCGAGAGTGATGCCCCCGGCCTGCGTGAGCGCGGTCCTGAGGCGGGTCAGCACGGCCTCCTCGTCCGATAAAGGCACGAAGACGTACGCCGTGAGGCCCGTCGGGCGCAGCACGCCGTCGCGGTTGGCCCGCTGGATTTGCGTGGCGACGATCAGCCAGGCCCGGTCCTTGAAGATCACCCTCTGGTGGACCAGCCGCCGCGCCGCCTGCCAGCGGAGCTGGTCGGGCACGTCGGTCATGGTGAACTGCGCCTCGGTGTTGGCGCGCTGGCGGTCGCCGTAGGTCATGATGACCGTCCGCTCGGGGGCCTCCAGCGCCCGCACCACCCTGTCGAGGTCCTCGTCGGTGATGGTGTCGTCGCTCGGCCAGACCACCTCGCTCGCGCCGATCGGCAACGTCAGCCTGGAGAGCGTGTCGCGGACGTCGGCGACCGCGCTCCGCTCCGCGCGCTCCAGGAGCCCTCGGCGGATGATCTGGTATCCCAGGCCCGCGACCATGGCGGACGCCGTGATCGCCACCAGCAGGAAGGTGATCACGAGCCGTGCCCGCAGGCCGGTCGGCACCCAGGTCATGGCGGGCTGAAGCGGTACCCGAAGCCGCGCACGGTGTGGATGTAGACGGGGTCGGCGGGAACCGGCTCGATTTTGGCGCGGATGCGCTGCACGCACGCGTCGACCAGCCGGGAGTCGGCCACGTGCGTGTGGTCCCAGACGGCGCGCAGGAGATAGCGGCGGTTGAGCACCTGGCCGGGATGGCGGACCAGTTCGAGCAGCAGACGCAGCTCGGTGGGGGTGAGGTGGACCTCCTTGCCCGCGAGCGTCACCTTGAGGGCCCCGCGGTCGATCACGAGGTCGCCGAAGGTGAGGCGGTCGGGCGAGGCGGACTCCAGACGGCGCAGGACGGCACGGATGCGGGCGTCCAGCACCCGCGGCTCGACGGGCTTGACCACGTAGTCGTCCGCGCCGGCCTCCAGGCCCACGACCACGTCGAGGTCGTCGCCCCTGGCGGTGAGCAGGATGACGGGCAGCGGGTCGAGCCTGCGGATGCGGCGGCACACCTCGACGCCGTCGATGCCGGGCAGCATGACGTCGAGGATCACGATCTCGGGACGCCGCGAGCGCAGGTGTTCGAGGGCCTCCTCGCCCGTGGCGTACGCGGTCACCGAGTGGCCCTGGCGGGTGAGCGCGAGTTCGAGTCCGGCTCGGACCGAGGGGTCGTCTTCGACCAGGAGGATGCCTGCCACTAGGTCATTATGGTGCGGACGGTACGAATTCCCTATTTCTCATGCTCCTCGGAACGGCTCGTACGTCACCGTCACGAGGCCGGAGCGCGCTGGTGCCGGGCGCCCGTGCCACCCCACGCCGGGTCATGTGTGATCAAAATCACACATGCCGGGAAAGTCCATGTGATCGGTGGTCGGGTCAAGAAGTCACCAAACGACTACCACGAATCGGTTGCGGACCACCCCCCAACACAGGGCAAGCTCATAGGCCGTGAGCTCTGGTCAGCAGTTGAAGGATCGGCCCCGTGCCTCCCGGTCGCGGCGGGGAGGAGGCGGCGGTTCCGGCCACGGCCGGCTGACCGTCAAACGCGTCGCCATCCTCGGCGTCACCGTGGCCGCGCTCGCCGGCGGGACGACGTACGTGGTCCGCACCTCGGTCGAGAACAACAGCGCGCCCAAGAAGGTGCTGGAACCGGACAGCTTCCTCGCCCTCGACCCGAACGCGCCCGACCCCGAGGCCGACATCCTCAAGGAGAACGCCGTCCAGGCGCTGCGCAAGGACCGGCTGGAGCGGGGCCGCGACCGGAAGAACGGCCTCGACCCCGTCGACATCGTCGAGAAGGCCCCCGGCGGCGGCGGGTTCAACCCGGCGAACTTCCCGCCCGGCTCCACGCCCGACCCCGGAAGCAACAAGGCCGTCGGCAAGGAGATGGCCGCGGCCCGCGGCTGGACCGGCGCCGAATGGGGCTGCCTGGAGCGCCTGTGGGACAAGGAGAGCCACTGGAACGAGCGGGCCATGAACCGCTACAGCGGCGCCTACGGGATTCCCCAGTCGCTGCCCGGCAGCAAGATGGCGAGCGCGGGCTCCGACTGGCAGACCAACCCCGCCACACAGATCAAGTGGGGCCTCGGCTACATCGCCGGCCGCTACAAGACGCCATGCGGCGCCTGGGGGCACTCGCAGCGCGTCGGCTGGTACTGATCGGGTAGGTCCGGCCCGCGCGAAACTCTGGTCAGGGTTGTTCGACCTTTCGGCAAGCCCGCGCGTCCGGCGGGGGGTCGCACTGCACCCTTGGGCTCATGGGTGTGAAGGTCAGCGTGGTTATGCCCGTGTCCAACCCCGGGCTGTCGAACGACGCCTTCGGCGCGAGTGTGCGCTCGGTGCTGGAGCAGTCGCTGCCGCCGGAAGAATACGAGGTCATCTTCGCGGACGACGGGTCGACGGACGGGACCCGCAGACGGCTCGACGCGATCGCCGAGCAGCGCGGCAACGTGCGGGTCCTGCACCTCGACCACAGCGGCTCGCCCGCGCGTGGCCGTAACGTCGGCCTGTCGGTGGCGCGAGGCGAGTACGTCTACCTGCTCGGCCAGTACGACAGGCTGGAGCCGCGGGCCCTGGAGCTGATGTACGACAGGGCGGTGGAGACCGACGCCGACGTGCTGATCGGCAGGCTCGCGAGCCAGGGGCCGCCTGCGGCCGCCTTCGCCCGCGACCGGGACCGCGCCGACGTCCTGCGCGACCATCTCCTCGCGCTGCCGACGGCGCACAAACTGTTCAGCCGCGACTTCCTGGAGACCTGCCAGCTCCGCTTCGCCGACCGGCCGCTGTCCGAGCAGGCCTTCGTGACCAGGGCGTACCTCGCCGCGAAGGTGATCGCCGTGCTGGCGGACGAGATCTGCTGCCACCTGGCCCCCGTCTCCCCGGGGACGGCGGAGGAGGAGGGGCCGGACGCCGAGGGGCTCTTCGACGGCCTCAACGCCGTCTTCGACGTGGTGGACGCCTACACCGAGCCCGGCCCGCAGCGAGAGCGCATCCAGGCCCACTGGTATCGGACGCTCGGGCTGCGCCGGCTGGCGGGCCCGCGATTCCTCGCCGCAGGCACCGACGAGCGGACGGTCCTGTTCTCCTTCCTGCGCCGCTTCACCCTCGACCGCTTCCCCTCCGCGCTCGACGTCCACCTGCCCGCGCACCTGCGCGCCCGTACGGCGCTGCTGCGTCAGGACCGGCTCGACGCGCTGGTCGCCCTCGCCGAGGCGTCCCGGGGCACCAGGCTCAGCGCCGAGTTGCGGGAGCTGCGGTGGGACCAGGGCGTGCTGCTGCTCGACCTGAGCGTGGAGATCCTGCGGGCCGGAGGCGCCCCGGTGTGGCTGCGGCAGCGGGACGACCGGCTGCTGTGGGCCCCGCCCCCCGCGGTCGAGGGGCTGCTCGACGGCCTGCTCGACGACGAGGGCGCCGACATGACCGACGCCGTGCGCAGGGCCCGCATCGAGGTCTGCGTACGCCACGCGGAGACCGGGGTGGTCCACACCCTGCCGGTCACCTGCTCGGTGGGGAGGGCGGGCCTGGGCGACCGGGCGCGCGGCGGCCAGGTGCGCGTGTGGGTGAGCGGCCAGGCCCGGCTCGACGCCGGAGCGGCGGCCCTCGGACGGCCGCTGCCGGCCGGGCTGTGGGAGGTGCACGTGCGCATGCGGGGCGTCCAGGCGGGCCGCACCCGGGTGGCGCGACCCGCCCTGCCGATGAGCTGCGCCGGCTCGCTCGCCGGGGAACCCAGGCGCCTCGTGGTGCCCTGCTGGTCGGAGCGCGGCGACCTTGGCGTGTGCGTGGAGCCGAAGTCGTTCCCCGAGTCGATCGCGCTCGTCTCGTCGCGGGCCACCGTGGCCCAGCAGGAGGGGCACGTCTTCGTCGTCGTGCCCGTGCCGTACGTGCCGCCGAGCGGCGGGCCGCCGGCCGAGCTGGTGCTGCGGGAGAAGGACGGACGCGGGCGCAGCATGGTCGTGCCCGCGCTGGTCGAGCCGGGGATACCCGGCAGGGTGGCGGGGCAGCTCGTCGCGCGGGTGCCGGTGAGCCGGATCGGCGGGGACGACTGCCTCGGCCCGGGGTCGTGGCGGCCCGCGCTCCGGGTCGACCAGAAGGACGTGGACCTGCTGTTCGGGCTGGCGGTGCGTCGTGGCGGGCAGGTGTCCGTCCTGCCCGCGGGGGCTGCGCCGCAGGCCCCGTCGCTGCTGCGCCGCATCGCCGTCCGCCTCCGCGATACCGTCACCCCCCGCCCCACCCCACCGTCGTGATCTTGTAGTTTGTCGCAGAGACCCGCGTTCACCTGCGGTGATCCCTTTGGTGATCTTGCAGAAATTTCGTGGAAAGCGCGTTGACCTGCGCGTACGGGGTTCGTGATCTTGCAGTCCCGTACGGCTGTCGCCCACTGCAAGATCACGAAACGCGAAAGTGCTGGTCAGGCGGGAAGTGGCCCCGTGTGCTGCAAGATCACGAAGGGTGGATCGCCTGTTCAGGCGGGGTGCGTGCGACAAACTACAAGATCACGGTGGTGTGTGTGGGGGGGTTAGTGGGTGGGGTGGGTCATGGACAGTACGTCCAGGGCTTGGTCTAGCTGCTCCTCGGTCAGGGTGCCGTTCGCCACGTGGCCGCGCTCGATGACGACCTCCCGGATCGTCTTGCGCTCCTTCAGCGCCTGTTTGGCGATCTTGGCCGCCTCCTCGTAGCCCACGTACCGGTTGAGCGGGGTGACGATCGAGGGTGACGACTCGGCGTACTCCCGCAGGCGGTCCACGTTGGCGGTGATCCCGGAGACGCACCGGTCGGCGAGCAGCCGCGACACGCCGGCCAGCAGCCGGATCGACTCCAGCACATTGCGGGCCATCACCGGTAGCATCACGTTGAGCTCGAACGACCCCGAGGCCCCGCCCATCGTCACCGCGGCGTCGTTGCCCACGACCTGCGCGGCCACCATCGTGACGGCTTCGGGGATGACGGGGTTGACCTTGCCCGGCATGATCGACGAACCGGGCTGCAGGTCGGGCAGGTTGATCTCGCCAAGCCCGGCGCGAGGGCCAGACCCCATCCACCGCAGGTCATTGGCGATCTTGTTGAGCGAGACGGCGATCACCTTGAGCATGCCCGACAGCTCGACCAGCCCGTCGCGCGCGCCCTGCGCCTCGAAGTGGTCCCGGGCCTCGGTGAACGGCAGCCCGGTCGTACGGCTCAGCTCGGCGATCACGGCCTGCGCCCAGCCGGGGCCGGGCACGTTCACCCCGGTGCCCACGGCGGTGCCGCCCAGCGGCAGCTCGGCCAGGCGCGGCAGCGCGGCCTGGATCCGTTCGATGCCCAGCTCGATCTGGGTGGAGTAACCGCCGAACTCCTGGCCGAGCGTGACCGGCGTGGCGTCCATGAGGTGGGTGCGGCCCGACTTCACCACGTCGGCGAACTCGGTGGCCTTCTCCTCCAGCGCGGTGGCCAGGTGCTCCAGCGCGGGCGTGAGCTCGTGCACCACGGCGTACGTCGCCGCGACGTGGATCGAGGACGGGAAGACGTCGTTGGACGACTGGGCGGCGTTGACGTGGTCGTTGGGATGGACGGGCCGCCCGAGCCGCTCCTGCGCGAGCGTGGCGACGACCTCGTTCATGTTCATGTTGGACGAGGTGCCCGACCCGGTCTGGAACACGTCCACGGGGAACTGGTCGTCCCACCTGCCCTCGGCGACCTCGCCCGCGGCCTCCTGGATCGCCTGCGCCAGGTCCTTGTCGAGTACGCCGTACTCCGCGTTGACCTTCGCGCAGGCGGCCTTGATCCGGGCGAGCGCGGCGATGTGGGCGGGCTCCAGCCCCCGGCCGGACACCGGGAAGTTCTCCACCGCCCGCTGGGTCTGGGCCCGCCACTTGGCACGGGCGGGCACCCGGACCTCGCCCATGGAGTCGTGCTCGATGCGGAATTCGTCCATGTCGCAGTCCTTCGGTCTGTCCCTGATCGCAGGGTTCCTGCCCCGGATGCCCGCCGTCTGAACGGCCGGCCCTCCTCAGCAGGGTGAATCAGCTGGCGAAGAAGAACACGCCCAGGAGGATCAGCACGAGGACGGCGACGAGCACGACCCCCATCGTCACGAGCACCCGGACCTGCGTCCGCGAGTCCGGGCCCTCGGGGCCGCGCATGGTGAAGAGGTCCGTGCCCAGGCTGGGCGGAGGCCCGGGGACGCCCTCCCCGGGCGGTACGGGGGGCCGCGGGAGCCGTCCGGGGACCGTGGTGCTGCTCCTGTCTGCGGCTTCCACGCCGTTGCCGGAGTCGTCCCGTACGGCTGCCACAGGCGGCGGGACGCGTGGCTCGGCCTTGGGACGGGCGACGACCATCGTGCGGTTGGCGTCGTCCTCGCCGGCGTCGGCCGTGCCGTGCTGCGCGGAAACAGGCGAGACAGGCACGACGGGAGAGACCGGTGAGACCGGCGCGGCGGGTGCCGGAGGCATCACGGGTACGGTGCCTGTGGGGGTGTCGGCGATCACCCGCAGCATCGCGGCGGCGCGCTCGGGCGTGAGGCGCGCGGTGTGGTCCTTCTCCAGCAGCCCTTCGAGGACCTGCCGCAGCGGCCCCGCCTGCGTCGGCGGGTCGGCGCTCTCCGTCATCAGCGCGGCCAGCGTCTCGCGCACGGTCGCCCGTTCGTACGCCGGCCGCCCCTCGACGGCGAAGTACAGCGTCGCGCCGAGCGACCACAGGTCGGACTCGACGCCGGTGTACTCGCCCCGGGCCCGCTCGGGGGCGGTGTAGCCCGGAGAGCCGATCACCATGCCGGTCTGGGTGAGCGCGTTGTCACCCATGGCCTTGGCGATGCCGAAGTCGGTGAGCACCACCCTGCCCGTCTCGGTGAGCAGCACGTTCGCCGGCTTGACGTCGCGGTGCAGAATGTTCTGCGCGTGGGCCGCGCGCAGCGCGCCGAGCAGGTCGTAGCCGATCTCCGCCACCAGGCGCGGCGGCAACGGCCCCTCCTCGTCGACGACCTGTTCCAGCGAGCGTCCTTCGACGAGTTCCATGATGATCCACGGGATGCCGTCGGACACGATCACGTCGTGGATGGTGGCGACGGACGGGTGGCTGACGCGCGCCGCCATGCGGCCCTCGCGCATCATGCGTTCGCGCAGTTCCTGCCGTTGCCGAGGGTTGAGCGAGGGGTCCTGTCGGATCTCCTTGACCGCGATCTCCCGGCCCAGCGACCGGTCGTACGCACGCCAGACGACGCCCATCGTTCCCCGGCCGATCCGGGTGCGCAGCTCGTAGCGGTCGGCGAGCAGCGGCGCATGCTGTTCCGGCATACCTAGAAAGATAGCGATTCCGGCTTGAAAATCACTTTCCGGTCACTTGTTGAAGATTCTGGGCCAATACCGGCGCGGGAGCAGAATTCTGATCACCTTCGCCACATGCCGCAGCATGGGAATGCGCACGACCTGGTGGAGAGTGGGCTCGGACGGCTTGCGGTGCAGTCCCTCGCTCGGCCGCCGGCGCGGGGCCGGTACGGCAGGAGCCTCCCGGTGCTGACCGGACCGCCCGTACTGCGACTGCGGGCCGCTGAACGCGCCACTCTGGAAGCCCGTGGGGGCGCCGCTGTGCGAGACGCTGTGCCGTAGCGGCCCATACTGTCCGCGCGTGCCGTACACGTCGTACGGGCCCTGCTGCCGGTGGGGCCCGGAGTCGCGGTCGCGTGGGGTCACCTTGGGCGAGGGCCGCGACTCGGCCCTGTGCTGCCCCCGGTGGCTGCGCTGCGGCGGCTTGCGGGTCTCCGGGGCCGCGGGCTGCGGGGCGATCGGCGGCGGCGTGGACCGGCCGGCGCGGAGCGGGGAGGCGAAGGGGTCCTCCGCCACGCCTCCCGCGGCGACCCTGGACAGCGCGTGGGCCGCGCGGATGCCGTCGAGCCTGACGGCGGGGTCGATCTGGAGCAGGCCGCGCAGGATCGGGGCGAGCGGGCCCGCCTTCTCCATGGGGATGGGAGCGCCGCTGGTCAGCGCCGCGAGCGCGGCCGCCGCCGTGCGGCGCCCGTGCAGGCCGCGGCCCTCGACGGCGGTGTAGAGGGTCGCGCCCAGCGACCACAGGTCGGCCGCCGGGCTCGCCTTGTCGCCGAGGACGCGCTCGGGGGCGATGTACCCGGCCGAGCCGAGGACGATCCCGGCCTGGGTGATGGAGGCGTCGCCCTCCAGGGCGGCCAGCCCGAAGTCGGTCAGCACCGCCCGGTCGTCGTCGGTCACCAGCACGTTGCTGGGCTTCACGTCCCGGTGCAGGATGCCCTTGGCGTGGACGGCGCGCAGCGCGCCGAGCACCTGCCGGCCGAGGTCGGCCACCCGGCGCGGCTGCAGCGGCCCCTCCTGGCGGATGAGCTCCTCCAGCGACCGCGCCCTGAGCAACTCCATCACGATCCAGGGACGGTCGTCCTCGGTGATGACGTCGAAGACCGTGATGACCGAGGGGTGGGCGACCATGGCGGTCGCCCGGCCCTCGCGTTCGGTGCGCGCGCACAGCTCCGCCCGCAGATCCTCGTCGAGGACCAGGGGAAGGCGGACCTCCTTGACAGCCACCTCGCGGTCGAGCAGCTCGTCACGCGCGCGCCACACAGTGCCCATCCCGCCGCGCCCGACCGGCTCGATCAGCCGATAGCGCGCGGCTAGCAGGTATCCGGACGGCGCACGCATGAGTGGCAGCTTACCGATTTGTGTAGTGCGACCTGTAGAGACCATGCCGGGAAATTGTTGAGATCTTCTGTCAAAGATCTTGACAACATCCCTGCAGGATCAGCGTCGTCCGATGGTAAGGACAGGGCCGGTCGTGTCCGTGAAAAAGTCGTTTCCCTTGTCGTCGACGACGATGAACGCGGGGAAGTCCACGACTTCGATCTTCCAGACCGCCTCCATGCCCAGCTCCGGATATTCCAGGACCTCGACCTTCTTGATGCAGTCCTGGGCCAGCCGGGCGGCCGGGCCGCCGATGGAGCCGAGGTAGAAGCCGCCGTACTTCTGGCAGGCGTCCGTCACCTGCTTGGACCTGTTGCCCTTGGCCAGCATCACCATCGAGCCGCCCGCGGCCTGGAAGCGCTCGACGTACGAGTCCATCCGCCCGGCCGTGGTGGGGCCGAAGGAGCCGGACGCGTAGCCTTCGGGGGTCTTGGCCGGTCCGGCGTAGTAGACGGCGTGGTCCTTCATGTACTGCGGCATGTCCTCGCCGGCGTCGAGCCGTTCGGCGATCTTGGCGTGGGCGATGTCGCGGGCCACGACGAGAGGGCCGGTGAGCGACAGCCGGGTCTTCACCGGATACCTGCTCAGCTCGGCGAGGATCTCCTGCATCGGGCGGTTGAGGTCGACGCTCACGACGTCGCCGCCGAGGTGCTCGTCGGTGGTGTCGGGCAGGAAACGGGCGGGGTCGGTCTCCAGCCGTTCGAGGAAGACCCCCTCCGGCGTGATCTTCGCGAGCGCCTGGCGGTCCGCGCTGCAGCTCACCGCGATGGCGACCGGGCAGGACGCGCCGTGCCTGGGCAGGCGGATCACGCGCACGTCGTGGCAGAAGTACTTGCCGCCGAACTGCGCGCCGATGCCCAGCTTCTGGGTCAGCTCGAAGACCTTCTTCTCCATCTCCAGGTCACGGAAGCCGTGCCCGCTGGGCGAGCCCTCGGTGGGAATGGAGTCGAGGTAGCGCGCGGAGGCGTACTTCGCGGTCTTCAGCGCGTACTCCGCGCTGGTGCCGCCCACGACGATCGCCAGATGGTACGGCGGGCAGGCGGCGGTGCCGAGCGAGCGGATCTTCTCCTCCAGGAAGGCGAGCATGCGCTTCTCGTTGAGCACCGCCTTGGTCTCCTGGTAGAGGAACGACTTGTTGGCCGAGCCGCCGCCCTTGGCCATGAACAGGAGCTTGTACTCGTCCGGGTGGCCGTTGGGGTCTTCGGCGTACAGCTCGATCTGGGCCGGCAGGTTGGAGCCGGTGTTCTTCTCGTCCCACATGGTCAGCGGGGCCATCTGCGAGTAGCGCAGGTTGAGCCGGGTGTAGGCGTCGTACACGCCGCGGCTGAGGTGCTCGGCGTCCTGCCCGTCGGTCAGCACGTGCCGGCCGCGCTTGCCCATGACGATGGCGGTGCCGGTGTCCTGGCACATCGGCAGCACGCCGCCGGCGGAGATGCTCGCGTTCTTGAGCAGGTCGAGGGCGACGAACCGGTCGTTGCCGCTCGACTCGGGGTCGTCGACGATCTTGCGGAGCTGCGCCAGGTGGGATGCCCGCAGGTAGTGCGAGATGTCGTGGATCGCGGTCTCGGTGAGCAGCCGCAGGGCTTCTGGCGCGACCTCAAGGAACCTGCGGCCGGCCGCCTCGGTGACCCGCACCCCCTCGGTGGTGATCAGACGGTATTCCGTCTCGTCCGGTCCAAGCGGGAGCAGGTCGGTGTACTCGAACTCCGGCATCGTCCTCGGTTCCTCGTGGTCTGCCTGATGGTCGGGCGCCGCCCGCCGTGCGGACCGCCCATGGTCTTCGCACAGCGTACGGTGCGGAGCCCGCGGTCAACATGTCCGGGCTATGAGTAGGTTTTGAATAACTTCATACCGACTATTCGGCCACAAAGAGGGATGATTGAGACATAAGGCACAGAGAGGAGAGGGGCCATGGACGGCGGACTGTTTGTCATGGTCGTATTCGCGCTCGGCATTCTCGTGGCCCTGGCGGTGTCGCTGCTCACGATCGTGCTGCGGCAGGTCCGGGAGGGCGACATCACCTGGTTGACTCCTCGGACGGCACGAGTGACGTCGCGCGAGGCGCAGGACGAGGCGAGGGTGACCGGAGACCGAGGACGATCCCGGTGATCACGAGGGCCGCTCCGGCCAGGTCGGCCGCGGAGGGGACGGCGATGCCCAGGAGGGCGGCGGTGGATATCGCGCCCACCGGGATCATCCCGGCGAACAGCCCGGCCCGGTCCGCGCCCAGCCGGGGCAGCGAGCGGTACCAGAGGAAGAACGCCACCGTCGTCACTACGACGGCCAGATAGGCCAGGCCGGCCGCCTCGGCGGCGGTGGGGGCGCGCAGCAAGTGGCGGCCGTCCAGGGCGAGGCCGATGACCAGCAGGAACGGCGCCGCGAGCGCGGCCGACCAGGCCGACACCCTGAGGGGCCCGATCAGCGGCAGCAGCGGCAGGGCCAGCAGCGAGAAACAGAGTTCGCAGGCGAGCGCGCCCAGGGACCACAGCAGCCCGGCCAGGTTTCCGCTGCCCGCGCCCGCGGCGAGGGTCGCGCCGGCGGCC
Source organism: Microbispora sp. H11081 (assembly GCF_012999535.1). Taxonomy (GTDB): domain Bacteria; phylum Actinomycetota; class Actinomycetes; order Streptosporangiales; family Streptosporangiaceae; genus Microbispora. The sequence continues at coordinate 367,763 of NZ_JABBWV010000004.1, forward strand.
ACGACCAGGCCCGCCGCCACGACGCGCGGTGAGGGGCGGCGGCCCGACGCGACCGGCCCGACGAGGGCTAGCGCGAGCGGCACGGCGCCGAGGACGATCCCCGGCAGCGCGGGCCCTGCCGCCCGGGTCGCCTCGATCACGCAGATGTTGAACAGCACGAGCCCGGTCAGCGACAGCGCGCCGAGCAGGCCCCAGTGGCGTGGCCGCAGCCGGACCCGGCCGAGGCCGCTCGCCCGGGCGACGGCGAGCAGGACCACGGCGGCGAGGGCGTAGCGGACCGCCTGGCCGCCGTAGACGGGATAGCCGGCGATGACGTCGGAGACCGCCGCGAGCGTCCCCACGAGGAACATCGCCGCGGCGGCGCCCGCGACATGAGTGTTCATGTCAGGCGATGCTAGGGAGGGCTTGGTCCCTTCAGCCGGTCCAATCGGAGCGGGTTATGGTGGGCCAATGGCCGATCTCCACCTCGTGGTCGACAGAGCGGCGGGCGGGCTCGCCGCGCAGATCGCCCGCGAGGTGCGGGAGGCCGTCCGGTCCGGCCGGCTCGCCCCGGGCGACAGGCTGCCCGCCAGCCGCGACCTCGCCCGCGATCTCGGCCTGTCGCGCGGCGTCGTGGTCGAGGCGTACGAGCAACTGGTGGCCGAGGGCGTCCTCAGATCCAGGACCGGCGCGGGCACCCGGGTCGCGGCCGGGGCGGGACGGCACGCCGCCGAGCCGGACCCGGAGAATCGGGACGGCCGGTCCCGCTACGGGTATCGGCCCACCTCGCCCGACCTCGGCGCCTTCCCCCGGCAGGCCTGGCTCGCCGCGGTCCGCCACGTCCTGGCCACGCTGCCGAACGACGCGCTCGATTACGGCGACCCCGGCGGGGTGCCCGCCCTGCGCCGCGAGCTCGCCGCGTACCTCGGCCGGGTGCGCGCGGCGGACGCGCACGCGGACCAGATCGTGATCGTGACCGGGGTGGCCCAGGGGCTCAGTCTCGCCGTCCAGGCGCTCGCGCGGGAGCTGGGCCGCCGGGTCGTCCTGGCCGTCGAGGACCCGACGACCACGCGCCAGCTCCCGCTGCTGCGGCGGGCCGGAGCGGACATCGTGCCCGTGCCCGTCGACGGGGAGGGGATCGTCGTCGGGGCGCTGCCCGGCGACGCCGACGCCGTGCTCGTCACCCCGGCCCACCAGTACCCGACCGGCGTCGTCCTGTCCCCGGCCCGCCGCGCGGCGCTGGTCGACTGGGCGGGCCGCGCGGGCGCGCTGGTGATCGAGGACGACTACGACGCCGAGTTCCGCTTCGACCGCGACCCCGTCGGCTGCCTGCAGGGCCTCGCGCCTGACCGGGTCATGCTCGCGGGCAGCGTCAGCAAGGCGCTCGCTCCCGGACTGCGGCTCGGCTGGGTCGCGGCGCCCCCGGGTGTCGCCCGTGCCGTACGGCTCGCGCGTGGCGAGCTCGATCTCGGCTCGCCGGTCATCGACCAGTACGCGCTCGCCCACCTGATCGGCTCCGGCGCGTACGACCGGCACCTGCGCCGCATGCGCAGGGAGTACCGGCGGCGCAGGGACGCCCTGGTCCGCGCCCTGGCCGAGCACCTGCCGCGGGTCACCGTGCACGGCATCTCGGCGGGACTGCACCTGTACGCCGAGCCGGGCGGCGACCCGTCAGGACTGGTGGCCGCAGCTCATGCCGCGGGCCTGTCCGCCGAGGTCGTGACGCCGGCCCTCGCCCCCGGCGGGCGGCCGGCGGGCCTCGTGATCGGCTTCGCCCGGCTGCCCGCCCACCGCGTGACCGAGGCCGTACGTGCACTCGCCGCCGCCGGGGGCGCCGTCAGTGGTGATCACGAACCGTCGTGATCCGGCGGACGCCGTGCGGCGGGTAAGTCCGCCGGACCGGGGCATTTCATGTATAACGTGCTGGTATGGCATTGAATTCGCTCCCGCCCTTGATCGGCGCGTCGGAACTGCACGCGCTCCTCGGCACCCCCGGCCTCCGCGTCGTCGACGCCTCCACCATCCTCACCCTGGACACGACGCTGGAAAGGTACGTGGCCACGCCGGACAGGGACACGTATCTGCGCGAGCACATCCCGGGGGCGGTCTTCGCCGATGTCGTGCACGACCTGTCCGATCCCGACGCGGCCTGGGACTTCACCCTTCCTTCACCGGAGCGGTTCGCGGTGCGGGCAGGCGCGCTCGGCATCGGCGACGCCACCCACGTGGTCGTGTACGACGGCACCGGCGGCGCCTGGGCGACGCGCGTCTGGTGGCTGCTGCGCGTCTTCGGGCTGGACACCGTGTCGGTGCTCGACGGCGGACTGGGCGCATGGAAGGCGGAAGGGCTGCCCGTGGAGGCCGGGCCCGTCGATCCGCCCCACGAGGTCTTCACTCCACGGCCGCGGCCGGACCTCGTCGCCCGGCTGGACGAGGTCGAGAAGCTCTCGGCCGGCGGCGGCTGCCTCGTCAACGCGCTGGACGAGGAGACCTTCCGCGGGGAGCAGCCCGTGAACCCCTATCCCCGCAGGGGCAGGATCCCCGGCAGCGCGAACCTGCCCTTCTTCGGCCTCCTCGACCCGGCCACCGGCAGGTTCCGCCCCCGTGACGAGCTCGCCCGGCTCCTCGAACCGGCCGGCCTTCTCGGCCCCGGCCGGGCCGTGACCTACTGCGGCGGCGGCATCGCCGCCACGCTCCCCGCCTTCGCCGCGCACCTTGCGGGGAACTCGGAGGTCGCCGTGTACGACGGCTCGCTGACCGAGTGGACCTCCGATCCCGCCAGGCCCGTCGAGCTGGGATAGCCCGCCGCTAGGAGGTCAGGGGAGCCGTCGTGGGGGACGGGCGGGCCGTACGGGGCTGGAAGCCCCGCGCGAGCAGGATGATCGCGGCGGCGAGCGCGAGCGGCGCGGCGAAGGCGACGCGGAAGCCCGCGGCGTCCCCCACGCCTCCGACGAGCGCGGCCCCCACGATGAAGCCCACGTAGTTGAACATGTTGACGCGGGCGATCGCCGCGCCCGTGCCCGCCGGGTCGAGGCGGCCGGCCGCGGAGAACGACTGAGGGGCGACGACGGACAGGCCGATCCCGGTGAGGGCGAAGCCCGCGATCGCCAGCGGCACCGACGGCGCGGCCACGATCGCGAGGAAGCCCAGCGCCGCGACGGCGCCCCCGGCTCGCACGATCGCCACGGGGCCCCACCTGCGCACCGCGAAGTCGCCGCCGACGCGGATCAGGAACGTGGTGGCCTGGTAGGCCCCCAGGGCCAGCGGGATCACGGTCGCGGAGGCGTCCAGGACCTTGTCCATGAAGACGGTGCCGAAGTTGGAGATCGACGCGTCGCCCACGTAGAGGAACGCCATCGCGAGACAGAGGGGGATGATCGAGCGCCACGGCACCCCGGCGGAGCCGGTGGCGCCCGCGTCCTCCGTACGGCCGCCCGTGGGGGCGCGGTGTTCCTCCTGCGGCCGGTAGAGCCACAGGGAGGACGTGACGGCGACCACGGCGGCAGGTACGAGGGCGATCGCGAACGTGACGGGCAGGGCGAGGCCGAGCGTGGCCGCCGCCGAGGCCCACAGCGCCCCGATGACCGCCGCGAGGCTCGACAGCGCGTGGAACCCGGTGAGCACGGCCCGGCCGTACTCGCGTTCGACGGCGACGCCCTGCATGTTCATGCCGGCGTCCGCGCCGCCGAGTCCGATGCCGAACAGGACGGTGGCCGCCACCAGCATGGGGACGTTCGTCGCGAGGCCCGCGAGCACGACGGCGGCGCAGGCGAGCGGCTGCGTCAGGCGCAGGACCAGCCGGCTGCCCCACCGCGACGCCGCGGCGCCGGCGAGCACGCTTCCCGCCCCCGCGATGACCGGGACGACCAGGAGCAGGATGGTCAGCTCGCCGTCGGTCAGCCCGTGCTTCCTCTGTAGCGCCGCCACCTGGGTGAGCAGTGTGGCGAAGGCGAGGCCCTGGACGAAGAACACCGCGAAGGTGGCGAGCCGCGCCTGCCGGTCGCGGGGAGCGGGCACGGAGTCCCGCGCCGGCATCGTGCCCTCTACTGGCATCGGGCGCCTCCGCGAACATGAGGGGGGTTCAAGTTTTGTCAGCGTAGGAGTCGCCACCCGCCCGGTCAATGGGTGCGGCGGTGCGGCGGTCAGGGCTCGCCGCCCGCTTCCCGTGCCGCGACCCAGGCGGCGATCTGCGTACGGGAGGCGAAGCCGAGCTTGTCCAGGATGTGCTCGACGTGGCCCTCCACCGTGCGCTGTGAGATGACCAGGGCGGAGGCGATCTCCTTGTTGCTGCGTCCCCTGGCGATCAGATCGGCGATCTCCCGCTCCCGCCGGGTGAGCGGGGAAGGCCCGGCAGGGGAGGCCACCGCCGCGGGCCGGATGGGTGCGGCCGCGGCGGCGGCCGCCTCCGGGCGCGCGGTCCCGGCCTCGAGCCGGTCGCCTAGCGCCTCCTCGATCGCCTCGTCCACCGTCATCCGGCGGCCCCGGCTCAGCTCCCGGCCGAGCGCCTTGTCACCCAGCCTGTCCCGGAGCACGGCCACGCAGCTCTCGTGGAACTCGGTGAGCCGCCTGACCCTGGCGGGGGCCAGGTGCAATCTGCGCCCGATCTCCTCGGCGGCTCCCAGGAGGCGTGCGGCGTCCGCGTGACGGCCCTTCCTGGTGAGCAGCCACGCGAGCGTCTGCAGGTTCGTCTCGGCGTTGAGCAGGTCGCCGAAGTCGCGGCCCAGAGCCAGCCCTTCGCGCGCCAGCGCGGTGGCGCGCTCGTCGTCACCGCACTGCCACAGATGGATCGCGAAGACCGTCTGAGCCCAGGCGAGGCCGACCGTCTCCCCGCGGCTGCGGCTCAGCTCGATGCTCCGCTCGAACAGCTTCGTCGCGCGCTCGCTGTCGCCGAGCTGGCCCACCGTCGCCGCCAGCGTGTTCAGGGCGGTGATTATCGCGCTCTCGCCACCCTTGACCTCCAGCTCGGCGAGCGCCCGGCCCAGGAGCTCGGCGCATTCCGGGTAGTCGCCCTCGAAGTGGGCCACCAGCCCGGCGATCAGGCGGGCGCGCGTGAGGACGTCCCTGTCGCCCAGCTCCTCGCCCAGCGCCCGGCCCTCGTCGAGCAGGGACCGGCTCGCCGCGACGTCCCCCTGCATGAGCGCCAGGAAGGAGTCGAAGAGCAGAGCACGGGCACGCAGCGTCGTGTGCTCCGGCGCCGCCGCCAGCGCGCGGTCGAGCCAGTGGCGCCCCTCGCTGTACAAGGCGTTGCCCGTCCAGTAGGGATCGGTGAGCAGGGCCGCCATGCGCAGCCCGGTCTCCGCCTCGCACGGCTCCTGCAGGCAGAACTCCATCGCGGCGCGCAGGTTCGCCTGCTCCAGGTCGAGCCGCCTCGACCAGGAGAGCTGGTCTGGTCCGAACCACTCGTCGGCCGCCCGCCGCACCAGCAGGAGATAACGGTCCCTGTGCCGCCGCTGGAACGACCGGCGCTCCCCGGCCCCGCGCAGACGCTTGCGGCCGAACTCGCGCAGGGTGTCGAGCATGCGGTAGCGGACCGAGCCCCCGTGCTCCTCACGCAGCAGCAGCGACTTGTCCAGCAGCGCGTCGAGCAGGTCGAGCACGTCGTCGCGCTCGATGCCGTCGCCCGCGCACACCGCCTCGGCGGCGTCCAGGTCGAAGTGCGAGGGGAAGATCGACAATCGGGCCCACAGCGTCCGCTCCGCGGCGGGCAGCAACTGGAAGCTCCAGTCGACCAGCGCGTGCAGGGTCTGCTGACGCGGCACCGCCGTACTGCTGCCGCCCGTGAGCAGGCGATAGCGGTCGCGCAGGCGCTCGACCAGCGCTTTCACCGACAGGGCCCGCAGTCGTACGGCTGCCAGCTCGATGGCCAGGGGGATGCCGTCGAGCTGACGGCACAGCTCGGCGACGGCCGCCTGGTTGTCCTCGGTGACCGTGAAACCGGGCAGGACCGCGGCCGCCCGCTCCGTCAGCAGGTTGACCCCGTCGTACAACTCCAGCGACCTGCGGTCGAGCGGCCGGTCCGGCTCGGGTACGGACAGCGGCGAGATCCTCATGCGGTGCTCGCCGGTGATGCCCAGCGACTGCCGGCTCGTCGCGAGGACGCGTAGTTCGGGAGCCGCCCGCAGGAGCCGGTCGACGAGCACGGCGCAGGCGTCCCGCAGATGCTCACAGTTGTCCAGCACCAGCAGGGTCCGCTGGGAGGACAGCGTCCGCTCCAGCGCGTCCACCGGGGAGCACCCCGTCTCGTGCCGGACGCCCATGGTCGTGGCCACCGTATCCGCCACGAGCCCGGGGTCTCCGACGGTGCTCAGATCCACCAGCCAGACGCTGTCGAACGCGCGGCGCTGCTCGGCGGCCGCCCGCAGGGCCAGCCGGGTCTTGCCGACGCCGCCCACGCCCGTGAGCGTCACCAGGCGGGACACCGAGAGTAGCCGCCTGATCTCGGCCAGCTCACGCCTGCGGCCGACGAAACTCGTCACGTCGGCCGGAAGGTTGCCGACCTGCCGTGTCACCGCCCCCGCGACCACCTCCTCACGCTAAGCGGCCCGAACTCCCGGGTCAACGACGCCACTCGGCGACGCCCGGCCGCGTCGCGTGGTGACCGTCGCGCGGGGACCGCTTACTCTCGAAGATGTGAGTAGCAGTGAGTCCTCAGCCGTGAAGTGGATCTCCGCCTTTCTCTCGCCGCGCACCCCCGACACCCCTGACCCCTCCCTGCTGCGGGCGTCCGACGCCGACCGGGAGCGGATCGTCGCGGTGCTCACGGACGCCGTCAGCGACGGCCGCCTCACCCCGCCGGAGCACGAGGAAAGGGTCGAGCGCGTGTGGGCCGCGCGGACCCTCGCCGACCTGGCCGAGCTGACCGTCGACCTGCTGCCGCCGGAGAGCCAGCCGTTCCGCATGGACAGCCGTCCTGTCACCGCCTTTTTCCGTACGGAGACCCGCGGCGGCCGCTGGGTCGTGCCCTCCCAGGTGCCGGTGACGTCCCTCGGCGGCACGGTGTCGATGGACCTGTGCGAGGCGCTGCTCCAGTCGCGGCACATGGTCGTCCAACTGGCCGTCATGGCCGGCACGGTCAACCTGACGGTCCCCGAGGGCGTGCGGATCGTGACCGCCCCGGACGCCCGCGTCCGGTCGTTCAGGAACGAGGTGCGGCTCCCGCCGGGCGCGACCGACTTCGCGCCGGACGCGCCCGTGATCGAACTCGCCGGGTTCGTCTTCGGCGGCAAGGTCGTCGCCCGCTCGCCGAAGCGCCCCCGCCGCCGCCTGTTCGGCCGCTAGACCGCCGCTAGACCGCCGTGTCGAAGTTGATGGCGCTGTAGGCGCCGAGCTTCCAGAGCTGGTGCTCGCTCTCGATCTTGCGGATCGTGCCCGACCGTCCCCGCATGACGAGGGAGTGCGTCACCGCCGCGCCGCCCTGGAACCGCACGCCGTGCCCCAGTTCGCCGTCCGTGATGCCCGTGGCGGCGAAGAACACGTCGTCGGAGCGTACGAGATCGTCGGTGGTGAGCACCTGGCCGAGGTCCAGCCCGGCGTCGAGGGCCCTGCGGCGCTCGTCCTCGTCGCGGGGCCACAGCTTGCCCTGGATCACGCCGCCCATGCACTTGAGCGCGCACGCGGCGACGATGCCCTCGGGCGTGCCGCCGATGCCGAGCATCAGGTCGACGCCGGTGCCGCTGCGCGCCGCCATGATCGCGCCGGCCACGTCGCCGTCGGTGATGAAACGGATCCGCGCGCCGGTCTCGCGGATCTCCTTGACGATCCGCTCGTGCCGCGGGCGGTCCAGGATCACCACGGTGACGTCGGACGGCTTGGCGCCCTTGGCCCGCGCCACGGCGCGGATGTTGTCGGCCACCGGGGCGTCGATGTCCACGTGCTCGGCCGCCTGCGGGCCAGTGACCAGCTTCTCCATGTAGAAGACCGCGGACGGGTCGTACATCGAGCCGCGCTCGCTGACCGCGATCACGGAGATCGCGTTGTTCATGCCGAGCGCGCACAACCGGGTGCCGTCGATCGGGTCCACGGCCACGTCGCACTCGGGGCCGGTTCCGTCGCCGACCTCCTCCCCGTTGAACAGCATCGGGGCGTTGTCCTTCTCGCCCTCGCCGATCACCACGACTCCCTTCATGGAGACCGTGTTGATCAGCTGGCGCATGGCGTTGACGGCGGCGCCGTCCGCGCCGTTCTTGTCTCCTCGTCCCACCCAGCGCGCGGCCGCCATCGCCGCCGCTTCGGTCACCCTGACCAGTTCCAGAGCCAGATTGCGGTCGGGTGCGCGTTCCCCCGTCGCCAGAGCGGCCGGTACGTGATCAGTCATGGAACCCCTTCAGGTAGGTGCCGTTCCAGCGATCGTAGTTCGGAAAAGGCGTTCTTGTCCGATTGGTCTGGACCTGTTAGGCCAGCTAGGAGGCCATTTGCGGGCACGGACCCCCGGAACGGACGGCTCGGGGATATCGTCGCCGCATGAGCAGCGACACCGAACGACCAGTGACGATGCGCACATCGGAGCGGGGCGCGGCGACCAGGGGAGCCCTTCTGGAGGCTGCGAAGGAGACGTTCGTCACCAGCGGTTTCGCCGAGGCCGGCGTGACCGATGTCGTGGCCAGGGCCGGGGCCAGCGTCGGCAGCCTGTACCACCACTTCTCCGGCAAGGCCGACCTCTACCTGACGCTGTTCGAGGAGTTTCAGAAGCGGCAGGCCCAGCGCACCCGGCAGGCCGTGCAGGAGGCCAGGGCGGCAGGGGAGACCGACCCGATGCCCCAGTTCCTCGCCGCCGCGCGGGCCTATCTGGAGGGTTGTCTCGCCGAGCGCGACCTCGCCGCGCTCTTCCTGCGCGGCGACGGCCCGCCCGGGTTCGAGGTCATCATGCGCGACCGGCTCAGGCAGTGGGCCAGGCGCACCGCGGCGCTGTTCGAGCACGAGGACGCGCTGGTCGTCGTCGTCACCGGCGCGCTGGCGGCCGTCGTGCAGGAGGTGACGCTGTCCGACGACCCGGAGGTCGCCCGCAGGATGGCCGAGGACGCTCTTCGCATCATCGGCCAAATTCGGCATCCGTGACGGCCGGTACGGGCACCGCCCGGTCGACCGGCTAGTCTCGCATCACGTGGGACGATTCACCCAGGGACTGTACGGCTACGCGTTCGCGCTCTTCGTGTGCCTCGCATGCGTCGGTCTGTTCCTGCTCATCACGCCGCAAAGCCGCACCGAGCACATTCCGCGGGTGGACTTCTCGATCGACCAGGTCAACGCGGCGCGCACCGCGCCGTACGAGGTCGTCGCGCCGGGCCGGGTCCCGGACAACTGGGTGCCCAACAGCTCCTCGCTGACCGAAAAGGGCGGCGTGGTGACGTGGCGGCTGGGGTTCGCCACCGCCAAGCGGCAGCACGCCATGCTCGCCCAGAGTGACGAGAGGCCGTCCGCGGACTTCGTCAACCGCATGGCCAACACCGACAAGCCCGGCGGGAGCCGGCAGATCGACGGCGTGACCTGGGAAGAGCGGTTCCGTCAGGACAAGAACCAGCGGACGCTGGTCCGGGTCTTCCCCGATCACGCGGTGGTCGTCACCGGGACGGCCGACTGGGACGAACTGACCACGCTCGTCCGCACTCTCGCCCCTCAGGCCAAGCCCTCTCCGGCGCCTTCCGCGAGCTGAGGCTCCTCCTTCGCCCGCGACGCGTTCACCCGGGCGCCGGCGGGGCACTCCTCAGAACGGAGCCTCCGCGGAGCCGTTCGGCTGGGGCTCCTGGCGCTGGGCCATCGCGGCGGCCAGCTTCGCCCGCGCGCCCTGCAGCCACTCCTCGCAGATGGCGGCCAGCCGCTCTCCCCGCTCCCAGAGCTCGATCGACTGCTCCAGCGTGAGCCCGCCGGTCTCCAGCCGGCGGACCACCTCGGTCAGCTCCTCGCGGGCCTGTTCGTACGACGGGGTCTGCTTGTCCGACGGGTGCTTGTCCGACGGGTGCTTGTCCTCAGCCACGTCCCCACCTTAGAGGCAGGGACCGACACTCCGGGGCCCCCTTAGGGTTGTCCGTTTTGGGCATGAAAGTGGTGGATGGTCCGTTATTTAGATGAGCTAACCAACTTGGGGGCGATGATCGGGGGGTCATCTCTATGTGTGGAATCAGTGGCTGGGTGGACTACGGCCGTGACCTTCGTCTCGAACGGGAGACCGTGCAGGCCATGACGGACACGATGGCGTGCCGGGGGCCCGACGCCGAGGGGTCGTGGTTCGCTCCGCACGTCGCGTTCGGCCACCGGCGGCTGGCCATCATCGACATCGAGGGCGGGCGTCAGCCCATGACCGCCGGAGCCGGGGACGAGGTCGTGGCCGCGCTCACCTACAGCGGCGAGGTCTACAACTTCAGGGAACTGCGCGCCGAGCTCGAACAGCGCGGGCACCGGTTCAGGACGCAGAGCGACACCGAGGTCGTCCTGGAGGCGTACCTCGAATGGGGCGAGGACTTCGTCTCCCACTTCAACGGCATGTACGCCTTCGCCATCTGGGACGTCCGCCGCGAGGAACTGCTGCTCGTGCGCGACCGCATGGGGATCAAGCCCCTGTACTACTACCCCACCCCGAACGGGGTGCTGTTCGGCTCGGAGCCCAAGGCCATCCTGGCCAACCCGCTCGCCGAGCGGATGATCGACGCCGACGGACTCCGCGAGATCCTGGCCTTCGTCAAGACGCCCGAGTCCGCCGTGTTCCACGGCATGTACGAGGTGCGGCCCGGCCAGGTGGTGAAGGTGCGGCGCGAGGGACTGAGCAAGCGGCGCTACTGGCGGCTGGAGTCGCGCGAGCACACCGACGACCTGCGGACCACCGTCAGGACCGTGCGGGAACTGCTCGACGACATCATCGAACGGCAGCTCATCTCCGACGTGCCGCTCTGCACGCTGCTGTCCGGCGGCCTCGACTCCAGCGCGGTCACCGCGCTCGCGGCCCGCGCGCTGGCCGGCAAGGGCGGGGTGCGGTCGTTCTCCGTCGACTTCGCCGGCTACAGCGAGAACTTCCAGGCCGACGACATGCGCGACACTCCGGACACGCCGTACGTCAAAGACGTCGTACGGCACGTCGGCTCCCGCCACTCGGACATCGTGCTGGACTCGGCCGACCTCATGGATCCCGCCGTACGCGCCGCCGTCCTGCGGGCGAGGGACCTCCCGCTCGGCATCGGCGACATGGACACCTCGCTCTACCTGCTCTTCAAGGCGATCAGGGGGCACTCGACGGTGGCGCTCTCCGGAGAGTCGGCCGACGAGGTCTTCGGCGGCTACCGGTGGTTCCACGACCCCGCGGCCGTCAACTCGGGCACCTTCCCATGGCTCGCCAACCACACCCAGACGGGCCTGTCCGGCCGCGGCGAGTTCCTGAACGAGGAACTGCTGCGCAAGCTCGACCTTCCCGCCTACCGCGCGGACAGCTACCAGCGGGCGCTGGCCGAGGTGCCGCGGGTGCCGGGGGAGACCGGGCTGCAGAAGCGGATGCGGGAGATCAGCTACCTGCACCTGACCCGGTTCGTGCAGATCCTGCTCGACCGCAAGGACCGCATGAGCATGGCCGTGGGCCTGGAGGTCCGGGTGCCGTTCTGCGACCATCGCCTGGTCGAGTACGTCTTCAACGCCCCCTGGGAGATGAAGACCTTCGACGGGCACGAGAAGAGCCTGCTGCGCGCGGCGACGGCCGACGTGCTGCCCCGCTCCGTGCTGGAGCGCCGCAAGGTGCCGTACCCCTCGACCCAGGACCCGGCCTACGAACGCGCGCTGCGTGCCGAGGTGACCCGCGTGCTGGACGGGGACTCCGCCATCGGCTGCCTGGTCGACGCGGGCAAGGTGCGCGGGATGCTCGCCGAGCCCATGGGCGCGGTCAGCCTGCAGGGCGCCAGGACCTCGCTCGAGGGCATCCTGCAGATCAACGCCTGGCTCGACGCCTACGACGTCCGCCTGAAGATCTGACTCCGCTCACGAGTCCTGGGCGGTCACGAGTCCTGGGCGGTCACGAGTCTTGGGCAGTCACCGTCACGCGGTCGTCGGAGAAGCGGATCGTGAGCTCGTCGCCCGGCTTGACGTCCCCGGCCAGGCGGACGACCTCGCCGGAAGGGCGCTGGGCGATGGCGTAGCCGCGCTCCAGAGTGGCGGCGGGGGAAAGGGCCACGAGCCTGGCCGTCAGATGCTCAAGCGAGTCGGCCGAGCGGTCCAGGGACGAGGAAAGACAGCGCCTGGACCGCTCGCGCAGCGCGTCGACCTGTTCGGCCCGCCGGTCGAGCTCCCGCACCGGATCGGCGAGCGACGGCCGGGAACGGACGGAGTCGAGCCACGAGATCTCGCGGTCGACCCAGCCGCGCAGCACCCGCCGGCCCCGATCCCTGAGCTGGTGGATCAGCGTGAGCTGCTCGCCGACGTCGGGCACGACCTTCTTGGCCGCGTCCGTCGGAGTCGAGGCGCGCACGTCGGCGACGAGATCGAGCAGCGGGCTGTCCTGCTCGTGGCCGATCGCGCTCACGACGGGTGTGCGGCAGGCGGCGACGGCCCGCACCAGCGACTCGTCGGAGAACGGCAGCAGATCCTCCAGCGAGCCGCCTCCCCGCGCGATGACGATCACGTCGACCTCGCGGTCGGCGTCCAGCTTCCGCAGCGCCTCGGTCACCTCGCCCACCGCGTACGGCCCCTGGACGGCGACCTGCTCCACCTTGAAACGGACGGCGGGCCAGCGGCGGCGGGAGTTCTCCAGCACGTCGCGCTCGGCCGCGGAGTCCCGTCCGCAGATGAGGCCGACGGTGCCCGGCAGGAACGGCAGCCGTCTCTTCCTGTCGACGTTGAACAGGCCCTCGCCCGCCAGGACCTGGCGGAGCCGTTCGAGCCTGGCCAGTAACTCGCCGATGCCCACCGGCCGGATCTCCAGGGCCGTGAACGCGAACGAGCCCCTGTTGACCCAGAAGTCCGGCTTGACATGCATGACGACGCGCGCGCCGTCCACCGGGCGCGGCACACTCGCCTCGTAGACGCCCCGCGCGCAGGTGATCCGCGCCGAGACGTTGGCGACGGGGTCGCGCAGCGTCAGGAAGACGGTGCCGCCCCGGGCCGTCAGCTCGGTGATCTGCCCTTCGACCCAGACGGTGCCCAGCTTGCCGATCCACTGGGCGACCATCTGCAGCACCGACCTGATCGGCAGGGGCGCCTCAGGGGACGTCTTCCCGCTCACATGCCCTCCTCGCCTGACCCGGCCGCGTCATCCGCCGTACGCTCGCCGTTCGCACCTGCAGGCTAGCCGTACCCCCCGACAATCCACCGGCGACAGAGCGGGACGCGCCTCGGGATCAGGACTCGGACTGGAGCTTCGACAGCCGGTTCTGGAACATCCGGACCACCTCGGGACGGTTGAGGTGCGCCTGCTCGTAGTCCAGCAGCGCGTGCATCTGCTCGGCGGACCTGCCGCGCATCCGCGCCCGCAGCGACGCGACGGAGAGGTTCGCGTAGCCAGGCATCGGCTCGGCGGTCTCAGCGGTCCCAGCGGTCTTGGTGGTCTCGGCGGCGGCTTCCCCGGCGGGCTGTTCCGCCGTCACCTCGGCGGTCTTGGCGGCGGGGGCCTTGCGGCGGGTCCTGGTGGCCTTCGGCGCGGCGGCCGTGGCGTCGGGGGTCGTCCCGGCCGCTTCCGAGGTCTCAGGCGCGGCTTCGGGAGTCTCGGGCGCGGCTGCGGAGGTCGCCGCCGGGGCCTTGCGGCGGGCGCGCGGCTTCTTGGGCGCCTCGGCGGGGGCGGTCTCCGCCTCTCCTGCGGTCTCCGTGCCCGCTGTGGCTTCCGCGGCTTCGGTGGCCTTGGCGGTGGGCTTCGCGGCCTTCGCAGCAGGCTTCGCGGCAGGCTTGGCGGCGGGCTTGCGGGTGCGCGGCTTCACCGGGGCGGGGGTCTGGTCCGCGACCTCGGCGGCGGCCGGGGGCTCGACCGTCTCTGCCTTCTCGGCCGCCGGGGTGGCAGCCGTAGGGGTCTCGGCCGGGGACGGTTCGGCGGGTGTCTCGGCGGGAGACTCCGCAGGGGTCTCGGCAGGGGCCGCTGTGGTCACCGCGTCGGCCTTCTCGCCCTCCCCGGCGTTCTCGGCCTTCTCGGCCTTCTCGGCCTTCTCGGTCTTGCTCGGCCGGGGGGCGTAGATGACGGGCTTGCGGGGTTCTGTCCGTTCCCCGGCGGTCTCCGCAGTCTCGGGGGCCTTGGTGGTCTCGGTGGTCTCGGTGGTCCCGGTGGTCGTGGTCTCGGTGCGCTCGCCGTCCGGCGTCTCACCACCGGCGAAGCGGTGCCTGATGGTGGACTTGATCTTGTCGCCGGCCACGAGTGCCTGTCCGACCCCGTTCAGAGCGGTCTGTAGGACTGTCGTTATGGCTCTAAGGACGGACATTTCGGCTCCCGGGGAGATAGATATCTGGTACACCCAGTCTTGCAAGACCAGGGTCAAGAAGCGGCTCGCGTTCCACATAGCATAGGAACATGGACGTGCAGACCTCAGCGACCCGCCGTGTCCTGGTCGCCAAGCCCCGCGGTTACTGCGCGGGGGTCGACCGTGCGGTGGAGGCGGTGGAGCGGGCGCTGGAGCAGTACGGCGCGCCCATCTACGTACGCAAGCAGATCGTGCACAACACCCACGTCGTGAAGACGCTGGAGGAGCGCGGCGCGGTCTTCGTGGAGGAGACCGAGGAGGTTCCCGAGGGCGCCATCGTCGTCTTCTCCGCCCACGGCGTCGCACCGGCCGTGCACGAGGAGGCCGCGCGCCGCCGGCTGCGGACCGTCGACGCGACGTGCCCCCTGGTGACCAAGGTGCACAACGAGGCCAAGAGGTTCGCGGCCAAGGACTACGACATCCTGCTCATCGGGCACGAGGGGCACGAGGAGGTCGAGGGCACCGCGGGCGAGGCGCCGGAGCACGTCCAGCTCGTTGACGGCCTCGACGGCGTCGACGCGGTGTCCGTACGCGACCCGGAGAAGGTGGTCTGGCTCTCCCAGACGACCCTGTCGGTGGACGAGACGACCGAGACGGTCGCGCGGCTGCGGACGCGGTTCCCCAACCTCATCGACCCGCCGAGCGACGACATCTGCTACGCCACCTCCAACAGGCAGACGGCCGTCAAGCAGATCGCCGCCGAGTCCGACCTGGTCATCGTCGTCGGCTCGGCCAACTCCTCCAACTCCAAGCGGCTGGTCGAGGTCGCCAAGGACTACGGCGCGGCCGCCTCCTACCTCGTCGACGACGCCTCGTTCGTACGGGACGAGTGGCTGGAGGGTGTGCGTACGGTCGGTCTGACGAGCGGCGCCTCCGTCCCGGAGGAACTGGTGCAGGGTGTGCTCGCCAAGCTGGCCGGCCATGGCTTCACCGACGTCGAGGAGGTCGAGTCGGTGCGGGAGAGCATGCGCTTCGCCCTGCCGCACGAGCTCCGCAAGGACCTCCGCGCGGTCTGACCGGCGGGGTCACTCGTCGGCGGCCCTGCCGTACACGCGGGGCTCGAAGTAGCCCTCGGGCTCGGGGTCGAACCCGCCGCCACGGCGGGAGCGGGAGGCATGGGCCGGGGCGGGCGCAGGCGCGCCCCGCAACTCCTTCACGTTGGCGGGCAGGCCGCGGAACCACGCGGCCCCCAGGGCCAGCGCGGACCCGAGGAACAGCCACGGCGCGCCGGACGACAGCGCGGTGAACATGCCGAGCCCGAACGCCTTGAGCGCCGAGCCGGACCCGAGCGCCCGTACGAGTTCCACCATCAGGGCGGCGGTGAAGAAGACCAGCGGGGGCGTCACCACCAGCGGCAGCAGGTCCCTGGGACGCACCAGCAGGGCCGCGGCGAGGCACCCGGCCACGAACGCCGGCCCGGGCAGGAACGGCATGCCCACCACAGTGATCACGAAGAGCATGACAATCGCCCCCCGAGCGGTCAGCCGCAGCCCCGCTCGACCGGTGCCTGTCATCGGGCCCCCCTTACGACAAGTCTCGCGTCAATTTACCGTTCTGAGGATGCGGGGGAGGGGCGCTTACCCGCTCTTCACCATCGAGTTCCGGGATGGCGACCGGCCGGGGGACCTCCTCCACCGCCGCCGGGGCGTCGAGCGAGTAGTCCACCAGGCCGAGGTCGTTCATCTTCCGCGCGCTGACCAGGACACGGCTCTCCAGCGAGCCGACTGTCTGGTTGTAGGCGGTTACCGCTCTGGTGAGCGCCTTGCCCAGGTTGTCCACGTGCCGCCCGAGGGCGCCGAGCCGGTCGTACAGCTCCTTGCCGAGGTCGAAGACGGCCTTGGCGTTCTCGTTGACCGCCGTCTGCTGCCAGGCGTACTGCGCGGTGCGGAGCATCGTGACGAGCGTGGTCGGCGTGGCGATGTGGACGCGCCTGCGCATGGCGTGCTCGAGCAGTCCGGGGTCGCGCTCCAGGGCGGGCGCGAGGAACGCCTCGCCGGGGATGAACAGGACCACGAACTCGGGCGACGGGCTGAACGCCTGCCAGTAGGACTTGGCCGCTAACCGGTCCACGTGCTCGCGCAGGTGCCGCGCGTGGGCGTCCAGCCGGGCCGAGGCGAATTCGGGATCGGCGGCCTCGGCCGCGTCCAGGTAGGCCGCGAGGGACACCTTCGCGTCCACGATGACGTTCTTGCCGCCGGTGAGCCGTACGACCATGTCGGGCCGGACCACGCCGTCGCGGGTGACGGCGCTCACCTGCTCGTCGAAGTCGCAGAAGCGGGCCATCCCGGCGATCTCCGCCACCCGGCGCAGTTGCAGCTCTCCCCAGCGGCCCCGCGCCTCCGGCCGCTGCAGCGCGCGCACCAGGGCGTCCGTCTGCGCCTTGAGCCGGTCGGAGCTCTGCCGTACGAACTCCATCTGCTTGCTCAGCTCCGCGCGGGCGGCGCGGGCGCCCGACTCGCTCTCCCTGAGCTGGTTCTCCACCTTGGCGAGGGTCTCCCGCAGCGGCGCGACCAGGTTCTCGACCGCCTGCCTGCGCTGGTCGAGATCACCGGCGGCCTCCGCTCTCGTGGTGTTGAGCCGGTTCTCCGCGAGTTCGAGGAAGCGCAGGTTGGCGACATCGAGCGCGTGCGCGGAGACGGCCTGGAACCGCTCGGTGAGCTGGTTCTCGACGTACGCCACCTTGTCCTCGGCCGCCCGCGTCCTCGCCTCGGCCTCGGCCACCCTCGCGGCGGCCTGGGCGGCACGGCCGGCCGTCCGTGCCGCGGCCAGCGCGAGGCCGATCACCAGCCCCACGGCGACTCCCAGTACGAGTGCGACGACATCCACGGTCTGGATGATTTCAGGCATTGGCGTGCCAAACAGGGAGGCGCGCCTGGGAGCGGGCCGAGGCCGTCGATGTCCGGCGCACCCGCCGAGACCCCTAAACTCGGGGTACGTGAGCCTGAGCATCGGCATCGTCGGCCTGCCCAACGTCGGCAAGTCCACTCTTTTCAACGCCCTGACCAAGAGCGGGAACGCCCTGGCGGCCAACTACCCGTTCGCCACGATCGAGCCGAACGTGGGCATCGTCGGCGTGCCCGACTCGCGTCTCGACAAGCTGGCGGAGATCTACGGCTCCGCGCGCATCCTTCCCGCCAAGGTCGAGTTCGTCGACATCGCGGGCCTGGTGAAGGGCGCGTCCGAGGGCCAGGGCAGGGGCAACCAGTTCCTCGCGAACATCCGCGAGACCGACGCGATCTGCCAGGTCATCCGGGTCTTCTCCGACCCTGACGTCACCCACGTGGACGGCGAGGTGGCGCCGGAGCGGGACATCGAGACGATCAACACCGAGCTGATCCTCGCCGACCTGCAGACGATCGAGAAGGCGCTGCCCCGCCTCCAGAAGGAGGCGCGCACCAACAAGGACCGCAAGGTCCTCCTGGAGGCCGCCGAGGCCGCAGCGAAGCTGCTCGACACCGGCACCACCCTGTACGCCGGGGGCAAGGCGGCCGGGATCGACCTCGCCGACCTGCGCGAGCTCCACCTGCTCACGGCCAAGCCGTTCCTGTACGTCTTCAACCTCGACGCCGACGAGCTGATCGACGCCGACCTGCGGGCCAGGCTCTCGGCGCTCGTGGCGCCCGCGGAGGCCGTGTTCCTCGACGCCAAGATCGAGTCCGAGCTGGTCGAGCTGCCCGACGACGAGGCGCTGGAACTGCTGCAGTCGGTCGGCCAGGAGGAGTCCGGTCTCGCCCAGCTCGCCCGGGTCGGCTTCGAGACGCTGGGCCTGCAGACGTACCTGACCGCAGGGCCCAAGGAGGCCAGGGCCTGGACGATCCGCAAGGGCGCCACCGCTCCCGAAGCCGCCGGGGTCATCCACACCGACTTCCAGCGCGGTTTCATCAAGGCGGAGGTCATCTCGTTCGACGACCTGGTGGCGGCGGGCTCGATGGCCGCCGCCCGGTCCGCGGGCAAGGCCAGGATCGAGGGCAAGGACTACGTGATGCGCGACGGCGACGTCGTGGAGTTCCGCTTCAACGTCTGACCCTGCGCCCGCGCCGCACTAGACCACGTCGAACTCGTTGCCCTCGGGGTCAGCCATCGCCACCGCGTAGTGGTCGACCCCGGGCTCCGACAGCACCCGCACCACGGACGCCCCTGCCTGGACGAGCCGCTCCACCTCGGCGTCCACTCGCGCCTTCCTGACCTCCAGCGGCACGTCCTCCCGCCTGCCGCCCGCCTTCACGTCCAGGTGGAGCCTGTTCTTGACCACCTTGCCCTCAGGCACCTGCTGAAACCAGATCCTCGGCCCGTGCCCCTCGGGATCGACGATGCTGTCGCTGCCGTCCCCCTCGCCCAGTTCGTCCTCCGGCACTCCGATACCGCGCCAGTAGTCCCGCCAGGTCTCGAATCCATCCGGCGGCGGCTCCACCGTGTACCGCAGCGCGCTCGCCCAGAACCGGGCCATCCGCTCGGGCGCCGCGCAATCGATGACCAGCTGATAAGAGACCATGGCGGCCATCCTGCCGGACCCCGGGCGCGCAAAGCGGCGGTCACGGCGGCGAGGGCCCGCCATCGGGCGTGAGCGGCGGGCTCGCCGTGCTCCGGGCGCGGAAACCCCGCGACGATCAGGGCAGGACAATCTCAGACTGCTCCGCCGTCCAAGCAGTCGCAAAACGCCACCCCGCATCACCCGGCGCAGCTCTCCCTCCGGTCAGATCCTCGATGGCCTGCGTAAACGCTTGAGCCAACTGACCTAGACGCATTCGGGAAGCACGATGAAGCATCGAGATGAGGCCGTTTGGGTGCGAAGTCGCCCGTATTTCTCCCTTTCGCGACAAATTTCATTTCGTGTCGTAATCCGGCATGAATGTGAAGGGAGCGGCCTAATTCGGGCACCGGGATAAGCCCAGGTGGCCCGACCTGCCGAGGCCTGATCGGGCCCAAGGAGGGGACCATGCATCGGAAATCCAAACAGCTCGCTCTCGCGGCGATCGTCGCCTCGACCTGCACGGCCGGCGGAATCGCGCTGCTCGGCGGTACCGCCTCGGCGGCCAC
Organism: Microbispora sp. H11081; assembly: GCF_012999535.1. Classification (GTDB taxonomy): domain Bacteria; phylum Actinomycetota; class Actinomycetes; order Streptosporangiales; family Streptosporangiaceae; genus Microbispora. The sequence goes on from NZ_JABBWV010000004.1 coordinate 387,190, forward strand.
GAGCGCACCCCTCGCGGGCGAGCCCGGCTCGGTGCGGGTGACGTCGTACACCGTCAGTGAGCCGCTGCTTGCGGAATCCGCGTCCCAGCTCAGGACGATCTCGGCACCGCTGATCAGCGCGCCGCTGATCGAGGAGAGCGCGCCGGTCTTCGTCTCGCAGGCGTACCCGACGACCGGCCTGATGTCCCAGGCGCCGCAGCTCACCGTCTCCATGCCGGAGATGCCCGTACCGAGGCTGCCGCGGACCGTCTCGGTCACGGTGCGCGAGCAGTTCCCGGCGCAGTGGTCCCCGCGGGAGTACAGCCGTTCCAGCCTGTACAGCTCGTCGTGGCGCAGCGAGTCGCCGCGTACGGAGAGCCTGCGGAGCGAGTCGTTCCCTGGCGCGTCGATGGAGCAGACGGCGGCGGAGGCCCGCCAGAGCATCAGGGACGAGGCGACCAACGCCAGGCAGCAGATCATGCAGGAGGCGACGAACGCGCAGCAGCGCATCGAGCAGATGTCGCTGAACGCACAGCAGCGGTTGTCCGAGGCGCAGTCGTCGGCGAGCGAGTCACAGAGCTCCTCGCTGCCGCAGAGCGCTCCGGAAAGCGCCACGGAGAGCAGCACTCTGGAGAGCGCCCCTGAGAGCCTCCCGTCCTCTACCTCGGGGTCGGAGAGCGTGCCGCCGGCGGGCATCCCGGAGACCTCGCTCGAGTCGTCCTCCTCGTCCTCCTCGTCCTCCTCGGAGGCGTGCTAGTAGGGCGCAGGCAGCGTTCACGACACGACGGCCCCGCCAGGTGCGGGGCCGTCCGCTGTCCGTCGGCTGTCCGCGCGCGGGGGTGCGGTCGGTTTCGATATGCCTGCGAGCTGCGAAGACAGCAATAGGTGGCGGTTAGGTAATCGATGTACCGGCTGGCCAGGCGTAACGTGCTTTTCCGCGGAGTGGATAGGCGTGGGGCGTCTCGACGGGATGTGGACCCGGTTTGCTCGGTCGCGGCGATGCTTGCACCATGGGCGTGGCTTACCTGGAAGAATTGGCGAGACCGCTAGGGTGAATACTTCAATGCGGTTAACCGGATCGAGAGCAAGAGGAAACCGCGCCAGCCGGAGGGATCGGCGCGAGCGGAGGCGTGATGGCTCGCAGGTCAGACGTCCAGCAGGATCCGCGGATCGCTGGCGACCCTGACCCGTACCCACTGGAAGGCTTCGATCCGGCGAGCGCCGGGCGCGCCGCGGCCCCCCGCCGCAGAGGCTGGAGCGGCGGCGGAGGCCGCTGGCTCGTCTGGACGGGGCGGGTCATCGTCTGGGCGCTGATCGTCGTCATCGTGGTCAACGGCGTCCGTGCGATCTTCGAGCGCTCCCTGGAGGGCGACGGCGTCCCCGCGCCGGCGGCCGGGACGGCGACCTCCGGGTTCCCCACGACGCAGGCGGCGGCCTTCGCCAACCAGTTCGCGGCGGTCTACCTCAACTACGACGCGGCCAACCCCCAGCAGCGCGCGGAGCGGCTGAGGGCGTTCCTGCCCGAGGGCGCGGACGATCAGTTCGGATGGAACGGCTACGGGCGCATGTCGGCGGGGGCCTTCCAGTTCGCCGGGATCGAGGTTGCCGACGACCACAACGCCCGGGTGACCGTGACGTACCAGTCAGGGGGCAGCCGTGGGCTGCTGTCCGTGCCGGTCTACTACGACAACGGCAGGTTCGTGGTCTCGGCCCAGCCGGCCCTGCTGCCCGCGCCGGGTCCCGCCGGCCTGCCGCAGCTCCCCGACCCCGACCGCGACTCCGCCACAGAGGCCGAACTGCGTCCCCAGCTCGAAGGCTTCTTCAAGGCGTACGCCACCGGCAACCAGGTTGACCTGCAGCGGTACGTCGCGAGCGGGGTGACCGTCAACGGGTTCGGCGGCGACTTCACCCTCGCCGAACTGAAGGACGTCGTGGTCCCGCCGGGCGGCACCGACAGCAGGAAGGTCACGGCGGTGGTCGTGTGGGCGGTGGCGTCCGGCGACCAGGTGGCGCAGGCGAGCCCGGCCCAGGACCCGGCGGCGGAGCCCGCCGGTCTCGAGCAGGCCTATCAGTTGACGATCGAGAAGCAGGGCGGCAAGTGGTTCGTCAGGGACATCCAGGGTGCGAGCCGGTCCGTGGGGTAGCGCATGCACGGCACAGACATCGCTGATCCATACCCCCGGGAGGGCGAGAGTTGATACTGAAGACCATCACGGACCATGTGCTCGATCTGGCGGCGCCGTCGGCGCCGCCGACGACGGGCATCAACACCGAAGGTCTCGCCGACTTCCTCCGGAAGTTCTTCGCCCCGCTCTTCCTCGCGATCGTCTCCGTCGTGGCGCTCTTCTTCCTCTTCACCCGTGAGATCACCAGGTTCGTCCAGTTCATCATCCTGGCGATCGCGATCGGCGTGATCTTCTACGTTCCCAACATCATCGAGGTGACGGCGAAGGCGATCGCGGGCGCACTCGGCATCAAGTGACCGGGCGGAGAGGAGGTTCGGGGTGGATCTGCCCACATATACCAATATCTGGCGCATCGAGAAGCGGCTGTACAAGCTGTACGACCTACGGCTGCCGATGCCGCTTCCGGTCGTCTGGATCGGTGTGTTCGTGGGTGTCTCCGTGCCGTGGTGGGTCTTCCTCTACCTGATCGGCCTGCCCTTCGCGGCCCCGTGGCACGTCATCTACCTGGTTCCGCCCGGCGTGCTGACCTGGCTGTCCACCCGTCCCGTCATCGAGAGCAAGCGTCTCACCGAACTACTCCAGTCGCAGCTCCGCTACATGAGCGAGCCCCGGACGTGGTGCAGGATGGCGCCGTTCGACGAGCCGGACGAGGTCGCGCTCACGGCGCGCGTCTGGCGGACCACGCCGCCGGTTGTGTCGGTGACCGAGAGGGCGCCACGCAAGGCGCGCCGTACGGTCTCGGTCAAGGTGCCCGTCCGGGAGGTCGCCGGGACCGGCGCTCGGCGGTCCTCGCGGGCCGCCGCGCGAGGGGGCGCGAGCCAGGTCGATCCCTCGCGTGTGGTGCGCCCGGCCGTGGCGGCCGCGGCGGCCGCCGCCGCTCCCGTCGTCGCCGACCCCCCGGCCCCCCCAGTACCCACCGCAGTGCCCACCGCTCGTGCCGTCCCGCCAGGTGAGCGCGTCTTCTACCTCCAGGCGGAGCCGCGGGCCGGGCAAGGTCCCGTACGTGAGGAGGCCCAGGGCAGCCACACCGGCAGCCACACAACCAGCCACGCCACCAGTCACACAACCAGCCCCGCCACAGCGCCCGCGACCGGCCCGGCCCAGGAACTCGAGTGGCGGGATCACGAGAGCCCCGAGGGTCACGAGCGGGGCCCTGTCCCCGCCGCTCCGGAGGCCGCCGCCACAGAGGCATCCACCGAGGCATCCACCGAGGCCACCGACGCGCCCGCCGTCCCGCCCATCGGCACGGAGACGCTGCGCCGCCTGCGCAGGCTCGCCGCTTCGGCGGAACCCCGCACCGTGACGCCCTCCGGCGCGCCCGCCATCACCGGAGCACCCGCGCGGCCCGGCGAGCAGGCGGCGGAGGAGCCCGCGCAGGAACAGCAGCAGGAGCAGCGGCAGGAGCAGGCGCCGGTGTCCGGGCCGCGCGAGCCCGCCGGCGGCGAGCGGGAGGCCGAGGCGCTGGAGCAGCACCGCAAGGGCCGCCCGCCGAGGCTCGTACGGCCCCGCGCGCCGCGAGAGGCCTGGATCGAGATGCCCAGGGCCTCCTCGCCAGAGCCGGAGCGGACGCAACCGGCGGCGGACGAGGCGCCCCCGGCGACCGGAGACACTCCCGCGGAGCCCGCGGCGCAGGCCGCGCCGGAGCGAGGGACGCCCGCACCGGGGTCCCGGCCGTACGAGAACGCGGGGAGCCCGTCACACAGCACGTCCCAGGCCACACCTCCATCGGCCGCCGCAGGAGTGTCGATCAGGGCCGTGCCCGCGGGGCCCCGGGCGGCAGGCCCGGCCGGTCCCGCCCGGCCGTCGTTGCCCGCCGCGGGCAGGACCACCCCCGGCAGGCCGGCGCACGAGGAGCCGCCGCGGCTGCGCCGCGTCGAGGCCGTCGTCGGCCGTGACACCTCGGGCGGCTGGCGGCGGCTGGCGCAGGTCGTCGTCGGCGGCAGCCGTACGGACGGCATGGAGATCGACGAGGCCAGGGCCCGTGTCCCGCTCACCAGCAGCAGCCGGATCATGGTGCTCGGCTGCACCGGCGGCGCGGGGCAGACGACCACGGCGTTAATGCTGGGCCACACGCTGGCCCGCTACCGCGATGACCGCGTGCTCGCGCTGGACGCGAACACCGGAGAGGACACCCTCACGACGAGGATCGCCGCGGAGTCCCCCGAGACGCTGAGCTCGCTCATCGAGAGCTCGGAAGAGGTGACCGGCTATCTCGGCATGCGGGCGTACACGACGCGCTGCGAATCGGGACTGGAGGTCGTCGGGGCGGACACCGACGACCGCGTGACGCAGCGACTGGCGGATCGCGCGTTCCTGGCCGACTGGCGCAGGACGCTCGCCGCGCTCGACCGGCACTACCGGCTTACCGTGATCGACCCCGCGGCCGCGCTGGCGGCCCGGCTCCTGCCGTACGCCGACCAGCTCGTGCTGGTCGCCCCCGCGAGCGAGGACGCCTCGGAGGCGGTGGCGATGACCTACGAGTGGCTCGACGGGCACGGCTGCTCCGACCTGCGACGACGCGCCGTGATGGTGATCAACGGCGTGAGCCGCCGCAGCCTCCCCGACGTGGAGCAGGCCGAGGCGGTGGCCAGCGGACGCTGCCGGGCCATCGTCCGGGTGCCGTGGGAGGACGAGCTGGCCCCGGGACGGCCGGAACCGGTCGACGTCAATCACCTCCGAATGGGCGGCCGCAGGGCGTACGTTGCGCTTGCGGGTGTGATCGTGAGCGGCCTGGCGACCGTCCAGGCCAAGCAGGAGGTGGCCAGATGAGGGGCGAGCGAGGAAGCTGGTGAGGGGTCGATGAGCAGGGCGCGCAGTCGCCTCGCGGTGCGTTACTTCGACGATCGCGTTCTCCTCACCGACTCGGCGGCCTGGGCCTACTTCCGGCTGCCGACGGTGAGTTACGAGTTCCTCACCCCGGAGGAGCGCGAAGCGCTGGCCACCAACATCACGATCGCGCTGGCCGCGATCAGGATGCAGGACGCCGAGGTGCACCTGCGGATCGCGCACCGGGCCTATCCGGCCGCCGAGTGGGCCATGGCGCTCAACTCGACCTCGGACGAGGGCCCCGGCTGGCGGGAGTACCTGGAGGAGATGTACCGCCACGTCTGGGCCAAGGACTTCTGGAGCAAGGAGGTCTACCTCGGCGTACGGCTCGGGCCGCGCGGCGCGCAGCTCGGCACCGGCGTGCTGGCCCAGATCTTCGGGTTCTACCAGCGCGGGGAGAAGAGCCTCGGCATCGAGGACGACCACGTGCAGGACAAGGAGATCGCCCGGTGGACCGAGGCCGCGGAGCGGCTCGGCCGGGCTCTCGCCTCCAGCGCGTTGTACGCCCGCCACGCCACCTCCACGGAGATCGCCTGGCTGTACCAGCACGCGGCGGCGGGCGGCCTCGGTGAGCCGCTGCCCTCGGCCACGCCGCGCCGCAGGTGGGGCAAGGGTGAGATCGAGTCGCTGGTCGAGGGGCAGATCCACAACGGCAGGTCGCTGCTGCGCATCGAGCAGCCCGCCGGGGACTCCTGGACCGCGCACCTGTCGTTCGCCCGGTTCCCCGACCTGATGCCGTTCCCCGACGGGGAGCCGTGGCTGCACTTCGCCGACCAGTTGCCGTTCCCGGTGGAGGTCTCCAGCCGGATGCGGCTGATCCCCCCGGTCAGGGCGAGCAAGGACGTGGCACGCAAGCTGGCCCACGCCCGTGACATGGACATCCACATCCGCGAGGCGGGCGCGGAGGCGCCGCTCGCGCTGGCCGAGCAGATCGACGCCGCCCGCATGCTGGAGCACGGCATCACCAAGGAGCGCCTGCCGTTCGTGTACGGCTGGCACCGGCTCAGCGTCAGCGCGCCGACCGAGGAGATATGCGTCCAGCGGGTCGAGGCCGTGGTGGAGCACTACCGCGACATCGGCATCGACGTGGTCAACTCCACCGGCGACCAGTTCTCGCTGTTCTGCGAGGCCCTTCCCGGCGAGCGGCTGCGGGTCAACGCGTACGCCCAGCGGCAGCCGCTGCGCACGATCGCGGGCGGGATGTCCACCGCGACCGTCGAGCTGGGCGACCGGGTGGACGAGTCGAACGCCGGGTGGATCGGGCCGTACGTCGGGGAGACGCTGGGACGGGCCCGCAGCATCGTGCACTTCGACCCGCTGGTCGCGGCGGCGCGCAACCGCCCGACCGCGATCGCGATCACCGGTGAGCCGGGCGGCGGCAAGACCACGCTCGCCCTGCTGCTGATCTACCAGATGGCGCTGCGCGGCGTCACCATCGCGGTGATCGACCCCAAGGGCGACGCGGAGTCGCTCGTACGGCTGCTGCAACGGCGGGGCCGCAAGGCGCGGATCATCCCGCTGGGGTCGGCCGCGCCTGGCCTGCTCGATCCGTTCTCGTTCGGCGACGACATCGCGACGAAGAAGACGATGGCGACCGAGACCCTGCGGCTGCTGCTGCCGAGGATGTCGGAGGAACGTGAGTCCGCCATGATCCAGGCGGTCGCCGCGGTCTCGAACGAACCCGACCCCTCACTGGGCAAGGTCGTCGACCACCTGGAGCAGTCCACCGACCCGGCGTCGAAGAACCTCGGGGCCGTGCTGCGATCGATGTCGGAGATGCACCTGGCCCGGTTGTGCTTCGACGCCTCCGGCGGCGACCAGATCGACACCGAGGGCTGGACGACCGTGTTCACGCTGGGCGGCCTCACGCTGCCCGACGTGATGACGGTCAGGGAGGACTACTCCTACGAGCAGCGGCTGTCGGTCGCGCTGCTCTACCTGGTGTCGCAGTTCGCGCGCCGCCTGATGAACGGGCTCGACCGGCGCACGCCCAAGGCGATCTTCCTGGACGAGGCGTGGGCGATCACGTCCACGCCCGAGGGCGCCAAGCTCGTGCCCGAGGTCTCCCGGATGGGCCGTTCGCGCAACACGGCGCTCGTGCTGGTCTCGCAGAACGCAGGTGACCTGCTCAACGAGCAGGTGACCAACTGTCTGTCGTCGGTCTTCGCGTTCCGGTCGACAGAACGCGTGGAGGTCGAGCACGTGATGGAACTCCTCGGCGTGGACCCGTCCGAGGAGCACAAGGCGGTGCTGCGTTCGCTGGGCAACGGCGAGTGCGTCTTCCGGGATCTGGACGGCCGGGCGGGCCGTATCGGGGTGGACCTGATCTCGGAGGAACTGCTGCGCTGGCTTGACACCAATCCGACACACGACAAACCGAACGAGAACGTGCATGATCTTCTTGATGGGGGCTCCGGTCGGTCGGGGGTCGCGCAGGAGGTGCGATCGTGAGCGTGCGCAGGAACGGTCCCAGAGGCCGCACCCGAGAGGGTGGCAGACGCGGCAGGCGGATTCGCCGGAGCCTCGCCCTGCTGTTCGTCGCCTTCGCGGCGTTCGTGACCCTTCCGCTGGTCTTCCCGTCGGAGACGGCGAGCGCGGTCGGGCCGTGTGACCTGTCGCCGGCCCTCGCCCCGGAGATCGTGGGCGGCGGCGTCGACGGACTGGTCCAGCCGCCCGCCGTGGACACGGCCGGGGCCGCGGCTGGGACAGCGCCCGGGACCGCGGCCGGGACCGCGGGCCAGAACACCGAGCAGGCGCCGAAGGAGCCGGCGACCAACTACGAGCGGTACGGCATGGCCGGCCAGTTCTGGCACACGTACGACCTGGGGTGTTCCGACGTCACGGCCGTGCTCGGCAACGCCTGGGCGAACACGGTCTTCTCGTGGGCCAAGGCCGTCGACCGGCTGACGATCAGCACCTACCAGGCGGCGGCCACCGAGGGCCCGCTGCAGCCCATCAAGGAAGTCGCCGACGAGATCGTCACGAACCTCGCCGACGCGATGTACTGGCCGTACCTGCGGCCGATCGTCATCCTCGGCGCGATCTGGCTGGCGTGGTACGGCCTGATCCGCAAGCGCGCGACGACGACCACCGAGGGCGTCATCTGGATGGTCCTCGCGGTCACGGTCGCGATCTGGTTCTTCAGCCGCCCAGGCGACTTCACCGGCCTCGGCAAGACCGTGACCGACAAGACCGGCGAGATCGTCAACTCGGCCTTCTCCGGGCTGCCGGGAGCGGGCGGCGCGTCCTGCCTGCCCATGAAGGAGACCGCGCCAGGCGAGGTGCCGAGCGCGCCCACGGCGGGCGGCTACGGCCGCCAGGGCACCCCCGGCGTCGACCAGAACGCCGACGCGCTCTGGTCGGTGCTGGTCTGCAAGCCGTGGCTGATGGGCGAGTTTGGCACGGCCGATCCCGACGCCGGCCTCGTCAAGGGCCTGGGCCCGAAGGTCCTGAACCTCCAGGCGATCGACGCGAAGGAACAGGCGGCCGGCCAGGTTCCGGCCACCGACGAGCACCAGAAGCGGTTCGAGGAGGAGGTCGCCAAGCCGATGCAGAGCACCTCGGCGTACTTCCTCTTCCAGGGCAAGGACTGGACCAGCCGCCTGGGCATCGCGATCGGCGCGTTCATCGCGGCGATGGTCGCCGGTCTGCTCATCTTCCTCGTCGCGGTGTCGCTGCTCGTCCTCAAGGTCGGCTTCCTGCTGTTGCTGATGCTCGGGCCGATCTTCCTGTTGATCGGCGTGCATCCGGGCTCCGGCCGCATCATCGCCATGCGCTGGGTGGAGATGCTGGTCGGCACCCTGCTGCGCCAGGCCGTGCTGGCTCTGGTGCTGGGGGTCCTCGTGTACGGCTACGCGCTGATCATCTCGACCAGCTTGCCCTGGGGCATGCAGATCCTGTTCATGGCGCTGATGACGATCGCGGTCTTCTTCTACAGACGGCCTTTCCAGCATCTGTTCGCCTCCATGGACGGGCACACGATCACCACCCGGATGCTCGGCGAGGCCACCACCGCGCCGACGCTGTCGCGGGCGGCCAACGCGCTGCCGCCGGTCGCGGCGGCCCGGGCCGCCCGGTGGGGCCTGCGCAAGGCAGAGCCGGTCATCGGCGCGGCCGCCATGGCCACCGGCGCGGGCACGGCGGCGGCCGCCGCCGCGGGCGTGGCACAGGGCCGGGTGCGCGGCGAGGAGGGCGCGGGCGCCGTGGCCGCCCAGGCGGGAGCCCGCGCGGGGGCGCAACCCGCGCCGCTCGACGCCGACGCGCAGGGGGCGGGCCGCCGCAAGGCCGGAGTCGCCGCCGCACGCCCGGGAACGGCCCCGCCGCTCAACCTGTCGGGTGTCAGGCCCGCCGGCCCGGCCCGGCCCGGCCCACGGGGCGCGACACCGGGGGCCTCTGCTGCTCCGTCGGCTCCGTCGGCGGGGAGCCCGGCCACCCCGCTCCAGCGGGTCACCGCCGCGTCCCCCGTGTCCCCCGTGTCCCCGGCGTCCCCCGCACCGTCCCGCAACGGTTCGAGTGGCGGCTCCAGCGGTGGTTCGGGTGGTGGTTCCGGCGGCGGCTGGTTCAGCGGCAGGTCGGGCGGCTGGGCCTCCAGGCCGTCGTCCCCCCGGCCGTCCGGCGGCGGGGGCGGGTTCTTCGGCGGCTCGCGCGGCTCGTCGGGCAGGTCCTCCGGCTCCGGTGGCTCGGGTGGCTCGGGCGGCCTGTTCGGCGGCTCGTCCCGGCGGAACGACGGCGGCCGTTCCCGGCCCGCCCCTCCGCGTGACTCCGGCTCGTCCTCCAGCCGTCCCCGGTCCGCCGAGCCGCCCCCGCTCTGGCTGCCGAGCAGGGGAGCGGGCACCCGCCGCGACAGCGACGCGCCGACCCCGTTCTGGGCCAAGCCCGCCGATCGCGACTCCGGCGACTGATGAGAAGCCGCAACAGCGATCGAGGCAAGGGCCTGGCCTTCGCGGCGGCCGTCGTGGTGCTCGCCGCCGTCGGCGTCTACCTCACGATGGCTTCGCCGTCCGACGGCGACGAGCAGCCCCGGGAGCAGTCCGTCGGGGCGACCGCCCCGGCGACGAGGGCGGCGCGGGAGCCCGGCCCGGTGGCCACGACCCCCGGCGCCTTCGACGTCTACGCGTACCTGCCGCTGTCGAGGGAGGAGATCGGCGCGGCGGCCGACCTGGCGCGTCGTTTCACCGAGGCGTACGGCACCTTCGCGGCCGGTGACGAGCCCGCGGCGCGCGCCGACCGGCTGACGCGGTTCGCGACCGCCGAGTTCGCCGGCCAGCTCACCAGGACCGTCACCGACCCCGCGGTGGTGGACCAGAACGAGGCCGACCAGGTGACCTCGAAGGGGTCGGCGAAGGTGGCGACGATCCGCGACATGACGGCCGCCCAGGTGGTGTTCGTCGTCGACTCGGTCCGCCACGTGACGGACAGGAACGGCCAGAAGGAGGTGCCTGAGCGGTTCGCCGTGACCGTGGTCAAGGCGGGGGCCGACTGGCGGGTGTACGACCTGCAACTGGCCGACGCCGGTCAGGACGGAGACACCTCGCCGTGACCGCCTCGACGCGCGTCGTGCGCCGGCTCGCGTCGGCGGGGCGGGACTGGCGGATGATCGCCGTCGCCCTGGTAGTGATCGTGCCCGCCACGCTGTTCGGCTCGATCATCCTGATGACCCCGAGCCCGTCGATCCTCTTCGGCGGCGGCGCGGCGGCCGACTGCGCGGAGGCGGCCACGGCGGACGCGGCGGACGTCTCGGAGACGGCCCAGGGCGATATCCCGCAGGAATACCTGGAGCTCTACAAGAAGGTCGGCAAACAGGTCGGCGTGCAGTGGAACGTCCTGGCGGCCATCGGCAAGCGGGAGACGAACCACGGGCGCTCGACGTTGCCGGGTGTGAGCAGCGGCACCAACTACGCGGGGGCCGCCGGGCCGATGCAGTTCCTCATCAGCACCTGGGGCGGCCAGGCCAAGCTGAAGATCAAGCCGGACATCAACGGCTACGCCTCCGACGGCGACGGGGACGGCTACGGCGACGTCTACAACCCGGCGGACGCCATACTCGGCGCCGCCAAGATGCTGAAGCGCAACGGCGCGCCCGACGACCTCAGAAGGGCGATCTTCGTCTACAACCGGGCCACCTGGTACGTCGACCAGGTGCTGGAGATCGCCAAGCGCTACGCGGCGACCGGGGACATCGGCGTGCCGCCCGAGGCCGACCCGGCCTGCGACTCCGGCTACATCGACAGCGCCGACGGAGACGTCGTACGCCAGATCCTCGAGTACGCTCTGGCGCAGCGGGGCAAGCCGTACCGGTGGGGCGGCACGGGCCCGGACGCCTTCGACTGCTCGGGGATCATCTACATGGCCTATCGGAACGCGGGGCTGACCATTCCGCGGACGACCTTCGGCCAGTGGCCCTTCGGCGTGAAGATCGAGGAGGGCGAGGAGAAGCCCGGCGACCTCGTCTTCTTCAACTCGGGCCCGGGAACGTCCGCGGACAATCCCGGGCATGTCGGCATGGTCGTGTCGCCAGGGAAGATGATCGAGGCACGGTGCACGCTGTGCGGGCCGATCAAGGTCACGACGTACCGCGACCGGCCGAACATCGTCGGCTACACCAGGCCGCTGGCGAACGAGACCGTGCTCGCGCAGCTCAAACGGGCCCAGACGTGACGCGTCTCGTCGTCGGCGCCGCGATCGTCGAGGACGGCCGACTCCTGGCCGCCCAGCGCGCCGCGCCCCCCGAACTGCGCGGCCGCTGGGAGTTCCCCGGCGGGAAGGTCGACCCGGGCGAGGATGAGCGTGCGGCGCTGGTGCGCGAGTGCGCGGAGGAACTCGGCGTCGAGGTCGTCGTCGGACGCCGCGTCGGCGGGGAGTGGCCGCTGGGCGGCGGCTCCGGCGGCTCCACTGGCGGCTCTTCCGGCGACTATGTGATGCACGTCTGGCTCGCCACCGTGGTCGAGGGAGTGCCCCGCCCGCTGGAGCACCTGGCGCTGCGGTGGCTGGAGCCGCACGAGTTGTACGACGTCGACTGGCTTCCGGCGGACCTGCCGGTCGTCGCCGCGATAGAGAAGCTGCTCCCCGGCTCGGCGACCACATAGTCACCGAATCGTTCGCAAGATCCGGCTTTGTTGGTCCTTTGCCCGAACTACAATCAGGCTTGACCTCGGAGCCAGGCCGACGGGAGGCGAGCGGTGATCGGACGCGCGTACGTGAGAGCCGCCTCCTCGGCGGTCGCGTCCGTGGGCCTCGCCACGGTGGCGGTCCTGGTGATGGGCCCGGTGCTCGGCGCCAAGGCCGATCCGGTGGAGCCGTGCGACCCCGTCCAGGATCCCCAGTGCGCCGTCGTCACGGTCACCGTCACCCAGACGCCGCCGGTCAGCCCCACGGCCCCGGCGAGCCCCACCAGCGAGCCCGTGGTGACCAAGACCGTCACCATCACGCCGACGCCGAAGCACACGACCAAGACCCCCAAGCCGGCGACGACGACCACCGCTCCTCCCGCGTCCACCCAGGAGCAGGAGCCCCCGCCGCAGACCACGCAGACGCTCCCCACGCTGCCGGACGCGTCCACCTCGAGCCCCAGCCCGTCGCCCGACGACGGACAGGTGGTCCTGCCCCAGGCGACCGCTGAGTCGCCCGACGTGGCGCAGCAGACCACCCCCACAACCGGCCCGTCGTTCGAGCAGCCCGATCCCGAGACGGTGCCGATCGAGATCCGCAACGCGTCTCCGGAGTACGACAAGCCGACGCAGGCCCACCGGCTGGCCATCCCCGCCGCGGTGCTCGTGGGCATCGCGCTGATCGCCTGGCTGATCTTCGAGGGTCGGTTGCGCAGGATGGCGCACGCCGCCGCCGTACGGCGCGGAGGCCCGGTGGCGCCGCGGACGACGGCTCCCGAGCCGGCCGCGTACCCGGCGGCCGCGCCCGGCTACGCCCCGATGGTCGGCTTCGTGCCCGTCCAGCACTACCCGATGGGTTATCCGCAGCAGCCCTACGGCTACCCGGCGCCGTACGGCTACGCCCAGCCGTACGGATATCCGCCGGCGGACCCCGCCCAGATGCAGGTCCCGCCGCAGGCCCAGCAGCAGGTTCCGCAGCACCCCCCGCAGCAGCCTCCGGGCGAGGACCCGAACACCCGCCGCTGAACGAGAAAGCGCCGATCGGACCTGCCGATCGGCGCTTCTTCGTGAACTCAGCGCTGGCGCTTGAAGATCTTCGATCCCAGCCAGACCAGCGGGTCGTACTTCCGGTCGACCACGCGCTCCTTCATCGGGATGATCGCGTTGTCAGTGATCTTGATGTGCTCCGGGCAGACCTCGGTGCAGCACTTGGTGATGTTGCAGTAGCCGAGGCCGTGCTCGTCCTGCGCCGACTCCTTGCGCTCCGCCACGTCGTACGGGTGCATGTCGAGCTCGGCGATCCGGATGAAGTAGCGCGGGCCGGAGAAGGCCGGCTTGTTCTCCTCGTGATCGCGGATCACGTGACAGACGTTCTGGCACATGAAGCACTCGATGCACTTGCGGAACTCCTGCGACCGCTCGACGTCGACCTGCTGCATGCGGTACTCGCCCGGCGCGACGTCGGCCGGAGGGGTGAACGACGGGACCTCGCGGGCCTTCTCGTAGTTGAACGACACGTCCGTCACCAGGTCCTTGATGACCGGGAACGTCCGCAGCGGCGTGACCGTGATGGTCTCGTCCTCGTCGAAGGTGGACATCCGGGTCATGCAGCCCAGCCGGGGCTTGCCGTTGATCTCCATCGAGCACGAGCCGCACTTGCCGGCCTTGCAGTTCCAGCGGACCGCGAGATCGGGAGTCTGCGTGGCCTGGAGCCGGTGGATGACGTCGAGGACGACCTCGCCCTCGTTCACCTCGACGGTGAAGTCCTCCAGGCGGCCCTCGCCGCCCTCACCGCGCCAGATGCGAAACTTCGCCTTGTATCCCATCACGACTCCTTGACCGCGGCGTCGTACTCCGCCAGCTCATCCTCGGTGAGGTACTTCTCCAGCTCGGAGCGCTCGAACAGACCGATGAGGTCGCCCCGCATGGACGGCTGGATCTTCTCCTCGACCGAGATGGAGTCGCCGTCCTGGGAGGCCGCGCAGACCAGCAGCCTGCGCCGCCACTCGGCCGACATGCCCGGGTAGTCGTCGCGGGTGTGACCGCCGCGGCTCTCCTCCCGCAGCAGCGCGGCCTTCGCCACGCACTCGCTCACCAGCAGCATGTTCCGCAGGTCGAGCGCCAGGTGCCAGCCGGGGTTGTAGATCCTGCTGCCCGAGGAGGCGCAGTTCTTGGCCCGCTCCTTGAGCTTCTCGATGACCTGGAGCGCCTCGCTGATCTCCTCGGACTTGCGGATGATGCCGACCAGGTCGTTCATCGTGCGCTGCAGCTCGTGGTGGACCTCGTACGGGTTCTCCCCGCCGCTACGCTCCAGCGGGGCCAGCGCCTCCGCCTTCGCCTCGTCGAGACCGGTCACCGCCGGCCGCTTGGCCAGCCCGTCCACGTACGCGGCGGCTCCCGCGCCGGCCCGGCGGCCGAACACCAGCAGGTCGGACAGCGAGTTGCCGCCGAGGCGGTTCGAGCCGTGCATGCCGCCGGAGACCTCGCCGGCCGCGAACAGGCCGGGCACCGACGCAGCGCCGGTGTCGGCGTCCACCTCGACGCCGCCCATGATGTAGTGGCAGGTCGGGCCGACCTGCATGGGCTCCTTGGTGATGTCGACGTCCGCCAGTTCCTTGAACTGGTGGTGCATCGACGGCAGCCGCCTGATGATCTCGGCGGCGGGCAGGCGGGTGGACACGTCGAGGAACACGCCGCCCTGCGGTGACCCGCGCCCGGCCTTCACCTCGGCGTTGATCGCCCTGGCCACCTCGTCACGGGGCAGCAGCTCAGGCGGACGCCGGTTGTTGGCCTGGTCGTCGTACCAGCGGTCCGCCTCCTCCTCGGTCGTGGCGTACTTGTCCTTGAACACTTCCGGGATGTAGTCGAACATGAAGCGGCGGCCCTCGGAGTTGCGCAGGACGCCGCCGTCGCCGCGCACCGACTCCGTCACCAGGATGCCGCGCACCGACGGAGGCCAGACCATGCCCGTCGGGTGGAACTGGATGAACTCCATGTTGATGAGCTTCGCGCCGGCGAGCAGGGCCAGCGCGTGCCCGTCACCGGTGTACTCCCAGGAGTTCGACGTGACGACGTACGACTTGCCGATGCCGCCGGTGGCCAGCACCACGGCGGGGGCGTCGAAGACGATGAAGTCACCCGTCTCGCGCCAGTAGCCGAAGGCCCCGGAGATCGCGTCCCCGTCCTTCAGCAGCCGGGTGACCGTGCACTCGGCGAACACCTTGATGTACGCCTCGGGGTCGCCGTGCAGCTTCTCGTCCTCCTGCTGCAGGGCGACGACGCGCTGCTGCAGGGTGCGGATCAGCTCAAGGCCGGTACGGTCGCCGACGTGCGCCAGGCGAGGGTACTCGTGGCCGCCGAAGTTGCGCTGGCTGATCTTGCCGTCCTTGGTGCGGTCGAACAGCGCACCCCAGGCCTCCAGCTCCCAGACGCGGTCCGGCGCCTCCTTGGCGTGCACCTCCGCCATGCGCCAGTTGTTGAGGAACTTGCCTCCGCGCATGGTGTCGCGGAAGTGCACCATCCAGTTGTCGCTGCTGTTGACGTTGCCCATCGCGGCGGCGGCGCCACCTTCGGCCATGACCGTGTGGGCCTTGCCGAAGAGTGACTTGCAGACGATGGCCGTCCGCTTGCCCTGCTGCCGCGCCTCGATCGCCGCGCGGAGTCCCGCTCCACCGGCTCCGATGACGACGACGTCGTATTCGTGACGCTCCACGTGAAATCCTTATGCGAACGGGAAGTTGATGACGCCCTTGGCGACGAGCCGCACGTACAGGTCGGCGATCATGACGGAGAACAACGAGGCCCAGGCGAACTGCTGGTGCCTGGCGTTGAGCTTCGAGACCAGGGTCCAGGCCTTGTAGCGCAGCGGGTGCTTGGAGAAGTGGTTCAGGCGCCCCGCCGTGATGTGCCGGCACGAGTGGCAGCCGAACGTGTAGCCGAGGATCAGCGCCGCGTTCACGAGCAGGATCCAGGTGCCGAGCCCCGCGGGCTTGTGCACCAGCGCGAGCAGCGCGTCGTACGTCAGGACAAGGCCGATGAGAATGGCGAAGTAGAAGAAGTACCGGTGGATGTTCTGCAGGATCAGCGGCAGACGCGTCTCGCCGGTGTACTTCCCGTGCGGCTCGGCCACGGAGCACGCCGGCGGCGACAGCCAGAACGACCTGTAGTAGGCCTTGCGGTAGTAGTAGCAGGTGAGCCGGAACCCACCGGGCAGTCCGAGGATCAGGATCCCGGGCGGCAGCGTGTACCAGTCGCCGAACGGGGCGAACCCGAACAACCGCGCGCCCTCGGGACACGACGTCGCCAGACACGGCGACGAGAAGGGTGCGATGTACGGGTCGGTGAAGTAGCTCCCGTCAAAGGTCGCCCACACACCGTAAATCAGGAACAACAGGAGCCCCGCGAATGTTAGCGCCGGGGCCAGCCACCATCGGTCGGTGCGAAGAGTGCGCACCCTTATCTGCGCGCGCTGTTTCCTTGCCGCGCTGTCGGCCGTTGTCTGGGTCATCGGAGACCTTCCACCCTCACTGACTCCGCGCACGCCGGAGCGACCGCGCCGTACTGCTCAGGCCGTGCGCGTTATTGGTGGGGCACACATTACGACGAGCACATCACGAACTGTGAGGAGGGTCACTCCTCCTCCATGTGATCTCGGTCACTTCCCCGGCAGTTTGACGACGGTCACGAAGAATTCGTCGACTTGCCGTACTACCCGCGTGAACTGGTCGAAATCCACGGGTTTTGTGATGTACGCGTTGGCGTGCAGGTTGTATCCACGCAGGATATCCTGCTCGGCCTCCGATGTGGTGAGGATCACAACGGGGATGCTCCGCAGGGAGGGGTCCTTCTTGACCTCCTCCAGCACCTCGAAGCCGTTGACGCGGGGCAGGTTGAGGTCGAGCAGCACCAGGTCGGGCCGGGGCGCCGAGGCGTACGGGTCCTCGCCGCGCAGGAAGGCCAGCGCCTGCTCGCCGTCGTTCACCACGTGGAGGTTGTTGCCGACCTTGTTGTGGGAGAACGCCTCCCGGCAGAGCAGGACGTCGCCCGGGTCGTCCTCGACCAGGAGGACTTCGATCAGGCGGAATTCAGTCATCGGGATCTCCAAGGGCCGGCAGCGTCCAGCGGAACGTGGCTCCGGCGCTCTCGTTCGTGTCGAGCCAGATCCGGCCGCCATGATATTCGACGATCTTGCGGCACAGTGCCAGTCCGATGCCCGTCCCCGGGTAGACGTCTCTCGGGTGCAGGCGCTGGAAGATCAGGAAGATCCGGTCGGCGTACTTCGGCTCGACGCCGATCCCGTTGTCCGCGCAGCTGAACTCCCACATGTCGCCGTCCCTGCGTACGCCGATGTGGATCAGGGGAGGCTCGTCTGAGCGGAACTTGAGCCCGTTGCTGATGAGGTTCTGGAAGAGCTGGGTCAGCAGCGTGGAGTTGCCGACGGTCTTGGGCATGTCGTCGTGGGTGACGGTCGCGCCGGTGTCCGACAGGCGGGAGTCGAGGTTGCGCAGGGCGGCGGCCAGCGCGTCGCCCGTGTCCATCTCCACCCGTTCCGCGCCGACCCGGCCCACCCGGGAGAAGTCGAGCAGGTCGTTGATGAGCAGTTGCATGCGGCGGGCGCCGTCGACCGCGAAGCCGATGTACTGCCTGGCGCGGTCGTCCAGGCGGTCGGAGTAGCGCTGCTCCAGCATCTGGGTGAAGCTCGCCACCTTGCGCAGCGGCTCCTGCAGGTCGTGACTGGCCACGTAGGCGAACTGCTCCAGCTCCCGGTTGGAGCGCTTGAGCTCCTCGGCCTGCTCGGCGAGCTGCTGGCGGGCCTCGACGGACGACCGCCACTCGCTCATGATGCGGCGGCGCATCCCGTCGATGTGGCCGGACAGCTCCCACAGCTCGGCCGGCCGGTCGACCCCCAGCTCGTGGTCGAAGTCGCCCGCCGCGACCGCCCGGACCTGCCGCGTGAGCGTCGCGATCGGGCGGACGACGGCACGGCGCACGATCAGCGCGCAGAAGGCGATCGCCAGCACCATCGCGCCGAACAGCGCCGCGACCGCCCAGTAGATCGTGTTCCACCCGGAGTACAGCCGATCCCTGGCGACGTCGTGCAACTTCCCCAGCACGGCCTGCTGCTTGTCGAGCGCGACCCTGACCGCCGAGAAGCGCTCCAGGTTGTGCCTGGCCAGGTCGGTGAGCGGGCCGGGGCCGCTGGTGCGTGTCCGCGTGACCACGGGCTCCGCGTAGTCGCGCCGCCAGGCGTCCGTCGCCTCGGCGAGCTCGCGGATCTGATCTCGCACGCCGTACCCCTGGGGCAGGTGGGGGAGGAGAGCGGCGAGGGCGTCGTTGGCCGACCGCTCCTCCGCGACGCCCTGGCGGTAGGTGTCGAGGTACTGCTGCTCGCCGGTCAGCCCGTACCCGCGGATCGCGCCCTCCTGCGTCTGGACCGCGCGGGCGATCCGCAGCGTCTCCAGGGCCGCGGGGTCGACCGCGTCGACGAGGGTCCGCCGGGCGTCGTACGTCGTGGAGAGCGCGAGCAGGATCGCGGAGAGCGCGATCAGGAAGATGACCAGGACGCCCGTTCCCGCGAGGAGGAACCATCGGCTGACCGGGAGGCGGGCGGTCCGCCCGGCCGATGCCAGCGGGGGCAGCGGGGGCGGGGCCGCGCCGTCCGGCTCCTGCGAGTCAGGCATGGTTTCAGGCATGGTGTCGGGCGTGGTTTCGGGCATGGTTTCTGGCATGGTCACGCGCCGCCCTCCCGCACTCGCTGCCTGGGATGGCCGCGGGCCACGAGCACGGCGGCGACGTCGTCGTGCATGGCGCCGTCGAGGCTGGTGATGATGCGGTCGAGGTCGATGCCCTGCTGGGCCCTGATCAGGTTCGCGAGCCCCTCGGTGCCGAGCAGGTCGCGGTTCTCGCCGACCGTGGCCTCGATCAGGCCGTCGGTGTAGAGCAGCAGCGACCACCTGTCGCCCAGCGTGACGTCGATGGGCGACCACTCGATGTCCGGGAAGATCCCCAGCGGCGGGCCCGACGGCGTCTCGGTGACCACGCCGAGCACGCCGTCGCGCAGGATCAGCGGCGGCGGGTGGCCGATCACGTGGAGGCGGGCGGTGGTCAGGTCGGGAGCGATGGTCGCGCTGCACATCGTGGTGAAGATCTCCGGTGACTTGCGCTCGTGCCGCAACAGGGTGTCGAGCGTGCGCAGCACGTCGTTGCCGGTCTGCCCGGCCAGCACCAGCGTGCGCCAGGCGATGCGCAGCGCCGTGCCGAGCGCCGCCTCGTCGGGGCCGTGCCCGCACACGTCGCCGATCAGCACGTGGACCGCACCGTCCGGCGTCTGCACGGTGTCCCAGAAGTCGCCCGCGAGCAGCCCGCCCGTACGCCCGGGGAGATAGCGGGCCTGGTGGTGCAGGAGCATGGGGTCGAGCAGGGGGACGGGCAGCAGGCCGCGTTCCAGCCGGGAGTTCTCCTTGCTGACGATGCGTTCCTGCAGCAGTTCGCGCATGGCGATGTCGGCGCGCTTGCGCTCAATGGCGTACCGGATGGCGCGGATCAGCAGACGGGCGTCGACGTCCTGCTTGACGAGGAAGTCCTGCGCCCCCGCGGCGACCGCCTCGATGCCGACGTGCGCGTCCCCGAGCCCGGTGAGGACTAGCACCGCCGTCTCGGTGGTCATGGCGAGCACCTGCTGGAGCGCCTCCAGCCCCGAGGCGTCGGGAAGAGAGAGGTCGACGAGCACACACTGCACGTCGTCGGTGAGCCGCGCCCGCCCCTCGGCGAGCGTCCGCGCCCAGGTGATCTTCGGCGGCCTGTCGGCGCCCGCCAGCAACTCCTCGACGAGAAACGCGTCGCCGGCGTCGTCCTCGATCAGCAGGAGGGTGAGCGGATCGGGCAGATCAGGAGGGACGGGGGTCACGAACGCCTCTCGTCAGCGTCGGCATCATCGTGGGTACAAACCTATCGTCGGGGTCGTCCGGCAGGGCTCAGACATCTACGAGCGCCTCTATTCCCTGGGGAAGCGTCCCATCACGTGCCGCTTCGCCGAGGAACGACAACAGCGTGCCGCGGAAGGCCTGCGCGGCCCGGGTGGGCTCCACGTCCTTGCGGTGGGCGAGGGCGACCGTACGGCGCAGCCGGGGCAGCAGCGGCGTGCCCGTCAGCCCCGGCCGGTTCTCCAGCACCATCGAGGGTACGACCGCGATGCCGAGCCCCGCCTCGACGAACCGCAGCACCGCGTCCATCTCGCCGCCCTCCACGGCGAAGCGCGGCTCGAAGCCCGCCTGCCGGCAGGCCGCCAGCGTAGCCTCCCGCACGTCGTAGCCCCGCCGGAACATGACCAGGGGCCGTCCGCGCAGGTCCTCGATCCGCAGGTACGACCTGCGCCCTTCGGCCGACCTCGAGGCCACGACGAGGTTCTCGCTCAGGATGTTCTGGGTGACCAGGGACGGGTCGCTGCTCTGCAGCGGGAGGATGATCAGCGCCAGGTCGAGCTGGCCGCGGGCGAGGTCGCGGACGAGGTCGCGGGATCCGCCCTCCTCGACCTGAAGCTCCACCCCGGGGTAGTCGTGGTGGAAGCGGGCCAGCACGTCGGCCAGCAGCCCGGCGCACAGCGACGGGGTCGCGCCGAGGCGCACCCGCCCGCGCCGCAGCCCCGCCAGCTCCGCGACCTCGCGCCGGGCGGTCTCGGCGTCGGCGAGCATGCGCCGGGCGAGCGGGAGCAGCGCCTCACCCGCGGGGGTGAGCGTGACATTGCCCCGCGCCCGGCTGAACAGCGGCGCGCCCAGCTCGGTTTCGAGGCTCTTGATCTGCTTGCTCAGCGACGGCTGAGCGACCCGCATCCGCTCGGCGGCCTGGGTGAAGTGCCGCGTCTCTGCCACGGCCGTGAAGTAGGCCAGTTGCTGGAGCTGCACGGCTCAATAGCCTAGGACTATCGCCGGAGCCGGGCCGATGCGGGTCCCGCACCGGGGCGCGCGTGTGAGTTTCGTCGCACAGGATGTGACCTTCGGCCCTTGGAAAGCCGTACAGGACAGAGCGCATAGCCGTCGGCTATCGAAACCACGCCCCCCATGACTTGGACGCCTGAAAACCGCGAACCTAGCGTCTGTCTATGTGACTGCCACTGTTGACCACTCTGTGGACCCCCCCTCTGTGGACAGGGGCTCGGCGACCGCGCCGGTTCCCGTGAACGACGCACCTCGCAAGCCCGCCGGGGCGGGGCCGCGCACGGCCGGCCGCCGCGGTGTGCTCGGCACCTCGGCCGGTAGGAAGGCCGTCATGGCCGTCACCGGTGCCGCCCTCGTGCTCTTCCTGATCGCCCACATGCTGGGCAACCTCAAGGTCTTCATGGGGGCCGACTCCTTCAACCACTATGCCGAGTGGTTGCGCACCGCGGGGTCGCCCGCGCTGCCGAACCGGACCCTTCTGACGATCACCGAGATCGTGCTCGCGCTCTGCGTCGTTCTGCACATGTGGGCGGCCGTGTCGCTCGCCCGCCGGGCGGCCAAGGCGAGGCCCGTCAAGTACGCGGCCAAGCGGAAGTCGCAGGCCAAGGGCTACGCCACGCAGACCATGCGGTACGGCGGCGTGATCATCGTGCTGTTCGTGGTCTGGCACCTGCTGGACATGACGTTCGGCGCGGTCAACCCCAAGGGCGGCGACGCCACGCCGTACGACCGGATGGTGGCCGGCTTCCAGCCCGACCGCTGGTGGGTCACGGCGTTCTACCTGGTCGCCATGGTGATGATCGGCCTGCACCTGCGCCACGGTCTGTGGAGCGCGTTCCAGTCGCTCGGCCTGACCCGCCACCCCCGCTCACGCGGCGCGCTGCAGACGGGCGCCGCCGCGGTCTCCGCGGTGCTGGTGCTCGGGTTCGTCGTCGCGCCCATCTGCATCATGATCGGAGTGGTCAAGTGAAGTTCCGACGCCGCGACAAGGACACCGCGCCGGTCGTCGCCGGGCCCTACCGGGTCGGCGAGCCCATCCGCGACACCAAGGCGCCGGAGGGTCCCATCGAGGACCGCTGGGACAAGCGTCGTTTCTCGGCCAAGCTGGTCAACCCGGTCAACAAGCGCAAGCTGACCGTCATCGTGGTCGGCACCGGCCTGGCCGGCGGCTCCGCCGCGGCCACGCTGGGCGAGCTGGGCTACAAGGTCAAGTCGTTCTGCTACCAGGACTCGCCCCGCAGGGCCCACTCGATCGCCGCCCAGGGCGGCATCAACGCCGCCAAGAACTACCGCGGCGACGGCGACAGCGTCTACCGGCTGTTCTACGACACGGTGAAGGGCGGCGACTACCGCGCCCGCGAGTCGAACGTCTACCGCCTCGCCCAGGTCAGCGTGAACATCATCGACCAGGCGGTGGCGCAGGGGGTGCCGTTCGCCCGGGAGTACGGCGGCCTGCTCGACACCCGCTCCTTCGGCGGCACCCAGGTGTCGCGGACCTTCTACGCCCGGGGCCAGACGGGCCAGCAGCTCCTGCTCGGCGCGTACCAGGCCCTGGAGCGGCAGGTCGCGGCGGGGAACGTGGAGGTCCACACCCGCCACGAGATGCTCGAACTCATCGTCAGCGGCGGCCGGGCCCGGGGCGTCGTGGTCCGCGACATGGTCACCGGCGAGATCGAGACCCACCTCGCCGACGCCGTCGTGCTCGCCAGCGGCGGCTACGGCAACGTGTTCTTCCTGTCGACGAACGCCAAGGGCTGCAACACCACGGCCATCTGGCGGGCGCACAAGAAGGGCGCCTACTTCGGCAACCCCTGCTACACGCAGATCCACCCGACCTGCATCCCGCAGAGCGGCGACCACCAGTCGAAGCTGACGCTGATGTCGGAGTCGCTGCGCAACGACGGCCGCGTGTGGGTGCCGAAGCGCAAGGGCGACAGCCGCGCCCCCGGCGCCATCCCCGAGGACGAGCGCGACTACTACCTGGAGCGCATCTACCCGGCGTTCGGCAACCTCGTCCCGCGCGACATCGCCAGCCGCGCCGCCAAGAACGTCTGCGACGAGGGCCGCGGCGTGGGCCCCGGCGGCCTCGGCGTCTATCTCGACTTCGCCGACGCCATCTCGCGGCTGGGCCGCGACGCGGTCGAGAAGAAGTACGGCAACCTCTTCGAGATGTACGAGCGCATCACCGGCGAGAACCCGTACGAGGTGCCGATGCGCATCTACCCGGCCGTCCACTACACGATGGGCGGCCTGTGGGTGGACTACGACCTGCAGTCGACGATCCCCGGGCTGTTCGTCATCGGCGAGGCCAACTTCTCCGACCACGGCGCCAACCGCCTGGGCGCCTCGGCGCTCATGCAGGGCCTGGCGGACGGCTACTTCGTGCTGCCGACGACGCTCGGCGACTACCTCGCGGGAGCCGGCTCGTTCGGGCCGGTGGACGAGGGCGACGTCACGGAGGCCAGGAAGGCGGTCCAGGACAGGATCGACAAGCTCCTGTCCGTGAACGGCAACCGCACCGCGGACTCCTACCACCGCGAGCTCGGCCGGATCATGTGGGACTACTGCGGCATGGAGCGCACCGAGGAGTCGCTGCGCAAGGCGCTGGAGCGCATCCCGGAGCTGCGCGAGGAGTTCTGGAACAACGTCAAGGTGCCGGGCGACGCCGAGGGGCTCAACCAGGCGCTCGAACGCGCCGGCCGGGTGGCCGACTTCTTCGAGCTCGCCGAGCTGATGTGCATCGACGCGCTGCACCGTACGGAGTCGTGCGGCGGCCACTTCCGGGCCGAGTCGCAGGACGCGGACGGCGAGGCGCTGCGCGACGACGAGAACTTCTCCTACGTCGCCGCGTGGGAGTGGACCCCGGACGGCCCGGTCCTGCACAAGGAAGCGCTCGACTACGAGTACGTCAAGATGACCCAGCGGAGCTACAAGTGAACCTGACCCTCAAGATCTGGCGGCAGAACGGCTCGTCGGACAAGGGACGGATGGTGACCTACCGGGTCGAAGACGTCTCGCCGGACATGTCGTTCCTGGAAATGCTCGACGTGCTGAACGAGCGGCTCATCCTGGAGGGCGACGACCCGGTCGCCTTCGACCACGACTGCCGCGAGGGCATCTGCGGCATGTGCGGCATGGTCATCAACGGCGTCGCGCACGGCGAGCAGAAGCTCACCACGACCTGCCAGCTGCACATGCGGCACTTCAAGGACGGCGACGTCGTCACCATCGAGCCGTGGCGGTCCGCGGCGTTCCCGGTGGTCAAGGACCTCGTCGTGAACAGGTCGGCGTTCGACCGGATCATCCAGGCGGGCGGCTTCATCTCCGTCCCCGCGGGGTCCGCCCCCGAGGCGCACTCCGTACCGGTGCCGAAGGCCGACGCCGACGCCGCCTTTGACGCCGCGACCTGCATCGGCTGCGGCGCGTGCGTCGCGGCCTGCCCCAACGGCTCGGCCTCGCTGTTCACCGCGGCGAAGATCACCCACCTGGGCCTGCTGCCGCAGGGCCAGCCGGAGCGCGAGTCCCGCGCCCGCGCGATGGTCGAGCAGATGGACGCGGAGGGCTTCGGCGGCTGCACCAACACGGGCGAGTGCACGGCGGTGTGCCCCAAGGGCATCCCGTTCGACACGATCGCCCAGATGAACGCCGACTATCTCAAGGCCGCGTCCAAATAATGTCGGCGTAACGTCCGCGTCCCGGGAGCGCATGAGCCGCGCGGCTCGCACGGCTCATGCCTTCTCGGCGACATAATCCCCCCTCCTCCCGGGTAACGTGTGCTCTGTGTTGGCGTAACACGCCTGCCCTGATCCCGCAGGCGAGGGAGTGAGCATGCCTGTGTCCGGTTCTCGTTCCACTCTGAAGGTCGCGTCCGCGGTCCACGGCGCCGCCGTCGTCGTGCGCGTGGAAGGGGACCTCGACGCCGGCACCGTGCACCTGCTCCACGACGAGTTGCAGCGGGTCTGGGAGTCGCCGGAGGCATCCGTCCTGGTGATCGACGTCGCCGGGATCATGTTCTGCGACTCGCGCGGCCTGAGCGAGCTCATCTCCGCGTTGCAGCGGGGCCAGGCCATGAACGTCCGGCTGATCCTCAGCGGCGTGCAGGGCGTGCTGCACCGGGTGCTCACGATCACCGGGCTGCGCAACGTCTTCGAGCGGCACGACACGGTCGCCGAAGCGCTCAGCCAGGCCGCGGACGCCGGTCCGCGCCGCCCCAAGCCCGGCGACTCCGACGCCGGCTCGGGCGGTCTGTACGAGACCGCCGGCGATCGCTGAGCCGCCCGGGATCGCGTCACCGGTCCTCGAAGCCGGATTGCCTTGCCTCTCCTCTCCTGCCGGGGTAATTAGAGGTGTAACTTCTCTGTAGATCTTCCGTAGGGGGATCCTCGGACCGAGGACAGGGAATGACGACGAGACTTGGCGTCACGGTGAGCCATGAGGCGACACATGCTCTCGTCACCCTGACCGGCGAGCTTGACGTGATCTCCGGCGAGCGGCTGCGCGCCGTCTTGGGCAAGCTGGCGGACGAGGGCGTCACCCGGCTGGTGCTGGACGCCTCCGAGCTGACCTTCTGCGACTCCATGGGCCTGCGGCTGCTGCTGGAGTCGCACGACCGCGCGGTCGAGGCGGGCGGGTTCATGAAGCTCGCCGGCGTCCGGGGCGTCTTCCGGAGGATTCTCACGGTGACCGGGCTGCACGCCGCGTTCCCCATCTACGAGACGCTCCCCGACGCCCTGGCGGCGCTGGACGACTGACCCCGGCCGGGTCAGAGGGCGTTCCTGACCTCCGCCCGGAGCGCGGGCAGGTCGACCCCGGCGCCGACGAGGATGCGCGCGCCCAGGCTTTCGCCCTCCCGGATGAGGCCGAGGAGGATGTGGCCGTCGCGGATGTCCCTGCTCTTCAGCGCGAGGGCCTCGCGCAGTGCGAGTTCGAGCGTCTTCTTGGCATCGGGGCTGAACGGGGCGCGGCGTCCGCTGAGGAGGGCCCCCCGGCGGTTGCGGTGTGGCCCACGGTCGAGCGCCCCGACCCCGAAGACCTCCTCGATCTTCTCCCGCACGGCCGACAGGTCGATGCCGATCGTCTCCAGGGCCTCGGCGTCGATGTCCCCGCCCGTGGCGTCGCCGAGGATCTGGACGATCTTCGCCAGCACCCGCTCGTGATCGACGTCCCGCGCCATGAGGAGCCGGGCGGACAGCGTCTCCGGGCGGCTCAGCAGGCCGAGCAGCAGATGCTCGGTGCCCACCTGCCGGTGCCGCAGCCGCCTGGCCTGCTCCTCGGCGTGCGTGACGATCTGCCGCGCGTCTTCGGTGAACCGTTCGAACATCTACTTCTCCCGTCTCAGCAGTCCTCGGCCGCTCGCGTACTTCTTGTGCACCGCCTGCCGGGACACCCCGAGCAGGAGCGCGATCTCCTGCCACGACCACCCGGCGGTGCGGGCGTTCTCCACCTGCAGCGCTTCGAGCCGTTCCACCAGGAGCCGCAGGGCGCGTACGGCCCGCAGGCCGACGGCTGGATCGCGGCTGCCGGCGTCGCTCGCCAGCTGTGCCGTATCACTCATGCTGTCAACATAGGTTGACGCCGGGGGCGATGTCAACCTTGGTTGACGCGGGAAAACCATTTGCCGGGCGACCTGCGTGATTGCGAGCCTGGAACGACCATGCGCTCTCTTCCTGTCGCCGATCCCGGCACGCCCGACGCCCGCGGGCCGCTCCGCTACCTGTGGTGGGTGGCGCGCGGCCAGGCCGCCCCGATGGTGGCCGGAGTCGGCCTGGCGGTGCTGTGGTGGCTGGGACAGGCGCTCGTGCCGGCGGCCCTGGGCCGGGCGATCGACGCGATGACCCAGCGCGACACGGGCACGCTGGTGGAGTGGTCGGCGGTGGTGCTCGGCCTCGGCGTGGTGCAGGCGGTCGCGGGCGTCCTGCGCCACCGCTACGCCGTCTTCGTCTGGCTGTCGGCGGCGTACCGCACCGTACAGGTGACCGTGAGGCAGGCGGCCAGGCTCGGGGCGACCCTGCCGAAGCGACTGTCGACCGGCGAGGTCGTCAGCGTGGGCAACTCCGACATCGCCCACATCGGCAGCGCCATGGACGTCCTCCTGAGAGGTGTGGGCGCGGGGGTCGCCGTCATCGCGGTCACCGTGATCCTCGTCGCCACCTCGGCTCCGCTCGGCATGGTCGTGCTGGTCGGGGTGCCGCTGATGGCGGCCGCCGTGGGCCCCCTGCTCAAGCCGCTGCACCGGCGCCAGCACGAGCAGCGCGACCTGCAGGGCGACCTGGCCACCCGCGCGGGCGACATCGTGGCCGGCCTGCGGGTGCTGCGCGGCGTCGGCGGCGAGCAGGTCTTCGCCGACCGTTACCGCGAGGAGTCGCAGCGCGTACGGCACGCGGGCGTGCGGGTCGCCTCGATGGAGTCCCTGCTGGAGGGCGCCCAGACCCTGCTGCCCGGCGTGCTGATCGCCGGCGTGACCTGGCTCGGCGCGCACTTCGCCCTGGAGGGCCGCATCACCGCGGGTCAGCTCGTCGCGTTCTACGGCTACGCGGTCTTCCTGATCGCACCCCTGCGCACGCTGACCGAGACCGCCGACAAGCTCACCAAGGGGCACGTGGCGGCGCGCCGCGTCTGCCGCATCCTGTCGCTGGAGCCCGAGATCACCGGCGGTGACGGCCGTTTCAGCGTGGGGGATGGCATGCTCCGCGACGCCGAGTCGGGCGCCGAGGTCCGGCCCGGCCGGTTCACCGCGCTCGCGGCGGCCACGCCGGAGGACGCCGTCGCCGTCGCCGACCGCCTCGGCGGGTTCGCCCCCGGCCGCGTCACGCTCGGCGGCCGGCCGCTGGCCGAACTGCCGCTCGCCGAGATCAGGCGGCACATCCTGGTCGCGGACAACGGCGCGCGGCTGTTCACGGGACGGCTGCGCGACGAGCTGGACGTGCGGGGCACGGCCGGCGACGAGGAGATCCGCCAGGCGCTGTACGCCGCGTGCGCCGAGGACATCGTGGCGGCGCTGCCCGAGGGCCTGGACGCGCACGTCGCCGAGGCGGGCAGCGAGTTCTCCGGCGGCCAGCGGCAACGGCTCCGGCTGGTCCGCGCGCTGCTCGCCGACCCGGAGATCCTCATCCTGGTCGAGCCCACCAGCGCCGTCGACGCGCACACGGAGGCACGCGTCGCCGAACGGCTCGGCAAGGCGCGGGCGGGCCGCGCGACCCTGGTCTGCACGACCAGCCCGCTCGTGCTCGACCAGGCCGACCACGTGCTGTACGTCGAGGGCGGCGTGGTGCGGGCGGAGGGCGCCCACGCGGCGCTGCTGGAGGCGGAGCCCGGTTATCGCTCCACCGTGACCCGAGGGGAGGACTGAGCATGGCCCGCGAGATCCTGCCGGTCGCCGACCAGGCGCAGGTGCGCGCCTACGCGCGGCGGCTGACGTTGAAGTATCCGCGCGAGCTCGGCCTGGCTCTCGCCCTGCACGCGCTCGCGGCGGTCGCCGGCCTGTTCGCCCCCCGCATGCTCGGCGAGCTGGTGGAGGGCCTCGCCCAGGGCAGGGCCGATCTGCGCGTGGACACCGTCGCGCTGGCCATCGCCGGTTTCGTGGTCGCGCAGGGAGTGCTGATCAGGTTCGCCGTCTACGCGTCGTCGCGCCTGGGCGAGAAGGTGCTGGCCGAGCTGCGCGAGGAGTTCGTCGGCCGGGTGCTCGCGATGCCGCTCTCGACGGTCGAGCGGGCCGGCTCCGGCGACCTCCTCACCCGCACCTCCAGGGACGTGGACGCGTTGTCGCGCAGCGTGCGCCACGCCGTGCCCGAGACGCTGATCGCGGTCGTGACCGGCGCCTTCGTCGTGGGCGCCGTGGTCCTCGTCGGCCCGGTCATGGCCGTGCCCTCGCTCGTCGCCGTGCCGCTGCTGTGGGGGGCCACCCGCTGGTACCTCAAGCGGGCCAGGGACGGCTATCTGCGGGAGAACGCGGCGTACGCCGACATGACCGAAGGGCTGGCGGAGACCGTCGACGGCGCGCGCACCGTCGAGGCGCTGGGGCTGGAGGGCCGCCGCCTGGCCCGTACGGACCGGGACATCGCCCGGTCGTACGCCGCCGAGCGGTACACCCTGGGCCTGCGGATGGTGTGGTTCCCCGCGGTCGAGTTCGGCTACGTGATCCCGGTCGCGGCCACCCTGTGCCTCGGCGGGCTGTTCTCCATCGAGGGCTGGGTGACGGTGGCCCAGGTGACCACGGCCACGCTCTACGTCCAGCAGCTCATCGACCCGCTCGACCGGCTGCTTTCGTGGGTGGACGAGCTCCAGGTCGGCGGGGCCTCGATGGCCCGCCTGCTGGGCGTGGCCAACGTGCCCGACGACCGCCACGCGGGCGACGCCCGGCCGGTGGGGGAGGAGCTGAAGGTCAGCGGCGTGCGGTACGCCTACCGCCCGGGCCACGACGTGCTGCACGGCATCGACCTCGACGTACGCCCGGGAGAACGGCTGGCCATGGTCGGGCCCTCAGGGGCGGGCAAGTCCACGCTGGGCCGCCTCATCGCCGGGGTGCACGCGCCGGGGAGCGGGTCTGTCACGGTCGGCGGGGTGCCGCTGGTCGAGCTGCCGCTCGACGAGCTGCGCGGGCGCGTCGCCCTGGTCACCCAGGAGCACCACGTCTTCCGTGGGACGCTGCGCGACAACCTCCTCATCGCGCGGCCGGACGCCTCCGACGCGGAGGTGCGACGGGCGCTGGAGGCCGTGGACGCCTGGGACTGGGTGGCCGCCCTCGACGGCGCGCTGGACACCGTCGTCGGCTCCGGCGGCGCGGCGATCTCCCCGGCGCAGGCGCAGCAGCTCGCGCTCGCCCGGCTGGTGCTGGCCGACCCGCACACGCTCGTGCTGGACGAGGCGACCTCGCTGATCGACCCGCGGGCCGCCCGCGACCTGGAGCGGTCGCTCGCCGCCGTGCTGGAGGGCCGTACGGTGATCGCCATCGCGCACCGGCTGCACACGGCGCACGACGCCGACCGGGTGGCCGTGGTGGAGGACGGCAGGATCAGCGAGCTGGGCTCCCATGACGAGCTGGTGGCGGCGGGCGGCGCCTATGCCGCGCTGTGGGACAGCTGGCACGGCGCCGCCCGCTGACTCAGCCCGGGTCTCAGCCCAGGTCGAGCGATTTCCTGAGGAAGTCGAGCTGCAGGAGCAGCAGGTTCTCCGCGACGACCTCCTGCGGGGTCATGTGGGTGACGCCCGACAGGGGGAGCACGGTGTGCGGGCGGCCGGCCGCGAGCAGGGCCGACGACAGCCGCAGCGTGTGCGCCGCGACCACGTTGTCGTCCGCCAGGCCGTGGATCAGCAGCAGCGGGCGCTCCAGCTTCTCCGTGCTCCTCTCGGTGCTCTTCGCCGCGTCCTCAAGGAGGGACGAGCGCTCGTAGTGCCCCTCGTCCGGGTGGCCGAGGTAGCGCTCGGTGTAGCAGGTGTCGTACAGCCGCCAGTCGGTGACCGGCGCGCCCGCCACGGCGGCGTGGAACACGTCCGGGCGGCGCAGCACCGCGAGCGCGGCGAGATAGCCGCCGAACGACCAACCCCGGATCGCCACCCGCGACAGGTCGAGGTCGCCCGGATGCAGGGCCGCCACGCCCTGCAGGGCGTCCACCTGGTCCTCCAGCGAGATCGTGAAGTCGTGCAGCATCTCGCGCTCGAAGGCCGGGCCGTGCCCCGGCGTGCCCCGTCCGTCGGCCACCACGACCGCGAAGCCCTGCTCGGCCCACCACTGGGACTCCAGGAACATCCGCCGGGCCGACAGCACCCGCTGGGCGTGCGGCCCGCCGTACGGGTCCATCAGGACGGGCAGCGGGCCCGAGCCTGGCACGTGCCACGAGGGCAGCAGGACCGCCGTGGACAGCTCGCGCGAGCCCGCGCGGACGAGCGACACGCGCGGCTCAAGGCCGGGCCGCTCCGCGACCGACCTGATGGAGACCTGCCCGGCCGACACCGCCATGCCCTCGGTGTCGAGGCTCTGCCGGGCCACGAGCGTCAAGCCGCCCGCCCGCCGGCCGGAGTGGACGCCCGGCTCGGTGGTCACCGGGCTGATGGCGCCCGCCGAGTAGGTCCACAGGTGGATCTCGGTGGGCTCGCCGCTCGCGGAGAAGAGCACCGTGTCGCCGTCGACGTCGAGCACCGCCCTGACCTGCAGCGACCGCGGGGTGACCGGCTCGTCGCCGACCACGAGGCGGTGACCGCCTTCGGAGTCGGCGGCCCACACCAGGGTGCCGTCCGACAGGCGGGCCGGGACGCCGGGGACGATGTCCACCCAGGCGGGATCGGTGTCCTCGCGCAGGAGCGTCGTCTCACCCGTGCCGGGGTCGACGGACAGCAGGCGCATGCTCCGCTGGTCCCGAGACAGCGTGACGATCGCGAGACCGTGGGAGTCCCAGAGCGCGGTCACCAGGTACTCCTGCTCGAACGGCACCGCCGTACGCGTGCCGTCCAGGCCGATGACGTGCAGCGTGACCTCGGCGTTGGCCGTGCCCGCGGCGGGATACCGCTGGGGGACAGGTTCCCTGGAGGGGTTGGCCGGGTCGGCGATGTGCCAGAGCCCGACCGGAGACTCGTCCACCCGGGCCACGAGCAGGCGGTCCCCCGAGGGCGACCACCAGTAGCCGCGCATCCGGTCCATCTCCTCGGCCGCGACGAACTCCGCCAGGCCGTAGGTGATCTGGTCGCCTTCCGGCTCCGCAAGCGTGCTGTCAGCGCCGGTCGCGATGTCCAGGACGTGCAGCGCACCGCCCGTGACGTACGCGACCCGCTCGCCGGCGGGGTCGAGCCGGGGGTCGATCACCGGCCCGGCCGCCGGGAGCCGCCGCGCCTCGCCCGACGCGAGGTCGGTCAGGTAGAGGTCGCCGGACAGCGCGAAGACGGCCCGCCGGACCTCGCGGTCCGTGGCGTACGCAACCACGCCGCCCGCCGACTCCCGCGACCGCTCGCGGCGGGCGCGCTCCTCCGGCGGCAGGTCCTCGTCACCGGCGCCCAGGGTGAGGGGATCGACGACGAGCCGCTCGGCTCCGGACGCGACGTCCAGCTCCCACAGGCAGGTGACCGGATCGGTGCCCGACCTCGTCCTGAGGAAGGTCACCCGACCGCCGTCAGGGGAGATCGTGAAGTTGCGCGGCACTCCGAGGGTGAAGCGCCGGGTCCTGGCATGCAGCCGTGGGAAGCTCTCCGTCATAGCTCCTCATCCTGCCAGCACGGTGGCACTACCCTCAGAGGCATGACTGACCGCCGCCTGCTGCTCGTGCACGCCCACCCCGACGACGAGACGATCGGCACCGGGGCGACCATGGCGAAGTACGCCGCCGAAGGCGCGCACGTGACACTCGTGACCTGCACGCTGGGCGAGGAGGGCGAGGTCATCCCCGCGGAGCTCGCCCACCTCGCGGCCGACAGGGACGACGAGCTCGGCCCCTACCGCGTCGGCGAACTGGCCGCCGCGTGCAAGGCGCTCGGCGTCACCGACCAGCGGTTCCTCGGTGGGGCCGGCCGCTGGCGCGACTCGGGCATGATGGGCGCCGCGACCAACGACCATCCCGGCTGCTTCTGGCAGGCCGATCTCGACGAGGCCGCCGGCGAGCTGGTCGCGGTGATCCGCGAGGTCAGGCCCCAGGTCCTCGTCACGTACGACGAGAACGGCTTCTACGGCCATCCCGACCACATCCAGGCCCACCGCGTGGCCTGGCGGGCCTTCGAGCTGGCCGCGGACCCCGCGTTCCCCGGCGGGGAGCCGTGGCGGATCGCCAAGTTCTACCTCACCGCCATGCCGAAGTCGGTGCTGCGGCGGACGATCGAGACCATGCGCGAGGCCGGCATCGGCTTCTGGGTGCCGGAGTCGGCCGATGACATGCCGCAATGCGCGGACGAGGACGTGACGACAGAGATCGACGCCCGGCCGTACGTGGAGGCCAAGCTCGACGCGATGCGGGCGCACGCGACCCAGATCGCCGTGGACGCGCCATGGTTCGCGCTGTCCAACGACATCGGCCAGCAGGCACTCGGGGTCGAGCACTTCATCCTGCGGGCGGGGGTCCCCGGGCGGCCCGGCATCGGCGCTCCGCCCGAGGTCGGCGGCCTGGGCGAGCCGTACGACCGGGAGACCGACCTGTTCGCCGGCATCGGCTAGGTTGGGTGATATGACCCAGGAGACGCAGATCGGCGTCGAACCCACCGAGAACACCCCGGGCCCGCTGTCCGGGGCCGTGACCGGTGCGGCGTACGGTGTGCTCTTCCTGCTCGGCGTGGTGCTCGGCGTCGTCGGCGGCTTCCAGCACGGGTGGTACGTCGGGCAGGTGCCGATCGCCGCGATCGCCTGGCTGGCGGTGCTGTTCGCCGTGCCGTACGCCATGGGCAGGCTGACGGGCGGCAAGCTGGGCGCGCTCGTCCCCGCCGCCGGCTGGCTCCTCGTGTCGTTCCTGCTGGCCACGCCGCAGCCGGCCGGAGATCTCGCCGTCGCGGGCAACTCGGCCGGCTACTGGTACTTGTACGGCGGCGCCGTCGCCGTCGCGGCGGCCGTGGTCGTCACCCGCTCCAGCGGTTCGTGGCTGCTGAGGTCGTACGGCCGTGTCTGAGACCGGCCGTGTGAGGCCGGCGTGCTTGTCCGGGCGCGACCTGTCGCCGATCCTGGGGACATGCGGCGCTCGCACCGGATCCGGCAGGTCGTCAACTACCTGAACCTCTCCACGCCCCTCGGGCTGCTGATCGCGCGGCTCGGCCGGGCCCGCACCAGAAGAGGGGAGCGTGGCCTCGTCTACGCCCACGGCTACCGCATCCCCTTTCCCGTCGCGGGGGCGTTCACCGTGGGCAACGTGGTCCTGACCAAGCACGGGGATGGTTATCTCACCGGCTGCCTGCTCGACCACGAGTCCCGTCACGCCACCCAGTACGCGTACTGCGTCGGCCTGCCGATGCTCGTTTTGTACGTGCTCGCCTCGGCTGTCTCGTACGTCCTCTGCGGCCACCCGGCCTCGTGGAACCTCTTCGAACGGATGGCCGGTCTCGACGACGGCGGATATCCCCGGGTGCACCCACGGTGGAGGAGGTCGCGTTCCGTCTGAGGGTGGAGGCGGCGCACGTGGAATCCGCCGGTCGCAGGAGGAATATTTCCGGCCCTGTGGGGATCATGGAGAGCGGAAGGGAGTTCCCCATGTCACAAACTATCCAGCCGGAAAGCGCTGAATCTCCCGTTTCTCCCGTTCCTTCTGTTAACGCTTCTGCTGTTTCTCCGGTTCTGCCCATTCCGGTGCCGGATGTGGCGAAAAGTCCCCGCCGGTGGCCGTCCAGCTTCGCCGACCGGCTAACCGCCCCCCTCCCGGACTTCCGCGAGGTCACGAGCGTCATGTGGCACGGGCAACTGCGGCCCGACATCGGCGACAGCGACCAGATTCCCGTACGCCGTGTCGGTCTGCCCCGCGCCGCCGCCACCGAGACCGTGGCGACCTGGGTCGGCCATGCCACGTTCGTCCTGCAGATCGGCGGGCTGACCGTGCTGACCGACCCGGTATGGTCCCGCAAGATCCCCGGCGTGCGCCAGCGGCTGACCCCTCCCGGCGTAGCCTGGTCCGACCTGCCCAAGATCGACGCGATCGTGATCAGCCACAACCACTACGACCACCTGGACGCGCCCACGATCCGCCGCCTGCCGAGGGACACGGCCGTCTTCGTGCCGGCCAGGCTCGCGGGATGGTTCCGGCGGCGGGGCTTCCGCCACGTGACCGAACTGGACTGGTGGGAGTCGGCCCGTCTCGGCGACGTGACGTTCGACTTCGTCCCCGCCCACCACTGGAGCCGCCGTACGCTGTGGGACACCTGCCGCACCCTGTGGGGCGGATGGGTGCTCACCTCCCCGGACCACCGCGTCTACTTCGCCGGTGACACGGCCTACGGGGAGCGGTTCGCCCAGATCGGTGAGCGTTATCCCGGCATCGACCTCGCCCTGATGCCGGTCGGGGCCTACGAGCCGCGCTGGTTCATGAAGGTCTCGCACGTCGACCCCACCGAGGCCGTCCAGGCCTGCCTCGACGTCGGCGCGCGGCGGATGGCCACCATGCACTGGGGCACGTTCGTGCTGTCCGGCGAGCCGCTGCTGGAGCCCGTACGCCAGGCTCGCGCCGTATGGGAGTCGCGCGGCCTCGACCCCGCTGACCTGTGGGATCTCGCCATCGGCGAGAGCCGTACGCTGCCGTGACGGTAGGACGCTTTCGGCGGGGCACGCTCTCGGCGTGCGCTTCCGGCGGGGCGTGGGCAGTGCCGGACGACCCCTTGGCACAATGCGGGCATGAGTTTCGCGACCGCTGATCTCTACGACGCCCACGGCGACGCGCTGCGCAGTTGCGTGACCCAGTTCCGCTCGTACGGTGCCTGCGCGCGATTCTCCGGTCAGATCTCGACCATCCGCTGCCTGGAGGACAACGCGCTCGTGAAGCAGGTGCTCGCGACGCCGGGCGCGGGACGCGTCCTGGTGGTCGACGGCGGCGGATCACTCCGCACGGCGCTGCTCGGCGACATGATCGCCGCCTCCGCCCTGGAGAACCACTGGGCCGGCGTAGTGATCAACGGCGCCGTGCGGGACACGGCCGCCCTGTCCACGCTCGACCTCGGGATCAAGGCGCTCGGTTCCAATCCCCGCAAGAGCGCGAAGACCGGCACCGGGGAACTCGACGTCCCGGTGACCTTCGGGGATGTGACCTTCACTCCGGGCCATTGGCTCTTCGCCGACGAGGACGGCATCCTCGTCAGCGACCACCACCTCACCATCTGAGCTGCCTCTCGCGCTTCATCCGGGTCCTCGGTCGGGTCGGCATGGTGCTTGGCCGGGTTGGTCATGGTGCTTGGCTAGGTTGGTCATGGTGCTTGGCCGGGTCGGTCACTGCGCTGGAAGGAACCTCCGGTCCTCGCGAAGCCCGCTCCGCTGGGCCTTCGCTGCGGTCCTCGTTCCCTTCCGCTCCGCTCCCTCCAGCCCGGGAACCCCTCCAGCCTGGGAACCCTCCAGCCCGGCGAATCCCGCCAGTCCGGCGATTTCCTCCAGCCTGGATGTGCGCCCCGCGCCCCTAGCTAGTTCCTCATCGGCCGGTCCCGCTATACCTGCATCCGCCTGGTGCGGCCGTGGTAGGTGAAGGCCCAGCGGTCTTTGCCGGTTTGGCGTCTGGTGTAGCGGTGGGGGTGTTGGTAGCGGTCGCGGTTGTGGAACTGGCAGGCCGGGCCGAGGAGTTTCAGGTCGGTCAGGCCGCCGGTGCTCCAGTTGTCGGCGTGGTCGATCTGGCACATGGTGGCGGGGAGCGGGCAGCCGTCGATCCAGCAGGTGGCGTAGCGGGCGAAGATGGCCCGCCGCTGGGCGGGGGTGGCGAGGCGGACTTTGCGGCCCATGTCGAGGACCTGGCCGTCGGCGTCCATGACGATCCGCATGAGGGTGGAGGTGCGGGCCAGCCGGTGCACGCCGGTGACGGGCAGCACCTGCCCGGTCGCCAGCAACAACCCCGGCACCATCCCCAACCCAACACCCAACCCCGCACCCGGCCCTGCTCCCCGTGACGCCCCCGGCGAGGTCCCCGGTGCTGCTCCCGGTGTCTGTTCGCCGCGCGGGGTCTGACCGCTGCCCTGCTCACCGCTGCTCTGCTGACTGCTGCTGTGCGCATGCGGGACCTCCCTCGCAGGCCGGGGCCCGGCGTGGGTGTGGTGGGCATGGGTATCCCCCGGAGGATCAGGTGAGCGCCGGTCACTCCACCGCCACTCCCGCGATCTCCGCTCTTGCCTACGCCTCGCGCTCTCCTGCGGCTCCTCCTGCTTGGGCCAACCCGGCTGCGGCGGGCGCGGCGAGTCCTGCTGTGGCTTGCTCCGCTCCTGGTCGCTGTGCCGCTGGTCGCTCTGCTGTGGTTCCTGCCGCGACTCGTTTTGCCCGGTCCTCGCCTGCGCGCGGTCGGTCGCGTCGCCGCCGTGCTCCCTGTCGCGGAGGCCGGCTGAGCCGCCAGACTCAGTGCCAGCCGCACTGCCAACCGCGCCGCCGTCCGTGCTCGCAGCTGTGGTGTCGGCGTTGGTCGTGTCGTACTCGCCGGGAGCGCTGGTGTGCTCGCTTCCCCGGCCGACCGGCGCGACCTCGGCCTCCCCGGCGTCCTCGGCGTCTTCGGTGTCTTCGGTGTCGTCCATGTCGTTGGCATCAGCGGCGTGCCGGTCGCTCTCATCCGCACCGGCATCCTGCGCGCCGTCGCCGCTGCCGTCGCTGTCCTGGTTGTCCAGAGTGTCTTCGAGGGTCCCGGCCTGCTCGGGGGCTTCGGCGGTCTCCGTCGCCGGGTCGGCCGCAGGGTCCGTGGTGGGCTCGCTGGTGGGGTCGGGGTCGCTACCCGACGCGGGCTCGGGGTCGGGGCCTGCTTCCGGCTCAGGGTCGGTGGGGAGGGACTCGGCGTTGACCAGCACCAGAAGCTCGGTGGTGATCTGCTGTTCCAGCAGAGCGATGAACGCGTCCGCCTGACGCTCTGCCAATGACCGGTCATCGCCCTCCGCCCGTGGCCGGGCGTAGGCGTCCAGCAGCGCCCGCAACCGGGCCGCCGCCTCACGCGGCAGATAGAACTCCCCCTCCAGACCCCCGCCCTTGCCCGGGCGCACCCGCAACGACCGCCGCGCGTAGTCGGCCCGCTCGTCGCACTCCTCGCCGTCGGGGTCCAGCACCGCCCGCAGATACCGCCCCGCCTTGGCCACCTCCGCCGCGCCCGCCCGCCCCGCCAACTCCACCAAGATCGGCTCGGCCAACCCCGCCTGCTCATCCGAGAGCCCGGCAACGGCGGCGCAGATCGCCTCCACCACCCCCGCCGCCAACCGCCCGGCGGCGAACATCTCCCGCACGGTGGGCAGCCGCGCCAACTCAATCCCCAAGGTGAGCAGGCGGCCCGCACCCCCGACCGTCATCCCCCCGGCGGTGCGCAACCAACTGCGGGTGGAGGCATGCCCATGCTGTCTGGCCAGCCCCGCCCGATGCACCCGCCCGACGCGGTCGGCCAGCGCGCACGTGATCCGATCGCGGGCGAACAGCAGATCCTCGGCCTCGGCCAGGCAGATCTCGGGCGTCTCGGGGACCGGCGCCAAGGCCAGTGCCTGCGCCGACTCCCGCAACGACCCCACCAGCACCCACGACGACCGAACCCGCCGATCACCCCCACGACCGGCACCCGCCTCAGTAGAACCACCGGCACCGGCATCAGGACCACCGGCACCGGCATCGGCAGGACCGGCACCACCGGCACCATCCGGTGCGGCAGCTCCGGCGGCCCCACCGCCCGTAGCCCCGCTGCCAGGAGGGCCGCTGGCGGTGGTCCCGCTGGCGGTGGCCTCGTCGGCAGGGGCCCCGGCGTTGTCCACGGGCTTGTCGCGGGCGAGGGAACCGTCCGTGGACCACAAAGGAGAATCAGCGATCAGCCGATCCCACCAGCCGTCATCTCCGCTATTCGAACGATGGTGGCGCTCAGGATCGAGATCGGACAGATCCATCGCACCTCCCAACGTGATTCGAACTCTTGTGTGAATTCTTTCACGTCAGTGCCCCACCAACACCTCTGAGCAGGCGATTTGTTGGAGCGACAGGTGGGGAGGGCTGCGCCGTCAGATCCGGCCGATGTCGGCGGGCAGGTCGAGGGCGAGCACGTGGTCGAAGTGGAGGAAGGTCTCGAACTTGGAGCCCGGCGTGACCGACTCGTCGGCTTCCAGGTCGCGCAGCAGGCGCAGCGCCTCCGGGGTGTCGAGGTCGTCGTCCAGTGCCCGCTGGACGCGCTCGGCGTAACCGCCGTCGATCGGGCGGCTCGGCGATTCCGCCCATTCGGCCACCCGTCGCCGGAGGCGGCGCAGTTCCTCGTCGGCGGCGCGGAGCGCGTCCCATGTGAGGTCGACCGGCCGCCGGTAATGGTGCTGGAGCAACGCGAGCCGTACGGCGAGGGGGTCGAGGCCGGCGGCGGCGACGCCGGACAGCGAGATGACGTCGCCGGTGCCGGCCGGGCGGCCGTCGAACAGCAGGCGCCCGGAGTGTGCCCAGCGGGCGGCGGCCTCCTGACCGGTCGCGGCGTTCGACTGCGCCCGCGCCCTCTCGTGGTGGGGGAAGCACAGGTCGGCCGCGCCCACGTACAGGTCGAACCGTGTGCCGAGGAACCGCAGCGGCGTGGCCGAGCACTCGATGTCACGGCCGGGGAGCCCGCGGCCCCAGGGCGCGTGCCACACGGCCCCGGCGCCGTTGCCCGTCGAATCCTTCCGGGGCTCCCAAAGGGGCCAGTCGGACACCGCGCCCTGCGTGCCGGAGATGTCGCCGTACGCGGGGTAGGAGGCCGCGTCGAAGAACACCGCACCCTCGGGGGTCGCGTAGGCGTGGCCGCGCTCGATGAGCCGGCCGATGAGCTCGACCACCAGGCCCATGGTCTCGCTGGTCCTGGGGGAGTGGTCGGGAGCGCGCATGTTGAGCGCGAGCGCGTCGGCGTCCAGCGAGGCCCCCTCTCCGTCACGGAGGTCGGAGACGTTGCGGCAGGCGAGCACCAGCAGGCCGGACCGCTCGGCGACGCGGCGGACCAGGTCGGCGAGCAGGGCGGGGCGTAGGTCGGCGAGACCGGCGGTCTCGTGCGCGGTGCAGGTGTAGACCCGCAGGGTCCGCGCGCCGGTGGGGGCGGCAGGCACGACCTGCCGGGTCAAGGTGTCGTGGAGCCGCAACATGGTCCGAGCCTATGTGCTGCCCCCGACATGCCTTCACCCGCAGTCAGGTCAGGAATGTCAGGATGTCGCGGTCGCCTCGGTCGCGCAGGCGGTCGATGACCTCCTCGCGGGCCACCCCCTCGGGCAGGCCGATCCTGGCGCCGATGAGCCGCAGGCCCTCGGCGTCCGACGCCACCGGAGCGGTGTACCCGATGAGGTGCAGCGCCTGGTTGATCGCGGGCAGCGCGGCCCCCGAGGCGGGCAGGAAACGGGTCAGCAGTTCGCCGCCGTCGGAGACGGTGAGGAAGACGTGATCGCCCTCGGACGCGTTGTACTCGGCCAGCACGTGCCTGATCGAGCCGATCGTCGGCTGGTTGTGCCAGCTGATCACCACCTCGCCCGACGCGGTGGAGGCCGTGAGCTGGCCGCCGGGCGCCATGCCGAGGTGCGCGGCGAAACCGGTCGGCAGCGGGGAGCCGGAGCCGCGCAG
This sequence comes from Microbispora sp. H11081, assembly GCF_012999535.1. Classification (GTDB taxonomy): domain Bacteria; phylum Actinomycetota; class Actinomycetes; order Streptosporangiales; family Streptosporangiaceae; genus Microbispora. The sequence continues at coordinate 427,373 of NZ_JABBWV010000004.1, forward strand.
GTGCTCGGCGTTCACGTCCACCCGGTGCCACCAGCGGCCGTCCCTGCTGCGGAAGCAGCGGCGGGTCATCGACACGTCACGGCGCGGCTGATACGGCTCGGCCTGGTCCTGGGCGGCCACCCTGATGTAGCCGCGCTGTGTCCGCTCGAACCCGGGTCCTCCGGCGTACGCCCTGATGGAGCTCTCGCTCACGTCGTAGCGGGAGGTCAGGTTGTCCACCACCGTGCTCACGGACGCCTCACCGCCGGCGCGCTCGATCTCGCGGGTGATCATCTCCCGGATGCCGAGGTACTCGTCGCCGCCCCAGCGCCGCAGGCCGTACTTGCTGCGGTCGAGCCGGATGAACCGCTCGTCGGAGGCGAGCTGGTTGCGGATGCCCACGAGACTGTAGTCCTCGCCGATGCGCGTCTGGATCTCCTCGGGGCTGAGCGGCGAGCGGACCACCGTCAGCACGGCCTCCGTCTTGTCGCCCATGCTGCGCGGCCAGGGGACGACGTGGCCGTCCAGTACGCGCAGGTGCGGCACGGACGCGAGCCAGCGCTCGGCGACGTCCTCCCTGACGCCGAGCTGGGCGACCAGGGAGACCGCCTCGTCGAGCGGCCGGGGACCGTCGGCGAACAGTTGCCTGGTCTTCTCCCTGAGCTCGTCCGCGCCGCCGGAGACGAGCCAGCCGTCCGCCTGCTCGTACCCGGTCAGCAGCGTACGGACGAAGCGCCAGGCGGGGATGGCGAGCGTGCTCAGCTCGGTGCGGTGCCACGGCACGGCCGCCGTGAGGTCGTCGGCGGGCACGGCGGAGCCGAGCCGGGTGCGCAGCCAGGCCAGGTGGGCGTTCAGCGGCGCGGCCGCCGGGCCGTTCAGCCAGTGCATCACGTGGTCGCGCAGGTCGCGCTCTATCTGCCTGATGCGCTCGCGGGTGACGGAGAAGCGCTGGGCGAGCTCGTCCAGGGTGGCCCGCTGGGAATGGCCGGTCTGCTGGGAGGCGTCGAAGTAGAGCCGGTCCCGCGCGATGGCGCGCTGGCGGTCGTCCAGCCGGGCGAAGATCTCGTCGATGATCTCGGGCATCGGCCGCTCTGGGACGGCGGGCTGGACCGGGGCCCCGGTGGGCTCGCGGGCCGGCTCGGTGGCCAGCAGCTTGTCGATCACGTCGACGTACAGCTCGTGGACGCTCTCCCGCGGGCCGGGCGTCTGGAGGCTCTCCTCGGGGTGGGTGAACCTCAGCAGCGGCAGGATGTCGCCGAGGACCAGGTGCGCCCAGCAGGCGATGGTGAGGTCGGCGAGCCGGGAGGCGACCTGGCCGGTGCCCACGGCCGCGCAGGCCCGGTCGAGGGGAAGCGCCTGCCACCACGCGTCGGGAAGACCGGGGTCGCTCGCGATCGGCTCCACCTGGCTGGGCGCGGTCCAGCGCAGCGGCGGCACGATGTCGCTAAGGCTCAGGTTCATGCAGGTCCAACCGGCAAGGGGAATATATCCGCAGTTCAGACTATGGGATCCGAAGTCAGGCCGGGATGAAGGGACTTGCTCGGCCGGAATAAGACACGTAGAGCAGTTCCCCCGCCCGCGTACACGCCACGTAGAGCAGCCCCCGTTCGCGTTGCAGGTCGTGCGCCCGGGCCGTCGGGTCCTCGGCGGCCGGGGTCAGCGCGTCCGGCGCCGGCACGATTCCGTCAGCCACGCCTATCACGGCCACGCGACGGAATTCCAGCCCTTTCATGCCATGAAGGGACGTGACTTTGACCGTGATGCCCGCTTCGCGTAAGGCGGTGCGGGCGGTACGCACGAGGTCTGTGGTGCGTGCGGCCACCGCGATCTGGGCGGTCGGCACCCCCTCCTCCAGCCATTCGGCCACCGTGGAGACGAGCCCGGCGATCTCCGCCTCCGCGCTCACGTACCCGCGCACCACCGGACGGGGGCCGTGGTCGAGCGCGCGGTAGCCGTACATCGCGGCGTTGCCCGCGACCAGGCCGTCGGCGGGCCCGCCGCCCCTGAGCCGCACCGCCCACGAGAGGATCTCGGCGGGCAGCCGGTGGGAGATCTTCAGATGGAAGCGACGGGCGGGGATGCCGACGTCCGCGAGCGCCACCCGCGCGTCGAACATCCGCTGGTGCGGGTCTCCCAGGATGAACAGGTCGTTCGGGGCCGGGGGGACCGCCGCCCGCAGCAGCCGCCACTGCGCCGGGTGCAGGTCGTGCGCCTCGTCCACCACGATGTGCCGGTACGGCTCGCGCCCCGGCGCCTGGTCACCCAGCAGGTCGCCGACGGCCCGCCCGAGCAGGCCCGCCGCCTCGGAGGCGAGCTGGAGCAGGGTGCGCCGGCCTGACTCGCGCAGCCGCCGTATGACGTGCTGGACGGCGTCCCACACCGTCGTCCTCGCGTCGGCGTCCAGGCGGACGCTGCGGCCGGGCCGGGCGGCGACCTGGTATTCCTCCAGTGTGCGAAGGTCCTGCGCGAGGATCACCTGCTCCCACTCCCGCAGCAGGAAGGCGCTGCCGAAGCGCCCGACGGCGGCCTCCTGCCACAGGCCCGCGAGGTCGTCGGAGGAGACGAGCGCCGGGGCGCGGCCCTCCGCCTCGGCGACGATGCGGTGGGCGAGCCTGTCGACATTGCCCACCTCGACGCGCTTGCGTACCGCCTCGTCCTCGATGATCATGTCGAGCCGCGCGGACAGCTCGGTCGCGAGGCCCTGCGAGAACGTGACGAGCAGCACGGGACCGGTGGCCGCGCGGGCCAGCAGGGCGGCCCGGTGCAGCGCGATGACCGTCTTGCCGGTGCCCGCGCCCCCGGTGATCAGCACCGGCTGCTCGTACGCGGGCCAGGTGGCGTACGTGTGCTGCGGCGGGTACAGGAACGTGCACCAGGTGGGCAGCGTGAGGATGCGGTCGAGATCCGCGGCGTCGGCGGCGAACACGGCCCGGTCCGGGCTGCGCCGCAACGCCGCGTGCAGGTCCTCGGCGTCGACCTCCTCGGTGACACGGGAGCGGCAGGCGTCCAGTTCGCGCCAGGCCGCGGCGAGCGACCCGCCGCGGGCGAGCGCCGCGAGCGGCGCGTACTGGCTGTGCGGGAGCATCGGCTCCACGGCCGCGAGATGGGACTCCGACGTCATCAGCCGCAGCAGCGGCAGCAGGCGGGCGTCGACGCCGATGTGCAGCAGGTCGGTGTCGCACCAGTCCTCGAAGAGCGGGCGCCCGCCCCGCTCCGACGCGCGGCGCAGGGCCGGCGCGATCCGCTCCAGCGCCTCGGCGTCCCAGACCTCGACGATCCCGATCGCCGTGTTCACGCCGACCCTGTGCCGCTGGGCGTACGACCACGCCTCGGCGTCGGGGAGCACGGTGAGCAGCCAGTAGACGTCCTCCTGCCGCACGACCACCCCCCGGTGGCGGTCGGCGAGCCGGAGCGTGGCCACGCGGGGATCGCGGCTGTTGCGCACCCTCTCCGGGTGCGGCGCGGCGGACACGTTCAGCAGGAACCGGCGTACGGCGACCGCGACGTCGCCGCGGACGGGCCGGGTGAGCGCGCCGAGCCCGCGCAGGAACTCCGGGGAGATCGCGAGCCGGGGCATCGGCTATCCCAGCAGGGTCAGCAGGTCGCGGTCCCCGCGTTCCCGCAGCCGCGCGATCAGCTCGGGCCGTTCCACGGCCTCGGCGAGCCCGACGCGCGTCGCGATCACCTGCTCCGCCTGCTCGGGCGTGCCGCTCGGCGTGGTGAAGCCCACCAGGCGCAGGGCCCGGCTCGCCGGGTCGCCGCCGTTCGCCGCGGGCAGGTGCCGTACGCGCAGCATGCCCTCCTCGGACAGGGTCAGGAAGATGTGGCTGCCCTCCTCCGCCGAGACCTCGCCGAGAATCCGCTGGAGGGAGCCCAGGGCCGGCCGCGTGTGCCAGGAGAGCCCGACCTCTCCCGCCGCGCTGAACACCGTGCGGTCCTCGCCCGGTGCGAGGCCGATGTAGGCGGCGAAGCCGCTCGGCAGCGGCACCTCGACGCCGTCGAGGTGCTCGCCAGACACGTCCACCCTGAGCCACCATCTGCCGTCCGGCTGCCGGAAACACCGCCGGGTCAGCGCCACGTCCTTGAGCCCGCCCCGCGGCCGGGCCGCCTTCTGGGCGCGTAACTGCGGCACGCTCTCCAGCCACTGCCGTGCCACGTCGGGACGTACGCCGAGAGTGGCGATCATCTCCAGCGCCTGGGAGACGGTGGGCGGACGCTCGGCGGAGGAGATCAGGTGCCGCGTCCTGTCGCGCAGTTCCTCGATGTCGCCGGCCACGAGCCAGTCGCAGGAGAGGCGGTGGCCGGGGAGCGTGGCGAGCACGAACCGCCAGGCGGGCACCTCAAGCGAGCGCAGTTCGCGCTCGTGCCACTCGGCGGCCGTGAAGAACAACTCTTTGGGGACCGCGGCTCCCAGCGTGTCGCTCAGGTGGGCGAGGTGCTCGTTGTACGGCCTCGCCTGGGGCAGCGAGAGCCACCGCGCCAGCCGGTCGCGCAGGGCCGCCTCCAGTTCGTGGATCACTACGGGAGGGACGGCCAGCAGCTTGGCCAGTTGGTCGGGCTCGGACGGCTCGGCGGTGAAGACCCGGTTCTGCGCCACCATCCAGGTCTGGTCGTCCAGGTCGCCGAACGCCGCGTCGATCAGCGCGGGCAGGTCATGCTCGGGCGACGGCTGCTCCTCCTGCGGCTCCTCCCGAGGCTCCTCTCGCGATTCCTGAGGCGATTCCTGAGGAACCTCCTCGGGGGGCATCTGCTCTGGGGACATCTGCTCGGGGGACATCTGGGCGAACACGGCGGTGAAGAGAGCCGCGAGCACCGGGCGGGCCTTGACGAACGGCTGGTCGGCCAGTTCCCGGCCGGACAGCGCGAGCAGGCCGTGCCACGATCCCGCCCGGTCGAGCGCGATCGCGACCTGGGGATCGTCGGCCTCGTCGGGGTCCAGCACGTACAACGCGGGCAGCACGTCGCCGACGGCCGCCGCGGGCCAGTGGTCGAGCGCGAGCCCGGTGAGCAGGTCGCCGAGCGCCTCGGCGTCCAGGACGGCGAGCACGCGGTGCAGAGGGAGCGTCCGCCACCAGGCGCCCGGCAGGCCGGGGAGGCCGGTCAGCGTGGTGATACGGGCAGCGTCACTCCAGCGCAGCGGTGGCACGAGGTCACTCAGGCAGAAGTTCATGCATTCCCCATCACTCACAAAGACCAGTCCATAGTCTGGCAAATCGCCCCCGCTGTGGTGGAGGTTCGGGGCTCACACAAGTCAGCGGCGTTCGGCCGCGAAGCGGAGGCGGACGTAGTCGGCCATCCAGCCGGTCTCCCGGCGCAGGGCGGGGGCGGCCAGTTCGTTGACCCGGCGGAGCAGCGGCTCGACGGCCGCCGGGGGGATCCGGCCGAGCAGAGAGCCGGCGAACATCCTGACCCAGTCGGCCGCGCCGTTCGGGCACTCGTCGAGGGGGGTGGGGCGGTCGAAATACTCCAGCAGGCGGACCGTGAAGCCGCCCTTCTCCAGGCGGAGGGCGTACTCGGCCGGGCTGGGGAAGTACCACGGCAGTTCGGGCTCGGGCAGGCCGTACTCGCGCCAGGCGGTGAACACGGCGGCGGTCAGGGCCGCGCAGTTGCCCGCGCCGCCCATCTCGGCGACGAACCTGCCGCCCGGCCGCAGCGCCTCCCGCACGCAGCCGATGACCGCGTCGGGGTCGCGGCTCATCCAGTGCAGCGCCGCGTTCGAGAACACCGCGTCGTACGGATGGGCGACGGTGAAGTCGTGGCCGTCGCCCACCGTGAAGTCGAGCCCGGGATGGTGCGCGATGGCCTGTTCGATCATGGAGTGGGAGCCGTCGATGCCGAGGACGTGGGCGCCGCGCGCGGCGACGTCGGCGGTCAGCACGCCGGTGCCGCACCCGAGGTCGAGCACCCGCTCACCGGGGCGAGGGTCGAGCAGTTCCAGGAGCGGCGCACCGTGGGCGGAGACGTATCCGAAGGAGCTGTCGTAGGCGCGAGCGTTCCATCGGGTGAGACTGGGAGTTTCGTACCTCAAGATCGGCTCGCATTCTGACACGTGGTGCCCTGTGTCGGGTTTGCCGCCGTCTCATGCCGACTTGTGAGACTGCTGGCTATCGACACACTTTACGGCTTCCGTCGCGTCCGCGAGATCGAGTGACTCACCTGACTCAGAACACTCACCGGACTCACCCGACGCACCCGGCTCAGCACGGCTCAGCCGACCAGGCGGCCCCAGTGCGCGGTCACGTACGCCTTGGCCCGGTCGAGTTCCGGGATGTTCAGGATGACCGGGTCGCCGGACGCCTCTGGCAGCTTGGCCGCGGCGTCCCCGTCCAGCGTGTCGCGCATCTCCATCGCCTCGACCCGGGCGGGGCGGGCGAACGCCTTGAGGTAGAGGTTCTGCCCCTCGTCGGACAGCAGGAACTCCTCCCAGAGCCGGGCGGCGGCGGGGTGCGGCGCGTCGGCGTTGATCGCCTGCATGTAGTAGGAGGCGAGCACCTCGTTCCTGGGGATCGTCACCCGCCAGGACGCCGCGCCGCGCCCTGAGGCGGCCCGCGCGGTGTTCATGAAGTCCCAGTCCACCACCGCGGTCGCCCGGTCGGGCTGGCCGAGCATGCCGCCCTTCTTCAGCCGGGCGAACAGGCCCACGCCCCGCGCGGCGTCCGGCAGTCCCTTGCCGAGCGAGGCGGCCATCACGGCGTCGAAGGCCGACGCCATCTTGCGCGGGTCGCCCGGCAGCGCCACCACGGTCCCCTGCCTGACCAGCGAGCCGTACGACGCGGGGGCGGGCACCTTCCGCGGGTCGTAGCCGATCGACATGTATCCGCCGTAGGCGGCGAACCAGCGCCCCTTCTGCTCCTTGACGTCGTCGGGGATGTCCGCCCAGCCGGTCACCCGGTAGGGCGCGAAGAGCTTGGCGTTGGCGACGGCGACCTCGAGGGTGAGGTCGAAGACGTCCGGCGCCTCCTTCGTCCCCTTAAGCCGTGCCGCGGTGTCGATCTCCTGCTTGCTGCTCGCCTCGGGCGCGATCGAGGTCACCTTGATGCCGTACTTGTCGGAGAAGCGGGCGATGATCTCCTTGTAGCCGACCCAGCCGCCCGGCAGGCCCACGACGGTGAGCGCGCCCTCCTTCTTGGCCGCCTCGACGAGCCTGTCCATGGTCCCGAACCCGGACTCCAGGCTGTCGGCGCGGGGGTTCAGGGGAGGCAGCGGCTTGTCCGGCGAGGACGGCGACGACGGCTTCGAGCACGCGGAGGCCGCGGACAGGAGGATCGCCGCCGAGGAGATCGTCACGACGCAGGCACGTATGGTCACGCCGCGTATGCTCCCCGCGTCGCGGTCGCCCTTCCCATCGGCGCGCTGGGGGATTACCGAGTCGGCGTCCGCACCAGGCGCGGGGATTACCGGGGGCGCGGCGCCTGCGGCACGACCTTGGCGGCGGCCAGGGTGTCCTCGGCGATCTCGACGAGACTTCCGTCCCGTTTCCGCACGGTGAGCACGCCGTCCTGCCAGGATTCCAACACGCCGACCGCGTCGCGGAACCCGCCGGGCGCCCGGCGTCGCGTGGTCACCCGTTTGCCCACGTCGGCCGGGGTGAGCGCGATCACGAGACGGGCTCCGAGCCGAGGGGTCGTCATGATTGGCCCCCTCCTGTTCCGGCTAGTCGGCGCGCACCGCAATACTAGGGCTAGCAACCCGCGGTCGAGCCGTGCAACCCAGAAGGAGCCCGAGGTGACGTACGTCATCGCGCAGCCTTGCGTGGACGTCCTTGACAAGGCGTGCATCGAGGAATGCCCCGTCGATTGCATCTACGAGGGCGAACGCATGCTCTACATCCACCCCGACGAGTGCGTGGACTGCGGTGCGTGCGAGCCGGTGTGCCCCGTAGAGGCGATCTTCTACGAGGATGACCTTCCCGACCAGTGGAAGGACTTCTACAAGGCCAACGTCGATTTCTTCGAGGAGCTCGGGTCGCCCGGCGGCGCCTCGAAGGTCGGCAAGATCAACAAGGACCACCCGCTGGTCGCGGCGCTCCCGCCGCAGGGTGAGGACCACTGACCGACGCTTCACCGGCGCGGTCGCGGACGACTGGGGGATTTTCTTTGCTTGCGTTGCCGGACTTCCCATGGGATCGGCTCGTGCCCTATCAGGACCTGGCGCGGGCGCATCCCGGCGGGATCGCCGACCTGTCGGTCGGCACGCCGGTCGACCCCGTCCCCCTGGTCGCCCGCGAGGCGCTCGCCGCCGCCGCCGACAGCCCCGGCTATCCCCTGACGTACGGCACGCCGCGGCTGCGTGAGGCGGCCGCGGGGTGGCTTCGGCGGCGGCACGGCGTCACGGTCGACCCGGGCGACGTGCTGCCCACCATCGGTTCCAAGGAACTGGTGGCCTGGCTGCCCACGCTGCTCGGCGTGCGCCCCGGCGACCATGTCGTCTTCCCCGAACTCGCCTATCCCACGTACGACGTCGGCGCGCGGCTGGCCGGGGCCGAGCCCTACGCGTCCGACGGGCTCCTCGCGCTGGGCCCCGAGCGGGTCCCGCTCGTCTGGGTGAACTCGCCGTCCAACCCCACCGGGCGCGTCCTGCCCGCCGAGCACCTGCGCAAGGTGGTCGCCTGGGCGCGCGAGCGCGGCGCGATCGTCGCGTCCGACGAGTGCTACATCGAACTCGGCTGGGAGGAGCACCCGGTCTCCGTGCTCCATCCGGACGTGTGCGAGGGCTCCCACGAGAACCTGCTCGCGGTCCACTCGCTGTCGAAGCGGTCGAACTTCGCCGGATACCGCGCCGGCTTCGTCGCCGGTGACTCACGGCTCGTACGGCGGCTGCTGGAGGTGCGCAAGCACGCCGGCATGATGATGCCCGCGCCGGTCCAGGCCGCGGCGGCGGCCGTGCTGGACGACGACGCCCACGCCGACGAGCAGCGTGAGCGGTACGCACGGCGCAGGGCGGTGCTGCGGCCCGCGCTGGAGCGGGCCGGCTGGCGGGTCGAGCACTCGGCCGCGGGGCTCTACCTGTGGGCGACGAACGGCTCCGGCTGCTGGGACCAGGTGCGCGCGCTGGCGGAGAAGGGCATCCTCGTCGCGCCGGGCGAGTTCTACGGCGAGGCCGGGCGTTCCCACGTCCGCATCGCCGTCACCGCGACCGACGAGCGCGTCGATGCGGCGGTCAGCCGCCTCCAGTAGGATCGCCCGCCATGACGACAGCGACGGTGACCGTGGTGAGCCTCGCGGCCGCCGTCGTGCTCGGCGTTCTCGCCGTGGCCCTGCGCACCCGGGCGGGCCGGCGGGCCCGAGCCCGGGCGGCCTCCGAGGGCGGGTTATCGCCGGCTGATCCCGAGGCGGACTCCGACTTCTTCGACCCCCGCACGATCAGGGTGGGGGACACGGTCTACGTGGAGGCCGCCCGCTTCCGGGCCGTCGGCGCGGTGCACTGCGCCATGCAGGGCGAGAGGTGGACCGACTACCTGCTGGACGAGGGCGCCCGCCGGCGCAACTGGCTGTCGGTGGAGGAACGGCCGGGCCCGCAGGGCGAGCCCCTCCACCTGGAGGTCCTGCTCTGGACCGACGTGCCCACCCAGGGCATGGTGCCGGCCAAGCACATGCTGATCGTGGACGGCGTGGAGTTCTCCCCGATCGAGCGCGGCACGGCCGCCTTCCGCTCCGAGGGGACGACCGGGCTGCCCGAGCGCGGCCTGCTCGACTTCGCCGACTACCGGGCGGGCGACGGCCGCCTGCTGTCTTTCCAGCGGGTCCAGGGCGGCCAGTGGGAGGCGTCCTACGCCCGCCCGCTCACCCCCGGTTCCGTGCGGGTGGATCGCCTTCCCTGATCTCCGGGGTAGGTTCTGCTCGTGGAACGGCGCCTTACCAAACCTGTCGTGACCGTCATGGTCATCGTCCTCCTGCTGGGCGCGGCCATCTTCTACGGCGCCTACCATCTGCTGAAGCGGACAGAGCCGTTCGCGCGCGGCGAGCACTGCCTCGTCGAGACCGCCGACGGCACGCTCGACATCGACATAGAGCAGGCCCAGATCGCCGCCACCATCGCGGCCGTCGCCGTGCGGCGCAAGCTGTCCGAGCGCGCGCTGCAGATCGCCTACGTCACCGCGATCCAGGAGTCGAAGCTGGCCAACCTGCCGTACGGCGATCGTGACTCGGTGGGGGTCTTCCAGCAGCGGCCCTCGATGGGCTGGGGGACGGCCGATCAGCTGCAGGACCCCGTCTACGCGACGCGGAAGTTCTTCGCCGCCCTGGAGAAGGTGCGCGACTACCGGAAACTGCCGCTGCACGAGGCGGCGCAGGCCGTGCAGCGCTCCGCAGACGGCTCCGCCTACGCCAGCCACGAGCACTCCGCCAAGATCCTCGCGGCGGCGTTCATCGGACGCGTGCCCCAGGCCGTCCACTGCTGGTATCCGCCCTCGGAGAAGCCGGTCGCGCCGCAGCCGGAGGCCGCGCGCAAGCAACTCGTGCGCGCGCTCGGGGCGGACTCCGCGCCCAAGCGCGGCTGGCTGGTGGCCGCCTGGTACGTCGCCCACGCCCAGAAGTACCACCTGCGCCAGGTGCGCTTCGAGAACGTCACCTGGACGGCCGAGAGCGGGCACGACGGCTGGCGCAAGGACACCAGGCCCGTCGCCACCGTGCAGATCGCCTGACCGTGTCGATTAGGGTCGGATGCCATGCGGCTTGACCTTGCCCAGGACGTGGGCGCGCTGACGGCGCGACTGGTGGACATCGAATCGGTGAGCGGCGCGGAGAAGGCGCTGGCCGACGCCATCGAGGAGGCGCTCGTGCCGCTGCCGCACCTGACGGTGCTGCGGGACGGCGACGCCGTGGTGGCGCGCACGGATCTCGGCAGAGCCGAGCGCGTGGTGATCGCGGGGCACATCGACACGGTCCCGGTGGCGGGCAACCTGCCCAGCAGGGTCGAGGACGGAGTGCTCCACGGGTGCGGCTCCTCCGACATGAAGAGCGGGGTGGCCGTCCAGCTCAAGCTCTGCCTGCTGGCCGAGCCGAACCGCGACCTCACCTTCGTCTTCTACGACTGCGAGGAGGTCGAGGCGGAGCGGAGCGGTCTGCTGCGGCTCACCCGCACCCATCCCGAGTGGATCACGGGTGACTTCGCGGTCGTGATGGAGCCGACCGACGGACTCATCGAGGGCGGCTGCCAGGGCACGCTGCGGGCCGAGATCACCGTGAAGGGCGTGCGGGCGCACAGCGCCAGATCGTGGGAGGGCGTCAACGCCATCCACGGCATCGCGCCGGTGCTCGAGATCCTCTCCCACTACGAGGCGCGGAGCCCCGTGGTGGACGGTCTCCAGTTCAGGGAAGGGCTCAACGCGGTGGGCGTACGCGGCGGGGTGGCGGGGAACGTGATCCCGGACGAGTGCGTGGTGACCGTGAACTACCGCTTCGCCCCCGACCGCACGCTGGAGGAGGCGTTCGCCCATGTCCAGGAGGTCTTCGACGGCTTCGACGTGCGCCTCACCGACGGCGCGCCCGGCGCGCGGCCCGGGCTGACCCATCCGGTCGCCGCGGCGTTCGCCGGCGCGATCGGCGGCACGCCCAGGGCCAAGCTCGGCTGGACCGACGTCGCGCGGTTCTCGGCTCTCGGCATGCCCGCCGTCAACTGCGGCCCCGGCAACCCCGACATCGCGCACAAGGCCGGGGAGAACGTGAGCCTGGCCAAGATCGTCGAGAGTGAGCGCCGCATGACGGCGTGGCTGACCGCGTAGCGCGTACACAGGAGCCCGTACACAGGAGCCCGTACATAGAAGAAAGTGGCTCTCCTCGCCGGCCATTTGGCGGGGAAAGCCACTTTCGTCCCGAGCAGCACCCTCGTTTCTTAGACGGGGCCTCGGCGACGACCGGTTCCATCCTCCCGAGGATGTTTTTCAGATTCTTCCGGCGCGCCGCGGGCGCCGGTGCGGCGCGTCCGGCTTGCGCCGTTACCGATCCCGAGCGTTAGCGTGACCATCATGAACCACACCCGACCCGAACGCCGGCAGGGGCCGTCTCTGGTCCGTGGCGGACTCGTCCCCGAATCCACCCACGACCAGCGCCTGCTCGACCGCCGCGGCCCGACCGGCTGGCTGCACGAGGACCCCTGGCGCGTGCTGCGCATCCAGTCGGAGTTCGTCGAGGGCTTCGGCGCGCTCGCCGACCTTCCCCCGGCCGTGACCGTCTTCGGCTCGGCCCGCACCGGTCCCGACACCCCCGAGTACGAACTCGGGGTGAAGGTCGGCGCGGCGCTCGCCAAGGCGGGCTACGCGGTGATCACCGGAGGCGGCCCCGGCGTGATGGAGGCGGCCAACCGGGGGGCGCTCGAAGCCGGCGGCGTCTCGGTCGGCCTCGGCATCGAACTGCCGCACGAGCAGCGTCTCAACGACTACGTGGACCTCGGCGTGGAGTTCCGCTACTTCTTCGTGCGCAAGACGATGTTCGTCAAGTACGCCAGCGGGTTCGTGGCCCTGCCCGGCGGCTTCGGGACGCTCGACGAGTTGTTCGAGGCGCTGACCCTGGTCCAGACGCGGAAGGTGACCTGGTTCCCGGTGATCATGATGGGCGCCGAGTTCTGGTCGCCGCTGATCGACTGGATCCGTGACACGCTGCTGGCCAGCGGCAAGATCTCCAAGAAGGACGTCGAGCTGATCTCGGTCACCGACGACCCCGACGAGGCCGTGCGGATCATCGTCGAGGCCGACAGGCGCGCCGCCACTGAGTAAGGTTGGCGGGTGTTCGTCTGCGTGTACTGCTCGTCCAGCCAGAAGATCGACAGGAAGTACCTCGACCTCGCCAGGGACGTGGGGGCCGAGATCGCCCGCCGCGGCCACGGCCTGGTCAGCGGAGGTGCGATCGTCTCCTGCATGGGCGAGGTCGCCCGTGCGGTCAGGGCCGGCGGCGGCCACACCGTCGCGGTGATCCCCCAGGCCCTGGTCGACGTCGAGATCGCCGACACCGACTCCGACGAGCTGATCGTCACGACCGACATGCGCGAGCGCAAAGGGATCATGGACGCCAGGGCCGACGCGTTCCTCGTGCTCCCCGGCGGCATCGGCACCCTGGAGGAGCTGTTCGAGATCTGGACCACCAGGGTGCTCGGCATGCACGAGCGGCCGCTGGTCGTCCTCGACCCCTGGGGCCTGTACGGGCCGCTTCGCGACCTGGTCGACGGCATGTACGAGCAGGGCTTCACCCGGCCGAACGCGTTCGACGCGATCTCGTGGGCGACCACGGTGGACGAGGCGCTCGACCTGGTAGAGCGGCCCGCGCTCCGCCTCACCCCCACAGGCGAGGAACTGGGCGAAAGCTAGCGCCGGGCTAGGCCAGGCCGCGGCGGGTCAGGGCGGGGAGCCTGCGGCCCAGCAGGGCCTCGGTCATGTCGAGGGCCTGCCGTACGTCGTGGGACGTCCGGAAGACGCTCGCCCCCGCCCAGGCGTACGCGGCGGCGGCGGCGAGGGCCTCGGTCTCGTCGCCGGGGAGCGTCACGACGACGGTGCGTCCCGCCCGGACCAGCGCGGACACTTCGGGCAGAGAGGCGGCCTCGGCCCAGCCGGGCTCGGTTTCCTCGTCGGGGCCGATCACGCGCGTCATGCTTCCATGCTCGCACGCCAAAGAGTTGTGGCACGATTCGTATGTGCTGGTCGTACTCGTCATCGCGGGGCTCGCCGTGATCGCCTGCGTGGTCATGGTCTCACTGGGACACGGCGGCGAGATGGCGGAGTTCCCCCCTGACACGCCGCCGCTCGATCTTCCCGCGGCCGCCCAGGTGACCTCCGCCGACCTGATCGCGCTCCAGCTCCCCATCGGGCTCGTGGGCTACAGCACCCAGGCGGTCGACGAGACCCTGCACCGCGTCTCGGTCGCGCTGGGGGAGCGCGACACGCGCATCGCGGTGCTGGAGCAGCGCGTGGCCGAGTTGTCGTACGCCCGGTCGCAGCCGCGTAGGGAGCCGCGCCGTGCCGAGATGGAGCGGGCCGAGACGGAGCGGGCCGAGGTGGGGCAGGCCGCGGCGGCGCGGGACGGCGACGACGAGAACCGCGCCGAGCGTGAGCGCGCCGAGGCGGAGGAGGCGTGGTAGCCGCCGACGACGGGCTGGTCCGCTGCGGCTGGGCGGGCACGATGCCCGATTACGTCGCCTACCACGACGAGGAGTGGGGCCGCCCGGTCCGCGGAGACGACCTCGTCTTCGAGCGGATGACCCTTGAGGCGTTCCAGTCCGGCCTGTCGTGGCTGACGATCCTGCGCAAGCGGGAGAACTTCCGCAAGGCGTTCGCCGGGTTCTCGATACCCGCGGTGGCGGACTTCGACGAGAGCGACGTGGAGCGCCTGCTCGCCGACGCGGGCATCGTCCGCAACCGCGCCAAGATCGAGGCGGCCGTCGCCAACGCCCGCGCCGCCCTGGAGACGCCGGACGGGCTGTCCGCGCTGGTCTGGCGGTACGCCGAGGAGCCGGGGCGCACGCCCGCCACCCTCGCCGACGTCCCCGCCCGCACCGCGGCGTCCACGGCGCTGGCCAAGGAGCTCAAGAAGAACGGCTTCCGCTTCGTCGGGCCCACCACGGCGTACGCCCTGATGCAGGCCATCGGCCTGGTGAACGACCACGTGGCCGGCTGCTACGTCCGAGAGGCCGTCGGCGCGCTTCGCCTGGCCTGACGGTCCCGGGCGGCCTACCTGCCCTCGAAGCGGGGGCGTTCCCTGTCGAGGAACGCCTTTGTCGCCGCCGCGTGGTCGGCGGTGGCCGCGCACTCGTCCTGAAGCTCCGCCTCCCGCTCCAGCGCGTCGGCCAGGGAGCTGGACGCCGCGTGGTCCAGCGCCGCCTTCGTCGCGGCGTACGCCCGGGTGGGCCCCTGCGCGAGCCGTACGGCGAGGTCCCGGGCGGCGGACGCCAGCCGGTCGGCCGGGACCACCTCGCCGACCAGGCCGAGCTCCAGGGCCCTGGCGGCGTCCACGACCTCGCCGAGCAGCAGCAACTCCCTGGCGCGCGCGGGGCCGACGAGCCGCTGCAGGGTCCACGACGCGCCGGAGTCGGGCGCGAGCCCGATCCCGGTGAACGCCATCGCGAACCTCGCGCCCTCCGCCGCCACCCGGAAGTCGCACGCGAACGCCAGCGAGGCGCCCGCCCCCGCGGCGACGCCGTTGACGGCGGCCACGACGGGCTTGCCCATCGTGGCGACGGCCAGCACGATCGGGTTGTAGTGCTCGCGCACGGTGTTCGCCAGCCCGAGGCCGCTTTCGAGGTTGCCGGCGTGCTCGCGCAGGTCCTGCCCCGCGCAGAAGGCCCGGCCCGCGCCGGTGATGAGCACGGCCCGCGCCGACGCGTCCTCGGCGGCGCGGCGCACGGCCGCGAGCAGGTCGGTCTTCATGGCGACGGTCAGCGAGTTCATCGCGTCGGGGCGGTTCAGGGTGATCGTGGCGACGGCCTCGTCGACGTCGTAGGTCACGGTGTCGTAGGTCGCGGTCATCTCAGGCGGCTCCATTCAGCGTGCGATCCACGAACGCGGCGGCGGCGGGCAGCAGCCGCGCGGCCTCCCGCTCGAAGAAGACGCGGGCCTTCTCGCCCTGCCAGCCGGGCGGCAGCAGGTCGGCGGGCAGTCCGGGATCGCGGAACAGGAAGTTGCGCCAGCCGTGCACCAGCCTGCTGCGGACGGCGAAGACCCGGTCGTCCGGGGCGTCTTCTGGCAGTGAGCCGACCAGGTCCGCGGCGCTGGCCAGCCAATCCTCGTACGCGTCGCCGATGGCGTCCAGGTCCCACGCGCGGGCGAGCAGGTCACGGGGGTCGCCCTCGAACGCCGCGTCGAACCGGTGGGCGGGCACCCGCAGCGCGTCGAGCTCCGGCGAGGGCCGGGGGCCGATCCAGGTCGTCTCGGACAGGGGGGCGTACCCGAGGAACGAGAGGTCGGCCCGCAGCCGCTCGCGCCGCGCCCGGTCCCTGACCGGTTCGAGCACCAGGACGTGCCAGCGGCCGGTCCACGGCGCGTCGCCTACGCGGTAGACGCGGGCCGCCGTCTCGTCGAGCCTGCGTTCGCACTTCGGTGTGACCGCGTATCCCGGTCCCTGCGGTAAACGCACGGGGTCGAGCCAGCCCTGTCTGACCATGCGGGATATCGCGGTCCGTACGGCCGGGGCCGCGATGTCGAGTGGCGCGAGCAGCCGCACGAGCGCGGCCACGCAGGCACGGCCGCCACGGGTGCGAAGGTGGTCCCCATAGAGATCGAAAAGCGCAGCTCGGGCGTTCACCCCACCCAGTGTGGGGTCACGTCCGGTCTGTCCACAACGCGTGGGACGCCGCATTGATCCACTGACCGGAGCCGGGCCGTTACCTTTTTGAGCTCGGAGGCGGGATAATAGAACATCACAGAAACGTGAATACGCCGGTTACCCTCCGGGGCGGCCGACAACGCGGGAAGGGATACACGCATGGCGGCGATGAAGCCGCGGACCGGTGACGGTCCGCTGGAGGTCACCAAGGAAGGACGGGGCATCGTCATGCGGGTCCCTCTCGAAGGTGGCGGCCGACTCGTCGTGGAGCTGTCCGCGGACGAGGCCGGTGCCCTCGGCGACGCGCTGAAGAAGGTGGTCGGCTGATCGTTCAGCCGACCTGTTCGATTAACGGCCCTGGCGGCGGGTGATCCCGCCCCGGGGCCGCCCTGTTGGAGGTGGACGTGCCCATCGAGACCACGCCGGTCCTCACCGGTGTCCGCGGCGCAGAGCCCGCGCCGGACGCCGAGCTGGTGGCCCTGCCCTTCGGTCCTGACCTGACCCCCGCCGCCGCGCCCTGGCTCGAGTCGCCCGTGCCGGTGGACGCGCTGCTCGCGCATTACGAGGCCAAGGGAGAGCCCGGCGAGGTCGTGGAGGTGCCGACGGCGCGGGAAGGCTCCGTGCGCCGCGTCCTGCTGTACGGCGTCGGCGACGCCTCGGCCGCCGCGCTGCGCAAGGCCGGGGCGTCCGTCGCGCGGCGGGCGAAGGGCCGGGCCTCGCTGTCGGTCGTCGTCCCGTCCGAGGGGGAGACCGCCGCCCTGGTCGAGGGGGCGCTGCTCGCGGCGTACACGTTCACCATCGGCAACGGCCGCGCCAAGTCCGTGGGGGAGATCGTCTTCCTCGGCGGGGACGAGCGGGAGCTGAGGCGCGGCGAGACGGTCGCGCGGGCCACCGCGCTCGCCCGCGACCTCGTGAACACCCCGTCGTCGGTGAAGACGCCCGCGTGGCTCGCCGACCAGGCCAAGGCGGTCGCGGCCGAGTCAGGGCTCGCCGTACGGGTGTGGGAGGGGTCCGAGCTCGGCGAGTTCGGCGGCATCAGGGCGGTCGGGCAGGGCTCGATCAGCCCGCCGCGCCTGGTCCAGCTCTCCTACACGCCGGAGAACCCGCGCGCCCACGTGGTGCTCGTGGGCAAGGGCATCACGTTCGACACCGGCGGCCTGTCCCTCAAGCCCACCGAGGGCATGAAGACCATGAAGACGGACATGGCGGGCGGCGCCACGGTCATCGCCGCGATGAGCGCGCTGGCGGCCTTCGACGTGCCCGTGCGGGTCACCGGCCTCGTCGCGTGCGCGGAGAACTCGATCTCGGGATCGGCGCAGCGGCCGGGAGACGTCATCACCCAGTACGGCGGGCGCACGGTAGAGGTGCTGAACACCGACGCCGAGGGCCGTCTGGTGCTGGCCGACGCCCTGGCGTACGCGGACGCCGAACTCGACCCCGACGTCGTCGTCGACGTCGCGACCCTGACAGGCGCGGCGAAGATCGCGCTCGGCCAGTCGCTCGGGGCGGTCTACGCGACCGACGACGCGCTGGCCGCGGCGCTGACCGCCGCGGGGGAGGCCAGCGGGGAGCGGCTGTGGCGGATGCCACTCGTCGACGACTACCGCGCGATGCTCGACTCAGAGGTGGCCGACCTGGCCAACGTCGACCGGACGATGTCGGGTGCGGCAGGGTCGATCGCGGCGGCGCTGTTCCTGCGCGAGTTCACCGGCGGGCGGCCCTGGGCACACCTGGACATCGCGGGGCCCGCGCGGGCCGGCTCGGACGAGGGGGAGATCACCAAGGGGGGCACCGGCTTCGGCGTGCGCCTGCTCCTGCGTTACCTGACCGCCTGAAGGCCGTTCGGGGAGATCTCCGTCAGGTCAGCTTGACGGCGGCCAGCAGGCCGGAACCGAGCGGCAGCATCAGCGGGCGCAGGCGATCGTCGTTCCTGACGAGCTTGCCCAGCTCCCTGACCGCCACGGTGTCGGGGTCGCGCTGGGTCGGGTCGGCCACCTGGTCGCCGCAGAAGGCGTCGCAGAAGACCACGACACCGCCCTGGCGCAGGAGCCGTACCGACTCGGTGAGGTAGTCGATGTACTCCTGCTTGGCCGCGTCGCAGAAGACCATGTCGTAGCCGCCGTCGGCGAGGCGGGGGAGGACGTCGAGCGCGCGGCCGCCGATCAGCCGGATCCTGCTGCCGGAGAACCCGGCCTCCGCGAACGTCTGGCGGGCCATGCGCTGGTGCTCCGGCTCCACGTCCACACTCGTGAGCGTGCCGTCCGGGCGCATGCCGCGCAGCAGCCACAGGCCGGAGACCCCGCACCCGGTGCCGACCTCCACGACCGAGCGCGCGCTCACCACGGTGGCGAGGAAGCAGAGCGCCGCCCCGCACCCGGGCAGGATCGGGTGCGCCCCGACCTCGATGCCCCGCCGGCGCGCGGTCCGCAGGATGTCGTCCTCCGGGACGAACTCCTCCGCGTACTCCAGGCTGGCCGGTGTCGCCATCGGCCTCCCCCTCCCCTGCTTCATCCTGGTCGCAGCCTAGGGGAGTCGGACCGGAACGGGAACTCACGCCACAACGGGGACGTTGCACGCTTTGAACGGTCTTTGTTCGAGACCGCTCGGCCCGCGGTGCGCAGGAAGGGGCGAAACCAGGCACTATGGCTGTAGCGACGATCCTGCAGAGAGGAATGCCGGTGGATGAGCACGACCACCAGGCGGAGACTTCGGTATCCGACTGGACGCCTCCCACCTGGGAGGAGGTCGTCCGAACTCATTCAGCTCGGGTCTACCGGCTGGCCTATCGGCTGACGGGCAACGTCCACGACGCCGAGGACCTCACCCAGGAGGTCTTCGTCCGGGTCTTCCGGTCCCTGTCGAGCTACACCCCCGGCACGTTCGAGGGGTGGTTGCACCGGATCACGACGAACCTCTTCCTCGACACGGCGCGGCGCAAGCAGCGCATCCGCTTCGAAGGGCTCGCGGACGACGCCGCGGAACGGCTGCACGGCCGTGAGCCGTCGCCGGCGCAGGCGTACGACGACGCGCACCTGGAGCCCGACATCCAGGCCGCGCTCGACGCGCTGGCGCCGGAGTTCCGGGCGGCCGTGGTGCTGTGCGACATCGAGGGACTGTCCTACGAAGAGATCGCCGCGACGCTCGGCGTGAAACTCGGCACGGTGCGCAGCCGCATCCACCGCGGGCGCGCCCAACTGCGGGAGGCGCTCGACCACCGGGCGCCCTCGGCGAACCGGAACGGCGACCAAACCCCCCCTTCATTCAGCAGGGAGGGACTGTGAGTCATCTTGGCGAGCGCGTCTCCGCGCTCATCGACGGCGAACTCAGTCACAACGAGCGAGAACGCGCGCTCGCGCACCTGACGTTCTGCGCGGACTGCCGCGCGGAGGTCGACACGATGCGGGCGCTGAAGACCCGGTTGCGGTCCCTGGATCCGCCCGCGATGCCGGCGGACCTCACCATGTCGCTGCTGCGCATGGCGGAGCCTGGAGGGCCGTTGCCGCCGCGGATGCGGCCCTTTCCCGACCATCCGGCCTTCGGCGCCGGGCGGCTTCCCGGCATGCACGCCGCGGGACCGCTGGACAACCGGCCCCGCGGCAGAGACGCGGGACGATCGGGTCCCGGGCGGCCAGGCAGGGTCAGACGGGCGGGATACGTCGTCGTGGGAATGGCCGGCGCCGCCGTCGCCCTCGGCACCATGCTCATGGCCGGCGGATCCGCCGCCACCCCGAACCCGACGCCCGGCCAGATGTTCTATCAGCATCCCGCCCAGAACAGGGCGCCCGTGGTGAGCGTGTCGCCCAGCCCGTCGCCCAGCGTGGTCAAGGGGCCTTCGCGCTGACCGGAGGAGACCGCATACGATCGGCACCGCAGCCGTCGTGTGCCGTGTCCTCGGGGTTTCCGGCGTGTTCCGGCGTCACGCGGCCGCAAGCGGATGACCCGTGCGCAAGGAGTGAGTGCCGCGATGACCGACAACACGCGTTCCCACGGCGCGTCGGACCGGCCCGAGTTCCTTCCCGCGGGCGGGGAGCCGCCCCAGGAGCCCTCCCAGGAGCCGCCTGCGGGCCTGTGGGGCGCCTATGGTCAGGAGACCTCCCCAGGAGGCCCTCCGCCGCCCACCGGCGCGTACGGCATGGGCCCCGGCTGGGCGCCGCCGCCGCTCTACCCCGCGGCGCCGCGGCGTGAGCCGCGCGGCCCCAACATCGCGTTGTACGCCGCGCTCGCCGTGGTCATCGCGCTCGTGTCGGGTGGGGCGGCGAGCTGGGGGACGTACCTGCTGACGCGCCCTGCCTCCGGCATCGACCCCGACTTCTCGCTCCGCGCTCCGTCGAAGCAGCCCACCGCCCGGCCGCCGGAGTCGGTGGCGGGGGTGGCCGCCAAGGTCCTGCCCAGCGTGGTCTCGCTGGAGGTCAAGGGCAACAGCGAGGCCGGCACCGGCTCCGGCTTCGTGATCAAGGGCGGCTACATCGTCACCAACAACCACGTCGTGGCCGTCGCCGGGCAGGTGGGCGAGATCCGCGTGCGCTACAACGACCGCTCCTCCTCGGGCGCGCGTGTCGTCGGCCGCGACCCCAACTCCGACATCGCGGTGGTCAAGCCCGACGCGCCGGTCAGAGCGCCTGAGCTTCCTCTCGGCAACTCCGACGGCGCGGTCGTCGGTGATCCGGTCATCGCGGTCGGCTCGCCACTCGGCCTGAGCGGCACCGTCACCACCGGCATCATCAGCTCGCTCAACCGCCCGGTCGAGGCGGGCGGCAGCACGGGGTCGGACTACGCGCTCATCAACGCGATCCAGACGGACGCCGCCATCAACCCCGGCAACTCGGGCGGCCCCCTGGTCAACGCCTCCGGCGAGGTGATCGGGGTGAACTCGGCGATCGCCACGGTCGGCGGCTCCCTGCTGGGCCAGCAGTCGGGCAGCATCGGCCTCGGCTTCGCGATCCCGGTGAACCAGGTGCGCCGCATCGCCCAGGAGCTCATCACCACGGGATCGGCCCGCACCTCCAGGATCGGCATCACGATCGACCAGAGCTACCAGGGCCAGGGTGTGCGGATCGCCACCGAGACGACCGGGGGCGCGGAGCCGGTCACCCCCGGCGGACCGGCCGCGAAGGCGGGGCTGCGCCCGGGGGACGTCATCCTCGAGGTCGACGGTCAGCCGGTCGGCGACAGCAGGGAGCTGATCGTCAACATCCGCAGCAGAGCCCCGGGCGATCAGGTGCGGATCAAGTTCCGGCACGACGGGGAGGTCCGTACGGCCACCGTCACCGTGGGCGCGGCGCCGGTTCCCAGCGCCCAACCCTCGTGAACCGGCCCTCGGCCGTCCGGAGCTTCGGGCGCGGGCATTAGTCTGATTTCAGTCGTACCTGCAGGAGGAGATCGCCATGTTCGGACTCGGCTGGGCAGAGGCCCTGGCGCTGGTGGTCATCGCCCTGCTCGTGTTCGGGCCGGAGAAGCTGCCCCAGGCCGCCTCGCAGGCGGGCCGTACGCTCCGGCAACTGCGGCAGATGGCCAACAACGCCAAGGAAGACCTTCAGGCCAACATGGGGCCCGAGTTCGCCAACTTCGACCCGGCGGACCTGAACCCCAAGAACTTCGTGCGCAAGCACCTGCTCGACGACGTGGAGAAGGACTGGAACGCCACCCCCGGAGTGGGGACGGAGACCGAGACCACCCCCACGCCGGAGCTGGGCGTGGGGGAGATCCCGCCGTACGACAACGAGGCGACCTGACCGGTCAGTGCTTGACCGGTGAGATGTCGAGCTTCAGGCCCTTGAGGCTGGTCGGCTTCTTGCCGAGGCCGGACGCGATCCGGATCAGCTCAGCCGCCGCCGGGGCGTCGGGGTCGGTGAGCACGAGCGGCTTGCCCTCGTCGCCGCCCTCACGCAGCCGCATGTCGATCGGCACCTGACCGAGCAGCGGCACCCGCGCGCCCAGCGTGCGGGTCAGCGCGTCGGCCACGGTCTGGCCGCCGCCCTCGCCGAACACCGAGATGCGCTCGTCGCAGTGCGGGCAGGGCAGCCACGCCATGTTCTCGATGACGCCGGCGATCTGCTGGTGGGTCTGGGCGGCGATCGACCCGGCGCGCTCGGCCACCTCGGCGGCGGCCTGCTGCGGGGTCGTCACGACGAGGAGCTCGGCCGTGGGCAGGCGCTGGGCGACGGAGATGGCGATGTCGCCGGTGCCCGGGGGCAGGTCCATCAGCAGGACGTCGAGGTCGCCCCAGTAGACGTCGGTGAGGAACTGGTAGAGCGCGCGGTCGAGCATCGGGCCGCGCCACACCACGGGAGTGTTGCCGTCGGGCTTGAACATGCCGACCGAGATGACCTTGATGTCATGCGCCACCGGCGGCATGATCATGTCTTGGACCTTGGTGGGCCGCTCGCTCACGCCGAGCATGCGCGGCACCGAGTGGCCGTAGATGTCGGCGTCCACGACGCCGACCTTCAGGCCCTGGGACGCCATCGCCGCGGCGAGGTTCACCGTGACGGACGACTTGCCGACGCCGCCCTTGCCGCTCGCGACCGCGAACACGCGGGTCAGCGAACCGGGCTTGGCGAAGGGGATCTCCTTCTCCGGCCCGCGGTCGCCGCGCAGCTTCGTCTGCAGCTCCTTGCGCTGGTCCTCACTCATGACGTCCAGGTCCACCTGAACGCGGGTGACGCCGTCGACCTTGGAGACCGCCTCGGTGACGTCGCGGGTGATCCTGTCCTTCAGCGGACACCCGGCGACGGTGAGCAACACACGGACGCGCACCACCCCGTCCGGGGAGACGTCCACGTCGTCGACCATGCCGAGGTCGGTGATCGGCCGGCGAATCTCGGGGTCGTTGACCGTCGCCAGCGCGGCCATGACCAGTTCAGGGGATGCTGCCATGAATCCATGCTATGGACTCAGCGCGGGTTCTCCGAACCCGCCCCGGGTGATCTGTTCCCTGCTTCGGCCAACTCCTCCCGCAGGCGCTGGAGCTCCGAGCGGATGTAGTCGCGCGTGGCCACCTCGCCGAGCGCCATGCGCAGGCCGGCGATCTCCCGGGTGAGGTACTCGATCTCGGCCTGGTCGCGCTCGGCCGCCATCCTGTCCTGCTCGTACTGGACGCGGTCGCGGTCGGCCTGCCGGTTCTGCGCGAGCAGGATCAGCGGCGCGGCGTACGACGCCTGGAGCGAGAGCATCAGGGTCAGGAAGATGAACGGGTAGGGGTCGAACGTGACCGGCATGAACACGTTCCACAGCAGCCACACCGTGACGAACACGGTCATGTAGACGATGAACCGCGCGGTGCCGAGGAAGCGTGCGAACCGTTCGGAGAACTCGCCGAACGCCTCGGGGTCGTAGTAGAGCCGCAGCCGCGGGGTCAGCTCACGCGGCTGGTCGAGGCGTTCTGTCATGTGCGATCGGTCATGGTCGTTCCCGCCAGTCCTCCGGGAGCATGTGGTCGAGCACGTCGTCGACGGTCACGGCGCCGAGCAGGCGGCCCAGCTCGTCCACGACGGGGATCGCGACCAGGTTGTACGTCGCGAGGTACTGCGCCACCTCGTGCACCGTGAGCTCGGGCCTGATCGGGTCCACGGTGATGTCTATCACGCTGCCGAGCAGCGTCGACGGCGGCTCTCGCAGCAGGCGCTGGAAGTGCGCCACCCCAAGGAAGCGCCCGGTCGGCGTCTCGCCGGGCGGGCGGGTGACGTACACCTGGGCGGCGATGGCGGGGGGCCGCTCCTGCTGGCGGATGTGGGCGAGGGCCTCGGCCACGGTCGACGTCGGCGGGAGGATGACCGGCTCGGTCGTCATCATGCCGCCGGCGGTGTACTCCCCGTAGGTGAGCAGCCGCCGGACCGGCGCGGCCTCCTCGGGCACCATGAGCCGCAGCAGCCCCTCGGCCTGCTCGGCGGGCAGCTCCTGCAGCAGGTCGGCGGCGTCGTCCGGGCTCATCTCCTCCAGCACGTCGGCGGCGCGCTCCCGGTTCAGCCTGCTCAGCACGAGCACCTGGTCGCGCTCGGGCAGCTCCTCCAGGACGTCGGCGAGCCGGTCGTCGTCCAGGGCGGCGGCGACCTCGGCCATCCGCTTGCCGGGCAGCTCGTGCAGCATGTTCGCCATGTCGGCGGGGCGCAGCGTCTCG
Organism: Microbispora sp. H11081; assembly: GCF_012999535.1. Lineage (GTDB taxonomy): Bacteria > Actinomycetota > Actinomycetes > Streptosporangiales > Streptosporangiaceae > Microbispora. The sequence continues at coordinate 451,715 of NZ_JABBWV010000004.1, forward strand.
AAGACGGCGAGCAGGTTGGCCGCTCCCTGGTCCTTCTGGATCCCCCCGAAGCCGCTGACCTCGTCCCAGTCCACGATCAGCGTCTCGCCCCTGCGCCGCGTGCCCCGGCGTACCGCGACCTTCGTGATGAGCCATTCGGACGGCCGCGGCTGCTCCATGGCCAGGTCCTGGACGGTCACGTGCTCGCCCTTGTAGTCGACGACGCGGTCGAGCATCTCCCCGATGGCGAGCGTCTCGGCGTCGCGGCACTCGAACCTGCGCAGGTTGAGCTTGCCGGTGAAGATGAGGGCGCGGGCCTCGATGCTGGTGATCCTGGTGATCGGCAGGAAGACCCGGCGGCGCGGCTGGACCTCGACGACGAACCCGTGGACCCGGGGGAGCAGCGGCCCCCGCAGCGAGACGACGACGTCCCGGATCCGGCCTATCTGGTCGCCGGCCGGGTCGAAGACCGCCAGCCCCGCCAGCCGGGCCACGAAGATCCGATCCACTCTGTCAGGGTACGCAAGGATGCGCGCCGTTCCTGGGTGTGACAGGATCAAAGCCATTTATTGGTCATTACATGGGCAGGTGAGGGATGAAGGCGGTCAGCCTGGCGATCGCGGGCGTCTCGGCCTTCTGTTTCGGGTTCTCCGGACCGATGGCGAAGATGATCGGTATGGCGGGGCTGGCGCCGCTCGAGGCCGTGTGGGTCCGCATGGCGGGAGCGGGCGGGCTCCTGCTGCTGGTCCTGGCCGTCGTCAGGCCGCGGGCGCTGCGCATCCCGCGCGGTCGCCTGCTGTTCTTCGCAGCGTACGCGGTGGTCGCCGTGGCCGCCGTGCAGGCCCTGTTCTTCGTGGCCATCACCCGACTGCCGGTCGGCGTCGCGCTGCTGGTGGAGTACACGTCCCCGGTGCTGGTGGTCCTGTGGGTGCGGTTCGTCCGCAGGGTACGGCTGCCGCGCGCCGCGTACGTGGGGGCGCTGATCGCGATCGTGGGCCTGGCGATCGTCGTGCAGGTCTGGGAAGGGCTGCGCCTGGACGCCATCGGGTTGCTGCTGGCCCTGGCCGCCGCCGCCTGCTGCGCCGGATATTTCCTGATGAGCGACTCGTTCGGCGACGACGTGGACACGCTCGGCCTGATCGGCTGGGGCATGCTCGGCTCGGCGGTGGTCCTGCTGCCCATCTCCCGGCCCTGGGCGGTCGACTGGGCGGCGTTCGCGGGCACCGTCGAGGTCTCCGGGCGCACGGTGCCGGTCGCCGTCGCCGCCGTCGTGCTCGTCGTGGTCGCGACCGTCATCGCGTACACGACGGGGGTCACCGCCGTACGCCGCCTGTCGGCGGCGGTCGGTGCGACGGTCGCGTCGGTCGAGGTGATCGCGGGGGCCGTGATCGCCTGGGTGCTGCTCGGCGAGCGCCTGGGGACCGCCCAGATCATCGGGGGCCTGATCGTGCTCGCCGGGGCGCTGCTGGCGCAGACCGCGACCGTGCGGAGGGGCGCGGAGCGTCACGTGGCCCAGGCGACGGAGACCGTACGGGTGTGAGGCTCAGGAGGCGCAGGCCAGGGGGGCTCAGGCCCGGGGGGTGAGCCGCACGACCGTGGACCGCTCGGCCCACCGGGCGGTCAGGCCCGCGGCGTCGCGCGCGTTCAGGCGCTCCCTGGCCAGCGCGGCCACGACCTCGGGGGCGGCCGCCTGGTCCACCACCTCGGCGACGGCGGGGAACCTGACGAGTTCCGCGCCGTTGTCCTTGCTGCGCAGCACGACCTCGACCTCGCCGCGCTCCGCCGCGATCGCGGTCAGGCCGGGCAGTGGCCGCTCCTCGCCGCCGGTCACCACGTGGAGCGCCCCGTCGTGCCACACGTGCCAGGTCAGCCGTGGCCCGGACGGCAGGCCGAGCCACAGCACGCCGGACTTCTTCGCGCCTTCTTCGATCACGGACAGGGTCATGAGGCCCAGCGTATTCACCACGCTACGGTTGGCCCATGCGCGCTCGACGTTCGTGCCTGGCGGTGCCGGGCAGCAACCCCCGTTTCCTGGAGAAGGCCCAGAGCCTCGCGGCGGACGAGGTCTTCCTCGACCTGGAGGACTCCGTCGCCCCCGGCGTGAAGGACGAGGCCCGCCGCAACGTCGTCGCCGCGCTCAAGGAGGGCGACTGGTCGGGCAGGACGGTCGTCGTCCGGGTCAACGACCTCACCACGCGCTGGACCTACCGCGACGTCATCGAGATCGTCGAAGGCGCGGGCGACCGGATCGACTGCGTCATGCTGCCGAAGGTCTCCGACGCCTCCCACGTGGTCTGGCTCGACACCCTGCTCGGCCAGATCGAGCGGGCCGTGGGCCTGCCCGAGGGCGGCATCGGCGTCGAGGCGCAGATCGAGGACGCCAGAGGGCTCGTCAACGTGGACGACATCGCCGCGTCCTCGCCCCGGCTGGAGACGCTGGTCTTCGGCCCGGCCGACTTCATGGCCTCGATCGGCATGCGGACGCTTGTCGTGGGCGAGCAGCCCCCCGGGTACGGCGAGGGGGACGCCTACCACTACATCCTCATGCGCATCCTGATGGCCGCCCGCGCCAACGGCCTCCAGGCGATCGACGGACCCTACCTGCAGATCCGCGACGTGGACGGCTTCCGCCGGGTGGCGATGCGGTCGGCCGCCCTGGGGTTCGACGGCAAGTGGGTGCTCCACCCTGCGCAGGTGGAGGCGGCCAACGAGGTGTTCTCGCCGTCCCAGGAGGACTACGACCACGCGGAGCTCATCCTCGACGCGTACGAGTACTTCACGACGGTCGAGAAGCGGGGCGCCGTCATGCTGGGGGACGAGATGATCGACGAGGCCTCGCGGAAGATGGCCCTGGTGGTGGCGGCGAAGGGCCGCGCCGCCGGCCTGCCCCGTTCGAGCTCCTTCACCCCGCCCAGCTGATCACGCGCGGTTCGCGAAGAATGGACATATGAACGAACCACAGCCGGGCCAGGATCCGGCCGCGAGGCCGCCCCAGCTGCCCGGTCCCTACCTGGCGCCCGGCCCGTACGCGGGCGGGACCGCCTGGCCGGCCGGTCCGCCGCAGCCGCTGCCCGGTGCGGTGTGGCCGTACGCGGGCCAGGCTCCCGGCCCCTACGGGTGGGGGCCGCCGCCGCGGGCCCGCTGGGACGCCCCGCCGCCGTCCGGCACCCGCTACGACCGCCTGGCGCGTACGCGGTGGCACCGCTGGTGGCGGCCGATCGCGGGCACGCTCGCGATCATCGTGGGCTTCCTGGCGCTCTCGATCGCCGCAGGCCTGGTCGCGTTCCTGGTCTCGCTGGTCACCGGGGTGCCCATGGTGCGGTCGGGCACCCGGCTGTTCGCCGATCCCGTCGTCGACCTCGGGTTCCAGCTGGGGGTCATCGCGCTGCTGCTGCCGCTGGTGCTCGGCGCGGCGTGGCTGTTCCAGCGGCGGCCGCCGGGGTCGCTGTCGTCGGTGGCCCTGCGGCTGCGGTGGCGCTGGCTGGGGGCGTGCCTGCTGGTCGCGCTGGTCGCCGTCCTGCTCGGCCAGGCCGTCGAGGTCGTGACGCTGCTGTCGGCGGGGGTGGACCCCGGGCTCCGCTGGGCGGGCTGGGACCGGTTCCTCCCCGCCATCATCGTGATCCTGCTGCTGGTGCCGTTCCAGTCGGCGGCGGAGGAGTACGCCTACCGAGGGTGGGTCATCCAGGGGTTCGGGGCGTACCTGCGCAATCCGTGGCCGGCGATCCTGGTGGGCGCGGCGGCCTTCGCCGCCTCGCACGGTTACACGGGCTGGGGCATCGTCTACGTCTTCGCGTTCGGGATCCTCATGGGATGGCTCGCGGTCCGCACGGGCGGGCTGGAGGCGCCGATCGCCCTGCATGCGACCAACAACATCCTGGCGTTCGGAGTCGTCGCCGCGTCCGGGGACATGGGCAGCGCGATGGAACAGGGCGAGGTGCCCTGGGAGTCGCTGATCGGATCAGCCGTGCAGTTCGCGGTTTTCGGCGTCGGAGTGCTGATAATCGCCCGAAAGCGGGCAATTCAGACCCTCTCCCGATAAATCTCACTAGAGAGGTATGGCCCCAGCGCTCATCCCGTGTTGCGCTGGATCCGTGATGGGGTATCACTGTGATCGCTTTGCCGTACCACAGGTGGAACGGTCCGGATCGACCTCTCCGGGGAGGAGGTGCCGAGCGTGACCTCGGGCCCCCACGAGCGCGACCACAGGCACGCCGCGGACGACCAGGGATCGCCGGGCGCACGGGAGTCGCGACGCGCTGCGGCCACCCCCTCCACGCCCCCGCCGGAGTTGCACCACCGGCCGCCCGGCCCGTCCCCTTGGGCGCTGCCTCCGTTCGCCGCTCCCGTGCCTGAGGACGTGCCCGACGACGCGGCCGACCCGGACTTATCCGGCGGCGACCCTGACTTACCCGGCGGCCGGCCTGGCGTGAGCCGGGATCGGCCGGAAGATCCCCCCGCCGCGCCGGGGACATGGGCGCCGCGCCCCGGCCCCGACGCGCCGCGCGAGCGCGGGCCACGGACCGGCCGCAGGCCGTACGCGGCGCCGTACGGCGGCGGGGAGCCGCGCCACGGCCGCTCCGAGGAGCGGCGTGAGTCCCGCGACGCGGGCGCGACCGGCCCGCCCGGTCCCGAGGGTTCCTCCGCGCCCCGGCACGGCGAGGGTGCCGGGGCGACGGAGGAGCCGGCCTCCGGCGGGGAGGGCCGCGGCCGCCGCATCGTGAACCGGCCGGACAAGCTGGTCGCCTCAGGCCCGCCACGACCGCGGCGCGCGCAGATCCCGCGAGAGAACCCCGACGGGCCGGACGCCCCGGAGATCGACACCCCGCCGTCCGGGCCGCTGCGCGAGGGGGACCCGGATGCTCCCGGGGAGCACGTGTGGACGCACGAGCCGCCCGCGCCCGCCTCCCGCCGCCCCGGCATCCGCATCAGCCCCGAGATCCCGGTCGAGCCCGAGCACCACGGCCCCGGCCTGCCGGTCCAGCCAGTCGAGCCGGTCCAGCAGGGTCAGCCGGTCGAGCGGATCGGGAGTCCCCCCGGGGGCCGTCCGGCGCGTCCCGACGTGCTGGTGGCCGCGGGCCCGCAGCGGGCGGGCGGCGGGCGCCGCCACCGGCGGGTGCTGCGCGTGCGGCGGTTCCCGCCGCGCCCGTCACGGCTGTTCGCTCCCGCCGTGATCGCCGTGGTCCTCGTCGCGGCCGCCGTGCTGGGCGTGGCCGTCGTCAGGTGGGCAGGCGGTCCCTCCAGTGCGGGGCTCCGCCTCGCCGCGGGCGACGGCCAGTCGGGCGACGCCGCGTTCGCCGCGCCAGGGCTGCCCGGCAACGGCTCAAGCCAGGTGCTCAACGCGTTCGCGGCGGCGGGCGCGACGGTGGTGGCGGCGGGCAGCGACACGACGAGCCCGCTCACCCGGCCGCTGTTCCTCGTGTCCGCAGACGGCGGCGCGCACTGGGAGGCGGGCAGGGTCGCCGACGCCCCGGGGTACGAGTCCGCGCCGGGGGCGGTCGGCAGGGTCGCGGGCGGCGAAGGCCGCTGGCTCGCCGTCGGGACCGACGCGCCCGGCTCGGCGGGCCCGGCCGCGCGCGGCATGTGGGTCTCCTCCGACGGCCGGTCCTGGACGGCGGTGGACCCGGCACGCCTGACCGCGTTCTGGAGCCAGGACAGGATCACCGACGTGGCGCGGACCGCGACCGGGTTCCTGGCCGTGGGCGCCACAACCCTGCGGGACGGCACGGCGGGCCCGGTCGCCTGGGTGTCGCCCGACGGCGTCGGCTGGACGAGGGTGGACACCGACCAGATCGGCACCCCGGACAAGATCCGCGCGATGCGGGCGGTGGCCGCCAGGGGCGACCGGGTCGTGGCGCTCGCCGATCCCAGTTCCGGTAATCAGGGGTCGGGCGACTCCGTCTCGGTCGTCCTGCGCTCCGACGACGGCGGGCGCACCTGGCTGCGTACGGCCGCCGCCCTCGCTGACGTACGGCCGGAGCCGGGCGCGCTGGCCGTCACCGCGAAGGGCTTCGTGCTCGTGCCCACCCGGCAGAAGTCCGAAGGCGGCGAGGTGCGGGTCTACTGCTCGCCCGAGGGCGCCGACTGGACCCAGTGCGGCACGATCGGGCCGCTCGGCGCGGAGGGGACCGGCGTACGGGGCCTGGCCGCGTCGGCGGCGGGGATCGCGGCGGTCGCCGAGTCGGCCTGGGAGCGGTACGCCGTCTACACCAGCCGCGACGGCCGCGAGTGGACCAGGAGCGCCGACCTCGGCGCCATCCCCGGCACCCTGCGCGGGCTGGCCGTCACCGACGCGGGGACGCTCGTGGCGGGCGGAGACAAGCGCGGGCCGGGCGACGTGGAGAACCTTCCGGTGCTGATCACCGCGAAGAAGGGCCAGGCGGCGCGCGGCGTGCCGCTCAAAGAGATCGCCGGGCTCAACCGGCTCGCCAGGGACACCGCGGACCTCGCCGCCGCCGGCGGCGTGTTCGTCGCCGTGGGCTCGGCCAACGGCGACGCCGCGATCTGGACGAGCGGCAACAACGGCGCCAACTGGAAGGACGTGACGTTCCCCGACCTGCTGGGCGGACCGGGACGCCAGGCGCTCAGCGGCGTCGCGCACGGTCCCAAGGGATGGCTCGCCGTCGGCAGCGCGACGACCGACCCGGCGGTGACCCGCCCGCTGGTCGTCACCTCGGCCGACGGGAGAACCTGGCGGCCGGGTCCGGCGATCGAGGTGCCCGCGGGCCACTTCCTGCTCGCGCCCGGCGTGGTTGCGGCGGGCCAGAAGGGCTACGTCCTCGCGGGGGAGGACCGCTCCGCCACGGGAACGCTGCCCGCCCTGTGGTTCAGCCCCGACCTCAAGCGCTTCACCCGCTCCGCGCCGGGCAGCATGCCGGCGGGCGGGGCCGGCGTGCGCCTGCACGACGTCACGGCGACGCCCAGGGGGTTCATGGCCGTCGGCGGATCGGGCACCGCGGACCGCGAGACGGGAGTGGTCTGGGTCTCCTCCGACGGCGTCAACTGGAACGCCAGGGGCCGGGTCCTGCCGCCGGACGCCACCTCGGCGGGGCTGCGCCACGTGGTCGCGACCGAAAAGGGCGTGGTGGTCGTGGGCACCGCGATGACCGACAAGGGCCCCCGCCCCTTCTCCGCGCTGTCCACCGACGACGGCGCCGAGTGGGAGTACGGCAGGCTGCCCGCCGAGGCCGCCGCCTCGGTCCTCGACGTGACCGCGACCGGATGGGGACTCGTCGCCGTCGGGTCGCACCGGTCGTCCGCGCAGGGCGGCGAGACCGACAGCGCGGCCTGGGTCTCCGCGGACGGGGTGAACTGGTCGCGCCGGGCGCTCACCCAGGACGGCCTCGGCGGTGAGGGGTCGCAGTGGCTCGGAGCGGTGGCGGTGTCCGGAGACCGGGTGGTGGCCGTCGGCAGGTCGGCCGGCCACGCCGACGACCATCTGACGATCTGGCGCAGCACGGTCACGGAGCGCTGATCCCCGGGAGGGTGCCGGAACCGGTCCCGGGGATGAGCCCCCACTCGGCGAGGGTGTCGGCGAGGCCGTCGGTCAGCGGGAGCCGCGCCAGGTCGGCCGGCGCGCACCAGCGGGCGTCCGCGGCGTCGTCCCCGGCGACCGGCACGCCCGAGGCCGTCGCCACGTAGTCGTGGATCTCGTAGGTGGCTCCGCCGGGGGCGGGCCACAGCACGGTCCCCGCGAGCCGTACGACGGTGACGTCGAGGCCGGTCTCCTCGCGCAACTCGCGGCGCAGCGCCTGCTCGTCGGTCTCGCCGGGCTCGACCCTGCCGCCGGGCAGGGACCACAGCCCCTCGCCGGGAGGGCGGCCCCGCCGTACGAGCAGGAGACGTCCCTCGGGGTCGGCGACCACGGCGCCCACACATCTGATGAACCGCACATCACCAAGATTACGACTAGATAACGGGCAGACTCTTGACGAATGGACATCACGGACGCACCGTGAATATTTGTGAGAACCGCGCCAACCTGTCCGCGGTGCTTCGGGCCGCTGCATGAACCGAATGTCTGGTCGAGTTCCTGGCGCTGCGCCGCCCATGGGGACGTCCTGCCCTTCCAGCCGCCCAGGCGGCCCTCCACGGCCGCGCTGGAGGCGCTCTGCGAGACGGCCAGGGTGCCCGTATGGCTCCCGTGGCCGCTCCCCGCTGGGTGGCTGGTGACGGGCTTCGCCGAGGTGGGTGACGAGCGCACCGGAGTCAGGGCGAGCGTCGTCGCCCTCTCCGGCCCGTCGGTCACCCACGGCCCCGCCGACATGCTGCTCATCGCGGAGGAGCCCGGCATCGGTCTCGGCGCCGCGTACGCCGGGCTGCCCGGCCCCGACCCGGGGGCGGGATTCGACGCCGGGCCGCCGCACGCCAAGATCGACGCGCGCGGCCACCCCACGGCGCTGTGGTGCGCGGGGCGGGCCGTGCCCGGCGACCGGGCCGTCTACGTGGGCGAGGCGCTCGGCAACTGGCTGTGGACCGTCGCCTGGCCGGTCGAGGCCGGCTGCTTCATCGCGCTGGCCAACCTGTCACTGCGCGATCTCCGCGACCAGGATCAGGTGCTCGACCTGCCCTTCGGCGCCTTCTCGCCGCGTCTGGACGGGGAAGGATAGTAAGGTTCAGAATCGTGACAGCGCGTATCGAACGAGTGGTGACCTCGGGCCTCGTGGACTACGAAGGCGACGAGCACAAGGTCGAGAACAACACCTGGATCGTGGGTGACGACGACGAGGTGATCGTGATCGACCCGGCGCGGGACGCCGAGAAGATCCTGGAGCAGGTCGGTGACCGCGAGATCCTCGCCGTCATCTGCACCCACGGCCTGCCCGACCACGTGGGTGCCGCGATCGAGGTGGCGGCCAGGGACGAGGCCGTGATCGCCGTGCACGTCAAGGACAAGCGCCTGTGGCGGCAGACCTGGGAGGAGACCTGGCCCGACATCGACATGGAGGACGAGGGACTGTTCTCCGTTGCCGACGTCGAGCTGGAGGTGCTCTCCACGCCGGGGATCACGCCGGGTGGCGTCTCGCTCTACTGCGAGGGCCTCGGCGCGGTCTTCTCCGGCAAGACCCTGCTCATGGACGGCCCCGGCAAGCTCGGCGGGGAGTATCCCGCGCTCGCCGACCAGCTCACCTCGATCGGCGAGCGTCTGTTCACGCTTCCGCACGAGACCAGGGTGCTGCCCGCCCACGGCGAGGAGGGCAGGATCGGCGACCTGGAGCCCGAGTTCGACCGCTGGCTGTCGGGGTCGCTGACGGGAGCCCAGGAGGCCGACCCGACGCCGCCGCTCGTGGACGGCACCGGGGCGTCCGGCATCAAGCTGAACCTCGACGAGTAGAGGGCCGTGGAGCAGCTCGGCCTCGACGGCATGCCGACGAGGCGGCTCTACACCTGCACGCCGTCGCGCCTCAACACCTGGCTCGACTGCCGGCGCCGCTACCGCTTCACCTATCTCGACCGGCCCGCTCCGCAGAAGGGGCCCCCATGGGCGCACAACAGCGTGGGGGCCTCGGTGCACAACGCGCTGGCCGCGTGGTGGCGGGAGCCGTACGACCGGCGTACGCCGGTCATGGCGGCCGTGCTGCTCACCAACGGCTGGATCCGCGAGGGCTTCAGGGACGAGGAGCAGTCGGCCACGTGGCGTGACCGCGCCCGCGCGATGGTGTCCTCGTACGTCGCCACGCTCGACCCCGGCGAGGAGCCGGTGGGCGTCGAGCGCACCGTCGCCACGCGTACGTCCGTGATCGCCATCTCAGGCCGGGTGGACCGGCTCGACAGGCGCGGGGACGAACTGGTCGTGGTCGACTACAAGACCGGCCGCCGCCCGCCGACCTCCGACGACGCCCGCACCTCGGTCGCGCTGGCCGTCTACGCGATCGCCTCGTCCCGCATGATGCGCCGGGCGTGCCGCCGGGTGGAGTTACACCACCTGCCCACCGGGACGGTCGCGGAGTGGGAGCACACAGACGAGTCGCTCGCCCGCCATCTGGGCAGGGCCGAGGACATCGCGACGGAGGCGGCGGACGCCGACGACGCCTACCGCGAGTGGGCCGGGCGGGAGAGGAAAGGCGTGCCGGCCCCGAGGCGGGAGGACGGCGCGGGGGCGGCCGCGGTGCCGCCCGAGATCGACCGGCTGTTCCCGCCGGAGCCGGGCCCCATCTGCTCCTGGTGCGACTTCCGCCGCCACTGCCCGGAGGGCCGGGCCGTGTCCCCCGACAAACTCCCTTGGGACGGCCTCCCCGCGTGATCTTGTAGTTTGTCGCACGTACCCCCGCTGAGCTGGCCTTATGGCCTCCGTGATCTTGCACGTCGTGCGCGCTCACCGATGCTGACCTGCGCCGATCGACTTCGTGATCTTGCAATTCCAAGATCACGAATCGCGTTTGGTGAGGTCGGGCTGCGAGTCGGCGAAAAACTGCAAGATCACGAACGGTCGATGCGCAGGTGAGACGTGCCGGGTGCGACAAACTACAAGATCACGGTGGGGGTGGGGGTGAGGGGGTGGGGTGGCGGCGGGGGTCGACCAGTGCTCTGAGGCCCTTGCCCACGTCGTATCCGGCGGCACCCAGGCGCTCACGTGAGGCCCGCAGCATGGTCCTGGTGCGCTCGTCCAGCACCTGCTGGTGGAGGAAGTCCGGGATCGTGTTCATGGTCAGCCGGAAGGCCCGCAGCGCCGCCGTGACCATGATCTGCGGCACCTCGGGCAGCACGCCGTACATCCGGCGCGCCCAGTCGGGCAGCGTGTAGTAGCACAGCGCCCCGAACGGGAAGTAGACCGGCTTGGCCGGGGATAGGAAGCGCATGTCGTCCGGCAGGCGCGGCCAGAGCAGGAACCGCACGGCGGCGGCCGACTCCGGAATGACCCGGAGGACCGGCCGCATCCGCGCGAAGTAGTCGTCCATCTCGCTGACCGAGCCGGGCACGTCGTCGGCGTCGAGCCCGACGTACGTGGCGCTGCGCCGCTGCTCGGCGAGGTACCGGTCGGCCTGCTCCGCGGTGATCCCGGCCCCCGCGCGGCGGACGACGTCCAGGTAGGACATGACCTCCGCGCAGTGCACCCACAGCAGCAGTTCTGGGTCGTCCACGCGGTGGGTCCGGCCCGTGTCGGGATCGTGGATGCGTAGCGCCCGGTGGATCGCGCGCACCCGCCTGCCGATCCTCTCGGCCTCCTCAGGGCTGCCGTACGTCACGCGGCCCACGAAGTCCGCCGTACGGCGGAGCCGCCCGAAGGGGTCCTCCCGGAAGTTGGAGTTCTGCCACACGCCCCGCATCGCCAGCGGATGCAGGGCCTGCAGCATGAGGCCGCGCACGCCGCCGACCCACATGGTCCTGTCGACGTGGACCAGCCACGTCGCGGACTCCGGGGGCTGGGCGGTCAGGCCGGCGCCGGGCATGACGACCGGCTCAGCCGTGCTGGTGCTGGAGCAGCCGGCTTTCCGCCGCGTTCCAGAAGCGGGTCAGGGCCGCCGCGGTGGTCTCGGGGGCCTCGACGGCCGGCGAGTGGAGCGCCCCGGGCACCACGACGCACTCCGCGTGGAGCCTGCGGGCCATCTCGGCCTGCAGCAGCGGCGGCCAGCCGTCGTCGTGCTCGCCGTACAGGACCAGGAGGTCGAGCCCGCACCCGGCCAGTTCCTCGCAGCGGTCGCGGGCGCCCAGGACCTCCTCCGCCATGGCCGCGAGGCCGGTGGGGTGGTTGGCGAGCAGCCGCTTGCGCAGGAACGCGACGATCTCGTCGGGTACGCCGGCCGCCAGCGCCTCCGGCTCCAGCCGGTTCGACCACATGTAGTCCAGGCCGTACTCCGGGAGCTCGGCCAGCAGGACCCGGCCCATCCGCTCCCGGGGGCCGACGATGCCCGCGGGGCCTGAGCTCATGAGCGTGAGCGAGGCGAGCTTGGCGTCACCGTTCAGCGCCGCCTCCCTGGCGACGAGCCCGCCGAAGGAGTGTCCCAGGAGGTGGACGGGTTCACCCTGGCCGACGACCGCGGCGATGGCGTCGATGTCCGTGCCGAGGGCCCCGCAGGTGTAGGCCGCGGGGTCGTCCGAGCCCTGCGTCTCGTACTGCCCGCGCATGTCGACCGCGATCACCCGGCGGCCGGCCTGTGCGAGCGTCTGCAGCACGGCGATGAAGTCCTCCTTCGACCCCGTGAAACCGGGGACGAGAAGGGCGGGCCAGCGCTCGGGGACACCGCTGACGGGAAGCGCCTCCAGGGCCGCGAACGAGCCCAGCGGCGTGTCGATCTGCTCGCTGCTGACACCCGGTGGAAGGGTCAGGAACCGTGGCGTGCTCACGAGGCCTCCTCCACCTCACCCCGGATCCCGGGAACCGATGCGCCGGACCGGCCCCACGTCCTGGACCGTCTGCTGAAGGCTCGCTCACTCACGTGGCATCACGATACCCAGGAAAGATCCCGACGACACTGCCGAAGCGACTACGCCGGTTTCTGATGGTCATAGCGCATGCCTCCTGTCCACGTCATACCCACTGCGGGCGAACCGGCCCCAACACGAAGGGGCAGGGCGAGCGCCGGCCGTCCGGCACTCTCCCTGCCCCTGCTTCCTGCTCATCGACGAGCGGGCCTGTGGCGGCCCCTCACCCCGTACGGCGAGGTCGTGGCCGGGGCGGGCGGCGCCGCTGCTGGGCTCGCTCGCTCGCGGCGGACGGCGCGGGGTCGTCGTCCGCGGTCGCGAGGTCGGGCGACCTGAACACGATCGAGAACGGGCTGGCGGGGATGATCCGCTCCGGTTCCGGCCGCTCGGCGGGCTCCGCCGCGACGACCTCGATCTCCGGCTCGGCCTCCCCGGCCGGCTCCTCGATCGGGAGTTCCTGCCTGGTGTCGGCGGCGCGGGCCCTGCGGCGGCGCGCGGGGCGCTCCTCCGCCGGCTCCTCGGCCGGCCTGGCGGCCACGGTGTCAGCCACAGCGTCGGCCACGCTCTCAGGCGCGGTGCCGGTCGCAGTGCCGGTGGCAGGGTCGGCCGCGGCGTCGCGGGCCCTGCGGCGCGTGGTCCTGCGCGTGGACGCCGCCTTCCGCTCCTGCCCGTCGCCGGCGGGCGCGGTCTCCCCGGTCACGGGTGCTCCGGCCTGCTCTTCCGCGCGGTCCCCCAGGGACCCCGTCGCCGCGACGTCGGCCAGCGCGCCGCTCAGGGCCGCGGTGTTCGCGCCCCTGCGTCCACGGCGGCCCAACGCGGCCTCGGCGGGCGCCACCTCCACGGGAGCCTCCACGGAAGCCTCTACGGGCGCCTCGGAGGCGATTCCCGCGGACGGCTCCGCGAGAGCCTCCACCGGAGCCGGCGCCGCGGTCTCGCCCTCAGGGGCCGTGTCGGCGTCCTGGAGGCGGCCGCTGCGGGTACGCCGCCGCTCGCGGGTGCGGGCGGGGCGCTCACGGCGCTCCTCCCGGTCACGGCGCTCTTCCCGCTCGCCGCGAGCCGGCTTGCCGCGGGACCGGCTCCGGCCCGTCTCGCCCAGGTCCTCGATCTCCTCGGCCTCCAGGCCCGCCCGGGACCGCTGGGCGCGCGGCAGCACGCCCCTGGTCCCCTCGGGGATGTCGAGCTCGGCGTACAGGTGCGGGGAGCTGGAGTAGGTCTCGACGGGCTCGGCGAAGTCGAGCGAGAGCGCGTTGTTGATGACCTTCCAGCGGGTCAGCTCGGTCCACTCGACGAAGGTCACCGCTACGCCGGTGCGCCCCGCCCGGCCCGTACGGCCGATCCGGTGGACGTAGGTCTTCTCGTCCTGCGGGCAGTCGTAGTTGACGACGTGGGTGACGTCGTCGATGTCGATGCCGCGCGCCGCGACGTCGGTCGCGACCAGCACGTTGATCTTGCCGTTGCGGAACGCCCGCAGCGCCTGCTCGCGCTGGCTCTGGCCGAGGTCGCCGTGGACGGCGGCCACCGCGAAGCCCTTGTCCTTGAGCTGCTCGGCGACCATGTCGCAGGCCCGCTTGGTCTCGCAGAACACCATCGTGAGCCCGGTGCCCTTGCTCTGCAGCAGACGGGCCACGATCTCGATCTTGTCCATGCGGTGCGTGCGGTACACGTGCTGCGTGGTCAGCGTGGTCGTCTCGGCGTCGGCCGTGCCGCTCTCCGCCCTGACCCGGATCGGCTGGGTCAGATAGCGACGAGACAGGTTGACGATCTCGCCGGGCATGGTCGCGGAGAACAGCATCGTCTGCCGGCTCTCGGGCACCAGCTTGATGATCCGCTCGATGTCCGGCAGGAAGCCGAGGTCGAGCATGCGGTCGGCCTCGTCCAGCACGAGCATGGTGATCTGGCCGAGGTCGAGGTGCTTCTGCTTGACCAGGTCGAGCAGCCGCCCTGGCGTGCCGACGATCACGTCGACGCCGTTCTTGAGCGCCTCGATCTGCGGCTCGTACGCACGCCCGCCGTACACGGTGAGAATGCGCGACCCCAGCTTGCCCGCGGCGAGGACCAGGTCCTCGGTCACCTGGAGAGCCAGCTCGCGGGTCGGTACGAGGACCAGACCGCGTGGCTTCTTGCGGTTCTTCCTCGGCTTGCCGACGAGCTGCAGCATGGCGACGCCGAAGGCATAGGTCTTGCCCGTGCCCGTGCGCGCCTGTCCGATGACGTCCTGGCCGGCCAGCGCCAGCGGGAGCGCCATCTCCTGAATCGGGAATGGTGAAGTGATGCCCTCGGTCTCGAGAGCATCGGCGATCTCCGGGATGACTCCCAGGTCTCGAAACGTCGTTGTCAGCGTGGCCTGCCTCAATCAATGCGAAGGCGGCCCTTCCGGGACAGCCGGCCGGCAGATCTTTCCCGGTCCGGGTCCTCGCGGACAGTCGCGCCCTCGTCGTGATCAGCGACCGCGGCATCCAGTGGTTCCTGGGGGTCCGGGGGTGGCCCCGGATCGACACAGTGAGTGGCACAGTGCGGTCGCACTTCCACGAACCAGTCTACTCGATACCACAACACGGAACCGATTTCTGCGTCTTCTCGCTAAAAGCTCTTGCTGTGCCGCCGGGCCGGGAGCCGCCGGAAGGAGGCGCTCCGGAGCCGTACGCTGCACCCATGAGTGATTCCTCTCCCGGGATTGTGGACCTGCTCGGTGTCCTCGCGTACGCCGAGCTCACCGCCTTCCTCCGGCTGGCCGAGGACGCCGCGCTGCTGGCTCCCACGCTGAACGACAGGGCCGCCCTCGGGGACGTGGCCGCCACCGAGTACGGGCACTTCCGGGTGCTGCGCGACCGGCTGGCCTCGCTCGGCGTCGATCCGCAGGAGGCGATGGCCCCCTTCGTGGAGGCGATCGACGCCTGGCACGCCCAGACCAGGCCGAATGACTGGCACGAGGCGCTGATCAAGGCGTACGTCGGTGTGGGGATCGCGGGGGACTTCTACCGGGAGGCGGCGCGTCACACCGCTCCTTCGATCAGGGCCCTGGTGGACGAGGTGCTGACCGACGAGAGCCGTGGGGAGTTCGCGGTGGAGCGGGTGCGGGCCGCGCTGGACGCCGACCCGCGGCTGTGCGGCCGCCTGGCGCTGTGGGCGCGCCGGATGGTCGGCGAGGCGCTGAGCCAGGGGCAGCGGCTCGCCGCGGCCAGGCCGCAGCTGGCCGCCCTGCTGGTGGGCGAGAACGGGGAGGATCTGGCGGAGGTCGGGCGGATGTTCGCCAGGCTGACCGAGGAACACGGCAAGCGGATGGCGGCCCTCGGGCTGACGCCCGGCCCGTAGTATTCACGGGTTCCGCGTACGTCGAGGACCGGCGTCCTGGGCGCGGCCGGGCCGGACTACCTGGTGAGACTTCCGGCGCGGCCGGATCGGGAGGTGCGGGAGGCGGCCTTCCCGCGGCGGCCGGTGCGGCGTTCTTGGGTCGCGCACGTGCCAAACGGATGTACGGTGCGAGCATGAGGGCCTCGCGCCGCTACGGCAGTTCCTTGACAAGATGTGGGCCGAACCCCTGGACTCCGCGTGCGGTGTTGCGGAGAGGAAGCGCGGGCTGTCCGACGATCAGCGGGAGACGAGATCCCCATCAGGCGGATCTGACGCGCCGTCCCCGCGGATGCGGTTACGGACGCACCTGAGACGGCGGCGGTTCCCAGGCGGCTGATCGGTGGAGCCCACATCGGAGCACACGGTCAGCCGCCGGGACGGCGCGCGTTGATGGGCGCGCGCCGCCCGCCGGCCGGTGCGGAGTCACCCGGGACCGCGGTGGGGGACTGTCGCGGTGGGTCAGAGGGTCTCGCGCGGTGGGTTGGCGCGGAGGGTTAGAGGGTCCCGCCGAAGCCCACGGGGCGCGTCTCGTCCTCGCCGATCTCGACGAACCCGAGCGATGCCACGGGGACGACCACCCGGCGGCCCTTGGTGTCGGTGAGCGAGAAGACGCCCTTCTCCGAGGCGAGCGCCTTGCGGAGCTCCTCCTCGATCTCCTCGGCCGACGCGTTGGTCTCCACCACTAGCTCACGGTGCACCGACTGCACGCCGATCTTTATTTCCATGGGGCTCCCCTTTCACGAGGGCTGGTCCCTACCCATCGTCGTCCCCTCAGGAAGCGGCGCGCCGTGTGATCGCGTGAAGCGAACAGGATTCCGGTCAGCCGGTGCGCGGGAAACCGCTGATGCCACGCCAGGCGAGGCGCGCCATCAGCTGGGTCGCCGCCTCCTTGGGAATCGAGCCGTGACTGCTCAGCCAGTAGCGCGCGCTCACCTCGGCCATGCCCACCAGGCCGACGCCGAGCAGGTGCGCCTCGTCGCTGGAACAGCCCGTGTCCTCCTGGATGACCTGGCTGATCGCCTCGGCGCTCTCGTGCAGCGAACGCTCCATGCGCTGCCGTACGGGCGCGACGTTGCGCAGGTCGGATTCGAAGACGAGCCGGAACGCCTCGCCCTGGCTGGAGACGAAGTCGAAGAAGGCGCCGATGGCGGCCTGCACCCGCTGCTTGTTGTCACTGGTCGACTCGAGCGCCTGCCGGATCCGGGTCACCATGTCGTCGACGTGCAGGTCCAGCAGCGCCAGGTACAGCTCCAGCTTGCCCGGGAAGTGCTGGTAGAGCACCGGCTTGCTCACCCCGGCCCGCTCGGCGATCTCGTCCATCGCCGCCGCGTGGTAACCGTTCTCCACGAACACTTCCTGCGCCGCGCTCAGCAACTGACGGCGGCGCGCCATCCGGGGCAGGCGGGTGCCCCGGGGCTTGGCGTCCGGGGTAGCGGTCACGGCAGTCTCCTTGGCAGATGCGCATCGGGGGCTCCCGCCCCCGGGGCCTCATCCTACGCGTCGGTAACTCGGGTCAACGATAGTCGTCGTCGTCCAGGTCGACCGTGCGCTCCTGTTCAGCCACGTCGGCCGGGTCGGCGTCGAACGGGACGTGCTCGGGCCAGCGCCTGTCTTCTGGGACCGTGACGAGCTGGTGCTGCTCGACCGCGTCGGCCTCCGGCGCCTCGATCGAGATCTCCTCGACCATCTCGTCGAGGGGGTCCATCTCGGACATCCGCGTGTCCTTCCGTTCGTGGTCGGCTGCGACAGGTCCAACACTAAGGCCAGGGCGGCGGCGGCGGGGCTAAGCGGTGAGGGGCAGAAACAGGTCGCCGTGTTCCGCCACCCGGTCGAGCACGTCGGGAGCGGTGAACACCAACTGGTCCGGGCTGTCGCACGCCTCGACCTCCTCCCACAGCAGGGGAGTTGACGCGGTCGGCCGCCGGGCGGCGCGCAGCGAGTAGGGCGCGATGGTCGTCTTGGCCGGGTTGTTCTGGCTCCAGTCGATGAAGACCTTGCCCGGCCGTTCCTTCTTCGCCATCACGCTGGTCACGAACGGGTGCTCCGCCTGCATCCGCCGGGCAAGCGCCTTGGCGTAGTCGGACGTGCCCGGCCCCCGGTCCCAGGGGACGTAGAGCTGCATGCCCTTCTGCCCGCTGGTCTTGGGACGGCAGTCCAAGCCGTCGTCCGCCAGGGCCTCCCGCAGCAGGACGGCGACGCGGCAGCAGTCGACGATGGTGGCCGGTGCGCCGGGGTCGAGGTCGAAGACCAGGGTGTCGGGCGGCTGCGGCTCGCCGTCCTTGGCCACCCGCCACATCGGCACGTGGATCTCCAGGGCGGCCAGGTTGGCGTAGTAGACCAGGGCCGGCAGGTCCTCCACGACCGCGAAGTCGATCTCCTCGCGGTTCTTGGTGCTGCCCGGCGCGGGCAGGGTCACCGTACGGATCCAGTCGGGCGTGTGCTCCGGGGCGTTCTTCTCGAAGAAGAACTGGCCCTCGACGCCGTTCGGATAACGCTTGACCGTGAGCGGGCGTCCCTTCAGGTGCGGCAGCAGGACCGGCGCGATCCGGGTGTAGTAGTCGATCACTTCGGCCTTGGTGAACGCAGCGCCGGGATAGAGGACCTTGTCCAGGTTGGTCAGGGTAAGCAGGCGGCCCTCGGTCTTCACCCGCACCTTCTCGGTCATCCCTGCTCCTCCCGCCGCACGTCCGCGGGCACCCTGTCCACGCGCACGCCCCGCCACACAGGGTTGCGCAGCCGCCCGTCCCGCGTCCACATCGTGAACGCCACCTCGCCCACCACCTCGGGCCTGACCCACCGGGCGTTCCTGGAGATCTCCCTCGGCAGCCCGTCCGAGAAGGGGCTCTGCCCGATCTCGAGCGGCTCAATCAGCCGGAGCAGGTCGCCGAGCATCGCGTCGGTGAACCCGGTGCCCACGTGGCCGGCGAACAGGAATCGGCCCGGGGAGCCTCCGGCGTACACGCCGAGCAGGAGCGAGCCGACGCCGCCCGCGCGGCGGCCCTTGCCGGGCCGCCAGCCGCCGACGACGACCTCGGCGGTGAGCAGGTTCTTGACCTTGATCCACCATTCCGTCCTGCGCCCCGGGCGGTACGGCGAGTCGAGGCGCTTGGCGACCACGCCTTCGAGCCCCTGCCGCCTGGTGGCCTCCAGCACCGCGGGCTCGCAGGGGAAGTGGGGCGGCGCGCCCACGCCGAGCGAGTCGAGCAGGGCCCGCCGGTCCCGGTACGGCACGTCGAGCAGCGTGTGCCCGTCGAGGTGGAGCAGGTCGAAGGGCAGGTAGGAGACCGGCAGCCGGCCGAGCAGGTGGGCGCCGGCGGGATCGGTGATGTGCATGCGCTTCTGCAGCCGGGCGAAGCTGGGCCGGCCGTCGAGGTCGAAGGCCACCACCTCGCCGTCGACGACCGCCCTGCGGCCGGCCAGCGGCGCGAGGGCGGCGGAGATCTCCGGATACCGGGAGGTGAAGTCGGCGCCGTGCCGTCCGGTGACCCGCACGCCGCCGTCGACGTACGCGAGCGCGCGGATGCCGTCCCACTTCACCTCCAGCGCGTACGCCTCGGCGTCGAGAGGGATTTCTCCTGGAATGGCAAGCATCGGCTCGATCGGATACGGCACCGCCATAGTGGGTACCTGCCCATCGGGTGACTCCCTTGAATCCACCATAGCGTTGTTCGAACACAGAGACGAGAATGTGGCTATGCGCAGCATCTGGAAAGGCGCGATCTCGTTCGGTCTTGTCACCATCCCGGTGAAGCTCTACTCGGCGACCGAGCAGAAGGACGTGGCGTTCCACCAGGTGCACAGGGAGGACGGCGGGCGGATCAAGTACAAGCGGGTCTGCTCGGTCGACGGCGAAGAGGTGCCGTACTCCGACATCGCCAAGGGATACGAACTCGCCACCGGCGAGATGGTCGTGCTGACCGACGAGGACTTCTCCGACCTGCCGCTGACCACCTCGCGCAGGATCGACGTGCTGCAGTTCACCCCCGCGGAGCAGATCGACCCCATTTACTTCGCCAAGTCGTACTACCTGGAGCCGGACGGGCAGGGCGCCAAGCCGTACGTGCTGCTGCGGGACGCGCTGGAGCGCTCGGGACAGGTGGCGGTCGTGAAGATCGCCCTGCGGCAGCGCGAGTCGCTGGCCGCGCTCCGCGTGCGTGACGGCGTCTTCGTGCTGGAGACCATGCTCTGGCCGGACGAGATCCGCGAGGCCGACTTCGGGTTCCTGGAGGAGGACGTCGACGTACGTCCCCAGGAGCTGAAGATGGCCGAGTCCCTGATCGAGACCATGGTGGCGGACTTCGACCCCACCGAGTACAAGGACGCCTACCGCGAGGCGCTGCAGGAGGTCATCGAGGCCAAGGTGGCGGGCAGGGAACTGGTCGCGCCCGAGGTGCCCACGGAGGCCGGTCCCGCCGTCGACCTGATGGCCGCGCTGCGGGCCAGCGTGGAAGCGGCCAAGCGGGAGCGCCAGGGCGTCACCGCGGCCAAGCCGGCCGGTGGAGCCGCCAAGACGAAGGCCGCCGCCTCCGGCACGAAGTCCGCCGACGCAGGCGCCGCAGGCAGGAAGGCCGGATCGAACGGAGCCGGCGAGGAGGAGAAGGCGCCCAAGAAGCGGAAGACGCGCCGCTCGGCCTGACACGTCAGGTCTGTGCTTTCCTCACGTCGATGCTGAGGAGCCCCGGCGGGTCGTCCCGCCGGGGCTTTCTTCACGGTACGGAAGCGGGTGATTCGTAAAGGGCCGCAGGCTCGCGGCCGCCCGGTCACCGCCGTCCGGTCATCACGGAGATGGCGGAGGCGTGATCAGGGCGAGCCCCGGCGGCCCCGTACGAGTGGGTGTCACCCGTCAGCGTCAGTCGTCGTCGTCGCCGTCGATCTCGATGACGGCGTCACCGGATGCGAAGGCCACGTTCTTCCGGTGGACCTTCTTCTCCTTCTTGAACTTGAAGACGCGGAAATCGTTGCGGTTCTCCAGCTTGTTGCGGTTCTTGTTGCAGTTGCGAGCGCGCCTGCAGCCGTCCGGGCCGTGCCACCAGGAGCTGGACATCGTGGTGGTGGTCGGGGTGGAGGCGTGGGCGGTGGTGGCGGTCAGCGCGAGAGCGCCGCCGGTCATCGCCGCGCTGATCGCGAGGCCGGTGATGACGTTCCGGAATTTGGGCATAGAGGCCCTCCTCAAAGGATGGATTGCCCGTGGTTCCGACATCCCCACTACTGCCGGGAATGTCCGATGATGGCCGATATGTCCGGTCATCGCCGTGATGTCTAGATTGCCGAGAGGGCCGAGAACCAAACGCGGCGGTGAGGAGTTTGATCTCTCGTTACGGCTTGATACGGCCGGATAGGCGACTGCTGACTGAATCAGCGGCCGGCCTCCGATTCGCCGGTTGCGGGACGGGGTAGACGGCGGAGCCGCGTTTCCCCGTGACGGCCTTCCCCAACCCTCCGCCGAGGCTGTTTCCCCGGCGGTCTCGCGGCTCCGGCAGCGTGGCCGTGCCCGTACGCGGCGGTCCGTCCCGGCCGTACGGGTTTCGTCGTGTGCGGCGGCGGATCGGGGGGTCCGCGATTCACGGAAAAAAGTCAGGGCTCCGGCGGACATATCCGCCGGAGCCCGTGTCTCATGTCCGGAACGATGAATCAGCGATTCCGGAGATGCGTTTTCGATGAACCGTCCGCCCGCACTCCGCGTCCCCCTGTCCGGCGGACGGAGGCGTGAGAGCGGATCAGCGCTCCTGGTCCTCCGTCACCGGCACAAGGGATTGGCGGTGCGGGTCGGGCACTCACTAGCGCAGGTTGTTGTGGAACCGGTTGTTGTTGAGCTGGTCGCGGACGTTCCACCAGTGGTTGTTGTTCAGCCAGTGGTTGTTGAACCAGTTGTTGTCGCGGTTCGTCTTGTCCTGGAAGCCGAGGGCCACGTCCTTGGCGACGACGCCGAAGGCGGAGTGGTCGTCACGGGCGTCCTTGTAGAGGCCCTGGTTCCAGAAGCCCTGCTGGTTCCACCAGGAGTTGTCGCCCCGGTTGTTGGCGAGGTTGTTCAGGTTGCCGTTGTTGCCACCCTCGTTGAGGCCGTTGCCGAGGCCACCGGCCCCGCAGCCGCCGCTGCCGCAGTTGTTACCCGGGCCGAAGCCGAAGTTGTTGAACGGCACGGTCTGGTTGAAGAAGGCGGGGGTGCCGTTGTTGCCCTGGGCGATACCGCCGGTGCCACCCCGGTTGCCGTTGGCGACGCCGTCGTCGTTGCCGGAGTTGAAGCCGGGGAAGAACCCGAAGTTGCCGAGACCTGTGTTGTCCTGGGCGATGCCGCCGGTGCCCCCGCGATTGCCGTCGGCGACGCCGTTGTTGTCACGACCCAGGTCGGCGCTGGCGGCGGTGGCCCCCAGAGCGATGGCACCGCCGATAACCGCGGTGCTGAGCGCGAGGCCTGCGATGATCTTGTTCAGCATGGGCATTATGTATCCTCCTTGGCAGGATTCGATTTCGATTGCCCTTATAGTCGGGGACATTTCTCGCCTTTCACGATGCGGGAAATGCCTTTATGGCCCCTATTGGGCCCTGCTCCCTACGCTAGCTGTGATTTCCTCTCGGCCTGCGTGACAAACGAGTATCTGACGCCTTTGATCAATGATTAGCTACTTATAAGCTTGATTCGATGGATAATGCGCCTTTTGTGTGAAAGGTACGATTTGCCCCCCCGGCGGGAGTCGTGGTGAGAAGGCGGCGAGCGGGAGGGGTGGCCGGCGGAACTCGTGCGGATGGGTGGAGTCGCCGGTAGCTGACACCCGACCGGTTTCGAGCCGTCGTCCCGCGCGCGGGACGACGGGCGCAGCGGGTGGGGCAGCAGGCTGAGGCAGCGGAGTGGGGCTGCGGGTGGAGCAGCGGGGTGGGCGTCCGGTCGGACTGGCGCCGCGAGGGCGGCCGGGCTCTGCCGGAGGGGCGACTTCGCCGGGTTCGCCGGCTCTGTTCGCGGGGGGTGGCGCTGCCCCTGCTCACTGCCTGTGTGCGCCGGCTCTGTTCTCCGGCTCTGTTCTCCGGCCGGAGTGGTGCTTCGCGGTGGGGGAGTGCACCGCAGGTCCGGCGGTGACCTCGGTGGCGCTTGGACGCTCCGACCGGGTGCGCCCGGGCGGGGTGCGTCCGGGCGGGGTGCGTCCGGGGTGCGTCCGGGGTGGGGGAGGTCGCGCGGACCGGACGACGGAGCGCGGGGGAAGGGGCGGGGAAGGTAGGTGTGCCACCGGGGTGCGGTCGCCGCGGATTCGGCGACGGTGGGGCGGACGGTGGGGCGGACGGTGGGGCGTCGGTGCGGCGTATGGGACAGGGCCCCGGCGGAAGTTTCCCGCCGGGGCCCTTAATTGGTGCGTTTGAGGTTGAGTCGGCCGCTTCCCGGTGGCGAATCGCTCAGGGAGCATTCGCCCTGCCGGAGAAGCGTCTCTGCATTCAACGACGCCGCTCTGGCGGACGGGGCGCAGAACCTTGGCGGGTTATCGCCCGGGTCCTACCCCTCACCGCGGAGATGTGGCGCGGTCACTCGCAGGGCCTGTTGACGGCACCCTCTTAGCGCAGGTTGTTGTTGAACCAGTTGTTGTGCAGCTGGTCACGGTTGTTGAACAGGTTGTTGTGCTGCCACCAGTTGTTGTTGAACCAGTTGTTGTCGCGGTTCGTCTTGTCCTGGAAGCCGAGGGCGACGTCCTTGGCGACGAGGCCGAACCCGGACGTGTCGTTCAGGCGGTCCGCGAACAGGCCCTGGTTCCAGAAGCCCTGCTGGTTCCACAGGTTGTTGTTGTTCCAGTTGTTCTGCTCGTGGTTCTGGATCGGCGTCCGGTTGTTGTTGTTGTTGTTCGGCACCTGGTTGACGAACACAGGGAAGTTACGCTCGAACGGAATGAAGTTGTCCTGGGCGATGCCGCCGGTGCCTCCGCGGTTGCCGTTTGCGACGCCGTCGCGACCGCCGTTGTCGCACCCGCCCGAGCACGACGCGTTCGCAGCCACGGCCCCCATGGCCAGCGCGCCGCCGATGACGGCGGTGCTGAGAGCGAACTGTGCGACGATCTTCTTGAACTTGGGCATTGCGTGTCCCCCTTGACAGGATTTCGATTGCCCTGATTCTTGAGGCGATTCCGGGCCTCGCGGCCCTTTGGAATTGCCCGATGGCCCCCGTTTGGAGCTTGGTTCCTGCGATTACGTTCATTTCCTGGGCGGCTGGGTGACAAACGGTTCTCCCGGCCTTTTAATCAATACTTAGACCTATATGACGGCTATTAAAGCCATTAGGGTCAATATGTCGCGAAATGTCTGAATCGGGAAGCGTCGTGCCGCAACCTCAAGGCGTGGGAAGCGGAAGCGGAGCCGATGAGAGCCGTCGTAGCCAAGAGCGAACGCGTGGCCATACAGCCGCTTGCGGGCCTGGTGGCCCCTGTGAGCGCTGCGGCCTCGCGGCGCTGGTGAACGGCGCTGGTGAACCCCCTGCGGCCGTGCGGGACGGCACGGCCTTGCGGCCAGTAGGCCCCGGTGAACCGTGCCGCCTGTGAGCCGTGCTGCCTTGCGGCCCTCGTGGACCGGGCGGCCTTGTCGGACGGTACGGCGCTCGATCCGGACGGTGGTCGGCGTGTGCCGGCCGCGTGTCGGCCGCGTGCCGGGAATCCCGGGTCGCCGCCGGGTGCGGTGAAGCCGTCGGCGGACGGTGAAAAAGTCAGGGCTCCGGCGAGAACGTCTCGCCGGAGCCCTTTGCGTGTCATCCCTATGGTTCGAACGGCCGTTCCCGGATGGTGTCTCCATCACCTGGTGCGCGATGGGTCCGGGAGCGGGTGGCTGCGCTCAATGCGCCCTTTTCCTGGTCGGGTCGCATCGGCCAGGATCGTTGGTCGTCCTGGTCGTCACGTCATCCGGCCGATCGGAAGGCGGCGTTGCCTCGCAGGCCCCGCGTCAGAAGCCGTTGCCGAAGCCGGGGTTGTTCCACACGTTGTTGTTGTTCCGGTTGTTCATGAACGTGTTGTTGTTCCAGAAGCCGTTGTTGAACCAGTTGGTGTTCCGGTTCGTCTTGTCCTGGAAGGCGATGGCGGCGTTCTTGCCGATGATGGCGAACCCGGAGTTGTCGTCGACGTTGTCGGTGAACGCGTTCTGGTTCCACATGCCCTGCTGGTTCCAGAACATGTTGTTGTCGTTGTTGCAGAAGCCGTTGCCGAAGCCGTTGCCGAAGCCTCCGCCACCGCAGCCGCCGCCGCACCCCTCATTGCCACCGAAGTCGATGGGAACGAAGTTGTTGAACATGGGCATTCCGCCGCCCAGGAAGCCGCCGCCGAAGCCGCCGCCGAAACCTTCGGCGTTCGCGGCGGTGGAGCTCATGGCGATGGCGCTGCCGGCGATGGCGGTGCCGAGAGCGAGCCCGGCGAAGACCGTCTTGAACTTGGGCATTGCTGTCCCCCTTGAAAGGATTGGATTTCCCCCGCATCCTCTTCGGCATTTCTCTTGGTGAGGAAGTGAGAAATGCCTTTGTGGCTCCGTGTGGAGCCGGGTTCCTGCGATACGTTGATGTCCGGTGGCCCAGCCCGACAAACGCCGCCTTATGGCTTTTGATCAGCTATTAGCAGCCTATGGAATGAATTAGAGGCAAAAGGGGCGACTTGTCCCATAATGTCCGATTCGAATCCACGGTGCACACGAGGGCGAAGGACCGGGACAAGCGACGGTGGAGTGCCGCGATCCGCCGAGGCACGGCCGGTCGGGCTCAGGCGGGGGCGCTCCAGGAGACGAGAGACGAACCTGGTGAGGGGACGAGGCGGTCACGGCGTGGACGGCCCGGAGGAGGGCGATGGGCGCGGGGGAGGAGCGCAGAGGGGGACGGAGGAACGAGAGGCGGAGACGGCGGCCCAGGGGCCGCAGGGGCCCGCCGGCGCGTCCAGGGGCGGGCGCGGAGGGAGGCCCGAATCCGAATGTGCGACGACGAAAAGTGCCCGTGCTCACGTCGGGCGCGGAAATCCACGCCCAGGCGAGCACGGGCACATTTCATCCTGCTCCCGGGCCGGTGGCCCGGGGTTCAGCGTGGCCGGTCAGCCCGGCCTGTGGCGGACACGGACTACGGGATGGCCTCGTAGCCGGGCCGCGGGTAGCGGTCCTTCTTCTTCTCGATGTCGACGTCCGCGTCGACGTCGACGTCCTTGACCTTGGTCCGCGGGTTGATGGCCGTGGCCTGGTTGGTCCGAGGCGTGGCGACCGAGGACTGGCCCTGGCGCGGCAGGTTCTGCGACTGCGTGTTGTCGTACTGCGAGCTGAAGGGCAGCGCCTGCGTCTGGCTCCACTGAGCGTTGTACGGCATGGCGCCCGAGCCGTTGGTGGACTTCTGGAACGGCGTGAGCACGAGCGTGAAGTCACGCATCAGGAACTGGTCCTGGGTCTCCGACTGACGGAGGTGCTGCCACTGGTTGTTCTTGTTCTTGTTCTTGTTCTTGTTGCCGTTCGCGGCCTTGTGGCGCTGGCCCTGGCGGTTGTAGTTCCAGTTGACGTTGGCGCTGCGCGGGTAGGAGCGAGCCGCCGGGGCGGGAGCGGGAACGTACCCGCCCATCACGGTGGTGGCACCGGCGGTGCCGGCGGTGAAGCCGACGCCGAGCACGACGGCCGCGCCGCTCAGCGCGGTGCCGAGGGCCAAAGCCCCGGCGATGTTCTTCAACACGGACATCTGGATGGTTCTCCTCTGAATATCGCGACCCTCCCCCGGTGCCGTACGGAGCCGGACGAGGGTGGTAGTAGTGCGGCGCCGTGTCGACACGGCGCGATGCGGTGGCTCGCGCCGGCGGCCCTCTCCTCGAAGCCGCCGCCGGCGCTCTGCTTCCTCAACTGCTCACCCGTCCGCCTGTGGGGCGGTGGACACCTCCGCCCCACAGGTCACGAGTACGGATGGCCGTCCGGTGCCGCGTCACCTGCCGTGGCCGGGACGTTCACCGAGGCCGCTTGTGCGGATTCGGTCAGGGCACGATCTCGGGCTCGGTCTCGTAGCCCTTCCGCTCCTTCTGCACGTCCAGGTCGATGTCCGCGTCGATCTCCTTCTTCTTCAGACGCGGGTCGATCTCGGTGGCCTGGTTCGTCTTCGGCGTGGCCGCGGACGCCTGGGCCTGACGCGGGTTGTTCAGGGAGTCGGCGTTGGTGTACATGCGGTTCCACGGAATCGCCTGCGAGGAGCCCGCCTGCCAGTTGTACGGCAGCGCCCGCGAGTCGGAGTCCGTCTTCTGGAACGGCGTGAGAACGAGCGTGAAGTCACGCAGCAGGAACTGGTGCTGTCCCTGGTTCTGACGCTCGTGCTGCCACTGCTTGGTGCGGTTCTTGTTCTTGTTCTTGTTGCCGTTCAGCGCCTTGTGCTTCTGCTTCTGCGAATTCCGGTTGGCGTTGTAGTTGTAGGGGTACGGGTAGCCGCCGCCCACGTAGCCGCCCATGACGGTGGCGGCGTTCGCGCTGGTGGCGGCCACAGCGGTACCCAGGGTGACGGCACCACCGGTGAGCGCGGCGCTGATCGCGAGGATCCCGACCAGGTTGTTGAACTTGGGCATTTCATGTCCTCCTTGAAGGATTGTTGCCCCGACACTCCGGCGTTTTCCAAGTCGTTCGGAAAATGCCCTTACTGATGATCCTTGGTGGATCATCCCTGCATTGTCTTGTTTTCCTCGCCGTCCGACTGACAAACGGCGATCGGCGGCTTTTGCCATTCACTTATCGCTTTATTGGCATCGTTGGCACCGATAGGAGCGCATTAGTCCGGATTGTCATTCGTATCCGCATTTCGAAATGTCCGAATAGGGGTGATATTGGCGCTATGTCGCGCTCGCCGATCGGGCGAACCCGGATGATCGGTCCCCTGTGGCCCGGGTAGCGGGAGTGCCCGCCGAGGAGGTGCGCGGGCGGCGTTATGGTCGAGAAACGCGAGGAGAACAGGGGAGGACGCGTGGGTGTCGAGCCGATTCCACTGTGGCCCGGCCGGCTCATCGACGTGGGGGACACGCGCCTCCATGTGCGGACGACCCCGGAGGGGCCGCCCGAGACCGCCTTGTACGTGCACGGATTGGCGGGCTCGGCGACCAACTGGACCGACCTGATGGGCCAGCTGGCCGACGAGGTGCGGGGGGTCGCCGTCGACCTGCCGGGAGCGGGGCACTCGCCGGAGCCGGCGGACGGCGACTACTCGATCCCCGCCCACGCCGCGGCGGTGGTCCGTCTGATGGAGACGCTGGGAGGCGGGCCCGTCCACCTCGTCGGCAACTCCATGGGCGGCGCGGTCTCTGTGCGGGTCGCGGCCATGCGGCCCGACCTCGTGAGGTCGCTGACCCTGGTCTCGCCGGCGATGCCCGACCTGCTGCCGAGGTACGGCCCGGCCAGGATCGCCATGTCCGCCGCCCCGCGCCTGGGCGAGCTGGCCGTCCGCTGGCTCAGCGCGCTGCCGCCGGAGCGGCGCGTCCAGGCGACGCTCGCCATGTGCTACGCCGACGCGGGGCGCGTCCACCCCGAGCGGCTGCGCGAGGCGATCGAGGAACTGCGCCGCCGCGACGGCCTGCCGCACGCGGGGGCGGCCATGGTCGGCTGCGCCCGCGCGATCGTGCGCGAGTACTTCCGCGTCGGCCCCGACAACCTCTGGCGGCAGGCCGAGCGGGTCACCGCGCCCACCCTCGTCGTGTACGGCCTGCGCGACCGGCTGGTCCACGCGCGCATGGCGCACCGGGCGGGACGGGTCTTCCGCGACGTGCGCCTGGTCACACTTCCGCACGCCGGTCACGTGGCGCAGATGGAGTATCCCGAGCTCGTGGCCAGGGAGGCGCGCCGCCTGCTGGCCTACACGAGGAAGTCCCTGCGCCGAACAGCGTGATTGGGGAATGCGGGGCTACCCCGGTTAAGTTGTGAGAAGAGCTTGTGATGGGCCCATGGAGCCGAGCGCGACATTGGCACGAAAACGGGAGTGGAACTGTGTCGTTGCCACCGCTGGTAGAGCCGGCAGCAGAGCTGACGGTTGACGAAGTGCGCCGCTACTCGCGCCATCTGATCATCCCCGACGTCGGCATGGCGGGTCAGAAGCGCTTGAAGAACGCCAAGGTCCTGTGTGTGGGCGCGGGCGGCCTGGGCTCTCCCGCGCTGCTGTACCTGGCCGCGGCCGGGGTCGGGACGCTCGGCATCGTCGACTTCGACGTCGTGGACGAGTCGAACCTGCAGCGTCAGGTCATCCACGGGCAGTCGGACGTGGGCCGCCTGAAGGCCGAGTCGGCCGCCGCGAGCGTGCGCGAGATCAACCCGCTGGTCAACGTCATCATCCACAACGTCGCTCTCACGACCGACAACGTGATGGACATCTTCTCCGGCTACGACCTGATCGTGGACGGCACGGACAACTTCGCCACCCGCTACATGGTCAACGACGCGGCCGTGCTGCTCGGCAAGCCGTACGTGTGGGGGTCCATCTACCGGTTCGACGGGCAGGCGAGCGTCTTCTGGGCCGAGCACGGCCCGTGCTACCGCTGCCTCTACCCCGAGCCCCCGCCGCCGGGCATGGTCCCGAGCTGCGCCGAGGGCGGCGTGCTCGGCGTGCTGTGCGCGTCGATCGGCTCCATCCAGGTGAACGAGGCCATCAAGGTCATCACCGGTGTCGGCGAGCCGCTCGTCGGCCGGCTGATGATCTACGACGCCCTTGAGATGAAGTACCGCGACGTCAAGGTCCGCAAGGACCCCGAGTGCCCGCTGTGCGGCAAGAACCCGTCGATCACCGAGCTGATCGACTACGAGGCGTTCTGCGGCACCGTCTCCGACGAGGCGCAGCAGGCCGCGGCGGGCAGCACGATCACCGCGGCCGAGCTCGTGGAGATGCGCGAGCGGGGCGAGGAGATCATGCTCATCGACGTCCGCGAGCCGAACGAGTACGAGATCGTCAGCATCCCCGGCGCCGTGCTGATCCCCAAGGGCGAGTTCCTCAACGGCTCGGCCCTGGAGAAGCTGCCGCAGGACAAGAAGATCGTGCTGCACTGCAAGTCGGGCGCCCGCTCGGCCGAGGTGCTCGCGGTCCTCAAGAACGCCGGCTTCTCCGACGCCGTCCACGTGGGCGGCGGCGTGCTGAGCTGGATCAAGACGGTCGACCCCAGCCTGCCGGCCTACTGATTCGCGGCCACGCGACGGCCGCCGCCTCCTCATCGGAGACGGCGGCCGTCGTCGTCCCTAGGCGTCGTCGTCCCCAGGCGTGGTGGTCCCTAGGCGTGGTGGTCCCGCACCACGCTGAGGCCGCTGGGCGCGACGATGCGCTGCAGGGTCTCGACGTACGCCGTGAACGCGGCCCGGCCCTCGTCGGTGAGCTTGAACCACGTCTTGGGCCGCTTGCCCACGTAGCCCTTGCGCACGGCGACGTACCCGGCGGCCTCCAGCGCGCTGCCGTGTTTGGACAGCACGGAGTCGCTGACGCCGACGGTGTCGCGGACGAACGAGAACTCCGCCTCCTCGGCCGCCGCGAGCAGCGAGACGATCTGCAGCCGGGTGGGGGCGTGGATGACCGGATCGAGGTCCATCAGCGGTTCTCGATGCCGCGGGCGAGCAGGACGGAGACCCAGCGCCCGACCAGGGGCCCGGTGACGAGCTGGAAGGCCGTCATGACGAGGCCGGCGTAGGTGCGGGCGTAGGCCACCTCGGCGGCGCTCAGGCGGAAGGCGACGGCGAAGCAGATCCCGATGCTCAGGAGAAGCCAGACCGCGAAGACGGCGATGGCGTCCGCGCGCATCAGGCTGCGGTGGGTCGTCATCGTGCGGGTCCGGACGAAGGCGGCGATCAGCGCGCCCAGGCCGGCGCACAGCAGGACACTCGTGATCACCGTCACCGGAACGGGGGTGCCCGGCTCGGTGACGAACTGCACACCCGTGACGAACAGCCCGACCCCGACGCCGTACCAGGCCGGGAACCAGGGCTGGGACCTGACGGCCTTCACCTGCGTCTGCCGGATCGTCGCCAGGCTGCGCGCGGCTTCCTCGGGGTCCATGAGGCTCCTTCCAATGGTCTTTCCATCATGGAAAGTATTTTCTACTTTCCGAAGCGTCAAGTACTTTCCATGACATTTGTGGGGATGCCAGGCGGTAGGTCGCGTTAAGGTCACTGAAGGAGGGAGGCCACCACGGAAACGGAGGCGCAGTGGGTGAGACGCGCACCTGGCCCGCCGTGGCCGTGGCCTCCGCGATCACCCTCGTCCTGGCGGTCGTCGGCGGGATCGCGGCCAGCGCCGCCGTCGCGGAACTGACCAGAGGGCCGAGGGTCGCCGAGCTGCGCGAGGCGCAGGCGGCCGAGAGGGCGCTGCGCTGGCAACGCTGGCCGGCCGGCCGGATCTTCCCAGCCACCCTGGTCTACACGAGCGAGCAGGGCGGGCGTGAGCTCGCGCGGCGGGTGGGCATCTCCTCGCGCACCGACTGCCGCGGCGCCGTCGACGCGGCCATCGCCGACCAGATGAGGACGGCCGGCTGCCGGGCGATCCTGCGGGCCACCTACCTCGACGCCCTGCAGGGCATCGTGGTGACGATCGGCGTGGCGGCCTTCCCCGACGAGCTCGGGCCGCGTTCCGCCATCCCGATCTTCCCGGGAGACGGGTCGGCGGCCCCCGGGCTGCGTGCCCTCGCCTTCCCCGGCACGGTGACCGACCGCTTCACCGCGAGCGGACGCCAGGCGCTGACCCTGCGGGTGGCCGGGCCCTACCTCGTGATGACGACGGCGGGACAGGTCGACGGGCGTCCCGCCCGCGCGCTCGGGAAGCAGCGGGACACCATGTTCTCGTTCACCGAGGACCTGGCCGAGGACGTCGGCGCGATCCTCACCGCCCCGGCGTCCCCTGACTGCACCGCCAAGGAGTGGCGATGCTGACCGCGCTCGGGGGAAAGCTCGGGGGGAAGCTCGGGCGGAAGGTCGTGGCCGCCTCGGCCGCGGCGCTGCTCGCCCTGCCCGGCGGCGCGTTCCTCGGTGCCGGCCCCGCCCGGGCCGACGACGTACGGATGAGCCAGCAGGACGTGCTGCGCACCCTCGACGTCGACGACGCGTGGCGGCTGACCAGGGGCAAGGGCGTCACCGTCGCGGTCCTGGACTCCGGTGTCGATCCCAACCACCGCGACCTGGTCGGGTCGGTCGTCACCGGAAGGGACTTCACGGTCGGGGCGAACCCGCGCGGGGTGCAGCCGGTCCGCCTGCACGGCACGTACATGGCCTCGCTCATCGCGGGGCACGGGCACGGCCCGGGCGGCGCCGACGGCATCATCGGCATCGCGCCGGAGGCCAAGGTGCTGTCCGTACGGGTGATCCTGGAGGACGAGGAGCCCGGCTTCGGCACGTTCAACTCCGACTCGCGGTACGAGGCCGTGGTCGCCAAGGGCATCAGGTACGCCGTGGACCACGGCGCGAAGGTCATCAACCTGTCGCTGTCGAAGGACATGCCGACGAAGGACGAGCGCACGGCGATCCGCTACGCGATCTCCAAGGGCGTCGTGCTCGTCGCCGCGGCGGGCAACGACGGCGCGGGCAAGCGGACCGCGCCGTACTCCTACCCCGCCTCGATCCCCGGCGTGATCTCGGTGGCCGCCGTCACGTCCACCATGCGGCGGGCCTCGTTCTCCAACCGCAACTCCTCGGTCATGGTGGCCGCCCCCGGCGTCGACGTACTCGGGGCGGGGCCGGGCGACGAGTACTGGGTCGGCCGGGGGACCTCCCAGGCGACCGCGCTCGTCTCCGGCGTCGCCGCGCTCATCAAGTCGCGCTACCCCCGCATGTCGCCCGCCCTCGTCGCGCAGGCGCTCGCGTCGTCCCCGGCCGACCGGGGGCCGTACAACACCGGAACGGGGTTCGGGGTGGTCAACGCGCACCGGGCGCTGACCGTGGCGGCCACCCTCTCCCGCCACCGCGCCACGGCGTCGGGGACCGGCGTGCAGAACCCGTCGCGTCCGGTCCGCTCCGCCGGGGCGCCCCACGACCCGATCGTGGTCGTGCAGCGCGACACCGGGGCGATCCTCCTCTACGGCGGCATCGCGATCGGCGCCTTCGCCGGCTCGGGCGCCGGCCTGGCCGTCCTGCTCGTGCTCACCCGGCGGGCGCGCGTACGGCAGCGGGAGGAAGACGACGCGCTGCCTCCGGCTCCTTGGCCGACGGGCCTGCCGACGTAGCATCGAGGTATGCCGCCCGAGCAGTCCCGCACCCCGAAGACGGCATCGACGCCGTCCCGCCTCGGGCGGGCGGGCTCTCGGCCACTGCCGCTCGGCGCGTCCGCCCGCCGCACCCGCGCGCGGCCCTGGACGGCGTCCAGGGGGCGCGCCGCCGCCGCGCGGGAGGCCGGTGAACGGGCCGAACTCGAGCGCGGCGTCCGGTTCCGCTCGCTCTATCTCACGATCATGGGCGTGGTGCTCGCCGTCGCGGCGGTGAACGTGCTGCTGGGATCGGTCGGGCTCGTCCAGGAGAACAGGGCCAGGCCTCTCACCGACGCCGAGCGTGCCCGTTACGTGGCCGAGGACGTGGCCCGCCGCTGGCGCGCCTGGCCCGCCGGCATGGTCTTCCCCGAGGAGCTTCCGTACACGGCGCTGGGCCGCGCTCAGCAGTACGCGCGCAGGGTCGGCATCGCCCCCGAGACGGCGTGCCATGCGGCGGTCGACTCGCCGGTGGCGTCGGTGCTGCGCAAGTACGGCTGCCAGGCCATGCTGCGTGCCACGTACGTCGACCAGACCTCGACGTTCGCCGTGACCGTGGGCATCGCCGTGCTGCCGGGCGAGCAGGCCCGCACCGACGCCGCAGGTGAACTGCCCGTGGACGACCGGGTCGGCGTACGGCCTGTGGCCTTCCCCGGCACGGTCACCGACACCTTCGGCGCGGCGCAGCGCCAGCGCACCGGGTGGGTGGGCGCGGGGCCGTACATCGTCTTCTCCACGGTGGGGTACACCGACGGCAGGACGCGCGCCTCCGTCCCCTTGGAGGAACAGGTGAACAGCGAGATGTGGCCCATGGCCGAAACCCTGGCCGGGCGCATCGCGCGCGCACTCGGTGAGCCCCCGGACGTCCCCCGCTGCACCCAGGGGAACGTGTGCTGAGGCCGGCCGCGCTCTGCGCGGCGCTGACGGCGGTCGTCCTGGGGATCGGCCCGGCGGCCTGGGCGGCGCCGGGCGGCGAGGACGCGACGTGGGCGCTGGACGCCGTCGGCGCTCCCGCCGCGTGGAAGGTCAGCAGGGGTGCGGGCGTGACCGTCGCCCTGCTCGGCGACGGGCAGCCCGACGCCGGCCTGCCCGGGCTGGGCGGCCGGGTGGAGCACGGGCCGGACCTGACGGGCGCGGCGGCCGGCGGCGAGCCGGCGCGGCCGGGCGACGACATGACCGCGATGGCCTTCCTGATCGCCGGGAGCGGGAGCGGCGGGGGGATCTCCGGGGTCGCGCCGGAGGCGCGGGTGCTGTCCGTGCCCGTGGCGGCCCGGCGGCCACAGGACGGCTCCGATCCCCGGGACCCGGGGCAGGACACACCGCGGCAGGAGACCCCGCGCCAGGAGACGCAGGACAGCCCGATCGCCCGCGGCATCCGCGCCGCGATCAGCAGGGGAGCCAAGGTCATCTGCCTGCCGGTCCCCGCGTACGCGGTGGACCGCGCGGAGCGCGACGCCGTCTCCTTCGCGCTGGCCAGCGGCGTCGTGCTCGTGGCGGCGGTGGGGGACGCGGGCAGGTCGCCGTACGCCCGCCAGAACGGCACCTCCTACTGGGCGTTTCCCGCGGGCTACCCCGGGGTGATCGGCGTCGGCGCCGTCGACCGCAGGGGCGCCAAGACGGCGGGCAGCAGCGACAACCTCTCGGTTCTGGTCGCGGCGCCGGGGGACGAGGTGCCCGCGGCTCTGGCCGGAGGCCGCCAGGGGACCGTGTCGGGAACGGGAGCGGCCAGCGCGATAGTCGCGGGAACTGCCGCGCTAATAAAGGCCAAATACCCGAATTTGCCGCCGGAATTGGTGTCGCGTGCTCTGACGTCGACGGCCCATCCCCGCCCGCCGACGGGTTATGACGACAAAATCGGATTCGGAGTAGTCGACGCGGCGGCGGCTCTGCGGAAGGCGGGGGAACTCGGTGGATACGGCCCCGCATCGGCGATCCAGGACGACGCGCACTTCGGCAAGGGCCCGGTCTCGCAGGGACCCGCGCGCCCCGGGCCGGATCCGGTTAGGCTCTGGATCTACGGCCTCACCGTTCTGCTCGGAACGGGTGGTTTCGTCGCGGGCGCCGTGGCGCTGCGCCGCCGATGACCGAATGCCGCCGGTGATCACATGTTGGCCGCCGTTTCGCAGCATTTCGGACGCGGTGCTCCCGATGTTCGCGTTTCTGGTGACACGGCCGGGTCAAGTTTCGCTAATGTCGCGGCTCATGGGGTACGAGCTGCGCGTAGAGCGGGACGCACCGTTCGCCTACGCCGAACTCGCGAACATCTCGGCACAGGCCGGATTCGAGCTGCGCGGGTCGCACGAGGCGGGCGAGGTCGTCGCACGACACGGCGATACCGTGTATCCGGTCGCGACCTGGTCGGGCCGGCTATTCGGCCAGCCCGGGTCGGACTGGCAGGTCGCCCAGATGGCCCGTCTCACCGACCTCATGGGCGCCCGTCTCGTGGGCGAGGACGGCGAGGCGTACGGCATCAGGAACGGAGTGGTCGAGCAGATCAACGGATCGTCGTCGTACGAGTTCGGCAAGCTCGAAGAGATCATCGCGGCCGGGCCGACCGAGTGGAGCGCTTGAGGGACGGCAGCGGCGGGCCGTCGCCGTACGCGGAGCGGGTGCTCGACCTGGTCGAGCGGATCCCGCCCGGCAAGGTGATGTCGTACGGGGACATCGCGGAGTACCTCGGCGAGGGCGGCCCCCGGCAGGTCGGGCATGTGATGTCGTTGTGGGGCGGAGCCGTCCCGTGGTGGCGGGTGATCCGCGCCGACGGCACCCCGGCGGCCGGCCTGGAGGCCGAGTGCCTGGCCCGCTGGCGCGACGAGGGCACCCCGGTCCGCGGCGCGAGGGCCGACATGCGCGCGGCGCGGTGGGACGGCCGCGCCTGACGCCGTGACCGTCGACGGTGGTCGTCAATCCGACTTCTCAGGGGCTTTGACGGGATCACTGACAACCGGGACCGTGATCGGCCTGACGCGCGTCTTCTTTCCCCTGTAGTGCCGCTCGTCACCGCCCGCCACGGCGGTGTCACCGGGTGATTCACAGGAAATCCACAGGCTTCGATGAGTCAGGTTCGGCAGTGTTCTGAGGGCATTACCATTTTCAGAACACAGGTCTGGCGAAGGGTGGTG
This sequence comes from Microbispora sp. H11081, assembly GCF_012999535.1. Classification (GTDB taxonomy): domain Bacteria; phylum Actinomycetota; class Actinomycetes; order Streptosporangiales; family Streptosporangiaceae; genus Microbispora. The sequence continues at coordinate 487,671 of NZ_JABBWV010000004.1, forward strand.
CCTCCCGTATGACACCCGCACCCACGAGCGATGCCGTCGCCGAGCGACTGCGGGCTGTCCAGGAGCTTTACGACCGGGGCGAGCCGATAGACGCGCTGGTCGAGCTCGTACGCGCGGAGGGGCTGAGCCCCGCGCAGCGCCGGGAGGTCGACCGCGAGGCGATCGCCGGTCCCCTCGGTCTGCGCCTCGACGCCGCGGCCAAGCGCGGGCCCGCCCGCCGCCGCCAGGCCATCGACGTGCTCCGGCCGTACCTCGCCGAGGTCGACCAGAAGGTCAAGCGGGACCTGCCGGTCGGGCGCCGGGTCGCCTGCCACCTGATCGAGACCCGGGACCCGGGCGAGCTCGCGGAGAGCGACGCGCTGGGCAAGCTCGCCGCCGCCGCGGCCGAGCCCTCGCGGCGGGTCCGGCGCGGCCTGCGGTGGTACGCCGACCTTCCGGTCGAGGTCGCCGACCACTCACTGCTGCGCCTGCGGGCGGCCGACCTCGTGCCGGTCACGCAGATCGACGACATCACCTGGGTGGGCAACCGCCTGAGGGTGACAGGGCACGCCTACATCGCCGGCCTGTCGGTCCGCAGCGGGCGGTTCAACCGCGCCACCGTCGTGCTGCGCGGCCCCCGCTGGCTGCCCCGGATCACGATGAGAACCCGCAGGACCTACCGCCCCGAGGCCACCCACGCCGCCCGCGAACCCGGGTGCAACTACGACTGGGCGGGCTTCACGGCCGAGCTGCATCCGTTCGCCCTGCGCTGGCGCGCCGGGGTGCGCGCCCTGGTGCGCGGCACAAAGCGGGTGCTGCGCCGCCGCCACATCGTCCAGGACACCACCACCTGGCGGGCCGAGATCGTGATCTGGAGCCGCGCCGCCCGGGCCAAGGGCGTGCTGCGCGGGCCCGTGATCGGCCGCACCGAGCGCCCTGCCGGGTTGCGGGTGCGCCCGCGCTGGTGGGTGCGGCCCGTCTGGACCTCCGACAAGGCGCTGCAGGTGGTCTACCAGCCGACCCGCGCGCAGCTCACCGGCGTGGGGCTGAACGGCGACAACATCGAGCTCACCGGCTTCCTGCCGGGCAGGGCCGTCACCAAGGGCAAGGCCCGCGTCGGCGGGCACCGCATGTCGGCCGACTTCACCCCGGTCGAGGGCGGCAGCCGGTTCTCGCTGTCGCTCGCGGTCGGCACCCTGCTCAGCGCGGAGTCCCGGCGGCTGTGGGTCGAGCCCAAGGGCGACCCCGCCGCGGCCGTGATGCTGGAGGGCGCGGAGGAGACCCGCCTGCTCGTCGGCGAGCGTGAGGTCACGGTGCAGGGCGACCGGCGCGACCGGGTCGTCATCTCCGGCCACAAGATCCTGCCCGTGATCACGTCGGCCGTGTGGCAGGACGAGTCGATCATGCTGACCGGGCGTTACCCCGACCCGGACGACGGCCCGCGCGACCTCGTGCTGCGGCACAGGGGCGGGCTCACGATCCGTGTGCCGATCGAGCGCGACGGCGAGCGGTTCACCGTCCGGCTGTCGCCCGGCGCGATGCCGCGCTTCGGCTCGGCCGTGCCGCTGGCCGAGGGCACCTGGAACATCTCCGTGGCCCCGCCCGGCAGGTACGGCCCCGCCATGGTGCCCACCCGGTTCGACCACGCGGCGCTCGACGGGCTGGACGAGGGACCCCGGACGATCGGCGGCCGGGTCTACCGGTTCGTCGCCACCCGTTACGACGTGCCGGTGCTGGTGGCGGCCGAGGACCGGCCGGGCGACGAGCGCAGCGCCGCGGGGGTGTGGGCGCTCAGCCGCACCTTCTACCCGGCCGAGCGCGCCCGGCCCCTGCGGGAGGCCACCGTCTACGTCTCCTTCGACGGCCGCGCGTACTCGGACAACCCGCGCGCCATCTACGAGGAGCGGCTGCGGCGCGGCGACGAGAGCGAGCACATCTGGGTCGTCAGGGACGGCGCGTTCGTGCCGCCCGGCTCGCGCGAGCTGGGGCTCGGCGACGGCGTGACGCCCACGGTCGTCCGTGAGGGCAGCCGGGAGCACTACGAGGCGCTGGCCCGCGCCCGCCACATCGTCTCCAACGGCTTCCTGCCGCAGTGGTTCCGCACCCGTGAGGACCAGGTGTGCCTGCAGACCTGGCACGGCACGCCGGTCAAGCACATCGGCCGCGACCAGGCCCACATGAAGCGCGAGCCCCGGCCCCCGGTGTGGCACCGCCAGGCCGTGGAGGTGCGCGGCTGGGACGTGCTGCTGTCACAGAGCCCGTGGGCGTCGGGCGTGCTGCGCAAGGCGTTCGGCTACGAGGGCGAGATCCTGGAGTCGGGCTACCCGCGCAACGACATGCTCGTCTTCGACGACCGGGACGCCATGGCCGCGGAGATCCGGCGCAGGATCGGCATCCCCGAGGGCAAGCGGGTCGTCCTGTACGCGCCGACCTACCGTGACTACGACCGCAGGAACGCCTCGGTCAAGCTCGACCTGGCCGACGCGAAGCGGGCGCTGGGCGCCGATCACGTCGTGCTGGTGCGCGGCCACATGATGCAGGCGTTCCCGCACGTGAACGCGCACGACGGCTTCGCCATCGACGTGACCACCTACCCCGACACCGCCGACCTGCTGCTGATCGCCGACGTGCTCGTCACCGACTACTCCTCGGTGATGTTCGACTTCGTCGCGACCGGGCGGCCGGTGGTGCTGTTCACGCCGGACCTGGGCAAGTATCGGTCGTCCCGGGGGATCTACCTCGACCTCGAGTCCCAGCGCCCGGGGCCGCGTCTGGAGACCTCGCCCGAGGTCGTCGAGGTCCTGCGGAACATCGACGCCGTGACCGCCAAGCTGGCCGACCGCTACGCGGCCTTCGTACGGACCTACGCGCCGCACGACAACGGCAAGGCCACCGCCCGCGTCATCGACCACGTGTTCTCCTCCTGACCCGGGCGGAGAACGTCGCGGACTGCGAGGCAGGGGCGCCGGACGTCGGCCGGCGCCCGGGCCGGTGAAAGCCCGTCAGCCACCTTCCTCGTCTTCCGCGAGCGTGGTGACAAGTCCCCGTGCGGTCGAGCGGAGCAGCAGTCGCAGCCTCGGCGCGAAGTCCAGGGCCGCGTGGCCCCATTCAGGGACCTCCTCGTAAAGGGCGGCGAGCGTCGGGGTCGGGTGGGAGATCTGCCAGAAGTGCCCGGCGAACGACAGGGCCGCAGCGACGAGGGCGGCAAGCTGCGCGGTCGTCATGCCGCTCGCAGCCCTCAGAGCCGCCACGAGCGCGTCATGCGCCTCGAAGGCGCGGGTCTTGTACCGGCGGGCGCGGTCCGCGGAGACATCCCCTTCGAGGCTGAGCGCCACATGGGTGAGGAGGTCGCAGAAGACAGGCTGCTCCGCGATGGTGTCGGCGAGCAGGAGCCCGACGTCCTCGGGTGACAGGCGGACGTCGGCCGCGCATCGGTCCCGCACGGCGGCGCTCCAGCGGCGCCAGCCGTCCTCGGCGAGCGCCAGGAGAAGTTCCTCTTTGCTCGCGTAGTAGCGCCGCACGCCGGTGCGGTGCAGCCCCGCCCGTTCTGTGACGCCCGCGAGCGTGACGAAGCGGACGCCGCCGCGGGCCTGGGCCTCCGCCTCGGCCGCGACCAGGAGGTCCTCCGAGCGGCGCGCCTTGTCCTGCGCGGAACGAGCTCTCTGCTGCACGCCCCGATTTTAACGCACCCGTTGATGCGCTAACACTCGACGCGGTGTACCGTGAATAACGCATCACGAGGTGCGTTATCTTCAGTCCGCCGATCGAGGAGCGAGACCCATGCAAGCCGTACAAGCCACAGTCTTCGGAGACCCGTCCGTACTCGCCGTCCGGGAGGTGCCGACACCCGAGCCAGGGCCGGGGGAGATGACCATCGACGTGACGCATGCGGCGGTCGGCCTCGTGGACGTGTTCCTGCGCCAGGGGCTCCTCAAGGGCCGGCCGGGCATGCCGCAGGCTCCCTTCGTTCCCGGCCTCGAAGTCGCGGGCACCGTCCGCGCCCTCGGCGAGGGGGTGAGCGGGTTCGTCGAAGGGGAGCGCGTCGTCTCCATGTCCGCGGGCCACGGCACCGGGGGATACGCCTCCGTCTACCTCGCGAAGGCGCTCTTCGTCGCCTCACTTGACGGCTACGACATCGACTCCGCCCTCGCGGTCTCGGTGCTTCCCAACGCGGCCATGGCGCACGTGGCCCTGACGCGGGTCAGCCGCATGGTGAAGGGGGAGAGCGTCCTGGTCCACGGCGCTCTTGGCGGGTTCTCGGCCGCGTTCCCGGGGATCGCCAGACAACTCGGCGCCTCCAGGGTCGTCGGCACGGTCCGCGCGAGCAAACTGGACGCCGCGGCGCGCAGCCGGCTGCCGTACGACCGGATCGTCGACTCCGCCGAGATGACCGAGGCCCTGGCGGGAGAGACCTTCGACGTCGTCATCGATCCGGTCGGCGGGGAGCTCCGCACCCGGAGCCTGGACCTGATGGGGCCCGGCAGCCGGCTGCTGGCCTCCGGGAACGCCAGCGGCGACTGGGGTCACACGTTGGACAGCAACGATCTGTGGGGGCGCAACGTCACCGTGAGCGGCTTCAACGCCGGCGCCTACCTGCCCTCGGTCCCCGACGCGATCCGTCCCGCCCTGGAGGCGGCCCGCGCCGCGTTGGCGGCGGGGCTCGGCGCGACCGAGATCGAAGTGCTGCCCTTCTCGGAGGCGGTGACCGCACACGAGCGGATGGAGAACCGCTCGCTCGACGGCCGGCTCGTCCTTGTGCCCGACCGGCTTGCCTGAGCTGGTTGATGTCGATACCTTCCGTCCGGTCGACTCTGCTGCCCGACCGGGAAGCGGCCAGCCTCGGGGCCTGGCCGGTGAAGCGGGCCTGTCAGGGTGATCTGGATAAGCCGGACGTACGGGTGACGGCGGCGGGCTGATCCGCCCTACTGGGACATGGAGTGGGCATTCGGGCACGATCTGTCTCAGTGATCTGGTGGAATGCTGTGTTGTGAGTGGTCAGAACTACCGGCTGGTGCGTCGCGGGGGAGTGGGACGTCGCGCGGCTCCCGTGCTGGACGAACATCAGCGGGCCGTAGTCGCACACGAGAGCGGGCCCCTGCTCGTGCTCGCCGGGCCGGGCACCGGCAAGACCACCACGATCGTGGAGACCGTCGTCGACCGGGTCGAGCGCCGGGGCGTGGACCCGGAACGCGTGCTCGTCCTCACGTTCAGCCGCAAGGCGGCCGGTGAGCTGCGCGAACGTATCACCGCCCGGATGCGTCGGACCACCCGGACGCCGCTGGCCCTCACCTTCCACAGCTACGCGTACGCGCTGCTGCGCCGGGAGGCGGTGCTGGCCGGCGAGCCGCCGCCGCGCCTGCTCACCGGTCCCGAGCAGCTGCTGGAGATCCGGCGGCTGCTGCACGGCGAGCTGGAGGACGGCGCGCGCCACTGGCCCGCCGACATGCGGGAGCTGCTCAAGACCCGTGGGTTCGCCGAGGAGCTGCGCGACTTCCTGTCACGGGCGGCCGAGCGCGGCCTGTACGGCGACGCGCTGGTGCGGCTGGGCCGCGAGCACGGCAGGCCCGACTGGGAGGCCGCCGGGCTGTTCTCCTTCCGCTACCAGGACCGGTTCGACCTCGATCCGGTGCCCGCCCTGGACTACTCGGAGCTGATCCGCGAAGCGGCCGGCCTGCTGACCGACGGCGAGGTGCGGCGGCGCGAGCGGGACGCCTACGACCTGGTGCTGGTCGACGAGTATCAGGACACCGACCCGGCGCAGGAGTTCCTGCTCAGGCAGCTCGCGGGGGACGGCCGCGACCTGATCGCCGTGGGCGACCCCGACCAGTCCATCTACGGCTTCCGCGGCGCCGACGTGCAGGGCATCCTGCGGTTCCCCGAGCGGTTCCCCACCCGGGACGGACAGGACGCCCCGGTGATCGCGCTGCGCGTGTGCCGCCGCAGCGGCCCCGCCCTGCTTGAGGCGTCCCGCCGCGTCGCCCTCCGCCTCCCGGCCGTGCCTGGCTCCCATAACAGCCACGAGAACAGGACCGGCGGCCACCGCGACCTGATCCCGGTGGAGGACGCCGAGCCGGGCGAGGTGAAGGTCCTGCTGGCCGACAGCGCCACCCAGGAGGCCGCGGTCGTGGCCGACACGCTGCGCCGGGCGCACCTGCTCGACGGGGTGCCGTGGTCGCGCATGGCGGTGCTGGTGCGCAGCGCGGCCCTGCAGGTGCCGCTGCTGCGGCGGGCGCTGGTCTCCGCCGGAGTGCCCGTCGTGGTCGCGGGCGACGAGCTTCCGCTGGTGCGGGAGCCCGGCGTACGGCCGCTGATCACGCTGCTGCGGATCGCCGCCGCGCCGGCCGCGCTCGACGTGGCGACCGCCGAGGAACTGCTGACGGGCCCGCTCGGCGGCACCGACATGATCGGCGTACGCAGGCTGCGCCGCGCGCTGCGGATCGCCGAGCACGAGGCGGTCGCCGCGGAGGCCGCCGTCGAGGGGGAGGGCCAGCCGGCGCTGCCGTTCACCCCGCGCTCGTCGGACGAACTGCTGGTCGCGGCGCTGCGCGACCCCCGGGAGCTGAACGGCGTCGAGCCGCACGTCGCGGCGCCGGCCGAACGGCTCGGGCGGTTACTCGCCACCGCCCGCGACGCCGTACGGCACGGCCGGGGCGCCGAGGAGGTGCTGTGGGAGATCTGGCAGGCCAGCGGGCTCGCGGAGCGCTGGACGGAGGCCAGTCTCATGGGCGGGGCGCGTGGTGCGCAGGCCGACCGCGACCTCGACGCCGTCGTCGCGTTGTTCGACCACGTGGCCCGTTTCGCCGACCGGCTGCCCAAGGCCGGGGTCGCGGTGTTCCTCGACGACCTGACCTCCCAGGAGATCGCCGGTGACACGCTGGCCGAGTCCGCCCCCGAGGGCGACGCCGTACGGATCCTGACCGCGCACAGGAGCAAGGGCCTGGAGTGGGACGTGGTGGTGGTCGCGGGCGTGCAGGAGGGCCTGTGGCCCGACCTGCGCCTGCGCGGCTCGCTGCTCGGCACCGAGGCGCTGGTGGAGTTCGCGGGCGGCTCGGCGCTGGACACCGCCCAGGCGGCGACGGCCGCGCTGGCGTCCAAGATGCTGGCCGAGGAACGGCGGCTGTTCTACGTGGCGGCCACCCGTGCCCGCAGCAGGCTCGTCGTCACCGCCGTCGGCGGCGAGGACACCGACGAACGGCCCTCCAGGTTCCTCACAGAGTTGCTGCCCGGCGGCGTGGAGCCGGCGACCGTGGACGACCGGGCGCGGTGGCTCAGCATGTCCGCGCTGGTCGCGGACCTGCGCGCGGCCGTGTGCGACACGACCAAGTCCGAGGCGATGCGCCGCGAGGCCGCCGCGCATCTCGCCAGGCTGGCCCAGGCGGGGGTGCCCGGCGCCAACCCCGGCGAGTGGTACGCGCTGACCCCCATCTCCGACGACCGGCCCCTCGGCTGGCCCGACGACGTCGTCCAGATCTCGCCGTCGTCGGTGGAGAGCTTCACCAAGTGCGGGCTGCGCTGGATGCTGGAGACCGCGGTCGGGGCCGGGTCGTCGAACGTCACCCAGAGCCTCGGCACGGTCGTCCACGCGATCGCCGCGATGGCCACCGAGGACGGCACCGACTACGTCAAGCGGCTCGACGACATCTGGGACCAGTTCGACTTCGGCGGGCTGTGGTTCAACCGCAAGCAGCGCCGCGTCGCCGAGCAGATGGTCGACAGGTTCGTCCGCTGGCAGAAGGACAGACCCCGTGACCTGGTCGCCGTGGAGGAGGCGTTCACCGTACGGGTGCCCGGCCACGACATCCAGATCACCGGCCGGGTGGACCGGGTCGAGCGGGACGAGGCGGGCCGGGCCGTGATCATCGACATCAAGACCGGCGGCGGCAGGCCCAAGGACGCCGAGATCGACCGGCATCCGCAGCTCGGGGTCTACCAGCTCGCGACGACGCTCGGCGCGTTCGAGCGGCACGGCCTCGTCCAGCCGGGCGGCGCGGCCCTCCTGCAGCTCGGCAAGGCGGCGGGCCAGTCGGCCGACGCCAAGGAGCAGGCGCAGCGGGCGCTCGCCGACGACCCAGAGCCCGGCTGGGCGGACGAGCTGGTCAAGACGGTGGCGACCGGCATGTCCGCAGGAGTGTTCGTCGCCACGGTCAACGACGGCTGCCGCACCTGCGCCGCCAAGATCGCCTGCCCGGTGAACGACAACGGAGGACAGGTGTGCTGACGCCGGGTGAGCTGGCGGGCCGGCTCGACATCCTCCCGCCCACCCCCGAGCAGGCGGCCGTCATCGAGGCGCCGCCTGAGCCGATGGTGGTCGTGGCGGGGGCGGGGTCCGGCAAGAGCGAGACGATGGCCGGGCGGGTGATCTGGCTGGTCGCCAACGGCCTGGCCAGGCCCGAGCAGATCCTCGGCCTCACCTTCACCCGCAAGGCCGCCGCCGAGCTGGCCGAGCGGGTGCGCCGGCGGCTGGCCGGGCTGGCGGCCGCCGGGCTGGTCGAGCCCGAGCTGCTCGACTCCGAGCCGACGGTGTCCACCTACCACGCGTACGCCGCCCGGCTGGTGACCGACCACGCGCTGCGGGAAGGGCTGGAGCCCACCATGCGGCTGGTGACGCCCGCAGTCGCCTGGCAGATGGCGGCCCGGGTGGTCGGCCAGTACGACGGCCCGATGGACCGGGTGGACCTCTCCCCGCCGAGCGTCACGGCCGCCGTGCTGGATCTGGCCGGCGAGCTGGCCGAGCACCTGCGCGAACCGGCCGACGTACGCGAGATCGGCGACTGGCTGCGCGAGCGCCTGGCCTCGCTCACCGGGCGGATCGTGAAGGACCAGCGCAAGCCGGTCGAGACCCAGGCCGTCCGTGAGCAACTGCTGCCGATGGTCGAGGCGTACGAACGGCTCAAGCGCAGACGTGAGGTCATCGACTACGGCGACCAGATGGCGCTGGCGGCCCGGATCGCCTCCCGGCATCCGGAGGTCGGCGCGTCAGAGCGGTCCCGGTTCTCGGTCGTGCTGCTCGACGAGTATCAGGACACCAGCCACGCCCAGCTCGTGCTGCTGCGTTCGCTGTACGGCGGGGGCCACCCGGTCACGGCGGTCGGCGACCCCTGCCAGTCGATCTACGGCTGGCGTGGCGCGTCGGCGGGCAACCTGTCCCGGTTCCCCCAGGACTTCCCGGCGGCGTCCGGAGCCCCCGCGCAGGTGCGCAGGCTGTCGGTCAGCTTCCGCAACGGGGAGCACGTGCTCGGTGTCGCGGCCCGGATCCAGGCGCCCCTGCGCCGGGAGGCCCGTGAGGTGCCGGTGCTGGTGCCCGGCGGCAACCGGGTGGGCCGGGGGCGCGTGTTGTGCGCCTTCCACGAGACGGCCGACGACGAGGCCGAGTGGATCGCCGAAGGGCTGGCCGGCATGCTCGACGGCGAGGGCGCCCCGGACGGCCTGCCCTGGGGTGAGGGCGAGCGGGCCAGGCGCGGCCCCGCCCTGCAGCCGCAGGACGTCGCGATCCTCGCCCGCAAGCGGTCGCAGTTCCCGGCGCTGCGGCGCGCGCTGGAGGCGAGGGGCGTCCCTGTGGAGGTCGTCGGGCTCGGCGGGCTGCTGACGGTGCCCGAGGTGGCCGACATCGTGGCGACCCTGCGCGTGCTGTACGACCCGACCGCGGGGGACGCGCTGGTCCGGCTGCTCGCCGGGCCCCGCTGGCGGATCGGCCCCGCCGACCTGAAGGTGCTCGGCGACCTGGCCCGCGAGCTCAACAAGGAGATCAGAGCCGCGAGGGGAGGGCCACGGCCCGCGGACCCGCTGGACCAGGTCGTCACCGACCTCGCCGAGGAGCGCGGCAGCCTCATCGACGCGCTCGACGAGCTGTCCGACCGGCCCGACTGGCTGGAGCGGTTCTCCCCGCTCGCGCGGGTGCGGCTGCCGGCGGTCGCCAGAGAGCTGCGCCAGACGCGCGCTCACGCGGGACAGCCGCTGCCCGATCTGATCAGCGAGATCGAACGCCGGCTCGGCCTCGACGTGGAGGTCGCCGCGAGGGGCGGCAGCCCGCTGGCCGCCCGCGCCGATCTCGACGCATTCCTCGACGCCGCCTCCCGGTTCGCCGGCGACTCTGAGGACCCGACGCTGGGCGCGTTCCTCGCGTACCTCAAGGCGGCGGAGACGGAGGAGTTCGGGCTGGAGGCAGGACGCGTCGGCGACAGCAACACCGTGAAGCTGATGACCGTCCACGCGTCGAAAGGGCTGGAGTGGCCGGTCGTGGTGGTGCCCGGCCTGTCGCAGCTCACCTCGCAGAAGGGCGGGCTGATCAAGGGCAGCGTCTTCCCCGCGACCCCGGTCACCAACTCCCGGTGGACGGAGAACGCGCGCAAGCTGCCGTACCCGCTGCGGGGGGACGCCGCGGACCTGCCGGAGCTGGCCGGGCTGGACCGGGAGGCGGTGGGCGCGTTCGAGGAGCGCTGCCGCGACCGCGACCTCATGGAGGAGCGGCGGCTGGCGTACGTCGCGGTCACGAGGGCGCATTATCTGCTGATCGCCTCCGGCTACCGCTGGGGCACCTCGTCCCGCCCGCTGGAGCCGTCGCAGTTCCTGCGGGAGATCCGCGAGTCGGGCGCCCGCGTCGTGCGCTGGGCCGAGGATTCGGAGAGCGAGGAGAATCCGCTGCTCGCCGAGCCGCCCGTGGCCGAGTGGCCGTCCGTCACGGTGCGCGACGCGGTCCTCGACGGCGCCCGCCTCGTGGAGGAGGCGATGATGGGCGACACCCCGCCCCCGCAGGCCGGTGACCAGGCGCTCGTCCGGGACTGGGAACGGGAGCGGATGCGGGCCTGGGCGCGCGACACCGACCTGCTGCTGCGTGAGCGGGAGACGAACCGGCGGCGGGCCGGGGCGGTCGTGGAGCTGCCGTCGCGGCTGTCGGTGTCGTCGCTGGTCACGCTGGCGCAGGATCCGGCGGCGTTCGCCCGGCAGGTGCGGCGGCCGCTGCCGCGCAAGCCCGCTCCGCTGGCCCGCAGGGGCACCACCTTCCACCGGTGGCTGGAGTCGCGCTGGGGCCAGCAGCGCCTGATCGACGACCTTGAGCTGCCGGGGGCCGCCGACGAGATGTCGGAGACCGACGTGCAGCTCGCCGAACTGCAGGAGCGGTTCGAGGAGAGCGAGTGGGCCACGCGTGAACCGGTCGACCTGGAGGTCCCGTTCGAGACGATGATCGGCGACCGCCTGCTGCGCGGGCGGATGGACGCGGTCTTCCGGGAGGGCGACGGCTACGTGGTGGTCGACTGGAAGACCGGTGAACGGCCGCAGGGCAGGGCAGCGGAGACCGCCTCGGTCCAGCTCGCGGCATACCGGGTGGCCTGGGCCGCGCTGGCCGGGGTGCCGCTGGAGAAGGTCGGCGCGGCCTTCCACTACGTACGCTCGAACGAGACCGCCCGTCCCGTGGACCTCCTCGACACGGACGGTCTCACCGCGCTCATTCGGCGGGTTCCCGAGGACTGACCGCCTGGTCGAAGAGCGCGCTCGTCTCGATCTTGATCCCGAAGGGCTCTGGCAGTTCCAGGACCGCGCCCTCCTCGACGGTGACGATCCGCTGGTACGCCTGCCGGCGGTAGTCGAAGGGCTCCAGATCGGAGAGAGGATCGCTCATCAGCGTCACTCTGCGCGGAGATGCCACGGGGTCCACGATCAGGTACAGCGGCACGCCCGCCCGCGCGTAGTCGAGCGGCTTCTCCTTCCAGTCGACCCTGTACGTCCCGGGCGAGCACACCTCCACGACCAGCAGGAGGCTGCGCCCGTGAGCGCGCATCTCGTCGAAGGCTTCGACCTCGTCCGGCACGACCATGAGGTCCGGCAGTCGAAGGTCGGGCTGCGGCGGTATGTGCACTCCCCAGCCGTAGAAGAACCGCCAGCGGTTGGGCAGCTTCAAGGCATACAGCAGGTTGGAGAGCCGGTCGAGGATGTCGGCGTGCTGCATGGTTGCTGGGGGGCTCAAGACGACCTGCCCGTTATGGATCTCCGCTCGGTACCCGGCCTCGTTGAGTTCCAGGCAGAAGCGCAGCAGCTGGTCCTCGAGACTTTCGGGCTTCCTGGCCTCTGAGGGCTCGTGTTCGTCCGAGACGACATCGTCGGGGACGGGGTCGTCCTGCTTGCGCGGGACAGGGCGATCGTGCCTGCCGCGCTTGGTCGGCTTCGTGAGGGCCATGGCGCCATCCTCTCCTGCTCCTCCATGTGATGGTACGGACCGTCTCTGGATCGGCACGGAAAGTAACAGCGGAGTGGAGGGAGGGCGATTCTTCGGAAGGGCAACGAGGTGAAGGAAAGCCCTACCGGGAGGGGGAAAACCGGCTCCGCGAATCGGTCCTTAATGGCACATCCGTCGCAAATGTCCCGCGACAGGCTCTAAATTCCGCCGTGCGTCCCGTCGCCGGCGATGAAGTGATCGGTGAACCTTGGCCGTTGGGCCACGTGACACGGCTTGTTGCGTGGTCGTCGGGTCCGCTGTCGGCCGTTTGTGTTCGTCCCATAAGCCGCCTACGTGGCGCAAATCCCGCCCCGGTCAGTACGACCTGATCTTGGTCCTGAACCAACCCGATTCACGGATGCCGCAGCGCCATGTTGAGGCGTTCGTAACCCGTGTTGCGCGTGATCGCCCGTTCACTGCGAGTTAACGGCGCCGAGCTGTGCGTGAAACATCATCACGCTCGTATTCCAGTTCAGCGCGATCTTTCTCCCGCGCGGCCTTTGGCGTCTCATGAGTGGTGAAGGGTGCCGGTGCGTGTCACGTCATGCGCCCCGTCGCCGGCGATGGAGTATTCGGTAAACCCTGCCCGTTGGGCCAGGTGACACGGTTTGTTGCGGGGTGGTGGCGTCCGCTGTCGGCCGTTTGTATTTGTCCATAAGCCGCCTGAGTGGCGCAATTCCGCTCCGGTCGGTTCGACCTGATTTTGGTCCTGAACCGACCCGATTCACGGATGCCGCAGCGCCATGTTGAGGCGTTCGTAACCCGTGTTGCGCGTGATCGCCCGTTCACTGCGAGTTAACTGCCCCTAGCCGCGCGTGAAACATCCGGCTGGCGTCATCGATCTCACCCCACCTCAGGAGGAGTGCATGCATTCTCCCCCACGCGGCTTTCTCGCCGCCCGACGCCGGGCCAGTCGGCGACGACTGGCTTGGCTGCTGACCCCCATCCTGGCTTTGGTAACAATCGGGGTCAGTCCTACCTCATCCCAGGCGCTTCCGATCGGTGTAGGAACGCCGGTGCAATTCACGCTCACCGACGACCAGGGTGCGTGGTTCGACACCGGTGCGACGCTGTTCGGCACGCGGTCGCTCGGCGTCGCCGTGACGCCGCGGACCAAGCTCGCGTCGCTGCCGCTGGACACCGACACGCTGCTCAACGGCGATCTCGGCGGCGGCCTGCTCAACCTGCCGCTGCTCAACGGCACCGCACCGCTGATCGGCAGCCTCGGTGTGAACGTCAACAGCCTGCTCAACCTCGACCAGCTCAACTCCGCGGTCGACGCGGCAGGCGGCTTGCTCGGATTCCTGAACCCGACGATCCAGCGTGCCAAGACGCAGATCAACCAGCTCAGCCAGCAACTGTTGACGACGCCGGGCAGCAGCGCCGTCCCGCTCGGCAGCCTGCCCGTGGGGCTCGACCTGATGCGCACGCTCAAGGAGGTCGCCGCGCTGGCGCCCGCGGACCTGAGCCTCGCGCCGAAGGCGAAGTTCACGGTGGCGGCACCGGCGGCCGCCTCGGCCCACTCGGTGACCAGCCTGATCTGGCCGGTCGGCGCGCAGCCGCTCGACCAGAACAGTGCGTTCATCGGCAACGCCGAGACCAGCCTGACCGAACCGGGCCTGTACGCGTGGGTCTGCAAGATCCACCCGTACATGCTCGGCGCTGTGGTCGTGGACGACCCGCTCACGCCCGGCCTGGACTTCGGCAAGAAGCTCAACGTCAACGTCAAGGGCGGAATCGTCGTGCCCAGCTCGGCCGACGTGGTGCAGGAGCTCGTGCAGAAGTTCTTCCGGATCACCACGCCCGACAACTGGCAGGTCTTCAGCAACACGCAGACCAAGAACTGGAACCCCTACTACCCGCCCGCGCCGATCCTGCAGTACGACGCGAACGAGCAGCCGGTGATCATTCCGAGCCTCGACGCGTACTACAACAGCAAGTTCAACGAGGGCGTCACGCTGCCGGCGCTGACCCAGCGGCCGAGCGTGCCCGGCGTCGGTGAGCTCTGGGTCGACACCCAGATGGAGCAGTACGCCGGCAAGGTCAAGTCCGGCGCGGCGACCAAGGTCGACGTGCAGAACTGGACCGTAGCCCGGAAGGTGGCGCTACCACAGATCAACCTCAACAACCCGCACAACATGTGGTCGGACCGCGACGGAAAGTACATCTATCAGACGGAATGGTTCTCCGACCGCCTGACCGTGTTCGACCGGACCACGGGGAAGCTCGTGCGAACTATCCAGGTCGGCCCGGACCCATCCCATGTGATGACCCGGACCGACACCGACCAGATCCACGTCGCCATCAACGCCGGCAACGCGGTGGTCGAACTGAGTCCGGGTGCCACGCAGATCGACAGACGCATCCTGGTGCAGGGTCCCGGCAAGACACCGGCCCACCCGCACGCCCACTGGATGAGCGCCGATGCGCGCACCATGGTCACGCCGAACGTCAACCACAACAACTCGACGATCGTCGACGTGCCGTCGGGCTCGATCCAGGAGGCGCAGACCGAGCAGCTGCCCATCGCGACCGGCATGATGCCGGACTCCTCGAAGTACTACGTGGCCAACTTCCTCGGCCAGAGCGTCTCCTGCATCTCACTGGACGGGGCGGCGTGCCGCAGCGACAGCGGAACGAACGTCGGCTACAAGGCCATCAACTTGTGGGCGAACTACGACATGGTGACCGGAGCGACGACCGGGAGCTTCGGCGGCCTGCCGATCCAGATCCCGGTGAGCCCTGACGGCAACGCGGTGTTCGTGGCGAACACGCTCACGAGCAACATCGCCGTCATCGACCCCAAGACCGACAAGGTCATCAAGTACCTGCCGTGCGACTCCGGCTGTCACGGCATCAACTTCGGGGCCAAGCGCGGCGGCGGCTACTACGCCTACGTGTCGAGCAAGTTCGCCAACACCCTCGCCGTGATCGACCCCGACCCCAACGGCGACGGCAACCCCGCCGACGCCGCGATCGTCGGCAAGATGGTTCTCGACTCGGCCGCGGGCACCGTCGCGGATGACGTCGTGACCGGCTACAACGGCATGGGCGGGCAGGGCGTCCTCCCCTACCCGATCGTCTACAACGGCTGGGTGCAGAACGCCACGCCGGAGATGGCGAACCAGCTCACGTGTGCTCAGCTCAACCCCATCAACCCGGGGGTCTGCCAGTAACTGCGGGCCCGCGCGGCGGGGGAGGGACCGTAAAGCGGACGGTCCCTCCCCCTGATCAGGGCCCCCCATCGCGCACCACCCACGCCGGTCCATTCGGCCGCCGAGACGTGGGCGCGTGCATTCCACAGTAGACGAGGAAGTACACCCATGCCTGATACGACTGCGCCGGAGCCCTTCGCGGCCCTCCGGCGCGCCCTCTCCGACGCCTCGCCACCGGTACGGCGGCTGATGCTGATCGGCGTGATCGCGCTCTCGATCCTGGTCTCCGGCACGGCACTGTTCGCGCCGAAGGCCGCGCAAGCGGCGAACCACACGATCGCGATCAAGAACTTCGCGTTCACGCCGGACGTGCTCACGCTGGCACCCGGCGACACGGTCACGTTCGTCAACCAGGAGACAGACGGTACCGTCCACGCCATACGCGGCGACTTCACGTCCCCGGACCTGCCGCCCGGGGCGAGCTTCACGGTCACCATCGTCGCCGCCGGCTCGTACAACTACTACTGCAGTCTCCACCCGTACATGACCGGCATCATCAACGCCGGAACGGCACAGCCGTCGCCGTCCCGCTCGCCGAGCGCGAGCCCGTCGCCGAGCCCGAGCCGTTCGCCCGGCGCCAGCCCGTCGCCGGGTGGCAGCCCGGGCGCGAGCCCGAGCGCCACCCCGACGCCGGCGCCCGGCTCCGCGCCCTGCGACAACCCGGTCCTCGGCGCCGACCAGGGCGATGGCACCCGGCTGGCCGCCTACGAGCTGGTCGGCAGCGTCAAGGTGTTCAAGCTGTGCATGTCGCAAACCGACTGGGAGGTCTCGCCCGGGGTGGTGAAGCTGGCGTACACGTTCAACGGCATAGTGCCCGGCCCCACCATAAAGATCAACGAGGGCGACAAGGTGCGGGTCATCGTGCAGAACGACCTGCCGGAGCACACGGCGGTGCACTGGCACGGCATGGTGCTGCCGAACGCGCAGGACGGCGTGCCGGACATCACCCAGCCGCACGTCATGCCCGGCGAGACCTACACGTACGAGTGGACCGCCAAGGCGACCGGCACGCACTGGTACCACTCGCACATGGGTGGCGGCCAGGTCGGCCGGGGCCTCTACGGCGCGCTCCTGGTGACCCCGACGCTGGGCGACATCGCCGCCGACAAGCACTACACCATCGAGATCGGCGATGGTTCCAACGGGTTCACCTTGAACGGCAAGTCGTACCCGGCGACGGTGCCGCTGACGGCGGCGGCCAACCAGAAGGTCCATATCCGGCTGATCGGCGCGGGCCCCGAGATGATCCACCCGATGCACCTGCACGGCGCGGCGTTCCAGGTCGTGGCCCAAGACGGCAACAAGCTCGCCTCACCGTACACCGTGGACACGCTCAACGTCGGCGTCGGACAGACGTACGACATAGTTTTCCAGCCCAAAGAGCCCGGGAAGTGGTTGCTGCACTGCCACATCTTTTCCCACTCCGAGGGACCCAACGGCATGCTCGGCCTCGTGACGGTCGTCAATGTAACGCCGTAATCGCCGGCTGAACCCGCCTCAGAACCCGTGCCGGTCAGCCGTGAGCGCACCTGGCCGGCACGGGCTCCACATACCGATACGCGCAAGGAGTCCGTGCATGAAGCTTGTCCGTGCCGTCGCCGCGACGCTCGTCGCCGGCGTCGCCGTCCTGCTCGCCCCCACTTCGCCGGCGTGGGCTCACGTCACCGTTTCCCCCTCGGTCGCCACCACCGGCGGCTACGGCACGTTCGCGTTCAAGGTGCCCACGGAGCGCGCGGACGCGAAAACGACCCGCGTCGAGGTCGTCTTCCCGGAGAACGCCCAGCTCGCCAGCGTCTCCCTGCGCCCCGTCCCGGGCTGGACGGCCACTGTCGCCACCCGGCAACTGCCGAACGCCGCGTCCGCGGGGCCCGGCGACGAGGCCGCCGACAAGGCCGTCGCGGGCATCGTGTGGGAGGGCGGCGCCATCAAACCCGGCGAGTTCCAGGTCTTCGAGGTGTCCCTCGGTCCGCTGCCCACCACGCCCGGCCAGCTCGTGTTCAAGGCGCTGCAGACCTACAGCAACGGTGAGGTCGTCCGCTGGATCGACATCCCGGAGGCCGGCGCGCCACGGCCCGAACACCCGGCACCGGTGATCGACGTCAAGCCGGCGGACGCGCAGGCCAACGCGCCCGTCGCGGTCGCCCCCACCCCTACCCCCACCCCCACCGGCGACGGCGTCGCTCGTCTGCTCGGCTGGGCAGGCCTCGCGCTCAGCGCCCTCGCGCTGCTGACGGCGGCCGCGACCGGGCTGAGCCGGCGCACCCCGGTGCCGGCCTCCGCGCCGCTCGCGGAGGCGGACACCGCCGCGCGGCTCTCGCGGTGACCCGCACCAGGACACGCGGCGCGGGGCTCGCCGTCCTCCTCGCAGGGTTCGCCATCGTCGTGTCCCTCGTGGTGGCGAGCCCTGCCTGGGCGCACGCGGAACTGGTCCACGCCGCGCCGGCCAACGGCCAGATCTACCAGGACTCCCCTCGGACGCTGCTGTTGCAGTTCACCGACCCGGTGACCGTGCCGCCGGACGGCGTGCGGCTGTTCGGCCCAGACGGCGCCCGCATCGGCATTGGCGCACCGGTCCACCGCGTGGGCGACGACACGTCGGTGGAGGCCCCGCTGAACGGGAAACTCGCCGACGGCGTCTACACCGTCTCGTGGCGGGTGGTGTCCTCCGACAGCCACCCGATACAGGGCGCCTACACGTTCACCGTCGGTACGCCGGGCAGCGGGCCGGCCGGCGTGACGCCCCCGGACGATCGTCACGGCGATGTCGCGACGGCGTACGGCGCCGCCCGGTGGGCCGCGTTCGCAGGGTTCGCCGTGCTGGTCGGCACCGCGTTCTACCTGGCGTGGTGCTGGCCGGCCGGTGCGCGGCGACGGCCGGCCCGGCGGGCGCTGTGGGCCGGCTGGGGCGCCAGCCTCGCCGCCGCGATCGCCTCCTTCCTGTTGTACGGGCCGTACGTGGCCGACGGCGATCTGGCGGGCGCCTTCGACCCGCGGCTGCTGTCCACGACGTGGGCCACCGGCCTGGGCCGTGCCCTCGGGATTCGCGTCGGTCTGCTGCTCGCCGCGGCGCCCGCGCTCGTCTGGCTGCTGAACCGCTACCCGGACGCGCCGGACCGCCGCACGCGGTGGACGGCCGCGGCCGCGGTGCTCGCGGCCGCCGCGGCGCTCGCCGTGACCTGGAGCATCGCGAACCACAGCGTGACGGGCGAGGCCGGCGGGTTCGCCGTGCCGGTCGACGTCGTGCACCTCGTCGGCGGCTCGGTCTGGCTCGGGGGTCTCGTCGCGCTCGCCCTGACGCACGTGCCGGCCCGCGACGCCGTGACCCTGCGTGTGGCGGTGCCCCGGTTCTCGCACACGGCGCTGGTGTGCGTGGCGCTCATGGCCGCCACCGGCCTGTTCCAGGCATGGCGGCAGGTCGGGTCGCTGCCGACGCTGTTCGCCACCGCGTACGGCTGGGTCCTGCTGGCGAAGGTCGCCCTCGTGGTCGTGCTGGTCGCGTTCGGCGCCGCTGCCCGCGGATGGGTCGCCCGCCACTACGGCGCGGGCGGCAACCGGCGCCGCGGCGGCCCTGACCCGTACCAGCTCTACGCGTTCTACCGGCGGCTGCTGGCCGAGACGGCGGTGGGCGCCGTCGTGCTCGGCCTGTCCGCCGCGTTGGTCGCCATGGAGCCGGCCCGCTCGGCGTACGCCGGGCGGGGCTCGACGGCGGCGCCCGCGAACACGGCCGCGCCGGTGCCGGCCGTGCCCACACCCGTGCCGTTCTCGGCCGGCTCCGGCCCCGCCGCGCGCGGTGCGGTGCTGCTCGCGGTATTTCCACCCAAGGTGGGGCCGGCGCAGCTGCACCTGTCGCTGCTCGACCCGAACGGCGCGCCGCTCAACGTGCCGGAGGTGCACGCCGCCATGACCCTCACAGACCGGGACCTCGGGCCGATCCCGGTGGAGCTCCAGGGCGGCGGCGGACACTACATCGGCCAGCTGAACCTGCCGTTCCCGGGTCGCTGGCAGGCCGTTCTCACGGTCCGCACCACGGAGACGGACCAGGCCACTGTTCGCGTCGTGGTCGACGTGAGCGCATGAAGGGCGGATTCGGGCAACATACGCCGCCCAGTCGAACCGCTCGTGCGGGCGGGTGTAGGAGACGGCCATGCCGCCGCCGAGGTTGAACTCGCACAGGCCGAGGCTCCTGCCGTACGCCAGGACGGCCTCGGCGAGCGCGCACAGGTCGGGCGCGGCCAGACCACTCGCGAGATGGGCGTGGAGGCCGCGCAGCCGCACCGGCGAGGTGCCGAGCAGGGCCAGGCACTCGGTGATCCCGCCGGGGTCCGCCGTCCACGTGCGGCGCGAGCGCCCGCAGTCGGTCCAGCTCGCGGCATACCGGGTGGCCTGGGCCTCGCTGGCCGGGGTGCCGCTGGAGAAGGTCGGGGCGGCCTTCCACTACGCACGCTCGAACGAGACCGCCCGCCCCGTGGACCTCTCGACACGGACGGTCTCACCGCGCTCATTCAGCGGGTTCCCGAGGACTGACCGCCTGGTCGAAGAGCGCGCTCGTCTCGAGCTTGATCCCGAACGGCTCTGGCAGTTCCAGGACCTCGCCTTCCTCGACGGTGACGATCTGACGGTACGCCTGCCGGTGGTAGTCGAGGGGCTCCAGGTCGGAGAGGGGATCGCTCATCAGCGTCACCCTGCGCGGAGACGTCACGGGGTCCACGATCAGGTAGAGCGGCACGCCCGCCCGCGCGTAGTCGAGTGGCTTCTCTCGCCAGTCGACCTTGCGAGTCCCGGGCGAGCACACCTCAACCACGAGCAGGGCGCAGCGCCCGCGCATGCGCATGTCGTCGAACTGCTCGACCTCGTCGGGGGCGACCATGAGATCGGGCAGTCGAAGATCCTGATACGGCGGGATGTGCACCCCCCAGGTCTGGTGGAACCGCCAGCCGTTCGCCAGTTTCAGCGGGATCAGCAGATTGAAGAGCCTATCGATGATGTATGTGCTCTCCCTTCCCGCGGGTGGCGTCACGACGACCTGCCCGAGACGAATCTCCGCCCGATAACCGGCGTTGTGGAGTTGCACGCACAGGTGCAGCACCTCGTCAGGGAATTCTTGGGACTCTTCGGGCTTCCCGGCATCTGAGGGCTCGTGTTCGTCCAAGACGACATCGTCGGGGACGGGGTCGTCCTGCTTGCGCGGGACAGGGCGATCGTGCCTGCCGCGCTTGGTCGGCTTCGTGAGGGCCATGGCGCCATCCTCTCCTGCTCCTCCATGTGATGGTACGGACCGTCTCTGGATCGGCACGGAAAGTAACAGCGGAGTGAAAGGGGAGGGCGATTCTTCGGAAGGGTAACGAGGTGAAGGAAAGCCCTACCGGGAGGGGGAAAACCGGCTCCGCGAATCGGTCGTTAATGGCACATCCGTCGCAAATGTCCCGCGACAGGCTCTGAATTCTCCGCGAGAGCGATAGTTCTTTCGCCGAGGCCGACTCTTCATGATCGGCTATGAATGTCCTATGTCGGTTGTGCGGATGATGGTGGCGGCGGCCTGCGTCGCGGTGGTGGCCGGGTGTTCGGCGCCTGCGGCGGCGAATCCGCCGCAGGCGCCGGATTTCACCCTCCCCTTGGACGCCTACGGTCTCGGCGCGAAGGACCGCGCCCAGGTGATACGGGCCCGGTTCATGCTGGCCGAGGAATGCATGCGCCATGTGGGGCTCGATTTCCGGTTTCCCGCCGTCGAACCGGTGACCGACCTGCGCAACGCCGATTACCTCGGATGGCTCGACCCCGGCCAGGCCGCCAAATCCGGATATCTGGGGAAGGGGCGGAACCCGGATGAGATGACCGGCATTCCGTCGTACTCCGTCACCGACGACGAGTTCTATGTGCTGGAAGGGAAGGTCCGGCGACACCACGGGCGGAAGGTGCCGCCCGGAGGCTGCATGGCCGGGGCCGACGCCGTTCTGAATCGGGGAGCGAGGGGTGTGGCGCCTGCCGACATCGGCAGGAGGTTCGACGACGACGAGGTCCCCCGGCTCCGCGACAGCGCGTCCGACCTCGCGTATGAGGACCCGAGGATCGCGGCGGCCGAACGCGAGTGGAGCGACTGCATGAGGTCGGAGGGCTTCGACTACCGGAGCACCGAGGACGTCCCCTGGGCGTCGAGCGCCGCCGACGAGCGCGTCGTCCGGCCGCGTGGAACCCGGGCCGAGATCGACACCGCGGTCGCGGACGCGGAATGCCGGGCCGAGACCGGCTACTCCGCCGTCCGCCGCACGGTCTACGTCGAGGCGCAGAACCGGGTCATCGACAGGAACCGCGCCCGGCTCGATGTCATCAGGTCGCTCAACCAGGCCCGCCTCGCCAACTCCGCCCGGGTCCTCGACCCTCAGCGCAGGTAGTGGAACTCGGGCTTCGGGTGCATGAGGAAGTCGTGGTGCGAGATGTTCCACGCGTACGCGCCCGCCATGGCGAAGGCGACGACGTCGCCGACGGCGGGTGAGGCGGTGACGCGGCGGGCGAAGACGTCCTTGGGGGTGCAGAGCCGCCCCACCAGGGTCACCGGCCCGTCCTCGCCCGCTCCGCCTCTCGTGAGCACGGCGAACGGCTGGTCGTGTCCCTTCGTCACCGGGGTCCGCAGGTGGTGCGTGCCGCCGGACAGCACGGCGAAGCACTCCCCGTGGACGCGCTTCACGTCGAGCACCGTGGTGAGATACCACCCGCAGTAGGCCGTCAGGGCGCGTCCCGGCTCCACGCGCAGCGTCTCGCCGGGCAACGCCAGCGCCCGCAGGCCCCCGCCGTACGCCGCCCAGTCGAACCGTTCGTGCGGGCGGGTGTAGGAGACGGCCATGCCGCCGCCGAGGTTGAACTCGCGCAGGCCGAGGCTCCTGCCGTACGCCAGGACGGCCTCGGCGAGCGCGAGCAGGCCGGGCGCGGCCAGGCCGCTCGCGAGATGGGCGTGGAGGCCGCGCAGCCGCACCGGCGAGGCGCCGATCAGGGCCAGGCACTCGGCGATCCCGCCGGGGTCCATGCCGAACGGCGTGGCGCCGCCGCCCATGGTGAGGGCCGCGCCGGTGACGTCGACGTCGAGGTTGACCCGCAGCAGCACGTCGGCCGGTTCCCGCATCCGGCGCAGTTCGGCCGGGCTCTCGACGTGCCAGCGGTGCGCCGAGGGGGCGAGGGCCAGCTCCGCGCCGGTCTTCCCCGGCCCGCCGAAGCTCAGCGGGACCTCCGGCAGCACCGCCCTGACGTGGGCGAACTCGCCTCCCGATGAGACCTCGAAGCCGTCCACGTGCGGCGCGAGCGCCCGCAGCACCTCCGGGTCGGGGTTGGCCTTGACCGCGTAGCAGATCTCCGTCCCCGCCAGGGCGGCCCGTACGGCGGCGGCGTGGCGGGCGAGCCCGGCGAGGTCGTAGACGTAGGCGGGGACGTCGTCCAGCGACTCGGCGACCTTCCGCACGCCCGCGGGCACCTCGATGGTCATCGGCGCTCTCCTTCCGCCGCGCGCCGCACGCCGAGCGGGTTGGGGACGGGGACGTATCCGGCGGTCCGGTCGGCCGCCCGCGCCCAGCGCACGCCCAGGTTGGCCTTGGCGGGCAGCGGCGCCCCGGCCAGCAGCCGCGTCAGCGGTTCCACGGGCCCCGAGGGGTGGTCATCGGCGTAGCGGCGCAGGATCTCCCGGGCTGCCGCCCACAGCGCGCGCAGGACGTCGTCGGACCCACAGGACGTCGTCGCGGCGACCTCCGCCAGGTGGTTGACGACCAGGCAGTAGGCGACCCGGTTCCAGCCGCGCGCGGCGTCGTACGACAGGGGGCCCGCCACCTCGACCGGCAGGCCGGTCAGGTCGTGCCGGCCGGCGACCAGCTTGGCGCCCTCCAGGTCGCGGAAGACCGCCTCGACGGGCCACCCACGGGCGTCGAAGCCGACCAGCACGTTCTGCACGTGCGCTTCGAGCACGACGCCGTGGCGGAAGAAGGCGTCGAGCACCGGCCGCGCCACGCGCTCGACGTACGCCTCCCACCAGGCGACCGGGTCGGCCGCGCGGCGCGCCAGGACGGCCTCGGGGACGCCGTCCCCGCCCGAGGCGACCGCGCCGGCGAGCACCGGCGTGGTCCCCGGCCCGCACACCCCCCACGGGCCGGTACGGACGATCACTCCGAGCCCTTCGAGCAGCCGGGTGGCGAGGGCGGCCGACCGGTAGCCGGGCTCCGGCAGCCACCGTGTGCCGGGGAAGCGCCTGGCCAGCAGGTCGAAGACCGGGGCGAGCCGCCGGGTCAGCTCGACCGCGCCGGTCAGTTCGTACCACGCGTTCTTCCGCACGCAGTTCGTGATCCGCACGTCCAGGCTGAACTTCAGGCACATGCCGGTGCCGGGGTCGTACACCGTCCTGACCGACGAGGTGGGCACGACGGCGCGGGGGGCGGGCCCGAGGTCGACGAGCCGCCCGTCCGCGAGCGGCCCGCGCAGGCGGGCGGCGAGCAGGTCGAGTTGCCAGGGGTGGGCGGGCAACGGGACGTACCCCTCCGGCGCGCCGCCGAACGCGTCGAGCGCGGCCGTGTCGCCCTCCTGGGCCACCAGGTCGGCGCGCACGCCGAGCAGCCGTGGCGCGAACCGCGCGTGCGTCTCCGGCGCGTAGCCGAGCCAGCCGTCGCCCTCGCGGGCCTTGGGCGACGGGTGGAACGGGTGCCCGGCCACGAGGGCCTGCTCGGAGGCGAGCCACGGGTCGGCGGGCGGGACGGCACGCGCGCGGGCGGCGCGGATCGCCGCGGCCGCCTCGCGTCCCGCCAGCACCTGAGCGGCGAACTCCTCGTTGCCGCCGTCCAGTTCCCGTTCGACCAGCGCGACGAGGGACGGCAGGTCGAGGGGCCTCCACCGCCCCTCCGTGAGCTGCTCGGGCGGTCCGTCGAAACGCAGCGCGATGCCGCCGCGCACGCGCACCCGCACGGGGGTGCCCGCCACGCGCAGCGTCAGGCGGGGGCCGGCGGCGCGCACGTGGCCGCGCGGGCCGCCGACCTCGCGCAGCCAGCAGCGCAGCAGCGCCCCGAGCGCCGCCTCCTCGGCCGCGGCGGCGTGCGGGTCCAGCAGGAGGCGGTCCACGGCTCAGGCGCCCCTCAGATAGTTGGGGCCGGTCGTGCCGTAGAACTTGTTGACGTCCCTGGCCCCGGTGCGGTCCTTGGCCACGAGCGTCCCGGCGACGACCATCGACTTGCCGGTGAGGCGGTCGGCGTCCAGTGTGCGGGCCCGCAGCAGCCGGGCCGCAGGGTCGTCCCCGTACGCGTCGAGCGCGGCGGCCAGGGCCTGTGCGACCAGCGTGGCGGCCGGGCCGGGCAGCGCGCCGTGGGCCACGGCCATGGCGGCCAGGTGCAGGGTGATCGTCACGAAGACGTCGGCGAGCGCGTACGGGTCGTCGGTCAGCATGCGCTCGTCACCGAAGCCGGGCACGTCGAGCCCGGCCGCGCGCAGCCGCCGCGGCGAGGCGAGGAGCCCGTCGTTGTCCTTGACGAGCAGGCGCACGGGCCCGTCGCGGAACAGCAGCGCGAGGTTCTGCTGGTGGGCCTCCAGCGCGACGCCGTACCGGACGAACAGCGTGACGTTCCACTCCAGCAGCACCGCGAGGTAGTCGCGCAGCAGCGCCTCCGCGTCGCCGCCGTGGTGGCGCTCGGCCACCTCGTGCAGGACGAGCCGCCCGTCGCGGCCGGCGAGCGGCGCGAGCAGGGCCGCGACCGGGACGATCTCGCCTTCCGGCAGGCCGCGGACGAGCCAGGCCAGGTGTTCGTGCCCGGCGTGCCCGTAGGTCTGCTCGTCGGCGAGCGAGACGCGCAGGCGGGGCTCGCGGGCCAGGATCCGGCGCAGCAGCGACTCGGCCAGGGCGCCGTCGCGCAACGTGCCGGGTTTGATCGACCGGCGGTTGCGCAGGCCCAGCGTGCTGGCCGCCAGCGGCACCTTGAGGTGGACGCGGTCGGCGACCTCGACCGTCCGGGTGGACAGGGTCGGCCGCACGGTCAGGTACGGCTCCCGCCCCGGGACGACCCCGGGCAGCCGGGTCACCAGCGGCTCCGTCAGCGGGTGGACGGGGAAGAGCACATGCGTCCCGGCCAGGCAGGACGGCAGCCCGACGTCCCCTGGCGCGGGCCACCAGCCGGGCAGATCAGTGCGGGAGAGCGTCACCCGCTCGCGCGGCGCCGCCGCCCACCGCATGGCGAACTCGGCGGCGAACTCGGGGGCGTGGGCCGCCAGGCCGGCCGGGGAGATCCCCAGACGGCAGCGGGCCGTCGGATACAGCGGATGGTCCACGGTGGCGGCCAGCGACTCGTACCGGATGAGGCCGCGACGTGCGCGCAGCCGCCCGGCCACCTCGTGGCGCATGCGGTGGTGGGTCTCCAGCGCCGTGAGCGCCTCCTGGCACTCCCTTTCGAAGGCGGCGACCCCCTCGGCGTCGGCGGGGTGGGCGACGGCCTCCAGCGTCTCCAGCACCTCCGCCAGGGCCAGGCGCTCGTGCCGCGCCGTCGAGAAGTCCTGGAACGGGTCGCCGGCCGCGAGCCCGACCCGCCGCCCGGAGGCGAGGACGATCGCGACCCCGTCCCTGTCGCGGGTGATCCTGGCGGTGATCCCGGCGTAGTCCTCCCGCAGCAGGGCGTTCAGCACCCGCGCCGCCAGGTAGTGCTCACGGTCGGTAACTTCCCGACCGTCGCGGGCCTCCCTGGTCATGTGAGCACCCAAGGGTGGTCCTTCCTGAAGGCGTCGACGGCGGCGTCCACGCTCGCGCGGTCCCGGCCGAGGGCGCGGAGCAGGCCCAGGTAGTCGCGGTTCGTCCCCGTCAGCTCGACGTGATCGCCGATCTCGCGCAGCGCCCGGTGCCACAACCGCACGCCGTCCTGCCGGGTGGAGAGGTCCGGCGGCGCGCCGATGACCGTGCCGGAGCGCTCGGCCACGAGGCTGACCACCGATCCGTACGCGGCGGGAACGGCGTCGAGGTCGAAGGCCGGCAGCGGTTCGCCCGCGTGGACGCGCAGGATCCACTGGTGCAGGGGCACGCCGAGGAGGTCCGCGAGCAGGAAGTCGCAGTTGTCGCCGATCAGCCGATAGTTGATCTCGATGACGCGGGGGCCGTCGCGGGTGACGGCGTACTCGGTGTGGCACATCCCGAAGCCGGCCCCCGCCGCGTCGAGCGCCGCGGTCAGGTGGGGCAGGTGGTCCGGGTCGGGGGGCCGCCAGTCGAGGCGCTCCTCGACGAAGCGCGGCAGCGGGCCGAGCGTGGTGGCGAACCCCCCGACGACCCGCCGGGCGGCGCCGTCGCCCAGCGTCTCCAGGGTGCGGAGCGGCCCTTCGAGGAACTCCTCCGCGACCAGGACGTCCTGCGGCCGCCGCCGCCTGATCGCCGCGACGGCGCCGGCCAGCGCCTCCCGCCCGTCGACGAACACGACGTCCTCGCTGGCCACGCCGAGCGCGGGCTTGACCACGACCGGGTACGGCAGGTCCTCCGGCGGTTCCGCGCCGGGAGGGATCCGTACGGACCTGACCGGTTCGACGGCGGCGAGGGCGCGGCGCGTCAGCGCCTTGTCCTTGGCGGTGACGCAGGCCCGCCAGTCCTTGCCGGGAAGGCCGAAATACTCGGCGGCGAGCGCGGTGGCGGCCTGGAGATGGTCGGAGTTGGAGAAGATCACGTCGGGCCGGTGGTGGGCGGCCACGGCGTCGATGACGGCCCGGGGATCGCGGACGTCCGCCGCCACGACGTCGTGCCCCGGGTACCGATCAGGCTGGTCCGTGAGTATCGTCACGTCCCAGCCCAGCGCGGCCGCGGCGGGAAGGAACCCGGCGGTCACCGAGTCGGTCGGGTTGAGCGTGGTGACGTACAGCCGCACCGGCCCTCCGAGTAGGTAAGGCTAACCTAAGCGTGAGCATCCTAGTCCTGGTGTCGATCGTTTGACCGGCGAACGCCACGGGACGGGAGATTGCCGGGGCGGCGGCGGTGGAAGGATGACGGCGTGGATATCGCGGACGGACTGCTCGGCCCCCTGCTCCTGGCGAGGAACGCCATCGACAGATCGGCGGCCCTGCGGGGCGACGAGGACTGGCTGCGGCGGGCGTGGGAGGCGGACAAGACACGCGTCCTCCTCATCCACGAGGGCCGCACGCTGGTGCGCCGCTTCAGCGACGGCGCGGCCCTCGTGCTCACCTCGCCGGCCGAGGCGCCGGAGGGCACCCGTTATCTGC
Organism: Microbispora sp. H11081; assembly: GCF_012999535.1. Classification (GTDB taxonomy): domain Bacteria; phylum Actinomycetota; class Actinomycetes; order Streptosporangiales; family Streptosporangiaceae; genus Microbispora. Next base: position 515,277 of record NZ_JABBWV010000004.1, read on the forward strand.
TGGGCGTGGACGAGGACGGCGTGGCCTACTTCGCGGTGGGCGCCCCGCTGCCCGAGGGCGACGCGGCGGGGCTCAGAGAGGCGGCGGTGCTGCTCGACGACCGCGACGCCGGACTGCTCGTCTACGCGGTGGCCCTGGAGGCGTGGCACGCGGGCCACGAGTACTGCCCGAGGTGCGGCAGCCGTACGGACGTCACGGCGTCCGGTCACACGCGCGTGTGCCCGCGCGACGGCAGCCAGCACTTCCCGCGCGTCGACCCCGCGGTGATCATGCTCGTGCACGACGACGAGGGCCGGATCCTGCTCGCGCGCGGCCCGCAGTGGCCGGAGAAGCGGATGTCGGTGCTGGCCGGCTTCGTCGAGCCGGGGGAGTCGCTGGAGCACGCGGTGGTCCGCGAGGTCCTGGAGGAGGTGGGCGTCGCCGTCGCCGCGCCCCGCTATCTCGGCAGCCAGCCCTGGCCGTTCCCGCGCAGCCTGATGCTGGGCTTCTTCGCCCGCGCGGTCACGACGGACCTGCGCCCCGACCTGGAGGAGATCGCCGAGGCCCGCTGGCTGTCCCGGGAGGAGCTGGAGACCCAGGTGCGCGCGGGAGAGCTGGTGCTGCCCGGCCAGGTCTCGATCGCCCGGCGCCTGATCGAGACCTGGTACGGCGCGCCCATCCCCGACACCGGCTGGTGAGACCGGCGCCGGGGGCCGTGGCCGAGATCTAGCAGGTGCCCGCGAGGTGCCGCTTGACCTCGGCGACCGAGGGGTTGGTCATCGTGTGGCAGTCCGCCACCACGGTGGGAACGACCTGGTTGCCGTTGTTCACGCTCGCGACGAACTCGGCGGCGTCCGGGTGACGCTCGATGTCGACCTCGCTGAAGGGGATGCCTTCCCGCGTGAGCTGGCCCTTCAGCCGCTTGCAGGGGCCGCACCAGCTCGTGGTGTAAACCGTCAGCGCCATCTGTCGTCCCTTTCGTGCGCATCAGTGTTGCCGAGAGCAGTCATTGGCAACATCGCCGGCGTGCCGGGTGTTCCCGCACTACCGCTGCGCCAGGGCGGCCGTGGGCGGCGCCACGTACCCAAGCCTGGCGGTGATCCAGGCCTGGACGCTCTCGGCCACCCCCGGCTCCCGGTACAGCGGCGCGCTGTGCTGGGTGCCCGCCATGGTCTTGACGACCATCGGCACGCCGACGACCTGCAGCGCCTCCCTGAGCATCTCGCTCTGGTACGGCGGGACGAACTCCTCCGACGAGTGGACGGCGAGCATGGGCGGGTCGCCCGGCGAGGCGTGGAACGGCACCTCCATGCTCGACCAGACGCGCGGGCACTTGGCGGGGACGCAGCCGCCGGCCAGCTTGATGGCCGCCTTGCGCAGCTTCTGCTGCTCCTTGGTGCCGAACGCGCTGCCGTCCGCGAACGCCGACAGCGGCGAGACCGGCGGCGAGATCCCGACGACCCCGCGCAGCCCCGGCCGGCCGTCGCCGTACGCGCCGACGGCGGCGGCGAGGTGGCCTCCGGCGGAGAACCCCAGCAGCGCGTAGCGGCCGGGGTCGGCGTTGAACATCGCCGCGTGTTTGCGCACGGCGTTGACGGCGGAGATGACGTCGGTGCGCTGGGCCGGCCAGGCCGCGTCGCCGGACAGGCGGTAGTCGAGGTTGACGACGGTGTAGCCGAGCTGGGAGTAGCTGCGGGTGACCGAGGTCATGTACTTCTTGTCGCCCCCGGACCACCAGCCGCCGTGGATCACGAACACGATCGGGCGGCGCGGGCCGGTGGGGTGCCACCACACGTCCATGATCTGGCGCGCGTGCGAGCCGTACGCGTAGGTGCGGGTCTTCGGGCCGTACGGCGTGGCCGACGGCGACGGCGAAGCCGACGGGGACGGCGTTGCCGAGTGGCGGGCCGAGGTGCTCGGGGACGGGGCTGGGGAAGCGGAGGAGTGGCGGACGGGGTCGCCGGCCGAGGCGGCGGCCTCGGCGTCCGGCGGGGTGAGCATGAGGGCGGCGAGGGCGGCGGCGCCCATGCCTATGGCAGTTCGGACCGCGGTGGCCACGGCGTGTTCCTCCCCGATGTAGCGTCGTGCGCCGACCGGTCGCCGGGACACGCCCGCTCGGCTGCTGGAAGGATGATGCCAGTAACAACGTCCGCAACGCATGTCAGGAGCCGCTCCTTGGACGTCCTGGACGGTCTGGATCCCGAGCAGCGCGAGGTCGCGCAGGCGGTGCGCGGACCGGTGTGCGTGCTCGCGGGGGCGGGGACGGGCAAGACCCGCGCCATCACGCACCGCGTCGCGTACGCCGTGCACACGGGGGTGGTCGAGCCGACGGGCGTGCTCGCCGTGACCTTCACGACCCGCGCGGCGGCCGAGCTGAAGCAGCGGCTGCGCGGCCTCGGGGCGCCCGGCGTGCAGGCCCGCACGTTCCACGCCGCGGCCCTGCGGCAGCTCAGCTACTTCTGGCCGAGGGTGATCGGCGGCGACCCGCCGCAGGTCGTCGAGTCGAAGCTGCCGCTGCTCGTGGAGGCGGCCAGGCGCCTGCGCAGGAACCCCGACCGCGGCGAGTTGCGCGACGTCGCGAGCGAGATCGAGTGGGCGAAGGTCACCCAGGTCGGCCCGGAGGACTACCCGGCAGCCGCCGCCAAGGCCCGCCGCACCCCGCCGATCGCGCCCGAGGAGGTGGCGCGGCTGTACGAGGGGTACGAGGCCCTGCGCCGCCAGCGGAACCTGATCGACTTCGAGACGATCCTGGAGCTCACGGCGGCGGTGATGACCGAGCACCGCGAGGTCGCGGCGCAGATCCGCCAGCAGTACCGCTACTTCGTGGTCGACGAGTTCCAGGACGTCAACCCGCTGCAGAAGCTGCTGCTCGACACCTGGCTCGGCGGGCGCGACGACGTGTGCGTGGTGGGCGACCCCAACCAGACCATCTACTCGTTCACCGGCGCGACCCCCCACTATCTGACCAACTTCGCCGTCGAGCACCCGTCGGCGGCCGTGATCAGGCTCGTGCGCGACTACCGCTCGACCCCGCAGGTGGTCTCGCTGGCCAACCGCGTCATGGCGCGCTCGCCCCACCGGCTGGAACTGGTTGCCCAGCGGCCGGAGGGGCCCGAGCCGGTCTTCACCGAGTACGACGACGAGCAGGCCGAGGCGCTCGGCGTCGCGCTCACGGTCAAGAAGCTCATGGCGGACGGCGTGCCCACCCGCGAGATCGCGGTGCTGTTCCGGATCAACGCCCAGTCGGAGGCGTACGAGCAGGCCTTCACCGACGCCGGCGTGCCGTACCTGCTGCGGGGGGTGGAGCGGTTCTTCGAGCGTCCCGAGGTGCGCCAGGCCGTGGTGCTGCTGCGCGGCGCGGCACGGTCGGCGGGCGACGAGCCGCTCGCGCCCGCCGTGCACGCGATCCTGTCGGGGATCGGGCTGACCGCGGAGCCTCCTGGGGGCGGCAAGGCCAGGGAGAAGTGGGAGTCGCTCAAGGCGCTCGCCGACCTGGCCGAGGACATGGCGGCGGAGGGCGCGGATCTCCCCCGGTTCGTCGCGGAGCTGGAGCGCCGGGCGATGGAGCAGCACGCGCCGCCGGTCGAGGGCGTGACGCTCGCGTCCCTGCACGCCGCCAAGGGCCTGGAGTGGGACGCGGTCTTCCTCGTCGGGCTCACCGACGGCATGGTCCCGATCGTCTACGCGGAGACGCCGGACCAGGTGGAGGAGGAGCGGCGGCTGATGTACGTGGGGATCACCCGGGCTCGTGAGCACCTGCACCTGTCGTGGGCGCTGGCCCGCTCGCCGGGGGGCCGCCGCGCCCGGAAGCCGTCGCGCTTCCTCGACGGGCTGTCCCCCCGCACTTCGGGCCCGGCCAGATCCGAGCGGCCAGCGGGAGGCTCGGGTGGACGGGCGAAGCGGTCGGCGGCGCCGCTGCACTGCCGGATCTGCGGCCGGACCCTCGCCGCCGCGGCGGAGCAGAAGCTGGGCCGCTGCGCGACCTGCCCGGCGGACTACGACGAGGCGCTGCTCGAACGGCTGAAGACCTGGCGCAGCGCGGCGGCGAAGGAGGCGAAGGTGCCGGCGTACGTCGTCTTCACCGACGTCACCCTCCAGGCCATCGCCGAGCGGGTGCCCACATCCGAGGAGGATCTCCTCTCGATCGCCGGGATCGGACGCGTCAAACTTGAGCGGTACGGCGACCCGGTCCTCGAACTCTGCCGTGGCGCCGATAGTGTTACCGACCAGTAATATCCGCCCGTGCTGGAGGCCCGCGTGAACTCGGCCCTGAAGGAGCTGCTGGACCTGCTCGACCTCGAGCAGATCGAGCTGGACATCTTCCGCGGGCGCAGCCCCGAGGAGCGCATCCAGCGGGTCTTCGGCGGACAGGTGGCGGCGCAGGCGCTCGTGGCGGCCGGCCGTACGGTGCCGTCCGACCGGATGGTCCACTCGCTGCACGCCTACTTCATCAGGCCGGGCGACCCTGCCGTCCCGATCGTCTACAACGTGGAGCGGGTGCGCGACGGGCGGTCGTTCGCCACCCGGCGGATCACGGCCATCCAGCACGGCAAGGCGATCTTCTCGATGTCCGCGTCGTTCCACGTCCAGGAGCCGGGCGTGAGCCACCAGGCCGCGCGCATGCCGGAGGTGCCGGACCCGGAGACGCTGCCGACCTTCCAGCGGCGCATGCTCGACGTCGTGGGCGAGGATCCGGGCTGGCGCGAACTGCTGTCCAGGCCGCGCCCGGTCGACGCGCGCTACGTGAACGCGCTAACCTGGGAGGCCGCACACGACCCCGCCCTGGTCAGCGCGGAGAACAACGTCTGGTTCCGGTACGACGCCGACCTGCCGGACGACCCGCTGCTGCACGTCGTGCTCGCGGCCTACGCCAGCGACTTCACGCTGGTGGACACGGTGCTCCTGGCCCACGGCCTCGCCTGGGGGTCTTCCGCGGTGTCCGGCGCGTCGCTGGACCATGCCATGTGGTTCCACCGGCCCTTCCGGGCGGACGAGTGGCTGCTCTACGCCCAGGAGTCGCCCTGGTCCGGAGCGGCGCGCGGGCTCGCCCGCGGGCAGATGTTCACCGCGGCCGGAGACCTGGCCGTCTCGGTGGTACAGGAATGCTTGGTCCGGGTGTCGCCCGCGCTCCACTCCGATGTCACGAAGTCGTGAAAATCGCAGGTAGAAAATAGGTTGCCCGCCCTGCCGCCGCGGTTTAGGGTCTTGCACAAGTCAGCCGGACGGTCAGGTCCGGCACGATCACGCTGAAACGGAGGTGAGTCCAGTGAGGAACAAGACGACGTCCCGCACGCTGTGGCTCGCTTCCGCACGCCCGGCCGCCATTGTCATGCCGGTCAAACTGCGGCGCGGCGAGGCCGCCCCGGCCCTGGCTCTGATCAACGGAGCCGCGGGCTCGGCCGCCTTCGGCGTGTCCACCCGCCCGGCCAACTACGGCCACCCCGCCCCTCGTCCGGTCCACGTGAACCGGCCGATGGGTGATGAGCAGCTCAGCACCGCCGCTCGCGGCGGTGCGCAGGGTCCGCACGATGCCCGGAGACGACCAGTCATACCCTGACCGGTCTCCATCTCCGGGCCGCGGATCCGCACCAGGATCCGCGGCCTTTCTGTTTGTCCGGCCACGAATCCACCCCACAACGAGGACAGCCAGACCAAACCATTCGAAGAGGTGACGCAGATGGCGGCCCCGGTCATGGACCTGATCGAAGCCGAAATCCCCTGTCGTACCGACCCAGACCTGTGGTTCGCCGAGTCCCCCGAGGACGTGGAGTTCGCCAAGGCGCTCTGCGGTGGCTGCCCGATCCAGAAGGCCTGCCTGGCCCGCGCGCTGGAGCGCGAGGAGCCGTGGGGCGTCTGGGGCGGGGAGCTCGTCCTGAGGGGGGTCGTCGTGCCCCGCAAGCGGCCGCGCGGGCGTCCCCGCAAGACTCCCGTCGCCGCCTGACCAAAGATCCAGAGTTTCTCCGGAAGGAACCGATCCAGATGAGCATCTCCCCGATCAGCGCCTTGTATCTGAACCAAGAACTGGCGCATGAGCGAATACGAACCCTGCACGAGGAGGCGGCGCAGGAGCGGCTGGCCGGCCGGATCAGGAGCGTGCGGAAGGCACGCCGGCAGGCCGAGCGCGCGTCCAGGCGACTGAGTGCCGCACTGGCGCGCGTGTGACGCGAGTCCACCGCGCCGATCGGCGCAGGTAGTGGCGATGGGCGGTCCCAGGCGGGGCCGCCCATCGTCGTCCGAGCCAGGGCGTCCTCGTAAAGAAGCGATCATCGGACGCACAGGAGATCGCCCGCGGCGGGAGACCACCGCGACCGCGGGGTATGAGCCGGAGCGCCCCGGCCGTACGCCCGGACGGGATGCAGGCGAAGCGACGCGTGAGCGGTGGGTGGGACTTGGATGGGCGACCGGACATCAGGTGCGCTTGATCTCGTGGCGGGTGCGCGAAGACTCGCCCTCACCGGGCTTGTCGCCGGGCTCGTCACCGGACTGTGGGGTCCGGTCGTGCCGCTGGCGGAGGCCGCGCAGGCGCCGACGGGACTTCTTGTCGCCCGGCACGGCCACGGCAACGGCGGCGGTCGCGGCGGGGGAGCGACCCAGGCGACCGGGGGGACCAACACCTCGAACTCGCCCACCATCCTGAGCCCGCCCAAGCAGATCTCCGCTGGGCGGCGCAACGTGAACGCCCCCGCTGCCAACAGCGCCGTCACGTTCGCCGGCATCCAGCAGATATCGAGCGTCAGCGTCTTCACCAACACCCTCAACGGCAACTGCAGGAGCGGGATCAACCGCTGCGTCATCAACCAGAACCTGCGGTCGGTCGAGAGCCGGGGCCGCGGCAGATAGCCCGCCCGCCTGGGCCCGCGCGTCCGCGGCTCAGGTCAGGGCGAGCGCGCTGTCCTCCGACTCGCCCGTCTCGTCGCCGAAGCCGGGCACCCAGCGCACGACCTCGGCGCGGAAGCGGGCGGTCGCGCCGAGCTGGCAGAGCACGCCGACGCCGGCCGCGTGCACCCGGTGGATCAGCACGTATGAGGCGGGCAGGTTGAGCTGGCGGACCACGTTGTTCTGCCGCAGGTCCGTGACGGTCGCCGCCTGCTCGCGCAGCCACTCCCTGCTGAAGGCGAACTCGTCGACCCGGGTCGGCTCGACGTACGGCGCGAGGAAGGCGCGCAGGGCGTCGGGGTCGATCTCGATGTGCGGGCGGATGAACCCCTCCGCGCGCAGTCCGCGGATGACCGTGTCCATGTCGCCCTGGTTGAAGATGCGCGTGAGCCTGCCGAAGACGAGGGGATAGCCGCCGGGCATCCGGTTGACCGCGCCGAAGTCCAGCACGCCGAGCCGCCCGTCCTCCATCAGCCGGAAGTTGCCGGGGTGGGGGTCGGCGTGCAGCATCCCGACCCGGGCCGGGGAGCAGAACAGGAAACGGACGAACAGCAGGCCGGCGTGGTTGCGCTCCTCCTGGGTGCCCTCCGCGATGATCCTGGACAGCGGGGTGCCGGTCAGCCACTCGGTGACCAGGACCTGCTCGTTGGCCGCGATCACGGCGGGCACGTGGAAGTCCGGATCGTCGCGGAACTCCTCGGCGAACGCGTGCTGGGCCTCGGCCTCCTTGAGGTAATCGAGCTCCTCCGCGACCCGCTCCTTCAGCTCGGCCAGGACCGGCTTGATGTCCAGGCCGGGCAGCATGGCGCCGAAGAGCTTGCCGAGCCGCGCGAGCTGGTTGAAGTCGGAGATCAGGGCCTTGCCCGCCCCCGGATACTGGATCTTCACGGCGACCGGCCTGCCGTCGTGCCAGATGGCGCGGTGCACCTGCCCGATGGAGGCCGCGGCGCTCGGCTTGTCGTCGAACTCCAGGAAGTTCTCCCGCCAGTCGTCGCCCAGCTGCTCGGTCAGGACCCGGTGGACCGTGGCGGTGGGAAGCGGCGGCGCGGCGTCCTGCAGACGCGTCAGCGTCGCCCGATAGGGCCCGGCGATCTCGGGCGGCAGCGCGGCCTCGAAGATCGACAAAGCCTGGCCGAGCTTCATGGCCCCGCCCTTGAGCTCACCGAGCACCTTGAAGATCTGGTCGGCCGTACGCCGCTGGATCTCCTGTGTGACGATCTCGGCGGAGGCGCCACCGAGCCGCTTGCCCAGTCCGAGCGCGGTGCGGCCGGCGAACCCCAGAGGGAGCGTGGCGAGCTTGGCCGAGCGGGTAACGGCGCGGTGGGGAAGGTCACTCACTCACCCATTCTTAGCGATGACGGGGGCTTTCGACCACAATTCACCGTTCCGATCCCCACGAGGTGGGCGGGGATGTCAACGGGAGCCGGGCATTGCGTCAAGTGTGTTCTTCCTCACACCACCGCCCGCCCTCACGCGGTGAGGCCGGACACGTCCCCTGGCAGGCAGCCGCACCGGTCGTGGGCGTCCAGGCGGCGGTGCCGCCAGCGCCAGCCTGGCGAGACTTCGAGCAGGCCCTCCGGCACGCGTCCCTCGTCGAGATAGGCCAGGGCCTGACCGGCCGCCTGCGCGGCCACCAGGCAGGACAACACGACGTCGCAGGCGATCTCGCCCGCCGGATAACCCCCGAGCCGGGCGCCCACGAGAGGCCAGGACGGGTCCCGGTCGCGGCGGGTGAGATCGAGGCAGCGCAGGCAGGGGGTGAGGCCCGGGACGACGAAGGGCCCCACGGAGCCGTGTCCCTCGAACGCGCAGACGAGCACGTGCGCCACGCCCTCGGTGACGATCTCGTGGACCAGCGTGGCGTCGAGCGGGGCGGTGGGCGCGAGGACCACGAGGTCCGGGCGCACGCCGCCGTCGGACAGGCGGGAGGCGGCGCGGCCTGGCCAGGCGTTGACGGCGGGCGAGATCCGCAGGGCCGCGAGCACGGCGGCCTCCTCGCGGGTCATCCCCGTCTCCGTACGGCCGATCCCGCCGGGAACCACGTCGCCCGCGGTGGCCGTGCCGGGATCGACCACGCAGATGTGGCCGACTCCTGCGGCGGCGAGCAGGCCGACGACCCGGGCGCCGACCCGGCCCGCGCCGTAGACGCGGACCCGCGCCGCCCTGCGCGCGGACAGGGCGGCCATGCCGCCGTCGGTGGCGGTCAGCGACAGCCTGTCCAGGTCGGGACGGAGGCGGTCCCGATCGGCCAGGGGCAGGTCCGCGATCGGCTCGGGACGGGCCGCGGCGTCCTCGATCAGGCCGTGCGCGGCGAGCCGGGCGACCACCTCCTGGGCCGCCGCCTCGTCGAGGCCGCTCCCGGCCACCGCCTGCCGGAGGGTGCGGGTGCCGTCCAGGCCGTCGATCAGGCGGCGCACCGGCGGCTCGACTCCGGTCAGCACGACGGCGCCGAGCGGATGGACGCCGAACTGCAGCGTGCGGCCGTCTCGTTCGACCCGGCGCAGGACCGGCTTCAGGCGAGGTCTCATAGTCGCCAGACCATGCCACACGCCGGCAGGCCGCGGCGTCGCAACCTGCGGGGCTGTGGATAATTACCGGGGTGATCGTGGTTGGTGAATATCCGCAACCCCGTAGTTTTCACGCCCGCAAGGTCACGTTCGCCCGATTGACCAGGGAGAACGTGTATCACCCCCTGTGGAATTCGGCGCGTGTCGGCTACCTTTCATATGTGCCCCCCGAGACAGTCGAGGTTCGTCGGAGCGCACGACGGCGGCGAACCGTTTCCGCGTACCGCGATGGAGACAAGACCATCGTGTTGCTTCCGGCTGGTCTGAGCACGACCGACGAGGAGCAATGGGTACGCCGCATGCTCGACCGCCTTGCCGCGAAGGAGCAGCGAAGACGCCCCAGCGACGACGATCTGCTAGAGCGGGCGATGGAGCTTTCCGCCCGCTATCTCGACGGCAGGGCCGTGCCCGTGAGCGTGCGCTGGGTGGAGAACCAGCTCCACAGATGGGGCTCGTGCACGCCCGACCAGGGCACGATCAGGCTGTCGGCCCGGCTGCGCGGCATGCCGGCCTGGGTCGTCGATTACGTCATCATGCACGAGCTCGTCCACCTGCTCGTGCCGAGTCACGGCCCGCGGTTCTGGGCCCTCGTCGAGCGCTATCCCCGGGCCGAACGCGCGAGAGGCTTCCTTGAGGGCTTCTCGATGGCGGCCAGCAGCGCCCCGGAGGAGTGTTGACCCGGATCGCCGCGGTGCTGGTCACGCCCGGCATGGCGGACGCGGCTCCGCCCGGCGTCGATCCCGCCGCGTTCCTGACGGCGGTCGCCGAGGACACCTACGAGATGGTCGCCGGGCTCGAACTCGTGCGGCCGGTGATCCTGTCGGCCGGTGTTCCGGGGCTCGACGACATCGCCTGGCCGGGCACGCCCGTCCTGACGATCGCCTCTCCCGCCGACGCCTTCGCGGCGCTTCCGCAGGGAGACGAGGCGGTGGTCGTCAGCGCAGACGCCCCCGACCTGCCGCCCCTGCTGATCGGGAAGCTGTTCAGAGAGCTCGGCCGGGCGCATCTCGCGGTCTGCCCGGCGGAGGGCGGCGGCGCCGTCGCCGTCGCGGCGCGGCTGCCGGTCCCCGGCTGGGCGGCGCCGGACCTCGACGAGCCCGACGTCGTCGCCGCGCTGCGCCGTCAGGCGCCCGGCCCCCGCATGGTCGCCACGGGCCCCGGCTGGCACCGGCTCAGGAAGCCGCAGGACGTGGCCCGCCTCGACCCCGGTCTCGAAGGCTGGGACAACACCCGGGCCCTGCTGACCTGACTCACCCGCGTCCCGGCAGGCGGAGCTCGGCGAACAACGCCAGATGATCGCTGCCGGGGACGGCGTGCACCCCGGTCCGCACGGCGGACGCCCTCCGGTCGTACAGCACGTGGTCGATCGTGATCAACGGGGGATGCCTCCGGCCCGCAGGCCAGGTGCTGGTCAGGCCGTCGCCGGTCGCGTCGGCCGCGTCCGCGTATCCCCGCCCGAGCACCGCGCGCAGCGCCGAATGGTCGAGACTTGCGTTGAAGTCGCCCGCCAGCACGCGTACGGCGCCGGGGGACGCGGCGGGGAGCGCCGCCAGTTCGGCGGTCCACTGGGAGACGTAGCCGGTGTTCAGCGGCGCGAGCGTGTGCACGTCGACGATCTCCACGGGCGGAGCGGACGGCAGCGCGAGACTGGCCCTCGGCATGTTGTGACCGCCCTCCGGCGCGAAGCCCGGCATTTCCGTCAGGGGATGGCGCGCGTAGATCCCGCTGCCCGAGGGCCCCGGTCCGTCCTCCAGATGCCGGTACGGCAGGAGCCTCCCCAGGCCGGCCGCGTCCAGCGCCTCGACGGCCTCGGGAGTGAGCTCCTGCGTGGTGAGCACGTCCGGTTCTAGCCGGCGTACGAGGTCCACCACGGCCGCGGGGTCGCCGCGGCCGTAGAAGAGGTTGACCGTGAGGATCCGCAGCGTAGGCCCGGTGGCCGTGGGGGCCGAGCCGACCGCGCGGGGCAGGACCACGGCCGCGAGGAGTGCCGACGACGCCGCCGCCACCGCGATCACGGCTGGCCTGCGGGCGGCCACCGCGACCAGGACCGCCACGAGCGACGCGGCCGCGACGTACGGCGTGCCCGTCGCCAGCGCGATGGCGACTCCTCCGGCGCGGTCGGCGCCGGCGAGCCTGCCCGCCGCCCAGACCGCGAACGGGGTCACCGCGATCCACGCCAGGCGTGGGGAGACCCGGAGCGTGCGGCGCGGGGGAGAGACGATCTCGCCGCCCACATCGGTCGTCATGGGGCGGCCCTGGCCTTCGCGTGCCCGGTCTCCGCGCGCCCGGTCAGGCGCCGCACAGGGAACGGGCGCGGCGGGCCAGGCGCCGGGTGGCCTCGTCGCTCAGCTCCGGGATCTCCTCCACCGGGAACCAGCGCAGGTCGAGAGACTCGTCGCTGATCACCGCCTCCGCCCCCGGCGGCGCGACCGCGCCGTACTCGACGTCGAGATGCCAGCTGTGCGGCGGGTGACACCAGACCTTGTGCCTGTCGAGGGCGAGCGGGCCGTCCAGCAGGACCAGGCCGGGGATGCCCGACTCCTCGGTGGCCTCCCGCAGGGCGGCCTGCGCGAGAGTGGCGTCGGATCTCTCGCAGTGCCCGCCCATGGGCAGCCACATCCCGGCCTTCGCGTGCAGGGTCAGCAGCACCCGTTCGCCGTCGTGCGACAGGACGGCCGTCGTCGCCGTGAGATGGCCGGGAACGCACTCCCGCCACATCGCGTCCTCGTGGCCCCGCAGGTGCGTCAGGAACTCCTCGCGGAGTCGCTCCTCCTCGGGGGTGGGCGCGACCCATCCGGACAGTACGGCATGCGCGTCACGGTGCAGGCTCACCGGCGCAGCCTACCGAAAAGCTCTTATCTGCCGGTCTCCCCGGTCTCCCCGGGCTCTTCCGGCTTGCGGGGCTCGTCCAGACCGGACAGGTCGAACTCGGCCTCGCCCTTCACGAACGACTCCGGGTTCTCCAGGTCGTCCGCCGTGGGCATCAGGTCGGGGTGACCCCAGATCGCGTCCCGGCCGTCGATCCCGCGCTCGCCGCCCAGGGCCTTCCACAGGGCGGCCGCCTCACGCAGCCGTCTCGGCCGCAGTTCGAGGCCCACCAGCGTGGCGAAGGTCCGCTCGGCCGGGCCGCCCGTGGCGCGACGCCGCCGCAGGGTCTCGGCCAGGGCCGAGGCGGACGGGAGCTTGCCCTCGGCCGCGGCGTCGACCACCGTGGACACCCAGCCCTCGACCAGCGCGAGCGCGGTCTCCAGGCGGACGAGCGCGGCCTTCTGCCGTTCGGTCTCCTCGGGCTTGAGCAGTTCGCCGCCGCCGAGGACCTCCTGGATCCGCTCCGGGTCGCTGAGATCGAGCCCCTGCAGCTTGTCCTGCAGGGCGGACACGTCGACGGTGATCCCCTGGGCGTACTCCTCGACCGCGCCGAGCAGGTGCGCCCGCAGCCACGGGACGTGCTGGAAGAGCCGGTGGTGCGCCGCCTCGCGCAGCGCCAGGTACAGCCGGATCTCGTCCGCCGGCGTCTCCAGGCCGCTGCTGAAGGCGGCGACGCCGCCGGGCAGCAGGGCTGCGGTGTCCGACAGGGGCAGGCCGATGTCGGAGGAGCCCACCACCTCACCGGCGAGAGAGCCGAGGGCCTGGCCGAGTTGCTGGCCGACCATCATGCTGCCCATCTGCCTGAGCATGCCCATGAGCGGCCCGGCCATCGCCTGCGCCTCGGGCGGCAGCCCCGACCCGCCGAGCGTGCCGCCCATCGTCTCCACCATCTGGGCGGCGACGGGATCGCACAGCTGCTTCCACACCGGGACCGTCTTCTCGATCCACTCCGACCGGCTCCAGGCCTGGGGGACCGTCACGCCGCCGGGCAGCGTGGTCACCTCGTTGAGCCACAGGTCGGCCAGGTTGAGGGCCTCGACGATCTGGCGCCGCTCGCCCTCCATGACGCTCGGGTCGCCCCCGGCGACCACGGCGTGCCGTGCGATGTTCTTCGCCATGTCCCAGTTGACCGGTCCGGCCTCCGGCGAGGAGGACAGCATGTCGGCGAACTGCCGCATGGCCGCGGCGATCTGCTCCGCGCTGCCGAACATGGCGAAAGGATTGTCGTTGGGGTCGTTTTCGCGACCTGGCAGGTCAGTCACCGCGCCACCTCGTGCAGGATGGAGGAGTCCACATCCGCCACGTTATCCGCCGTGGGGCGGATCAGTGCAAAGTGAGGACCTCGTGCCTACCTCGAAACGCCTGCGTCCCCCCGTCGTCGCCGTCACCGGCGCCGCCTCCGGTCTCGGCCGGGCGTTCCTCGCGAAGGTGGCCTCGTCTGCGGAATTCCGCCGTGTGGTGGCCATCGACGAGCAACGCGGCGACATCCCCGATGTCACCTGGCGAGTCCTCGACATCCGAGATCCGCTCTTGGCGAACCGGATCTCCGACGTGGACGTCCTGGTGCATCTCGGCACGGACGAGTCGCTCGACACCGATCCCGCCGAGCGCCGCCGCTACAACCTGCGCGCCGCCCAGACCGTGCTCACGGCCTGCGCCGCGGCCCGGGTGCGGCGGGTCGTGCTGGTGACGAGCGCGATGGTGTACGGCGCCGCCGCCGACAACCCGGTGCCCCTGCCCGAGGACGCCCCGGTGGCGGCCGAGCCGGACACCGGCCTGGTGGGCGACCACCTGGAGATCGAGGCCCTCGTACGGCGGTCGCTGCGGTCCCACCCCGGCCTGGAGGTGACCGTGCTACGGCCCGCCGCCCTGGTGGGGCCGGGCGTCGACACGGTCATCACGCGCCACTTCGAGGCGCCCAGGCTGCTCGTGGTGAAGGGCTGCCTGCCGCGCTGGCAGTTCTGCCACGTCGAGGACCTGGTCTCCGCGCTGGAGGTCGCCGCCCTCGGCAGGGTCGGCGGGGTCGTGGCGGTCGGCTCGGAGGGCTGGCTGGAGATGGAGCAGGTCGAGGAGATCTCCGGCCTGAAGCGGTTCGAGCTGCCGGCGGGTGTGACGTTCGGCACAGCCCAGAGGCTGCACCGGCTCGGCATCACGCCGACCGCCGCGACCGACCTGCACTACGTGGTCTACCCCTGGGTGGTCGACGGCGTGGCGCTGCGGGAGGCGGGCTGGAAACCGGCCTGGACCAACGACGCGGTCCTGCGTGAGCTGCTCGAACTGTCCGCGGGACGGCACGCCGTCGTCGGCCGCCGCCTCTCGGGCAAGGAGGCCACGATCACGGCCGCCGGCGCGACCGTCGCGGTCATCGGCACGGCCGCCATCGTCCGCGCCGCCCGGCGCAAGCGCCGCACCTGAGCGGGTCCAGGCACTAACCTCTGACCGTGGACGTCATCCGATTGCTGGGCATTCGCGACACCCCGCTGTCCGTGGACGAGGTGCTGCGCGCGGTCGAGGACCACGCCGCGGGCGGCACGGCGGTGTTCGTCGGCACGGTGCGCGAGCAGGACGGCGGCAGGCCGGTGACGCTGCTGTCGTACTCGGCGCACCCGTCCGCGGAGGAGCGGCTGCGCGGGGTCGCGGAGAAAGTGGCTGCCGACCACAAGGTGACCGCGCTGGCCGCCGTGCACAGGGTGGGCGACCTGCGCCTGGGGGAGATCGCGGTCGTCGTGGCGGCGGCCTGCCCGCACCGGGGCGAGGCGTTCGAGGCCTGCCGCAGGCTGATCGACGACCTCAAGCGCGAGGTGCCCATCTGGAAGCACCAGGTGTTCGCCGACGGGGACGCCGAGTGGGTCGGGGCCTGCGATTAGCGCCTCGCGGAACGCATAGAGTTCGTCCATGTCCCGACGCGCTCTGACCCTTCTGGTCGCGGGTTTCCTCGCGCTCGCGTTGGCCGTGATCGGTGCGATGCTCCCGGTGCCGTACGTCGTGCTGAGCCCGGGTCCCACCGAGAACACGATCGGGGACGTCAAGGGCAAACCGGTCATCGCGATCTCGGGTCACGAGACGTATCCCACGCAGGGCAGGCTGAGCCTGGTCACCGTGGCCTACCAGGGCGGGCCGGACAACCGCCTCGATCTGCTCACCGCGCTGCGCGGCTGGCTCGACCCGTCGATCGCCGTGGTGCCGGAGGAGACGCTCTTCCCGAAGTCGACCTCGGCCAAGCAGGTCGAGGAGCAGAACGTCCAGGAGATGACCGACTCCCAGCAGTCGGCCACCGCCGCCGCGCTGAACGCGCTGAAGATCCCCATCGAGAAGGTGGTCACGGTCGCGCAGACCGACAAGGGGACGCCGGCGGAAGGGAAGCTCAAGCCGGGAGACGAGATCACGGCGGTGGACGGCGCCGCGGTGGGCGAGCTCGGGTCCGTCGCCGCCGCCGTGCAGGGCCACAAGCCGGGAGAGCAGGTGACGTTCACCGTGCGGCGCGGCGGCACCTCGTCCGAGGTCCAGGTCGGCACGGTGGCGGGCAAGGACGGCAAGGCCAGGGTCGGCGTGCAGATGCGGTCGAGCTACCGGTTCCCGTTCAAGGTCGACATCAGCGTCGGCGAGGTCGGCGGGCCGAGCGCCGGGCTGATGTTCTCGCTCGGCATCTACGACAAGCTCACGCCGGGGGCGCTCACCGGAGGCATGTCGATCGCCGGCACCGGGACGATCGACCCGGCGGGCAACGTCGGCCCGATCGGCGGGATCGAGCAGAAGATGGTCGGCGCCCGCAAGGCCGGCGCCACGGTGTTCCTCACGCCCGCGGGCAACTGCTCGGCCGCCGTCAAGGCCGTGCCCGCCGGGTTGCGCTTGGTGCGGGTCGAGACGCTGGACGGAGCGATCAAGGCGATCGACTCCCTGCGCGGCAACTCGGGACAGGTCCCGTCCTGCCCGGCCGGCTGATCGTTCGCCGGGGGCGCGAGGCCCTTGACCTGCCGGTCTTCGCCTGAGCGGCAGCATGATAACGATCAGGCCCGGCACCACGACCACGCTCATCGCAGTGTAGGTTTCCTAGCACGGACCGTTGCCCTCTGACAATCCTGGCCCTAGACAATCCGAGACAAGGGGTTGAGCGTTGAGCTTCCGGAGCCCCGGAGCCGGACGGGCGGTGCGCTTGCCCCGACGGCCGCGCCTTCTGATACCCGTACTGATCGCCGTCGTGGCGATCGCCGTGTTACTACTGATCTTCTCGGGGATCTACACCGACTACCTCTGGTACGACTCGGTGAGCTTCTCCTCGGTGTTCTCCACGATGCTGCTCACCCAGGTGGTGCTGTTCGTCGTGGGCGCCGCCCTGATGATCGCCATCGTGGGCGGCAACATGGTGCTCGCGCACCGCACCCGGCCGATGTTCGGGCCGGGCATGTTCGGGGCGCCACAGGGCGCCGACCGCTACCGGGTCGCACTCGATCCCCACCGGCGGATGGTCTTCCTGGTCGGCATGGGCGTGCTGGCCCTGTTCACCGGGTCGTCCACGGCGGGGCAGTGGAAGACCTGGATGCTGTTCGTGAACCGCACGCCGTTCGGGCAGAAGGACGCGCAGTTCCACCTGGACCTGTCGTTCTTCATGTTCACGTATCCGTTCCTGCGGCTGATGCTGAACTTCCTGTTCACGGCCGTGGTGCTGTCGATCATCGCGGCCGTGATCGTGCACTACCTGTACGGCGGCTTCCGGATCTCCTCGCCCGGCGGGGTGCACGCCACCCGGGCCGCCCGGACCCACCTGTCGGTGCTGCTGGGCGTCTTCGTGCTGCTCAAGGCCCTGGCGTACTGGCTGGACATGTACGGCCTCGTCTTCTCCGACCGCGGCAAGGCGTTCGGCGCGTCGTACACCGACGTGCACGCCGTGCTCCCGGCCAAGGGCATCCTCGCGGTCATCTCCCTCATCTGCGCGCTGATCTTCTTCGCCGGCGTCATCCGCCCCGGCGGGATGTTCCCCGGCGTGGCGTTCGGGCTGCTCGTGCTGTCGGCCGTCCTGATCGGCACCGTGTATCCCTCGCTGGTCGAGCAGTTCCAGGTCAAGCCGAACCAGCAGAGCAAGGAGCAGGCGTACATCCAGCGCAACATCGACGCGACTCGAAAAGCGTACGGAGTCGATACGGCGAAGGTCACGGAGTACAGCGCCAAGACCGACGCCGACGCCTCCGTGCTGCAGACCGAGGCGTCGGCCATCCCCGGCATGCGCCTGCTCGACCCCAGCCTGCTGTCGCCGACGTTCCAGCAGAAGCAGCAGATCCGCGGCTACTACCAGTTCCCCGAGCAGCTCGACATCGACAGGTACCCCGTCGACGGCAAGCCGCGCGACACGGTGGTGGCGGTCCGCGAGATCGGCCGCCCGCCGGACGGGCAGCGCAACTGGATCAACGACCACCTGGTCTACACGCACGGCTTCGGCTTCGTCGCCGCGCCGGGCAACAAGGTGGACAACAGCGGCCTGCCGGAGTTCAGCGAGCGCGACATCCCGCCGGTCGGCGACCTCGGCGACTACGAGCCCCGCATCTACTTCGGTGAGAACTCGCCCGACTACTCGATCGTGGGCGGGCCCCAGTCGGCCAGGCCCATCGAGCTGGACTACCCCCAGCAGGGCCAGGCGGGCGCCGAGCAGCAGAACAACACCGGCCAGGTCAACAACACCTACGAGGGCAAGGGCGGCGTCTCCGTCGGGAACTTCTTCCGCCGGCTGCTCTACGCGGTGAAGTACGGCGAGACCAACCTGCTGCTGAACTCGAACATCAACGATGAGTCCCGCATCCTCTACAACCGCGAGCCGGTGCAGCGCATCCAGCAGGTCGCGCCGTTCCTCACGCTGGACCGCGACCCGTACCCGTCCGTGGTGGACGGGCGGATCGTGTGGATCGTGGACGCGTACACGACCTCCGACTCCTACCCCTACTCGGAGCGCAGGAGCCTCGAGTCGCTGACCACCGACATCCAGAGCAGCAGGCTCGGCATCCCGCAGGTGCCGAGGGATGAGGTCAACTACATCCGCAACTCGGTGAAGGCGACCGTGGACGCCTACGACGGCACGGTCACCCTGTACGCCTGGGACGAGTCCGACCCGGTGCTGAAGACCTGGCAGAAGGCCTTCGGCGGCATCGTCAAGCCGGCCTCGCAGATCAGCGAGGGGCTGCGCGACCACCTGCGCTACCCGGCCGACCTGTTCAAGGCGCAGCGGGAGATCCTCACCTCCTACCACGTCACCGACGCCAACGCGTTCTTCGGCGGCCAGGACTTCTGGAAGGTCCCGGAGGACCCGGCGACCGGCAAGAGCAAGCAGCCGCCGTACTACGTGACGATGAAGATGCCGGGCAGCGACACCGAGCGCTTCTCGCTCACGACCACGTTCGTGCCGAACCAGCGGCAGAACATGGCGGCGTTCATGGCGGTCGACGCGACGGCCACCACGCCGAACCCGCCACTGGAGATCCTCCAGTTGCCGAGCACGACAGCCATCCAGGGTCCGCCACAGGCGCAGAACCTGTTCGAGTCGAACACCACGGTGTCGACCGAGCTGAACCTGCTGCGCGGCGGCGGCACCGACGTGCTGTACGGCAACCTGCTCACGCTGCCCTTCGGCGGCGGTCTCCTGTACGTCGAGCCGGTCTACATCCAGCCGCGCGCTGAGACCTCGGGCAAGTACCCGACCCTGCGCCGGGTGCTCGTGCTGTACGGCGAGAAGGTCGGCTTCGGCGCGACGCTGAGCGACGCGCTGGAGCAGGTCTTCGGCGGCACCGTGGCCACGCCTCCGGAACAGAAGCCCGACCAGACGGCCAACCAGCCGCCGGAACAGGTGACGCCGCCGGAGAACACCACGGCGCTGACGTCGGCCCTCGACCGGGCACAGAAGGCGTACGAGGACTCGCAGAAGGCGCTGTCGGCGGACCCGCCGGACTGGAAGGCGTACGGCGACGCGCAGACCTCGCTCAAGAAGGCGCTGGACGACCTGGCGAAGGCGAAGGACCAGACCCCCGCCTCGTCGGCCTCCACCGGCCCGAGCGCGAGTCCGAGCGCGGGCGCCAGTCCGGGCGCGAGCCCGGGCGGGAGTCCACCTCCCAGTGCGAATCCCAGCCCCGCCCCGAGCGGCTGAGTGATCCAGGAGCTCCGCGCCACACCCGGCGCGGGGCTCCGGTTTGCCTCCCGTCCGATGCCGGGATAGTCTCGTAGAGCCGACGCGGGGTGGAGCAGCTCGGTAGCTCGCTGGGCTCATAACCCAGAGGTCGCAGGTTCAAATCCTGTCCCCGCTACCAATGCGGTGTCGCAAGACATCGAAAACCCTCGAACCTACGGGTTCGGGGGTTTTTTGTTTCCCGAAGCGGCCATCGGGCCGTGATGTCACACCGTTCACGGCCTCAACGCACTTGATCAGTCCCGCCTCGACGTCCCTTGCCCGGTGCCGAAAAGAGCATGAACGCCGAAGCGGCCTTTGCGAGCATGGCCGGGTCATGTGTGCCGCTGTGGAGGAGGTGAGGTGGATGTCCTACAGTCCGAAGCTCGCCGCGGCGCTGTCGGGTGCCACGCTTCGCCGGCTCGCCCACTGGCGCAAGGCCGGCTCAGGTCGTGGGGCCGTGCTGGTTCCCGAGATCTCCGCAGTCCGCCCGGTCCTGTACTCGTTCCGAGACGTGATGGCACTGCGAACCTGCGTCAAGCTGCGCGACGACGCTTCCCTGCAGAAGATCAGAAGGGCGTTTGACACGCTCCGCGACGATCTGGGAGAATGTGATCTCCCGGTGTACCGTCTGGTGGCCGATGGCGACACCGTCTCCCTGGTGGCGCCCGATCAGGCGATCGACCTGGTCCACAGGAAGGCCGACTTTGTCATCCACAAGATGGGGGACGTCCTACGGCCCTTCTGGCACGACGGTCGTCATGTCCCTGACCTCCTGCGGCCCCGAGATCATGTGACGGTCGATCCAGCGGTCCGTGGCGGAATTCCGGTGGTCGATGGCACGCGGGTGCCCTATGACGAGGTCGCCGCGCTTCTCCGAGACGGCGTTCCCGCTGATCGGATCCCCGGCTATTACCCGAGCGTCACGGCGACAGCCGCGCTGGAGGCCGCGGACTTCGCGGACTACGTCGACAGTTACGACCCCCAGAGGACCGCGTGAGGCTGCTGCTGGATGAGAACGTCCCCAATGACGCACGTTCGCGGTCGGTGGCGGTGGCGTGACAGAGCTGCTCTGAACGGGCGGTGGAGATCAGGTCAGGGAGTCGAACTCGCCGGCCTTCACGCCGCCGATGAAGGCCCGCCACTCGGCGGGGTTGAAGATCAGCTTGGGGCCGTCCGGGTCCTTGCTGTCGCGTACGGCCACCACCCCGGGCAGGTTGGCGGCCACTTCCACACACTGACCGCCGTTGTCCCCGGAAAGCGACGACTTTCGCCATACCGCAGCGCTCAGGTCCATTCCCGTCTCGCTTCCTCGATCATCTTGGTGGATACCGGCTCAGGATAGGCCCACCGTCGAATCGCCTCGTAGCGCTTCCAGATCGCACGCACGGTGTCATCTTCTGTGGTGACCTGTCCTGTTGCGGAAGAGTCCACGTGGACGGCGTCCGGTTGCCCGTCCGGCAGTTCGGCGATCATAAATGCGCCCAGCAGGCCCGCCAGGCAGTCCGAATCCACGACCTGGATGTATACGGTCGGCCTTCGCGTGATTTCCAATAGGTGATCGAGTTGGTCGCGCATCACCGCGGCCCCACCGACCTTGCGGCGCAGCACTCCCGGGTCGATGAGCACGAGGATGAGCGGGGGTGTGTCCCGGTCGAGGATCCGCTTGCGCTGTATGCGGGCCTGGACGCGTTCTTCGACCTCATCGAGAGTGATCTGCGGGGCCTGACTGAACAGATGCCTGGCGTACGCCTCGGTCTGGAGGAGGCCGGGGATCAGGAGGGGGTCCCAGGAGCGGAGGACGCGGGCGGTGGGCTCGATCTCCTCGACCCAGCTGCGGAACCAGACAGGGCCGCCGGGCTGGGCGACGATGCGCTGGTAGAGCCGGGTGAAGGAGACCCCGTCGGCTGTGTGGAAGAGCCGGTCGAGCCGTTCCGCGTCGGACCTCGACGGGGTCCTGGTGGCCTTCTCCAGGCGGCTCACCTGAGTCTGCGTACAGCCGAGCCGGGCGGCCACCGCGGCCTGTGAGAGCTGCGCGGCCTCCCGAAGCCGCCGAAGTTCGGCGCCGAAGCGCACTCTCGGGGACCCGGGATCGAGAGACGGCACAATGTGCATCGCATTTCCTCCCGACTCAGACAAATCAACCAGGTATTCGTTTCGCCATTCCCCGCCAAGCCCACGCCAGACCAGATGGTGTCATGACCTGCGCTGTTTCGGGCTTCCGAACCTCTCGCCGGCCCGATATCGGAAAGGCAGTCTAGGCGCGGGGCTTCCATTCGGAAAAGCCCAGGGTGAGGCGAATTTTCGATTCTTCCGGCGATTCCCTGTGCCGATCGCGGGCGAATGCGGCAAATCCGCCCTGTGGGGTGCCGGGTCCGGAGACTGGAGGGCGATCGGTGGCAGCGAGCGAGCAGGGGTTCGTTCACCTGAACGGCACCTGGCGGCGGGAGTTCCCCGGAGTGGACAGGTCCGTCCCGGTGGCCCGCGAGTGGGCGCGCGGACTGCTGACCGGACTGGTCGCCGCCCCGGTCCTCGACGACGTGCTGCTCCTGCTGAGCGAGGTGGTCACCAACGCGGTCGCGCACTCCGACTCGGGCCGTACGGCGGACGGGCGGGTGGTGGTGTGGCTGGTCCGCACTCCGGTGGCCGTCCACGTGGAGGTGGCCGACGGCGGGTCGGCCAACAGCGCCCCTGCCGTACGCGTGCCGGACGCCGAGGCCGGCGGCGGGCGCGGCCTCTGGCTGGTGGATCTGCTCGCCACCGCCTGGGGCGCGCATCAGGACGGCGCCGGCGGATCGGTCTGGTTCCGGGTGGCCGCGTCCTCATGACCCTGCCGCGCGATTGCGGACCGCCCGCCGACCGTGGGGTCCGGGAAACCGATTTGGCACCGGTCCCCGGCGGGGGGTAGTGTTACAGACACAACGACGCGGGGTGGAGCAGTTCGGTAGCTCGCTGGGCTCATAACCCAGAGGTCGCAGGTTCAAATCCTGTCCCCGCTACCAAGAGACGAAGGCCTGGCCTCCGGTAAACGGAGACCGGGCCTTCGTCGTTTCTCCCGGAAGCCGCGTGCGGTGACAGGGCACCGCCGCAGGGTCTCGTACAGGGGTGGCGCATGATCACTCTGGATCGCCTGGTCAACGTGCTGGGCGCGTACGGCGTGCGGCTGTGCGGCCGGCCCGAGAGGCGTACGGCGCGGCTGCGGAGCGTGGCGATACCGGACGCCACCGACGGCCGGGTCACCGGGGACGTGCTGCTGGCCGTGGGGGCGGGGTCGGTGACCGAGGCGGTGCGGTGGGCGGCCGCGGCGCAGGCCAAGGTGGTCCTGGTGCGGGCGGACGCGGGGATCGAGCGCGAGGCCGCCGCGGCGGGCGAGAGCGTGGACGTCGCCGTGATGCTGGTCGACCCCGCGGTCTCGTGGAGTCACCTGGTGGGCGTGGTCTACGGACTGGTGCTGGAAGGCAGGGAGACCGAGTCGGGCCGGGGTCCCACGGACCTGTTCGCGCTGGCGGACAACCTGGCCGAGGCGGTCGGCGGCGCCGTGACGATCGAGGACCCGCTCTCGCGGGTGCTCGCGTACTCCCGCTCGCAGCAGGCGGGCGACCCGGCCAGGCTGGAGACGATCCTGGTGCGGCAGGTCCCGGAGCGGCTGCGGGAGGTCTTCCGCGAGCGCGGGGTGTTCGCCCGCATGGCGGCGACGGACGAGCCGATCTTCGTCGAGCCGGACGCGCGGCACGGCATGACCGGGCGGATGGCGGTGGCGGTGCGAGCCGGCCGCGAACTGCTCGGGTCGGTGTGGGTGACGTGCGGCAGCCCCCTGACGGGGACGCGGCAGGCCGCGCTGGCGAACGGCGCGCGTGCCGTCGCGCTGCACCTGCTCCGTTCCCGGGCGAGCGCGGACCTGGAACGGCAGGTCGAGTCCGACCTGGTCGTACGACTGCTGGAGGGCACCGCCGACGCCGCGACCGTGGTCAGCCGGCTGGGGCTGCCCGCGGGGGAGATGCGGGTCGTGGCGGTGCGCACCCACACCACAGAGGAGCCGCACGCCATGCTCCTGCTGGCCTTCGAGCGGGCCACCACCGGTTTCGGCTGGTCGAGGCCGGGGAGAAGCGCGCTGCTCGGCGACACGCTCTACACGGTCCTGCCGGACGCGGGGGCGGCGGCGGCACGGGAGTGGGTGGACACACTGGCGGCCGGCCTGCCGTCACGGGTGCGCGTCGTGGCAGGGATCGGCGCGGCGGCCCAGCCGGCGGATCTGCCCGCCGGCCGTCAGGAGGCGGAGGAGTGCCTGGCGCTGCACGAGAGGGGCGCCCCGCAGGCCGGTCCGCCCGCCTACGACGAGTCGTGGGACGACATCCTGCTCCAGCGGTTGCGTGCGGCGGCCCGCGCGGGCCGCACCCCGGCCCGGGGGCCGGTGAGCGCGCTGCGCCGCCACGACGCCGTCCACGACACGCACTACGTGGCGACGTTGCGGGCGTGGCTGGAGGCCCAGGGCGATCTCGCCCTCGCCGCCGAACGGCTCGGCGTGCACGTCAACACCGTGCGCAACCGGCTGCGCAGGATGAGCGAGGTGACGCCGCTGCACCTCGACGACCCGCGCAAGCGCCTCGCCATGGTCATCACGCTCGCCGCGGAGGACGACTGAAGGGTTGTCCGCAGCCCACAACGGCGGCGCCTCGATTGTGGCTGCGGTACAACGGTCCGCGCCCCACCTCGGGTCATCCTGTGCCGGAGAGAGCAGTCATCCGGTATGGAGGTGGGATATGTCCGGCACCGAGCGCGTCAACGACTGGCCGGAATCGGTGGTCGTGGTGGGGGCGGGGATCGTGGGCCTGTCCACCGCGTGGTTCCTGCAGGAGCGCGGGGTGGCGGTGACCGTGGTCGACCGCAAAGGCGTCGCCGCGGGCGCGTCGTGGGGCAACGCGGGCTGGGTCGCGCCCGGCCTGGCCATCCCGCTGAACGAGCCGTCCGTGCTGCGATACGGCCTGCGCTCGCTGCTGAACCCGGCCGCGCCGCTGCACGTCCCGGCGACCGTCGACCCGGGGCTGTGGGCGTTCCTGACCCGGTTCGCCGCCAACTGCCGGTGGTCGTCGTGGACCCGGGCCGTGCGGGCCAACCTGCAGCTCAACGACGAGTCCGTCGAGGCGTACGAGGTGCTCGCCTCGAGCGGCGTGGCCGCCCCGGTCGAGGACGCGCCGATCATCGCCGGGTTCCGCACGCCGCGCCAGGCCGCGGGCCTGCTCCACGAACTGCGCAGGATGGCCGAGGCAGGGCAGTCGGTCGACCACACCGCGCTGGACGCCCGGCGGCTGGCCGAGGCGATGCCGCTCGCTTCGCAGGCCCTGACCGCGGGTGTGCGGATCGACGGGCAGCGCTACGTCGACCCCGGCCGCTTCGTGCACGCGCTGGGAGAGGCCGTCGTGGCCAGGGGCGCCACCGTGGAGACCTTCGAGGTCGTGGACGTGCGCACCGACCGCAAGAAGGTCGTCGTGGTGGGCCGGGACGGCGCCGTCCTGTCCGCGGACTCGGTGGTGCTGGCCACGGGCGCCTGGCTGTCCAGGCTGGCGGGCCGCTGGGGCGTACGCGTCCCGGTGCGGGCCGGCCGCGGCTACTCGTTCACGGTGCCGGTGGAGCACCCGGTTCCCGGCCCGATCTACCTGCCGGACGTGCGGGTGGCCTGCACGCCGTACCAGGGCGGGCTCCGGGTGGCGGGCACGATGGAGTTCCGCAGCCCCGACGCCCCGGCCGCCGAGGCCCGGGTGCGGTCGATCGTCGAGTCCACCCGTCCCCTCTTCCGGGGTGTGCGCTGGGAGGACCGCACCGACGTCTGGGTCGGCCCCCGGCCGGTCACGCCTGACGGGCGTCCGCTGATCGGCGCGACCGGCACTCCGGGGATCTACGTGGCCGGCGGGCACGGCATGTGGGGTCTGGCCCAGGGCCCGGCCACCGGACGGCTCCTCGCCGAGCAGATCACCACGGGCAAGCAGCCCGCCGCTTTGCGGGGATTCGACCCGCTACGGTGATGGCTTGTTACGACAGCACAAGAATTTGCCCATTACTGTCGTAACGCGACATTGAGGGACGGTTGTCCGGTAGTGAAAGCTCCCAGCATGCAAGCCCGCATCACATCGGAGGACGTCGCGGCGCTGGCCCGCGGCTGCGCCGTGCTCGGCACCGGCGGCGGCGGGGACGTGCGCCCCGGGGCCATCGCCGCCCGGCGCGCGATACGCGAGCACGGCGACGTGCCACTCGTCACGTTGGAGGAACTGCCGGACGACGCCCTCGTGCTGCCGCTGTCCGGGATCGGCGCCCCGACCGTCAGCAACGAGATGGTCCACGGCGAGGACGAGCCCGCGAGGATCGCCGAGGAGGTCGAGCGGATCTTCGGCAGGCCGCCCGCCGCGGTGATGTCCTCCGAGATCGGCGGCGGCAACGGCGTGGCGCCGGTGGCCTGGGCGGCCAGGCTCGGGCTGCCGTTGCTCGACGCCGACGCGATGGGCCGGGCCTTCCCCGAGGTCCAGATGGTCTCCATGTACGTGGCCGGACTCCCCGCCAACGTCGTCGTCATGGCGGACGTCGTCGGCAACGTGGTGACGATCAGGCCGGTCGACGGCCTGTGGTCGGAGCGGATCGCCCGCGCGGTCTGCGTGGCGGCGGGGTCGAGCGCGCTGATGGCCGACTACGTGCTGACCGCGCGGGAGTGCGCGGGCGCGGTGATCGAGGGCACGGTGAGCCGGGCGATCGCGGTGGGGCGGGCGACCGAGGGCGCCGCCGACCCCCTCGCCGCGCTGATCGCCGAGCTCGGCGCGGTGCGGCTGATCGACGGCAAGCTGACCGACCTGGAGCGCAGGACCACCGGAGGCTTCGCCAGGGGCACGGCGACGATCGAGGGCACCGGCGCGGACCGGGGCAGGACGCTGACGCTGGAGATCCAGAACGAGAACCTCGTCGCCGTCGAGGACGGCCGGGTCAGGGCCATGGTGCCCGACCTGATCACGGTGGTCGACACGCAGACGGCCACGGCGATCCAGACCGAGGGGCTGCGGTACGGCCAGCGGGTGACCGTGCTCGCCTGGCCCTGCGACCCCCTGTGGCGCACGCCGAAGGGCCTGGAGACGGCGGGCCCGCGCGCGTTCGGCTACGACATGGACTACCAGCCCGTGGAGAAGATGGCATGAGCTCGACCTTGCGGGTCGGCATCGACGTGGGCGGCACCAACACCGACGCGGTGGTGCTGGACGACGACGACCGGGTGCTGGCCACCACTAAGCGGCCCACCAGCGCTGACGTGACCGAAGGGCTGCGTGCGGCGCTCGACGCGGTGCTCGCCGAGTTGCCGGAGCCCGGCCTGGAGAAGCGGGTGAGGCGGGTCATGCTCGGCACGACCCACGCGACCAACGCCATCCTGGAGCGGCGCGCGCTCGGCCGGGTGGCCGTGCTGCGCCTCGGCGCCCCTGCGACCACGTCCGTGCCGCCGCTGAGCGAGTGGCCGGACGACCTGCGCGACACCGTGGCGGCGGGCACCGCGATCGTCCGCGGCGGATACTTCGTCGACGGCCGTGAGATCGCGCCCCTCGACGTGGACGCGGTCAGGAGGTTCGCGGCCACCACGCCCGCCGACGCCATCGCCGTCACCGGCGTCTTCAGCCCGGCGAGCGCCGACCAGGAGAACGAGGTCGCTGAGATCATCCGGGCCGAGATCGGCGACGTGCCGATCAGCCTGAGCCACGAGATCGGCTCGCTTGGCCTGCTCGAACGCGAGAACGCGACCGTGCTCAACGCCGCGTTGTACGGCGTGGCGCGCGACGTCACCGCCGCGCTGCACCAGGCCCTGGCGGCGAGGGGCCTGGATGTCGAGACGTACTTCGCGCAGAACGACGGCACGCTGATGGCCGTCGACTACGCGGCCCGCTACCCGGTGCTGACCATCGGCTCGGGACCGGCCAACTCGCTGCGCGGCGCGGCGTACCTGTCCGGAGTGACGGACGCGATCGTCG
Organism: Microbispora sp. H11081; assembly: GCF_012999535.1. GTDB lineage: Bacteria > Actinomycetota > Actinomycetes > Streptosporangiales > Streptosporangiaceae > Microbispora. Next base: position 542,705 of record NZ_JABBWV010000004.1, read on the forward strand.
CGGACGTCGGCGGCACCTCGACCGACCTCGGCGTGCTCGTGGGCGGTTTCCCCAGGGAGTCGGCCGCGGCGGTCGAGATCGGCGGGGTCGCGACCAACTTCCGGATGCCCGACATCCTGTCCATCGCGCTCGGCGGCGGCACGATCGTCGGGGCGGAGCCGCGCTCGGTCGGCTACCGGATCGCCAGGGAGGCGCTCGTCTTCGGCGGCTCCACCCCCACGATGACCGACGCGGCCGTGGCGGCCGGCCGGGGAGTCGTCGGCGCCAAGCCGGTGCCCGAGGAGTGGCGCGAACGGCTGGCCGCGGCCCTGCGGAGGGCGGACGAGGCGGTGGCCGACGCGGTGGACCGCGTGGCGCTGGGCCGGGCGGACCGCCCGCTCGTGGCGGTCGGCGGCGGCGCGTTCATCCTGCCCGGTCAGGTGGCGGGTGCGCGCGAGGTGATCCGCCCCGCGCACGCGGAGGTGGCCAACGCGGTGGGCGCGGCGATCGCGCTCGCGGGCGGCAGGCTGGAAACCATCGTTCCCGCTTCTGGAGACGGAAGCTCCAGGGCTAGATTGATCGACAACGCCAAGGAGGAGGCGGCCGCACGGGCCGTCGCCGCCGGGGCGGACCCCGCTTCCGTTCAGATCGTCGAGCTCAGCGAGATCCCCCTCAGCTATCTTCCTGAGCCCGCGGTGCGCCTGCACGTCAAGGCCGCCGGCCCCCTCGCCCGGCAGGCCGGATAGGAAAGGAACCCCCTCACAATGCGCTGGCACAAGCGTCTGCTCGCCGCGGGAGCCGTGGCCGCCGTGACCCTCACCGCCGCGGCGTGCGCCGGCGGGAAGGTCCGCGGCGCGGAAGACTCCCCCCAATCGGGCTCGTCGGCGGCCCCCGCCGGGGGCGCGGCGGACAGCACGTTCGTCTACGTCCCCAACCTGGACGTCGTCACCGACTGGGACCCCGCGAGCTCGTACTCCAACGAGATCATCGCGATGCAGAACATCTACGAGTCGCTGACCCGCTACAACCCCCAGACGAAGAAGACCGAGCCGCGGCTCGCCTCCTCGTGGACCTCCTCGTCCGACGGCAAGAAGTGGACGTTCACGCTCCGCGAGGGCGCGAAGTTCCACACCGGCAAGCCCGTGGACGCCGCTGCGGCCAAGGCCGCGATCGAGCGGACGATGAAGGAGGGCCAGGGCGCGGCCTACATCTGGAGCGCGGTCGACAAGATCGAGGCCAAGGACCCCGCGACGCTGGAGTTCACGCTCAAGTACCCCGCCCCGCTCGACCTGATCTCCTCGGCCGGCTACGCGTCGTACATCTACGACACGACGGCCGCCTCCGGCGACCTGAAGAAGTGGTTCAACGAGGGGCACGACGCGGGCTCCGGGCCGTACACGATCGAGAGCTGGCAGAAGGGCAAGGAGACCGAGCTCACGCTCAAGGCGTTCGACGACTACTGGGGCGGCTGGGACGGCCAGCACTACAAGAAGGTCGCCTTCCGGGTCGCGCCCGAGCTGACCACCGCCTGGCAGCTCCTGCAGCGTGGTGAGGTGTCGTTCGTCCAGCGGCTCAACGCGCAGCTGTTCGCCCAGGCGGGCTCCACGGACACGGTGCAGACCTCGCAGACGCCGTCGTTCCAGAACCTGCTCGTGCTGCTCAACACCGCCGACGGCCCGCTCAAGGACGTGAAGCTGCGCCAGGCCATGCAGAAGGCGATCGACTACGACGGCCTCGTGGCGGCGCTCAAGGGCGCGGGCGTGGCGGCCAGCGGGCTGGTCCCCGAGGGACTGCTCGGCGCGGCCGCGGGCCAGACGCCCAAGCAGGACCTCGCCGGCGCGGAGGCGCTGCTCAAGGAGGCCGGCTACGGCCCCGGCGGCAAGCGGCTCGAACTGACGCTGACCTACGCCCAGGGCGACGCCGACCAGGAACTGCTGGTCACGCTGCTGTCCTCGGCGCTGGACAAGCTCAACGTCAAGCTGGCGGCCAAGCCGCTGCAGTGGACCACGCAGTGGGACCAGGGCAAGGCGAAGGACCCGTCGAAGCGCCAGGACATCTTCGTCATGTACTGGTTCCCTGACTACGCCGACGCCTACTCCTGGTTCGTCAACGTCTTCCGCAGCGAGAAGGACCCGCAGTTCAACCTCTCCTACCTGAAGGACGAGGTGATCGACAAGGAGATCGACGAGCTGCCCGCGCTGACCGCGACCGACCAGGCCGGCGCCGAGAAGGCGTACGCGGACCTGCAGAACAAGATCATCAACGAGCAGGCCGCGGTGGCGGTGCCGTACGTGCAGAACTACCAGCGCGCCTACTCGAAGACGGTCCAGGGCTACGTGGACAACCCGGCGTACCCGAACGTGGTGTTCGTCTACGACCTGAAGCCCGGCGCCTGACCATGCCGAAGTACCTGATCCGCCGGCTCGGCCAGGCTGTCCTGGTCGTGGCCGGCGTGATCGTCCTCACCTTCGCCATCATGCGCCTGGTTCCAGGCGACCCGGCCGTCGCGTACGCCGGGCCGAAGGCGACGGCGGCCGAGCTGGCAGAGGCCCGGCAGCGGTTCGGTCTCGACGACCCGCTGCCGGTCCAGCTCTGGAACTACGTGCGCGACCTGCTGGGCGGCGACTGGGGGACCAGCCTGCACACCCGGCAGCCGGTCCGCGACGACCTGCTCCAGGCGTTCCCCGCCTCGCTGGAGCTCGTGGGCGCCGCGCTGATCATCGCGCTGGTCGTGGGCATCCCGCTGGGGATCGCCGCCGCGCGGTACAAGGGCCGCCTGCCCGACCTGACGGTGCGGCTGTCGTCGATGCTGGCCGTGTCGGTGCCGGTGTTCTGGCTGGCGCTGGCCCTGCAGACGGTCTTCGCCAGCGGGCTCGGCTGGTTCCCCGTGGCCGGGGAGTACGACGCGTCGCTCGACCAGACCAGCCCGCTGAGCCTCTACACCAACATCACGGCGGTGGACGCGCTGATCGGCGGCAACTGGCCGATCCTCACGAGCACGCTGTCGCATCTGGTGCTGCCCGCGCTGGTCATCGCGGCGTACCCGGCGGGGGTCGTGGCCCAGATGACCAGGGCGGCCCTCATCGAGGAGTCGTCGCGCGACCACGCCAGGCTGGAGCGCGCGCTCGGCTTCGGGGAGACCGCGGTGCTCACCAGGTTCGCCCTGCGGCCCGCGCTGAACCCGGTGCTGTCGCTGATCGCGCTCGTCTTCGCGTACTCGATCGTGAACGGCTTCCTCGTGGAGGCCGTGTTCAACTGGCCGGGCCTCGGGCGGTACGCCGCCGACTCGATCCGCTCGCTCGACACCCCCGCCATCGCCGGGGTGACGCTGCTGGTCGCCGTGCTGTACGTGGTCGCCAACCTCGCCGTGGACCTCGTCCAGGGGCTGGTCGACCCGAGGGTGAGGGCCCGATGACCGCGCCGGCCCTGCCCGCGTTCCGCCGTACGCCGCTGCGGCGCCTGGCCGGCGTGGACCGCCTCGCGGTGGCGGGGGCCGTGCTGCTGGCGCTCATCGTGCTGGCGGCGCTGCTCGCGCCGTGGATCGCCCCCTATCCGGAGGACGGCGGTTCCGCCACCCATCCGCTGGAGGCGCTGCTGCCGCCGAGCGGCGCCCACTGGTTCGGCACCGACCAGGTCGGCCGCGACGTGCTCAGCCGCGTCCTGTTCGGCGCTCGCACCTCGCTGCTGATCGCGGTCGCGGTGCTGGCGGTCTCCGGGGTGGCCGGCGTCCTGCTCGGCGTCGTCGCCGGGTACGCCGGCGGCTGGGTCCGCGACGTGATCATGCGGGTCACCGACATCTTCCTCGCCTTCCCCGCGCTGCTGCTGTCGCTGGCGCTCGCCGTGGTCCTGCAGCCCAGCGTGACCACCGTGATCGTGGCGATCGCCGTCACCTGGTGGCCGTGGTACGCCCGGCTCACGGCGTCGGTCGCCGCGTCGGTGTCCACCCGGGGCTTCGTCGACTCCGCGCGCTGCCTCGGCGTGCCCGCCCCGCTCATCGTGCTGCGGCACGTGCTGCCGAACTCGCTCACGCCGGTGCTGGTCCAGTTGTCGCTGGACGGCGGCGGGGTCATCCTCACCGCCGCCGCGCTGTCGTACCTCGGCCTCGGCGCCCACGAGCCGACCCCGGAATGGGGCCTGATGGTCCAGCAGGGCCAGTCGCTGTTCACCACCGACTGGTGGGTGGTGACCTTCCCCGGTCTCGCCATCCTGCTCACCGCGTTCGCGTTCAACGTGCTCGGCGAGGGACTGAGGGCGAGGTTGTCGCGATGAGCGGGCGGATCAGTGAGCGCGGCGTCCGGCGAACGCCCCCGCTCGCCGAAGGCGAGGAGTGCGCATGAGCCTCATCAGTGTGCGGGACCTCGTCGTGCGGATCGGCGACCGCGTGATCGCGTCGGTCCCCGAACTCGACGTCGCCGCGGGGGAGTGCGTGGCGCTCGTCGGCGAGAGCGGGTCGGGCAAGACCACGACCCTGCTCGCCACGCTCGGCCTCGTCCGCGGCGCGGACGTCTCCGGGAAGATCACCGTGGGCGACGTGGACGTGCTCGCGGCGAGCCCCGCCCGGCTGCGGGAGATCCGCGGCTCGCGCGCCGCCCTGGTCATGCAGAGCCCGCAGGCCGCACTCAACCCCACCATGCGCCTGGGCACGCTCATGCGCCGGGCGCTCGCCAGGCACGGCGTCAAGGGCGCCGCCGCGCGCGAGCGGGCGCGGGAGGCGGTCCGCGCCGTGCTGCTCGACCCGGAGATCCTGCGCCGCTATCCCCATCAGGTGTCCGGCGGCCAGGCGCAGCGCTTCGCCATCGCGCTGGCCCTGGCACTCGGCGCGCAGGTGGTGCTGGCCGACGAGCCGACCAGCGCGCTCGACGTGACCGTGCAGGCAGAGGTGGTCGCGGTGCTGCGCCGGCTGCGCGACGAGCGCGGGCTCGCCATGCTGCTGGTCTCGCACGACCTCGCGCTCGTCTCCACGATCGCCGACCGGGTCGTGGTGATGCGCGACGGCGCCGTGGTGGAGAGCGGCTCCGCCGCCGACGTGTTCGGCCGGCCGCGCGACCCCTACACCCGAGAACTGATCGCCGCGGTGCCCGCACTGCCAGAGTCCGCGGAGGAGCGATGACGCTGCTCGCCGCCGAGGGGGTCACCCTCGCCTACGGCGCCACGGCCGTGGTCCACGACGTGAGCCTCGCCATGGACGAGGGCGGGGTGGGTCTGATCGGGGAGAGCGGCTCGGGCAAGACCACGCTCGCCCGCGCCCTGCTCGGCCTCGTGCGCCCCCGCTCCGGCGTCGTCCGGTACGGCTCACGCGACCTGGCCGCGCTCGGCAGGTCGGGCCGGGCGGAGTTCCGCCGGGCCGTGCAGCCGGTCTTCCAGGACGGCAGCGAGGCGCTCGACCCCCGCATGACGGCCGGGGCCTCGATCACCGAGGCGCTGACGACGCACCACCGCATGTCGCGGGCCGCGCGGCGCGACCGGGTGGAGGCGCTGCTGGCCGACGTGGGGCTCGCCCCCGCGATCGCCGCCCGCAGGCCCCACGAGATGTCCGGCGGCCAGCGGCAGCGGGTGGCGATCGCTCGCGCGCTGGCCGTGGAGCCGCGACTGCTGGTGCTCGACGAGCCCACGAGCGCGCTCGACGTGACCGTGCAGGCGAGGATCCTGGAACTGCTGGAGAGGCTGGCCGCGGAACACGGGCTCGGCTATCTGCTCATCACGCACAACCTCGGCGTCGTCGGGCGGCTGTGCCGTACGTCGTCGGTGCTCTTCGCCGGGCGGGTCGTCGAGTCGGGCCCGACCGGGGAACTGCTCACGCGGCCGGTCCATCCCTACACCAGGGCCCTGCGCGACGCGGTGCCACGCCTGGGCGGAGAGCCCCCGGCCACGACCGGGCGGACCGAGGCGGCGCCGGCCCCGTCCGGCTGCCCGTTCCGGCTGCGCTGTCCCCTCGCCGTGGACCGCTGCCGGGACGAGGCGCCGCTGCCGCGCGAGGTCGAGGGGCGCAAGGTGGCGTGTCACCGCGCGGAGGAGGTGCTGAGCGGTCTCCCGGCCTCCTCCACGTCTCGCGCCGGAGGTGAGGCGTCGGGTGCGCCGCGTCAGTGACCTGCTCAGGACGCCCGCCGGCCGCAGGCTGACACTCGTCGCGGGCCCGTGGGACGCCCGCGAGGTCGACGGCGTCGTCCTCGTCGAGGAGATGCGCGAACTGGCGACGGCCGCCCCCGGCGCGCTGGCGATCCTGTCCCGCCACGCCATGCGGTCGTGCGACGTGCTCGACGCGCTGCGCCTGGCGGGGCGCGCCCGCCTGGCCGGGATCGTGCTGCCGGGTCCGGCGGGCACGACGCCCGAGATCGTGGAGCTGGCCAGGCGGGAGGGGGTCGCCCTGCTCGCCGGGGCCTCCGACCACTCGCTGTCGGACGCCGTGCTCGGCCTCAGCGCGGCCGTACGCGCCGATCCCGGGCTGCTGCTGCGCCGTACGAGGGAGGCGATCGACGGGCTCGGCGCGATGGAGGGCGCGGGCGAGACCGACATCCTGCGGGCGGCGTCGGCCTCCATCGGGGTCGTGTACACGGTCGCCGACCTGGCCGACTCCGCGGCGAACTCGACCGTGATCCGGGTCGGCGGCCGGCCGGACGGCTACGTGTGCTGGGACGGCGAGGACCCGGCGGCGGCGATCGTCGCCCAGGTCGTCGCGACCACGCTCGGCCGGGTGCGGGCGACCGCCCGGGAGGCGGAGGCGGCCCGCGAACGCGCGCTGCTCGGCCTGCTCGGCGCCAAGGACACCAGGGCCGCCGCCCGCCGTGCCCGCCACGAGGGCGTGCCTGTGGACGGCTGGCACGTCGCGGTCTTCCTGCGCGATCCCGCCCCGGATCCGGCTACCGACGCCGTGCGGGGCTCCCCGGGCGCCGGGGTGGCCGATCCCGTGCTGCGTCAGGTGCGCAGGACGGTCGCCTCCCTTCTGCCGGGCCTGCCTGATCTGCCGGACCTGTCCGGGCCGCCGCTGGTCACCCGATGGCAGGACGGCGTGCTCGTGGTCCTCACCAGCGACGAGCGGACGGCGCCGGGCGCCCCGGGCGCCCCGGTCACGGGCATGGCCGTGGGCGTCGGCACCTGCCAGGCGGGCCCCGACGGGCTGCGCCGTACGGCCTCGCAGGCCCGCGCCGCCGCCGCGGGCGCCGCGCCGGGGGAGATCGTCAGCTTCGACCGGCTCGGCGTCCACGCGATCCTCGCGGAGCTGGCCGGCAGCGAGAGCGCACTGGTCGCCGCCCGCGACATGCTCGCCCCGCTGGACCACCTCGGGGCGCTCAGCACGCACGCCGTGCCCACGCTGAAGGCGTACCTGGACTGCTGGGGCTCCCGGACCAGGGCGGCCGAGCTGCTCAGCCTGCATCCCAACGCGGTGGCCCACCGGATCAGGCGCATCGGCCAGGCGCTCGGCGCCGACCTGTCCGACCCGCAGACCCGCTTCGCGCTCCAGCTCGCCTGCCACGTGGTGCTCGGCCACGACTGTCTCCCGGGCACAACAAGGCCGATCACATCGTTGTGAGGGCACATCGACGCCGCTCCCGGCCCGATCTACGTTGCCAGGCATGACAACGGTCATCGGAGTGGACGTCGGCGGCACCTTCACCGACCTCGTCCTGCACGACGCCGCGACCGGCGAGATCAGGGTCGCCAAACAGCCCACCACGCCGTCCGCGCCGGAGCGCGGGGTCCTCGCGGCGGTCGACGCGGCCGTGCCGCGCGACCTGCTCGCCCGGTGCCGCCACTTCGTGCACGGCACCACCGTCGGCCTCAACGCGCTGCTCGAACGGCGCGGCGCGAGCGTCGGCCTGATCACCACGGCGGGCTTCCGCGACGTGCTGGAGATCCGCAGGGGCGACCGCGACGACCCCTACGACCTGTCCTGGACGCCGCCGCCGCCGCTCGTGCCGCGCCGGCTGCGCCTGGAGGTGGCAGAACGGGTGGCCGCCGACGGCTCGGTCGTGCGCGAGCTCGACCCCGACGGCGTACGGCGGGCCGCCGAGACGTTCGCGGCCGAGGGCGTGGACGCCGTCGCGATCGTGCTGATGAACTCCTACGCCAACCCCGCGCACGAGACGAGGGTGGCCGAGCTGCTCGCCGAGGCCGGGTTCGCCGGGCCTGTCTCGCTGTCGCACGAGGTCTCGGGGGAGTACCGGGAGTACGAGCGCACCTGCACCACGGTCGTGGACGCGTTCGTCCGCCACCGGATGGGCCCCTACCTGCACAACCTCGACCACGAGCTGCGGGAGAGGGGTTTCGTCGGCGAGCTGCTCGTGACGCGGTCGGGCGGCGGCGCGCTGGCGCTGGCCGAGGCCGCGGCCCGGCCGTTCGAGACGATCCTGTCCGGCCCGGTGGCCGGGGCCGCCGCGACCGCGCGCCTGGCCGCGTCCCTCGGGCTCGGCACGGCCGTCGCCGCCGACGTGGGCGGCACCAGCTTCGACACCGCGCTCATCGAGGACGGGCGGCTTCCGCTGCTGTACCAGGGCGAGGTCGTCGGCCTGCCGCTGCAGAGCCCTTGGGTGGACGTGCGGTCGGTCGGCGCGGGCGGCGGATCGATCGCGTACGCCGACGCGGGCGGCCTGCTGCGGGTCGGCCCGCGCAGCTCGGGCGCCGACCCGGGGCCCGCCTGCTACGGGCGCGGCGGGACCGAGCCCACGGTGACCGACGCCGCCCTGCACCTCGGCATGATCCCCCGCGGGCGCATCTCCGGCGGCATCGAGCTGTCGGCGGCGGACGCGGCCCGCGCGCTGGCGCCGCTGGCCGGCCTGACCGGCATCGACGGCGTGGACGCCGTCGCGGTCGGCGTCATCAGGATCGCCGCCGCGCACATGGCCCAGGCCGTGCGCGGCGTGACGGTGGAGCGGGGCGTCGACCCGCGCGGCTCGGCCGTCGTCGCCTTCGGCGGCGCCGGGCCGGTGTTCGGCTGCCTGCTCGCCGACGAGCTCGACGTGGACACCGTGGTGGTGCCGCCCAACGCGGGCAACTTCTCCGCCGTCGGGCTGGTGCAGGCCGACATCGTGCGCTCGGCCGCCCGCACGATGGTGCGCCCCCTGGACGACGCGGCGCTGACGGCGGTCGGCGACGTGGCACGGTCGCTGTTCGAACGGCTCGCGCGGCCGGGAGCCGTGCGCGAGGTGGACCTCGACCTGCGCCACCGGGGCCAGGAGCACACGCTGACGATCCCGGTGCGGCTCGGGGAGGACGACCCGGCGGCCGTGTCCGCGCGGTTCGCCGAGGCATACCACCGGGCCTTCGGCCACACCCTGCCCGACCCGCTGGAGATCGTCACCGTACGGGCGACCAGCCGGGTCGTGCTCGACGACGAGCGCCCGCTGGTGCCCGCTCCGCCCTCGGGCGGTGGCGGGGCGGGGACGACCCGGCTGTGGTCGTTCCGCCGGGGCGCCTGGACCGAGGCCCCGGTCGTACGGCGGGAGGACCTGACCGGGGTGGCCGAGGGCCCGCTGCTGGTGCTGGAGCCGACCGCGACCGCCTACGTGGACGCCGGCTTCGCGGTGGAGGCCCACGAGAGCGGCTGCCTCCTGATCACAAGGAAGGACCGGCCATGACGATCGTCCGCACCCGATACTCGGAGGCGCACCCCGGGCTGGGCGACGGCGCGGACCCGGTGACCACCGAGATCATCCGGCAGGGGCTGAACGCCGCCGCCGACCAGATGAAGCAGTCGCTGATCCGCACCGCGTTCTCGCCGATCATCTACGAGGCGCTGGACTTCGCCGTCGCCTTCTACGACGCCGACATGTGCATGCTGGCGCAGGCCCCGACGCTGCCGGCGTTCATGGGCACGCTCGGCTTCTGCGTGCACGAGGCCGTCGAGGGCGTCGGCGGCCCCGCCGCGCTCAGCCCCGGCGACGTGATCCTCTACAACGACCCGTACGGCACGGGCTCCCATCCCCAGGACGCGGCGATGGTGGTGCCGATCTTCCACGACGACGTGCTCGTCGGCTACTCGGCGATCAAGGCTCACTGGCTCGACATCGGCGGCAAGGACCCCTACTGCACCGACACCGTCGACGTGCACCAGGAGGGCACGATCTTCCCCGGGGTCAAGCTGTACGACGCCGGGCGGCTGGTCAGCGACGTCTACCGGATGATCCTGGCCAACAGCCGGATGCCCGAGATGGTCATCGGGGACATCAACGCCATGGTGGCCGGGGCGCGGACCGGCGCCGAGGCGCTCGCCGCGCTGGTGCGGCGGCACGGCCTCGACACCTTCCGCCGCTGCGTGGCCCGCATGTACGCCCACGGCGAGGCGCTGGTGCGCGGCTGGTTCGACCAACTGCCCGACGGCGTCTACCGGGCGTCGAGCGTCATCGACTCCGACGGGGTGAACGGCACGCCGATCCCGTTCGGCGTCGAGGTCGTCGTGGACGGCTCGTCGGTGACGGTCGACCTGACCGACTGCCCCGACCAGGTCGGCGGGCCGGTCAACTGCCCGCTGCCGTCCACCGTGGCGGCCGTCAGGATCGCGGTGTCCTTCCTCGCGGGCGCGGGAGAGCAGCCCAACGAGGGCCACTTCCGGCCGCTCGAACTGGTCACCCGGCTCGGCTCGCTGTTCCACCCCGTACGGCCCGCGCCCTGCTTCATGTACGGCATCCCATCCGACCACGCCATCGAGCTGATCCTCAGGGCGCTGGCCGAGGCCGTGCCCGAGTCGGTGCCGGCCGCCAGCGGCGGAGACATCAACGCGCTGGTGTGGTGGGGCAACCGCGAGGCGACCGGCGAGCCGTGGGCGGATGGCGCGCCGCACCCGGTGGGTCAGGGCGCGTCACGGTCGGCCGACGGCGCGAGCGCGCTGATGTACATCTCGGAGTCGGCCACGCGCTTCACCCCCGCCGAGGTGTGGGAGGCGCGCAACCCCTGGCGGATCGAGCGGCTCGCCCTGGCCGAGGACTCCGGCGGCCCCGGCCGTCACCGTGGCGGCCTGGGACTCGACCTGTCCTTCCGGGTGCTTGAGGACCAGTACCTCACTTCGGGCCTGGCGAGGACCGCGCTGGCGCCCTGGGGCATGGAGGGCGGACTGCCGGGCCGGCCCAACCGGCTCACCGTGGAGTATCCCGACGGGCGCGTGGAGGACTTCTCGCTGAAGACGCGGATCTTCCTGCCCAAGGGCGCGGTCGTGCACCTGCGCACCGGCTCGGGCGGCGGGTACGGCTCACCGGGGGAGCGCGACCCCGAGGCCGTGCGCGCCGACCTGCGGGAGGGCTACATCACCCACGAGCACGCCCGGCGCCACTATCCCCACGCCCTGTGATCGAGCCCTGTGAGCACGCCATGGGGACGCGCTCACAGGGCACGCAGGCCGCTGATCACCTCGCCGAGGAGCTTCTCGGTGGGGAAGCGCGCGACGTTCGCGGGCGGGCGCACCTTCACGAGACCCTGCTCGTGGAGGTCGCCCACCAGCACCCGTACGACGCCGAGCGGCAGGTCGATGGCCGCGGCGATGTCCGCGAGCGACGCCGGGCGGGCGCACAGACTGAGGATCATCCACTGCTCGGGGCCGAGGCTCACCGGCGTCGGCCCGCCGACCGCGGTGACGATGGCGACGAGGTCGATCTCCTGGCTGGATGGCCGCACGCGTCCGCGGGTGAGAGCGTAGGCCGGCACGATCGGCCCGGCCTCCTCGTCCAACCACTGGTCCTGCATGCGCTCCCTCACGTCTCGTCCTCCTCGCCGGTGTTCTCTTTGTCCTGTGGCCCCCGTTTCAGCGAGGCGAGGATGATGTCCTCCGGGGTCACCTCTCCCGCGGCGAGACGGGCGAGGTCAGGGTCTTTCGGGCCGACCATGAGCGTGGATGGGAGCAGCACGATGGCGGTCGTTCCTCCATAGGGCGAGGGCCGCAGCGTCACCCGGATGTCCCGCCGCGCGGCCAGGCGCGCGACGACGAACAGTCCCATGCGCTCGGTGTCCGCGATGTCGAACTCCGGCGGAGCGGCCAGACGCTCGTTCAGCTCGGCGAGCCGCTCCTTGGTCATGCCGAGCCCGCGGTCCTCGATCTCGACCGTGAAGCCCGTGCCGACGAGTTCGCCGCGTACCGTCACCGACGTGTGCGGCGGCGAGAAGATGGTGGCGTTCTCGATCAGTTCGGCGATGAGGTGGATGACGTCGGCCACCGCCGCGCCGTCGAGCCCGTGGTCTTCCATGGGCAGCACGGTCACCCGGGCGTAGTCCTCCACCTCGGCCGCCGCCCCGCGTACGACGTCGTACATCGGGACGGGTTTGCGCCAGGCGCGGCCGGGGGCGTTGCCCGACAGGATGATCAGGCCTTCGGCGTGGCGGCGCATGCGGGTGGTCAGGTGATCGAGCCGGAACAGCTCCTCCAGCATGTCCGGGTCGGTCGTGTGCCGCTGCATGCCGTGCAGCTGGGTCCGCTGCCGGTGCAGGAGCGTCTGGCTGCGCCGGGCGAGGTTGAGGAAGACCTGGCTGACGCCCCGCTGCAGCCGGGCCTGCCCGATGGCGGCCTCCACCGCGGTCTTCTGGACGGTGGAGAAGGCCCGCCCCACGTCCTGGATCTCGGCTGTCCCGCCCGCGGTCTGGATCGCCGGCGCCTCCGTGGCCACGTCCACGTCGTCGCCCCGCTTGAGCTTGGCCAGCACCCCCGGCAGCCGCTGGTTGGCCAGGTCGAGCGCGGCCTGCCGCAGGTCGGCCAGCTCACGGGCGAGACGCCCGCCGACCCGTAGCGAGATCAGGATCGAGGCCACGACCGCCAGCAGACCGAAGCCTCCGACCAGCACGGCCCGCCGCAGGATCGAGTCGGCGATCGGCGCGGCGCGCTGGGCGAGCAGGGCCGCCGCCTCGCTCTGCGCCTTCTGGAAGGAGTCGGCCAGGTCGTCGGAGGTCGACTGCCACACCCGCTGCGTACGCGCGGAGAGCGTGGGCGCCGCGATGATCTGCTCCTCCTGGAGCCGCAGACGCTGGTAGAGCGGAGTGGTGATCAGGTTGACGTGGAGCTGCCGCAGGCCGGCGTCCAGCTCGGGCAGTCCCTGGTCGATGAGGAACCGGCGGTTGCCCACGAGCTGGGTGAACAGCTTGCGCTCCTCGTCGGTGAGGCCGCCGGACGCGCCCGCGGCCGCCGCCAGCGCCTGCTCCCTGGTCAGCAGCTCCTTGGCGTACCCGAGCGAGATCACCACACGCGACTGCTGGTAGATCGGGATGTCGTCGATCAGGGCCAGGCTGTAGTGCATGCGGTAGATCGCGTCGCTCACCAGGTTGTAGGTCTCGATGGCGTACAGCCGCTCGGAGAGCCCTTCGTCGATCTCCGCGCGGATCTCGTCGATCCGGCCGAGCCCGGCCAGCATCTCGTCGACCTGCGTGCGCATGGCGGCGGTGGTGGCCGACCGGGAGGAGTCGGACAGGGCCAGCGTGCGGACCTTGTCCCTGGCCGCGTTGGTGCGCTGCCGCTGCCCGCTCATCACCGCGAGGTCGTCGGCCCGGTGTGACCCCAGGTAGCGGGCCGTCGCCAGCCGCTCCGCCTGGAGCTCGACGATCAGGGAGTCCGCGGGCCGCCGCAGCGTCGCCCACAAGGTGTTGTACGTGCGCAGGCTGAGGCTCTCGCCGATGGTGACGCCGGCGGTGACCACCCAGAGAACGACCAGTGAGAAGAGGGGTACGAGGAGCAGGCCGATGAGTCGCGACCTGATCGGCCGGTCACGCCCGCGCGGACTCATGGCACCTCGCCCAGTGAGGACAAGCCTCACATAAGACCTTTTTGAGACAGAGCTAGAGACTAGCAGTGGGGGTGGTCGTCAGGAGACCCCTGTGATCGATTGGCGGGAGATATCGTCTCTAATCGTGATCTTGCAGTAGCGTCGATCATGGGAGATACGGAAAGGACCCGCACGTATGCGCCGTTTCCTCGTGCTGGGAGTGCTGGCCGTGCTGGCCCTGGCGGGTTGCGGCGGAGGTGAGGTCCGCGAGATCTCGTCCGTGAACCTCCCGTCGGCGAAGGACTCCACCTTCGTCTACGTGCACCATCTCGACATCGTCACCGACTGGGACCCGGCGAGCTCGTATTCCAACGAGGTCGTGGCGATGGAGAACATCTACGACTCGCTGACGAAGTACAACCCGAGGACGCGGCGCGCGGGGCCGCGCCTCGCCGAGCGCTGGCAGACGTCGCCCGACGGCAAGGTCTGGACGTTCACCCTGCGCGCCGGCGTGGTCTTCCACACCGGACGCCCGGTGGACGCCGCCGCGGTGAAGGCGTCGATCGAGCGCACCAAGCGGATGGGCGCCGGCGCGGCCTACATCTGGGACCCCGTGCAGCAGATCACGGTCGTCGACCCGCTCACCGTGGAGTTCCGGCTCAATTACGCCGCCCCGCTCGACCTGATCGCCTCCGCGGGCTACGCGGCGTACGTCTACGACACCCAGGCGGCGGGCTCGGGCGACCTGAAGAAGTGGTTCCAGGCCGGCCGTGACGCCGGCTCGGGGCCGTACACGGTGGCGAGCTGGAAGAAGGGCAGGGAGAAGGAACTCGTGCTGCGCGCCTTCGACCGCTACTGGGGCGGATGGGAAGGCCCGCACTACCGGAGCATCGAGTTCCGCGTCGTCCCCGACCCCGACGAGGCGTACCGGCTGGTGCTGCGGGGCGAGGCGAGCTACGTGCAGCGGCTGAACTCCAAGCTGTTCCAGCGGGCCCGCGCGACCGCGGGCGTGCGGACCCTGCAGGTGCCGTCGTTCCAGAACCTGCTCGTGCTGTTCAACACCGCCTCCGGACCACTCACCGACATACGGCTGCGCAAGGCGGTGCAGAAGGCCATCGACTACGACGGCCTGGTCGACGCGCTCAAGGGCGCGGCGGCGCCCGCGTCGGGCCTGGTGCCGGAGGGCCTGCTCGGTCACACGCGCGGCATGGTCCAGAAGCAGGACCTCGCCCGCGCCGCCGAACTGCTCGCCGATGCCGGATACGGCCCGGGCGGCGAGCCGCTGCGCCTGACGCTGACCTACGCGCAGGGGGACGACGACGAGGCCCTGCTGGTGCGCAGGCTCACGCAGACGCTCGCCGAGCTGAACGTGCAGCTCGACGCCGAGGCCATGCAGTGGACCGACCAGTGGGACCGGGGCAAGTCGGCGGACCCGGCCAAGCGCCAGGACATCTTCGTCATGTACTGGTATCCCGACTACGGCGACGCCTACTCGTGGCTCCTCAACGTCTTCCACAGCGCGGAGCCGGTGTCCTTCAACCTCACCTACCTCAAGAACAAGGACCTCGACGCCAAGATCGACAGGCTGCCCTCACTGGGGACGAACGACCGCGCGGCCGCCGAGAAGGCGTACGCCGAGCTCCAGCGCATCCTCATCGAGGACAAGGCGGTGGTGGCCGTGCCGTGGGTGACGAACTACCAGCGGGCCTATCTGGGCAACGTCCAGGGCTTCACCGACAACCCCGCCTATCCCAACGTCGTCTTCGTGCACGAGCTCATCCCCGGCGGCTGAGCCGTGCCCGCGCGGGGCGCGGGCACGCGCGGTCAGCCCCGCAGCCTGCGGCTCAACCCGCCGCAGTGAGGCCCGCGCACCTGGCGGGGCCGCCGCGACGCGGGCTCGTCGAGCTGGGCGAGCATGGCCTGCGCGGCGGCGGCGTCGGCCAGGATCCGCTCCGCCTGCTCACCGTCGGGAAGCTGTCCGTGCTCGGCCAGCTCGTGCTGGAGGAAGGCGAGCGGCGCCGGATGGCCGGCGGCGTCCGCGGCCACTGAGGCGCGAGCGGCGGTCAGCAACGCGAGATAGTGCGACCGCAGGATCGCCTCACGCGTACGCAACAGCTCCAGGTCGTCGAGCAGGGAGTGTGCGAGCTCGAGCAGGTCGCCCGGGCGCGGCTGCTCGGCGGTGATGTGGGCGCGGATGTCGTCGAACTCCGACCGCATGATGATGGCCACCTCCAGCGACGGAAGTCCGGGCGGCCGGGTTGGCGCCGTACGGGGACTTCCGCATCGTGTTCGTAGCGCGGGGCGATTGCGAGCGGCTTGACGTTCGGTTGCGTGGGGACAGGACGACTCGTCAGAGCCGTGGAGGAGCACGCGGACGACGGCCACCCATGGCGTTCGTCCCGCACCTCGTACCTCCCCGAGTAGTCCGCGCCATGCCGGCTGCTCGCCGCGGCCCTAAGTAGATGCTTGAGAGCGGGATCTGGTTGTCCCTGCCTGCTCGCACGTTTTGCCGGGTGCCGGAGGCGGGGGAGGCATCGGCCTGTGACCTGCGGGAACCCCGGCCGGCGGCCGGATCCTCGTACGAGTGCCCGCACGACCATCCGGCGGGCGCGGCGGGGAATAGCTCCATGGCCGGGGGCGTTGTTCTCCTATTGGGTCATGGCGGTGCCGGACCCTGGTAATCTTGTGGTGTCGGCGCGGTTCGGCGCACTCCTCTTCAGTCGCTTCGGTGGTTGTGTTGGGTGTGCGCGGGCCGGTGGTCGGTGTTCTCTCGTGGTCTTGCTGGGGTTGCTGGTCCGGTTTTGCGTCGGGCTGGGGGTTCGGGTAAGTTCGAGGGGTTGTCCCGGAAACGGGGCGGTCGAATTCCTGTCGATTGGCGGGTTTCTGGTCAAGTTGGTCCCGGCGGGGCGGATTTGACAAGGAACTGCGGGTCGGGAAGGATTAAGACATAACGAACGAAGCGAAACGCCCCGGAGCGTGGGACCTGGTTGACGGGTTTCGGGTGATGGTGGTCGCGTCCGTTTCTTGAGAACTCAACAGTGTGCTAAAAGCCAGTGCATGAATCATGCATGACCCCGTCATATCGGTGGTTTCACCGGTGACGGATTCCTTTGAACGGCATCCTTTCCTTTGCTGGGGGGTGCCTGCCGGAGTGATTTCTTTTCAAGCATTGTTTGGAGAGTTTGATCCTGGCTCAGGACGAACGCTGGCGGCGTGCTTAACACATGCAAGTCGAGCGGAAAGGCCCTTCGGGGT
>NZ_JABBWV010000040.1 GCF_012999535.1 Microbispora sp. H11081
GGGAATGTCCAGTCAACGGTGTAACTCGCGGCTGATTTCTTCTATCGAGAGGCCGGGGATAGCCGGCCTTCGAAGGTGATGGCGAAGGCGTTGAGGGCGGCTTTCCAGCGGGTGACCCAGCGTTTGCGGCCCTTCCCCGTGGGGTCCAGGCTCATGATCGCCATGTAGACGCACTTGAGCGCGGCCTGCTCGTTGGGGAAGTGGCCGCGGGCCTTGACCGCCCGGCGGATGCGGGCGTTGACCGACTCGATCGCGTTCGTCGAGCAGATCACCCGGCGGATCTCGGCGTCGAAGTTGAGGAAGGGCACGAACTCGGCCCAGGCGTCCTCCCACAGCTTCACGATCGCCGGATACCGGCTGCCCCAGGCCTCGGCGAACTCCATGAACCGCTCCAGCGCGGCCGCTTCGGTCGGGGCGGTGTAGACCGGCCGCAGCGCCTTGGCGATCGCGTCCCAGTGCTGGCGGGCGGCGTACCGGAAGCTGGCGCGCAGCAGGTGCACCACACAGGTCTGCACCACCGCCTGGGGCCAGACCTGCTCGATCGCCTGCGGCAGGCCCTTGAGCCCGTCGCAGACCACCATCAGCGCATCACCCGCACCGCGGTTCTTGATCTCGGTCAGCACGTGCAGCCAGAACTTGGCGCCCTCACCGCCGTCACCGGCCCACAGGCCGAGGATGTCGCGTTCGCCGTCGACCGTCACAGCCAGGGCGACGTAGATGGGCCGATTGGCGACCTGACCATCGCGGATCTTCACGTGGATCGCGTCGATGAACACCACCGGGTAGACGGGGTCGAGCGGCCGGTTCTGCCACTCGGTCATGCCCTCGATCACCTTGTCGGTGATGGTGGAGATGGTCTGCTTGGACACCTGCGCGCCGTACACCTCGGCCAGGTGCGCGGAGATCTCGCCCGTGGTCAGGCCCTTGGCAGCGAGCGAGATGACCATCTCATCGACGCCGGACAGGCGCCGCTGCCGCTTGGCCACGATCTTCGGCTCGAAGCTGGCGTCCCGGTCCCGTGGCACATCGATCTCGACGGGCCCGACGTCGGTGATGACCGTCTTGGTACGGGTGCCGTTGCGGGCGTTGCCCGTCTGGCTCGCGCCGCGTTCGTGCTTGTCGTAGCCGAGATGGTCGGTGAGTTCGCCTTCCAAGGCGGACTCCAGCACCAGCTTGGTCAGCCGGCCCAGCAGCCCGTTGTCGCCGACCAGCTCCAGGCCATCAGCGCGGGCCTGCTCGACCAGCTTGGCCACCAGTTCCTGCTCTGAGGCCTGCGGCTTCTTACGCGCCACCGCGGCGTCCTCCAGGTCATTCGTCGCTTCCGATGCCTGGATCACAGTAGTCATCGAGTGCGTTCTCCTTGATCAGGAGTTACACCGAAGACCGTACAGTCCCG
>NZ_JABBWV010000041.1 GCF_012999535.1 Microbispora sp. H11081
TGTTTCCGCCGCGGCCGGCGCGGGGGGCGCATGAGGGCCGGCCTGAGGTGTTGCGGGTGGAGGGGTTGAGTCTGCCGGGGCATTTCGAGGGCGTGTCGTTCAGCGTGCGGGCGGGGGAGATCGTCGGTCTGGCCGGGTTGGTGGGGTCGGGTCGTAGTGAGATCGTCGAGGCGGTCTACGGGGCTCGCCGGGCTGGTGGGCGGGTGGTGCTGGACGGTCGGGTGGTGCGGCCGGGTAGTACGACGCGTGCGGTGCGGATGGGGATGGGGCTGGCGCCGGAGGAGCGCAAAGCGCAGGCGTTGCTTTTGGATCATTCGGTGGCGCACAACATCACGCTGGCCAGTCTTGGGCGGTATGCGCGGCTGGGGTGGCTGGATCGGCGGCGGGAGATGGCCGAGGCGACGCGGTTGTCGCAGGCGCTGGACATTCGTCCGGCGGATCCGCGGCGGGCGGTGCGGACGTTGTCGGGCGGTAACCAGCAAAAGGCGGTGCTGGGGCGGTGGCTGGCCGAAGATCGCAAGCTGCTGTTGCTGGATGAGCCGACGCGTGGGGTGGATGTGGGGGCCCGGGCGGAGTTGTATGCGTTGGTGCGCCGGCTGGCCGATGACGGTATCGGGGTGTTGCTGGTGTCCAGTGAGGTGCCGGAGGTTTTGGGGCTGGCCGATCGGGTGCTGGTGGTCCGGGAGGGCCGGATCGTGCATGAGGCGGCGGCTGAGGATCTGGACGAGCATCGGGTGCTCGATTTGGTGATGGTCTCGGCGGGGCAGACGCCCACCCCAGAGTCGGGGTCCGCCGCAGGATCCGCCCCACAGTCCGCCCCGGAACGCGGGTCGGATGTAGCAGGTACGTCCTCTGAAGGAGCGTTGCATGACTGAGGTCGATCAGGCCGCGCCGGCCGGGCGTGTGAAGGCGGCGGGGCCGGGTGGGGGGTTTGGGCGGCTGGGTGAGGTCCG
>NZ_JABBWV010000042.1 GCF_012999535.1 Microbispora sp. H11081
AGTTGAAGGCGACCATGCTGCGCACGCCCCGCGCCGCCGCCGCGCGGGCGGCGGCGGTCATCGCCTCGGCCTCGGCCACGGTGTTGGCCAGCGGCTTCTCGCAGATGACGTGCTTGCCCGCCTCCAGCGCGGCGATGGCGATCTCGGCGTGGCTGTCGCCGGGCGTGCAGATGTCGACCACCTGCACGTCGTCACGCTCCAGCAGCCGCTTCCAGTCGGTCTCCGCGTGGGCCCAGCCCAGCGTACGCGCGGCCTGGGCGGTCGCCTCGGCCGACCTGCCGGCGAGGGCCGCCATGACGGGCCGGACCGGCAGGTCGAAGAACGCGTCCACACTGCGCCAGGCCTGCGAGTGAGTCCGGCCCATGAACGCGTACCCGACCATGCCGACGCCCAGGACGGGCCTCATGACTCGAAGCCGGTCGGCAGGTACTTAGCCGCGTTGTCCTTGACGACCGTCTCCGAGGTCAGCGTGATCGACTGCGGCACCTGCTGCTCCAGCAGGTCGCTCATGCCCTTGCCCTGCGCGATCAGCCGCGCCAGCTTGATCGCCGAAGCGGCCATCGTCGGGCTGTAGGTGACCGTGGCCTTCAGCACACCGTTGTCGGCCTGGATGTCGCGCATCGCGTTGGCCGACCCCGCACCGCCGACCATGAAGAACTCGTCCCGGCCGGCCTCCTTGATCGCCGCCAGCACACCGATGCCCTGGTCGTCGTCGTGGTTCCAGATCGCGTCGATCTTCTTGTGCGCCTGCAGCAGGTTGCTCGCCACCTGCGTGCCCGACTCCACCGTGAACTTCGCGTCCTGCTTGGCCG
>NZ_JABBWV010000043.1 GCF_012999535.1 Microbispora sp. H11081
TGCCTACGCTCCTACGGCTTGTAGGCACACGGTTTCAGGTACTATTTCACGACCCCTCACCGGGGCGCTTTTCACCTTTCCCTCACGGTACTCGTTCACTATCGGTCATCAGGAAGTATTTAGGCTTACCAGGTGGTCCTGGCAGATTCACACAGGATTTCTCGAGCCCCGTGCTACTCGGGACGACTCCCAGCAGTCGGCAGAATTTCGCCTACCCGGCTATCACGGTCTACGGCCGCCCTTCCCAGAGCGTTCGACTACCCCACCGATTTCTCACTGCCCGAAGAGACGGCGGTCCCTCCCGGAAGATCCCACAACCCCGCACACGCAACGCCCGCCGGCTATCACACGCGCACGGTTTAGCCTCCTCCGCTTTCGCTCACCACTACTCACGGAATCACTATTGTTTTCTTCTCCTACGGGTACTGAGATGTTTCACTTCCCCGCGTTACCACCAACCGCCCTATACATTCAGACGGCGGCAACACCACATGACTGGTGCTAGGTTTCCCCATTCGGACATCCCCGGATCAACGTCTGGTTGGCGACTCCCCGAGGCTTAACGCAGCCTCCCACGTCCTTCATCGGCTCCTGATGCCAAGGCATCCACCGTGTGCCCTAAAAAACTTGGCCACAAAGATGCTCGCGTCCACTATGCAATTCACAAACAACAACCAGAAACCAGCCCACCCCACCACCAGACACCC
>NZ_JABBWV010000044.1 GCF_012999535.1 Microbispora sp. H11081
CCGACGATCTCCCCCGCCCGCACGCTGAACGACACGCCCTCGAAATGCCCCGGCAGACTCAACCCCTCCACCCGCAACACCTCAGGCCGGCCCTCATGCGCCCCCCGCGCCGGCCGCGGCGGAAACACATACTCCACATTCCGCCCCGTCATCAACGACACGATCTGCGACGTCGGCGTGTCCTTGGCCGCCAACCCCACCGCGACCGTCCGCCCGTCCTTCAGCACCGTCACCCGGTCACCGATCTCCCGGATCTCCTCCAGCCGATGCGAGATATAGATCACCGCGACCCCCTCAGCGGTCAGATCACGGATCACCCGGAACAGATTCGCCACCTCGTCATGCGCCAACGCCGCCGACGGCTCATCCATGATGATCAACCGCGCCGAATGCGACAACGCCCGCGCCATACTCACGATCTGCTTGTGCGCCGGCGACAACCGGCCCACCTCCGTACGCGGCCGGATCTCCCCATGCCCCAACCGCCCGAGCAACACCCCCGCCGCCCGATCGGCCTCACCCCGCCGCGAAAACCCCAGCGACGACGGCTCATGACCCAAGAAGATGTTCTCCGCCACGCTCAACCCGTCCACCAGGTCAAGCTCCTGATAGATCGTCGCGATCCCCAAACCCATCGCCGCCGTCGGCGGCGCCAGCCGCACCGGC
>NZ_JABBWV010000045.1 GCF_012999535.1 Microbispora sp. H11081
TTCATCGGCTCCTGATGCCAAGGCATCCACCGTGTGCCCTAAAAAACTTGGCCACAAAGATGCTCGCGTCCACTATGCAATTCACAAACAACAACCAGAAACCAGCCCACCCCACCACCAGACACCCAAGCCCACCACCCACAGCCACCCACAGGCGACCACAAGCACCAGACCCAAGCCGGTATGACAGGAGACCAGCCCAAGAAGAAACACAACCGAAAACCCGCCCACCACACAAAGCGCGGCGGGCGAACGGCCCGTTCCCTCAGGACCCAACAGTGTGCCCAACCAGCCCCAGCCCCCAGACATCCGCCTTCCCACTCCGCGGCCACACCCCGTTAGAGGCATGATCACGGCGGTACCGACAGACCCGGCAACCACGACCAGCTGAATAACCAGTGCTCCACTAATGAGCGCTCCAGGCAGGGAACACACGCCCCTGAACCCAGATGGACCGACCACACACCCACCACCCACCCCAAGACCGTCAGATCCCAGGATGCGGAGGCAAGTACTCGCGTAGCCGGCCGAATGCTCCTTAGAAAGGAGGTGATCCAGCCGCACCTTCCGGTACGGCTACCTTGTTACGACTTCGTCCCAATCGCCAGCCCCACCTTCGACCGCTCCCCCCACAAGTGGTTGGGCCACGGGCTTCGGGTG
>NZ_JABBWV010000046.1 GCF_012999535.1 Microbispora sp. H11081
GCCGGCGCGGGGGTGGTCAACGGGTTGCTGGTGTCGTATGGGCGGATGGTGCCGTTCATCGCGACGCTGGCGATGCTGGTGGCGGCGCGGGGTCTGGCGCAGCGGATGTCGAATCAGCGCACCCAGCTGGTGCAGGCGGACAACTCGATGATCGTGGAGTTGTCGACGACGCGGGTGCTGGGGCTGCCGTTGCTGGTGTATGTGTTCGCGCTGGTGGTGCTGATCGGGTGGGTGGTGCTGAACCGGACGACGTTCGGGCGGCGGACCTATGCGGTGGGGGGTAACCCGGAGGCGGCGCGGCTGGCGGGTATCGATGTTCGCCGGCACACGGTGTTGTTGTATGCGTTGTCGGGGTTGTGCTGTGGCATCGCGGCTGTGTTGATCATGGCGCGTACGACGACGGGGTCGTCGACGCATGGGGATCTGTATGAGCTGGACGCGATCGCCGCGGTGATCATCGGTGGGACGTTGCTGACCGGTGGGCGGGGCACGATCATCGGTTCGATCCTCGGTCTGCTGATCTTCACGGTGATCACGAATCTGTTCATTCTCAATGGTCTGAACACCGCCGACCAGTTGGTCGCCAAGGGTCTGATCATCGTCGTCGCCGTGCTCCTGCAGCGCCGCGGCCTCAAAACACGAACCTGACCT
>NZ_JABBWV010000047.1 GCF_012999535.1 Microbispora sp. H11081
TTGCTTGTCTGTGATGTGACTGCGTGCCTTTTGAAGAATGAGCCTGCGAGTTATGGTGTGTGGCGAGGTTAACCCGTGTGGGGGAGCCGTAGCGAAAGCGAGTCTGAATAGGGCGTTTGAGTCGCATGCTGTAGACCCGAAGCGGAGTGATCTACGCATGGGCAGGTTGAAGCGTGGGTAAGACCGCGTGGAGGACCGAACCCACCAGGGTTGAAAACCTGGGGGATGACCTGTGTGTAGGGGTGAAAGGCCAATCAAACTCCGTGATAGCTGGTTCTCCCCGAAATGCATTTAGGTGCAGCGTTGCGTGGTGCTTGCCGGAGGTAGGGCTCTGGATGGCTGATGGGCCCGACAAGGTTACTGACGTCAGCCAAACTTCGAATGCCGGTAAGTGGAGCGTGGCAGTGAGACTGCGGGGGATAAGCTCCGTGGTCGAGAGGGAAACAGCCCAGATCACCGACTAAGGCCCCTAAGCGTGTGCTAAGTGGGAAAGGATGTGGAGTCGCAGTGACAACCAGGAGGTTGGCTTAGAAGCAGCCATCCTTGAAAGAGTGCGTAATAGCTCACTGGTCAAGTGATTCTGCGCCGATAATGTAGCGGGGCTCAAGTACACCGCCGAAGTCGTGGCACCTGC
>NZ_JABBWV010000048.1 GCF_012999535.1 Microbispora sp. H11081
GAGGATGTCCCGACGTTCGTGGAACTTGATCGGCGGTCCCGCGGTCAGGCGACGTTCTCGTTGTAGCAGTTTGAGGTCGGGTTCTGGGCTGCGACGTGCCGGTCAAGCGCGCTGCGGAGTTTGGGCAGGTGCAGGAAGCCGTTGACGCGGCGGAACTGCTTGGTGGCTTCGGTCATGCCGGCCGCGCACCAGCGCAGCGCCATCTGCCCGTCCTTCCAGTTCTTGACGTTGGCGGCGTGGTCGCGGCAGATGGAGATCATCGATTCGATGGGGTTGGTCGAGCGCAGCGAGCGCGCGAGTGTCGGTGGCACGTCCAGCCGCAGGATGGTCAGCGTCTCGTCCATTCCCTCGCGCAGCGAGGCCGCGGCTCCGGGATACTTCTTGTCCAGTTCAGCGGCCAGCGTGGTCAGCTTGGCTTCGGCGGCGAGTGGGGTGTCGGCGTGGTAGGCGTCGCGCATCCGCTTCTCGGCCACGGCGCGTAGCTTCTCAGGGAGCTTGTCCCGGACATTCCTGATCTTGTGGAGCTGACAGCGCTGAATCACCGGGTGGTCGAACACATCCAGTACCGCCCGGCGCAGCGCTTTGGAGCCGTCGAGCACGACCAGGACGGG
>NZ_JABBWV010000005.1 GCF_012999535.1 Microbispora sp. H11081
CCCAGTACACAGGCCATCGATGCGACAAACTACAAGATCACGGGGAGGGTGGCGGGGGGAGGTGGGAGGGCGGGGCGTGAAAGCATGGACGACATGACGACCGAGCAGGACGGCGTGCCGACCGGGCAGGAAGGCCGCCGGGAACGCGTCGTGGGGCTCGGCGCGGGAGCCGACGCCGTCCAGGCGAGGGAGCCGGCCACCGAGGACTTGATCCTCGACATGGGCCCCCAGCACCCGTCCACCCACGGCGTGCTGCGGCTGCGGCTCGTCCTCGACGGCGAGCGCATCGCGGCCGCCGAGCCGATCGTCGGCTACATGCACCGCGGCGCGGAGAAGCTCTTCGAGGTGCGCGACTACCGGCAGATCATCGTGCTGGCCAACCGGCACGACTGGCTGTCGGCGTTCGCCAACGAACTGGGCGTCGTGCTCGCGGTCGAACGCATGCTGGGCATGCAGCCGCCGCCCAGGGCGGTGTGGGCCAGGACGCTGCTGGCCGAGCTCAACCGCGTGCTCAGCCACCTGATGTTTCTCGGCAGCTATCCTCTGGAGCTCGGCGCGATCACCGCGGACCTCTATGCCTTCCGCGAGCGCGAGGCCCTGCAGCGCGTCATGGAGGAGATCTCCGGCGGCCGCATGCACTACATGTTCAACCGGGTGGGCGGCCTGAAGGAGGACCTGCCCCTGGGCTGGCTCGACCGGGTCACGGCCGCCGTGGCGGCCGTACGGCGGCGGCTGCCCGACATCGAGGAACTGATCTCCGGCAACGAGCTCTTCCTGGCCCGCACCCGCGGCGTCGGCGTGCTCGACCGCGAGACGATCATGCAGTACGGCGTGAGCGGCCCGATCGCGCGCGCCTCGGGAGTGGACTTCGACCTGCGGCGCGACGAGCCCTACCTCGCGTACGGCGAGCTGCCGGTGAAGGTCGTGACCCGGTCGGCCGGGGACTGCCAGGCCAGGTTCCAGGTGCTGCTCGACCAGGTCAAGGTCTCTCTCGACCTGGCCGACGCCTGCGTGGAGCGCCTGCGGCACCTGCCGCCCGGGCCGATCAACCAGCGGCTGCCCAAGGTGCTGAAGGCGCCGGAGGGTCACACGTACGCCTGGACGGAGAACCCGCTCGGCCTGAACGGCTACTACCTCGTGTCGCGGGGTGAGAAGACGCCGTGGCGGCTCAAGCTGCGCAGCGCATCCTTCAACAACGTCCAGGCGCTGCGGGAGACGCTGCCGGGCAACCTGGTCTCCGACCTGGTGGCGATCCTCGGCTCGATGTTCTTCGTGGTGGGCGACATCGACAAATAGCCGGTCAGGTCTCCCCGGAGGGCTTGCCCGGCACCCGGCAGCAGTGTTCGAGGAACAGCGCCGCGCAGACCAGGATCACGCAGGCCACGAACGACCCGCCTCCGACGAGGGCGTCCTGCCGGGGCTTGTCCAGGTCGAGCAGGTCCAGCACGCGCAGCACGAACCCGGCGAAGACCCCGCCGGACGCCGCTCCCGCGTACGCCGTGGCCTTGGCCAGCGCCGCGAGGCGGGCGACGGCGAGCGGCTCGACGGGTTTGGTGCCGGGGCGGCGGAGGATCCTCGCCCGGGTCAGCCAGCCCGTGTACGCCTCGCCGACGGCCAGCAGCAGCGTGGTGGGGATGGCGGTCCACGGCAGGGTCGGCAACGCGGAGTAGAACTGCCGCAACAGGCCCCACGTGAGCAGGGCGAACACGGCGACCAGACCGACGAGCACGCCGGGATTGCTGGGCTTCACGCGGGCACTCCTCGTCGGTCAGACCGGGGGTTCGAGCACGAGGTCGGTGCGGAGCCGTACCCCGCTCTGGTCCATGTCGGCGAGCAGGGCCGCGACCGAGCCACGACCGGGCAGCACCGCCCCCGGGTCGGCCTGCGCCCACGGGACCAGGACGAACGCCCGCTCGTGCGCCCGGGGGTGGGGGAGCGTGAGCTCGGGGTCGTCGGACATCAGGGTGCCGACCGCGATGATGTCCACGTCGAGCGTCCTGGGACCCCACCGCTCCACGCGCTCGCGGCCGAAGGCGTTCTCGACGCTCTGCGCGCGGTCGAGCAGCGCGCGGGGGTCGAGCATGCTCTCGGCGACGACCACGGCGTTCAGGTACGGACCCTGCTCGGGGCCGCCGACCGGATCGGTCTCGTAGACCGGCGACGCCGCCACGAACGTGAGCCCGGGGGCGTCGAACAGCGAGTCGAGCGCCCCCTGGAGGTTGTCGATGCGGCGGCCGAGGTTGCTGCCGAGCGCGATCACGACTCTCATGCGCGCCCCCTTCTGATCGTCACCACCACGTCGCCGAACGGCAGCGGGATGGGCGCCGCCGGTTTGTGCACGCTGACCTCGACCTCCTCGACGAGCCGGTGGGCCAGGCAGGTCGCGGCCAGCCGTTCGGCGAGGGTCTCGATGAGGTTGACCGGCTCGCCTTCCACGACGCGGACGAGCTCGGCCGCCAGCGCCCCGTAGTCGACCGTGAGGGTCAGGTCGTCGGCCGCGGCCGCCGGAGCCGTGTCGAAGTGCAGGGCGACGTCGATCACGAACTCCTGGCCGAGCTCACGCTCGGCGGGCAGGCAGCCGTGCCTGCCGCGGGCCCGCAGGCCCGTCAGACGCACGCTGTCGCGACTGGTCGCCGGCCGCGTCGTCAATGCTCCTGCTCCTCGTCGTCCTCGTCGTCGCTCTGGAGGACCGGCGAGCCGTGGTAGAGCCACAGCCGCCACCCGGTCCCGGTGCGCACGTACGTGCTGGAGGCGACGACCCGGCCGGCCGCGAAGCCCGGCTCGTCGGTGTCGGCGGCCGTCAGGATGTTCTCCGCGCAGGTGACCACGGCGACGTCCCCGAGCAGGGTCGTCTGCACGTCGGTCAGCACGAACTGGATGTACGGCGTGTTCGCCATGATCAGCGCCCATGAGCGGAGCACTTCCGCCCGCCCGCTCAGCATCGGCCAGCCGGGGTGGACGCACATGGCCGGACGTCCGGGGACGTCCTCGATCCAGATCTCCGACATCGTGTCGAGGTCGCCGCTCTCGATCGCGTTGTAGAACGCCTCGTTGAGCTCCTCGATGTCCTTCATGGGCGTCCCTGTCGGCATGTAGTCACCGGCCCTCGTCAGCGTGTCGTACGCCTGCTGCCCGCCAGGCGGCGGCCACACGCACCGCGTCCGCGTTCGGCCGCACCCGGTGCACGCGCACGCACCAGGCGCCGGCTTGGGCCGCGAGCGCGGTGACGGCGAGCGTGGCGTCGTCGCTGCCGTCGAATGGCCTGGGCTCGCCGTCCGGCCCCGCCAGCAGCCGGCCGAGGAAGCGTTTGCGCGACGCTCCGACCAGCAGCGGACGGCCGAGGCGGCTCAGCTCGCCGATCCCGGCGAGCACGGCCCAGTTGTGCTCGGCGTGCTTGGAGAACCCGAGGCCGGGATCGAGCACGATCTGCTCCTCCCGTACGCCCTCGGCCAGCACGGAGTCGACCCTTTTGCGTAGTTCTTCCGCCACCTCGGTCACGACGTCGCCGTAGATGGCCCGGCTCTCCATGTCGCGGCTGTGCCCGCGCCAGTGCATCACGACGTACGGCACGCCGGTCGCGGCGACCACCCGCGGCATCGCCGGGTCGGCCAGCCCGCCGCTCACGTCGTTGACGAGCTTCGCCCCGGCCTCGACGGCCGCCTCGGCCACCTCGGCTCGCATGGTGTCGACGCTGACGGTCACGCCCTCCTGGCTGAGCGCGCGGATCACCGGCTCGACGCGGCGGAGCTCTTCCTCCAGCGAGACGCGGGCCGCGCCGGGACGGGTGGACTCGCCGCCCACGTCCACGATGTCGGCGCCCTCGGCCACCAGGTCGAGGCCGTGCCTGATCGCCACTCGGGCGTCGAACCACTGCCCGCCGTCGGAGAAGGAGTCGGGGGTCACGTTGACCACGCCCATGACCAGGCACCGCCCAGAGTCGGGCATACCAGGCACACTTGCTGCGGTCATGGGGTCAAGACTAGTGCCATGAGGCGAGGTGCCCACCGGGCAGGAGCGCCGTCCCAAGAGGCCTCGCCCGCGCTCAGCCGCGCAGGATCAGCGACATGGCCTCGGCCCTGGTCGCGTCACAGGTGCGGAAGTCGCCGCGTACGGCCGAGGTGAGCGTCTTCGCCCCGGGCTTACGCACACCGCGCATGGTCATGCACATGTGCTCGGCCTCGATCACCACGATCACCCCCCGAGGTTCGAGGACCTTCATCAGCCCGTCGGCGATCTGGGAGGTCATCCGCTCCTGGACCTGCGGCCGGCGGGCGTAGACGTCCACCAGCCTGGCCAGCTTGGACAGGCCGGTGATGCGCCCCTTCTCGTTCGGGGTGTAACCGACGTGGGCCACGCCGTGGAAGGGGAGCAGATGGTGCTCGCAGGTGGACATCACCTCGATGTCCTTCACAAGCACCATCTCGTCGTGGTCGGCGTCGAACATTGTGGTCAGCGCGTCCTCGGGCCGCTGGCCCAGACCGGCGAACTGCTCGGCGAACGCCCTGGCCACCCGGGCGGGGGTGTTCCGGAGCCCGTCGCGATCGGGGTCCTCCCCGATCGCGAACAGGATCTCCCGGACCGCCTTCTCGATCCGATCGTGGTCGAAACCGGCGTGCGGCGTCACCACGTGGCTTTCGGCCACCGTCAGGCCTCGTCCCGCTGCGTCGACTGGTCGTTGGCCCACGGCGTCGCGCCGGAGCCGCCCGCGGGCAGCGCCTGGCCGTTGCCGTTGGCGCGCTCCTTGGGGGTGATGACGGGAGGACGGTCGGACGGCAGGCGCTTGCCGTATCCGGCGTACGAGGGCCGCTTCTCCCTCGTCACGATGGGCGAGAAGATCTCGAGGACCTGCTCGCGGGAGAGGGTCTCCTTCTCCATCAGTTCGAGCACGAGGTTGTCGAGCACGTCACGGTACTGGACGAGGATCTCCCACGCCTGGTCGTGCGCGCTCTCGATGAGGCGGCGGACCTCCTCGTCGATCGCCGAGGCGATCTGCTCGGAATAGTCGCGCTCGTGACCCATCTCGCGGCCGAGGAAGACCTCGCCGTTGCCGCTGCCGAACTTACGGGCGCCGAGCCGCTCGCTCATGCCGTACTCGGTGACCATACGGCGGGCGATCGACGTCGCCTTCTCGATGTCGTTGGACGCGCCGGTGGTGGGCTCGTGGAAGACGAGCTCCTCCGCGGTGCGGCCGCCGAGCAGCATGGCGAGCTGGTCCATCATCTCGGACCGGGTCGCCAGGAACTTGTCCTCCATGGGCAGCGTCATCGTGTAACCGAGAGCGCGGCCGCGGGACAGAATCGTGATCTTGTGGACCGGGTCGGAGTTGGGCAGCGCGTGGGCCACCAGGGCGTGACCGCCCTCGTGGTAGGCGATGATCTTCTTCTCCTGGTCCGACATGACCCGCGACTTGCGCTCGGGACCGGCCATCACGCGGTCGATCGACTCCTCGAGAGTCGCCATCGTGATGAGCTTCTGGTCCTGGCGGGCGGTCAGCAGGGCCGCCTCGTTGATCACGTTGGCGAGGTCGGCGCCGGTGAAGCCGGGGGTCCTGCGGGCGATCACGTCCAGGTCGACGTCCGAGTCGAACGGCTTGCCGCGGCCGTGGACGCGCAGGATGCCCTTGCGGCCCTCCAGGTCGGGCCGGTCGATGACGACCTGCCGGTCGAAGCGGCCGGGACGCAGCAGGGCGGGGTCGAGGATGTCGGGGCGGTTGGTGGCGGCGATGAGGATCACACCGCCCTTGACGTCGAAGCCGTCCATCTCGACGAGAAGCTGGTTCAGCGTCTGCTCACGCTCGTCGTGGCCGCCGCCGAGGCCCGCGCCACGGTGCCGGCCGACGGCGTCGATCTCGTCGATGAAGATGATCGCCGGGGCGTTCGCCTTGGCCTGCTCGAACAGGTCGCGGACGCGGGAGGCGCCGACGCCGACGAACATCTCGACGAAGTCGGAACCGGAGATCGAGTAGAACGGCACGCCCGCCTCACCCGCGACGGCGCGGGCGAGCAGGGTCTTGCCGGTTCCGGGCGGGCCGTACAGCAGCACGCCCTTGGGGATCTTCGCGCCGATCGCCTGGAACTTGGCCGGTGCCTGGAGGAACTCCTTGATCTCCTGGAGCTCCTCGATGGCCTCGTCGGCACCCGCGACGTCGGCGAAGGTGGTCTTCGGGGTGTCCTTGGTGATCAGCTTCGCCCGGGACTTGCCGAAGTTCATGACCCGGGAGCCGCCACCCTGCATCTGGTTCATGATGAACAGGAAGAGCAGGACGACGATGATGATCGGCAGGAAGCTGACCAGCAGGCTCACCAGGAAGTTCTGCTTGGGCACCTCGACCGTCCAGCCCTGGCTGGGCTTGGCCTGTTCGAGCGCCTGCGCGAGCTGGACGCCCTGACCCTCGACCCAGGGGGCCTGGATCCGGTCGGTCTTCTTGCCCGCGACCTCGATGGGCTTGTTCAGAGTCAGCTCGACGCGCTGGTCCTTGTCGACGACGGTCGCGCTCTTGACATTGCCCTGCTGGATCTGCTGGACGACCGTCGACGTGTCAGCGGTGGCGTAGTTGCCGTCTCCGCCGAACATCGTGGTGACGAGCAGAAGAAGCAATACGACGCCCAGGATCCACAGCAGTGGGCCACGTGTAAATCGCTTGAGATCCATCCGTTGCGGAACCCCGGCGGGCCCGTTCCTTCCTGACCAAGGCCTGCCCCGGGAGAACCCGGGGTCGCGGCATCCCTTACCGCTCCTTCGCACTACCGCGGGCCGGCCTCAGTGGCATCCCACGGATATCCGAAGGTACACCCGGCAGCCGCGTCGGGTAACTGCCCGAGCGGCTCCGGCTTTGCCCTTCCAACGTACGTCAGCCAACCCCGTGTTCCCCGACCCGGCGCCCAATAACGCACGATTCGAGGGTCACTTCGCTAAGGGCTTACTCCCCTCCGTACACATGAGGCGCAAGAGTCCCGATGAACGGGAGGTTGCGATAGCGCTCGGCGTAATCGAGGCCGTAGCCGATGACGAACTCGCTGGGGATGTCAAAGCCCACGTAACGGACGTCCAAATCCACCTTTACCGAGTCCGGCTTGCGCAGCAGGGTGCAGATCTCCACGGACGCCGGGTTGCGCGACTTCAGGTTGTTCATCAGCCACGAGAGCGTCAGCCCGGAGTCGATGATGTCCTCGACCACGAGCACGTGCCGGCCCGCGATGTCGGTGTCGAGGTCCTTCAGCACCCGCACCACACCGGACGACTTCGTCCCCGCGCCGTACGACGAGACGGCCATCCAGTCCATCTGCACGGGTACGTGCAGCGCGCGCGCGAGGTCGGCCATGACCATGACCGCGCCCTTGAGCACGCCGACTATCAACAGTTCGCCGCCTGCGTAGTCGGCGTCGATCCGGCCCGCCAGTTCCTTGATCTTCTCCTGCAACTCCTCTTCGGAGATGAGCACTCTGGAGAGATCCCTACCCATGTCGGATGCGTCCACCTGGGGTTTTCCTTACGCGAGCGAGAGGTTGTCCACGGCGAACACAAGGGTGCCACAGCGCCTGACCACCCCGACCCCCCCGGGTAGGTCCACCCCCTTCTGCCCATGCCAGCCGGTCACCAGCCGCTCGACCGCCTCGATGTGCACCGCCGCGAGCGCGGCGGCGTGCGCCCCCGCCTCGACGGCCGCCCGCTGGATGACCCGCCGCCGCACCGCTCCGGGCACGCCGGCCAGCACGGAGACGTCCAGTTCCCCGCCAGGCCCCCGCGACGCCGCGTGGACGCTTTCTGCCCATTCGTCCAGCGCGTCGGCGTCGTCCCGGCACAACCGCGCCGTACGGGCCAGCGCCTCGGCGATCCCCGGCCCCAGCGCCGCCTCCAGCGCCGGAAGCGCGTCGTGCCGCACCCGGACCCTGGCGTACGCCGGATCGTCGTTGTGCGGGTCGTCCCAGGGCCGCAGGCCGAGCGCGTCGCACGCCTGCCTCGTCCGCGCGCGGCCGAGCCCGAGCAGAGGGCGCCGGTAGATTCCGGTGATCTCCGCCATGCCGGACAGGGAGCGCGTGCCGCTGCCGCGCGCCAGGCGCAGCAGCACGGTCTCCGCCTGGTCGTCACGGGTGTGGCCGAGCAGGACCGCGGCGGCGCCCAGCCGGCCGGCCGCGGCGGACAGCGCCGCGTAGCGGGCCTCCCGCGCCGCCGCCTCGGGGCCTCCGTCCGTGCCGACCGTGACGACCAGCGCCTCGGCCGGGTCGAGACCGAGCGAGCGCGCGAGCCGTACGACGTCGTGGGCCCGCCCTGCCGAGCCCTCCTGCAGCCCGTGGTCGACGGTCAGCAGCCCGGCGCGCAGGCCGAGGCGCGGCGCCGCGAAGGCGGTGGCCGCCGCCAGCGCCAGCGAGTCCGCGCCGCCGCTGCAGGCGACGAGGACGAGCGGACCCGACGGCTCCGCCGCCCCCCGGGGCGCGGCGAGGTCCGCGAGCGAGAGCCGTACGGCACGGCGGACGTCGGCGACGGCGGGATGCGGGCCCATGCGGCCATTCTGGCGGTGCCGCCCGTGGGCCGGGCAACTTCCCGGCCCGGCGACTGCATGATCACGACAGGCGTCGGCCCAGGTCAGCCCGGAGGTGTCCGGTTTATCGCATGATCACGAAGGGATGCGCCGCAGGTCAGGGGGGATCCCTGCGACAAACTACAAGATCACGTTGGTGGGGTGGGGGGTTAGGTGGAGGTGAGGACGCGGGACATCCAGGCGTGCGGGTCGGCGATCTCCTGGCGGTCGGGCAGGGTCTCGGGCGAGGTCCACACCTTGTTGAACGACTCCATGCCCGCCTCGTCCACCACGGTGCGCACGAAATGGGAGCCCTCGGCGTACTGCTTCATCTTGAGCTCGATGCCGAGCAGCCGGCGGACGAGTTGGTCGAAGCGAGATCCGCCCTCGCGGCGGCGCTGGAACTTGGCGCGGATGTCGGCCACAGACGGCACGACGGAGGGGCCCACCGCGTCCATGACGTAGTCGCCGTGCCCCTCCACGAGGGTCATCACGGCGGTCACCCGGTCGAGCACGGCCTTCTGCTCGGGCGTCTGGATGGCCTCGATGAGGTTGCCCTCGCCGCCTCTGAACGCGTCGGCCACCGCGTCGGAGGCGGCCCGCAGGCGCTCCAGCAGGGTCGTCAGGTCCATCTCGGACGCGAGGAGAAACTCGGTCATCTGGCCGCGGACGTACTCCCTGAGCCAGGGGACGCCGGTGAACTGCACGCGGTGGGTCTCCTCGTGCAGGCACACCCACAGGCGGAAGTCACGGGGGTCGACGCCCAGTTCGCGCTCGGCGTGGACGATGTTGGGCGCCACCAGCGTCAGCCGCCCGGTCGGGGCGTTGCCCGAGGGGTCGGGCGGGAGGAACAGCTCGTACTGCCCGAGCACGCGCGAGGCGAGGAACGCCAGCACCGCGCCGACCTCGAGCCCGGTGATGCGCGAGCCGACCGCGCCGACGACCGCCGGCATGTTCGACATCTTCTGCGTAAGCGGCTCCAGGACCACCCGGAACCCGTCCACGTTCGCCCGGATCCACCCGGGGCGGTCGACGACGGTCGCCTCCTCCGGCGGCGCCGAGTCGATGCGGGTGAAGTCCCGCACGTGCCCCTCGGCGTCCCGCGACAACCGCCGCAGTTCGAGGACCGCCTGCCTGGCCTCCTCACGGCTCACCTGAGGGCCGGGCCGCACGAGACGCACCCCGGTAGAGACGGCCAGATCCCAGTCGATCACCTGCATACCCACCACCGTACGTTCTCCGCCCTCCCCCCGCGCATATGGTCCTGTGAGGGGTGCCGTGTCTGGACTGAGGAGCGCGCGCAGCGAGGTACGAGCGAGCACGCACCGAGGGAAGACAGGGCTTATAGCGCCCCGAGCCGCCACGCCGAAGGCGGGGCAAACAAGCACAGAGGGGTGCCGTGTCTGGACTGAGGAGCGCGCGCAGCGAGGTACGAGCGAGCACGCACCGAGGGACCTACCCAACGCGCCCCGAACCACCACCCGGAGGCTCAGCTCTGGGAGACGATCGTGGCCATCTTGTCGAGCGCGGCGATCGCCTCCGGCGGGTTGGCCACCCGGTCGGCCATGAACGCGAAGGTCAGCAGCCGCCCGTCGGTCGTGTAGGCGATGCCCGCCAGGGTGTTCACCCCGTCCAGGGTGCCCGTCTTCGCGCGGACCAGTCCGGCGCCCGGTTTCGAGTCGGACTTCCCGTAACGGTCGTGCAGCGTCCCGGTGAATCCCGCGACGGGCAGGCCGCTGATCAGCGAGTGCAACTCCGGATGGGCGGGAGACGCCGCCACGGCGAGGATGTGGGCGAGGGCGGCCGGCGTGATCCGGTTCTTCGTGGAGAGCCCGCTGCCATCGGTGACCTCCACTTTCTCATTCACGCCGAGGCGGGTGAGCACGCGCCCGACCGCCGTGGGCACGCTCTCGAAGCTGTGCGGGAGTCCTTCCTTCACGGCCGCGTGGCGGGCGAGCGCCTCGGCGAGGTCGTTGTCGCTGTGCGTGAGCATCCGCTCGACGAGCGCGTAGACCGGGCCCGACTCGACCCGGGCCAGTTCCCGCGCGGTGGGCGCCGCCTTGGCCGTGTCGACCTTCTTGCCCACCTTGATGCCGTTCTTCCCGAGCAGCGAGGCGAAGGCGTCAGCGGTGGCCCGTGCCGGGTCCGGGTAGGGCGCGCCGTTGCGCGCCCGGCCCTCGTCCATCGTGAGCGCGGCCACGGGCGCGACGCTGCCCTCCGGGATGTACGTCGGCTTCCAGCCCGGCGCGGTCCGTGGCCCGGTGAAAAGCGAGGTGTCGTACGACAGGTCGACCGAGGTGATCTTCGCCGCCTTGAGCGCCTTGGCCGTGCTCGACGCGAGCCGGGCGAGCGACGCGGGCCTCGGGTAGGTGGCCCGCTGCTCGGCGGCGCTCGTGGCCGGGCCGGCCAGGGTGGGATCGCCGCCGCCGACCAGGACGATCGATCCGGCGGTGCTCCCCTGTACGACCCGGGTGGCCAGGCGGGCGTCCGGCCCCACGGTGGCCAGCACCGTCAGGGCGGTGACGACCTTGGTGGTGGAGGCGGGGGTGATGGCGGTGCCGGAACGGCCGTCGTATATGGGTTGTCCCGTGAGTGCGTCGAAAACGATCCCGGCCACGCTGCCGCCCAGTGCGGGGTCACCCATGGCAGCGGCGAGCCGCGTGGTCAAAGTACCCTTGGCGGGGAGAGCCCCGCCCCCCGCCGCGGCCAGAACCGGACCCGCGGTCACCAGGGGGACCGGGGTCGGCTTCGGGGACGCGACCGGAGCCGGGTTCCTGTCGGCGTCATGGGTGACCCAATAAGCGCCCGCGAGGACGACGAATATCTGCAGCAGGGCGAGGGTGGCCACCACCATCCACCGCTCACGTCGCACCACTACACCCTCATTTCGCGCCGACCCTGAACACGCCTACGAGACATTAACGCCCACCCGGGAGACCGGGGACTCATGCGGAGGAACGAGTGGAGTTCGACGTTGTCGTTGAGATTCCCAAGGGACAACGGAACAAGTACGAGGTTGACCACAAGACCGGCCGCATACGTCTGGATCGCCTGCTTTTCACCTCGACCCAGTACCCCGCCGACTACGGGTTCATCGAGAACACCCTCGGCGAGGACGG
Organism: Microbispora sp. H11081; assembly: GCF_012999535.1. Classification (GTDB taxonomy): domain Bacteria; phylum Actinomycetota; class Actinomycetes; order Streptosporangiales; family Streptosporangiaceae; genus Microbispora. Next base: position 11,638 of record NZ_JABBWV010000005.1, read on the forward strand.
CGACCCGCTAGACGCGCTCGTGCTGCTCCAGGAGCCGACCTTCCCCGGTTGCCTGATCAGCTGCCGCGCTGTCGGGATGTTCCGGATGACCGACGAGAAGGGCGGCGACGACAAGGTCCTGTGCGTCCCGGCGACCGATCCGCGGATGGAGCACATCCGCGACATCCACCACGTCGCCGAGTTCGACCGGCTGGAGATCCAGCACTTCTTCGAGGTCTACAAGGACCTTGAGCCAGGTAAGTCCGTCGAGGGCGCCAACTGGGTCGGGCGGGTGGAGGCCGAGGCCGAGATCCTCGCCAGCATCAAGCGGTTCCAGGAGACGGAGCACGAGGAGCACTGATCAGCGGGGCCGGGTGGCTCCTACGAGATCGTGGCGCCAGATGGGCGAGATGCGCACCACGTCCCCCGTGCGGGGGGCGTGGACCATCATGCCGCGCCCGAGGTACATGCCCACGTGATGGATGGTGCCGGGATTACGGCTCAACCGGCCGAAGAAGATGAGGTCGCCGGTCTGCAGATCCTTGAGCGGGACGTGCCGTCCCGAGGTCCACTGCGTGCCGGTCCAGTGATCGAGTGACACTCCGGCCCGCTGCCAGGCCCGCATCGTCAGCCCCGAGCAGTCGAACCCCGACGGGCCCGCGGCGGCCCACACGTACGGCTTGCCGATCTGTCTGAGCGCCCATTGGGCGGCGAGCTCGCCGGGCCCCGTCCCGAACCGGCCGGCCCACGCGGGCACCGCCAGGCTTCTGCGCGCGGGGAGTGCCACCCTTCTGGCGGCCTGCCGGGCTTTGGTCCTCGCCTCTTTCAGCTCGTCCACGCGGCCCCGGGCGGCCTCCAGCCGTTTGGAGATCTCCGCTTTCTGCTGCTCTATGCGTTTGGTCTGTTCGAGCTGTGCTTCGACGGCCCGCTGTGCCGCGTCCTTCGCCTGCCGCACCTCGTCGGCGCTGCTTGACTGCTCGGAGTAGGCACGGGCCGCCTGTTCTCGGAGGATCTCGAAGACCTGCTGCGCGTCTTCCAGCCGTTTCAGGGTGGCGGCCTGTTCGTCGCCCAGTTGCGTCAGCACGCTTGCTCTTCGCAGGAAGTCGCGCACGTCGCCCAGACCGCCGAGCATCGCCGCGGTGGACGGCGACAGCCGCAGCCCGCCGTACGCCTCGGCCACCCGCGCCGCCACCTCGCCGCGCAGCCGGTCGACCTCGCCGGCCGCCTGGCGGACCCGCTGCGCCGACTGTTCGTACGCGCTGCGCGCCTGTTCAAGCTGGACGAGTTGGCCGTTGTAGGCCTCCACGAGCCGCTCGGCCTCCGCGTTCAGCGTCTCCTCTTCGGCCTGCGCGGCCGCGAGATCGGCCTCGGCTTTGCCCAGTTCCCTGGCGCGCTCCTGCACCTGCTGCCGCGCCTTGGCGACGTCCTTCGCGGACGGTTTCGGCTCGGCTCCCGCGGGCGCTCCCAAGGTCAGAACCAGAGTTGACCCGAGGCCGGCGACCAGCCCCGACGCTCTGAGGAGTGGCATTACTTCCCCTTCCTTGCTCCACTCCCCTCAGTTCCCGGCGGCTACTCTCCGTACACATTTAAGTCACGCCCAGTAATACACCTGTGTGGCGGGTTGTCCCGATAAGACAGGGAAAGAGGTGGGCCAATGCCCGAAAAGACCCCCTATGTAGCCTTCCGTTCGGGGTCCGTGGCCGGACCGCCACCGCCGGGCGCGGGCCCGGTTCCGCTGTTTCCCGGGCTTCCTGGGCTTCCAGGGCTTCCCGGGCGCCCTCCGGCGGGGTCGCCCCCCGCACCACGAGGTCCGGCGCCGGTTTCCCTGCCACCCTCCCGGGTGGGGCCGCGTCCGCCCTGCGGGGAACCGGCCCAGCCAGGCCCCGGGCCGTCCCGATGCGAGTCGTCACGTCGCGGACCGTCCCGATGTGCGCCGTCCCTGCCCGGCCTGCGGACGGTCGTGCCGCGGTCCTGGCCCTGGCTCTTGCCCACACGCACCGCTCCGCCGTACGGGCCGGGTTTCGGCCTGGCGATGGGGCGGCCGTGGAAGGGCCGGCCCGAGCCCGTGCGCCAGGCTTCGTGCCCGACGCCGTAGCCACCCCTGTAGCCACCCCTGTAGCCACCGCCGTAGCCACCCCCGTAGCCACCGCGTACGGGCGCGCCATGGGCACGTGGGCGCGGGGGTGACGGCGGCCACTCCCGATGAGCATGGGAGTGGTGCTGGTGCTCGCGCCACGGTGGGTGGTGTCCCGGCCAGTGCGCCGGCGGCGGCCCGCCCCTGTGCGGCCGGCCCGGCCATGGACCACCCGGGCCGGGCCCAACCGGGCCCGGACCACCGGAACCAGGACCTCCCGAGCCAGGACCACCCGAGCCAGGACCTCCTGAGCCAGGACCACCGGATCCCTGACCACCGGGGCTGGGCTCCTCGCCGGGGGTGTCCGGCGTGACGGTGGGCACGGGTGTCGGACCCGACGGCGAGACGGCCGGGTCCGAGGCGGTGGCGGACGGCACGCTGGTGGGACGCGCGGACGGCTTCACCGGCGGCGCGGGATGGTGCGGCCGCCCGGTCGTGGGCGGCGCGGGCGGGGGCAGGGGCGCCGGGCGCGGCAGGGCGACCTGCCGCACGGGCGCGACGGGCTCGGCCGGCCCACGGGAGGCCTGGGGCGCCGGCGAGCGCTCCGCGCCTTCGTCGTCCGCGTCCTGCGGCCCGTCCGGCGACCCGGAGCCCGCGGACGGGCCGGCCGGAACCTCCGCCGTGGGAAGGTGGCGCGGGGCGATCGTGTCGGCGGCCTCCTCACGCAGGTCCCCGGCGAACTGGGCGAACACGAGCGCGATCGTCGCCACCGCCGCCAGGGCGGCCACCGCGCCCGCGACGGCCTGAGCCAGCCTGCCCTCCCTGCGGCCCGCCCTCGGGAAGCCCGCGGCGTTGAGCCCGCCCACGCGCTTGGCGACGTACCGCCGGTAGGGGACGAGTTCTGGATCGATGAAGCTGCTGAGCACCCGCACCCGCAGCGTCTCTGGCAGGGCGACCTGAGGGAGCAGGCCGAACACCTTGGCCGCGGAGACCTGCCTGACGCGCTGGAGCCCGCAGACCTCGCACCGGGCGAGGTGCCGGATCAGCTGGGTCCGCTCCTGCGGGGTCAGGTCTCCCGTGAACTCCGCGAGGATGGCGGTGGCACGCTCGCAGTCGTGGGTGGCGCGCCTGGCCAGGATCTCGGCGGTCACCGTCTCGCGCAGGCGTTCCGTGGCCGCGTCGAGAAGCCCTTCGGCGTACCGCTCGCCCGTGCCGAGCACGGCGGCCAGGTCCTGCCCGGCCATCCCGTGCCTGGCCGCGAGTTCGAGCACCTCCCGGTCCTCGGGGGACAACGCCCCCACCGCGCTGCTGGCGACGACGCGGAGGTCGATCTCGGCCGTGTCCACCGTGGCGGCCGTGCCCGCGATGGCGCCGGCGGGGAAGGGCATGGTCGGGACGGGGACCGGCCCGGTCTCCTGCCCGTCCTCGGGTCCGGGCGTGCGGCGGCGCATGCACTCGCCCCTGGCCAGGGCGTACAGCCAGGGACGGAACCTCTGCGGATCGGCCAGCGAGCCGACGAGGGCCTCCGCGGCGATCAGCGTGTCCCGCAGCGCGACCTGGGCGGCGTCGGGGCCGGCCAGCAGGGTGCGGCAGTATCGGTAAAGATTCTCCGCATATATGTCATAAAGGGCGGCCAGCGCTCCCGGATCCCGGGCTCGCAACGCCTCGACCAGGACGCCATCGTTCATATAACGGAGCGTAAATGCTCGGTAACTCCCCGCTCCACCCATTCAGGCGAAGTCGCGCGACTACACGGCAGACTTTTACGCTCCGCCATGCAAACGAACTGCCGCAATTCGCCGTCTTATTGCGAGATTAATCGGGATATATCCGGCCAGCGGTACGGGTGCCGTCACTCCCGGACGGTCATCCCCGCCTCCGCGCACCCGCGGGTCAGCGCGTCGAGACCGAAGGCGTCGACCGGCCCGAGCGCGCCGGTGCCGTGCACGCCCTCCGCGAGCGCCGTATCCGCCGCCCACGCAAGCACGCGCGCGGTGAACTCGTACGGGTCGCCGCCGGCGACGTGGACGGCGGCCAGGCGGCGGCCCTCCGCGTCGTACGCCTCGGCCACGACGTGGGTCGTCATGCCAGGCCCGGCCGGCCCGCCGCCCACGCCCGTACGGAGCACCCGGTCGGCCAGCGCCTCGGTCGCCCGCCGGACCCCGGGCACGGCGGCGATGACGGGAGTCGCCCTGGCGAGCACGCCCGCGACCCTGGTCAGCCCGCCCAGCCAGCCGAGATAGACGTTCACCTCGCGCAGGCCCGCGTGCGCGGGCGGCAGGGTGAAGTGCTCGGACGCGCCGATGGACAGGCCGTGCCGCGCCCTGCCGTCCACCACGAACTTGCGGGTGCGGCCGTGCTCAGGGGCGATGCGGCCGTCGCGGAAGCCGTACATCGGTTCGAGGAGCATGCCCAGCGCCGACGCCCGGGTTCCCGCGCTGGCGTGGCCCACACCGGCGCCGTCCACGAAATAGCCGACGTCCACGCGCGCCGCCCCCGGCCCCGCCTTGCCCAGGGCCATGGTCGCGGCGAGGTTGCCCGGCACGTAGTCGTACCCGAACGCCGTGACCAGGGCGGCCCCCCTGGCCGCCGCGGCGGGGCCGTACCGCTGGAAGATGCGCTTGACGAAGGTCGGCTCTCCCGTGGTGTCGAAGTAGACCGCGCCCGCCTCCGTCGCGGCGGCGACCGCGGCCTCACCCCACCGGACGAAGGGGCCGACCGTCGAGATCAGCACGTCGCCGCGCCGGGCGATCCTGCGTACGGACTCGGGGCGGCCGACGTCGGCGACCGCGACGGGCAGGTCACCGCCCAGCGACTCGGCGAGAGCGGTCAACCGCGCCTCGTCCCGGCCCGCCAGCAGCGGCCGGGCCCCCCGTGCGACGAGCGCCTCGGCGGTGAGCCTGCCGGTGAAGCCGGTGGCTCCGAACAGCACGATCCTCGGGGTGGCCATCCCGCTACCGTAGTCCTCCCGGCCCGTCAAGATCGGCAGTGGGCCGCTCACTGGCGCCGATCGCTGGGCGGCGGATACCCGCGGTCCTTGGCGAACGGCTCCGTCGTCGGCGCCACCGTGTGCAGCGGCACGGCCCCCGCCTGGGCCAGTTCCTCGTACGTCTTGGCGGTCGAGCCCCACGTCGTGGCCTGCACGTCGGCCGCCGCGACGGCGCCGCGCACGCCCTCGACGGTGATGACGAAGCGGCGCCGCGCGCCCGGCCGCACGTCGTCCACGTACGTCGTGGCCCCGCCGAGGAGCGTGCCCGCGGCGTCGCGCAGCAGGGCGGTGACCGCGAGGCCGCCGGCGGGCTTGCGGAACGGGTCGAGCACGTAGCCGGTGATCAGGTAGGACCCGTCCTTCAGCTTGTCGGTGCGGACCTCGGAGACCGGGAACTTGAGGAACGCCGACGGGGTGCGCGGGATCGGCCGCCACGAGGCGGGACGGTAGTCGATCTTCACGCGGACCGGCTGGGCGGTCGCCGTGATCTGGCCGCTGAAGGCCAGCGGGCGGCCGGGCGGCACCGCGTCGAGCGGCTGTTCCAGGTGCACGATCTCCTTGCCACCGGCGTCGACCGCCGTGATCACGGCGACGGCGTTCTCGCCGAAGTGCCAGCGGTTGGGGTTGCTCAGCACCCCCGCCCAGCTCACCGCGTAGCCGGCCCCCGAGCGCACGATCGAGGACACCTGTTCCTTCAGGGCCAGCGGTCGCGGGCCCTCTTGATTGTCATTGCTCGCGCAGGACGCCATCGCCAGTGTGGCGATGACGAGTGCGGTGGTCATGTGGCAACGTCGCGTCACTTAGCCGTCATAACCCCTGAATGGGACGCCGCCTCATGGACACGCGCGATCCCGCCGGTATCTTTACCGGCCGTCTAGCGCCGGCGGACCACCCGGGCCGCGGCCGCCCTCGCCTCCCCGGGAGCCCACCGGCGTCCGGTGCGCGAGGATGGAGGCGGGAGCACGGGGAGGACGCGGTGGATCTCGGGGAGCTGGGGTCGTTCCTGCGGTCGCGCAGAGACCGGCTCAGCCCGCAGGCCGTCGGCCTGCCGGACGGCGGCCGGCGAAGGGTGCCCGGCCTGCGCAGGGACGAGGTGGCGGACCTGGCGAGCCTGTCCGCCGACTACTACACGGAGCTTGAGCAGGGACGCGGCCAAATCCCGTCGAAGCCGGTCCTGCACGCCCTGGCCCGCGCGCTGCGCCTGGGGCCGGACGAGACCGGCCACCTGTTCCATCTGGCGGGGCATCCGGCGCCGCCCGGGGCGGAGCCCGTACGGATGCAGGCGGCGCTGCGGCAGCTCATGGCGCGGCTCGAGGACACCCCCGCCATGGTGATCACCGACATGCATGAGGTGGTGGCGCAGAACCACGCCGCGCAGGTCCTGGTCGGGCCGCAGGCGGGGCTGACCGGGATCCGGGCCAGCTTCCTCTACCACTGGTTCACCGTCCCGGCCACCCGCGACCTCTATCCGCGCGAGGACCACGACCACCACTCCCGGCTGCTCGTCTCCGATCTGCGCGCCGCGGTCGCGCGTCGTGGCCCGGCGGACGCCGTCAGCCGCGAACTCGTCGGGCACCTGCTGGACGCGAGCGCCGAGTTCGCGGGGCTGTGGCGGGCGCACGAGGTCGAGGCCCGCCACGAGGAGCACAAGCGGATCGTCAACCCGGTGCTCGGCATCCTGAAGGTCACCTGCAACAGCATCGTCACCGCCGACGCCGCCCAGCGGCTGCTCTGGTTCGTCCCCGACGACGCCGACGCCGTACGCAGGATGCACGCGCTCGATCCGGCCGACGTGTGGCGCGACACGCCGGGACCGGCGTTCGGACTGGCCGGAGGGTGGGGTTGAGCGCCCCTGGCTGCCCGGGAGCACGCGGAGCACGCTGGTGAAGGCGGCGCGGGGGCGTCAGCCGTGCAGACGGAGGAAACATGCGTGCAGCACTCGCAAGCGGGGTCGGCGCCCCGCTGTCCCTGGTCGACCGTGAGATCCCGGAGCCGGGCCCGGGCGAGGTCCTGGTGAAGATCACCGCCTGCGGCGTGTGCTTCACGGACTTCAACCTGCTCCGCGGGCACTTCCCGTTCGCCCGCTTCCCGATCGTGCCCGGCCACGAGATCACCGGCACGGTCGCGGCGCTCGGCAGCGGCGTCACCGGCCTGTCCGTGGGCGACGCGGTCGGGGCCCAGTTCTTGTACGACTCCTGTGGCCATTGCGACTACTGCGTGTCCGGCGACCAGATCCTCTGCCCGGCCAAGCGCGTCACCGGCGTCACGGCCGACGGCGGCTATGCCGAGTTCGGCCTGTTCAAGGGCGGATATGTGACCCCGCTCCCGGCCGGGCTCGACCCGGTGGCCGCCGCGCCGCTCATGTGCGCGGGCCTCACCGCGTTCAACGGCCTGCGCCGGGCCGGGGCCACCGCGAGCTCCCGGGTGGCGGTCATCGGCGCCGGCGGCATCGGCGCGCTCGCCGTACGGTACGCCGTCGCCATGGGCGCCAGGGTCGCCGTGATCGGCCGGTCGGCCGAGGGCGAGGGGATCGCCAAGGAACTCGGCGCGGAGATGTACGTGGCCGGCCGGGAAACCGACCCGGCCGCCGCCCTCAAGGCGTGGGACGGCGGCGCCGACGTCATCCTGAACGCCGCCCCCTCGAACGAGGCCGCCTCCGCCGTCCTCACCGGGCTCGCCCCCGACGGCACGCTCGTGCTCGCCGGTTACGACAACACCCCGCTCACCCTCCGTGCCCAGCCGATGGTGCTGAACCGGCTGCGGGTCATGGCCTCCCCGTCAGGATCGCCTCACGATCTACGTGACACGCTGGCCTTCTCCGCCCAGCACCGCATCCTGCCCAAGGTCACGCCGATCGGCCTCGACAAGGCTCCGGCGGCGCTCGAAGCCATGGGCGGCGGGTCCGGCGGCGGCCGCCGCGTCATCACGTTCGCGTGACCCGCGAGGAGTGACGCCACGGCTAACGCGGGCGGACCACCCGGGTCTCGTCCCAGACGGGCTCGGGCGACTCGTACACCCTGCCGTCCGACCCGAAGACGAGATAGCGGTCGAAGTCGGTCGCGAACCACCGGTCGTGCGTCACCGCCAGCACGGTGCCCTCGAAGGCGTCCAGGCCCTGTTGCAGGGCCTCGGCGCTGGCCAGGTCGAGGTTGTCGGTCGGCTCGTCGAGCAGCAGCAGCGTGGCGCCGGACAGTTCGAGCAGCAGGATCTGCAGCCGCGCCTGCTGCCCGCCCGACAACGTCTCGAACCGCTGCTCGGCGACCCGGCCCGCGAGCTCGTAGCGGGCGAGCGCCTTCATCGCCTCGTTCTTCAACCGGGCGTGCTCGGTCATGACGATCTCGCAGGGCGTACGTCCGGCCAGCTCGGGCCGCGCGTGGGTCTGGGCGAAGTGCCCGGGGACCACCCGCGCGCCGAGCCTGCAGGTCCCGGTGTGCCGCACGCCCTCCCCGGCGAGCAGCCGCAGGAAGTGCGACTTGCCTGAGCCGTTCGAGCCGAGGACGGCCACCCGCTCGCCGTACCAGACCTCGAGGTCGAAGGGCTTCATGAGGCCGGTCAGCTCCAGGGCCTCGCAGATCACCGCCCGCTTGCCCGTACGGCCGCCGCGCAGGCGCATGCTGATGAGCTGGTCCTTGGGCGCGACCTCCGGCGGCCCCGCCTCCTCGAACCGGCGCAGCCGGGTCTGGGCGGCGTGGTAGGCGGAGGACATGCCGTCGTTGTAGGTGGCCTTCTGCTTGAGCATGGCCACCAGGCGCCTGAGCTTGGCGTGCTCCTCGTCCCAGCGCCTGCGCAGCTCGTCGAGCCGCTCGTTGCGCTCGCGCCGCGCCTGCGCGTACGTCGTGAAGCCACCGCCGTGGATCCAGACGTTGCCGGACTCGACCGTGACGATCCGGTCGGCGGCGTTGGCGAGGAGCTGGCGGTCGTGGGAGACCAGCAGCACGGTCTTGGGCGTCTCGCGCAGTGCCGTCTCCAGCCACACCTTGCCAGGCACGTCGAGGTAGTTGTCGGGCTCGTCGAGCAGCAGCACCTGGTCGGGCCCGCGCAGCAGCGCCTCCAGCACCAGCCTCTTCTGCTCGCCGCCGGAAAGCGTCGTGACCTCGCGATACTTCACCCTGTCGTACGGCGTGCCGAGTGCGGCCATCGCGCAGGCGTCCCAGAGCACCTCGATGTCGTAGCCACCGGCGTCGCCGTAGTCGGTGATCGCCTGGGCGTACCGCATCTGGGTCTTCTCGTCGTCGCGCTCCATCATCGCGAGCTCGGCGGCGTCGAGCCGTTCCGCCGCCGTCCTGACGCGCTCGGGAGCGACGCTGAGCAGCAGGTCCTGCACCGTGCGGCCGTCGCGGATGTTGCCGACGAACTGCCGCATCACCCCGAGACCACCCGAATGCGCCACGGTGCCCTCGACCGGCTGGAGATCTCCCGCGATCATCCGGAGCAGGGTCGTCTTGCCCGCGCCGTTCGGACCGACCAGGGCCGCCTTGACGCCCTCCCCCACGCGGAACGACACGTCGTTCAGGAGCAGCCTGCCGTCCGGCAGCACATGCGTCAGATGCCCGATCTCGACGTGCCCCACCGGAATCTCCTGCTCGGTTATGTTCGTGCGCTTCCAGCGCAGGCTACTCACCGCTTCCGCATGCGGCATCTCGTTTTTGCACCGGCCGCGCGCCGAGACGAGATCGGCGATGCCTACGCCGGCCGAGGAACCGGCCCGTCGCGAAAGGATGGCAAGACCGCATTCTTGCGGATCCACGCCCGGACGGCCGCCCACACAATGACGCTGACGACTTCTCCGGCGGCAGGGGTGCGCGATGGGACGCAAGGCCGGTCACGCCGTGGTACTCGGGGCGAGCATGGGCGGTCTGCTCGCCGCACGGGCGCTCAGCGAGACGTACGCCCGGGTGACGCTGCTGGAGCGGGACGAGCTCCCCGCCGAGCCGCTGAACCGGCGCGGCGTGCCGCAGGGCCGGCACGTCCACGTCCTGCTCCCGCGCGGTTCCGAGGTCCTCTGCTCGTTCTTCCCGGGTCTCGCCGGCGAGCTCGGCCTGGCCGGGGTGCCGCACACCCAGCTGGCCCGGCAGATCAGGTTCGTCGTCTCCGGCCACCGTCTGACCCGCGGCCGCCCCGGGCCGCTCATGCTCCAGCCCACCCGCGCCACCTTGGAACACGCCGTACGCCGCCGGGTCGCCACCCTGCCCGGCGTGGAGTTCGTCCAGGGCTGCGACGTCTCCGGCCTGGTCGCCTCCGCGGGCCGGGTCACCGGCGCCCGCTTCGTCCGGCGCTCCGGCTCCGGCGGTCAGGAGGAGACCGTCGAGGCCGACCTGGTGATCGACGCACTCGGCCGGTCGGGCCGGTCCGTCGAATGGGTCTCGCGGCTGGGCTATCCCGCCCCGGCGGAGGAGCGCATCAAGGTGGGCATCAAATACGTCAGCTGCTTCTTCCGCACACCCCCCGGCGCCCTCGCGCCCGAGCAGGGCGTCCTGGTCGGCCCGGTCCCCGGCCGTACGCGCGCGATGGCCTTCATGGCGTGCGAGGGAGACCGCTGGCTGCTCACCGTCGCCGGCATGGCGGGCGACCACCCGCCCACCGATCCGGACGCGCTGGTCGACTTCGCCGGCACCATCGCCCCACGCGACGTGCACGACGTCATCGTGAGGTCGGAGCGCCTCTCCTACCCGGTCACCCATGCCTTTCCCTCCAGCGTCCGCAGGCGGTACGAGAAGCTGTCCGCGTACCCGGAGGGTCTGCTCGTCTTCGGCGACGGCCTGTGCAGCTTCAACCCCATCTACGGCCAGGGGATGACCGTGGCGTCCCTGCAGGCCGAGGCCCTGCGGGCCTGCCTCGCGGCCGGGCGCGGCGACCTCGCGCGCCGCTTCTACCGCGCGGCCGCCAAGGTCGTCGATCCGGCCTGGCAGCTGTCCGCCGTCGGCGACCTGGCCCTGCCCGAGATCACCGGCTCCCGCCCGCTCCTCACCCGCCTGATCAACCGCTACGTGTCGAGACTGCACCGCGTGGGCGCGACCGACGCGGCCGTGGCCGACGCCTTCTGGCGCGTGGCGGGCTACCTCGACCCGACCCCGGCCCTGCTGCGTCCCCGCGTCGCCCTGCGTGTCCTCACCCGGGGATAGGCCGTGCGGCCGTGATCGGCAGGGCGGGTGTGCCCGAAGTGCCAGGCGGCGACCCGCAGGAGCCCGGGGCCGGTCCTGGCAGCGGACCTCCCCGCGGCCCTGACTCCCGCGTACGGCCCGTGCAGGCTTTTGCCCATGACCGGAATCTCTTGACCCGATGGCGAATCGCACGGAAATAGCCTTGCTTTTCAGGGCATTTCCAAGCCAAAGGGGCGGGAGATGGCAACAGAACAGATCCTCGACTGCCCGCTCGACCAGGTCCCGGATGGCCCGGAGTACATCGAGGCCGCCATGCGGTGGCATTTCAGCCCCGAGACCGGCTCGCCGTTCTGGCTCGAACGGGCCAAGACGCTCGGCTTCGACCCGCGCGAGGACGTGCGCACCCTGGACGATCTGCGCCGGTTCCCCAACGTCGCCAACGAACTGCGCGACGTCCGGGTGGATGACCTGATCCCCCGGGGGTACGGCGCGGACGCGGACGTGGTCGGCGTGTACGAGAGCGGCGGCACGACCGGGCCGCCCAAGCGCGTCGTGCTGCTGCGCGACTGGATGGACCGGCTGGCGCACAGGACAGAACTGGACCTGCGGGCCAGGGGGTACCCCGAGGACGGGCACTGGCTTTACCTCGGGCCGACCGGGCCGCACATCCTCGGCGAGATGGTCCGCCGGCAGGCCGCGCGGCGCGGCGGCATCCGGTTCACGATCGACATCGACCCCCGGTGGGTGAAGCGATGCATCGCCGAGAACCGCTGCGACGAGGCCGAGCGCTACGCCGAGCACCTGATCGACCAGAGCGCCCACATCCTGCGGAGCCAGGACGTGCGGGTGCTGGTGACCACGCCCCCGCTGCTGACCCGGCTCGCCCGCAGGGACGCGCTCGTCGACCTGATCAACTCGAAGATCGCCGCGATCAGCTGGGGCGGGGCCAGCATGGACCCCGACACCCGCTATCTGCTCCGCACCGAGGTGTTCCCCGGCGTCAAGCTGTACGGCACGTACGGCAGCACGATGATCCTCGGCGGCGTGCCCGAGCGCGTCACGGCGCCGGACGAGGACATCGTCATCTTCGACACGTTCTCGCCCTACATCATGTTCTCGGTGGTGGACCGGGAGACCGGCGAGGCCGTCCGGTACGGCGACCGCGGCCAGGTGGTGATGCACCACGTCAGCAAGAGCTTCCTGCTGCCCAACAACCTCGAACGCGACCTCGCCACCTGCGTGGCGCCGCCGCCCGGCCAGATGGGCGACTCGGTCGCCGAGGTCGGGCCGCTTCCGGTCTTCGACGACCAACCGGTCATCGAGGGGGTGTACTAGATGGAGGAGCCGATCCTCCTCGACGCCCTGGGCGCGGGCGGGCCGTACCACAGCCGCGTCCGGCGGACGATCACGGATCTGACCGGGACGCCCGTCGCGGAGCTGAGCCTGGTGCCGCGGCTGTTCGTCCAGCGGACGATGGCGGCCCTGCGGGGCGCGCGGACCCTGCCGCCGCACGACCGCGCCTCGGCCCTCGCCCGCGCGGGACGGCTGTTCGCGACCGGCACGGTGGCCGGCCTCCCCGCTGAGGAGTATCAGCACATCGTCAGCCGCGTCTCGGGCATGCCGATCGCGGTGGTGCGCTCGGCGACCGCGGGCATCGGGCGGCGGACCCGCGACGCGTACCGCATCACCAGGCACGCCCGGCCCCAGGGCGCGGTGGACGACTGGCGCGACCCGCTCACCTGCGACGGCCACGCGGTCTGGACCCGGCGCGGCGACGTCTTCGCCGTACACGCCGCGGGCAACCACCCGGGGGTGCACTCGCTGTGGCTGCAGGCCCTGGCGCTCGGCTACCGGGTCGCGGTGCGGCCCTCGCGGCGTGAGCCGTTCACGCCGCACCGCCTGATCACGGCGCTGCGGGAGTCCGGGTTCGGCGAGGACCAGGTGGTGCTCCTGCCGACCGACTACGCCGTCGCCGACGACATCATCCGCGACGCGGACCTCGCCATGGTGTACGGCGGCCAGGAGGTGGTGAGCAAGTACGGCAACGACGTCAATGTGCTGCCACAGGGCCCGGGACGGTCCAAGATCCTGCTCACCGGCGAGGACTGGAAGCCGCATCTGGGCACGATCGTGGACTCGGTCAGCGCCTTCGGCGGGACGGCCTGCGTGAACGCGACCGCTGTCTTGGTGGAGGGTGATCCCGCGCCGGTGGCCGAGGCCGTCGCGGAACGGCTCTCCGCGATCCCGAGCCTGCCTCCCGAGGACGACGGCGCGGTGCTGCCCCTCCAGCCGGTCGCGGACGCCCGCGCGATCGAGAAGTATCTGCTCGACCACATGGACGGCGCTACGCCGGTGCTCGGCGGCGACGGCGTGGTGGACGAACTGGGCGACGGCAGCGCGGTGCTGCGCCCCGCCGTCTTCCTGGTGGACCGGCCGGACGCGCCGCAGACGGGCCTTGAGTTGTCGTTCCCGTGCGTGTGGTTCGCGCCCTGGAGCCGGGCGGACGGCATCGAGCCGCTGCGGAACACGCTCGTGCTCACCGCGATCACGTCGGACGACGCCCTGATCGACCGGCTCGTGGAGGAACCGTCGATCAGGAACGTCTACCTGGGCGACACCCCCACCTATCTGATGCCGCCGTGGGTCCCGCACGACGCCTACCTGGGTGAGTTCCTTATGCGTACGAAAGGCGTCATCCGCACTTAAAGGAGTGTCAAATGCCCAGTAGATTCTGGGCATGCTCGGGACGACACGATGGCGGCGCCGCCTGCTGTGGACCTCGGCCGTCGTCCTGGTGCTCGCGGTGGCGGCCCTCGGCGGCGCGGGCTGGTACTACTCCGGGCTCGTGATCGACCCCGTCCACACCCCCTCCTATCCCCTTGAAGTGACGGCCGTCAGCGGCGACCAGGTCACGATCAAGGGCGGCTCCGACACGGACTCCCCCGGAACGTACGGCCTGACCTGGGCGGACGGCAACGCCATCCTGGGACCGGCGATGGCGTCCGGGGCCGGCACGGTGACGAGGAAGGTCACCGAGGTCGTCCGCGGCGAGCTGCGTCCGGGGGTGCGCGCCTACTTCGACCGCTGGATGTGGGGGCACGCGACCCCGGCCGCCGCCGGCGTGCCGTACCGGGACGTGAAGATCCCCTCGCCGCTCGGCGACTTCCCCGGCTGGCTGACCGAGGGCGCCTCGGCGACCTGGGTGATCGCCGTGCACGGCCGCAACGCCGGCCCGGCGGAGGCCCTGCGCGTGCTGCCGGTCTTCCACAGCCTGGGGATGCCGGTGCTGGGCATCACCTACCGCAACGACGAGGACGCCCCGGCGAGCCCCGACGGCAAGCTCCACCTCGGCGCCTCCGAATGGCAGGACGTGGCCGCGGCCATCACGTACGCCAGGAAGCAGGGTGCGACCGGCATCGTCCTGTACGGCTGGTCGATGGGCGGGGGCATCGTGCCGATGACCGTGCGCAAGCTGCCCGGCGAGCCGATCAAGGCGATGATCCTCGACAGCCCGGTCATCGACTGGCGGGCGCCGATCGCCCTCGGGGCCGAGCAGATGGGCGTGCCCGGCTTCCTCGTGACGGTGGGCCAGTGGTTCGTCGAGCGGCGCACCGGCGTGTCGCTGGACGACGTCGACCACCTGCGGCACGCCCGCGAGTTCCGGGTCCCCACGCTGGTCTTCGTGGACGACGGCGACGCGACCGTTCCGGTCGGCCCGGCGCTGCGGTTCGCCGAGGCCCGCCCCGACATCGTCAGGCTCGTACGGACGAGCGGCGGCGGGCACACCGGCTCCTGGAACGCCGACCCGGGGCGTTACGAGCGGGAGTTGAAGGAGTTCGTCTCGTCGATCAGCTCGGGATGACGAGGGTCATCGAACTCCTGACCAGGGTGAAGCCGAGCCGTTCGTACACGCGTCTGGCCGGGTTGCCCTCGCTCACGGCCAGGCCCAGCCGCTCGTATCCGGCGTCCGCAGCCCTCGTCCGCACGGCGGCGAGCATGCGGGCGCCGAGGCCGGACGGCGTGCGCGCGGGATCGCGGAAGACCTCGGCCACCCAGGGCCGGTCGTGGAAGAAGGTCACCAGGACGCCGCCTCCCACCGAGTCGTCCGCGTCCACGGCGAGCAGGCTGCACGGCAGGATCTCGCCGATGATCCTCCCGGCCAGCAGCGGGCCGAGGACGTCGCGCAGCGCGGCGTCGTCGTCCATGGCCCTGTGGTCGGGGTGGCTCCGCGGGTAGGCCGCCCGCCACGCCGCGAACACGTCCTCGGCGGACCGGTCGCAGGGCACGAACCGGAAGCCGTCGGGCGCCCCCTCCTCGGCGTACGGCGCCGTGCTCAGCTCGCAGGTCATCTCGTGCGCGTGCCGCGTGATCCGGGCGCCGCGCGCGATGAGTTCCTCGCCCAGGCCGACCGGCCCCGCGACCGCCCAGCCCCGCAGGTTCGTCATCACGGCTTCGGCCGCGCCGGGGCCGAGGACCTCGATCAGGTCGGCGCACGGCCGCCCGTTCCGCCGGTCTTCGACATAACTGATGGCCGGGACGCCGTCCGGCCCGGCCAGGATCACTCGCTCCACGGAGGGAGGCTTTCGCGGCGCCGGCGACGTGGGCAAGTGCTTTTCCGCGGACGGCACGTCCTCCGAGGTCGAGCACCGGTCAGAAAGAACGCCGGAAAAAGATGGCGTGGCCCGGGAACATCAGGGGCGGGGACGTGGTTGGATGAAGCGTGGCCGGTGTGCAGGTGTCCCCGGGCCTCACCTAATTTGCCTTCGCGGACTACCGTTCGGCTGGAGCCGCGTTGTGCCTTTCGCCGAGAGGCGACCCGGCACCGGCACCACACGTGCGGGACCCCGGCAGGAGATCCTCCTGCCGGGGTCCTGGCGTCTGCGGGGCCGTCCCGCCAGGTGCGCGGGCCCACCGAGCCCTGCGGATGCCGTATCTCTTACTTCTCGTAGCCGGTTGTGTCAGCCGATGTTGAAAAAATGCGACCATGCCCGACTTTGATCCCCAGTCGATCGCCTCCTACTGGGACGCGAAGGCCGACACCTTCGACCAGGAAGCCGACCACGGACTGCACGACCTGCGGGTCCGCGCGGCCTGGGCGGTACGGCTGCGCTCCTGGATGCCGAGCCCTCCTGCCGACGTCCTCGACCTCGGCTGCGGCACGGGTTCGCTCATGCTGCTGCTGGCCGAGCAGGGACACCGCCCGGTGGGCGTGGACCTGTCTCCCCGGATGGCCGAGGCGGCCCGGCGCAAGCTCACCACCGCGGGCTTCGACACCCCCGTGCTCACCGGTGACGCGAGCGACCCGCCCGCGTCCGCGGGAGCCTCCTTCGATGTCGTCCTGGTCCGCCACCTGCTGTGGACCCTGCCCACGCCGGAACGCGCCCTGCGCACGTGGCTGCGCCTGCTGCGCCCGGACGGCCGGCTGATCCTCATCGAGGGCAACTGGCGGGCCTCCGGCGACGGCCCGCCGTACGTGCCGGGCGCCGGCTCTCTGCCCTGGCTCGGCGGGGTGAGCGCCGGGCCACTCGAGGAGGTGCTGCGGCCGTACGCCGCGAGCGTGCGGGCGGAGCCGCTGACAGATCCCGTGCTGTGGGGCAAACCCGTCCACGACGAACGCTACGTGGTCATCGCCCACCGCTGAGCGGCTCTTTCCGGAAGAACATGCAACACCGAATGTGTAAACGTGTCGGCACGATTGAAAACCCATCGTTCCCGGAAGAGGGCGGCAAAACGGAGCCCGGTCATCGGCCGCGCCTCCGATAGCCACCCCCATCGCCGCATACGGAATGCGACAGCGAACCTCCCGGGACGAGTCAACTCGCCTGGACGGGCTCCGGCCGCGGTGCCAAGGATTGAGATGCGACCCGATCGCTGATCGGAGAGGAGTATCTCTATGCACGGCACTCGATTCTCATTACTGCTGGGTCCGGCAGTCCTGTCCGCCGTCACGCTCTGGCCGGCACTCGCATCGGCCTCCACCGCCGCCCAGCCCTCCGGCCTCGCCGCCGCGCTCAGCGCGCCGCGGGCCACGGAGCCGGGCACCAGCCTCGGCGAACAGTCCGAGGAAGCGGCGCAGCAGAGCAGGCGCGCGTACGAGGAAGAGAGCGGGTACGGGCGGGAGAGCGCCCAGGAGGGTTCGTCGAGCGAGGAGTGGAGCGGTCAGTCCGGAAGCAACCTCGCCTACTCCCGGTCCTCACTGGACCGGTCGTCCCTGCGCAGCCGCAGCAGCAGTCTCTCGCTCGGCGAGCAGTCCTCGTACAGCCGTCCGAGCAGCTACACGCGGACGATCACCTATCAGCGCCCGATGACGCGGACGCGCATGGTGACCGAGAGCCGTCCGGTCACGTTCACCCGGCAGGTCACCTACCAGCGCCCGGTCACCGAGACGCGCATGGTCACCCGGATGCGTCCGGTGACCGAAACGCGTCAGGTGTCCTACCAGCGCCCCGTGACCTACACACGCATGATCACGGAAAGCCGGCCGGTCACCCGCCAGGAGACCTTCCAGCGGCCCGTCACCCAGACGCGGTACGTCACCGAGTCGCGGCCGGTCACGCGGTACGTGACCTACCAGCGCCCGGTGGTGCGCTACGTCACCGAGCGCCGTGCGGTCACCAGCCAGGAGACCTTCCAGCGGCCCGTCACCGAGACGCGCTACGTCACCGAGTCGCGGCCGGTCACCCGCCAGGAGACCTTCAGGCGCCCGGTCACCGAGACGCGCTACGTCACGGAGAGCCGTCCGGTCAGCTACACCCGGATGGTGCCGGAGAGCCACGAGGTGAAGTCCACGCGGTTCGTCACCGAGAGCCGTCCGGTCAGCTACACACGCATGATGACGTACCAGCGTCCGGTCACCGAGACGCGGTACGTCACCGAGTCGCAGGAGGTCAGCTACAGCCGGCCCATGCACCACTCCTCAAGCGAGGACTGCGACCCGTGAGCCGGGCAGCGACGCCCTGACAGCCAGTAGGGCCACGAGGGGCACGGGCGTTCCCGCCCGTGCCCCTTCCACGTGTCAGGCGCGCTCAGAGTCACCTGACCAGGAAGTCACACTGTCGCTGGACCTCCTCCGGCCGGTTCTGGTTGTCCCTGAGGCACCCTTCGTCGACGACGCTGGACACCCCGGGCAGGCCGCTCGCCGCCATGGCCACGGCCAGGGGGTCGGCGCCGGGGACGAGCTTCAGACGGAAGGACTCCGGCATGTCCTCGGCCCGGGTCGCCTTCAGCAGCCTGGGGTTCGTCTCGCTTCTGCGGTAGTTCTCGAACGCCGTCCGCCGGTCCTCGAACGTCACAGTCTTCACGTCACGGCGGGCCCGGAGCGCTCGGCTGATGTTCTCCTTCTCCCAGGCGGTGACCTCGCCGCCCCTGCAGCTCTTGAAGGGGGAGGAATCCGTGCAGAGGAACACCGACACGTCGACCATGCCGGATGAGGCCGCGCCGCCGCTCGCCGAAGCCGCGGCGACGCCGACGTCACGGCGGTTCGCCGACGGCTCCGCGAGCCGTGCCACGCCCACAATCGTGCCGACCACCGCGAGGGCCGCGGCGGCGATCGCTAGGCCGCGCGTCCGGGTGCCGCGTGGCGCGGGCAGCGCGTGGTCGAGGCCGTCGTCCGGCACCGTACGCGCGCGGGCCGCCATGGCGTCACGAAGCCGATCCTCGATGGTGCTCATGCGTCCTCTCCCAGTTCGCGAAGGAGTCTGGCCAGGGCCCGTGCGGTCGTGGATCTGACGGTGCTCTGCCCCACCCCCATGACCAGGGCGATCTCGGAGTCCGCCAGGTCGAGGTAGTAGCGCAGCACCAGCGCCTCCCGCTGGCGCCTGGGCAGCCGGGCCAGCGCCAGCAGCACCTGCCTGCGGGATTCCCCGATGAGGACGGCGGTCTCCGCCGAGTCGGCGAGGTCGGTGACCCGCTGCGTGCGCCGCAGCATGACCGCGCGGCGGCGCAGCACCGACCGCGACCCGTTGAGCACACAGGTCCGCAGATAGGCGAGCGTCAGGTCCGGGGGCCGCCGCCGGCCGTGCAGCCGGGCGAAGACGTCCTGCACCACGTCCTCGGCCGTCTCCAGGTCGCCGACGAGCAGCACCGCGAGCCGCACCAGGCCGACCCGGTGCTCGCGATACAGGGCCGCCAGATCGGCCTGGGGAGGAGGTCCGGGCGGCGCGAGCGCCGTCGGCCATTGGGATTCACGATCCATGCAGTGTGAACGCGCACCCCCGCCGATCCGCTGCTCGCGGGTTTCCGGCTCGGCACGCCTGAAGGCCCCTCCGGATGATGGTCCGAAGGGGCCTCACGACGTCGAGACCTCGCGTCACGCCTCGCTGGCGTGGGCCGCCAGGACGCGCCAGCCGTACTCGTCGGTGTGCACCCATGTGCGCGTATAGCGCAGCCGACCGGCGAACGGCTCGCCGGCGAAGGCGCCTTCGAGGGTGCCGAGGAAGCACGTGACTCCGGTCGTCCCCGAGACGACGGCCGTGAGGTCCTCCTCGGCCACCTTCGTCATCACCTGCGTACGCGAACGGTGGTTGTGGAGATCGAGCGGCTTGGCCTCCGTGTGCAGCCGGCCGTCCGGCGGTCCGGTGAAGACCAGCCGCTCGTCGAGCAGCCGGTCGAGCTCCTCCACATCACCCAGGAGCTGCGCCTTCTGCAGTCGCCGTTCGGCCTCGTACAGGTCGTCCAGAAGAGTGCCTGCCATGTCGGTCCTCTCCGTCGTGCTGCGTCTTCGGCGACACAACGGTAGTCCCGGCGGCCCGCCGTTTCACCGGCTCACTACCCGGCGTTCCGCGTGCTCCCGGGCGCGCAGAACGGGCAGAACGGCTCGCGCAGGACGCAGACCTTGACCGCGTCGCTGTCGTTGTCCGCGTCGAGGTCGAGTTCCTCGCCACTGACGGTGGCGGTGTTGACCGTCTCCCCGATCGCGGTGGCCTTCGCGTGCACGACCAGCGTGGCCGTCGCGCCGTTCGCGAGCATTCCCACTGTCCACGTTCCCCCAGCGTACGCACCGGCCGAGCGTGTGGACGACACGAAGGTGAGGTTGGCCGGCAGGACGTCCTTGACGGCGACGCCGGTCGCGTCGTTCGGCCCGGCGTTGGCGACGGTGACGCGGTAGGTGACGGTCTGGCCCACGGTGACCTCGGTCGTGTCCGCGGACTTGACCACGCTGAGGTCGACGGCCGGGTTCACCTCGGTGACGGCGTCACCGCTGGTCGAGGTCAGCGGCTCCGGGTCGGCGCCCAGCCGGTTCTCGTAGCCGACCACGCCGCTGTTGACGAGCCGCTTCCCGGCGGCCGCCCTGCCGACCTTGACGCGGAACTCCACGGTTGTGCCGTCCGCCACGACGGTGTCGTTGGGCAGCCGGCCCCCCGCCGTACCGGTCGCGCCGTCTCCCAGCCTGAAGGAGATCGCACCGGTGGCGGCGTCGAACTCGGCCTCGTCGTCACCGGCCTTGTCGGTCATTGCGCCGCTGCCCGGGCCGCTCACGATCCGGAGCGATCCCGGCACGAACGTCGTCCCGGCCGGGACCTTGTCGGTGAGCCTGACGTTCTCCGCCACGTCGCCGCCCTTGTTGACGGCGGTCATCCGATAGGTGATCTCGGCGCCGACGTCCACCGGCCCCTGCGGGCTCGCGGACTTGCCGACGACGACGCACGCCGGGGTGCCGAAGAAGACGTCGTCGAGGAAGTTGCCGACCGACGCGTTGCCTCCGGCGGCGGAAATGGACCGGAAGGCGAACCTCGTGGTCGTCTGCCCGGCGGGCACGGTGTAGGTGCCGTGGTAGGCACCCCACTTCCCGGTGCCGTCGGACATCGTCCCCTGCTGGACGAGGGCTCCGGGAGCGCCGATGTCCAGAGCCATCACGTCGGTGCCCTGACGTCCACGGTGGGACAGCCGCCAGTACAGCTTCTGCCCCGGGGTGGTCGCGTGGTCCTGGTAGAGGGTCGAGACCTGGTTGGCGTTCAACTCGGCGAACTGGGCGCCCTCCGCCGCCGGGACGTTCATCCGAGGGCTCCAGACCTCGATCATGTGGTCGGTGGCGGTCGTCCGCCAGCCCGGCACCGCGTTCGCGTTCTTCTGCGCGGCGTCGGGGAGCGGAGCCCACGTCCCGGCGACGGTGGGCTTCTCGAAACCACCGTTGACCAGCGCCACCCGCTCGGGGCACGACGCGGGGTCCGGCGCCGCCACCGTACGGGCGGGCGCGGCCCCGGCCTCGGCCTCGACCGGGCCGGACAGCGTCAGCGGGACGGCCGCCGCCACCAGTGCGGCGACGGGGTAACACATCCTGCTGATGTGCCTCATCATGAAGGTCCTCTCTTCGTGGGGATCCACCAGGCCGTACGACCGGCGCTGGCACCGCACGGAAGACTCGTCCGACGGCGAGGCGTGGCCCGGCTCGACACATGTGGCCGTGCCGACAGTTGGCCGGATCTTGTTGTCTCCCGACCCCGTACAGGGAAGATCTAGATCTAGGTCGAGCTCACGACGGCTGGAACCGGACCAGGAACTGCTCCCGCGGATCCGCTTCGCCGTCCGCCGTGTGTATACGCACGTTCCGGAACGGCGAGCGACGGCAGTCGGCTTGGCCGCGATACCAAGATCCCTTCGTGATTCCGCGGGTGACGGCCGCGCTACGGAAGATCGGAAATACCGTGATCACGGTAAGGGCCGCCGCGGACGTCGCGCCACCAGATCGGCCGGGCGTCCACGAGATAGACGACGAATGGAATCCACCAGATCAGGTCGTTGGTGACGACGAGGATTCCCGAGGAGACCGGCCACTGGCCGGTGGAGACGAGCCACACCCAGCCGAGCGGGCCGGCGACCTTGCCCGCGAGCCCCACGGCCGCGATCAGGAAGCCCCGCTCGGGCCGCAGGGCCACATCCAGGTACAGCACGCCGTACAGTGCCAGGACCATGCCCAGGGTCATGAAGATCTGCGGATGGTTCTGGAGCGGCATGCCGGCGAACCGGAAGAGCCACTGTGCGTCCAGGGCCGCGTACGCGCCCCAGGCGATGTTGTAGACCCCGGCGGCGGCGAAGACGGCCCGATGCAGACGCCGGCGTTTCACCGCGGTCGCACCGCCTGTGGCCTTGTCGTCCTCCGGCACACCTCTCATATGTCAGTCCGCTTCCGGACGCCGCAGACCGCGTCGAGCAGCGCGTCGAGGGGCCGGGGCAGGCGGTCTCTCCCGATCGCCTCCTCGACGAGCAGCCGTGCGTACCTGAGCTTGCGCGAGCCGCCGCCCATGAACCGGTGGATCTGCGCCTCCGGCTCCCGTCCGCGCCACTCGGGCTGGCTCCGCAACGAGCGGAACGCCCTGAGGTCGCCGTTGACGTCGAAAAGAGCTTCGATCTCCGCGCTGCCCACGGCGCGGATCAGCTCGTCCTCCAGGTCGCGCACGCACACGTAGAACCCGAGCTGTTCCATGTCGGCGCGCGTGCGGGGTGAGCCGACCCGGTTCGCGACCAGCGCGCGCCGGAAGATCTCCTCCTCGTGCAGGTCGCACAGCCCCGCGAGACGCACCCGGGTGCCCGGCGGCCCCAGCCCCGCCAGGAAGCGGCCGATCGCGTGCGCCCCGCCGATCGGCACGATCACGACCTTCTCCGCATCGAGATCCCGGCCGCGGCCCACCGCCGCCGTCTCCAGTGCGATCTGGTCGCTGGGGCCCTCGACGAGCACCACGGTCACGGCGTCGGCGGCCTTCGTCAGAGCCCGCTCCAGCGCCCGGATCGGGGCGTCAGGGCCGCTGGCGTAGCCGTCGAGCGCCCGGCGACGTAATGCTTCGCCCGGCCTGCCGCGCTCGTCGCCCGTGCCGGACCGCCGCTTCGTCGCCATGGCCGCATCATCGGCGACACAAAGGCGGCGGACAATCGATTAACGCGGGCGCGGACGTCGGCGGGCTCAGCGGCCGGCGCGCACGGCCTCCCGCGCCGTACGGGCCAGCTCCTCGTCGTACGGCCGGCCCAGCTCGCGCGCGAGCCCGATGGCCCGGTCGAGCAGCGCCAGCGCCTCGTCACGGCGGCCCGCCACCCGGCACGTCTCCGCGTAGGTGTGCAGGAAATCCATCTCCAACTGCACCTCGGCCAGCGGTTCCAGCAGCTCGAAGGCCCGGTGGTGGTGTTCGAGCGCCTCCTCTGGCGAGCCCGTGATCCGCAGGGCGACCCCGAGATAGTTGTGGCACCACGCCTGGTTGTGCTGGAGATCGTGCCGTTCTGACAGCTCCAGCGCGTCGTGCAGCGTACGGAGCGACTCCGCCGGGTCGTCAGGCGCCAGCGCCAGACCGAGGGTGACGAGCCCGGTGACCTGCGCGGGCCCGTCCGCCAGGGCGACGGATTCGCGGGCGAGTTCGACTGCTTCCGCGCGCCGCCCGAGGTGCAGTGTCACCCATCCGTCGAAGGCCAGCGCCTGGGACTGGCCCGTGGGGCGCCCGATCCTCTCGAACAGCTCGTGTGCCCGCCGGAAGTGCGCCCGTGCCGCTTCGAGGTCGCCGAGATCCCGGCGTACGAGGCCGATGCGCAGCGCCAGGGCGGCCGCGACGTCGTCGTCCGGCGGCCCCGACCGCTCGGCCGCCTCGTACGCGGACAGCGCCTCGGTGAGGCGTCCGGCGGCGGCACGGGCGTAGCCGAGGTCGGCCAGCAGCGAGGCCCGCTCCTGGTCGCGGCCGAGACGCGCCGCGGCGGACGCGGCGGCTTCGAGCAGGCGTGCCTGGTCGTCGGTCCCGCGATGCCGGAAGAACCAGACCCGCATGGCCCGCGGCAGTTCGGCCACCACCTCGTCCTCGCCGAGCCGTACGGCGGAGTCGAAGCAGGCCACCAGGTTGACGTACTCGAGGTCGAACCAGGCCATGGCCTTCGCCGGATCCCCCGGCGAGGGATCCTTGCGGTGCGGCGAGGGCAGGGTCCGCTCGTGGGCGACGGCCTGGGCCAGATAGTGCCGCAGGACCCGGCGCAGGGCGTCTTCGGCCCGGGGCTCCTCGTCGGCGGCGATGTCCGCCGCGTACTGCCGGATCAGATCGTGCATCCGGTAGCGCCCCGGCGAGGTCTCCTGGACCAGGTGGGCGTCGACCAGTTCCTCCAGCGCGGCGCCGGCCCGGCCGAGCGGCATGTCGGTGAGCGCGCCCGCCACCGCCGCGTCGAAGTCGGCGCCCGGCAGCACCCCCAGCAGCCGGAACATGCGACGCTCGGCCGCGTCGAGCTGGTGCAGCGACATGCCGAAGACGGAGTCGAAGCGGCCGGGGGTGGCGCCCAGCCGCTCGGCCAGCACCGCGACCGTCCAGCCCGGGCGGTGGCGTAGCCGCGCGCCCGCCATCCGCAGCGCCAGCGGGAGCCCGCCGCACTGCCGCAGCACCTGGCCGACCGCGTCCTCTTCACCGAGCGCGAGCCCGGCCGCCCGGCCGAACAGGTGCACCGCGTCGCCGTCGGCCAGCGGCTCCAGGGACACCGGCGGCACTCCGTCCAGGCTGACCAGCCGGTGGCGGCTGGTGACCAGGACCGCGGACTTCCCCGCGCCGGGGAGCAGCGGGCGCACCTGCTCGGCGTCGACCGCGTTGTCTAGCACGACGAGAACCCGCCGGCGGGACAGCTCCGACCGCCAGAGCGCGCCGCGTTCTGCGGTGCCGGCCGGTGGGTGCGCCACGTCCAGCGCGTCCAGCAGCCGGCCCAGCGCGGCGCGCGGTTCCAGTGGCTCCTGACCCGGGGTGAAGCCCTGGAGGTCGAGATAGAGAGCGCCGTCCGGATAGGAAGGAACGAGCCTGTGGGCCACGTGCACGGCCAGGCTGGTTTTGCCCACGCCCGCCATGCCGTCGACCGCGGCCGCGCCGGTGGTGCGCAGCAGCTCTTCGACCAGCGCGGACTCCGTTTCCCTGGCGGTGAAGTCGAACAGGTCGGCCGGCAGGTCGTTGCGGCGCCGTACGGGTGCCGCGCCGGCTTCCGCCGCCTCGGCCCACAGCGCGCGCAGCGGCCGGGGATCGCGTCCCACGGCCCGGCACAGCGCCACGACCGCCTCCCACGGCGGCACGAACTGTCCGGTCAGATACCTGGACAAAGACGAACTGCTCAGACCCGTCTGGCCGGCGAGGGCACGCAGGCTGAGCCCGCTCAGCTCCTTGATCCGGCCGAGCTGGGCCACCAGTCGCTCCTGGGGGCTGGACACGTGCGACACCGTACCCGTCCCGGCCCACCGAGACGGATCAGCGGTGCGTTCGCGCTGCTCAGCCGGGTGCAGCCTGTCCCACGGTGTCCCACGGACCAGGCGGGCCCCGGCACGCCGATGGTCACATGGTGCCTGTCGGAAACACCCGCCACGAAGGAGAAACGATGTCGACCGAGCGCATGCCGAACCCCGCGGCCCTGGTCCCCGAGGCGATGGAGGCCCTGATGGCGGTCGGCAAGGCCGTCGCGGGCGCCGGAGTGGACGGCAGGCTGCTGGCGCTGAGCCACCTGCGGGCCAGCCAGATCAACGGCTGCGCTCCGTGCGTGGCCGGTGGCGTCCACCAGGCGCAGCGGCACGGCGTGACCGCCGACCAGGTGCACGCCGTCGCCGCGTGGCGGGAGACGCCGTGGTTCAGCGAAGAGGAGCGCGCCGCGCTGGCCCTGACCGAGGCGGTCACCCGGCTCGCCGACCGGCCGGACCCGGTGCCCGACCAGGTGTGGGACATGGCCGCCAAGCACTTCGACCAGAAGGAACTGGCCGCGCTGCTGCTCAACATCGCGATCGCCAACGCCTTCAACCGGCTCAACGTGCCCACCCGTCAGCAGGCGGGCGCGTGGTGACGCGGCTCCCGCTTCACACCACCCCATAACCACACCCACCAGAGAGAGGAAGTCGTCATGTCGACCACGCAGAAGACCACCACCAAGGCCGCTTTCACCGAGCAGGAGCGCGACGCGATGAAGGAGCGCGCCAAGGAGATGAAGAGCGCTCGGCGGGGCGCCAAGGCCGACACGGAGAGCGAGGTGCTCGCGAAGATCGCCGAGATGCCGGAGCCCGACCGGGTGATCGCCGAGCGGTTGCACGCCGTGATCAAGGCCGGCGTGCCCGGCCTCACGTCGAAGCTGTGGTACGGAATGCCGGCGTACGCACACAACGGCAAGATGATCTGCTTCTTCCAGCCCGCGTCGAAGTTCAAGGCGCGGTACGCGACGCTCGGCTTCAGCGACGCGGCGAACCTCGACGACGGCGCCATGTGGCCGGCCTCCTACGCCCTGGCCGAGCTGACCGCCGAGGTCGAGGAGAGGATCGGGGCGCTCCTGCGGCAGGCGGTGAGCTGAACACCGGGCCTCCACGACGGAAACGCCGGCGGGTCCTGCGCGACCAACGCCGCGCAGGGCCGCCAGGCTCTGTCTAGCCGGGAATCGGGCCGAGCCCGAGAACGGAACGCAGCGCGTTCTCCAGGTCGTTGGCGCGGTCGAAATCGCCGGCGTGGCCGGTGAGGAAGGCGAAGGTGTAACCCGCCGCGGATCCGGCGTAGCTGCCGCCCAGGCCGCCCATGCCGTAGTCGTCGCCGTCGAGGCCGAAGCCCAGCCCCCAGGTCGTCTCCGTTCCGAGAACCTCGTCCTTACCCGAGCACTGGGCGGTGGCGACCTCGGCGAGCAGGCCCGCTGAAAGCAGCCGAGGCAACACGGCGTAGAACCCGGCGGCCGCGCGGGCGGTGCCATGGCCGTTGACAGCGGGGATCTCGGCGGCCCGCCAGGCGGCGGAGTTGACCACAGCCGGGTCCTGGACGCCGGGCGGGTTGCCGATGGCCCGCCGGTAGAGGTCGGGCTTGCCCTCCAGCGCGGCGGCACGGTAGGCCGGGGTCAAGCCGGTCAGGTCGACAGCCCGCGCCCGCTCCGCGGGGCCGAGGCCGATGTAGAAGTCCAGCGCGTAAGGGCCGCAGACCTCCTCGGCGAGGAAGCGGCCGAGCGTCCGTCCGTCGGTGCGCCGGACCAGTTCGCCCAGCAGGTGCCCGTAGAACAGCGCCGACTCGCCGTGCGCGGTGCCCGGCTGCCACGACGGCTCCTGCGCGGCGAGAAGCGCGCACATCCGATCCCAGTCGTAGAAGGTCTCGGTGGGCACAGGGGAGTCCAGCGCCACCAGGCCCGCCTGATGCGACAGGACGTGCCGTACAGTGGCCGACGCGGTGAACTCGGGCCAGTAGCGCCGCATCGGCGCGTCCAACTCCAGCAGGCCCCGATCCACGAGCAGCAACACGCAGACCGCCGCGAACGGCTTGGTCACGGAGTACGGCATGACGATGCTGTCGCGGGACCAACCTGGCCCGCCCCATAAGTCGACGATCCATCGGCCGTCCAGCCGGACGGCGACCGCCGCCCCCGCTCCTGCTGACTGCCGCTTCAGTACATCCGCGAAAACGTCCCGCACCTGCTCGAAACCGGGTTCGACACTTCCGTAAATCACGCCCATCAACCCTAGTGGCGCGTTGCGCACCCTTGGCCGGAATTCGGTCAGCTACCGAACAGTAAGCTGAGGGCGTAGTTCGTCTCGGGCCGGCGGGATGCAGGAACCGATCACCGCATTTTCGATCATCATCGGTGCGGCAGTCGCCTTATGGGACCAAACACCCACCCGGGACGAAAATACTCACCGCCCAATGATCATATCCGCGTCTCCGCACCCGGACATGACGGCCGATCAGCTACGACACGCGGTCTACGGGTCGGTGATCCCACGTCTCGGTTGCACGGCCTGCCGACGAATTCTGACTATTGGGTCGACAACCAGTTCCTTGATCAGGAAGCGTTCTCACCATCGCACGAGAGAACAAGATCGGATCTCCTTGGACACGTCTCCACGTCGAGCCCGGCCTACTAGAGGCGACAGACACGTTCCTTACTGCGGCCATTCGGAGTTCAGATCGGATCGAAGACACCGCCGGCAGAATCCGCGCCAACCTAGCAGGCCTTGACGCCGCCCGAATTCCTTCGAATCCGAGGGCGTATTCCGGCCCTGCGCTTCTGACCGTCCCACGTGGCCGACAGGAGCGAGAGCGGTCGCATCCGCGCCGCGAACGTCCGCACGATCGACGACCCCCGCACCGACGTCGCATGAGGACTGACAGGCGACCAGGAGAGCGGGCACTGACCCGGTGCGCCATCCTCAGGCACCGGCCGACGCCCGCTCAACCCTTTCGCCAGCTTTGGCCTTATTCATAGCTATATGGACAGCACCAATCGGCAATGTCGACTTTGTCTTCTGGTCGCCTCCGGGCAAGATCGCGCGGCTAGCGTCGTGCGGCACATCCCCCCACGCGGAGGTCTGAAGCCATGCCTGAACTGTCCCGCAGGAACTTCCTCGGCACTGCCGCTGCCGTAACAGGAGCGGCCGCCGTCAGCGCCGCGTTGCCCAGCGCGAGCGCCGTCGCAGCCACCACGCAGAAGAAGCCGGGTCACCCACCCAAACCGTACGGCGACATCCGTGACATCAAGCATGTCGTCGTGATCATGCAGGAGAACCGCAGCTTCGATCACTATTTCGGCGCGCTCAAGGGCGTGCGCGGTTTCGGTGACCGCTCGACCGTCGTGCTCCCCGGTGGCAAGACCGTCTGGGAGCAGCCGAAGACGTTGACGGAAGGGGCCGACACGCAGTACCCCTGGCGGCTGAGCGGAGCCAAGACCTGGAGTGGGGCGACCCCGCCGAGCGCCGAGCTCGGCGCCGCCAACTACGGCGGCACCAGCCACGGTTGGACCGATCAGCACGGCGCCTGGTACGGCGGCCTCATGAACGGCTGGTACTACGCCAAGGGCGGCCCGACCACGCTGGGCTACCTGGACCGCCGTGACCTGCCGTTCCACTACGCCCTCGCCGACGCCTACACGGTCGGCGACGCCTACCACTGCTCCGTGCTCAGCGCCACCGGGCCCAACCGCACCTTCCTGTGGGGCGGAACGATCAACGCCGACCACAGGCACGGCAGCTTCACCGCCTACGACGGCGGCGACGAGCGGGGCAAGTTCCTGCCCTGGGAGTCCTACGCGGAGACGCTCCAGGCGGCGGGCGTCAGCTGGCGGGTCTACCAGTGCGCCGACGACTACGGCGACAACGGCCTGGAGTACTTCAACACCTTCGCCAAGCTCGACCCCACTCAGGGCGGGACGGCCGCGCCGGGCAACGTCTACTACGACAACGGCGTGAAGAACGTCCCCGAGCCCGTCACCGGGCTGTCGGGCAACGCGGACAACCTCATCGCCGCGATCCGCGCCGACGTGCTGGGGGGCACCCTGCCCCAGGTGAACTGGGTCGTGAACAACCAGTTCTTCTCCGAGCACCCGGTCACCGCGCCGAGCAACGGCGCGTACTTCCTTCGCGGCGTGCTCGAGGCCCTCAACGCCGACCCCGACGTGTTCAACTCGACCCTGGTGATCATCAACTACGACGAGAACGACGGTCAGTTCGACCATGTCCCGCCCCCCGTTCCGGCGCCGGGCGAGGCGGACGAGTTCGTCTCCGGCACCATGGCCGCGTACGGCGTCACCGAGCCGCTCCCCGTCGGCCTCGGCTTCCGTGTGCCGCTCATCCTCATCTCGCCCTGGACCCGCGGCGGCTGGGTGACCTCGGAGGTCTCCGACCACACCTCGGTCATCCAGCTCATCGAGAAGTGGACCAGCGCGCTCGGCAAGCCCGCCATCTCGCCCAACATCAGCGAGTGGCGGCGCAAGGTCTGCGGCGACCTGACGAACGCCTTCGACTTCGAGAAGCCCGTTTACGGCATGCCCGACCTTCCGGAGACCGGGCCTCTCATCCCCGAGACGCGGTACACCCCGCTGCCGGGCGACAACACGATGCCGACGCAGGAGGAGGGGACCAAGCGGGCGCGCCCGCTGCCGTACCAGCCGAACGCCAACCTGACCGGGTTCACCGGCGCCGTGGCGAACCTGACCTTCAGCAACGAGGCCCCCTTCGTGACCAAGGCGAGCCACTTCGCCGTGTACAACAACCGGGCCGGGCTCCCGACGCTGGCGCAGTACCCGGCCGCGTTCCCGGGCCAGTACACGGTCGCCGCGAAGTCGACGATGTCCGGAACCGGCGCCGTGGGCTCCTCCGCCGACGACACCGCATACGACATCACCGTCACCGGCCCGAACCGGTTCCTGCGCCGGTTCGTCGGCGACGTCGCCACCGCGGGCAGGGACCTCGTCGTCGAGGCGGACTACTACGACGGCAAGTCGACGAAGAACCCGAAGCTGAAGCTCTGGCTGCGCAACAACGGCGACACCCGCGTGACGTTCACGATCACGCACAACAACTACATCTCGGGCAAGCCGGAAACCGTGCAGGTCAACGCGCACGGCAAGGAGGCGTGGGCGGTGAACCCGGTGAAGGAAAGCGACGGCTGGTACGACGTGACGGTCACGGCCGACATCGACGCGGGCTGGTCGCAGCGGTTCGTCGGCCACCTCGAGACCGGCGAGGCCAGCATCACCGGCTGATCCGGGACCGCACCAAGAGCAGGCCCTTCCCGCTGCGCCCCCGACCGCGAGTGCATCGCGACCGGAGAGCTATCTCGCCGGCCTCTACTTACGAGGTGCCATCTTGTGGATCCGAAGCCTCCTGGCTTGAAGATCCGAACCCCGTACAGGCCCTAGCACGACGCCGTACTTCACGATCCGGCCCTCCGTCTCGACGAGCAGCGTCTGATGCTGGAAGCTCGGGTTATGTGAGGGCGAGGCGTTTGCGGTAGCGGTATCAGCGGGCGCGGTGCTCCAGGGTTGTCGATCGTCCGACGGCACGAAGCCGGTGCCGGAACGGGAGGCGGGCTCGTCAGCCGGCAGAGGTCTATTCTGACGACGAGGCGTAACCGAATCCGCCAGCCGCGGTCGTAGGAAATCGGCCCCACCCATGTCGGGCTTTTGACCTGCGGTTTCAGGATGCGAAGGGTTCCGTCATAGCGGCAGCGTGCAGGCGTAACAGCTTGGAGGTCAACGATGCCCACCCCGCATCAAGACAGCGAGGCACTGATTCCCCGCCCGCCACTTACCACCGCCGCCCTCAGGGCAGCAGTCGCCCAGATTGCTCCCGCATATCTCAACCAGTTCGTCGACCACCTCGACCAGGCGACCGAGCAGGCGGCGCGCCAGAGCACCGTGGCACCTCTGCAGAACTTCATACAGCAGTGGGGTGAGTTCGTGGCGATACACCGTCGTCCCGGCCTAGCGGCCCGCCTCCGCGCGTTGGAGACGGAAGTCGCCGCCGCGACCGACAGAACCAAACTGGACACAGCCCTGGCCGAGATCAACGAGATCACAATGTCCGCACGCCAAGAGGCCGTTGGTGACTGACGCCTAAACCTGGGAGTACAACCCCGACGCCGAGCATGTCATTGCCGGTTCCCCCCGACCGTCATCCTTGAGGTCGAGCGGCTTGCCGACCAACTCGCAATCCTCGGAAGGGATGCGGTCCATGCCGGTAGAGGCGCGTTGCACGGTGGAGGCCTTCGGACACTCGATCTGTACGGCGGCCGCGGCTTCCTCAACTTCATCGTCGCAGAGCATCTGCGCCTTGTGCTGATCGTTCGCGTTACCTGGATGGATTGACGCGACCTCGCGCGCACCACAGCGGGCCCTGGTCCTGCGCGCCACCGAACGCGACGAGCAGGCCGACTCAGCGGGCGACGCTCAGGTACGCCCCCCGACGGCACCGCTCGTCACCGGAGCGGGAAGACCTCGCCGAGGCCACGGCCTCCATGTCCGTGATCGCACGATCCCAGGGTCACGAACGCCTGCCAGCAAGGGTGTTAGCAAGAGGCCCTCCCAGGTGGTCCGGGAGGGCCTCTGTAGTGGAGCCGCCTAAGGGAATCGAACCCTTGACCCCTTCATTACGAGTGAAGTGCTCTGGCCGACTGAGCTAAGGCGGCACGCCGCGAACGGCTTCGCACAGTCTACAGGGTCGGCACGGTTCTCGTGCACCCGTCATCGCCGGAGTGGCGCGCCCCCCGGGCGGAGCCGGGACCGGGCGCGTTCCCGCGAGACGGGTAAAAATTTACCGGCCGTCCATCGGCTCTGCCTTTGCCGAGTGACCAGCGGAAACGGGACGTATCAGGCCCATCCGTCACAGGAAAAGCACCCTGTCCCGCCTCTCGGCGGGGTCGAGCCGCCGGACGTTCGACCTCGTCCTTCGCCGGCGCGGCCCGTACGTCACCGCCCGTCCGCCGTAGGCGGCATGCTGGTCTTCGTCACGCAGGCGACGGCAGGGGAAACGACGGGTATGCGATCGGCCGGGCAGAAAGCGAAGGTCACACTGTCTCGTACGCGGTACGGCGGCGGTCCGAGCCGGCGAATGGCGGTCGCGGCGCTGGCCGCGATGCTGCCGTTCACGGCGTGCTCCGCCCAGACGCCGCCCGCAACCGATCAGCCGGCCACGGGCACGCAGGCGGCGCAGCCGCCGGTGGAGGCTCCCACGGCTGAGCTGAGGCCGTTCTACGCCCAGCGGCCCGACTGGCGCGACTGCGGCGACGGCTTCCAGTGCGCCAAGATCCAGGTGCCCCTCGACTACGAGAAGCCCACCGGCGAGCGCATCGACCTCAGCGTGATCCGCCTGCCGGCCACCGGCAAGCGCGCCGGCTCGCTGCTCATCAACCCCGGCGGGCCGGGAGGTTCCGGCGTCCAGTACGCGCGTGCGGCCAAGTCCGTGGTCAGCGACAAGGTCCGCGCCCAGTACGACGTCGTCGGGTTCGACCCCCGCGGCGTCGGCGAGTCGACCCCCATCACGTGCATGACGGCGTCGCAGCTCGACACGTACATCGGGATGGACTCGAGCCCGGACACGCCGGCGGAGCTCTCGGCGCTCGACACCGCGTCGAAGGAGTTCGCCGAGAGCTGCGGAGCCAAGGCGGCCCGCCTGCTCCCCCACGTCGGCACGGCCGACGCGGCCAGGGACATGGACGTCCTGCGCGGGGTCCTCGGCGACCCCGGTCTGACCTATCTGGGCAAGTCGTACGGCACCTTCCTCGGCGCGATGTACGCCGACCTGTTCCCCAAGCGCGTGCGGGCTCTCGTGCTCGACGGCGCGGTGGACCCGGCGGTGCCGTCGCTGAAGTCCAACGAGGTGCAGGCCAAGGGCTTCGAGGTGGCGCTGCGGGCCTTCGTCGAAGACTGCCTCCTCAGCGCCTCCTGCCCGTTCAAGAGCCGTACGGTGGACGGCGCGTTGCAGGAGATCAGCGACCTGCTGGCGAAGGCCGACCGGCAGCCGCTGAAGAACGACCTCGGCGACGGCCGGAAGGTCAATGAGGCGTGGACAGTGATCGGCATCGCCACTCCGCTGTACGAGCGCGCCGCGTGGCCCCGGCTGCGGGAGGCCCTGGGCAAGGCGATCAACGAGGGCGACGGCACGGATCTGCTCCGGATGGCCGACCTGCTGGTCGACCGGCGGCCCAACGGCTCGTACTCGAACCAGACCGAGTCGAACATGGCCGTCAACTGCGTGGACCACCCCTACCCCAAGTCGCTCGACGCGTACCGCCAGGCCGCCGACGAGGCCGCCAAGGTGGCGCCGCACTTCGGGAAGTTCGTGATGTGGGGCTCGCTGCCCTGCGCCTATTGGCCGGCGAAGTCCGTCGGCGGCGACAAGCCGCTCAAGGCGGCGGGCGCGCCCCCGATCCTCGTCGTCGGCACCCTGCGCGACCCGGCCACGCCGTACGAGTGGGCGCAGGGCCTAGCCAGGGAGCTGACCTCCGGCGTGCTCCTGGGCTACGACGGCGACGGGCACACGGCCTACCGCAGCGGCTCCACCTGTGTGGACACGGCGGTCGACGACTACCTGCTCGCTCTGCGCGCGCCCAAGAACGGCACGGTCTGCCCGAAGGCGGGCTGAGCCCTCACGGGGCTCGACGGCAGGCCGGTGAGGATGGCGCACCGCCGGCGGTGCGCCATCCTCCCGTACGTTAACCGGCTCAGTGGGTGAAAGTTTCACTCCTCGGTAAGGGCCGTGGTGCGCTCGGACCGGACTCGGGCGCCAGCTCAGCGCCGGTGCGCGTACGGCCGCCCGCGAGGCGCGGGTGGGCCCGCGCGGGTCCGCCGCCTTGACCGTCCCTCGCGCCTGGGGTTTGCTCCGCCGCATGACCACGGTCGCCACCGCGAATTGTTAACGCTCACATTCCCTCGGTGACGTTGACGGTCGGACGACCCTCGCGTGCACGGTGAGCGACCACCACCTCAGGAGGCGCATGTGAGAAACGCGTTTTCACTGTCCAGGCGCACCGCGACCTGGATCGTGGGCCTGCTGTGCATGCTGGCGTTGCTCCCGGCCACCGCGGCCAGGGCGGACAACCCGATCGTCCAGACCATCTACACCGCCGACCCCGCGCCGCTCGTCCACAACGGCCGGGTCTACCTCTACACCGGCCACGACGAGGACGGCTCGACGTGGTTCACGATGAACGAGTGGCGGGTCTGGTCGTCGGCCGACATGGTGAACTGGACCGACCACGGCTCGCCGTTGAGCGTCTCCAGCTTCAGCTGGGCGAAATCCGACGCGTGGGCGGGCCAGGCCATCTACCGGAACGGCAAGTTCTACTGGTACGTCCCCACGACCAGCCGGGCGAGCGGCAGGATGGCCATCGGCGTGGCCGTCTCCGACAGCCCCACCGGCCCGTTCAAGGACGCCCTCGGACGCCCGCTGGTGGAGAACGGCGAGATCGACCCCACCGTCTTCATCGATGACAACGGGCAGGCGTACCTCTACTGGGGCAACCCGAACCTGTGGTACGTCAAGCTCAACAGCGACATGATCTCCTACTCGGGCAGCCCGACGAAGGTCAACCTCACGACCTCCGGGTTCGGCACCCGCACCGGTGACGCCAGCCGGCCGACCCTGTACGAAGAGGGACCCTGGGTCTACAAGCGGGGCAGCCTCTATTACAACGTGTTCGCGGCGAAGTGCTGCTCCGAGTTCATCGGCTATTCCACGGCCACCGGCCCCACCGGGCCGTGGACCTACCGGGGCACGGTCATGCCGACGCAGGGCAGCAGCTTCACCAACCACCCGGGAATCGTCGACTTCAACGGCGGTTCGTACTTCTTCTACCACAACGGCGCGCTGCCGGGCGGTGGCGGTTTCACCAGGTCCGTGGCCGTGGAGAAGTTCAACTACAACGCCGACGGCACCATCCCGACGATCAACATGACCACCACCGGAGCGCCCCAGATCGGCACGCTGGACCCGTACGTCCGGCAGGAGGCCGAGACCATCGCCTGGGAGTCCGGCGTGGAGACCGAGGCGTCCACCGAGGGGGGCATGAACGTCGGCTTCATCGACAACGGCGACTACATCAAGGTCAAGGGCGTCGCCTTCGGCAACGGCGCCACGTCCTTCAGCGCACGGGTGGCCTCGGGCGCCAGCGGCGGAAAGATCGAACTGCGGCGCGACAGCGTCAGCGGCACGCTCATGGGGACGTGCGACGTTCCGGGCACCGGCGGCTGGCAGACCTGGACGACCGTCTCATGCCCGGTCAGCAACGCGACCGGCACCCACGACCTGTATCTCAGGTTCACCGGCGGCAGCGGTTACCTGATGAACGTGAACTGGTGGCAGTTCAGCGGCAGCGGGCCGGCCACCAGCCCGTCACCCACGCCCCCGGCATCGCCCTCGCCCGCGCAGTCGCCGTCTCCGTCGCCGTCGGGCACTCCCCAGGCGGCGAACGCCATCCGGGGCACGGGCTCGGGCCGGTGCCTTGACGTCACCGACAGCTCACAGGCCAACGGGGCGCAGGCGCAGATCTGGGACTGCAACGGCCAGGCCAACCAGCGGTGGACCTCCACCAGCGCGAGCGAACTGCGCGTCTACGGCAACAAGTGCCTCGACGTGAACGGCGCGGGCACGGCGGACGGCACGGCAGTGATCATCTGGGACTGCAACGGGCAGAACAACCAGAAGTGGCGCTTCAACTCCGACGGCAGCATCACGGCGGTCGGGGCGAACAAGTGCCTGGACGTGTCGAACTACGGCACCGCCAACGGCAGCAAGGTGCACATCTGGACCTGCCACGGCGGCACCAACCAGAAGTGGACCCGCGTCTGACGCTGTCCGCGGCCGGCCGGCCAGGGGTGGCGCGCTGAGCGCCGTCCCTGGCCGGCCGCACGTCAGGCACGCCGGCGAGCGGCTCTCTCGACGATCGCCGCCCCGGTCTCGGACTCCAGCGCCGGGGGGTAGCCGGCGGCGCGCAAGCGGGCCAGGGTCTCCTCCTCGCCCACCGCACTGATCAGGACGGTCGGGGCGATCTTGCGCAGGCCCAGCGTGCGCAGCGCCCGGGAGCGGGCGAGCTCCTCGACGAGCGCTTCGTCGTCGGAACGGACGCAGCACCCGGAGCGCACCACCCGGACGCGTCCGTGCGTACGGGCCGTGTCCTTGATCAGGTATTCGAGCGGTTGCGGCAGGGGCGCCTCGGCCACCTCGGCGAGCCGCGCGAGCAGGGCGTCGGCCTCGTGTCCCCGGTCGAAGGCCCGGCGCACGGTCGCACCGGAGAAGCGCCAGACCACGGCGTGTCCCTCCGACTCGCGGTCGGCGACGTCGTCGAGCAGTTCGGCGAGCTCCGGTCCGGGCATCCCCCGGACCACGGCCGTCAGGTCGGCCTGGAAGAAGGCGGTGGCCTGCGCGGGCGGGAGCATGGCGGCCAGGGCCGCGGTCAGCGCGGGCTCCGGCGACGTCCACGCCTCGCCGCTGACCAGCAGATCGCGGACGACGCGGCCGACGCCGGTGAGGGCGCCCCCGGCGACCAGGCCGAGCGACTCGGCCTCACGCACGACGGCGCCGACCAGCTCGTCGCCGGCCCCCGACTCCGCGAAGTGGTGCGGGCGATGCCAGGCCGCCCGTTCCGTCACGTACGCCAGGCCGTCGGCGGAGACGCCCCTGCCCTGGGGCAGCGCGGCGAGGGCCTCGAAGACGGCGGTCCTGATCCCGACCGCGTACGGGTCCTCGGGCTCGGTGAGGGCGACCGGCGTCCCGGCCTCCTCCGGCCAGAATGTGTACACGGCGGGGATGGTCGCCCAGGTGGCGATGATCGCCACCAGCCGCTCCACGGGAGACCGCTTCAGCCAGTCGTCGTACGCCGTCTTCGGCAGCAGGCTCACGACCGGCTCAGGCAGCTTGCCGCGATGGCCCTTCGGTCGCCGCACCGGCTCGGCGTGCAGGCCGAGCAGCCCGGCCTGCGTGGCCAGGTCGAGCCAGAGCCGGGTGACGTCCTCGGCCGCACCGGCCGTCTTGGCGATCCGCTTGGTGTCGCGGACCGCCAGACCGCCGGCCTTGCGCAGGACGGGAGGCTGGTCGGCACACGCGGCGAGCACGCGCTCGATCTGGGACAGCGCGGCGGTGGCGGCCGCCTGGGCGGAACCGTCGGCCCCGGCGGCATCGGGGAGGCCGGCCGGGGGCCGCGGCGGCTCCGGGACGAACGGAACACGCAGCTCGCCGAGGGCGGCAACGGCGACCTCGATCGGCACCTCCGCCGTGTCGTACTGCCCGGCGGGCAGGAGGAGGCCGCGTGCGGCCAGCCAGTCGGTGTTCGGGTCGCCGGAACCTCCCGGCCGGAAGGCGTACTTCGGCGCCTGCTGGTAGCCGAAACCGCCGCGCGCCTGATAAACGTGGCTGAGCACCTGCGATCCGTGCCCGATGATGTCGAGCAGCCACTCCCTGGCCTCCGCGGGAGCCTGGGCGAGCAGGGCCCGTACCCGCTCCTGGTCGGTGAGCAGGCCGAGCACGTTCTGCTCCGCGCCCTCCCGCGCCCTGGCCTTCGGGAATCCCAGGGCCTCGGCGATCGCGTGGACCTCCGGGGCATTGAAGTGGAGCCTGATGAGCTCGGCCGCAGGCCGGCCCAGCCCCGCCGCCTCGGCGAGATGCGCGTGGACGCCGGTGGACACGATCACCTGGTCGTCGTGCGGCGGAAGCACCAACGCCATGTCGGCGAGCGCGTCCAGGGCGGCGGCGGCGTGCACCCGCAGGGCGGGATCGCTCCCGGCCAGCAGGTCGAGCACGTCGGCGCGCGGCACGGCCCTTGTGGCCGGGTCCGCGTCATGCCAGAGGTTGAGCAGCGGCTCGTGCCGCTCCGCCGCCAGCCACGCGACGGCCGACAGCGCCTGATGCTGCGGAAGGGTGCAGAACCGCGCGAGCGAGAGGGCCGCGCGCGGCTGGAGCAGCAGGCGGGCGAGGTCCTGGGGGGTCACGTCGTCTTCGGACGTGAACCCGATCCGGGCGAGGATCAGCCGCCGGTCCTCTGGCGTCTTCGTCTTCAGCCATGCCTCAAGGCGGCGCCGAGTGCTCACCACCGCAGCGTATAACTCCGCGTTCGGCAGCCGGACCTGTTGCCGGTTCACCCGATGGGCACCGCCGGAGGGAGCCGTACGTCACGCGCGCCGCAGAGACGACGGCGGGTTTTCTCCACCGCCATCTGTGACAGCAAGGCCCCCCGCGTCAGGCACTCGGGTCGCTCTCGGCCACCGGCCGCTCTTCGCCGTACCTGGCGTCGTGGGCCTTGCGGGGCGCGCAGACGCTGGCCTTGGAGCAGGCGCAGCGCCGGCCGCCCTCGTTGAGACGGACGATGACGGAGTCGGACGGCACGTTGTGGCCCACCACCGTGCCGGGGCCCTGCGGGGTGTCCACGGCGAGGCCGGTGCGCGGCGCCGACGCCCGGAACTCCTGATAGAGCGGATGCTCGTACTTCAGGCAGCACATCAGCCGGCCGCAGGCGCCCGCGATCCTGAGCGGGTTGACCGGAAGGTCCTGGTCCTTGGCCATTCGCACGGAGACCGGCTCGAAGTCCTTGAGGAACGTCGCGCAGCACAGGTCGCGGCCACAGGGCCCGATGCCGCCCTGGAGCCTGGCCTCGTCGCGCGGGCCGATCTGCCGCAACTCGACCCTGGCCCGCAGGTTGCGGGCCAGGTCGCGCACGAGCGCGCGGAAGTCGACCCGGTGCGGCGCGGAGAAGTACACCGTGTAGACGTTGTCGGCGTCCAGGTAGTCGACGCCGACCACCTTCATCGGCAGCTCGTGCCGTTTGATGAGGCGCTTGGACACGCTGCGGGCCTCCGCCCTGCGGCGCCGGTTGGCCTCGTCCCTTGTCAGGTGCTCCTCGCCCGCGATGCCCTGGCAGACGGGCAGCCCCTCGACGTCCTCGCTCACGTACTGCGGTGCCCACACGCACTCGGCGACCTCGGGCCCGGAGTCGGTCGGCACGAGGACCTTGTCGCCCACCTTGGGTGAGTGGCCGCCCGGATCGAGGTAGTAGAGCCGTCCGTAGCGGGTGAAGCTCACGGCCATCATCATGCCCAAGCGCCGGCCCTCCTCGATCCGTACGGCTAACGCGTCCGAACCCACCATACGTGCCGTACGGCACCGGCAATCATCACCTGTGGACGACCCCCGGCGGGGCCGGGAGGCCGGCCCCGCTGGGGTGATGCGCCTACCAGGCCACTTCGCCGACGGGCACGTCCTGCGGGGGAACGTCGTAGGAGTGCAGCGTCCGGTAGCCGGACGGGGTGATCTCGCCCAGCTCGCCGGGTCTGGAGACCAGCAGGTTCCGGCCGGTGCCGTCGACGTCGAGCGCCCCGATCGGAGCCACCCCTCTGCCGCCGTGGGCATCGAGAACCTCGATCTGACGCCCTTCGAGGTCGTACGCCACGATGCCGTCGGCGTCGTCCTTTCTCGCGGCCTCCTCTGCCGTGCCCGGCTTGAGGGTCATCTGCGCCGCGATCACTCGCGACCCGTCGGGTGTGATCGTGGCCCCGAGAATCAGGGCCGGGGGCGTCCCTGTCGTTGACGTCAGCTTGATCACACGGGCGTCGTCGAGAGTGCCGGCGACGCCGGTGTCGAGCAGCACCGGATCCTGCCGGCCCGAGCAGGCCCAGGCGACCTTCGCGTTCGGAGTGGCGTCCGGAGAGCCGCCGGGCTCCGCGCCCATCGACCGCACGCCGCATTCCCATCCGTCCGGCACTGCCCCGGGGCTGTCCGACGCGGAGGGCACCGCCGACGCACCGGCCTCGCCGGGCACTCCCGAGGCCGGGGGCTCCGACCTGGGAGACCGGGGTACTTCCGAGATCCCGAAAGCCGTTCCGATGCCCCTGGTGAGGAGCACGCGGCGTCCGTCCTCGGTCAGGGCGAGATCCCGGATGCCCGCCGGACGCGTCGACGTCCACGTACGACTGCCGCCGGTCGCGGTGTCGGTGACGACGAGGGACACGCGCGGCTGCTCCGGCTCGCAGGAAGACAGCCCGTACGCGAGCGTCGCACCGTCGCCGCTCACCGCGAGCGCGGTGATCTCGGTGCCTCCCGGCGGCGTGTACGGAAGCTCGCCATGCGAGGCGACCCTCCCCTCCCCGTCCAGCGTGAACTGGTACAGCCGCGAGCGGCAGCCGTCCGAGATGGTGGCCGCGTAGAAGACTCGGTTGTCGCGCGCCGCCTGGACCGCGAAGAACGCCTCGTCCTTCGCGGGCCGCGGCACGACGTCGGTGCTGTGCCCGTCGGTGACGCTCCTGATCGTGATGTCGCCGGGGTCGCCGATGTGGGCGAGGAAAGCGGGGTCGGCGGCCGGGCCGACGGCGATGCCGGCGGCCGTGTCGTCGCTGCCGCCGCCATGGCGCGCGACGGCCGCGCCGCCCGCGACCGCGAGCATCACGGCGGCCGCCGCCGCGACCGGCATCAGCCACGTCCTGCCCCGTCCTGTGCCCACGCGCGTACGGCGGCGGGCCGGGGTGGCCGCCGGGGCGAACGGCGGGACGGCGTCGACCGTCTCCCCCACCGCGTGGGCGGCGTCCTGCAACCGGCGGATGACGTCGTTCATCGGGTCTCTCCCAGGAGGCGGCCGAGCGCGTCGAGCGCCCGGGAGGTGGTGGATTTGACGGTGCCCCGGCTGATCTTCATGACCCGCGCCGTCTCCTCTTCGGACAACTCGGCGTAGTAGCGCAGGACCAGGGCCTCCCGCTGGCGCCGGGGCAGGCGATGAAGGGCCTCCATGACCTCCCGCCGCTCCGCGCCGAGGATCGCGGCCGACTCCGCCGACCAGACGGGCGGGTCGTACGTGCCGGCGAACAGGGACGGCAGCCGCCGCCTGCGCAGCACCGTGCGGGCGTTGTTGAGCACCGCGGCGCGCACGTAGAGGAGCGCCTTGTCCCGGTCACGCAGGCGGTCGAAGCGCCGATGCAGACCGAGGAACGCCTCCTGCACCACGTCTTCGGCGCTCTCCCGGTCGCCGACCATGATCAGGGCGAGTCGGGTGAGGCCGAGTGCGTGCTCGGCGTAGAGACCGCTGATCGTGGCGTCGGCGCCCGCCGACAGAGGCGGGACGGGCACGGGCCCCCCAGGTTGCCGGTCGGGATCGAGCGTTTCGGTCTTCATGTACCAGAGACGCCGTACGCCCGCCGAGGTTGCTCGCGTCGCGCGAACGGAGCCCTGACGCGGGCGACCTACGCGGGCGACCTACGCGGGCGACCTACGCGGGCGAGCGGAGGGCGAGGGTCATGGCCTCGACCGCGATCTGCGGGTGCACGTTCGCCGCCAGCCGCTCCCGGCACTTCATGATCGCGTCCGTACGGCGGAGCGTCTGCTCGGGGGTGGACGCGCGCGCGATGGCCTCCACCTCGTGCCTGCGGTCCTCGTTCGCCAGCTCGACCAGGGCCCCGAACTGCACGGCCAGCACGTCGCGGTAGAACGCCACGAGTTCGAGCAGCGCGAGGTCGAGGGAGTCGCGCCTGATGCGGGTCGCCCGCGACTTCTGCATGGTCTCGAGTTCCTTCATCGCGCCCGCGCCGCCGCGCACGAGGCCCTTGTTGAGCCCCTTGCCCGAGGAGCCCTCGCCGTAGACCTTGCGCAACTCGGCCGTCTCGGCCTCGTTCAGCGCGGTCGTGGCCGCCTCCGCGTCCTCGGTGGAGGTCTTGACCAGCCGTTCGGCGGCGGTGACGCACTCCGCCACACCGGTCAGGGACCGGGGGATCGACAGGACCTCGTCGCGCCTGCGCCGCACCTCCTCGTCCAGCGCGAGCCGCCGCGCCCTGCCGATGTCGCCCTGGGCCGCCCGCGCGGCGTCGAGCGCCACGTCGTGGGGCACTCCGTCCCGGGTCACCAGCACGTTCGCGACCGCCTCCGTGGGGGGCGTGCGCAGCGTCACGACCCGGCAGCGCGAGCGGATCGTGATGATCATGTCGTCCGGGGACGGCGCGCACAGCAGCCACACGGTCCGCGGCGGCGGCTCCTCGATGGCCTTCAGCAACGCGTTCGCCGCCGCCTCCGTCACCCGGTCGGCGTCCTCGAACAGCACGATCCGCCACCGGCCCAGCGTGGGCGCCCCCGCCGCCTTGAGCACGAGCTCTCGTGTCTGCCGCACGCTGTACGACAGCCCTTCGGGCCGTACGAACGTGACGTCCGGGTGCGAGCCGACCTCGACCTGGTGGCAGGCGTCGCAGTGGCCGCAGCCCTGCCGTGCGCAGAGCAGCGACGCCGCGAACGCCCTGGCGGCCGTGGACCGCCCCGATCCCGGCGGCCCGGTGAACAGCCAGGCGTGGGTCATGCCCGCGCCCCGGCCTCCGGCGACGAACTCGGCGGCGGCCGACGCGGCCCGCCCCAGGACGTCGACCGCCCGGTCCTGCCCGATCAGATCCCCGAAGACGGTCATCCCGCTATCCGAAGTCGCGGATGGCGGGCATGGTGCCGGTGGCCTCCTCGGCCTCCTGCGGCACCGGGTCGGGCAGGATCTCACGCACCCGGTCCTGGATCAGGCGCGACACCTCACGCTGTTCGAGCGTGCCGTCCACCACGAAGTAGCGGTCGGGGTCGGCCGCCGCCAGCGCCCGGAACTCCCGCCGGACCCGCTCGTGGAACTCCAGCGGCTCGGCCTCGATGCGGTCGGCCGGCGAGGCCATCCGCCGCAGCCCGACCGCGGGCGGCACGTCGACGAGCACGGTCAGGTCGGGGACGAGCCCGCCCGTCGCCCACCTGTTGATCCTCGCGACGTCCTCCTGGTCGAGCGAGCGCCCGGCGCCCTGGTAGGCGAGCGACGAGTCGACGTACCTGTCGGAGACCACCGTCGAGCCTCGCCGCAGCGCGGGCCTGATGACCTTCTCCACATGCTCGGCGCGGTCCGCGGCGTACAGCATCGCCTCGGCCCGCGGCGACAGGCCCTGGTGGGCGGCGTCGAGCAGAATCGCCCGTAACCTCATGCCGACCTTGGTCGAACCCGGCTCGCGGGTCTGCACGACGTCGAAGCCCTGGTCGCGCAGCCAGATCGCGAGCAGCCGCGACTGGGTGGTCTTGCCCGAGCCCTCACCACCCTCGAAGGCGATGAACAGCCCGCGCTCGGGGTCCGCCTCCTCCTCGACGATCCGCCGCCCGCGCAGCGCGTTCAGCAGGTCGGTCCCGATGGGGACCTCGGGGCGGTCGTCCATGTGCCGCAGCGCGACCACCCCGACGGCGATCGCCAGCAGCGCGCCCAGGAGCAGCACGATGTTGGTGCCGTCGAAGCGGTAGCTGATGTCCGCGATGCGCACGGTGTGCGCGCCGAACAGCGCCGCGAGGCTGGAGGCCAGCGCCACGACCACCAGCAGCACCACCCTGGCCAGCGACTGCAGGAAGGAGAACGTGCGGCCGCGCAGCCCGTCCTCCACCTCAAGGCCGATCACCGTGTAGCCGATGATCCAGGCGATGCCGGCGCAGGCGCCGAGCACCACGGTCAGCACGACGACGACCACGAGGTTCTGGATGAGCGAGACGGCGGCCAGCGCCAGCCCCGCGAGCACGATCGACAGCCCGAACAGCCGCCGCCTCGACAGGCCCTTCAGCAGTCGCAGGCCGAAGAACATGCCGAACGCCATGCCGAGGAAGACGGCGCAGAACACCGCGCCGTACCCCGCGTCGCCGCCGCCCATGGCCTGCACGTACGCCTTGGCCACTCCGACGACCGCGCCGCCTGCGGCGAAGGCGCCGAGCATGCCGATGATCAGGCCGCGCACGATCCGGTTGCCGCCGACGAACCGCCAGCCCTCGGTGATCTGCCGGAGCACCGACGGCGTGGGCACGTGCCCGATGTGGGTCTTCGGGATCGCCCGCAGCGTGAAGACCATGACGGCCGAGGCCAGGTAGGCCAGCGCGTTGGCGTACAGCGCCACGCTGGTGGCCGCGACGGTGAACGAGGGGAAGGCCGCCGAGATCGTCGTCACCACGCCGGAGACGACCGCGAACAGCGCCGCGGCCACGGGGGCGGTGCCGTACGTGACGAGTAGGTTGAGCTGGTTGGCCTCCTCCAGCCGGTCCTTGGGCACCAGGTTCGGCACGGTGGC
This sequence comes from Microbispora sp. H11081, assembly GCF_012999535.1. Taxonomy (GTDB): domain Bacteria; phylum Actinomycetota; class Actinomycetes; order Streptosporangiales; family Streptosporangiaceae; genus Microbispora. The sequence continues at coordinate 56,021 of NZ_JABBWV010000005.1, forward strand.
GTCCTTGGCGGGGACCCAGAAGAGGTTCACGCACTCGACCAGGAACGTCGCGACGATCAGCCACTGGTAGGCGCCGACCAGCGGGATCGACAGGACCACCGCGAACCTCGCGAGGTCGGCGATGACCATTGTGAGCCTACGGTCGAACCGGTCGGCCATCACTCCCGCGAGCGGGCCGAGGAGGATCGCGGGCAGCATCTTGACGACGAAGACACCGCCGATGGCGAGGCTCTGCGCCTTGAAGCCGGAGCCGGCGGTGAGGTTACCCGCCAGGGCGGTCAGCGCGATGATGTTGAGCCAGTCGCCGAGGCTGCACGTCGCCATCGCCGTCCACAGCCTGCGGAACGGCGCGTTCGCCAGCACGTGCGGCTGCTTGCGTCGCGCGGCGGCGGCACGGCCAGGGGTGCTCATGATGTCAGCGTATCCAGGTGCTCGCTGGGCTTGGGAGACGGACGAACGGGCCACGGGGGCCTGCTCGTCGCCTGAGGGTATTACGTCCGCCTCGTCCTCGCTGTCGAGATGGCGGCAATGTTCTGCTCGAATCCCGCGCGCGAGGCCGCGGTCAGGCCCGCAACTCGACGAGGGTGATCTCGGGCGGCGCGCCGACCCGCACCGGCGGCCCCCAGAAACCCGCGCCCCGGGTGACGTAAAGCCGGGTGTCGCCACCACCCGTACGCGGCACGCTCGCCAGCCCACCCACCACAGGCTGCTGCAGCGTCACCAGCAGGTTGAACGGCGCCATCTGCCCGCCGTGGGTGTGCCCGGACAGCTGGAGATCCACGCCGTGGGCGGCGGCCTCGGTCACCTGGACCGGCTGGTGGGCCAGGAGCACGACGGGCCGGTCCGCGTCGCGGCCCCCGAGCGCCTTGCCGAAGTCCGGGCCGTCGCCAGATGGCGCGCCGTTCAGGTCGTTGACGCCCGCCAGGTCGAGCACGGCTCCCCCATGGCGGATCTCGACCCGCTCGTTGCGCAGCGGCCGGATGCCGAGCGAGCGCAACTCCTCGATCCATTCCTCGGGACCCGCCGACGTGTAGTACTCGTGGTTGCCGGTCACGAAGTACGCGCCATAACGGGATTCGAGGGACCTGAGGGGCGTGGCGATGGGACCGAGTTCGGCGACGGTGCCGTCGACCAGGTCGCCCACGATCGCCACGGCGTCGGCCTCCAGGCCGTTGATCATCCGGACGATCCGCTCGGCGTGCCCCCGCCCGGTCAGCGGGCCGAGGTGGATGTCGCTGACGGCCGCGATGCGCAGGCCGTTCATCCGGGGGTCGAGCCTGGGCAGCCGCAACGCCACCCGCTCGATCACCGGGTCGCCGAGCGCCCGGCTCACGCCGTAGCCCACGGTCGCGATCGCGCCCGCCGCCACGATCCCGGAGGCCGTACGGGAGATGAACAGCCTGCGGTCCATCGCCGGCGCGCCCGCGCCCGTCCCTCCCGCTGCCGGCCCGCCGGTCGCGGCCGGGCCGTGCGCGGCGGATCCTCCCCCGGCCGCCGCGCCGGCGAGGACCACCTCGTCCACCGGCGCCGCCTCCTCCGCCGCCGGAGCCGCGGCCGTCGCCCGGCCGCGCCTGGACACGAGGAACGTCGCGACCGCCCTGGGCACCTCCATGACCAGCCCGAACACGAACAGGTAGAACATCAGGGCCAGCCACAGGTAGCCGGGCCAGGCCACTACGCGCTCCACGTCCATCCCGAAGGAGCGACTGCCGGCGAAGGTCACCACCATCAGGACCGCCAGTGCCAGCAGCACCCACGTCAGCACCCGGCGCGAGCGTGATCCCGGCCTCGTCGACGCTCTGACCAGCCGTCGCCATAAGTAAAGGTGCACGACGACCACGGCCGTCAGGATCATGCTCACGAACCCCACCGGAACTCCCCTCGACCGGCTGGCGATCAAGGGCCGGTTCACGACGATGGTACGAGTTCGCCCTGGGGTCCGAGTCCACTGTCCACAGCCTCGACCGGTTGTCCACAGGCGCGAGGCCGTGCCAGAGCCCCGGCCGCAAACGCCGGGGCTCTAGAACCGTGGCTCAGGACTTGGCGGCGGGTTTCTTCGCGGTGGTCGTCCTGGCGCGGGTCGTGCGCTTGGGCGCGGGCGCCCGCTCCCGCCGCTCGGCCAGCAGTTCCGCCGCCCGCTCCAGCGTGATGTCCTCGACCGTGTCACCCTTGCGCAGGGACGCGTTGGTCTCGCCGTCGGTGACGTACGGGCCGAACCGGCCCTCCTTCACCACGATCGGCTTCTTGGAGCCCGGGTCGTCGCCCAGCTCGCGCAGCGGCGGAGCGGCGGCGGCACGGCCGCGTCCGCGCGCCTTCGGCTGCGCGAACAGCTCCTTCGCCTGCTCGATCGTGACGGTGAGCAGGTCCTCCTCGGAGGCGAGCGAGCGCGAGTCCGTCCCCTTCTTGATGTAGGGCCCGAACCTGCCGTTCTGCGCCGTGACCTCCTCGCCGTCGAGCTCGCCGACGACCCTGGGCAGCTGGAGCAGCTTGAGCGCCTGGTCCAGCGTGATCGTGTCCAGCGACATCGTCTTGAACAGCGAGCTCGTCCGCGGCTTGGGGACGTCCGCCTTCTTCGTCCGCTTCTTGCCCTCGGCGGGCGCGGGCTCCTCGGGCAGGATCTCCGTGACGTACGGGCCGAAACGGCCGTCCTTGGCCACGATCGTCCGGCCGGTCACCGGGTCGACGCCCAGCTCGCGGTCGCCGCTCGGGCGGGAGAACAGCTCCTCGGCCTTCTCGGCGGTCAGCTCGTCGGGCGCCATGTCCTCGGGGATGTTCACCCGGGCGCCGTCGCGGTCGAGGTACGGCCCGTAGCGGCCGACCCTGATCACGATGTCCGTCCCCTTGATCGGGAACGAGCTGATCTCCTTGGCGTCGATCTCCCCGAGGTCGGTGACCATCTCCTTCAGGCCCTCGTCGCCGTCCCCGCCGCCGAAGTAGAACCTGCGCAACTCGGGCACCCGCTCGGCGCGGTCGTTGGCGATGTCGTCGAGGACCTTCTCCATGTCGGCGGTGAAGTCGTAGTCGACCAGGTTGCCGAAGTGCTGTTCGAGCAGGTTGACCACGGCGAACGCGAGGAACGACGGCACCAGGGCCGTGCCCTTCTTGAACACGTAGCCCCGGTCGAGGATGGTCCCGATGATCGACGCGTACGTCGACGGGCGACCGATCTCCCGGTCTTCCAGCTCCTTGACCAGCGACGCCTCGGTGTAGCGCGCCGGCGGCTTGGTCGAGTGCCCGAGCGCGGTCAGCTCGGCCGCGGTGAGCCCGTCGCCCTCGGTCAGCGTCGGCAGGCGCTTCTCGGAGTCGTCCCTGTCGGTCGAGGGGTCGTCCGCCCCCTCCACGTACGCCTTGAGGAAGCCGTGGAAGGTGATCGTCCGGCCGGTGGCGCTGAACTCCACCTTCTCGGCGGCGCTGGACGTGCCCGCGACCTTGACCGACACGGACTCGCCGACCGCGTCCTTCATCTGCGAGGCGACCGTACGCTGCCAGATCAGCTCGTACAGCCGGAACATGTCGCCGGACAGGCCGGTCTCGCCCGGCGTGCGGAACTCCTCGCCGGACGGCCGGATCGCCTCGTGCGCCTCCTGCGCGTTCTTCACCTTGCTGGTGTAGACGCGCGGCTTGTCCGGCACGTACGCCGCGCCGTAGAGCTTGATCGCCTGGCTGCGGGCGGCGGCGACGGCGGTCTCCGACAGCGTGATGCTGTCGGTACGCATGTAGGTGATGTAGCCGTTCTCGTACAGCCGCTGGGCCACCTGCATCGTGTACTTGGCGGAGAAGCCCAGCTTGCGGCTCGCCTCCTGCTGCAGCGTGGTCGTCCGGAACGGCGCGTACGGCTTGCGCGTGTACGGCTTGCGCTCGACCGAGCGCACGGCGTAGGGCACGCCGTCGAGACGGGCGGCCAGCGCCCTCGCGGCGGCCTCGTCGAGGTGGAGGACGTCGGCGCCCTTCAGTCGGCCGGTGGAGGCGAAGTCGCGGCCCTGGGCCACGCGCTTGCCGTCCACTCCGGTGAGGGTGGCGGAGAACGTCCGGGGGTCGTCGCCCGCGCGGCCGGTGTCGAACAGCGCCTGCAGGTCCCAGTAGTTGGCCGAGGTGAACGCCATCCGCTCCCGCTCGCGCTCCACGACCAGGCGGGTGGCGACCGACTGGACACGGCCGGCGGAGAGCCGCGGCTTGACCTTCTTCCACAGGACCGGGCTGACCTCGTAGCCGTACAGGCGGTCGAGGATGCGCCGGGTCTCCTGGGCGTCCACCAGGCGGAGGTTCAGGTCGCGGGGATTGGAGACGGCGTCCCTGATCGCGTGCGGGGTGATCTCGTGGAACACCATGCGGTGCACCGGGATCTTGGGCTTGAGCACCTCGCGCAGGTGCCAGGCGATGGCCTCGCCCTCCCGGTCCTCGTCGGTGGCGAGGTAGAGCTCGTCGGCTTCCTTGAGAAGCTGCTTGAGCTTGGACACCTGCGACTTCTTGTCCGGGTTCACGACATAGAGCGGCTCGAACTCGTGGTCGACGTTCACCCCGAGGCGGGCCCACGCCTCGCTCTTGTACTTCTCCGGGATGTCGTCGGCTTTCTCCGGAAGATCGCGGATATGGCCGATGCTCGATTCGACGATGTAGCCGCGCCCGAGGTACCCGGCGATCGTCTTCGCCTTCGCGGGCGATTCCACGATCACCAGGCGGGTTCCGCCGGCGTTGCCGTTGTTGGCTGGCACGCTGCTTCCTACCTCGCTGTCCGCTGTCATTCCCCGTGCTGCCGGGCTTCGTGGTCCCGGCTCAAGACACCCTCGTCGTCCGGGCCGGGGGGCGTTCACCCCCCAGGGGCGCCGACGAGGCGCCGCTTCGACGGTACCTGCCGTCGCACCTTCCTCCCCCTCGGGCTACCCGGTTATGTCCGGGAATGTAACCCGCCTGGCGCTGTTATCCACGGAGACGCAGAATAGAGCTCATCCAGTTCCCTAGCACGCCCCGGAGACCAATGGCTGTGCTCGACTACTCCTACCTGGACCTGTATCTCCCTCGGGACACCCCTCGTGAGGTGGCGAGGCAGATGCTCACGGAGCATGCCGAGCACGGGGACTGGGAACTTGAGCGACTACGCCTTTATCCCGACGGCAGCAGACGCGTCCGGCTGCGTCGGAAGATCATACGGGCCGCCAGGACCATGTGAGCCGCCGGGACGCGGACACGCACGGTCAAAAGGGTTTTGCCGTTCCCGGTCCGTCGGCGCGCGGATCACAGGTGCGCCGACCCCGTATTCAGAAACACTACTCGGCAAAAGGGCTTTGCCCGTCCCGGGCCGCGCCCCCGGAACGGGCAAAGCGTTCGTGCCTCCACCCACTGGCTGTGGGAAGGCGTCCTTGTCGCCCGCGCCGGGCGGCATCGCGACGGCCGGTTCGCCGCCGCCGCGCCAGGCGCGGGCGAGTGATATCCCTCGCCTCCGTCAGCCGCGCGCCGCGGGACCACTTCCGTACGGCCGTCGCCGCCGGATGCGTTCCCTGGCCGACACGCGCGGCCGTACGGCTACTTGCGGCCGATGCGGAGGCGGCGGGTGACGGCGAACAGGCTCGCCGAAGCGGCGAACATGGCACCGAGGGCCAGGGCGAGGAACGAGGCCGGGTTCATCCCGGTCAGGCCGACGGGCTGCTCGGCGCTCATCAGCTTGAGCCCGCTCAGCTTGCCCAGCGGCAGCACGTCGGTGGTCTTGCTCAGGTCACCGGCCGGAAGGCTGCGGGTCGCGTCGGCGACGGGCAGCGAGGCCGTGGCGTCCTCCAGCGTCTGCTTGGCGGGCAGCGCGCTGGTCGCGCCGCCGAGCGCGCCGGTGGTCTTGGAGACGGCCGCGGGGGCGCTGCCGCCCTTGTTCGCCTTGGCGGGGGCGCCGGGCAGGCTCGGCGTCTCGGGCAGGCCGAGCATGTTCGGCAGGGCGCCGATGACCGGAGCCGAGGGGTTCGAGGCGGCGCTCATCTGCTGCACCGTGTGCTTGCCGGACAGCACCGACGCACCCGGCATGGCCGGCATGACCGCACCGCGGGCGGCCTTGTGCCGCGGGTGGGCCCAGGAGCCGTGCTGGTTCCAGCCGCCGCCCACCTTGGCGCCGCCGAGGCAGCCCGCGGCGGCGTCGCCGAGCACGGCGACCGAGTTGCCGCAGACGTTGATCGGCGCGGTGATCGGGGCGACGATCTGGTTGCCCGCGAGGATCCCGTGCCTGCCCGAGGTGACGTTGCCGCCCGCGCCGGCCCCGCCGCCGAGCACCGCGGCGCCGCCGCGGCAGCCCGCCTGGGACCGGCCGATGACCGACACCGCGTTGCCGCAGACGTTGATCGGCGCGGTGATCGGCGCGACGATCTGGTTGCCGCCGAGGATCGAGCCGTGACCGGACGTGACGTTGCCGCCGGCCCCACGGCCGCCGTGCTTGCTCCAGCCGCCGACGACGGTCGCGCCGCCGCGGCAGCCCGCGAAGGCGTCGCCGACGATCGCGATGGCGTTGCCGCAGACGTTGACCGGCACGGTGATCGGCGCGACCACCTGGTTGCCGCCGCCGATGCTGTGCACCCCGCTGGTGCGGTTGCCGCCCGCGCCGCCGCCGGACCATCCGCCGTGGCCGTGACCGTGCCCGTGGTGACCGGGCTTGGAACCGCCCTTGCAGCTGCCCGAGCCGTTGCCGCACACGTCGACCGGTGTGGTGATCGGTGAGACCACCTGGGTGCCGCCGCCCACCGAGTAACGGCCGTCGGTGTCGTGGCCCTTCGAGCCGGGGCGGTGCGAGTGACCGCCGCCGTACCCGCCGTGACCCTTGTGACCGCCGTGGCCCTTGTGTCCACCGTGCCCCTTGTGGCCACCGTGTCCGCCGTGGCCGCCCACGGACGAGCCGCCGGTGCAGCCCGAGAACGCCTTGCCGATGACCGCGACGGAGTTGCCGCAGATGTTGATCGGGGCGGTGATCGGGACGACGACCTGGTTGCCGCCCAGGATCGAGCCGTGGCCGCTGGTGCGGTTGCCCCCGGCGCGGACGACGTCACGTCCGCCGCCGACGAAGGCGCCGCCACGGCACCCGGCGGTGGCGTCGCCGAACACGGCGATCGAGTTGCCGCACAGGTTGACCGGCGCCGTGATCGGCGCGACCACCTGGTTGCCGCCGCCGATGCTGTGCACCCCGCTGGTGCGGTTGCCGCCCGCGCTCGCGCGCTGTCCCGAGCCCTTGACCTCCGAGCCGCCGCGGCAGCTCGCGTCGGACCTGCCGATGACCGACACCGCGTTGCCGCAGGCGTTGACCGGGACGTTGATCGGCGCGACCACCTGGTTGCCGCCGAGGATGCTGCCCGCTCCCGAGGTCTTGTTCTGGCCGGCGCCCACGCCCGCGCCCTGCACGGCGGCGCCGCCGAGGGAGGAGGCCCTGGACTCGCCGACGACCGCGACGGCGTTGCCGCTGATGTCGATCGGCAGGGTCACCGGGATGTCGACCTGGTTGCCGCCGAGAATCGAATGGCTGCCGTCGGTGTCCGCGTAAGCCGTACCGCTGCCGAGGGCCATGACGCCGGCGGCCAGAAACGCCGCGGAGGCCGGGCCCTTCGCCCACGTTCGCATAATGAATGCTCCTAGTGGTTTTCTTAGGGGGTTACCTGACAGCTCGCGACACATGTCCAGGCTGTTCGAGCACAGCGGAGCCGTGGACGGTCACGAGGATGGGAGATTCCGCGTCACCCGCGGGAGCCTGCCGCCCGGGCACCACGAGCGAGGGCAGGCGATGGCACCGGTCGCCGTACGACGGGGACCGGCACGAAGGCGGGATCAGTCAGGAGAGAAAGACGGGTCGTCCGCCGCTGTGCGGACCACCGGGGGAACAACCGCCGCCAGTGGGGCGGGCAGCTTGGTGAAGCGCGGTTCGATCACGTTCCGCGCGACATCCCCGAACAGGATGTTTCCACCGCTCGACTGCGGGACCAGGCCCTGGTCTGCGGGCGCGTGGTCCACGGTGGAGGGCGGAGGGAGCAGCGGCTTCGACTGGCTCGTGAGCCCGTCGACCGTGCGCCCCGCCATCGCCTCGGCGTTCACCGAGACGTCGTCCGTCGCCGTGGGGAAACCGTCGGTGCTCTTCCCATGGGATCCGGCCCCGCCCGGTGAGGACGGCAGGCCGAGATCCGGACCTGAGAGATGGTCGGGAAGAACCGACCCGGCGACATCATGTGAGGGTGCGACCCCGGCCACGGACGTGGCCGTGCCGAAGACGCCGAAGATCACGCCGAGCAGCCATCCGGCGGCGATCAGCCCGCCGATGACCAGCAGGCGGCCCAGACGGGAGCCGGCCACGAACCGCGCCATCCGGCCCCGCCTGACGGAGCCGGGAGACGGGAGGGGAGACGTGACGCGCACGCCGGAAGCGGCGGAGGGCCTGTCGGCCCCCCACTGCTCCTGCGACATGCGCGTCACGCGACCTCCCCAAACCGATGAGTCGAACAGTCCGCCGGGTCAACCCGCAGCGGATCCAACCCCCAACGGAGAGTTACTGTAGCGCCACGGCACGTGATCGCAAGAGCTTTCTCAGCAGTATTCGAGGAAACGGTCAAGGACCCGAACGCCGAACCGGAGCGAATCGACCGGAACCCGCTCGTCGACGCCATGGAACATCCCGGAGAAGTCCAAGTCTTCGGGAAGCCGCAGCGGCGCGAAGCCGTACCCGCTGATGCCGAGACGGCTGAAGGCCTTGAGGTCGGTGCCGCCGCTCAGCGTGTACGGAACGGCCCGCGCGCCCGGGTCCTCCTCGTGCAGCGCGTCCGCCATCGCCTTGACCAGCGGCCCCTTGAAGGGGGTCTCGACGGCCACGTCGTGGTAGACGAACTCCCTGGTCACGTTGGGCCCGAGCAGCTCGTCCAGGGTCTGGAAGAACTCGTCCTCGTACCCCGGCAGGAACCTGCCGTCCACGTGCGCGGTCGCGGCCTGGGGGATGACGTTCGCCTTGTACCCCGCCTGGAGCATGGTCGGGTTGGTCGTGTTGCGGAGAGTGGCGCCGATCATCCTGGCGAGCGGTCCGAGCGTGGCCACCGCCGCCTCCGCGTCCTCCGCCTTGACCTCCCTGCCGAAGACCTCCTCGAAGAACGCCTGCACGGTGGGCGTGAGCCTGACCGGCCACTTGTGGCGGCCGATCCTGCCGACCGCCTCCGCCAGCTCGGTCACGGCGTTGTCGTCGTTGAGCATGGAGCCGTGCCCGGCCCTGCCCTTGGCGGTCAGGCGCATCCAGGCGATGCCCTTCTCCGCCGCCTCGATCAGGTACATGCGGCCCTGGTCGGTGGTCACGCTGAAGCCGCCCACCTCGCCGACCGCCTCGGTGCAGCCCTCGAAGACCTCCGGGTGGCGCTGGGCCAGCCACTGGGCGCCGTAGTGGCCCCCGGCCTCCTCGTCGGCCGTGAAGACGAGCACGACGTCCCTGGGCGGCCTGCGGCCCTCGCTCAGCCGCCGCCGCACGACGGCGAGGATCATCGCGTCCATGTCCTTCATGTCGACCGCGCCGCGGCCCCAGACGCACCCGTCGGCGATCTCGCCGCTCAGCGGGTGGTGGGTCCAGTCGGCCGCGTCGAACGGCACGACGTCCAGATGGCCGTGGAGGACCAGGGCGTCCCTGCCCGGGTCGGTGCCCTCAACCCGGGCGACCACGTTCGCCCGCCCGGGGTCGGACTCCAGGATCCGCGGCTCCAGGCCCACCTCCGACAGCTTGCCCGCCACGTACTCCGCGGCCTCACGTTCCCCTGGCCCCGCGTTGTCCCCCGCGTTGACCGAGTCGATGCGGATCAGGTCGCGGCACAGCTCGGCGACCTCGTCCTCCCCGTAGCGTGGGGTCATTGCGCCTCCTCCTGCCGGCGGGCCCAACCGGGAGCCGGCCCGCCTTTCACGTCGTACGGCTCAAGCCTCCATCCTGCCGTCGTACAGGCGCGGCATTCACCCCGGGCTTGCGCGGGCCGATTCCCGGTGTGAAGCACGGCCAAGAGAGTGCTAACCTGTATCCGCCGACGCCGGATGACGATCCAGCGTGAGGCACCACGTCCGGGTGGCGGAATAGGCAGACGCGCTAGCTTGAGGTGCTAGTGCCCAGTGATGGGCATGGGGGTTCAAGTCCCCCCTCGGACACACAATCAACTGTGGGTTGAAGCCCGGTCCCAAGGACCGGGCTTCATGCTTTTCACCCCATGCCATCTACGGCCCGACCGGCCCTGTTCCGGCCGGCAGGGCCCGCCCTCTTGACGCGTCTTAAGCCGCCTCAGGGACTTCGCCGGATGTCCCGTCCGAGTCCGGCATGGGGGAAGGCAATGCCTGTTCGCACCAGATTGTCTTGCCATTGGCCGTCTGCCTCGCGCCCCAGCCCTGCGTGAGCCGTGCGACCAGCAGCAGTCCTCGGCCCCCCTCGTCGAAGACGCGCGCCCGGCGCAGATGCGGTGCGGTGCTGCTGCCGTCGGAGACCTCGCAGATCAGTGTGCGGTCGCGGATCATTCGCAGCTGGATCGGGCCGGTCCCGTGGCGCATGGCGTTGGTGACCAGCTCGCTCACCACGAGGCCGGTGACGAACTCCATTTCGTCCAGTCCCCACGCGAGGAGCTGCTCGATGGCGAGCTTCCGGGTGGGCGCGACCAGGGCCGGGTCGGCGGGGATGTCCCACGTGGCGATCCGGTCCGGGGAGAGGGCTCTTGTGCGCGCGAGGAGAAGGGCCGCGTCGTCGGCCGCGCGGCCGTCGAGCAGGGCGCCGGTCACGGTGTCGCAGGCGTCTTCGAGTGATGCCGCCGGCAGCGCCAGTGCGCGGCGCATCTCGGCGAGGCCCTGGTCCATGTCACGGGCGCGGGATTCGACCAGGCCATCGGTGAACAGGGCGATGACGGTGCCCGCGGTCAAGCACAGCTCGATGCTTTCGAAGGGTAGGCCGCCGATTCCGAGAGGGGGGCCCACCGGCCCGGTCACCTGTTCCGTGGTGCCGTCGGGAGCGATCAGAACAGGCAGCGGGTGACCGGCGGTGGCCGCGGTGCACAGGCGCGAGACGGGGTCGTAGACGGCGTACAGGCACGTGGCGCCCAGCTCGGCGAACGCGGCCGTGTCGCCTTCCGCCACGCCGGGCTGTTCATCGCTGGTGAGGTGGATGACCAGGTCGTCCAGGTGGGTGAGGAGCTCGTCAGGTGGCAGGTCGACGTCGGCCAGGGTCCGTACGGCGGTGCGCAGCCGACCCATCGTGGCGGCGGCGTGGATGCCGTGACCGACGACGTCCCCGACGACGAGGGCGACCCGGCAGCCGGACAGCGGGATCACGTCGAACCAGTCGCCGCCCACCCCTGACTGAGGGCTCGCCGGCAGATAACGGAAGGCGACCTCGACCGCCGGCTGCTCGGGCAGCCGCTGGGGCAGCAGACTGCGCTGCAGGGTCAGCGCGGTGGTGCGTTCACGGGTGTAGCGGCGGGCGTTGTCGATGACGACACCCGCTTTGGCGGTCAGTTCCACCGCGTAGGACAGGTCCTCCTCGTCGAATCGCCCGGGGAGGCGCGAACGCCAGAAGCTGATGACGCCCATCCGCATCCCCCGGGCCCGCAGCGGGGTCGTGATCAGGGAATGGACGCCGCGGGCCAGGATCCGATCGGTCTCTTCCGCGTCAGGGGAACGCCACGCGGTGGAAGCCCGCAGATCGGGCTCGATCACGGCGAGGCCGCCGTCGAAACTGCGGGCCTGAGGCGTGGACGGGGCCCACGTGATCGGCACGCCGGGCGGGCGGAACGACGCGGTGTCCTCAACGCATCCGACGGCCACCCGGCACAGGGTCTCGCCCTCGTCCGGCTTGTGGTCATCGCCTCGCAAGACGGCCGCTGTCAGGTCGACCGTGACGAAGTCGGCGAACTCGGGGACCACCACCTTCACCAGTTCTTCGGCGGTCCGCCGCACATCGAGGGTGGTGCCCACCGCCGTGCTGGCGTCGTACAGCAGCTTGAGGCGTCTGTGCGCCTTCTCCGTCAGCTCGCGGCTCTCCTCCAGCGAGCGCCCCATGGTGTTGAACGCGGCCTCGAGTTCGCCGATCTCACCCGCACCGGTTTCCGGCATGCGCGCCGTGAGGTCTCCGTCGGCGAGCCGGGAGGCGACGGCGGCCGCCTTGCGGATCGGCCGGACGATCGACCGGATCAGGTAGGTGTCGAAGAGAAGGATGAGCACAATAGAGCCCGCCACACTGACCGACGCCGCCACGGTGGCCAGGACAGCGGCATCGGCGGCACGTGCCTGTCGCGAGGCGAGGGTCTGGTCCTCGAAAGCCACGAAGCGCTGGAACTGGCTCCTGATCGCGTCGACTCGGCGCTTCCCGTCCTGCGTCACCGCCACCGTGCGGGCGGCTGCCGGGTCTCGCCGCGCGGCCTCCACGACCGGAACCGAATAGTCGCGAATGTAGGTTTCGATGGATTGCTTGATCTGGCGCGCCCGGTCGCCCTGCGCGGGGCTGTACGCGCTCGCGAGCCGCTCCAGGGCGGCCGCCTGCCCGGGGATGGAGGCACGGGCCTGTCTCCACGGCTCCAGCAAGCTCTCGTCCCCGGCGATGATGAACCCCCGCTGACCGGTCTCGAGATCGATCACGAGCCTCTGGAGGTGGTTCGCCGTCGTCAGCACATGCCTGGAGTGGTTCGCGAGGTCCACCGCGTCACGAAAACCCGCGATCGCCGGAAGGAGGAACCCGAAGGCGCTGCTGATGAGGCCCAGGATCAGCGCGCTCACCACGATCATGCGCCGGATAAGTCCGCCTTTTCCCTCACCCCATCGCGTACGCCGCGCCTCTCCCACCCGTATGGCATGCCTCGTGACCAGCAGGGATATCTCTTAATTCGCCATATTACGACCGCGACTCCTTCGCTCCGTGAGAGCCCTGAACGTTCCACCATGTCCGGTCTGCGGGGACCGAAGCTCGGCGGGGTCAGCGGAGCGCCGGTTCCGCGACCCGGCGGGCCACCCTGGTGAGGTGGTCAAGCGATCGATGCGGACCTATCCCGGCGTTCGCGGGCGCGGATCGCCAGGGTCACGGGTACGACGTGGCCCAGCACTCCCACTCCCCAGCCGAAGACGGGCCAGATCGGCCACGGATACCAGAAGTCCGTCGCCCGTCCGACGAGGAGCCAGACGGCCACCAGGAGAAGTGAGGTCCCGGCGTAGACGCCGGCGTGGATGCGCATGCCGAGCCTGGCCGCCGTGACCGTACGGGCCCGGCGCCGCGCCCTGTCCCTCGACGTACGGAGCTTCGGCGGCAGGTCGGCGAGGAGTGCGTCGATCTCGGTGCGGTGACGCGCCCGCGCGGCGGCGTCGAGACGCTCGTCGAACTCCTCCTTGGTGAGGTAGCCGGTGCTGTAGGCGTCACCGAGCAGGTCGACGGCACGGTCGCGTTCGGCGGCGCCGACCCGGCGCGCGGCGGCCGGGATACCGGCGGGTTCGGCGCTCAGCACGGCACCGGAGTCGATGTTCACGAGGGCCTCCAGGGTCGGACGGACGATGACCGGACGGGGAGAGACGTGCGACGCGTGCGGGCGGCACGGCCGCCCGCCTGTCACCGGCTTTCCGCGAACAAGGGTAATCCTTACTAATTGGGATAGCTATAGTTAACACTGTAAACACCAGCCCATGGAAGGAGAGCCGATGGAGGAGCCCGTGACCCCCGGTCCTTCACGGCGCCAGAGGGTCCGCGACGCGACGCTGCGTGAGCTGATCTCGGTGAGCCGGGAGATCCTGACGAGCCAGGGGGCCGAGGCGCTGACGATCCGAGCGGTCGCCCGGGAGATGGGCATGACCCCGCCCGGCATCTATCGCTACTTCGACAGCCACCGCGCCCTCGTCGACGCCGTCATAGTGGCGATCCTGGACGAGCTCACCGAGTTCGTCGCCGCCAGGATCGGCGAGGTGGACGAGGCGGACACCGCGCGCCGGCTCGTCGTCGCGAGCAGGGCACTGCGGTGCTGGGCTATCGAGCACGCCAGGGAGTTCCACTTCTCCCTCGTCGTGGCGTCGCAGGAGCAGGAGAACCCGGCGGTCGCCCGGGCGCGGCGCCAGGTGGGCAGGCTGTTCGCCGACGTCTTCGCCGGCGTGTGGCGGGACCATGGCGTCGACTCCCCCGCCGGCCGGTCCCGCAGGCCGCGGATCGAGCCGCTGGCCGAACGCTTCGTCCAAGGGCTGGAGATCTCGCTGCCCACCACCTCCGCCACGGTTGCCTTCACCCGCGGGTGGCTGCGGCTCTACGCACTGGTCTGCGTGGAGTCGCTCGGCCTCACCCGGGCGATCGGCGACGAGGCGGGCGACCTGTTCGAGGCGGAGCTGGCCGACCTCGCGCGGGCGCTCGGCATTCCCGATGCCGCCCTGGACCCCGGCCGCTGACGTCCCGCGCGGCCGACCCCTCTCGATCATGTCCTTTCAGGAGAGCCCATGACCCCCCTGCAGCTCAGCCAGCCGACCCAGGCGATCGCCGGCGTCGTCCTGCTGACCGTCGTGACCATCGAGTTCGGCGGGTGGTTCCTCACCAGGATCGTCCGCGGTCAGGTGCCGATGACGCCCTTCCAGCAGACGTTCGCCCGCGCCGGGCACGCCCACGCGGGGGTGCTGGTCACTCTCGGGCTGGTCTGCCTCCTCTTCGTCGACGCCACCGATCTCGACGGCGTCGCCCTGTGGACGGCCCGGCTCGGTGTGCCGGCCGCCGCCGTGCTCATGTCCGCCGGTTTCTTCCTGTCGTCCCTGGAGCGGGGCGCGACCCGGCCGAACCGGCTGATCGTCCTGCTCTGGATCGGCGCGCTCTGCCTGGCGGCGGGCGTGCTGGCCCTCGGCATCGGCCTGCTGACGAGCTGAGCGGGCACGGGCCGGGCCGAAGGTCCCACGATCACGGGGACTTCGGGGCGCACGCGGCGTGCCGTACGGCACCAGCGGCGGGACGGGTGATCGCGGTTTGCTTGAGGTGTCAAAGAGAGAGCAAAGACGCGAACACGCTGAAAGGGGCCGGTCATGGCCATCACCGAAGGGCGCAACCAGAGGAAGCACCGCCTCTACGACGCCGCTCCCGCCGCCACGGTCACGGTCCCCGCCCCCCGTGCGCACACCGAGACGCTCCCCGCCGCAGGCACCGGCCCCGCCCGGTTCGCCTGGGCCGCCGCCCGCATCGCCCTCGGCTGGGTGTTCCTGTGGGCCTTCCTGGACAAGATGTTCGGCTTCGGCTTCGCCACCCCCGCCGCCAAGGCCTGGATCAACGGCGGCAGCCCCACCACCGGCTTCCTCAAGGGCACCGCCGACAACACCCTCGGCGGCCTGTTCAACGCCCTCGCCGGACAGCCCTGGGTCGACTGGCTGTTCATGACCGGCCTGGCCGGCATCGGCACCGCACTCATCCTCGGCATCGGAATGCGCATCGCCGCCACCACCGGCACCCTGCTCCTGCTGATGATGTGGGCCGCCGCACTGCCCCTCACCACCAACCCCTTCATGGACGACCACATCGTCTACGCCATCGTCCTCATCGGCCTCGCCCTCGCCAACGCCGGCGCCACCCTCGGACTCGGCAAGGCATGGGCCGCCACCCCGCTGGTCCGCCGCCTCCCGATCCTGAAGTAGACCCCGGCAAGCTCCGGTGCCCACCCCCAGCCCCCTGGGGGTGGGCACCGGCATGTCCGGCTGTGCATCGGATCGAATTCCCGGGGTACGCGTGAGCGGGAGAGTGCGCTACGGGGTCCACGCGGGGCGCGGCGGGCAACCACCGTCACGTCCCGCGTGGCCCCCGTTCACCTGTCGTGGACGGTGACCACGTACCCGTCCGGGTCGCTGAAGGAGAACGTCCGGCCGAACGGCCCGTCGACCGGCGCGGACACGATCGGCACCCCGGCCGCGGTGAGCTCGTCGTGGAGCCGCTGGGCGTCGTCGGCTTTGAACCACAGCGCCACTCCGAGGCCAGGACGCGGGGCCGCCTCCAGGTCGACGCCGGGCAGCGGCTCGCGCACCGCGAACGGAATGGGCGTGGTGGCGAACACCACGGCGTGCGGCGGTCCGGCGGAGTCACGCCGCAGCCCGAGGCGCTTCTCGTAGAACGCGGCCGCGGCTTCCAGATCGCGCACCTGCAACGCCACGAAGTCCACTCCGGTGACGGTCATGATTCCTCCTATGTCAGAGCTTTGACATAGGAGACCATATGTCAGAATGCTGACATGAGGCAAGAAGGCGACGGCACGGACCTCGGCCGCCTGGTGGGCTACCAGCTGAAGAGGGTTCAGGCGACGCTGCGCTCGGCCATGGACGCCACGCTGCGCCGCCACGACCTGACCACTCCGCAGTACGCATGCCTGGAGCTGCTCGACCAGCGGCCGGGGCTGTCCAACGCCGAGCTGGCCAGGGGCGCCTTCGTCACCCGGCAGTCGATGAACGTGCTGCTCCGCAACCTGGAGGACGCCGGGCTGGTCGAACGGCCGGCGTCCGCGCCGCAGGGCAGAGCCCTGCCCGCCACGCTCACGGCGGAAGGCAGAGCCCGGCTCGTCGCCGCGCGCGGCGACGTGCTCGAGATCGAACGGCGGTTGACCGCCCACCTCGACGCGGAGCAGGCCGAGCTCCTGCTGGGCCATCTGGAGCGGATGACTCGCGCCCTGGACGGCCGGTGACCGCCCACGTGGCACGCCGGAAGCGCCCGCACGCAGGGGTGCTTCCGCCTCTACGGCGAGGAGGACATGCGGCGCCTGGCGCTGATCAAGCGGATGAAGACCGGCTGGCCCGCGGCGACGATGGCGCCGGCCCGCTCGCCCGGTTGTGGCTGTTCTAGATGGCGGGTGGCCGAACGCGCCGACAGGATGCGCGAGCCCCCGCTGGTCGGCGTCGACGGGGTCGCCGGTCGCCTCGCCTCAATGCGATACGCCGCGCGACTCGACACGCCGCATCAATGGATAAATAGGGCGCATCGTTAGAAATACTCAGCGGGCCGGACAGCTGCACGTCGTTCGGCAAATTGCTGAGCCATCCAGATTCATGGCTGAAGGGCTATGGTGTGTCTCAGTTTGGAGAGGGGACACAGCGTGACCACTGGTGATGAGGCACCCCTGCCAGTATGGACACTCGCTACAGAGGCCTTGAGCGTGCCGAACGTGCTGGGTGATGAGGGCATGACACCGGCCCGGCTCGCCGAACTGCGAACAGCCCTGGCAACACTTGCGGATTCCCCCGATCGCCACGCTGGAAGCGCATCCGATTTCGACCAGGCGCGATCGGAACGGTGGGATTCCGCTCCATGCGGCCAGTCCTCTCGCGCAGCAGTTGTCGCACCTCGTGGCCCAGACAGCGAAGTCAGCGCCTCCGACAATGAAGGTCGCCGCCACCGGTGACGTGCTCTACCGAATGGTCGTACCGGCAAGGGTCGCCGCACAGATCGGTCAGGGACTCGTCCGGCCCATGAAGGCATCTGCCGGAGGTGTTCACAGCGCTCTGATCAACTCCGCCGGCCGCATCACAAACCACGCAAGTTTTGTGCCCGTTGCCGGTCCCGCTGTCGCAGGTGCCGCGACCGGCTCGGCCGGCACAGCCGGCGTCGCTGCCGCTGCCGGCGGAGCGTTGACCGTGGCGGCGCCCCTTGTGCTGATGGCCGTCGCGGTCGGCGTCAGCGCCTACGCTGATCAGCAGCGCCAGAAAGCGATCGAGCGGATCACCGACCTCCTGGAGCAGTTACACGAAGACAACCTCGAGGACGAACGCAGCGAATTGGACGGTTGCCGTGACGCGATCGACAAGGCGACGTCGATCCTCCTCGACCAGGGCAGGATCGGCCTGTCGTTAGGGCTGGACACCTCGTCGTACGCGATCAGCACGGCGATCCAACGAGCCAAGCGCCGGCTCATGAAATGGCAAGACGCGCTGACCAAGCTGCCCGACGGCCCTGTCGATCTTGATGTGTTGACGAAAACGTTCCCCGGCGTCAACGAGGAAGGCGGAGCATTCCGCGCGCACCTGGAGCTGGCACGGCTCGCCATCGCTCTCAAGCGCCGGGTGCTCGTGCTTCAGGCGGTCGAACACGCTCAACTGTCCGGCACGGACAATCCGTTCAAGAGCTTTGTCGCATCGCTGCACGACGACGAGCGTCGCGTCGACGAGCTGGAATCAGGCATCAACTCCGTCCTTCTTCGACTGTCGACCCTTGAATTGAAGCGTGATGGCGGTTTCCTGAACATCATGTTCACGCAGCGCGAGGTGGACGACCTACTCCAAGCCGTATATCGCCTTCGCGCCTTGGGCGATGACCTCAACGTGGGAACCCACCAGGCTGACGTTGCCATCGAGATCGAACGAAGCCGCGACGGATCGCTCGTGGTGTTCCCTGCGATCGCCGCCTGACCGGACGCCGCGCCACCGGCCGTCGGACGGTCCGTGCCATCGGGCTGCGCCGAGACTCCCACATCACCTATGGGTCCGACAACCGGTTCTCTTCGGTGGACGACATGGCGCCTCCCGCCTTGCATAAAGTCCTTTTTGTCCATTCTCCGCAACCTGGCACTGATGAAGTCCACTGTTCGCTAAATGCTTGCGGTTTCACTCCTGGCAGAGCGGGAAGCGATATGGGCACCTGGACTCGTGAACATGGGGAGGCTGGCGATTCCCGACATCCGGCTGATCACAATGACTGCGTTGGGACCGTTTTCGTGGCGCTGGCCAGACGCGTTTGAATCGTTCGAGCGGGGCTGGGCAGCCGTGGTCACCATGGACGGCCAGGAGTTCCATATCCGGCATGGAATCGGCCGCAGAAATGTCTATGGCCGCTCGCGCGTGCATTCGGTGACGTGGGTCGAAGGGAACCCGACGGTCGAGGGCGTCGAGTCTGATGACTTCGATCGCTCCGCCAGCCTGCTGAGCCTGATCAAGACGACCAAACGCCATCTGAGGCCAGGTGACACGATTCCACCCGACTATGCCTCCTTTCCGGTCGTGGTCATGGCTGAGGAGGTCCGCGGCCCATACAGCCCGCGCAGTTTGGCGGTGAAGCTGAGGCAAGAAGACATCGACGGATGGGCACGCCACGCATTGTTACGTGCGGTGGCTTGGGACCGTCTGCCTAAAGGCCGCCGTAATCGGTTGTCCCTTCCGCCCGTCACCGGCACCGGACCGGCCCCTGCTTCCGTGCGACCCCACGATGACACTGAAGTGCGCGCCGCCGTGGTCGCCGCGCTCTTGAAGTACGCAGGACAGCACCGTGCCACTCCGCAGACGCCGGCGGTGGACTTCACACCCGACAAGGAGGCGAACGAGTTCATCCGCACGAATAGCTTCGCGTTCCTGGTCGGGGTTCTGTTCGATCAGGGTGTGTCGGCAGAGCGAGCATGGCAGGCGCCCTGGCATCTGCGCCAGCGCCTCGGTCACCTCGATCCCGAACGGATCGCAGCCGACGAGTCCGCCGTTCTGGCGGCCATCAACTCTCCTCCGAAGCTGCACAGATACACCGAGACGATGCCCCGCTGGTTGGTACTCGCCGCCCGTCGGGTGCTGACCGACTACGACGGCGACGCCGGGGCGATCTGGTCCGATCAGCCCAGTGCGGACGAGTTACAGGCTCGTTTGGATGCGTTCGTAGGTATCGGCCAGAAGAAGGCCGCGATGGCTGTGGAGATTCTGGAGCGCGATCTCGGTGTTCAGATCAAGAATCTGGAACGAAGCGACGTCGCCTATGACGTACATCTGCGCCGCGTCTTCCTCCGTACCCGCCTTGCCGACAGGGACGACCGCGACCACATGATCGCGGTGGCCCGCGAACTGCACCCGACGCGCCCAGGTGAACTTGACTTACCCAGCTGGCTCATCGGGCGGGGCTGGTGCCGCCCCGGCGTTCCCAACTGCGTCTCGTGCCCGCTTACGCATGCGTGCCCCAAAGACATCGAGCGAGCAGCGCAGGTCGCCAGTGCTTAGCCCTCGCGTCCTGGTCATCGTCCCCTGCGGCAAAGCCAAGATCTGGGACAAGAACCCGCACGCGGGGCCGACGGCAGCCCGGGACGCTTACATCGGTGCACCATTCATAGTGAACCGCCGATACGCCGAGCGATTCGGCGACAGGTGGGTGATTCTCAGCGCCAAGTATGGCTTTCTGAATCCCGACGATCCGGTAGAAGGTCCATACAACGTCACTTTCAAACGTCGCGTGTCGATGCCCATCGCGAAGGCCTCGACCCGGCGGCAGGTTCGAGATCAAGGGCTCGACAGGTTCGACCAGGTCATCGGCCTTGGTGGAGTGGAGTATCGTGCCGTAGTCGAGCATGCGTTCACCGGTGCCAACGTGGCACTGCACTTTCCATTCGCGGGCATGCAACTCGGCCTGGCGCTGGCGGCAACGAAGCGAGCTGTCATCACGGGGCAAGCACTATCGGATCAGTGACTCGGCGCCGGTCTCGCCGTACAGCCGGCGATCGCCTCGCTGGGATGCACTGGTCGACGAGCGGACGCGGTCGGCCATGACCTCGCGCAGCCGGTCCGGGTAGTCGGTGATGATGCCGTCCACGCCGGCGTCGATCATCGCGTTCATCGTCGACTTCTCCTCGACGGTACACGGGATGACCTTGAGGCCCAGCTCGTGCGCCTCGCCGACCAGCGCCTTGGTCACGTAGGGCTGTAGTCGGCGTCGCCCACCTCGCCGCCCTCGCGGGTGCCCGGCAGCGGCGAGAACGCCGACGCGCCGAACGACTTGATCGCCTTCAGCGGGTCGCCGCCGAAGTCCGCGAGGTCGATGCCGCCGAGCCAGATCTCGAGCCCGGGCACGCCGTCGTAGACGGGGTTGGTCAGTGCGACCAGGGGCAACGGTGACGAACGGCCGGACTCGGTGCAGGGCACTGACGGCGTCACGCGAGGTCGCCTGCCGGCACATCCCAGTTGCCCACCAGATCGGCGTACAGCGGGGCGGCGGCGACCAGCTCCTCGTGCGTCCCCAGCACGGCCGACGTGCCGTCGAGGAGCAGGATCCTGCGGGCGCGGCGGGCGGAGCTGATGCGGTGCGCGATCACGATGAGGGTGCGGCCCGTGGCGGCGAAGGCGTGCTCCGCCCTGGCCTCCGCGACCGGATCGAGGTGGCAGGTGGCCTCGTCGAGCACGACCACCCGGGCTGTCGAGACGTAGACCCGTGCGAGGGCGATGAGCTGGCGCTCCCCGGCGGACAGCGCTGGCCCGTCGACGCCCAGCGGGGCGTCGTACCCGCCCAGCCGGTCCACCAGCGCGCGCATGCCGAGCTCGGCCACCGCCCGGTCGAGCTCGGCCGTGGTCACTTCCGGACGCAGGTAGCCGAGGTTTTCTCGCAGGCTTCCGGTGAAGACGTACGCCTCCTGCGGGATCAGCGCCATCATGCTCCGCAGGCGGGCCGGGTCTACGTCCGGGAGCGGGACGCCTCCGAGCCGCACGGTGCCGGCCTCTGGGACGGCCACGCCGGTGAGGAGCGAGGCCAGCGTGGACTTGCCGATCCCACTGGGTCCGACGATCGCCAGGTGCTCGCCCTGGGGGACGTGCAGCGTGAGGTCGTCGATGACCGGCGCGGCGTGCGGCCCGTACGCGAACGTCAGGCCGGTGACGCGGACCTCGCCGGACTCGGGCCTGGCGTGTCCCCGGCGCTCGGCCACCGGTGGGCCCTCGCTTGTCTCGGCGAGCCGGTGCAGGAGCACACCCAGTTGCCGGCCCCAGGACGCCACGGTCCCGGTCAGCGAGCGCAGCGCAGGGTCCAGGGTGCCGACCAGATAGGTGGCCGCGCCCACGAGCTCACCGGAGGTCATCCGGCCCGACCGGAGGAGCCATGGTGCCAGCAGAAGGACCAGGAGCACCGGCACCGTGCCGCCCAGCGCCATGATCGCGGTCCGGGCGGACGAGGCCCTGGCCATCGCGAGGGTCGCCCGCGCATCAGCTTCCGCGGCCCGCTCGACGGCCTCGCGGGCGGTCTCGACGGCTCCCGCCGCCACCACGTCACGAAGCCCCTCGAAGGTGCCGGTGGCCACCCGTGCCATCGTCTCCTCCGCGAGGACCATCTCGCGCTGGCGTACGGCCAGGGCCCGAGTCAACCACGCGAACAGCGCGAGGCTCAGCAGGACCAGTGGAGCGGTGATCGCGGCGACGAACGGGGCGAGGGCGACGAGCCCGGCCAGGGCCATGAACGACGACGCGACGGCGGGGCGCAGCATCCGCAGCAGTGCGGCGACCAGGTTCCGCACGGTCTCGGCCTGCCCGCTGAGCCTGGCCACCACGGCGCCGTCCTGTGGCGCGGTCCCCTCCACCGCGCGCCGCAGCGCCCCGTCGACCACCACACGGAATAGCGCGTCGCGTACCGGCTCCACGATCGCGGCCAGCCAGGGGAAGGTGTTGCGGGTCGCCAGTGCCTGGATCACCATCGCCAGCCCGAGGACCCCCAACCAGGCCAGCCCCAGCCAGGGCCGCCCGGCCAGGAACCCCTGGTCCAGCGCCGCGGCCACGGTCACCCCGGACAGCAGCGCCGGCAGGGACTCGACGGCCGACCAGACGGCCAGGAACATCAACGGCCGTCGCCGCCGGGCCAGCTCTCTGAGCAGCAACCGCCAGCCGTCGCGGCTCACCGTACGTCCGGTCACGCCGGCTCCTTCACGAACTCGCCCGCGGTGGTGAACATGGCGCGGTAGGCCGGTTCCCGCCACAGCAGCTCATGCGGCCCGGTGCCGCGCACCCGCCCGTTCTCCAGCCATACGACCAGGTCGGCGCGGGCAGCGGTGGAGGCACGGTGCGCGACGACGATCCGGGTGCGGCCGGCGAGCAGGCGGGTCAGGGTCGCGGTCACCTGGGCTTCCGTCGCGGTGTCCAGGCTGGAGGTGGCGTCGTCGAGGATCAGCACCCGGCGTTCCCCCACCACGGCCCTGGCCAGCCCGAGCCGCTGCGCCTCTCCGCCGGACAGCGGCGCACGGTCCAGCGGCGTGTCGTAGCCTTCGGGCAGTCTCCGGACGAAATCATCCGCGGACACCCGCCGCGCGGCGAGCTCCACCTGCTCCCGGGTCGCCTCCGGCGAGGCGTAGGCGATCGTGCCGTGAACGGTCCCGCCGAGCAGGGCCGGCCGCTCGAACGCGTACGCCACGGCGCGGCGCAGGCTGCCCGGCTCCAGTTCTGACGGAGGGACGCCGTCCAGGAGCACCTCACCGCGGTCCGGGGCGAGCAGCCCGCCGGCGAGCGCCGCGAACGTGGACTTCCCGGCGCCCGAGCGGCCGACGACGGCGACCGCGACGCCGGGAGGGATGTCCACGTCCACGCCGTCCAGCAGGGTCTCGCCGTCCACGCGCACGCTCACCGATCGGAACGTGATCGCGCCGGGGCCGTCCGGGAGCGTACGCGCGCCCCCGGCGCCGGGCGGCAGGGACAGCACCTCCGCGATCCTGGCCGTTCCCGCCCGCACGTGCGCGAAGCCCATCAGCGTGTCCACCACGCCGAGCAGGCCAAGCGCGATGCCGACGTAGCCGGCCACCGCTATCCAGGATCCCGGGCTGATCCGCCCGTCCGCCACGCCCACCCCCGCCGCGGCGAGGACCGCGACCTGGGTGAGCGGGCCGAGCAGCGACACCTTCCAGACCGTGCGGCACTGGGCGTCCCAGGTCGCCCGGCCCACCGCGGTCAGATCAGGCAGCGGCGCGAGGACGCGTTCCACCTCCCGGTCCAGGGTCCCCGCGGCGCGGATGGTCCGCGCGCCGGAGATCGCCTCCACCAGGCGGGCCGACAACGCTCCCTGCAGTTCCTGGTAGCGCGTCATCAACTGCGACGCCTCGGAGACGAACCGCCGGACGAGAACGGCCGCCACCGGCACGCACACGGTGAACACGACCGCGAGGCGCCAGTCGATCACCGCGAGCGCCACCAGTCCACCGGCGGAGAGCACCACCGCCGCCGCCACGGAGAGCGCCGTCGAGACCAGCCCGGACGCCTCCGCCGCGCCCGCGACCATCCGGCTGCTCACGTCGCCCGCGGCGAACCGGTGCCGGCCCGCGAGCCCGGCGCGGAGCAACCGCCGGGTCAGCCCCCGACGCAGCGACAGTTCGACCGCGGTTCCCTGGGCGGAGCCCGCCCACACTCCCAGGACCTCGGCGGCCATGGCCACCGCGAGAAGAGCCGCGAGCCCGCCGAGCGCCGCCCCGGCCCGCTCTCCCGCCAGCACCGTGTCGACCGACCTGGCCAGCGCCGCGGGCAACGCCAGCGCCGTCGCCGAGCCGGCCGCGCTCGACATCACCAGCGCCGCGGTCCAGCCGGGCGCCTGCCGCACCGAGAAGAGCAGCATGCCGACCGGCGAGTCCACCTCGGGAGCGGTGACGCCGTCATGAGCGTCGTGTCCTCTGCCCCGTGACGGGCCCATTCAGCACCTCCACCTGATTCGGCCGTAGACAGCGAGGCGTGTTCACGGGGGGTTGGTGATGCCCGTGCAGGTGATGTAGCAGGTGTCCTCGCAGGTGACCGGCCGGCACGGCCTGAGCCCGGCCGCCGCGGAGGCCGGCAGCGTTTCCAGCACGACGATGTCGCTCGACATTTCTTCCACTCCCTGTCGCTTCTTTGTCTCGTTTCCGGCCCTGAGCAGCGCCGGTGGGGGGTGCGGGCGTGGTGTCGCACCCACACCCCCGCGTTTCCTGACCTCCGCTCAGGTCATGTCAGGAAATTTCCGCGATCGGAGGACGGCGTTCCGCAGCGGCGCCTTCTGCCGTCCTTTCTCCTCGGCTTTGGCGGAAACCGTGGTTCACGCGTTGGTGGGGCCGTTGCAGGTGTAGTCACACGTCGGGTAGACGCAGGTGATCCCGCAGGTGATCAACCAGCCGCACGGCGCGAGCCCGTTCGGCTCGGCCGGGAGC
This sequence comes from Microbispora sp. H11081, assembly GCF_012999535.1. Classification (GTDB taxonomy): domain Bacteria; phylum Actinomycetota; class Actinomycetes; order Streptosporangiales; family Streptosporangiaceae; genus Microbispora. The sequence continues at coordinate 80,827 of NZ_JABBWV010000005.1, forward strand.
ATGTCCAGGCTTCTGATGTCGATCGTCATTTCTTTCACCTCCTTTCCGACCGTTCGGATGCGGCCGTCGCGGTGCTCAGCCGGCCTCGGTCAGCTCACAGGTGTACGTGCACGACACGGTGATGCAGGTGAACAAGCACGTACCGGGGCGGCAGGGGCCCAGGCCCGCGGATTCGGCCGGGAGCATGTCCAGCGCGCTGATGTCGATCGCCATTCTTTTCACCTCCTTTCGTCGCCGTGGTGGAGACCGGACAGGACCGTCCGGCCGGGTTCATGGGTCAGGGCGTCGATGCGCGGGGCTCAGCCGGCGAGCAGGAACCGGAGCAGGAACCTGGTCAGTTCGATGCCGTGACCGCCCTGGATGGGATCGTGGCCGCCGGTCGGCGGCTCCAGGTAGACGAAGTCGCGTCCCTCGTGCCGGCCCGCCTCCAGAAGGCGTTCGCGCAGCCGGCGGGACTGGCTCACCGGAATGACCTCGTCGTTGTCGCTGTGGACGACGAGCAGGCGGGCGGTGATCCGGTCGCAGAGCCGCGCCACGTCCCGTGGACCCAGGTCGTCGCGGACGACGGCACGGCCGCCGAGACGATCGATGAGGGCGCGTACCGGCGGCGAGCCTTCCGCGTGGAGGCTCTCGCCGGACAGGAAGGGGGACACCGCCACGCAGCGCGACCACAGTCCTGGGTCGGCGCCGGCGGCCAGCAGCGCGAGGTAGGCGCCGTAGCTGGTGCCATAGAGCATGAGATTCCGGCCTTCACGGCTCAACTGCCGGGCGAGGTGCCGTACGTCGGCCAGGTCGGGGCCGCCCCAGGCGCCGTGCAGGGCCCGCTGGTGCGGCAGGCCGTATCCCGTGCTGCCCCGGTAGTTGGGGGCGACGACGGCGATCCCGGCGGCGGCCATCTCCTGCATGAGCGGGTCGAATTCCAACTGGGTGGCCGCTTCAGGCCCGCCGTGCAGGAACACCAGGACGTGCCGCGAGGTGCGCCAGTCTCCGTAGACCACCGCCTCGATCGGCCCGTCCGGGCCGGTGAACTCCTGGACCTCGGCATCCGCCCACGTGTGTCCTTCGTCGGCGACGAGGCTCCACTCGCCCGTCGTCGTGTCCACCGTGGCGACCCCGCTCGGCCTCGTCGGCGAGGAGAACGGGAATCTCAAGCCGTCCATCCCCCAGGCGGCGAGGCTCTGGACGACCCCGGGCGGGGTGGGGATGGTGCGGACCCGGTCGAGCCGCGGGGTGTAGATCATCAGATGGGATCGCGCACCGCGGTTCACCCGTAGCGCGACGTGCTCTCCGGTGGGGTCGACGGCCATCGGCGCGACGCTGCCCTCGATGGCGTCGAGGACGTCGGGAAAGCGCGGCTGTGCGGGGTCGCCCGCGAACGTGTGGCCGAGCCGGAATCCCTCTCCCGCCTTCTCCGCAAGCAGCAGCAGTCCCGACCGCGGCGCGGCGAGGAGCACGTGCTGGCCGGGCGTCGTGCCGGGGACGGGGCGTACCCGGCCCGCCTCCAGGTCCACCGCGACCGGCCGTACGAGCGCCCCATCCCGCTGCTGGTTGAGCCCCAGCAGCGCGCCGGAGCGGTCCAGCGGGCAGGGGCCGCTCAGTGTGCCCGCGAGCTCGGCCACCTGTTCCAGCCATGGTTCCCTGTCCAGGATCCGCCAGATGACCGAGGAGCCGGTCTCGCCCCGCCCGATGGCCAGCGCGAGCGCCCGCCGGTCGGGGGTGGCGACCAGTCGTACCGCCGGCCGGTCGATGGTGACCAGGGTCCTTTCGACCAGGCCGGTGGCGGTGGGTTCCGCCAGTACGACGTTGTGGTGGCCGCGGCCCGGCCGGGTGAACAGCACCCGGCCGTCGGCCCGGCACAGCAGCTGGGTCCAGGTGGTCTCCCCGTGGCGGGTGGCCAGGATCCGGCGGTCCGCCGCCGACGCCGTGAACGACCACAGCTCCAGGGCCAGCGGGGAGCCGCCCCCGCCGGTCAGGCAGGCGGCGTGGCTGCCGTCGTGGGCGAAGGAGAAGCTGATCCGGGTCCGCGCCCGGGCGGCGGCCGGTACGGCCGCTGTGGTCGTGGTCACGAGTCGCACCGCCCCTGCTGCTGCCGGCTGTGGTGGGGCCGGATGCCGGGGTGCGGGCGGGTGAGCAGCTCGTCGGGCATCCACAGCCGGGGGCCGCCGTGGCGCAGCCGCAGGAGGAAGGCCACCGCACCCCCGAAACCGGTGTTGTAGGCGGGGTGGATCTCGGTGCCGGATTCGTCGGGCAGGACCATGAGGTTGTCGCGGAGGGTGTTCCTGGCGTACATCGCGGTGGCCAACTCGGCGGCCCAGCCGCGATAGCGCTCCTCACCGGTGAATTCGGCCAGGTCGAGCAGGAAGTCGGCGTCGCCGGACAGCCCGTGGCAGGAGCTGATGCCCGAGTGCCACATGCCCTGGCGGATCGCGGCCCCCGCCTTCTCCGCCAGATCCCGGTGGCGCCGCTGCCCGGTGGCGGCCCACAGCCGGATCAGGAACGTGCCGACGCCCGAGGAGCCGCTGCACCAGTGCCGCATCCGGGAGCGGGCGGCGTCCTCCTTCTCCCCGCTGGGCCACCAGGCCGCGTCGCCCTCCACGTCGGCGACCGCCGCCAGGGTGTCCGCCGCGCGCTGGGCGGCGTCCAGGTATTCGGCGCGGCCCGTGGCGAGCCAGGAGTACAGCAGGAAGGCGCCTGCTCCGGCCACGCCGTGCGCGAAGCCGTAGTGGACCAGCCCGGCCAGTTCCGACTCGAACGTCTCGGGGATCGGCCAGACCGTCAGCCCGTCCTCGCGTTCGCGGGCCGCCTTGAGCACGCTGTCCGCGGCGATCACGATGCGGTCGTGCAGTTCGGGGTCGCCGGTCGACAGCCACAGGTGCATCTGGGTCATTCCGGCGCCGGCCGCACCGTGGCAGACGTCGTGGCTGGGCCAGTCCACCGGGACCTTCTTGGCCAGCTCGATCGCCTGCGCGGCCATCTCGTCGTCGTCCAGCAGGCGGGCGGCGTCGTACAGCGCCCAGGCCGTGCCCGACCGGCCGAAGTACAGTCCGGGAAGGACGCGGGGGATGTCGTGCAGGCGCCGCAGAACCCAGCCGGCCACCGTCGCGGTCGCGTCGCGCAGCCGGTCCTCGCCGAGCAGCCGGGCGCCACGGGTGAGCACGCCCAGGACCCCACCCGCCCCGTGCTGCACGTTGCACGGGTCGGTGGTCTCGCCGAACTCGCCCGCCGTCCACAGCCGTGGGGCCTGCGGGTCCATCGTGGCGAGGATGTGGCTCAGCCCGTCGCGGACCAGCCGATCCGCCAGCGTCTCCGGCAGGCGGCCGTCGCCGCCGGGCTCCGTGGGATCGCCGGGCTCGACTGGGTCGCCGGACGTCGCCGCGGCCAGGAACTCCCGCGCCCTGGTCAACGTCCAGCGCTGCTCGGGGTCGTCCCTCATCAGGCCCAGCACCAGCGGAGACAGGCGCCGCAACGCCGGCGTGCCTGCCCCGAGAAGCCGTACGAACTCGGCTGTCCGCTCCTCGGTGCGGCGGGTGGCCGGTCTGTCCGCGACGAGAAGCGGATCCACCGCGGACGTCAGATAGAAGATCGTCGCACCGAGGCTGTACAGATCCGCCCGTTGGGAGGGCGCCCTGCCGTACTTGGCCGCCGATGTCTGCTCCGGCGCGCCGTAGGCGGGAGTGAAGGCTTTGTGTACGGGTGAGCCCGCGGCGACCGCCAACTCCAGGTCGATCAGGCGCAGCCGGCCGTCCGGAGTGACCATGAGGTTGTTGGGGTTGAGGTCCCGAAGCACCAGGCCTCGCTCATGGACCGCCGCCACGGTCTCGACCAGCTGGCCGGCCTTGTCCAGGACCTCGGCCGGCGGCAGCCCCGCGCCCGGCGTCCGCCCGGCGCGCTCGGCCGCCCAGGCGCGCAGCGTGAGGCCCGGCACCAGTTCCTGCACCAGAAACAGGTTCTCCTGCTGGGTCAGCAGGGCCACCTTGCGGGGCGCCAGCCCCTCGGGGGCGAGCAGATCGAGGATCTCCGCCTCGTGCCGCAACGTGTCACGCGCGTCGGTGCCGCTCAGCTGACCCATCACGTGTGGCCGCGCCTGCTTGAGGATGACCTCATCGCCGGTCCGCTGGTCCGTGCCGCGGTAGACACCGCCACGGTAGGAGTGCCTGACGGCCTCCGCCACCACGAAGCGTTCGCCGATCAGCACCGGGCCGGGCGCGGCGGCGGGGCTCGCGGCCACCGGCTCCGGCGCGGGCAGCGGCGGCTCCGCCCACGGCGGCGGGCTGAACCAGGCCAGGCGCTGGTCCTTGTACGTCTTCCCGTCAGGACCGGTCAGCCTCGACTCGAAGCTTCCGTCGTTGGTCAGCACCGGCTTGGCGCCGAAAACGCCGAAGCGGTAGTGCACCAGGCTGCCGGGACGCAGCCGCCGGTCGGACAGGATCGCCGGGCCGGGGAGTCCGTCGGTCGCCCGGTCCAGCTCGGCGGCGAGGTGGCGGAACTGCTCGTCGTCGCTGGGATACGCGGTGACGAACTTCCCTCCGCTGCCACGGTCGACGGTGTTGGACAGCAGGTCGGCCAGCTCGTTCAGCCCTCGCGCGAACTTGAACGCGCATCCGGCCCGGACGAGAACCTCGGCGGCGCGGGCCAGCACGACCGGCGCGGACAACTGCGTGGCCGACAGGTGCAGCTTCCACCCCTGGCCGGGTGTCCGGCCCTCCGGGGGCGTCAGCAGGCACCAGAATCTGCCCGGCTCGAACTTCCAGCCGCCACTGCTCTCCCGCGCCAGGACAGCGAGGGCGATGTCCTGCAGCAGGCGTGAATCGTCCACCGCCGCCGCTTCCCGCGCGCCGTGCGCGTTCTCCACACTCATGGGTTCACCCGTCGTCCGTCTCACGCCGGCCGGGACAGAGGAGATCCGGCGACGTGTTCCACTCATTCATCAGGACCATTCCGCGGGAAACTGGCGCTCGCCGTTCCCGTGCGATTCATTGATAACCGGGCGTTGTTGCCGGACGGTTGCCACGGCGCTGAAGTGCGGAAACGCTACCGCGCAGGGATTCGGTTTCTCTTTCCTTTTCCGCGCATGCGGGAAAGGCCGAGCCTTTTCGCTCCTATGAGCGCGACCCGGTCGAATGAATAAGGCGGTGATGCGCGCCTAACGGGCGACCGCGAGCGACGGCTCGGCGGCCCCCGGCGCCGTGGCCCGTCCGAGCAGGCGGGCGATCTGCCGCCGCAGCCGTCCGACGTCGAGGCCGGTGCCGTGCAGACGGGCGTTCTCGTACGCGGAGGGCGTCACCATGGCGCGGACCAGGGCGTGGGTCTTCTCGTGCGCGGCCCGCTCGCAGAAGGGCACCGGGGTGCCGATCTCCTTCCTGATGTGCTCGGCGGCGCCGAGCAACTCGGCCGCGAACGCGCCGTCGCCGGACAGCGCGACCGCCCGCGCGAGCGCGTCGACGACGCTCGCCTGTCGCCAGCGGTCGCCGAGTTCGTGGTGCAGGCTCAGGCTGAGGGCGAGGCGGCGGAGCGCGTGGTCCACCCGCCCGAGCTTCAGGTCCACGAGCGCGAACAGGTTCTCCGCCCAGGCGATGCCTTCCTTGAAGCACAGCTCGGAGAACGCAGGAAGCGCCTGGCCGAGGTGGTGCGCGGCGGCGCCGAGGTCTCCGGTGTAGAGCGCCACCGCGCCCAGGTCGAGCCTGCACCAGGCCAGCCGCTCCCGGTCGCCGACGCGGGTCAGCACCCGGATGGCCGCGCCGGACAGCCGCGCGGCCGAGTCGAAGTCGCCGGACAGCCAGGACGCGAAGCCGAGAAGCTGCGAGGCGTGACCGGTGGCCCACGGGTCGCCGCCCCGCTCCGCCGCGGCGAGCGACCGCCGGCCGAGCTCGATCGCCCTGCCGTAGTCGCCCAGCTCCCTGAAGATCGAGCCGAGCAGTTCCTCCGACCGCGCCACGCCCTCGGCGTCGCGCTCGCCGCCGTACGCCTCGATCGCGCTTTCCGCCAGCCCGGCGGCCTCCTGGTAGTCGCACTCCAGCGCCGCGAGCCGCGCCGCCGCCCAGTACGCCTTGGCGAGCACCCGGCGAGGCACGGCGGGCGTCGCCGCCGCGAGCGCGGATCCGAGCCACGCGCGGCCCTCGCCGTACCGTCCTCGCAGGTAGTGGTACCGCCACAGGGACGCGGCCAGGCGGAGCGCCGACTCGGGGTCGTGCGCGGTCAGCCAGGCCGTCGCCGCCCGCATGTCCTCGTGGTGTTCGGCGATCTCCGCCTTCAGGGCGCCGAGGTCCGGCCCTTGAAGTCCTCGTTCCGCCGCTTCGGCTCTGCTCAGGCAGTAAGCGGCGTGATCGCGGCGCGCTCGGGTGTGCTCGAGCGGATGGGCCTCCAGCCGCTCGTGAGCGTGGCCTCGGATCGTCTCCAGCAGCCGGTAGCGCATCCCGGACGGCGTGGGAACGGCCTTGAGCAGCGACTTGTCCACGAGCCTGCTCATCGTCCCGAGCACCGGGATCCCCGGGAGCACGGCGGCCGCGGCCTCCAGGGTGAAGCCGCCGCTGAGGACGCTGAGCCGTCTGAGCGCGCCGCGTTCCTCCTCGTTCAGCAGGCCGTAGCTCCATTCGACCGTCGCGCGCAGCGCGCGGTGCTGCGGCCGGGTCCCGCGCGGGCCGTCCACCAGCACCTCGTACGGCTCCCGCATCCGGTGGGCGATCTCGGGGAGGGTCAGCAGCCGTGCCCGCGCCGCCGCCAGTTCGATGGCGAGCGGCAAGCCGTCGCATCGGGCGCAGATGGCGGCGAGAGCGCGGGCGTCCGCCGCGGACAGCACCTCGATCCGCCGGATTCCCGCGCGTTCCGCGAACAGGGTGACGGCGTCGTACCCGGCGAGATCCGCGGCGGTGTGGACGCGGGCCGGATCCGGCAGGCCGAGCGCGGGCACGACGCGGACCTCCTCCCCCGGGAGGCGCAACGTCGTCTGGCTGGTGGCGAGGATCCGCAGCCCCGGGCAGCGCGAGAGCAGACGCCCGGCGAGCTCCGCGCACTCGGCCGCGACCTGTTCGCAGTTGTCCAGGACGACGAGGACGCGGTCGTGGCGGATGCGCCCGGCCAGCTCGTCCGGCATGCGGGAGCCGGCCGACGGCCGCACCTCCATGGCGGCGGCGATCGCGTCCGCGACACCGTCCCCGTCGTGCGTCGCGGCGAGGTCCACGAAAGCGGCCTCGGTGAAGTCGTCCGCCGCGGCCCGGGCCACCGCGACAGCCAGCCTGGTCTTCCCGCTCCCGCCCGCCCCGGTCAGTGTCACCAGCCGCGCTCGCCGCAGCGCGGCCCGTGTCTCCGCGATGTCCGCCGTACGCCCGACGAGGCTGCTCACCTCCTGGGGCAGGGTGTGCGGAGCCGCGGGCCCGGCGGCTCCCGTCCTCGTCTCCGGGGACGGCGCCAGACCGAGCAGCGCCCTCGGCTCTGTGACGCCGCGGAGCACACCGGCCTCGACCTGCCGGAGGCCCTCACCGGGCTCCATGCCCAGTTCATCGACGAGGGTGCGGCGCGCGCGCCGGTAGGCGGCGAGCGCGTCACCTGACCGCCCGCTCACCTGGAGCGCGACGATCAGCAGCTCCCACAGCCGCTCACGCAGGGGGTTGGCGGCGATCAGGCGCTCGGTCCTCTCGGGCTCCGGGGTCAGGCCCGCGGCCAGTCCGGCGGCGAACAGGCCCTCGTAGGCCTGGATCCTGAGCTCTTCCAGGTACACCTGCTCCGTGACCGCCCAGCCGTACAGGCGGCAGTCCGACAGGGCGTCCCCTCGCCACAGCGCGAGCCCGCTCTCGAAGCTGCGCGCGGCTTCGGCGAAGCGCCCATCGGCGGAGAGCCGCTGCCCGTTCCTCGTCAGCTCCTCGAACCGGTCCCGGTCGATCCGCACCGTGTCCGTGTTCAGCACGTATCCGGGGTCCCGCCGCCGGATCACCCGCTCGTCCCCGCAGTCCGCGAGAACGGCGTTCAGCTTGGCGATGTGGGCATGCAGGGTACGGATCGCCGTGGGCGGGGGCAGCTCGCCCCACAGCCCGTCCGTCAGCTGGTCGGCCGTCACCACGCCGCCCGCTCTGAGCGCCAGCACCGCCAGCAGGCTCCTGCGCCGCGGCGGCAGTGCGACGGCACGCCCCGCGCTACGGACGTCGAGCGGCCCCAGAACGTCGATGGTCCAGCGGTCGGTGCGGCTGCCCTGATTTCCTGTCATGGTCCAGACCCGTGATCCTGCGGCGGTACCCGGCGGGTTCGATGTGACAACACGCTAGGCAGGGCGCGATTCGCTCGGAATCCGGAACGCCTACCTATTCCGGGGTCGCGCGCTACCTATATCTGGAAGATCCGCTCCGTGCCACAATCCGGGCATGGGCGGGCCGATGCTCGAGCGCGAGCAGGAGTTGGCGGAGCTGAGCGCGGCCGTACGCGAAGCGGCGGGCGGCATGGGCTCGATCGTGTTGATCAACGGCGAGGCGGGGATAGGGAAGACGAACCTGGCGGGCTCGCTGTCCTCCATGCTTCCGCCGGACGGCCGTCTGCTGGTCGGCTACTGCGACGACCTCGCCACCCGGCGGGTGTTCGGCCCGCTACGCGATCTCGCCGGCGAGGTGGGGGCCGCCCTCGCCGAGGCTCTGGAATCCGCTGACCGCACCCGGGTGATCGAGCTGCTCCAGGCGGAACTGGCCGGCGCGGGCCCGACCGTCCTCGTGGTCGAGGACCTGCACTGGGTGGACGAGGCGACACTCGACGTGCTGCGCTTCCTGGCCCGCCGGGTGTCCACGATGCCGGCCGTGCTGGTGCTGACGTATCGCGACGACGAGCTGACCCGGGATCACCCGCTGCGGCACCTGCTCGGAGTGGTCGCGAGGACGGAGCGCGTCCGCCGGCTGGCGCTGCCCCCGCTGTCGCCCGACGCGGTGCGCCGGCTCGGCGACGGTCACGACATCGACGTGGACCGGTTGTACGCGCTGACGGCGGGCAACCCGTTCTTCGTCGTGGAGGTGCTGGCCGCGCACGACCACGAGAAAGTCCCCGCGACGGTCAGCGAGGCCGTACAGGCCAGGCTGCACAGCCTCGACGTGTCGGCGCGCGACGCGCTGGAGCTGCTGTCCGTCATCCCGTCCAGCGTGGAACGGTGGCTGGCGGAGACGATCGTTCCCGGCGGCCTGCCGGCGCTGGCCTCGGCGGAGCGGTCCGGTGTGCTGGTGCTCGAAGCGGACCGCGTGGCCTTCCGGCACGAGCTCACGCGCCGGTCCATTGTCGATTCCATGCCTGTGACACGTCGTGTGGCCTGCCACCGGACCGTGTTGCGGGCGATGCTCGACGCGGGCCGTTCCGTCGACGTCTCGCGCGTCGTGCATCACGCGGCGGAGGCGGGCGACGACGACATCATCGTGAAGTACGGCTGGGCGGCCGCACACGAGGCGGCCTCGGCGGGCTCCCACACCGAGGCCGTCGCGCACTACCGGCGCCTCGTCGAACGCCGGGCGGCGTTCACCCCGGCGGATCAGGCCGAACTGCTCGAAGGCTACGCCGTGGAGTGCTACACGGTCGGACTGGCCGATCTCGCCGTGGCCGCGCAGCAGGACGCGGTGCGGCTACGCCGCGAGCTGAGGGATCCGGTGGCGCTGGGACTCGCCCTGCGCTGGCTGTCCCGCATGCACTGGTGGGCGGTCGACCGGCCGGCGGCCGAGGCGGCCGCGGCCGAGGCCACGGTGATCCTCACCGACGCGGGCGACGCGCGTGCGCTGGCCCTTGCGCTCAGCAACGAGTCGCATCTGCACATGCTGTCCGGGCGGCTGGAGGAGAGCATCACGATCGGCCGTCGTGCGGCCCGGATGGCGCGGGAGCTGGACGACGCCGCCATCCTGTCGCACGCGCTGACGAACATCGGCGGGTCGCTGTGGTACGTCTACCAGTCCGATGCCCGGACGGTGCTGGCCGAAGCGCTGGAGGTCGCGCTTGCGGCAGGCGAGGGCGAGCATGCCTGCCGGGTGTGGACGGCCCTGGTGTGGTTGCTCATCGACAGCGGCCAGATCGCAGAGGCCGAGACCGTTCTCCGCGACGCTCTGGAGTTCGCCGACGAAGGGGAGTTCCTCGGTTATCTGCGCCATTTCCGCGTCTGCGAAAGTGTGATCAGTCTTGCCAGGGGCCACTTGCACCAGGCCGAGCGTCAGGCGGAGCTGGCGCTCGACGCCCAGACGATCACACGCGGAGAGGCGCTGGTCGTGCAGGGACGCGCACGCGTACGCCGCGGCCTGCCCGGCGGGCGCGAGATACTCGACGAGGCATGGCAGATCGCCCGGCGACTCGGCGAGGCACAGCGCCTCGCCCCCGCCGCCTCGGCTCTCCTCGAAGCGGCCTGGCTCGACGGTGACGCGGCGGCCGCGGTCACCGCCGTGCTTCCGTGGTACGAGGAAGTCCGGCGCCACGGCCTCAAGGGCGACCGGGCCGAGCTCGGACACTGGTTGCGCCGCGTGGGCACCCCCGTCGGGGCCGAGTTCTCCGGACACCCCTACGCGCTGCTCGCGCACGGACAGTGGCGCGAGGCGGCCGAAGTGTGGCAGCGCGCGGGCTACCCGTACGAGCACGCGCTCGCGCTCACCGAGAGCGACGACCCCGCCGACCTGCTCATCGCGCTGAGAACACTCGACGGCCTCGGTGCGGAACCGCTCGGACGACGCGTGCGCGAGCGGCTCAGGGCGCTGGGCGTCAGCCGCGTCCCGCGCGGTCCCATGTCGTCGACGAGACAGAACGCCGCCCAGCTCACCGGCCGTCAGCTGGAGGTGGTCGGTCTTCTGGCCGAGGGCCTGACGAACGCCGAGATCGCCGCCCGGCTCGTGCTGTCGGTTCGCACCGTGGACGCTCACGTCGCCGCCGTCCTCGGCAAGCTCCACGCCCGGACGCGGCACGACGCCGTGCGGGAGGCGCGGCGGCTCGGGCTCCTGGACGACAGGTGACCGGCCACCGGTCCGCCCCCTGAGGCCCCTACCGGACCGCGGGCGCGGCAGGGGCGGTGGAGCCCCGCACGACGAGCTCCGTGGCGAGCTCGACGTGGTGCGACTCGATGCGTTCCCCCGCCGCCAGGCGCAGCGCCGTACGCACCGCGACGGCGCCCATCTCGCGCAGCGGCTGCCGCACGGTCGTCAGGGGCGGCGAGGCCATCCGGGCGATCTGGGTGTCGTCGAAACCGACGATGCTCAGGTCGTCCGGCACCCGCAGCCCCCGCGCCCTGGCCGCCTCCAGCACGCCGAGCGCGATGTCGTCACAGCCCGCGAAGATCGCGGTGGGCGCCTCCGACAGGGCGAGCAGCGTCGAACCGCCCGCCAGGCCGTCGTGGTAGTGGAAGTTGCCCGTCTGCACGTACCCCGGCAGGAGCGGCGCCTCCGCGGCCTCCATGGCCGCACGGTAGCCGTGCAGCCTGGCCTGGTTGCAGGCCGCGGTGGCCGGTCCGCCCAGATAGGCGACACGCCGGTGCCCGAGCGCGAGCAGGTGCTGCGTCGCTGCCAGGCCGCCGGCGAAGTTCGTTGAGCCGACGCTGGTCACCCGGGCCCGCGGCAGGTTCAGCGGGTCGATCACGACCAGGGGCAGCCGCGCCTTGGCGAGGGCGGCGAGCTGCCCCGTGGTCAGCTCACCCGTGACGGCGACCAGCGCCCGCCGTCCGGCGGCCACCAGATCGCGCGCCCACCCGGCGGTGCGGTCGGCGGTGCGCCGGATGCTCACCACGACCGCCACGTCGAGATCGGCCCCGGCCCGCACCGCGCCCTGGACGATCTCGGTGGAGTACGCGTTGAGGTCCGCGTCGAACTCCACCTCGATCGTGCCGGGCGCGGGCTCGGCCCTGCGCTGCGGCGGCGCGACGTAGTCGTGCTGCTCCAGCAGCGACAGCACCAGGGACCGGGTCTCCGGCGCGACGTCGCTGCGGCCGTTGAGCACCTTCGAGACGGTCGCGACCGACACCCCGGCCGAGGCGGCGACCATGGCGAGAGTGGCCCGCCTACGACTCGGCATCTGTTCGTCCCTGCTCGGAACCCGCCGCCGATCGCACCTCCACGGGGGTGACCAGCCGCCTGCCGCGGCCGACGTGCCGCACCTCGCCGGTCAGCCGTACGCGGCCCTGGCACGGCAGGTCCGACGCGGAGGTGCCCACGAACACCTCGACGTCACCGGGCTCGACGATCCTGCGCAGGTCACGTCCGGTGAAGGCGGTCCTGTCCGCGTGCACGGCGAAGGTCGCCCGCGCGCTCTCGCCGGGCTCCAGCCGCACCCGGGCGAACCCGGCGAGCTGCCGCATCGGCCTTGTCACCTGGGCGAGCACGTCGTGCAGGTAGAGCTGGACGACCTCCTCCCCCGCCCGGCCGCCCGTGTTGCGCACGCGCACCGACACGGTGAACTCCCCGTCGGTGGGCACCTCGTCGTGGCTGATCTCCAGGTCGTCGACCTCGAACGTCGTGTAGGACGTGCCGTGACCGAACGGGAACAGCGGCGTCGGGTCGAGGTTGCTGATGCCGTGGCTGTGGGAGCCGAGCGGCGGCTGCAGGTAGGTGCCCGGCTGCCCGCCCGGGGTCCGCGGGATCTGCACCGGCAGCTTCCCGCTGGGCTGCACCCGGCCGGACAGGACGCCGGCGATGGCCGCGCCGCCCTCCTCGCCCGGCATGAACGCCTGGACGAGCGCGGCGGCCCGCTCGCGCACCCGCCCCAGCGCGTACGGCCGGCCCGAAACGACGACCACCACGACCGGCGTGCCGGTGGCGGCCAGCTCGGTCAGCAGGTCCTCCTGCACGCCCGGCAGCCGCAGGTCCTCCACGTCGCAGCCCTCGCCTGACGTGCCGTTGCCGAACAGCCCGGCCAGGTCGCCGACGACGGCCACGCACAGGTCGGACTCCCTGGCCGCCCGGAGCGCGGCGTCGAAGCCGGAGCGGTCCTCGTCACGCCAGTCGCAGCCACGCTCGTGGACGATCTCGGTGTCCGGCAGCTCGGCCCGCAGCGCGTCGAGCAGGCTGGGCGCCTCCAGGCCCAGCCCGAGCCCCGGGTGGCGGGGCAGCACGTGGTTGGGGAACGCGTAGCAGCCCATGAACGAGCGGGGGTCGTCGGCGCAGGGCCCGACCACCGCCAGCCGTCGCGGTCCTGTCCTCTCACCGTCCAGCAGCGGCAGCGCGGTTCCGGCGTCGAGCAGCACGATCGACCGTTCGGCCAGCTCGCGGGCGAGCGCCCGGTTGTCCGGCGAGTCGAGGTCCACGGCCTCCGCCCCGGCCACCGACTTCTCCGGCGTCCAGTCCGGGTCGAGCAGCCCGAGCTCCGCCTTCTGGGTGAGCAGGCGGCGCGCGGCCCGGTCGATCAGCGACTCCGGCAGCTCACCCCGCCTCACCCGCTCGGCCAGGTGCTGGCCGAAGCCGAGCGTGTCGGGCAGCTCGACGTCGAGGCCCGCGGTCAGCGCGAGCACCCCGGCCTCCTCGTGGTCCGCGGCGACCTGGTGCATCTTCGCGAGGAACGCGATCGCCCAGTAGTCGGACACGACCGTCCCGGTGAACCCCCACTCGTCGCGCAGCACCTCGGTCAGCAGCCACGGGTCGGCGGCGGCCGGGACACCGTCCACGTCGGAGTAGGAGTTCATGACGGAACGGGCGCCGCCCTCGGCGATGGCGGTCTCGAACGTCGGCAGGATCATGTCCATCAGCTCGCGCCTGCCCATGGGCACCGGGCCGTGGTTGCGGGCCGCGCGGGAGGCGGAGTAACCGGCGAAGTGCTTGAGCGTGGCGATGACGCCGGCGCTTTCCAGGCCGCGCACGTAGGCGGCGCCGAGCATCGCGACGAGATACGGGTCCTCGCCTATCGTCTCCTCGACCCGGCCCCAGCGGTAGTCGCGGACCACGTCGAGCACGGGCGACAGGCCCTGGTGGACGCCCACGGCGCGCATGTCCCGCCCGATCGCGGCGGCCATCCGCTCCACCAGTTCGGGGTCGAACGTCGCGCCCCAGGCGATGGCGGCCGGGTAGACGGTCGCTCCGTAGGTGGTGAAACCGGTCAGGCACTCCTCGTGGACCAGCGCCGGGATGCCGAGGCGGGAGTGCTTCACCACCTCCTCCTGCAACCGCACCACCTCCGCGGCGCCCTCCGCCGCGGTCAGGGGGCCGCTGCCGAAGACCCGCGTCAGATGGCCGAGCCCGTGCCTGGCCGCCTCCTCGATCGGCACTCTCCCCGAGGCGGCGAACACGTCCTGCATCGGGGCGACGTTGTGCGCTCCGTCGGGTTCGACCTCTTCGTCGGGTTCCATGTCGTTACCGATCCACCGGCTGCCGAGCTGGCCTATCTTCTCCTCAAGAGTCATCTCGGCGAGGAGCGCCTCGACCCGGTCGGCCACGGGGAGCTCCGGGTCCTGCCACGCCTGGAGCGTCCCGTCCGCCGTGTGCGTGCGATCAGGGGCCGTCATCTGCTCTCCTCAAAGAAGTTTCGAAACATTTCGGCCTCGGGGCCGATATCTTCCGCAGGTTTCGGCCGACCAAGATCAGCCGGTATACGCCTGTTCGCCGGTACTTTACACACGCCTCACGCCGAGCTGGAGGGGTCGTGAGAGCGCTCTTGACAGTGAGGTACGGCATATCTAGATTGGCGTGCCACGCGGCTTGTGTCGAAATGTTTCGAACGAGCTGAATTCAAGAAGGAGTGGACAGTGGCACCGGGGTGCCGATCCACGTCGCCCCCTTGCCGCGTCCGAGTCGTTTTCACTGAGCCGCGGCCAGCCTCGGCGTTCGACGTACGGAGATCAGCGTGGAGTCCAGGACACCATCCCGCCGCAGTTTCCTCAGCCTTTCCATGGGCCTCCCCCTCGGTGCCGCGTTGGCGGCCTGCGGCACGTCCGGCCCGGCCCCCTCCGGCGGGGGCGCCTCCGGCGGAGCCGCGGGCGGCGACGGCGGCGGCGGAGGCAAGGCCACCTACTGGTTCCTCCAGGGCCCGCCCGGCGAGGCCCCCCGCACCGCGGCCGTCGAGCGGTTCAACAAGGCCAACCCCAACGGCCAGATCGCGATCACCACGATCCAGAACGACGCCTACAAGACCAAGATCAAGACGGCGATCGGCGCGAACCAGGCGCCCACCATCATCTGGGGCTGGGGCGGCGGCGGTCTGCGCAGCTACGTGCAGGCCGGCCAGGTCGAGGACCTCACGTCGTGGTTCGGCGAGAACGCCGCCGTGAAGGACCGGCTGTTCCCCGGCGCCTTCGGCGCCGCAACGATCGACGGCAAGATCTACGCGATGCCGTGCGAGACCGTCCAGCCGATCGTCCTGTTCTACAACAAGAAGGTCTTCGAGAAGGTCGGCGTGCAGCCGCCGCAGTCGTACGGCGACATCCTGGACCTGGTGAAGAAGTTCAACGACGCCGGCGTCGCGCCCTTCTCGCTGGCCGGCCAGTCGCGCTGGACGAACATGATGTGGCTGGAGTTCCTCTTCGACCGCATCGGCGGCCCCGAGGTGTTCCAGGCCGTCTTCGACGGCGAGAAGGACGCCTGGAGCAACCCCGCGTCCATCGAGGCCCTGACCAAGATGCAGGAGCTCATCAAGGCCAACGGCTTCATCAAGGGCTTCTCCTCCGTCACCGCCGACTCCAACGCCGACCAGGCGCTGCTGTACACCGGCAAGGCCGCGATGATGCTGCACGGCAGCTGGTCGTACGGCATCCAGCAGGAGCAGGGCGGCGACATCGTCTCCAGCGGCGGCCTCGGCTGGATGAACTTCCCCGGGGTCGACGGCGGCAAGGGCGACCCGTCCAACACCGTCGGCAACCCCGGCCAGTACCTGTCGATCTCCTCCAAGGCGACGCCCGAGGAGAAGGAGATCGCCAAGAAGTTCTTCGCGACCGGCGTGCTCGACGACGAAGAGCAGAAGGAATGGGTCAGCACGGGTGGCGTGCCGATCGTCAAGGGCTCCGACAGCCTGTTCGCCGGCTCCAAGGACGCCGAGTTCCTGAACTTCATCTACGGCGTCTCCAGCAACGCCAAGGTGTTCGCCCAGTCGTGGGACCAGGCGCTCAGCCCGACCGCGGCCGAGGTGCTGCTGGACAACATCGCCAAGCTGTTCCAGCTGTCGATCTCGCCCCAGCAGTTCGCCACGAACATGAACGCGGTTATCGGTAAGTAAGCATGTCCGCCATCACCGCTCGAAGGACGTCGTCCGCCGCCGCGTCGCGCGGCGGCGGCGTCCTGCCCTGGCTGGCGCTGCCGGCCCTGGTGGCCTTCGCCGTCTTCGCGCTGATTCCGCTGATCGGGGTCCTGCTGCTCAGCTTCACGTCCTGGGACACCCTGGGCGAGATCCAGCTGACCGGGCTCGAGAGCTGGCGGCAGGTGCTCACCGACCCCGGCCTGCCCCACGCGCTGTGGGTGACGTTCCTGATCATGCTGCTCTCCTGGGGCTTCCAGACCCCGGCCAGCATCCTGATCGGGGTGTTCCTGGCGGGCCACCAGCGCTACCGCGAACTGCTCGCGGTGCTGTACTTCATCCCGCTGCTACTCAGCTCCGCGGCCATCGCGATCACCTTCAAGGCGCTGCTCGACCCGAACTTCGGGCTCGGCGCCGGGCTGGGCATCGACTTCCTCACCCAGGACTGGCTCGGCGAGCCGGGCCTCGCCTTCGGCGTCGTGATCTTCGTGGTGTCGTGGCAGTTCATCCCGTTCCACTCGCTCCTCTACCAGGGCGGCGTACGGCAGATCCCGCGTTCGCTCTACGAGGCCGCGGAACTGGACGGCGCGGGACGGGTGCGCATGTTCTTCAGCATCACGCTGCCGCAGCTGAAGTACACGATCATCACGTCCTCGACACTGATGCTCGTCGGCTCCCTGACCTTCTTCGACCTGATCTTCGTGCTGACCGAGGGCGGTCCCGGCGACGCCACCCGCGCGCTCGCCCTGGACATGTACAAGCGCGGCTTCCAGGCCAACCTCATGGGTGCGGCCTGCGTGATCGGCGTCATCCTCGTCCTCGTGGGCCTCGCTCTGGCGCTGCTGCTACGCCGTATCGGCGGCCGCGACCCCTACGCCAGTCAGTTGGAAGGGGTCTGACCGTGACCGCGACCCACACATCGAGGGCGGCCAAGCGCCCCGCCACGTCCGGGGCGCACGGACGCCATCCGGCGAAGAGCCGACAGCGTCCGAACTGGCTGGGTGGGCTGGTGAGCTGGCTCTGGCTGGCCGTGGTGCTCATCCCGATCTACTGGATCGTGATCACCAGTCTGAAGACGCAGTCCAACTACTACTTGACCAACCCGTTCGCGCCGCCCGCTGATCCGACGCTGGACAACTACCGGCTCGTGATCGAGATGGACTTCCCGCTGTACTTCTTGAACAGCCTCATCGTCGCCATCGGCACGGTGATCCCTTCGGTGCTGTTCTCGTTCATGGCGGCGTACGCGATCGTCCGGAGCAGCGGCGCCAACCGCTTCCTGCGCGGGATCAACTCGCTGTTCCTCATGGGCCTGGCCATCCCTCTGCAGGCGACGGTCATCCCCGTCTACCTGCTGATCATCAAGATGCAGCTCTACGACTCGCTGACGGCGCTGATCCTGCCGTCGATCGCCTTCGCGATCCCCCTGTCGGTGCTGGTGCTGTCCAACTTCATCAGGGACGTGCCGAAGGAGCTGTTCGAGTCGATGCGGCTGGACGGCGCGTCCGAGTGGAAGACCCTGTGGGGCCTGGCCTTCCCGCTCACGCGGCCCGCCGTGGTGACGGTGTCGATCTACAACGCGTTGCAGGTCTGGAACGGGTTCCTGCTGCCGCTGATCCTCACCCAGAGCCCCGACAAGCGCACGCTCCCGCTGGCTCTCGCGGCGTTCCAGGGAGGACCGTACGGCGTCAACGTGCCCGCCGTGCTCGCCTCCGTCGTGCTGACCATCCTGCCGATTCTGATCCTCTACACCGTCGGCCGCCGTCAGCTGCTCAGCGGCCTGACCGCCGGTTTCAGCAAGTAGCCGCAGGTCCCACGCTCCGCCGTACGAACGGCCCGGGCCGGCGAGTCCGGCGCCGGGCCGTTCGTACGACCAGGCCGGCCGGTCAAGGGCCGCGTAATGATCCGGCCCGCTTTCCGCCGGGGCCGGGACGCGGGCCCGCGAGCGGGGTAGTGGCACCGTCGATGCCCATCATCCGCGCCCTGCCGCGATCCCCTGGACTCCCGCCGCGCCGGCCCATGCCTGTCGTGGTCACGCTCGCCGCCGTGCTGGCCCTCGCGCCGGCCGCCGTGCTGGCCCTCGTGCCGGCGACCGCGTACGCGGCGGGGGCCGGAGACGGCAACGGGAACGGCTCGGCCGTACGCGTGGGCAACGGTTCGGCCAACCGGACGATGGTGACGATCGGCAGCACCCGGCTGCGCGGCGTCCTCCACCAGCTCTCCAACGGAGTGGGCGGGGTGAGCAGCGTGCAGGGCGGCCTGTGCAGGCCGGGCGGCCGAGCCTGCTCACTGTCGCAGCACATCCGTGCCCGCGGCACCGGCCCGGAGGGCCGCCGGGCGGCGGACCGCTGATGCGCGCGGGTCTCACCCTGGTCGCGGTCACAATGGCCGCAGTGGCCCTCGTCGCGTCGCATCCTGCCGCCGCCGGGCTCGCGGCGGTCACCGGCACGGCGGGCGACCGCAACGGCAACAGCACCACCGTCCGCCTGGGCAACGGAATGCGCAACGTCAGCGAGATGACGGTGGGCAGCTCCCGCAGCCGCTCCGGCATCCAGCAGAGGACGGTCGGCGTCAGCGGGGTCGCGAACGCGCAGAGCACGATCTGCGGGCGCGAGTCCCGCTCCTGCCACATGAGGCAGCGCATACGGGCGTCGGACCGGGAGATCGAGATGACCGGCCCCGCCGAGGAGCGAACCAGGCGTGCCGCCAGAAGGGCCGCCATATCCCCATACAGGGGTTAACCCTCGATAACGTAGCGTGACGAACGCGCCCTTCCGGGGTAGATGCCCGGCAGGTCCGTACGGGCGGACCTCCATCGGGGACGGCGGGGAAGGCGTAGAAGACCATGGCTCGTCACACGGGGCGGCGCGCGTCCATCGGACCGGCGGCGCGACTGCTGGCGCTGACCGCGCTGACCTGCGCGGGCGTCTGCCTCGCGCTCTCCCCGGCGCTCTCCCCGACGGGCGCGGACGCGGCGACCGGCCGCAGGCACGGCGGCGGTGGCGGCGACGGCAACGGCGCCAACTCGCGCTATCTGATCAACAACGGCCTCAACAACCTGAACTCGCTGTTCCTGGGCAGCCAGCGGAACCTGTCGGGCACCCAGCAGGTCATCACCGGGGTGGACGCGTCGGTGAACACCCAGGCGTCCAACTGCATGAACCGGCCCGGCTGCAGGGGCTCCCAGAACCTCTCCGGCCGCAACCAGAGCTCCCCGAGGACGCGCGGCACCGTGATCACCGGACGCTGACAGGCGGGTGACGAGGGAGAACGTGACGGGACACGCGCGCCGGTGACCACCCGGGCGCCGCCGCGGAGGTTACGGTGTGACCACGCGCGCCGAGCGGGCGGCGCATGGCGAAAGGCGATGGCGGTGCTCATTCCACGCGGCGCGTCCCGGCTTGTCTCGATGTCCGCCGCCGCGCTCGCCGCGGCGGCCGCCGCGCAGGCCCTCCTCGCCGCCCCCGTGAGCGCGCGGACCGGGCGTGACCCCGGGGACGGCCCGATCTCGCTCGGGAACGGCACCCGCAACCGCAACATCCTCCACCTGGGCAGTCCCCTGCGGAACCGGGGTCAGCAGCACACCGCGGTCAGCACCGCCGGCGGCGCGACCAGCGTGGCGGACGGTTTCTGCCGCCGGGTCAAGGACTGCGACATCAGGCAGAACATCATGGTCGCCGTCGCGCCGCTGTAGCCGCGCCCGCCGGTCCCGCTCACCCGCTCAGAGCGCGTACGGCCTCTTCCGGACTGTCGTAGAAGGCGAGCAGCCGGTCCAGGCCCATGATCTGGAAGACCCTGGCGATGTCCTGGTCGAGGCCGGCCAGCAGCAGGGCGCCCCTCGCGTCGTTGGCGCGCTGGTGGGCGGCGACCAGCGTGGCGATGCCGGTGGAGTCGCAGAAGGTCAGCCCGGACAGGTCGATCACCAGGTCGGCGCCGGGGCCGAACTCGATCTCCTCCAGTGCCCTCCGCAGGTGTGGAGTGGTGTGATGGTCCAGGTCACCGGCCACGACCAGCAGGCGCGGACCGGAGACGTGCGGCTGAAGGGCGACGGTCAGGTTGTTTTCATGCGGCACCGAGACTCCCTGAGGACGGTGTTCTGGTGATTGGCGGGACGGAAAGGGCGAGGACCGCGGTGTCGTCCGACACCCCCCTGCCCAGAGCCGTGATCAGGTCGTGCACGGTGGTCAGGAGGGCGTCGGCGCTCGTGGGCCCCGCGGCGGCGAGGTGCGCGGTCAGCCCGTCCTCGTCGAGCATCGAACCGGTCGGCGTCCGGGCCTCGGTGAGTCCGTCGGTGTACAGCAGCAGCGCGTCACCGGCGTTCAGCCGCGCGCTCACCTGGGCGAAGTGCGGATCGCGCAGGATGCCGATCAGCTGTCCCCCGGCCGGGTGGATGGGCTCAACGGTGCCGTCGGCCCGCACCGCAAGCGCCGGGGGATGCCCTCCGGTGGCGAGCGTCACGCCGAACCCGTCGCCGTCCGGCTGCAGGACGCCGAAGACGGCCGTGCAGTACGGCGCGGGGGCGTCGCCGCCCGCGTGCTCCTGTTGCAGGACCGCGTCGAGGTTGGCCAGCACCGCGTGCGGGTCGGCGTCGTAGACGGCCGCGGCCCGCAGGGTGTAACGGACCAGTGACGTCAGCGCGGCGGCGCCGGCGCCCTTGCCGCAGACGTCGCCGAGGAAGAATCCCCACCGGTCGCCGTCGAGCGGGAACAGGTCGTAGAAGTCGCCGCCGACCTCGTCGGCGGACACGGGGTGATAGGCGGCGGCCGCGCGCAGTCCGGGCACCCGGGGCAGCGCCGGCGGCAGCAGGGTGCGCTGCAGGGTGCGAGCCAGCCGTTCCGCGCCCGCGCGTAACTCCCTTTCGACCTCGACCGTGCGATGGGCCGCCAGCCGTATCTCCAGTTCGTCCATGACCAGCGCGGCCAGGTCCCGCAGGCAGGCGAGTTCCTCGTCTCCGGCCTCACGGGGGCGGACGTCCATGACGTTGACGCTGCCCAGCGCCTCGCCGTCGGCCGTCGTGATCACCGCGGCGGCGTAGAAGCGGATGCCGGGCTCGCCGCGCACCACGGGGTCGCCGGCCGCCCGGGGGTCCCGCAGCAGGTCGTCGACGACGTGCGGCCCGCCGTGCCGCACGGCCGCGGCGCACAGGCCGTCGAGCAGCGCGCTCCGCGGCGGCGGCCCGTGCGCGGCGACGACCCGGACCGTGTCGTCGCCGGCGATCGTCACGCTGGCGAAGGGGGCGTGGAAGATCCGCGCGGCCAGGGTGGCCACCCGGTCGAACGCTGCGCCCGATGTGGTGTCGAGGGCCGCGTAGCGGCGCACGGCCGCGAGGCGGCCCGCCTCCACGGCCTCCACGGCGGAGGCGAGGGGCATCGGCCTGCCGGGCGCTTCGTCGACGGTGCTGACCTCTGGCTCCTTCCGTCTCACGGTCGCCGCCCGGAGACCGTGGCCGTTCGGTGATTCGCCCTATCCTACGAAACCGCCGAGCCGTTGCTCGCCCGCCCGGCTAACGGGCGACCGGCGGCCACGCGTCGCCCCAGACGGCGTCGCGCGCCTCGCGGTACGTCTCACCCTGCCGCTTGGAGACCGCGCGGTCGGCCAGCCCGTCCTCCGCCGTGCACAGGCGCAGCGTGACGAGCCCCTTGCGCTTGAGCGGATGACGCAGGACGCGGCTCTCCGCCCGCGGCCACGGCCGGGCCGAGGCCGCCACGAAGGAGAACTTCTCGTCCTCGAAGCTCAGCGTGCCGTCCTTGATCCGCCGGTGCAGCGCGGTGCGGTTGAGGCGGACCGCGAAGTGGCACCAGTCCCGCTGCTCCGCGCTGATCGGGCACTCGCCGACGTGCGGGCAGGGCGCCACCAGGTGCAGGCCCAGCCCGGTCAGCAGCCGCCGTGCCGCCGCGATCCTGGCGTACCCCGCGGGCGTGCCAGGCTCGACGATCACGAGCATGCCGGCGTTCCGCTCCGTCGCCGATGCCAGCGACTCGACCACGTCCTCCTGGACGGCGGGCGACAGCTCGCCGAGCACGTAGGACATCGTGACCAGGTCGGCCGTGGGCGCGGGCACGCTCCGGTCGACGACCGCCTGCTGCCAGCGCGCCTCGCGCACGGCGGCGGCGGGCGCGCGGGCGGCCAGGCGCCGCCCGAAGGCGATGGCGGAGGAGGACTGCTCGATGACGGTGGCCCCGCGCAGCGCGGGCCATACCGCGCTCGCGGCCCACAGCGCGCTGCCCGTGCCGCCGCCCACGTCCACCTGGGTCTCCGGCGCGAACCCGGGCGCGAGCAGGGCCACCTGACGCAGCGCGGCGCTCATGGCGCTGTAGGTCGCGGGCATGCGATACCCGGCGTACGCGGCGACCGCGGCCTCCGAGCCCAACGCGGGCACGCTTCGGTCGAAGCCCTCCCGGTACTGCCGGATGAGCGTCCTGACGCTCCGCGTCAGCTCGGCCGCGGGGAAGCGTGCGAGCGACTCCTCCAGCGCGTCTTCCAGGTCGTCGGGAAGGATGGACACGGCGTTCATCATGCACGGCGCCGCTCACGCTGTCGAAGCGCCCAGCCGCACGGTCACCGTGCAGGAGGCGCCCTCGTGATCGGCCAGCCCTCCGAAGGTGAGCGCGAGCCCCGCGCCGGTCTCCGCGCGCTCCAGGAGCGGGTGGCCGCGCGTGACCCCGGCCACCGGGCGGTCCCACGTCACGGTCAGCCCGTCGAGCGCCCACCGGGGATCGGCCACCGTCACCGTGGCCGTGCCGTCGCCGAGGTCGCGTACGAGGACCGAGCACGGCTCGGAGGCCGTCAGGCCCCCGGCCCGTCCGCCCGTCCAGAAGTTGGCCGCGGTGAGGCCCGTCGACGCGACCTCGACCCCCTGCACGGCCGAGGTGTTGGCGATCACCCTGACCCGGCCGGGATCGGCGGCGCGCGCGGCGGTCTCGGCCGGGCCCGCCCCCGGCAGGAGGTGGTAGACGTAACCGGCCTCCTCCGGGTCGATGCCGTGGTCCAGCCACAGCGTCACGTAGGCCCGGGTGACCCCCGCGCCGGTGCGCTCCTCGCGCAGCGTGCGCGGAGACTGCCCGGCGGGCACGACATAACCGCCGTGGCCGTCCAGGTGCGCCCATCCGTCGCCGGAGGTGAGCCCGGCGCCGGTCCTGCGGTTGTCCACGACTGTCTCGACCGGCACGCCGTCGCGGCACGTGATGCCCGCGCCCAGGCAGACCACGGCGTCGTCGAGGAAGAACCACGACTTGAACGCCTCAAGCGTGCTCCCCAGGCCGTACAGATGCTGGCCCACGGCGGCGTACGCGCCGTCGGTCGCGCCGCCCACCCACTCCGCCGGCGGGCGGGTGTCTCCCCACTCGCCGCCCGCGCCGTCGCGGAGGCGCAGCGTGGAGACCGTCGTGCCCGGCAGGCGGTACGGGTCCACGGTGGGCCAGAAGGCGTCGGAGTAGTGGTCGCCGTGTCCGCCCGCCCACCAGTAGAGCATTCCCGAGCCGGTGTGCCAGCCGCGCCGGTTCTC
Source organism: Microbispora sp. H11081 (assembly GCF_012999535.1). Classification (GTDB taxonomy): domain Bacteria; phylum Actinomycetota; class Actinomycetes; order Streptosporangiales; family Streptosporangiaceae; genus Microbispora. Next base: position 104,465 of record NZ_JABBWV010000005.1, read on the forward strand.
GCCGTTGCCGTGCTCGTAGTGCGCGACCCGTGCGGAGGCCATGCTGAGCGCCGCGCACCAGCCGCGCCCGCGGTGAACGGCGCGCGCGCTCGCGGGGAACAGGCGGTGCCCGGCGGGCTCGGCGGCGGCCGGGACGGTCGCGTCGTCGAGCACGGCCGACAGGCGCGCGTGGAACGCGAGGTCACCGCCCTGTGCCGCCGCCCCGAGCATGGGCATGGCGGTGCCGCGCACGGCCCAGCCCTTGACCATGGCCCGCCATCGGGCCCGTTCCGCCGATGGGGCGGTCTCGGCCAGCAGCAGGACAGCGGCGGCGATCTCCCTGCCTCTCCTGTGGTCGCCGAACGACCGCCTGTCTATGCCGCGTCCGCGTACGAGGTCCATGCACGCGCCGTCGTGGACGAAGGGGGCGAACGACAGGTCCACGGCGTCGAGGACGGTCCGCGCGGCCGGGTCGGTGATCTCCCACGGCGTGCCGCGCAGCACCGCGAGCAACGTGGCGAGGCCTGTCAGCAGCACCGCGCCGTACCCGCCCTGGTAGGGGACAGAGCCGTGCTGGATGAACGAGCCGTCCCGATGGAAGCCGTCGCCCTCGGTGACGTAGCGGAAGACCGGGGAGAGCGCGGACGCGGCGAGCGCGGCACGGCCGGGATCCGCGCCGGCGATCGCCCGCAGCAGCGTCACCGTGCAGAGGTCGACCCGGTTCGCCCCGGTGCTGTTGCCCTCGTAGTCGTCCAGGCGGCTCTCCGGGACGAACGTGTCCACGGCCGCGCGGAGCGCCTCGCCCTGCGCGTCGGTGAGGTACGGCGCGGCGAGCACGGCGGCGTCGAGCAGCGCCCTCGGCGTCCCGATCTGCCAATCCCACCAGTTGCCGGTCTGCTCGGCGTCCTCCGCGTACACGTGCCGCGTGTAGTGCCCGATCCCCGTCGCGACCGCCGTGCCGAGTCCTGGCTCGGCGGTGAGCCCGGTGCCCGGCAGCGCGTACGCGCGGGCCATGGCGCGCAGCCGCGCCGGGGTGGCGTCGAGGGAGGGGAAGGGCAGGTCGGGCCAGAGAGAGGTCGCGGTGGGCACCATGGTGTCGCGGTGCCGGCGCGCCTGCGCGCCCAGCCGAGCCAGCCGGGTCCGGTACGGCTCCCGCCCGGGGTCGAACGTCCCCGGATGGCCGAGCGTGATCTCCACCCACCGGCGGCGCAGCGTGGCGAAGGCGTCGCCGTGGGCCTTCCCATCACGGGGAGCGCACGCGGCGGTCAGCGCGGCGAGCCCGCTGAACTGGAGAAATAATCGCCGGGAAGGTCGCCTCACGCGTAGATTATCCGCGCGATCGGCCCCTTTCATCGATCTTCGGCACAACCCTATGGGAGCGCTCCCATCTGCCGTACCTTACAAGTGCCCTGTCACTGGGAAAAGGAGCACGTCGTGCGACGACTGTTATCCGCTGCCTGCCTGGCCCTGCTGCTGCCGCTGACGGCGGCCCCGGCCGCCTCCGCGAACCCCGGCCCGGGTCAGGGGCCGGGTCAGGGGCCAGGACACGGGCCGGGAACCTGCGCGAAGGGCGGCACGCTGTTCTGCGAGGACTTCCAGTCGCTGCCGGTCGGCGGCGCGGCCAGCCTCCGGTGGGGCGTCGACACCAAGCACGGCACGGTCACCGTGGAGCACGCGGAGCGCGGGCAGAAGGTGCTGCGCGTGCACACCGAGGGCAACGGGCGGGCGTTCCTCAAGGTGGACGACTTCGCCCCGCCAGGCAACGGCTTCTACGGCCGCATGCGGCTGCGCGTGAAGGCGTTCCCCACCGCGCCCGACTGGGCCCACTACACGCTGGTCGAGGCCACCGGCGCGGGCCCGGAGATCGTCCGGCCGCTCGGCGGGCAGTACGTCCCCACGCTGGGCAAGGCCCTGTGGGGAGTCGGCGCGGACGGCGGCCCCACCGGCGACTGGACCAACTGGCGCGAGTCGGCCCCCTCCCGGGCCGGGGTGTGGCAGTGCGTCGAGTGGCGGATGGACCCCGCCGACAACAAGATCTCTGTCTGGTTCGACGGCGTGGCCCAGCCCGACCTCACCGTCTCCACCCGCGACCACGGCGGCAACGACGTCGACTTCGTCTTCCCCAAGTTCGACACCGTCAAGATCGGCTGGCAGCTCTACCAGGGGAACCCCTCACCCGCGGCGTACGACCTGTGGCTGGACGACATCGCCCTGAGCACCGGCCGCGTCGGCTGCGCCTGAGCGTCTCACGCGGTCTCGGCGCGGCTCTCCCTCTGGCCGGTCAGCAGGCGTAGCGAACCGGCCGCGAGGCCGGTGACGAGCACCACGTGAACGGCCAGGTGGACGGTCATGAAGTACGCCGCGAAGAGCAGCCCCCGCTGCCGCCGGACGAAGCCGACCAACTCCGGATCGGCGAGGACGAACCCGGCGACGAACACGGCGGGAACGGCCGGCAGGAGGGGGTGGAACAGCCCGAACGGCACGCTCAGCAGCACCAGGCCCAGGCTCGCCAGGGCGAGGGCGCAGGAGAGGATGCCGGCCGGGCTGTTGGCGTGCTCGGGCTTGGCCGCGCCGCGCCGGGTGGTGGTCAGCGCGAGCGGGATCAGCGGCAGGGCCCGCCGCCACTGCTCGGTCAGGATCGGCAGCAGGCGGCTGCCGTCGTCGTGGCGGCCTACGACCGTGTCGGTCAGCACGATCCGGCTGCGTACGGCGAGCCTGCTGCTGTATTCCACGTCCTCGCAGTCGCGCAGCCGCTCGTCGAACCTGCCCGCGGCGAGCATCACGTCGCGGCGGATGGCCGCGAGGGCGAACACGACGCTGTTGACCTCGCCGAGGTGGCGGCGGCGCCAGTGCACGGCGTGCAGGATGCGATACCACTCGACAGGACCGTCGTCGATGAGCGGCACGGTGTCGTAGACGCCGTGGACGCAGCCGACCTCGGGGTCGTGCTCCAGGATCTCCGCCGCCTTCGCGACGGCGTCGGGCCGCAGTGCCACGTCGGAGTCGAGGAAGAAGATCAGGTCACCCTTGGTGGCGTCGATCCCCGCGTTCCTGGCGGCCGACACGCCCCGGTTCTCCGGCAGGCGGACGACCCGGCATCCCAGCTCCTCGGCGATCTCCACCGAGCCGTCGGTGCTCGCGTCGTCGACCACGACGATCTCGTCGGGCAGGCGTGTCTGCGCCAGCACCGACTCCAGGCACAACCGCAGCGTCTTGGCGGCGTTGTAGCACGGCACCACCAGCGAGATCATCACGTCGTCTCCGTCCCCGCAGCTGTCGCTGTCGCTGTCGCCTTTGCCGCGAGCACCTCCGCGTAGACGGCGTGCGTCTCCTCCGCGGCCCGGCTCCAGCTCAGCGTCTCCCGCACCAGCCGCTCGCCCCGCTCGGCGAGCGCCCCGCGCAGGTCCGCGTCCGTCATGACCTCGATCACCCCGTCGGCGATGTCGCCGGGGTCGGCCGCCCGCACGAACCGCACGGCGGGCTCCTCCGGGTCGCCGAGGAAGATCCGGGAGAAGCCGTCGCCCAGGATCACCGGCCTGGCCAGGGCCATCGCCTCGGTCGCCACCAGCCCGAACGGCTCGAAGAGCGAGGGGAAGACGCAGGCGTCGGCCATCGCGTAGTACTCCAGCAGCGCCTGCCCCGACACGAAACCGCCGGAGGTGAGGATCCGGTCACCGAGGCCCGACTCGGCGGCGATCCGCGCCACACCGGCCTCGTCGCCCTCCCCCACGATCACCAGGCGTACGCCGGGCACCGCCGCGCTGACGCGGGGCATGGCCTCGAGCAGCGGGTAGATCCCCTTCTGCCGCTCGATCCGCCCGACGAACAGCAGCACCCTGTCGCTCTCGGCCAGGCCGAGCCTGGCCCGCAGGTCCGCCGCGCCGAGGCGCAGCTTCCCGAGGTCGAACGCGGGGTCGGCGACCACCTGCTCGTACGTGCCGCCCAGGCGGACGACGTCGATCGGCGAACGGTCCCAGCCCGCCGTCAGCAGTTGCTCACGCACCTCGGGGGTGGCGACCACGACCCGCCGGGAGATCCGCGCCAGCCACCGCTCCAGCGCGGCGAACAGGTTGAGCGGGTCGGCGATGCTGCGCTGCGGTGCGACGCCGTACTCGGTGGTGTGGACGTGGAACACGACAGGAAGGCGCAGCAAATAGTGGCACAGCAGGCCGCACAGGAAGTTCGTCGAGTCGTGGACGGCGACGAGGTCGGGCCGCCGGTCGGGGCGCAGCCGCCGCAGGAGCAGGAAGTAGCGCCAGTTGCTCACCACGACGGTCAGCGCGAGCAGGAGGAACTCCACCCCCCGGGTGCGGTTGAGCCGCCTGCGGCGGGCGATCGCGCCGAGCAGCCACCCGAGCAGCCGCCCGCGCGGGCGGCACACCGTGATGCCGCCGGTCCTCTCCCACACCGGCAGGCGGCCGTCGTTCACCGTGAATACCGCCATCTCCTGGCGCCGGGCCAGGTGTGGGGCGATCAGCTCGGCGTACCGGCCGAGCCCCGCCGTGATGTTGGGCGGGAACTGGTTGATGACGTGGGCGATCCTCACCCGGATACCTCCGATGCGCCGGCCGGCCGGTAGAGCCGGGTGGAGACGGCCGTCACGACGGCCACGAGGACGAGATTGCTGAGAGCGAAGGCCACCAGGCCGCCGACCAGTCCCTGCCAGGCGATGAGCGCCGCCTGGCAGGCGAGCGCGAGCGGGGTGCCGGCCAGCAGGCAGCCGATGAGCACCCTGGCGCCCCGCACGCCGTCCATGGTCAGCGCGACCTGCTGGAGGTTGAAGACCGTGTGCGCGCCGATCCCGAGCGCCGACAGCGCCATCAGGCCCAGCGAGTACGGATACTCGTCCCCCATGACCAGGAAGAACACCGTGCTCGCCGCGAACGCGAACACGGCGGTCGCCGCGAACACGGCCGGAGCGAGCCTGGCGATGCGCCGCATCACGGCGGGCTTGTCGGACGTCGCCAGCATGGGCAGCAGCACCAGGCCGACGCCGTCGGTGAACACCACGCCGAGCAGCCGTTTGGGGAAGCCGTTGTAGAGCGAGTAGACGCCGACGTCGGCCCTGGACGCCCAGTGGTTGAGGAAGATGACGTCGATCCCGAACACCACCGCCGTGAGCGCGCCGATGACGGTGACGTACGCGCCGTGCCGGTAGATCGAGCGGGCCAGCGCCCGCGACCAGGCCCGTGGCACGACCTCGAACCCGGCGAAGGAGACCAGGGCGAAGACCACGTTGGTGGCGATCAGCGCGACCAGGTAGGGCTCGGCGTCCCGCACGCCGAGGACCAGCAGGAAGAACGCGGCCCCGCCCAGATAGGCGACGGCGACGGCGAGCTTGAGCCCGGCGACGAGGCGGAACCTCTTCAGCCCGCGCAGGAAGCTCTCGGTGAGCTGGTTGAGCGTCATCGACAGCGCCAGCGCGAGCGCGAAGGCCAGCGTGCGGGTGTCCACGCCGAGCGCGCCGGTCAGCAGCGGAGCGGCCAGCATCCCCGCGGCGAACACCGCCGCGCCCAGCGCGAGCGTGCACAGCAGCGCCGTCGTCACCAGTTCCGTTCTCAGCCGGTCCGGACGCGGCGCCGACTCGGCCCGCGGCAGTTCCTGGAACATGACGGAGTTGAGGCTGGTCAGCATGACGACCGTGACGATCAGCGCGATCGTGAGGACGACGGTGAAGTGGCCGAACGCCGCGGCGCCGATGCCCCTCGCGATGACGAGCGTGGTGGCGGCGGCCGTGCCGCTGGCCACGGTGCTCACCAGCGTGGGCCCGGCCGCCCAGCGGTGGGCGGCCAGGAGCCCGGCCGCCCGGTCGGTCAGCGCGCCCACCGCAGGTATGCCCGCCGCGCGAACGCGAGGTCGCCGGCCGTGTTGACGCCACGCGCCTCGTCGGGGTCGGTCACCGGCACCACCGTCAGCGGCCAGGCGCGCTCCCGCGACAGGTAGGGCAGGAACGGCAGGAAGTTGACCTCTCCCGTACGCGCGCCGACGGCCGCCTCGTCCAGGTAGCGCGTCCACGCCTCGTGGAGCCCATCGGTGCTCAGGCAGAACACGCCCACGTCGCTGAGCCCGCCCGGGCGGCACTCGTCGCCCTCCCGCGACTGGCGCACGCGCAGCAGCGTCCCGTCGTCGTCCAGTTCGTACTCCACGTACGGATCGGGCATCGGCACCAGCGGGATCGTGAGCCCCTTTTCGTGCGCCTCGACGACACGGCCGGCCGTCTCCGGGGACAGGCCCGCCTGGTCGCCCCAGACGACGAGGATCGCGTCGTAGGCGTCCCAGTGCGGGGCGGCTCCGAAGATCGCGCCGCCCATGCCGGTGGGCCTGTCCTGGACGCTCACCGAGACCTCGCCGCTCGCGATCCGCCCGGCCGCGAGCGCGCGGAACGGCCCCTCGCCCTCGGGCGACATGACGACGTGGATGTGCTCGGCGAGCGGCCGCAGCCGCTGGTAGAGCACGTCCCACACGGTGACGTTTTCCGCGATCTCCACCATGATCTTGGGGATGCCGAGGCCGAGGCGGGTTCCCCGCCCGGCCGCCGGGATCACCGCGCACACGCGTTCAGCCGGCACCGCACACCTCCGGGTCGAGGAGAGAAACGAGCTTTTCCAGGTCGCGGACCGCGACCGCCCCGGGCGCGGGCTCCGCGACGTGGACGTGCAGGGTCCGCAGGCCCGCGCCGACCGCCGACGCCACTCCGTGCGCGGAGTCCTCCAGCACCACCACCGCGCCGGGGTCGAGGCCCCAGTGGTCGCACGCGTACGCGTAGAACGCCGGATCGGGCTTGCTCGCCGGGACGTCGTCGCTGGTGAGGACGCCACGGAAGTAGGCGTCCAGCGCGCTCCCCGCGAGCACCCGCTCGACCGACGCCCGGCTGCCGCTGGTGACGAGGTAGGCGTCGCGGCCGCCCTCCGCCAGCCGGCCGAGCAGCCGCCGCGCCCCGGGGAACACGGCCACCGCGCCGGCCCGCTCGCGGTAGAGCCGCTGCTTCAGCCGGGCCAGCCGGGCCGCCTCCCCGGTGTCGCCCAGCAGGCGCACCGCCACCTCGCGGGTGCTCGCGCCCGCGTGGTCGGCGTACCGGAAGGAGGCCAGCAGGCCGGGCGCGACCTCGGCGATGGCCTGCCGGAAGGCGGTCTCGTGGGCGGGACAGGAGTCCACGAGGGTGCCGTCGAGGTCGAACAGCCAGACGCGCCTGGCACACGCGTCCGCGAGGGCAGCCGTCATCGGACCCGCGCCAGGGCCGCCTCGTCGCGGATGGCGAGCAGGGCCCCGGCCGTACGCTCCGCGTCGTGCACGCGGTCGTGGTGTGCCAGGTCGGCGGTGACCCAGCGGGCTCCCGCCCACTCCCCTCTGGCGAGGATCTCCTCCGGCACCGCGGGGGCGTCCGGGCCCGGCGTGCGATGGCTGAGCACGTGGGTCACCGTCCGCCGCTCGTTGCGGGGGTCGTCGAGGTAGGCCAGCGTGCGGTCCACGAGTTCCGGCGCGCTCAGCCCCCGGATGTCGTGGTCCTCACGGGTGTTGACGACGAACACCTTGGCCGCCGCCCTGCTCCCCGCGACGGCGTCCGCGACGCCCGGCGTGAGATAGCTCGGCAGCAGCGAGGAGTGCGGGGTGCCCGGGCCGTAGACGACGAGGTCGGCGTCGCGGATCGCCTGGAGCGCCCGCGGGTTCGGCGTCACCTCGGCGCGCTCGCGGCCCAGGACGCGCCTGGTCCACCCGGGCGGCAGCGATTCGAGCTCGGCCCGCCGCCGCGCGCCGAGCGGCTCGCGCAGCAGGAACAGGTCGGTGATCACGCCCGGGTCCTGTGGGGCGACGATGTCGGCCTCGTCGGCCAGCAGGCGGCCGTCTCCCCGAAGCGCGGTCAGGTAGGCGTTCTCCCCGTTGGTCACGTTGAGCAGCCGTACGGGCGAGCCGAACGTGCGGACGCAGGCGTCGACGGCCGCGTTGAAGTCCCGCCCGAGCCGCAGGTAGGCCCCGGCGAACACGAGGTTGCCGAGCGCGCATTCGGCGAGGTCGAGCCCGTGCGGGTGGTTGGCGAGATGCCGGGCGAACACCCGAAGGTCCGCCGTGACGGCCTCGCGGGCCGCCTCCGGCAGCGCGGCGAACGGCCCGCGCCGCAGGGCGATCTCCTCGACGACGGCGGTGAGCCCCGCGGGCGTGGTCCCGCCGGGCAGGCGGTGTTCGATGAGGCCCGCCAGCGCGGCCTGCGCCGGGTCGGCGGGGTCGAGGTGCAGCAGGAGGTTCTTGCGGAAGTCCGACGGCCCGAGCATCTCCGGCAGATAACGGCGCAGCGCGCCGGTGGACAGGCCGTTGTCGTACCCGTTGATGACCAGCGACAGACCGACGCCGGGGGTGACCAGCATGCCCCTGGTGATGCTGGCCGCCCCCCGTCCGCCGCAGAACATCGTCACCGCGACGTTCATCGGACCTCCTCGGCGACCGCCTCGGCGGTCGCGGCGGTCTCGTACGGCTCCGGCGTGGTCCTGCGCAGGACGCCCCGGCGCAGCAGCCAGTGGCGCAGGCCGAGATAGGCGACGAACAGGGCCCGGTCGCGGGCGCCGCGCCAGAAGCGCCAGCCCCGGCTGCCGCCGCCGCGCTCCCGGTGCTCGATGGGCACCTCCACCCACTCGTGCCCGAGTTCGGCGACCCGCGCGGTGATCTCGGTCGAGCAGTTCATCCCGCCCGACTCCAGCGGCAGCGCGCGGAAGAGCGGGCCCCACACCACCTTGAAGATCGAGTTGAAGTCGCGGTAGCGCGTCCCGAGGAGCAGGTTGCCGACGGCGCCGCTGGCCGCCGATCCCCACCGGTACGCCAGGCCGTCGGCCTTCCTGATCCGGGCTCCGGAGAACGCCAGCCCCTCCCCCGCCCGCAGACCCGGCAGGACGCGGTCGAGGTTGGCGATCGGGAACTGGCCGTCGGAGTCCAGCAGCACCACCCAGTCGAGCCGGGTGTGGGCGATCGCGGCGGCGATGGCCGCGCCCGCGCCGCGGTTGCGTTCGAACGTCACCACGACGAGCCTCGGGCACCGGGCCCGCAGCGCCGCCAGGATCTCGCCGGTCCCGTCACTGCTCCCGTCGTCGCAGACGACGATCTCCCACTCGCCCACGGCCGGGTTGCCGTCCAGGTAGTCCTGCCACTCGCGCACCACCGCCGCGATGGTTTCCGCCTCGTTGTACGCGGGCGCGGCGACGGAGACGTTCACGACCGGGCTCATCAGCGGTCACCGGAGCCGTCGCCGGCGCCCAGCAGGCGGCCGATCCAGCGGTCCAGGGGGAGCAGGTTGACCCCCACAACGAGCGGGACGTGGACGAGCGCGAACACGATCGTCGCGCCGAACGAGATCGGTCCTCCCGTGAACAGGTTGATGTGCGGCGCGTCGATGACCTCGGGGATGCCGACGGGGTTGACGACGAACCACATCAGGTCGAGGAAGCCCGAGAAGACGATGATGATCCCGCTCGCCATGATCTTCAGGCATCGGCCGGGGGAGCCCCCGCCGATGCGGTAGGCGGCGGCCACCGTGAGCACGATGCCCGGGTAGAGCAGCAGGTAGAGGTGCGTGTAGAAGCTGTCGCCCTGGGCCCGCGCGCCGTCTCCGTAGTAGAACCAGCTGATGCGCGGGACGAGATAGCCGGTGAAGAAGACGAACGGGATGTAGAGCAGCCAGTTCAGCCGGGGCGACACCCACGGGAACACCGAGATCGCCACGCACAGGCAGGCGAACGCGAACAGCTTGGCCACCAGTTCCCAGGGGGATCCGATCTCCCTGGTGTGTGGCGTGGCCAGCCACACGAAGGCGAAGCCCGCGGCCCCCACCACCAGAGCGATCCACCACAGGTGGGTCGCCCAGGAGCGGGAGCCGGCGCGGACCACGTCCACGGGAACGTGTCCGTCGATATGCGGGCCGGACGGAGGACTCTTGCCGAATGCCGTCATGAAGACGCGGCACCTTCCTTCTGACGTGCCCCATGGGCAGGCGTGCCGGATGGCGCTGCGGAGATAGCAGCCAACGCGCGGGAGCGCTCCCACGACATTATGGCACTAGATCCGGAATTGCTTCCGCAATGGCAAATATTGCGCGATAAATATCACCATTCGGGACATATTCGCTGGTCAGAGGCAGTGCGTGGTGGCGAAATTGTACTCGCAAGTAGCTTAATATTGGACTATTTTCCCCATGTTGCGGTCACCGTCAATATTGTTTGCGGACTCACGTCAATATAGGCGCCCGCTTTTCGGTCCGTCCGGAAAGCGGGGTTACCACCAGCCCGGGAGTCGTGACCGGCGGCGCGGGCGATCCCTGCGGCCGCCGGGGAGAGGGCACGACTGAACGTCTGGCGGAACCTGGTCGCCGCCCCGTTAACCGGTTGATCTGTTCGGCCGACTGACGAGCTGGATTCGGAAGGAGCGCACGTATGAGCCACCCCCCGGCGGGCCTGTCACCGGCGCCCTGCCGGCAGGCCGGTGCGTCGTGGTGCGGAGCGCGCGCTGGAACGGGCCCTCAGCGGGTCACCGGAACCCGGCCGGCCTCCGCCGTCCCCTGCCGTGTGTCCTGTCGCGTCTCCTGCCGTGTGTCCCCCGGCTGCCCGGGGCGCGGCACGCCGGGCGCCTGCTCCCGCTCGTCCCGCTGCTCCCGCGCGGGCCGGCCCTCGACCTGCCGGATCTCCTTCTCCAGGTCCTCCGCGGACGGCGCCTCGATCAGACGCGGCACGATGGCCTCCGACACCCGGGGAACGGCCCAGAAGCGTCCGGTGCGCTCGCCGTACCAGACCATCCAGCCGGGCACCCTGCCCGACAGCGCCCGCGCGGCGTTCCTGGCCGCGGTCATATCGTCCGCCATGCCGATCCTCCCGTTCGCCCGACTACCGGGAACGGGCCCTCTACCCGTACGGGCACGAGTCAAGCAGCCTGCCGCCCGCACGCGCAGGGCGATCGGCGAGTGCGGCAACCTACGAGAAGACCCCCAGGTCCCGGGCGGTGATGATGAGGGTTCACGAGCAGGCTGTCCAGGCTCGGCCATCCGGACCAGCGGACGGCCGGGCTCGTCCACGGAGGTCAACCCATGTCGAACGTTCCCCCGTTCGCGGAACTCATCGCCGCCACCGAGTTCTCCGCGATCCACCTTGAGATGCGGGACGTCTACACCCCCAAGGGCCCGGTGTACACCGACTGGAAGGCCGGGATCCCGATCGAGTACGACCGGCACGGCGACTGGGTCCGCCTCGTCGGCGAGACGGTCGGCCGCGGTGTGGACTGGCGGCGCGCCCGCATCATCTCCGAGCCGGTGACGGACTTCATCGTCTACGAGCACGAGACCACGACCATCGTCAACGTCCCCGCCGGCGAGAAGGTCCGCTGGCTGCCCCGCCGGCTGGCCAGCGACCTGTTCCTGCCCGGAAATGACTTCTGGGTGTTCGACAACCGCCTCGTCCGCTTCACCCACTTCCACGGCGACGGCACGTACGGACCGCACGAGCTGAGCGACGACCCGGAGCTGGTGCGCAGGTGCGTCGAGGCGTTCGAGGCCGTGTGGGCGCGCGCCGTCGACCACGCCGACTACGTGCCCGTCGTGAAGGAGGACGAGCCGGTCGCCTGTTCCAACCCGGCCGCCGCCGCCTGACTTCCGTGACACGCGAACGGCCCCGGTGATGTCTCGGTGATGTCTCCCGGGGCCGTTCGCGTGCCCGGCCGGGGGGGTCAGATGCCGATGACCTCGAAGGCGATGGCGGGAACGCCGCCGAACCGCTCGCCGAACCTGCGCACCTTCTGCTCAAGGAAGCCGCGCGCGTCCGCCATCGGGTGGTCGGGCGGGAGGGCGGGCAGGTACGACCGGTGCGCCTCCAGCGCGGCGACGCCCTTCTCGAACGACGACGACACGTCGACCGCGTGCTTGGCGTACGGGGATCCGCCCACGGCGGCGAAGCGCACGCCGCCCCACGGTTCCAGCCCCCGCTCGGCCAGTTCGGGGAAGATCCAGCGGTTGCCCGCGTCGCCCGCGGCGTCGAGCAGCGCCCTGCCCACGTTGCGGTGGTCGGGCGAGTTCCAGTCGCCGCCGCGCCACCGCTCGTGGAAGTTCAGGGTGACCACGATGTCGGGGCGCTGCTCGCGGATGGCGGCGGCGATGTCGCGGCGCAGCGGCAGGCCGTACTCGATGACGCCGTCCTGGTAGTCGAGGAACCGGATGTCGGTGACCCCCACGAGCGCGGCGGCCTCGATCTGCTCGGCCTCGCGCAGCCGGCCGGCCTCGGCGGGAGGCAGCGCGTCGATGCCCGCCTGGCCCCGCGACACCATCAGATAGGAGACCTGTTTGCCCGCGGCCGTCCAGGCGGCGACCGCCAGGGCGGGCCCGTACTCGAGGTCGTCGGGGTGGGCCACGACCGCCAGCGCGCGCTGCCAGTCGTCCGGCATGGGGGCGTACGGCTCAGCCATCGTTCACCTGCGTCTCGTCGGGGGTCGTGGGGAAGGCGCTCAGGAGACGGCGAAGCGCGGGCGGGTGCGCTCTGCCCACCGGACGGCCGGGCCGCTCAGGGCGAGTCCGACGGCGAACACCACGGCGAGCATCGCCCAGCCGCCGAGGCCGAACCGCTCCGGCAGCAGCGTCACCAGCGTCGGGCCGGCGATCGCGGCCAGCGCGTCCCCCGAGGAGAACATCCCGCCGTACTGCCCCTGCGCGTTGTCGGGCGCGAGTTCGTAGCGCAGGCCCCAGCGCGCGCCCTCGCCCCAGATCTCGCCCATCGTGAAGACCGCCATCGCCACCACCATGATCAGCGTGGCGACCAGCGGAGACACTCCGGAGGCCAGGCCCGTGACGACGCACGCGATGGCGAGGCTGAGGAACGTCAGCCGCTGCAGGCGCGCGGCCCCGCGCACGGTGTCGGCGTCGCGGGCCGCCCTGACCTGCAGGAGCACGACCATGACGGTGTTGATGGCCATGAGCCAGGCGGCCAGCGCACGCGGCGCCTCCGTCTGCGTGACCAGCCAGATCGGCAGGCCGACCGCGGCGACCGTCGGCCCGAGCCTCGCGATGCCCGCCACCTGGGCGACCGCCAGGTAGGGCCAGTCGCGCAGGGCGAGCCAGCCGCCGCCATCGGCCTTCCTGCCCGCCTCGCGGGTGCCGGGCACCCGGGGCAGCCGCAGATAGAGGACCACGGCCAGGACCATGGCGGCCGCGTTGCCCAGCATCAGCGACAGGTACGCCTCGTGCGTGTCGATGGCGATGACGACGCCCGCCCCCAGCACGCCCAGCGTGAACCCCGCGTTGAACACCGAGCGCAGGTACGCCGAGAGTTTGACCCTGCCCTCACGGCCCATCAGGCCGGAGATCAGCGCCCCTCTCGCCACCTGGCCGCCGCCGTCGGCCACGCCGAGCAGGCCGACCGCGAGCAGGTAGGCGGGGAACGACGAGACGAGCGTCACCGCGCACAGCGCCAGGGCCTTGGCCAGCACCAGGGCGATCGTGACCTCGCGCGGCCCGAACCGGTCGGCCAGCCAGCCGAGCGGCACGTTCAGCGGCAGGCTGATCAGGCCGACGAGAGACAGGCCTAGGCCCACCTGCGCGGACGACAGCCCGACCTCGCGGATGAAGTAGACCGCCGACCCCGAGAGGTAGAGGCCGTTCCCGATGCTCGACACGGCCGAGCACAGCACGAGCATACGGCCCGGTCCCGGCGGCGGGAGCATCCGCGTGATCAGGCGCTTCAGGGACGACGGCGGGCCGTCGGCCGTCTCCTGTCCTGTCTGCTCGTTCTGCTCGGTGACAGTCAAGGCCTCTCCCTCACTCGTTCACCTGAACGGCCGCGTACAACGTGGTGGTCGTGCAACCGCGCGACCGTTTCGCGGCGATGGTCCCGATGCCGTACCCGATGGTCCGCACCCCGACGGCGGGGGCGAGCTCGGCCGGCCGGTAGAACATGGTGGCGAAGTAGACGAACGATGCGGCGGGATCGTCGTAGTCGGCGCCGTTCATCAGCACGGTCCACGCGTCGCCGTCGCGGATGAACGTGCTGAACGCGAGCGTTCTGCCGTCCTTGCGCGCCTCGATGACCAGCAGGTCGTCGCCGAAGTGGTCGCGCAGGTAGCGCAGCGAGCCCGCCTCGCGCTCCGGGTCGGCCACGCCGCCGTACTTGGCGACGAGGTTGCACCGCAGGCGCACCAGGTCGGGTTCTTCGTCCCGCACCCCGCGCTCGCGGATCTCGATGCCGCGCTCACGGATCTCCCTGGTCTCGCGCCGCGCGGCCGTACGCCGGTTGCGCGACAGGGTGGCGAGGTAACCGTCGAAGTCGGTCCAGGTCACCCGCATGTCACAGCGCTCGGCCATCGGCACGAGGCAGGCGCCGTGCGACTGCAGGGCGGCCAGATACTCGGGGCGGTCGGAACGCAGATAGAGATGGACGACGCTGCGGATGCCCTGCTCGCGGGTCCAGCGCGTGAGCGCGCCCACGAACTCCTCGGCGGTGAACCGGTCGCGGGCGTCGCGGCCCGCCGGCACCGTCTCGTAGTTGGGGAACATGACCACGCAGGCGGGGAAGACGTGTTCGGGGTCGACGCCCTTCCACGGATGCGGGCCCTCGGTGGCGATCTCCACGCCCGGGCCCGCCGACGCCCCGCTGAGCACGGCGTACGGGTCGAAGCGCGGATGCCCGGTGGGGGCGTCCTGGACGCCGCCGCACAGGCCCATCGTCAGCGTGCCGTCGGGGTCGTACAGGCCGAACGTCCGCAGGCCCCCGGGGACGCGGCCCTCGGCGAGGTTGATCCACCGCTTGCTCAGCGTCGCGGGCGCCGTCCCTGCCCGCTCGTCCCAGTCGTCCGGCAGCCCGCCGGACACGAGGAACCGCAGCCCGCTTGCCGCGTCCGGCGTCACAGTGGTGCTGGCGTTCCTCACCGAATCTCCCCGGCCCACGTCGTGTGTGGTGATTCTCTTCACTGTCCCGCCGCCGTCCCCGCGCGGACATCTTCCAGATTGCGCGGCCGTTCAGGCGGCGTGCCCGCGCGGCTCGGCCGCCGCGACGCGGGCGATCTCCTCGGCGTCGGCGAAAGCGACCATGTCGATCCGCCCGGCCACGAGCAGGGTGTTGATCTCGTCGCGGGGCAGCCGCCGCGGTGACAGCAGCAGGACCGGCAGGCCCGTCTCGTACCGCAGGCGGTCGGCCAACCGGGTGCGCTCGACCCGGCCCGCGCCCTCCTGGGCTGGCACGGCGAGGAAGTCGAACCTGGGCGGTACACCTCCTGCGCGGCGCGGGAAGCCGGAGACGAGCAGCCCGACGGCGGACGCGCCCGTCGCCCTCAGCCGGCCCGCCACCGCGCTGGGGTCGGCGTGCCTGCCCTCCTCGACGAGCACGACGGACGACGCCCGGTGGCCGAGCGTCTCCTCCGGCCCGGCGACCTGGCAGCGGTCGTCGCCGCGCGAGGTCGGGAAGAGCAGCGTGCCCGCGTGGCCGTCGAAGTGGACCATGCGACCGGTGAGGCGGGCATGGCCGATCGTGATCGGCAACTCGGCCGGCTCGGCCGTCGTGGGCCCTCCGGCCAGGACCTCCACGGCCCTGCCGACGAACTCGGGGTCGCGCTCGCGTAGCCGCTCGAAGGTGTTGGCCTCCCTGCGGCTGCGCAACGCGAACACGGTCTGGTGCCCGCGCAGGCGCTCGCGGCGGCTGAGCGTCTCGAACCACCGCTGGCTGTCGTGCGCCTCCTGCTGGGTCCGCCGCAGCACGGGCCTGCGCGTCGCGGCGTACTCCGCGAGGCCCTCGGCGACGGACGGCCGCTCGGCGAGCGAGCGCGCGAGACAGAGCGCGTCGTCGATGGCGAGGGCGGTGCCCGACCCGATCGAGAAGTGCACGGTGTGCGCCGCGTCGCCGATCAGCACGATGTGCTTGCCGGCGTCGTCTCTCCCCGCGGCGTCGTGCACCGTGTGGTGCACCGTGTCGTGCACAGTGTGGTGCCATCGCTCGTTGGAGATCGTCGGGAAGGCCCGCCATCCCGTGGTCTGGGCGCGCAGGGGCGCGCCGCCGAGTTCGTCGGCGAAGATCTCCGCGAGCGCCCGCTCCACCTCGGGGATCGGCCGGTCGAGCAGGCCCTGACGGGCGAGCGTCCCGGGATCGGCCTCCACGATGAACGTGCTCTCCCCGTCCGCGTGGGGATAGGAGTGCACGATCAGCAGCCCGCCGTCCACCGGGCGCAGCACGAAGGTCGGCTCCAGCACGGCCGGCGTGCTCATCCACAGGAACCGGGTGCGACCCGTGGTGGTCCTGGTGCCGAACTCCTTCTCGTACGGCGCGCGCATCCGGCTGTTCGCGCCGTCGGCGGCGACGAGGAGATCGTGGCCCGCCGGCGGGGTGGTGAGAGTCCGCTCGACGAAGCGCACGTTGGGCAGCGCGCGCACCAGGGAACGCAGATGCGCGCGGAACGCCCGCCTGCTCAGCCCGAACATGCCGTACGCGCCCGACCAGATGCGCTCTCCTCCCGCGACGGTGAGCGTGCGGTCCCAGGTCGCCATGGCCGAGCGCGGCAGGTCGAACGCCCCGGGGTGCGACGCGCCGACCCGCTCGGCGAACTCCCAGGACATCACGATGCCCGCGCCGGGTGAGCGGTCCTCACGGTCGTACAGGTCGATCGCCACGTCGGGACGCAGGCGCGACAGTTCCAGCGTGAAGAAGGCGCCGGCGGCCCCCGCCCCGGCGACGGCCACCCGGTCGAGCGCCCGGGCGCTCATCGCGGCGTCCCGTCCCAGTGGAAGCGGACGCCCCTGGCGATCGCGGCGCCCCGCGACACCGCCATCATCTCGCCGCTGGCGATCTTCATGATGGTCATGAACTCGGTGAAGTAGGGCTCGGGGGCCGACAGCAGCGTGCCGGCCTCCTTCATCAGCGCCAGCCAGCGCAGCCGCTGCTCCCGGGTGATGAGGAAGTGGCTGTGCGCCTGGTGCATGCGGGGGTCCCAGGCGGCGGTGAGGTCGTTCCTGCCGTAGATCTGGATGTAGTGGGCGGCCAGGCGCTCGGCGTGCCGGTCCCAGTCGTGTACCGCGAAGAGCGGGAGCAGCACCTCGTCCCGCGAGACGAGCGCGTAGAACCGGGAGGCGAGCGCCCGGAAGAACGCCTCGCCGCCGATGCCGGTGTAGAAATCGGCGACCTTCTTGTCGACGTCGGCGGGCGTCATCTGCTCGGCGGGCTTGACGCCCTCGTCCGCCACGAGCAGCACCTTGCCGTCGTGGGCCGGCGCGGTCGCGGGGGGCGCCGTGGTGGGCATGGTCGTTCTCCTGTCGGTGGTCGTGGGCGCGGCCGTCGCGGAGACCGCGCCCTGGGAGGGGTGTCGGTCGATCCCGGGCGGATCGAGAACGGTGGGGAAGGGGTGAGAGACGGGTGCCCGCAGGTCCGCGACGTGCGGGCGCCTGTCGTCTGCCGGGAATGGCGGAGGTCCGTCCGCCGTGCCGTGGCGCTCCCGGGACGGCTCAGATGCGTCTCCTCTCCTCTCGGTGCTCGCCGGCCGCCCGGCGCCAGGCGGGGGTCAGCGGGGGACCGCGGCGCCCAGCTCGTCCCAGACCTTGAGCTCGTCCCAGACGAGCTGGTCCCAGACCTCCAGCTCGTCCCACACCTCCAGCTCGTCCCAGACGGGAGCGGGGGCGGGGGCGGTGATCAGGTTGGTCATTTCTTTTCCCTTTCTGGATCGGGACGTTGTCCGTACCAGAACTGTGCGGCATCGGCGGAGGCGGGACCAGGCGATGGGAAGACAGCAAGTTGCCCCGCCATTACCGCTTCCTGCCACAGTCAGTGCTTTGCGGCAGCACCGGACCACGGCCCTTTGGGGCCACTAAATGACACCAAACAAGAAAGAGGTTGCATGGCATGTATTATTCGTGAAATGGTCGGTTAGCGTCGCTTATGCGCAACGCTCGCACATTTGAAGCGCTCCAGTTTCCGCCATGGGAGAACCGGCGACCCGGGCCCCACCGGACCGCCACGCCCGCTCCGCCCAGGCGTCGCGGGACCGGCACCGAGCCGAGAACCCCTGCGAGACCGGGATTTACCGCTGATCCCGTACCGATCCGGAAGGTCCCGGACACCTCACCAGAGATCGCCGCGAAACCCCACATCTTTACGTATTTGCCACATTCTGGTGTGCAGGTGGGGTTGGCGGACGGACTCGCATACCATCGACCGTCGCGCATTACCGGGAGCTGACACTTCGCCGGGTAGCGTCGTCCAAGACAGTACGCCCGAAAAATATGGATGAAGGCGCGTATATGACAACGCAGCAGCTCGAGATTACTGTGAGCGATCACCAGCCGGCCGTCGTGGTCGCGCTGAGCGGTGAACTCGACATCGCCAGCGGGGACACGCTCCGCAAGGCGGTCGGGACTCTTGTCCGCCAGGGTCGCACCACGATCGTGGTGGATGCGTCCGATCTGCGGTTCTGCGACTCCAGCGGCCTGGAAGCGCTGCTGGATGCCCGGGACGACATCCAGAAGGCCGCCGGTTCCATGCGGCTCACCGGGGTTCACGGCATCTTGAAGATCGTCCTTCAGGCGACCCGGCTGCGCGACACGTTCGTCATCGACGGCACCCCCGTCGAGGCAGTCGCGGCCATGGTGGTGACGGCTTCGCGCGACGTCTCCATGGTCTGACCGTTTGACCGACGGCCCCCGCCCTCACACCGAGGGCGGGGGCCTCTGACCGCACAGGTCGTTCACAGGTCGTTCACAGGTCGTTCGAGGGCAGGAACCGCGTTCTTCTCCACCCGCGGCAGCGGAGTGACGAGCGGAGTGAGGATCAGGCCCAGCAGGAGGCGACCGTCTGCCTCATGAGCAACTCGGCGACCTCGCTCAGGCGGCCGTGCCCGGCGTACGCCGCCCGCTGCCGCGCCGCCCCCGATCCGCTGTGCCGTACGCGGTCGAGCTGGAGGGTCAGCGGCGCCCAGTCGCCGTTCTCCTCGAGCACCGGCCGCACGTGCTCGAGCAGGCGGTCCACGAGGCGCCAGGCCGGCACCCTGCTGCCGTGAACCCCGGCTCCGGCGAACAGGTCGAGGGCCTCCCCGTCCACGCCGTCGCGGGCGGCCCGCCAGTAGGCCGCCCGCAGCAGGGTGTCCTCGACGTCGGGTGCGGGCACGCCGGCCCGCACGTCCCGCAGCGCCGTCTCGGCCAGCCCTCGGACGAGCCCCGCCAGCATCACGGCCTCCCCGGCGGTCGGGCACACGTCGGCCGCGCGGATCTCCAGCGTCGGCACGTGCTCCGACAGGCGGACGAGCCAGTAGATCATTCCCCTGTCCATGATCGAGCCCCCGGCCAGCATGCCGTCGACGAGGCTCTCGTAGTGCCGCAGCGACCGGAAGAACGGCGGCGGCTGCGCGCTCGGCCAGCGGCCCATCATCAGCGCCCGCCAGCTCGCGTAGCCGGTGTCGCCGCCGTCCGCGATCGGCGAGTTGGCCGCGAGCGCCTGCAGGACCGGGAGCCAGGGCCGCAGGTGGTTGCTGACCCGCACCGCCTCCTCGCGGTCCCCTATGCCCACGTGGACGTGGCAGCCGCACACCCCCTGGCCACGCATGACGGCTCCGAACTCACGATGCATGGCGTGGTAGCGCGGGCACGGCGACAGGGGCGGAACCCCGTCGTTGCCGTCCAGGGGCGTGCCGCACGCGAGGAGCCCCAGCCCCGCGCTCGCGGCGGCCCCGGTGGCCGCGCACCGCAACGCGAGCAGATCGCCGTGCAGGTCCGCCAGGCTGACGTGCACGGTGCTGTTGCTTTCCAGTTGGAACTGCGTCAGTTCGAACACCAGCCGGTCCGCCCCCGGCCCTGCCGCCCGCTCGCGGACCTCCCGCGCCGCCGGGACGACCCGTCCGGTTCGCGGGTCGGCGAGCAGGAACTCCTCCTCGACCCCGAGCGTGAGCGTCGCTGGACGTACGGCTGGCTGCGTGACGACGTGCAGGGTGTCGAACCGGACCTCCCTTGTCACGTCCGCCATGAGCGATCTTCTCTGAGGAGGGGTCCAGTCGGTCAGTCCACCCGTCCCCTAAACCATGGGGCGAAAAACCATATATGGCGTTTCTTGGCGTAGGGGCATCTCAGGGGGTCGTACACCCCGGCTACGCGGCGTCACTGCCCTAGACTGGCGGCTGGCCGGAGCCCCGGCCGCGTTGTAGCGTCCGCCCGAGGTGTCTCCCGTGACCGCCGCCGTCGTACTGACCCCCGTGTCCGTCCCCGTCGCCGACCACGTGCTGGTCGCCGCGCTCGACGGCGCCCTGGACTACACGAACGCCGAACGGCTGCGCCTGGACGTCGAGACGGCCCTCGGCGAGGATCGGGGCGAGCTCGTCCTCGACCTGAGCCTGCTGAGCTTCTGCGACTCCACGGGCATCCGCGTCCTGCTGTCGATGCGCAAGCTGCTGGCGGAGCGGAACGGCGCCGTGACGCTGGCGGGCATGAACCCGCGGCTCACGAGGATCTTCAGAACCACCGGGCTGATCAACGCCTTCGCGGTCGCTCCCGGCCTCCCTGAGGCCCTCGAGATGGTCGGCGCCCGGACCACCCCCAGGTGAAGGCATCGGACGGGCAACAAGACGGTAGCCTCGGAGGCATCGGGCGGCAGCCCCAGCCGGGAAGGCAGCGGCGAGGAGGACAGGTGGCGGATCACCGCCGGCAGTGGCCGATAACGGATGATCTCGCGGCGCTGCGCGAGAACATCCAGCGGTACGCCGTGCAGGCAGGCCTCACCGGCCCCCGGCTGGACGACCTCGTCATCGCCGCCAACGAGGCCGCCATCAACGTGCTGGAGCACGGTGGAGGCACCGGCACGCTCGCGATCTCCTGCGACGGCGGCGTGGTCGCCGTCGACGTCGCCGACCGTGTCGGCGTGCTGCGGCCGGGTTCGGTGCCGGGCGAGCGGCCCGGCGGTCGCACCGACCGCGGCTTCGGACTGTGGCTCATGGGCGAACTGTGCGACTCGGTGACCATCGACCATGTCCCCGGTCAGTCGACCGTCAGGCTGTCCATGCGGGTGGACGACGATCCGGCCGCGGGCGCCACCTCCCTGCGTGGCGCCCACTCGGGCTGAGCGGGCGGCGCGGACCCAGGAAACCATCCCGGCCTGCCCTTGGTTGACCCCGGGGATCGTCCCGATCCCGTAAACCTGGTCTCCAGGGCTCTCCGGCCGTCTTAACCTGGGTCCGCGACCACCTTTCCTCAAGGCTGCTGGACGGCTACCTGAGGTATGCCCATGACGCGGCGGCAACCGCGATCAGGGCGCAGAGGCGGATGGTCCGGGGTGTGCTGTCAACCACGTCCCGGACCGCTCTGGCCACCTCGGCGATCCACGAGCCGAATTCCGGGTCGTGAATGCGCCCTTCGATACGGCGTCCCGCGCTCGCGCGGGGCCTGATAGCAGTCATCGGGGCCCCCTCCCCATGTGCGCTGTCCGGGAACGACTCCCGGACGTCTCGATCGGCCCGATCAGGAATCCGTTCCCAGCCGGTACGGAGCGCTCCATGGGCGGAATCCCCGCCGCCGCAGCGCCGCCGACCCGGTTGGAGGGATTCCGGACCTTTCCCCGATGTTCACAGGTGAGCCGCCGTGCACGCAACGAATGCGAGCGACATTCGGGGTTCCGTACGAAGAGTGACGATCAGATAACAGCTTGCGATAGCTTTTGGTCCTGATATGTCCTGCAACGCGTAGTTAGCTGTCCGATTTGTCCGTCGCCCTTTCCGGAATTTTGGGTCAGCGCGCGACACGCCGTCATTTGTCTCAGAGGACGGCATCGGGCGGCATATCCGGGCGATCGGATGGGGGCACCGGAGGCAATGTTACCGAACGTGACGCCACGGTCACGCCATGCGGAGCGGGCGGCGCGGCCGGACGGCCTCCCGGCGGGCGCCGCGACCAGCCCGCCCGCGTTACGGACGCGTGCCCGTGCCCGTCGTGACCTCCTTGAGCCGATTCCGGCCCGAGTCGGGCGCGAGCGGCGGGGTCTCCATGCCGGCGCCGCCCCGCATGCCCTCGATCACCGTGCGCAGCGCCTCCACGGCGTCGTGCCCCGGCCGCCAGCCCAGTTCCTCACGGGCGCGGGTGGTGTCCATGATCGGAATCTGCAGGACCATCTCCACCATGCCGGGCGAGGCGGGGATCAGCCGCAGGTGCCAGCCCGCCGACACCGCCGTGCGCACCACGGCGGCCGGGACGGGCACCCGCCGCGCCCCGAGCAGGTCCGCCAGCACGGCGGGGTCGATCACCGGATCGGCGGCCAGGTTGAACGCCCCCCGCACGTCGCGGGTGAGCGCCAGCCGGAACGCCTCGCCCGCGTCCCGCGAGTGCAGCGCCTGGAACCGCAGGCGCGGCAGGTCCGGCACGAACGGGAGCAACTCCGGGCGCACCAGGCGCCGCGGCAGGAACGGCCCGGCGAACAGCCGCCGCTGCTCGGTCGCCGCCTCCTCCTTGAAGATGAACCCCGGCCGCATCCGCACCACGCGGATTTCCGGGTGGTCGCGCTCGAAGATGTCGAGCACGCGCTCGACGTAGGCCTTCTCCCGGCCGTACGCGGCGTTCGGCCAGCCGTGGGTCGGCCAGGACTCGTCGACCGGCGGGCTCTTGGGCCCGGGGGAGTACGCCCCGACCGACGAGGAGTGCACGAGCACCGAGACCCCGGCGCGCGCCGCGGCGTCGAAGACGCGCGTGCTCCCGATCACGTTGGACCTCCACGTGGCGACCGGGTCGTGCGTGGGCTGGAAGAGCCAGGCCAGGTGCACGACCGCGTCGGCGCCCGCGAAGATCGGGTCGAGGTCGTCCCGGTAGACGTCGGCCGTACGCCATTCGGTCTTCGCCGGGCGCCAGTCCGGCATCCGCCTGGCCACCCCGACGATCGAGGTCACGCCGGCCTCCGACTCGAGGGAGGTGAGCACGCTCGTGCCGACGTTCCCGCTCGCGCCAACCACGACAACTCGCATGAAATACTCCGTTTCCGGACACTCGCCGACACAAACCCGCTTACCGGCCTCACTCGGTCACTCCCCGGCACGACGGCGATCATGCGACCCGGCGCGCCGGGCGCCAGATGTGGGAACTCCAGATTTCCCCTGGGACAATGCGGGGGAATCAGCGGTAGTGCGGGAATACCGCTATCTAGGAGGATCAAGTTCTCAATCTGGTCAGAGAGGCGGAGTAGCGGAGATGGCTCAGATCGTCGGTGGCGGACGCCCCGTCAATGACGCCGAGCGAAGGGTCATCGCGCACCTGCGGGACAACGCCCCTGACGACTGGCTGCTGCTGCACAACATCGAGGTGCCGCGCGGCGCCGACCTGTTCGAGGTGGACGTGGTCGTGCTCACCGGCCACTCCCTCGTGGTGATCGACGTGAAGGGGGCCAGGGGCCGGTTCGAGGTGTCGGGCACCCGGTGGTTCCCCCAGCACCGGGAGGCGTTCGGCTCACCCGTGGCCAAGCTGCGCGGCACCGCCCGGGCGCTGAAGGGCCTGCTGATCGAGGAGCACCGCGAACTGGAACGGCTGTACGTCGACAACGTGGTGGTGCTGACCGCCCCTGGAGCCGTCCTCGTCGACCCCAGCGGCCGCGACGCCCGCCACGTCACCACCATCGCCGGGCTCATCCCCATGCTCAGCGACGCGTCCCGGGTCAGGCACGGATGCAGCAGGGACGCCGGGCCGTACCGGACCGCGATCATCGAGGCGCTGAACGGCACCGTGCGCCGCTCGACCGCGCCGCCGCGCTTCGGCAACTGGGAGGTGGAGGAGCAACTCGGCGGCGACAGCCGGGTCACCGAGTATCGCGCGGTCAACGCGACCGCCCCCACCAGTGGAACCGTGCTGCTGCGGGTCTACCGCGCCGACCCGCTGGCCGAGCAGCGGCGGCGGGTCGCCGAGCAGCGCAGGATCGCCAACGCCTACCAGTCGCTCGCCAAGATCCCGCCGCACCCCTGCGTCGTACGCTCGCGGGACTTCTTCGCCATCGACGACGAGAGCCGGTTCGTGCTCGTGCTCGACGACGTGCACGGGCAGGCGCTGCACCTGCATCTGACCGGGCGGAAGCTGGGCATCGACGCCAAGCTCGGCGTGATGGAGGACATGCTGGACGGCCTCGCCCACGTCCACGCCAACAACGTCATCCACCGCTCGCTGACCCCCGCCTGCGTGCTCGTCACCGACGACGGCAACGCGCTGCTGACCGGTTTCGACTACGCCAAGCCCGGCGCGCGCAAGCACACCGTGGCCAACGAGCTGCCGAACATCCTCGACGTCCACTACGTCGCCCCCGAGTGCCGGGCCAGGCCCGACCGGATGACCCCCGCCGCCGACGTGTACTCGGCCGGGGTGATCGCCTTCCAGCTCCTGACCGGCGAGCTGCCCGTGCCGGGCGTGGACGCCGAGCCGGACGCCGGCGGCGTCGCCCCCGAGGTCATGGACCTCGTGCGGCGGATGCGCGACCCCACGCCGGCCAAGCGCCCGGACGCGGCCACGGCCCTCGCCGAGTTGCGGGTGGCCCGCGACGCGCAGCCCCGGCGGCGCGCCCCGCTGGGCGGCAGGCTCAGGAACGCCCTGCGCCGCCTGTCCCGCCACTGACTCACCGATCGGTCGTTTCCGGGGCCTCCCGGCCTCCCGGCCCGTCGCCGGGAGGCCGATCGACGTCGAGAACGGGACCTTCGTCCCTAACCCGCCCGCCTGTCGATCCCGCAGGCTTGCAGACATGAAGCTCGACTCGGCCGGCCTGGAGATCCTCAGCGGAGGAGAATGTCTGGACCTGCTGGCCTCCGCCCCCATCGGCAGGATCGTCTTCACCGATCGTGCCCTCCCCGCCGTCCAGCCGGTCAACTTCTGCCTGCTCGACGGGAACATCATCATCCGCACCGCCGCGGGTTCCAAGCTGGCCGCCGCCGCGCGCAACGCCATCGTCGCCTTCGAGGCCGACGACTTCGACGCGTCGTGCCGTACGGGGTGGTCGGTGACCGCGGTGGGCCCGGCCCGCGCGGTCTCGGAGCCGGAGGAGATCGCCCGCCTGTCGCGGCTGCCGCTCACCCCGTGGGTGCCCGGGAACCGTGACCACTTCATCGTCATGGCTCCCGAGCAGATCTCCGGCCGCCGGCTCAGCGCGTGACCGTCAGACGCCGGCGGAACACCCAGTAGGTCCACGCCTGGTAGGCGAGGACCACCGGCGTGAAGATCGCCGCGACCCACGTCATGACGCCCAGCGTGTACGGCGTGGACGCGGCGTTCTGCACGGTCAGGCTGTTGGCGGGGTCGAGCGCGGGCATGACGTCCGGCCACAGTCCGCCGAACAGCGTGACCGTGACCGCGACGATCGCGGCGGCGTTGGCGGCGAAGGCCCAGCCGTCACTGCC
Organism: Microbispora sp. H11081; assembly: GCF_012999535.1. Lineage (GTDB taxonomy): Bacteria > Actinomycetota > Actinomycetes > Streptosporangiales > Streptosporangiaceae > Microbispora. The sequence goes on from NZ_JABBWV010000005.1 coordinate 129,764, forward strand.
GCGCAGCGTCGCGACGAGCGCCCCGGCGATGCCCGCCGCGGCGACCGCCACGCTCGCCCAGGTGCCCGCGGTGCCGGTCATGAGCTGGGTGATCAGCAGGAACGTCCCGCCCAGGACGAGGGCGGCCAGGCCGGTCCACCTGGCGGCCGTCCTCGCCCTGTCGCGCAGCTCACCGGTCGTCTTCAACGCGGTGAACACGGCGCCGTGCAGGGTGAAGAGCGCCAGCGTGGCCAGGCCGCCCAGCAGCGCGTACGGGTTCAGCAGGGTGAGCAGCCCGCCGGTGTACTCGTGGTCGGCGTCCAGCGGGACGCCCCGCACGATGTTGGCGAAGGCCACGCCCCACAGGAAGGCCGGGCCGAGCGAGCCCCAGAAGAACGCCCGGTCCCAGCCCCGGGTGCTGTCGCTCTTCGACCGGTACTCCAGGGCGACCCCGCGCACGATCAGGGCCAGCAGGATCAGGAAGAGCGGCAGGTAGAAGCCGCTGAACAGGGTGGCGTACCACTCGGGGAAGGCGGCGAACGTCGCACCCCCCGCGACCAGCAGCCACACCTCGTTGCCGTCCCAGACCGGGCCGATGGAGCGCACGAGCGTGCCGCGCTCGGCCTCGTCGCGGCCCAGCACCGGCAGCAGGATGCCGACGCCGAAGTCGAACCCCTCCAGCACGAAGTAGCCCGTCCAGAGGACGGCGATGAGCAGGAACCAGACGGTGGTGAGTTCCATGACGGCGGTCCTTCAGTAGGAGAGTGCGGGGAGAGCGGGCACGTCCTCGCCGGCCGCGTCCTCGGGCTCGGGCCCCTTGCGGATGAACTTCAGCAGCAGGCGGACCTCGATGACCGCGAGCACGGCGTAGACCAGCGTGAAGCCGACCAGGGTGATGGCGACCTCGACGACGTCGGAGCCGGGGGAGACGGCGGACGCGGTCCGCATGATGCCGAACACGGTCCACGGCTGGCGGCCCATCTCGGTGAAGATCCACCCGAGCGTGTTGGCCAGGAAGGGAAGGCCGATGCCGAACACGGCGGCCCGGTACACCCAGGGGTTGGCCGGCATCCGTCCGCGCCTGGTCAGCCACAGCCCGGCCAGCGCGAGCAGCCCGGCCAGCGCGCCGAAGCCGATCATCAGCCGGAACGACCAGTACGCGAGGCCGACGACGGGCCGGTAGTCGCCGGGGCCGTACATCGCCTCATACCTGGCCTGGATGTCGTTGATGCCCTCGACCTTGCCGTCCAGGGTGTTGGTGGACAGCAGGCTCAGGCCGTAGGGGATCTGGACGTTGATGTGGTTGCGGCCGTTCTCCACGTCGCCGACCGCGAAGATGGAGAAGCCCGCGGAGGTCTCGTCCTCCCACAGGGCCTCGGCGGCGGCCATCTTCATGGGCTGCTGCTCCGTCATGATCTGCGCCTGCCAGTGGCCGCTCAGCATCACGCCCGCGGACGCGACCAGCGTGACCGCCAGGGCGGTGCGGGCGGACTTCCGGAACAGGTCCTTCTCGCGCCCGCGCGCGAGTTGCCAGGCGCTCACGCCGATGACGAACGCCCCCGCCGACACGAACGCGCCGAAGATGACGTGGGGAAACGCCGCGAGGGTGGTCGAGTTGGTCAGCACGGCCCAGATGTCGGTGAGCTCGGCGCGCCCGGTGACGGGGTTGAGCCGGTAGCCGACCGGGTGCTGCATCCACGAGTTCGCCGCGAGGATGAAGTACGCCGAGAGGTTGGTGCCGATCGCGGCCAGCCAGATCGTGGCGAGATGGACCCTCTTCGGCAGCTTGTCCCAGCCGAATATCCACAGGCCGAGGAAGGTGGACTCCAGGAAGAAGGCCATCAGTCCCTCCATCGCCAGCGGCGCGCCGAACACGTCCCCGACGAACCGCGAGTAGGCGCTCCAGTTCATCCCGAACTGGAACTCCTGGACGATGCCCGTGACGACGCCCATCGCGAAGTTGATCAGGAAGAGCCTGCCCCAGAACTTCGTCATCCGCAGATACGCCGCGTTCCCCGTACGGTGCCAGGCCGTTTGGAAACCGGCCACCAGGACCGACAATCCGATGGTCAGAGGCACGAACAGGAAGTGGTAGACGGTCGTGATGCCGAACTGCCACCGAGACAGGTCAAGGACGTCCATGGGGGCTCCACAGTCATGAGGGACGTCTGAAGCCTGGCCGAGACGCGTTCTCTCCCCCAGGGCTACCGGACCCTGGCAGGAGGGGACCTTCGTCACGAGCCACTAGGGACTGTTGGCGATGATTGGGGCAATGATTGAGGGGTGCGTGCCCGTCCCGTCGCCCCGTCCCTGCTCGTGGAGGAACTCGCCGACCTGATCGCCGGCCGGCCGCGCGACGCGTGGGTGCGCGTCGCCGTCGACGGCGCTCCCCCCGCCGAGCCCGGACGGCTGGCCGACGACCTGGTGGAGCCGCTGCGCCTGCGCGGCCGGGACGTCCTGCGGGTGCCCGCGGCGGGGTTCCTGCGCCCGGCCTCGCTGCGACTGGAGTTCGGCAGGACCGACCCCGACGCGTTCCACGACGAGTGGCTGGACGTGGGCGGCCTGCGCCGTGAGGTGCTCGGACCGCTGGAGAAGGGCCGTACGGGCCGGGTGCTGCCCTCGCTGTGGGACAGCGTGCGCGACCGGGCCACCCGCGCCGGCTACGTGACGCTGCGACCGGGCGGTGTGGTGCTGCTCGACGGCGCGCTGCTGCTCGGGCGCGGCCTGCCGTTCGACCTGACCGTCCACCTGTCCATGTCGGCCGCCGCGCTGGCCCGCCGCACGCCGCCCGAGGAGCGGTGGACGCTGCCCGCCTACGAACGGTACGAGCGCGAGACGGGCCCGGCGCGGGCCGCGGACGTGACCGTCCGCGTCGAGGACCCGCGCCACCCCGCGATCATCAGTCTCTAGAGGCCGTGCTCTCTAGAGGCCGTGCTCTCTAGAGGCCGTGCTCTCTAGAGGCCGTACGCCTCCAGCAGGCGCAGCCACACCTCGCTGACGGTGGGATACGAGGGCACGGCGTGCCACAGGTCGTCGAGGGTCACCCCCGCCGTGACCGCGATCGTCGCGGCGTGCAGCAGTTCGGCCGCCCCGGGAGCAACGAAGGTGACGCCGAGCAGCACCCGGCGGCGCTCGTCGACCACCGCCTTGGCCCTGCCGCGATAGCCGTCGCCGAGCAGGTAGCCGCCCGCCACCTGCTCCATGTCGTACTCCACGGTCCGCACGTCGAAGCCATCCGCGCGGGCCTGCGCCTCCGTGCGGCCCACCGCGCACACCTGCGGGTCGGTGAAGACCACCTGCGGGGCCCCGGCGCGGTCCGCGCGGTCGCGCATCCCCGGCCGGTCGTCCGCCTCGCCGCGGGCGCGGGCGGCGACCACGTCCGCGGCCACCCGCGCCTGGTACTTGCCCATGTGCGTGAGGAGCGCGAGGCCGTTGACGTCCCCGATCGCGTAGAGCCAGCCGTCCGCCACGCCGGTGGCCCGCATGCTCTCGTCCACCTCGATCGGGCCCGTCTCCGGCAGCCCGGCCGTGGCCAGGCCGATGCCGTCGGTGGCGGACCGGCGGCCGGCCGCGACCAGGATCTCGTCGGCCGTGATCGTCGCGCCGCTCGCGAGCCGCACCGTGACCTCGCCTCCGGGCTCGGGCCGTTCGACCTTCTCCGCGCTCTCGTGCAGGCGGACGTCGATCCCCTGCTCGGCCAGCGACCGCTTGACCATCTCCCCCGCGAAGGGCTCCACCCGCCCGAGCAGCTCGCCGCCCCGGACGAGCATCGTGACCTCGCGGGCGCCGAGCCCGCGCATGGCCTGGGCCATCTCGCACGCGACCACGCCGCCGCCGATCACCACGAGCCGGTCGGGTACGGCACGCACACCGGTGACCTCGCGGTTCGTCCACGGCTCCGCCGCGGCGAGACCGGCCACGGGCGGGATCACCGGACGGCTTCCCGTGGCGAGCATGACGGCGTGGTTCGCGAGGAGTGTGCGGGTGCCGCCGTCGGCCGTCGCGACCTCCACCCTTCGGGGGCCGGCGAGCCGCCCGGTGCCCCGCACGAGCGTCACGCCCGCGGAGTCGAGCCAGCTCGCCTGCCCGGCGTCGTCGTAGTTCGACACCACGGCGTCACGCCGTGCGAGCACCGCGGCGGCGTCGATCGGCCCGCCGAGCCGCAGCCCGGGGACCCGGCCCACCTCGCCCGCGAGGTCCACCGGCCGCAGGAGCGCCTTGCTCGGCATGCACGCCCAGTAGGAGCACTCCCCTCCCGCCAGCTCGCTCTCCACGATGGCGGTGCTCAGGCCGGACGCGGCCACCCGCCCCGCGGCGACCTCGCCCGTCGAACCCGCGCCTACCACGATCACATCGAAAACGTCCACGGGCTCCACACTGTCACCCCTGCGGCCGTGAGGTGGAGACCAGGCCGCCCTCATAGGCGGCGATGACCAGCTGTGCCCGATCGCGTGCGCCGAGTTTGGCGAGCACGTGGCCGATGTGGGTCTTCACGGTGGCCGTGCTGACGTGCAGGTTCGCGGCGATCTCCAGGTTGGACAGGCCGCGCGCGACGAGCGTGAGCACCTCCCGCTCGCGGCCGGTCAGCCCGTCCAGCGCTCCCGTGGCGCGGTCGGGGCTCGTGGCCGGGTCACGGGCGAACTGTGCCGACCGGGCAAACTGTGTCGACCGGGCGAACTGTGTCGACTGGGCAAACTGGGCGATCAGCCGCCGCGTCACGCTCGGCGCCAGCAGACCCTCCCCCTCGGCTATGACGCGGATCGCGGCCAGCAGGTCGGCGGGCGGGGTGTTCTTCAGCATGAACCCGCTCGCCCCGGCCCGCAGCCCCGCGTAGACGTACTCGTCGAGGTCGAACGTGGTGAGGATCAGCACCCTGACGCCGAGGGGTTCCGCGCAGATGCGCCGGGTCGCCTCGATGCCGTCCATGCCCGGCATCCGCACGTCCATCAGCACGACGTCGGGGCGCTCGGCGCGGGCCAGTTCGACGGCCCGCGCCCCGGTGCCCGCCTCGCCGACCGCCACCAGTCCCGGCGTGCTGTCGACCAGCAGGCGCAGGCTGCCGCGCAGCAGTTCCTGGTCGTCGGCGAGCAACACCCGGATCGGAGCCGGATCGTTCACATCCCCTCCCCTCGCAGCGGCAGGAGTGCGCGCACCCGGAACCCGCCGCCGGGCAGCGGGCCGGCCGCGAAGTCCCCGCCGTACGCCGTGACGCGCTCGCGCATGCCGATCAGGCCGTGTCCGATCACGCCCTGCCCGTTCCCCCCGTGCCCGTTCCCCCCGTGCCCGTTCACCCCGTGCCCGGCTGGGCCGGGGGGCAGGACCCGGCGCCCCGGTCCGTCATCGGTCACCTCGACGCACAACCGTCCCCCCTCGTCGTCCACCCGGACCCGGCAGCGGGCCGGGGCGGCGTGCCTGACCACGTTCGTGACGGCCTCCTGGACGATCCGGTAGACCGCGAGTTCCAGCACCTCGGGCAGGCCGTCCGCCACCCGCAGGTCCAGCTCCACCCGCACGCCCGCGGACGCGGCCCGCTCGGCGACGTACGGCAGCGCCGCGAGGCCCGGCACGGGAGACAGTCCCTCCGGCTCAGCGCCGGGAGCGGTGCGCAGGACGCCGAGCAGATGCCGCATCTCGGTCAGCGCCTGCCTGCTCGTGCTCTCGATGACCCGCAACGCCTCCAGCGCCTCCTCCGGCCGCCGGTCGGCCACGTGCGCCGCGACCCCGGCCTTCACCCCGATGAGGCTGAGCGTGTGGGAGACCACGTCGTGCATCTCCCTCGCGATGCGCAGCCGCTCCTCGGTGACGGCGTGCTGGGCGGCCTGCTCGGCCCGGCGGGCCGCGTACGCCCGGCGCTCCCGCACCGCCCTGCCGATCGTCCAGGCGCCGCCCAGCGCGAGCGCGGCCAGCACGGCGGTCTCCGTGATGCGCCTGACCTCGGTCTCGGCCGACACCCCGCCGACCGCCGCGAACAGCAGTGCCCCCGCGGTCAGCACGCCGATCACCCCCGTCGGTTCCCACCGGCGCCGCCGCGTCGAGAGCGCGACCGGATACAGCGCGTACGCCGCGGCGGCCAGCGGCTCCCGCGTGACGCCGAGCATCATGGCCGCCACGGACGCGGCCATGACGACGCAGAACACCGGCAGCGGCCACCGCCGCCTCGCCGCGAGCGGCAGCGTCATCGCGGCGACGAGGGCCAGGCCCACCGGGCCGTACCTGCCCGCGGGACCGACGACCAGCACGAACGCGTAGCCCAGCCCGGCCAGCGCGTCGAGCGCGACCAGTTCCCGGGTGCGCAGCGGCCGGGGGAACAACGGCCGCACGTCCGGATCGTCCACGCCCTCACGCTAGCCGTACGCGTGCGTGCTCACCTCCTTCCCCGGTCTGTCATGCCATGGTCTGAGACACGGCCCGCGGATCGCCCGCCGCTCCGACGCGGGAGGCGGGGGTTCCGCGAGACCGTCGGTGCATGATCGAAGTCAGAGAGCTGACCAAGCGCTTCGGGCGCACGGTCGCCGTGGACGGGCTGACGTTCCACGTGAAACCAGGCCGGGTCACCGGGTTTCTCGGGCCGAACGGCGCGGGCAAGTCCACGACCCTGCGGATGATCCTGGGCCTGGACCGCCCGGCGAGCGGCGAGGCGCTGGTGGGCGGCCGCCGCTACGACCGCCTCCGGCATCCGATGCGGGAGGTGGGGGTGCTCCTGGACGCCGGCGCCGTCCAGGGCGGCCGCACGCCCCTGGGGCACCTGAGCTGGATGGCCCGCGCCGGCGGCGTCGGCAGGGACCGGGTCGTGACCGTCATCGAGCAGGTGGGCCTGGCCGGGGTGGCGCGCAAGCGGATCCGCGGCTTCTCGCTCGGCATGCGTCAGCGCCTGGGGATCGCCGCCGCGCTGCTCGGCGACCCCGGGGTGCTGCTGCTGGACGAGCCGGTCAACGGCCTCGACCCGGACGGCGTGCGCTGGATCCGCGAACTGCTCCGCGAGTTCGCCGCGGAGGGGCATACGGTGCTCCTGTCGAGCCACCTGATGAGCGAGATGGAGCTCACCGCCGACCATCTGGTCGTCATCGGACGCGGGCGCCTGATCACGGACGCCTCCATGCGGGAGCTGACCGCCGTGCGGGACGTTTTCGTCCGCAGCAGCCGCGCCGCCGACCTCGCCACGGCGCTGTCGGCCGCGGGCGGGACCGTCGCGGCGGAGGACGGCGGCGGCCTGTCCGTGCGCGGCCTCGACCCGGCGGAGATCGGCGACCTCGCCGCCCGGCAGGCGATCCCGCTCCACGAGGTCACCCCGCGCGGCGCCTCCCTGGAGGAGACCTACCTGCGGCTCACGGCGCGGGAGGCGGACCGGTGATCGACGCTCTCGCCGCCGAATGGCTCAAGCTCCGCACTCTCCGGTCCACCTCCGTGGTCCTCGCCGTCGTCGCCGTCGTCGTCGCTCTCATGGCCTTGCTGGCCTGGTGGAGCGCCAACCTGTGGGACGGCCTGTCGCCCGGCGATCGCGACCACCTCGTGGTGTCACCGCTGCCCGACGTGACGCACATGCTCGCCTCGCTGTGCCTGGCCGTGCTGGGCGTCCTCGCCTTCTCCGGTGAACAGGGCACCGGCATGATCCGCACGACCTTCACCGTGCTGCCGTCGCGTGGACGGGTGCTCGCCGCGAAGGCGGGCGTCGTCGCGGCCGTCGCCGCCTGCACGGGGCTCACGGCCGTGCTCGCGACGTACGCCGCCGGGCGGCTCCTCATCGGCGACCGGCCCATCCGCGGGCAGTCGGCCGAGGTGCTGAGCCGGCAACTCCCGCACTTCCTGGCGATGAGCCTGTCCATCACGATGTTCGCGCTCCTCGGGCTGTGCCTGGCCGTGATCACACGGTCCGCCGTCGCCGCCATCGCCACCCTGGTGGCGGTCTGGTACGTGCTCCCGATCGTCGGCTACAACCTTCCGGCGCCCTGGGGCGACCGCGTCGGCTCGATCCTGCCCGGCGCCCTGGCGGACCAGCTGGCCGGCACCGGCAACCCCGATGCGGTCACCGTCGCTTTGCTGCCGCCGCTCGCCGCACTCGCGGTCATGGCCGCGTACGTGGCCGTGCCGTACGGGGTGGCGGCCGTCCTGCTGGCCCGCAGAGACCCCTGACGACTCAGGTCGTGACCCGCGACGCGCAGGCCGTGTCGCCGGCCGCGGCCACCGGGGCCGCGGCGGGCGCGGCCTCCGGCTTCCCGTCCAGGGCCACCTTGGCCGTGAGCGAGAGGGTCAGGGGCAGGGTGAGAGCGGGTGCGCAGGTGGAAGCGGGAGCGCACGCCGCGGGCGCCACGACGGGCTTCACGACGGGCTGCACGACGGGCTGCACGGCCGCCTTCACGACGGGCTTGACGACCGGCGCGGCCGCGGGCTTCACGACCGGCTGCACAGCCGTCTTCACCACCGGCTGCGGTGCCGTCTTGACGACCGGCTTCGCCACCGGCTGCACGGCCGCCTTCACGACCGGCTGCGCCGCCGCGGCCGTGGTCGGCGCCGGCGCGGCGGAGGGCTGCTGGACGGGCGCCGCCTGGACCACCTGGGGCCTGGGCTCGGGCGCTGCGTCCGGCTTCTTCTCCTCCGCCTTCTTCTCTTCCGGCTTCTTCTCTTCCCGCTTCTTCTTGAGGTCCGCGTCGAGGTCGAGGTCGCGCTTCGTCACCCGGGGCGCCACCTGCGTCGCGCTGTCCGTCTCCGGCCCCGCGTCGAGGATCTCGACCGACTCGGGCTGGTTGTGCGCCTGGCCCAGCGACTGCTGCTCGCCGTACGTCACCGCGGCCGTGCCGTCGTTCTGCCAGTTGTACGGCAGCGCGACCGACTGCGACTCGTCCTTCTGGAACGGGGTGAGGATCAGCGTGAGGTCACGCATCAGGAACTGCTTCTGGCGCTGCCCCTGCCGCAGCTTCTGCCAGTGCTTGTTCCGGTTCTTCTGGTGGTTTCGCTGGTGCCCGCGAGCGTGATGACCCGCCCGCGCCGACCCATGGTTGTCCGACCTCGCGACGGCCGCCGCCGGTGACGCGACGAGAGGAGCGCTCACGATCACGGCGCCCCCGGCGAGGACGGCGCCAATCGCGAGCATTCCGGCGACGCTCGTGTTTTTTGCCATTTCGTTCTCCCCCTGCAGAAATCGCAGAACAACCACCTTGCTTTCCGATCTCGGGGTTTCCGCGCCGATCACCCAACAAACGGACTAAGGCCGTTTTTTCCCTTCCCCTGCGCTTTGTTGGGACCGTAACGCGTTTATATGTCCGCTTTCTGCGTGAAATGTCACCTCATCGCCCACGTGAGGCCTGGACCCCTCCGGGTACGGCTCAGGCATGACCTCTGCGCGTGACGAACTGGCGGGGCTCGACCCCTTCGACATCTTCGACACCGAGGCGGCACGGCTGGACCGCTTCTTCTCCTCCCTCGACGACGACGGCTGGAACCGCCCGTCCCGGTGCGACGGCTGGACCGTGCGCGACGTGCTCGCGCACCTGGCCGGCGAGGAGTCGTACAACCACGCGTGCCTGGACGACGACATCGACGGGTTCTTCGAACTGCTCGAACACGAGGGCGTGCGCGGCGGCTTCGACGGCTTCAACGAATGGTGCGTGCGCAAGAGGCACGGCCTGCCGGTGGATCGGGTGCTCGACGAGTGGCGGACCAAGAACGCGGAGACCCGCGCGCGGATGCGCGCGCTCGGCCGCGACGGCACGCTCCACACGTCGGCCGGTCCCTACCCGGCGGGTCTGCAGGCCTTCCACTACGACTCGGAGTACGCCACGCACGCCGACGACGTCGGGGCGCCGGTGACACGGGAGGAGACCGGCGACCGCCTCGACTGGCGGGCCCGCGTCGGCCTGTTCGCGCTGGAGGAGCAGGGGACCACGGTGCGGGTCGACCGCGCCTGCGGTCAGTTCCAGGCCCAGTTGGACGACGGCCTCACCGCCGGCCTCTCCCCCGAGGACTTCGTCACGGCGACCGTCGGCAGGCTGCCCGCCGGGCATCCTCTCGACGCCCGCGTCCGCTCCGCCCTGCGCTGCCTCGCCTGAACGCCGCCTGGCCCTCCACACGCGAAACACGCCGGGCTCCCTCGCGGGAGCCCGGCGTGCGGATCATAAGGGGTCGGAACGTGCCTTGGGCACCGGTGGTAATAAGACCTTCGTCTCCCGCCGCGGCGGCACGGCCGCCCGCGACGGGACGCGCCAGGAGGCGGGCCGTACGGGCCGGGTCGTGCGGACGGTGACGACGGCGACAACGGTGACAACGGCGACGGCGGCCGGTGCGGCGCGGTGCCGGACACTCGTCCCGCCGGAAACCCGGCACCGGTACGACGGACTGACCGGGCGGCGACGGCCGGGCGGCCGGGTGGACCCCCCGGGCCGGCGGTGGACAGCGGCGCGCCGGCGCGCCGGATATGGAATGCGTGTCGATAAACGCCTCATGCGAATTCCCCGAAAGAAAATGCGGCCAGGACAGGCCGGTTTGCCCGGGGGGATCCAGACGTGCGGCGGCCCGTCAACGATGCACCGGGATCGGGCCCAAATCAATCAGGCGCGCCAGAGAGAACGCATTCCGCCCGATTAGACAGGAGATCAGGGCAGCCAGGAGACACGGCCGCGCAGCAGGCCGTACCCGACGAAGGCGACCACGTCGATCAGCGTGTGCGCGGCGATCAGCGGCATGGTCCGCCCCCAGCGCTGGTAGAGCCGGCCGAAGACCACGCCCATCGCGACGTTGCCGACGAAGCCGCCGAAGCCCTGGTAGAGGTGGTAGGACCCCCGCAGGACGGCCGACGCCCCGACCGCGCGCCACGGCGACCAGCCGAGTTGCCCGAGCCGGTGCAGCAGATAGCCGGCGACGAGCACCTCCTCCAGCACGCCGTTCTGGGCGGCCTCGGCGACGAGGACCGGGACCCGCCACCAGGTGTCCGGCAGGCTGTCGGGCACGACGTTCAGGTTGATCCCCGAGCGGAAGGCGAACACGTAGAACACCAGGCCGGTGCCGCCGATCGCCGCCGCCAGCACGGCGCCGCGCAGCGTGTCGCGGCCCGGCTCGCGCCAGTCGGCCCCGATCGTGCGCATTGACTCGCCCGATCGGGCCAGCAGATAGGCGACGAGCCCCACCGGCGCCACGTTCACCGCGATCCCCGCGAGGTGCAGCGTGAGATCCAGCCACGGGCGGCCGGGGGCCAGCGAGCCGACGAGCACCGCGTGCTGGTCGCCCAGCTCCCTCGGCGCGGTCAGTGCGCCGACGAGACGGATGAGCGACAGCAACGCGCTCGCGCCGAGCGATACCGCGAAGACCGCGATGATCTCCGGGCCGATGAGCCGCGGTGTGAGACCGCGCAGATCCCTGGCGTCGGCGGTGACGTCGTCCATGCTGGCAGGGTAGCCGCCCCCGCGGTCTCATCCGTCCCACCGGTACGTCAGTACGGCAGCGCACGGGACGTGAACGCCGGTGCCACGAACGCCGCCTTGAACTTCGGGAAGGCCACCGTGTTGGGGTTGCCGTCCGAGGTGTAGCGGTCGGTCGGGTTGGCCTTGAGCCAGTCGAGCCACGCCATCGAGCAGAACTGCTTGCAGTCGCCGACCTTCTCCTTCGACCTGATCCGCGGGATGCCCACCGGGTCGAAGTCCTTGGTGAACGGCGACGGCGACGGGGTGTAGCCGGCGAGGAACACGCCCTTGTAGTCGTAGCGCGTGCCGCCGGACTCCCCGCGCAGCGCCCACTTCTTCTCGTGCGGCTGGTTGCCGTACGGCAGGGCGAGCGTGACCGGAGGCGTCTTGACCAGCGAGGTGATCAGCGACTGCCCCGCCGCGACCTGCTTCTCCACGTCGGCCTTCGGCTTGCCGAGCAGGTTGAGGTGGTCGCGGGTGTGGTTGCCGATGTCGAAGTTGTGGTCTTTGAGCCACTGCAGGACCTGGATCTGCTCCTCCTGGCGGGCCTTGCCGAACAGGTCCTTGATCACGTACATGGTCGCCACGGGCCGGAAGCCCGGGTGCTTCTTCGCGACGTCCATCAGGATGCCGACCGCGCAGTCCGGCGCCGGATTGCCCATGCCGTCGAGGGTGAGCTGGGATGGCGAGGAGTCGTCGAAGGTCAGCACCACCGGGTGCTTGCCCGCCGGAATGTCGATCTTCCCGGTGACGTACTCGGCCGCGGTGACCGGCACGTAGTCCTCCGCCGCCAGCCGCTCCAGCTCGTCGCGGAAGTCCTTCGGGCTGCGGTCGTCGCCCGGCGGCGGGTTCTTGACGATCCGGTGATACATGAGCACCGGGACCTGTCCCAGCTCGTTGGCCTTCACCTGGGCGGCGGCGGCCGCCTCGGACTTGCGCTGCGGCGCGTCGGCGGCCGCCCTGTTGTGCTGGTGAGCGGACGGGCTCGCCTGTGTGGCGTGCTTGCCCCCGCCGGCCGCGCACGCGGAGAGCGCGACCGCCCCCAACGACACCGCGGCGAAGCCGGCAACCCTGAAGCGCCCCATGGATCCCCCTCGTCGGGCCGCGCTTTACGATGAGGGGCTCCTACCCGCCCGGCGTGTTCACCTCACGCTGAGTAGGACAAACATCACGCTAAGTGCGTCACATCTGAGGCTCGGCGCAGAAGGCGACGCCGTCGCCGCCGATCTCGGCCGGGCCCTCGGACGCGGCGGCGAACACCGACTCTCCGGACCGGAGCTTGACCTCCGAACCGGAGGCCGTGCGCACGCTGACGACGCCCTCGGTGCACAGCACGATCCGGGGAAGGCCCCCGGCGAGGGTCTCCCCCGCGCCTGGCCCGACCCTGCGGAGCAGGAACTCGGGGATGGGCGGCAGGTACGCGCCGCCGACCGGCTCCACCGCCAGGGGCTGCGCGGCGGCGTCGGTGATCCGCAGCAGCTCCTCCACGTCGATGTGCTTGCCGGTCAGGCCCGCCCGCAGCACGTTGTCGGAGCAGGCCATGATCTCCACGGCGACGCCGCCCAGGTAGCAGTGCAGCACCCCGGCCCCGAGGAACAGCGCCTCGCCGGGGGCCAGCGTGTGGCGGCGCATGAGCAGCGGCGCCAGCACGGCCGGGTCCTCCGGATAGCGCCGGGCCAGCCGCACCACCAGCGCGTAGTCGGGCGTGTGGACCGCGGAGGCCGCCCACACCACCGACTCGACCAGCTCCCGCCGAGAGCCCGGCCACTCCAGCAGCGCCCGCAGCGCGCCGAGCACGTCGCCGTCGCGCAGCGCCGCCACCACCTGCCTCAGCGCGTTCACGTGCAGCCGCTCGACCAGCATCGCCGCCTGCTCCGGCGGCCGGAACCCGGCCAGCCCGGTGAACGGCGTGAGCGCGCAGACCAGCTCGGGCTTGTGCCACGGGTCGGTGTAGTTCGCGTCGCCCCTGGCGTGGCCGTCCGCGGCCTGGCCGGCGTCGGGGTGGACCTGCAGCGACAGCGGCGCGTCCACCGCGATCACCTTCATCAGGTAGGGCAGCCGCCCCCCGAACCGCCCGGCGACCGCCTCGCCGAGCGCCGCCACCGGGTCGGCGGCGACCGCGTCCACGAGCGTGGTCTCCGCCCCGCCCCTGGTCAGCCGGGAGGGCGCGGCCGGGTGGGCGCCCAGCCACATCTCGGCCTCCGGCCCCGAGGCGGGCCGCCCGGTGAGCTCGGCGATGGCCGTACGGGAGCCCCACGGGTAGTCCTTTATGGGGTTGGTGAGCAGGTCCACGTGCGTCCTTAGGGCATCGAGGAGGGGTTCCGAGACTAACGGGATTCGTTGACGCAGCGGAGCACGGGATGACGTACGAGCGCGCCGGGGTCGGGGCTGCCTCCGGTCACGTGGAAGACCGCGGTCTCCCCCGGCAGCAGCGTGACGAGCTGGTCGTCCACGGTCGCGCGGGGGTCGAGCCGGTCGGGGAAGATCGCCAGCTCGCGCACGATCGTCCGCGCGGTCACACGCACCCGCAGCCCACCCTCGAACTCCTCGACATCCGTGTCCATCTCCGCGGGAGGGTAGTCCATGGCCGGGTCCTCGCGGGGGAACCGCAGCGCTCGGGCGTCGCCGAGCGTCGCGACCAGCACCTCGCCCGCCGGGTCCCCGGCCCGCGTCACCCGCTCCGGCAGCGCCACGGACACCGTGCCGCGCGCCGGGACCACCACGTCGAAGCGCTCCTTGGCCAGGATGTCCCCCGGCAGGCCGAGCCGGTCCACCGCCAGCTCGCCCCGCCACGGCTCGTCGGTGTCGTTCACCACGGCCACCGCGTCGCCCTGGAACGTCAGCAACCGGTCGGCGTACGCCCGGCGCAGCGCGTACCACAGCGGCTTGCGCCGCCCGCCGCCGTCGACCGCCGCCCAGGAGGTGACCGGCCAGCAGTCGTTCAGCTGCCACGTGATCGTGCCCATGCAGTGCGGCGCGAGCGCCCGGAACCGTTCGACGCCGAACGCCACCGCCCTGGCCTGGTTGAGCTGGGTGAGGTAGTGCCAGTCGTCGAACCCGTCCGGCCGCGGCAGATGCTCGCCGAGGCCGCGCAGCAGCTTGAGCGCGCCGTCGGCCGCCTTCTGGTGGTGCGCCACGCCCGGGGAGGACGGCGTCATCGGGTCGTCGGAGACCGCCGCCCGCAGCGTGGCGTACGTCGGCGGGCCCTGGAAGCCGAACTCGGCCACGAACCTCGGCGTGTAGGTCGCGTAATGGGAGTAATCGTGGGTGTTCCAGACCGTCCAGATGTGGACGGTGCCCTTGGACGGGTCGTTCGGCGGCAGGTCGGGCGCCCCCGAGTAGGGGCTGCCCGGCCAGTAGGGCCGGGTCGGGTCGAGCTCGGCGACGACCCTCGGCAGCACGTCGTAGTAGAAGCCGGCGCCCCAGCTACGGCCGTCCAGGGTCTCCCGCCAGCCCCAGTCGGCGTGGCCCTCGATGTTCTCGTTGTTGCCGCACCACAGGGCTAGGCTGGCGTGGCGGGCCAGCCGGGCGACGTGCTCGCGGGCCTCCGCCTCGACCTCCTCCGCGAGACCGCCCTCCTCCGGGTAGGCCGCGCACGCGAACGGGAAGTCCTGCCAGACGAGCAGGCCCATCTCGTCGGCGAGGTCGTAGAAGTCCTCGCTCTCGTACCTCCCGCCGCCCCACACCCGCAGGCAGTTGGCGCCCGCGCCGGCCGCCTGGGCGAGCCGCTCGGCGAGCCGGTCCCGGGTCACACGTGAGGGGAAGCAGTCGTCGGGGATCCAGTTGAAGCCCTTGACGAAGACCGGCGTGCCGTTGACGACGAACGTGAACGCGTCGTCCGTGCGGTCGAGTTCGACGGAGCGAAAGCCGATCCGGCCGGTCCATTCGTCATCTTCGAGCCGGACGGTCAGGTCGTACAACGGCTGCTCGCCGTACCCTCGCGGCCACCACAGCTCCGGGTCGGGCACGGTCAGCGTGACGACGGCCCTGCGCCGCCCCGCGCCGACGGTGACGGTTTCAGTCACGCCTCCCACCGAGGCCATGAGCGTGAGCGGCCGTTCGGCGGCACGCTCCACCGTTACGTGCACCTCGACCCTGCCGTCTTCGTGGACAAGCGGACGCACCTCGGCCAGGCGAGCCGTGCTCCAGGTCTCGATGCCGATCGGCCGCCAGATCCCGGCCGTGACCAGGGTCGGCCCCCAGTCCCAGCCGAAGTTGCAGGCCATCTTCCTGATGAACTGGTACGGCTCCGCGTACGCGCCTGGGCGGTCGCCGAGGGCCGCCCGCCGCGCCTCCGCGTACGCGTACGGCGGGTCGAACAGGATCTTCAGCGTGTTCTCGCCCGCGCGCAGCAGGTGCCGCACCGGGAAGCGGTACGACCGGTGCATGTTGGCCGTCGTGCCGATCTCGACGCCGTTGAGCACGACCGTCGCGGCCGTGTCGAGCCCCGCGCACACAAGATCGGCCCTATCGTGCTCTCCCGGCTCCCACATGAAGGTGGTCTCGTACGCCCAGGCCGTGCGGCCGATCCAGGCCACCCGGTGCTCGTTGTCGGCCAGGTACGGGTCCTCGATCAGCCCGGCGGCCAGCAGGTCGGTGTGGACGCAGCCGGGAACGGTCGCGGGCACGCCCGCGACCACCGGCCTGAGCTGCCCGGTCGACGACACGGCGGTGACGGTCCACCCGTCGTGCAGGGGACGGTACGAACTCACTCCTGATCAGCCTCCGGAGACCGGCTGGAGTTCCGTGAGCATGAGCGTGCCGCCCATCTCCAGCCAGTTGCGCCACATCGCCGGCGGATACTTCGGGCCGTTCGGCGCGCTGGTGGGCCAGTTCTTCCACACCCCGTCAGTGGTCTGGGACCACAGGCCGTTGTACCAGAGGGGCACGACCGGCATGTCCTCCAGCTGGATCTTCTGCAGCTCCGAGGTGATCTTCTTCATGCCCTCGAGGTCCTCGGGCTTGACCCGGTCGAGCCGCTGCGTGAGCTCCCACGCCCGCGCGTTCGCGTACCTGCCGAAGTTCGTCGTGCTCTGCAGCTTCTGCACCGGCAGCCGGAACAGGTAGTCGTAGTACAGCCAGGGGGTGTTCGCGAGCTGTTTGTCGTTGTTGAGCACGAGGTCGAACTTGCCCTGGTTGCGCATGTCGACGAGGTCGTTGTAGTCGGGGAAGCTCGCCTCGATGTCGATGCCGGCGGCCTTCGCGCTGGTGCTGATGACCCGGGCCGCCTCCATCCAGTCGGTCCACCCGCCGGGCACGATCAGCTTCAGCGAGATCTTGTCGCCGGCCGGCGACTCCACCAGCCCGTCGCCGTCGCGGTCCTTGTAGCCGGCGTCGGCCAGCAGCCGCTTTGCCTTGTCCGGGTCGTAGGAGAACCCGAGCCTGGAGACGACGCGCTTGTCGACGTACTTGTCCCACTGCGGCAGCAGGCCGGTCGGGTCGGACTCCTTGACGAGGTTGCCGTAGACGCCCTCGACGATCCTCCTGGTGTCGATCGCGTAGGCGACCGCCTTGCGGAACTCCCTGTCGTCCATCGGCTTCCGCGTCGTGTTGAACCACATCCAGGCGGTGTTCGCCGGCAGCATGTACGGCGGCCTGTCGTAGTAGGTCCGGATGCCGAGGCCGCCCTTGACCAGGTTCCCGATGCCCGGCAGGAAGTTGTTGCTGAGGTCGAGGCCGTTCTGCAGCAGCAGGCCCATCGCGACCTCGTTGCTGGAGTTGACGATGTCGACGATGTACTTGGGCTTGACGGTCTTCTTCAGCGCCTTCGTCGCCCACCAGTCGTCGCGCCTGACCCAGACCATGCGCTCTTGGTCGTGGGACCGGTAGGCGTACGGGCCGGTGCCGACGGGCTTCGCGTTGACGCCGTTCATCACCTCGTCCTCCGGCCGCCCCTCCCACAGGTGCTTGGGGACGATGGGCAGGCTGTAGAGGTAGTGGGCCCACTCCTGATGGTTCGCCGTGCCGAAGCGGAACACGATCGTGTGGTCGTCGATCTTGGCGGCGCTCTTCATCCACGACCACAGCGGGTGGTAGGGGACGGTCTCCATCTTGCCGAGCTCGAACGTGAAGATCGCGTCGTCGGCCGTGAACGGCGTGCCGTCCGACCAGGTGACGCCCTTGCGCAGCCTGAGGGTGTACTCCAGATCTCCGGTCCAGTCGCCGCCCTCGGCCAGCCAGGGCGAGAACCTGTCGGTGTTCGGGTCGTAGATGAACAGCGTCTCGTAGACCAGGCCCTTGGTTCCGGTGGCGAAGTCCCAGTCGCGCATGGGGTTCCAGTTCGCGGGCGGGCCCCACTGGGTGCCGCTGGTGTAGAGGGTCTCGCTGCGGGGGAACTCCCCGCCGCCTCCCACCGCACCCGTGCTCGCCTCGGTGGCGGCCGGCGTGGACGACCCGCCGCCTCCCGAACAGGCCGCGCTCAACAGGCCGGCCGCCAGCACCGGTACCAGAAACCGTGCTCGGTTTCCCATGGTGACTCTCCTTCCCCCGCGCGACGATGCGCGGGGTCCGCACTACCGCAGGCCCCCGATGATGTTCGGCTCACCGTTGCTGAACCGGATAAGTACGTGAGACCGTAAAATCCCGACCTCTCCGGTGTCAATAGGAGAAGATGTAGGCAAAGTAACGGTAGTAGGGTGGAGTTCACTAAACCGGTTCAGTCAAGGGGATACGTGAGAAGACCGACCATCGCGGACATCGCACGGCAGGCGGGGGTCTCCAAGGGCGCGGTCTCGTACGCCCTGAACGGCCAGCCGGGGGTGTCGGAAGCGACCAGGGCCCGCATCCTGGCGATCGCGAACGAGATCGGCTGGCGGCCCAACATCGCCGCCCGGGCGCTGAACGGCGCCCGCGCGCACGCCGTGGGCCTCGCCCTGTGCCGTCCCGCCCGCTTCCTCGGGGTCGAGCCGTTCTTCATGGAGCTGATCAGCGGCATCGAGGCGGAGTTGTCCGCCCGCTCGTACGCCCTGCTGCTCCAGGTGGTCGGCGACCACGAGGCCGAGATGGGCGTCTACCGCCGCTGGTGGGGAGAGGGCCGGGTGGACGGCGCGATCCTCGTCGACCTCCACCTCGACGACCCCCGCGTGCCGCAGGTGGAGGAGATGGGCATGCCCGTCGTCGTCCTCGGCCATCCCTCGGCCGCCGGTTCGCTCGTGCCGGTCTGGGCCGACGACAGCGCGGCCGTGCGCGAGACGGTGGAGTATCTCGTCGCGCTCGGGCACCGGCGGATCGCCCGCGTCGCGGGACTGCCCCGGCTGTCGCACACCGCGATCCGCGACCGCGCGTTCGCCGACGTCTGCGCCGGTCTCGGGCTTGAGGCCGGCCCCATCGTGCACACGGACTACACCGGCGAGGAGGGCGCGCGGGCCACGCGGCGGCTGCTCAGCTCGCCCGGGCGGCCCACGGCGATCGTCTTCGACAACGACATCATGGCCGTGGCCGGCCTTTCGGTCGCCCAGGAGATGCGGCTGGACGTGCCTGCCGACCTGTCCGTCGTCGCCTGGGACGACTCCCCGCTCTGCCAGGTCGTCCGTCCGCCGCTGACCGTGCTCACCCGCGACATCCCCGCGTACGGCGCGCACGCGGCGCAGCGGCTGCTCGCGCTGATCGACGGCGTGGAGTCGAGATCGCTCGAGGTCCGTGCCTCGCGCCTCACCACCCGCGGCAGCACCGCGCCCCCTGCATAGCGCCCCCCGCATAGCGCCCCCGGTTCCCGTGTTACCCGGATTGAAAGGTGACGTTCAGGAGAGATCGCTACACTTGCCCCGTTTGCCGCTACTGCCCTGCGACCTGGCGAGAAATGCCTGGTCCGACCCCTCAGGAGCACGACAGTGGGTCACGTCGACGTCCGCCCCGCACCCCCGGCGGAGGACATCCCGGCGCCACCGCCCAGGACCCCGCCCAAATGGCGGGCGTGGCTGTGGGTCACGCTGTCGGCGGCCCTGGGCGTGCTCACGGGCGCCGCGACCTTCGCCATCGGCGGCTACGTCAAGCTGACCGGAAACGTCAGGCACGAGACGGTCACCACGCAGGATCTCGGTGAGGCGCGCCCGCAGAAGATCAGCAAGGCGCTCAATGTGCTGATCGTCGGCTCCGACCAGCGCAACGGCGCGAACGCGAAGTACGGCAGGTTTCCCGGCGAGCGCACCGACACGATCATCCTGGCCCACATCTCGCCCAACCGGGACGGCGCGGTGCTGATCAGCTTCCCGCGCGACTCGCTCGTACGGCTCCCCGCCTGCCCCGCGAAGGGCACCCTGCCCGGCCAGCGGCCGCACATCGGGATGATCAACGAGTCGTTCAACTCCGGCGGCATCGGCTGCACCTGGAAGACGATCGAGGGCCTCACCGACATCCACATCGACCACTTCGTGAAGGTCGACTTCACCGGCTTCAAGGCGATGGTGAACGCGCTGGGCGGCGTGCAGGTCTGCCTGCCGCAGGCCGTCCACGACAAGAAGGCGCTGCTCGACCTCCCCGCCGGCCGGCAGATGCTCAAGGGGGAGCAGGCGCTCGGCTACGTCCGCGCGCGCTACAGCTTCGGCGACGGCTCCGACATCGGCAGGATCCAGCGCCAGCAGATGTTCCTCGCATCGATGGCGAAGAAGGCCATGAGCGGTGAGACGCTGACCAACCCCGCGACGCTGTTCGGCTTCCTCGACGCCGCGACCAAGTCGATCACCACGGACCCCGACCTCACGATCGGCGTGATGAAGGACCTGGCGACGAGCGCGCAGGGCCTGACCGCCGGGCAGATCCGTTTCGTCACCACCCCCTGGCGCTACTCCGTCACCAACCCCGGACGCGTCGAGTGGGTGCAGCCGCAGGCCCAGCGGCTCTTCAGGATGGTCGCCGCCGACCAGATCGCCAAGAACGTCAAGAGCGGCGAGCAGAAGATCCCCAAGTCGCAGATCCAGATCCTGGTCCGCAACGGCAGCGGACGGCAGGGGCTCGGCACCCAGGTGGCCGCGGAACTGGAGCAGCGCGGCTACCACATCGTCAAGGTCGAGCAGGCGCCCCAGCCGTACGCCAAGACCGTCGTGGCGTACTCGAAGAACGGCGAGAGCCGGGCGTCCCGGCTGTATCGCGAACTCAAGAAGTCGCGCGCCCGCCTGGTGCCCACGGCCACCACGCAGACCCTCGTGCTGGGGATCGGGGCCGACTGGACGGGCATGAAGCCCCCCAAGACGCTCGACGACGTGGAGGGCTTCGACGCCACGCAGGACAGTTGCACGGCCTCCTAGCCGAAGAGCGCTAGAAGAGGGCTAGAAGAGGGCTAGAAGAGGGCTAGAAGAGCCAGTCGAGCAGTCCGCCGCCGTGGTGCGACTCCTCCTTGGTGGGGGCGGGCGCGGCGGTCGGCTGTTGCGTGGCCGGCTCGGCAGTGGGAGCCGTGGCCGCCTGCTCCTCGGCCTCGGCCGAGCCCGCGTCCGCGCCACCGGCCCGGTCGTCCCCCGCCTCGACGGACACCCGCGAGGAGTGCGGGGACGCGGTCGACCGGGAGTCCGGCTCCTGCGCATGGGACCGCTCGCCGCGCGACGGCGCGGGCGAGGCGTGCCGGGTCTGTTCCGGCTGCGCGCCGCGGGGTTGGCTGGGCGCCCGGCTCGGCGCCTCGGACGGCAGGCCGGA
This sequence comes from Microbispora sp. H11081, assembly GCF_012999535.1. GTDB lineage: Bacteria > Actinomycetota > Actinomycetes > Streptosporangiales > Streptosporangiaceae > Microbispora. Next base: position 150,757 of record NZ_JABBWV010000005.1, read on the forward strand.
CGGCGCCTCGGAGGGCGCCTCGGTGGGCTCTCCTGTCGCGTCGTCCCCGGCCTCGTCTCCGTCCCCGGCTCCGTCCCCTGCTCCGTCCCCGGCTTGGTCCTGGTCTCCGGCGGCCGGTGAGGCCGGCGCCGTCACGGCAGGGCCTCCCCCCGCCGCGCAGGACGCGCCATCCGCGCAGTCCGCTCCGGACGGCTGCCCGACCCACAGCGCCAGCGCCCAGATCGCGCCCAGGACGCCGGCGGCGATCAGGCCGGTACGCAGCAGCAGCCCGCCTCGCCTCGACCCCTCCTCCTCGTCGGGGTCGGGGGTGTTGCGCCAGCCCGAGCCGAGGAAGCCGCGCGGATCGGTGTCGCCGTCACTCACGGGGTATTCGCTGACCGGGTAGTCGCTGACCGGGTAGTCGCTCACCAGGTATTCGGACCGGGGATCCGGCGCTTGCCCGGGCTCTTCCGGCTGCCAGTCCTCTGTCTGCCTGTCCTCTGACCGCCAGCCCTCCGACAGCACGTCGCCGTGGTCGCCCCGCGGGGTGTCGCGGGCCGGTTCGTCCTGCTGGACGCCGTACTGACCTTGGTTGCTGATGTACGGCCGGAGGAACGAGCCGTCTTCCTCGTAGGCGTCCTCGGTCACCGGGTCGCGCATGAAGGTCCTTCCTCAGTGTGCTTTGGGTCATGTGCTTTTGGGTCATGTCCCAATAGCGTCCGTTCCTAGCACTGGTCGACACGCCCTGTCTGGAAATTTCACAACATCGATGCAAGTCACACCTTGCCGACTCCCAGAACAACCCTCTAAACCCATCTGTCTTGACGGGATTCCTGGAACGGTTTTAATATCTACTAAACCGACTGACTTGGTAGGAATCTCGGAATAGAGGACTCGATATGAGAGTGCGCAGGCTCGGGGCCATCGCGGCAGCCGTCGTGGCGACGACCACCCTGGTCACCGCCTGCGGGGGGAACGACAACGCCGGCGGGGGCGACGGCGGAGGCAAGGTCAAGCTGGCACTGGTTGCCTACTCCACCCCCCAGGCGGCCTTCGGAGAGATCATCAAGGCGTACCAGAAGACGCCCGAAGGCAAGAACATCACCTTCACCCAGTCGTACGGCGCGTCCGGCGACCAGAGCCGTGCCGTGGCGAACGGCCTCCAGGCGGACATCGTCGAGTTCTCCCTGGAGACCGACATCACCCGGCTCGTGAAGGCCGGCATCGTCGCGGAGGACTGGAACTCCGGCCCCACCAAGGGAATGCTCACCCAGTCCGTCGTCGTCATCGGCACCCGCAAGGGCAACCCGAAGGGCCTCAAGACCTGGGACGACCTCGTCAAGCCCGGGGTCGAGGTCCTCACCCCCAACCCCTTCACCTCCGGCGCGGCCCGCTGGAACCTCCTCGCGGGCTACGGCGCGAAGTCGAACAACGGCGCCGACCAGGCAGCCGGAATCGCCTACCTCGACGCGCTGCTCAAGAACGTGCCCGTTCAGGACGACAGCGGCCGCAAGGCCCTGCAGACCTTCACCGGCGGCAAGGGCGACGCCCTTCTCACGTACGAGAACGAGGCCATCTTCGCCCAGCAGAACGGCCAGGAACTCGACTACACGATTCCCGACTGGACGCTCCTCATCGAGAACCCGGTTGCCGTGACGAAGAACAGCGCCCACCCCAAGGAAGCCGCGGACTTCCTGAAGTACCTCTACTCCACGGAAGCGCAGACGATCTTCGCGAAGAACGGCTACCGCCCGGTCGTCGAAGGCATCACCGGCTTCAACTGGCCCACCCCGCCGCAGCTGTTCACGATCCAGGATCTCGGCGGCTGGGACAAGATCACGAGTGAGTTCTTCGACCCGAAGACGGGCAAGGTCGCCGAGATCGAGCGCAAGCTCGGTGTCGCGACCGAGAAGTGACGCGAGAAGTGACGCGAGACGTGGCCGCGATCACCGTACGACCGGCCTCGCGCATGGCCGGCGGCACCGCCGCCGGCCTCGGCGTGGTCGTCATGTACCTGAGCCTGATCGTGCTGATCCCGCTGGCCGCCGTGGTCTGGCGCTCGATGGACGACGGCCCCGGGTATTTCTGGCGCTCGATCACCGCTCCCGACGCCTGGGCCGCGCTGAGCCTGACCATCGGCGCGTCGGCGCTCGTCGCCCTGCTCAACCTTGTCATGGGCACGATCATCGCCTGGGTGCTGGTCCGCGACCGTTTCCCCGGCCGCGCGGTGCTCGAAACGATCATCGACCTGCCGTTCGCGCTGCCGACCATCGTGGCCGGCCTCGTCCTGCTCGCGTTGTACGGCCCGCAGTCCCCGCTCGGGGTCAACCTGGCCTACAGCAGAGTCGGCGTCGTGCTGGCGCTGATGTTCGTCACGCTGCCGTTCGTCGTCCGCACGGTGCAGCCGGTCCTGCTGGAACTCGACAAGGAGATGGAACAGGCGGCGGCCTCGCTCGGCGCCGGGCCGTTCCAGACCTTCCGCCGGATCATCCTGCCGAACCTGCTCCCGGCGATGCTGTCCGGCACCGCCCTCGCCTTCACCCGGGCGATCGCCGAATTCGGCTCGACCGTGCTCATCTCGGGCAACCTGCCGTTCAAGACGCAGGTCGCGGCCGTGAACATCTTCAGCCAGATCGAGGGCGACAACACGACGGGCGCGGCCGCGATCTCGACGGTCCTGCTCGTGGTGGCCCTGGTCGCACTCGTCACTCTCGACCTCCTGCAGCGATGGGGGAAGCGCCGTGGCTAAGCACGTACTGCGCCTGATCGCCGTCGCCTACGTCATGTTCCTGCTGGTCCTGCCCGTGGGACTGATCATCTGGCAGACCTTCGGCGACGGGCTGGGACCGTTCTTCGAGTCCCTGACCTCTCCGTCCGCGCTGCACGCCTTCAAGGTGACGCTGACCGTCGCCGGCCTGGCCGTCGTGGCCAACACGATCTTCGGTGTCGGCGTCGCGATCCTCCTCGTCCGGCACGAGTTCCCCGGCAAACGACTGCTGGGGGCGTTCGTCGACCTGCCGATGGCCGTCTCGCCGGTCGTCGTCGGACTCGCGCTCATCCTCGTGTACGGCCGCTTCTCCCCGGTCGGCGGACTGCTGGAGAGCTGGGGCATCCAGGTGATCTTCTCCACCCCCGGCATGGTGATCGCCACCGTGTTCGTCGCGATGCCACTCGTCGCCCGGTCCATCATCCCGGTCCTGGAGGAGCTCGGCGACGAGCAGGAACAGGCCGCGCACACCCTGGGCGCGAGCCGGCTCCAGACGTTCCTCCGCATCACGCTGCCCGGCATCCGCTGGGCGCTCGGCTACGGCCTCGTGCTCTGCCTGGCCCGCTCGCTCGGCGAGTACGGCGCGGTCGCGGTGGTCTCCGGCCGTCTCGTGGACCAGACCCAGACGCTCACGCTGCTCGTCGAGGAGCGTTTCCAGAACTACGACCAGCAGGGCGCGTTCGCCGCCGCCACGACCCTCGCCCTGATCGCCGTGGTCACCCTGCTGCTCACCAAGCTCCTGCGCCCGAAGGATCGGTCCGATGGCAATTGAGGTACGCGACGTCAACAAGTCGTTCGGGGCCACGCCGGTCCTGCGCGATGTGTCGCTGGACGTCGCCGCGGGGTCGCTCACCGCCCTGCTCGGCCCCAGCGGCGGAGGAAAGTCGACGCTGCTGCGCGTGATCGCCGGGCTGGAACAGCCCGACACCGGCACCGTGCGCATCTCCGGCGTCGACGCCACCCGGCTGGCCCCGCAGCGGCGGGGCGTCGGCTTCGTGTTCCAGCACTACGCCGCGTTCAAGCACCTCACGGTCTTCCGCAACGTGGCCTTCGGCCTGGAGGTCCGCAAGCGGCCCAAGGACGAGATCCGCAAGCGCGTCATGGAGTTGCTCGAACTGGTCCACCTGGAGAAACTGGCCGACCGCTACCCGTCCCAGCTGTCGGGCGGCCAGCGGCAGCGCATGGCCCTGGCCAGGGCCCTCGCGGTGGAACCCCAGGTGCTGCTCCTCGACGAGCCGTTCGGCGCCCTGGACGCGCAGGTGCGCAAGGAACTGCGCACGTGGCTGCGCCGGCTGCACGACGAGGTCCACGTGACCACCGTGTTCGTCACCCACGACCAGGAGGAGGCCATCGAGGTCGCCGACACGATCGTGCTGCTCGCCGGGGGCGAGGTGGTGCAGTCGGGCAGCCCCGGCGAGGTGTACGACAACCCGGCCAACCCGTTCGTGATGCGCTTCCTGGGCCCGGTCACCGAACTTGATGGCAACCTGGTCCGCCCGCACGACGTCGAGATCAGCCAGGACCCCGTCGAGGGCGGCTCGTCCGCCCTGGTCTCCCGCGTCGTCAAGCTCGGCTTCGAGGTGCGCGTCGAAGTGGAGGTCGGCGGGCACGAGGCGTGGGTGCAGGTGACGCGTGAGCAGGCCGACCGGCTGGACCTCAAGCCTGGCGACACCGTGCATCTACGGCCCGTGCCCGGCGCCCGATCCCTGGTCCTCGCAGTGTGAGCAGATGCGGCTCTCCGTAAGGACCCAGTACGCCCTGCGCGCCGCCGTGGAACTCGCCGCGGCGGCGCCGGGGCCGGTCCCGGCCGAGCGGATCGCGGCGGCGCAGCGGATCCCGCGCCGGTTCCTCGACAACATCCTGCTGCAGATGCGGCGGGCCGGCCTCATCAACAGCCAGCGCGGGCCCGACGGCGGCTACTGGCTCGCCCGGCCCGCCGACCAGATCACGCTCGCCGACGTCGTCCTCATCATGGAGGGGGCGCCGCAGGACAGCGAGGACTTCCACGGCGTCGCGGAGCCGCTCGGCGACGTCTGGACGGCGCTGCGCCACCACGAGCAGGCGACCCTCACCGAAGTCACACTCGCCCACATCGCAACCGGTTCACTTCCGCCCCTCTAATCCCGGTTTGTGCAAGACTCCGCTTTCAAGTGAATCGTGCGGGCGTAGAGGCAGGCGTGATGGGTGCTGCTGGGCAGCTCATCGTCGGGCGATACCGGCTGGTCCGCGCGCTCGGCCACGGCCGCGCCGGGCTGGTGTGGGAGGGCCGCGACACGCTGCTCGACCGGCCCGTCGCGATCCGCGAGGTCCTGCTGCCCCCCGACCTGGGCGAAACCGCGCGGCTGCGGCTCGTCCAGCGGATCTCCCGCGAGGTCCGCCAGGCCGGACGGCTGCGCCACCCGCACATCGCCGCCGTCCACGACGTCGCCGAAGAGGACGACACGCCGTACGTCGTGACGGAACTCGTTCCCTCGCGATCGCTCGACGGCGTCGTCTCCGGTGACGGGCCCCTGCCTCCTGCCGAGGCCGCCCGGATCGCCCGCGCGGTGCTGTCCGCGCTCATCCACGCCCACAACGCAGGCGTACGGCACGGCGACGTCCGGCCCGCCAACGTGCTCATCGCCCACGACGGGCGGGTGTTGCTCACCGACTTCGGCATGTCGATCCCGGCCGCCGACCCGGCGTTCTCCAACGCTCCTGAGGCGGGCGACCGCGGGCCCCGGGCGTACGCCGCCCCCGAACGGGCCGCAGGCGGCCCGCGCACGGTCGCCGCCGACCTGTGGTCGCTCGGCGCCACCCTCCACCTGGCCGCCACCGGGCGGCCGCCGTCCACGCCTCCCGGGTCGTTCGAGGACGCGCCCGGCGAACTCCGCGCGGTGCTCGCCGGGCTGCTGGCCCGCGAGCCCAGGCGGCGGATGGACGCGGAGACCGCCGACCGCCTGCTCGCCCAGGTGGAGCCGCCCGCCCCCGCCCGGCCCGTACGGCAGGGCTCCGGCCGGGCCCGGCTCCTCACCGGCCTGGCGGCGGGCCTGCTGGTCGCGTGCGCCGTGGGCGGCTGGGCGGTGCTGCGGCCCGGGGCCGACGAGAGCCGGGCCGGCACCGGCGTGGTCGCCGCCCCTGGACCTTCGGCCTCCGCCTCTCCGTCGGCATCGGTCTCCCCAGCCGCGTCCGCCGGGCGGCTGAAGCTGAAGTGGCACACGGCCGAGGCCGGATGGCGGGCCGGCGTGCCCCGCGGCTGGACCCGCGAGGACGGCCAGTACTCGACCTCGTGGCGCGCCCGGGACGGCGGGGCGGCCTTCACGATCGAGGTGACCGCGCAGCGCGGCACCGACCCGCTGGCCGCGCTCGGCGAGGCCGAGGAGATCCTCCGCCCGGAGGCGAAGGCCTATCACCGGCTCCGCCTCAAGGCCGTGACCGGCGAGTACGGCCCCGCCGCCGACTGGGAGTTCACCTGGACCCCGCGCAGAACGTCCACGCGGGACCATCTGACCAAGGGAGTGGAGTATCACCAGTACCGCCGGGTGATCTCCACAGACACCACGACGAGCGTGCTCACCTGGACCACCTCCGCTGACAGCTGGGACGCCCTGCGGCCCACGCTCGTCCGGGTGCTCTCGCTGTTCCGCCCCGCCTGAAATCCGCCCACGCCGTCCACCCGTGTGCCATGATGACGCACGAGTGAAAGTGACAACGGTTTTCATTTCGGCGGGTTCATTTTCGGCTTGGGGGGCCGCATGCGAGTGGCGTTCGTCGGCAAGGGCGGAAGCGGCAAGACCACGCTGTCGTCGCTGTTCGCGAGGTACGCGACGCGACGGGGGCCGGTCGTCGCCATCGACGCCGACATCAACCAGCACCTCGGCCTGGCCTTGGGCCTGCCGGCCCGCACGAAGTCGGAAGCGGCCGGAGGCCCGCCGCCGCTCGGCGGGATGCTGACCGAGATCAAGGACTACCTGCGCGGCGACAACCCGCTGATCCGCGACGCCGCCTCCATGGTCAAGACGACACCGCCGGGGCGCGGCTCCCGGCTGATCCGGCTGGACGACCCGTTCTTCCCCTCTTGCCGTGTCGAGGGCGTCTCGCTCATGGTCACCGGCCCGTTCGAGGAGGACGACCTCGGCGTCGCCTGCTACCACTCCAAGCTCGGCGCGGTCGAGCTCTACCTCAACCATCTGGTCGACGGCGCCGGTGAGTACGTCGTGGTGGACATGACCGCCGGGGCGGACTCCTTCGCCTCAGGGCTGTTCACCCGGTTCGACCTCACGGTCCTGGTCGCCGAGCCGACCCGTCAGGGCGTCGGCGTCTACCGGCAGTATCGCGACCACGCCGCCGGTTTCGACGTCGCGATCGCCGTGGTGGGCAACAAGGTCCACTCCCCGGACGACGTCGCCTTCCTCCGCGAGCACGTCGGCGACGACCTGCTGACCTGGTTCGGGCACTCCCCCGCCATCCGTGGCATGGAGCAGGGCAGGCCCTTCACGCTCGACGACCTCGAACCCGCCGCCCACCAGGCCCTCGCCACCCTGCTCGACCGGCTCGACGCGCAGCCCAAGGACTGGCCGAAGTTCGGCAGGCAGGCGGCCGAGTTCCACACCAGGAACGCCCGCGCGTGGGCCAACCAGGCCACCGGACAGGACCTGGTCGCACAGATCGACCCCGGCTTCGTGTTCGGCCCCGCCGTCGCCACTCCGTGACCGCGTCTTCATGAACGTGTCGCCTCCGCGCCACATGGAGACCCGCCTCATTCGATCTAGCGTCAACTGCGTCCCCGCTCTCTGAGCAGACGCCGAGAGGAGAACAGCCCATGTCGCTGTCCGTGCCCAACGACCTGCTCGACCAGGCACACGCCGGTGAGGTGGACGACACGGCCTTCGTGGCCTGCGTCCGCGACTCACTGCCGTACGCCTGGGCGACGATCACCGCACTGGTCGAGCAGCGAGACCGGTCCGGCGCCGACTTCGCCGACAACCAGGTGCCGCCGCCCGACGAGGCCGCCCGCGGGCAGTTGCTGCGCTGCCTGGCCAGCGACGCGATGCGCGGCGCTCTGGAAAGGCACTTCCGTGTCCGGCTGGCCTTCCAGAACTGTCACCGCGTCGCGGTCTTCCGGCCGGAGGCCACCGAGGCGTACCGCGAGTTCGTCACGCCCCGGGCGCAGATCCTGAACCAGAGCCCGGAACTGGTCGACTGCTGACCTGATCTCACCTGATCTCACCTGATCTCACCGGTCTCCCGGGCCGGGGGTGGCGCACCGGTTCACGCCACCCCCGGGCTGGGGAACCACCGGGTCAGGAGAGCAGCCGCACCGCCGGAAGCACCTCGGCGCCGAGGCGGGCGATGTTCTCCAGCGTCCGCACCCGGTCCCCGGCGCCCTCGACCATCAAGATGAGGTGCCGCAGCCCGGTGCGCGCCGCTGTCGTGGCGATCTTCTCCACGCAGTGCTCCGCCGAACCCACCGGATGGATCCGGCACAGGTGGTCCACGTACCCCGGAATGTCGCGCTGCGGCGGCGGCCTGCCGTCCACCGGGACATACCCCGCCAGCCCCGGCCCGAGCCAGCGCGGCAACGACTCCCGCATCTCCCGTACGGCCTGCTCTGTCGTGTCCGCGACATAACCGAGCGCGGCTCCAACGTGAGCAACACCGTCTGTGTGCGTCGGGTCGGGGGTGGCGTTCGCGGCGTGTCTGGCGTAGGCGGCGACCATCTCCGCCCTCTCCTCGTCGCCGATGTGCATACCGAGCAGCATCGGCAGCCCCCGTTCCGCGGCGAGCCGGATCGTGCCGTCCGACGTGCAGGCGACGACCGGCGTCATCTGGGCCTGCGGGACCATCGAGACCTCCCTGAACCGGAAGAACTCGCCGTCCGCCGCCACCGGGCCGCCGTTCAGTGCCGTGCACAGCAGGTCGAGCGATTCCGGGAAACCCCGCTCGAACCTCGCCGTACCGGTCCCGAAGACCTCCAGCTCAAGCCATGGGCCCCCGCGCCCGACACCGAGCCGGAACCTGCCATCCGACACGTGGTGGAGGATCGCCGCCTGCTCCGCCAGAGCCACCGGATGCTGGGCCGACAGCACGCTGACGGCCGTCCCCACCGTGATGCGCGAGGTCCGGCCCAGCGCCACCGCCGCCAGCGTCAGCGCGGACGGGCACACGCCGTACGACATGAAGTGGTGCTCGGCGATCCAGGCGTCGTCGAACCCGGCCCTTTCCGCGGCCTCGATCGCCTCCACTGTGCCGCGCAGCACGTCCCCGGGCTCCCTGCCCGGAAAGCCGGCCGCGACGAGGAAGACCCCGACCCTCATGCCTACGGCCGCGCCCTATCGCGGACCGCCGTTGACGTAGAGCGTCTGGCCCGTGACGTACGACGCGTCGTCCGAGGCGAAGAACGCCACCACCGACGCGATCTCGGTCGGCTGGCCGACCCGCCGCAACGGCACCCCCTGCGCGACCGCGGCCTGATGCTCCTCCGGCGTCGCCCCAAGCCGCACGGCCGTCGCCTCGGTCATCGGCGTCGCGACGTACCCCGGCGCGACCGCGTTCACCCGGACGCCGAACGGGCCAAGCTCGATCGCCATGGTCGCGGTCAGCCCCTGGATGCCCGCCTTGGCCGCGGAATAGTTGGCCTGCCCCCGGTTCCCCAGCGCGGAGCGGCTCGACAGGTTGACGATCGCACCCGACCGCTGCTCCACCATGTGCTTCTGGACGGCCCGGCTCATGAGGAACACACTCTTGAGATTCACGTCGACGACCTTGTCCCAGTCGTCCTCCGACATACGGAACAGCAGGTTGTCGCGGGTCAGCCCGGCGTTGTTCACCAGCACGTCGATCCGCCCGAACTCGGCCACCACCCCCGGCACCAGCGCCTCGACCTGAGCCCCGTCGGAGACGTCACAACCGAACGCGACCGCCCTGCCCCCGGTCACCGTGATCTCGTCCACGATCGACCCACACCGGTCCGCGGTGAGGTCCACGCAGGCCACCGCCGCGCCTTCCGCCGCCAGCCGACGCGCGATCGCCGCACCGATCCCCCGCGCCGCACCGGTGACCACCGCGAACTTCCCGATGAACCGTGACATCGCCAGCCTCCTCGCCAGGATCCGATCACAGCAACCTACTCCGAGTCATGCTCCCGGCCACGCCACCCGCCGACTCATCCTCGTGTCCACGCCGGCTCCCGCCGGCTCGGGTCCGGGTGGGTCGGTCATGGTGCTTGGCCCGGTCGTCATGGTGCTTGGCCAGGTTGGTCATGGTGCTTGGCCAAGTCGGTCACTGCGCCAGAAGGAACCTCCGGTCCTCGCGAAGCCCGCTCCGCTGGGCCTTCGCTGCGGTCCTCGCTCCCTTCCGCTCCGCTCCCTCCAGCCCGGGAACCCCTCCAGCCTGGGAACCCCTCCAGCCAGGCGAATCCCGCCAGCCCGGCGAATTCCACCAGCCTGGATGTGCGCCCCGCGCCCCTAGCCAGTTCCGCATCGGCCGGTCCCGCTATACCTGCATCCGCTTGGTGCGGCCGTGGTAGGTGAAGGCCCAGCGGTCTTTGCCGGTTCGGCGTCGGGTGTAGCGGTAGGGGTGTTGGTAGCGGTCGCGGTTGTGGAACTGGCAGGCGGGGCCGAGGAGTTTGAGGTCGGTGAGGCCGCCGGTGCTCCAGTTGTCGGCGTGGTCGATCTGGCACATGGTTGCGGGGAGCGGGCAGCCGTCGATCCAGCAGGTGGCGTAGCGGGCGAAGATCGCTCGTCGCTGGGCGGGGGTGGCCAGGCGGACTTTGCGGCCCATGTCGAGGACCTGGCCGTCGGCGTCCATGACGATGCGCATGAGGGTGGAGGTGCGGGCCAGCCGGTGCACGCTGGTGACGGGCAGGACCTGTCCGGTGGCCAGCAACAACCCCGGCACCATCCCCAACCCAACACCCAACCCCATACCCGGCCCTGCACCCAACCGCGCACCCGGCCCTGCCCCCGGTGGCGCTTCCCATGACGTCCCCGATGCTGCTCCCGGCGAGCCGGACGGCGGCTCCGCTCCCGGCTGCTCTGCTCCCGGCGTCCCTCCTGCCTCTCGTGCCGCTCCTCCCTGCCGCCCTGCTGGTCCTCCTGCTCCTGCCGCCTGTCCCGACGTGTGTGGTGCCTCCGGTGCGGTCGGCGCGCCCGGTGTCTGCTCGCCGCGCGGGGTCTGACCGCTGACCTGCTCACCACTGCTCTGCTGACTGCTGCTCTGCTGACTGCTGCTCTGCGCATGCGGGACCTCCTTCGTAGGCCGGGGCCCGGCGTGGGTGTGGTGGGCATGGCTATCCCCCGGAGGATCGGGCGAGCGCCACTCACCCCACCGCGACTCCGACGATCTCCCCTCTTGCCGACGCCGCGCTGCGCCCTCCTGCGGCTCCTCCTGCTTGGGCCAACCCGGCTGCGGCGAGCGCGGCGAGTCCTGCTGCGCCTCGTCCTGCTCCCGCTTGCTGCGCTCCTGGTCGCTCTGCTGTGGCTCCCGCCGCGACTCGCTCCGCTGCCCGGTCCTCGCCTGCGCGCGGCCGGTCACGTCACCGCCGGACTCCCCGCCACGTAGGTCGACCGAGCCGCCAGTCGCAGTGTTACCCGCTCCGCCAACCCCACTGCCAACCGCGCCGCCGACCGTGCTGGGGCCTGTGGTGTCGGCGTCGGTCGTGCCGTACTCGTCGGGAGCGCTGGTGTCCTCGCTGTCCCCGCTGACCGGCGCGGCCTCGGCCTCCCCGGCCTGCCTGGCCTGCCACGCCTCGCGGACAGTCTCGGACTGCCAGGCGTCCTCGGTGTCGTCGCTGCTGTCCTTGTTGTCCTGAGTGTCTTCGGGGGTCCCGGCCTGCTCGGGGGCTTGGGCGGTCTCCGTCGCCGGGTCGGCCGCAGGGCCGGTGGTGGGCTCGGGGTCGGGGTCGGTGGGGAGGGACTCGGCGTTGACCAGGACCAGGAGCTCGGTGGTGATCTGCTGCTCCAGCAGAGCGATGAACGCGTCCGCCTGACGCTCTGCCAGTGACCGGTCATCGCCCTCCGCCCGTGGCCGGGCGTAGGCGTCCAGCAGCGCCCGCAACCGGGCCGCCGCCTCACGCGGGAGGTAGAACTCCCCCTCCAGCCCACCCCCCTTACCCGGGCGCACCCGCAACGACCGCCGCGCGTAGTCGGCCCGCTCGTCGCACTCCTCACCGTCGGGGTCCAGCACCGCCCGCAGATACCGCCCCGCCTTGGCCACCTCCGCCGCGCCCGCCCGCCCCGCCAACTCCACCAGGATCGGCTCGGCCAGCCCCGCCTGCTCATCCGAGAGCCCGGCAACGGCGGCGCAGATCGCCTCCACCACCCCCGCCGCCAACCCTCCGGTGGCGAACATCCCCCGCACGGTGGGCAGCCGCGCCAGTTCGATGCCCAGGGTGAGCAGGCGGCCCGCACCCCCGACGGTCATGCCTCCGGCGGTGCGCAGCCAACTGCGGGTGGAGGCGTGCCCATGCTGTCTGGCCTGCCCCGCCCGATGCACCCGCCCGACGCGTTCGGCCAGCGCGCACGTGATCCGATCGCGGGCGAACAGCAGATCCTCGGCCTCGGCCAGGCAGATCTCCGGTGTATCGGGGACCGGCGCCAAGGCCAGCGCCTGCGCCGACTCCCGCAACGACCCCACCAGCACCCACGACGAACGAACCCGTCGACCCTCACCACCGGCACCCGCCGCAGTAGAACCAGCGGCACCCGTCTCACGACCACCGGCACCGGCCTCACCACCACCGGCCTCCGCACCGGCAGGACCGGCATCGTCCGGTGCGGCAGATCCGGCGGCCCCAGCGCCCGCAGCCCCGCCGCCAGGAACTCCGCTGTCACGAAACCCGCTGGTGATGGCCTCGCCGGCCGCGACCTCGGCGTTGTCCACAGGCTTGTCGCGGGCGAGCGAACCGTCCGTCGACCACAAAGGAGAATCGGCGATCAGCCGATCCCACCAGCCGTCGTCATCGCTATTCGAACGATGGTGGCGCTCAGGATCGAGGTCGGACAGATCCATGGCGCCTCCCAACACGATTCGAACTCTTGTATGAATTATTTCACCCCTGCGCCATGCCGAACAACCGCGAGAAGCGAATAGTTGGGGCGACAGGTCGGCCTGAATTGCGGCCCGTAATAGAGAGCAACCGGCGGCGATGCGGCAGGGGGACCAGCCGGGACCCACCCAGTGCTCATGGCTTGCCCTGCAGGCATGAAGAGGGCGAGCAGGAGCACACGAGCCGGACCAGACGTCCGGCAGGTGGCGAGCGGGCAGTGCGGGCGGGCAGTGCGGGCGGGCAGTGCGGGCGGGTGGTGGGGCGCGCGTCTTCCCCCGATTCGGGGACCGCCGCCGAGCTCAGCTCCAGGCGGCGTGAACCTCGACTGACGGCTCATTCCGGCACGCTTCTCGGGGCTCTCGGAAGGGCTCGTCACCCAGGTCCGGACCCGGGCGGCGACCATCCGCGACCGCCCGCCGCAGCCGCCTGCGGGGGCGGCCGGGCACTTGGCCAAATCTTTACCCTCGCCGACCGTCGCAGGAGCCCCTGATCACCCCTCTGACCTGCTGTTCCTTAACCATCCATCCCTCTTAACCGGACCCCCGCCAAGATGTCTCGTGTCATTTGGTATCAGGGGTGTGCGGTAGCCCTCATCATGTGCTCATGCCCGCTTTTGTCACCCTGTCCGGGCGCTCCGTGCGCCTGGAACCGCTCAGCCTCGCGGTGGTCGACGACCTCGTCGCCGCGGCGAGTGAAGACCGTTCTACGTACGCCTTCACTCGCGTTCCCGCCAGCCGGGAAGAGATGGTCTCCTATGTGGAGGCCTCCATGGCTGGGCAGGCGGAGGGCCGCACGCTGCCCTTCGCCATCCGGTGGCTGCACACCGACCGTGTGGTCGGTGCCACCCGTCTGATGAACCTGGAGTACTGGCAGGGCCCGATGCCCTGGCCGCCGGGGACGAAGGGCGCGGTGGGCGAGGTCCCGTCCGTCGCGGACATCGGGTACACCTGGCTCGCCGCGTCGGCCCAGGGCACCGGTGTCAACAGGGAGAGCAAGTATCTGCTGCTCTCCCTGGCCTTCGAGACCTGGCAGGTTCACCGGATCACCCTCAAGGCAGACGTACGCAACACCCGATCCCGGGTCGCCATCGAGGCCCTCGGCGCACATCTCGACGGTGTGCGACGGGCGGACAGCCGAGGCGCCGACGACACGGTCCGAGATACCGCGTACTACTCGATCCTGAGTCCTGAGTGGCCCGCCGTACGCGAACGTCTTCGCGCGAGGCTGGGCTTCGTGGAACCGGCGTCGGAAGCAGCGTGACCAGCCCATAGAAAACAGCGGCCCGTCCCGGGAGGGACGGGCCGCGTCATGCGGGGGCGCCGACGGGGGACGATCGTCAGGCGTCGTAGCCGTACTCGTCGTCGTAGGCGTTGTAGATGTCGCGCCAGTAGCCGCACTTGACGGGCTGGTTGCTGTACAGGCCGATCTGGCAGACCTTCGCCTGGACCTGGGCGACGTCGGAGCGCCAGAAGTTGATGGTCTTGTAGCCGCCGGCGCCGCAGTACTTGTACGACTTGTAGCTGGAGGACCAGTCGTCCTCGCCGTCGTCCCAGGACGACACCCGGAACTTGATGTACGCGCACTTGCCGCCGTGCCGGTAGGTGCGGCGGTCGTTGTCGTACAGCTTGCCGGTGATGCGGACCCGGTTCGACTCCTCGTCGTAGTACTTCACGTCGACGTAGCCCTTGGCCTTGGCGAGACGGTTGGAGGACCAGTAGGTGCCCCACCAGCCGTCGTAGTCCCAGTCGTTGTGGTGGGGGGAAGCGGAGGCGGCGGCGGTGGAGGTGGGGGCGGCGTTCGCGGCCGTCGCGAGGGCCGGCAGCCCGAGGCCGGCGACAGCGGTGGCGGCGGCGAGACCGAGGGTGATGGAGCGTCGCATTTCGGTTCTCCTGTTCGAGGACGATCCCCCGAGTCGGGGTGCGCTCGGGGTTGCACCTCAGTGATAGGCCCGCCCGCCTGCAATTCGCTTTCAACGCCCATGCCGTCGTTTGCAGGTCGCTTTCAAGTACCTGTACACAAATTGAACGACGCGCCCGGTCCTACTGCAGCCGCCCGGCACGATCTATCATTTGGTCGGAAATCTTGCCATTGGGAGACAGGTCACATGCCTGATCACGCCGCCGCGGACGGCCTGCGCTTCGCCGTGCTGGGCCCTGTCCTGGCCTGGCGTGACAGCGCGGAGCTCGATCTCGGCACGCCGTTGCAACGCTCCATCCTCGCCATGCTGCTGCTGCGGGAGGGACACGCGGTCACGCCGGACGAGATGATCGACGGCGTTTGGGGGGAGGAGGCGCCGCCGCGCGCGCTCGGCGCGCTGCGCACCTACGTGTCCCGCCTGCGCACCATCCTGGAGCCGGACCGGTCGCCGAGGACGCCGCCGCGGCTGCTGACCTCGGTGGGCCGGGGGTACGCGCTGCGGCTCGAACCCGCCCGGTTCGACCTCGCCGTCTTCGAGCGCGAGTGCGCCGCCGCCGATTCCGACCGCCGTACGGGCCAAGCGGAGGAGGCCGCCCAGCGGCTGCGTACCGCCCTGCGCCTGTGGTCGGGCGAACCACTGGCCGGCGCGGTCGGCCCGTACGCCGAGCACCAGCGCGGCCGGCTGGCCGAGCGCCGGATGAGCGCGGTCGAGACGCTCATCGAGCTCGACCTGGAGCTGGGCAGGCACGCGGAGATCATCTCCGAGCTGCTCGCGCTCGCCGCGCAACACCCGCTGCGCGAGCGGTTACGCGCCCAGCTCATGCTCGCCTACTACCGCTGCGGCAGGCAGGCAGAGGCGCTGTCGGTCTTCACCGAGACCAGGCAGGCGCTGGTGGAGGAGCTCGGCATCGAGCCCGGAGCCGAGCTGACCGGCCTGCACCGGCGGATCCTCGCCGCCGACCCCTCCCTCATCCACACACCCCCTCCCGTACGGCTCTCGCACCCGGACGGCCACGATGACGCCGCGGCGGCCGGGGCCACTCCCGCGATCGAGATGCCGAGACCGGCGCAGCTGCCCGCGGCGGTCTCCGACTTCACCGGACGCACCCGCCTGGTGCACCGGCTGCTCGCGCTGCTCCGCGGAGAAGGGTCGGGGGAGGGCGTGCCGATCGCCGCGATGTCGGGCATCGGCGGCGTGGGCAAGACCACCCTGGCCGTCCATGTGGCCCATCTCGCCGGGGACCTGTTCCCCGACGGACAGCTCTACGCCGACCTCCGCGGATATGGCGCCGAGCCGACCGCGCCCGAGACGGCGCTGGTCGCGTTCCTGCGCGCGCTGGGCATCCCGATGGACGTGATCCCCGACGGCCTGGCCGAGCGCTCCGCGCTGTTCCGTTCGCTGCTCGCCGAGCGCAGGATGCTGGTGCTGCTCGACAACGCCCGCGACGCCGAGCAGGTCGAGCACCTGCTGCCCGGCTCACCCGGCTGCGCGGCGATCATCACCAGCCGCGGCAAGCTTGCCGACCTGCCCGCGGCCCGGCTCGTCGACCTCGACGTGATGGAGCCGGAGGAGGCGCTGTCGCTGCTCGCGGCGGTCGCGGGCCCCGACAGGGTGGCGGCGGAACGGGCCGCCGCCATGGACGTGGTCGCCGCCTGCGGTTTCCTGCCGCTGGCCGTGCGCATCGTCGCCGCGAGGCTCGCCTCCCGCCCGTCGTGGACGGTGGCCTCACTGGTCCCCAGGCTCGCGGACGAGCGCCGCCGCCTGGACGAGATGAAGATCGGCAACCTGGCGGTCTCTGCGACGTTCGCGCTCGGTTACGGCCAGTTGGACGCCCGGCAGGCGCGGGCGTTCCGGCTGCTCTCGCTGCCCGCGGGCTCGGACATCTCGGCCCTGGCGGCGGCGGCCGTGCTCGGCCTCACCCCGGCGGAGGCCGAGGACGTGATCGAGTCGCTGGTCGACGCCAGCCTGCTGGAGGCTCCCGCGCGGGGCCGCTACCGTTTCCACGACCTGCTCAAACTGTTCGCCCGGCGTCAGGCGGAGGACGCGGAGGAGCCGGAGTCGCGCGCGCTCGCCCTGCGGCGGCTGCTCGGTTTCTACCTGGCCTCGGCGGGCGCGGCCCACCGGCTGGCCTACGAGGGCAGCGCGATCGCCGAGGCCCTCACGGACCTGGGCGTGCTCGGCCATTCCTTCTCCTCCGCCGACGAGGCCGTGGCCTGGATGTCGGCGGAGGCCGAGGACATCTTCGGAGCCGTGGCCCAGGCGTACGAGTCGGGCGGCAACCTGCTCGCGGCGGCCGACCTGCTGCTTGCGCTCGAGCCGCTGCTGGAGGCGGGCACCAGCCAGCGCGAGTTCGAGCAGCGCACCTCCGCGCTGCTCACAGCGGCCCATCGGGCCGGCGAGCGGCGCGGCGAGATGCGCTGCCGCTACGTCCTCGGGCGGGCGCTTTTCGGGGCGAACCGGCTGGCCGAGGCCGAGTCGCACTTCCTCGCCGCGCGGGCGCTCGGCGAGGAGACCGGCGACCACATCGTGCTGGGTGAGACCTGCAACGCGCTGGCGGTCGTCGCGGGCCGGCGCCGGCGCCACACCGAGGCGCTCGAATGGTTCGACCGGGCAACGGCGGTCTACCGAGAGGTGGGCAACCCCGCGGGAGAGGCGCTGGCGTCGTGCTACTCGGCCCGCGACCACCTGGGCCTCGGGCGGCCCGACGAGGCCATCGCCGCGGCCGAGCGCGGGCTCGCGGTCTTCTCCGAGATCGGCAGCGGCGCGGGAACGGCGCGGGCCCGCTACCACCTGGGCAACGTGCTGTCGCATGTCGGGCGGCTCAACGAGGCCGTCGTCCACCACGCCGAGTGCCTGACCTTCTTCCGGGCGAGCAACCAGAGGGTCTGGGAGCAGCGGGTCTGCTACCGGCTGGCCGCCACGTTCATCGCCGCCGGGCGGTTCGCGGAGGCCGCCAGGCACGCCGAGCAGGCGCTGACCGTGAGCCGCGAGATCACCCACCCGTACGGCGAGGCGCAGTCACTGGCCGCCCTCGGCAAGGCCCTGGCGAGCCTCGGGGAGACCGGCAGGGGCAGGCAGGCCCTGGTCAAGGCCCTCGACATCTTCACCAGGCTCGGTTCCCCCGAGG
Source organism: Microbispora sp. H11081 (assembly GCF_012999535.1). Lineage (GTDB taxonomy): Bacteria > Actinomycetota > Actinomycetes > Streptosporangiales > Streptosporangiaceae > Microbispora. Next base: position 168,575 of record NZ_JABBWV010000005.1, read on the forward strand.
CCGACGACATCGGCGCGCTGCTGGCCGAACAGGTCGAGACCTGAGCCGAGCCGCGGGTCGTCGTCGAGCCTGCTCATCCGAACATGGTTGATCACAGCGAATACCCGTCTTCGTCTCTGGGCCGGTAATCGCCCGGCCGGCCGCCCGTCGTCACTGGGACGCGCAGGGGGCCCGGATCCTTACCGGTGCGCCCCGTGACGACTCGCCGCCTCACGTCGGCGACCGGCCGGGCTTCCCGAGCGGGCTCCGAACCCCCCCGAAGTCCGCTCAGGACCACTGTCCACCCGGCCGTTCAAACTCCGATCAACGTGGGCTTGCAACGTCGAGGAAGCCCTCGGCGATCAGCGGGCGCAGCGCGGCGGGAGCCCGCCCGATCACGTCGCCGGGGTCCTCTCCGGTCAGCTCGGCGATGGCGGCGAGCAGCGGCCGCGTGGGCAGGTCGCCGTCGCACACGCCGGCCAGGGCCGCCTCCACCGTCCCCACGGTGACCGTACGACGCGCGCCCCTGGTCTGCCGCAGGACGATACGGGAGGGGTCGTCGGCGCCGGGCGGGCCGACGCGCTCCTCCACCACTCCCTCCGCCGGCTTCAGGCGCGCGTCGAGCAGGTCCTCGTCGGACAGTTCGTGGGCGGTGCGCGCCGCGCGCAGGACCGCCTCGACCAGCGCGCCGGAGGGCGGCTCGACCGGCTGCCTCATCTCCTCCACCCGCACGAGCGGGCTCACCGACCCGGAGTCGTGCAGGGCGATCCAGCCGAAGCCGACGCCGGTCACGTCCATCGACTCGAACCAGGCGAGCCACTCGTCGTAGCGCTCGCGGTAGGCCGACGTGCCGTGCTCCGCGGAGTCGCGCAGCCACAGCTCGACGTACTCGGCCGGGTCCTGCACGTCGCGCTGCACGGCCCAGCCGTCGCAGCCGGTCTCCGTGAGCCAGCCGCCCACCCTGTCCTGCCAGTCCTCGCCCTTCACGTGCAGCCAGTTGGCGAGGAAGCGCGCCCGGCCGCCCTGGGCGAGGTGCCGGGGGGTGCGGTGCACGAGGTCGCGGCAGAACTCGTCGCCCCGCCCGCCGGCCTCTCGGTAGGTGTATCTGGCCTCGGGCGCGATGACGAACGGGGGGTTGGACACCACGAGGTCGAACCGCTCGCCGTCCACGGGCTCGTACATCGAGCCCTCGCGCGCCTCGACGCCGGTCACGCCGGACAGGCCCCAGCTGAGGCGGGCCAGCCGCAGCGCCCTGCGGTTCACGTCGGTCGCGACGATGCGCTCCGCCCTGCTCGCCAGGTGCAGCGCCTGCACGCCGCAGCCGGTGCCGAGGTCGAGCGCCCGCTCGACCGGCGCGGTCCAGCCGAGCTGGGCGAGGTTGGCCGAGGCGCCGCCCGCTCCCACCACGTGGTCGGGCCGCAGTGAGGGGTCACCGGGCCGCACCTTCCTGTCGGACACCACGTACGCCGTGTCGCCGGTGCCGGTGTCCCACGGCTGCAGGTGCACGGTGGCCTGTACGGAGTCGCCCAGGCGCACCAGCAGCCCGGTCTCGATGAGGTCCTGCAGCGGGAGGTCGGCGGCGGCCATGCTCACCGGGGCGCCGAGCCACCACAGGCGGATCAGCGCGGCGAGGGGGTCGGCGTCCCTGGTTGCGCGCAGCGCGGGCACGATCTCCTCGCGGGCCAAGGCGGAGGCGGCCATGTCGCCCAGCCGCTCACGCACGCCGTCGATCGTGTAACCGGTTTCCACGAACCTCTCACGAAGCCGCCGGACCAGGTCGGAAGGGGCGTCCACAGATCGAATCTACGGCATCTTGAGGCTGTTCCAGGCGGCCTCGCCCATGTCGGCGATCTCCTCCCGCGTGGGCTGGTGCGCGCCGCTGAACCACAGGCGGCACATCTCCTGCGCGGGGCCGAGCCACAGCACGTAGCACATCGTGGCGGGGACGGGACGGAGCACGCCGTCCTTCATGTGCGGCCGCCACCACTCGGCGACCTGCCGGAAGAAGTCGCGCCGCGACTCCGCGACCTCCGGGCCGCCCGGCTCGTTGCGCCGGGGCGGCCGCTCGCTGATCAGCAGGCGGGCCCGTTCCGGATGCTCGCCGCACCACGCCATGTGCATCGCGACGATCGCCTCGATGCCGGCGCGGGCGTCCTCGTGGCGGACGAGTTCGCCGACGAACGCGGCCTGGTACATGTCGAGGATCTCGGCGTAGAGCACGCCGAAGACGTGCTCCTTGCTCGTGAAGTGGTGATAGAAGCTGCCCACGCTGACGCCGCTCTCCTGCCGGAGGCTGGCCAGGGTGGTGGCCGAGACGCCGCTCTGGCTGAACCTGCGCAGGGCGCCCTCGATGATCCTGGCCCTGCCGTCCCGCGCGCTTTTCGCGTTCTTCACATAGTCAATGGTGAACCAACAGAACCTTGTTCTGCAAACGCGAGGCGGGCTTTGATCTCGACGGACGTGCCGAGAGTGTCGATTGTGGCAGAGGGCCACATCCTCCGCACCATTTCCAGCACTCGCCTGTTCTGGGCCATGACGTCCATGCCGACCACGACAGCGCCGCGTACGGACGCCCGGCGCAGGAGGGTGCGCACGAGCCCGGAACCCACGCCGAGGCCCTGCCAGCGGTCGTCCACCACGAGCGCGATCTCCACCTCGACTCCGCCGGCGCCGTCGGACAGGTGGCTCATGGCGTGCCCGATGACGGCGTCGCCGCGCAGCGCGAGCAGCGCGTCCCGCCGCTCGTCGCCTGCGACCATGGCGCGCACCAGGCTCGCGCTCGGCCTGCCGGGGCCCAGGAAGAAGCGGTTCGTCAGCGTCGCCCCCGACAGTCCCTCCAGGAAGAGCCGCACCCGCTCCTCGTCCTCGCCGGGGCGTGCCGCGCGGATGTCCACGGCGGGTCTCACCTGAGTTCCAAGCATGGACTCAGGGTTCCGTACGATAGCTGAGTCTGTCAACTAGACTTAGATGTCGGCGGGAGGTTGCGGTTACGATGCGCGACATGCGGCGTTATCGGGTGGACAACTGCTCCATCGAGCGAACCCTCGCCGTGGTGGGCGAGAAGTGGACGTTCCTCGTCCTCCGTGAGGCGTTCAACGGCATCCGGCGTTTCGCCGACCTGCAGACGCGCACCGGCGCCCCCCGGCAGGTGCTCAGCGCGCGGCTGTCGCGGCTCGTCGACGAGGGACTGCTGCGCAAGGTGCCCTACCAGGAGCCCGGCCAGCGCCAGCGCGACGAGTACCGGCTCACGCAGAAGGGCCTCGACCTCTACCCGATCATGATCGCGCTCATGCACTGGGGCGACCGCTACCTGGCCGATCCCGAGGGCCCGCCGGTCGTGGTGAGCCACCGCGACTGCGGCGCGCCCATCGCGCTGCACCTCGTGTGCGAGGACGGCCACGAGATCGGCGGCCCGCGCGAGGTCACTCCCCATCCGGGTCCCGGCGCCCGGCTGAGCACCCCCGCCTGAGACACCGCCTGAGACACCGCCTGAGAGCAGGACCACTCGTGGCGCTGCCTAGGCTGGTGGCGTGTACCGGTTCCTCCTCACGCGCCGCTGGGTCGGGCTGCATCTGCTCGTGCTCGCGCTGATCCCCGCCTTCTTCTTCCTGGGGACCTGGCAGTGGGGGCGGTTCGAGGAACGGTCGGCCTCCAGCGCCAGGATCACCGCCAACCTCGCCGCCGCTCCCGTGCCCATCGAGCGGCTGGACCGGCCAGGCGCCGCCGTGCCGGAGAAGGACAGGTACCGCCTCGTCACCGTCACCGGCCGCTACGACACCGCCCACGAGTTCGTGGTGCGCAGGCGCACCCTCAACACCCGGGTCGGTTTCCACGTGGTCACCCCCCTCGTCACGCCGCAGGGCGCCGTGCTGGTGAACCGTGGCTGGGTCCCCGCCGGGGCCACCGCCGACGCGCATCCGCAGGTGCCCGCGCCGCCCCCGGGGGAGGTGACCGTCACGGGACGGCTCCGCCCCGGCGAGACCAGGGAGAACACCGGCATCAGGAACCGGTCCGGGCTGCCCACCGGCCAGATCCTGCTGATCGACACGCCCGCCCTCGCCAAGGGCCTGCCGTACGAGGTCTTCGGGGGGTTCGTCGAACTGACCGCCCAGACGCCCGCGGCGGCCGACGCGCCGGAACTGCTTCCTCCGCCGGACGTCGGCGGCGGAGGCGGCCTCAACCTGGCGTACGCCGTGCAGTGGTGGCTGTTCATCGGCATCGCGGTGGGCGGCTGGGTGCTGCTGATCCGCCGCGAGGCCCGCGATCTCCGGGCGGAGCGGGAGTCACAGGAAGTGACCGTACGCGCCGCAAGGTGAGCGAACGGATACCAACCGGAGACCTCGCAGCTTGTACGGTGTTATCCCTTGGCCCTACCGTTTACTACCGTGATGACGCCGCTGCATACCGACCCGGAGCCGAGGCGGCGGGACTTCGTGATCATCTCGGTCGATGATCACCTGATCGAGCCGGCCGATCTCTTCGAGGACCGCCTTCCCGAGAAGTACAAGGATCTCGCGCCCAAGGTCGTGGAGACCGACGCGGGCCACCAGGTCTGGCGGTACGGCGGCGCCACCTACCCCTGTGCGGGGCTGGACGTGGGCGCGGGCCTGCCCAAGGAACAGTGGACGCTCGATCCCGTCCGCTTCGAGGACATGCGTCCGGGCTGCTACGACATCGAGGCCCGCGTCGGCGACATGGACCGTGCCGGGATCTGGGCGGCCCTGTGCTTCCCGGGCATGCTCGCGAGCCAGGCGGGGATCACGTTCGGCCGCACCCGCGACCAGGACCTCGGGCTCGCGCTCGTACGGGCCTGGAACGACTGGCACGTCGACGTGTGGGCGGGCACCTACCCCGAGCGGATGATCGCGCTCCAGCTGCCCTGGCTCCCCGATCCCGAGATCGCGGCGAAGGAGATCAGGGCCAACGCCGCGCGCGGGTTCAAGGCCGTCGTGTTCCCCGAGTTCCCGACCCGGCTGCGGCTTCCGTCGATCCACAGCCGCCACTGGGACCCGTTCTTCGCCGCCTGCGAGGAGACTGGGACGGTCGTGTGCCTGCACACCGGCGCGTCGTCCTGGGCGCCGGTGCCGTCGCCCGACACGCCGGTCGAGGCGATCACCACGCTGATCCCGGCGAGCGCGATGTTCGCCTGCGCCGACTGGCTGTGGTCGGGGGTGGCGCTGCGCTTCCCCAAGCTGCGCGTCCTCATCGTGGAGGGCGGCGTCGGGTGGCTGCCGATGCTGGCCGAGCGGGCCGACTACGCGCTCGACCACCCGGTCGACGGCGACCCGACCTGGGAGGGCGGCCTGAAGCCCAGCGAGGTGCTGCGCCGCAACTTCTTCTTCGGCACGCTCGACGACAGCGCGCTGAGCTCGGTGCGGCTCGCCGTCGGCATGGAGCGGGTGATGCTGGAGAGCGGCTACCCGCGCGCGGAGTCCTCCTGGCCCGACACCCAGCGCACGGTGGCCCGCAACCTCGGCAGCCTGCCCCCCGCCGACATCGCCAGAGTCTCGTACGGCAACGCCGCCCGGCTGTTCGGCCACCCCCTGCCCTCGCGGGCCTGGCTGCGGCAGGAACAGCTCTAGGGAGCGGGAGTGCCGGGCACGACCCGGTGCCGGCGGTCGCGGTCGTGCTCCCACTCGACGAACTGGCCGCTCTCGCCGAGCAGCGCGGTCGCCAGCCAGAGGAACACGCCGAAGTCGTCGACGACCCCGATGCCCAGGAGGAATTCGGGGACGACGTCGATCGGCGACACGATGTACGCCACGGCCATGCCGAGCATGGCGATCTTGCCCTTGGTCAGGCCTGGGTAGTCGCCCCGCAGCGCGGCCTTGAGCATCCGGGGCACGGCCCGGAGGCGGGACCCGAGCCGCGGCGCGCCCGGCTTGGAGACCTCGCGGTAGGCGCGCCAGGTGGCCGCCGCACGTCCTGCCTTCACCATGAGGACACCTCCAGGGGGACACCTCTGCCCGCATTGCCGTCCCGTTAACGTCCGGCGGCGCTCCCCCGGTTCCTTCAGCCCGCCGGCGCCAGCGCCCGTACGGTGTCGGCGAGCGGCAGGTCGCCTCCGGCCAGCGGGGCGAGCACGGGTGTGTCCAGCCCGGCGGCCACGTACTCCCTGACGCGGGCGCGGCACGCCGCCGCGTCGCCGTGCACGACGAGATCGTCGACGACCTCGTCGGGGATCTCCTTCAGCGCGGTCTTCCTGTCGCCGGCGGCCCACGCCACCCGCATGGGCCGCAGCAGCTCCCCACGGCCCAGCCACTCGTGGAAGGCCGCGTACACCGGCACGGTGAGATAGGCGGCCAGCAGCCGGCGGCCGATCTCCCTGGCCTTCGCGGCGTCCTCCGTCACGACGACGAACAGCCGCGCGGTCAGCTCGGTCTCCGCCCCCAGCTCGGCCCGGACCTTCCGCACGTCCTCGGGCGAGACCCAGTTGGTGATCGCGCCGTCGGCCTCGCGCGCGGCCAGGCGGAGCATGCCGGGGCGCAGCGCGGCCAGCGCGATCCTCGGCGGCGTCGCGGGGGCCTTCTCCAGCCGGAATCCCTTCACCGCGAAGGTCTCGTAGCTTTCCGTGACCTTCTCCCCCGCGAGCGCCGCCCGCAGGAAGCGCAGCGTGTCGCGGACCCGCGCGTACGGCTTGTCGAACTCGCCGGCGTTCCAGTTGCCCACGATGACCGGGGACGACGCGCCGATGCCCAGCACGAACCTGCCGGGGGCGAGCCCGGCCAGCGTGGCGGCCGACATCGCCAGCAGGGCGGGGCCGCGCGTGTAGACGGGGATGATCGCGGTGCCCAGGCGCAGGGACGGCGCCCATTCTGCCGCCAGGGCCAGCGGGACGAACCCGTCCGTGCCGCCCACCTCGGCCGACCACGCGTCGGTGTAGCCCAGCGCGGGTAACTCGGCCACGAGCTCCCTCGACTCGAACGGCGTCTGCCCGAAGAACGGAATCGTCATGCCCCAGCGGTCCACGGCCACCCCTTCCAAGGTCTCGACCTTGACCATACCAACCGGACGGTATGGAGCGGCGGTCACGCCCGCAGCTCGTGGACGACCTCGATGAGCTCCCTGGCCACGCCCTTGATGCCGGGCAGATGCGACAGGCCGACCAGGCGGTCGACGAGCGGGACCACCCGGTCGATCAGCCGGTAGGTCCGCGCGCACCCCGGCGACTTGTCGTGGACCCAGAAGAGCACGACGCCCATCCACAGCAGCCACAGCAGTTCGGGAAGCTCCTCGCGCAGTTCGTCGTCCATGCGCCCGGCCGACCCCTCGACCACCTCCCGGTAGAGCGCGACCGCCGACTCGCGCGCGGGCGCCGACTCGGCGCTGAACGGGCTCAGCGGGTTGCTCGGCTCCGCCGCGTGCTTGAAGAACTTCACCGCGAACTCGTGATAGGGCTCGGAGATCCGCACCCACTCCCGCAGCACTCCCCCGAGCCGCCCCGCGAACGACCGCTCCGCGGCGAACACCTCGCGGCACGCCGCCTCGTGCGTCGTCTGCGCTCGGTCGTAGTACGCCTGGATCAACTGCTCCTTGGACCTGAAGTAGTAGTAGGCGTTGCCCACGGACACGCCCGCCTCCGCGGCGATGGCGCGCATGGTGGTCGCCTCGTACCCCCGCTCCCTGAACAATCGGAGGGCCGTCTCGACGATCAGCTCCCGTGTCTTCTCGGCCACGCTGGTCACTGTACGGGTCAGGCCCGTGTCCGGTCATGAACCGACAAGATGATCGACGCGTCGCGGCAAACCACCTCGTGGCGACGGGCGGACCGGTCGCCGGATGTGGCAAGAGAGATCACAGCCCCCGTCGTCGACCGAGGAAACGAGACTCTTGTACGTCCGCCCGTCATGGCGTGGGCTGGCCGGCGTCAGCACCGCCGTCCTGATCTCCCTGCCCATGCAGAACGACAGGGACCCCGCGCCGCCGCCGCTCCAGGCTCCCGCCGTGGCGGCTCCGCCGCGGGAGGTGACCCTCCCGCCGCTGCTGGCAGGCACGTTCGTCGCCACCGTGCGGGCCTGGGAGGCCGCGGCGGCGCACGCGCGGCTCCCGCACGAGGACGCGGCGGACCTGCTGCTCGGCGCCGGGGTGCGCAGGAAGTCGAGCGGCGGCTGCGCCGACCGCGACCGGCCCCGCTGCACGTCGCTCCAGGCGATCAGGTACGGCACGCTGAGGCGCGTCATCGACCTGCGCCGGGCCAGCGGCTGCCCGGTGACGATCACCGGCGGCACCGAGCACGGCCACGCCGCCGGCCGCTACAGCCACGGCAACGGCTACAAGGTGGATCTCGCCCACAACCCGTGCCTCGACGCGTACGTCACCAGGACCGGCCGTCACTGGCGCGAACGCGCGGACGGCGCGACGCTGTACCGCGCCGCGCCGTCTGACGTGTGGGCGGACGAGCCCACCCACTGGGACGTGCTGTTCCGCTGAGCGCCTACGCGAACTCGGTCGCGACCAGCGCGGCGATCTCGGCGGTGTTCAGCGCCGCGCCCTTGCGGAGGTTGTCCCCGCACACGAACAGGTCGAGCGTGTTCGGGAAGTCGAGCGCCTGGCGGATCCGGCCGACGTAGGTCGGGTCGGTGCCGACGACGTCCGCCGGGGTGGGGAACACGCCGTTCGCGGGGTCGTCGAGCACCACGACGGTCGGCGCGGCCTCCAGGATCGCCCGGGCGCCCTCGACCTCGACGTCCCGCTCGAACGTCGCGTGGACGGCCAGCGAGTGAGTGGTCACCACGGGGACGCGGACGCAGGTCGCCGAGACCTTCAGGTCCGGGATGCCGAGGATCTTGCGCGACTCGTTGCGGACCTTCAGCTCCTCCGAGGTCCAGCCGCCGTCCTTGAGCGAGCCCGCCAGCGGCACCACGTTGAGCGCCAGCGGAGCGGGGAACGGCGAGCCGGCCAGGTCGGGCACGGCCTTGCGCACGTCGCCCGCCACGGTGCCCATCGTCAGGTCGCCGGCCACGGCCTCGATCTCGGCGTAGAGCCGCTCGGGCCCGGCCACGCCCGCGCCGGACACCGCCTGGTAGGAGGACACCACCAGCTCGCGCAGGCCGTACTCGCGGTGCAGGGCGCCCATCGCGGCCATCATCGACAGCGTGGTGCAGTTGGGGTTCGAGATGATCCCCTTGGGCCGGTTGCGGGCCTGCTCGGGGTTGCACTCCGGCACCACGAGCGGCACGTCGGGGTCCATCCGGAAGGCGCCGGAGTTGTCCACGGCCACCGCGCCGCGCGCGGCGGCGATCGGCGCCCACTCGGCGGAGACCTCGTCGGGCACGTCGAACATCGCGATGTCGACGCCGTCGAACGCCTCAGGCGACAGCGCCCGCACGACGACGTCCTCGCCGCGCACGCTCAGCACCTTGCCCGCCGAACGCGGCGAGGCGATCAGCCGGATCTCGCCGTACGCGTCGGACAGGTCGCGGCGGTTCGTCAGGATGTCGAGCATGACGGTGCCGACGGCCCCGGTCGCGCCGACGACTGCGAGGGTGGGCTTGCGGCTCATCGTCCGGTACCTCCGTACACAACAGCTTCAACCTGGTCGGCGTCGAGGTCGAACGCGCGGTGGGCGGCGGCGACCGCGGTGTCCACCTCGTTCTGTCCCACGACGACGGAGATGCGGATCTCCGAGGTCGAGATCATCTCGATGTTGACTCCGGCGTCGGCCAGCGCGCCGAAGAACCTGGCGGTGACCCCCGGGTGCGAGCGCATGCCCGCGCCGATCAGGGACACCTTGCCGATCTGGTCGTCGTACAGCAGCGACTCGAAGGCGACCTGGTTCTGGATCTTCTTCAGTGCCGTCAGGGCCGTCTGGCTGTCGTTGGCCGGCAGCGTGAAGGAGATGTCCGTACGGCCGGTGGCCGCGGCCGAGACGTTCTGCACGATCATGTCGATGTTGATCTCGGCGTCGGCCAGCGTGCGGAAGATGGCGGCGGCCTCTCCGACCTTGTCGGGCACCCCGACCACAGTGATCTTGGCCTCGCTCCGGTCGTGCGCGACCCCGGAGATGATGGGCTGCTCCACTTCGGTTCCTTCGCTGTAGGGGTCGGAGACGACCCAGGTGCCTTCCCTCGTACTGAACGAGCTTCTGACGTGAATCGGCAGGTCGAACCTGCGGGCGTACTCCACGCAGCGCAGATGCAGGATCTTGGCGCCGCAGGCCGCCATCTCCATGGCCTCGTCGTAGGAGATCCGCGGGATCTGCCGCGCCGAGCGGACGATGCGGGGATCGGCGGTGTAGATGCCGTCCACGTCGGTGTAGATCTCACAGACGTCCGCGCCGAGCGCCGCCGCGAGGGCGACGGCCGTGGTGTCGGAACCACCCCGGCCAAGCGTCGTGATGTCCTTGCTGTCCTGCGAGACGCCCTGGAACCCGGCCACGATCGCGATCTGACCGGCGTCGACGGCCTCCTGTATGCGGCTGGGCGTCACGTCGATGATGCGCGCCTTGCCGTGCGTCGAGTCGGTGATGACCCCGGCCTGCGAGCCGGTGAAACTGCGCGCCTCGTGACCGAGGTTGGCGATCGCCATCGCGAGCAGCGCCATCGAGATCCGCTCACCCGAGGTGAGCAGCATGTCGAGTTCGCGGCCGGGCGGCAGCGGCGACACCTGCTGGGCCAGGTCGAGCAGTTCGTCGGTGGTGTCGCCCATCGCGGACACCACCACGACGACGTCGTTGCCCGCTTTTTTCGTCGCGACGATCCGCTGGGCGACCCGCTTGATGCAGGACGCGTCGGCTACGGAGGAACCACCGTACTTTTGCACAACGAGCGCCACTGGAATCTCCAACGAATCAGGACGTGGAGCTCACAGTGTACTTGGACGCCCCAAACCAAGACCGACGGAGACCAGCATGTGGACGGTCAGACCGCCGTGCCCTCTTCGACCACGTCGAGCCGAGTGTGCGCGACCAACGCCTGCAGGGCCCGCAACGCCGCGCCGGCGTGGTTGCCCCAGGTGTTGAAGTAAGAGTACTGCCACCACCACAGCGCCTCGAGCGGACGGCCCGCCCGGTAGTGCCGCAGCCCGTGGATGAGGTCGGCCGCCACCGCCGTGAGATCGTCAGACAGCCGGTACGGCGTGACCACCGTGTCCTTGTAGGGGTCGAACACCTCGGCGTAGTCGTCCACCGGGCCGAGCCGCGCGGCGAGAGCCGTACGGAGGGGGTCGATGTCGGGGTCGTCGCTCAGCGCGGGTTCCACGTTGCCCTGCAGGATCACGTCCTGGGCGGCCCCGAGCTGGGTGCCGGCGAGACTGACCTGGGCCACCTCCACCAGGAGCAGCGGAAGCGTCGCGTCGCCGCCCTCACCGCCGGCCAGGCGGGTGAGGCCGTCGACGAAGTTCTGCGCGTGTCCTGCGACACGTGCGGCCAGGTCGTTCCACTCGTCAGACATCCAGCAGCCTCCGTCCTTCGAAAGCGCGGCCCAAGGTGACCTCGTCGGCGTACTCGAGATCACCGCCCACAGGCAGACCGCTGGCCAGTCGGGTCACTTTCAGTTGCAGGGGCTTGACGAGCCTGGCCAGGTAGGTGGCCGTCGCCTCGCCCTCAAGATTCGGATCGGTCGCGAGGATCAGCTCGGTCACCCGGCCGTCGGCCAGCCGTGTCATCAGCTCGCGAATCTTCAGGTCGTCAGGGCCTATGCCGTCGATCGGGCTGATCGCCCCGCCGAGCACGTGGTAGCGACCACGGAACTCGCGGGTCCGCTCGATCGCCACCACGTCCTTCGACTCCTCGACCACGCAGATCACGTGCGGATCGCGCCGCTGGTCCCGGCAGATCCGGCACTCCTCCTCCTCGGCCACGTTTCCGCAGACGCGGCAGAAGCGCACCTTCTCCTTCACTTCGAGCAGGGCGTGCGCGAGCCGCTTGACGTCGGCCGGGTCGGCCGCGAGGAGGTGGAACGCGATCCGCTGCGCGCTCTTGGGACCGACGCCGGGCAGCAGCCCGAGCTCGTCGATCAGGTTCTGGACGACCCCTTCGTACATGGTCTAGAACCCCGGCAGCTGGCCGCCGAGGCCGCCCCCCAGTCCCTGCGCGAGCGGGCCCAGCTTCTCCTGCTGCAGCTCCCCTGCGGCGCGTACGGCGTCCCGCACGGCGGCGAGCACGAGGTCCGCGATCGTCTGCGCGGTCTCCTCCGGGTCGCTCGCGTCGATGGCCATCGGACTGATCTCGAGCTCGAGCAGCTCGCCGCTGCCGTTCACGGTGGCGACGACGAGGCCGCCCCCCGCGCTGCCCGCCACCTCGGCGTCGCTGAGCTCCTGCTGCGCGGTGACGAGCTGCTGCTGCATCAGCTGAGCCTGCTCCAGCAACTGCTGGAGGTTGACATCCCCTGGATTCACGATGGTTGCGCTCCTCAGCGTCCAGCGACATGTTCGTCGCGACCGAGCCTACGGTGTCGCCCCGGTTTCCGCACCGGCGCGGCGTGCGTGTTCCGCGCGGTCGGCGGCCTGTTCCTGGGCGGACGGACACCGGTTACCCCACCAGTGTCCGTCCATGCGGCTACCGTCCCTCCGGCGGGGGAAGGCGCTCAGGCGTGGTCGATCTCCTCGATGACGCGGCCGCCCAGCTCACGCTGGATCAGCGCGATGCCGGTCAGCTCGCTCACGTCCACGTCGTCGTCGCGCGGCACCGTCTCAGGCCAGGCCCGACGGGGGACGGTCCCCGCGGCGGCCACGGCCGCCTGGCGCGCCACGGCCGGGCCGGGAGCCGGCCGCGCGGACGGGGACGGCGCGTCGTATTCGTCTGACGGCGCGTCCGGCCAGGTCTCGTCGATCGCCGCGGACGCCTTCCGCTCCGGAGCAGGAACGGACGGCGGGGCCGGAGCGGGGGACGGCGGCTGGGGCGCCGGGGCCGGCTGGGGCGGTTGGGCCGATTGGGGCGCTTGGGGTGACTGCGGCGGCTGCGGCGCGGGAGGGGCCGAGGGTCCGCGCGTGACAGGACCGGCCGGGCCGGGACCCGAGCCGCCGACTACCACGTCGACCCGCCAGGTGCCCCCCAGCACGTCGCCGAGCGCGGCGGCCACCACCTCGTCGCGCTTGCCCTTGAGGAAACCCTGCACGTCGCCGGGCTTCTCGAAGCCCACGGTCACGACGTTGCCCTCGACGCCGAGCAGCCTGCCCTGGGCGTTGAGGATCATCCAGGCCACCCGCTGCCGGTTCTTGATCGCTTCGAGCACCCGGGGCCAGGCCTGCTGCACCGGCCCGCCGCCCGTCGCGGGCGCCTGGGCCTGCTGCGGCTGTGGCTGAGATTGTGGCTGTGATTGCGGTTGTGGCTGCGGAGGCTGTGCCGCCGCCCCTGAGCCGGGCCGTACGGGGGTAGGCCAGTCGTCGGCGCTCCGGGCGGCCTGCTGAGCCTGCGGCGCGGGAGGAGCAGAAGCCGGGGCCGAAGCCGAAGCCGGGGCCGGAGCGGAGGCAGGGGCGGGGACAGAGACAGGGGCTGGGGCTGCGATGGGGGCGGCGGCGGGGGCGGCGACCACCGCGCCGCGCTCCAGCCGTTCGAGCCGCGTGAGCAGCGCCGCCTCACCCTGGTCGGCCCCGGGCAGCAGCACGCGGGCGCACATCAGTTCCAGCAGCAGGCGAGGCGAGGTCGCGCCGCGCATCTCGGTCAGCCCGGCGTTGAACACCTCGGCCGCCCTGGTCAGCTCGGCGGGGCCCATCGACGCCGCCTGCGCCTGGAGGCGCTCCAACTCGTCGGCCGGCCGGTCGAGCAGGCCGCTGCCGGCCGCCTCCGGGACGTTGGACAGGATCACCAGGTCGCGGAAGCGTTCGAGCAGGTCGGTGGCGAAGCGGCGGGGGTCGTGACCACCCTCGATCACCCGGTGCACGGCGTGGAACACGGCCGCGCCGTCCCGCTTGGCGAACGCGTCGACCACCTCGTCCAGCAGGTCGCCGTCGGTGTAGCCGAGCAGCGACACCGCCCGCTGATAGGTGATCCCCGAATCGTCGGCGCCCGCGAGCAACTGGTCGAGTATCGACAGCGTGTCCCTGGCCGATCCCGCGCCCGCCCGTACGACCAGGGGTAACGCGGCCGGCTCGTACGGCACGGACTCGGATTCGAGGATCTCCTCCATGAGCCGGCGCAGGGTCGCGGGCGGCATCAGCCGGAAGGGATAGTGGTGGGTGCGGGACTTGATCGTCCCGATGACCTTCTCCGGCTCGGTGGTGGCGAAGACGAACTTGAGGTGCGGCGGCGGCTCCTCCACCAGTTTCAGCAGCGCGTTGAAGCCCTCACGGGTGACCATGTGGGCCTCGTCGATGATGTAGATCTTGTAGCGCGCCGAGACGGGGGCGAAGAACGCCCGCTCACGCAGGTCGCGGGCGTCGTCCACACCGCCGTGCGACGCCGCGTCGATCTCGATCACGTCGAGGTGGCCGGGACCGGTGGGGGCCAGCGCGACGCAGGACTCGCACTCCCCGCAGGGGTCGGGCGTCGGGCCCTTCTCGCAGTTCAGCGAGCGGGCGAGGATGCGCGCGCTGGAGGTCTTGCCGCAGCCGCGCGGGCCGCTGAAGAGATACGCGTGGTGGATCCGGCCGCTGCGCAGCGCCTGGCGCAACGGGTCGGTGACGTGTTCCTGCCCCTTGACCTCGGCGAATGTCCCGGGTCTGTACTTGCGGTACAGCGCAAGACTCATGCCGCCTCCTCAGGGGGCCGTCCCGGCCGGCGTACCCGCTAACTGAGAGACCCCTCGCACACCCGCCAGAGCCCGCTTATCCTTGCTGCCTTCCGGCCCTGGGGAGGTTCACAGGATGACGCCGCGCGAGGGGTCCTAGGACAGTCTAGCCACTCGGCGGGTGTGCGCGGGCCGTCGAAAGCACACAGGAATTGAGCTAAGCTGTCCGACGGAGGATTCGCCTAGTTGGCCTAGGGCGCACGCTTGGAAAGCGTGTTGGGGGCAACCCCTCAGGAGTTCGAATCTCCTATCCTCCGCGCTTGGTTGAGCAGCAAGAACGCGAAAGGCCCGGTCCATCCAACCGGGCCTTTCGCGCGTCCAGGGTCTCGACGCCGGGGCGTGACCATTGCGCGGTGGGGCGGCCGTTGAGACGCCACGGGTGCCCGGTGACCCGCGGCCAGCCTTCAGGCGAGTTTTCCCAGTTCTCCTGCCGGCCGTACACCGTGAGGTCCAGGGCGTGGTAGGTGGTCATCAACGCCTCCACGCCCCGCCCGGTGGTCCAGTAGGTCTCGTAGACCTTGTCGCCGTCGCGCAGGTAGCACGCGATGAACCCGAAGTCACGACCGTCGGCCAGAGCCGGGTCGGAGTCTTTCGCCGAATACCAGGGGAACCTATAGCCCATGAACTCCGCGAACGGGGCGCTTTCGTCGTAGGGACCCTCGCAGAACACGGCGTAGGTGACGTCCCGAGCGTGCAGGTAGTCCAGCATCTGCATGTGACAGGTCGAGAAGGTGCACCCCTCACACTGATGCTCGTACGGTTTGCCGTCGTGCCACATGTGGAAGTAGGCGATGAGCATCCGGCGGCCCTCGAACACCTCCACCAGCGGGGTGTCCCCGCCAGGGCCCCGCACCGTCACCGTCGGCATCAAGGTCATCGGCAGCTGACGACGAGCGGCTGCGATCGCGTCTCCTTCGCGGGTGTGGGCCTTCTCCCGGACCAGCAGTTCGTCGCGCTCGCGCAGCCAGGTCTCCCGGTCGACGACCGGGGGCGCGGCGGCGCTGGACGCGGGGGTTGCCGTCATGGCTGTCTCCTTCGTGGAGTGGGGATCGGTCACAGGTACAGACGACCGAGCCGGCGATCGTCATCGGTGACCGATGACGGATGGGTCCGCGGTCGTCAGTACGGTTGTGAGGATCACTCAGCCCCGGGGAGATCACATGTCCGGCTCGCCTGATGAGCATGCGGTCTGGCTGCGGCGCGCCTTCGACGAGCACCGGCGTGAGCTACACGTCCACTGCTACCGCCTCGCCGGGAACGTCACCGACGCGGACGACCTGGTGCAGGAGACCTTCCTCCGTGCCTGGCGGGCTCGGGACCGCTTCGAGGGCCGGGCGTCGGCGCGCACCTGGTTCTACCGGATCGCCACGAACGTCTTCCTCGACAGCCGCAAGGCGGCCGGTCACCGGACGGTGCCGTACGGTGATCCGCTGGAGTGGTCCACCGAGCTCGGTCCCTATCCCGACGCCCTGCTGGCCGACGATCCGCAGACCGGTCTCGCCGCCCGGGAGACCGTCGAGCTGGCCGTGATCGCAGCGCTCATGTACCTGCCGCCGCGGCAGCGGGCGGCCTTCGTGCTGCGCGACGTCCACGGCTGGACGCCGCAGGAGATCGCCGCCGCGCTCGACACCGCCGTAGCGGCCGTCAACAGCCTCCTCCAGCGGGCCCGCCACACACTCCGGCGGCGCGCTCCGTCGGACCCGAAGGACTGGCGCCGCCCGCAGCTCACCAGTAAGGACGAAGAGATCCTGCGCCGCTACGCCAACGCGAAGGACCCGGAGACGATCCGGGCACTGCTCGCCGAGGACGTACGGATCACGATGCCGCCCGAGCCGCCGGTCGTCGGGATCGACGCGGCCGCGGAGTTCCTCGGCCGACCGCTCGACTGGCGTACGTTCCCCACCTCGGCCAACGGGCGCCCGGCACTGATCAACTATCTCCGCCGGCCCGGCAGCCCGCACTACGAGGCGTTGGCCGTCGACGTACTCCGGATCGAGAACGGGAAGATCGTAGAGAGCAACGCCTTCATCGGTGCCCGTCACGTCGCCGCCTTCGGCATGCCCGCCATGCTCGAGCCCTAGACGAGTTGTCGTCAGGGCCCTGGTGTCACCAGGGCACCACCCCGGCGTCGTCGAAGAAGCCGCCGGTCGGGCCGTCGTCGGGCAGGGTCGCGAGCCGGATCGCGACCACCGCGCCCTGTTCCGGCGTACGCACGCCGCGGAAGCCGTTGAGATCGGTCGCGCAGTAGCCGGGGCAGGCGGCGTTGATCAGGATGTTCGTGTCGCGCAACTCCTTGGCGTACTGGACCGTGACGGCGTTGAGGAACGTCTTCGACGGCGCGTAGGCGACGGCGATCGGGCCCGTTTCCGCGCCCGGAGTGCTCTGCCGGGTCAGTGAGCCGACGCCGCTGGACATGTTCACGATCCGCGGCGACGCCGAGCGGCGCAGCAACGGCAGCATCGCGTTGGTGACACGGATGACGCCGATCACGTTGGTCTCCACGGCCGTCAGCACCGTCACGGGGTCGACCGTGGTGGGCATCTGGGCCTCGCCGCCGGTGATCCCCGCGTTGTTGACGAGCACGTCGAGGCGTCCCGCGCGCTCCTCGATCAGCCCGGCGGCCGCGGTCACGCTCGCGTCGTCCGTCACGTCGAGCGGCACGCCGAACGCGTCGACGCCGGCCGCGCGCAGTTTCTCCACCGCGGACTCCCGGCGTTCCTCGTCGCGGGCGCCGACGCCGACGCTCCAGCCGAGAGCGCCGAGGCCGGCCGCGATCTCATACCCGATCCCCTTGTTCGCGCCGGTGACCAGCGCGATCGTCTGTTCGCTCATGCGATTCATCCTGTCCCCGGCCCCGGCGGGATCTCCAACACCGTTTGAGTGGGCGGCGATACCCTCCGGGTATCGATTCCCAAATCCCGGCGGTACCGTGGCGGCATGGAGACGCGGGAGCTGCGCTATTTCGTGGCCGTCGCGGAGGAGCTGCACTTCGGGCGGGCCGCGCAGCGGCTGGGGATCGCGCAGCCGCCCTTGTCCCGGGCGATCCGGCAGCTCGAACGGCGGCTCGGGGTGACGCTGCTGGAACGCACGAGCCGCTCCGTCCTGCTGACCGAGGCCGGTTCGGTGCTGCTGGCCGAGGGCCGCGCGGCTCTCGACGCGGTCGAGGCCGCCGAGCGCCGTGCCCGCCGCGCCGCGCTCGCCGCGACCGGCCGGCCCGGCCTGGTCCTCGTCACGAAGGCCGGAGCGTCCGGCGAGCTGCTGCCGAAGCTGCTCGACGCGTACGCCGCGGAACCAGGCGCCGTCCCCGTCGACGTGCTCCTGTGCGGCATCGGCGAGCAGGAGCGGCTGCTGCGCGACGGGCGGGCCGACGTGGCGCTGCTGCACCGGCCGTTCGACTCGGCGAACGGGTTCGACACCGAGGAGCTGTGCACGGAGGGGCAGGTCGCGGTCCTGCCGGCCTGGCACCCCCTCGCCGGCCGGGCCCACCTGTGCACGGCCGACGTCGCCGCGCTGCCCGGCCTGCCGATGCCGCGCTGGCCCCACCGCGACGGCACCTACCCGCCCGGCCCCGGGCCGCAGGTGCGGGACCACACGCAGCTTCTCCAGCTGATCGCTCTCGGCCGGGCCTCGGCGATCCTGCCGGAGTCGTGCCGACCCCAGCTTGGCCGCGACCTCGCCGCCGTACCGGTCCTGGACGCCCCCACGGTCACGACGGTGATCGCGTGGCCGCCGCACAGCCGGTCGCAGGCCCTCGCCGGGCTGGTCAGGGCCGCGACCCGCATCTAGCCGTCCGGTGCCCCGGACAGCGATCAGATCCAGCCGCGCAGCAGCATGCGGCTCAGCCAGACCTCGTACGGCACGGGCTCGGCGGTGAGCACGGGCGCCAGCCACCAGAAGTTCACCAGCGCGAGCAGCGTGAACGCGCCCACCAGCGCCGCCGCCGTGGAGCGCCGGGAGCTCGACGCGCCCGGCGGCCCGAGGACGAGCCCGCAGGCCAGCACGATCGCCAGGATCATGAACGGCACCGCCGGGAGCGCGTAGAACAGGTACATCGTGCGGTCGTCGGCCAGCGCGAAGTAGAACCACGGCAGCCAGCCCGCGGCGTAGGCGAGCACGACGGCGCCCGCGCGCCAGTCGCGGGTCGTCGCGTACCTGACCAGCACCGCGAGCAACGCGAGCAGTCCGGCGTACCAGATCACCGGGGTGCCGGTCCCGAGGATCGCCTGCGAGCAGGAGGCCGCGCCGCACGTGCCGCGGGGCGCCTGGTAGAAGAACAGCGTCGGCCGCAGCAGCAGCGGCCAGCTCCAGGGGTCCGACTGGTAGTCGTGGCCCGTGCTGAGGCCCTGGTGGAAGCCGAGCACCTGGCTCTGGTAGTCCACCAGCGACCGCAGCGAGTCGAAGACGAAGTAGGCCCAGCCGTTGGACGTGGCGCGGTCCCAGGCGCGGCCCCACCCGGCGGCCGAGGCGAACCATCCGGCGAACGACGCGACGTACACGGCGACCGGAACGGCCCCGAGCCAGGCGAGGCCGAGCGGCCAGTCGTGCCGGACCGCCTGCCGGTACGGCCTCCGCAGGCCGACCGCGCGTCTGGCCCCGCAGTCCCAGACGAGCGTCATGATCGCGAACGCCACCGCGAACAGCAGGCCGGTCCACTTGGTCGCGATCGCCGCGCCCAGGCACAGACCGGCCGCCAGCCGCCAGGGCCGCGGGCCGAGCCGGGGGGCGGGCCCGGTCACGACGGAGGTGCGGTACCACTCCGCCAGGCGGGCGCGTGCCGCGTCCCTGTCGGCGACCAGGCAGGCGAAGCCGGCCAGCACCCAGAACGTGAGGAAGACGTCGAGCAGCGCCGAGCGCGACAGCACCAGGTGCAGGCCGTCGAGGGCGAGCAGCAGGCCGGCGAGGCAGCCGAGGAGGGTCGAGCGGGTCATCCGGCGGGCGACCCGCGCCAGGACCAGCACGGAGAGGGTGCCCGCCAGCGCGGCCGCGAAGCGCCACCCGAAGGGCGTCAGGCCGAACAGCCACTCTCCCGCGCCGATCAGCCACTTGCCGAGCGGCGGGTGGGCGACGTACGCGGCGCACTCCTCGGCCGTACCGCACGTCTTGAACACGTCCGTGCCGCCGCGCAGGATCGTCTCATCGGCGTCGTCGGCGAAGTGCCGTTCGACGCCGAATCTGATCAGCGAGTAGGCGTCCTTGGCGTAGTAGGTCTCGTCGAAGACGAACGCGTGCGGGACGCCGAGCCGATCGAATCGGAGGAAGCCCCCGAAGGCGGCCACGGCCAGCGGGCCGAGCCATCCCCGGCCGCGCGGCATCGGCGGCACCAGCCGGGGTAAGGCGCTCCGAGGCACGCGGTGATCCTAACCCGGAGAAATGCGATGATCGGGGCAAGACGAATCCGGCATCACGGACCTCCTGGAATGATCACCGCTATCCGGGGCAGTAGCCACGGCGAGCATCACCGGGCGAGCCGTGGAGCACGCCGGTGTCCAACGCCATCGGGAGCGTCGTAGATGGATTTCGATGACCGAGCGAAGCTCGACACCTCACAGGTCGAGGACGTCGGCGGTGGAGGCGGGTTCCGCGGCGGAGGCCTGGCCATCGGCGGCGGGGCCGCCGGCATCATCGCCCTGATCGTGGCACTGATCTTCGGCATCAACCCCGGCGACATCACGGGCGGCGGCGGCGAGCCCGCAGGCGTGCAGCCGACCACCGACCTGAGCGCGCAGTGCAAGACCGGCGCCGACGCCGACCAGTCGGAGAAGTGCCGGGTCGTGGGTGTGGTCAACAGCATCCAGAAGTACTGGAGCGAGCAGGTCGAGGGATACACCGGGGCGAAGACCACCCTGTTCTCCGGCGGCGTGCAGACCGGCTGCGGCGCCGCGGACTCCTCCGTCGGCCCCTTCTACTGCCCTCGTGACCAGCACGTCTATCTCGACCTGTCGTTCTTCGACGAACTGCAGTCGCGGTTCGGGGCCAAGGGCGGGCCGTTCGCGCAGGCGTACGTGATCGCCCACGAGTACGGCCACCACGTGCAGGACCTGCTCGGCACGATGAACCGGGTCGGCCAGGACCAGGGCGCGGAGAGCGGCTCTGTGCGGCTCGAACTCCAGGCCGACTGCTACGCGGGCGTGTGGGCCAAGAACGCGGTGGACACCGGCTTCTACGCCGAGCCGTTCTCCGGCGCCGACATCAAGGAGGCGCTCAGCGCCGCCGCGGCCGTCGGCGACGACCACATCCAGGAGCAGGCCCAGGGCAGGGTCAACCCGGACGCGTTCACGCACGGCACCTCGGCCCAGCGGACGAAGTGGTTCACGAACGGCTACTCGTCCGGCGACCCGGCGCGCTGCGACACCTTCTCGGGAAGCATCTGAGATCGTCGCGGGAGCATCGGGCGCGAGCCTTCGCGCAGTCTCCTAAACTACGTACCGTGATCTTCAAGATGGTCGGCGACGGACGGCCCTATCCCGAGCACGGACTGTCGCCCCGAGAGTGGGCGCAGATCCCGCCCCGGCAGGTCCGGCTCGACACGCTGATCACCACGAAGGCGGTGCTGGACCTGCACTCGTTGCTCGCCAAGGATTCGACCTTCTACGGCGACCTGTTCCCGCACGTGGTGCAGTGGCAGGGCGAGCTGTACCTGGAGGACGGCCTGCACCGGGCCCTGCGCGCCGCGCTGCACCAGCGTTCCGTGCTGCACGCCCGGGTGCTGGAGCTGCAGGGCTGACAGCTGACGGCGCGAGAGCCCTTGAGCTTCCGGTCCCCGAACGCGAAAGAGCCGCCGACCTGTTCACGCAGGTCGGCGGCTCTTTTCGGTGGCGGTGGAGGTGGGATTTGAACCCACGGTAGGTTGCCCTACACACGCTTTCGAGGCGTGCGCCCTCGGCCACTAGGCGACTCCACCGCGCAGCAGCTTACCGGACGAACACCACTGCGCGCGCATTCGTTCCGCCGGGCCGCCCGTCAGGCGCGGCGGCCGGAGAAGAACTCGGTCAGCACCGCTCCGCACTCGTCCGCCAGCACGCCCATGACCACCTCGGGCCGGTGGTTGAGCCTGCGGTCCCGCAGGACGTCCCACAGCGATCCCGCCGCACCGGCCTTCTCGTCCACCGCGCCGTACACCACGCGGTCCACCCGGGCGAGGACCGCGGCGCCTGCGCACATCGTGCAGGGTTCGAGCGTCACCACGAGGGTGCAGCCCGTCAGGCGCCAGTCTCCGGTCGCGGCCGCCGCCGCGCGCAGGGCGAGCACCTCGGCGTGCGCCGTGGGGTCGGCGCTCGCCTCACGGTCGTTGCCCGCCACCGCCAGCACAGCGCCCGGCTGTGACATGCCCTGTGGGGGCGGGCCGAGCACGACGGCGCCGACGGGCACCTCTCCGCGCCCGCCGGCCCGTACGGCCTCCCCCAGCGCCAGCCGCATGGCGGCCTCGTACGCCTCAGTTTGCGGGGAACCGGTCACCGCAGGCGGTCGAGCTCGTCGGCGAAGCCGAGCCGTTCCGCGATGAGGGAAAGGATGTCGGCGGGCAGCACGCCCTCCTCCATGCTGAGCTCCACGAGCTCCTCCGCGCTGAGCGAGAAGTCGACGAGCAGCTCGATGTCGCCCACGGGGCGGATGCCGAGGTCGGGCGCGTCCTTGTCCACCACGGCGCCGGCGAGCTCGGCGAAGATCTCCCCGAGCGGGTCGTTCTGCACGGCGTGCGCGTCGGAGATGAACACGCGGGGGTCGAGGTCGTCCTGGTACCGGATGATCGCGAACCACTCGTCCTCGACCTCGACGCAGAGCAGGGCGAGCTCGTCGCCGCTCAGCCCCAGCGCCTCCTGCAGGGCGTCGCTCAGGTCGTCGGCGATCTCGGCCTCGCCGAGGTCGACCTCGGCGCCGGTCCAGCGGCCGTCGATGCGGGCGAAGCCCGCGGAGAAGAGGTTGGATCTGGAGGGCATGGCCGTCTCCCCAGGTCAGCCGACGGCGGCGTCGACGGCGCGTTCGAAGGGCTGGGAGAAGCCCAGCCGCGCGGCGATGCTGGACAGGACCTCGTCGGGCAGCAGGTCGAGGTCGCCGGACAGCGCGCCCAGCTCCATCTCGTCGAGCCCGAGGTCGGCGAAGATCGACAGGTCCCCGGCGGGCAGCACGCTGTCGAGCTCCTCCTCCTCGGGCACGGGCACGTCGAGGTATTCGAGGACCTGCTGCGCCAGCGGCCACTCCCAGGCGGCCGTGATGTCCGAGAGGAAGACGTCCACCTGCTCGCCGAAGACCCGTAACGCCACGAAGAAGTCATCCCCTACTGCGACCATGCCAATCGTGGTGCCCATGCTGGGGGTCTGGCGGAGCGCGTGAATGAGGCCGTCGAGATCGGAGGTCAGCGCCACCGGGAGCATCTCCGCCTCCCAGCGGTCCTCCTCGCGATAGACGACGATGGCGAAGTCAAGAGTGTCCACGTCTGTCATCGTCTTCCCCGCCGCGCGCTGTTCACGCAGGCCATCGTCGCAGAATCGGAGTCCCACCGTACTGCGCTCACTCCAAATCGTGATCAAAGACTCAGGCGGCGTCGAGGGTTCGTCCAGGAGACGGTAGTTTTTCTCCCCATGGAGACCCTCGTCGTCGACCACCCGCTCGTCGCCCACAAGCTCACCGCCCTCCGCGACGTGCGGACCGACTCTCCGACGTTCCGCCGCCTGGCGGACGAGCTGGTCACCCTGCTCGCCTACGAGGCCACCAGGGACGTGCGGGTCACCGACGTCACGGTCGAGACTCCGCTCGCCCCGGCAGGCGGCGTACGGCTGGCGCGGCCCGTGCCGCTCGTCGTCCCGATCCTGCGCGCGGGGCTGGGGATGCTCGACGGGATGACGCGGCTCCTGCCGACCGCCGAGGTGGGGTTCCTCGGGATGATCCGCGACGAGTCCACGCTGCAGGCCCAGACGTACGCCACGCGGCTGCCCGAGGACCTGTCGGGCCGGCAGTGCTACGTGCTCGACCCCATGCTCGCGACGGGCGGCACCCTCGCCGCGGCGATCCACTTCCTGTTCGACCGTGGCGCCCGTGACGTCACCGCGATCTGCCTGCTGGCCGCGCCCGAGGGCCTCGCGTACGTGGACGAGGCGTTCCGCGGCGGCGACCGGCCGATCCGGGTGGTGACGGCCGCACTCGACGAGCGGCTGAACGAGAACGGCTACATCGTGCCCGGGCTCGGCGACGCGGGCGACCGCCTGTACGGCGTCGTCTGAATTCTCCGCCGTCCGAATTCACCGCTCTGATCTCCCCGGGGATGGATTTCCCTTTCCTTTCCGCGTGCTCTGTGCACACCTCAGGACTGGTTACACTGCGCGCCCGCTAGGGTACTCCCTGTGATGACGACGTCACCTCGTGCCCTCGCGAGCGGCGCGCCACCAGGGGGAGCGATGATCCAGCATCCGGCCGGCGAGCCCTACGAACAGCTCGAGGCCCTGCTCAGGGACGAGTTCGCGGGGGTGCATCCCCCCGCGACGGTGACCCGGTGCGTTCAGGCGGCCCATCACGGCGCCATCGAAGTCACCGGGCACGCGCACCCCGCGCTGGTCGAACGCATCGCCCGCAAGCACCTGCGGGTGCTGGCGACCTCCGCCGCGGGCCGGGGATGACGCGTCGAGTTCTCAACCCGTTCGCGGTTAGCCGCTTTACCAAACGGGGCGTCTGGGTAATGTATTGGTCATGGGAGTGGTGACGGCGTTGCAAGCAAAGAAAGTAGTCAAGTGGACGCTCATCGTGTCGGCGGGGTTCTACCTGCTCACGAGACCGACTGACGCGGCCCACACCGTCCACGGAGCCTTCAACGGAATCGTCAGCGCGGCCGACTCGATGGCGCAGTTCTTCGCCACCCTGTCATGAGACTTGTGACCCACGGGGACTCCGCCCCGTCGTCGGTCAACCGTTACCTCCTCCCCCACGAACACCAAGTCATCATGGTGCGGCGCCACCCCGCCGTGCTGCTGCGCCCGATCGCCGAGATCTTCGGAGGGCTCGTCGTCGCCGGGATCCTCAGCAAGTTCCTCAGTGACAACGGGGCGAGCCAGGCCCTCGCCCTCGTCTGGTGGGCCTGGCTCCTCCTGCTCGTCCGTTTCGTATGGAAGGTCGCGGAGTGGTCGGTCGACTACTTCGTCGTCACCTCCCAGCGCATGCTTCTCACCACCGGCCTGATCACGCGCAAGGTCGCGATGATGCCCCTGAGCAAGGTCACCGACATGAGCTTCCAGCGCTCGCTCCTCGGCCGCATGCTCGGCTATGGCGAGTTCGTGATGGAGTCGGCCGGCCAGGACCAGGCCCTGCGCACCGTCCCCCACATCCCCTATCCCGAGACCTTGTATCTGGAGGTCTGTCAGATGATCTTCCCCAGCAAGGATGGGGACGACGACTGACGACGGCCCGGCCGTCCGGTATCTCGTCACCGTGATCGAACCTACACCGTCGTTATTCCTGACGGAGGGTTACACGATTCGCTCGCTTCGTGCCATTATGGCGACACTATTGACCCTTCCCCCGCCCTGAGAGATCAGATGCCGAGTCAGGGAACCATCGGTGACCGCGTCCGCGGACTGCGGTTGAGCAGGCGCATGTCGCAGGCCCAGTTGGCCGGACCAGACCTATCCGACAGCTACGTCTCACTCATCGAGTCCGGAAAGCGGACGCCAACGCCGGTCGTCGCCCGGTTACTTGCCGAGCGAC
The DNA here is from genome assembly GCF_012999535.1 of Microbispora sp. H11081. Lineage (GTDB taxonomy): Bacteria > Actinomycetota > Actinomycetes > Streptosporangiales > Streptosporangiaceae > Microbispora. Next base: position 193,909 of record NZ_JABBWV010000005.1, read on the forward strand.
TCGGATGCACCACCGAGTTCCTTCTCCACGGGATAGAACCCAGGCAGCGCATCGACACCGAGCTCGGCCTCCGACATGCCGAGCTCGAGCTGTATCACGGCGATCCCGCCGTGGCCGCAGAACGCTTCACCGAGATCGTCCAGGCGGCGGGTGAGGACAACGCGATGCTCGCCGCCCACGCGCGGCTCGGCGTGGCACGGGCGATGGAGGCGCAGGGCCGCCTGAGCCGGGCCGTCGAGGCGTACGAGCGGTTGCGTCGCGAGGCCGCCGCGCACCCCGAGCGCCTCGCCGACCTGCCGCTGACCATCGCGCTGTGCCGCTGCTACCAGCGGGCCGGCGACCGGCTGCGGGCACGGGACCTCGGCGCGCACGCGCTCGGTCAGGTCGACCGGCTCGGCGTGACCGAGGGCGAGCTGGCCGTGGAGCTGGCGCTCGCGCTGGTCGAGGCCGAGACCGGCCTGCCGTACGTCGGGCAGGTTCTGTCGGCGGCGGGCCCTGAGCGAGCGAGCGACCGCAGCACGGAGGTCCTCGCGCTGTGGCAGGCGAGCGTGACGGCGGCGGAGGGCGAGGACTCGGCGCTGGCCGTGCAGCTCGCCGAGGACGCCATCGCCGCAGGCCGCCCGGCCAGGATCGCCGTACGCCGCGCCCGCATCGCGATGCACTGGGCTCGTCTCGCCGCGGCGGATCCGGGGAACACCGATTTGGACCGAGCCAACGCGCTCGCGCGGTCCGCGGCCGAGGTCTTCGCGGAGTTCCCGGCCGAACGGCAGGATCACGCGCGGAGCCTCCTGGCGCTGAGTTCGGTACTCCTGCGGACCGGAGACACGGAATCCGCAGCCGAATACGCCGACGGAGCACTGCATCTGTTGGACGGCGTTAAGGGGACCCTCGCGGCCGCCGCGCATCTGGTGTTCGCCGAGGCCGCGTTGGCACGGTCCGAAGATCCGGCTCTCTCGCTGGAGCGGGCACACGACCTGCTGGACGTCGCGACGCCCGACCGGGAGACCGCCCGGGCCTGGCGCACGCTGGGCGACCTGTGGGGCCGGGCCGGTGTCCTCGACCGGCAGTCAGGGGCATATCGTAGAGCCCTGGAAGCGGTCGGGATCCGGGTGAACATACCGGGTGCCCTGACCACGACGGTGCTCGCTCGATAGCCTCCCGGGCCTCCGGACCTGTTCCGGGGGCTCTGGAATAATAAGGGTCTACCACTCATTCCATCATCGGATGATTGGCAACCCGAAGGAGGCTGACGTGAGCCTGCGGACGGCGCAGCGGGCGTCTCTCGTAGACCAGGTGATCGACCAGCTCAAGGAGCAGATCACCTCCGGCTCCTGGCAGATGCATGCCAAGATCCCCACCGAGACGGTGCTCGCCGAGCATCTGGGGGTCGGCAGGAACACGGTTCGTGAGGCGGTCCGCGCGCTGACCCACGCCGGGCTGCTCGAATGCCGCCAGGGCGACGGGACCTACGTGCGGGCCACCAGTGAGCTGTCGGGCGCGATGGCGAGGCGGCTGCGGGCCGCCGAGCAGTTGGAGATCCTGGAGGTCCGTCGCGCCCTGGAGGTCGAGGCGGCCCGCCTCGCGGCGACGCGGCGGACCGACGGCGACGTCGCCTCGATCGAGGCCGCGCTCGCCGCACGGGAGAAGGCGTGGTCGGACGGCGACCCCGAGGCGTTCGTCGAGGCCGACCTCGCTTTCCACGTGGCGGTCGTCGAGGCCACCCACAACCGGGTGCTGATCGATCTCTACGTCGACTTCTCGGCGGCGCTGCGGGCGAGCATCGCGGCTGCCGGCGGCTCCCTGGAGCAGAACTACATTCCCCACGACGCGATCGTGCGCGCGATCGTCGCCGGCGACGCCACCGCGGCGGAGCGGGCCGGCCACGCGTGCATGGAGCACATCCTCATCGCCCTCACCGACTCCGCCACCCTCACCTCCTGATCCCCGCCCGGCGGGTCCGTTTCCCCGACGGCGCCCGCGGGCTTCGATCAGGCTTGAACCATAAGGCCGACACAATCAGGCCGGCACGGTCAGCCGAGCCGCAGGGACATGACGAGGTAGCGGAACCCCGGGTCCTCGCCCTCGTCGGTGATCAGCGCGGGACGCGTCGGCGACTCCAGGTGGATCCGTGCCCGCTCCGTCCCCACGCCTTCGAGCCCGTCGAGCAGGAAATGGGGCTGGAAGGCGATCTCGATGTCCGGACCCTCAAGCTCGGCGGCCACGATCTCCGACCCCCGGCCGATGTCACCGCCCCCGGCCCTGATCTGCACCTGTCCCTGCGCGAACGACAGCCGGACCGCGGTGTTGCGCTCGGCGACCAGCGCGACGCGCTTGACGGCCTCCACGAACGGCGCCACCGCCACGTCGGCGTGGATGCCCCACTCGCCGGTCAGCCGGGAGCGGTAGTCGATGAACTGGTCCTCCAGCAGGCGCACCGTGGTCGTGCGGCCCTGGCTCTCGAAACCGGCCACGTTGTCGCCGAGACCGATCGCCACCTCGCCGCCGCGCAACGACCGGGCCACCTCGACCAGGACCCGCGCCGGCACGACCACGCCGTGCCGCGCGTCCTCCCGCTCGGGATGCCACAGGAACTCGCTCGCGGCGATGCGGTAGCGGTCCGTGGCGGCCATCGCGACCCGCACGCCCTCGATGTCCACGCGGACGCCCGTCAGCATCGGCAGCGTGTCGTCGCGGCTGGCGGCGGCCGCGACCTGCCGGATCGAGTCGGCGAACACGCCGCCGCCCACGGCGCCGACCTTCGGCGGCATCGGCGGCATCGCGGGAAAGTCCTCGTCGGGCATGGTGAGCAGGTTGAACTCGACGCTGCCGCAGGTGAGCACCGCCTCGGACCCGCTCGTGGCGATCTCGACGGGCTGGGCGGGCAGGCTCCGGGTGATCTCGGCCAGGACCCTTCCGGGGATCAGCACCCGCCCCGGCTCGGCGACGTCGGCCTCGACGTCGGCCCGGGCCGACACGTCGTAGTCGAAGGCGGACACCCGCAGGTCGTCACCCGCCTCCAGAAGCAGGCCCGCGAGTACGGGCACCGCGGGCCGGGCGGGCAGCACCCGGGCCGCCCACGCCACCGCGTCGGCGAGCACGTCACGGTTCACCTGGACCTTCATGCCGGCCTCCTGCCTGCGCCACGACTCGCTCTCCAAAGTAGCGGCAGGCACTGACAATCCCAGTGGCGCTACTTGCTGTTGAGGAAGGCGAGCACCGCGAGGACCCTGCGGTTGTCGTCGTCGGAGGGCGTCAGGCCGAGCTTGCCGAAAATGCTCGCCGTGTGCTTGCCCACCGCGCTGTCGCTGAGGAACAGCCGCTGCCCGATCGCGGCGTTGGACCTGCCCTCCGCCATCAGTTCCAGCACCTCGCGCTCCCTCGGGGTGAGCCGGCCGAGCGGTTCGTTGCGCGCGTTGCTCGCCAGGAGCCGGGCGATCACCTCGGGGTCCATCGCCGTCCCCCCGCCCGCGACCCGGCGTACGGCGTCGACGAACTGCTCGCCGTTGAACACCCGGTCCTTCAGCAGGTAGCCCACGCCGCCGGACCCGTCGGCCAGCAGTTCCCTCGCGTACAGCTGCTCGACGTGCTGGGACAGCACGAGGACCGGCAGCCCCGGCACCTGCCGCCGCGCGGCCAGGGCGGCCTGCAGCCCCTCGTCGGTGAAGGTCGGCGGGAGCCGTACGTCGACCACGGCCACGTCCGGACGCTCGCCGACCAGCGCGGCGAGCAGCTCAGGGCCTGACTCCACCGCCGCGACCACGTCGAAGCCGTGGGCGCGCAGCAGGGCGACCAGGCCCTCGCGCAGCAGATGCAGGTCCTCCGCAAGAACTACCCGCACCCGCCGCCCTCCGCTTCCCGGCTCCGCACCGTCGTCGTCAGCGCCACGGCCAGCAGGCCGCCGCCGAGCGCAATCATGCCGACGATGACCGGCCACTGGAAGGGCTCGGCCACGTGCAGGCCGAGGAACCAGGACTTCACCGGCGTCCCCGCCAGCTTGAACCCCATCGCGACCAGCCCCTGCGGGAAGAGCGCGATCGGCCACAGCGCCCAGCAGATCCGGCCGAAGTAACGCCACGCCGACACCGGCGCCGACCGCACCCGGAACGCCCGCGGCAGTTCTATGACGGCCGTGGTCGGACCGCCCACAGGGCTGTTCACCGCGAGGACGCCGTCGAACGCCCCGAGCCTGCGTTCGATGCCGTGCAGACCGGTGCCGCGCTCGGGGTCCGCGCCGCCGCGGCCGTCGTCGGTCACCGTCACACGCAGCGCCGGGCCCTGCGCGCTCACGTCCACCCACGCCTCGGTCGCGTCGCCGTGGCGGGCGGCGTTCGCCAGCAACTCGCTCACCGCGAAGTACGCCGCGGACTCCAGCGGGGCGGAGGCGCGCTCCGGCAGGTCGACCGTGACGTGGACGCGCAGCGGGCTGTCCAGGGCGAGGGCGCGTACGGCGTCACCGAGACCACGCTCGGCCAGCACCGGGGGATGGATGCCGCGCACCAGCCGCCGGATCTCCTGCAGCGCGGTCGCCGAGGCCTCGCTGGCCTTGCCGAGCAGTGCCCTCGCGGCCTTCGGGTCGCTTTCCAGCAGTTGCTCGGCCGCGCCGATCGTCATGCCGATCGCGACGAGGCGGGCCTGGGCGCCGTCGTGCAGGTCACGCTCGATGCGGCGCAGTTCCGCCGCCTGCGAGTCGACGACCTCGGTCCGCACCGCGTCCAGGTGGCTGACCTGCCGGGCCAGCCTGGCCTTCTCCGTGGGCCCGAGCAGCGCGGCGGCGATCGTGCCGTGTGCCCGCACGGCCCACGGGGCGTACCAGTACGCCGTGCTCACCGCCGGCAGGATCCAGAGCACGCCCGTGGGGTCGCCCCCGGCCAGGAGGACGATGCCGTACGCGGTCACGAGCAGCGGCGCGGCGACGAGCAGGCCGCCCATCCACACGTCGCCCATGACGAAGGCGAAGTCGCGCCATGTGGCCGGGTCCTTGGTCATCCAGTTCCACCGCTTGTTGAAGGCGGGGATCGTGGGCTTCTTGTACAGGGTGCGGCCGTCCCGGTACCAGCCGTCGGCCTGCGGGACCGGCGGGGGCGGCGCGGGCAGATAGGGCTCGTCGATCGAGACGCCCGACCATCGTGCGGCCAGCCCCCGCTGCAGCCGCGTCACCACCCGCGTGAGCCGTACGGCCGAGGGGAAGACGAAGACGGCGCCGACCAGGAAGGTGAGCAGCACGGCGGCGAGCATCAGCAGGCCCGCCACCTGTCCCAGCAGTGCGAGGCCGGCGAGGGCGGCGGCCCTGCCGAGGGCGACGAGGGTCTGACGGGCTGCGGTCATACCCTCCAGTCTGGGGGCTCCCGCCAGGGCGGCACAGTGGCCCGAGCCACCCGATGGGGGTGGGGAAAAGTGCACCCCCGCCGGGTCCGCAGACGCATTCCGGGCAGCCCGCCCGATTCCTAACGTCGTCGGCATGGCAATCATCACCGTGGATCACCTCCGCAAGACGTACGGCACGCGGGTGGCGGTCAAGGACGTGTCGTTCTCCGTGGAGGAGGGGGAGGTCTTCGGCATCGTCGGCCGCAACGGGGCCGGCAAGACGACGACGGTCGAGTGCGTCGCCGGGCTGCGGACCCCCACCTCCGGCACCGTCACCGTCGACGCGGACCTGAAGGAACAGGTCGGCGTGCAACTCCAGGAGTGCTCGCTGCCCGACAAGATCCGAGTCGGGGAGGCACTGGAGCTCTACGCCTCGTTCTACTCCCGCCCGGCCGACTGGCGGGCCCTGGCCGAGGAGGCCGGGCTCGACCTCCGCGCGTCCTTCGGCAAGCTGTCCGGCGGCCAGCGCCAGCGGCTGTCGGTCGCGCTCGCGCTGGTCGGAAACCCGCGCATCGCGATACTCGACGAACTCACGACCGGCCTCGACCCGCGGGCCCGCCGCGAGACGTGGGACATGGTCACCCGGATCAAGGACCGCGGCGTGACCGTCCTGCTCGTGACCCACTTCATGGAGGAGGTGGAGCGCCTGTGCGACCGGGTCGCGGTCATCTCCCATGGGCGCGTGCGGGCGGTGGACACCCCCGCGGGGCTGGCCGCCCGCGCCGACGGCGAGCAGCGTCTGGTCTTCCACACCGACGCGCCCGTCGACGGCCTTCGGGCGCTGCCCGAGGTGACGTCCGTCACGGTAACCGGCGAAGGGACCGGCGACGGGAACGGCGCGCTGGTCACGGTCGCCGGCACCAGCGACGTGCTGAGCGCGGTCACCGCCGTGCTGCCCCCCGCCCTGATGCGGGACCTGCGCATGGAGCGCACCACCCTCGACGACGCGTTTCTCGTTCTCACCGGCCAGGAGGAGTCATGACCAAGGCATTCGGGAAGCTCGCGGCGGTGGAGGCCCGGCTGTTCCTCCGCGAGCCCGTGGCGGTGTTCTTCGTCGTCGTGCTGCCGTTGGGGCTGCTGCTCGCGCTCGGCGGCACGATTCCCGGCTTCCGTGACGCCGACCCCGCGCTGGGCGGGCAGCGCTACGTGGACGCGCCGTTCACCGGCATGATGATCCTGCTGTCGATCGTGACGCTCGCGTTCAGCACGCTGCCGTCCGCCTTGGTGCTCTACCGGGAGCGCGGGGTGCTGCGGCGGATGTCCACCACGCCGGTGCGGCCGGGGTCGCTGCTGTCCGCCCAGTTGCTCGTCAACGTGGTGGCGGGGGTCGTGGCGACCGCGCTGACGCTCACCGTGGGCCACCTCGTCCTCGGAGTGCCGCTGCCCGGGGCGCCCTTGGCGTTCGTGGCGGTCTTCGTCCTCGGATCGGTCGCCATGCTCGCCCTCGGACTGCTGCTCGCCGCCGTGGCGCCCAACTCCCGGGTCGTCCAGGGCGCGGGGGCGGCCCTCATGTTCCCCCTGCTGTTCATCGCCGGCATGTGGCTGCCCCCGCAGCTCATGCCGGAGCTCCTGCGCCGGATCAGCGACTTCACCCCCACCGGCGCCTTCGGCCGGAGCCTCGTCCACACGCTGGGCGGGCAGGCCCCCGAGCCGCTCCACCTCGCCGTACTGGCGGTCTGGGCGCTGGCCGCCGGCCTCGCCGCCGCCCGGCTGTTCCGGTGGCAGTAGCCGTACTCGGCCCCGCGCTTACCTCACGGGTAATCGCCGGGCCGATCGGCGAGCGGATAGCGTCGGGGCCGTGACCGTCGCCACGCTCCGTCAGCGGCCGTTCGGCGAGCTCCTGCGCCAGTGGCGCGAGCACCGGCGGCTGAGCCAGCTCGAACTGTCCAACCGGGCCGAGATCTCCACGCGGCACATCAGCTTCCTGGAGACCGGCCGGGCCGCCCCCAGCCGCGACATGGTGCTCCACCTCGCCGAGCACCTCGACCTTCCGCTCCGCGAGCGCAACCACCTGCTGCTGGCCGCCGGATACGCCCCCGTCTACACCGAGTCGCCGCTCGACTCGCCGGGGATGGCCGCCGTGTACGACGCGGTACGGCGGCTGCTGTCGGCCCACGACCCCTATCCGGCCGTGGTGGTGGACCGCGCCTGGGACCTCGTCGACGCCAACGAGGGCATCTCCCTGCTCGCGGATGGGATCGACCCCGACCTGCTCGGCAACGTGCTGAGGGCGAGCCTCCACCCGGAAGGGCTCGCCCCGCACATCCTCAACCTGGGTGAGTGGCGGGCGCACCTGCTCGGGCGGCTGCGCCGGCAGATCACGCTAACCGCCGACCCACGGCTCTCCGAGCTGTACGCCGAACTGCGCGGCTACCCCTGCGACCAGCCCGAGCCCGAGGTGGAACTGCCCGGCCCCGGGGACATCCTCGTGCCGCTGCGGGTGCGGCGGGGCGGGCGGGAGCTGTCGTTCTTCAGCATCGTGGCGACCTTCGGCACCCCGCTCGACATCACCGTCTCCGAGCTGGCCATCGAGTCGTTCTATCCGGCCGACGCCGCGACGGCCGCCGTCCTCCTTTCGTGATCAACCGGCGTCCGCGCGGCGATCACGGCCTGCCACAATTCCCTCGCCGGGGCCCGCGGACAAGGGGAGAGCAGGATGCCCACACGGGTGCTGACCAACACGTTCCACGTGGACGCCTCGCCTGAGGAGGTCTTCGAGCACCTCACGACGCCCGAGAGCTACATCGGCCTGTCACCGCTCGTGGTGGCCGTGCGGGACGTCGACAGGTCCGAGCCCGGGGTCGTGCGGTACACCTCCGTCGAACGGTTCCGCTTCCTCGGCCTGTCGTACGACAACCCGATCGCCGTCACGCTGCTGACCGAGCGCACGGCCGAGGGATCGTCCGTACACGGGAAGGTGCGCAGCCCCGGCGGCGTACGCCTGGACTACCGGTTCGACCTGTCCCCGCAGGACGGCGGCACCCGGGTGGACGACCGGCTGGACGTGAGCGCGTCCCGGTTCCTGCTGGGCTTCGCGGCGGGCCAGGCGCGCAAGGTCCAGCTCGCCAGGGCCGGGATCCTCGCCGAACGGCTGGCCGTACGGTCCGCCGGCGGCATCTGAGTGACTTCAGCCAATCTGGCGCTCGTCACCCCTTTTCGCCGTCCTCTCGCGTGAGAAGCTGAAGCTCCCCATCATCGCCAGGAGGTAGCACATGCTCGTGCTGGCGCACGTCAGCGACATCCACATCGACGGAAGCGAGAGGAACACCTCGCGCGCCGCACGCGCGCTCGACTACGTCCGTTCACTGCGGCCCGACGCCATCGTGCTCACCGGCGACCTGGCGGACCACGGCGCGATGGAGGAGTACGAGATCGTCCGTGAGCTGATCTCCGGCGACGACGTGCCGCTCGTGCTGTGTCCAGGCAACCACGACGCGCGCGGCCCCCTCCGCAAGGTCCTGCTGGAGCAGGACGGCGACCACCCGGTCAACCAGGCGCTCAACCTCGACCACGCGACGATCGCGCTGTGCGACTCCAGCATCCCCGGGCGGCCCGATGGCGCGCTGGACGACGACACCCTGGCCTGGCTCGACTCCGTGCTCGCCGCCACGCCCGGCGTGCCGGCCTTCGTCGGCATGCACCACCCCGCCGTCCCGCTCGGCATCCCGTACGTGGACGGGATCCGGCTCGGGCGGCCGGAAGGGCTGGCCGAGGTCCTGGGCCGCCACCCGCACGCCATCGCGGTGCTGGCCGGGCACGCCCACACGGCGGCGGCCACGACGTTCGCCGGGCTGCCGCTGCTGGTCGCGCCGGGAGTGGTCAGCACCGCGCTGCTGCCGTCCGAGACGTCGGCGCACCCCCCGGTCGACTACGACCTGCCGCCGGCCGTCGCCCTGCACGTGCTCGACGACGGCCGGATCACCACCCACTACCGGGCCGTGCCCTGACCCGTCAGGCGGCGGGGCCCTCGTCGGGGATCCACGAGCCGTGGAACCCGGCGGGCACCCGGCGCGGCAGCCGTACGGACGCCACGCGCGCCAGGTCGGACGCGTCGAGCACCAGCAGTTCCGCGCCGTGGTCGGTGCCCGCGATCGACAGCAGCCACCCCTCGTCCTCGGCCTGCGCGCCCGCGGCGGGGACGAACACGGCCTCACCGGGCGAGCTCTCGCCTGTCCGGTGTGCCCGGCTCGCACCGGTCGCGGTGTCGTACTTCACGATCGCGCCCTTGCTGACCGCGTAGATGTAACGGCTGGTCAGGCCCGTACGGGTCTCGTTGATCGTGGGGAACTCGACGGCCAGGTCGTCGAGTTGCTCGTCCTTGGCGATGCCGGTGGCCGGGTCGAGAACCCAGCGGTGCAGGGCCGCGCCGCCGGTGTGGGCGACCGGGTTGGCCACGCCGCCGATGGTCGGCCAGAAGCCGCAGAACGCCCCGGGCGAGTAGCGCACCGCGTCGACGACGACGCGCCCGTGCTCGTCCTCGCTCGCGTTGCCGACGTGGAAGACGTAGCAGGGGTCGATCTCGAACCACCGCACGTCGCCGGTCGCGCGGCTCATCACGCCCAGCCGGGCGCCGTAGGAGTCGTCCCACTGGTACGGCATGCCCCGGCCCACCAGGTCGAAGTCGAACACGACCGGCAGGTCGAGCCACACCACGTGGTGCTCGGTGATCGCGAAGTCGTGGGCCATGGTGGGCCCGGGGACGTCCACCGGCCTGCTCTCCACCAGTTCGCCGGCCGCGGACAGGCGGTGATAGGTGAGGTAGGGCTCCGCCCAGCCGTACCCGAAGAAGTGCAGATCCCCCGTGACCGGGTCCTCCTTCGGGTGCGCGGTCATCGCCGTGGCGAGCCGGCCGCCGAAGTCGCACGGGCCGACCGTGTCGAGCTCCGGCGTCATCTCGTAAGGCAGGCCGTTCTCCACGAGCGCGAGGATCTTGTCGGCGTGCCGGATGACGTGCGTGTTGGCGGGGACGGCGGCGAGATCCACGCCGCGCTCGCCCACGTAGGGCGCGCCGTCGAGGCGGGTGGTGCGCACCCAGCGGTTGCGGTACCACTCGGCCCGCCCGTCGCGCAGCCGGATGCCGTGGATCATTCCGTGGCCGACGAACCAGTGCCCGGGATCCTCGCCGGGACGCGGGTTGGGGCCGTTGCGGAAGTAGCGGCCGGTGAGCTCGGGCGGCAGGGTCCCCTCGACGGCCAGGGCGAGGGCGTCGATCTCGTCGGGCACCGGGGCAAGCCGGCCGGTCAGGTAGGAGGCGGTGGTCTCGGTCATGTCGGGGGACTCCCTTCAGGCGGCGTAGCGGGCGCGGACGATCTGGGGGTAGCGGATGGTGAACAGGGCCGGCAGGGCGAAGCCGCAGACCTTCACCGCGACGATCGCGGCGGTGGCGTGCGGGGCGAAGGCGAGCAGCAGGGCGAGGCCGGCGGCGTTGAGGGTGAAGCCCACCGCCCACACGGCGGTGATCACGGCGTTGACCTGGTAGAACAGCGGGGTCGCGTGGATCTCGGGAGCGGTCGTCCGACGGGCGATGCCCAGCGTGAACGGCTTGCCGATGGCCAGCGACCCCCACGCGGTGAGGGCCAGCCACGCCACGGACACGGCCGGGCCGTACTCGCCGAACGGCGCCGGCGAGACCGTGAATGCGGCGAGCGTGAGACCGGCGAAGAAGACCCCCGAGCTGAGCTCGACGACCAGCTCGTCCCAGCCCCGGCCGGCCCTGCGGTCGGCGGCGAGCAGCACGATCGAGACGAGGAGCGCGGCCGCGGCTCCGAATCTGGCCTCACCGTTCGTGCTGAGAACGGCGAAGGCGATCCAGGGGAGGAAGGTGAGGACGTAGCGGAGCACCGGGGTTCCTTCAGCGACATTCCATTAGTGACATGTCGAAAGTAGAACCTCCAGGTGTGACATGTCAACACAGGAATGTAGGATCGGGCCCATGAGCCTTCGTCACGCCGCGCTCGGCCTCCTGTCCGCCGGGCCCGCCAGCGGGTACGACCTGCTGAAGACCTTCGAGATCTCCCTGGCCGAGGTCTGGCCCGCCACCCAGAGCCAGCTCTACGGCGAGCTCGGCCGGCTGGCCAAGGAAGGTCTGGTGCGCGTCGTGTCGGAGGGCCCGCGAGGACGCAAGGAGTACGAGATCACCGAGGAGGGCCTCGCCGAGCTGCGCCACTGGCTGGTCGAGGTGGCGCCCAACCTGTCCCGGCGCAACGACATGCTGCTCCGCGTCTTCTTCCTCGACCAGGTCGACGCCGACGCCGCCCGCGGCTACCTGGAGCGGCTGGCCCAGCAGGCCGTCCACGAGCACGACCAGCTCCGCGGCGTCCGCGAGTCCGTCATCAGCCAGGGCGACGACGCGCTGCGCATGTACGGCGACATCGCCCTGGAGTGGGGCCTGCGCCTGACCGCCGCGCAGCGCGACTGGGCCGAGTGGGCGGCCGCCCGGGTGGCGGCGCTGGAGCAGCAGAAAGCGGGGCACGCCGCGGCGGAGTGACGAACACCCCGTGACCGCGCCACCGGAGCTGCACCGTCAGTGGGTGGCCATGTCCACGAAGCGGCTGTAGTGGCCCTGGAAGGCCACCGTGACCGTGGCGGTCGGACCGTTACGGTGCTTGGCCACGATCAGGTCCGCCTCGCCCGCGCGCGGCGACTCCCGCTCGTACGCGTCCTCCCGGTGCAGCAGGATGACCATGTCGGCATCTTGCTCGATCGATCCCGATTCGCGTAGGTCTGACACCTGCGGGCGCTTGTCCGTACGCTGCTCGGGACCACGGTTGAGCTGGGAGATCGCGATGACCGGCACCTCCAGCTCCTTGGCCAGCAGCTTCAGGGCCCGGGAGAGCTCGGAGACCTCCTGCTGGCGGCTCTCGGTCTTCTTCGGCGAGCTCATCAGCTGGAGATAGTCGACGATGACGAACCGCAGGTCGTGACGCTGCTTGAGGCGGCGGCACTTCGCCCGGATCTCCATCATCGACATGTTCGGGGAGTCGTCGATGAACAGCGGCGCCTCGGCGACCTCGCCCATGCGGCGGGCCATCCGCGTCCAGTCGTCGTCGCTCATCGTGCCCGAGCGCATGGTGTGCAGCGCCACCCGCGCCTCGGCCGACAGCAGACGCATGGTGATCTCGTTGCGCGACATTTCAAGCGAGAAGACGACTGTGGTCATCCCATGCTTGATCGCCGCAGATCGGGCGAAATCCAGACCCAAAGTCGAGTTGTGCGTGGGGATGCATGACCTGCCGGCCAGATACATATGGTCGGCGTTGTCCACCTCCACACACCTCACCGGGACGGAAGACACCGGGCGAACATCCACGATGTAACGCACCCGCGTGGTCGGATGGGCCTTCGTCACCTGCCTGTCGGCCTTCCGCGCGAGCCGGAAGACCTTCTCCGCCGGAGTGAAGTTGATCATGTAGCAGGTGGACGACTTCGCGGTCCTGCCCTTGACGGGCTTCGTCCTCATCGTGGCCTTGTAGCCGAGGCTGAGCACAAGCTCCAGGGCGTCCTCCGCGAGCCTGCGGTTCGTCAGCGAGAGCTGCACCTGCCCGCCACGGTTCACATAACCGTCGGTGTCGAGGAGCCCGGCCAGCAGATCCCGCCGCTGGCGTTCGGATGCGCGCAGGTACGCCGCCGGAATGTGCTTGCCACCGAACACGCCGAGGCCGCGCAGGACCGCCTGCACGCTGCCGTGGTCGTCGCAATCCTGGCATCGCCACCGGCCTGACGAAGGCTTGCCACAGTCGACGCAGCTCGGCGGGGCCACGGAAGTCATCACGGAGCTCGCCATGTCCGCACAGGACCGTCCGCACACCCGCATCTGAGGGGTCTTGGGCATGAAAAGCGCTCCGCAGACGACGCAGGGACGCTCCGGCTCGGGAAGCTTCAGCGCATAGGCGATGCCTGTGCTCAGCTGGTCCACTCGCAGGCCCTCGGACTCGAGCTGGGCGACGATCTCGGGCTCGACGGTCGTGATCATCGCGCGGTCGCTGTGGCCGTCCCCGAGCCAGACGCCCAGAGCGTACGGCGAGAGGGGCAGCTCCCGCTCGGGCAGGTCGAACGCCTCCGCGACGGCCACAGCGTGGTTCGGGCGGTTGCCCGACGAGGCGCAGCGCAAAGTCGCGGCGATCTGCTCGGTGGTCACGACGTCGCCGCGGATGGCGGTCGTGGCCGCGTTCCTCGGCTTGCGCACGTGCTCGTTCAGGCTCTCGAAGAGCCGCCTGCGCGAGTACACGGGCGTGTTCCAGACATAGCTACGGGCCGGGCCGTTCACCGGGCGGGGCGCCTTCCCCGCCGATCCGACCACGCGCTCCACCGTGTGCAGCACGTTGCGGAACTGCGAGCCCACGACGGCCAGCGCCTCCCGATGAGTGATGAGCTCGTCGGGAAGCGTCAGAGCCGCGGCGTTGGCGTCCTCCACCTTCCGCAGCGCGGCGGAGGACCAGTAATGGCTTGTTCTGCTCTCCGAGCGCTGCCGGCGGCCGGCCCGCGTGCTCGTACGCCACTGGTGCTGGGCGTCGGCCACGATGACCGTGCCGTCGCTGAACTCGACCTCGTAGCAGGGCCTGTCCACCATGACGTCCGTGGCCGCCACGACACGCGTCGGGCGTCCGTCGGCGCCGATGAGATGGTCACCGACCTCCACCTCGCCCATCGTGGTCCACCCATCGGGGGTGGGCAGCGGTGTGTCGAGGGCCAACGCCTTTCCGATGGCAGGACGAGCGGCGACGACGATCATCTGTCCGGGGTGGAGGCCGTTCGTCAGGGCGTCGAGGTCCTGGAAGCCGGTGGGCACGCCGACCATCTGGCCGCCGCGGCTGCCGATGGCCTCGATCTCGTCCAGCGCCGCCGGCATGATCTCCGACAGCGGGAGATAGTCCTCCGAGGTGCGGCGCTCGGTGACCTTGTAGATCTCGGCCTGCGCGCGGTCGACCAGGTCGTCGACCTCCTCGCCCTGGCCGCCGTACCCGTAGGACACGATGCGGGTGCCGGCCTCGATGAGGCGGCGCAGGACGGCCTGCTCCCTGACGATCTTCGCGTAGTAGCCGGCGTTCGCGGCGGTGGGCACGATCGCGGTGAGCGTGTGCAGGTAGGCGCCGCCGCCGACCCTGGCGACCTCGCCGCGCTTCTGCAACTCGTCGAAGACGGTCACGGAGTCCGCGGGCTCGCCCCGGCCGTACAGGTCGGTGATCACCTCGAAGACGATCTGGTGGGCCGGCCGGTAGAAGTCGTCGGCGCGCAGCACCTCGATGACGTCGGCGATGGCATCCTTGGACAGCAGCATGCCGCCCAGCACCGACTGCTCGGCCTCGATGTTGTGCGGCGGCGTCCGCTCGAACATCGCGTCCGAGCCTCCCGGTCCCCCCGGGAAGTCGAGCACGCTCACCTCACACCCCCTGCCCGGTGGTCACAGCATCACCAGTCCGGTGCGCAAGTCTCCCCAAGCACAGGGGTGAGGAGCAACTTGACCAGTGGACAACCCTGTGGACAACGTGTGCAGTCCGTACGTGGGACATGTGAAAACCCTGGGGACGAGCCTGTGGACAGAGATGTGGCCGCGTCGTGGAAGTCCTCTCTCACCTGGGATTTCGATATCCACGGCCTGTGGAAGGAAGAAAGTCGCGGAAGTTCTCGATACCGAACGAGCATGACTCCGTAAGCCGCAAAATAGGTTTATGCCTCTTACCTCGGGATCCGGACACGGCCGCGCCCACGACAGGGAGATCCTCCGGCTCGCGATCCCGGCATTCGGGGCACTGGTGGCCGAGCCGCTGTTCCTGCTCACCGACTCCGTCATCGTCGGCCACCTCCCCGATCCTGCGCTCGGCGCTCTCGGCGTCGCCAGCGCGGCCCTGTCCGCTCTCGTCGGGCTGTGCGTGTTCCTCGCGTACGCCACCACCGCCGCGGTGGCGCGGAGGCTGGGGGCGGGAGACGTCAGGCAGGCGATGCGCCAGGGGATGGACGGCCTGTGGCTGGCCGCGATCATCGGCCTGGCCGTCAGCGTGGCGTGCTGGCCTCTTGCTCCGTTTATCGTACACCTGTTCGGAGCGACCGGCCAGCTCGCCGCGCAGGCCGTCACCTACCTGCGCATCAGCCTCCTGGGCATCCCCGCCATGCTGCTGATCTTCGCCGGCACCGGAGTCCTGCGCGGGCTGCAGGACACCCGCACGCCGCTGCTCGTGTCCGTCGCGTCGTTCGCGCTCAACGGGCTGCTCAACATCTGGTTCGTGCTCGGCCTGGGCTGGGGGCTCGCCGGCTCCGCCTGGGGCACGGTCATCGCCCAGTCCCTGGCCGCCGCCACCTACCTCGTCATCGTCGTGCGGGCCGCCCGCGCGCACGGGGCCTCGCTGCTGCCCGACCTCGCCGGGGTGCGGGCCGCGGGCGCCGCCGGGTTCGCCCTGGTCGTCCGTACGGCATGCCTGCAGGCCGTGCTGCTCGTCGCCACCTCGCTCGCCACGCGGATGGGCGACGACCAGATCGGCGCGCACACGATCGCCGTCCGGATCTGGACGTTCCTCGCCTTCGCCCTCGACGCCATCGCCATCGCGGGGCAGGCCATCACGGGCCGCGCGCTGGGCTCGGGCGACACCGTCGGCACCCGGGCGGCCACCCGGCGCATGGTCATGTGGGGCGTCGCCTGCGGAGTCGTCTTCTGCGCCGCCGTCCTGCTGGCGCGCCCGCTCGTCCCCGGCCTGTTCGACGCGCACGGCGAGGCCGCCGCCGAACTGCTGGCCGTACTGTGGCCGGTCGCGCTCCTGCAGCCGGTCGCGGGCGTCGTGTTCGTGCTGGACGGGGTCCTCATCGGGGCCGGAGACCAGCGCTACCTCGCCTGGGCGGGCCTGTGGACGACGCTGGCCTATCTGCCGTTCGCCGCCGTCGCCGGCAGCCTCGTCGGCCTGTGGGTCGCGCTCGGCGCGTGGATGGCCGCCCGGCTCGTCACGCTCTCCCTGCGCGCGTACGGCACCGCCTGGATGGTCACCGGGGCGTCCCGGACGACCGCCTGACGTCACATGCGGCGGGCCTCGAGCACGCGCTGGAGGAACGCACGGGTGCGGGGGTGCTCGGGCGCGCTGAAGATCTGCTCGGGCGGGCCGCTCTCCAGCAGCACGCCGCCTTCGAGGAAGCACACGGTGTCGGCGATGTCGCGGGCGAAGCCCATCTCGTGGGTGGCCAGGATCATCGTCATCCCGGTCTCCTTGAGCTCGCGGATCACGCCGAGCACCTCGGTGACCAGCGTGGGGTCGAGCGCGGAGGTGACCTCGTCGAGCAGCAGCAGGCGGGGGTCGGTCGCGACCGCGCGGATGACCGCCACCCGCTGCTGCTGGCCGCCGGACAGGCGGTCGGGATACTCCCCCGCCTTGTCGGCCAGCCCGAACCGGTCGAGCAGCTCCCGCGCCCTGGCCTCGGCCTCCTCCGGCCGCACGCCGTGCACCTTGCGGGGCGCGAGCGTGATGTTGTCGAGCACGGTCATGTGCGGGAACAGGTTGTACGCCTGGAACACCATGCCGATGCGGCGGCGCACGTCGTCCGCGTCCGCCCGCACGTCGGTGATCTCCACGCCGTCCAGGTGGATCGCGCCGTCGTCGATCGTCTCCAGCAGGTTGACGCAGCGCAGCAGCGTCGACTTGCCCGAGCCGGACGCCCCGATCAGGCAGACCACCTCGTGCGGCGCGACCTCCAGGTCGATTCCGCGCAGCACGCTCAGCCCGTGGTAATGCTTCCAGACGCCCTCGATCGTGAGCAGGCTCATGCCGTGCCGCCTCCCGTCTGCCGCCGGGCGATCCGCGTGGCGAGATGGTCGGTGAACCGCGCGAGCGGCACCGTCAGCCCGATGAACAGCAGCGCGGCGACCAGGTAGGGCGTGTAGTTGAAGGAAGAGGCGACGTGAATCTGCGCCTGCCGCAGCGCCTCCAGCGGGCCCAGCACGGAGACCAGCGCGCTGTCCTTCTGCAGGGACACGAAGTCGTTGAGCAGCGGCGGGGCCACCCGGCGCACGGCCTGCGGCAGCACCACGTGGCGCATGGTCTGGCCGTGGCTCAGCGCCAGCGACCGCGCCGCCGCCCGCTGGCTGGGGTGCACCGACTCGATGCCCGCCCGGAACACCTCCGCGACGTAGGCCCCGTAGGACAGCACGAGCGCGATGATGCCGAGCGTGACCGGGTCGCTCGGTGTGCCCTGCAACTGGAGCGCCGGGATGCCGAAGCCGACCAGGTAGATGAGCAGGATGGTCGGGATGCCGCGGAAGACGTCGGTGTAGAGCACGGCCAGCGCGCGCAGCGGGAAGAACACCGGCGAGCGCAGGCCGCGCACCAGCGCGACGAGGAGCCCCACCACCAGGATGAACACCTCGGCGATGAGGAAGATCTTGATGTTGAGCAGGAACCCGCGCAGCACGTCGGGCAGCGCGTCGACGAACGCCTGGGGGCTGAAGAACAACTCCTGAACCCGCGGCCACCCCGGCGACGAGGTGATCCCGGCGACCAGGGCGACCATCACGACGATCGTGGACGCGGTGGCGACCGAGACCGACCGCCGCCCACGGGCGCGCAGCTCCGCCTCCCGGCGGAGCTGCCGCTCGCTCTTCACCCACACAGGCTCCGCCCGCTCGGCGTCTCCCGTCGGCACGGGTGAGCCGGCGGATTGCCCGTCGGTCACTTCAGCTCCGGCGCGCCGGCGGCGGCGGTCAGCCACTGGCTCTCGATCTGCGCCAGCTCACCGGACGACTTGAGCTCGCCGAGCGCCTTGTCGACGCAGCTCACCAGCGGGCTGCCCTTCTGGAACAGCAGGCCGAACTCCTCCGGCTCGCCGCTGTTGGCCGCGAACTGACCGACGATCTTCGAGCCCTCCACCTGGGCTGCGGTGACGTAGAAGGCGGTCGGCAGGTCGACGACGATGGCGTCGATCTGCTTGTTCTTCAGCGCGTTGACCGCGTCGACCTGCTGGTTGTACACGCTCGGATCCTTGCCGGGCTGGATGACCGACCGCACCGCCTCCAGCGCGGTCGTGCCGGCCTGGACGCCGATCTTGGCGTCCTTGAGCTCGGCGAGGCTCGTGGCGGAGGCGAACTTCGTGCCGCCGAGCGCCACCACGCCCTGCTTGACCGTGTAGTAGCCCTGGCTGAAGTCGACGGCCTTGGCCCTGCTCGGGGTGATCGAGATCTGGTTGACGTCGAAGTCGAACTGCTTCGGCCCCGGCGCGAACGACGAGTCGAACGGCACGACCGTCCAGGCGACCTCGTCCCTGGTGAAGCCCAGCTTCCCGGCCACCGCGTAGGCGACGGCGCTCTCGAAGCCCTGCCCGTTGGCGGGGTCGTCCTCCTTGAACCACGGCTCGTACGCGGGCTTGTCGGTGCCGATCGTGAGCTTGCCCGGAGTGGTGAGCTTCAGGCTCTCCTTCGCGCACACGTCGGCCGCCGCGGAGCCGGCGGCGCTCGGGGCGCCGCTCGCGGAGGTGGAGGTGTCGTTCGCCGGCGCGCAGGCGGCCGCCGCCAGCACGAGGGCGCCGGACGCCAGCAGGAGAGTAGGACGGCGCATAACAGCCTCCATCAGGGGGACTATCCACGAAATCCGCTAAATCGGACGGCAAGATACTAGCGTTCCGTATAACCCGCGTTTACCTGGGGGGAATCTTCGTCTCTCCCCTGCGGGCAAGGATCGCGAAGGGCCCCTCCCCGGCGAGCGGAGAGGGGCCCTCGACGAACTGCGGCGGGTGTCAGCCCGCGACCACCTCGATGTTGACGGTGGCGGCGACCTCCGGGTGGAGCCGGACGCTCACCTTGTGGGTGCCGACGCTCTTGATCGCGTTGCCGATCTCGATGCGACGGCGGTCGAGCTGCGGACCGCCCGCGGCCTTGACGGCGTCGGCGATGTCGCCGGTCGTGACCGAGCCGAACAGCCGGCCCGAGTCGCCCGCGCGGGTCTTGAGCTGCACCTTGAGCGCGCCGAGCTGGCCGGCGACCTCCTTGGCCGCACCCAGGTCGCGGATCTCACGGTTGGCCCGCGCCTTCTTCAGCGAGGCGACCTGCGACTCGGCGCCGCGGGTCCAGCGGATCGCGAAGCCGCGGGGAATGAGGTAGTTGCGGCCGTAGCCGTCCTTGACCTCGACGATGTCGCCAGGGGCGCCGAGGCCGGAGACCTCAGTGGTGAGGATGAGCTTCATTGTCCTGAGTCTCCTTTCTCAGCGCGCGGTGCTCGTGTACGGCAGCAGGGCCATCTCACGAGCGTTCTTGATAGCGGTCGCCACGTCGCGCTGGTGCTGGGTGCAGTTGCCCGTCACCCGGCGGGCACGGATCTTGCCGCGGTCGGAGATGAACTTCCGCAGCAGCCCCGTGTCCTTGTAGTCGACGTAGGAGATCTTGTCGTGGCAGAAAAGGCAAACCTTCTTTTTAGGCTTGCGGATTGCCGGCTTCGCCATCGTGGTGCTCCTCTCAGAGCCCCGCATGAAGCGGGAATGGTCGCTCGGTTGTGATTACGGTTGGTGGGATCCGGAAGGGTCCCAGGACCTCAGAAGGGCGGCTCGTCGCTGAAGTCGCCGCCGAAGCCGCCACCGCCCTGCTGCTGGCCGCCGAAGCCGCCACCGCCACCGCCACCGGAGCCGTAGCCCCCCTGCGGAGCGGGCGCCGCGGTCGCCCACGGGTCGTTGGCCGGGCCACCGAAGCCGCCGCCACCGCCCTGGCGCGAGGTCTTGTTGACCTTCGCCGTGGCGTTGCGCAGCGAGGGGCCGACCTCGTCGACCTCGACCTCGTAGACCGTGCGCTTCTCGCCTTCCTTGGTCTCGTACGACCGTTGGCGCAGCCGTCCCTGCACGATCACCCGCATGCCGCGCTGGAGGCTCTCGGCGACGTTCTCCGCCGCCTGCCGCCAGACGTTGCAGGTGAGGAACAGGCCCTCGCCGTCTTTCCACTCGTTGGTCTGCTTGTCGAGGAACCGCGGAGTGGACGCGATGCGGAACCGGGCCACGGCCTGCCCCGTCGGGGTGAAGCGCAGCTCCGGGTCGTCGACAAGGTTGCCGACGATGGTGATCTGTGTGTCGCCTGCTGCCATCGGTCGCTTTCGCCTTCCTATCCCGTCAGCTGAGCCGTCAGAGGCTCAGAGTACGGCCCGGGCCCGACAAACCGCCGGGCTTCGGGTTCTGCCAGTGGAGCTCAGTGAAGCTCGGGGCGGATGACCTTGGTGCGGAGGATGCCCTCGTTCAGGTTGAGCTGGCGGTCCAGCTCCTTCACGGTGGCGGGCTCGGCGGTCAGGTCGACCACGGCGTAGATGCCCTCGGACTTCTTGGCGATGTCGTAGGACAGGCGGCGACGGCCCCAGACGTCGACCTTCTCCACGGTGCCACCGTCGTTGCGTACGACGGTGAGGAACTGGTCGAGCGACGGCTGCACAGTGCGCTCGTCGAGGGACGGGTCGAGAATGACCATCATCTCGTAGCGACGCATGAGTGATCCAACCTCCTCTGGACTCTTGCGGTCACGACACCTTGCCGTGACAGGAGGACCCTGCGCTCCGGCCGGGCGGTGATGCCCCCGGCCCATATCAGACGCAGTCGAACAAGGCTACCAGCCCCTTGGCCTCGCCCGTTCCGAAGAGTGAAACTGGAGGTCGGAGAGGGGGAGGCGCTATGTCAGACACCATCGGCAGGAAGAGAAGGCACCCCGTCCACCTCACGTTGAACACGGACGGCAGGCCGCATCCGGCGGAGAACGCGATGACTATCGCGACGCTGGTATGCGGCCTGGTGGCGTTCGTCACGGGCTTCATCGTGATGGCTCACATGATCGCGTCGTGGATCGGCGCGATCGGGTTCTGGGGCGGGCTCTACGCCCAGTTCGTCTCGTCGACCACCAGACAGCGCGCGCTGATCATCGTGGGGGTCGTGGCGTCGTTCGTGGGCGCCGCGCTGGGGATCGCGCACGGCGGCTTCTTCCCCCGCGGGTTCTCCCTGCGCGGCTGAACAGCGGCTGAGCGGCGGCTGGGGAGCGGCTAAGGAGCGGCTGAGTGCCGGCCGCTCAGCCGCCGATGTGCAGGTCGACGCCGAGCAGCACGAGGAACCACAGGAAGACCGCGATCAGGGCCTGGGCGACCTGCCTGAGGAGGGTGGGGGTGATGTAGTCGTGAACCCAGGCCACGTAGAGGCCGACGAGGATGTAGATGAGAAGGAGGAAGCTGCCTAAGCGATATCTCATGCTCGTCTCCTTGACGACGAAGTAGTATCGCGCGCGGGTTCTGGGGGCGCGTGAGACGCGACTGCCCTGATTCGCGCCCCTGAAACAGCGAGTCCTCTTGAAACGCTCTTGGAGAGCGCCTAGAGTTCGCCCTTCGCTCGGCGGCCCCCCTTCTCATCCAGGCAAGCAGTGTTGGAGGAACGGCATGGACAGCCACATCGGCGCCCGCCCGCGGATCGGGGCCCACGTCGACCAGGACGACCCGCTCGCGCACGCGGCCGCCCGCGACGCCGACGTGGTGCAGTTCTTCCTCGGCGATCCACAGGGGTGGAAGAGCCCGGTGACGCCCGCCACCGCCGACGCCCTGCGCGCCTCGGACGTGGACGTCTACGTGCACGCGCCGTACGTCATCAACGTGGCCACGGCGAACAACCGCATCCGAATCCCGAGCCGCAAGCTGCTCGACTCCCACCTCAAGGCGGCGGCGGCCATCGGCGCCAAGGGCCTGATCGTCCACGGCGGGCACGTCAACGCGGGCGACGACCCCCAGGTCGGCTACGACAACTGGCGCAAGGTCTTCGAGCGCACCGAGTGCCCGATCCCCGTGCTGATCGAGAACACGGCCGGCGGCGGCAACGCGATGGCGCGCAAGCTGGAGCGCATCGCCCGGCTGTGGGACGCGGTGACGGCCGGCGCCCCCGACCCCTCCGTCGTCGGCTTCTGCCTGGACACCTGCCACTTCCACGCGGGCGGCGAGGAGCTCGCCGGGCTCGTGGAGCGGGTGATGGCGATCACCGGCCGCATCGACCTCGTCCACTGCAACGACTCGCGGGACGCCTTCGACTCCGGCGCGGACCGGCACGCCAACCTCGGCAGCGGGCAGATCGACCCCGAGTCGATCCTGGAGGTCTGCCGGACGGCCGGGGCGCCGATCGTGGTGGAGACGCCGTTCGAGGGCCAGGCCGACGACATCGCGTACCTCCGCAAGCACCTGTAGTCGCCGTCCACAGCCTGTGGACAACTCTGCGGATTGAGAACCTCAGGCGGTGGGTACCGCTGCCTGGACGTTCCATTCCCCCCGCACCCGCCGGGGCTCGCGCGTGGCGCGCCACAGCTGCGCGTACGACGTGACCGCCGCGGCGAGGACGACGAGGTTGCGCACCACCAGCATGAGCGTCCCCGGCAACCTGCCGCTCCAGCTGTAGTCCAGCTCCATCCAGGGATACATGATCCCCGTCAGCAGGGCGGCGACCATGACGAGCACGGCGGCCGGCCGCTGCGTCGGCCCGTGCCCGTCCTGCCGCGCCGACAGGATGACGGCGGCGACCGCGACCACCCACACCAGATACTGCGGCGACAGCACCCGGCTGGTGGCGACCAGGAAGAGCACGGTGGTGAGCGCGGCGTCGTGGTACGTCCGTGGGCTCGGCGCCGCGCGCAGCCACCACAGGCCGACCAGCGCCAGCGCCGCGGGCGTGGCGGCCAGGCTCAGCAGCGCCACGGCGTGCGCGCCGGGGCCCACGACCTCCATCGCGCCGTGCCTGTAGGTGGTGTGGCCGCCCCACCAGCCGAGGGCCCTGGCGAGCGCGAACGGCGTGGCGGCCAGCGACTCGATCTGCAGGCCCCGCTCCTCCTGCGCGGTCAGGAAGTCCAGCGCGTGCGGCACGGTCAGGGCGGTCACACCGCACCCCGCCACGGCGACGCAGAACGCGGCTCCGGACGCGGTCAGCAGTTCGCGCCACCGCCGCAGACCGGCGAGCAGCGCGACCGGCCACGCCTTCACCAGGAGGCCGACGCCGATGAGCGAGCCGCGCACCGCGGGGCCGGCCGGCGTCGTCAGCGCCAGCACCGCCACGAGCGTGACCATCAGGTCGTACCTGGCGAGGAGCACCGGGCCGAGCAGGGCAGCGCCGATGGTCCACGCCCACGGGCCCGTACGGCCGCCGCCGCGCGCACCCGCCGATCGTGAGACGGAGAACCGCCACAGCAGGAGCAGGATCGCGAGGTCGCACAGCAGCGCCAGCAGGGCGAAGGCGAGGTGGTAGTCCAGCGGCAGCAGACGGGGGGCGAGCAGCGGCAGCGCCGCGAACGGCGGGTACTGCCACTTCTCGTCGCCCTCGGGGAACTCCCCCTGGATCAGGACGTCGGACCACCGGCGGTAGAGCGTGACGTCGTTCGTGAAGGCCTCGCCGTGCGCCGTGGCGACGATCTGGGTGGCGACGAGGAGGAACGTCCCCCGGGTCGCCGCCCAGACCAGCAGCAGGAGCCATGGCGGCCTCCGGCGCATCGCCGTCTCCCCCGTTCGTCGCACACTCTCACGCGACGTTACGCGATGCCTCCGCTCGGGCGGCTTCCTGCCGCGCCGAGACGGGCGCCAAATCCGATGTAAGTTTCAGGGCTCACACGGTCTCCGGCTGCTGCCGCGCGCCCCGCGCGAGGAGCGAACGGCGCAGCACGAGACGGTCCTCCGCGCCGTCGAAGACCCCGCCTGACGGGTCGTCGGCGTCCTCCTGGCGTACGACGTCGTGCTCGGGCCGCAGGATGTCGCGGACGACGAGCGCCATGAGGACGGCGATGGTCAGCGCCCGGGCCCAGACCGACAGGAAGTACGGGTTGTCGCCGATGCCGAGGACGGGGTCGCCCGTCTGGGTGACCAGGTAGAGCCAGATCGAGAAGAAGTACCAGACCTCCGCGACCTGCCAGGCGGCGATCGCCCCCCACCTGGGCCTGGCCAGCACCGCGAACGGCACCAGCCACAGGACGTACTGCGGCGACCACACCTTGTTCGTGATCATGAAGGCGGCCAGGGCGAGGAAGCACAGCTGCATCAGGCGCGGCCGGCGCGGCGCGGCGAGCGCCAGCACGGCGACGCCCAGCAGCAGCACCGCCAGCGCGGCCATGGCCATGGTGTTCAGCTTCTCAGGGTCGCCGAGAAAGGCCAGGAAACCGGGCCTTTCCATGCCGAACCACTCGGTCTTCTGGAAGAAGAACCACAGCCCGCCCCAGTCGGCGCCGCGCTCACTGCTGAAGGCGTAGAACCGCTTCCAGCCGTCGAAGTTGACCAGCATGATCGGCACGTTCACCAGCAGCCACGTGGCCGCCGCCGCGGCCGCGGTCTTCAGGAACGGCACCCACTTCGCCGTACGCGCGGTGAGCAGGAACAACGCGCCGAAGAACATGAGCGGGTAGAACTTCGTGGCCACGGCGAGTGCCAGCAGCACGCCCGCGAGCCACGGCCGTTGCCTGGCCCAGGCCAGCAGGCCGCCGAGCGCCAGCGCCCCCGCGACCAGGTCCCAGTTGATGTACGCGGTGAGGATGACGGCCGGGCCGATGGCGTACCAGAGCGCGTCCCAGCGGCGGGCCGGACCGGCCAGCGCGGCCGTCAGCAGCACGCCCACGACCAGCGAGATTCCCATCAGGGCCACGGTGATGTCGTAGAACACGACCCCGTCGCCGCCCGCGAGCCGGCGGGCGAACTCCATGATCCCGCCGATGCCGACCGGGTATTCGACGGGGTAGTCGACGTAGGGGATCATCCCCTCGTTGAGCTTCTCCGCCCAGAACAGCGGATAGATGTCGGTGTAGCAGAACTTCGTGAACTGCCCGACACCGCCGTTCCAGGCACCGTCGAACCGGCAGGGATATTTCCACAGGTACGCGAGAACGGCGCCGAGCCCCGCGAGAAGCCCAAGAGGCAGGTACGGCACCGCACGCGCGGCGACCCCGGGCATCGGGGCGGAGTCGTTCGTGGTCCGGGTCGTCATGCTCGGTATTGCACCATCCAACGCCTCGGATTGGCGACTCCGCGTATCGAAAGGGCCCGCGGCGGAGGTCGCCGCGGGCCCTTCTGGGGTGCCTGGCCGAGGCTCAGGCGCCGCCGCCGTTCTTGCCGTTGCCGGGCCCTGCGGGCATCGCGGCCGGGGGCCCGGCGGGGATGTTCAGCGGGACGTCGCCGCCTCCGGGGCCGCCGTCGTGGCCGCCCTGGCCCGGGTCGTCGCCGAAGCCCCTGCCGCCACCGCCGCCGTCGTCACATCCGGGGCCGCCGTCGAAGCAGCCGTCGTCGTCGAAGAAGTCGTTCGGGATGTCGTTGGGGAACCCGCCCTCGTCCGGATCCGGGCTGGGCGACGGCGTCGGGCTCGGCACGATGTTCTCCGGGGTGCCCAGCCCGGCCTTCTGCGGGAACTGCTCGACCGGCTTGCCCGTGTGCGCCTCCAGCATGAAGGTGCGCCAGATCGTGGTCGGCGGGCCGGCGCCCTCGAAGCCCAGCGACACCTCCTTGACATGGGTGTACGGGTTGTTGGGGCCGTACTTCTTGCTCTCTTTTCCGCCCGGCGTCTGCGGGCAGTTGGAGTACAGCGGCTGAACGATCTTTCCGCTCTTGGTGACGCACTGCTCGCGGTACATGCCCACCGCGACCGACAACTGCGGGGTGAAGCCGACGAACCAGGCTTCCTTCTCGTCGTTGTTGGTGCCGGTCTTGCCGGCGGCCGGGCGGCCGATGCCCTTGCCCGCCGCTGTGCCCGACTTGAGGACCTCCTCCATGGCCGCCACCGAGTCGGCCGCCGCCTCGGGCGTGATCACCTGCTTGACGTCGCGACGCTCGGCGAAGACGACATCCTTGTCCTTCCGGACCTCCTTGACCACGTGGTAGTCGATGTGCTTGCCCTCGTTCGCGAAGATCGAGTAGCCGGCGGCCTGCTCCACGGGGGTGACCCCGGCGCTGCCGATGGAGAACTGGTACTTGTGTTCCGCGATGTCCTTGTCCAGGCTCTCCTTGCTGAGCCCCGCATCCTCGGCGATCTGCTTCACCGCGGTGAGCTGCCCGATCGTGCCGTTCGCCTCGTCCAGCTTGTACGCCATGGACGCGAAGGCCGTGTTGATCGAGTGGGAGGTCGCGTAGATCGCGTTGATGGCGTTCGGCACCGAGTGGCCGTTGGTGATGCCCTTCTCGAAGCCCGGCAGCTTCTCCGGCACGGTCTCGTTTCCGGGCAGGTAGCTGTTCAGGCTGTAGCCCGCGTCGAGCCAGGCGGCCAGCACGTACGGCTTGAACGCCGAGGCGGCCTGCTTCCTGGACTGGAACGGCTCGTTCCAGGGGTCCTTCAGATAGTCGTTGCCGCCGTAGAAGGCGAGCACCCGCCCGGTCTTGGGATCCACCGCGGCCAGGCCGGCGTGGAACTCCTTGGACATGCCGGAGGTGGTGGCGAGGACCGCCTTCTTGGCGGCCTGCATGAGCCTTCTGTCGAAGGTCGAGACGATCTTGTAGCCGCCGCTCCTGACCTGGTCCGCGGACAGGTTCATGCGCGACCCGAGCTCGTTCATGACCTGGGTGATCATGTAGCCCCTGAGGCCGCCGTACTCGTCCCTGTTGTTCACCGGGACGGTCTTGGGGAACTTGGCCGTGCTCGGCAGCTTGCCGTACTTGGCCGGGTCGAGCTTCGCCATGGCGTTGACGACGTCCTTGAACCGGCTCTGCAACCGCGGGGAGTCGGCGTCCAGCGCGGGCGTCTGGATGCGCGCGGCGAGGTAGGCGCCCTGCTCCGGGGTGAGCTGGTCGACGTGCTTCTTGAAGTACGCCTGCGCGGCGGCCTCGATGCCGTACGCACGGCCGAAGGGCACCGTGTTGAGGTACTGCAGCAGGATCTGGTCCTTGGGCATCTCCTTGTCGAGCTTGACCGCGACGAAGATCTCCTTGATCTTCCGCTTGATGGAGACTTCCTGGCTGAGGCCGTCGTAGTAGTTGCGGGCCATCTGCTGGGTGATGGTCGAGGCGCCCTGGAGCTGCTGCCCGGTCGCGGTCATGTAGACCGATCGCATCATGCCGGTGATCGAGATGCCGCTGTCCGACCGGAAGGTGTCGTTCTCGATCGCGATGACCGCGTCCTGGACGTGCCGTGGCACCTTGTTGATGTCGTTCAGGATGACGCGGGGGGTGCCGACCTTGCCGATCACCGTCTTGCCGTCGTTGTAGTAGATGGTGCTGCCCTGGGCCACGGCCTCCGCCTGGGTCGCGGTCGGCGTCGGGGTGTTGGCGTACGCCACGGCGATCATGCCGAAGGTGCCGGCGGCGAGCACGGTGAAGGCCGCCACGAGGATCTTCCAGCTCGGCAGGAAACGCTTCCAGCCCCTGCGGCGCGGCTTCTCGTCGTCCTCGTCGAAGTCACCGAAGTCGCGCGGGTCCCGGGGACCGCGTCCGCCGGGCCCTTCCGGGCCGCCCGGGCCGCCCGGGCCGCCGGGGCCGCCGGGGCCACGGCCACCCCGGGCCTGGGGCCTGCGGCGGCGTCCGCCGGTCTGGATCGCCTCGGTGCTCTGCCCGTCCGCGTCCCCGCGACGACCGCCGGCCGGCATGCCCATCGCCTGGGTGCGCTCGTCCGCGCCGGGGCGGCCTGGACCGCCGAACCCCCCGGGGCCACCGGGACCGGCCGCGTAGCGCGGGTCGCGGCCGGGGTGTCCGCCGCCCATCGGCCCGCGAGGTCCCTGCTGAGGTCCTTGCTGAGGCCCCTGCGGGGCTCCCGGTGCGGGTCTGTGCGGCGGCTGGCCCGGGGGCACCGCGTTCATGGCCGCCGTGTCCTCGAAGGCCGCCGCCTCACGCCGGCGCTGCTCGGGTCCTGCGGACCGGGCGCCGCGGGGCGGCTGCGGGACCGGGCCCCTGCCGGGCTGTCTCGGCGGAGCGGGCTCGCCGTACTCGTCGGATTCCCGGGGCGAGCGACGACGGCGCCCAGGGCGGGATGATCCACCGGAGCCCGAGGCGTCCTCGGGACGGCCGGTCGGCTCCGGTCCATAGCTGCTGTTGGTCACGCGTCCTCGTCAGTGTTCGGAATTTGATCGACGTCGGCCGGCAGGCCGGCGGGCGGGGGGTCCTCCTGGAGGGGGAGGTCGCCTACGTAGAAGGGCCCGGGGGATCGGCTGTTCCGAGGACGAACGACACCGCCAGGTGGTTCCAGGAACAACTTTGGCAGACCTCTACCACGTAGACCCGGAATTCGCGGTATTCCCGGGCCATCGCGGTGAGCTCGGCCCGCCCTTTCGCCTGGCCCGCCGCTCGTCCTAACTCGTCCCCATATGCGTATGTGACGTTGGTCACGTTCGTCCGCTCACATATGGGGCAGACGCGACTGGTGGGCTCTCCGTGGAACCGAGCCGCGCGCAACAGATAAGGGTGGGCGTCGCACACGTCCCGTGCCCGTATGCGGCCGGTACGGACGGACTGCACGGCCGCCCGTTTTGCGAGGCCGTAATCCACGACCAACCGCTGTGACCACATACGGCCAGATTACGACCCTTTGCCAAATCTTGCCCAACCGTTGACCCGTTGCCATCTATGACAGCCCGACGTATCCTGCGGATGTATCGAGTCGATACATCGGTCGGACACCCAGGAGGTGGTTCCAGTGTCGGGTTCTCGTGGAGGCGTGCTGGAGCTCGCCGTCCTGGGATCGCTGCACGAGACACCGCTGCACGGGTACGAGCTGCGCAAACGGCTCAACACGCTGCTCGGCATGTTCCGTGCGTTCTCCTACGGCTCGCTGTATCCCTGCCTCAGAGGCCTGCTGAACGAAGGCCTCATCGCGGAGGAGGAGCCCCCTGAGGACACGGTCCTCGGCCGCAGGTCGAAGATCGTGTACAAGATCACGGCGGAGGGGAAGGAGCGGTTGCAGGAACTGCTCAGCCAGTCGGGCCCGTCCTCCTGGGAAGACGAGAGCTTCGGCATCCGCTTCGCCTTCTTCCGGCACACGGAGGCGGAGGTGCGCCTGCGCATCCTGGAGGGCCGCCGCAGCCGCCTGGAGGAACGTCTCGACCGTGTCCGCGAGGCTCTCGCGCGTACGAGAGAGCGCCTGGACAGCTACACCCTCGAACTCCAGCGCCACGGGCTGGAGTCGGTCGAGCGCGAGGTCCGCTGGCTCAACGAGCTGATCGACTCGGAACGACGGACCGGATCGGCTCCCGGCGGGGGGAGTCACCCCCCGGACCCCGCGCAAGCCGTGCAGGAAGAGACCCGAAGGGCGGACACGCCCGAGGCAGATAGGTAAAGGAGCGAGTGCTATGGGTTCGGTGCGCGTAGCCATCGTCGGTGTGGGCAACTGCGCCGCATCGCTGGTGCAGGGCGTCCACTACTACAGGGACGCGGATCCGGGCAGCCGTGTGCCGGGCCTCATGCACGTGCGATTCGGTGACTACCACGTCGGCGACGTGGAGTTCGTCGCGGCCTTCGACGTGGACGCCAAGAAGGTCGGCCGCGACCTGTCGGAGGCCCTCGTGGCCTCCGAGAACAACACGATCAAGATTTGCGACGTGCCACCGCTCGGCGTGACCGTGCAGCGCGGCCCGACGTTCGACGGGCTTGGCACCTACTACCGGGAGATCATCGAGGAGTCGGACGAGCAGCCGGTCGACGTGGTCCAGGCGCTCAAGGACGCCCGGGTCGACGTCCTGGTGTCCTATCTCCCCGTGGGCTCCGAGGAGGCCGACCGCTTCTACGCGCAGTGCGCGATCGACGCCAAGGTCGCCTTCGTCAACGCGCTGCCGGTCTTCATCGCCTCCGACCCGGAGTGGGCCGCGAAGTTCACCGAGGCCGGGGTCCCGATCGTGGGCGACGACATCAAGTCGCAGGTCGGCGCCACGATCACGCACCGCGTGCTGGCCAAGCTGTTCGAGGACCGCGGGGTCGAGTTGCTGCGCACCTACCAGCTCAACTTCGGCGGCAACATGGACTTCATGAACATGCTGGAGCGCAGCCGCCTCCAGTCCAAGAAGATCTCCAAGACCCAGTCGGTCACGTCGCAGATCCCGCACGAGATGTCCAAGGCCGACGTCCACATCGGCCCGTCGGACCACGTCCCGTGGCTGGACGACCGCAAGTGGGCCTACGTCCGCCTTGAGGGCAAGTCGTTCGGCGACACCCCGCTCAACCTGGAGTACAAGCTCGAGGTCTGGGACTCGCCCAACTCGGCCGGCATCATCATCGACGCGGTCCGCGCGGCGAAGATCGCCCTCGACCGGGGCATCGGCGGCCCGCTGCTGTCGCCCTCGTCCTACTTCATGAAGTCGCCGCCGGAGCAGTACTCCGACGACGTCGCCCGCGAGGCCGTAGAGAAGTTCATCCGCGGCGAGGCCGAGCGCTGACGTCCGCCGGCCACGGCGCGTCCCGCCCCGGCTCCGTCGATCGGACCGGGGCGGTCGCATGTCTCGGCACGGCCCGGCTTTCGCGGGCCCTGAAGCTCAGTTCGGGGTGAGCGGGCGCGCGGCCGGCGGCAGGGAGGCGGGGTCGGCCACCGGCCAGGCCAGCGGGTCGGGCCCGAGCGCGACGAGCTGGGGCACCTGCTCCCGTGCCCAGGGCGAGATGTCCAGCTCTCCGCTCATCACCTCGGCGGCGAAGCGCGTCCAGGGCTCCCACCGGACCTCGCCCACCTCCTCCGCGTTGGGCGCGGCCTCCACCGAGACGACCGCGCGGTAGACGGGGCACAGCTCGTTCTCCACCGTGCCGTTGTCCATCACCGCCCGGTAGGAGAAGCCCGGCAGGATCAGGTCCACGGACTCGACGGCCAGGCCCAGCTCGAAGCCGAGGCGGCGGATCACCGCCGACGACAGCGGCTCGCCCGGCAGCGGGTGCCCGCAGCAACTGTTGGTCCACGCGTTGGGCCAGGTCAGCTTCGTCCCCGCCCGCCGGGACAGCAGCACGCGGCCGCGATGGTCGAAGACGTAGCTGGAGAACGCCAGATGCAGCGGGGTGTCCGCGGTGTGGACGACGGACTTGGGAGCGGTGCCGATCGAGTTTCCCTCGACGTCGACCAGCACGACATGTTCCTGTGAGGTCACTCTGCGAGAGTACGTGATCACCTCGACGCGAGTGTGACGTAGGGGCTTTATCAGGGTTGGTCCTGATGCTCGACTGTGATCGCGCGCGTAGGCTGTCGCCGTGTCCTACGTCTCCGACCTGCGGGTGGTCCTGCGGGGGTCGAACTTCCGTCGGCTTTTCGCCACACGGCTCGTCTCGCAGTTCTCGGACGGGATCTTCCAGCTCGCCGTCGGCGGCTACGCCTTCTTCAGCCCGGAACGACAGGCCAGCGCGACCGCGATCGCGGCGGGACTCGCAGTGCTGCTCCTGCCGTACAGCGTGCTCGGGCCCTTCGTCGGGGTGTTCATCGACCGCTGGTCGCGGCGGCAGATCCTCGTGATCGCGCCGATCGTGCGCGGGACGCTGCTCGTGCTGGCCGCGGCTCTCGTCGCGGTGGGCACCTCCGACGTCGTCTTCTACGCGGCGGCGCTCGGCGTCCTCGCGGTCAACCGCTTCTTCCTCGCGGCCCTCGGCGCGTCGCTGCCCCACGTGGTGCCGAACGACCAGTTGATGATGGCCAACGCGGTGACCCCCACGTCGGGCACGGTGGCGACGTTCGTCGGGATGGGCGCAGGCGTCATGCTGCGCGTGGTCGCCGGGTCAGGCGACGGGGGCGTGGCGGTGCTGCTGGTCTGCTCGGGCGTCGTCTTCGGGCTGAGCGCGCTGATCGCCAGGACGATGGGACGCTCGCTGCTCGGGCCCGCGTACGACCCGGACCGCCCGCAGGCCCGCGAGGCCGTACGGAACGTGCTGACCGGGCTGGTGGACGGCGCGCGGCACGTCGGGCACCGGCGGTCGGCGGCGGCCGCGCTCACCGGCATGGCCGGCCACCGCCTCATGTTCGGCATCTCCACCGCGGCGGTGGTGATGCTCTACCGCTACAGCTTCAGCTCGACCCCCGACCAGGCGCTGGAGGGCATCGCGCTCGTGCTGGGCGCCGTCGGCGCGGGAAGCTTCGCCGCGGTGCTGGTCACGCCATGGGCCACCAAGCGGTTCCGGATCGAGACCTGGATCCCGATGATGCTCGTGACCTGCGGCGTCCTGGAGTTCGCGCTGTGCGCGACGTTCCACGAGTGGGCGTTCGTGGCCGCCGGGCTGGTGATCGGCGTCGCCGGGCAGAGCGTGAAGATCTGCGCCGACACGGTCGTGCAGCGCGACGTCGAGGACGCCTATCTCGGCCGCGCGTTCTCCGTGTACGACATGCTGTTCAACGGCATGACGGTCCTCGGGGCGGTGCTGGCGGCGGCGCTGCTGCCGCCCGACGGCAGGTCCTATCTCGCGCTCGCCGTGATCGGCGTCGGCTACGTGGTCAGCGCGGGGCTGTACCGGATGGTCCTGCCCACCGCCGTGCGCAGGCCGCCGGTCCCCGCCACCGACTGAACCGCCTACGACAGCAGCCCGTTGTCCCTCGCCCAGGCGAGCAGGGCGTCCTTCGCGGCCTCCTTGCCGATCAGGCCCTGGTCCATGCGGATCTCCAGCATGTGCTTGTAGGCCGTGCCGACGACCGGGCCCGGCGGCACGCCGAGGATCTCCTGGATCTCGTTGCCGTCCAGCTCCGGCCGGATCTTGGCCAGCTCCTCCTCCTCGGCCAGCCGGGCGATGCGCTCCTCCAGCTGGTCGTAGGTGCTGGACAGGGCCTGCGCCTTGCGCTTGTTGCGGGTGGTGCAGTCGGCCCTGGTCAGCTTGTGCAGGCGTTCGAGAAGGTGTCCCGCGTCGCGGACGTAGCGGCGTACGGCGCTGTCGGTCCACTCCCCCGTCCCGTAGCCGTGGAAGCGCAGGTGCAGCTCCACGAGCTTGGACACGTCGGACACCACGTCCTTGGGGAACTTGAGCTCGGTGAGCCGCTTCTTCGCCATCTGCGCGCCGACCACCTCGTGGTGGTGGAACGACACCCGGCCGCCGGGCTCGTTGCGCCGGGTCTTGGGCTTGCCGATGTCGTGCAGCAGGGCGGCCCAGCGCAGCACCCGGTCGGGACCGGCCGTCTCCAGGCCCATGGCCTGCTCCAGCACGATCAGCGTGTGCTCGTAGACGTCCTTGTGCCGGTGGTGCTCGTCGATCTCCAGCCGCAGCTTGGGCAGCTCGGGCAGGACGTGGGCGGCGAGCCCGCTCTCCACCAGCAGCGCCAGCCCCGCCCTGGGGTACGCGCCGAGGATCAGCTTGTCGAGCTCCTCACGGATGCGCTCGGCCGAGACGATCTCGATGCGGCCGGACATCGCGGTCATGGCCTCGACGACCTCGGGCGCGACCGTGAACCCGAGCTGCCCGGCGAACCGCGCCGCGCGCAGCATCCGCAGCGGATCGTCGTCGAACGACTGCTCGGGCCTGCCCGGCGTCCGCAGGACCTTCGCGGCGAGGTCGGGCAGCCCGCCGTACGGGTCGGCGAACTCGTGGTTCGGCAGGCGCACGGCCATCGCGTTGACCGCGAAGTCGCGCCGGGCGAGGTCGCCGTCGAGCGAGTCGCCGTACATCACCTCGGGCTTGCGCGAGGCCGGATCGTACGACTCGCTGCGGTAGGTGGTGATCTCCAGCAGCCAGCCGCCCTTGCGCACGCCGACGGTGCCGAAGTCGATCCCGATCGTCCAGACGGCGTCCGCCCAGTCCTTGACGATCTCCAGCACCCGCTCGGGACGGGCGTCCGTGGTCAGGTCGAGGTCCTTGCTCGCGCGGCCGAGGAGGACGTCGCGGACGGAGCCGCCGACCAGGGCCAGCTCGTGCCCCCGGGCCGAGAACAGCTCGCCGAGCTCGTCGGCGACCGGGGCGATCCGACGGAACAGTTCGTTCACGGCGCGCTGCTGGCTGTCGCTCAGATTTGAAACGGACAAGGCTGGGTAGGTCCTTCGGTCACGGAACAGAAACTCTCCCCCGATGGCCCAGGTGTTCGGGTGTCACCCAGGGGAGACACGCCTAGCGATCACCAGGCCACGGTCAGTTCGGGGGTGCTGGACGACGCAAGGAGCACACGATGAAAGACGCTCTCGCGATTCACCGCTGGCTCCTCGCCCACCAGATCCACCATGAGATCGTACGTCTTCCGCGCCCCTTGACATGCTCGGACGAGCTTCCCGAGGTGCTGGGGGTCACTCCTGAGACGTGCCTGGGCGTGGCGCTGTTCGAGGTGTCGGCGCGCGGGCGGACACAGGAGGTGGCCGTGGTGAGCGCGGTGAACTCCTGCCCCGGGCCGGCGGAGGTGGGCGCCGTCCTGCGTGCCCACAGGGTATCCGCGGCGTCGGCCTTCACCGTCAACTCCGCGACCGACTACGCGCACGGCCTGGTCTGCCCGCTGCTGCTGCCCGACGGGCTGACCGTCCTCGTGGACCAGCGGCTGATCGCGCGCCTCGATGCCGACGAGGTCGTCCACACCGCGACCGGCGAGCGCCGCACCGCGTTGCGATTGCGCGCGATCCACCTGTTCGACCTGGTAGCGGCCAAACCGGTTGATCTCGCCGCAGGCGGCCGAAGGGGTCTCGCGAGCCTCGCGAGTCCTATGCGGACCGCGTAGCCAATAGCATTCTGGACGTGCGCCGTACCTCACCGCCGGCCGGCACATGATCCGTAAGGCCGCGCTGCTGACATTGCTGACCGCCCTGCTCGCCTCCCCAGCGGGCATGGCCGGTACGGCTGTCGCGGCGCCTCCGGATCGTGTCGCGGCGGCGGCCCCGGCGGATCCGCTCCTCGTGAGCGAGATCACCCCGGAGGTCGTCCGCGACACCGCCGCCCCCGTGACGATCGCGGGGACCGCCGCGGGCACGCCGGGATCCTCCGTACGCGTGGTGGTCCGCTACTCGCCGAACCGGCCGCTGGCCTCGCGCGCCGAGATGGCGGCCTACCTGGCCGAGCAGGGATACGCCCCCTCCAACTACAGCACCAGGGTCCAGGCGACGCCGCTCGACCAGGCGGGCAAGCTGGCCTTCCGGTTCACCATGACGTCGGAGGAGCTGAGGATGTCCCGGCCCGGCGTCTACCCCCTCGCGATCGAGGTGGCCGACGCGGTGACCGGTCAGCGACTGGCGATCGAGCGCACCTTCCTGACGTACGCCCCCAAGGGGGAGCAGATCCCCACGGTCAAGCTGGCCGTCGCGCTGCCGCTGGTGGACCGGCCCCACCGCGCCGACGACGCGACGTTCATGGACGACGACCTGTCCGGCTCGCTCGTGTCGGGCCGCCTGGCGTCGCTGCTACAGACCGCCCAGGACACCGGCGACGGGGTGACCTGGTTCGTGGACCCCGCCCTGCTCGACGACGTCCGCGTCCTGTCCTCCGGCCCCCGCAGCGTGAAGGGCGCGCGCAAGGACGCCGACCCGGCCGCGGGCCAGTGGCTGAACGGCCTGCGCGGCGCGCTGACGGGCAAGACCGTCATCGCCACGCCGTACGCCGACCCGGACGTGGCCGCGCTGGTCCACCACGGACTCGACAAGCAGGCCGCGGCGTCGGTGCAGCGCGGCGCCGCGCTCGCGACGGAACTGCTCGGCCGGCAGATCCACGGCACCACCGCGTGGCCGGCCGGGGGCAAGATCGACCGTGACGCGGTGGACGAGCTCGCCATGTCGGGCGTCACGTCCGTACTGCTGTCGGGGGACGCGCTGCCGCCGCGGGCCGATGGACAGACCGGGCAGACCGGGCAGACCGTCCTCCCGCCTGCGCCCATCACCACCGACGCCGCGGCCAGGCTCGACACCGTCGCGGAGAACCCGGTCACGGCGCTGCTCGCCGACCCCGCCCTCAGCGAGATCCTCGGCGGGGACGTGTCGGCGCCCGGGGCAGCGATGCTCGCGCGGCAGCGGTTCCTCGCGGAGACCGCGATGATCGCCTTCGAGCCGCACAGCCCGCAGAACCAGCGACTCGGCCCGTTCGCGCAGCTCGGCCAGACCGGCCAGAGCGGGCAGGAAACGACGGCGCGTACGGCCTCCCCCACGGTGATCGCGGCCCCCCGGTCGCACCTGTGGACCCCCGACCCGGCGTTCGTCTCCGGCCTGCTCCAGGCCGCCTCCGACGCCCCGTGGCTGCGCATGACCCCGCTCGACTCGGTCAAGCCCGTACGGGGCGGGACCCCGCGCGGCGACCTGAGCTACACCGAGCGCGACCGCCAGGCCGAGCTGAGCCGCTCCTACCTGGCCACCGTACGCAAGCTGGAGCGCAAGGCCGACGCCGTGGCCACCGTCACCGAGGAGCACACGGACGTCTTCCACACGGCCATCCTCCGGCTGGCCTCCGCCTCCTGGCGGGGCGACGGGAAGCGGGCGGCCTCCTTCGCCGCCCAGGTGCAGAAGGCGATCGACGCCCGCATCGGCGACGTGTCCGTGCTCGACACCCCGCGCGCGGTCGCGGGCAGCAACGGCCAGGTCCCGGTGAGCGTGGCCAACAACCTGGACAAGGACATCCAGATCAAGATCCAGGTCACCTCCGGCAGCAAGTCACGGCTCGCGATCGAGGCCCCCGATGGGGTCTACGTGACCCCCACCACCCGGATCCTCGCGGGACGCAGCCAGCTCGTGAACGTGCCGGTGATCGTGCGCGACGAGGGCGGCGACGCGAGCATCTCCGTGCAACTGCTGACCGACGAGGACGAGAAGTACGGCAGCGCGGTGCGCGTCGTCGTGCGCGCGACCGGCTACACCGGCATCGCCCTCGTCATCGTGGGGGCGGCCGTGGTCATCATGCTGGCGGCCGTGGTGATGCGCATCCTGCGCCGCAGGTCGCGCAGGGCCTTCCCGTTCGACGGGCCGAGGGACGAGGGGGGCACGTCCGGCCGCGGTCCTGGCGCCGTCCCCGCCGAGCGCACCCAGACACCGTAGCCGGGACCCTCCGGAGGAAGGCGGCCAGGAACACCCATGAGCAGGATGCTGCGGGCCAGCGCGATCATGGCGGCCGGAACGATGGTCTCCCGGCTCACCGGCTTCGTCCGCACGGCGATGCTCGCCGCCGCGATCGGGACCTTCGCCCTCGGCGACGCGTACAACGCGGCCTACATGATCCCGTACATCCTGCTGGACCTGCTGCTCCAGGGCGTGCTGAGCAGCGTGGTCGTGCCGGTGATCATCCGGGCGCAGCGGCGCGACCCGGACGGCGGCCAGGCGTTCGAGCAGCGGCTCATGACACTGGCGGTGATCGTACTCACCGCCGTCGCCCTGATCGGCGTGCTGCTGGCCCGGCCGATCATGGAGCTCTACACCGCCTCGAACTGGTCCGAGGAAAAGGTCGACGTGGCCGCCACCCTGGCCAGGTACATGCTCCCCCAGATCGCCTTCTTCGGGATCGGCTCGCTGGCCGGGGCGATCCTGAACACGCGGGACAGGTTCGCCGCCCCGATGTGGGCGCCGGTGCTCAACAACATCGTGGTCATGGGCGTCCTTGGGGCCTACTACGCCGTCGCGTCGTCCGACATCGAGAAGGTGAGCGACCGCGACCTCGCGTTGCTCGGCCTCGGCACGACCGCCGGCATCGTGGCCCAGGCGCTGGTCCTGATCATCGCGCTGCACCGGGCCGGCTTCCGGTTCCGCCCGCGGTTCGGCGTGCGCGGGACGGGGCTCGGCGAGGCGGCCAGGGCCGCCGTGTGGACGTTCGCCTACACCGGCATCACCCAGATCGGTTTCTGGGTCACCACCAAGCTCGCGACCGGCGCGGGCGAACGGGCCCCCGGCGCGGGCAACAGCGCGTGGGCGTACGCCTTCCAGCTCTTCCAGCTCCCGTACGGGATCATCGCGGTGTCGGTGATCACCGCGATGCTGCCGAGGATGAGCCGGTCCGTGGCCGAGGGCGAGTTCGACTCCGTGCGCACCGAGTTCGCCTCGGCGGTGCGGCTGGTCTCGTCCGTCATCGTGCCGGCGGGGCTGCTGCTGATGGTCCTCGGCCCTTCGGTCACCACGCTGATCTTCTCGTGGGGCCGCATGACCACCACCGACGCGATCTACATCGGCCACGTGCTGCAGGTGTTCGGCGTCGCGCTCGTACCGTTCTCGATCTTCCAGCTGTTGTTGCGGGTCTTCTACAGCTTCGGCGACACCCGCACGCCCGCGATCATGGCGGGGGTGAACGTGGCCATCAACGCGACACTGAGCCTGGTCGCGTACCTCACGCTCCCCGACCGTTACATCGTCCTCGGAATGGCCTTCGCCTATCTGATCACCTACTGCGTGCTCTGCCTCGTCACGTGGGTGCTCGCGAGCCGGAAGGTCGGCGGTCTCGACGGACGCGAGGTCACCGCCGGGCTCGGCCGGATGTACGCCGCGGCCATCCCCGCCGCCGCGCTGGCGCTGGGGATCCTGTGGCTGTCCAGGGAGATCACCACGATCAACCCGGTGAGCTCGGCCGTGGTGCTCGCGGTGGGCGGCGGCGCGGGGCTGCTGCTCTACCTGGTGGCCGCCCACCGGCTGCGGGTGCCCGAGGTCCGCTCCATCATTGGACTTGTGGCAAGCCGGGTAGGACGGTAAGAGTCCTCAAGAGCGACCGGCAACTGGAAGGTAGCCCAGAAGTCCGATTCGGACGTTTTCCATCGGGAAGGCGGGCACAAGCGGCACGGCACTAGCATGGTGCGCCAGGGAGTGCGTCCCGCGGAACTCGTCCTACCGGTGGTGGCGGCAGGCAGGAGGTCTCAGGGACGCGATCTGAGTTTCGGACAGGCGAGCGGAAGCGGGAAGGCGTGGGCGGAACCACCCGGCATCGGCCGATGCATGCCGACGAGCCGCGGAGCGGGGCGGCCGTATGAGCATGTCCACGGTCGAACCGGGAACCCGGCTGGCGGACCGGTTTCGCCTTGAGGACCGGGTGCACGAGTCCGGCGGCGCGACCCTGTGGAAAGCCATGGACGAGATCCTCGCCCGGTCGGTCGCGGTCCACACGTTCACTCCCGACTTCCCCCGGGTCGAGGAGGTCGTCACCGCCGCCCGCCTGGCGAGCCGCCTGACCGACCCCCGCCTCACCCAGGTGTTCGACGCGGCCGACGAGGACGGCACCGCGTACGTCGTGAGCGAGTGGGTGAACGGAGACTCGCTCCTCGACCTGCTGGAAAGCGGGCCGATCGAGCCTGAGCGCGGCGCGGCCCTGGTCGCCGAGGCCGCCGAGGCATTGGCGCACGCGCACGCGGCCGGCCTCACCCATCTGCACCTCACCCCCGCCCGCCTGGTCTGGACGAGCGGCGGCACGGTCAAGCTCCTCGGGCTCGCCGTCGACGCCGCGATCCTCGACCTGAGCAGCGACGAGCCCGCCCGGGAGGACGCGGAAGGGCTGGGCCGCCTGCTCTACGCGGCGCTGACCGGCCACTGGCCGGGCGAGCTCGACTGCGGGCTGCCCGCCGCGCCGCTGGACGACGGCAAGGTCTGCACCCCGCGGCAGGTCACCGCGGGAGTCCCCGGCTACCTCGACGCCATCACCTGCCGCGCGCTGCTGCAGGAGTCGCGGCGGGGTGAGCCGCCGCTGGCCACCCCCGCCGACGTGGCCGAGGCGCTCGCCCACGTGCCCCGCCCCGCGCCTGCCCCCGTCACCACCGGGCCGCCCGCGCTGAACCTGCACAGTGAGGCGCCGGACGGACACGGCATGTCGACGATGCCGCCGCGCATGCCGTCCCACGTGACGATGGTCCCTCCGCCGCGCCCGCAGACCGGCACCGCGAGCAAGATCCTGCTGACCGTCATCGTCCTGCTCGTGATGGCCGCCGTAGGCGTCGGCGCGTGGACCGTGGGCAAGAACCTCGGCAACACCCCGAGGGGAGTGGAACAGGCGGACGGCACGCAGTCCGCGTCCCCCTCGATCAAGCCGGTCAAGGTCGAGGCGGTGAGCGCGGCGGGCTTCGACCCCCTCGGTTCCGACCGCGCGGAGAAGCCGGAGATCGCCCCGCTCGCCATCGACGGCAAACCGTCCACGGAATGGCACACCGACAGTTACAACAGCGCCGACCTCGGAAAACTCAAAGACGGCGTCGGGCTCATCCTCGACATGGGCAAACCGGTGCCCATCGCCGACGTGGTCGTCTCCCTGGGCTCCGCGGGCGGCTCGACGGTGCAACTCAAGGTGGGCGACTCGGCGGACCTTTCCTCGCTGAAGACCGTGGCCGAGAAGAAGGGCGCGTCGGGCACGGTGACGCTGCTTCCGGAAAAGACCGTCACCGGCCAATACGTTCTGGTGTGGTTCACCCGACTTGCCCCCTACAACGGGCAGTATCGTGGCACTATCTACGAGGTAACGGTGCATTCCCCCGGATCGGCATAGCAGGGACTTGTGAACTCCCCACCAGACAATCCCCCGACGGCTGAACACGCGCGACGCGCGATGTCCGATGCCGATCTGCTTACCCGCCACCTCGGCGGCGACCCGCACGCCTTCAGCGAGATCGTCAGGCGGCACCGCGACCGCATGTGGGCCGTCGCCCTGCGTACGCTCGGCGACCCCGACGAGGCGGCCGACGCGGTCCAGGACGCGTTCGTCTCGGCATACCGCAAGGCGGACACCTTCCGCGGTGAGGCGGCGGTCACCACCTGGCTCCACCGCATCGTGGTCAACGCCTGTCTCGACCGGATGCGCCGCAAGTCGGTGCGCCCGGTGGCCGACGACGAGCTGATCGAGGCCGCGGAGCGCGAGTCCCCGGCGACCGACCAGGCGGGCGAGCGCGAGGTCTCCCTGGAGGTCACGGCGGCGCTCAAGCTGCTGCCGCCAGACCAGCGGGCGGCTCTCGTGCTGGTCGACATGATGGGGTACGGCGTGGACGACGCCGCGGCGGTGCTGGGTGTCCCACCCGGCACGGTTAAGAGCCGCTGTGCCAGGGGCCGGGCGAAACTCGCCCCGATTCTTGCGCATCTACGGAACCGAACCGACCTCACTCGCGTCTCATCCGGGAAGGGAGCAGAACTTCGTGACGGGTGACACGCACTACGACCTGGAGGTTCTCGCCGAGTTGGCGGAGGGTCTCCTCGACGACACCACGGCCCGACGGGTCCGCGAGCATCTCGCGGTCTGCGACCCCTGCGGGGAGAGCCTTGCCGATCTGGCCGCGGTCCGCGAGGTCCTGGCGGCGATGCCGGTGCCTGCGATGCCTCTGGGCGTCGCCAAGCGCATAGACCGGGCGCTGGCCGCCGAGGCTCCGGACTGGGACCGCATCCTGCGGGACGCCCCATGGGACAGTCCCGTGCCGGAGAAGGGTCCGTGGGAGACGGTCGAGCCTCTGGTCGCGACCACGGCCGACTCCGCGGAGCCGGAGCGCGAGCTCGCGCCGGTCACTCCGCCGGTCACGCCATCGGTCGCTCCACTGGGAGTCGTCGGCGACGACGGCACAGTCCGGCCGGCCAGGCGCCGCTCGAAGGCGTCCAGGCGGCGCACGTGGGCCATGCCCGCCGCTGTCGCCGCCGCGGCGGCCGTGGTGATCGGGAGCGGCGGTCTCGCCACCGGCCTGCTCTCGTTCGGCGACTCGCCGTCGCGAACGGTGGTGAGCCAGGGCCAGCCCGGCCAGAGCCCTGCAGACGTCCAGGCGATGACCTACTCGACGTACGCGAGCGGCCACAACTACACCAGCCGTGAGCTGCGCGGCCCGCTGCTCGGCTACTTCGGCGTGGCGCCCGGCTCGGGCACCAACGACGACGAGGACCTCGATACCTGCGTCAAGCGGTTCTCCAACGAGCTCGACCGCACGCCGATCGGCGTCGACAAGGCGCTGTACAACGGCAACGAGGCCACCATCATGGCGTTCTGGGAAGACAAGAGCATGAACGCCGTACGCGTGGTCGTCGTGGACTCCGGGTGCCGCAAGCTGCGACCCGAGGGTCTGGCCACCTGGAAGTGACCACTCGGCGAGAGCCGTACCATCGGCAGTGACGAAGCCCCCCGCGACCTCCGGGGGGCTTCGTCATGACAGGGGTCGGCAACAGGGGTCGGCCCCGGAATGCCCGGGGCCTAGGATCTGTTGAGGGCACTGCAGCAACCACCGGGATCGAAGAAGGCGGGTCCGTTGAGCGACGTTCGTAACGTGATCATCATCGGGTCGGGGCCGGCCGGCTACACGGCGGCCGTCTACACCGCGCGCGCGGACCTCAAGCCGCTCGTCTTCGAGGGGTCGGTCACGGCCGGTGGCGCGCTGATGAACACCACCGATGTGGAGAACTTCCCCGGGTTCCCCGACGGGATCATGGGTCCCGACCTCATGGACAACTTCCGCAAGCAGGCCGAGCGGTTCGGCGCCGAACTGGTCGCCGACGACGTGGTCGAGGTGGATCTGCGGGCCGACCCGAAGGTCGTCAAGACCTACACCGACACCTACTACGCCAAGTCGGTCATCCTGGCCACCGGGTCGGGCTACCGCGAGCTTGGGCTGAGCAACGAGAAGCGGCTGTCCGGCCGTGGCGTCTCCTGGTGTGCCACGTGCGACGGCTTCTTCTTCCGCGACCAGGACATCGTGGTCGTCGGCGGCGGTGACACGGCGATGGAGGAGGCCATCTTCCTGACCCGGTTCGCGAAGTCGGTGGTCGTGGTCCACCGCCGCGACTCGCTGCGCGCCAGCAAGATCATGCAGGATCGGGCGTTCGCGAACGAGAAGATCCGCTTCGTCTGGGACAGCGAGGTCGTCGAGGTGCTCGGCGAGGAGCGGGTGTCCGGGGTGCGGCTGCGCAACCTCAAGACCGGGGAGGAGAGCGAGCTCCCGGTGGGAGGCCTGTTCGTCGCCATCGGCCACGACCCCCGCACCGAGCTCGTCAAGGACCAGGTCGATCTCGACGACCAGGGATACATCGTGGTCGACTCCCCGTCGACGCGTACGAACATCGACGGGGTGTTCGCGGCCGGCGACGTCGTCGACCACACCTATCGTCAGGCGATCACGGCGGCCGGCACCGGATGCGCGGCGGCGCTCGACGCGGAGCGCTGGCTGACGCTGAACGCCTGAGTCCCGGCAGCGGGAATGCGGGGAGGCCCCCCGCGGTTGTCAGCACCGCCACACCACTCACGCAAGGGGAGAGATACCGTGGGCGCGATCAAGAGCGTGACGGACGCCAGCTTCGAGGCCGATGTCCTCAAGAGCGACAAGCCGGTTCTGGTCGACTTCTGGGCCGAGTGGTGCGGTCCTTGCCGTCAGGTCGGGCCGATCCTCGAGGAGATCGCCGCCGAGCACGCCGACCGGCTGACCATCGTCAAGCTGAACATCGATGAGAACCCGGTCACGCCGCGGGACTACGGCGTGCTCCAGATCCCGACGATGAACGTCTACAAGGGCGGCGAGGTCGTCAAGCAGATCATCGGCGCCAAGCCGAAGGCCATGCTGCTGCGCGAGCTCGACGGCGTCATCTGACGCCGCCCGCCGCACCACCGCGAGCAGAGCCCTCCGCGCCCCGCGCGGGGGGCTCCTGTGTTGTGGCGGCTGTGTTGTGGCGGCTGTTGTGGCGGCCTCCCCCGCAGGGGCCGGCCATAGGCACCGCTGAGATCGCCTCAGACGGGCCGCAGGGCCCTCTCCGGGGACATCGATCCCAGCAGCCTCTCCAGCGCCACCTCGACGTCCTCACGCCACGAG
Organism: Microbispora sp. H11081; assembly: GCF_012999535.1. Lineage (GTDB taxonomy): Bacteria > Actinomycetota > Actinomycetes > Streptosporangiales > Streptosporangiaceae > Microbispora. The sequence goes on from NZ_JABBWV010000005.1 coordinate 237,739, forward strand.
ACGGCCGTCTTCAGCTCCAGCCGGAGCCGGGGGAAGCGCAGATGCTGGCGGACGGTCTTGAACCCGACCGAGAGCAGGTAGTCCGCCGGAAGCACGCAGCCGCCCGGCTGCTCCCACTTCAGGTCGCCGAACGCCTCGATCGCCCGTACACCGCGGCGGGTCAGGTCCTTCGCGACGCCCTGCACGAGCATCCGGCCGAGGCCTCCGCCCGTGAACTCGGGCACGATGTGCGCGGTCATCAGCAGCACCGCGTCCGAGCTGACCGGAGAGGTCGGGAACGCCACCGAGCGCGGAACGTAGAGCGGCGGGGCGTAGAGCACGAACCCGGCCGCCACCCCGTCGACATAGGCGATCTTGCCGCAGCTCCCCCATTCGAGCAGGGTCGCGGAGATCCACGCCTCCTTCTCCAACCCCGGGTCGCCGGCCTCCGCCGCGCGCTCGCCGCTGACGGGGTCGAGCTCCCAGAACACGCACCGCCGGCACCGGCGCGGCAGGTCGTCGAGATTGTCGAGAGTGACGTTGACCAGCCGACGCGACACGTGAAGCCCCAATCCCCGTCAGGAACCCTGCCAGAAAAGCGCGCGAAAACGGCGTCTCCAGGTCGCATCGTAACTCAGCGGAAGGGCAGGAGCGGGTGCGCCACGAACAGCCCCCGCCGTCCGTTAAAGGGGTTGGCCCCACGGAAACCAGTGGGACAGGAATGCAAGAAAAGGGGCCATTGATGGTCAATACCCAGTTGTGATGTGCGTGGCGCGTTACCGTACTCTGGATTTCCTGGCTACGTGATCGGAGGTGGACCGTGGCACAAGAGCTTGATCACGGTCAGACGAACGCGCCCCACGGGTCGCGCATTGACGCCTACGTCGACAGGTACGCCGCCCGCGCCGCCGGGATGGTCGCCTCCGAGATCCGAGCTCTCTTCGCCGTCGCTTCGAGGCCCGAGGTGGTCTCGCTCGCCGGCGGCATGCCGTACGTCAACGCGCTTCCCCTCGACCTGGTCAGCGAACTCGTCGCCGACCTGGTCGCCACCCGCGGCTCCGTGGCCCTGCAGTACGGCTCCGGGCAGGGCGACCCCGCCCTGCGCGAGCAGATCTGCGACGTCATGCGCATGGAGGGCATCGAGGCGAACGCCGACGACGTCGTCGTCACCGTCGGCTCGCAGCAGGCGCTCGATCTGATCACCCGGATCTTCATCGACCCCGGCGACGTCGTGCTCGCCGAAGGGCCCTCGTACGTCGGAGCCCTCGGGACGTTCAGCGCCTACCAGGCCAAGGTCGTGCACATCGCCATGGACGACCAGGGCCTCATCCCCGAGTCCCTCGCCCAGACCATCTACGCGCTCCACGCGGCCGGCAACCGGATCAAGTTCCTCTACACGATCCCGACCTTCCAGAACCCCGCCGGTGTCACGCTGAACGAGGTACGCCGCCGCCAGGTGCTGGAGATCTGCCGCAGGGCCGGCGTGCTCGTGGTGGAGGACAACCCCTACGGCCTGCTCGGGTTCGACGGGGAGCCGATGCGGGCGCTGCGCGCCGACGACCCCGAGGGCGTCGTGTACCTCGGCTCGTTCTCCAAGACCCTCGCCCCCGGCTTCCGCGTCGGCTGGGCCCTCGCCCCGCACGCCGTACGCGACAAGCTGGTCCTGGCCATGGAGTCGGCGGTGCTTTCGCACTCGTCCTTCACCCAGCTCGCCGTGGGCCAGTATCTCGCCACCCAGCCGTGGCGCGAGCAGATCAAGTCGTTCCGCGAGCTGTACCGCGAGCGGCGTGACGCGCTCCTGAGCGCGCTCGACATGCTCATGCCGCCCGGTTGCACGTGGACCCGCCCCGCCGGCGGGTTCTTCGTCTGGATGACGCTGCCCGAAGGGCTCAACTCCAAGGCGATCCTCCCCCGTGCGGTCGCCGAGCGCGTCGCGTTCGTACCCGGCACCGGCTTCTACTCCGACGGCGGTGGCTCGCGGAACATGCGCCTGTCGTTCTGCTATCCGGAGCCGGAACGCATCAAGGAAGGCGTGCGCCGCCTGGCGGGCGTGATCGAGCAGGAGCTCAGGCTTCGCGACACCTTCGGCACCGGCTCCACGCCGGGCCACGCCGGCGTCGACACCCCCAGCCCGGATCTGGCCTGACGCCGTTCCCCCGCGCGATGCCGGAGCCGCCCATGGGACCTCATGGGCGGCTCCGGTGCTCTTGACGGACATGCCGCGACGCCCCCGCCGGGGTGACTTGCCGTACCGCTTGGCTTGCCACACCGCGCCGCTTACGGGTATCGGGGGACACACCGGCTCGGGCGGGGCACTAGCCTGTTCAGGCTGGCCATACTGACTCCTCGAGGCGAGAAAGGCCCTCTTCGTGAGCGAGCGAACGATGACCCAAGGATCGCCCCCCGTGCGTCCGTGTCGGGAGGCGCGGACCGGCGCCGCCGCCGTCCGCATGGGCGGTGATGCGCGATGAGCGATCTGGGCCACGTGCTCGTCCTCGCGGGAGGGCTCTCCTACGAGCGTGAGGTCTCCATCCGGTCCGGACGCCGCGTCGCGGAGGTGCTGCGGGCGGTCGGCGTGGACGTCGAGACACGCGACGCCGACGCCACCCTCGTGCCCGCCGTGCTGGCGGACCCGCCGGACGCGGTGTTCGTCACCCTGCACGGCGGCGCCGGGGAGGACGGCGCCATCCGGTCGGTGCTGGAACTGCTCGACGTGCCGTACGTCGGGGCGACGCCGGACGCCTGCCGGATCTCCTTCGACAAGCCCACGGCGAAGGCCGTCGTCCGCTCCTGGGGGCTGAACACGCCCGACTCCGTCGCGCTGCCCAAGGAGACGTTCCACGACCTCGGCGCCACGGCCGTGCTCGCCCGCATCATCGACCGGCTCGGCCTGCCGCTGTTCGTCAAGCCCTCCCGTGGCGGCTCCGCGCTGGGCGCGTCCATTGTTCGCACGGCGGAGGAACTGCCCGCCGCGATGGTCGGCTGCTTCGCCTACGGCGACACCGCGCTCATCGAGCGGTACGTCCAGGGCGTGGAGGTCGCGGTCTCCGTGGTGGATCTCGGCGACGGACCGGTCGCCCTCACTCCGGTGGAGATCGTGCCCGACCGGGGCGTGTACGACTACGCGGCCCGATACACGGCCGGCCAAACCGAGTTCTTCGCGCCTGCCCGGCTCTCCCCCGAGGTCGCCGAGGCCTGCGCCGGGATGGCGGTCGCCGCGCACGCCGCCCTCGGCCTGCGGGACCTCTCCCGCACCGACCTCATCGTCGACAGCTCCGGCAAGCCGTACTTCCTGGAAGTCAACGTGGCGCCCGGGATGACGGAGACCTCTCTGCTGCCGATGGCGGCGGAGGCGGCGGGCCGTGATCTCGGCACCCTGTGCAAGGGACTCCTGGAACTCGCGGCCACCCGGGGCTGATCCCGCTGCTGTTTCACGTGAAACACCCCTCCAGGCGCTCATCTCGGCCTGGAGGGGTGGCAATTTTGGGCTAGGCGGCCCATCACCCTAACGCCCGGCCGCTCGTGCGTAAGCCCTCGGACTCCACAGCGGGCAATAGCCGTCCATGAGCCGATCGGAACCACAGAACTCAGCACGACTGCGCATTGCGCCACGAGGCGCTGCATGCCTGGACACCCATCGGCAGCATGTTTCACGTGAAACCACTGACCCGTGGGCGGCGCCGAATGTCCTCGGTGCGTGGTCTCCGCGCCATGGGGAGCCTCCGCAGCCCTCGCGATGCCCGCGCCGTTCCTCACGGCCGACAGCACCGGTGGACGGCGCCCGCTGGTGCGCTGTGCACCGACATTCAGGGGGGTGGAGGGAGCGGAGCGGAAGGGAGCGCGGACCGCAGCGAAGGCCCAGCGGAGCGGGCTTCGCGAGGACCGGAGTTTCCTTCCGGCGCAGCGACCGACCCGGTCGACGCTCGTGGACACCCCACTAGTCGGCCGTGATACCCCTGCTGCGCATCGCGTTGGCGGCCTCCGGTGCCATCGAGTCGATGATCCGCTCAAGGTCGTCGATCGTGGAGAACTCGACGACGATGCGGCCCTTCCGGCTGCCGAGGTCGACCTTCACCTTGGTCTCGAAGTGGTCGGAGAGACGGTCCGCCAGGTCGCGCAGCGCCGGAGCGGTCGGCTTCTTGGCCCGGGGCTTACGCGGAGCGGGCCCCGCAGTCGCCTCTCCCAGCGCCACGATCTCCTCGACGGTCCGCACGGAGAGCCCTTCGGCCACGATCCGGCCGGCCAGCCGTTCCTGCGCGGCGGGATCGTTCAGCGTGAGCAGCGCCCGCGCGTGCCCGGCGCTGATGATGCCGGCGGCCAGCCGGCGCTGCACCTCGGGAGGGAGGTTCAGCAGCCGCAGGGTGTTGCTGATGTGCGAGCGAGACCGCCCGACCTTCCTGGCGAGCACCTCGTGGGTGGCCCCGAAGTCATCCAGGAGCTGCTGGTAGGCCGCGGCCTCCTCCAGCGCGTTCAACTGCTCCCGCTGGAGGTTCTCGATGAGCGCCTCACGGAGCATCTCGTCGTCCTGGGTGCTCCGGACGATCGCGGGGATGCGGTCCAGCCCCGCGATCTGCGAGGCGCGCCACCTCCGCTCCCCCATGATCAGCTCGAAGCGACCGCCCTCCACCGCGCGGACGACGATCGGCTGCAGCAGGCCGACCTCCTTGATGGAGGCCGCGAGCTCGTCGAGGCGGTCCTCGTCGAAGACCTCACGCGGCTGCCGCGGGTTCGGGGAGACGGAGTCGACCTCGATCTCCTGGAAGTAGGCGCCTTCCACGGGGCGCAGGCCCGCGATGTCCGTCCCCAGCGTGGCAGACGGTGGACCGAGAGGCGAAGCGCTCGCCATGGACGCAGGATCGACGATCGGTGCTGTGGGGATCAGAGCCCCAAGACCCTTGCCCAGTCCCCGACGCTGCTGGCTCAACGTTGCTCCCTCATACCCGCACAGAAGGCGGTGCCCAGCGACTCGGGGTCACTGGGCACCGGCACGCACACACCAGGAGAGAGTACCGCTGTGACGGCGCCTCCATGAGTCCACACGCGTCGACCTGTGCACAAAACCGTTCCCCGTGCGCCGCCGGGGTGGAGCGGAGCGGGCTTCGTCAGGCGCCGGCGAGGGCCGCCGCACGATAGGCGATCTCGCGGGCCGCGCCCATGTACGCCAGCGCCCCGCTCGATCCGGGGTCGTACGTCATGACCGACTGGCCATAGCTGGGCGCCTCGGAGACCCGGACGCTCCTGGGGATGACGGAGTCGAGCACCGTGTCGCCGAAGTGCGACCGCACCTCCTCGGCCACCTGGGAGGCGAGGCGGGTCCGGCCGTCGTACATGGTGAGCAGGATGGTCGAGACCGACAGCGTCTGGTTGAGGTGTGCGCGCACCAACTCGACGTTCTGCATGAGCTGGGTGAGCCCCTCCAGCGCGTAATACTCGCACTGGATGGGGATCAGCACTTCCTGGGCCGTCGCCATGGCGTTCACGGTCAGCAGGCCCAGGGACGGCGGACAGTCGATGAGGATGTAGTCGAACTCCATCGCGTCGAACGAGGCCAGCGCCCGGCGCAGCCGGGTCTCCCGCCCGACCATGGGAACCAGCTCGATCTCCGCACCCGCGAGGTCGAGGGTGGCGGGAGCGCAGTACAGGTTCGGCATGTCGGGGACCGGCTTCACGATCTGCGACAGCGGCATGTCGTCCACGAGGACCTGGTAGACCGACGGCATGCCCGACCGGTGCTCCGTCGCCAGCGCGGTAGACGCGTTCCCCTGCGGGTCGAGGTCGACCACGAGGACACGCTGATCGTGCATGGACAGCGCGGCCGCCAGGTTGACGGCTGTGGTGGTCTTGCCCACGCCGCCCTTCTGGTTGGCGACCGTCATCACGCGGCACCGGGAAGGCCGGGGCCAGGCACCCTCGTCGCGCGTCGAGTAACCAACGGAAGGCGCAGCCGCCTGCGGGGATGCGGCTGTTTCACGTGAAACCACAGAACTCAGTGCCTCTCGTACCAGCGGCGAATCGCCAGGGTTAAGGGGGGTCTGGGACACGGTCGTCGTCCTTTCGACCGGCGAAGCAGAGGGACGAGGCCAGCCCACCCCGGAGGACCGGCCTGCTGTCGCGATCTCCCAGCGTAGGGGGAGCCGGGTCTCCGGCCAACCCAGGCCCGCTGTCATACCGCCCGATCCGGCGTCCGCCACCGGTTCACCTCTTTCGTTGCCTCCGCGTGTCCGTCCGCGGTGACCGTCCGGCGACGACGCGAACGAGGGTCGCGGGCGGCTCGACCCTACCCCGCCCCACCGTGACCAGCTCGACGTCCCGCACCCCGAAGGTCTTGAGTTGCGGGCGGGCGGCGTCCAGCTCCTCCTGCGCGCGCTCGCCCTTCATCGCGAGCAGCTCTCCGCCCTCACGCAGCAGCGGCATCGACCACGCCAGCAGCCGGTCGAGCGGGGCGACGGCGCGGGCCGTCGCCACGTCGAAGACGCGCTTACGGGCCAGCTCCTCCGCCCGCCCGCGCAGCACCTCCACGTTGTCGAGCTTGAGCGCCTCCACGCACTCGGACAGGAACACCGTGCGACGCAGAAGCGGCTCCAGCAGGGTGACGGTCACGTCGGGGCGGACGATCGCGAGCACAAGGCCGGGCAGGCCCGCGCCCGAGCCGATGTCGACGAGGGTCGAGTCCGGTGGGACCGCCTCCTCGACGACCGCGCAGTTCAGCAGATGCCGGTCCCAGATGCGGGACACCTCACGCGGCCCAAGGAGTCCTCGCACCACACCCGGCCCCGCGAGCAACTCGGCGAACACCCGGGCCCGCTCCAACGCCTCGCCGGTGAAGATTTCGCGCGCCACCGGGGGCGCCTCGGGCAGCTCGTTGCTCTCCGTCATCACTCACTCATCCATGAACGCTCTGGGCCAAGGGTAACCGTCCTCACCCCCTCGGCGACGGCCAGCCGTACATCCGGCGTCCGCGGGCCGCGCGGATCCGGCGAAAAGGGATGGGAACTGGGGCACGTACAGGACGGAAAAGCCGCCGGTCCCGGATGTGGGACCGGCGGCTTCCTCGCGTCGGAACTGTGCAGGCGGTCAGGCCGGCAGGACCACCACGAAGCGGCGGGGCTCCTCGCCCTCGGACTCGCTGCGCAGGCCGGCCGCGGCCACCGCGTCGTGCACGATCTTGCGCTCGAAGGGCGTCATCGGCTTGAGCGCCTTCGGCTCGCCGGTGCGCTTGACGTCGTCGGCCGCCGAGGCGCCCACCTTGGTGAGCTCCGCGCGGCGCCGTTCCCGATAGCCGCCGACGTCGAGCATGAGCCGCGAACGCTCCCCCGTCTGGCGGTGCACGGCCAGGCGCGTCAGCTCCTGCAGCGCCTCCAGCACCTCTCCCCCGGGGCCGACGAGCTCGTCGCCCTTGATGCCCACGATCGAGACCACCGCGCGGTCTCCTTCGACGTCCATGTCGATATCGCCGTCGAGGTCGGCGATGTCGAGCAGGCCCTCAAGGTAGTCCGCAGCGATCTCGCCCTCCTGTTCGAGGGCTTCGATGTCGGGAGCAGGCTTGAGGGTCTCCTCAGCTTCGGTCACGTCCGGACTCTCCTTCTCCTACGACTTCTTGCTGCCGCTGCGCTTGCTGCGAGGCTGGCGCGTGGGCTGCTGACGGACGATCTTGGGGGCGGGTGCCGCCTCGGGCTGCTCCGGCGCCTTGGGCTTCCCTACCAGCCTGGTGAAGATGCCGTTCGTCGGCTGGGGAGTGGTGATGTTGCCCTTCTCGTCCACGACCGGCATGGGGTGGCGGCTGTAGAACCAGTGCTGCTGACCGAGGGTCCACAGGTTGGTGGTCACCCAGTAGAGGATCAGGCCGAGCTGGAAGTTCAGGCTGAAGACGGCGAACAGCGGCGAGATGTACATGAGGATCTTCTGCTGCTGCGCCATGGGGTTGTCCGGCATCTGCGCCATCGAGCGCGTCACGCTCTGCCGGACGGTGAGGAACGTGGTGAGCGAACTGACCGCCACGAAGAGCGCGAGCACGATCTTCGTGATCACCGGGTCGGCCCCGAACTTCTCGATGTCCGCGGCGCTCGTGAAGAAGGTGGCCGGCAGCGGGGCTCCGAAGACGTGCGCCTCACGGGCGCTCTCCACGAGCTCCTTCGTCATCCCGAACACGGCCCGGTCCTCGGCGATGGCCCGCAGCACGGTGAACATCGAAATGAAGATCGGGAACTGCGCGACGATCGGGAGGCAGCCCCCGAGCGGGTTGGCGCCGGCCTCCTGGTACAGCCGCATGACCTCCTGGTTCATGCGCTGCTTGTCGTTCTTGTACTTCTTGCGCAGGTCCTGGACCTTGGGTGCGAGCTCCTGCATCTTGCGCGACGAGCGCATCTGCTTCATGAAGAGCGGGAAGATCAACAGACGCATCAGCACGGTCAGCGTGATGATGGTCAGCGCCCAGTTGAGACCGCTGCTGGCGGGGATGAATGTGCTGTAACCGGAGTGGATGTGGGTGATTACCCAGGCCACCGCCGTATACAGCCAGTTCAGGAATGGCAGCTCCACCGAGCTAGCTCCCTTGCGTTTCGTCGTGAGACCGGACTCGGCGTGGGGGCACCGGGTCGAAACCTCCAGGATGGAACGGGTGGCAGCGCCCGATGCGGCGGATGGTCAGCCAGACCCCGCGGGCCGCTCCGTGGACGGCGACGGCTTCCGCTCCGTAGGCGCTGCAGGACGGTTCGAACCGGCACCTCGGCCCCAGGATCGGGCTGATGAAGGCGCGGTAGAACTTTATGAGCGCGAGCAGCACGCGAGCGACCGGCCCGGTCGCGGGCCGGTCGGCCTCCCCGGGCAGCACTGCCGGGGTCGGTTGCTGCGCTGTCATGACCGTCCATCCGTCGGGGTCCGAGAGTCGGACCCGCGCCGCCGGAGTAAACGACTCAGCGCGACGTCGAGTTCGGCGGCCAGGTGCTCGCTGCGCGCGGACGCAGCCGGTGGATTGGCGCGTACCACCAGAAGGCTACCTCTCGGCAGCATCGGCAGGCGGTTCCGCACGAGGTGTCTCAACCTGCGTCTGACCTGGTTCCGCACCACGGCGCCACCGACCGCCTTGCTCACGACGAAGCCGACCAGCGGTGGCTCGTCGGCGTCGCGCAGGTTCAGATGTGCGACCAGCATGGGACGCCCGGCGCGCCGCCCACGGCGAATCGCGTCGGCGAACTCGTCACCCCGCCGCATGCGGGACGCGGACGGCAGCACCGGGTTTCCTCGATCGACATCTGGCCGCCCGCTCCGCTGGCACGGGCGGACGGCGTCTGGTTGTCAGACCGTCAGCTCGGCGCGGCCCTTGCGGCGGCGCGCGGCCAGGATGGCGCGGCCGGCCCGGGTGCGCATGCGCAGCCGGAAGCCGTGGGTCTTCGCGCGGCGACGGTTGTTCGGCTGGTAAGTACGCTTGCTCACGGGTGGGCTCCAGGCTTCAGGTACGTCCGCGGCGTTCCGCGGGCGCGGTACATTCCATGGTCACGGCTCGTCAGATGCGCGGGCATGCGAAATAGCCGTCGCGTGATTAGCCGACCGGGACACGTTACGGGTCCACCGTACGTCAGGTCAAACCGGCACCCGTGCCACCAAGCGCGTACGGCGATCGACTACGGCCCATTAGGCTGTGGACAACGTCTTGAACGCAGGTTGCGCACACCGCTACTGTCGGCCGTCCGGCTCTTCCCCCCACCAGCGTGAACGCGCCAGGGGAGAACGCGCGGGCTGTGCACATCATGTGGATCATATGTGGATGGCATCCGGACGAGGGCCGGTGCCGCGAGGCGTACCGAACTGACACGACACGGATCGCGGCGGGCGAGCGGGGCCGCGCAACGGGAGGAGGGGCCGAGCCATGGAAGGCGTCGATCTCAACGCTGTATGGGCTCGGGCGCTCAGGACCCTGCTCGACGAGGGCGTCTCGGGGCAGCAGCGCGCGTTCCTGCAGATGACGCAGCCCTCCGGCCTCATCAACGACACGATCCTCCTGGCCGCCCCCAACGACTTCGCCAAAGAGGTCATCGAGGTGCGGCTGCGCCCGCTGATCGTGCACGCGTTGTCGCAGGAGCTCGGCCGGCCCGTGCGGATCGCCGTGATGGTGGATCCCGGCGCCGGGATGTCCGCTCCCGCCGACGCCGCCCCCGCTCAGCCGGGCGACCATCGTCCACAAACGCAGTCCACAGGTTATCCACAGGCTGGTTCGCCGGCTCCGCGCTTCCCCTTAGGTGAGGACGGGCCGATCCGGCGCGAGGCCGAGCCCCACGGACAGCACTATCCACAGGGCCAGCAGTATCCACAGCCCCCGCAGCACATGTCGCCGCAGCACATGTCGCCGCAGCACATGTCGCCGCAGCACATGTCGCCGCAGCACATGTCGCCGCAGCACATGTCGCCGCAGGATCCGCAGCAGCGGCCCGGCGGCTACTCCCCCGAGCCGCCCCCGCCGCCCAAGCCCGAGCCGGTCCCCGGGCCCGTATCCGGGCCGCCCGGCGCCGGGCAGAACCGCTGGGACGCCCGCGGCGGCCGCACCTCGGGCGAGCCGGCCCGGCTGAACGCCAAGTACACCTTCGAGACCTTCGTCATCGGCGCCAGCAACCGCTTCGCGCACGCCGCCGCCGTCGCGGTCGCCGAGGCCCCCGCCAAGGCGTACAACCCGCTGTTCATCTACGGCGACTCCGGGCTGGGCAAGACCCACCTGCTGCACGCGATCGGCCACTACGCGCAGAGCCTGTACGACGGCGCCCGGGTGCGCTACGTGAGCTCCGAGGAGTTCACCAACGACTTCATCAACTCCATCCGCGACCACAAGGCCGACGGGTTCCGCTCCCGTTTCCGCGCCGTGGACATCCTCCTCGTCGACGACATCCAGTTCCTCGAGGGCAAGGAGCAGACGCAGGAGGAGTTCTTCCACACCTTCAACACCCTCCACAACGCCAGCAAGCAGATCGTCATCTCCAGCGACCGGGCGCCCAAGCAACTCGTGACGCTGGAGGACCGGCTGCGCAACAGGTTCGAGTGGGGCCTGATCACCGACGTCCAGCCGCCCGAGCTGGAGACGCGCATCGCGATCCTGCGCAAGAAGGCGATCCAGGAGGGCCTGGCCGCGCCGCCCGACGTGCTGGAGTACATCGCCAGCCGCATCGCGACCAACATCCGCGAGCTGGAGGGCGCGCTGATCCGGGTCACCGCGTTCGCCAGCCTCAACCGGCAGTCTGTGGACATCCAGCTCGCCGAGATCGTGCTCAAGGACCTCATCAGCGAGGACGCGAGCCCGGAGATCACCATCTCCCTCATCATGTCCACGACCGCCGAGTACTTCGGCGTCACACTCGACGACCTGTGTGGAAGCTCACGGTCGCGGGCCCTCGTCACCGCCCGGCAGATCGCCATGTATCTGGCCCGCGAGCTCACCGACCTGTCCCTGCCGAAGATCGGCCAGCAGTTCGGCGGACGCGACCACACCACCGTGATGCACGCGGAGCGTAAGATCCGGTCGCTCATGGCCGAGCGGCGCTCGATGTACAACCAGGTCAACGAGCTGACGACGCGGATCAAGCAGCGCGCACGCAACGCTTAGTACACAGCTGTGGATAACTCTGTGGATCAAAAATGCCGCCCTCGGCGGCGGCTCCGTGCGTTACCCCCACCCTTCCCGGCCCGCCAACACGCCGTCCGCGCTTGGGGACAGCTTTGGGGAAAAGCTGGGGATCACTTGGGGAACACCCGTGGACGAGCTGGGGACGCCCTGTGCGTACTCGCCACACGGGACTCGGCTGTCCCATTTACCCCGTGGACAACCGGTGGAAACATGGTGGATTACTCGTGGACAGAGGGCCCTCCGCCTGGGGAGCGGGTGTGGGGACAGCGGGACCACCCACAATCCACAGGGGGTCCGTCCACCTGTCCCCCACACCCGCAGTGGATGAAGCAGGCTCCGTGAGCTGCGAAAATGCTCGACATCCACATATCCACACTGCCTAATGAGACTACGTGTCTCTCTCCCTCTAAAGAACTCAAGAACCATAGAAGGGGTTCTGGAGGCACACAGGTGCGGGAGAGTGAAGACTTGACGAAGCAGCGACACCCAGGAGGCTGGTCCACGTGATGTTCCGGATCGATCGCGACGTGCTCGCCGAGGCCGTGGCGTGGACGGCACGGAGCCTTCCGGCCCGGCCGTCGGTGCCGGTGCTCGCGGGCATGCGGCTCGAGGTGACCGACGACCAGCGGCTGAAGCTGTCCGGCTTCGACTACGAGGTCTCCGCCGAGGTGACCCTCGACCTGCAGACCGGAGAGCCGGGCGTGGTCCTCGTCTCCGGCAAGCTCCTCGCCGAGATCACCCGCGCTCTTCCCGCACAGCCGGTCGAGCTGCTTGTGGACGGCGCCAAGGCCGTCGTCACCTGTGGCAGCGCCCGGTTCACACTTCTCACCATGCCTGTGGAGGACTACCCCTCCCTGCCAGCCATGCCCCCGGCCGCCGGACGGGTCGGCAGCGACGTGTTCGCCTCCGCCGTCGGCCAGGTCGCCGTCGCCGCGGGCAAGGACGACACGCTTCCCATGCTCACCGGCGTACGGATGGAGATCGAGGGCGACACCGTGACCCTCGCCGCCACCGACCGCTACCGCCTCGCCGTACGCGAGCTGAAGTGGCAGCCCGAGCAGCCCGGCCTCCAGGCCGTGGCGATGATCCCCGGCCGCACGCTGGCCGACACCGCCAAGGCGCTGGGCGGCACGGGCGCGGAGGTCGAGATCGCGCTCAGCTCCGCCGGCGGCACGGGCGAGGGCATGATCGGGTTCTCCAGCTCAGGACGGCGGACGACGACCCGGCTGCTCGACCCCGAGTTCCCCAAGTACCGTTCGCTGCTGCCCACGGAGTTCTCCGCGCGCGCGGACCTGTCCACAGCCTCGTTCGTGGAGGCCGTCAAGCGCGTCGCTCTCGTCGCCGAGCGCAACACCCCCGTACGGCTGGCCTTCCGGGGCGGAGAGGTCGTCCTGGAGGCGGGCAGCGGCGACGAGGCGCAGGCCGTGGAGGCGCTGCCGGTCGACTTCGACGGCGACGAGATCAATATCGCCTTCAACCACCAGTTCCTGCTGGAGGGCCTGGGGGCGATCGACTCCGACGTCGCGCGGCTCCAGTTCACCACGCCGACCAAGCCCGCCATCCTCACCGGGGGCAAGCCTGTGGACGACGCCGGGAGCGAGGACTACCGCTACCTCATCATGCCCATCCGCCTGTCCAGCTGACCCGGCCCCGGGCCTCCCGGGCGTACGATCTCTGCGGGCATGGACCCCCGATGCTCGGGTACGCGTGCCCGGGGGACGACGGAGACGCTGAGGGGTGGCGCGGATGCGGATCGGCATGATCGGGCTCGGCAAAATGGGCGGGAACATGGCCGAGCGACTGCGGCGCGGCGGCCATGAGGTCGTGGGCTACGACCGCGACCCCTCGGTCAGCGACGTCGGCAGCCTGAAGGAGCTTGTGGACAGCCTCGCCGCGCCGCGCGCGGTCTGGGTCATGGTCCCCGCGGGCGCGCCGACGCGGAGCACGGTCGAGCAGTTGCGCGACCTGCTGTCGGAGGGCGACGTCGTCATCGACGGCGGCAATTCGCACTACCTGGACGACCAGCGGCACGCGGCCGACCTCGGCGCCCACGGCATCGGCTTCGTCGACGTGGGCGTCAGCGGCGGCGTGTGGGGCCTGCAGAACGGCTACGCGCTGATGGTGGGCGGCGAGGACGAGCACGTACGGCGGCTCATGCCGATCTTCGACACGCTCAAGCCCGAGGGCGAGGACGGCTTCGTGCACGCGGGCCGCGTCGGTGCCGGCCACTTCGCGAAGATGGTCCACAACGGCATCGAGTACGGCATGATGCAGGCCTTCGCCGAGGGCTGGGAGCTGCTGGAGGCCAGCGACGTCGTCAGCAACGTCCCCGAGACGTTCCGGAGCTGGCGGCACGGCACGGTCATCCAGTCCTGGCTGCTCGACCTGCTGGTGCGGGCGCTGGAGGAGGACCCCGACCTCGCCGAGCTCAGGGGCTACGCGGAGGACTCCGGGGAGGGCCGCTGGACGGTCCAGGCCGCCGTGGACCACGCCGTGCCCCTGCCGGCCATCACGGCCGCGCTGTACGCCCGTTTCGCCTCACGCCAGGCCGACTCCCCCGCGATGAAGATGGTCGCGGCGCTGCGCAACCAGTTCGGCGGGCATGCGGTCGCCTCCGCCGAGGGCGGGCAGGCAAAGGGCGCGGACGCCCCCGGCGCCGACGTCACCCCGCCTGTGGAGGCCGAGGGCTGACGCGCGGCGCCGGCTCTCCACAGGCTGTGGACGAATCGGCGCATGGTGCCCGCGCCCGGCGGGAGGGGCACTAGCCTTGCGGGGGTGCACGTGGCGAGCCTGTCCCTCACCGACTTCCGGTCCTACCAGGAGGTCGAACTCTCGCTGGAACCTGGGGCGACGGCGTTCGTCGGGCCGAACGGGCAGGGCAAGACCAACCTGGTCGAGGCCGTGGGCTATCTCGCCACCCATTCCAGCCACCGCGTGGCCACCGACGCCCCGCTCGTACGGCACGGCGCCCAGCGGGCGATCGTGCGCGGGGTGGTGGTGAGAGACGACCGGCGCGCGCTGATCGAGGTGGAGATCAACCCGGGCAGAGCCAACCGCGCCAGGGTGAACCGCTCGCCCGTCCCACGCGCGCGCGACGCGCTCGGCATCCTGCGGACCGTCCTGTTCGCCCCCGAGGATCTGGCGCTGGTGAAGGGCGACCCCTCCGAGCGCCGCCGTTTCATGGACGACCTGCTCGTCGCCCGCGCCCCCAGGTTCGCCGGCGTACGCGCCGACTACGAGCGCGTGCTCAAGCAACGCAACGCCCTCCTCCGTACGGCCGCGGCGACGCGGGCGGGACGGCGGCGCGGCGGCCGCAGGCAGGAGGACGACGCGGCGTTCGCCTCCGCGGGCGCCGGTGACGTCCTGAGCACGCTGGAGGTCTGGGACTCCCACCTGGTGCGGCACGGCGCGGAGTTGCTCGCGGCACGGCTGGGCCTGGTGGACGCGCTGCGCCCGCTCGTGGCGAAGGCGTACGCCACGCTCGCTCCGTCGTCCGGGCTCGCCGACATCGAGTACCGGCCGTCGGGGTTATCCACAGATATCCCCACCCTGGGGACAAACCGGGAACTACTGGCCGAGCAGCTGCGGGCGGGACTCGCGGAGGCTCGCCAGGCGGAGCTCGAACGTGGCGTGACCCTCGTCGGCCCGCACCGCGACGACCTGCTGCTGCGGCTGGGCGAGCTGCCTGCCCGCGGCTACGCCAGCCACGGCGAGTCGTGGTCGTTCGCGCTCGCGCTGCGCCTGGCCGCCTATGACCTGCTGAGAGCCGACGGCGGCGACCCCGTGCTGATCCTCGACGACGTCTTCGCCGAGCTGGACGGCCAGCGGCGCAGGCGTCTCACCGAGATCGTCGCCCCCGCCGAGCAGGTGCTCGTCACGGCGGCGGTGCCGGACGACGTGCCGCCCGAGCTGACCGGCGCCCGGTTCGACGTCACGGAAGGGAGAGCGTCCCGTGTCCGATGAGATATCCACAGGCGGTGGACAGTCGCCGCGGGGATCGGTCGCCCGAGGGGCCGCGCTGGCGCGGGAGAAGCTGGCCCAGGCGAAGGCCGACGCGCTGAAGCGGGGGCAGCTCCCGCGGACCGAGCCGCGCCGCCGCTCCGGCTCCGGCGGCGCGCGGCGGGACGCGGGCGACCCGCTGCCGTTCGGGCGGGCGATCCGCGACCTGCTCGCCGCGAGGGGATGGGAACAGCCGGTCGCCGTGGGCGGTGTGTTCGGCCGCTGGGCGGAGATCGTCGGGCCTGAGCTGGCCGCCCACACGCGGCCGGAGAGCTTCGAGGACGGCGAGGTGCTGGTCGCCGCCGACTCCACCGCCTGGGCGACGCAGGTGCGTTTGCTCGCGTCCACCCTGGTCAGACGGTTGAACGAGGAGCTCGGCGACGGCACGGTGACCCGGGTGAAGGTCCACGGCCCGGGCGCCGGGCCCCGCCAGGAAGGCGGTCTGCGCGTACGCGGGAGCCGGGGGCCGGGCGACACGTACGGCTGAGCGGCGTTGGCGGGCGCGTCCCGAGGGCCGTGACGAGCCTCGAAGCGGTCTGTGATGAGCCGAACCGGCCCAAAATCGCGTCAGAGGCCCCGACCCCCGTTCCGGGTGGGGGGTGCTCAGAAACATGATCGTCAAGCGACAGGGCATCACAGCCCCCGTGAATGCCACCTGATGTCGGTCGGACCGGTAGAATGAAGACGGACTCAAGGACACGTCCGGTTTGTGGCACCCCGGCCCCATGGGCCGATTTCCCTGGGCGCCGCATCGGGGCACTCACGATGGTGACGGGCACGGCAGGGGCAGCCAATCCACGGGGCCCGCCGCGTGTCCGCGGCAGGAGGATTTCGCACTTGTCCTACGACGCTAGCTCTATCACCGTTCTCGAAGGGCTGGAAGCGGTCCGCAAGCGCCCCGGCATGTACATCGGCTCCACCGGTGAGCGCGGACTGCACCACCTGGTCTATGAGATCGTCGACAACGCGGTCGACGAGGCGCTGGCCGGTTACAACGACCTGATCGAGGTCACCCTGCTCGCCGACGGCGGCGTGCGCGTGATGGACCACGGACGCGGCATTCCCGTGGGCATCGTCGCCGCCGAGGGCAGGCCGGCCGTCGAGGTCGTCTTCACCGTGCTGCACGCGGGCGGCAAGTTCGACAGCAAGTCGTACGCCGTCTCCGGCGGTCTGCACGGCGTGGGCGCCTCGGTCGTCAACGCGCTGTCCACACGCCTTGAGGTCGAGGTCCGCACGGACGGCCACGTGTGGCGGCAGAAGTACGTCACGGCCAAGCCCACGGCGCCGCTCGAGAAGGGCGAGCCGACCGATGAGCACGGCACGACGATCAGCTTCTGGCCCGACCAGGACATCTTCGAGACCACGGCCTGGAACTTCGAGACGCTGGCGCGCCGGTTCCAGGAGATGGCCTTCCTCAACAAGGGCCTGCGGATCACGCTGACGGACGAGCGGCCCGACCACATCATCGAGGGCGAGTCCAAGGTCGTCTCGTACTACTACGAGGGCGGTTTGTCCGACTTCGTTCGGCACCTGAACTCCAAGAAGGAGCCGATCCACAACTCTGTGATCGACTTCGAGGAGCACGGCGACGGCATCTCCGTCGAGATCGCGATGCAGTGGAACGCCTCCTACAGCGAGTCGGTCTACACGTTCGCCAACACGATCAACACGGCCGAGGGCGGCACCCACGAGGAGGGCTTCCGCGCGGCGCTGACCACGATCGTCAACAGGTACGCGCGCGAGCAGAAGTTCCTCAAGGAGGGCAAGGACGACAACCTCAGCGGTGACGACGTCCGCGAGGGCCTCGCCGCGATCATCTCGGTGAAGCTGGCCGACCCGCAGTTCGAGGGCCAGACCAAGACCAAACTGGGCAACACCGAGGCGAAGTCGTTCGTCCAGAAGGCCTGCAACGACCACCTTCGCGACTGGTTCGAGCGCAACCCGGGCGAGGCCAAGGAGATCATCAACAAGTCGCTCCAGGCGTCCCGCGCCCGCATCGCGGCCCGGCAGGCCCGCGACCTCACCCGGCGCAAGTCGCTGCTGGAGAGCGGCAGCGGCCTGCCCGGCAAGCTGGCCGACTGCCAGTGGTCGGAGCCGGAGAAGTGCGAATTGTTCATCGTCGAGGGCGACTCGGCCGGCGGCTCCGCCAAGGGCGGCCGCGACCCGAAGTTCCAGGCGATCCTCCCGCTCCGCGGCAAGATCCTGAACGTCGAGAAGGCCAGGATCGACAAGGTCCTCAAGAACAACGAGGTCCAGGCGCTCATCACGGCCCTCGGCACCGGCGTGCACGACGAGTTCGACATCTCGAAGCTGCGTTACCACAAGCTGATCCTGATGGCGGACGCCGATGTGGACGGCCAGCACATCACCACGCTGCTGCTGACGCTGCTGTTCCGTTTCATGCGGCCGCTGATCGAGGCGGGTCACGTCTACCTGTCCCAGCCGCCGCTCTACAAGATCAAGTGGGACCGCAAGGGCGAGGACGCGTCGTACGCGTACTCCGACCGGGAGCGGGACGCGATCATCGAGGACGGTGTCGCCCGCGGCCGGCGTGACCCGCGCCTGCACGACGGTGTGCAGCGGTTCAAGGGTCTGGGCGAGATGAACGCCGCCCAGCTGTGGGACACCACGATGAACCCCGACACCCGGGTGCTGCGCCAGGTGACCCTCGACGACGCGGCCCAGGCCGACGACCTGTTCAGCGTGCTGATGGGCGAGGACGTCGAGGCCCGCAGGAACTTCATCATCACCAACGCTCGCGACGTCCGGTTCCTCGACGTCTGAGCAGCGTGGCCGACCAGAAGGACTTTTCGTGACGGAAGTGAACACGCCGCCTGGGCCCCCCGCCGATCGCATCGAGCCGGTCGACATCCAGGCCGAGATGCAGCGCAGCTACATGGACTACGCGATGTCCGTCATCGTGTCCCGCGCGCTGCCCGACGTCCGCGACGGCCTCAAGCCGGTGCACCGGCGCGTGCTGTACGCGATGTTCGACGGCGGCTACCGGCCCGACCGCGGCTACTTCAAGTGCTCCCGCGTCGTCGGCGACGTCATGGGCTCCTACCACCCCCATGGTGACACGTCGATCTACGACACCGTCGTACGGCTCGCGCAGCCGTGGTCGCTGCGCTATCCGCTCGTCGACGGCCAGGGCAACTTCGGCTCGCCGGGCAACGACCCGGCCGCCGCGATGCGGTACACCGAGTGCCGCCTCGCGCCGATCGCCATGGAGATGCTCCGGGACATCGACAAGGAGACCGTCGACTTCCAGCCCAACTACGACGGGCGGTCGCAGGAGCCGATCGTCCTTCCGTCGCGGTTCCCGAACCTGCTGGTCAACGGATCCGCCGGCATCGCGGTCGGCATGGCGACGAACATCCCGCCGCACAACCTCCGCGAGGTGGGCGAGGGCGTCAAGTGGGCGCTCGACAACCCCGAGGCCACCGACGAGGAACTGCTCGACGGGCTGCTCGCGCGGGTCAAGGGCCCCGACTTCCCGACCGGCGCGCTGATCGTGGGCCGCCGTGGCATCGAGGACGCCTACCGCACCGGCCGCGGCTCGATCATCATGCGGGCCATCGTCGAGGTCGAGGAGGACCCCAAGGGGCGGCAGTGCCTGGTCGTCACGGCCCTGCCGTACCAGGTGAACCCCGACAACCTCGCGCTCACGATCGCCGAGCTGGTCAGGGACGGCAAGATCACCGGGATCGCGGACGTCCGCGACGAGACGTCGTCGCGCACCGGCCAGCGCCTGGTGATCGTGCTCAAGCGCGACGCGGTCGCCAAGGTCGTGCTGAACAACCTCTACAAGCACACCCAGCTGCAGACCACGTTCGGCGCGAACATGATCGCGCTGGTGGACGGCGTGCCGCGGACGCTGCGGCTCGACCAGTTCGTCCGCCACTACGTCACCCACCAGATCGAGGTCGTGGTCCGGCGGACCCGGTTCCTGCTGCGCAAGGCGGAGGAGCGGGCGCACATCCTGCGCGGTCTGCTCAAGGCGCTCGACCGGCTCGACGACGTCATCGCCCTGATCAGGCGGTCGCCGTCGGCGTCGGAGGCGCAGGGCGGCCTGATGACGCTGCTGGACATCGACCAGGTCCAGGCGCAGGCCATCCTCGACATGCAGCTGCGCAAGCTGGCCGCGCTGGAGCGGCAGCAGATCCAGGACGAGTACGACGGCCTGATGGCGCAGATCGCCGACTACCAGGACATCCTGGCCTCAGAGCCGCGGCAGCGCCGGATCGTGTCGGACGAGCTCGGGGAGATCGTCGCCAAGTACGGCGACGAGCGGAAGACCGAGATCATCGCGTACGAGGGCGACATGTCCATCGAGGACCTGATCGCCGAGGAGGACGTGGTCGTCACGATCACGCGCGGTGGCTACGCCAAGCGGACGAGCACCGACCTCTACCGCGCGCAGCGGCGTGGCGGCAAGGGCGTCAGGGGGGCGCAGCTCCGGCAGGACGACATCGTGGAGCACTTCTTCGTCACCACGACGCACCACTGGCTGCTGGCCTTCACCAACAAGGGCCGGGTCTACCGCTTCAAGGCGTACGAGCTGCCGGACGCGGGACGGGACGCCCGCGGCCAGCACCTGGCCAACCTGCTCGCGATGCAGCCGGACGAGCACGTGATGGAGATCCTCGACCTGCGGGACTACAACGTGGCGCCCTACCTGGTGCTGGCGACCCGCAGCGGCTCGGTGAAGAAGACCAGGCTCTCCGAGTACGATTCGCCGCGCTCCGGTGGCCTGATCGCGATCAACCTCCGCGATGATGACGAGGTGATCGCCGCGCGTCTCGTCTCCGAGGGAGACGACCTGCTGCTCGTGTCGAAGAACGCCCAGTCGATCAGGTTCACCGCCTCTGACGAGGCGCTGCGCCCGATGGGCCGGGCCACCAGCGGTGTGATCGGCATGCGGTTCGTGGACGGCGACGAACTGCTCGCGATGAACGTCATGAGCGACGGCGACGACGTGTTGATCGCGACCGAGGGTGGGTATGCGAAGCGGACACCCGCCGACCAGTACCCGGTCCAGGGCCGGGGCGGCAAGGGCGTGCTGACAGCGAAGATCGTCAGTGCTCGTGGCAAGCTGGTCGGAGCCGTCATGGTGCGTCCCGAGGACGAGGTCTTCGCGATCACATCTGCCGGCGGGGTGATCCGTACCAGCGCGGGCGAGATCAAGCAGTCGGGCCGCCAGACCATGGGCGTCCGCCTGATGAACCTGGCCGAGGGTGACAGCGTTGTGGCCCTCGCTCGCAACGCCGAGTCGTTGGAGACCGAGGAGAACGGGGCAGGAGGCGAGGCATGAGCGAGCGTAGCGAGCGACTCGACGCGCACAGTGCTGCGTCGGACGAGGGTGTGGCATGAGTGATACCGGCGGACCGCGGACACCCGGTGGCAAGAGACCGACGACGGGCGCCCGCCCGGCGTCGTCCTCGAACGGGGTTACCGCGCAGGCGCAGGATGACGGTAGCGTCGCCAAGGTGGCTTCCGAAGGAAATGACGTGACCGGCGCCGACAAGGCGAAGGCCGACGACACCATGCGCATCAGGACCTCGGCCGCCGACCAGCCATGGAAGCGGCAGACGGCCAAGGACGGTGCGTCCGAGAACGGCAGGTCCGACGTCAGCGGGGCGACCGCGCAGTATCCCCGCCCCACGGGCCTCGGTACGTCCACACCCTCTGTGGATAACGGGCGCCCGCCTGTGGACAACGGCCGCCCCTCGGTGGACGGCGGATCCGTGCGCGGGCTGAGCTTCGGCCCCGCGGCGGACCGCGTCGAGGCCCCCAAGGAGAAGGACAAGAAGGACAAGAAGTCCGGTTTGCGTCCGCCGCGCAAGGCCCACCTGGTCCTGCGCAGGATCGAGCCGTGGTCGGCGATGAAGTTCAGCTTCGTCGTGTCGCTGGTGTGCTTCGTCGTGCTGTTCGTGGCCGTCGCCGTGCTGTACGGCGTGCTGTCCGCGCTCGGCGTGTTCTCCTCGATCACCGAGACCGTCACGCAGCTCACCACCAGTGGCGGCGCCGGCGGCAACGGGGCCGGCACCATCGACATCGGCAGCTGGTTCGAGCCGGTCCGCATCCTCGGATACGCGGCCCTGCTCGGCGCGCTGAACGTCGTGCTCATCACCGCGCTGTCCACTCTCGGTGCGGTGATCTACAACATCTCCGCTGACCTCGTAGGTGGTGTCGAGGTCACCTTCAGCGAGGCCGAGTGACCTCGCCGCAGCAAGGCACGGCACGGCTGGCCGCCCCAACCGAGCGGCCCGCCGTGCGGTAGCGCACACGATGGCACGACCAGCGGCCCGGGCACGGTAAGCTTTTCCTCGTTCAGAACGACGGATTCGCCACCGGAAACGGGATGCGGTAACCTTCGTTGCGCGGTGCGGGGCTATAGCTCAGTCGGTTAGAGCGCTTCCCTGATAAGGAAGAGGTCCCAGGTTCAAGTCCTGGTAGCCCCACCACGAAGTACCAGCTCAGAGGCCAGTTCCCGCGATCAGGGAGCTGGCCTTTTGATCGTTTGCCATCGATTTGCCATCACGGGCTCCCGGCACCAGATAGCAGACATCGATCCACATCGACAGGCTCACCGGCCAACTGGGAGCCGTGGTCACAGAGCTCGCCGGCCGGGCGGGCGCTCGCCTGTCACAGGCACTGGACGTCGCGATCTCGAGATCCACGGCACTGCGGCTGCTCATGCGCATGCCACTGCCGCCACCGAGGGTCCCCCGCGTGCTCGGGGTCGATGACTTCGCGCTCAAGCGCCGGCACCGATACGCCACCATCCTCACCGACGCCGAAACCGGCGAGCGTATCGACGTTCTCGCAGGACGTGGTGCCGACTGCTCTTGAGGCGTGCTGCAGGTGCATGTGGCCACGTGCCCTGAGCTGGTCGAGCTCGCTCGCCTGATCCGTTCCTTCGCCGAACTGCTGTCCCCGGCCGCGGGTAACGACGCCAAGCTCACCGCCTGGCTCAGCAAGGCCCGGGCCGCCAACCTGCCCCACCTGCACGGCTTCGCCAACGGCCTCGAACTCGACCGCGAAGCTGTGAACGGCGCCGTCACGCTGGCGCATCACAACGGCCGGACCGAAGGCGTCAACACGCGAACGAAGAGAATCCTGCGGCAGATGCACGGCCGAGCGGGGTTCGACCTCCTACGCCACCGCATCCTGCTGCACTGAAGATCACGCAGCGCCACCACCGATTAAGGGACAGACCCGTTGTTTTTGTACAGTCCCCGCGGCCGCCACGGGAGGGTCAGCCGAAGCCGGCGGGATGCAGGACGACCTTGGTCCAGCCGGGATCCCTCCGGTCGAAGTGCTCGTAGCCGCCGGGCGCGTCGTCCAGATTCAGCTCGTGTGAGACGACCCACGACGGCCGGGCCTTACCCTCGTGGATGAGGGTGCAGAGCTGCCGGTTGTAGTTCTTGACGTTGCACTGACCGTTGCCCATGGTCTGGCCCTTGAACCAGAACATCCCGTAGTCGAAGGCGATCTCGCCCTGCTTGTAGAGGTCGTCGGGGCTGCCGGGATCCGTGGGGATGAACACGCCCACGACCCCGATCGTCCCGGCGAACCTCACCGACTTGACGAGGTTGTTCAGCGTCATGTTGGGATGCTCGTGCCCCTGGGGGTCGTGCGCCTGGTAGCCCACGCACTCGCAACCCCGGTCGGCGCCCCTGCCGTGCGTGAGCTCCATGACCTGGTCGACCGGCGACGTCTTGGAGTCGTCGATCGAGATCGCCCCAATTTCCTCGGCCTTGGCCAGCCGGTCCGGGTGGCGGTCCACGACCATCACCATGCCCGCGCTCTTGAACGTCGCGGAGTAGGCGGCCATCAGGCCGACCGGCCCCGCCCCGTAGATCACGACCGAGTCGCCGGCCTGCACACAGGCGAGCTGGGTCGCGTGCCAGCCGGTGGGCCAGATGTCGGCCAGCATGACGTAGTCGCTCTGCCTCTCCCGCGCGTCCTCAGGCAGGACCAGACAGTTGAAGTCGCCGAACGGCACGCGCAGCAGCTCGGCCTGGCCGCCGTTGTACGGGCCCATGTCCGCGAAGCCGTAAGCGGCCCCATCCACCCCCGGCTCCGGATTGGTTGTGAGGCAGAAGGCGGTCAGGCCCCTCTCACAGTTGGCGCAGAAGCCGCACGCGACGTTGAACGGCACGCAGACCATGTCGCCGACGCGGACGCGTACCACTCCCGGCCCCACCTCGACCACCTCGCCGAGGTTCTCGTGGCCGAGGACACGGCCCGGCTCCAGGTCGGTCCGGCCTTCGTACATGTGCAGGTCCGACCCGCAGATGTTGGTCGTGGTGACACGGACCAGGACGTCGGTGGGCATCTCTATCCGCGCGTCCGGCACGTTCTCGACGCCGACCTGCCGGGGTCCCTCGTATACGACTGCCTTCATGATGTCCTCGCTTCTAGAGCAGCAGCTCGAAAACGCGGATCACACGTTCCCACTGCTCGGTCGACGTCGAGGCCCGCCGCCGTCGTGAAGAACCGCTCGAACCTCGGCACCGCCATCACTTCTGCCATCGCCAGTCCCCTTCCTCCCCACGTTGAGCTCGCCCAGGAACCGGCCCGCGCCGTGGACCTCGGTGAGCTCATCCGGCCAGCGCATCGCCGACTCACTTCCGCAACACGGGCGCGGGCGACGCACCGGCCCGCTGGGCCACGACCCGCCCCAGCCGGAGGACGACGAGCGTCGGAACGGCTCGCACGTCGAAGCGCCGCGACGTCTCGGGCGCCTCGTCGATGTTCACCTTCACCAGCTTGATCCGCCCGGCCAACTCGGTGGCGACCTGCTGGAGCACCGGGCTCACCATGCGGCAGGGCCCACACCAGGACGCCCAGAAGTCGACGACGACCGGTATCCGCGCCGCCTCGGCGACCTCGGCGAAGTCCTCGTCCCCCGCGTCCACCACCCAGGGCAGCGACTCGCGGCACTCGCCACAGCGCGGTGCTCCCGCCCCCGTCTTGGGCACGCGGTTGTTCCGGCCGCAGTGCGGGCACCGGACGACGTTCGACTCCACGACCTTCGGCGGCATCGGTCAGCCCTCCGGGTTCTCGTACGTGACCACGATCTCGCCGCCGGACAGTTCCACCCGGATGGTCGCGCCGTCGCGGACGTCGCCGGCGACCAGCGCCCGCGCGACCCGGGTCTCCACCTCGCGGGCGATGTAACGCCGCAGCGGGCGGGCTCCGTAGATCGGGTCGAACCCGCGCTCGGCGATGTGGCGGACCGCCTCCGGGCTGATCTCGAGCGTCAACCTGCGCTCGGCGAGCCGCGCTCTGATGTCGTTGAACATCAGCTTGACGATCTGCTCGATCTCGGCCTCGGTGAGCGGCTTGAACAGCACGATGTCGTCGATGCGGTTGAGGAACTCGGGGCGGAAGCGGGCGCGCAGCTCCGCCATGACCATCTCGCGCACCTCCGGGTCGATCTCGCCTGACGGCGCGGCCTTCTCGCTGAGGTAGTGCGAGCCGATGTTGGACGTCATGATGATCACGGTGTTGCGGAAGTCGACCGTGCGCCCTTGGGCGTCGGTGAGCCGCCCGTCGTCCAGCACCTGCAGCAGGGTGTTGAACACGTCCGTGTGTGCCTTCTCGATCTCGTCGAAGAGCACCACGGAGTAGGGCTTGCGCCGCACGGCCTCGGTGAGCTGGCCGCCCTCCTCGTAGCCGACGTACCCGGGCGGGGCGCCAACGAGGCGGCTGACGGTGTGGCGCTCCTGGTATTCGCTCATGTCGACGCGGACGATGTTCTCCTCGGTGTCGAACAATGCCTCGGCCAGCGTCTTGGCCAGCTCGGTCTTGCCGACTCCGGTCGGCCCGAGGAAGATGAACGACCCGATCGGGCGGCGGGGGTCCTTGATCCCCGAGCGCGCCCGGATGATGGCGTCGGCGACCGCCCGCACGGCCTCGTCCTGGCCGATCACCCGCTGGTGCAGAATCTCGTCGAGCCGTAGCAGCTTCTCCCGCTCGCCCTCCTGCAGGCGGCTGATCGGGATGCCGGTCCACCGCGACACGATGCCGGCGATCTCCTCCTCGGTCACCACCTCGCGCAGCAGCCGGCGCCCGCCCTGCTTGCTCTCCAGCTGTTCCTCCGCGGCACGCAGCCTGCGCTCCAGTTCGGGGAGCCTGCCGTGTCGCAGCTCGGCCGCGCGGTTCAGGTCGTACATGCGCTCGGCCTGCTCGGCCTCCCGGCGTACGCTCTCGATTTCCTCGCGCAACTGCTGCACCTTGCGCAGGGCGTGCCGCTCGGCCTCCCACTGGGCCCGCATGGCGTCGGCCTCGGCCCGCAGGTCGGCCAGCTCCTTGCGTAGCGTCTCCAGGCGCTCCCGGCTCGCCGGGTCGTCCTCCTTGGCGAGCGCCGCCTCCTCGATCTCCAGCCGCGTCACCCGGCGGGTCAGCTCGTCCAGCTCCGCGGGCATCGAGTCGATCTCCGTACGGAGCATGGCGCACGCCTCGTCGACCAGGTCGATCGCCTTATCAGGGAGGAAGCGGTCGGAGATGTAGCGGTGGCTCAGCACAACCGCGGCGACGATCGCGCCGTCCTGGATCTTCACGCCGTGGAAGACCTCGAGCCGCTCGCGCAGCCCGCGCAGGATGGAGATGGAATCCTCGACTGACGGCTCGTCGACGAAGACGGGTTGGAAGCGGCGCTCAAGCGCGGCGTCCTTCTCGATGTGCTTGCGATACTCCGTCACGGTCGTCGCGCCGATCATGTGCAGCTCGCCGCGGGCCAGCATCGGCTTCAGCATGTTGCCGGCGTCCATCGCCCCCTCGGCGGCGCCCGCGCCGACCACCGTGTGCACCTCGTCGACGAACAGCAGGATGCGTCCCTCGGACGCCGTCACCTCGGTGAGCACGGCCTTCAGGCGCTCCTCGAACTCGCCGCGGTACTTCGCCCCCGCGACGAGCGCGCCCATGTCCAGGCTGAAGATCGTCTTGTCCTTCAGGCCCTCCGGTACGTCGCCGCGCGCGATGCGCTGCGCGAGGCCCTCCACGATCGCCGTCTTGCCCACACCCGGGTCGCCGATCAGGACCGGGTTGTTCTTGCTCTTGCGGGACAGGATCTGGATGACCCGGCGGATCTCGCCGTCCCGCCCGATGACCGGGTCGAGCTTGTCCGCCCGCGCCGCGGCGACGAGGTCGCGCCCATACTTCTCAAGCGCCTCGTAGGCGACCTCCGGATTGGCGGAGGTCACCCGCTGATTCCCGCGTGCCTGCGTCAGGACCTGCAGGAAGCGCTCACGGGTCAGCCCGTGTCCCTTGAGCAGCCGGCCCGCCGCGCTGTCGACGCCCTCGTCCAGCAGCGCCATCAGCAGGTGCTCGACCGACACGTACTCGTCCTTCAGCCGGCCGGCCTCCCGCTCGGCGGCATCGAACAGCCGCGACAGCCGTTGGGTGACGTAGACCTGGCCGGGGGCGGCGCCGGGACCGGTGACGCGGGGCCGCCGCTCCAGCTCGTGCTCCAGTTCGAGCCGGAGCTTGTCCGGGTCGGCGCCGGCGGCGGACAGCAGGCGCGGGACGAGCCCGTCGGGCTGCCGGACCAGCGCCAACAGCAGGTGCTCCCCGTCGACCTCGGTGTGTCCGAAGCGGATCGCCGCGGTCTGGGCGTCGTGCAGGGCCTCCTGCGACTTCTGCGTCAGGCGGTTCAGGTCCACGATCTGTCTCCGGTCCATCTCGTATGGGTGCGCAGAGCCGCCTCCAGCTCCGCGATGCGGTCCAGGAGGTCCGTCACGAGGCCGAGGGAGGCGTAGTTGACGGCGAGCCCCGCGTGCAGGCGTTGGAGTCGGCCCGCGGCGGCGACCTGGGCGGGCGGGAAGCACAGGCCGCCCGAGAAGCCGGTCCAGGCGTCGATCAGCCCGAGCGCCACCAGGCGGCGCACCAGTTCCGGGTGCAGCCCCGTGGCCCGGGAGAAGGACTCAAGGTCCAGGTGCCCGACGTCCACCTGGGCGAGCCGGACGAGCGGATAGGTCATGACGGGCTCCTCGGGTTGAACGTCGAGATCCTGGCCAGTTGCTCGTACAGGCGGCGCTCCTCGTCGCCGAGCGTGGGCGGCACCATGATCCGGGCCTCGGCCAGCAGGTCTCCGGGCCGGCCGCGCGGGTTCGGCATGCCCTGTCCACGCAGGCGCAGGCGACGCCCGGACGAGGTGCCCGGCGGCACCTTGACCTTCGCCTCCCCGCCGGGCGTGTCGACCGCGACGGTCGCCCCCAGCGCGGCCTCCGACGGCGTCAGCGGGAGGCGGACGTGGATATCGCGCCCTTCCAGGCGGTAGCGGTGGTGGTCGGCGATCCGCGCGATCAGATAGAGGTCGCCCGCACTGGCGCCGTCGCTGCCCGCACCGCCCTGGCCCGCGAGCCGGATCCGCTGGCCGTCGGTCAACCCGGGGGGAATGTTCACCTGGAGGGTCCGTCCGCCTCCCGGGCCGGGGATCGTGATGGTCCGCCGGCCGCCGCGGTAGGCCTCCTCCACCGTGAGCGGCAGCTCGGCCTCCTGGTCGGCGCCGGGCACCGGGCCCCAGCCGCGGCCGGTCGCGCCGCGCCTGCGCCTGCCGAAGACGCCACCGAGCAGGTCTTCGAGGTCGATGCCCTCGAAGCCCTCGCCGGTGGTGAAGTGGATCTCCTCCCCGCCGGGTCCGCGCGCCCAGGCGGGCCCCGGCCCCGCCCAGCCCGGCCCCGCGCCGGCTCCCGCTCCGGCGCGGGCGCGCGCGTACGCCGCTGGGTCCACGCCCTCGGGCACCCGGCGGAAGTCCGGCCCGAACGCGTCGTACCGCCGCCGCGTCCCGGGGTCCGACAGCACCTCGTACGCCTCCGAGACCTCCTTGAAGCGGTCCTCGGCGTCCGGGGCCTTGTTGACGTCGGGATGGTAGGTGCGGGCCAGCTTCCGGTAGGCCCGCTGGATCTCGTCCTGGTCCGCCGTCCTCGGCACTCCGAGAGCCTCGTAGAAGTCGCGCTCCGCCATCACTCGTCGGCTCTCGTGGAGACGACGACGGAGGCCGGGCGTAGTTGCAGCGCGCCGTCACCGTAGCCGGGCCGTACGACCTCGACGACGGTGCCGGGGTCGGCATCCGGGACGGCGACCGTGCTGACCGCCTCGTGCCTGGCGGGGTCGAACCGCGTGCCCACGTCGTCCCTGCGCGGGAAGCCGAGGCGCGCGAGGACGCCGACCGCCTGATCGCGGACGGCCCTGACACCCTCGATCACCGGGTCGGCGTCGGCGCCCGCGTGCCTCAGCGCGAGTTCGAGGTTGTCGATCACCGGCAGCCACTCGGCCGCGACGCGCGTACGCTCTTCGATCCGCTGCCGGTCCATATCGCGCGCGACACGCTTGCGGAGGTTGTCGAGCTCGGCGACGGCCCGCAGCCACCGGTCCTCCAGCTCGGCGAGCTTCTCCTCAACGGGTTCCTCGACGGCCTGCCGGGGCTCCGGAGGTGGTGTCTCATTCCGCTCGGTCATGTCATGTCACTGGCTATTCGGAGCTGGTGAACTCGGCGTCGATGACGTCCTCGTCCGAGGAGCCGGCGGCGGCCTGGCCGGGCCCGGCCTGAGTCGGCCCCTGGGTCTGGGCCTGGGCGGCGGACGCCGCCACGCCGAGGCCGTGATAGACCTGCTGTAGCTCCGCGGTGAGGCCGCGCAGCCGGTCGACGGGCACCTCTTCCTTGATCGCCTGACGCGCCTCCATGATCAGCTGCTCGGCCCGCGCCTTCTCGTGCACTGGGACGGCCTCGCCCAGCTCCGACAGCCGGCGTTCCACTTGGTGGGCGATCGAGTCCAGCTCGTTGCGCGCGTCGATCGCGGCGCGAAGCTGCGCGTCCTCGGCGCGGTGCCGCTCCGCGTCGGCGATCATCCGGTCGATCTCGCTCTTGTCCAGGTTGGAGCTCTCGCTGATCGTGATGCGCTGCTCGGCGCCGGTGTCCTTGTCCTTGGCGGAGACGTTCAGGATGCCGTTGGCGTCGATGTCGGTGGTGACCTCGATCTGCGGCACCCCGCGCGGCGCGGGCCGGATGTTCTCCAGCCGGAACCGGCCGAGCACCCGGTTGTCGGCGGCCCGCTCGCGCTCGCCCTGCAGGATGACCACGTCCACGGCCGACTGGTTGTCCTCCGCGGTGCTGAACGTCTCCGTGCGGCGGGCCGGGATCGTGGTGTTCCGCTCGATGATCTTCGTCATCACGCCGCCGAGCGTCTCGACGCCGAGCGACAGCGGCGTGACGTCCAGCAGCACGACGTCCTTCAGCTCGCCCTTGATGATGGCCGCCTGGACGGCCGCGCCGACGGCCACGACCTCGTCCGGGTTGACCGTCATGTTCGGGTCCTTGCCCGTCAGCCGCCGCACGAGTTGCTGCACGGCCGGCATGCGGGTGGAGCCGCCGACGAGGATCACCTCGTCGAGGTCGTTCGTCGTCAGCTTCGCGTCGGCCATGGCCTGCTCCACCGGACCCCGGCAGCGTTCGAGCAGGTCGTGGGTGATCTGCTCGAAGGTCGAGCGCATGAGCGTCGTGTTCAGGTGTTTGGGGCCGGTCGCGTCGGCCGTGATGAACGGCAGGCTGACCTGCGTCTGGGTGACCGCCGACAGCTCCACCTTGGCCTTCTCCGCGGCCTCGAACATCCGCTGGAGGGCCTGCGGATCGCGCCGCAGGTCGATGCCCTGCTGCTTGTGGAACTCGTCGGCCAGGTGGTCGACGATGCGCCGGTCGAAGTCGTCGCCGCCCAGGTGAGTGTCGCCCGAGGTGGCGCGGACCTCGATGACGCCCTCGCCGATGTCGAGGACGCTGACGTCGAACGTGCCCCCGCCCAGGTCGAACACGAGAACGGTCTCGTTGTCCTTCTTGTCCAGGCCGTATGCCAGGGCCGCCGCGGTCGGCTCGTTGATGATCCGCAGGACCTCCAGACCGGCGATCTTGCCGGCGTCCTTGGTGGCCTGCCGCTGCGCGTCGTTGAAGTACGCGGGCACCGTGACGACGGCCTCGTTGACCTTCTCCCCCAGGAACTTCCCGGCGTCCGAGGCCAGTTTGCGCAGCACGAAGGCGGAGATCTCCTCCGGCGCGTACAGCTTGTCGCGCACCTTGAACCGCACGGCGCCGTCCGGGCCCGGCACGACGTCGAACGAGACCGCCTTGATCTCGCTCTGCACCTCGTCGAACTTGCGCCCGATGAAGCGCTTGGCCGAATAGATCGTGCCCTTCGGGTTGAGGATCGCCTGGCGTCTGGCCATCTGGCCCACCAGCACCTCGCCCTGGTCCGTAAAGGCCACCACCGAGGGAGTCGTGCGCGACCCCTCGGCGTTCGGGACGACCGTCGGATGCGCGTCCTCGGTGGTCGCGATGACCGAGTTCGTCGTGCCGAGGTCGATGCCCACCGCCTTGGCCATGTCCTCATCCCCCTCCTGGCGCTCACCTGAGCGCAGCGGCCTCACGAGCATGCGTGAGCACGCGCCTGGCCTCGTCGGCGAACTCCGGGTCGACGAGGATGTCGTAGTGGTCGGCGACGACCGCAGGCATCGAGGCGAACGCCCGGTGCTGCACCACGTGACTGATCGCACCCCAGACGAGGCCGAAGATCAGCCCGAGCACGATCGAGGAGCCGATGGCCCATCCGGCCCACGGGCTGAAGATCGCGAATATCAAGCCGATAAGAAGACCGATCCAGCCACCGGTACCCGCGCCGGTGACGAGTGCTCTGCCGAGGCCCCATCGCCCGAGCACCTTCTCCTCCCACCGCAGATCGCAGCCCACGATGGTGACGTGTGCGATCGGGAAGTCGTGGCGGGCCAGGACGTCCACGGCGTGCTGGGCCGCGTCGTAGCTGCTGTAGGTGGCCAGCACCACCTTGTGGGGCCCTGCTGTTCTCGGGACGCTCACGGGACCAACCCCCTCGGCTATTCCAGCTCGTGAAGACGACTCGCGCCGCCGCCGATGCGCATCGGCCGGAGCGGGAGAACCGGAATCCACGCCACCTTCGATGTTGGCGGTATCAGGGCTCTACCAGCGAGAACAATCCCTATGACGCGTGTCCCCCCGTCGGCTTGTGGAACACCCGACGGGATTTTCGTCTTCCATGTCAGGATCCCGCCTGCCGTTCCCTCGCACCACTCTCCCTGCCCCTCATCTGCCTCCCATGAGCAGTAGCAAGTCGCCCAGGGGAGCGCCAGATCCGAAGGAGCACGTGGAGCTGGGCTCCCTATCTGCGAGCGATAAGGCTGAAGCGTTGCAGGGTGATCGCGCGCGCTTCATGGAACCAGAGTGGATCGCGGTGATCGCCGTCCTGGCCCGCTTCGCTTCGCGATGGGTCGACGGCAGACGAGAGATCGGTCGGCGACCGCTCGTAGCAGGGTGTCGATGATCCCGGGCTGCCAGGGTCGTGTCTCAGCGTAGAGCTGCGTATAGCTGCGGAAGTCGGGCTCTTAGCCAGTAAGCGAACGGCGGACACTCGGGCCACTGTCGGGCCCAGAGT
Source organism: Microbispora sp. H11081 (assembly GCF_012999535.1). Classification (GTDB taxonomy): domain Bacteria; phylum Actinomycetota; class Actinomycetes; order Streptosporangiales; family Streptosporangiaceae; genus Microbispora. Next base: position 269,791 of record NZ_JABBWV010000005.1, read on the forward strand.
TGGCTCAGCGCCTGCGGATCAAGGCCGCGATTGCGAATCACCGCGGTGTTCTATCCGACGATCTGGCGGACGACCAAATGGATTCAGACCCTCCCGTTGACCAGTGATCAAGGGCGGCTGAGCCGCGGCTGTAGTGCCAGGTGGCCACGGCGCCATCGCAGTGATGGCGGTAAGCCCCTGTTCCTGGCACTCTGCCCGACCATGGGAGTCTTCTTCGACTACTTCAGGGCAGCCACGGACGACGAAGCCGCGAACGTCTACGACTGGCCGGCAGGTCCCACCTGCCCGCCCCCCGGCATAGAGCCGAAAGACAGCGCCGAACTGAAGAGCATCGACCCGTACGTGATGATGGGAACCCTGGAGGCGCTGCTCACCGGCAGCCGATACGAGGACATCGCCGAGCGGCCCAGGCATGCCGCCACGCTGAGATTCAGCGATGACGGAGGACAGGGAATCCTGACCGTCACCGAGGAGTTCACCACTGCACTCGCCACCGCCACCGATGACCAGATCCGCGCCGCAGCGCACCTCTGGTCCCAGACCGAGGAGTTCTGGGGCCTCGCAGACCCGGCCGAACTCACCGAGCTACTCCAAGACCTACGCGACCTGGCAGTACGAGCCACCCAGCACCAACACCACCTGTACTGCTGGACATCACTCTGACGCCACAGCAGGGGCGAGCCCGGCCGGCCAGGCGCCGCCATCCCGCTGGACGGAACCGTCCGGCGGATCGATTCGCCGCCTGTCCGAGATGGCTCCCGCCGGCTGACGAAGCGGCGTGTCCGATCCCCGGTTCCGGCCTGGATCGCCGCATCTCCCGATAAGCGGGACAGGCAGGGGCTTGTTAGCGTGACGGGACAACGGACGCCTGGAGGCCGCGATGGCAGCAGGAACCTCGGAGGACCTGTGGCGCGGGGAGGACCTGTGGCGCGAGATCCGCATCGCGCTCAAGAGGACTGGTGACGGGTTCGCCGATCTGGTGTCCTCCGCGCCCGACCCCCAGGCGATGGTGACCGAGGAGTGGTCCGTCGCCGACACCGCGGCTCACCTGGTCTCGATCTGCGCGTACTACCCGTACCTTCTCGGAGGCGTCTCCAACCCGTTCCCTACTCTCGTGGACCGCATTCTGTCCACCAATGTGGACAAGGTCGCGGAACTCAACCACCACGTCATGCGCGAGCTCACCGAGCGGGACCCCCGGGCGCTCGCCGAGCGCCTGCGAGGCCACATCGGCGACATCCTGCGGCTGAGCGAGAGCCTCGACCCCGGCCACACGGTGACCTGGCTCGGCTCCGCCCGGCTGCCCGTCTCCGGGTTGCTGGCGCATCTGGTCAACGAGTTCATGATCCACGGCTGGGACGTCGCCCGGGCGACCGGCGCTCCCTGGCCGATGTCCCGCGGAGACGCCGGCCTCTTCTTCGACCTGTTCCTGACCGACCTCATCCGCCACGGCACCGGTTCGCTGCTCGACACCGGAGAACCGCCGCACCCGCGCCGCATCGCCGTGGAGTTCCGGTCGCGGCACACCCGCCCCGCGACGCTGGTGCTGCGGAACGGGACACTGACCGTGGAGGAGCCGGGGCCCGGAGCCGACGTACGCGTCCGGTTCGACCCGGTCGCCCTCAACCTGATGCTGTTCGGGCGGCTGAGCCGGGCCAGGGCGGCGCTGACCGGCAAGATCGTGATCACCGGGCGCCGTCCCTGGCTGCTGCCGGCCTTCCTGCGCAAGGTCCGCCTGCCCGCCAACTCGTACCCGGGCCCGTAAGGAGCCTCCGATCCCGCTTTCGTCGGTGAGGGCGTCCTGCCGCTACTAGGGTTGAGGACGTGAGTCCGAGGCCGGCGCGCGCGGTGGACGCCGAGGAGAAAGTCGACCGGCAGACGCGGATCCTCGACGCGGCGCTCCGGCTGCTGTCCCTGCAGGGCATATCCGGGGTCAGCATGCGTGCCGTCGCCCGTGAGGCCGGGGTCTCGCTCGGGCTGGTCAACTACCACTACGAGGACAAGACGAGCCTGATCCGCGCGGCCCTGCACCGCATCGAGGAGCAGGACATCGCGCTGGTCGAGCCGGATCCCGCCCTGGAGCCTGAGGAGCGGCTGCGGGCCGCGCTGAAGCGGGTGGCCGACCCCGAGTTCCTGACGACGGAATACCTGTCTCTGCGGCTCCAGCTCTGGGCGCTCGCCCAGGCCCACGAGGACTTCGAGCGCATCAACACGGCGGCCCAGAAGCGCTACCGTGCCGGGCTCGCCGCCCTCATTCACGCGGCACGCCCGGAGCTGTCGGCGGACGAGTGCGAGGAGCGGGCCGCGGACATCGACGTCATCCAGAACGGCCTGTGGCTCACGGCCCTGCTCGGGCTCGACCGCGAGTCGATCGGCAGGAACGTCCGTCGCTGCGAGGAGATCGCGCTCGCCGGTTGACCACTACACAGACCCTGAACGAACGTTCAGGAATGGATTGAACGATCGTTCAGTCGAACGTATGCTCCCCCCATGGCACCCGTCACGATGGCCGACGTACGCCGGGTCGGCGCCGGCTACCACCAGGACCCCGGCCGATCGATGTCACTGCGGTCGGAGGCGTACACGGACCCGCGGTGGCTTGAGACCGACGTCCGGGCGATCTTCGCCAGGACCTGGCAACTGGTCTGCCACGTGGAGAAGCTCCGGTCACCCGGCGGCTACGTGTCGGCCACCGTCGCGGGCATGCCGATCGCGGTCGTACGCGACCGCGACGGGGCGCTGCGCGCGTTCTACAACGTCTGCAAGCACCGCGCCCACGAACTGCTCTCCGGCTCCGGCACCACCCGCGCCATCGTCTGTCCGTACCACGCCTGGACCTACGGCCTGGACGGACGGCTCAGGGCGGCCCGGCGCACCAGCGGGATGGCGGACTTCGACAAGAACGAGATCTGCCTCGACCAGGTGCTCGTGGAGGAGTTCGGCGGCTTCGTCTACGTGAACCTGGACCCGTCCGCCGCTCCGCTGGGCGAGCAGGCCGGGGACCTGGCCGCCGAGATCGCCAGGTGGGCCCCCGACGTGGCCGAACTGACCTTCGCGAAGCGGTTGACCTACGACATCGCGTCCGACTGGAAGAACGTCATCGACAACTTCCTTGAGTGCTACCACTGTCACATCGCGCACAAGGAGTTCGTCGACCTCGTCGACATGGACACCTACGAGGTGAAGACCCACGGCATCTGGTCGAGCCACTTCGCCGAGGCGGGCAAGCAGGAGAACGCCGCGTACGACGTCGCGGGCGCGTCGGTCACTGAGCACGCCGTCTGGTGGCTGTGGCCCAACACCTGTCTGCTGCGCTACCCCGGCCGCGGCAACTTCATGGTCCTGCAGGTGATCCCCGCCGGTCCGGGCCGGACCCTGGAGACCTGGGACTTCTACTTCGAGACGGCCGAACTCATGGACGCCGAGGTGGAGGCCGTGCGGTACATCGACGAGGTGCTGCAGCAGCAGGACATCGCCATCGTGGAGAGCGTCCAGCGGGGCATGAGCACCCCGGCCTTCGACCAGGGCCGCATCGTCTACGACCCGTCCGGCTCCGGGCTGTCCGAGCACGGCGTGCACCACTTCCACGGCCTCGTCCTCGACGCGTACCGGTCGTGGGTGGAAGGGACACCAGGCCGCCCGGCCCACCCGGCCTAACCGCGCGGCGCGTACATGATGACCAGGACGCCTACCAGGCAGACGGCGGCCCCGGCCAGATCCCATCGGTCGGGGCGGAAGCCGTCCACCACCATGCCCCAGACCAGCGAGCCGGCGACGAACACGCCTCCGTACGCCGCGAGGATCCGGCCGAAGTTGGCGTCCGGCTGGAAGGTCGCCACCAGGCCGTAGAGGCCGAGCGCGACGAACCCCGCCCCGACCCACAGCAGCCCGCGCTGCTCTCGCACTCCCTGCCAGACCAGCCAGGCGCCGCCGATCTCGGCGAGCGCGGCGACGACGAACAGCAGGAGAGAGCGCGCGACGGTCATGGCCGCGACTGTAGAGGACGTGTCACCGTCCCCCGGGGGCCGCGTTCCGCCCGGCGGGGCAGGCGCGTACGCAATGCCGGCCACGCGATGACCACGCGTTATTGTGGCGAGTCATCCCTGTTGGTCAGCCGGGGGTATCCTGCTGCCCACGTGCCCCTGATTTCCCCTGAATATTCCGCGGGGCACGCCGTGGGGCAACGGCATGACACGAAGCCCGGAGCGGGTGGGCGAGGCTCGGCGCGAACGGAGGGGTGTCAGGTGACGCGCTACGAGGACGCCGAGCAGGTACCGCGTACGGCGGACTGGGCCGGGGTGTTCGGCGTCGACGAAGAGGTCGGCCGCGACCTGGCGCTGGTGGACTGGGCGGCGACGCCACTGGGACCGCCGGACGAGTGGCCGCAGAGCCTGCAGACGGCGGTGAGCATCCTGCTGTCGTCCCGGTTCTCCATGTGGATGGCGTGGGGGCCGGAGCTGACGTTCTTCTGCAACTCCGCCTACCGCCGCGACACCCTGGGCCGGAAATACCCGTGGGCGCTCGGCCGCCCGGCCAGCGAGGTCTGGGCGGAGATCTGGGGCGACATCGGCCCACGGATCGAGGCCGTGCTGGACACGGGGAAGGCGACCTGGGACGAGGCGCTCCTGCTGTTCCTCGAGCGGTCCGGCTACCCCGAGGAGACCTACCACACGTTCTCCTACAGTCCCCTGCGCGACGACTCCGGCGCCGTGGTCGGCATGCTGTGCGTCGTCAGCGAGGAGACCGAGCGGGTCATCGGCGAGCGGCGCATGGCGACCCTGCGGGACCTCGGCTCCGACCCCAGCGTGGTCCGCACCGAGCAGGAGATGCTGGCCTTCGCCTGCCGGCAGCTCGGCCGCAACTCGCACGACCTGCCGTTCACCCTGACTTACCTCTATAAGGACGACGGCGGCGGCGCGTGGCTGGCGGGTGCGACCGGGATCCCGGCCGGGCATCCGGCGGCCCCTGTCACTCTGCCGGCCGACGACCAGAACGCGGTGTGGCCTTCGACGGTGCTGGCCAGGGGAGAGCCGGTGCTCGTCCCGCTCGACGGTCCCGCGTACGCGGGGCTGCCGTCGGGGGGCTGGTCGGAGCCGCCCACGCAGGCGCTGGTGGTGCCGCTGCTCCAGCAGGGCAGCGCGCCGTACGGGTTCCTCGTGTGCGCGCTCAACCGCTACCGCCGCCTCGACGAGGTCTACCAGGGGTTCATCGAACTGGCCGCGGGACACGTCGCGGCGGGCGTCGCGAGCGCGCGCAGCTACCAGGCCCAGCAGCGGCGGGCGGAGGAGCTGGCCGAGCTCGACCGCGCGAAGACGGTCTTCTTCTCCAACATCAGCCACGAGTTCCGCACCCCGCTGACCCTGATCATGGGCCCGGTGGAGGAGCTGCGCGGCCATCTGCAGGGGGCCGGCGCGCAGGTGCGCGAGGAGCTGGAGGTCATCCGCCGCAACGGGTTGCGGCTGGGGAAGCTGGTCAACACCCTGCTGGACTTCTCCCGCATAGAGGCCGGCCGCATGCAGGCCAGGTACGAACCGGTCGACCTGGCCACGGTCACCGCCGAGCTGGCCAGCCTCTTCCGCTCCGCGATCGACAAGGCAGGGCTGGAGTTCCGGGTCGAGTGCCCTCCCCTGGACGAGCCGGTGTACATCGACCGCGGCATGTGGGAGAAGGTGGTGCTCAACCTCCTCAGCAACGCGCTGAAGTTCACCTTCGACGGGTCGATCGGCGTCGAGGTGCGCGGGGAGGACGCCCACGCCGTGGTGACCATCACCGACACGGGCATCGGCATCCCCGCGGCGGAGCTGCCGCGGCTGTTCGAGCGCTTCCACCGCATCGAGAACGCCCGCTCGCGGTCCAACGAGGGCAGCGGCATCGGGCTGGCTCTCGTGCAGGAGCTGGTCGGCCTGCACGGCGGCACCATCGCCGCCGACAGCACCGAGGGCGAGGGCACCCGCTTCACCATCCGCATGCCGTACGGCGCCGCGCATCTCCCCGATGACGTGATCACGACGGCCGGCACGGGCACCACGGGCACCGCCGCCGACCCGTTCGTCGAAGAGGCGCTGCGCTGGCTGCCCGCGGACGACGACGGCGAGCCCGCCGGGGTCGTCACGGAGATGACGCACCAGGAAGGGCCCGTGATCTCCGGGAGTTCCGCGGTCCCGGCGCGTGTGCTGGTCGCCGACGACAACGCCGACATGCGGGGCTACCTCGTCCGCCTGCTCAAGGGCGCGGGCTATGTCGTCGACACCGCGAGCGACGGGATGGAGGCCCTCGACGCCATCCACGCGGAGATCCCCGACCTGGTCGTCAGCGACGTGATGATGCCCCGCCTGGACGGCCTGTCCCTGGTCGCGGCGCTGCGGGCCGATCCGCGTACCGCGACCATCCCCGTGGTGCTGCTGTCGGCGCGGGCGGGCCAGGAGGCGTCCATCGAAGGGCTGCAGGCGGGGGCCGACGACTACCTGGTCAAGCCCTTCGCCGCGGCGGAACTGCTCGCGCGGGTGCGGGCCACCATGGACATGGCGCGGCTGCGTCAGCACCAGGCGCGCTGGCGTACGGCGCTGGTGAACTCGATGCAGGAGGCGTTCTTCGTCTGTGACGAGGACGGCGCCGTCATCGAGATCAACAAGGCGTTCGCCGACATCCTCGGCTACGGCCCGGAGAACCTGCCCTACCGGCCGATCCACCCGTGGTGGCCGGACGCCGCCGTCGATCCCGAGGCCCACCAGCAGGTCGCCGACGCGTTCAACGGACTTCTCGGCCCCGGGCAGGGCAGCTACACCATCCCCGTCACCCACGGCGACGGGCACCGGCTGTGGGTCAGCGTCAACTTCAACCGGGCGCAGGACCCCGACACCGGGCGCAGGGTCGTCGTCGGCACGATCCGCGACGTCACCGCCGAGCACTACGCCATCCAGCGCGAAAGCGCGCTCGCCTCCCTGAGCACCCGCCTGTCCCAGGCGGGGAGCCTGTCCGACGCGCTGACCGGCGCGCTGGAGGAGCTGCGGATCCTGTGGCGGGCCAAGTCCGTGCTGGCGGCCGTCTTCGCCCAGGGCGAAGGGGAGGAGCCGTCGCTGACCGCGACGGACGCGACCGTCGACTGGCACGGGCTGTCCGCGGAACGCCGCCGGACGCTCGCCGGCATGGCGAAGCGGCCGCTGCTCACCCCGGTCGCCGAGCGCGACGGGGTCGGCGTCCTGCTGGAGCACCCCGACGGGCCGATGGCGCTGTGGGTCGACCTGGGCTACCGGTCCTTCACGAGCGAGGACCAGGTGCTGCTGTCGCTGCTGGCCGGGCGGCTCGCGCAGGGACTGGTCCGCGCCCACCAGATCGACCAGCAGCGCGAGACCGCGATCGCGCTCCAGCGGGCCATCCTCGGCCCCGCGCAGCTTCCCGACGGGTTCGCCGTACGCTACGAGCCCGCGACCCGGCCGCTGGAGGTGGGCGGCGACTGGTACGACACCATCGCCCTGCCGGGCGGACGCATCGGCATCGTCGTCGGCGACTGCGTGGGACGCGGCGTGGACGCCGCCGCCGTCATGGGACAACTGCGCAGCGCCTGCCGCGCGCTGCTGCTGCAGGACGCCAGCCCGGCCCGCGTGCTCATGGCGCTCGACCAGTTCGCCGCCGGTGTGCCAGGAGCGAAGTGCACCACGGTCTTCTGCGGTGTCCTCGACCCGGAGACCGGACGTCTGTCGTACTCCAGCGCCGGGCACCCCCCGGGCATCCTCGCCCACCCCGACGGCAGCACCGGCCTGCTCGACGGCGGACGTTCCGTTCCCCTGGCCGTCCGCCCCGGGGCGGAGCGGCCGGAGGGCGAGACGGTCATCCCCGCCCGTGCCACGCTCATGCTCTACACGGACGGCCTGGTCGAACGCCGCCGCCGCTCGCTGTACTCCGGCATCGACCAGGCCAGCCAGGCCGTACAGGACGGCAGGAACGTCGCGGTCGACGACCTCGCGACGCAGGTGATGATCCGCCTGGCGCCCGCCGACGGCTACGACGACGACGTCGCTCTGCTGCTCTACCGGCACCCGGCCCCGCTGGAGATGACGTTCCCCGCCGAGTCGTCGCAGCTCGCGCCGGTTCGCAAGGCGCTGCGCAGCTGGCTCGGCCAGTGCGACCTGCCGGCCCAGATCGTCCAGAACGTCCTGGTCGCCGCAGGTGAGGCGTGTGCCAACGCCATCGAGCACGGCCATCGCCACGCACCAGGCGACATCGTCCGCCTCCGGGCCGAGGCGTCCGTGGACAACCTGCGTCTCACCGTCGCCGACACGGGCCGCTGGAAGGCCCCACAACCCGAGGTGAACGCCCACCGCGGCCGCGGCGTCGCCCTCATGCGCGCCATGATGCAGCAGGTCACCATAACCCCGGGACCGTCCGGCACCACCGTCGACATGCAGATGAGGATCGCCTGATGATCACGCCGCTCACTCTCACCCCCGGCAATGGCCCGGACGGCGCCGCTCTGCTGACCGTCGCCGGTGAGATCGACATGAGCAACACCGACGCCCTCGCGGCCGCTCTCGAAAGCACCCCGGGGCCCGTCGTCCTCGACCTGAGCTCCGTCGAATACCTGGACAGCGCCGGGCTGAGCGTCCTGTTCGCCCACGCCGACCACATCACGCTCGTCGCCAACCCTCTGCTGACGCCCGTCCTGACCATCTCCGGGCTGGCGGACCTCGTCGGCGTCGCCGGCGGTGACTCCGGCGTCCGATAGCGGGCGCTCAGCGGGCGTTCCCGCCTCCTCCTCCGGTCATATCGCCGTAAACGAGATTTGCTCTTTCTTGCGTTGATCTCTTTACACGAGTCATGTGATAGTTGACTATCAAGTGGCTGCTCGACGGCTCGTGGTGAAACGGCGATCCGCTCTGGAGGCATCGTGACCACTGTCGAACCCCGGATCTTCCCCTTCGGCCAGGTGGACCGGCTGGAGGTGGATCCCCTCTTCTTCCGGTTGCGGCAGGAGGAACCGCTGTGCCGGGTCCGGCTGCCCTACGGTGAACCCGCGTGGCTCGCGACCCGCTATGAGGATGTCAAGGTCGTGCTCGGCGACCCGCGGTTCAGCCGGGCCGCGGCGATCGGCCGCGACGAGCCGCGGATGCGGCCCCACCGGTCCCGCCCCGGCGGCATCCTCAGCTTCGACCCGCCCGAGCACAGCAGGCTGCGCAGGCTGGTGTCGAAGGCGTTCACCGTACGGCGGATCGAGTCGCTGCGGCCCCGGACCCAGGAGATCGCCGACGATCTCGTCGGCGCGATGCTGGCGAAGGGCGCCCCGGCCGACCTCGTCGAGGACTTCGGGCTGCCGCTGCCGATCACGGTCATCTGCGAGTTGCTGGGCGTGCCCGTCGAGGACCGGGTCGACTTCCGCACCTGGTCGGACGCGCTTCTGTCCACCACGCGGTTCACCCCCGAGGAGGTGATGCGCTGCATGGGGCTGCTCAGGGAGTACATGGCGGGGCTCATCGCCCAGCGCCGGCAGACCCCGAAGGACGACCTGCTCACCGCGCTCGTCGCGGCCCGAGACAACGAGGAGCGGCTGTCGGAGGAGGAGATGCTGTCGCTGGCCGAGGCGCTGCTGGTCGCCGGCCACGAGACCACGGCCACGCAGATCCCCAACTTCGTCTACGTGCTGCTCACCCACCCCGAGCAGCTCGCGACGCTGCGCGCGGACCTCGACCTGATCCCCGGTGCCGTCGAGGAGCTGATGCGTTTCGTGCCGCTCGGCGGCGGCGCCTCCATCGCGCGCTACGCGCTGGAGGACGTCGAGCTGGGCGGCGTCACGGTGCGCGCCGGTGAGCCGGTCGTCGTGAGCCTGGTGTCGGCCAACCGTGACGAGTCGGTCTACACGAACCCCGACGACCTCGAGTTCGACCGTCAGCAGGCCTCGCACGTGGGGTTCGGGTACGGGGCGCACCACTGCCTCGGCGCCCCGCTCGCCCGGATGGAGCTGCAGGTCGCGCTGCGTACGCTGCTCACCCGGCTGCCGGGGCTCCGCCTCGCCGGCTCCGAGGACGACGTCGTGTGGAAGACGGGGTTGTCCACCCGGGGGCCCGAGCACATGCTTGTCACATGGGACCGGCCCTGACGCCCGTACGGAACTAATTAATAGTCACCTATCACTTGGCTATCCTGTGGGAATGATCACTGAGAGCTCGCGACGGCCGCGCGCCGACGCCGCACGCAACTCCGGCAGGATCGTGCGCGCGGCCCGGGAGGTCTGGGCCGAGCAGGGGCCCGACGCGCTGCTCGAAGACATCGCCCGCCGCGCCGGTGTGGGCATCGCGACCCTCTACCGCCACTTCCCCGACAAGGCGGGCCTGGTCAGGGCGGCCCTCGACCAGAGCTTCGCCGAGGACATCGCCCCCGTCGTCGAGCGGGCGCTCGACGACGACGATCCCCGGCGTGGTCTGGCCACTGTGCTGGAAGCGGCGATGTCCACGGCGGCCCGTGAACGCAACACCCTGGCCGCCGCCCGCAACTCCGGCGCCGTCACCGCCGAGGCCAGCAGCCCGTTCGTCGAGTCGCTGACCCTGCTGGCCCGGCGCGGGCAGGAGGCCGGTGTCATCCGCGAGGACCTCGTCCCCGGCGACCTGCCGAGGATCATGGTCATGCTGATGGGCGTGCTGTGGACGATGGAACCCGGCAGTGACGGCTGGCGGCGCTACCTCGCGCTCGTCCTCGACGCCCTGTCTCCCGGCGCGGCCTCCCCGCTGCCGGCCGCCGTGCCGCTCAGGTCGGCGCGCAGGCGGGGCGGCTGGCCCGTGTGACGCACGGGCGGCCTACGGCGAGCGGGTCGCGTCGTGATCCGGTCCGGGAGCGGTGAGCCTGGCGAGCGCGGCGGCCGAGGGCGTTCCGGGCTCGGCCTGGTAGGCGATGACGACCTGGCCGTCCGTCCCGGCGACCGTCAGGCTGTGACGCCGCAGGACGAGCGGTCCGGCGACGGGATGGGCGAACTCCTTCGTCTCGTCTCGCGTCGGGCGGACGTCGTGGCGTTCCCACAGGCGGCGGAAGTCCTCGGAGGCCGCCGACAGCTCCTCGACCAGCTCGCGCAGGGCCGGGTCGCCGAGGTCGGCGCTGGCCACGGCCCGGAGCGCGGCGACCGAGCCGGCGGCGACGGCGTCCCATTGGGGGAACAGCGCCCGAGCGTAAGGATCGAGGAAGACGTCTCGGACGAGGTTGCGGCCGGGCCGATACATGGGCGCGAGGGCCATCGCCCGCGCGTTGGCGGCCAGCACGTCGAACCGCCGTCCCCGCAGGTAGGCGGGTACGCCCACCCACGCGTCGAGGAGAGAGCCGGCCCCCGGGGCCGGTCGCTCGGGCGGCCGGCGGGCCGGGCCGCCGTTCGGTCTCGACGCGTCACGGGCCAGGGCGTGCAGGTGGGCCGTGAGGTCGGCGTCGAGGCGCAGGGCGGCCCCGAGCGCGTCGAGCACCTGCTCGGAGGGGTTGCGGTCCCGGCCCTGCTCGAGTCGGGTCAGGTAGGCGAGGCTGACGCCCGCGAGCGCGGCCAGTTCGTCGCGGCGCAGCCCGGCCACGCGGCGCCGCCCGAACGCGGGCAGCCCGGCGTCCTCCGGGCGTACGAGCGCGCGGCGGGCCTTGAGGAAGCTGCCGAGAGCGTTGGTGCCGGGCATGTCACCCGCCACTGTACGCAGTGCCCGATGGTGACCCTGTCACGGTGATGGCTGCCCGTCCCACGGGTGGGCAGAGTGATTGTCATGAGTACCGGAAACGCAATCACCTGGTTCGTCACGGGAGCGTCCCGTGGCTTCGGAAACGTGTGGACGCGGGCGGCGCTGCGGCGCGGCGACCGGGTCGTCGCGACGGCGCGCGACGTCGCCGCGCTGAAGCCGCTCGCCGACGAGTTCGGCGACGCGATCCTCCCGTTGACGCTCGACGTCACCGACCGGGAGGCCGCCTTCGCCGCGGTAGACCGGGGGGCCGAACGCTTCGGCGGGATCGACGTCGTCGTCAACAACGCCGGGTACGGCCTTTTCGGAGCGGTGGAGGAGGTCACCGAAGCCCAGGCGAGAGCTCAGCTGGAGACGAACCTGCTCGGCGCGCTCTGGGTCACCCAGGCCGTGCTGCCCGGGATGCGGGAGCGCGGACGGGGCCACATCCTGCAGGTGTCGAGCATCGGCGGCGTCGCCGCGTTTCCCATGCTCGGGCTCTACAACGCGTCGAAGTGGGGCCTGGAGGCGTTCAGCGAGTCGCTCGCCCAGGAGGTCGCCTCGTACGGCATCAAGGTGACGATCATCGAGCCCGGCCCGTACGGCACCGACTGGAGTGGATCGTCGGCCGTCCACGCCGAGCCGCATCCCGCGTACGAGCACGTCCGGGAGGCCCGCCGGGCCGCCGCGGCGGGCAGGGAACCGATCGACCCCGAGGTCACGGTCGAGGCGGTTCTCTCGGTCGTGGACGCGGAACGGCCCCCGTTGCGCCTGTTCCTGGGGAGCTACTGCCTGCCGATCGCCGAGCGGGCCTACGCCGGACGCCTGGACACCTGGCGGGAGTGGCGCGCCCTCTCCGAGTCCGCCGACGGGTGACCCGTTCCCCGGGCCGGCTTTCGGAGCCCGGCCGGTAGGGGAACGCCGGCCGGGCCGCCGAACGAAGCCGATGAAACGCGGAGTTCCGCCGAGGCGGCGACGAAAGTTTCATTAGGCGAAAAAAATTGGGTGCTGCCGGACTATGCGCGGAGGATGGAAGAGGAGCCGCCCGATGAGAAACTTGGGCGGTGGAGACTTCGGTGCCAGGGCGAGCCGAAACACGGCTCCAGGCCAAAATCCTTACGCGATTGCGGGATGCCGGTCCGCAATCTCGCATTCAGCTGTCGGAACACTTCGAAGTGTCACGAACGACGATCGGGACGGAACTCGGCCGGCTCACGGCGCTTCATCTCGTCGAGGAAATCGGGCCTGCCGCGTCCCGCGGAGGCCGCCGCTCGACCGTCATCGATCTCGCCGGTCACGTTCGATTCGTCGGCATCGCCATCGGCGCCACCTCGGTTTCCTCGGCCGTCACGGACGGCAGGCTGCGGGTTCTGGCGTTCGAACGCACTGAATGCGACGTACGCCGGGGGCCGGAACCGGTGCTCGAACTCGCCGCGGAACAGGGCCGCAGGCTGCTCGTGAAATTGGGCGTGGACAGGCCGCTGGGAGTCGGCGTGAGCGTGCCGGGCCCGGTGGACTTCTCGCGGGGTATCCCGGTGTCGCCGCCGATCATGCCGGGATGGGACGGTTATCCGGTCCGCGATGTGCTCGGCCGGCGGTTCGATTGCCCGGTCCTGTTGGACAACGACGTCAATGCGATGGCGCTGGGCGAACAACACACCGGTGTGGCGGGCACGGTGGAGAACTTCCTCTTCGTCAAGGTCGGTACGGGTATCGGCTGCGGAATCGTGGCCAAGAGCGAGCTCTATCGCGGCATGGACGGGTGCGCGGGGGATATCGGACATATTCCGGTCGCTGATTCGGACGCCATATGCGTATGCGGAAACACGGGATGCCTGGAGGCGTCGTTCGGTGGCGGCGCGCTCGCTCGTGACGCGCTCGCCGCGGCGCGGTCGGGGCGCTCGCCCATGCTCGGGGAACTGCTCGAACGCAACGGGACGCTGACCGCCGCGGATGTGGGTGAGGCGGTCGGCGCGGGCGACCCGGTGTCCGTGCAGTTGGTGCGCGACGGCGGACGGCGGGTGGGCGAGGTGCTGGCGGGCCTGGTGTCGTTCTTCAACCCGAGCCTCATCGTGCTGGGGGGCGGGCTCACGCTGCTCGGCCACATCCTGCTCGCAGAGATCCGCGGCACGATCTACCGGCGCTCGCTGCCCCTCGCCACCAGGAACCTGCCGATCGTCATGAGCGACCTCGGCGCCAGGGCCGGCGTGATCGGCGCGGCCAGGCTCGTGAGCCAGGAGGCGTACGAGGTCTCACGGTGACCGGGCGCCCGCGCCCCACACTCCTCGCACCCGCACCTGGCAACGCGGCCTCGCACTCGTCGCGGCCCGGTTGCGCGCCCCGCCTCGCACCACCGGCCCCGCACTCCCGCCTTGCACCCCCGGACTCGGCCGTCCGCCGAGATCGTGTACGCGCCGGATTGCATGATCATGCATTCCCGTGTATATATTCTAGTCGTGTCCAAGGTGCTCACTTCTCTGCCTGTCGGCGAGCGTGTCGGGATCGCCTTCTCCGGTGGCCTCGACACTTCGGTAGCGGTCGCGTGGATGCGGGAGAAGGGTGCAGTGCCGTGCACCTACACCGCAGACGTCGGCCAGTACGACGAACCAGACATCGCCTCGGTCCCCGGGCGAGCCACCGCGTACGGCGCGGAGATCGCCCGGCTGGTCGACTGCCGGGCCGCTCTGGTCGAGGAGGGCCTCGCGGCCCTGGCCTGCGGGGCGTTCCACATCAGGTCCGGTGGTCGTACGTACTTCAACACGACCCCGCTCGGGCGGGCCGTCACCGGCACGCTGCTGGTGCGCGCGATGCTCGAGGACGGCGTCCAGATCTGGGGAGACGGCTCCACCTTCAAGGGCAACGACATCGAGCGGTTCTACCGTTACGGCCTGCTCGCCAACCCCTCGCTGCGGATCTACAAGCCGTGGCTGGACGCCGACTTCGTCAACGAGCTCGGCGGGCGCAAGGAGATGTCCGAGTGGCTGCTCGTCCGTGATCTGCCCTATCGGGACAGCGTGGAGAAGGCCTACTCCACCGACGCGAACATCTGGGGCGCGACGCACGAGGCCAAGTCGCTCGAGCACCTCGACACGGGCATCGAGATCGTCGATCCCATCATGGGTGTGCGCTTCTGGGACCCCGCCACCGAGATCGCCGCCGAGGACGTCACCATCGGCTTCCAGCAGGGACGTCCGGTGACGATCAACGGCAAGGAGTTCCCCTCCGCCGTCGATCTGGTGCTGGAGGCCAACGCGATCGGCGGCCGGCACGGCCTGGGCATGTCCGACCAGATAGAGAACCGGATCATCGAGGCCAAGAGCCGCGGCATCTACGAGGCGCCGGGCATGGCGTTGCTGCACGCGGCCTACGAGCGGCTGGTCAACGCGATCCACAACGAGGACACCCTCGCCAGCTACCACATCGAGGGGCGGCGGCTGGGCAGGCTGCTCTACGAGGGCCGCTGGCTGGACCCGCAGGCGCTGATGCTGCGCGAGTCGCTGCAGCGCTGGGTCGGAATGGCGGTGACCGGCGAGGTGACCCTGCGGTTGCGGCGCGGTGAGGACTACTCGGTGCTGAACACGTCAGGACCGGCGTTCAGCTACCACCCGGACAAGCTCTCCATGGAGCGCACCGAGGACTCCGCGTTCGGCCCGGTCGACCGCATCGGGCAGCTGACGATGCGCAACCTCGACATCGCCGACTCCCGCGCCAAGCTGGAGCAGTACGCGAGGCTCGGCATGGTCGGCACCCAGCAGCCGGCCCTGATCGGCGCCGCGCAGGCGGCCTCGACCGGGCTGATCGGCGCCATGGCCGAAGGCGGGGCCGAGGTGATCGCCTCTCGCGGTGAGGCCCCCACGGAGGAGGAACTGCTCGACCAGGCAGCCATGGAGCTCGGCACCGACTGACGACCACGACTGGGGCGCCCGGTGTCGCCGGGCGCCCTTCGACGTCATCAAGCCGGGCCAGGGACGTCTGCAAGCCGGGTACGTCGGCAAGCCGGACCGGGGGCGTCCGGAAGCCAGGTCAAGCGTGGGCGGTGAGGAGCTCGGTGATCCGGGTGAACCCGTCGGCGCCGTGGCCCTCTGCGATGACGCGGCGGGCCCAGCCCTCGGCCGCGCGCATCACACTCGCGTCGATGCCGTGGGCCTCGGAGGTATGGACGACGTGGGCCATGGACGAGGCCGCCGAGGTGATCGGGTTGCCCTCGCCGGAGAACCCGCCGCTGTCCACTTCCGCCGCCGCCTCCTCGAAGATGGGCGGCAGGATCGCGCCGATGCCCTTGGCGAACGGCGCCAGCTCCCGCGCGGTCACCCCTTCGGCCCGCGCCACCGCCAGCGCGTGCGCGTAGCCCGCCATCGCGGTCCAGAAGACGTCGAGTAACGCGATGTCGTAGGCCGCCGCCCGGCCGATCTCCTCGCCGAGATGGGTGTGCGTGCCGCCGAGGGCCTCCAGCACCGGCCGGTGCCGCCGGTATGGCTCCTCCGGGCCGCTGTGCAGGAACACCGCGGCCGGGGTGCCGATGGTCGTGGTCGGCGTCATGATCGCGCCGTCGAGATATTCGATGCCGTGCTGGGCTGCCCAGGCCGCGGTGCTCCGGGCGCGGCCGGGCGTGTCGGCCGTCAGGTTCACGAGCGTGCGTCCCCCGAGCGCGCCGGCGACCGCCTCGCGCCGCACGACGGCGTCCGCCGCGTCGTAGTTCACCACGCAGATCACGGTCAGCTCGCTCGCGGCGACAGCCGCCTCCGGTGTGGGAGCGCCGTACGCGCCCCGCTCGGCCAACTGCAGATCTTTGCCCGGCGTCCGGTTCCAGACCGTGGTCCGGAGGCCGGCGTTGAGGAAGGCCCCGGCCAGGGCCTGGCCCATCGGCCCAAGGCCGAGCACGGTGACGGCAGACTGGTGGGCGTGCTGGCTCATGTCTCGACTCCTGCATGCATGAAAGCGATGGCGCTGAACGGAATGGAAAGATGACGCGTAGCCGTGCCGCAGACCCGAACGTCTGCGGGGTCACCGCCGCGATCGCCGTGATCGACGGCAAGTGGAAGACGATCCTGCTCTGGCTCCTGGAATCCGCTCCGCGTCGCCCCGGCGAGCTGGTCCGGCGGCTGCCGGGCCTCACCGAGAAGGTGCTGACTCAGACGCTCAGGGAGATGGAGGCCGACGGGCTGGTGCACCGTGAGGTGCACGACGGCCGCCCGCTGAAGACGGTGTACTCACTGACCGATTTCGGCCAGGAGCTCTCCCAGGCGCTGGCGCCGCTGTCCGACTGGGGACATCGCCGCCTGGAGAGGCTGGCCCGGGAGGCGCCGTCCGGGGAAGCGCAGGCAGGGCCCCTGCCGGTCTCCTGACACACCGCCGTCACCCCCGTTCCCGCCTGGCATCGGGCCGCCTTCCGGCTGCCCGCAACCAGCTTCACGCCGCTCGGCCCCAGCCGACAAGTACCCACAAAAAGGTGGGTAGGCGGTGAAGCCCCGCCCCCACGATCAGCGGTTCTTTGCCCAGCGCATACGTGTTCTTTGCCCCGGGTGGCTCGGCCCTGTCCTGGAAGGCCACTACGGACGACCCGGACAACGGGCTGGGGAGGTGCGCGGCGACCGCCGCCACTTCGTGCACTCCAAGGTCATGGCGTGGGCCGGCCTGGACCGCGCCGTGCGGGCCGTCGAACGATTCGGCCTGGAGGGGCCCGCGGATCGGTGGCGCGCCACCCGCTAGGTGCGCCCCGACGTGGTGATCGAGGCGACCGGCGCGGGGCCGGTCATCTTCGCCGTGGCGGCCAACACCGCGCCGTACGGCATCGTCTGTCTCACCGGCGTCTCCTCAGCCGGCCACCGGATCACGCTCGACGCGGGCAGCCTCAACCGCGACATTGTGCTGGAGACCGACGTGCTCATCGGCTCGGTCAACGCCAACTGCGGCCACTACGCCACCGCGGCCGACGCCCTGGCCAAGGCCGACCTCGCCTGGCTGAACCGGCTGATCACCCGCAGGGTGCCGCTGGAGTCGTTCCGGACGCCTTCACCGCCGGGCCGGAGGACGTCAAGGCCGTCGTCGAGTTGTGACGGCTCTCCCGCTCACAGCGTGAAGATCAGCATCGCGGTGAGGCCGAGGGTCACCGCCACGAAGCCGGCCGTCCTGGGCTGCTGGGCGGCCTCCCGGCGGGAGGAGACCACCAGCAGGACGGCCACGGCGACCGCCACCAGGAGGTGCAGGCCGTACCAGACGGGGATCGGCACCCTGGCGAGGAAGGTCCCTGACAGCAGGTCGTCGGCGGATCCCCAGCCGCCGAGCGCGGCGAGCGCCGCCAGGCCCAGCACCGGCAGCGCGTACCGATACCTGCCGAGCAGCGCCCAGACGACGGTCCCGAGGCCGAGCAGGATTGTGCAGCGGTGGTGCACCTGCCGCGCGAACAGGCCGCCGGGGTCGTCGAAGCTGAGGTCGAGGATCGAGTGGTAGGCGGAGGACATCTCCGTGCCCCGCAGCGGCGCGTAGCCGCCGTCGTAGGTGACCATCGCGCCGCTCGGCACGTAGGAGAAGGCCAGGACGCCACCGGTGATCAGGAAGGCCGCGAAGAGGTAGATCAGCATCTCGCCTACTGCCTGCCTCACCCGATTCATCCGGATATCTCAGCACAGGTGCCGCCTCAAGGAGGCGGAAACAGGTGGACCGCCTTGGCGGGCGTCTCCGAGGTCGTGAGCGGAAGCGGGCTCAGCTCGCCGAGGCGCTCGGCGAAGTCCGGCGCGAGGCCGGTCAGGACAACCATCCCCGCCGTGGCCGACACCCGCTGCTGCGTGATGATCAGAGCCGTGATGCCCGTGCTGTCCCAGTAGGTCACCGCGGAAAGATCCACCACCAGCCGCAGGGACGGCGTACGGGAGACGAGTTCGCCGACCATCTCGGTGACCTTCGGCGCGGCATGCTCGTCGAGGGCGCCGTCCAGTTCCAGGATGACGTGCGAGTCGAGGTGGCGCGGCCGGAGGGCGGCGGACCGGCGCGCCGCGGGCGCTGGGAGGGCGAAGTCGGCCGTTGCGACCGTTCCCTCCGGGCCGGAGTCGATCGTGAACCGGTCGGACAGATAGCGGGCGAGCCACAGGCCGTGGCCGTGCCGGACTGGCCACGTGGCGGCGTCGCGCCCGGACGCGCCCGTGTCGCTCACCTCGCACCGCAGCACTTCGCCGAGCTGAGAGATCACCGAACGTCCGGTTCCCGGCCCGTGGAAGATTGCGTTGGTGGCGAGTTCGTGGACGATGAGGACCAGGTCGACGGCACGGCCGTGGGGCATCCCGGCGTGCACGGCGTGTGCCAGCAACGTCTCCCGCAGCGGGTAGAGCGAGCCGTGGTCGAACGGCTGGTCGAGGATCGGCACCGGTGTCGCGGGCTTCTGCCGCCCGCGCTCGGCGCCGGAGGCGAGGCGGGAGGGGTTCATCATCGTCCCGTCATCGCTCATGCGCGGTCACCAGGCTGATCCCGGGCAGGCTCTGCGCGCCGAGAAGCACGAATCTCGGCGCGATGGCGGGGTTGCAGCGGAGGACGACCGTGCGGGCGGGCGCCAGGCTCCGGGCCGCGTCGATGATCGTCCGGGTGCAGGACAGATCGATGAAGGACAGCTCGGCCATGTTGATCGTGACCGGGCCGTCGGATCTGATCGCCTCGCTCAGCGCCAGGGCCAGAGGGTCCTCGGCCGCCCGGTCGATCTGCCCCGCCATGCGGATGCCGGGCGGCGCGTACTGGCGGCAGATGCGCAGCAGCGGGTCGTCGTGGTAGGTGGCCGTGGCGACCGCGCGCGTGTGGAACGGGGAGACTGAGGCGAGGGTCACCGGGTCGAAGCGTTCGCGGTCGTACTGGCAGAGCACGGACACGCCGCTGTCCGGCAGCGCCGTCGCGATCTTCTCCTCGAAGGCGGGAAGCTGCTCCACGCCGCAGACCGGCCGCAGCGCCCAGCCCATGTCGAGGGCCACCCGGAGCCCCGCGTAGCCCTCGCGCGCGGTCAGCTCCATCTGGGAGATCAGCCACCCCATCGCGTGATCCACGCTGAAGGCCTGCCCGGAAAGCAGGCCCTCCTGGGAGGCGACGACGTCCATCCGCCCGCTCGCGGTGGCGGACCGCACGGCGATCCCGCGGCGGCTCAGCTCGGCCATCGCCGCCGGCGGCTCCTCGCACAGCCAGACGACCCGCAGCCCGCCCGACAGCCCGTCACGTACGTACGCCGCGGTGAGGTCGAGCAGTTCCTCCGGCTCGCCGAAGGTCAGACAGGCGTGGTCGTTGATCGCCAGATCCGTGATCTGCACCTCTGCGCTGACGGTCACCGATCCACCACCCCCAGGCGGGTTCCTGTTCGCCTACCGTCTCATCGGGCTACCCATCCTAGTAACCGGCACTCGTCAAGATCGGTATCGACCGGAGGCAGGAGCTACAGGTGCATCGGCGTACGGCCGGCCCGGTCGCGGAACAGCCACCAGTTCCAGGCCTGGGAGATCACCAGCAGCGGCACCAGGACCACGGCGAAGCCCGCCAGGATCCGCAGGGTGCCCGCCTCCGCCATCGTCTCCGCCAGTCGCAGGCCGGTGCCCGGGGCGCTTGAGGAGACCAGCGCGAAGGGATGCAGGCCCGCGCCGAGGGCGACGACGGGCAGGGCGGCCGCGCACGAGGTCGCGCAGAAGGCGCGGCCTGGGTGACCCGCCCGCAGCAGCGCCGCCGCGACGAGGAGCACGACCACCAGGGCGACGCCGGCCACGAGGGCGGGCCACGCGTTGACGAGGGCGTGCCGCGCCGAGGAGAGGAAGCCGGCGACGATGACGGCGGCGGCAGCCACGGCCGCGACGAGCAGGGCGCGGCGGCCGGCCCTCGCCGCCCGCGCGCCCGGCTCGCCGCCGGTCCGCCAGGCCAGGAACGACGCCCCGTGCGCGACGAACACCGCCGTGGTCGTGGCGGAGCACAGCAGTACGAAGGGGTGGACCAAGTCGGCGGGTCCGAGCGAGAAGGCGTTCCTGGCGTCAAGCGGCACCCCCGCGAGGAGGCGGCCGGTCACGAGCCCCCACCCCGCGGCGGGGACCAGCCCGCCCAGGAAGATCAACCCATCCCAGAGCCGGCGCGCCGAGGCGCCCCGGTGGTGACCGCGCAACTGCACGGCGGCATTGCCGACGGCGATCGCGGCCAGGATCGCCGCGAACAGGAAGTACATCCCCGGCAGCAGCCGCCCCTCCAGGAAGGGGAAGGCGCCGAACAGGACCCCGGCCGCGACCACCAGCCAGACCTCGTTGCCGAGGAAGAACGGGCCGAAGGCGTTGAGCAGCGCCCGCCGCTCGCGGTCGTCACGGCCGAACCGGGGGGTGAGCATCTGCACGCCGTAGTCGAGACCGGCCAGGACGAAGTAGCCGGCGAGCAGCAGCCCGAGCAGGGCGGGCCACGCGGGTCCGAGAGTCACGGGGGCTCCTCTTTCACAGTGCGGGCTACTTCGGGGAGGACTGCTACAGGGCGAGCGACGCGGCGGGCCGGTCCGCCTGCCCGTCACTGGGGGATCCGCCCAGGTCGGTGTCGGCCGGGCCGCGGCGGGCGTACCGGGCGATCAGCGCCCAGTCGGCGACCGCCAGTGCGAGGAAGACCCCGCAGAACAGGACCAGGGACGCCGTCATCGAGCCGACGGGCGACCGTGCGGCGGCCGTCGTGAGCTCGCCGTACACCAGCCACGGCTGGCGTCCCACCTCGCGCAGCAGCCATCCGCCGAACGCGGCGACGAAGGGCAGGGGAATCGCGACCAGCATCAGGTACGCCGCAGGGCGGAAGCGGAGGTACCGGTCGCGGTGGAGCAGGACGAGGGCCACGACGACCAGCAGGAAGATCAGATAACCGGTGTCCTGCATGACGTCGAAGGCGGTGGCGATCCAGGAGGGCGGCCGGTAGTCCCCCGCGCCGAACCGCTGCACCAGTTGGGCCTGCACGTCCTCGACCCGCAGGGAGCCGATGTCGTCGACATGGCCCTGGAGGGTCGCCGCCTTCATGGGCTGGGTGTCCACGAGCGTCGGAATCTGCACGAAGCCGTAGTAGAGCGCCACCGACGCCGCGGGCGCGGCCACGAACAGGCCGAGCCGGAGCGACGCGCGGAAGAACTCCCGCTCCGCCGTGCGCTTGAGGAAGTGGTAGGAGCTCACCCCCGCCACGAACACGCCGCCGGTCATCAGCGCGGCGGTGGCGGCGTGCACCAGCGCGTTGATCGCGTTGGGGTTGGTGAGCATGGCGCCGAAGTCGACGAGGCGGGCGACGCCGCCGCGCACCTCGTGCCCGACCGGGTGCTGCAGGAACCCGTTGGCCACCATGATCCAGTACGCCGAGGCGTACGCGGTGAGGGTGACCAGCCAGATCAACGTGACGTGCACCGCCTTGGGCAGCTTCCCCCAGCCGAAGATCCACATGCCCAGGAAGGTGGACTCGGCGAAGAAGGCGACGATCGTCTCGAGCGCGAGCGGGGCGCCGAAGACGTTGCCCGCGTAGTCGGCCAGCCCGCTCCAGGCGAGCCCGAACTGGAACTCCATGACCAGGCCGGTGACGATGCCCAGCACGTAGTTCACGACGTAGATCTGGCCCCAGAACCGGGTCATGCGCTCCATGAGCGGCGCGCCCCCGAGGGCGTGCCGGGTGTGCATGACCGCGATCAGCGGGGCGAGGCCGAGGGTGAGCATCACGAACAGCCAGTGGAAACCGGCCGTCGTCGCGAACTGGAGGCGCGCCAGCGCCTCGTCCGTCATCGGTGTCCGCCCGTCACCCGGCGGGGCGAGGTGCGGGGTGGGTGAAGGAGTGACAAATCAGCCCTTTCCTCGCAAAATCCGCAAGAGCTGATGGATCATATCCCTCACCGCCACGCTTCGCGGCAGGTGATCGGCCGCCTCGCACCGGGCGGCCGAGACGGATGCCGGGCGGTGATCGAGTGCCGCCGTCAGCCGGACGCTCTCGTGAAATCGGGTCGTGGGCCAGGTCAGCGGCGGAGCCGGGTCACGGCGGCGTACAGGCTCAGGGAGAGGGCCGCCCAGGTCGCGGTGGCGATCGTGAGGGACAGCCACAGCGGCCAGACGGTCACCGTGGCCGCCACGACGACGGCGAAGCCGATCAGGCCGAGGGCGCCGAAGGTCGCGCCCCCGACGTCCTGCCCGGCCTGGCGCTCACCTTCCTCCTTGGCGACGAGGGTGACGCTCGCCAGCAGGATCGCCGGAAACGCGAGGAAGAGCCCGCCCGCGCGCGGGCCGGCCAGCACGGACACCACCCCGGCGAGCGCCGACACTCCGGCGCCGAACGCGAAGCGGACCGCCCAGTCGCGCCAGGGCGGCCGCCTCAGCTCACCGAGCCGCAGCCGCGCCCTGCGTCCGTCGCTGTGCTCATCACGGTGCTCGTCATGGTGCTCGTCATGGTGCTCGTTACGGCACCCGTCGCCGGGAGCCTGGCCGTCGCCACGACGGGCGCTCACGACAGGCGCACCGATGGCATGCCGAGGTCCAGGGACGGCGGCTGGGGCAGCGGCGCGGGGACCCCCGTGGTCCGTACGCCGAGCAGGCCCTGCGGCGCCAGCAGGTATCCCGCGGGCGCGACGACGCCCCACACGGCGAGCGCGGCCAACGCTCCCCACCACGCGCCCCACCTGCGCACCAGGGGAACGGCGATCAGGCAGTAGAGGGTGAAACCGACCGCGCCGATCTGCATGCCACGGGCCGAGGCGAGGACGCCGGGCGCCCCGGCGATTCCGGCGGTGACGATGAGGCTGGCCAGGGCCACGGAAGGGGCGGCGCAGAAGACCCCGGCGAGCCTTTTGGGCGTCAGCGTCTGGGCCAGCGCCGCGAAGGCGAGCACGAAGACGCCTCCGGCCAGCGCCTTCAGGACGACCTCCACGACCAGGCCGGTGACCTCACCCACGCCGCGCCCCCTCCGCCGATCCGACACGTGTCCGGGGGGCGCCGCTCGCCGGTCGAACCGCGTTGATTTCCGGCGGGGACCTGCCCGAAACCCCCGGCGTGGGCCGCGTACAGAGGTCGTCAATACTCGGTTCGAACCCGTATGGAAGCCGTCAAGACCTGCCGAATTCCCCCGTAATCGGACTTTCCTTGTGCTGAGACCGTCGTACGCCGGCGGACGTAACCACAACCGGGGAGTGCGGATGGCGGATGTCATCTTCGTCGCTCTGACGATCGCGGTGTTCACGATCTTCGGACTGGTCGTGCGGGCGGTGGACCGCCTGTGAGCGTGACCAACGCCGTCGGCCTGGGGGTGGCCGCGGCGCTGCTGGTCTTCATGGTCGCGGCCCTGCTGTTCGCGGAGCGCTTCTGATGGGCGCGGCAGCGGCGGGGACCGTGCTCGTGCTGTCCGTCGTCGCGGTGCTCGCCGTCGTCTACCCGCTGCTGGGCGACTACATGTACCGCGTCTACACCGGCACGCGCCACAGCGCGGCCGAGCGCGTCGTCTACCGCCTCGCCGGCGTGCGGCCGGACGCCGAGCAGCCCTGGGCCGTCTACGCGCGGGCCCTGCTGGCCTTCTCCGCGGTCTCCGTGCTGGTCGTGTACGGCTTGCAGCGCCTGCAGGACCGGCTGGTCCTCGGCCTCGGACGGCCCCCGGTCCCCGCCCACGTCGCCTGGAACACGGCCGTCAGCTTCGTGACGAACACGAACTGGCAGGCGTACCCGGGCGAGGTCGCCATGGGCCATCTGGTGCAGATGGCCGCGCTCGCGGTGCAGAACTTCGTGTCGGCGGCGGTCGGCATGGCCGTGGCGGTCGCGCTCGTGCGGGGGTTCGCCCGCAGGCAGGCCGACACCATCGGCAACTTCTGGGTGGATCTCGTCCGCGGCACGTTCCGGGTCCTGCTGCCGATCGCGTTCGTGGCCGCGCTGGTCCTGGTCGCGGGGGGCGTGGTGCAGAACCTCGCGGGGCCACACGGGGTGACGACGCTGACCGGCGGCACCCAGGCGATCACCGGGGGCCCGGTGGCGAGTCAGGAGGCCATCAAGGAGCTCGGCACCAACGGCGGCGGCTTCTACAACGCCAACTCCGCGCATCCCTTCGAGAACCCGTCGGGCTGGACGAACTGGCTGCAGATCGTCCTGCTGCTGGCGATCCCCGTCGCGCTGCCGCGCACGTTCGGCCGCCTGGTCGGCCAGGTGCGGCAGGGGCACGCGATCCTCGCCGTCATGGTGGTGATCGCCCTGGTGAGCGTGCTCGCGACGAACGTCTTCGAGCTCTCCGGCGCGGCGACGGTCCCCCAGGCCGCGGGCGCGGCGATGGAGGGCAAGGAGGTCCGCTTCGGCGTGCCCGGCTCGGCCACGTTCGCCGCCGTCACCACGCTGACCTCGACCGGCGCCACCGACTCCGCCCACGACTCGTTCACGCCGCTCGGCGGCATGATGACGATGCTGAACATGATGCTCGGCGAGGTCGCGCCGGGCGGCGCGGGATCCGGCCTGTACGGCATGCTCGTGCTGGCGGTGATCACCGTCTTCGTCGCCGGTCTGATGGTGGGCCGTACGCCGGAGTATCTCGGCAAGCGGATCGGCGCGCGCGAGATCAAGCTGGCCTCGCTCTACTTTCTGGTCACCCCGGCACTCGTGCTCGCGGGCACGGCCGCTGCGATGGGCAATCGGGCGGGTCTCGCGGCCATGCTGAACGGCGGGCCGCACGGGCTTTCCGAGGTCCTCTACGCGTTCACCAGCGCGGCGGCCAACAACGGGTCGGCCTTCGCCGGGATCTCGGGGGGCTCGCCCTGGTGGTGCGTCGCGCTCGGCCTGTGCATGGCCTTCGGCCGGTTCCTGCCGATCGTCTTCATCCTCGCCCTGGCCGGGTCGCTGGCCAGGCAGGCGCCGGTGCCGGCCTCCGCGGGGACGCTGCCCACCCACCGCGCGCAGTTCGTCGGGATGGTGGCCGGAGTCACCGTCATCCTCGTCGCCCTCACGTTCCTGCCGGCGCTCGCGCTCGCGCCGCTCGCGGAAGGACTGTCCTGATGCCGGGCCCGGCGGGGCGCGGGGGTAGCGGCCTGCTCGATCCCCGGCAGCTCGTGCGGTCGCTGCCCGACGCCGTACGCAAGCTCAACCCGGCGGCGCTGTGGCGCAACCCCGTCATGTTCGTCGTCGAGATCGGCGCGTTCCTCACCACGGGCCTGGCGATCGCCACCCCTTCGGCGTTCTCCTGGGCGATCACGGTCTGGCTGTGGCTGACCGTGGTGTTCGCCACCCTGGCCGAGGCGGTGGCGGAGGGGCGGGGCAAGGCCCAGGCCGCCACTTTGCGGGCGTCCAGGCGCGACACCACGGCCCGGCGCCTGCGAGAACCCCGGGAACCCGGCACCTGGGATCCGGGCACCTGGGATTCGGGCACCTGGGATTCGGGCGCGTGGGACGTCGTCGGCGCCCAGGACCTGCGGCAGGGCGACCTGGTGGTCGTCGAGGCCGGCGAGGTCATCCCGGGCGACGGCGACGTGGTCGAGGGCATCGCCAGCGTGGACGAGTCGGCCATCACCGGGGAGTCCGCGCCGGTGATCCGCGAGTCAGGCGGTGACCGTTCCGCCGTCACGGGCGGCACGAAGGTCCTGTCGGACCGGATCATCGTACGGATCACCGGCAAGCCGGGGGAGAGCTTCGTCGACCGGATGATCGCCCTGGTCGAGGGGGCGGACCGGCAGAAGACCCCCAACGAGATCGCGCTCAACATCCTGCTGGCCGCGCTCACGGTGATCTTCCTGGTCGCCACGGTGACGATGCAGCCGCTGGCGATCTACTCCAAGGCCCAGAACCCCGGCATGCCGGACACTGCCGCGCTCGGCGCCGACGGGGTGAGCGGGGTCGTACTCGTGTCGCTGCTGGTCTGCCTGATCCCGACCACGATCGGGGCGTTGCTGTCGGCCATCGGCATCGCCGGCATGGACCGCCTGGTGCAGCGCAACGTGCTGGCCATGAGCGGGCGGGCGGTGGAGGCGGCCGGCGACGTCGGCACGCTGCTGCTGGACAAGACCGGCACGATCACGCTGGGCAACCGGCAGGCGTCGCAGTTCGTCCCCGCAGAGGGCGTCCCCGAGCTCGACCTGGCCGAGGCGGCGCAGCTGGCGAGCCTGGCCGACGAGACCCCCGAGGGGCGTTCGATCGTCGTGCACGCCAAGCAAGCCTACGACCTGCGTGAACGCCGGCCGGGAGAGCTGGCCCACGCGGAGTGGATCGCGTTCACCGCCCAGACCCGCATGTCGGGGGTGAACGTGGACGGCCGGCAGGTCCGCAAGGGCGCCGCGACCTCGGTGATGAAGTGGGTGCGCGACAACGGTGGCCACCCCACCGGGCACGTTGGGCACCTCGTGGACGGGATCTCCGCCTCGGGCGGCACGCCGCTCGTCGTCGGCGAGGTGCGCGGCGGCACGGCCAGGGTGCTCGGGGTGATCCATCTCAAGGACGTGGTCAAACAGGGCATGCGGGAGCGGTTCGACGAGATGCGCCGGATGGGCATCCGCACCATCATGATCACGGGCGACAACCCGATGACGGCGGGGGCCATCGCCCGCGAGGCGGGGGTGGACGACTTCCTGGCCGAGGCGACGCCGGAGGACAAGCTCGCGCTGATCCGCAAGGAGCAGGAGGGCGGGCGGCTGGTGGCGATGACCGGCGACGGCACCAACGACGCCCCGGCGCTGGCGCAGGCCGACGTAGGTGTGGCGATGAACACCGGCACCTCCGCCGCCAAGGAGGCCGGGAACATGGTCGACCTCGACTCCAACCCGACCAAGCTCATCGAGATCGTCGAGATCGGCAAGCAACTGCTGATCACGCGGGGGGCGCTGACCACGTTCTCGATCGCCAACGACATCGCCAAGTATTTCGCGATCATCCCGGCCGTGTTCGCGGCGGTCTATCCGGGCCTGGACACGCTGAACGTCATGCGGTTGCACAGCCCGCAGTCGGCCATCCTGTCGGCGGTCGTCTTCAACGCCCTGGTGATCGTGGCCCTCATCCCCCTGGCCCTGCGCGGTGTGCGCTACCGGCCGTCCAGCGCCTCGAAGCTGCTCAGCCGCAACCTCTACGTCTACGGTCTCGGCGGCGTCGTCACGCCGTTCGTCGGAATCAAGCTCATCGACCTGCTTGTCCGGTTCCTCCCGGGGATGTCCTGATGGCTGGAAACCTGATGGAACGCCTGCCGAAGCCGCTGCGCCCGCACCTCGCGGCGGTCCGGGTCCTCGCCGTGCTGACGGTGATACTCGGCGGGCTGTATCCCCTGCTGGTCACCGGCGTCGCCCGGGTCCTGCTCCCCCACCGCGCGGGCGGCTCGATCGTGCGCGCGGACGGCAGGGACGTGGGCAGCGCCCTCATCGGCCAGAGCTTCACCGGCAGGGACGGGGCCCCGGTCAGGAAGTACTTCCAGAGCCGTCCATCGGCGGGCGGCTACGACCCGCTGGCCTCGGGCGCGAGCAACCTCGGCCCGCAGGACGTCGTCGACCTGCCGCCGGACCCCCGGGCGGCGGACCAGGCCGCGAGGAAGGGCAGGGCCTCCCTGCTCACCCAGGTGTGCGCCCGGTCCAAGGCGGTGGGCGAACTGGAGGGCGTCAGCGGGGCCAGGCCGTACTGCACCCCGGACGGCGTCGGCGCGGTGCTCAAGGTCTTCCCCGCAGTCGGCGCGCCCACCCGGGTCGTCAGCGTCAACCAGCCGTGCCCGGCCGCGCCGTTCGTCGCCGCGTACCAGGGCGTGCGGGTCGAGTGCGGCCGACGCGGCGAGGACTACTCGGCCGGACGTACGGTGGCGGTGCGGGGAGACGCCCACGCGGTCGTGCCGCCGGACGCGGTGACGGCGAGCGGCAGCGGACTCGACCCGCACATCTCCGTCGCGTACGCCGAGTTGCAGGCCCCACGGGTGGCCGGGGCACGCGGGCTGGACGTGCGCAGGGTGCGGGCACTGGTCAGGGCGCACACGACCGGCCGTGCCCTCGGCTTCATGGGGGAGCCCGTGGTGAACGTGCTGGAGCTCAATCTGGCCCTCGACAGGGAGAGGTGAGCGGCCATGCCACGCGGGCGGCTGCGGATCTACCTCGGCGCGGCACCGGGGGTCGGCAAGACGTACGCGATGCTCTGCGAGGGGCACCGCCGCGGGGAACGCGGCACGGACGTCGTGGTCGGCCTGGTGGAGACCCACGGCCGTGTGCGCACCGAGCGGCTGCTGGAAGGGCTGGAAATCGTGCCCCGCAGGACGCTGACGTACCGCGGGGTGGTCTTCACCGAGCTGGACGTCGAGGCGGTCATCGCCCGGCGGCCCCAGGTCGCCCTGGTCGACGAGCTGGCGCACACCAACGTGCCCGGTTCGCGCAACGCCAAGCGCTGGCAGGACGTCGTCGAGCTCCTCGACGCCGGCATCGACGTGATCTCCACCGTGAACATCCAGCACCTGGAGTCGGTCAACGACGTCGTCCAGCACATCACCGGCGTCCCGCAGCGCGAGACCGTGCCCGACGAGGTCGTACGGCGGGCCGACCAGGTCGAGCTGGTCGACATGACCCCCGAGGCGCTGCGGCGGCGGCTCGCGCACGGCAACGTGTACCTGCCGGAGAAGGTGGACGCCGCGCTCGCCAACTACTTCCGCGTCGGCAACCTCACCGCGCTGCGCGAGCTGGCCCTGCTGTGGCTCGCCGACGAGGTGGACGAGCAGCTCGACCGCTACCGCGCCGAGCACGGCATCGCCGACACGTGGGAGGCGCGCGAGCGGGTCGTCGTCGCGCTGACCGGGGGCCCCGAGGGCGACACCCTCGTCCGGCGGGCCGCCCGCATCGCCGCCCGCACCAAGGGCGCTGACCTGCTCGCCGTCCACGTCATCCGCGCGGACGGGCTGGACGGGGGCGATCCCGCGCTGCTGGCGCGCCAGCGCGCCCTCGTGGAGAGCATGGGCGGCACCTACCACCAGGTGGTGGGCGACGACGTGCCGCGGGCGCTGCTGGAGTTCGCCCGCGGCGTCAACGCCACCCAGCTCGTGCTCGGCGCCTCCAGGCGCGGCCGGTTCGCCCAGGTCTTCAGCAGGGGGGTGGGCGTAGAGACGACCGCGATGTCCGGCTCGATCGACGTCCACATGATCACGCACGAGCACGCCAAGAAGGGGCGGGAGAGCCCGCAGCGGTCGCGGGCGGCGCTCACCCGCAGGCGCAGGCTGGCGGGGTGGGCCGCCGCCCTCACCGGGTTGCCGCTGCTCGCCGTCGTCCTGCTGCCCTTCCGGGGCACGCTGGCGCTGCCGAGCTTCATCCTGCTGTTCCTGACCAGCGTCGTGGGCGTGGCGCTGATCGGCGGCATGTGGCCGGCGATCACGGCGGCGGTCGCCGCCTCCCTGCTGCTCAACTTCTTCTTCACCCCGCCGACGCACACCCTGACGATCGCCAACCCGGAGAACCTCTTCGCCCTGGTCGTCTTCGTGTTCGTCGCGGCGGCGGTCAGCATGATCGTGGATGTCGCGGCCCGCCGTACGAGGGAGGCGGCCCGCGCCGGGGCGGACGCGGAGATCCTGTCCGCGCTGGCCGGGCACGTGCTGCGCGGCGAGGCCGCCGTGCTCTCCCTGCTCGCGCGTACGCGGGAGACGTTCGGCCTGGCCTCGGTCACGCTGCTGGAACGGCGCCGCGAGGCGGGGCAGGGACCTGACGACCGGTCCGACCCGGCGTCCTGGCGGATCATCGCCACGTCGGGAGGAGAGCCGTGCATCTGCCCGGACGCCGCCGACGCCGACGTGGACGTCGACAGCGGCGACCTCGTGCTCGCCGCGCGCGGCCGGCTGCTCGACGCATCCGAGCGCCGGGTGATCGAGGCGTTCGCCGCGCAGGTGGCCGTCGCGCTGCGGCAGGAACGGCTGGAGGAGGAGGCAGGGCAGGTCGGGTCGCTCGCCGAGGCCGACAGGATGCGCACCGCGCTGCTCGCCGCGGTCAGCCACGACCTGCGCACCCCACTGGCCGCCGCGAAGGCCGCCGTGGAGAGCCTGCGCGCCACCGACGTCGAGTGGTCCGCCATGGACCGCGCCGAACTGCTGGAGACCGCGGACGAGTCGCTGGCCAAGCTCGACCGCCTGGTGGCGAACCTGCTCGACATGAGCCGCCTGCAGGCGGGGGTGCTGGGCGTGGCCGCGCAGCCGGTCGCCGTCGAGGAGATCGTGCCCCGGGCGCTCGACGACCTCGGGCCGCTCGCGGGCGAGGTGAGGATCGACATCCCGCACGACCTCCCCGAGGTCGTCGCCGACCCGGCGCTGCTCGAACGCGTGCTCGCCAACGTCGTCGCCAACGCCGTCCGCTACACCCCCGCGGGGGAGAGCGTGCTCGTCACCGCCAGCAGGTACGGCGAGCGGGCCGAGATCCGGATAATCGACCGTGGGCCCGGCGTGCCCCCCGACGCCTACGACCGGATCTTCCTGCCGTTCCAGCGTCAAGGGGACAGGGACAACCACACCGGGGTCGGGCTTGGCCTGGCCCTGGCACGCGGGCTGACCGAGGCGATGGGAGGAGAGCTGACACCCGACGAGACCCCAGGGGGAGGGCTGACCATGGTCGTCACCCTGCCCGTCGCCGTGCACACCGACGAGACGCCCGGGCTTCCGCTGGAGCTGGGCGGTGGAGCGCCATGAGCCGGATCCTCGTCGTCGACGACGAGCCGCAGATCCTGCGCGCCTTGCGGATCAACCTCGCCGCGCGCGGATACGAGGTCGCCGTCGCGGTCGACGGCGGCTCGGCGCTGCGCGAGGCCGCGGACCGGCGCCCCGACCTGATCGTGCTGGACCTCGGGCTGCCCGACATGGACGGAGTCGACGTCATCCACGGAGTGCGCGGGTGGAGCACCGTGCCGATCATCGTGCTGTCCGGGCGCACCGGCAACCAGGACAAGATCGACGCGCTGGACGCCGGGGCGGACGACTACGTCACCAAGCCCTTCGGGGTGGACGAACTGCTGGCCCGCGTGCGGGCGGTCACCCGGCGCACCGGTTCCAGGGAGAGCGAGCCCGCCCGCGTGCGGATCGGGGACCACGAGGTCGACCTGGCGGGCAAGACCGTCTCAGGCGACGTACGGCTGACCCCGACCGAGTGGCGCATCCTCGAACTGCTCGTCCGCAACCCCGGCAAGCTGATCGGCCAGCGGCAGTTGCTGAGCGAGGTATGGGGCGTGCGGTACGTCAAGGAGACGCACTACCTGCGCCAGTACATGGCCCAGCTCAGGCGCAAGCTGGAGAAGGACCCCGCCCATCCCGTCCACCTGATCACCGAGCCGGGCATGGGCTACCGCTTCGTCCCCTGACGCGCCGTCGCGGGAGCGCGGGAATGTCGGTCGCGTGCGGAAGAATCGCTTGCATCATGACCCCCACCACCGCGCCGATCGAGGTGCCCACCCGTTCCCTGCCGGTCGAGCTGGTCGACGGTCCCGGGGGCAGGCTCTACCTGCTCCCCTTCGCGCCGCTCACCGCGGACGACTGCGAGGCCCTGTCGGCGCTCCTCGCAGCCCGGGCCGCCGCCGTACGGCGAAACGAATCCGCCGCTGCCCAGCCGGAGACGTTCGCGGGCTGACGACGCCGGCCGCGTCGCGCGCGGCACCCTGCCGAGGCGGGAGCAACGGCTCAGGAATCGGAGTAGACCAGGCCGGCCTCGTAGGCGACGATCGCGGCCTGGACGCGGTTGTCCAGGCCGAGCCGCAGCAGGATCGCGCTGACGTGGGACTTGACGGTGCCCTCGGAGAGGAAGAGCTCGCGGCCGACGTCCTGGTTGGACATTCCGCGGCCGACGAGGGCGAGCACCTCGCGCTCCCGCGGGGTCAGGGTCTCGACCTGCCTGCGCGCGGTGGCCGCCCTGGCGAGCCGGCCGCCACTCAGCCGCGTGATGACCTTGTGCGCGATCCTCGGCGACAGGTACGCCGCGCCACCGGCGACCGCCCGCACCCCGATGATCAGCTCGCGCGGGTCGGCGGCCTTGAGCAGGAACCCGGCGGCTCCCTCGGCGAGGGCCCGGGAGACGTACTCGTCCTCGTCGAACGTGGTCAGCATGATGATCGCGACCTCGGGAGCGGCGGCGCGCAGCTCGGCCACGGCCGCCAGGCCGTCGAGCCGGGGCATGCGGATGTCGAGAAGCACGACGTGTGGCCGGTGCGCGAGCACCAGTTCGATCGCCTCGTGCCCGTCGGCGGCCTCGGCCACCACCGTGATCTCCGGATCGGTGGTGAGGATCGACCTCACACCCACCCTGATCATGGCCTCGTCGTCGGCCAGCACCACGCGGATCACCGGCGCACCTCGATCTTCCCTCGCCCTTCGCCGCCACCCCGGCCGGGGCCTTCCTCGGGGCTTTTCTCGTGGCCGGCTTCCTCAGGGCCGGCTTCCTCGGGGCGGCTCGGGAAGCGGGCCGTGACGGCGAACCCGTCGTCCTGCGGCCCGGCGCGCAGCGTGCCGCCGAGCAGACGCGCCCGCTCGCGCAGACCCGCCAGACCGCTTCCGCCGCCCGCCGGCCCGGCCACGGCCCCGGCCACGGGGTTGCGGACCGTGACCACGACCGCCTCCGCGCTCCGCTCGATGTGGACGAGCACATCGGCGCCGGGCGCGTGCCGGGCGGCGTTGGTCAACGACTCCTGCACCACCCGGTGCACGGCCCTGTCCACCAGCGGCGGCAGGCTGCCGCGCGCTCCGTCGTACCGGAGATCCACCGCCATCCCGGCGCCGCGCGCCCGGTCCACCAGCGCCTCGACGGTCTCGTCCGGCGGCTCGGTGGGGACCCGGCCCGCGTCGTCCGTGGCGGGGGCGCGCAGCACCCCGACGGTACGGCGGAGCCGGTCGGTCGCGGTGACCGCGGACTCCCGCAGCCGAGCGGCCGCCTCCCGGTTCCGCCCGATCATGTCGGCGGCCAGTTCGAGCGCTCCGGCGCGCAGCGCGATCAGCGCGAGTTCGTGGCCGAGCGAGTCGTGCATGTCGGCGGCGATGCGGGCGCGCTCGCGGAGCCTGGCGCGTTCCGCGATCAACTCCTGTTCGCGTTCGAGCCTGGTGACCCGTTCCAGGCCCGCCCGCACCAGCTCCGCCTGCTGCCGCCGGAAGCGACCGGCCAGCCACGGGAGCACCACGAAGATCCCGAGGGCCATCAGCGCGGTCGCGCCGACCCAGAAGTCCGGTACGACGAAGACGGCCCCGGGGATCGCGGCGACGACCAGCACGAGCCAGTCACGCCGTTCTGGCAGGTGACGTCCGTGGAGATAGGCGGCGAGGGCCAGCATGGCGAACAGCGACTGCCGCCAGGCCGGGACGTGGTCGAGGTGCAGCCCGTTGACGACGCCGGCCACGGCGATCGCCGCCAGGATCGTACGGTTCCTCACCGCGACGACACTACCGATCTCAGCTTGAGCAGCCGGAGCAGCCGGAGCACGGCGGTGACCGCACCCGAGACGGCCGCGACGGCGAACGCGATCGTCAGAGGCGCGGCGAAGTAGGTGAGCTGCGCCCAGGTGACGGTGCGGCCGTTCATGAGGAACGAGATCAGCGTCGGATACAGCGCGAGCAGCGCGACCGGCAACAGCACCGGGATCACGCGCAGCCCGATCCGCAGGGCGGGACTCCCGGCGCGCCGGCCCGCCCAGCGGCGCGACCGCAGCGCGCCCAGCACGCCCAGCCCCGCCGCGGCCAGCGTGACCAGGCCGAGGACCAGTTCTGTCCACTGCCGGCCGCCGCCCGGCATCTCGGGAGTCCTGCCCTGGCTCATCGCCACGAGCCCGGTGAGCACGTCGTAGGTGTCGTCGTAGAGGCCGGCGCTGTTGGTCATGACGGCGAAGCCGTATCCCGTGTCAGGAGCGATCGCCTCCACGGCCGTGTACGTGAACAGGTTGCCGGCGTGCGTGAGCAGTTCGGCGCCGTTCACCGTCTCCCGGCCCCAGCCCATCCCGTAGTCACTCACGCCCGACGAGGTGTGCATGGTCGTCAGGCTCTCCGGCCGCACGATCTGCCTGCCCCGGCCGTTCTGGCTGATCAGCCACCTGCCCATGTCGGCCGCGTTGGTGACGACGCCGCCGGAGCCGCCGCCGAAGTCGCGCGGTTCCTGCCGTGGCACCCACGCGTCGAACACCGAGTTGTATCCCCTGGACGGCGTGACCACCCGGTCGCCGACGGCACTGCCGGTCATCCCGAGAGGCCCGAAGACGCGACGCTTCAGGTATTCGCCGAAGCTCATGCCGCCGGCGACCTCGACCAGCCGGGCGGCCACCTCGTAGTTGACGTTGCAGTACGCCCAGCGCGTGCCGGGGTCCGCGGCCAGGGTGCCGGTGCCCAGCGCGGCCACGTACCCGGAGAGGGTCGTCGCGGACTCCGCCGCGCGGAGGTCGACCGTTCCGTCGGAGATGCCCGACGTCTGGTTCAGCAGGTGCCGCACCGTGATGGCGCGGGCTCGCGGGTCGGCCATGCGAAACTCGGGCAGCCGCCGGGCGACGGGCTCGTCCAGCGTGATCCTGCCGTCGTCGACCAGCGTCATGACGGCCATGGCGGTGAACGACTTGCTGACCGAGGCGACGCGCATGGGGGTCTCCGCCGTGATCGGGCGGCCCGCCGAGTCGTGACCGTACCCGGCCGCGTGCACGATCCTGCCGTTGTGGGTGACGACGACGGACATCCCCGGCAGGGCCGTGGATTCCAAGGAGTCAGCGAGATAGGCGTCGATGGCCGCCGCGGACGGCTCCGCCACCGTGCGGGCCACGGCGGCGGAGGCGGGAGGGGACACGACCAGGGGGAGGACGGCCAGGCATGCTCCCGCTGCCAGGCCGGCGAGTTTCCGTTTCATGCGAGAAGACGCTAGGAACCGGGAGCCGGGAAAAGATCCGGCGATCCGCCACGATCACCCCCTACGAAAGTAGTGCCCCTTCGCGTCGCTCACCCTCAGCCGCGCGGCAGTGGCGAGCGTCACATCGGACGTATGTCACGTATGGGCTCGCCGATTCCATCCAGTGGTCGTCAGCGGCCGATCGAGGAGGCGGAAGCGATGAGCGCACGGAAAGAAGACGGCGCGGCGGCACACCGGGTGGTGATCCTTGGCGCGGGGTACGCGGGCCTGTCGGCGGCGATTCAGCTCGCGTCGCGGGTCAGGCGGAGGGACGACGTGCGGGTGACCCTGGTGAACGCGCGGGAGCGGTTCACCGAGCGGCTGCGGCTGCACGTGGCGGCGACCGGGCAGCGGCTCGACGAGCTGAGCATCCCGGATCTGCTGGAGGGCACGGGCGCGCACTTCGAGCGGGGCCGGGTGACGGAACTGGACGCGGACGCGAAGACCGTGCGCATCGACGGCACCCGCGTCCTGACCTACGACACCCTGGTGTACGCACTGGGCGGCGTGGCCGACACCACGGCGGTGCCGGGCGCCGGGGAGCACGCGTACGCCCTGGACGGCGCCAGGGACGCCGAGGCGCTGGCCGGCCGGCTGTCGCGCCTGGGCGGCGGCACGGTGGTGGTCGCCGGCACCGGGCTGACCGGCGTCGAGTCGGCCGCGGAGATCGCCGAGCGCCACCCGGAGCTGAACGTCGTGCTGCTGGGCCGCACCGAGCCCGGCGCGGCCATGAACCCCAAGGCCAAGGCGTATCTGCACGCCGCGCTGGAGCGCCTGGGCGTGACCGTGCGCAGCGGGGCCGAGGTGGTGAAGGTGCTGCCCGGCAGTGTCGAACTGGCCTGCACTGTCGAGCTGGCCGGAGGGGGGAGTGTGGCGGCCGACGTGGTCCTGTGGGCGAGCGGCACGCGGGTGCCGCCGCTGCCGGCCGACGCCGGGCTGACCGTCGACGCACGCGGCCGCATCGTGACCGACGCCGCGCTGCGCTCGGTCTCCCACCCCGACGTGTACGCCGTGGGCGACGCGGCGGCGATCCGCCAGGGGTACGGTGTCATGCACGGCACCTGCCAGGGCGGCATGCCGACCGGTGTGCACGCCGCGGTGTCGATCGTCCGGACGCTGAAGGGCAGGCGGCCCAGGCCGTTCCGCTTCGGCTACTATCACACGCCGGTCAGCCTGGGCAGGCACGACGCGGTCGTGCAGTTCACCCACCCCGACGACAGCCCCCGGCGGCTGCACCTGACCGGCCGCCTCGCGGTCCGATACAAGGAGACCGTGACCGCCTCCCCCTGGCCCACGTGGGGCCGCATGAAGAAGATGCCCGCCTCGGGCGCGTTCTGGCCTCGCGGGGGCCGTTTCACCCGGGAGGCGCGGTGACCGAGACCTCCGACCCCGGCCAGCAGGTGTTCGTCCGGCATCGGAACCTGCTGTTCTCGGTGGCCTACCGCATCCTCGGCACCGCGGCCGACGCCGAGGACGCGGTCCAGGACGCCTGGATCAGCTGGTCGGCGGCCGACCGCTCGCGGGTGGCCGACCCGAAGGCGTACCTGACGCGGATCGTGTCGAACGTTGCGCTGGAACGGCTGCGCTCCACGCGGCGCAAGCGTGAGGCCTATGTGGGGCCGTGGCTTCCGGAGCCCGTCCTGACCAGCGGAGACGCCGCCGAGGCCGTCGTGGACGCCGAGTCGGTGTCGATGGCGATGCTCGTGGTGCTGGAGACGCTCAGCCCGATCGAGCGGGCGGTGTTCGTGCTGCGGGAGGTCTTCGGCTTCAGCCACGCGGAGATCGCGGAGGCGGTCGGCCGTACGGAGGCCGCGGTGCGGCAGGCCGCGCACCGCGCCCGGGAGCACGTGCGGGCGCGGCGGCCGCGCTTCGCCGCCGACCGTTCGCGGCAGCGCGCGGTCACCGAGCGCTTCTTCGCCGCCGCGACCGGCGGTGACGTCAACGCGCTGATGGAGTTGCTCTCTCCCGACGTCACCCTGTGGACGGACGGCGGCGGCAAGGTCCGCCAGGCCATGCGCCCGGTCGTGGGCGCGGCGACGGTGGCCGCCTGGTTCGCGGCCATCGGCGACGTCGCTTACCAGGGCGTCGAGCCCGCCGACATGGACGCACAGCTCGCCGAGATCAACGGCGGTCCCGGCATCGTCTTCCGCGGTCAGGGCCGTGTGATCGCCACGGTCACCTTCGACTTCGACGCCGGCGGCCGGATCACCACCATTCACAACGTCGCCAACCCGGACAAACTCCAGGCGATCGCCGACGGCACCGCCCGGAGCCTCCGCACGCGGTGAGCCCGGTCAGCGTACGCAGCAGGTGGAGCAGGGGTCGGCGTCGGGCAGCGTCACCCACAGGCAGCACGTGCGGCGGCGGTATCCGTCGCCGTCGGGCTCCAGCAGTCCCGCCACCGGCGGCCCGATCTCGGCGAGCAGCCGGGCGACGTCGTCGTACGACCCGAGGGTGAGCAGCGGATGGGCGAACGCCTCCGCGGTGGACCCCCACAGGGTGCGCTCGCCCACCTTGGTCGCGGCACTGAGGGCTCTGATGATCGGATGCTGGCCTTCCAGCAGCGCTTCCCTGATGGCAGTCGTGAGGTCGGGGACGACGACGGTGCCCTCGGTCCCGGCCAGCGGGTCGCCGGGCAGCACGGCCACGGTCACCCGGGACGCCGCCACCGTCACCCCGGCCGCGGACGGCTTGAGCATCGTGTCGGCCAGGCGCATCAGCGGCACCCGGCGGCCGAGACCCCAGCCCAGGGCCATCGGCATCGTGTGCCAGTAGCCGTACGTCTTCCACAGCAGCGCCGCCGCCACGTGACGCGGCGCGCTCCAGCGGGCCGCCGTCTCGTCCACCAGCGCGAGCAGACCCTCGTACGGCTCCCGCACGAGGGACGAGGCGGGGATCCACCCGGGGGAGTCGTCGGCGATCAGCCGGGGCGGGACCCCCAGCACGCCGTCCCGCTCCGCCGCGAGGCCTTCCAGATGGTCGGAAAGGGCGTCGAGCAGCACACGCACTCCTTGTGTCAGCGGTCGTCTCTGGTGAGGAAGCACAGCCGG
This sequence comes from Microbispora sp. H11081, assembly GCF_012999535.1. Lineage (GTDB taxonomy): Bacteria > Actinomycetota > Actinomycetes > Streptosporangiales > Streptosporangiaceae > Microbispora. Next base: position 308,295 of record NZ_JABBWV010000005.1, read on the forward strand.
GCACGCTTGTCCGGCAGGTCGATCTCGGGCCCGAGGGTGAAGCCGGTACGCACCAAGCGGGCGATCATCTTGTCGTTGCGGGCGTCCGGCTCGGCCACGATCCGGGTGCGGCCCGGGTCGGAGAACACGTACGCGACGAGCACGGACAGCAGGGCGCCGGTGAAGCCGCGCTCGCCCTCCCCCGCCGCAGGCCCGACGAGCAGGTGGATCCCGAAGTCGCCCGGCTGGACGTCGTAGCACTCCCCGACCTGGTCGGCCCCCGGCTCGTACGTCTGGAAGAGCGCCACAGGACGGTCGTCGCGGTGGACGAGATAGGCGTGGTGGGTGGTGAGGCCGTCGAGATAGCCGTAGATCTCCAGCACTCGCTCGCGGCTCGCGCCGAGCATGCCCCAGAACCGGGCACGCTCCTCGGTGACCCAGGAGTGGATCAGGCCGGCGTCGGCCTGCGGGTCCACGGGGACGACGCGGACGGCGCCGAAGCCCTCGACGACCTGCTCCCAGACGGCTTCGCGCCGCGCGGGAGCCGTCGGGCGCGCGTCAGTGGTCATGTCGCTCCTCGATGAGCCGGTCCCAGTCCGTGACCACCGGCGCCAGTTCGCCGCGCAGCCACAGCGGGTGCTGGTCGCGCCGATGGGGGTCGCCGGGCACGCCGCTCGCGCCGAACGGGACGATCCACAGGCTGCCGTCGCGCCGGGCGAGGTCCCACACGTAGCGCGCGGCGGGGCCGCGGGCGCAGTTGTGGGTGACGCCGGGCACGCTCGACGTGGACAGCACGCAGTTGTGGTCGCCGGAAAGACCCGACGCCACCTCTTCCGATGCGTCTTCCTGGAGCGGGGGGTGCGGCAGCGCCCGCCATGGGGCGAGCCGGTGCAGGTCGCCCCACCGGACGCCGGTCGTCTCGCCGCGCGCGGCCACGTCCTCGATCGCCGCCCTGGCCAGGTCCGCGAGTGCCGCCCGGTCCAGGCCGGGCAGGCGGCCGGTCGTCAGCAGGCCCTCCAGCGCGTACGCGACGCGGGGGGCGAGCGCGAGCCACGGCCGGAACACCTCGGGGGCCCGCGCGTCCAGTCCCGCGAGGGCGGCCAGGGCGGGATGGGCCGTCAGGCGCCGCACCACCTCCGCCCGGACGGCGGCGTAGTCCGCCGCGCCGGTGCTGCCGGCGTCCATGCGCCGGTCCCAGCCGAGCAGCCGGTCCCGCAGGCATCCGGCCTCGGCGCCGAGCCCGTCCAGCCCGGCGAGCAGGTCGAGGAGGGCGCCCGCGTCCGGCAGCAGGGTGTCGGTGTGGACGGCGGCCATGTCCCCCGCCGACCAGCGCGGCGACCCGTCGAGCAGGTGGCCGATCCGGGCGGCGCGGTGCGGCGCGGCGAACTCGACGCCGAGCGGCGCGGCGAGCCCTCGCTCGTTGGCCATGACCGTGACGCCGGAGACGGCGCGGCGCGGCGTCGGCGCGTACCGGCCGCTCCACTCGTGCCCGGCCTCCCAGGCGGGCACGATCCGCAGGCCGTTGTCCGGGTGGCGCACCGGCACGACACCGGCGACGCGGTGCAGCAGGCCGCCGCCGGTGTCCGCGGCGAGCACGACGTTGACCGGCTCCGCCCAGCGGTCGAGCGCCCGGTCGACGTCGGCCACGGTCCTCGCGCGCAGCAGCGCCGGCAGCGCGGCGAACCCCAGGTCGTGGCGCACCCGTGGCGGATATCGCAGGCTCACCGCCGCTCCGCCGGGGGCTTCTGGCCCGCCGGCGACGACCGGGCCGCGCTCGGTCTCGACGACCTCGGTCTCGACCGGGTCCTCCCCCGCGACCTCGACGACCTCGACGTGGGCGGCGCACGGACGCCAGCCGTCCGGGCCGAGCGCCTCGACGCGGCCGTCCACCCGCCGGAGCCGTTCGCGGTAGAGGTCCTGGTAGTCGGCCATGGCGTTGGTGATCGCCCAGGCGACCGAGCCCGCGTGCCCGAAGTGGGCGATGCCGGGCACGCCGGGCACGGCCAGCCCGACCACGTCGAACTCGGGACAGGCCAGGCGGATCTGCTGGTAGAAGCCGGGGTCCTCGATGAACCTGTGCGGGTCGCCCGCGATCAGGGCCGAGCCGGTGGCGGTGCGGTCGCCGGGGACGAGCCAGCCGTTGCTGCCCGAGGTGCCAGGCCCGTCGGCCGCGAACAGCGCGACCGCCTCGGGGCCCAGATGTTCTGTCACCGCGTCGCGCCACAGCTTCGCCGGGACGTGCGCGAACAGGATGTGGTGGGACAGCCAGATCGCCATCGGCGTCCACGGCTCCCAGCGGCCCGGCGCGATCCCGGCCTCGCCCGGCGCCGCCCCGCCGAACTCGGCGGTGCGGCGCGCCCCCTCGGGGAGCCCCGCGTTGACGCCGTCCACGTAGGCGCGCACCCACGCCGCCGTGTCGTCGTCCAGCGCGCGCAGGCAGCGTTGCGCGGTGTCCGCGAGGCGGACCTGGCGGGCGAAGCGGTCCCAGGGCACGGCCTCCGGCCCGAGGACCTCCGCCGACGTGCCGGTCGCCCTGCGCCGCTCCACCTCGATCTGCCAGGCCCGGTCGAGGGCCGTGACGCGCCCCTGGGCGAAGGCCAGCTCGTACGGGTCGTCCGCACGCAGGTGGGGGATGCCCCAAGCGTCCCGGTAGAGCCTGCTCATGACGCCGCCCTCGCCGCCGGGGCGCCCGAGCGGTGGCGGGCGGCGGGGACGACCAGGGGAGTGCCGGTCTCCGGGTCGTCGATGACCCGGCAGGGCAGCCCGAAGACCTCCTCGACCAGGCCCGCGGTCATGACCTGTCCCGGTTCGCCCGCGGCCACGACCCTGCCCTCGCGCATCGCGATGAGATGGGTGGCGTAGCGGGCGGCGTGGTTGAGGTCGTGGAGCACCGCCACGAGCGTGCGGCCGCGTTCCTCGTGCAACCGCGCGCACAGGTCGAGGACCTCGATCTGGTGGGCGATGTCCAGGTAGGTCGTCGGCTCGTCCAGGAGCAGCAGCGGCGTCTCCTGGGCCAGCGCCATCGCGATCCACACGCGCTGGCGCTGCCCTCCCGACAGCTCGTCGACCAGACGCCCGGCCAGGTCGGCGACCCCGGTGGCCTCCATCGACTCGCGCACCACCCGCTCGTCGCCGGCCGACCACTGGCGCAGCAGCCGCTGGTGGGGATAGCGCCCGCGGCCGACGAGTTCGGCGACCGTGATGCCGTCGGGCGCGACGGACGTCTGGGGGAGCAGGCCGAGGGTCCTCGCGACCTTCCTGGCGGGCAGCGAGGTGATGTCACGCCCGTCGAGCAGCACCGTCCCCGCGGCGGGCTTGAGGGTGCGCGCCAGCGCCCGCAGCAGGGTGGACTTGCCGCAGGCGTTGGGCCCGATGATCACCGTGAACGACCGGTCGGGGATGGCGACGTCGAGGCCCTCGGCGACGACCCTCCTGTCGTAGGAGAGGGTCAGCCCGTCGCCGCGCAGGCGCGGCCCGTCCTCGTGGGTGCCCGCCATGCCGTTCTTGTCCACGATGGTCCTGTCCACGATGGTCCTGTCCACGATGGTCTCGGTCATATCCGTCCCGCCTTCCGCTGGGCGGCGAGCAGCCAGACGAGGTAGCCGCCGCCGAGCACTCCCGTCACCACTCCGACCGGCAGTTGGTGGCCGGCGAACAGCCGCTGCGCGGCCAGGTCGGCGCCGGTCAGCAGCGCGGCGCCCGTGCACGTCGCGGCGAGCAGGTTCGGCCCTGGCGCCCCGGTCATCCGCCTGGCCAGATGCGGGGCGGTGAGCGCGACGAACGACACGGGCCCGGCGGCGGCCGCCGCCAGGGACGTGAGCAGCACGGCCGACCCCACGAGGACCAGGCGCATGCCCTGGACCCGTACGCCGAGGCCGCGCGCCAGGTCGTCGCCCATCTCGGTCATCGCCAGGGGGCGGGCGCAGCCGAGCAGCACCACCGGCGCGAGCACCGCGGTCGCGACGAGCAGCGGGAGGACGTCCTCCCAGCCGCGCCCGTCCAGGCTGCCGGTGAGCCACAGCATGGCCCGTGCCGCCTCCATCAGCCTTCCCCTGGTCAGCAGATACCCGTTGACGCCGGTGAGGATGGCGGTGACGCCGATGCCCACCAGCACGAGCCGGTGCCCGTGCAGGCCGCCGCGCCAGGCGAGGGCGTAGATGACGATCCCGGTGACGACGCCGCCGAGCACCGCGCCGCCCGCGAGCGCCGCGCTGCTGCCCCCCGTGACGACCACGAGGAGCGCGCCCGTCGCCGAGCCCTGGGTGAAGCCGAGCAGGTCGGGGCTGCCCAGCGGGTTGCGTACGAGCGACTGGAAGACCGCGCCCGCCAGCGCGAGCGCCGCGCCCACGAGCAGCGCGGTGACGACGCGGGGCAGCCGCAGTTCGTGCACGATGAAGTCCTCGGCGGGGGCGCCGCCGCCCAGCACGGTGCGTACGACGTCGGAAGGGCTCATCGGGTAGTCGCCGCCGCCGATGGCGAGCACGCCGAACGCGGTCGCGAGCAGCAGGCAGCCGGCTCCCACGGCGACCGCTCTGGGCCGCAGGGCCACCCCGGCGACGACGCGCCCCGGGGCGATCGGCTGTGGCGCACTCACGCGCGCACCTTCCTTCGCACGAAGTAGAGGAACAGCGGGCCGCCCAGCACCGCCGTGACGATGCCCGCCTGCAGTTCGCCCGGCCGGGCCACCAGCCGGCCGAGCACGTCGGCGCCGAGCAGCAGCACGGGCGCGAGCAGCGCGCAGCAGGGGAGCATCCAGCGCTGGTCGGGGCCGGTCAGCGCCCTGACGAGGTGCGGCACCATGAGCCCGACGAAGACGATCGGCCCGCAGGCGGCGGTGGCCGCCCCGCACAGCAGCGTCACCGTCACGATGGCGCCCACGCGGACCCGGGCGGGGTGCGCGCCGAGCGAGCGCGCCGAGTCGTCGCCGAGCGCGAGCGCGTTGAGCGGCCTGGCCAGGGCCAGGGCCAGCAGCAGCCCCGCCGCGATGAACGGCGCCATCATGGCCGCGGTCGCCCCCTGCGCGCTCGCGAGGGAGCCGACGGTCCAGAAGCGCATGGTCTCCAGCGCGGCGGAGTCGAGCAGCATCGTCCCGTTCACGTACGAGTAGAGCGCGGCGTTGATGGCGGCTCCCGCCAGCGCGAGCCGCGCCGGGGTGGCCGCGCGCCCGCCGCCCACCGCGTACACCAGCACGGACACGGCCGCCGCGCCGGCCAGGGCGAACCAGACGCGGCCCTGGAACGACGCCACGCCCAGCAGCCCGGCGGCGGTGGCGACCGCGGCGGAGGCGCCCGCGTTGATCCCCAGCAGCCCGGGGTCGGCCAGCGGGTTGCGGGTCAGCGCCTGCATGACGCCGCCCGCGACCCCAAGCGCGGCTCCGGCGAGCAGCCCGAGGAGGGTGCGCGGCAGCCGCATCTCGTGGACGACCGTGTAGGCGGCCGAGTCGGCGTCCACGAGTCCGTGCCAGACCTCCACGACGGAGAGTTGCCGCGCGCCGAGCCCGAGGCTGAGCACGAGGACGGCGGCCAGCGCGATCGCCGAGCCCAGCAGCGCCGCTGCGCGCCGGCCGTTTTCCGCGCGTTTTTCCGGCGCCCTCGTAGCCCCGCTGATCTGCGAGGACTCTGTGACGACCACGAACTGCTCCGGTGGGGGGCGGGGGACGAATTTCATCGGCCCTCTGGACAAGAACTTAGGTAAGGGTAACCTAACTATCGATCAGCCCCAAGGCCCAGTGCTCATCTGTGCCGCATGAGAGAAAGACGAACCGTGCGAAACCTGAACTCCCCCCTGACCCGCCGCGGCCTTCTCGCGACGGGCGGAGCCGCCGTCCTCGCGCTGGCGCTCGCCGCCTGCGGGTCGACCGACCCGGCGCCCGCCACCGAGGGGCAGACCGCGAAGTCGTGGTCCTTCACCGACGACAGGAGGGAGTCGGTCACGGCCGCGGCCGTCCCGTCGCGGATCGTGGCGTTCACCGGCACGGCGGCGGCGCTCGCCGACTACGGGGTGCAGGACAAGATCGTCGGCGTCTTCGGCGAGACCAAGCGCGCCGACGGCTCGCCGGAACCGCAGGCCGGCGACCTCGACGTCGACAAGGTGACGATCCTCGGCAACGTCTGGGGCGAGTTCAACATCGAGAAGTACGCCGGGCTGCGGCCCGAGCTTCTCGTCACGCACATGTACGACCCCGGCGCCCTGTGGTACGTCCCGGACGAGAGCAAGGACAAGATCGTCAAGCTCGCCCCGACCGTGACCGTGAGCGTGGCCCGCGTCCCGATGACCCAGCCGATCGAGCGGTACGCCGCCCTCGCCGAGTCGCTCGGGGCGGACATGAAGGCCCCGAAGGTCGCCGACGCCAAGGCCCGGTTCGAGGCCGCCGCGGAGAGCGTGCGCAAGGCGGTCGCCGAGAACCCCGGGATCAAGGTCCTGGCGGCGTCGGGCAGCCCCGACGTGCTCTACGTCTCCAACCCCGAGGTCAACACCGACCTCATGTACTTCACCCAGCTCGGGGTCGAGGTCGTCAAGCCGGAGAAGCCCGGTGACGGCGGCTACTACGAGAACCTGAGCTGGGAGAACGCCGACAAGTACGACGCAGACCTGATCCTGCTCGACAACCGCAGCACGGCGCTGCAGCCCAAGGACCTGACGTCCAAGCCGGCCTGGGCGAAGCTGCCCGCGGTCGAGGCCGGCCAGATCATCGGCTGGGACCCGGTGCCGCGCTTCTCGTACGCCGGAGCGGCCCCGATCCTGGAGAACCTGGCGACGGCGATCAAGAACGCCAAGAAGCTCGGCTGACCGCGCATCGGAGAAATCATCCGGGGACACGTGTCCACTCCAGTCAGTTAGGTTCGGCTAACCTAACCTCTAGCGGTAAGGATGACAATGACCTATCCCCATGCCGGGGCCGCGCGGTCGTACCTCTTCAACGACCGCACGGTGGACGGCTACCGGCGGGCGATGGCCGCCGGTGCGGAGCGGGTGGCGGAGCGGATCCGGCACGCTGACCGGCCCTTCAGCGGCGTGTCCCCGGAACGGCTGGCGCCGGAGATCGCCGCGATCGACCTCGAACGGCCTCTGCGCGACCCCGCCGCCGCCCTCGACGAGGTCGAACGGGTCTACCTGCGCGACGCCGTCTACTTCCACCACCCCCGCTATCTCGCGCACCTCAACTGCCCGGTGGTGATCCCCGCGCTGCTGGGCGAGGCGGTCCTGTCGGCGGTGAACTCCTCGCTCGACACGTGGGACCAGAGCGCGGGCGGCACGCTCATCGAGCGCCGCCTCGTCGAGTGGACGGCCAGCCGGATCGGCTTCGGCTCCGCCGCCGACGGCGTCTTCACCAGCGGCGGCACCCAGTCGAACCTCCACGCCCTGCTGCTCGCCCGCGAGGAGGCCCGTACGGGCGCCTCGCTGGCGCGGCTGCGCGTGATCACCTCCGCGGCCGGGCACTTCAGCGTGCGCAAGGCGGCGAACCTGCTCGGCCTCGGCCCCGACGCCGTCGTGACCGTGGAGACCGACGCGGAACGGCGGATGCGCCCGGCCGCGCTCGCCCGCGAACTCGACCGCTGCCGCCGCGCCGGGCTGGTGGTCATGGCCGTCGTGGCCACCGCGGGCACCACCGACTTCGGCTCCATCGACCCCCTGCCGGAGATCGCCGCCCTGTGCCGGTCCGCCGGGGTGTGGCTGCACGTGGACGCGGCGTACGGCTGCGGGCTGCTCGTCTCCCGCAGACGGCGGCACCTGCTCGACGGGATCGAGCGGGCCGACTCCGTCACCGTCGACTTCCACAAGTCCTTCTTCCAGCCGGTCAGCTCCAGCGCGGTGCTGGTGCGCGACGGCGCGGTCCTGCGGCACGCGGCCCACCACGCCGACTACCTCAACCCCCTGCGGATGGCCGAGCGGGGCATCCCCAACCAGGTGGACAAGAGCCTGCAGACCACCCGCCGCTTCGACGCGCTCAAGCTCTGGCTGACGCTGCGGGTGATGGGCCCCGACGCGGTCGGCGAGCTGTTCGACGAGGTCGTCGACCGCGCGGCCGAGGCGCACGCCCTGATCTCGGCCGACCCGCGTTTCGAGATCGTCACGCGGTCGCCGCTGAGCACGCTGGTCTTCCGTTATCTGCCGCCGGAGGGCCCCGGCCGCAAGCTCGCCGACGACGCCAACCTGTACGCCCGCGAGGCCCTCGCCGCCTCCGGCGCTGCCGTCGTCGCGGGCACCAGGGTCGACGGCCGCCACTATCTGAAGCTCACCCTGCTGAACCCCGAAACCACGCTGGACGACATCGAGCACGTCCTCGACCTCCTCGCGGGGCACGCCCGGCGCTACGTGGACGAGCTCGCCCCGCCCGCCGACCATCCGGGAGCAACGCATGTCCACGCATGACTTCGTCGCGATCGGGCTGGGGCCGTTCAACCTGGGCCTGGCCTGCCTGACCGAGCCGATCGCCGATCTCGACGGCGTGTTCCTGGAGGCGAGGCCCGGCTTCGCCTGGCACCCCGGGATGATGCTCGACTCCGTGACGCTGCAGACGCCGTTCATCGCAGACCTCGTCACCCTGGCCGACCCGACCTCGCCCTACTCCTTCCTGAACTACCTGAAGGAGACCGGCAGGCTCTACCCCTTCTACATCCGCGAGAGCTTCTACCAGCTGCGCGCCGAGTACGACGCGTACTGCCGGTGGGCCGCGGGGCGGCTGGGAAGCGTCCGCTTCGGCCACCGGGTGACCTCGGTGACGTACGACGAGGCCGACGGGCACTACGTGGTGCGCGCGACCGGGGAGAACGGCGAGGAGACCGAGCACCGGGCCCCGCACCTCGTGCTCGGCACCGGCACCCCGCCGTACGTGCCGGAGGCCTGCCGGGGCCTCGGCGGCGACCTCGTCCACAACGGCGGCTACCTGGACGCGAAGGCCGCGCTGCAGGCCAAGGAGAGCATCACGGTCGTCGGCAGCGGGCAGAGCGCGGCGGAGATCTACCGAGACCTGCTGGCCGACATCGACACCCGCGGCTACCGGCTCAACTGGGTGACCAGGTCGCCGCGGTTCTTCCCGCTGGAATACACCAAGCTGACCCTGGAGATGACCTCCCCCGAATACGTGGACTACTTCCACGCGCTGCCGGAGGACACCCGCTACCGCCTGGAAGCCGAGCAGAAGTGCCTCTACAAGGGCATCGACGCGGAGCTGATCAACGAGATCTTCGACCTGCTGTACGCCAAGACCGTGGAAGGGCCCATCCCCACCCGGCTGCTGACCTGCACCGAGCTGCGCGAGGCGGCCTATGACGAGGGCCGGGGCGAGTACACGCTCGGGCTGCGCCACGTGGAGCAGGAGCGCGACTTCGCGCTCGTCACCCAGGGCCTCGTGCTGGCCACCGGCTACCGCTACACGCCCCCGGACTTCCTCGAACCCGTGCGCGACCGGATCCGGTGGGACCGGCACGGCCGGTTCGACGTGGCGAGGAACTACAGCATCGACGTCACCGGCCGGGGAATCTTCCTGCAGAACGGCGCCGCCCACGCCCACAGCGTCACCTCCCCCGACCTCGGCATGGGCCCGTACCGCAACTCGTGGATCATCAGCCAGATCCTGGGCCGCGAGCACTACCCCATCGAGAAGGCCATCGCCTTCCAGGAGTTCGGCGCGCCCGAGGGCGTGGTCGCATGAGTGACATCCTGTTCCGCCGGACCGACGAGCGGGTCGGCGAGCTCGCCGTACGCCGCCTCGACCCGGAGGCGGACGCCGCGACCGTGCACGCCTGGGTGACCCATCCCAGGGCGGTGTTCTGGATGATGCTCGACGCCGATGTGGCCGACGTGGAGAAGGAGTATCGCGAGATCGTCGGACACCCGCACCGCGACGCGTTCCTCGGGCTCGTGAACGGGAGCCCGGCGTTCCTGGCCGAGCGCTACGACCCCGCCAGGGTCGAGCTCGCGGGGCTCTACGAGGCCGAGGACGGCGACGTCGGCATGCACTTCCTGTGCGCGCCCGCCGCCACCCCGGTGCACGGCTTCTCCACGGCCGTGATCACGACGGTCATGGCGTTCCTGTTCGCCGATCCCGCGACCCGCCGGGTCGTGGTCGAGCCCGACGTGCGCAACACGGCGGTCCACGCGCTCAACGCGGCCGTCGGTTTCGAGGTCGCCGGCACGGTGGCCAAGCCGGAGAAGGACGCCCTGCTGAGCGTCTGCACCCGGGAGCGGTTCATGGCGGCGACCGGGGAGGCGACGGCGTGAACCCGATCGAGGCGGTCTCCCACCTCACGCCTGAGCTGTGGGAGCGGGCCAACCGGCGGCTGGTGCGCAAGGCGCTCGCCGAGTTCGCCCACGAGCGGCTGCTCACCCCGCGCCCGCTCGGCGACGGCCGGTTCGCCGTGCGCGAGGGCGCGGTGGAGTATCGCTTCACCGCGACCGTCATGTCCCTCGACCACTGGCACATCGGCGAGATCACCCGCCACCGCGACCCGGGCGAGACCCTGCCGCTCGACGCGCTGGAGTTCGTCACCGAGATGCGCGGCCCGCTCGGGCTGACCGACGAGATCCTGCCGGTCTACCTGGAGGAGATCAGCTCGACGCTGGCGAGCCTCGCGTACAAGCTGAGCCGCGGGCCGGTCGGCGCGGCCGAGCTGGCCAAGGCCGGCTTCCAGGAGATCGAGGCCGCCATGACCGAGGGCCATCCGTGCTTCGTGGCCAACAGCGGCAGGATCGGCTACGGGATCGACGACCACCACGGGTACGCCCCCGAGACCGCCGCGCCCGTACGGCTGATCTGGCTGGCCGCCCACCGCGACCACACCACGTTCACCTGCTCGCGCGACATCGACTACGAACGGCTGACGCGCGCGGAACTCGGCGACGAGGTCCTGGCCCGTTTCGCTGGCACGCTCACCGGTCTCGGGCTCGACCCGGCCGACTACCTGCTCGTGCCGGTGCACCCCTGGCAGTGGTGGAACAGGATCTCGGTGACGTTCGCGGCGGAGGTCGCGCAGCGGCGGCTGGTCTGCCTGGGCCCGGGCGACGACGAGTACCTCGCCCAGCAGTCCGTCCGCACGTTCTTCAACGCGAGCGCGCCGGCGAAGCACTACGTCAAGACGGCCCTGTCGGTGCTGAACATGGGCTTCATGCGCGGCCTGTCCGCGGCCTACATGGAGGGCACACCGGCGATCAACGACTGGCTCGCCGGCCTGATCAGGGACGACGAGGTCCTCCGCGCGACCCGCCTGACGATCATCCGGGAGCGGGCCGCCGTCGGCTACCGCAACCGCCTGTACGAGTCGGCCACCGACCGCTACTCGCCGTACCGGAAGATGCTGGCGGCGCTGTGGCGGGAGAGCCCGGTCGCGGGCCTCGAACCCGGCCGGCGCCTGGCCACCATGGCCTCCCTGCTCCACGTCGACGAGGAGGGGCGGTCGTTCGCGGCGGCGCTGATCGAGCAGTCGGGCCTCGGCCCGCGGGAGTGGCTGCGGCGCTACCTCGACGCCTACCTCGTCCCGCTGCTGCACGCTTTCTACGCGTACGACCTGGCGTTCATGCCGCACGGCGAGAACGTCATCCTGGTCCTGGACGGCGGCGCGGTCGAACGAGTGATCTTCAAGGACATCGCCGAGGAGATCGTGGTGATGGACCCGGACGCGGACCTGCCGCCCGAGGTCGCCAGGATCCGCGCCGAGGTGCCAGAGGACCACCGGCTGCTGTCGATCTTCACCGACGTGTTCGACTGCTTCCTGCGCTTCCTCAACGCCGCACTGGTCACGGGCGGGGTGCTGGACGAGGACGCCTTCTGGCGGACCGTCGCCGCGTCCGCGACGGCCTACCAGCGGTCCGTTCCCCATCTGGCGGAGCGGTTCCGGCGCTACGACCTGTTCGCCGGGACCTTCGCCCTGTCGTGCCTCAACCGCCTGCAACTGCGGAACAACCGGCAGATGCTGGATCTCGCGGACCCGTCGGCCGCGCTGCAGATGGCCGGAGACCTGGTCAACCCCATCGCCGGGTTCGCACCGCGGGCGAGCGCTACGCCGGGGCGTACGTGAGGCAGTCGGCCTCGTCCAGGGAGCGGCCGATCTCGATGCTGGGCGCCTGACATTCGAGCTGCGTGTTGTGCTGGCAGTCGGAGATCTTGCAGGCGCCCACCCGGCCGGTCGTGGACGGGTCGCCTCCCGGCGTGGTCGCGGTGAAGAACGTGTCGCAGTGGGCGTGGGACACGTCTCCGACGGTGATCGCGGTGGCGTGACACATGTGGTCGCGGTTGTACGCGCACGAGGTGGCCTCGCACCGGTTGACGACGGGCATTTCCATGAGCGGCTGTCCTCCCTGACGGGTCGTGGCTTTCGTCCTGGCTCATACCGCCGGGGACCAGGCAGGCAATCTCCGCCGTGGTCCCGGACTCGGCCAAGGCACGCCAGGGGAGAGCGGCGGGCACGCGGTGGCCGGGGGAATCCCCTCAATGCGACGACTAGTGCAGCAGCTCCTCGGCCACCGCGAGGAGCTTCAGGGCGGTCGGGTCGGCGGCACGGCCGCCTCGCGGCACCCGGTCGGAGATCCGCTGCAGCAGCACGTGGACGTCCTCGTCGCCGGGCACGGCCGGGACCGCGGTCTCCGCCCGCCGCAGCCGCAGCAGGAGCTCCAGACCGTACGCGGCCTGGGCGGCGAGCAGCGCCAGGAGGTCCACGTCGGCGAGGTCGCCACGCCAGTCGGCGGACCGGTCGAGCACCTCGAGCACGCCGATGCAGTTCTCCTGCAGGATGACCGGCGCGGCCATGATGCTGCGGGGGACGTACCCGGTGGACTCGGCGGCGTCGTGGGCGAACTGCGGCACCGCCGCCGCCTCATCGGCGATCATCGGCTGACCGCTCGCCGCGACCCAGCCCGCGATGCCGGTGCCGGCCGGGAAGCGCGTCCCGACCAGGTGCTGCTCCCCCTCTCCCGACACGGCCTCGAAGACCAGATCGCCGGTCTCCTGGTCCACCAGGAAGACGGACGCCGCGGCCGAGGCGAAGACGTGCCGGGCGACCTCGACGGTGGACTGCAGCAGCCTGCGCTCGGTGATTTCGCTGTCGGAGCGCCGTTCATGCACGGACATGCGCGTCTCCCTCGGATACGACGACGTTGCTGGCGGCCAGGTAGAGCACGGACTTGAGCTGGAAGGGGGTCAGCCACCGGTGCCTGCTCAGGATGAGCGCGCAGATCCCGGTGATGTGCGGCGCGGCGAAGCTGTTCCCGGTGCTGCGGATCTCCCTGCCGCCGGGCCAGGCCACCGGCACGCGGACGCCGCGCGCGTAGAACTCCGCCGGCGGCGCGGGGTTGTAGTAGTAGGTCATCGGGTCGGGCTCGTCGTGGCTGGCCACCGAGATGACCGAGGAGAACGTCCAGGGGAAGCTGACGACCGGCATGTTGTGCGCCGAGGCCACGAGCACGCAGCGCCGGAAGTAGGCGCGGTCGGCCAGTTCGTGCAGCACGGGCAGAAACTGGCTCCTGGTGGTGGACAGGCTGAGGTTGACGAGGTCGAACCCCTCCTCGACGGCCCAGCGCAGACCGGCCATGAGGGCGGCCCCGCTGCCCGAGCGCCCGTCGGTCAGCACCCGTACGGAGGTCAGCGAGACGGCCGGGGCGATCGAGCGGATCACGCCGGCGCAGGCGGTCCCGTGGCCCGCCGGGTCGACCGGGTCGCAGTCGACGACCGTCAGGTCCGCGCCGTCGTCGGCGACCACCAGCGAACGCTCCAGGCCGCCGACCCGCGGGTGACCGGCCTCGACGCCGGTGTCGAGCACGCAGACGCGCACGCCCGCTCCGTCGGCGTCACCCCAGGCCCATTCTCTGGTGACGTCCTCCAGGCGGCTCACGCCGAACTCCTCCGGCGCGAGCCGGGAGGTCGCCAGGCTCCAGGCGGGCACCCCGGGGAAGTGCTCGCGTTGCTCCCGGCGCCATGGGGGCTGCATCACGCTCGTCTCTCCTCCTCGATCAACCGGCGCACCCGCCGGGCGGGCAACTCCGCGCCCTTGGTCGCGTAGCCGCGCAGCGCGCGGGCCGCGGCCCGCGCCGCGGGACCGGTCCGCCCGGCCGCGAGGTGCACCTCCGCCAGGTCGGCCAGCACGTCCCCGCGCAGGCAGGGGTCGTCGGTGCGGGCGAGCAACTCCTCCGCGCGGACGGCGAGGGCGCCCGCCGTGCCGTGGTCGCCGTCGAGGGCCGCGATCCTGGCGCTCACCGCGAGCCGGATCAGCTCTCCGCGGGCCTGCAGCCGTCCGCCCTCGTCCCGCAGCCGCTCCATCTCCCGGGCGGCCTCGGAATGGCGCCCCTGCCTGAGCAGTTCGCGGGCCGCGTAGAGCTCCAGGGTCCTGGCCGGCTCGGACTGGCCCGCGCGATGGAGGTCCGCCGCCGCCCGGCGGAACAGCGCCTCCGCCGCGTCGTGCCGCCCGACGAGCGACTCCACCAGACCGCGCACCTGGAGGACCGCGGTCGCCGCGAGGCCGAGGTGGAGATCGACGGCGTGCCCGTCGGCGGTGTCGAGGATGGCCAGGGCCGTGTCGACGTCGCCGGCCAGCGCGCGCAGCCGCGCCTCGGTGACCAGGACGGGCAGGAGCATCGCGCGGTCGGCGCCGAACCTGACCGACAGCCCGGCGCACAGGCTCAGCCCTTCGGCCAGCGGGGTGGGAGACCACTGCGCCAGCTCACAGAGCCCGCTGAGCAGGCGGTTCTCCTCGTACCTGTCGCCGAGGGAGCGTGCCCTCGCCAGGGCGTCGAGCAGGGCCGCCTCGGCCGCCCCCGACCGGCCCTCGCCGATGTGCAGCAGCGCCTCGAGGTGGTGGAAACGGCACCAGCCCAGGTCGTCGCCGGGGTCGGCGGCCAGCGGCGCACGGAACCGCTCGGCCGACGCGGGGCGCCCGCCGAAGCGCACCGCCAGCATCTCGCGCTGGATGGCGCAGGTGAGCCGGGTGCGCGGGTCGTCCGGCAGCATCCGCTCGGCCACGTCCAGCGCGGCGTACGGCCGGTCGGACTCGCCGCGGGCCAGGCCGGCGTCGCAGATGCGCACCGCCAGCGCCCGGTGGTCGGCGTGCCCGGCCGGCAGCAGGTCCCTTCCCCGCTCCAGGAGCGCGATGGCGGCGGGCAGGTCCTTGCGGTGGAGGGCCCTGGTGCCCTCCCCGACGAGGGCGCGGGCGGCCCGCTCGGTGAGCGACGGCAGCAGCGGGTCGTCCGGCCGCACCTCGCGTTTGAGCAGGCAGGCGGTCTCCAGGTGGTGGGCGAGGTCGCCGTGCGAACCCTCCTCAGAGGGGGACGAGACGGCGGCCCGGCCGGAGATCCGGTCGGCGAGGGCCAGATGCCAGGTGGCCCGCAGATCCTTGCGGGTCATGGCGTAGACCGTGTCCCGAGTCAGCGTCTGCGCGAAGTGGAACGACCCGGGCGCGCCCCCGCGCCGGATGATGCGCGTGCGCAGCAGACGCCCGAGCAGCCCGCCCGCGTCGAGCGGGACCGGCGGGTCGGCCGCGCAGACGACGTCGAGCTGGTCGCGGGTGAAGACGTGACCGATCGTCGCGGCGCGTTCGAGCACGTCGCGCTCCCCGTCGTCGAGCCGGTCAAGGCGCGCGCCGATCAGCGCCTGGATCGTGGGCGGCAGCGGGGCGTCCTCCCCCTCCTCGGCCACCGTCTCCAGCAGCAACTCGGCGAACAGCGGGTTGCCGTCGGCGCTCTCCGCGACCCGCCGGCACAGGGCTTGGCCGGCGGCCATGTCGTGAGCGGTCACCTCGGCCTCCGGCAGCCGGTTGGCGGCCAGCTCGGCGACCAGCAGTTCCATCTGCGCGGCGTCGAGCGCCCTCAGCTCGAACGCGACGGCGTGGTCCGTGCCCATCGCCCAGGCGGGCCGCGTCTCCAGCAGCTCGGGACGGGCCACCCGTACGAGCAGGACCGGCACGTCGGCGAGCCACGAGGTGAGGCCGTCGATCAGGTCGAGCAGGGTCTGCTCGGCCCAGTGCAGGTCCTCCCAGACAACCACCAGCGGCCCGCGCCCGGCCAGCGCCTCGAACAGCGCGCGCACCGCCCGTGATATCTCCTCGACCCCGGGGTCCTCCCCGGTGCGCGGCGCGTGCGCGGCGTCGGCGGCCACCAGGCCGCGAAGGGCGGAGCGGCTCGCCGCCGCCAGCTCAGGCAGGACACCGTGCCAGTCGTCGCCGAGGGACTCCACCATCTCCACGACGGGCCGGAAGGTGATGCCCACGCCGTACGAGCGGCACCGGCCGGTCAGGACGGTGACCTCGGCGGGCAGCCCGTGGACGAAGTCGCGCACGAGCCTCGACTTGCCGATGCCCGGCACGCCGAGCACGGTCACCACCGTGCACCGGCGGTCCCGCACCGCCTTCCGGTAGGCCGTGCGGAGCCGCTCGATCTCGGCGGTGCGGCCGACGAGCGGGATCTGGTCGTCGTCGCGGGCGGCCTCGGGCTCCAGCGAGGTCACCCGCCAGGCCCGCACGGGGCTGCTCTTGCCCTTGAGCGTGAGCGGCGGCACGGGCTCCAGCCGCGCCTGGGCGCGGACCATGCGGGCGACCTCGTCCCCGACGAGGATCTCCCCGGCGCCCGCCGCGGACTGCAGGCGGGCGGCCGTGTTGACGGTGTCGCCGATGACCCGCATGTGGGCTCCAGGGGTGGCGATGACCACCGCCTCCCCGGCGCTGACGCCGCAGTGCACGTCGAGCCGGATGCCGTGCGTGGGGGCCAGGTCGTCGCTCAGTGCCCGCACCCGCAGCAGCGCCGTGTGGGCGGCGCGGATCGCCCGCAGCGCGTCGTCCTCGCGGCCGCCGACGATGCCGAAGGCGGCCATGATCGCGTCCCCGATGTACTTCTCCACCACACCGCCGTGCTCGCTGATGCCGGAGGTGCACGCCTGGTAGTACCGGTCGAGGATGTCCCGGAGTAGCTCGGGGTCGAGCCGTTCCGCGAGCTCCGTCGAGCCGATCAGGTCGATGAAGACGACGACGACGTTCCGGCGCGCAGGGCGGGAGGCCCCGGCGTTCATACGAGCTTTAACTCCTGCCCCTCGACCTCGCCGGCGGCCGCGTCCAGGCGGGTCTTGATCGAGTTGAGCAGCTCGACCTCCGGCCTGCTCAGCTCGGCGAACACCTGCCGCTGCCGCTCGTTGAGCATGTCCACCGGGTGGCCCGCCTCACGCAGGGCCGTCAGCGGGTCGAAGGACGCCGGTCCGTTCCGCACCTCGTGACTGTTCATCGGCCACCTCCTGGTCGTGCGCGACCTGTCCCATTTGCCGTACGTCGCCAACGGTAGGGACGGAGGGTTCAGCGCCAGTATGGCGACGCCATGCCGTCGCCATACTGGCCCTGAACTGACCGCTCCTAGCGTGTGCCTCGCACCCGGCCATGAGACCGAGAGGAGCGTCGCCATGACGGACCAGAACGAGAACCTGCCCGAGCCCGAGGAGACCGAGGCCCCCGAGGTCGTCGCGCACTCCGAGGAGGAGGGCGAGGAGACCCCCTGGTGCGTGATGCACCAGGAGAAGGCCCAGTAAGACGCCTCGGTTCCCGGTCCCCCCGGTCTCCGGGCGGGACCGGGGGACCCCCCTGCCCGGCCCTCGTCTGCACGCGGAGATCCGATGAACAAAGGTCAGCACCGGGGACCCGAGGCGCGGCCGCGCGTGATCGGGGGAGACCACGGCTGGTGGTTTCTCGGCCCCGGCGGTATAGCCCGGTTGAAGCCGCATCACCTCACTCCGGCGGGCGAACTGCGCCCCGAGGCAGAACGCGTGCTGCGCGATCGGGGGCTGTTCCGGCCGCCGGCCTTCCGCAGCTACTCGCTGACGGTGCTGACCAGCACCAACTGCAACCTCGGCTGCGCCTACTGCTTCCAGAACACCGCGCAGGACACCGCAGGCGGAAGCCGTCCGCCGCGGATCGCCTACTCGCGGCTCACGTCCGCCACCATCGACACCATCGTCGACTTCACCCGCCGCCGGCAGGCGGAGGCGGGCCTGGACGGCCTGGTGCTCATGCTCTTCGGCGGCGAGCCGCTGCTGAACCCCCGGGGGTGCGTCGAACTGCTCTCGCGGGCCGGCGGCCTCGGGCTGCGCTGGGCCAGCATGACCTCCAACGGCACGCTGATGACCGTCCCGCTCGCCCGGCGGCTGGCCGACCTCGGCCTGCGGGACGTGCAGGTCACGTTCGACGGCGACAAGGACGACCACGACCGCATCCGGGTGCGCCGCGCGACGGGCGGCGGCACCTTCGACGACATCGTCGCCGCCATGGCCGCGATGACCGCGGCCACGCCCATCAAATGCGGGATCCGCGTCAACGTCTCCCACCACAACTACGGGGGGATCGACACGCTGGTCGAGCGGCTCGGGCGGGACCTCGACCCGTCGCGCTGCTCCCTCTACTTCGCCCGGGTCGGCGACGTGGGCGTCGGCTACGACAACGACCTCGCCTTCTCCGGCGACATGGCCGCCCGCTTCCACCGCTGGCAGCGCCGCGCGCTGGAGCTCGGCTTCGCGGTGCCCCGTCCCCGCGCGCACACCCCCTGCCAGGCGTGCTCGTACCCGGACGGCAGGTACGGCGCGGTGGTCAACGCGGACGGCACGCTGTCGAGCTGCTGGGAGACCGCGGGCAAGCCGGACTGGCAGGTCGGCACGCTCACCGACGGCTACCTGCCGGCAGAACGGACCGCGGACAGGTGGATCTCCTGCGAGGAGTCCTACCAGTACGCCGATGACCTGTCCGAGCTGACGAGGTTCCAGGACACCGTGGACGCGGCCCTGCTCGACTACCTGAGCGCCACCGGGCGGCTCGGGGCGGGCGCGGCATGACGACGGAGATCGCCGCGCGTTATCCGGAGGCGCCCCGCTCCGACGTGGCGGAGGAGTTCCACGGCGTGGTCGTCGCGGACCCCTACCGCGCGCTGGAGGACCCCCTGGACGCGCGGACCCTCGCGTGGACGGCCGCCCAGGACGCGCTGTGGCGGCACGAGCGGGCCGGCTGGGAACACCTGCCGGCGTGGCACGCCGAGCTGGTCCGCCTCAGCCGGGTGGCGCTGTCGTCCGCGCCCCGTCCGCGCGGAGATCGCGTCTTCTTCACCCGCAGGGAGCCGGGCGATGACCAGCCCACGCTGATGGTGAAGGAGGACGGGGTCACCCGCCCGCTGGTCAGCCCGGCGGCCCTCGACCCCGGCGGCCGTACGGTGCTGGAGGCGTGGCACCCGTCGGCCGAGGGCGACCTGCTCGCCTACCAGCTCTCCACCGGCGGCACGGAGGAGTCGCTCCTGCGCGTGCTCGACGTGGCCACCGGGGAGGTGGTGGACGGACCGGTGGACCGCGTGCGGCGGGCATCGGTCGCGTGGCTGCCCGGCGGCCGGGCGTTCTACTACGTGCGGCGGCTCCCCCCGGAGCTCAACCCGGGCGAGGAGCGCTACCACCGGCGCGTTTACCTCCATCGCGTCGGGTCGGACCCGGCCGATGACGTCGTCGTCTTCGGCGACGGCCGGGACAAAACCTCCTTCTACACCGTCGCCGTCACCCCGGACGGCCGCTGGCTGACCGTGACGGCGACGGTCGGCACCGGCCCGGCCACCGACGTGTGGCTCGCGGACCTGTCCGTCTGCCCGCCCGAGCGCCCGGACTGGCGGCCCGTGCAGGTGGGCCTGCCCGCCCGCGGCGCCCTGCGGATCGCCCCCGGAGCCGGCCCGGACGACCCGATGTGGCTGCACACCGGGCACGAGGCGCCGCGGGGCCGTGTCGTCGTGACGACCGCCGCCGATCCGGGCCCCGCGACGTGGCGGACGCTCGTCCCCGAGCGGCCGGACGCCGTGCTGTCCGGCTTCGTGCCGCTGACCGGCCCGGAACTGGCGCGCCCGCTCGCCCTGGTGTGCTGGACCCGGCACGCGGTCTCCGAGATCACGGTGCACGACCTGGCCGACGGCCGCGAACTGGGGCGCGTTCCGCTGCCGGGGAGCGGGGAGGCAGGCCCGTTCTCGGTGCGGCCGGAGGGCGGCCACGAGGCGTGGTTCGTGTACTGCGACCACACCACACCGCCGCTCGTGCTCCGCTACGACGCCCGTACGGGCACGGTCGCGCCGGACCACGCTGAGCCGGATCACGCTGAGCCGGATCACGCCGGGCCTGGCCGGTGGGCGCCCGGCCCGCGCGGGCCGCGTCCGGCCGTGACCACGCGCCACGTGACCTTCCTTTCGCACGACGGCACGCCGGTCCGCATGTTCGTCCTGTCGCCCACGGGCGAGCCCGACCGGCCACGCCCGGCGATCCTCACCGGGTACGGCGGATTCGGGGTGCCGATGTCCCCCGGGTACATGCCGCAGGCCCTGGCCTGGGTGCGGGCCGGCGGCGTCTTCGCGGTCGCCTGCCTGCGCGGCGGCGGCGAGGAGGGCGAGGAGTGGCACCAGGCCGGCACCCGCGTGCGCAAGCAGCGGGTCTTCGACGACTTCGACGCCGCTGCGGACCATCTGCTCGCGCACGGCTGGACCGCCCCAGGCCTGCTGGGGATCATGGGCGAGTCGAACGGCGGCCTGCTGACCGGGGCCGCGCTCACCCAGCACCCGGAGAAGTACGCCGCCGTGGTCTGCGTCGCGCCGCTGCTGGACATGCTCGCGTACGAGCGCCTCGGCATGGGGCCGAGCTGGCGGGCCGAGTACGGCAGCGTGCGGGATCCCGAGGAGTTCCGGGCGCTGCTCGCCTACTCGCCCTATCACGCGGTCCGGCCGGGAGTGCGGTATCCGCCCGTGCTGTTCGCGGTCGCGGACGGCGACACCCGCGTGGACCCGTGCCATTCGCGGAAGATGTGCGCGATGCTCCAGCACGCGTCGTCCGGGCCCGGACCGGTGCTGTTCCGGCTGGAACGCGATGTCGGCCACGGCGCCAGAGCGGCCTCGCGCAAGGCGGCGCTGCTCACCGACGTGATCGCCTTCCTCGCCGCGCATCTCGGCCTGGAGCCACCGGCATGAACGTCCTGTTGTGCCCGTTCAGCGATCCCGGCTACCTCTACCCCGCGCTCGCCGTGGGACGGGAGTTGCGCCGCCGGGGGCACCGCGTGCTCGTCCTCGGCCGGTCCGGCGCCGTGCCCACGGCGGGCCTCGCGGGGCTGGCGGCGCTGGACGCGGCCGGCTACGAGGGGACGGGCGGTTTCTCCGTCGGCCGCTGGGCACTCGGCGGTGCGGCGCAGTATCGGGCGGTGCGGCACGTCGCCCGTGAGTTCCGGGCAGACGTGCTGGTCACCTCGGTTCTCGGGCACGGCGCGCTGCTCGCCGCCGAGGCGCTCGACCTGCCGGTCGTCGTGCTCGGCTTCGCCGCCCACCTGTGGCCGTACGCCGCAGGGGGCGAGGGCGAGCCGCGGCACGTGGTGGCGCGCGAGTGGCGCCTGCGGGAGACGTTGCGCCACTACCGCGGGCTGCGCGAGCTGGCCGGCCTGCCACCGCGCCGCGACCGCAGGGCGGAACGGCCGCTGATCGGCTCCGGCCTGCTGCTGCGCGGCGGTCCCGCGCTGGAGTATCCCGGCGCCGTGCTGCCGGAGGGGGTGCGGCACGTCGGGCCGTGCCAATGGGAGCCCGCGGTCGACCCCGGCGAGGTCGACAGGATCGACCGCCGGCTGAGCCGAGTGGGCAAACCGGTCGTCTACGTGCACCTGGGACGCCAGTTCGGCGGACAGAGCCTGTGGCCGGCGCTGAACGAGGCGTTCACCGGGGGTCCGTTCCAGGCGGTGGTGGAGCGGGCCCGCAGCGGCGAGCCCAGCCCCGCGGCGGGCGCCGACATCCTCGTGGTCCGCGAGCCCTGGATGGGGCCGCTGGTCGAGCGGGCCGCGCTGGTGCTCACGAACGCCACCACGTCCCCCGTGCTGGCCGCGCTGCGGCACGGCAAGCCGCTCGCCGTCGCGCCCGCCGGTTCCGAGCAGCCGCTGCTCGCGGAGGCGTGCGTCCGGGCCGGGGTGGCTGTCCGGTTCCCCTGCGGCGATCAGCCGGGGCCGGGCGCCGCGGTGCTGGCGGCGGCCCGCGACGACGGCGCGCTGCACGAGCGCGCACGGCGGGTGGGCGGCGGGCTGCCGCGGGACGGGGCCCGTTCTGCGGCCGATCGGGTGGTCGCGGCGGTCACCGCCCGCGGGCCCGCGGCGCCCGAGCCTGGCCGTGCGGAGTCGTCCGGGGCCGGCCGCGACGTGCACGACGAGAGGTTCCGCACGGCCGAGCGGGAGGAAACCGTGGAGGCGCGCACATGACGACGGTCCCGCCGATGCCCTTCGACCACGGGTTCCCCGCCGATCCCTACTCGCGCCTCGCGCCGTTCCGCGCGGGCTGCCCGGTGGCGCGGGTCAGGACGCCCGCAGGCAGGCCGATGTGGATGATCACGCGGGACGAGGACGTCCGGGCGGCCTTTCTGGACCCCCGCCTGTCGATGCGGGGCGGCAGGACCGAGCCCTACCCGCCCGCGCGCCGCGCTCTGGACGTCACGCTGGTGGGGCACGACCCGCCGCATCACACGAGACTGCGCCGGCTCGTCACGCCCTGGCTCACCCCGGCTCGCGTGGAGGCGTACCGGCCGGTGGCGGAGGCGGCCGCCGCGGAACTGCTCGACGCCGCAGGGCGGGACGACCCGGCCGACCTCATGCGTTTCGCGCACGCCTTCTCCTTCCGGGTGATGCGCGCGCTGCTCGGGGTGCCCGCCGCCGACGAGCCGGAGTTGTACGCGTGCGCGGAATCCGTCTTCGCCAGGCCGGTCCGGGACCGGGCCAGGGTGCAGGCGAACCTCGACAGGCTCGACGCCTACTTCAGGGAACAGGTGGCGCGGCGGCTGGCCGGCCCCCGGCAGCGGGATCCCGGCGACGGCGTCATCTCCGCCATCGTCGACGCGTGGGAGCCGGGCGGTCCGGTGAGCCGCGACGAGGTGGTCTCGCTCTGCGCGACGCTGCTGTTCGCCGGTTACGAGAGCACCGCCCAGATGATCGGGATGTCGATGGCGACGCTGCTCGCCAGGCCGGGGACGCTCGCGGCGCTGCGCGCGGAGCCGGGAACGCTGCCGCACGCGGTGGAGGAACTGCTCCGCTTCCAGACGCCGGGGCCCTTCGGCACGATACGGACGGCCTCCGAGGACGTGCTCGTCGCCGGCACGGTCATCCCCGCGGGCGGCCGGGTCCTGCTGTCGATCGCCGCGGCCAACCGGGATCCCGACCGGCACGCCGATCCCGACGTGCTCGACGTCGGCCGGGCCACGGCCACACGGCACCTGACGTTCGGCCTTGGGACGCACTTCTGCATGGGCGCCGCGCTGGCCAGGCTGGAGCTGACCGTGGCGCTGCGCGCGATCCTCGACCGGTTCCCCCGCATGTCACTCGCGGTCGCGCCCGAGCGGCTTGTGTGGCAGGGCAACCACCTCAACAGGGGCCTGGCCGCGCTGCCCGTACGGCCGCACGGCTGAGCGCCGCATACCGGGTCCATACCGCGTCCCTACTGACCGTCAACCGCCGGTTGGGACGCTCGGAGCACCTACTCACGAAGGTGGCAGCATGACCGAGCGGAGCGAGCGAAGCGAAAAGCACAGAGAGCTGCCGCCGCTGCGCCGCAATTTCCGGTTCCAGATGCTCTGGATCGGCGCGGCGGCGTCGGAGCTGGGGACGACGCTGACCTGGGTGGCCTTCCCGCTGCTGATCCTGAGCATCACAGGCTCCGCCGCGGTGGCCGGGCTGGTCAGCGCCTGCCGGATCACCACCAACCTGCTGATCTCCCTGCCCGCCGGGGCGTGGGTGGACCGATGGGACCGGCGCCGTATCGCGATCACCGCGGAGGCGGTCAGGTTCCTCACGCTGGCCGCGCTGACCGTGGCCATCATGGCCGGTCATGCCGCACTGTGGCAGATCGTGCTGGTCGCGGTGGCGAACGGCGCGGCCGACTCGTTCTTCAGCCCCGCCAGGGCGGCCGCGATCCGCGCCGTCGTGGCCCCCGAGCAGCTTCCCGAGGCGTACGCCCAGGAGGAGGCGCGGGGACACGCGGCCTCCCTCGCCGGGCCCCCGCTCGGCGGCTTCCTGTTCGGCCTCGGCAGGGCCTTCCCCTTCCTCGTGGACGCGCTCACCTACCTGATCTCGCTGGTGTGCGTGGTGCTCGCGCGGGTGCCGCGGCGTCCGGAGGGGGCGACGGAGCAGCGTAAGACCGGTATCCGGGCGGACGTCATGGAGGCGGCGGGCTGGTTGTGGCGGCAGACCGGCCTGCGCGCCGGGCTGGCGTTCTCCCTGGTCGCCAACCTCATCGCGAACGCGTTGCTGCTGCCCGTCATCGTCATGGTGGGGGCGCGCGGCGGCGACCCGACCGCGACCGGCGTGGTGCTGGCCGGGCTCGGCCTCGGCGGTCTGCTCGGCGCGACCCTGGCGGCCAAGATCGGGCGCCTGCTGCCGCCGGGGAAGCTCATGCTGGTCGTGGTCGGGTTCTTCGCGCTGGCGATCTGCGCGACCACTCTGCCGTTCGGGCCGTACTGGCCGGTGGTCCCGCTGTTCCTCGCGATGGTCGCGGTGCCGGCGCTCAACGTGGTCCTGCGCGTGCTGGTCGCGAGGCTCGTCCCTGACGCGATGATGGGCCGGCTGGTGTCCCTGTTCACCATGGCCAGCATGGGCCTGACCCCGGTCGGGCCGCTGCTCGGCGGCCTCCTGGCGGAGTACGCCGGCGGCGCGGGCGCGCTGGTGGTCCTGGGCGGCCTGCTCGCGGCGGGGTGCGCGGTGGCCTCGGTCAACCCCACGCTGCGCGGGCTCGACGTGCCGCCCGACGACGATGCGGAGCCCGGCTCCGCCGCCCCGGAGTCCGCCCCGGACTCCGCCGGCCCGGACTCCGCCGCGGCCCCGGACGCCGGCCGCACCGACGCGGGCGCGGACGGTTCCGGGGCGGACGACTCCGGGCGCTCAGCGGCGCCCGTTCCCGCCGAGCTCGGCCGCGAATCGGTGGGCGAGCGGTGACATCGAGTACGCCAGGGAGTGGGCGACCACCTCGGCATCGGTCCCGATCGGCGCGACCGACAGGACGTTGGACTCCAGCAGCAACTCGATGACCCGCTCGCCGGGTCCTCCGGCGCCGTCCAGCGCCGCGACGAGCTCGTCGTGCCCGAAGACCGGGCCGGCGAGCCCGCCGAGGGCGAGGAACGCGGCGCGGTGCGGCCATGAGGGGCGGGCGTAGTAGTCCTCGTACCGCCGGCGCAGCGACACGTCTCCCGCGGCGAACTCGTCCAGCACGTTCTCGGTCCGATCCAGCCGGTCGGCCAGCATGCCGAGCGGCAGGTGCGGCAGCCGGGCGAGCCGCCCCCCGAGCAGGCGCAGGACCAGGGGCGACAGCCCGTATTCGCGGAACAGCCGCCGCACGGCGGACAGATCGCCGTGGACCCGGTCGCGGCCGGCGAGCCGGCTCAGGAACTCGACGCCCTCGCTCGCGGACAGATCCGCCAGCCCGATCCGCGCCACCGACTCCAGCCCGCTGAGCCTGCTCAGGCTCGTCACCAGGACCCTGCTCGACGCGGTGCCCGGCAGCAGCATGCGGACGCTCGGCTCGTCCGGCGCGTCATCGAGGACCAGCAGGACCTTCCGGTCGGCGAGCCACGACCGCCAGACGGAGGCCAGCACGTCGTCCTCGCGTACGCTGCCGACGTCCATCCCGACGCCCTTGAGGATCTCCCGCTGGATGTCCGCGGCCGACCGGGGGTCGCCGTGCCGGCGCAGCGGGATGACCAGGGCGCCGTCCGGGTAGCGGGGAGCCAGCATGTGCGCGACGTGGACGGCGAGGGTGGTCTTGCCGGTGCCCACCCCGCCCGTGATCACGGTGACGGCCGAGCCCTCGTCCAGGATGCGCCGGATCTCCTGCTCCCGGCCCACGAAGTCGTCGATGTCGCGGGGCAGCCGGTTTGCCAGAACGCGTACGGGCCGGGGCCGGGCGCCGTCGGTCATGCCGGGGAGCCGGGCGGGCGGAGGACCTTCACCGTTGAGGATGGACTGGTAGAGCTGCCTGATCACCGGACTCGGGTCGATGCCCATCTCGGCGGCGAGGTGCCTGCGCAGGCCCTCGAAGTGAGCCAGCGCCTCCGCGGCCCGCCCGCACCGCGACAGCGCGGTCATCCTGGCCGCGGCGATGCGTTCGCGGGTGGGATACCGCTGGGCCACGACGTCGAGGGAGTTGAGGGCCTCGACGTGACGGCCCAGCTCGATCTCCAGTTCCACCCAGTCCTCGTAGATCGACAGGTAGAGCTCGGTGAAGCGGTCCATCTCCGCGGCCACGAGTGGGACGTGGCAGAACTCCTCCAGCGGCCGATCCCGCCACATGCCGACGGCGTCGCCCAGCAGCGCGGCCGCCGTGGGGAGGTCGCCGCTCCGGATCGCGGCGCGCCCCGACCTGCCCAGCTCCAGGAAGCGCAGCAGGTCGAGATCATCGCGATCGGCCCGCATGCGATAGCCCCACCCCTGGAAGCTGATGCGGTCGCCCACGACCTTGCGTAACGCGGACACGTAGACCTGCAGGTTCTTGCGCGCCGTACGCGGCGGCCTCTCGCCCCACAACGCGTCGACCAACTGGTCGGAGGCGATGACCGCGTTCGCGTGGCACAGCAGTATCGCCAGGAGTAGGCGTTGTTTCGGGGCGCCGATGACGGCCCTGCGGCCCGCGACGCGGACCTCGAGCGGGCCGAGGATCGAGCAATGCAGTTCAGGCGCAGTCACGTCACCCATCCGCGCGTTCCTTGGTCCTGGGGTTCGGGGGCTTGGTCAGCGGCCGGAGCCGGCTGTCCGGGCTGTCCTGGTGTCCAGCAGCAGAAAATCGACGAGTTCGAGCGGGGGCGGCGGCCCTGCGTCTCCCAGGGCCGCCAGGTGGAGCGTCCTCGCCGCGAGAGCGGCGGCCGTGGAAACCGCTCGCCCTCCGGCCTTCGTTTCGAACCAGCGCCAGTCGCCGTCGGCGTTGACCTCGAGAAACACCACGTCTCCCGCGCTGAGCAGCAGGTCGAAGGCGCCGTAGGTCAGCCCCCACAGGTTCGCGAGCCTGCGTACGGCGTCGGCCGCGGCGGGCGGGACGGCGACCGCTGTGACGGTCACGCCGGCCTCCTCTCGCCACGGCGAGTCGGGGGCACGCTTGCCGACGGCGTAGCCGTGCACGTCGCCGGCGACGTGGTAGACCCGCAGCTCGGCGTCATGCTCGACGTGTTCCTGCACGATGACCGGGTAGTCGAGGGCGGGCCGGCGCAGGAGCTCCGCACGGGACGTGATCTCGGGGAAGATCCCGGTCAGGAGGCCGGGCGCCGTCTCGACGAAGTGCTCCCCGACGACCTTGACCACGACCTTGCCGTCCGGCATCGCGGCGGCCGCCTCCGCCGGACGGGTGGTGACGACCGTCCTGGGGACGCGGATCCCGGCCGCGGCCGCGCCCGCGAGCTGCTCCAGACGGCCCGGCCGGTTGCCGGGCAGGCTCACCGGCGCGAGTGAGCTGAGCTGCCGGACGAACGCGTCCCACGATTCGGCCCGCAGGAGGGCCCGCGCGGCGCCCGGCGTCACGGGCATGGCCCGGGGGGAGAAATGACGGGCCCAGACGACGGTCGGAGCGATGCGGCGGCCGTCCAGGTCGAGCACGCCGCACGCCCGGCCTCCGGCGGCCGGGGCACGCCCCGCGGCGTCGTGCGCGGCGGGGTCCGGGCCGGCCCCGGCGACCTCGGTGGACAGCCGCAGCGAGGTCACGCTCTCGGCGTCGACGCGTACGCTCGGCACGCCGAGCCGGTGCAGGGTCTCCTGCAGTACGGCGAACTCGGCGCAGCCCGCACGGTCGGCGAGCACGACGCAGGGGATGGGGGCCGCCGCGGGTCCGGTGTCCGGGAGTCGCCACGACACCGAGCCGGGTGCTCCGCGAAGGTCGACGACGAGGTGCGGGGGGCGCGACCAGCCGGGCAGGGCCGGGACGCCGGTGGTGCTCATCAAGGCGCTACCGCGGTTGTGCGCCGTCCCAATCCGTCATTCCGCTGTCGCCTCGCCCCCACCCGATTCATCCTCGCGATCATGCCCATACCTGATAAGTCAACATTGGCCCCAGTTTGCTGTCAATGGAACTTCTTATAACTGGTAACGAGGTTTATCGTCATCTGTCGGAGTTGCGTGTTAAGCCAGGTCGGCCCGCGTGGCG
The DNA here is from genome assembly GCF_012999535.1 of Microbispora sp. H11081. Classification (GTDB taxonomy): domain Bacteria; phylum Actinomycetota; class Actinomycetes; order Streptosporangiales; family Streptosporangiaceae; genus Microbispora. The sequence continues at coordinate 336,375 of NZ_JABBWV010000005.1, forward strand.
ATCCGGAAAGCAGGGACCGCCGGGTGGTTCGTTCGTTATTCTGATGTAACCCGCGGTTTGCGGACCGAAGCAATTCTTGGATTAGGACGTTCCGTTGTGCGCGCCAATCCCCCGCCGCCACGGCCGCGGCCGTCGCCGGCTGTTCAGGGGCCTACGTAAACTGGATGCGCTCACTCCTCCGACCGTCGCGAGAGCCCGCGACGGGCCGGGAGACGGGCCGGGGCGAGGACGAGGAGGACGGCGTGGGCCGGCGCGTGCACGGCGATCGGGAAGAGGCGGATCTGCCGGTCGACCCCGACGCGGACCTCCGCCACGAACGGGACGTGATCCGTCCGCCCGCGGCCCCCGCCCGCCACCGGACCTGGGACGTCCTCGCGATGATCGCCCTCGGCGGCGGGATCGGCAGCGTGGCCAGACATCTGGTCGGCCTGGCCTTCCCCGCGCCGCCCACCGGGTTCCCCATGGGGACGTTCCTCATCAACGTCACCGGCTGCTTCGCGCTGGGCGCGCTGATGGTCTTCGTCCTGGACGTCTGGCCGCCGCGCCGCTACGTGCGCCCGTTCCTCGGGGTCGGTGTGCTCGGCGGTTACACGACGTTCTCCACGTTCGCCGCCGAGATCGTGGACAGGTCGTCGCACGGCGCGCTGCCGATGGCCGCCCTGTACGCCGTGGCCAGTCTGGTCACCGGGCTGGCCGCCGTCTTGTGCGGCATCGTCCTCGCCCGTGCCCTGGCGGGCATCCCCGTACGGCGGCATGGCAGGGGGAACGCATGAGAGCGCACGGCCCGGCACAACGCCTGACCATCCTGATCGGGGAGAGCGACCAGTATCGGCACCGGCCTCTCTACACCGAGATCGTCCATCGGGCGCGCGCGATGGGCCTGGCGGGAGCGAGCGTCTTCCGGGGCATCGAGGGCTTCGGCGCCTCCTCGCGCATCCACACGAGCCGTCTGCTGTCGCTGAGCGAGGACCTGCCCGTCGCGGTCGTCATCGTGGACGTCCCGGAGAAGATCAGCGCGTTCCTCGCGGAGCTGGACGAACTGGTTACCGAGGGCCTGGTGATGGTCGACCCCGTGGAGGTCTACCGCTACGTGGGGCGTGCGGAGTCGTGACCCTTCTGCTGGTGTTCCTCGGCGGCGCGGTCGGCGCCCCGGCCCGATACCTGGCCGACCGGCTGGTCCAGCGGCTGCACGACAGCGTGTTCCCCTGGGGCACGCTGTCGGTCAACCTGGCCGGGTCGCTCGTGCTGGGGCTGCTGCTCGGCGCGCGCGACGACCTCGGGCTGCCTGCGGAGGTGGTCGCCCTGCTCGGCACGGGCTTCTGCGGCGGGCTGACCACGTTCAGCACGTTCGGCTTCGAGACCGTGCGGCTGCTGGAGGAGGGCTCGGTCCTGGGGGCCTGTCTCAACGCGCTCGGCAGCCTGGTCCTCGGTGTCCTCGCCGCCGCCGCCGGATTCGGCCTGATCGCCCTACTCAGCTGAGACACCCGGCGCGCCGGAGTGGCGCGCCGGGTGCTCCGGAGGGGTCAGCGGTGCCCGTGCCCGTGGTCGTCGTGCTGCTGGGTCCAGGGGCCGGTGATCGCGAAGACCAGGCCGGGGCTCTGGATGTTGGCGAACAGGACGCGGCCGTCGCCGCCTCGGGCGTCACTTCGCCAGGAAGGCGACCAGGGCGTCGGTGACCTCCTGGGCGTGGGTCCACAGCAGGCCGTGCGGAGCGCCCTCGATCTCGACGTACTCGGCCTGGGGAAGCGCCCGGTGGAAGGGACGGCCGGTGGAGTCGATGGGCAGGATGCGGTCGGCCGTGCCGTGGACGATGAGCGCGGGCACGTCGATCTTGGGGATGTCGGCACGGAAGTCGGTCGTCCACGTGGGCACCACCGCCGACGAGGCGTACCACGAGGCGCCCGCCGCGGTGTTCCAGTTGGCCCGGACGACCTCCTCGCTGAGGCGGGTGCCGAGGTTCTCGTCGGTGTTGTAGAAGGCGTCGTAGAACTCGGTGAAGTAGGCGTAGCGGTCCTTGGTGACGGCGGCGGAGATGCCCTCGAACACGCTGCCGTCGACGCCCTCCGGGTTGTCCTCCGTCTTGAGCAGGAACGGTTCGAGCGAGGCCAGGAACGCGGCCTTGGCCACCCGCGCCGAGCCGTACGTGCCGAGGTAGCGGCCGACCTCGCCGGTGCCCATGGAGAAGCCCACGAGGATCACGTCACGCAGGTCGAGGGTCTCCAGCAGGGTGTTCAGGTCGGCGGCGAAGGTGTCGTAGTCGTAGCCGACGGTGGGCTGGCTCGACCGGCCGAAGCCGCGGCGGTCGTAGGTGATGACGCGGTAGCCGTTGTCGAGCAGGGCGGGGATCTGCTTCTCCCACGAGTGGCCGTCGAGGGGGTAGCCGTGGATGAGCACGACCGGCTGCCCGCTGCCGTGGTCCTCGTAGTAGAGCTCGATGGCGGTGCTGTTCTCCTGGCCGACCGTGATGTACGCCATGACGCGCTCCTTCTGACTCTCCGTCGCGGGGTTCCCCGCGACCGGTTTCTCGGTACGCCCCAGAGACTAGACCACGATTAAGTTGTGCGCAAGGTAATTGGGCGCGCGTCACTTGGGTGGAGGTGGGGAGAAGGGTCAGTCGCGCCGGTTCGTGTGCGCGGTGACGTTGTCCGTGAGCCGGCGCAGCGTCCCGAGGGTGCGGGTGAACTCGTCGGGTTCGAGCGACATCGCGCCGCCGACCGCGGCGAAGACGCCGTCGCTGCGCTCCCGCAGGTTCGCGCCCTTCTCCGTCAGCGTGACCTGCACCGTGCGCTCGTCGTCGGCGCGGCGCTCCCTGCGCAGCAGGCCGTGCGCCTCCAGGCGCTTGAGCAGGGGCGTCATCGTGCCGTAGTCGAGGTGCAGCGCGGCGCCGAGTTCCTTGACCGCGACGCCCTCGGCGGGGCCGTCCCACAGGACCAGCAGGACCAGGAACTGCGGGTAGGTGAGGTCCATCTCGTCGAGGAGAGGCCGGTAGAGGGCGGTGACGGCCCGGGAGGCCGCGTAGAGGGCGAAGCACATCTTGTCGTCGAGGACGCCGGGGCGCCCCTGCTCGCTCTGGTCGCTCGTCATCCGTCCACTGTATGAGCCCTGGTCCACGATGTGCACGTGGTCGGTCCAATCGGGCACGAGGGATCCGGGCACAGGGGACCCGAGGGAATCCCGGAGGGCGTGGCCCGGCGCGGGCCGGGACACGCCCGGCCCGCGCCGGGTCACACCCGGCCCGTCAGCGGCAGGCGCGCACCACGCGGGGCGCGCCGCAGCTCATGGTCCCGGCGCCCGCGCCGAGACCCGCGTTCGCGTTGGCGTTCACGTCGAGGCCGACATCGAGGCCGACGCCGAGGCCGAGACCGAGACCGAGGCCCAGGCCGACGTCGAGACCGGCGTCGGCGGCAAGGGCGGCCGTGGGCTTGGCGACCGCTGTCTTCGGCGTGTCACAGCCGCACCCCGCGTACGCGGGGGCGGAGGCGAGCAGGCCCGCGCAGGTCAGGGCGGCCAGGGACAGCAGACGTATAGGGCGACGCATGAAGATTCCTCACCTCGGATGTAACTGATCGTGTTCGATCGTCACTGTTCGTATCCGGCCCCAGGTTGGGACAAACTCAGGGCGCTCCCGGCGCAGTGTCAAAATCCGGTACTGAGGCGGATGACCGAGGAGGGCGGCGGCCGATCATGTCACGACGGCCGCCGGCCGGGCCGTCCACAGGCTGTGGACGACCCGGCCGTCAGACCTTCTGTGCCGTGAGACCTTCAGCGGCAAGGCTTTCGTCGCGAGACTTTTTCAGCGGAAGCGCCGCAGGCGCAGGCTGTTGCTGACGACGAACACGCTGGAGAACGCCATCGCCGCCCCGGCGACCATCGGGTTGAGCAGGCCGGCGGCGGCCAGCGGCAGGGCCGCGACGTTGTAGGCGAAGGCCCAGAACAGGTTGCCCTTGATCGTGCTCAGCGTGCGCCGCGACAGCCGGATAGCGTCGGCCGCCACCCGCAGGTCACCCCTGACCAGGGTCAGGTCGGCGGCCTCGATGGCCACGTCGGTGCCCGTGCCCATGGCGAGGCCGAGGTCGGCCTGGGCGAGCGCGGCGGCGTCGTTGACGCCGTCGCCGACCATGGCGACGGTCCTGCCCTCGGCCTGCAGCCGCTTCACGACGTCGACCTTGTCGGCGGGCAGCACCTCGGCGATCACCTCGTCGATGCCCACCTCCGCCGCGACCGCACGCGCGGCCCGCTCGTTGTCGCCGGTCAGCAGCACCGGGGTCAGCCCGAGCGCGCGCAGGTCGCGGACGGCCTCGGCACTGGTGGCCTTGACGGTGTCGGACACCACCAGGACGCCGCGTGCCCTGCCGTCCCAGCCGACCGCCACCGCCGTACGGCCGGCGGCCTGCGCGGTGTCCATCGCCTCCACGAGTTCGGCGGGCAGGTGCTGGGCCCACTCGGCCAGCAGCGCGGGCCGCCCCACCAGGACGGCGTGGCCGTCCACGATGCCCTGCACCCCGAGACCCTCGACGTTGGCGAAGTCCTCCGGCGCAGGCAGGACGCCCACCCGTTCGGCGGCGCCGCGCGCGACGGCCTGGGCGATCGGGTGCTCGGAGGCGTGCTCAAGGGCTCCGGCCAGCCGCAGGACCTCTTCCGGGTCCTGCCCCTCGGCCACCACGACGCCGGCCAGCGTCATCTTCCCCTCGGTGACGGTGCCGGTCTTGTCGAGCACGACCGTGTCGATCCGGCGGGTCGACTCCAGCACCTCGGGGCCCTTGATCAGGATGCCGAGCTGGGCGCCGCGGCCGGTGCCGACCAGCAGCGCGGTCGGCGTGGCCAAGCCAAGCGCGCAGGGGCACGCGATGATCAGCACCGCCACGGCGGCGGTGAAGGCGGCCTCGGCGCCCTCGCCCGTGCCGAGCCAGTAGCCGAGCGTGGCGACCGACAGCGCGATGACGATCGGCACGAAGACCCCGGAGACGCGGTCGGCCAGGCGCTGCACCTCGGCCTTGCCGGTCTGGGCCTCCTCCACCAGCCGCGCCATCTGCGCGAGCTGGGTGTCGGACCCGACCCGGGTGGCCCGGACGACCAGCCGGCCGCCCGCGTTCACCGTCGCGCCGGTCACCTCGTCACCGGCCCGCACCTCCACCGGCACCGACTCGCCGGTGAGCATCGAGGCGTCGACCGCCGAGGTCCCCTCCTCGATCACGCCGTCGGTCGCGATCTTCTCTCCTGGCCGTACGACGAAGCGGTCGCCCACCGCCAGTTCGCCGACCGGGATGCGCACCTCCGCGCCGCCGCGCAGGACGGCGACGTCCTTGGCGCCGAGTTCGAGCAGCGCCCGCAGGGCCGCGCCCGCGCGCCGCTTGGCCCGGGCCTCGAAATAACGCCCGGCCAGGATGAACGCCGTGACGCCGGCCGCGGCCTCCAGGTAGATGTCGCCAGAGCCGCCGCCGCGCTCGATCGTGAACGCGAACGGATGCGTCATGCCGGGGGTGCCCGCGTCGCCCAGGAAGAGCGCCCACAGCGACCAGCCCAGGGCGGCGATCGTGCCCATCGACACGAGCGTGTCCATCGTGGCCGTGCCGTGGCGCAGGTTGGTCCAGGCCGCCCGGTGGAACGGCAGGCCGCCCCACACGACGACCGGGGCCGCGAGCGTGAGCGACAGCCACTGCCAGTACGTGAACTGCAGGGCGGGGATCATCGCCAGCGCGATCACCGGCACGGCGAGCACAACGGAGACGAGCAGCCGGGTGCGCAGGGAGGCGAGTTCGTCCGGCGGCTCCGCGGTCGCCTGCTCCGGCTTCGGCGGCTCGGGCAGCTTCGCCGTGTATCCGGCCTTCTCCACCTCCGCCACCAGCGCCTGCGGATCGAGGTCCACGGGGAAGCTCACCTTGGCCTTCTCCGTGGCGTAGTTGACCGTCGCGGTCACGCCCTCCAGCTTGTTGAGCTTGCGCTCGATCCTGTTGGCGCACGACGCGCAGGTCATGCCGCCTATCGATAGCTCGACCGCGCCGGTCGGCCGGTCACCGGTTGTCGCCGGCATCACCACTCCTTTCTCGCGTCGTGCTCATCGGCTGTGCCCGGCCGCTTCTGCGCGAACCGTGAAGGCGGCCGTGCGGACGGTTCCCTCGTGCTTGAAGTCGAGGAACAGGCGGTAGTCGCCGCCGCTCGGCGCGGACGCGGCGAAGGTCACCCCGGCCGCGGCCGTGTCCTCCTCCGGGTGCACGTGCAGGTAGGCCAGGTCGCCCGCGCGGATCGCGACGAGGTGGCCGGATGCGCCCAGGTAGGGCTCGAGATCGCCGACAGGTCTGCCGTCCTTGCTCACCGTGAAATCGAGCTTACTCACCCGGCCGGGGACGAGGTCGCCCGCCAGCGTCACGGTGTATCCGTCCACCCGCGCCGTACGCTCCGCGGGCGGCAGCGGCCGGGGCTCGAAGGCGCCGGGGACGTTGAGGTCGGCGCCGAGCGTCAGGTCGGGCCCGCCTTCGGGGGCGAAGTCGGCGTAGGCGCGGTAGGTCCCAGCGGCCGGCAGGGTGAGCGGGACCGTCCAGACCCCGTCGCCGGCCTCCTCCGGGTGCAGGTGCCAGAAGCCGCCGAGGTCGCGGGAGACCACGATGAAGTGCAGCTTCTTCTCGTGCTTCACCTGGTAGCCGGTCACCGGAGCGCCGTCGGGCCCGGTGACGGTGAAGCGGAAGCCGGCGGCCTTCTCCGGCGTGAGCGTCGTGGTCAGCGGGACGAGCGTGTAGCCGTCCTGGGAGATCTGCAGCCCTGCCGGCACCGTGCCGGAAGCCTCCCCGCCGTGATCGGCGGAGCCCTCCGAGTGACCGTGGACGGGCTGCGACTCGGCGTGCGAGGACTCCGTGTGCGGGGGCTCGGCGTGCTGGGGCTGGGGGCGCCGGGGCTCGCCCGCGCCCAGCGCGGCTCCCGTGCCCAGGGCCGCCAGGAAGATCACGCCCAGGCCCGCGGCGTACGCGCCGAGCCTCGCCGGGGTGTTCACGAGGCACCCGCCACGTCGTATCCGGCTTCGCGGACGGCCGCCACGATGGCCGCGTCGTCGGCGCCGCCGTCGGTCTCGACCGTCAGCAGCCCGGAGGCGAGGTCCACCGTGACGCCGGTGACACCGGCGACGCCGCCGACCTCCTCGCTGACCGAGCTGACGCAGTGGCCGCAGGTCATGCCGGTGACGGTGTAGGTGCTGGTCATGGCGATCACTCCTGTTGGCTCGTCGTTCATCGCGGTCAACACCATACCCCCCTAGGGTATTTCCGCGTCAACCGGGAGCCCCGGCCGAGGCCGTAAGCAGGTCTCTAGAGGAGGTAGCGCAGCCAGAGGTACGGCACGCACAGGGCCACCGTGACGACGGTGACCACCAGGCCGTACTTCGTGAACTGCCAGAAGCTGATCCGGGCGCCGTTGCGCTCGGCGATGCCGAGGATGACGACGTTGGCGGAGGCGCCCACGGCGGTGGCGTTGCCGCCGAGGTCCGCGCCGAGCGCGAGCGCCCACCACAGGACGTTGGGGTCGCCGGGCACGTGCTGCGCGAGATCGGCGACGATGGGGCTCATCGTGGCGACGTACGGAATGTTGTCGACGATCGCCGACAGCCCGGCCGACGCCCAGAGCAGGACCATGGTGGTCACGCCGGGCCGTCCCGCCGTCGCCTCCGCCGCGGCCTGCGACACCAGGCCGATGACACCGGTCTCCACGAGCGCGCCGACCATCACGAACAGGCCGGCGAAGAAGACCAGCGTCGGCCACTCCACCTCGCGCAACGCGTCCTCGGTGGTGACCTTGGTGACGAGCACGAGCAGCCCCGCCCCGAGCAGCGCCACGACCGACGGCTCGTAGTGCAGCACCGGATGCAGCACGAACGCCGCGACGACCACGGCGAGCACGGACAGGCTCTGCAGCAGCATGACCTTGTCCTGGATGGCCGCCCGCTCGTCCAGCCGCATGATCTCGGCCGCCCGCTCGGGGTCGTACCGGAACGCGCTGCGGAACAGCAGGCGGCACAGGCCGATGAAGACCGCCGTCAGCACGATCACCAGCGGCGCGAGGTGGACGAGAAAGTCGTTGAAGGTCAGCCCGGCGCGGGAGGCGATGATGATGTTCGGCGGGTCGCCGACGAGAGTCGCGGTGCCGCCGATGTTGGACGCCATCGCCTCGGCGATCAGGAACGGCGCTACCGGCAGCGCGAGGCGCTCGCAGACGAGGAACGTGACCGGCGCGATCAGCAGCACGGTCGTGACGTTGTCCAGCAGCGCCGACGCCACGGCCGTGATCACCAGGAGCAGCACCATGAGCCGGAACGGCCGGCCCCTCGCCCGTTTGGCGGCCCAGATGGCGAGGAATTCGAACACGCCGGTCTGCCGCAGCACCCCGACGATGACCATCATGCCCAGCAGCAGGAAGACGACGTTCCAGTCCACGCCGGAATCCTGCGAGAAGAACGCGGAGTCCGCCGCGGTGGCGTGGACCAGCAGCATGATCGCGGCGCCGCCCAGGGCGGCCTTGACCCGGTGGACCTTCTCGCTGGCGATGAGGACGTACGTGGCGGCGAAGACGATCGCCGCCACCCAGGCGGTCACGGTCACGTGAGCCGCTTGAGCAGCGTGGAGAGCGTGACCGCGCCCAGCAGGCGGCCGCCGTCCAGCACGGCGACGAGGGGGCTGTGGGTGCGCGCCATCAGCGCGGCGACCTCCAGGAGCGTGGCGTCGGGATCGGCCACCGGGAGTTCGCGCGGCCGCTCCGGCAGCGCCTGGCGTACGGTGCGCCCGCCAAGCGCGCGGACGAACGCGTCGGCGTGCGCCTCGTCGATCACCCGGGCCAGCGCCGGGTCGGCCTGGCAGTACTGCGGCACGGCGAGGCTCAGCACCTGCGTGCCCGGCAGAATCGACACCGGCGCCCCACGATCGTCCAGCACGATCAGCCCGGGTAGCTCGCGCTCGGCCATGAGACGCGCGGCCTCGGCGATGGGGGAGTCGAGCCCGATGGTGGGGAACGGCACTACGAGATCCTGGGCGCGCATGACCTCACCTGTTCGTGCGTGTGGGTATTCACTCGGGTCTCCGATCGCCGACAAGGCCCCAGGTGTTGGGACCTCTTCGCCGACCAGACTTCCCGGCACGCCAGGACCAGGTTATCGGCCCGGCAAGCCGTGCAAAAGCCCCGGCGACGCACGGCGGACCAATACCCCCTCGGCGTACGGCAGGCGGCCCAGAGACCCGGTGGGCAGCGGGACCATGCCCTCGGGCGCCTCCGTCAGCCGCGTGGAGAAGCCGAGACGGCGGCCGGCGCGCCCCCGCGCCGAGACGTAGTCGTCCGCCCCCGCGAAGATCGCTTCGCCCACGGATCCGAGCCGCGACAGCGCCTCCCCCACTTCCTCGCCCGGCCGGACCACGGTGGCGGGCAGGCGGTCGGTCTCGGCGTCGGAACGGACCAGCACCGCGCCGTCGAGCCAGGCGACCAGGCAGACCGTGATCTCCTCGAACCCGGCGCGCACGGCCTCGGCCGCCAGTTCGGCGCGGCCGGGGACATCCCAGCCGTGTAAGGAGAAGACCGGCGCGACCGGCGGCGAGGCCGCTGGGGGCGAGGCGAGCGCCCGGCGCACGGCCTCGACGCCCGCCCGCGCGTACGGCACGGTCCGCTCGGGCAGCCGGTCCAGCGGAAACCAGGCCAGTTCGGCGCATTTGTGCGGCTCGGCGTTGACGGGCGTGCCGGTGACCGAGCGCGCGACGAGGAACATCCCGATGCGGGCCGTACCGCCCGGGTTGCGGTGGTGCATCACGTGCACCACCTCGCAGCCGTCCACCTCGACGCCGAGCTCCTCGCGGGCCTCCCGTACGGTGGCGCCGACCACGGACTCCCCCTCCTCCAGGTGCCCGGACGGCATGATCTGCCACTCCCCGTCGGCGTAGCCGGTGCCGCCGCGCCGGCCGAGCAGCACCCTGTCGCCGTCCGTGAGCACCAGGTGCACGTCGACGACCGGGCGGTAGCGGCCCGGGGCGTACGTCGCGGCGTCGAGCAGGGCGGGCAGCGTCGTCGCGTTCGCGGAGATGAACTCCCCCAGCGCGGGCGGCACCATGTTGAGGCCGCGCACGTCGGCCGGGCGCACCCGCCGCACCTCGTGCAGGCCGATGCCCGGGTCGAGGAACTCCGGGCCGCTGCGCAGCGACAGGTCGAGCGACACCAGCCGGCAGGCGTACACGTCGCTGAGGCGGCCCGGCTCCGCGAGGGTGAACACGTGCAGCGCGGGCCCCGCCGTCGCGCCGAGCTCCTCGTCGAGCTCGCGGCGCAGCGCCGCCTCCGGTGAGGCGTCGCCCGGCTCGACCCCGCCGCCTGGCGTCACCCAGTACGGCTCGCGCTCGGGTCGTACCCGGCGGAACAGGACGATCTCGTCGCCGTCGAACAGAATGGCCCGGACACCGTGCCGTACGGAGGTCATGCCGGGAATCCTCTCGCGGACGGTCCGGCGTCCGCTGCCCGAAGGGGCCGAAATACGGTGGGGGAAGCTCTTTCGATGGGGGTTCCGCGAGAAGGGGATAGTGGACGATGACGGAAATGACCTACCGGCGGCTGGGGGACTCGGGGCTCGTCGTCTCGGCTCTGGGCCTCGGCGGCAACAACTTCGGCGGCAGGCTCGACCTCGACGCCACCCGAGCGGTGGTCGACGCGGCGCTCGACGCGGGCGTCACGCTGATCGACACGGCGGACATCTACGGCGAGTCGGAGACGCTGCTCGGCGAGGTGCTGAAGGGGCGGCGTGACCAGGTCGTGCTCGCCACCAAGTTCGGCGGGGACGTGCGCGGCGCCAACGGGCCCGACTGGGGCGCGCGGGGCTCGCGGCGGTACGTCCGCCTGGCGGTCGAGCGGTCGCTGCGCCGCCTCAAGACCGACTGGATCGACCTCTACCAACTGCACTTCCCCGACCCCTCCACCCCGGTCGAGGAGACCCTGTCGGTCCTGACCGATCTGGTGCGGGAGGGCAAGGTCCGCTATGTCGGCTCGTCCAACTTCAAGTCCTGGCAGGTCACCGACGCGGACTGGATCGCCCGCACCGGTGGCTTCGAGCGTTTCGTGAGCGCGCAGAACGAGTACAGCCTGCTCGACCGGGGGGTGGAGCGGGAACTGGTCCCGGCGCTGCTGCACCACGGCGTCGGCCTGCTGCCGTACTTCCCGCTGGCCAACGGCCTGCTGACCGGCAAGTACCGGCGTGGGGAGGAGCCGCCGGCGGGCACCAGGCTCGCGGGCCGGCCGCAGTATCTGACGGACGCGCGGTTCGCGGTGGTGGAGCGGCTCCGGGAGTTCGCCGAGCGGCAGGGGGTGACCCTGCTCGACCTCGCGATCGGCGGCCTGCTCGCGCAGCCGGCGGTCTCGTCGGTGATCGCGGGGGCGACCCGGCCCGAGCAGGTCAAGGCCAATGTCGCGGCGGCGGCGTGGCGGCCGGACGAGGCGGCACTGGCGGAGCTGAACGAGATCGCACGCTGACCGGGGGGACCGTGCTCGTCAGGCGTCGAGTATCTCGATGAGGCGGCTCAGGTAGGGCGGCACGTTGCGCAACCGCACGGCGGTGCCGCCCTTCACGGGGGATCCGGGAGCCAGCAGGGCCCGCAACCCGGCCAGGTCGACGAACCGCAGGTCGCCGGTGTCGACGACGATCTCGCCGCGCTCGCTCCTCGCCGCGGCGAGCGCGGTCGCCAGGGCGGCGCTGTTCGACAGGTCCACCTCGCCCGCCAGGATCACGGACGAGTCCGCGGGGGACCACCTGACGCTGAGGTAACTGTCCGTGTAGAGAACGCCGTGGTCGCCGTTGGACGGCCTCACGAGGCGCACCGGCAGGGCACACCGGTGCGAGGAACGTTGCGCACCGGTCCCGGGCGCGTGGTCGTGGAGCAGGACACGGTGAACGCCGTCACGGTCCCACCTCCCTGCTGGAAGCGGAGATAATCACCGAGCGTGGCCGTCCGACAGCGCGATTGTCAATGCCTCGCCCACCCGGATCGTACGGAAGCCGGAGATCGGCGCCCGGTTCCCCGGGTGCGGGCCTGGAGCGCCTCGTCCCGGGGGAATGATCAGTAGCCGGCGGCCTCGGCGGTGAAACCGGCCCACACGGCCTTGCCCACGGGCCGCAGCGGCGCCCAGCCCCACATCTGGCTGACCCCGGCGACCACCTGGAGGCCCCGCCCGGTCTCGGCCACGTAGTCGGGCTCGCGCAGCACCGGCGCGGCGTTGCTGGGGTCGGTGACCACGCACAGCAGCGCACGCGACGAGCGGAACATCAGCAGGCGCACCGGCAGGGGATGGATGGCCTGGTGCCGCAGGCCGTGGCGCAGCGCGTTGGTGACGAGTTCGCAGACCGCGAGCGCGGCGTCGTCCGCGACGTCCTCCATGGCCCAGGTTCGCAACACGCCGGTGGCGAAATGCCGCGCGGTGCGCGCGGCGAGGCTCTCACGGTGGAATTCGTGCACGGCCACCTGGGGGACTCCGCACGGCTCCGCGCCACCCGTCCACGGCCAGCGCCTGCCATCGGGAAAGACCTGCTCAAGCGTGCCGAGCCACGGATCCCGGGCAACGCCTTCGGCTTCTGCGAGAGAAGCACGGTCTGTCCGATAACCAGTCATTGAGAGCCCTATGAGGTTGATGTCGACCATGTGGCGGGGATGACTCAGTAAGTCATAGTGCTCCCATTGATGCTCTTGTGCAAGTACGGATGCACGTGCATACGCACGCGTGCGGTAGGTGCTGGTTCGGATTGCGAAACGAGGCGCCCATGTCCGTGATCTACAACGGAATGCCCTCATCTCACCTGGGAGAGCAGGCCTGGCGCAAGAGCCGGCACAGCAATCCGAGCGGCAACTGCGTCGAGATCGCCGCGCTGCCCGACGGCCGGGTGGCCTTGCGCAACTCCCGGCACCCGTCCGGACCGGCGCTTATCCTGCCGCTACAGGACATGGCCGCATTCCTCCGCTCCGCCAAGGAGGGGGAATTCGACGACATCCTCGGCTGTATGGAGAAATGATCTCACCACTTGCATGGGCCCGGGTGACGAGTATCGTGAACCTGGCGTAAACCCATCGGTGCACCTCAAAGGACCTCATATGACTGCGGCCCCTGCGGAGGGTGTGCCTCACCCGCTCGACCTGGCATCACGATCACTCCGCAGCCCGACCGTCCTGCGCATCCTGCTCGGCACCCAGCTGCGACGGCTCCGTGAGAGCAGGCACATCCGGCTGGAGGAGGCGGGCAACGCCATCCGCGCGTCCCACTCGAAGATCAGCCGGATGGAGCTCGGGCGCGTCGGGTTCCGCCGCCGTGACGTCGCCGACCTCCTCACCCTCTACGGAGTCACCGACGAGAGCGAGCGCGAGGCGCTGCTTTCGCTCGTCGCCCAGGCCAACGCCCCCGGCTGGTGGCACAAGTACGACGACGTCCTGCCCTCCTGGTTCGAGGCGTACGTCGGCCTGGAGCAGGCCGCGAGCGCGATCCGCTGCTACGAGGTGCAGTTCGTGCCGGGCCTGCTGCAGACCCCGGAGTACGCGGAGGCCGTGGTGCGGCTCGGCCACCAGGAGGCCTCCGACGATGAGGTCGAGCGCCGGGTCCGGCTGCGGATGGACCGCCAGGAGGTGCTGACCAGGGAGGACCCGCCGCTGCTGTGGGCGGTGATCGACGAGGCCGTGCTGCGCCGTCCCGTCGGAGGCGCCAAGGTGATGAAGGCCCAGATAGAGCACCTGCTTGAGATGATCTCGCTGCCTCGGGTGACGCTCCAGGTCATCCCGTTCAGCGCCGGCGGGCACGCCGCCGCGGGCGGGCCGTTCAGCATCCTGCGCTTCGCGGGCGTCGGCCTGCCCGACGTCGTCTACCTCGAACAGCTCACCAGTGCCATCTATCTGGAGAAGCCCGAGTACATCGACCGCTACCTCGAGGTCATGGAGCGCCTGTGCATCCAGGCCAGGCCGGCCTCGGACACCGAGCGGATGCTGTGTCAGCTCATGACGGAGCTGTGACGATGCGCTAGCGTCGCCGGGGTGACCTCCGCTGCCGCACGCCCGCAGGAGACCGTGGCGTAAGCAGTGCCTGAAAATACGTGTCAGGTGCCCGTACGCGGTAAATGGAGTACTACCACACTGTGGGGCAAGCAGGAGGGCGGTGAGAACCTTGGCGAGCAGCCTGCTCAGCCTGGAGTTCGACCGAAGTTCGGTCACCAGGGTGCGGCATCTCGTCATGGTTTCGGCCCAGGAAGCCGGGCTCAAGGGCGTCGTCCTGGAAGACTACGTGCTCGCGGTGCACGAGGCCGTCACCAACGCCGTCAGGTACGGCTCGCCGCCCCGGGGAATCGCCATGTGGCGCGAGACGGGGACGCTGGTGTGCGAGATCACCGACCAGGGGCCGGGCATCCCCGACGAGGTGCTGGAGCGCGAGGAGCCGGCGACGCGGTTCGACTTCGGGGGACGCGGGCTGTGGCTGATGGACCGCCTCGCCGATCGGGTCGTGCGTACGGGCGCCGACGGCACGGTGATCCGCCTCAGCGTGCGGCTTCCCTCGTAGACCGTTGGCTTCCGCTGAGAGCGGAGCACGACACCGGCCGACCGAAAACCCGCCTTCCGACTCCTCTGCGGTCAGGATTGGCACGCTTTGAGCTGGGCATTTCTGCTCTCGGCATTCCGCCGCCCCCGGTCGGAAGCCGGGCTGCGCGGGCGAGCCGTAATCATGAATTTGGTTCACTGGAATTCCGGGCAATCCGGGTCGGACGTCGAGACCTTGCTAGGCTGCAGGGAACCGTAGAACCGGGGCGTTGTCTCACCCGGCAGGTGAGACCGTCGAGAAGTGGGGTCACACCGTGAAGAAGCTGCTTGTTCTCGCTCTTGTCGCCGTCGGCGGGCTCCTGGTCTGGCGCAAGGTGCAGGCCGACCGTGCGGAGCTCGACCTGTGGACCGAGGCCACCGGCAGCGAGAACTGACCACCGGGGATGGTGCTTGATCGTGGCAGAGGTGCGGGAATGGCCCCCGTGAAGCTGGCCTGCCTTGACCTGGCCGGGACCACGATCGGTGACATCGACATGGTGGAACGGGCGATCGCCGAGGCGATCGCCACGCAGGGCATCGTCCCCGGGACCAGCGCATATGCCCGTGCCATGGTGCATGTGCACAGGTCCCGGGGATGCCCCAAGATCGAGATCTTCCGGGGTATCTTCCCCGGCAACGAGGCGCAGGCGCAGGCGGCGAACCTGACCTTCGAGCGTTCCTACCAGAACGCCATCGAGAGGTCCGGTCTCGTGCCGCTGCCGGGGGCCGTCGAGGCCGTCGCCAAGCTGCGCGACGCCGGGCTGAAGATCGCCCTGATCACCGGCTTCAGCCGGGCCACCCTGGGGCGGGTGCTGAGCAGCCTCACCTGGGTCGACATGCTGGACCTCGCGCTGTGCCCGGAGGACGCCGGACGTGGCCGTCCGTACCCCGACATGGTGCTCACCGCCGTACTGCGCTCCGGCGTCGACGACGTACGGCAGGTGGCCGTCGCGGGTGACTCCGAGAGCGACATGCTGTGCGGCCGGCGCGCGGGCGCCTCGGTAGTCGCCGGAGTGCTCGGCGGCGTGCACAGCAAGGAGCGTCTGCTCGGCGGCGGCGCCACCCACATCATCGACTCCATCGCCGACTTCCCGGGGCTCGTCCTCGGCACCGGGGTGAGCGCCTCTCCGGTCGCCGCCCCGGCCCCCTGAACCTCGGGCCCGCCCACACCGCGGCACGACACGCTATCGAGTGGCGCTCGGGTGCGGCCTGTTGCTACGGTGTACGCACCGGCGGCCTGTGGATCTGCGCTTTCACACGGATCGCATGCCACGGGGCCTTAGCTCAGCTGGCAGAGCGCCTGCTTTGCAAGCAGGAAGTCAGGGGTTCGAATCCCCTAGGCTCCACCTCCCAAAACACCGCCTCCCTGATCTTAGGAAGCGGTGTCCGGGCCATTAACGGGCCATTAGCTCTCAGCGCTGCTCTCCTTCTTGCCGTTGGCCGCCTTCCGGTCGGCCTCCACGCGAGCGCTCAGCGCATCGGCGATCCTCTGGTCGGCGTCGCGGGTCGCGTGCTGGTAGATCAGCGCCGCTCGGTCGCTGTCGTGCCCCATCCGGGCCTTGAGATCGGCGAGGCTCGCGCCCGACTGCGCGGCGAGCGTGTTGCCGGTGTGTCGTAGATCGTGGAAGTGCAGGCCCTTGACGCCCATTTCCTTGAGCGCTCCCGCCCACTTGGCCTCACGCCGGAAGTTGCCGCCGCGCAGGTAACCGCCTCGCTTGCCAAGAAAGACGAACGCCTCGTCGGCCTGGTCGACGAACTCGGCCAGGTGCTCGGTCAGCGCGGGGACGATCGCCGAGGGGATGCTGACGGTGCGCTTGCCGGCCCGCGACTTGGGCGGCGCGAGCACCATGTCTCCGCCATCCAGCTCGATGAGCTGTTCCCGCACGCGTACTATCCGCGCCTTGAGGTCGATGTCCGACCGCCGCAGCGCGATGACCTCGCCCCATCGCAGGCTGGCGAACGTGGTCAGCAGGATCAGCGCCCGGAACCGCCGGTCGGCCATCTTGTCGGCCAGCTCGAAAACCTGGGCCACGGTGAGGATGGGCCGCTCGGGGGTTTGCTCGTTGTCCGCGCCCTTGATCCGGCAGGGGTTCCGGCTGAGCAGCTTGTCCTCTTCGACGGCCGTCATCAGCACGGCCCGCAGCAGGCGGTACGCCTTGGCCGCGGTGGACACCGAGACGCCGTTGTCGATGAGCTTCGCCCGCCACGACCGGATCATCTGCGTCGTCAGCTTGCCCACGGCCACGCCGCCCAGGCCAGGGACGATGTGCCGGTCCAGGAGCCAGGTGTACAGCTCGACCGTCTTGGGCCGCAGGCCCGGTCGCTCCTTAATCCACGTCCGGGCATAGTCGCCGAGCAGGACTTTCCCGCGAACGGGGTCCGTCCACTCCCCTGAGATCATCTGCGCTTCGATCAGGGTCAGCGCGCGATCTGCTTCGGTCCGCGTGGCGTAGGTGATTGGGCCGGTATGCATCCGCCCATCCGGGCCGGGATAGCGAATCTGAAAGCGGCCGGACTCTCGCTTGCGGATATTGCCGAAACGCCGGTGACCGTCTCTGTTCGCCATCAGGCCGCCCGTCCCTTCGGGGCCTTCATCGGCTCGACGAGCCCGGCCGCGATGAACGCTTCGAGAGCGGCTTCGGGAATGCGAACGCCACGACCGACGCGGACGAAGAAGATACGGCGTTCGGCGATCAGCCGACGAGGAAAGCGAACCGAGGTGTTCAGCCGTTCGGCCGCCTCTTCGACGCGGAGAAGACGGCCTTGAGCCTCGGGCGGGAGCGGCGTAGCGGGCGAGGTTGTATTCGTCATGCGGCCCTCCCTTCAGTTGCCGAAAAATCTCTGCCGTCTGCCTGGGCTTCGAGTTGGTTCATGTGGTTGCGCCAGCGCTGGCGTTCGTGGACCGAGCGCAGCAGCCGCACGCCGATCGGGGCCAGCTCGGGATCACCTGGCTTGACCGGTCGCCACATGTAGCGGTGGGGGTCGACCGGCTCGTCAGGCAGGCCGAGGGCTTCCAGGACCCAGGTGCGGCGGTCCTGCTTGTGCTCGGTCAGCGTCTTGTTGGACCACTTCCGCGAGACCAGGACGCGGCGGCCCGCGTAGCCGAGGTGATCGGGCTTGTGTGCCTTGCCCTTGCACCGGCCGGGAGCCATGCCGGGCTTGGCGCCCTTGGGCTGGATCCCGTAGCGCAGCCAGTTCGGGCAGGTCGGCGAGCACGGCTCAAACCGCAGAGCGTCGAGCAGCCGTTCGGCGTGGGCCTTGCGGCGGGGGTCGTCGGTGCCGAGGGCGTCGCCGAGCGACTTGGTCAGGTACTTCGACAGGTACTGAATGAGCTGATCGGCGTCGGGCGTTCCGGCGAGAACGCCTTGGATGTCGAGCTGGTCGCCGAACCGCAGCACGTGCAGGGGGTGCGCGTCCTCGTCGGCGTCGAGAGCGTCGAGGGCCTGTTCCCAGGTCGGCAGGACCTCGCCCGTCTCGGGGTCGATGTAGCCGGCCCCGTCCTCCCAGACCGGCAGGTGGTCCCCCTCGAACCGCACCTCGTCCGTGGACGGCCACCACACCTGGTGATACGTGGCCGCGATGATCTGCCGCAGCTCCGCACGGGGCAGGGTGCCGCGGATCGCCATGTGCAGATGCGGGGCGAGCCGCTTTTGAGGCTCGACCGTGGCGAAATACTGCACGTCATAGCCCGCCACCCGGCGGAGGTTCTGCACGAACCGATCCACGAGCTTCGAGAAGTGCAGCGCATCCCGGGCCGCCCGCGCGTAGTCGTACCGGTCGGGGTCCAGCGGCGCGCCCTCCAGCACCCGCCCGTAGGACGGAAGTGTGAGCGTGACGAACATCGACGGCCGGTAGGTCTTGCCGTCCGAGCCGGTGAAGGTCCGCCCTAGCGTGGTCTTGGTCATCTGCCGCTTGGGCAGATCCGGGGCGTCCTGCCGCCGTTTCGTCGAACGCGACCGTTTGCCGGAGGTTCGGCCGAGGACGTTGCCCCGCATCCCTGCGGCGTTGATCTCCTCGTCCAGCTCCACGATTGCGGCGTCCAGGTCGGTGGTGTCGCCGCCGGCCCTTTCCACCTCATCCCGCCACGCCTGAGCGTCGGCCCGCAGCTCCACGAGGTGACGCTGATACTCGTCCGTGTTGTCAGGGAGGTTCACGGGTTCGTGGTCGAGGTGCCAGCCCTCCCGGCACTGCGCGCCGGAGTTGCCGGTTGCGCTTGGCACACGGCGGGCACTTGCTCTCCAGCGTGGCCCCGCAGGGCACGTCAATGACCTCAACCTGCCCGGTGAGGATGTCCTGCCGCCGGAGCGGCACAGGGCGGATGCAAACGCCGTGCTGCTTGGCGATCTCCTCGACCACGTCCCGCGCGAGCGGCTGAGCCATCCGGACGGCGCGGGGAGTGGACCGGTCGTTGAGGCGAGCGGGGGAGATTGGCTGGTCTCCCCCGGCCTGGTGGGCGTCGGTGAGGTCGATCAACTGTCCTCCTCTGCGGTCTCGGGGATGGTGAGGGCGGTCTGGCCGCATTCACGGCACTCGACCAGGCCGCACAAGGGGTCGAGCCACAGGACGTTGAGCGCGCCGCAGATGGAGCAGCGCAGCCCGTCGAGGAAGTGCGCCAGGCCGTTCATGCGGCCTCGCTTCGACCGCCGTACTCGGCGACCATCTGCCGAATGTCGGCGTCGGAGACGTAGGCGGCCCGGACCCGCACCGGATCAGGCGAGGTCTCCAGCCGGACGTATCCGACGCCCGCGCCCAGCTCTGGAATAGGTGAGATGTGATCGGCCAGTGCGCCCCGGTCGCGTGCGCCGTCGCCGAGGACCATGTCCACCTGTTCCGACTCGTCCAGACGGAGCGCGATCTTGTCGGGGAACAGGTTGCGGATGTTCATGACCTCCTTGCGGGGGTCCTGGAGTGCGGCCACGACCCCGACGCCGACCGCGCGGCCCTGCGTGGTGAGCGTGGCCAGGGCCGCCGTGGTGCGCTGACGGAGTTGCTTGTCGGACTGGTAGGCGGTCAGGAACGCGACCTCGTCGACGAGCACCAGGACGAATGGGTCATCGATGGTCGGCGTGTGCGAGCGCTGGAGGCCGGCGAACCGGTCGGCCCGCTCCTGCATCACCGAGACGGCCTCGTCGAGTAGGTCGGCGCACTCCTTCGGGTCGGCCGCATATCGCCTGCCGAAGAGCGCCCGTCCGAAGGACAGTTCCATCCGCTTGGGGTCGAGCGCCCAGACCTGGACCAGGCCCGCCCGCATCGCGGGGAGCAGGCCGCGGATGGTCGACCACAGCCACGAGCCCTTACCGGCCCCGGTCGCTCCCGCGATGAGGACGTGCGTGCCGTGGACCTTGAGCCGGTACGGCGTGTCGTCCTCGCACCGGCCGATCTCCACCGGCCCGACCTCCGCCGACTCAGGGATGGGTACGGCGGGCAGGGGTTCGGCGAGCGGGTCGCGCCGGGGGAAGGTCAGCACGAGCCGCCCGGCCTTGGCGACGGCCAGCCGGCAGGAGGGTGAGCCGAAGCCGTGGGCGAGGTGGTCGGTGCGGTCGGCCCAGTCCTTGACGGCCTGCCCGGACAGCATGCGCACGGTAACGCGGTCGGCCCAGCCGTCGCACTCGACCCGGAGCAGGCGGGGCAGGTAGTCGCGGCTCTGGAGGTGACGGCCGAGCCCGGCCACGATCATCACGGGTTGCCAGTGACGCCGGTAGATCCAGAACCGGCGCCAGAAGGCCAGCAGCCGCCAGCCGACCCAGCGGGCGAACGATGCCCGGTCGGCCAGCACCCACCCGAACAATAGCGAGACGGGAACGGTGACGGCGGCGACCGCGACGGGCCAGCCGTACCGGACCCAGATCACCCCGGGAACGGCGAGCACCGCTACGGCGATGGGGTGGACGAGGAGGGTCCGGACGAGACCGGCGACCAGGCGGCCGAGGACGACCAGGATCGTGAGGATCGCCGGGGTCTGGACGACGGCCGGTTTGAACACGACCGCCGTGTCGGGAGTGGTGGATACGAGGTTGCGGACCTCGCCACCGGGAAGGCGCTTGAGCATAAGCTGAACTCCTCTTCTCTTGATTCGCAGTCAGGGAGAGACCGAGGGGCCGCCGGAAGTTGCCGCTTCCAGCGGCCCCGCTTGCGCGTTAGGCCGCCGAGTCGGTGGCCTGATCGTGTTCGGCGTGGATGCGTTCGCAGTCGGCCAGGTACCGGGCGGCGGCGTTGAAGATCTGCCGCGCGATGTCCAGGTCTTCGGCGGTGACCGGTCCGGCCCCGGTGGTCGAGACCGTCACGTCCGCCTCGTCGGACTCCAGGACCAGGTACGGCCGCCCGGACTCCAGCACCCGCGCACGCGCCCGAGTGATCGAGGCGTAGAACGAGATGCCGATGCGGGGACGCTGGCCGGGGTCGATCGACATCGACACGTGGGTGTAGGGACCGTGCGTCATCAGGCCACCCCCCGCCCGTTGGCCAGGCCGTGAAACCGCCGCTCGACCGACCGGGCGAACGAGGCCGCCTCACGAGCAAGCTGCCGGGCGAACTCGACATCGGCCGGGCTGACCTGGTCGCTGTCCGAGGTGGTCAGCAGCACCGAGGTCGTACCGAAGTCCAGCGCCAGCACCGGGGTCCTTGCCGGGTACGGCATGGTCTTGGCCGAGGCGCCGCCCCCGGTGTTGAGGCTGATCACGGCCGAGGGCCGCACGGTGCGCCGCCCCATCACGCCGCGTCCTTCGCAGCGTTGGCGGTCTTGCCGGCCGCCCCTGCGCGGGGAGCCCGCATCACCCGAGCCGAGATGGAGTAGGCCAGCCGCCCCGTCGCCTGATGGACGTACGGCTTGACCTCCAACCCCTCGAACTCAGCGGGGGCCAGCGGCACCCCAGGTAGCGACGGCGGGACGACCGGCTGAACCTCCGACAGGATCTTTACGGTCACCGTCTTCTGCGCGGCCTTCAGCGAGGGATCGGCGTCCATCACCGGGACCTGCCAGACGGGAAGACCGGTCGTCTTGTCCTTGGCCTGGGTGTCCCGCTTGGCGTCGAAGTCCTTCGCCGCGGTGACCTCGCCCACGACGTAGCAGCCGTGCGGGAACAGCAGCTCGAAGCTGATCGGAATGGGTCCTTGCAGTGCCATCGTTCACCACCTCCTTGTCCACCCCCCTAGACGTGAGCGGCCGGTCCGCCACGAGAACTGTCTAGGGGGCCTACGCAGTACAAGATAAGCCCTCTAGGTGTCTATGTCTAGGGGGGTAGACGAGTTGCCTTGCCGACTCTCTCAGCCACGCAACTGCGGCAGGAACGATGGCTTCTCAGGTCCGGCACCACGGCTGGTGGTCTGCCTGATGAAGGGCAGACCACCAGTACCTGGGAAACGAAGGATCACACCTTGAGCTTGCCGATGACTGCGAGGAACGCCGGGTCGAATCCGTGAGCGATAAGCCACGCGGCCGCCAGCGTCAGCACGATCAGCACGAGGGCCCTAACAATCAGGGCCAGGGCGCCCTCCGAGATGGTGATCCCGGATGGGCCGGGGTTGTCCGGCCCACCGCCGGACGAGGTGTTCTTGCCCATAGAGCCTCCTGAAACCACTGTTGAGCCGACTCCAGGAGGGGCACCGTCACACGTGTGCATCACACGCGTGCATCACACGCGTGCATGGCATCTGTGCATCACCGTGTGCATCACATGTGTTGCACTCCACGTGGGCACTAAGTACTCTGCAATTAGCTGTACGGGTACTTAGCGCGCCGGGGCCTTCTCAAGGGTCGGCGTAGCCATACGAAGAGGGTTCTGGCGTGGCAAAGCCAGGGCCCTATTCGTGTTTCAATCACGCCAGGATAGCGGTCTGTTGCGTGCGCAGCTACTACAACTTTGGCTGCTGTTATGGAACAGATCCCTCATAGAGCTGGGGCGCAGCAGAGAGACACTTGATGGCCCGCCACGCTGCTGCCTATGCAGTAGACGGCGGACGCGTCATCGTGGGGCTTGCTTCGCGGCCAGCGTTCGCCGTGAGGGTCGGTTCGCTCGGCCTCGCGGACTCGGCGGATCAGTTCGGCCGGGCCGTCTTGAGCCAGGGTGTCGAGGAGCTGTCGCCAGGTCATTAGGCCATAGCGGCTGACGGTGTCGGCGGCCCCGTCGGTGAGCAGGGCTGTGGCGTGTACCTGGTCGGTGGGGATGGTGGCGGTGAGGGCTTGGTCGGCGGCGAGGGGGTCGGTGGAGGCGACCCAGAAGCCGCCGTCGCGGTTGCGGTATTGGCCGAGGGTTTCGACGTACTCGCGGCGGGCGTCGGCGTGTTCGGGGGTGCCGCCGCGCAGGCTGTCGAGCCGTGCGCGGTGGGGTGCGGCGACCTGTTCTAGCCGGTCGTCGCAGAGCACTAGCGGTTCGGGCGCGCGAGTGTCGAGGATGAGGGTGCTGTCGCCGAGGACGAGCCAGTCGAGGTGGTCGGCGGTGTGGCGGAGCATGATGACGGTGGCGGAGGGGGAGCCGCCGTGGGTCAGGTCGCAGGTGAAGTCGTGCAGTGAGGTGACGTGCTTGATGCCCTGGGCGAGGAGTTCGGGCAGGGGGCCGGCGCTTTGGGTCATCTCGGCGAGCAGGGTGGAGCCGAGGGTGTGGGAGTACCACCGCACGCTGTGGGAGCAGGCCGAGGTGACACCTGGGGGGATGCTGGCGCCGTCGAGGAGGACGACGGCGTCGGCGGTGGCGCCGATGAAGTCTTCGTTGGGCCGGTCGGGGTAGGCGGGTTCGCTGGCGAAGGCGACGCGCATCAGGTGTCCTCGTGCCGGTAGAGCGGGCTGGCCAGTTCCGCCCGCACTGGTTCCCCGGTTTGCGGGTCGTATTCGACGCCGACCACGCAGGAGAAGCGGCGGTCGCCGACCTGCCCCCACAATGTGGCGATCTCATTGGCGAGTAGGTGGATGACGCCGAGGGAGCCGTTGGGGTGGATACCGGCGATGGCCAGGAACGACCCGTTGCCGTCCGGGCGGGGCAGCCGGCCGAGGAAGGCCGAGTCGGTCGGCTGCTGTGGGTCGAGCTGGGAGCCGGAGCGGTATTCGCGGCCGGTACGCGTGTCGACGAGCTTCCAGCCGTTGTCGTCGCGGTCCCAGTGGATGACCGGGTCGGCGTCGTACGCGGTCCGCATGGCCTCAGACATGCGGGGGCCGCATATGACGAGCAGGCCGGGCCGGTTGAGGTCGATCTGCCCGTCAACGGTGACGTTGTCGGTTGCGACGGTCAGGCCGAAGGTCCGGGCGAGGTCTTCCAGGCGCTTGCCGGCGCGCATGTCGTCCAGTGCGACCATGGAGCGGCCGGTCGCGGCGTCGTGCCGCAGCGGGGTCACCACGGTCACCGACCCGATACCGAGGAACGCGCCCTCGGGGGCGGGGCCGGTGTGGCGGATCTGGTGAATACGCCCGCGCGACAGACCGGCCTTCTCAGCGATCTGCGCATACGACATGCCCTGGGCGTGAAGCTCCTGGATGACGCGGCGGCGGAGCCGGGCCAGTTCGGTGACTTCTTGCTGGGCGGCGTTGAGTCGTTCGGTGGCGACCCGGAGCAGGAGATAGGGATCGTCGATGGCGGCGATTTTGTCCAGGTCGCTCGGTGGCACGGTTCCTCCTTGATGGTGCACAGCCGAGTCTAGGGCCCTAGACGAAATGCCGTCTATCCCTCTTGACAGTACGGTTTTGAGGGGTTTGCCGGTCGTTGGGTCCACGGCGCGGATCGCTGATCGCCGGTTGGGGACCCCGCGCGGGCTCACCGCGCCATTCCTGTCAGCAGGGCCGCCCAGATGTCACGCGCCTGTGCCATGGGCCAGCGGTGGGTTTCGCGGATCTCGGGTGCGTCCTCGTTTTGGAGGGTGCGTCGGATGAAGCCTTGCCCGCCCGCCTGGCACAGCTCATAGACCAGTGCCAGGCAGTCGCAGGTCCAGGCGATCACTCGTACCCGCGTTCCGTCCGAGGGCTCGAACCAGGCCAGTTTCTTGCATCCGGGCTGCCGGCGATCGGGGATGTGCGGGCTCACGCAGCTCATCACCGGGACGTCGCCTGTGCGGCGGCTGCGATGGGGTCGACCTTGAGCAGCGCCCACACGGTGCGGCCAGCCTGGTTGCCGTACACGCCCCAGTTGTCGGCCAGGGAGGCGACGAGCAGTAGGCCGCGTCCGCCCTCGTCGTCGGTGGGCCGGACGAGCCGGGGAAGGCCGGGGCCGCCTTCGTCGGTGACGCCGAGCCAGACCTGATCGGGTTCGGCTTGGATGCTGACGATGAACTTGCCGCCGAAGCGGGCCGAGGCGGTGTGCCGGACGGCGTTGGTTGCCAGTTCGCTCACGATGAGTTCGGCTGACTCGACGACAGGCCAGGCGCCGAGGGTTGCGGTGATGAAGCGGCGGGCTTCGGTGACCGAGGTGGGACGGCCGAGGAAGTGCCGGGATAGGCGCCATGGGGGCATGGGACACGCTCCGTCGTATAGGGGGCTAGACATGCCTTCGACGTGAGCGTATGACCAACGCTAGACGGTTCTCAAGGAATACGGCGCATAAATGCGTCACTCATCGAGCTGCTTCGCCAGCTCTCGGAAGTCTGAGGCGATCTCACCCAGCAGCGCCCGCAACTCATCCCCGTACACTGCTGCACTCGCGAACGCCTCGAACGCCTCTTCATGAGCCCCGATCTCGGTCGCCTCCGTCAGCGTGAGGTCACCGGTCAGGCTCTCCAGCACACTCACCGACCCGTCGAAGATAGTGAACCCGTGCAACGGGAAGGCCGGAGCCTCTGTCTTCCACGGCACGACGCCGAGCCGGACATGCGGCATCGTCGACACCTGGGCCAACCGATCGAGCTGGGCCAACATCAACGACGGCGACCCCGGCCAGGTACGCACCGCACCCTCAGTCAGCACGAACGCGAACCGCCGGCCCTCCTCAAACAGCACCGCTTGAGCATCAACCCGTACGGCCGCGGCCTTGGCCGCATCGTCCTCATCGGCATCCCGGCCGATCGCCACCGCCAGCCGCGCATACTCCGCCGTCTGCAACAGCGCCGGAACCATCGCCGAGGAGAAAACGGCCATCCACTTCGACGAGCGCACCCGCGCAGCATTCGCCGCCTCCTTGCCGGCAAGTCCGTTCCTCAGCCGCGACACCTCGTCACGCAGCCGCACGAGCAGCGCGTCCAACTCGCGCCGCGCGTCCTGGTCGAGCTGGAGAGCCGCGGACACCCGCTCAACCGTCTCCGGCGTCGGTAACAGCCGCCCCGTCTCCATTCGCGAGATCGTCGGCTGAGCCACCCCAGCGCGCTGCGCCAGCTCCTTGCCCGTCAGCCTCGCATCCTTACGCAGCCGCCGCAGCAGCTCACCCAGCTCCCGCAACCGATCCCGCCGCTCCTCCATGCTGGCGTTCTACCACCGGCACCCGACCAGATGGCCCAGAGCCAGTAGGAACTCTGCTGAATTGTGCTCATAGGGATCAAGGGCGGCGCTCCGCGCCGCCTCGTGGCCCTACGCCCGCTCGGCGGGCGGGCATGCGGCCTGGGGGCCGGTCCCGCCCGCCGGCAGCGAGTGCCGTGAGAGACGCCTAGTCAAGTACCACACCCTTCGCCGCCGCGCATAGGCGCTGCAATTTCATGCCATCGATCTGGCTACCTGAATGGCCACTCTTTCTGTTGCCTGCACATACTTCACCGCAGCCTCTATGCTCAAATGATCACCATCATGCGCGACGCTCGCAGCCAGACGCCACACATCTCTTGCCCTGGCGCGTAAGTCAGCGTCAAGCCCCGAACGGCTATGCTCGGCGGCTTCTAGAATTCTCTCCATTGTTCTTCTGCTTGCCACAACGGCCTGCCGGGGGGATGTGGTGGCAAGAACTTGGAGGCGACCAAATTCCTCTCTAATGCTGATCTCTCTCTGGGCAACGACTAGTGCAGAAGTTGCTTCCTCCAGCGTGGTGAAGTTTGCGGCATCATAAAGAGAGTCGTCGAGATACGGTTCAGGAAATAGCTCCTGTTGCTTATATTCACTACCTGTAGGTGCAAACCTGCTGTCAATCCTGCGGAAGCTGTCAGAGCCAGCACGATGGATGCGATCGACGACTATTGATTGACCATCGTTAGCGCGAAGACGCCATCTGAAAACTCGGCTCGACTGCGAATGTGATACGAGAATCTCGCGTTCCTCGAGTCGCATTTGTCGCCCGTCGATAAAAGTGACGGTGGTGTGGGAATTGCTACGCTCAAGCTCATCCCTGAACCGCACAGATTCGCGCCGAATTGACCCACCCATGGACCGCTTCGGTAAAAGCTCATTATCTCTTATTGCGCCTAACGTCTGGGCGGCGAGGGTGCGAGAGATACGCCTTAGGTAATTAGAATCCTGTACCTGTTCTGCTAGAGGAGAAAGCCACTCAGCGCCTTGAACAGCACCTAAAAGTGACGCCGTCATCGAAGCCAAAGTATCAGTGTCGGCATCGGGCAAGAATGCGGAAAGCAATAGCCCGCTGAGCGGACGCGTCGCTGTTCTCGATGCGATATACGAAGACGCTACAGCAGTAACATGACCAGCACCGTTCTGCTTCTTATCGAAGCATCCGAGGCGCCCCAGGGTAGTCTCGTCATCTACCGCGGCCCCGCGCTCCAACGCCAGCAACGCGATTTCGAGGAGACCACGTGTTTCGTCAGCCGTCTGGCGCCAAGCTGCTTCTGGTGACTTATGGGTGACCGATTGATAGGCAGACCGCCATTCGGCCGGAAGACCCTCAAGTACTTCGGGGTCCTGCCATGTAGAGTCGGCATACAGGAAACTTAGGAGATCGCTATAGCCTAGAGTGCCGTTGAGACGGAAAGCGTAGCGTAACGATAGGGCGTGGATGAGTCCACCCATGAGAGCGCGGGGGTGGCCATGCGTGTGAATGCCATCCGTTAGTACTCTCGACACCAGTGGGCCGGGTGAATCCATATCTGCCGTTACAATGGCATGCGGTGCTATACGCATGGCAACGCCATTCGCGCCACGGGAAAAGTAATCTGAAGTCTGCTCCTCGGAGCCAGCTCCAGACCGCGTTGGTACATACCATGGCGGGGCATCGAAGCTACCCCAGTGACGCGCAGCGTTTAATACGGCCCTGCCTCCACCACGTTGATACGCAGGCCATGCGGGAAGCTCTACTCGGCTAAAATACTCAACCCACTCGTCAGTGAAGCATGCGCGAGCAACTGATAACAGGAGTTGTGTATCGTCGCTGTACTCTCCCGGACGAACCACGTCTTCGTATCTGTTGAAGCGCGAGCCGCTAAGGCGAGTCCACTCCCTAAAGATGGGGCGGGGAGGAACTGATTTAGCAGATTTTCCTCCGATAATACCGCTACGCTGCTCTTGGGGCCAGCCGAGCGCATCACCCACTGCGGCGCCTAGTATCGCGCCCTCCACCTTATCAGTGAAGTTTGAAGAAACGGTTTTCTTGCTAATCACGAGGTGCCGTCCTGAGGTGGCTGCCAGACGGTTTCGGTGATCACCCCGCCGTACCGCAGCCTCTTAGTGAGCTCGTCCCTGTCGAAGAACGTCGGTGCCACTACCCACTGGTAGTCGTTGGCTGCTACTCCTAGCAAGCGTAGTCGCCCCCACTCCTGCTGGGCTGCCTTGGCGCTGGGAACCACTATGGCACGGAGGTACGACAAGGGGACCGGACCTGGGACAAGCGCCTCAGCTTGAAGGTCAGTAGATGCTTGTGGGTGGTGCGTCTGCCTGCGATCCCAGACGCCGGCTCGGCTTGCGAAGCAGGAGAGTAGGGCCTCGCCACCGCTGCGTGCGTGAACGCCGTACCCTGTGGCAGCGTTGTGAGCGCTGAACAAGGTGCCCGGTGTGAGAACAATCTCTTTCTCTAAGAGAAGGCAAACCCAATCGTGGTAATTAGCAAATTGAGGTCTCTTGGTGGCCTTGGCTAAGTAATACCCATTGGGATATTCGAAGCTGCAGCATACCTTATCCGGATGCTTATCAAGTCGCTCTAAGTCGGTAGGGGTGAAGTATTCACGCGATTCGGCTGCAAGGTCCCGACTGCTCTTGATTTCACCGTCAGCAAGTATGTGGAACAGGTTCTGTGCTGGGGTGAAGTGCGCCAATCTGGTGATCCCAACCCGTTCTAGAGCGGCAGCAACCGACATTGTCATTGCGTCACCATCGCATAGAGCCCAGGTTCGGTCGGCAGTAGCGGCGTAAGAACATCGTGATCCGCGCTGTAAGTGATGATGAGATCCGAGCGTGCCCGCGTGACAGCGACATAGAGGAGCTTTGCCTCGCGCGCGAACGAGTCCTCGTCGCCAAAAGCCGCGACAACTTCAGGGAGGGGGACTGTGGTGGCACCACAAAATGGCATTATCACTGCATCGAACTCAAGTCCTTTGGCGGAATGATATGTCCCGTAGTAGATACCCGGTGAATCGTCCCACCTATTCATATCGTCTTTGATTGGCTTAGCTCGCAGTCCCGCAACCGCACGCTTCGCATCATTCCAGGTGCGAGCTAGCACTGCGACACTGTTGATCTGCGATAACGCTGTAGCCTGCGTTTGCACGAACCGTATTTCTTCTTGGATGTTCCTACACGCAACGACGGAAGGTGGGCTTCCCTGGGCTGTCGGAGCAATCGGTTCAACCAAGTCCTCTTTTGCCCCGCCGAAGTGAGGCATTTTGCTCATAGCTATCGCTAGCCGGGCGATGGCTGCGGTGTTTCGGTAGTTATCCCGAAACAATTCTATTTTCTTGATATTCAGGCTGCAGGAGCGCCAGGAGAGCGCTTGTCCATAAATTTGTTGAGCATAGTCGCCAAAGAATGTTACAGAACCAGACGGGTCGACCGCGTCTACAAGTGAGCGGATCATCTCCGGCGACAGGTCCTGGCCTTCGTCGATAACAATGTGCTTATATATGCGCGGTGTTTCATCGGTTGCCAACTCGCGTCGGACCGCGGTGGCTATATCATTCCAGTCATACAAGTAGCCTGCTGCGGCGCGACGACTGCGATAGTTCTCTAGGATGCTCCAGATAACCTTACGGTGTCCGTCATTGAGTCCTGTGCCTCTGCCCACCCGATCGACTTGGAGGTAGGAGGGGAGGTCTGCTATCCCCATCCCACTAATCCAAGCAATCTCATCCTGGAAGAAGTCGATGTCGTTCTCAAAAAACTTGTGCGGCTTATACTTCGAAGCAACAGTCCGAACTGCAGCTTCGATCAGAACGCGCTTTCGCTGAGGCTTGACGATGCTGTTGTAGTTAGAGGGCATCAGATTTCGGCTATTTAGATACCCTCTAGCGAATCGAGCGTAGGTCTCTACTTGGACCTGTGCGAAGTCCTTGCCTTGCTGTCGGCGAATATATGAAACGAGAGCATTGTTATAAGTTGCTAGTAGAACGGGGCCGTAGTTGTCAGTATTAGGATCCGATAGATACCGCGATCGGAGCATTGCCATCACGGTTTTGCCTGTGCCCGCAGTCCCAAGTACGACCGTGTGGCCTACGGGGGCCAGGTAGACGACGGCTGACTGCCTCCCGCGAAGTCGCAGCGACCCCACTGCACACTCCCCTATTCCACGGTCTGTCGATGGATAAGGGGACATTCTATCTTCCGTGCCGTGTGCTGCGCATGCCGAGTAATTAGTATGACAAGCCACGAAAGGCGCAAGTAGCCCAAACGATGCTTGAGGAGGTTGATTCATATCCATTTGGGAGAAAGGAGACATAGCGCCACAAGCGGGGAAGAGAGCATGTCAATGGTTGTGTTGGCCATAGCGGTTAGCCTGAGAGGGACTGAGAGCCTGATGATCTTCGTCTCCTCGCTGCTCAAGTGTCCCGGACGCGTCCGCCGAGTCAAGAGCGCCTACGGCGTCGCTTCGCGATCAGCTTCGCTGACCCTTGACACGGCGGCCCCGCCCTGGGGGTCGGCAGCTACGAGGAGGACAGGGGCGACCAGGAGGCGGGTCGCGCAGGCCCCCTGTCTGGGCAGTTCGCTGGCGTGGGCGTCGTGCCATTAGCGTGCCATTAAGGGCGGTCACCAGGGGGCACTCATGGTCACTCGCGGTCGGCTTCTCGCCCAGGTCGCGGCCGTTGTCCCTGGTGATCAGGCCGATTTGCAAGCAGGAAGTCAGGGGTTCGAATCCCCTAGGCTCCACCCCACGTCAAAGGCCACCTCCCGTGATCAGGAAGTGGCCTTTGCGATCTCGTACAGCAGCGAAATACAGCAACCGCTACGAATCCAGTTGCTCACCGAGCCGCTTGAGCGCCTTGCGCGTCTCCTCTGACGAGACCTCGCTGTAGATGTTCATCGTGACCGAGATCTGGCTGTGCCGAAGGATCTGCATCGCCACGCGCGGGTGAACGTCGAGGGCGACCAAGAGCGACGCGCAGGTCTTCCGAGTCGCGTGGACGTGGACCTTCCGCACCTTGGCCTTGGCGCAGGCGTTGGCGAAGCTCCGCCGGAAGTTCGACGGCTCGATCGGCCGGCAAGCACGGTACGACGGTCGGCGGCGAACTGACGGCATGGTTTTGCAGATGAGAGTCTTTTCCAGGGAAGCAGCAAGACCTTGGGGCGCTGCCCAAACCCCGGGGAGCTCAGGCTCCGAGAGGTGGCCCGCGGAAGCGTCGGGCCGTAGGTAGCGGGGCTGGAAGTCCTGATCGCTCGCCCGCCATCGACCCAGGCAGAGCCCAGCCGTGTGGGTTGGGCAACCAGCGGGCGCGGAAGGTCACCGGGAACATGTACACGCGAGGCCGGGCTTGCCCTTCGAGAGATCAGGACACGAGGCACGCGGCACTGATATGCACATAGCGTCCTGGAAGTCAGATGCCCCGGGGCCATCGCTCGGCGACACTTCACACTAATGGCGCGTCTGGCTCCGCAGCTGGGCCCGCGGATGAGGGAGGCTCAAGAGGCGCTTCTCTCGCTCCTCCGCGAGGAGATTCGAACTTGCGCAGAACGAACATCCCGACCAGCGTCAGCATGCTGGGGCCAGAGAACAGAGCCGCCAACCACGATTGCCCTTGTAGACCGACCAGGACCGCGGCTACCAGCATTACCAGGGAAAGCCCGAAGCCCATGCTGAGCCCGGCCATGAGCAGGCGATGCGCGAACCTCTCTTTGGCCATGCGATATGCATGCTCGCGTGCGAGTTGAGGTTCCAGTGCCTTCAGCGCGACGGCGCAAGTGCTCTGGGGGAAGCTGGGCCCACTGTTGGGCAATCTCCAGCCCAGTGGGTAAACGATCGGAGCCGGGAGTCATTCGCTCACCCCTCCGTCCCCTTGAGCGGGAACGCCCTTCACGCGCCTGGCCGCATCCGGCGGTGGTCCCAGTCTCAGGAATAGACGATCGAGCGCTACGACGAGAGGCGTATCGTTATCGGGGCGTAGGCGGTCGCTCGCTTCCATGAGAACTTGGGCCGAGTCGGAAACATCATCCACTGCTGGGCGCGCTTCCATGCGCCGGTCGAAGCGTAGATCTCTGTAACGGTGATGATAAGGATCTCCGCTGACGGACCATCTCTGTACCCAAGCGAACGCGTCTATTTCGACGAACGCGTCGTCTAACTTACCGATCCAGATATTGGCTAGCTTATAGGCTAGTTTTCGGATGCGACCTTTACCGCTCACTGCACCACCAGATTGAGTGGTCTCCTATAGGTCAGAATGACATAAGGCCGGGTGCGTGACCAACTGCGTGACGACGGAGATGGACGACCGTGGACACTGACGGAAGGGAGTGGACGACCCCCGCAGGTCGAGCCGCAGTGAGACCAGGTCGAACACGTGTTGCCGTTTCTTGATAAGTGAAGCGACCCTACGTTCAGGCGTGTGCCGTCCTCCTATAGGGGCTCATCGAACTTGATCGGGGTTGAGGCCCGGCTGCGCCTGCTCGCGCGGCTGCCGGGATGGATTGCCTCTTGAGGGAGCTCGCGGCTCCCGTTGATCATTTCTGTTGTCTAGGCAGAAGATCACAACAGAAGAGCCGCGAGCATGGTCAACGATACGACCCGGCTGCTGGGCCTGGGAGGGCCTGGCCGTCGTCGACGTCGTCGCAGCAGGTCAGGACGGGAACCAGAGCGGGCAGGGGCCGATCGTGCATCTGGTCACCGCCGACGAGGGCGCCCGGGCCTGCCCCGAGTGCGGGGTGGTCGCGGCCCGGGTCAAGGAGTGGGTGACCACCCGGCCGCGTGACCTGCCGATCGCCGGCCGCCGCTGTGACCTGCGCTGGCGTAAACGCCGCTGGTACTGCGACGAGCAGGCCTGCCCGCGGGGGACGTTCACCGAGCAGGTGGCGCAGGTCCCGGCCCGCGCTCGGCTGACGGTGCGATTTACGCCAGGCCGCCGGGGGCGGCCGTCGCCGACCGTGGCAGAACGATCGTGCAGTCGGCCCGCGACCACGGCCTGTCCTGGCCGGTGGCCTGGGCGGCGTTCACCGCGCACGCCCAGCGGGTGCTGCCGGATCAGCCCGGTCCTGTCACGGTGCTGGGGATCGATGAGATCCGCCGCGGCCGGCCCCGCTGGGCCTGGGATGAGACCACCGGCAGCTGGCAGACCACCGTGGACCGATGGCATGTCGGCTTCGTCGACCTGTCCGGCGGGCAGGGACTGCTCGGCCAGGTCGAAGGCCGTACCAGCACTGCTGTCACCGCCTGGCTCGGCGAGCGCACCCAGGCCTGGCGCGATGGCGCGGCCTTCGTCGCGATCGACATGTGCACCATCTTCAAGTCCGCCGTCCGGGCGGCGTTACCGCAGGCCAGGCTGGTGGTCGATCACTTATACATCGTGCAGCTGGCCAACGCGGCCGTCACCGAGGTCCGCCGCCGCGTCACCGTTCAGGTGCGGGGTAGGCGGGGGCGCAAGGGTAACCGCGAATGGGAACTGCGTAACCGTCTGACCCGCTCGGCCGCCCGGATGCACGCCTCCCAGCTCGACCCGATGGTCGATGACCTGATGGCGCTCCCGAAGCGGATCGGTGATCCGATCCTGGCCGCGTGGAACGCCAAGGAAGACCTGCTCGACCTGCTCGCCTTGGCGCGCCCCCACCCCGATCGCACCGTCGTCGCCGACCGGCTGTTCCGCTTCTACGACCGCTGCGCCGACTCCGGCCTGCCCGAACTCGAACGCCTGGCGAGCACGGTCCAGACCTGGTGGCCCGAGATCCTCGCGTTCCTCCACACCGGCATCACCAACGCCGGCTCCGAGGGCACCAACCGCGTGATCAAAACCGTCGCCCGCGACGCCTACGGCTTCCGCAACCCCGAAAACCAGCGGTTACGCACCCGCTGCGCCACCACCCGACGAAGCCGCGGACCTCAACCCCGCTTAACTTCGAAGAGCCCCTTTCGGTCGGGAAACGGCACTGCTCGCCGCAAGACAACCGGCACCGCTACTGCTCTGGTCGAGGGGCCGAGGGGCAGTGTCGTCGAGACCGCATCCTGTCAGGGAAGCGCGGCCGGGCGGCGGCGCGACGACGACCCTCAAGCGAAACTCCTGCCGGCTCTCGGTGAACGGAGGTTCGAGAGTAGGCCGAGAGGTGGGCGGACCTGCGAGTCAGCTACGCTATGCCCGATTCCTCCTCAAAGCAGGCTATGTGTCCCCCCATGTCTCTGCCCGAGAAAAATCCGCGCCTCCTGACGGCGCGGTCTTCGTCGACCACAGCGGTCGGCGGAGGAGATGGTTCACGGTGGGCGCGGCCGTGGTGAGCACGCTCGCCCTCGCGATGACGGCGACGCTTGTGGGCGCGGTGCTCACGGACACGCCGCTGTCGGACGACGGCTGGCCCGGATGGCCTGCAGGCCGGTCCGGCGCGATCCTCGACGACACCGCTTCCGGTGGCGAACCGGCCAAGCGCGAGCGGTCCTCCGCTCCGTCCATGACCCCGCCGGCCCCGTCCCGGTCCGCGTCCCGGCGGGAGCCCGGCCCTCGCACGCCTGCCGCGCCTTCCCGTACGCGCCAGATGAGCCGGTCAGCGTCTCCCACCACCTCGTCCGCGCGGCCGTCGCGCACGTCCGAGCCGCCGGAGACGGCGCCGGCGACCGGGCACGAGACGGAGACGGTGGAGCCGGAGCTCGGCACGATCCGCGACATCATGCCGCCCCGCGAGCCCGAGGTGACCGCGATTCCTGAGCCCGAACCCACCCTTCAACCGCCGCCGGCTCCGGTCGCCAGCGCCTCCGGAGCACCGGCGTGACCTCCGCCCGGCGCCGCCGCCGTCCCCGCGCCGGCACGATCCCCGAGCCCGTGCGGGCAGGTGACGCCGGTCATGGGGTGAAGAGGCGGGCGCACCGGCGGGGCGGCGAGCCCTCGGGTCACTGGCTGATGCTGCTCACCGGGATGGCGCTGGTGGGATGCGCGCTGGTGCTCGACGGCTTCGTCAAGAACGTCTCCGGCGAGACGGGGCCCGCGCCCGTCGGCGGCGACTCGGTGGCCTGGCTGGAGCCGCTGCGCCGGGGCGGCCCGGTGCTCAACCTGACCGGCGACGAGCCGTCCAGCGCCCGGCTGAAGGCCCGCACGGTGGCGCTGACGTTCGACGACGGGCCCGATCCCGTGTGGACGCCGCGCCTGCTCGACGTGCTGAAGGCGCGGGGGGCCAAGGCGACGTTCTTCGCGGTCGGCTCGCGGATCGCCGCCCATCCTGAGCTGACCCGCCGGATCGTCGCCGAGGGTCACGAACTCGGCAACCACACCTACACCCACCCCGACCTGGCCACCATCCCCGCCTGGCGGGTCAAGCTGGAGCTGAATCTCACACAGAAGGCGCTGGCCGGAGCCACGGGCCTGCAGACGACGCTGGCCCGCCCCCCGTACTCCTCAACCCCGGGCACCATCACCGTCAGGCAGTGGGACAGCCTCGAGACGCTCGGCCGCGAGGGCTACCTGGTCGCGCTGACCGACCTCGACACCCGGGACTGGCTCAGGCCGGGCACGTCCCACATCGTCAGCGCCGCGCGCCCGTCCGGAGGGCGCGGCGCGGTGGTGATGCTGCACGACTCCGGCGGCGACCGCACCCAGACGGTCGAGGCCGTCGGCCGGCTGCTCGGCGAGCTGGACCGGGCCGGCTACCGCGCCGAGACGCTGACGTCCGCGCTCGGCATGCCGTCGGCCCACCGCCCGGCCGGGCAGACGGCGCGGATCGCCGGCACCGCGCTCGGCCTGGCGCAGCGCGGGGCCGAGGCGTTCACGACCGCGCTGTGGTGGGTGCTGTTCGTCACCGGGGCCCTGACGCTGGCCCGGCTGGCGCTCCTGGTGGTGCTGGCCCGGGTGCACGCCCGCCGCTCGCGCGACCCGGAACGGGCCGGAGGCTGGGACCGCCCGCCGGGGGTGAGCGT
This sequence comes from Microbispora sp. H11081, assembly GCF_012999535.1. GTDB lineage: Bacteria > Actinomycetota > Actinomycetes > Streptosporangiales > Streptosporangiaceae > Microbispora. Next base: position 372,238 of record NZ_JABBWV010000005.1, read on the forward strand.
GATCGTGCCCGCGTACAACGAGGAGGCGGGGATCGCGGCGACCGTGCGCTCGCTCGTGGCGACCACGTACCCCGGCCCGGTGGAGGTGCTGGTGGTGGACGACGGCTCCACCGACCGCACCGCCGAGGCCGTCGCCGCGGCCCGGCTGCCGGGCGTACGGGTGATCAGGCAGCCGAACGGCGGCAAGGCGGTCGCGCTCAACACCGGCATCCGGCACGCGCGCCACGACATCCTCGTCATGGTCGACGGCGACACGGTGTTCGAGCCCGACACGATCGGGCATCTGGTGCGCGGGCTCGCCGACCCTCGCGTGGGGGCGGTGAGCGGCAACACCAAGGTCGGCAACCGGCGCGGGCTCATCGGTCGCTGGCAGCACGTCGAGTACGTGATCGGCTTCAACCTGGACCGGCGGGCGTTCGAGCTGCTCGACTGCATGCCGACGGTGCCGGGGGCGATCGGCGCGTTCAGGCGCGAAGCGCTGGCCGCGGTCGGCGGGGTGAGCACCGACACGCTGGCCGAGGACACAGACCTGACGATGGCGCTTTGCCGGGCGGGCTGGCGGATGGTGTACGAGGAACGGGCGATCGCCTGGACGGAGGCGCCCGCGTCGCTGCGTCAGCTCTGGCGGCAACGCTACCGCTGGTGCTACGGCACGATGCAGGCGATGTGGAAGCACCGCCGCGCCCTGGCCGAGCCGAGGCCGTTCGGCCGCCGCTGCCTGGGTTACCTGGCGCTGTTCCACGTGCTGCTGCCGCTGCTGGCGCCGGTGGTCGACCTGATGGCCGTCTACCACGTGGCCGTCGGCGACCCGCTGCCCGCGGTGGCGGTGTGGGCCGGGTTCGTCGTGATGCAGGCCGCCGCCGGCTGGTACGCGCTGCGCCTGGACGGGGAGCGGGTGTCGGCGCTGTGGGCGCTGCCGCTGCAGCAGGTGGTCTACCGGCAGCTCATCTATCTGGTGGTGTTCCAATCGATGGCGACCGCGCTGCTGGGGGTGCGGCTGCGCTGGCACACGGTGCGTCGGCAGGGCACTTTCGCGGCACCGTGAGGGCGCGGCGAGAGCCCGGATCGCCTTCGAGCATGACGAGTGGCGTGTCGGCGCCATCCAGCTACTGGAGGGCACCGCCCAGGTCGGGGCCGTTGCCCCTGGTGATAAGGCCGATTTGCAAGCAGGAAGTCAGGGGTCCGATCCCTTGGCTCCGTCCATTCAAAAGCCCAGGACAGGGACCCTTTCTCTGCTGGGCTTGATGCGATCCCGGCAGGCGAAAGCACGTCTCAAGAGGGGTCCCACCGCGGTCGACTGACCGAAACCACTGTGAGCAGATGATCCAGGCCCTTGAAGTCCTTGGGGTTGCAAGTGTAGAGCGGCAGTTGGTTGGCGATCGCCACGCAAGCGATCATCACATCTGCTGTGCGGGGACGCGGGTTGCGGCCCGAGGCGATGACGGCGGTCCAGATTTGGCCGTACTCACGGGCGGCGGCTTCGTCGAAGGGAAGAGGGTCGAACTCAGCCTCGGCGGCCTGAAGGATCTTCATCCGCTGAGCGAGTTCCTGCGGTCCGGACGCCACGAGTACGCCGACCGACAACTCTGCCGTTGTGATGGCGCTGATCGCCATTTCGTCGGGCAGTTCGTCCGGGTCGATCCCAGCGCGCAGGATGAGGATGTCGGTGTCGAGCAGCCCTTGCGTGAGGGTCATTGCCCGCCCTCGCTGAACTCGCCTCTGCCGTACGCGCGATCGTAGGGGTCGTAGAGGTCGTCGTTGACGTGTCGGTCCATGTCCTCGCGGTACTTCCGGTCATCGAGACGCGGCATACCTCGGGACATCGCGGCGAACTCCGCTCGTGAGACGACCCGGCGTCGCCGACGAATCGGCACGAGGTCGCCGATGTGATGGCCATTGCGAGTCACGGCGTACCGCTCCCCGCGCTCCAGGCCATCCATGATCTCCGCAGACCGGTTGCGGAGATCGCGCTGCGAGATCTGATGGGAACGCTCAGGCTCAGAGGTGCTCACCCTATGAGGGTGACGAGAGTGTGCCATCTGGTGCCACCTAGTAGCACATAAGATGCCTATCCCTGATCGGGAAGAGCTCTCCCGGGACCGGCGGAGTCGTGCCCTCAGCGGGCCATCAAGGACGTCAACCGGGGGCGCTCGCAGGCACTTACGGACCGCGTGCTCGGGACGCCTGGCTTTCCTCGCGGATCGGCTTGACGGCGTCCGCAGACTCGCCCGTGGTTCAGCGCATGAAGAGTTTGAAGATGGCGACCACCTTCATGGCAGCACGGTCGGCGTCCCCGTCCGCGATCGCCTCGACCAGTTCGTGGTGGTGGCGGTGTGCCGCGTCCTCGTCCTCGTTCTTCTCGTCGCGCATGTGGGCGGCGAAGATGTCGAGCATGCTGGAGTACAGCTTGACGTAGAGAGGGTTGTGCGTCGCTGCCACGATCGCGCGATGCAGGGCGAGGTCCGCGCTCGCTCGCAGGTCGAGATCATCGGTCGACCAGCTCGCTTCCCGACGGTCGCGCAGCTCGCGCAGCAGTTCGACGTCGGCGTCTGAGCGGTTCAGCGCGGCCAGTGACGCTGCGGCGCTGTCAAGGGCAAGGCGTAGCTCCAGGTAGTGGCGGCGGGTGCCGCCGGCGAGCTGGCGTTCGAGAGTGCCTGTCAGCTCGGAGCTGGAGATGACGAAGGTGCCGCGGCCCTGCTCGCGGCGCAGCAGACCCGCCTGCACCAGCGACTGCACCGCCTCGCGCACCGTGTTCCTGCCGATCCCGAACTCCGACACCAGTGCGGCCTCGGTCGGTATGCGCTCACCGACCGGCCAGCGTCCAGAGGTCACCTCTTCGCGGAAGCGCTCGGCAGCCTGTTCGATGAGCCCCACTCGACGCATCGGCTGTTGCGTGCCAGACTCTTCGCGACTCATCCCATAATCCCATCATCTGCTGAACTTCCACCGGAGTATAACGTGACATCGCTATCTTCATCGGTCGTTCCGCTCCAACGTGGGCGTTTGACCTTGTGGGCCGGGCTCGCCATCGCCCTGACGGCGGTCAACCTGCGAACCGCCGTGACCGGGTTCACTCCGCTCTTGGAGATCATCGGATCCGATCTCGGCTTCGGGGTGACGCTGGCGGGCCTGCTCGGCACTGTGCCGGCGGCCTCCTTCGGCATCTTCGGGTTTCTCGCCCCAGCGGTGACGAGGAAGTTCGGACTTGAGCGCACGGCCACTGTGGCGCTGGGCTTGACGGCTCTGTCGCTCCTGATGCGTGCCTTCTCTCCGGCGCCCTCGTTGCTGGTCCTGTCGACCGTGCTGGCACTCGCCGGAATCGGGGCCGCGAACGTCGTGGTCGTTCCGTTGGTGAAGGCCTGGTTCGCCCATCGACTGGCCCTGGCGACCTCGCTTTACCTGATCCTCATGCAGGCGGGCCAGTTCATCGCCCCGCTCCTCGCGGTCCCGATAGCGGAAGCCGGGACATGGCGGCTCTCGGTGGGTATCTGGGCGGCACCGGCCGCGGTGGCGGGTGTGGTCTGGCTCGTCCTGGCGATCAGGCTGCCCGCCGATCACCACGCGCCCGCAGCCGTGACGGCGACCGAGGCGGGACCGAGGATCAGCCGATCGTCGACCGTCTGGGGCCTGGTGATCCTCTTCGCGATGCTGTCGCTGTCCAACTACGGGATCATCACCTGGCTCCCGGCAGTGCTCACCGACGCAGGTGGCGGCGCGGCCCTGGGCGGCTCCATGGTCGCGCTGTACTCGTCATGGGGCATGCTCGCGGCCTTGGTGGTTCCGCACCTGGCCACGCGCATGACGAACCCTTTCGTCGTGGTCGTCGGGTGCGCGATCTTCCTGGGAGTGGGATACCTGGGCCTGCTCCTGTCCCCGCTCGGCGGGACGCTGATCTGGGTGTGCGCGCTGGGAATCGGGGTGAGCACCTTCCCGCTCTGCATGACCCTCATCAACCGTCGAACCAAGAGCCCGCAGACAGCCTCCGCCGTGTCGGGCTTCGTGCAAGGCATCGGCTATGGGCTGGCGTGCTTCGGTCCGATCGGTTTGGGCCTTCTGCGCGAGGCGGCCGGATCATGGTCGGTCCCGCTCCTGGTGCTCACGGCGACCGCCGTCCCAGGGGTGATCGCCGGTTGGTTCGCTTGCCGTCCTCGCTTCGTTGAGGACTCCGCGCCACAGCCGGCTGAAGCGCGACGCTGACCAGCAGTCGCGACGACAAGAGTCAGCGTCGAACGGATCCGGCTCCGTGTCAGCGGCCGCACGCCACCGAGCAGAGTGTCTCGAACCGGGCTTGATGGAGACCATCAAGCCCGGTTCTTGACAGGGCGTGCGGCGCGGCTCGGATTGTCAGTGCGATGGGCCATACTCCGGCAGGCCAGGATGATCACCAAAGGCGAAGGCGCTGAGATGGCACAGTTGCTGCGGAGGCTCGACGACGAGGTCTACGTCCAGTACAACACGTTCGGGCTGGACGGCACCGACCTGCCGGCGTGGAGTTCCCCGACCGAAGAGATCTACCACTTCTTCGCGGGCGTGCGGCTGGAGTCCTGGGACGCCGAGCCTGGGCCCGCGGATTCCTCGTGGACGCCGGTCAGTTCGACGAGGTTCGTCGCGGAGAGCGGCGTGGTCACGATCGTCACGATGATGGACGGCAGGGGCCATGACTTCCTGATCGGGCCGCCGCGTTTCGAGTACGGCGTGGACATGCACCTGCGTGAGCCGCAGCCGGGCGACGGACATGGCACAGGTGAGTGCGACGAGGCATGGCTGCTGAGGTTCTGGCCGATACGGGACGTCTTCGACCCGATCACGCACGCGGCGCCGTTCTCCTATATCGCGCGCGGGGTTCTGTACTACTCGATCGACCTCGAGCCCGAGCAGCTCGTGCAACCGCCGGCGAGCCGGGAGGTGCCGGTGCCGGTCTCGGAGGTGGCCGACTGGGCGTCGCTGCGTACGGACCCGGACCTGGACACTTTCGATGGCTGGCTGCGCAGGTTGCGCCGCAAGGCCGAGGACAGGGGCGTCACCGTCCACGAGGTGCTGCGCGCGGCGGGGGTGGACATCGCGGACGGTGCGGACCTCACCGCGGCCTCCTGCACACCGCCGCTCGGGCGTGCGGGGCGGTTCAAGGATCCGCTGATCGACCGTTACTACGCCGAGCAGGCGCGGTGGGGCTCGTCGTCCGGGCCGAGTCTGGGCGAGGAGCGGCTGCGCGAGTACGCCGACGGCGAGCGCATCGCCAAGGAGTTGTGCCGCACTGGCACCCATACGTTCTCTGTGCCCGTCGAAGGCCGTGGCGCTCTGTACGTACCTCCAGGTGTCAGCCGCCGCGTGTGGCGGTGGGAGGACGACATGCTCGGCGGCGAGCTCATGGACGACGGACTGACCGTGGATCGGCAGGTTCTGGCCAGGAACCCGTGGACCAGACAGATCCTCGTCTCCGGCATCGTGACGATCCTGCGCCAAGATCACGAGAGGCGCGCCTGTGGCGACACCGTCTGGTACGTGGTGCGCGACGCCGAGCCGCACGAGGCGGCCAGGGTCTTGTGCGCGGAGGCCACCTGGGAGGAGGACCCGGATCACCGCCGGGCCTTGGACGAGGTGGCCAGGGAGAAGCTGATCGATCTGCGGGCCACCTACAGGAGCCGGGAGCAGTGAGGGCCGGCCTCCGGAACCCCGGCCTTCGGAGAGCCGCCTGTGAGAGGGGTGCCGCGGGCGGCTCGGTCCACCCACGCCGCGATGCGCGTCGACTGACGGAGTTTCAGCGGATCGCCTCCGCCGGGGTCGCCGGGACGATGTGGCCCGGGTGTCCGCGGCGGAGGTCGTTCCGCGAGCGCGCGTGCATCTGAGCAATTACGTTCTATTGATTTCCGCGGCACACCGCCCTGCCCAAAACGGCGCCTGCTCAGAAACGGTGCCTACTCAGAAACGGCGCCTGCTCAGAAGTGGCTCAGCCCGACAAGGTCGTACGCGCTGGGTGGCGACTTTTCGGACGCTCAGTTGTAGGGGTTGTCGTAGGTCACGGTTTTGGTGCGGCTGTTGTAGTTGTTGCCGGGATAGAACCAGCCGCCCGTCACGTTCAAAGTGATGTTCGCGAGGGTGGTGGGGTGGGTGTACTCGCCGTCGTAGAGGCCCAGGTACAGCTGGCACCCGGAGGGAGCGGGCGCCGTGCCTGTCTCGGTCGGCCAGAACCCGGTGCTGCCGTTGATCGAGACGGAGAAATTCGGCCTGGGGTAGGCCCCGCTCCCCCAGCACAGCCGGAGCGAGTACTTGAACTTCCTGTTTCCGTCGTCGAAGGCCACCGTGCCGGTCAACTGCGCGAGCATGAGCGTCGGTCCGGAGTTCGAGTTCACCGTGAGGGACACGGTCTGGTCCGGGCCGTAGGCGGCGTGCGCGGGAGTGACCGGCATCAGGATCGCCGCGAGTGCGGCGATGACCATGGCCACAGAGCTGACCGCACCACGTGCTTTGGAACGTGTCACTTCCAACCTCACCTCTTCCGATGATGTGAGTGGAGCACCGAGGAGATTATGTTCGGGGATTCCCGGCGTCCAGACAGGTGATCGAGAGGCACTGATTTGGCCCGGCGATAACCCTTTGCCGAACCAGCTCTCGCGAGGGCGGGCCGGGAATTCCACCAGGTTGCGATTGGTCCGGCGAGGCCGTAATCGCGGCGGAAACCGGTGAGATTTTCATTCCACCCGGCAGTCCCCCAACGCCGTCCCCGGCGGCCGCCTCCCGTGCTGCCCGGCCGTCGCGTGCGGGCCGACTCGTGACTCGGGCGCCTCGCGGTGGCCGCGAGTCGGACGCCCCAGGCGGGCGGGATCGCCGAGCCGACCTGGGGGGAAGCTGCTTCCGCCGCGTCGATCAGGGGCGAGATGCGCTCCGAAACATAAAGCATGTAAGCCGATAGTTTCAGACACCTGACCGCCGAAATATTGACGGTCAGGTTGGGAGGGCCCTACTGTCCCGTGGAAACGACGATCGTGACGTCGCCGAAAGTTTCATGCCGCAAAGAGTGAGGTCAGAAGGCTCTGCAGACAAAACACCCAGGTCGGCATGGCGGTGCCGAATCTGTCCGGCGCTCACGGTCCGGAGCCTGAAGCAATACGGCAGCGTCGCCGTACCGCACACGTAGGAGGGTGCCCGGCGAGCGCAGCGCGTTCTCCCGGCGCCGGGTCGCACGTCACATCCCTGACCACAGCAAGCGAAAAGAGGTCGCCGTGAAGTTCCGCAACGTCTCAGCGGTTGTGATCGCCGCTACCGCGGCCCTCAGCATGGCAGCGTGCTCGGGCTCGTCGTCCGGGACTTCCTCCGGCGGATCGGACGGCAAATCGTTCGAGTTCTGGTCGTTCACCGGGATCAACGCGAAGGGGTCCGCCGAGGAGTACAAGAAGATAAGGCCGGACGTGCAGATCAAGCTGACCGAGGTGGGGAACGCGCAGGAGACGGCGCAGGCGCTCACCACCGCGCTCGCCGGCGGCAAGGTGCCCGACCTGGTGCTGATCCAGGGCGACGACCTGCCCAAGTTCGTCCAGCAGCCGCAGAACTTCGTCGACCTGCGCACGATGGGCGCCGACAAGATCAAGGGCGACTACCTCGACTGGGTGATCAGCCAGTCCACGACCAAGGACGGCGCGATCATCGGCATCCCGACCGACGTCGGCGGCATGGCCATCGCCTACCGGGCCGACCTGTTCAAGGAGGCCGGGCTGCCGACGGACCGCGAGGAGGTGAGCAAGCTCTGGCCCGACTGGGACGCCTTCATCGAGACCGGCAAGAAGTACACGGCGGCCACCGGCAAGGCGTTCATCGACAACGCCGGCGGGAGCATCTACTCGCAGGTGGTCAACCAGGGGCAGGAGAAGTACTACGACCCCGCGGGCAACCTGGTGTACGAACGGAGCCCCCAGGTCAAGACCGCCTTCGACCTCGCGCTCAAGGCCGTGGCCGCCGGGATCACCGCCAAGCAGAGCACGTTCACCGAAGGCTGGAGCGCCGCGATGAAGAGGGGGGACTACGCCGTCGTGTCGGCACCGGTCTGGTTGCTCGGCTCCATCCGCGACAACGCCCCTGACACCGAGGGCAAGTGGGACATCGCCACGATCCCCGGCGGCTCGGGCAACTGGGGCGGCAGCTTCCTCGCCATCCCCAAGGGCGCCAAGAACCCGCAGGCCGCCTGGGACTACATCGCCGCCACGCAGTCGCCGCAGGGCCAGCTTGATCACTTCGCTCAGGCCAGGTCACTGCCCTCGACCCCGTCGGTCTACCAGGACCCGAAGCTCACCTCGGTCAAGGACCCGTTCTTCTCCGGCGCGCCCATCGGCACGATCTACACCAACTCGCTGCTCGGCCTCAAGCCGTTCCTCATCGGGCCGGACAGCACCACGATCGGCATTGAGTTCACGAACGCCATCGCCAACGTCGAGCAGGGCAAGGGTGATCCCGCGAAGGCGTGGGACGCGGCAGTGACCAACATCAAGACCGCGATCGGCGGCTGAGACCCTTCACGAGCGCCGCCGGCGCGTGCCGTCCCTTCCGGCACGCGCCGGCGGCGGGGAAGTGAGCAGACCGTGACGACGAGCATCAGCCCCACCAAGGCGAGCCTGCCTCCGGCCCCGCCGGTGCAGGCGGCGCGGCGCGGTTTCACCGAGACCGTCGCCCCCTACGCCTACATCACCCCGTTCTTCGTGCTCTTCGCGGTGTTCGGCCTCATCCCGCTGCTGTTCACCTTCTACGTGGCGCTGTTCGACTGGAACCCGATCGGCGAGCACGTGTTCGTCGGCCTGGACAACTTCAGCCGGCTGGTCGGGGACGTGCGGTTCTGGAACGCGGCGCGCAACACCGTGAGCATCTGGTTGCTGTCCACCGTGCCGCAGTTGCTGATCGCGCTGGTGCTCGCGCACCTGCTCAACCACGTACGGCTGCGCCTCGCTCTGTTCTTCCGCATGACGATGCTCGTGCCGTACATCACCTCGGTGGCCGCCACGGCCATCGTGTTCGTGCAGATGTTCGACCGCGACTACGGGTTGCTGAACTGGCTGCTCGGCCTGGTGGGCTTCGAGCACATCGACTTCACCCAGTCGGTGATTGGCAGCCATGTGCTGATCGCCGTCATGGTGACCTGGCGGTGGTTCGGCTACACGACGCTGCTCTACCTGGCCTCACTGCAGGCGGTTCCCCGAGCGATCTACGAGGCGGCAGCCGTCGACGGAGCCGGAGGTGTGCGGCAGTTCCTGCACATCTCCCTCCCCTCGTTACGGCCGGTCATCGTCTTCACGATCGTGACCTCGACGATCGGCGGGCTGCAGATCTTCACCGAGGCCCTGCTCATGAACCGTGGCGCGGCCAACACCTGCGGACCGGTCCGCCAGTGTCAGACGCTCACTCTCTTCCTGTTCGAGCAGGGGTTCATCCAGTTCAAGTTCGGTTACGCCGCGGCGGTCGGGGTGGCGTTGTTCGTGATGGTCGTCGTGCTCGCCGGCCTCAACTACTTCCTGTCCACCCGGATCCGCCCGGTCAAGGGCTGAGGGGGCGACCATGAAGACTACGAGGAGACGGCGCTCCGGCGAGCGTGTCCGATGGTGGACCTACGCGCTGCTCGCGCTCGCCGCCTTCGCCTGCCTGTTCCCCCTGTACTGGATGTTCATCGTCGCCACCACCGACACCGCGACGGCGACGAATCTGCCGCCCGAGATCGTGCCGGGCGGCAACTTCTTCCACCTCGCCGGCCTGGTGTTCTCGACCGTGCCGTTCGTCCGGTCGATCGTCAACAGCCTGGTCGTGGCCGGGACGATCGGCGTGGGCCAGGCGGTGCTGTGCGCGCTGGCAGGCTTCGCGTTCGCCAAGATGCGCTTCCGCGGCCGCAACGCGCTGTTCCTGTTCGTCGTTCTGACGATGACCGTGCCGACCCAGCTCGCCATCGTCCCCCAGTACATGATCATCTCGTCGCTGGGCTGGGTGGACACGCTCCAGGCGCTGATCGTCCCTGGGCTGGCCAACGCCTTCGGCATCTTCTGGATGCGTCAGCACATATCGTCCGCGATCAGTGACGAGATCCTTCAGGCGGCCCGCATCGACGGGGCTTCGACCTGGCAGATCTTCTGGCGCGTCGCGTTCCCGCTGGTGCGGCCCGCCGCCTTCGTGCTCGGTCTGCTGGGCTTCGTCACCGCGTGGAACGACTTCCTGTGGCCGTTCGTGGTGCTGAAGTCGCCGGAGATGTACACCGTCCAGATCGCGATCAAGGCGTTGCAGAACAGCTTCAACATCGACCTCGGGCTCGCCATGTCCGGCTCCTTCCTCGCCACCCTCCCGCTGCTCGTCCTGTTCGTCTTCGTCGGGCGGCGCATGGTTGCCGGGATCATGAACGGCGCCTTCAAGGGCTGAGGGCGCCGCCGCCTACCGGGCAGGGGCTCGAGCCGGGGCTGGGGGCGAGACAGGGCAGGAGGTCGAGGCGGGGCCGGGTGAGGTCACGCGTCGGCGGGCAGCGGTTCGCCGGTCTCCAGCAGCGTCTTCAGGCTCGCGATCACGTTCGGCCAGCCGTGGCTGACCATCTCGGCCAGGCTCGATCCGGGTTCGAAGCCGTCGTGCACGACGGTGAGCTTCACGACCTGCCCGGTCTCCTCGATCGTGAAGGTGACCTTCGAGCGGGCCTCGCCCGAGAGCCGGGCGAGCAGTTCGTCGTCCCACTCGAAGCGCTTGGCGAGTTCAGGGGTGACGGCGTGCCAGGTGTAGGAGAGCCGGCTGTAGGGCTCGGCCTCCAGCACGACCTGCTCGGGGTCGCTGAGCAGCACGCCGTGGTTGTCCCATGTCATCGGCGAGCCGGCGGACCAGTCGGTGGTGAACTCGGTGGCCCAGTAGCGGCGGGTGAAGGCGGGCTCGGTCAGCGCCTGCCAGAGCTTCTGCGGGGTGGTGCGGATATAGGTGGTGTAGACGAAGGTCGGCGCGTCCATCGAGGTCTCCTCCAGGGCGAGTTTCAGGTCCGCCAGGGCTTCGACCCTGGCCCGGTCGTAGCGGCTGATCCACCGGTGGGCGATCTCGTGCACCGGCGCGGCGTTGAGGTAGTGCAGCTTCTCCCGGCCCCGCCGTACGGTGGCGACGAGGCCGGCCTCCTCCAGCACCGCGAGGTGCTTGCTGACGGACTGCCTGGCCATGTCGAGTCCGGCGCACAACTCGCGCAGCGTCTGCCCGCTGCGGGTGTTGAGCGAGTCGAGCAGCGCGCGCCTGGTCGGATCGGCCAGTGCCCTGAACACCTCGTCCATGCCCGCCCTCCCGCCCGGGTCGTCAGCCCATCGATATGCAGCCTTCTGGGTGCCTTTATTTAGGCAGCCAGATGGCTGCATGTCAAGACCTGCGGACTGCCTTGCGCCAGGCGAGCTCAGGCGCGTACGAACTGGAGGACGGCGCGGGCGAACTCCTGAGGCTGTTCGAGATGGCCCATGTGCCCGCTGTTCTCGAGCACCGTCAGATGGGAGTCGGCGATGCCCTCGTGGGCGACGCGCGCCCAGCGGGTGCCGCCGAAGAAGTCGTGCACGCCGGCGACGATCAGCGCGGGCGCCTTGAAGCCGGAGAGTTCGTCCCGCACGTCGAACGGCGCGGGCTCCTCGCCGCGCATCGGGTCGATCCACGCTTCCAGGGCTGCGCGCAACGGCTCCAGGTCCTGCTCGTGCGCCCAGTAGTCGGCGAAGTACGCCGGAAGGATCTCCCTCAGGGACGTGGTGTACGCCTCGTCGTCCTGCGCGGCCACCGCTCGCTGGAACGCCGCCGGGATCTCGCCGGCCGCGGGCCGGTGCGGGAGCCGCTCGGGGAACCGGGCGATGTTCGCCATCGCGTCCGACCAGAACTCCTCTCCCGTGACCGGCGAGGTCGAGTAGAGGATCGCTCCGGCGACCCGGTCCGGGTGATCGAGCGCGTAGCGCTGGACGACGAACCCGCCGTGCGAGTGGCCGAGCAGGAAGACGGTCGGTGCGCCCAGGTGCTCGACCACGCCATGGACGAACCGGACGTACGTGTCGATCCGGTAGTCGCGGGGGTCGTCGAGGCGGCCGGAGGATCCTGTGCCGATCGGTTCGAGGTAGACCATGGTCAGGTGCTCTTCTAGGGCCGGCATCCGCATGTACTGCCAGGCGATGCCCGGGCCGCCCGAATGCACCAGGCACACAGGACCGGTGCCCGCGACATGGAAGACCTGCCTCGTGCCCTCGATGCTGATCTCCTGTGCGAGGGGGAGGGATGTGCTGGGGCTCATTCGTCATCCTTCGGGTTCCGGCCGGCGTTCGGCCTGGGGTAATCGGACTTCTCGTGAAAAAGCGGACACCAGGGTAGCCAGAGGGGGGGGAGCGGGCCCCGTGGTGAACCCGCGCATCTCTGGAGTCGGACACGCGTATGGAGGCATCGCGACCCCCCATAGATTACAATCATAATCTTAAAGATCATGCAGGGAGGGTTCGTGAGGTATCCCACGTCCGGCCCGCACAGGCCTCCGACACGGTCTCGTGATGGAGCGACGAGGGGTCGAAGATGAGTCGTGTCACGCAGGCCGAGGCACGGGCCAATCGACAGCGCGTGGTGGAGTCCGCCTCGCGGCTTTTCCGCGAGAAGGGGGTGCACGACGCGAGCGTCGCCGACGTCATGCGGTCGGTCGGCATGACGCAGGGCGGCTTCTACAAGCAGTTCGCCTCCAAGGCGGCGCTCGTCGACGAGGCGGCGGCCGAGGCGTTCTCCGACATGCTGCGGCGTCTCGCGGCCTTGGACGCCGGCGAGGGTGGTCACGATGCCGCGTGGTCGTCGCTGGTCGACTCTTATCTGTCGCCGGAAGCACGTGACGATCACGGCAGCGGATGCCCGGCGGCCGGGTTCGCCGGTGATTTCGCCCGGGAGCCGGGACTGCGCGACACCTACGCCGCCGGAGTCCGCGACATGGCCGGGTGGATCGCTCCCGGGGAGACCGGCCTGGCGGCCCTGTCCACGCTCGTGGGCGCTCTGCTGCTCGCCCGGGCGACGGCGGGCTCCCCCCTTTCCGAGGAGATCCTGAGCGCGGCGAGGAAGGCGGCGGTCCGGCTCACGGAACGAACCGCGGACGGGCCGCGGGCGGGCACGCCCTCGGCGTGAGGCCGTGCCCGTCCCGGGAACCGCGCGTCAGGCCAGGCTCTTGGCGCCGTCCAGGGACTCGCGGATGATGTCGGCGTGGCCGGCGTGCTGGGCCGTCTCGGAGATGATCTGCATCAGCACCCGCCGGGCCGACCATCGCGCCCCGGCCTCGAACCACGGGGCCTCCGGCAGCGGCTGGGTCGCGTCCAGGTCGGGCAGGGTGGCCACCAGTTCGTCCGTACGGCGGGCCACCTCGGCGTAGTCGGCCAGCAGACCGGCGAGCGTCTCCCCGGGCAGCATCCGGAACTGGTCGGCCCACCACGCTCGCTGGGCCTCGGTCATGGCCGAGGCGCCGCCCATCGCCGAGGGACCGTCCAGGATGAAGTTCGCCCAGCTCCGCTCGACCAGGGTGACGTGCTTGATCAGGCCGCCCAGGGTCAGCTCGCTGGCCGTGGTCCGCCGCGCCGCCTGCTCGTCGGTCAGGTCCCTGGTGGTGAGGCGCAGGAAGTGCCGGCTCTGGGCCAGCGCCGCCAGCAGGTCCGCGCGCTCGCCGCTGGTGGCGGGCGCGCCGGTGACGCCGGGAGTGCTCAGCTCGTTGACGGTCACAGTCGTCTGCCTTCCGTTGTTCCGCTCTCGGTCGAGGACCACGCTAGGAGCCATAGCGGTCACCTCCTGACCTGAACCGGCGGGACGATCGCCGGCATGGCGAACACCGGCACCCGGACGCCGCGGCCGCTCTCCCTGCTCCGGACCCACCGCGCGGACTTCCGCGTCGTCGGGGCCCGCCGGAACTGCTCGGCCACGTCCGGGAGTGGGCTGCCCCGGTTCGAGCGGGACGCTCAGCCGTCGGCCGGGTGGATGGGGAAGTTGGCGCGGAACACGTTGTCCGGGTCGTAGGCGCGTTTGACCTGCCGCAGCCGGGCGAGGTTCGGCCCGAACGCGTCGGCCAGCCTCTCCGGCCGGGTGTCGGTGTCGAAGGACAGGTAGAGACCGTCGGTGTACGGCGCGACCTCGGCGTCCCACGCGGCGTCCAGACCCGACTGGGTGATGCCCATGGCGGTGAGCGCGAAGTTCTGGTGCCGGTGTGGATAGGCGGTGGCGTCGGGAGCCAGGTCGTGCGCGGCCCCGCCGGTGGCGCGTATCTGGAGAAAGTAGGACAGCCCGGAGCGCGCGATCCTCTCGAACGCGTGGCTCACGTCGCCGTCCAGGTGGGTGACCAGCCCGGAGCGTACGGCGGGGTCGCCGCCGCCGGTGTGGTGCCTGTCGGCCGGCCGCACCACGCCCGAGTAGGGCAGCAGGTATCCCTCGTGTCCCAGCAGCGGGCCCGCCTCGGCGAGCCGCTCCAGCTCGTTCACCGCGGCGGCGGTGTCCGAGCCGGCGTAGACGGTGAGGAGTTGGGCGACCGCGTCCTGGCCGCGGCGCGGCGGGGACAGGATCAGGAAACTCGTCAGCTCACGCGGCGCCTTCTCCACGGCCGCCCCCCAGCGTTGCAGCAGCCCGGCCGTGTCGCGGGCGTCCAGGGTCATCTGGGAGAAGACGACCTCGCCGAGCTCCATCGCCTCGATCTCGACCCAGGTCACCACCCCGAGGTTGCCCCCGGCGCCGCGCAGGCCCCAGAACAGGTCGGGGTTCTCCTCCGGCGAGGCGTGCAGCACCCGCCCGTCGGCGGTCACGACCTCCGCGGCGACGACGTGGTCGATCGTCAGGCCGAACTTTCGCCCGAGCAGGCCGATGCCGCCCGTCGTCGCGAGACCTCCCACGCCCACTCCGCCGAAGTCGCCCGAGCTGATCGCCCATCCGTGCGGCACCAGCGCCTCCGCGACCCTGCCCCAGGTCGCGCCCGCGCCCAGCCGCACCCGGCGCGTGGCCGGGTCGACGACCTCCACCGAGTCGAGCGCGCCGACGTCGAGCACGATGCCGCCGTCGTTCGTGGAACGGCCGCTGATCCCGTGCCCGCCGGAGCGCACGCCGAGCGGGACGTCCTGCGACCGGGCGTACGCGAGCCCATCGACGACCTGGCCGACGGTGCGGGGGCGCAGCACCAGGCCGGGAGACCCAGCGCGCAGGTAGTTGTGCCGCACGGACTCGTACGCGCGGTCGCCGGGCTCGACGGCCTCGGCCGCGAGGCTCGCCGGGACCTTGTCGTAGTCGATCCCGTCGCGGCGTAGCGCGATGGCTGCCGTGCCACGGCGGGCGGCCGCGGGGACGGTGCCGGCGACGGCCCGCTCGCGCGCCACCGCGTCACGGACGGCGGGGGCGATCTCCTCGCCGTACATCTGGATGAGCCGCGGGTCGTCGGAGCCCAGGATGAACGTGCCGACGCCGTCCTCCAGCGCCAGCGCGGTCAGCTCCTCCACCCACTGATCGACCGGCCCGCGCAGGAAGCCCTCGCGGGTCTCGGACACCTCGCCACCGATGTTCAGCAGGCGGCGCACCTGCGCCGGGTCGCGTCCGGCCGCCGCCGCGGCCTCGTCGATGACCTCGTTGCCGCGCCGCAGGTCGCCGTCCTTGAGATAGGCGAGGCTGGGCAGCCAGCCGTCGGCGACGCGCGCCACCAGGCGCAGCATCCGCGGCTTGTAGGCGCCGACCCAGATCGGGATGTCGTGGGCGGGGGCGGGGCCGCGCTTGGCCCCGGAGACGTGGTGGTGCGCGCCGTCGACGCGCAGGACGCGGCGCTCGCGCACGTCCCAGACGCCGCGGATGATCTCGATCGCCTCCTCCAGGGCGGTCACCGACTCCGCCGGGGTCAGGCGGGTGCCGCCCATGGCCTCGATCGCGTCCCAGAAGCCGCCCGCGCCGATGCCGAGCGCGAACCGGCCGTCGGAGAGCAGGTCGAGCGAGGCCGCGGCCCTGGCCAGCACGGCGGGCGGGCGCAGCGGCAGGTTCAGCACGTTGCCGGAGACCGTGATCCGCTCGGTCCGCGCGGCCACCCAGGACAGAAGGGTCCAGGTGTCCAGGAACCCCGGCTGGTACGGATGGTCCTGGAACGTCACGAGATCGAGCCCCGCGGCCTCGGAGGCCTGAGCGAGCCGGACCGGCTCCCCGGGGTCCCGGTTCTGCGGGGTGAGGAACGTGCCGAAAGCCAGATCGTGGCCGTAGTCCGTCATGCCGGGCCTCCAAGAAATAATCTGCGACACAGACTATATGCGGCACAACTGGTCGGAGGATCAGCGTATTCCGGGTTAGGGTGGACGGTGTGACCACGCACGAAGAGACCGGAACCCCGACGCCGTCCACGCCGGGGTCCGTGCTCGGGTGGTCCCTCACCGTGCTGCTGCGGGAGTGGAGCGCGCGCGTGGAGGACATCTCACGTGACCTGCCGCACGGGGTGCGCGGCTACCAGGTGCTGTCCGCTGTCGTCCACGACGCCCCGCCCACCCAGGCCGCGCTCGCCGCCCGCCTCGGCATCGACCGCACCGTCATGACGTATCTGCTCGACAGGTTCGAGGGCTGCGACCTCCTGGAGCGCCGGCAGGACCCGGCCGACCGCCGCGCGCGGCGCATCGTGCCGACCGAGCACGGCCGGCGCGTCCTCGCCGACCTCGACGCGCGTGTGGCGCGGGCCGAGGAGGAACTGCTCGCCGGGCTCCCGGCCGAGGACCGGCGGGTGCTGATGGCGCTGCTCGAGCACGCCGCCAGCGGGGCGGCCCCCGGTGAGGACCGCTGCGCCGCCGTCGCGCGATCGGCCGCGCTGACCCGGGAGCCGTGACCAGGTTCCCGTACGGGATCAGGCGCGGCGGTGCCCCACGGCCACGCGGTCAGCCGCGGCGGAGCCGCCAGAGCAGGTAGGCGGCGACGGACGACGAGTCGCTGACGGCTCCGTCGAGGATCATCCGCTCGAACTCGCCGTGGTGCACCCATCGCTGGCGCATGTCCTGCTCGGTGTGCTCGCGGCGGGGCTCCCCCTTGGTGAGGCCGGTGGCCCAGTAGACGTGCAACCCCTGGTCGGTCATCCCGTGGGCGTTGTCCATGCGCCCCAGATAACGCAGCAGGTCGGCCCGGAGCCCGGTCTCCTCCACCAGTTCGCGCCTGGCCTCGTCCTCGCGGGTGTCCGCCTCGGCCACGCCCTGGGGGAAGCTCCAGGTGCGGCGGCCGATCGGGTAGCGGTACTCCTCCACGATGTGGAAGCCGTCGTCCTCCTCCGGCACGACCAGGACGAAGTCTGGCCTGACCACGTAGCCGTACAGGCCGGGGGAGCCGTCGGGGCGCTCGATCGCGTCCTCGCGCACGGTCATCCAGGCGTTGCGGTAGACGACGCGAGAGGAAACCTGGCGGATCACGGGCTGCGCTTCGGTCACGTGGCCGGATACTACCGACGGCCGGACGGCCGTGGTGGTCACTTCTCCGTGGGCTGATAGGCGAGGGACAGCACGCCCGTGGGGAAGGTCTCCGAGGAGGTGAGCTTCATCGGGATCTCCAGGCCCTCCTCGAACAGCCGCTGGCCCTTGCCGACCACGATGGGGTGGACCAGCAGCCTGAGCTCGTCGAGCAGGCCGTGCCGCATCAGCGAGCGGACGAGGTTCGTGCTGCCGCTGATGCCGATGGTCTTGCCCGGCTGCCGCTTGAGCTTCGTGATCTCCTCGGTCAGGTCGCCGCTGACGAGGGTGGAGTTCTGCCATTCGGCGGTGTCGAGGGTGGACGAGACGACGTACTTCCGGATGTTGTTGATGAAGTCGGCGAAGGGGTCGTCCTTGTCGGTCTTGCCGGGCCAGTAGGCGGCCCAGGCGTCGTAGGTGACCCGGCCCATCATCATCGCGTCGCTCTCCGTCATCAGCGCGCCGACGGCCGCGCCCATCTCGTCGCTGAAGTAGGGGAAGTGCCACTGGTCGGGCGCCTCGACGACGCCGTCGAGGGACATGAAGAAGCTGGCGACGATCTTGCGCATCTGAATCTCCTCTGTCTCGTGCTCGTGTGACCCAAGGCTCCCATCCGACAGGTTCAGCTGTCAAGACAAATTTATTTGTCGGTTGCGCCCGAGTCCTCCAGGCCCCGGGCTGGAGGACTCGGGCCCGGGCGGGCCAGGAAGGAGCCCGCCCGGGTCGGGGCGTCGTCAGCAGAACAGCTGCACGTGGTCCGCGCGGTTGTTGTTCGCGTTCCCCACGTAGCTCCAGCCCGCATGCGGGCTGGAGCTCCAGAGCGAGTAGTCGTAGCCATGGCCGTACGCCGGAACACCCAGGTCATCGTGCTCGATGAAGGCCAGCTGCCAGTTGGTGTTGTTGTGCACTGAGGTCGTGCGGTCGTTCCATCCCCAGGTGGCGAGGTCCTGCCAGCCGCAGTCGCGGAGCTTTCCCCGGGGGTATCCGTAGTCCTTCCCGTCGTAGAAGCAGAACGAGCCGGACGGGCAGTCGGCGACCCCGGCCGCCAGGGCGGCCTGACCGGGGAGGGCGTAGGTCACCACGAACCTGCCCTTGTCGTAGGAGACCTCGTTGCGGCTCGTCTGGACGCCTCCCGGGGCGACCTTGAGCTGAAGCTCCACCTGCTGACGCAGCTCCGTGTCCGAGCGGGCCTGTCGGTGGAGCAGGGACGGGTCGTCCGCCGCGCTCGCCGCGTGCACGGAGGTCCCCGTAAGGGTGACCGCCGCGGCCGCGATGCCGGCCAGCAGGACGGCGACGATCCTCGATTTGCGCATGGTGCCTCCACAAAACGAAACCGGAGAGTTCGCCCCGCACAGGGGGCGGGAGTGGGTCGAGCATCAGATGGGCCGGTATATGGGGCGTATAGCCCCTGATAGAGGCCGATTTCGCCCGCGAATCGTCCCGGCTCCGCCAGGGTCCACCGCCCTGACTGGATCATTGACAAATCGGGCGGAGATCCTGGATTCTGCACTCGTCCGGACAGAGGCGGAATCTGAGTGGAATTTCACGTCCTGGGGCCGCTCAGCGTTTCCCGCGATGGTCACCTGGTCTCTGTCGGCGGCGCGCCGAAACTCCGGCTCACCCTGGCCGCGCTGCTCTCCAGAGCGGGCCAGCCGGTGTCCGTCGACTGGTTGATCACCGCCGTCTGGGGCGACCGGCCGCCGGCGTCCGCGCGGCGCAACGTCCACCTCTACATCCACCAGCTACGGCGGGCGTACGGCGCCCACGTCCTGCCAGGACGGCCCGGCGGGTACGCGATCGTCACCGACGCGCTCGACGCGACCCGGTTCCACGGCCTCGCCGCACAGGCGAGCGCGGCCCTGGATGAGGGCGACCTCGAAACCGCCCGAGACCGGCTGCGCGCGGCGCTGAGCCTCTGGCGGGGGCCGGCTTTCGCGGAGTTCGCCGACTGCCCGCTCGTCGCCGACGAGGCCCGGCGGCTGGAGGAGTCGCGGCTCATCGCGTACGAGCGGCTGGTGGAGACCGAACTCGCGCTGGGACGGCACGCCGAGGTGGCCGCCGAACTCGCCGGCCTCGTCGAGGAGCATCCGTACCGCGAGAGCCTGCACGGGCATCTCATGCTCGCGCTGTACCGGTCCGGGCGCCAGGCCGAGGCGCTGGAGGTCTTCCGCCGGGCCCGCGACCTCTTGAACGCCCAGCTCGGCATCGAGCCCGGCCCCATGCTCCGGCGTCTGCACGAGGCGATGCTCCGCGGGGACGAGGACCTCCTCCCGGCACTCGCCCCGGCCGCGGAGCGGCGGAAGACGGACGACTGCCCATACCGGGGCCTGATGGCGTTCCAGCCGGAGGACGCGGAGTGGTTCTTCGGCCGTTCCCACCTGGTCGAACGGCTCCGCGAACTGGCCGGCCGGCTGCCCGTGGTCGGCGTGTTCGGCGCGTCGGGAAGCGGCAAGTCGTCTCTGCTGCGCGCCGGCCTGCTGGGGTCCATGCCGAACGGGGACGGTCAGGGGACGCCCGCACGGGGGTTGCTCATGACGCCGGGCGAACACCCGCTGGACACGCTGGCCGACGTGGTGGCGAAGGCGACCGGTGGCGACCCGGTGGCGCTGCGCGACGACCTGGCCCGGGATCCGGACGCCCTGGCCGTCGCACTGCGCGGGACGTCGCAGGCCCGGCTGCTGCTGGTGGTCGACCAGTTCGAGGAGACCTTCACGCTCTGCGCCGACGACGCGGAGCGCCGCCGGTTCGTCGAGGTGCTCCTCGGCATCGCCCTCGACGCGGGCCGCGTCGCCCTCGTGCTCGGCGTGCGCGCCGACTTCCTCGCCCACCTGACCCAGCACCCCGCCCTGGTCGAGGCGCTCGGCGGGGAGGCGCAGATGCTCGTCGGGCCGATGTCGTCGCCGGACCTCCGGGAGATCGTCGTACGGCCCGCCGCACGGGCGGGGCTCACCGTGGCGCCCGACCTGCTCGCCACGGTGCTGGCCGACGCCGCCGAGGAACCGGGCAGCCTGCCGCTGGTCTCGCACGCGTTGCTGGAGACCTGGCGGAACGCCACAGGATCGAGGCTCACGCTGCCGGACTACCAGGCCGCCGGCGGCGTACGCGGCGCGATCGCGCAGAGCGCGGAACGCGTCTACGGCGAGTTCGCCCCGGCGGAGCGGCGGGCGGCACGCCGGATCTTCCTCCGGCTGACCGCGCTGGGAGACGGCACCGAGGACACCAGGCGTCCCATCGCCCGGGCGGAACTCGTCGGCGTCGCCGACCCCGGCGTCACCGCACGCGTGCTCGACCGGCTCGCCGCCGCGCGACTCGTCGTCCTCGCGGAGGAGACGGTCGACGTGGCACACGAGGCGCTGATCAGGGCCTGGCCGCGGCTTCACGAATGGCTCACCGGCGACCGCGAGAACCTGTTCGTCCACCGGCGGCTCACCGACGCCGCCCAGTTGTGGTCGGACTTGGGCCGTGACCAGGGGGCCCTGTATCGGGGCGCCCAGCTTCTCGTCGCCAGGACCTGGGCCGATGATCACCCGCAGGAGCTCAACGACACCGAAAGCGCCTTCCTTCTGGCCAGCCGCGCGCTGGAGGAGAGCGAGCGCACCACGGCGCGGCGCCGCACCCGGCTGCTGCAACGCCTCCTGGCCGGGATGGCCGTGCTCTTCCTGCTCGCCCTGCTCGGCGGCGGCGTGGCCGTGCTCCAGGGCAGGGAGGCCGCCCACCAGCAACTGGTCGCCCTGTCGCGGCAGCAGTCGCTGCAGGCGCGATCGCTCCTCGGCACCGACCCCGACCTCGCCGGTCTGCTGGCGATCGCGGCGTTCCGGCTCGACCCCGAGCCCGAGACACGGGGCGCGCTGCTGAGCGTGTCGGCCGCCGCGCGCCGCCGCATCGAGCTCAACCAGGAAGGGCCGGCGGTCTTCGGCCTAGTGTTCAGCCCGGACGGGTCGCGCCTGGCGTCGGCCGGCACCGACGGAGCCGTCGCCCTCTGGGACGTGCGGGCCCGCGAGCGGGTCGCCACGTTCCCAGGTGCTCTGACCCGTACGGGACCGGGGGAGATCCACGCCAGGGCGGCGGCGTTCAGCCGCGACGGCAGGCTGCTCGCCTCCGTGGTCAGGGACGCCGCGCTCGGATCGAGCAGGGGCGTGGTCGTCGTCTGGGACGTGGCCTCCCGCTTGCCCGTGTTCCGGCGGCAGGAGGACAGGCTCACCGACGCGATGGCGCTGAGCCCCGACGGCACGAGGATCGCGGTCGGGGCGGGCAAGGGCGCGGTCGAGCTGTGGGACCTGCGCGACGGGACCATGCGCACGCTCAAGGGACACCGGGAGGAGGTCGTGGCGCTCGCCTTCAGTCCCGACCAGGCGTCGCTGGTGTCGGCCACGGGCGGAACCGAGAACCCCCTCGTGTGGGACGTCTCCTCCGGGGCGAAGGTCGCGGCGCTCGACGCCGTGAACGTCCACAGGCTGGGCTTCGATCCCGCGAACGGAACCCTCGCCACGGGCTCGTCGCACTACGGAGTGCGGTTCTGGCGGATCGCGCACGACCATGTGACCCGGCTGCCGGGGCTGCCGAAGAGTTCGCCGTACACCTGGGACATGTCCGCTCCGGTCGCCGGCCGGATCGCCGTCGCCGACGAGGACGGCCTGATCACGATCTGGGACGTGGCGCGACGGCAGCCCGTCGCGACCTACCAGGACAGAAGCCGCACGGAGACGCTGTCCCTCGCCCTGAGCGCCGACGGCTCGACGCTCGCCTCGGGCGGGCTCGGCCGGACCATCGTGGTCCGCGAGCGCGCCGTTCCCCCGTTCAGCGGACACAGCCAGGCCGTGAACGACATCGAGATCAGCGCGGACGGCCGGCTCGTGGCGTCGGCGAGCAGCGACAGGACCGTCCGGCTGTGGGACGAGCGCGGAAACCCGGTCGCCACGATCGGCGGCCACTCCGACCATGTGCGGGCCGTCGCCTTCAGCCCGGACGGGCGCCGGCTCGCGACCGTCACCCGCAGCCACACGCTTACCCTCTGGGACGCCGCCAGCGGACGCAGGCTCGGCAAGGCCGCCTACCAGGGGCTCGGCGCGTCCACCGACGTCGGCTTCGATCCGCGCGGGCGCTTCCTCGTCGCCACCGCGCTCGGCCGGTTCCGCTGGGACGTCGGCGATCCGGCGAAGCCGGTCGAGGCGCCGCTCCCGGGCGGATACCTCGTCTCCGCGCTGGCGTTCGCCCCTCGCGAGCCGCTGCTCGCCACGACCGGCCCCGCCGGTGACCTCACCGTCTGGGACCTCGCCCGGAACCGGGAGGTCCGCGCCCTCAGGACCGGGCAGGGCTCGGTGCTCGACGTCGCCTTCAGCCCGGACGGCACGTCGATCGCCACGGCGGGCGCCGACCGCACCGTCAAGCTCTGGGACACGCGGACCGGGGCGGGGCGCGGCACGCTGACCGGCCATACGGCTCCGATCCAGGTCCTCGCCTTCAGCCGGGACGGCCGTTCGCTCGCGTCCGCGGGCGACGACCGCACGATCGTCGTCTGGGACCTCGGGACGATGCGGCCGTCGGCCACGCTGACCGGCCACACGGCTCCGATCAGGGGCCTCGCCTTCACCGCAGGCGGAGACCTGATCTCCGGTGGCGAGGACGGCCGGATCATCCGCTGGGGGCTCCGGCCCGAAGCGCTCGTGGAGCGGCTCTGCACGGAGATCGGCCGCGACCTCACCCGCGCGGAGTGGGCCGCCTACTTCCCCACGCTCGACTACCGCCCGACGTGCTGAGGGACCACGTGCCGGCGCGCGGTCAGACGAACGTGAGCGCCATGGTGTCGGTGTGCCCCGACCAGTTCAAGGTCAGGCGCCAGCAGCCGGCCGTGGGCAGGCTGACCGCCGAGGGCCCGGCGCCTCCCGTGAGCTCTCGGGTCACCGAGGTCGTCGTCCCGTCGAGACGCGCCTCGATCTCCAGCGGCCGCATCGGCTCCTGCGGCAGCCGCGACACCCACAGGATCTTGTTGCTTTCGTCGGGATCGGTGGACGCCTTCGGCGGATACTCGAACAGCACGGCGAGTATGTCGCCGCGCTCGCCGAACACGTGCGGAATCCCCGATCCGTCGTCGCTGAAGCCCCCGCGCGCCCAGGCCGGCAGCGCGTCCCGGCTGACGACGGACGCGCACGGGCCGGTCGGACGCCCGGCGTCCCCGGCCTCGGGCGCCTGGCCACCCGCCGAGCATCCGGCTGCCGCGACAAGTGCGCCCAGGACACACAGGCCCCGTCTGATAGCCACACCGACCTCCTCCATGAGGGAACCCGCGACGTCGTTCCCCATACGTCAGGAGGCGGCGCGAGGTTCCATCCCCGTCACGTGCCGCGCCCGGTGGCTCGCCCATCGGATCGGCGCGCCGGGGCTCGCGGAGATCACCGGCGGCGTCAGCGCAGTGTCTCCCCTTCCGGCAGGTCCAGGGCGGGCAGTTCGGCGCGGGTGGGCAGCCCTTCCCAGTCCCCGGCGCAGGAGACGCTGGCGGCCCCCAGCAGGGTCGCCCGTTCGAGCCTGCCGTACGCGTCGAGCCCGTCGAGCCGTCCGGACAGATACCCGGCGGTGAACGCGTCGCCCGCGCCGACGACGTCCACCACGGGCACCGTACGAGCCGGGACGTCGAACGAGGTCCGCGCGTCGTGGTAGCTCGCGCCCGCCGGGCCCCGCTTGACGACGACCTCTTCGACACCGGCGTCCAGCAGGGCCGCCACGCGGTCGCGTTCACCGTCGCCGTCCGCCACCAGGTCCAGCTCGTCGTCGGACGCGACGAGCGCCGTGACGTACGGCAGCAGCGGGCGCAGTGCCCGCGTGGCCTCCTCCCTGGACCACAGCAGGGAACGGTGGTTGACGTCGAGGCTCACCCAGGCGCCGGAGCCGCGCGCCTGCCTGGCGGCGGCGGCGACCGCCTCCAGCGGCGCGGGCCCGAGCGCCGGCGTGATGCCGGTGAGGTGCAGGCCTGCCTGACCCGCGTCGACGGCCGGGCGCACCTCGGCCCACGACAGCGTCGAGGCGGCCGAGTTCCCCCGGTAGTAGTGCACGCGGGCCCGGCCCCCGGCGGCCACGTCCCTGAGCAGCAGGCCCGTCGGGGCGTCCGTACGCCGCACGACGTGGTCGGTCAGCACGCCCTCGGCCCGCAGCGTGCGCAGGACCAGCTCGCCAGGCTCGTCGTGCCCGAGCGCGCCCGCCCAGCGGGCCGTGTGCCCGAGGCGGGACAGGGCGATCGCGACGTTGGCCTCCGCGCCTGCCATGGACACGTGCGAGCCGCCGCCGAGGCGCAGCGGCCCGGCGGAGCGGACGGTGACCATGGCCTCGCCGATGGTCAGGACGTCCGCCCTCACGCGGCGCCCACCGTGTCGAGCGCCCTTCTCACGCGGCGGCGCAGGTCGTCCAGGTCACCGCCGTGCGGGGCGTCGCCGAGCAGCGGCGAGCCGAGGCCGACCGCGACGGCGCCGGCCTCCAGATAGGCGGGCACGCTGTCGAGGCCGACACCGCCGACCGGGACGAACGGCACGGCGGGGAACGGGTCGCGCAGCGCGCGCAGATAGGAGGGCCCTCCCGCGGAGGCGGGGAAGAGCTTGACGGCGGCCGCGCCGCGCGCGGTCGCGGCGATCACCTCGGATGGGGTCATCGCCCCGGCGAGCACGGGCAGGCCGAGGCGCAGCGCCTCGTCCACTCCCTCGCCAAGGCCGGGTGTGACGACGAACGTCGCGCCCGCGTCCCGGGCCGCGACGGCGTCCCGCGCGGTCAGCACGGTCCCCGCGCCGAGGTGCACGCCGTCGCCCAGGGCGGATGCCGCCTGCCTGATGACCGACAGCGCGTCGGCGCCGCTGAGCGAGACCTCCATCAGCGTCACGCCCTCCTCGGCGAGGACGGCGATGCTGCGCAGCGCCGCCGCCGGGTCGTCGCCCCGGACGATGGCCAGGAGCCGCCGGGCGCCGAGCAGGTCGAGCAGGTCGTGTGCGTGCACGCGGGTCACCATTCTGCGAAGGAGCGGTCGGGATAACGCCAGACAGGAGAGCGCCAGGCGTGCCCTCGCTTGTCGGCCTCACGTACGGCGGCCTCGTCGACCACGATGCCGAGCCCGGGGCCCGTCGGCCTGGGGAGCAGGCCGTCGCCGAAGGCGAAGACGGACGGATCGACGAGGTAGTCCAGCAGTTCGTTGCCGTCGTTGTAGTGGATGCCGATGCTCTGTTCCTGGATGAGGAAGTTGGGGGTCGCGAACGCCACCTGCAGACTGGAGGCCAGGGAGATCGGTCCCAGCGGGCAGTGGGGGGCGAGCAGTGCGCCGAACACCTCGGCCTGCGCGGCGATGCGGCGGACCTCCGAGATGCCGCCGGCGTGGGACAGGTCCGGCTGCGCCACGGCGACGCCCGCCTGGAACGCCGGCAGGAAGTCCCAGCGGGAGTAGAGCCGCTCGCCCAGGGCGATGGGGATGTTGGACGCCTCCACGAGGCTGCGCACCTGCGACAGCGACTCCGGCACGACGGGTTCCTCGACGAACAGCGGCGTGAGCGGTTCGAGCAGCGGCAGCAGCCGCCGGGCGTTGGGATAGGACACCCGGCCGTGGAAGTCGACCGCGACGTCCCGGCCGGGGCCGAGCACCTCGCGGACCGCCGAGACGCGACCGATGACTTCGTCGATCTCCGCCGGGCCCGCGATGGGCGACATGCGTCCGCTGGCGTTCATCTTCACCGCGGAGAATCCGGCCTCCACCTGGCGCCGGGCCTCCTCCTGTATCTCGCCGGGCTCGTCGCCGCCGATCCAGGCGTACGCCCTGACGTGCTCGCGTACGGGACCGCCGAGCAGTTCGTGGACGGGGACGCCGCGGGCCTTGCCCGCGATGTCCCACAGGGCCTGGTCGAGGCCGGCGACGGCGCTGGCGAGCACCGGCCCGCCGCGGTAGAAGCCGCCCTTGGTCATGACCTGCCAGTGGTCCTCGATGCGCAGCGGGTCCGCCCCGAGGAGCAGTTCGGCGATCTCGCCTACCGCCGCCCTGACCGAGTGGGCACGCCCCTCGACGACCGGCTCGCCCCAGCCGACGTGTCCCTCGTCGGTCTCCACCCGGCAGAACAGCCACCGGGGCGGGACCAGGAACGTCTCGATGCGCGTGATCTTCACCGGTCTCCCTGGAGGCGGGCCGCGCGGTCGGCGTCGGCCATGGACTTGTCGAGCAGCGCGAGCGCGCGGGTTCTGGCGGCCTCGCCGTCCCCGGCCCTGATGGCGTCGAGCAGGGCGAGGTGGCTCGGCACCGGGTCGTCCGCGGTGACGACGTCGTGGACGATGCGGTCCCGCTCCGCCAGCACGGACTCGATGACGACCTCCATGCGGACGAGCAGCTCGTTGCCCGTCGCGGCCAGGACGGCGCGGTGGAACCGCAGGTCGGCGGAGGCCGCCTCGGCCGGGGTCGTGGCGGCGGTCATGTCCTCCAGGGCCGCCTCCAGCTCGGCGAGGTCGGTGTCGGTGCGCCGGCCGGCGGCCAGCGCGGCGGCGGCCGGTTCGAACATCTGCCGCACCTCGGCGAGCTGCCCGAGCATCTCGCTGCCCCGGTTCTCGAACTCCCAGCTGATGACGTCGGGGTCGAGCAGGTTCCACTCGCCGCGGGGGCGCACCACCGTGCCGCGCTTCTGCCGCGAGTCGACCAGGCCCTTGCCCGCGAGCACTTTCAGCGCTTCGCGCACTACGGTGCGGGACACCTGCAGCTCGGCCTCCAGCTCGACGAGGTCGATGCGCCCGTTCTCGGCGAACTGCCCGGTGACGAGGCGCCGGCCGATGATCTCGACGACCTGGCCGTGGATGCCACGCCCTTTGTAGGTGCTCATGCTCTGCGGTCATCCCTCTCAGGAGGAGTTCTTCGTCGCGCTCCAGCCGCCGTCGACGACGAGGGTGGTGGCGGTGATGTAGGACGCCTCGTCCGACAGCAGGAACGCGATCGCCGCGGCGACCTCGGCGGGGTCGCCGAACCGCTTGGCGATCGTGGCCTCGACGCTGAGGCGCCGGTCCTCGTCCGCCACACGGTCCCACGCGGGGGACATGATCGGTCCGGGCAGCACGGTGTTGACGCGCACCTCCGGACCGTAGTCCACGGCGAGCTGGCGGCCCAGGCCCACGAGCGCCGCCTTCGTCGCGGCGTACGCGGGATGGCCGGGCAGGCCGACGAGGGCGTGCACGGACGAGACGAGGACGACCGCCCCCGAGGTCGCCGCAAGGTCCTCGTGTAGCGTGCGAAAGGCCAGGTAGGAGGCAGTGAGGTTCACTTCCAGCTGCCGGTTCCACGATGCCGCGCCCAGGTCGTGCACGGGTCTCACGTCCACGACGTAGGCGTTGCTGACGAGGTGCCGCACCGGGCCGTACTCCCGGTGGGCGACGCGGCGGAGCTCCCCCCACGCGTTCTCGTCGCCGACGTCCATGCGCACGAATCTTGCCGTGCCGCCCGCCGCCGCGACAGACGCGGCGACGTCCTCCCCTGCCGGGGAGATGTCGCACAGCAGGACGGGCATGCCCGTCGCGCCGATACGCCTGGCGGTGGCGGCGCCGATGCCGGAGGCGGCGCCGGTCACGACCGCGCAGCATCCGGCCTCCGTGGAAGGTCCGGGGAGGTTCACGCCGCCACTCTACGATAAGTGTTTTTTTATGACAATTAATTGACAGGCGCGTTACGTGCGCCGCATCATCTGGAACGTGGCGCAGCGCGCCCTACCCGGTGGCGTCGCCAACCGAAGACAGACTCATGGGAGGCCATTCGTGGCATCAGTTCGACTCACGGTGATGCGGTGCATCGCCCTGCTGGCCGTCGGCGCCGTGCTCGCCGCCTGCGGCCAGTCCGCCGGGTCAGGCGGCGCATCGGGCGCGAAGGAGCAGTTGCGCGTCGGGGTGATCTACCTGGACTCGCAGGGCTTCTACGCCGGCGTGAAGAAGGGCATCGAGACCGCCGCAGCGCAGGACTCGCAGCTCAAGCTGCTGGGCAACAACGCGCAGGGCGACGCGGCCAAGGAGTCCTCGTACATGTCCACCCTGGTCGCCTCCGGCGTGGACGCGATCATCACCTCGGCCGTCTCAGCCACGGCGTCCACCCCCGCGATCGCGGCGGCGAGCAAGGCCGGCATCCCTGTCGTCTGCTACAACACCTGCATCAACGATGCAGACGCCAAGAAGTACGTCTGGGGCTACGTCCTGTCGGACCCGTACGTCTTCGGCAAGAAGCTGGGTGAGCAGGCCGGGAAGTACTTCACCTCCCAGAAGATCGACCAGCCGAAGATCGCGATCCTGAACTGCGACTTCGTCGAGGTCTGCAAGGAGCGCAAGCGCGGCTTCAAGGAAGGCCTGGCCGAGTCGGTGCCGGGCGCCCAGTACGTCGCGGACCAGGAGGGCGCGGTCGTCGACAAAGCCACCCCGGTCGCCGAGAACATCATCACCGCCAACCCGGAGCTCGACGCGTTCTACGCCGTGGCGGGCGGCGGCACCCTGGCCGGCGTCAAGGCCGTCACCACGCGCTCCCGCGTGGGCAAGACCGTCGTCTTCGGCAGCGACATGACCGTCGACATCGCCAAGGCGCTGGTGGACGGCAGCATCCTCAAGGCGGAGATCGACGTCCCGGCGCAGACCGTGGGCAAGCTGGCGTACGAGGCCGCCCGCAAGGCGTCGGGCGGCGCCAAGAATGACTCGTTCGTCATCCCGGTGGACCCGATCCTCTACACCGCCGACGACAAGGCGACGAACGAGAAGTGGCTGACCGAGCACAGCGACGGGATCCCGTAAACCGCTTCAGGTCACTCGTCCCCACCGAAGGCTCCCAGGAAGGCTCCCATGTCGAACACCGACGTCGTCGCGGAGGTGCGTGCGGGCACCAAGCGCTACCCCGGCGTCACCGCTCTCAGCGACGTCGACTTCGCGGTGCGGCGCGGCGAGGTCCGCGCGCTGCTGGGCAAGAACGGCGCGGGCAAGTCCACTCTGATCAAGGTGCTGTCCGGCGCCGAGCACCTCGACTCCGGTGAGGCGCTCGTACGCGGGAAGTCGCTGGCGGGCCTCGGCACGCGGGACGTCGCCGCCCTCGGGGTGGCGACCGTCTACCAGGAGCTGAGCCTGGTGCCGGAGATGACGGTGGCGGAGAACCTGTTCCTCGGGGCATGGCCGCGCTCCCGGGCCGGGCTCGACCGGCGCAGGATGCGCGCCGACGCCAAGGAGGCGATGGCGCGCATCGGTGTGGACATCGAGGTCGACCGCACCGTCGGCTCGCTGGGCGCCGCCGGGCAGCAGCTCGTGGAGATCGCCCGCGCCGTCGCGCAGCGGCCCACCCTCCTCATCCTCGACGAGCCGACCAGCTCCCTGGCCGCCGCCGAGGTGCGGCAGGTCATCGACGTCGTACGGACCGTCGCGGAGCAGGGGGTGGCCGTCATCTACGTCAGCCACCGGATGGACGAGATCCGGCAGGTGGCCGACACCGCCACGGTCGTCCGCGACGGCAGGATCGTGGAGACGCTGCCGGTCCGCGCGGCCTCCACCCACGAGATCGTCGCGATGATGCTCGGCGCGGCGCCCGAGGCCGTGGCGGCGAGGACCAGGCGCCCGAGCGCCGAGCCGCCGGTGCTGTCGGCCCGCGGCCTGGTCAGCGACCGGCTGGACGGCCTCGACATCGACGTGCGCCCCGGTGAGATCCTCGGCATCGCCGGGGTGCTCGGCTCCGGCCGCACCGAGACGCTCCGCGCCCTGGTGGGGCTCGACCGCCCGGCCGCCGGCGAGATCCGCCTGCGCGGCGAGGCCGTACGGCCGGGCGCGTTCGCGGCGATGCTCCGCGCCGGCCTCGGCATGACGCCGGAGAACCGGCGGCGCGAGGGGATCGTGCCGCTGATGGGCGTCGACGAGAACATCGTCATCAGCGACCTGGGCAGGGTGAGCAGGTCCGGCGTGCTGGACCGCGGGGCGATACGGCAGGCCGCACGGGCGCTCATCGACCGCCTGGCCATCAAGACGGCCCGCCCGGGGACGCCGATCGGCACGCTCAGCGGCGGCAACCAGCAGAAGGCCGTGATCGCCCGGTGGCTGCACGCGGGGAGCGAGGTGCTGCTGCTCGACGAGCCCACCCGCGGCGTCGACGTGGAGGCCAAACGCCAGATCTACGGCCAGATGCGCCGGCTGGCCGACGACGGGCGCGCCGTGGTCTTCGTGTCCAGCGAGATGGAGGAGCTGGCCGACGTCTGCGACCGGATCGTCGTGCTGCGCGGCGGGCGTGCCGTGGCGGAGCTGAGCGGCGACGAGATCGAGCTCACCAGGGTCATGGCCCTGGCGATTGCCGAGGATTGAGGGAGAACATGAGCACGACCACGCCGACGGGAACGCCCGCGGCCACGGCGGACACCCGGCGCGGGCGGCCAGGACGCGACACGCAACGGCTGAACGAGATCGGGCTCGTCGGGGCCATCGTGGTGCTGTTCGTGGTGCTCTCCGCGACGGCGCCGGGGTTCCTGTCCGTGACGAACCAGCTCGCCATCCTGCGCGACGCGGCGACGATCGGCGTCGTCGCGTGGGCGATGACCCTCGTCATCGTGGCCGGTGAGATCGACATCAGCATCGGCCCTGCCGTGGCGTTCTCCTCGGTGCTGCTGGCCAAGGCCACCGGGGAGTGGCACGTCCCGTTCGCCCTCTCCGTGCTGCTCTGCCTCGTGGTGGGCCTGCTGCTCGGGGCGGGGGCGGGCTTCCTGCGCGCCCGATGGGGCATCCCGTCGTTCGTGGCCACGCTGGGCCTGTGGAGCGCCCTGCGCGGGCTCGCGCAGTACATGACGGACGGCCTGCCGGTCCCGCTGGAGGCCAACGGGTTCCTCGACCTCCTCGCCGGGAGCATCCTCGGCATCCCGACCCCGGCCATCGTCATGGCGGTCCTGTTCGCCGTGTTCCTGTTCGTCGCCAACCGCACGGCGTACGGCCGTTCGGTCTTCGCGGTCGGCGGGAACGCCGAGGCCGCCCGCCTCGCGGGGATCGGCGTCTCCAGGATCCGGGTGATCCTGTTCGCGACGACCGGCCTGCTCGCGGCGGTCAGCGGCCTGCTGCTGGCCGCGCGCCTCGGCTCCGGCAACGGCGGCGCGTCGGTCGGCCTGGAGTTCGACGTGATCGCCGCGGTCGTGATCGGCGGCACGTCCCTCGCCGGCGGCAAGGGATCGCTGCTCGGCACCCTGCTGGGGGTCGCCTTCATCACCGTCATCGGCAACGGCCTTGTGCTGCTCGGGGTCAACGCCTTCTTCCAGGACGTGGTCCGCGGCGTCATCATCGTCGGCGCCGTGCTGATCAACGTGTTGCTCTCCAACCGGAACGGAGCCCGCAGCTCATGACCACCATGCAAGGCGTCTTCCTGCCCGGCGACCGCACCGCCGTCCTCCGCGACGTCGAGGTGCCCACGCCCGGTCCCGGTCAGCTGCTCGTACGGGTGGGCGCGTCCGGCATCTGCGGCAGCGACCTGTCCTACATCTACCGCGGGCACAAGAGCCATGTCGGCCAGGAGGGCGCGGCCTACAAGGGGGTCGTCGCCGGGCACGAGCCGAGCGGCCAGGTCGTGGAGACCGGTCCCGGCTGCCGCCGTTTCGGGGTGGGCGACCGCGTGATCGTCTACCACATCTCCGGCTGCGGGCGCTGCGCCAACTGCCGGCGCGGTCACATGATCAGTTGCTCCGACCCCGACCGCAGGTCGGCGTACGGCTGGCAGCGCGACGGCGGGCACGCCGAGTACATCCTGGTAGAGGAGAGCACGGCCGTGCCCCTGCCGGACGAGCTGTCCTATGTGGACGGCGCCCTGATCGCGTGCGGGTTCGGCACGGCGTACGAGGGACTGCTGCGCACCGGGGTTGGCGGGCGTGACGACCTGCTGGTGGTCGGCCTCGGGCCCGTCGGGCTGGCCGCCGGCATGATCGCGCGCGGTCTCGGCGCGACCCGGGTGCTCGGCGTGGAGCGCTCGCCCGAGCGCGCCGCGCACGCCAGGTCCCTCGGCCTGTTCGACGAGGTCCTGATCGCCGACGACGGGGTGGCGGAGGCGGTGGACGAGGCGACCGAGGGCCGCGGCTGCTCGGTGACGATGGACTGCTCGGGCTCGGCGGCGGGCCGGAGCGTGGCGATCAGGGGCGCGGCGGAGTGGGGCAGGGTCTCCCTGGTGGGTGAGGGCGGCAGGCTGGAGACCGAGGTCTCCGATCTGCTGCTGCACCGCCAGCTCACCCTGTACGCCTCCTGGGTCACCTCGCTGCAGTCGATGGAGGAACTGGCCTTCCGCCTGGTGCGGTGGGGCGCGAGCCCCGAGCGGCTGGTGACCGATCTGCTGCCGCTGGAGAAGGCCGACGAGGCGTACCGCCTGGCCGACTCCGGGCAGACCGGCAAGGTCTGCCTGGTCCCCTCGCCGAACCGATGACGAGTTCGGAGCCGCTGGTCCGGCTCGCCGCGCCCTGGGGGGAGGCGGTCGTGCTGCCGGGGCGCGGCGGGCGGATCATCTCGCTGCGCGCCGCGGGCCGCGAATGGCTGTGGCGCAATCCGGACCTGCTCGACGCGTCGCTCGCGCTCACCCCCGCCGCGCGCCGGCTGCCCGCCCCCACCGGCTTCGCGAGCTGGGCCAACTGGGGCGGCGACAAGACCTGGCCGGCTCCGCAGGGATGGTCGTCGGGCGAGGAGTGGGCGGGGCCGCCCGACCCGGTGCTCGACGCCGGCGCCTACACCGTGCTGGAGCGGGACGGCCTGCGGGTGCGGATGCGCAGCGGCGACGACCCGCGAACCGGGCTGGCCGTCACCCGCACGGTCACGATGACGGCCGGCGAGCCCGTCCTGGTGGTGGACAGCGAACTGGAGAACGTCACCGGCCACCCCGTGCGGTGGGCGGCCTGGACGGTGACCCAGTTCGAGACGGAGTCGTTCCACGGGCACGAGGACGACCGGTGCGGGGTGTGGGTCGGGCTGACCGACCGGCACCGGGCGCCGGTGACGTTGTTCGCGCCCGACGGCGCGCCGGTCCTGGAACGGGTCACCCCTTCCGTGGGCCGAGTGCCGGTGCGCGACGTGGTCGGCAAGATCGGCGTCGGCGGCACGGCCGGATGGCTGGCTGTGGTGGTCCCCGGCGGGGCGACGCTGACGCAGCGGTTCGACGTGCGGCCTGGCGCGCCGTACCCGGACGAGGGCTCCGAGATCGCGATCTGGATGCAGTACCCCAAGGAGGAGGAACTGGCTGGGCTGGAGGGCCTGCGCCCCACGGCCCGATTGGTCGAGGCCGAGACCATGTCGCCCCTGACCCTGCTCGCGCCGGGCGAGGTGCTGCGCCACCGCGTGACCTGGTCGGTGACGGACGTGCCGCCGCCCGGCGCCGGGGAGTGACCCGCACCGGATAGCGTCGGGGCCATGCGGCTTCATGTGGGATGCGCGATGTGGACGCACGCGCCGTGGCGGGGACGTCTCCTGCCGCATCCGCTTCCTCAGGGGGAGCGGCTGCGGGCCTACGCGACCTGGTGCAACGCGGTCGAGGGCAACACGACGTTCTACGCGACGCCCTCGCGGGCCACGGTCGAGTCCTGGGCGGAGCAGACCGATCCCGGCTTCCGCCTCGTGGTCAAGCTGCCCAGGCCGATCACCCACGAGCGCCGTCTCACCGGCGCGGACGAGGACCTGCGCGCGTTCCTCGACGCGATCGAACCGCTGGGCCCGCGCGCCCATGCGCTGTGGATCCAGCTTCCCGGCTCGTTCGGCCCGGCGGACACCGGCGCGCTGGCGGCCTTCCTTGGCCGCCTTCCCCGCGACCACCGCTACGCCGTGGAGGTCCGGCACCGCGCCTTCTTCGAGGACCCCCGGGCCGTACGGCTCCTGGAGCGGGTGCTGTCCGGAGCAGGCGCGGAATGGGTTCCTTTCGACACGACCGTCCTGTTCCGCAGCCCGCCGACCAGTGACGCCGAACGGGACGCCTGGTCGAAGAAGCCGCGCCTGCCGCTGCGGACCGCCGCGCTCACCGACCGCCCGATCGTCCGCTACATCGGCCGCGACGACCCGGAGCGTACGGCCGAGGGCTGGCGGCACTGGGTGGAGGCGGCCGCCGGGTGGCTGCGCGAGGGCCGCTCGCCCACGATTTTCGTCCACACCCCGGACAACGCCGACGCGCTGACGCTCGCCCGCCGGTTCCACGACGACGTACGCGCCGAGGTGCCGGGGGTCGAACCGCTGCCGGAGCCCGTGTCCGCGGAGGCGCCGGACGAGCCGCTGACCCTGTTCTGAGCCGGTTCGGAAACAGGTCAGCGTTTGACGGCGCGCAGCACGACGAACTTGGGGTCGCTCGCGACGACCTCGCAGTTGCCGAAGAGCCTGCGCAGCTTCACGTGGTAGCCGAGGTGGCGGTTGCCGACCACCCACAGTTCGCCGCCCCGCCGCAGCGCGGCACGCGCGCCGTTGAACATCCGCCAGGCGGTCGCGTCGGTCCTGCCCCGATGGGTGTGGAACGGCGGGTTGTTCAAGACCAGGTCGGCCGTGCCCGGCGGGAAGCCGGAAAGGCCGTCGGCCGCCACGAACCGGGCGGTGGCGCCCGCCGGGGCGTTCGCCAGGAACGTCGCCTCCGCCGAGGCCAGCGCCTGATGGGACTCGTCGATGAAGGTCACCTCGGCCTCGTCGCCGGACAGCGCCGCGGCGAGCCCGAGCACGCCGTTGCCGCAGCCGAGGTCGACCACGTGCTCGGGTCCCTTGCGCGCGGGCAGGCCGCTCAGCAGGAGCCGGGTGCCGGCGTCGAGACGCTCGGCGGAGAAGACGCCGGCGTGGCCGACGACGGTCAGGCCGGAGACCACCCCGGCGCCGGCGGGCAACGTGTAGCTCCGCGGCCACGGGCTCGGGCTCCGAGGCAGGCCGGGGTCGGGCGAGCAGAAGATCAGCCGCGCCTTCCGCACCGCCAGCGAGGTCCTGGTCGGCCCGAGGACGCGCTCGAACAGCTTCAGCGTCGAGGTGTGGATCTCGGTGACCATCCCCGCGCCGACGACCACCGTGCTCTCGTGCACGTGGGGGGCCAGGCGGTGCAACTGGTCCTCCAGGAGGGCCAGGCTCTTGGGCACCCGCACCAGCAGCACGTCGATCCGGTCCGGCGGCGCGTCCCTCGTCGTGCGCAGCCGTACGGCGTCCGCGTCGAGGCCGTTGCGCTCCAGGTTGGCGCGGGTGGCCTGCTGCCCGAGGAAGGAGTCGCTGATCTGCACGGGACTGAGGACGGGGCGCTGGGCGGCGAGTGCGGTGGCCAGTGCGGTTGACAATGCGCCCCACCGGTCGCCCAGCACGACCACGGTCCCCGACAGGTCCACCGGCCCGCCCTCGCGCTCGTCGAGGTGGCGCAGCAGGTATTCGTCGGCCGCGTCCCACGCGCGGAGCGGGTCGCGGGGATCCTCGGGGAAGCGGGCGAGGTCGAAGTCGCCCCGCGCCGTCGTCATACGGTCCATCGCCGCTCAGGCTAGTGCCCCGCTCCACTGACAGCCGAAACAACCGGCTCGGAGATGATCTACGGCTGTGCTAGCGTTCGCGGCATGATGCGCGCCAGCCTGACGACGACGCCGGAAACCGTCCCGGCGCGCTGACACGTACTCTCACCGAAGCCCCGGGGCGAGCGCCCCGGGGCTTCGTCGTCCGGTCACTCGCCTCGCCGCCGACCAACGCGAGGAGACCACGATGCACGACCACCGCAAGCTGGGCCGCGAGCTCGGCCTGTTCGACACCGACCCGCTGATCGGTGCGGGGCTGCCCTACTGGCTGCCCGACGGCGCCGTGATCCGGCACACCCTGGAGGAGTACATCCGCGACGCCGAACGGCGCGCGGGCTACCGGCACGTGTACTCCCCCGTGCTCGGCAAACGGGAGCTGTACGAGATCTCCGGGCACTGGTCGCACTACAGCGACGACATGTTCCCGCCCATGGACCTCGGGGGAGAGCAGGTCGTGCTGCGGCCGAGCCTGTGCCCCCACCACGCGCTGATCTACCGCTCCCGCTCGCACAGCTACCGCGAGCTGCCGCTGCGCGTCGCCGAGCTGGGCGGCATGTACCGCTCCGAGCTGTCGGGCGTGCTCGGCGGGCTCACCCGCGTGCGGGCGATCCAGCTCAACGACGCGCACATCTTCTGCACCCTCGACCAGGTCGCCGCCGAGGCGTCCGGGGCTCTGGAGATGATCCGGCGGGCGTACGCCGTGCTCGGCATCCGCCCGGTCCGCTACCGGCTGTCGCTGCCGGGGGCCGGGGGGAAGTACGTCGCCGCCCCGGAGATGTGGCGGCGGGCGACCGCCATGCTGACCGGCGTCCTCGACCGCTCCGGGCTGGCGTACGAGGCCGTGGAGGGCGAGGCGGCGTTCTACGGCCCGAAGATCGACGTGCAGATCGCCGACGGCGCCGGGCGCGAGGCCACTCTGTCCACCGTGCAGGTCGACTTCCACCAGCCCGAGCGGTTCGACCTGCACTACATCGGACCGGACGGCGGCAGGCACCGTCCGGTCATGGTCCACCGCAGCATCATCGGCAGCGTGGAACGCGCGGTCGCGCACCTCATCGAGGTGTACGGCGGCGCCTTCCCGGCCTGGCTCGCCCCCACCCAGGTCGTGGTGCTGCCCGTGACCGAGGCCGAGGCGGCCCCGGCCGAGGCGCTCGTACGGCGCTGCGCCGAGCTGGGCCTGCGGGCGGAGGTCTCCGGCCCCGAGCACGGCAGCCTGGGCGCCCGTGTCCGGTCCGCCCGCCTGGTGCCGTACCAGGCGGTGATCGGCGCGAGGGAGGCCGGGAGCGACCAGGTCGCGCTGCGCCTGCGCGACGGGCGCGCGCTGGAGCCGATGCCCGCCGCCGAGGCGCTGGCCCGCATCGGCGCTCTCGCCGATGCGCGCGCCGCCGAGCTGTGGGAACCGGCCGTCCAGCCGGCCTGACCACAAGCGGCGTTACTCGATGGGACGGTGATCCCGCCGAGCCCCGGGGTGGCGAGCCGGCCGCCCCGGGGCGTCCTGGTCAGACGTACGCGGCCGTCATCGCGTTGAGCGTCTCGATCATGTGCTTGCGCAGTTCGCCCGTGCGTACGTCGAGGATGAGCTGCGCCAGCTCCGGGTGGGTGCGGATCCTCTCGCGCAGGCCGCTGTCGCCCGGGCCGTGCACGAAGCTGTGCCGCACCCGGGTCCGGCCGGGGAGGTCGCCCGGTTCGAGGTCGTAGCGCCAGAACGACGAGGGGCGCTCGGGGTCGCCGGCCGCGTCGAGCACGATCCAGGCGAACGAGCGCGGGCGCTCGACCTCGGTCACGACGCAGTTGACCGTCCACACCCGCTCCTCGCGGCGGTTGCGTCCCTCGAAGCGGGTCCCGGTGGTGACCGGTCCCTCGCCGTCGTCGAGCAGGGCGGTGTGCTCGCACTCGGGGCTCCACTCGCTCACCCGGTGCACGGCGGTGATGAGGTCCCACAGCCGTTCCGGCGGCATGTCGACGACCACGTCGATGTCCACCCGAACGCCGGTCACGCCGTAGTCCTCCATGCCGACCTCCCTGCGCGATGATCCGTCATCTCTCACCATGGACCAAGAGCGTGCCGGTGAACAGACCGCTTTCGGGCGGAACGCGTGGAGTCTCAGGACACGGTCGCGGGCTCCTCTTCGGCGGCCCGCAGCCCGCGTACGCCGGGGGAGAGCAGCGCGACCAGCGTGACCAGGACGATGATCGCACCGCATACGGCCAGCGCGGGCCGCGGCCCGAACGCGATGGCGGCGGGCCCGGCCAGCAGCAGGCCGATCGGCCCGAACATCAGGGACCCGAGCGCGTCGTAGGAGCTGACCCGCGACAGCGACTCCGGCGGGATTTCGCGCTGCATGGTGGTCTGCCACAGCACCCCGAAGATGTCGAAGCACACCCCCATCACGAACGCGCCGCCGACGACCGTCCAGAGCGGCGCGCTCATGCCGAGCAGCAGGTACGGCAGGGCCGTCGGCAGGGTGACGAGCGTGCCGAGCAGGATCGGCCGCCGTGGCCGCAGCCGAAGCGTGACGACCACGCCCACGAGCATTCCGACGGCCTCGCCCGCCAGGACGGCCGACCAGGCGGGCGCTCCGCCCAGCGACTCCTTGGCGACAAGCGGCCCGAGCACGCCGTGGGCGGCCTGCAACGCCATCACCAGGATCGAGAACTGGGCGACCACCACCCAGAGCCACTGCCGGGAGGCGAACTCGCGCCAGCCGGCCCGCAGGTCGGCCAGCACGGAGTGGCCGCCGCCGGGGGCCCGCTCCGCGGGGGTGAGGCGCAGCAGCGCGATCAGCACGCCGGCCGTGGCGAACATCACCCCGCTGACGGCCAGCGCCCAGCCTCCGCCCAGCAGGACGACGGCGGCGCCGCTCAGCACCAGGCCGGCGACCCGGGAGATGTTCTGTCCCAGTCCCAGCAGGGCGTTGGCGGTCTGCAACCGAGCGGTGGGCACGACGTCGGGGATGATGCCGGTCAGGGCGGGGAACAGAATCGCGGTCGCGACGCCGCTCACCGCCGCCGCGATCACCAGCGCGGGCAGCGGCGTCCATCCCGTCAGCATCATCGCGGCCAGGCAGAAGTACGCCAACGCGTTGATCGACTCCCCCGCCGTCATGACCCGCTGGCGCGGCAGCCGGTCGGCGATCACGCCGCCCACCAGCATGAACAGCACCATCGGCAGGGCCTCGGCGGTGAGCACGGCCGACAGCGTCCTGCCGTCCGCGCCGGGAAGGCCGAGCACGCCGAACGCGAGGGCCACGGGCGCGAAGGCGGCGCCGAGTACGGAGATCGTCCGGGCCACCAGCAGCAGGGCGAACCGCCGGTCCCTGAGCAGGCCGAGATCGCGGTTGAAGCCAGGCATGGGAGAGCTCCGGATGACACGGGACACGAGGATGAGGACATTCCATCGTGCCGCCGCCGGTCACGCCCGTCACCTCATTTATGCCGCGCGCGCGTCGAGGGCGGGGGGACCGGCGGGTGAGGCGGACTGGCGGCGGCATCGGCCGGCGAGCCAGGCGCGGTAGTCGGGGGTGTGGCTGGTCATCACGCTGGTGGGGGCCTGGGCGAGCACGGCCTGCCACCGCGGCTCGTTGAGCTGCCACGAAGGCGGTGGCTCGTCCCAGGTGACGCCGTCGGTCCACTTCGCCGCGGCGCCGCGCAGGTGCGCGGGCAGCCGGTCGGCGAGCTGCGCCTTGATCCACTGGTCCCGCGAGTAGACCAGGATCGGCTGGGCGTCCCGCCGTTCCATGACGGGATCGACGATCTCCCGCCACGCCGAGGGTCCGTACGCCGGGTCGGCCAGGACGGGGGCGGCGGACTTCTTGATCTCCAGCAGCGCGACCAGCCCCCGCGTGCGTACGTGGTCGAGCCACTCCGGCAGCGTCGGCACGCGCTCACCCGCGTACGGGCCGCGGGCGACGCGCCGGTCCCGCAGGTTGCCGGGCCCGTCGGCCCACCAGGTCTCGCGGATCTCCTGCCTGGGGCCGGTCAGCCCCTCGGTCGTCCTGTTGTGCCACATGACCGCCTTCGCCCCGTGCTTCGTGAGCTGGACGTCGGCCTCGACCCCGTCGGCTCCCCACGACCACTGGTCGTCGACCGCCCGCAGCAGGTTGGGCTGCCGGATCGCGTCCTTCGCCTTCGCCCCGGCGCTCTTGGGGTAGCCGCCGTGCCCGAAGATCAGCGGGCACGGCGGCAGCTCCCCTGCGGGCGCGGGCGCGGGTGCCGGTGTGGGCGCGGGTGTGGGCGCGGCGAACACCGTCACCGCGAGGGTCAGCGCGACGGCCGCACATGCCCCGGTCATCGTTTCCTCCCGTCTGCCGGCCAGCAGGCATTCTGCGCAGACGCCGGGGCAGGGGAGAGACCGGTGCGGGACAGGGAACGGTAAAAATCCCTGGGCCTTCTCATGAGCCCGCGGGGGCGTGCCAGGACGGAGGGATCGCAGGGTGACGGAACACCGCCGGGAGACCAAAGGGTCTGCGGCACCTATCCTGACGCGTGACGGGTAACCTCATCGAGAAGGCAAGAGCGGTTCTCCTGACGGTTTGCTCTTGCGGACGCACGAAGGGTGGCCGGCGGATCGATGAGCGGAGGTGATCGCATCCTGCGGCTCACTCCAGTGAGCGGCCCGTCTGCCAACATGGGCGAGCCGTCTGCCGAGGTGATGGCCGGGCTGGTGCAGACCATGCTCGACGCGGTCCCCATCCAGAGCGCCTGGCTGACGCCGGTCCGCGACGAGACGGGCAAGGTCGTCGACTTCGAGGTGCTCGCGGCCAGTCCCGGCGCGAGGGACATCCACGAGAGGGCAGGCAAGGAGCTCGTCGGTCTGCGCACGCTCGATGCGTACCCGGGCGTCGGCGGTTCCCCTCTGTGGGACGCCTTCATCCGTGTCCTGGAGACGGGGGAGCCCGAGGAGATCGATCCGCACGTCCAGCGGCGACACGAGGAAGGCTTCCCAAGCCTGGCCACGTACGGCGTCCGCCTCGCCCGGCTGCAGGGCGGCCTGTTCGTCTCCTGGGTGCGCCACGACCAGGAGGAACGCCTCTCGGCCCGGCTGCTCCACACCGAGCGCCTGGGTCACCTCGGGTGGGGACACTGGAGCCTGGTCACCGACGAGGCCGAGTGGTCCGACCAGCTCTACGCCATCCACGGGCGCGACCCGGCCGAGGGGCCCTTCGCGCTGGAGTACTACCGCGAGATCGCCCACCCCGACGACGTGCCGATCGTCGAGCACGCGCTGACGACGCTGACCAGCAGCGGCGGGCCGCACGAGTTCGAGGTCCGCATCCGCGTCGGAGACGAATACCGGCACATCAGGGCGACGGCCGAGGTCAGCAGGGACGCGAGCGGGCGGCCCCTCGAGATCCACGGCGTCGTGCAGGACGTGACCGACTGGCGCAGGACCGCCAGCGAGCTCGCCGAGGTCACCCAGCGGCTGGAAGAGGAGTCGCAGCTCACCGCGCGACTGCAGAGCATCATCCTGCCCGTGCAGGACGCGGTGCCTGGGCTGCAGATCGCCGTGCGCTACTTCCCCGCGGAGACCGCGCCGCTGGGCGGCGACTGGTACCAGGCGATCCACCTCGACCACGGGGAGACGCTGCTGGCCGTGGGCGACGTCGCCGGGCACGGCCTGGCCGCGGCGTCCGCGATGGCCAAGCTGCGGCATGCGATCACCGGGCTCGCCTTCGCCGACCACGACCCGGCGCAGATCCTCGTGGCGCTCAACCGGCTGCTGCGGCGGATGCGGCCCGACGTGCTGGCGACGTCGGTGGTGGCCCGTTACCGCACGAAGGACCGCGTGCTGCGGTGGACCCACGCGGGGCATCCGCCGATGCTGCTGGTCAGGGGGACGAGGGTGCACCGGTTGCTGCACCCCGGTGTGCTGCTCGGCGTCTTCGAAGACGTGACCTACAGCTGTGCCGAGATCCAACTGGAGCCTGACGATCTGCTCCTCATGTTCACCGACGGTCTCATCGAGCGGCCGGGCCGGGACCTGTTCGAGGGCCTTGACATCCTCAGCGCGGCGATCGCCGAGACGGTGCCCAAGGTGCCGCCTCGGGACCGGGTGGCGGCGGTGATGGACGCTCTGGCCCCGAGTAACACCGGTGACGACACCTGCATTCTGGTCGCGCGCATCCTGCCGGACTCCACGGAAGTGTCCTGATGTCTGATCTGCACAACATCTCGACAGCCGAGACCACGTTCACCGCCGAGAGCAACGGAAGCATCGGAGTGCTGACGATGCGGGGGACGCTCGACTTCACCACCCACGAGGTGGCCACGGAATTCTTCGACAAGGCCTTCGCCCAGTTCGGGCCGCACCTCGTGGTGAGCCTGCTCGAACTGGACTTCCTCGACTCCAGGGCTACCGGCCTTCTGGTCAACTGCTGGAAGCGCGCCGTCGACAC
Organism: Microbispora sp. H11081; assembly: GCF_012999535.1. GTDB lineage: Bacteria > Actinomycetota > Actinomycetes > Streptosporangiales > Streptosporangiaceae > Microbispora. The sequence goes on from NZ_JABBWV010000005.1 coordinate 414,499, forward strand.
GGGGGGCTGGCTGGCCCTGGTCGCGGTCGAGCGGGGCGCGGCCCGCGCGTTGTGGATAACCGGGCTGGCCTCCCACGTGCCGGTCTTCCCCACCGTGGCGGAGGCCGTCGCCGCCGCGCCCTCCCGCGAGCCGGAGTAGCCCCGCGGTCCCCCGTCCGCGACCGCGTCCTCTCCGGGCACCGCCATGGGCGGGTAGAGCCGTGGAGCCGGGGTAGCACCCGAGGAAGTCGGCCGTGGAGGGGCGAGATCATGAAACGTCTCATCGCCGGAGCGGCGGTCCTCGTGGCCGCGGGCCTGGGAACGGCGCGCTGGGCTGCGTCGCGTGGCCGCAGGCCGGCCGTGGCGAAGGACCCCCTGGAGTCGAGCCGCTGGCTGGGCATCACGATCAACAGGTCGCCAGACGAGGTCGCCCCGGGCGGGCACCTGCCGGATCCCCTGGCCAGGGCGGACGCCGAGGTGCGGATGAATCGGGCGCCCGGCGACCGGGGCACGGAGATCTACGCACGGCCCAGGGAGCACCGCGCCGGCATCGGCGGCCTGCTCGCCCGGCCGCGAGGCGACGACGCGCGCACGGCGGTCCGTACGGCGTTGCGTGAGACGAAGTGCCTGCTGGAGACCGGCGACGTGCTGCGGTCGGACGAGGAGATCGGCACGACCAGGCCGACGGTCACGGGCAGGGTGCTCGACATGGCGCTGGGCCGCGCGGCGGAGGGGGGACGACTGTGAAGGCGCTGTGCTGGCAGGGCGTGAACGAGCTGTCCGTCGAGCAGGTGCCCGACCCCGCGATCCTCAACTCCCAGGACGCGATCGTGAAGGTGACGGCGAGCACCACCTGCGGTTCCGACCTCCACCTGCTCGGCGGCTACATCCCCGCGATGCGGGCGGGCGACGTCATCGGGCACGAGTTCATCGGTGAGATCGTCGACGTCGGCCCGGAGGCGAACCGGCGCCGCGTGGGCGAGCGCGTCGTGGTCTGCTCCGTCATCGGATGCGGCCGCTGCTGGGCCTGCTCGCACGACGAGTGGTCGCTGTGCGAGAACAGCAACCCCAACCCCGGCGTTACGGATCTGATGTGGGGTGGCACGACCGCCGGCATCTTCGGCTACTCGCACGCCATGGGAGGCTTCCGGGGCAGCCACGCCGAGTACGTCCGCGTGCCCTTCGTCGACTACAACGCGTTCCCCGTGCCCGAGGGCATCTCCGACCTCGACGCGTTGTTCGCCTCCGACGCGGCCCCGACCGGCTGGATGGGCGCCGAACTCGGCGGCGTGAAACCGGGGGACGTGGTCGCGGTGTGGGGGTGCGGCGGCGTGGGCCAGATGGCCGCCAGGGCCGCAATGCTCCTCGGCGCAGAGCGGGTCATCGCGATCGACCGCTACCCGGAGCGCCTGGCCATGACGGCCCGCCGCGTCGGCTGCGAGGTGGTCGACTACACGAGCACCGACGTTACCGCCGAGTTGCGCGAGCGCACCGGCGGCCGGGGCCCGGACGTGTGCGTCGAGGCCGTCGGCATGGAAGCCGACGGCACCGGGATCGAGCGCGTGTACGACGCGCTCAAGCAGCGGCTCCGCCTGGAGCAGGACCGCCCGATCGCGGTACGCGAGGCGATCCACGCCTGCCGCAAGGGCGGCTCGGTGTTCGTGCTGGGGGTCTTCGCCGGGCTCGTGGACAAGTTCCCGCTCGGCGCGCTGATGAACAAGGGCCTCACGCTGCGGGGCGCGCAGCAGCACGGCCAGCGCTACATCCCGAAGATCCTCGACCGGATCGCGAAGGGCGACCTGAGCACCGCCTATCTCGCGACGCACACGATGACGCTGGACGAGGGGCCTAAGGGCTACGACCTGTTCAAGCACAAGAAGGACGGGTGCGTCCGCGCGGTCTTCCGTCCCTGGGCGTGACGTGGGAGGTCGCCCGCCGCCCCATGCCGGGGCGGCGGGCGGTCGATCAGCGTACGGCTGGGGCGGCCAGCCGTTCCGCCTCATGGTGCAGTGCCTCGATCAGGACGAGCTCCAGGCGGAGCTCGCCGTCCACGAGGCTCTCGAGGACGTCCATCCGGGCCTCCTTGTCTCGAAAGACGTCCCGCGGCCCGTGGCGGTTGACCATGGTGCGAGGTGAATCCAGATGGAATGTGACGATCTCTCCCGCCGGCCGCGCCGGATGTCGGCTACCCAGAACGAACGCGACATCACTCACAACCGTCACATAGGTCCCAGAAACAAAAAATCCACCCCGGAACGGGGTGGAGATCGAGGCTCGCGCCTCGGAGATGCCCTATAGTGAGAGGTTGCCAAGCACCTGAAAATCAGACGCCCTCTCAATAGGAGTTTAACACGAGAATGGGTGACCGTCAATCGGACTCCGCCCGGGCCGAAGCGCTGCGGGTCGAACAGTCCTACGTCTCCATGGTGTACGACCGCCTCGACATCGCCCGTGAGCGGGCCGAGCGCGGCATGCGGGAGGTCCTCCGCCGCGGCGGCACGGGTACCCGGCAGGCCGTCGTGGAGCGGGAGGTGACGGCGGCCGAGCACGCCCGCCGCCTCGCGCGGCTGTCGGCCGTCGAACGCGGCCTCTGCTTCGGCCGAATCGACGACGCCGACGGCGAGAGCCTCTACATCGGCCGCGTCGGGCTGCGCGACGACGACCACACGTCCGTGCTCGTCGACTGGCGCGCCCCCGCCGCCCGCCCCTTCTACGTGGCCACCCCCAGCGATCCCGGCTCACTCGTACGCCGCCGTCACCTGCACACGCGGCACCGTGAGGTCGTGGGCATCGACGACGAGGTCTTCGACCTCGACCGGATGGCCGACGGAGACCGCCGTACGCTCGTCGGCGAGGCCGCGCTGCTCGCGGCGCTGCGCCGCGGGCGCACCGGACGCATGGGCGAGGTCGTCGCCACCATCCAGCGCGAGCAGGACAGGGTGATCCGCTCCGGCCTGGCGGGGGCGCTCGTCGTGCAGGGCGGACCGGGCACGGGCAAGACCGTCGCCGCCCTGCACCGGGCGGCGTACCTGCTCTACACCCACCGCGACACGCTGGAGCGGCGTGGCGTGCTCGTCGTCGGACCCAACGCGACGTTCTCCCGCTACATCAGCCAGGTGCTGCCCGCGCTGGGCGAGACGCAGGTGGTGCTGACGAGCATGGGCGGGCTCCACCCGGGGGTGCGGGCCACGGCCGAGGACGAGCCGGCCGTCGCCGTCGTCAAGGGCGACCTGCGCATGGCCCGGGTGGTCGAGGAGGCGGTCCGCGACCGCGAGCGAGTGCCCGAGGGCGACCTGGGGGTGAGGATCCCCGTCCGCACGTCGGTGCGCGGCGGCGTGGAGGTCGTGGTCGAGGAGATGACGCTGCGGGTGGACCACGCCACCTGCCTGCGGGCCCGCGACCGCGCCCGCGGCCTGCGGCGGCAGCACAACATCGCCCGCTGGGCGTTCGTGGACCCGGTGCTGCGGGCGCTCGCGCTCGACGAGGCGGCACAACTCGACCGGCCGCTGGAGGACGGCGACCTGGAGTACGCCGCCAAGACCTTGTGGGAGCACCGGACGGTGCGCGACGCGCTCGACGCCCTGTGGCCGGAGATCACCCCGGAGCGGCTCGTCCGCGAACTCCTGTCGGACGAGGAGCGGCTGCGCGCGGCGGCCGGGCCGTACCTGTCGGAGGAGGAGCTCGGGGTCTTGCTGCGGCCCCGGGAGGCGCCGTGGACGGTCGGCGACGTGCCCCTGCTGGACGAGGCCGCGGAACTGCTCGGCGAGTACGACTACGGGGCCGGGGCCAGGCGGCGCCGTGCGGAGGACGAGCGCCGCGAGGAGGAACTGTACGCGCGGGAGGTCCTGACCATCACCGACGTCGATCCCGTGCTCGACGCGGCCCTGCTGGCGGGCCGCAACCGCGAGGACCGGCCGTACGTGACGACGGCCGACCGGGCCGGTCGCGACCGCACCTGGGCGTACGGGCACGTGATCGTGGACGAGGCGCAGGAACTGTCGGCGATGGCCTGGCGGACGGTGATGCGGCGGGTCCCGGCCCGCTCCCTCACCGTGGTCGGCGACATCGCGCAGACCGGCTCGGCCGCGGGAGCGCGGTCGTGGGGCGAGATGCTCGATCCGTACGTGAAGGGCCGCTGGCGGGAGGAGCGCCTGCTGGTCAACTACCGGACACCGGCCGAGATCATGGAGGTCGCCGCCGACGTGCTGCGTGCCGTGGCTCCCGGGGAGGAGCCGCCCGAGTCGGTCAGGTTCGGCGGCGCCCGCCCCCGAGCCGTGCCCGTCGCCGGGACCGACCTGCGGCTGCTCGTGGAGTCGGAGTTGCGGGAAGTCGGAGAGGGACGGGTCGGCGTCGTCACGCCGGACGCCCGGCACGCGGAGGTCGCGGCGCTGTTCCCCGAGGCCGTCGACCCCCTGGACAGCCCGGTCGCCGTCCTCACCGTACGCGGCTCGAAGGGCCTGGAGTTCGACGCGGTGGTGGTCGTGGATCCCGAGGGGATCCTGAACCAGTCGCCCAAGGGCGGCCAGGACCTGTACGTCGCCATCACCCGGGCGACCCGGCGGCTCACCGTCCTCTACGAGGACCGCCTGCCCCGCATGCTCCACCGCCTCATGGCCTAGGAGGGCCCCCTCAAGCGCCCCGGGGCGAAGCGGGAAACACCGAGCGAGCCGGAGGGGCGCGCCGGTGTCTGGACTGAGGAGCGCGCGGAGCGAGGAACGAGCGAGCACGTGACGAGGGAAGACATCGGGAGTGAGCGCCGCGACGGTGAAGCGGGTAACACCGAGCGAGCCGGAGGGGCGCGCCGGTGTCTGGACTGAGGAGCGCGCGGAGCGAGGAACGAGCGAGCACGTGACGAGGGAAGACGGCGGAAGTGAGCGCCCCGCCGAGCGAAGCGGGAAACACAGTACGGCCGGCGGGGGGACGCCGGCCGTACTGTGTGGCTGTTGAGGGATGAGCTAGGACATTTTTCCCGAGATCTCGTCGGCGGCCTTGTCGGCCTTGTCGCCGACGTCCTCGGCCTTGTCTCCGACCCACTTGCTGGCGTCGGATCCGGTGTGCCGCATGCTTTCCCGCATCGTCTCGGTCCAACGCTGGGCGTTGTTCCGGTACATCGCCACACCGACCGCGCCGATCGCGACGCCGCTCAGCAACGCGAGGACCGGCCAGCGGCGGCGCGGCTTCCTGGTGCTGGACACGTCGATCCGGCGGGCCATCTCGGTCAGGAACGCGCTCACGATCGGCGCGATCTGTTCTTCGACCGACTGAGCCGCCTGGTCGAGCTTCGGCGCCGCCCAGACTCTGGCGTCTTCGATCCGGTGCGTCGCGAGATCCCGTGCGGTCTCCGCCACCGGGCTCACGCGGCCACCGGCTCTCCGAGCCTGGTCCCTCATTCTGCTCAGCCACGTCTGCGGGATGACCACTTCGGCGCGGCGCCTTCTGTTCATTGTCAGGGACACGATCAACCTCCCCAATCGGACGGGGCCCCGGAACGACCCCTTCCCGCATGGTCGCGGCTCAATCACGAGCGGTGCTTGCGGGAGCGCTCGATACCCTGTTCACCGACAACAAACACGATCAGACAAAGGGGGCGGCCCTCGTGGCTGACAACCTCATCGCGAACCTGCGTACGAACCACGGCACGATCCGCATCCAGCTGTTCCCGAACAAGGCGCCGAAGACCGTGCGCAACTTCGTGGAACTCGCCGAGGGCACCCGGGAGTGGACCCACCCGGAGACCGGCGAGAAGCAGACGAATGTCAAGCTGTACGACGGCACGATCTTCCACCGGGTCATCAACGGCTTCATGATCCAGGGCGGCGACCCGCTCGGCCAGGGCGTCGGCGGCCCCGGCTACAGCTTCGACGACGAGATCCACCCGGAGAACCAGTTCAACCGGCCCTACCTGCTCGCCATGGCGAACGCGGGCAAGCGGTTCGGCAAGGGCACGAACGGCTCCCAGTTCTTCATCACCGTCGGGCCGACGCCGCACCTCAACCAGGGGCACACGATCTTCGGTGAGGTGATCGAGGGCACCGAGGTGGTCGACGCGATCGCCAAGACCCCCACCGGCCGCAACGACCGGCCGGTGAACGACGTGGTCCTCGAAGAGGTCACCATCGAGCGGTCCTGACGCCGTCCATGCCGGCCTGCTGAGACGCCTCTGCCGCGCGAACACGCGGCCGGGGCGTTTCCGGCTTATAGGCTGGCTTGTGGATGCGCTCCCCTGACAGGGACTGGCCCAGGAAAGGACCCCATGACCTCCCAGCCTCCGCCGCCCCCGCCGCCGGGGGCGCAGGCCGTGCCCACCTGCTACCGGCACCCCGACCGCGAGACGTACGTCCGCTGCCAGCGCTGTGAGCGCCCGATCTGCCCCGACTGCATGAAGGACGCGGCGGTGGGCCACCAGTGCCCCGAGTGCGTCCGCGAGGGCAACCGGGATATCCGGCAGGCCCGCACCACGTTCGGCGGCGCAGCGGTCGTCACGCCGCGCGTCACGTGGACGCTGCTGGTCCTCAACGTGCTCGCGTACGCGGCGGAGGTGCTGCGCCCCGACGAGGTCGTCCAGCGGTTCGCGATGTGGTCGCTCGGCGTCCACCTGGGCGAGTGGTGGCGGTTGATCACCAGCGCCTTCCTGCACGCCCCGCCGCCGTCCTTCTGGCACATCCTGTTCAACATGTGGGCGCTCTACGCGCTCGGCCCCGAACTGGAGCGCAGGCTCGGCTCGGGCCGGTTCGCGGTGCTCTACCTGTTGTCGGCGCTGGGCGGCTCGGTCGCCATCTACCTGTTCGGCACGTCGGCCGTCGGCGCGTCCGGCGCCATCTACGGCCTGTTCGGCGCGTTGTTCGTGGTGGCCCGCAGGCTCGGCTACGACGCGCGCGGCGTGCTGTGGCTGATCGGCATCAACGTGGTGCTCACGTTCGTCGTGCCGGGCATCAGCTGGCAGGGGCACCTGGGCGGCCTCGTGGTCGGCGCGATCGTCGCGGGCGGCTTCGCCTACGCGCCGCGCGGCAACCGCGCCGCTGTGCAGTTCGGCGTCGCCGTCGCCGTGCTGGTGGCGCTGGTCCTGCTCGTGACCATGCTCCCGCCGTACGGACTGCGCCTGGTGGGCGCCTTCACCTGACGCTCCCCTCGCCGGGCTGCGTGATGCGGTCGAGCCGGCGCCGGAGCAGGGCGGTCTCGACCGGCTCAAGGGCGTCGGCGCCTGCGAGGTCGAGCTGCGCGCGCAGGCGCAGCGCGGCCTCGCGGAGGCCGTCGCCTTCCTGGCGAGCCCTGCGGGGCACTGGGTCAACGGGCAGGTCGCACGTGCCAACGGCGGCATCGTCTGACGCCCGCGGCGAGCGCGGGGCCAGGGCAGCACAGAGTCACAGGCGTCCGGAAGACGGCCGGCGCCCGTCGGTCACGAGTTGCCCACAGGCTGTGGATAAAGACTGTGGAAAGATTTCGGAAGCGGGCTAGCGCCACTTCGTCGAGAGCACGACACCGATGATGATGAGCCCGAAACCGATCAACAGGTTCCAGTTCTGCAGGCTGGCGATACCGGGCACGTTCGGCGCGATGTAGTAGACCGCGATCCAGGCGATGCCGATGATCCAGGTGGCAACCATGACAGGGGCGAGCCAGCGCGGGCTGACCTTCACCGTCTGCGCCTTCTGCGGCGGCGTGTAGACGGCCTTCTTACGAGTCTTCGACTTGGGCACGGGAGCGTCTCCTGATGGGTACCCGCGCGGTCGTGCGGGCTGGTGTCAATAGCGTAATCGCTGTGGCGGTGAGGTCCCGAGCAAGGATAGTCGGCGCGGACGCGCCGGGCGATCCCCCACGAGGGATTGCCGTACGCTGAAAGTCCGATTTTCCCTACGAACGCCCAGCCACGCCGGTGACGCGGGAGACACCTATGAGCCCGATCCGGGTGCTCGTGGTCGACAATCACGACAGCTTCGTGCACACGATCGTGCAGTATCTGCGCGGTCTGGGCGCCGACTGCGACGTACGGCCGCGTGACCATGTCGTCGTGGACGACGCCGACGGCTTCGACGCCGTGCTCGTCTCCCCCGGGCCTGGCACGCCGGAGGCCGCCGGGGTGTCCGTGCCTCTCGTACGGCACTGCGCCGACCGCGGCCTGCCGCTGCTCGGCGTCTGTCTCGGCCACCAGGCGATCGCCGTGGCGTACGGGGCGGCGGTGGACCGCGCGCCCGAACTCATGCACGGCCGCACCAGCCTGATCTCCCACGATGGGCGGGGCGTGTTCCGTGAGCTGCCCTCACCGGTCACGATGACGCGCTACCACTCGCTGGCCGTGGTCCCTGGCACCGTGCCGGAACCGCTGGAGGTGACGGCCACGACCCCCGACGGCGTCATCATGGGCCTGCGCCACCGCGCGGCTCCCGTCGAGGGCGTGCAGTTCCACCCCGAGTCCGTCGTGTCGGAGCACGGCCACCGGCTGCTCGGAAACTGGCTCGCGCAAATCGTGTAACGCTTTCCGCTCTCGTTACGAATACCTGAGTGAGGGCTTCCGCCATTGCCCCCGAGTGGCGGAGGCCCTTCCTTATGCCCTCGTACGGCAGGCGCGTCGCCGCAGGCGGGCGGAAACGCCGACGGCGGCCACCGCCTCGCGGTGACCGCCGTCCACTCACGTCGTCAGTTGCCGAACGGGTTGTCCCCCTCGTCGCCAGGGGGGCCGACCTGGACGCTGTCGCCCCCGCCGTCGCCCGTGTCTCCGCCGTCACCCGTGCCGTCGGTCGGGTCGTCCGTCGGATAGTCCTGGGTCGGCGGCTGGGTCGGCGTCTGCTCCTGGGACGGGCCGCTGGACACCGTCAGCGTGATCGTGGTGCCGGGGTTGAGCTTGGCTCCGGGCTGCGGCGCCTGGTCGATCACGTTGCCCTCCGGCACCGTGTCGCTCGGCTGCGGCGTGGTCTTGACCTTGAACCCGGCGCCTTCCAGCGTCTGCTTGGCGTCGTCGACCGTGAGCCCGAGCACGCTCGGCAGCTCGGTCATCTCCTTGGGCACGTACAACGTGACCAGGGCGCCCTTCTCGACCTTCTCACCCGGCTTGGGCTTGGTGTCGAACACCTGGCCCTGCGGCTTGGTGGAGGCCTTCGGCACGATGCTGACCTTGAGTCCCATCGCCTCCAGTTCGGCCCTCGCCTCCTCCGGCGCCTTGCCGACCACGCTGTCGGGGATGACGACCTTCTCCTGGCCCTTGGAGACGATGACCGTGACCGTGGCCCCAGGTTCGGCGTCCTCGCCGCCGGCGGGATCGGTGCTCACGACGGCGCCCTTGGGCACGTCGCCGTTGAACTCCTCCGGCCCGAAGGCGACCTTGAATCCGGCTGCCTTCAGCGCCTGCTCGGCCGCGGCCTTGGTCTGGTTCGTCACCGTCGGCACCTGAACGGTGTCGGACGACGAGGAGCCGTCGGACCCGAGGAACGCGGCGCCGACGCCGATCATCGCGCCGATCACCAGCAGCGGGATGAGGATCCACAGGGCCGTCTTCAGCGCGTTGTTGCCGCCGCCGCTGCGCCGCCGCCCGTCGTACCTGCCGCCGCGCTCCTCCTGGGCGTACTCGTAGTCGGGGATGGCGCGGGTGTTCTGGGTCATGGGGGCGCCGCCGGCCGAGGTCATCGTCCGCGTGCGGTCCGGCGCGCCGTACCCGTTGTACTGCTGGGTGGCCATCGCCATCGTCTGCGGGTCGACCGGCATGCCGGACAGCGCCCGCTGGAGGTCTCCGCGCATCTCGGCGGCGCTCTGGTAGCGGTGGACCGGGTCCTTGGCCATCGCCTTGAGCACGATCGCGTCGGCCCACTGCGGGATCTCGGGGTCGATCCGCGACGGCGGGATGGGGTCCTCCCGCACGTGCTGGTAGGCGATCGCCACGGGGGAGTCGCCGGTGAAGGGCGGCTGGCCGGTGAGCAGTTCGTACAGCACGCAGCCGGTCGAGTAGATGTCGCTGCGCGCGTCCACGCGCTCGCCGCGGGCCTGCTCGGGCGACAGGTATTGCGCGGTGCCGATCACCTGGGCCGTCTGGGTCATCGTGGCGGCGGAGTCGGCCATCGCCCTGGCGATGCCGAAGTCCATGACCTTGACCTCGCCGTTGACCGTCAACATGATGTTGGCCGGCTTGATGTCCCGGTGGACGATGCCGCCCCGGTGGCTGTAGTCCAGCGCCCGCAGGATGCCGTCCACCAGTTCCACGGCCCGCTCAGGCAGCAGTCGCCGGTCGGCGCGCAGCAGGTCGCGCAGCGTCCGCCCGTCGACGAACTCCATCACGATGTACGGCACGGGGGTGCCGTCCATCATGTCCTCGCCGGTGTCGTACACGGCGATGATCGACGGGTGGTTGAGCGAGGCGGCGGACTGCGCCTCACGCCGGAAACGCGCCTGGAAGGTGTGGTCCCTGGCGAGGTCGGAGCGGAGCGTCTTGATGGCGACGACACGGTCCAGGCGGATGTCCCGGGCGCGATACACCTCGGCCATGCCGCCACGCCCCACGACGCCATCCAGCTCGTAGCGTCCGCCGAGAAGTCGTGGCTGAGTCATTTCCTGCACTGTCCCTTGCCGTTCATCTTGGGGTGCCGCCGGTCTCCATCATCAACCCCTCTGCTCATCACTCCCCCTCATCCGGAGGGTTCGTGTCGTCGGGTGGGGGTTCCGTGGGGAGTGGAGTCTCATCGGTATCCGGGGCCGAGGTGGACGTCGGAGTAGGGGTCGAGTTCGGGGACGAAGCCGGTTCGGGCGACTGGGTTGTGGGTGGTGCCGACGTGCTTACGGTAGCCGACGGAACGGCGTTCGGCTCGGCCGACGTCGTGACCGGGGAAGGCTGACGTGTCCGCGGAATCTCTGACCTGGGCGTACGTGCCGGCGACGGCGATGGCGACGGCGAGGATGACGGGGTGACGGGGACGGCGGTCTCACGCGGGTCCAGCGGCGCTTCGCCGTTCCTGGCGGCCGTGAAGGCGAGGACCCCGATGCAGACCGCGGCGACGCAGCCGGCCGTCGCGAGGAGCAGGGCCGGCGGGCGGCGCCGCCCGCCGGTGGGGCCCTCGGGACCGTCCTGCACCCGTGTACGGGCGACCGCGTGCGTGGGCGGGGCGGCGGGGACGGGGTCCAGCGGCGCGGTGGCGCCGGGACGCGAGGTGGCGTGCCCGGGAGACAGAACCGGCGGCGGGACCGGCGGCGGGACCGGCCCGGGTGCGGCGGTGGCGCGGCCGGCGCCACCGGTCGCGGGGAAGCCCTGGGGGTCGGTCAGCGAGCCGAGCACCGCCGTCGCGGCGCCCGTGCCCGTGAGCGCCTCCCACAGCACCCGCACCCTTTCGAGGAGGTCGGGGCCGGTCTCCGGCCGCACGGCGGGGTCCTTGGCCAGCATGGACATGACGAGAGCCGCCACCGGCGCGGGGACGTTCCCCGGCAGCGGCGGGGGCGTGTCGTTGAGGTGCCGCAGGGCGAGCGCCACCGGAGCCTCCGCCGTGAACGGCGGACGGCCGGCGAGGCACTCGTAGGCCACCACTCCGAGCGAGTAGATGTCGCTCGCCGGGGTCAGGGTGCTGCCGGACGCCTGTTCCGGGCTCACGTACTGGGCGGTGCCGAGGATCAGGCCGGTCGCGGTCAGCGGCGCGGCCTCCAGCGCGCGGGCGATGCCGAAGTCGGTGATCTTCACCTGGCCGGTCGCGGTGACGAGCAGGTTGCCCGGCTTGATGTCGCGGTGGATCACCCCGGCCCGGTGGGCGGCGTACAGGCCCCTGGCGGTCTGCTGGACGATGTCGAGCGTGACGTCCGGCCCGAGCGCGCCGTTGCGGGCGAGGATGGCCGACAGCGGCTCTCCCCGCACCAGTTCCATCACGAGGTAGGCGTGGCCGTCGCTCTCGCCGTAGTCGAAGACCTGGGCGATGCCGGGGTCGGTGAGGCCGGCGGTGATCCTGGCCTCCGAGCGGAACCGGTCGCGGAAGGTGGCGTCGCCCGCGACGTGGCGGCCGAGCAGCTTGATCGCCACTTCCCTGCCGAGCAGCTCGTCGTCGGCCCGCCAGACCTCGCCCATGCCGCCCGCGGCGATGGGAGAGGTCAGCCGGTACCGCCCGCCTAGCACGGTGTCGGTCATGTGTCGGTCACCGCCCGAGCACCGCCTGCATGACGTCGTGCGCGATCGGCGCGGCGACCGCGCCGCCGGTGGCGTCGTTGCCCGCGCTGCCCGACTCCACGAAGACCGCCACGGCGACCTTCGGGTCGTCGACGGGGGCGAAGGAGATGAACCACGCGTGCGACGGCTTGCCCGGCAGCGTCTCCGCCGTGCCCGTCTTGCCGGCCACCGTGATCCCGGGAAGCCTGGCCGCGCCGCCGGTGCCGCGCTCGACCACGTTGACCATCATCTTGGTCAGCTCGCTCGCCACCTCGGGGCTGACGGCCGCGTCCAGCTCGTCGGGGTCGGTCCCGTCGATCTCCGAGCCGTCCGCCATGATCTTGTTGACCAGGTACGGCTTCATGACCGTGCCCTGGTTGGCGATCCCGGCGGCGACCATCGCCATCTGCAGCGGGGTCATCTGGTTGCTCTGCTGGCCGATCGCGGTCTTGGCGAGGGCGGCCTTGCTCTCGTCCGGGCCGATGTCGCTGGGCGAGACCTCCAGGGGGATCTTCAGCGGCTGGCCGACGCCGAACTTCTCGGCCTGCTCCTTCAGCTTGTCGTAGCCGACGTCCATGCCCATGATGGCGAACGGCGTGTTGCAGGAGATCGTCAGGGCCTCGAGCAGCGTCGCCCGGCCGCCGCACGACTCGCCGTGGTAGTTGGGCAGCGAGATGTTCGTGCCCGGCAGCGGCAGCGAGTCGGGCGCGTCGACCTGGGTGTTCTCGTCACGCGACCCGTCGTCGCTGAGATAGGCCGCGGCGGTCACGGTCTTGAACGTGGACCCCGGGGCGAACGTCAGGTTGATGGCCCGGTTGAGGAGCGGCTTGTCGCCGTCCTTGTCGAGCTTGTTGTACGCCTTGTTGACCGTCGCCTTATTCGCCTTGGCCAGCGGGTTCGGGTCGTACGACGGCACCGAGACCATCGCCAGGATCTTGCCGGTCTTCGGTTCGAGCGCGACGACCGCGCCGCGCTTGCCGGTTTCGGCCAGGTCCTTGTACGCGATCTCCTGGGCCTTGGTGTTCAGCGTGAGGTCGACGCTCGCGCCCTTGGCGGGCTTGCCGCTGACCATGTCGATGGCCCGGCGGACGACCAGGTCGGGGTGGGTGCCGTCGAGGTAGCGGCTCATCGCGGCCTCGATGCCCGCGGCGCTCTCCGGCGCGAACCAGCCGACCACGTGCGTGAACGGCTTGCCGAGCGGATACTCGCGCTCGAACCTGAACTGCTTGTCCCCGGTGTCCACCGTCTTGGCGAGGGTGGTCTTGCCGTTGTCGGCCGTGATCCAGCCGCGGTCGATGTTGTAGCGGGCGTACAGCATGCGCACGTTGCGGGAGTCCTCGCGCAGCCCTTCGGCGCGCACCGCGCCGAGGTACGTCACGTTGGCCATGAGCAGGCCGAACATGAGCAGGCAGGCCACGGCGACCCGCTTCAGCGGGCTGTTCATCGCTGCATCACCTGGGTCATCCCCTCGTCCTGGATCGCCTGCGGCGGCGGCCGGCGGGCCGCGTCGGACATCCGTACGAGCAGGGCGATGAGCATCCAGTTGGCCAGCAGCGCCGAGCCTCCCGCGGACATGAACGGCGTCACGAGACCGGTCAGCGGGATCAGCCGGGTCACGCCGCCCACGATGATGAACACCTGCCAGGCCAGGATGAACGACAGGCCGCCCGCGAGCAGCTTGGTGAACGGGTCGCGGGCCGCCAGCGCGGTGCGCAGTCCCCGCTCGACGATCAGCGCGTAGACCATGAGGATGGCCATCAGGCCGGTCAGGCCCAGCTCCTCGCCCACGGCGGGGAAGATGAAGTCGGAGAACGACAGCGGGATCCGGTACGGGTAGCCCTGCCCGAGCCCGGTGCCGAGGATGCCGCCGGAGCCCATCGCGAACTGGCCCTGCATGAGCTGTTCGCTGCCGCCCACGGCGGTGTAGAGCCTCTGGTCCTCCGCGTGCAGCCAGACGTCGAAGCGGGCCTCGACGTGGCTGAAGATCTGCCCGGCGACGAAGGCGCCGCCGATGAACAGCAGGATGCCGATGAGCACCCAGGAGGTGCGCTGGGTGGCGATGTACAGCATCACGATGAACGCGCCGAACAGCAGCAGCGAGCTGCCGAGGTCCTTCTGCAGGACGAGGACGCCGAGGCTGATCACCCAGGTGATGACGATGGGACCGAGGTCGCGTGCCCTGGGCAGGTCGATGAACAGCAGGCGGCGGCCCGCGAGGGCCAGCACGTCGCGTTTGGCGACCAGGTAGCCCGCGAAGAAGACGACCAGGGCCAGCTTGGCGAACTCGGCGGGCTGGATGCTGAAGGGGCCGACGCCGACCCAGATGCGCGCGCCGTTGATCTCTCTGCCGATGAAGGGCAGCATCGGCAGCACGAGCAGGCCCAGCCCGGCGAAGCCGGCGGTGTAGGTGAGGCGCTGCAAGACGCGGTGGTCCCTCAACGCGATCAGGGTCGCGGAGAACATCACCACGCCGAGCGCCGTCCACATGAGCTGGCTGGCCGCGGACGCGAGTCGCTCACCGGCCAGCTCGATCCGGTAGATCATCACCAGGCCGATGCCGTTGACCAGCGTCACGAGGGGAAGCAGCAGAGGGTCGGCCCATGGCGCCCACCTGGCCAAAACCAGATAGGCCGCGAGCATCAGGCCGCCGAGGCCGAGGCCGTAGCCGAGCATGCCGGACGGGACCTTGCCGTTGATCCCGAGCCCTACGCTGGCGTACGCGCCCATCACGATCAGCACGGCGAAGGCGAGCATGCCCAGCTGGGCTCCCCGCCTCTTCGCGGTCATCGGTACGGGCGTGGCTTCGACAGCAGTCACTTAGTGGACCTCGTGGGGGTCGGTGTCGCCTCGGCGTCCGGTGTGGGGGTCGCCGAGGCGCCGAAACTCTTGATCCTGGTGATGCCGGCCTGCAGGTCGTCGACCGGGATGCCGGTGCGGACCTGGTCCTGCTGCACGGCCGGCAGCGACGAGACGCGCAACTCGTCGGTGTAGGCGACCTTCTTGAAGGACACCGGCCCGACCTCCGCGTCGACGCCCTGGAAGACGACGAGTTCGTCCCCCTTGGCGCCCACGTAGAACTGGCTCTGGGTCCACTCGTAGCCGAAATAGCCGCCGGCCCCGAGTGCGGCGGCGACGACCAGCACCCCGGCGGCCACTTTCGGGCCCGACCGGCGTTTGCGCGAACGCCGCGCGGAGGCCTGGGCCTCGCGCGCGGGTTCGTCGTCCAGGTCGTCGTCCGTGATCACCGGTTGCGGCGCGGTCACGGTGGTGGCCCGGCCCGCGGGGGTGTCCGGCGGCGCGGAGCGCACCCGGCCCGTGCCGGCCGCGCCCACGACCGCCGCCGCGCCCAGCGGCGGCTGGACGTCGTCCACCTCGATCACGTCGGCGACCACACAGGTGATGTTGTCCGGCCCGCCGCCCCGGTTCGCCAGGTCGATGAGCTGCCGGACGACGTCCTCTGGGTCGTCGATCGTGCTCAGGGTGTGGTGCAGGGTCTCGGCGCTGACCACCGTGGACAGGCCGTCCGAGCACAGCAGGTAACGGTCGCCCACCTGGGCCTCCCGGTCCTGCAGGTCGGGGTCGACCTCGCCGCTCCCGTCCAGCGCGCGGAGCAGGATCGAGCGCTGGGGGTGGTTGGCGGCCTCCTCCTGCGTGATCCGCCCGTCGTCCACGAGGGACTGCACCAGCGTGTGGTCATGGGTGATCTGGTACAGCTCGCCGTTCCTGAGCAGGTACGCGCGGGAGTCGCCCACGTGGACCAGCGCGAAGCGTGAACCGCTCCAGAGCATCGCGGTGAGTGTGGTGCCCATGCCCTTGAGGCTCGGGTCGCGGGCCACCATCGCGTGCAACTGGTGGTTGGCGTCCCGTACGGCCGCCTCGATGGCGCTGAGCAGGTCACCGCCGAAGGCGTCCCTGTCGAGGGACGACAGTGCGGCGATGGCGACCGAGCTGGCCACCTCGCCGTGAGCATGCCCGCCCATGCCGTCGGCGACGGCAAGCAGGCGGCCGCTGGCGTACGCCGAGTCCTCGTTGCCTTCACGGAGGAGCCCGACGTCGGAGCGAGCGGCGTAGCGGAGTGCGATGGTCATTTGCGCAATTCGATGACGGTCTTGCCGATGCGGATCGGAACTCCGAGAGGCACCGGGGTCGGGCGGGTCACTTTCGAGCGTTCGAGGAACGTGCCGTTCGTGGAGCCGAGATCCTCCACGATCCACTGGCCGTCCTGAGGAAAGAGCCGGGCGTGCCGGCTCGAAGCGTAGTCGTCGCTGAGAACCAGCGTGGCGTCGTTCGCCCGGCCGATGGTGATTGGCGTCTCCGTGAGGTTGATGATGGTCCCTTGCAGGGGACCACCGGTGACGATCAGCTGGCGGGGTTCGCCCTTTTTGGGCTTGGAAACCGGTCGGGGCTGCTTGACCGGCTTGCGTGCGGGCGCGGGTGCCGTACGCGGACCGAACAGGTCCGTCCGGATGACGCCGACCGCGGCGATCACGAAGAACCACAGCACCGCCAGGAAGGCGAGCCGGATCAGCAGCAGCGTTAGCTCGGACATGGACCGTGTGTCTACCTCTAGTCGCGCCTGAACACCAGTGTCGTTCGGCCCAGCGTCACCCGGGTCCCGTCCTGCATCTCTACCCTGCGGACGGGCTGGCCGTTGACGAATGTGCCGTTGGTCGACCCCAGGTCAACGAGCACGACCTGCGGCCCTTCCACTCTTAGCTCGGCATGATGCCGTGATACGCCGGGATCCACCAGCCGAAGATCACAATCGGTTCCGCGGCCCAGCAGCGTCACCGGCGTGGTCAGCTCGTACGACCGCTGACCCTGGGGGTCGTCCTGGGTCGAGACGAGCAGCCGGGGACGGCCGTTGAACGCGCTGGGGCGGCCGGCGGGCACGTCGGTCGGAGGCTGGCGGATCTCGTCCTGCTCCACCGTCGCGCCGCGGATCACTCCCGAACGGATGCGGAAAAGCCCGACCGCGAGATCGTCGGCCGTCTCGAACCGCACCCGCACCGGCCCGACGAACGAGTAGCCCTGCTCCTTGGCGTACTCCCTCGCGAGCGTGGCGAGCTCATGGCTGATGCTGTCGGCGTACACCTCCAACCGCTCGCTGTCGGTCGTCGACAGCTCCACCACGAAGTCGTTCGGCACGAGCGTGCGACCCTGAGCGACTATCGCGGCGCGCTCGTCCATCTCCCTCTGCACGGCGCTGGCAACCTCGACCGGCTGGAGTTCGGACTTGAACGCCCGCGCGAAGGCCCCTTCAACCATCCCTTCGAGCCTGCGCTCGAAGCGCTGAAGGACTCCCACCAGATCCCTCCCTTCCCATTGCCACTACGGTCGCGACCGCTCCGGTGCTGCGCTGAGCTCCTTCGCATCGTCGTTTAGAAGGATCGTATCCGGGTTCGTAAGCACCGGCGGATACGTGCTAACCTTTCCAGGCACCCAGAGATGGGGGCCAACCGCAGGGGCAAGTGGCGGAATGGCAGACGCGCACGGTTCAGGTCCGTGTGTCCGAAAGGACGTGGGGGTTCAACTCCCCCCTTGCCCACCAGATGGTAGCCCTGTGGGGTCGGAGACGAGGTCTCCTTCCCACAGGGCTTTCTCTTTTCACAGCTTTCACGGCCCAGGAGGGCGGCCACGAGGGCTCCCCGGCCGGACGGCGCGCCTCGCCTGGGAGCGAGCGAAGCTTCCACGTCCGGCCTTCCCTCCCGGCCCGTACGGCTCGGGCCTCGTGTGCGTGTCACGGCAGGGGCCCCGAAGAATCGGGGCCCCTCCGTTCGCACTGCACATTCTCCGCAGGCCGCCTTTCAAACCACTTTCCGCATGGTTGCAGGTGACGGCCCTTTCATGCGCTGTCCCACTTGGTGGGCACAGGTGTCTCGCCTGATGAGACATCCCGCATCGCACGAGGTCCCTCAGGTCCCGCGCTCGCCTGATCGAGGCGGCCGCTCAGCTCCCGCCGGGGGGCCCAGATCGGCGACGAGCGGAAGGGCGGGCGCTGGTACGTGCGGATGGATCCACACCCGTCGCCGTATGGGCCGTGCGACGGTGCAGGCTCACATCGTGTGCGGGCGGGGCTGGAGGGCCAGAGCCCGTCGTGCCGGGCGGGAACGGCATGGAGGGCTCTGGGCGGATGACACACCGCAGCGGTCGGGAGATCGTCGGCTGTTGGTGCGCAGGTGAATCAGGTGAGGAAGCCTCCATCGACGGCGAGGTGGGCGCCAGTGATGTATGAGGCGTCATCGGACAGGAGGAAGGCGACCGCGGTGGCGATCTCCCTGGGCTCACCCACGCGCCGGGCTGCGATGGCGGCCGCGATGCCCTCCGCTTCCCCCTCGTTCGCGGAGTCGAGCATCGGGGTGGCGATGACCCCGGGCTGCAACTCGTTGATACGTACTCCGCGGGCGGCCCAGTCCTGGGCGGCCGAGCGGGTGATGCCGCGGATGCCGTGTTTGGACGCCGAGTAGGCTGCCCGAAGCGGCAGGCCACGATCGGCGAACACGCTGGAGACGTTCACGATGGCCCCGCCCCCGGAGGCGTGGATGACGGGCAGTTGGGCCTTCATGCCGTAGTAGATCGACGACAGGTTGATGGCGAGCGTCCGCTCCCACGTCTCTTCGGGCAGGTCGGGCAGATCATGGTTCTCGCTGCTGACGCCGGCGTTGTTGACGGCGTAGTGCAGGGAGCCGAAACGCTCCACCATGGTGGTGACCACGCGCTGCACAGCCCTGGTATCGGAGACGTCGGCGGGTAGGACGAGGGCTTCGCCCCCCGCCTTGGTGATCTGGGCCGCGACTTCGCGCAGCGGCTCCTCACGGCGGCCCACCAGGGTCACCCTGGCACCGCGCTCGGCCAGCAGGATGGCAGTGGCCGCGCCCATACCGGTGCCGGCACCGGTTACGAGGGCGACCTTGTCGTGGAAGGGGATCATGTCTTTTGTCCTTCTGGTGTTTCTTTCCGCAGCGCCGTGCCTACTTCTCCGTGTCCGCGGGGAGGTCGACAGGGTAGGGGGCGCCGAAGTCCGCCGAGGCGGAGACGGCCTGCCAGGCGTGGGCCTCCGCGATTTGCGTGCGGGAGTAGTCCAGTGCCATGCGTGCGCCGACGGCGCCGAGGAGCAGGTGGCTGGGCAGGTGCTCGCGCTTGGCGACGCGCACCAGGATCGTGGCCGCCCTCTCTGGGTCGCCCGCGGCGTCGTTGCCGCGGAGCCGCTCGGCGAAGGCGCCGACGGTGCCCCGGTAGTACTCGGGGATGGAGTGGACCTCCATTGACGCGCCGGCCCAGTCGGTGGCGAAGCCCGCGGGCTCGACCACCAGGTAGCGGATGTTGAAGGGGGCACTCTCCGTGGCCAGCGTGCGGGTCAGGCCGTCGACGGCGAACTTCGCGGCCTGGTAGGACCCCAGGCCCGGGGTGCCGCCGACTCGGCCGCCCACCGAGGAGAACTGGATGACGATGCCGCCGCCTTGGGCCCGTAGGAGCGGCAGCGCCGCCTTGGAGACGTTGTACACGCCGAAGAAGTTCGTCTCGAACTGGCGCCGGAAGTCCTCCTCCGGGGCGGTCTCGACCGGGGCGATGTTGGCGTAGCCGGCGTTGTTGACGACCACGTCGATACGTCCGAAGCGCTCGCGGCCGGCGTCGAGGGCGGCGGACGCGGCGGCGGCGTCCGTCACGTCGAGGGCCACGGGAAGAAGCCGGTCGCCGTATGCGGTGGCGAGGTCGTCGAGTTGCTCGGGCTTCCGGGCCGTGGCGACGACCTGGTCGCCTGCTTCGAGCGCCGCGATGGTGAGGGCGCGGCCGAAGCCGCGCGAAGAACCGGTGATGAACCATGTCTGGACTGTCATGGTTTTAGTGAAACACGGTTGCGCTATTAAGGCAACCCTGTTGCGCTATTAAGGCAACGCGAGTGCGTTAGGCTGGAGCTGTGACCAGCCGGTTCCAGCGAGCACGCAGCCCCGAAGCCAAACGTGAGCGGGAAGAGGCGATCCTCGACGCCGCGACGCAACTCGCGGGAGAGCGCGGCGTCCGCGAGGTCACCCTCACGGACATCGCCGACGCCGTCGGCATGCACAAGTCCGCGATGCTCCGCTACTTCGAAACCCGTGAAGAGATCTACCTCCGCCTCACCGCACGAGGTTGGACCGAGTGGGTCGCCGCCCTGCGGGCGCAGCTCGACGATGTCGGCCGGCGGACGGCGGGCGCCCCCCGGGAACGCGTCCCCGCCGCGGCCCAGGCCCTGACTCGCTCCCTCGTCAGTCGGCCTCTGTTCTGCGACCTCCTCGCGCACGCCCCCCTCAACCTCGAACGCAACGTCTCCCTGGAGACCGTCCGCACCTTCAAACTCAGCGCACTCGCCCAGTCCGCGGCGGCCTCACGGGCCCTCGCCACCTGCCTCGGCCTGGAGGAAGCACAGGCCCGCAACGTCATCACCGCCGCCACAACCATGGCCGGCGCACTCCACCAGATCGCCGCCCCTCACACTCCCGCCCTTCGGCACCTCTACGCGTCCGACCCCGACCTCACTCACGCCCTGGTGGACGTCGAGCCCCGCCTCACCGACATCCTCACCGCCCTGATCACCGGATACCTCGCCACCTCGTGATCAGTGGGCGGTGGCTGACGCGTGCACGTACGAGTTGCATGCGGAGGCGTGCCCGTTTCTGGCCGGGTTGCGGAGCAAGGGCCGGTCGCCGAACACGGAGCGGGTTCACGTCGGCCGTCACCTTCTGCACCTGAACCACTGTGCCGAGCGCCGTGCCGGTGCGGGCCCCAGGGCCCGCACCGGCCACCAATCGTCTCGACGGCCTGTGCGAACGAGCCACGGATCGACTCGCGGACCGCGAGGCGCTTGATCCCGTGGCTGCGCCGACCATCCGGCACCGCCTTCTCTACCGACACGGTAGAGAAGACACCACCCTCCGTCAGGCGGCGAGCAGCTCGCCGACCAGCGTCGTGAGATCGATCACACCGACCGGTGTGCCGTCGCCGTCGGTGACGAGCCCGAGCTGGGCGCGCGCCTCCTGCATCAGGGAGACGGCGTCGGAGATCGTGGTGCTCTTCGCCACACGGGGGACCGGGGTCGCCAGCTCGCCGGCCAGGCGGTCCGGCTGGAGCACCGCGTCGCGCACGTGGAGCACCCCGGCCACGTCGTCGGGGGTGACGACCAGCATGCGCAGGCTGCCGTCGCGCGCCGCCGTACGGCGCACGAGCGGCGCGTCGGCGTTCGCGGGCACCGAGGTCGCCTCGCCCACGGGCACCATCAGCCGTTCGACCGGCTGGGAGTGCACCCGTAGCGCGCGGGTGAGCAGGTCGTGCTCGTCGCGGTCGAGCATGCCCATCCGGCCGGACTCGGCGACCAGCATGGCGAGCTGACGGGGCGTGCGCGTGGTGGCCAGCTCGTCGCGTGGCCGTACGCCGGCCAGCCGCAGCGCGGCGTTGGTCATCCCGTTGAGCACGGCCAGGACCGGGCGGACGATCCAGGCGAAGCCGCGGAACGGCAGCGCCAGGCCCATGGCCGCCCGCTCGGGATGCGTGAGCGCGAGCGACTTGGGGGCCATCTCGCCCACGACCATGTGCAGGAACGTCACCAGGGCGAGCGCCACGACGAACGCCACGGGCGTGCGCAGCGACTCGGGCAGCAGCGTGAGCACGGGCTCCATCAGGTGCTCGATGGAGGGCTCGGCGACCATGCCGAGGCCCAGGGAGGCCAGGGTGATGCCGAGCTGCGCCCCGGCGAGCATGAGCGACAGCTCGCGCCCGCCCCTGACCGCGGAGCGGGCCGCGATCTTGGCCAGCCGCCCGCCACCGGAGGCGATCTCCTCCAGCCGGTGCCTGCGGGCCGAGACGAAGGCGAACTCGGCCGCCACGAAGAACCCGTTGAGGACCAGCAGCACGATGCCGAGCAGGACACCGGTGAGAGCACTCATGCCGGCCTGCCCTGGAACAGCGCGGAGAACAGCTCGGTCGCGTAGTCGGCGCCGCCATGGTCACGGGCGGCCGTGCGGGCTTTCTCCCGCTCGGGCCGTTCCTCCTCCGGCGCCCGCGCCGACTCCACGGCGGCCCTCTCCGTCGACACCCGCACCCATTCGGGCACGCGGCGGCGCACGGTCAGGACCGTGAGCACGGCCCGCTCGGCGCTCTCGCCCTCGTCGTCGAAGAGATGGGGCTCGGGCATGAGGCGGGTGACGACCCGGTCGCCCGGCTCGGCCATCCGGCCGAGGAGCGCGAGGACGAGCCCGGCCACGGTCTCGTAGTCCTCGCTCTCGGGCAGCCGTACGCGGGTCGCGCGCTCGACCTCGTCGAGGCGGAGGGTGCCGGGCACGTCCCACACGTCGTCGCCCTGCGGCTTCACGCCGAGCGGCTCTGGGTCGTTCTCGTCCACCAGCTCGCCGACCAGCTCCTCGGCCAGGTCCTCCAGCGTCACCACGCCGGCCAGCCCGCCGTACTCGTCGATGACGCAGGCGAACGTCTCGCCCGCGGCGGTCATCCGCCGCAGCAGCTCGGGCAGCGGCAGCGTCGCGGGAACGAGCAGCGGCGCGCGGGTGATGCCGCCGACGAGCCCGTCGGACGGCGTGCCTGCCCTCAGATACTCGGGCAGCCCGGCCACGCCTACGACGTCGTCCGCGTCGGTGCCGAGCACCGGGTAGCGGGAGTGGCCGTGCGCGCGGAGGGCGTCGAGGAACTCGGCGACCGGCCACTCGGCGCGCAGCGAGACCACGCGGGGGCGGGGCACCATGACGTCCTCTGCGGTGCGGTCGCCGAACTCCAGCGCACGCTCCAGCGTGTCGGCCAGCCGGGGCGGCAGCTCGCCCGCGGCGGCCGACTCCGTCACGATGCGCGACAGCTCCTCGGGGGTGGCGCCGTGTTCGAGCTCCTCGACGGGCTCGATGCCGAACAGGCGCACGAGCTTGATCGCCGAGGCGTCGAACATGCGGATGACGGGCCCGGCGACCGCGAGGTAGACGGCAGTCGGGCGGGAGAGGAACTTCGCGACCTCCTCGGGCCGCGCGATGCCGAGGTTCTTGGGGGCGAGCTCGCCGAGGATCATCTGCACGACCGTGGCGATCGCCACGCCGAGGGCCACGGCGACACCGGGGACGGCGGAGGCGGGCAGCCCGGCGGCCACGAGGGGATCGCGCAGCACGTCGGCGATCGCGGGCTCGGCGATGAAGCCCACCAGCAGGGTGGTGACGGTGATTCCGAGTTGCGCGCCGGAGAGCATGAACGACAGGCGCGCGGTGATGTCGAGGGCCCGGCGTGCCGCGCTGTCCCCGGCGGCGGCCTGCTCACGCAGGGTGCCCCGGTCGGCGGCGACGTAGGCGAACTCCTGGGCCACGAAGAATCCGGTGGCCAGGGTCAGAACAAGAACGGCCAGAAGGCCGAGGGCGACGCTCATAGTGCGCCCGCCATGCGATCATGAGATCCCGTGCCTTGGCACGGGCGGGTACTCCAGGGGTCCGAAACGGACACGACGATCCTTTCTGCGTGGTGGTATACCACCGTAACGGCTGGAATCTCTCCTGTGTTTCCCAACCGCCTTTACTAGCTGCTTAGAAGGCGTCTGGGTACCGTGAAGAAGGGGGCGCACCGGCAAAGACTTCGGCCGCTGCGGTCAAAGCAGGCGCAAAGACGCTTAAGGCTGGGGGTTCAGGTGGCCGACGACGACGAGGCGACCCGCGCGTACCGCCGTACGGCCCGGCCCGGTCCGGAGGCGCAGCCACGGGTGGCGGCTCCGGCCGCTCCGGCGGCGTCGGGCAGGGAGGACACGGTCCCCCGGGCCCGTTCCAAGGTGTACGGCAAGCCGCGTTCCGGCAGCGCGCCGATCCGCCCGCTGGGCGGGGGCGGGCGCGCGGCCGGGGTCACGGACGCCGCGCCGGACGGTGGCGGCGGCGGGCCGAGGGGTCGCGACAGGGCCGTGCGCGGCGGTGGCCGCGGGCCGCGGCGGACCGGCAGGACCGTTCTGCGGGTCGTCGTGGTGCTGGTCGTGCTCCTGCTGGTGGCCGCCGTCGCCGGATATTTCTGGATCGGGTCCCGGCTGAAGCCGGTCGAGTCGCTCACCGACTACGACGGGCGGCCCGCCGAGACGCCGGGTCAGGACTGGCTGCTGGTCGGGTCCGACAGCCGGGCGGGGCTGACCGCGGCGCAGCGCAGGAAGCTCGCCACCGGCAAGGCCGTCGGCAAGCGCACCGACACGATGATGCTGCTGCACATCCCCGAGAGCGGCCGGCCGACCCTGGTCAGCCTCCCCAGGGACTCGTACGTGCCGATCGAGGGGCACGGCAGCGGCAAGCTGAACGCGGCGTACGCCTTCGGCGGGCCGAAGCTCCTGACCAAGACGGTCGAGCGGGTGACCGGCATCCGGATCGACCACTACATGGAGATCGGTTTCGGCGGGTTCGTCGGCATCGTGGACGCGGTCGGCGGGGTCAACATCTGCGTCAAGCAGGACATCAAGGACCCGAAGGCCGGGATCAACCTGAAGAAGGGCTGCCAGGACATGGACGGCGGCACCGCGCTCGGCTACGTCCGCACCAGGGCCACCGGCGCCATCCCGGACTTCGAGCGCACCCAGCGGCAGCGTCAGTTCTTCTCCGCGGTCGTGCAGAAGGCCGCGAGCCCCGGCACGCTGATCAACCCGTTCACCTCGATCCCGCTGGCACTGAGCGCGGCGGACTCGGTCGCCGTCGACCCCGGCACGGGCCTGTTCGACCTGCTGTCCGTCGGTCTCGCGATGCGCGAGGGGCCCGTCGCCACCGCCGTGCCGGTCGGCTCGCTGCCGACGATCGGCGGCCAGGCGGTGGTCAAGTGGGACACCCAGAAGGCGCTGCGCCTGTTCGACGCGCTCGCCGCCGACAAGCCGGTCCCCAAGGACGTGATCACCAAGTAGCCGTGCGGGCGGCGCTCCCGGCCGGGGCTCGGCTCCCCGAGGCGGCCGGGTTCAGCGGCCGGGGCTCAGCTTCCCGCGGCGGCGGCGACCGCCGCGGCGGACGTGGCCGCGAGGACGGCGGCGTGCACGGACGCGATCGTCTTGCGGACCGCCTCGCCGGTCCACTGGCCCTGGGCGATCTCCTTGACCCGGTCCTTCGGCGCCTCGGGGAAGGCCTTGCGGTCGAGCTTGGCCGCGTGCATGACCGCGAACAGCACCGCGGTGCGCTCGTCGGGCTCGGCTCCCGCCAGCACGTTGTGGACGCGTTCGCGCACGTCCCGCTCGTGGCGCGGGTCGAGCTCCGGATAGCGCGTGGTGGGGAAGACGCCCAGGATCCGGTCGGCCTGCTCGCTCAGCACCCCGCGCGCGGCCAGGCGGGTCAGCAGCCGCTTGCGCAGCCCGCCGGCGCGCAGCTTGCCCACCCACCAGCTCGCGTCGCGCGGCCGGGTCTCCTCGGCGACCCGCTGGAGCGCACCGTCCAGGATCTCGTCGCCCAGCCGGGCGTCGTCCTCGACCCGCAGCTTCTTGCCGTCGAAGCCGACGCGGCCGCGTACGGCGAGCTCCGCGAGGAGGGCGCCAGCCACGGCGCAGTCGAGCTCCACCGATCCGATGACGGGCTTGCCGGTGTCCTCGCGGTAGGCCAGCAGCAGCACTTCCTCGGCGATCATCAGTGTCACGTCGTCGAGCATAACCCGGTCATCCAGGCCAGAATGTGCCTTTATGGGAATATCTGATGAGCTGCACGCCATCGGGCGGCCGATGCTGGATGCCCAGCTCGCGCACCCGACCGTACGCGGCATCGCGGCGGGCGACCTGCCGGATCCGGTCTTCCGATCATGGCTTGAGCAGGACTACCTGTACCTGCTCGACTACGTCCGGGTATTCAGCCGGCTGGCGTGGCAGGCTCCGGACGGCCACCTCGGCGACCTGGTCGACCTCGCGTACGCGACCTGGCACGACGAGCTGGACCTGCACCGGTCGCTGTCGGCCGGGTTCGGCGCCGACCTCGACGGCGCGGTGAAGGGCCCGGCCTGCGTGGCGTACACCTCGTTCCTGCTGGAGGCGGCGGGCGACTACGCGGAGGGCCTGGCCGCGTTGTACCCCTGCATGTGGGGTTACTCGACGCTCGGCCGGATCCTGGCCGAGAACCCGCCCGCCGAGCCCCGGTACAAGGCGTGGGTGGACACGTACGCCGACCCCGCGTTCGCCGCCCTCGCCGAGCGGATCGCCGTCATGATCGACGAGGCGGCTCCCGATCCCACGCGTGCCAAGGAGCTGTTCGTCCGGGGAATGGAACACGAGCTCGCGTTCTGGGACGTGCCCTGACCCGCCGGGTTACTGTGAAGGCATGCCGGAGCTGCCCGAGGTGGAGGCGCTCGCCGAGTTCCTCCGCGAGCACGCCGTCGGCCATGCCGTCGTCGGCGTCGACGTGACCGCCTTCCAGGCGCTGAAGACCGTCGACCCGCCCGTCACCGCGCTCGCCGGGCTGCTCGTCACCGGCGTGGCGCGGCACGGCAAGTTCCTCGATGTCGACTGCGACGGCCTGCACTTCGTCACCCATCTGGCCCGAGGCGGCTGGCTGCGCTGGCGCGACGACCTCACGGGTGCGCGGCCGGTGCGGCCCGGCAAGGGCCCGCTCGCGGTCCGCGTACGGCTGTCGCCCGGCGAGGACGGCCGCGCCCCCGGCTTCGAGCTGACCGAGGCGGGCACGCAGAAGCGCCTGGCGGTGTACGTGGTGCGCGATCCGCAGGACGTCCCCGGCATCGCCGGCCTCGGGCCCGACCCGCTGGCGGCCGACTTCACGCCGGACGCGCTCAAGACGATCGTGGGCGGCAGCCGGACGCAGATCAAGGGCCTGCTGCGGGACCAGAAGGTGATCGCGGGCATCGGCAACGCCTACTCGGACGAGGTGCTGCACGTCGCGAGGATGTCGCCCTACAAGATCGCCGGGACGTTGACGGACACCCAGATCGCCGACCTGCACGACGCGATCGTGAGCACGCTGCGCGACGCGGTCGGCCGGGCCAGAGGGCTGGCCGCCAAGGACCTCAAGTCGGAGAAGAAGTCGGGCCTGCGCGTGCACGGCCGTACGGGCGAGGCGTGCGAGGTGTGCGGCGACACGATCAGGGAGGTGTCGTTCGCCGACTCGTCGCTGCAGTACTGCCCGACCTGCCAGACCGGCGGCAAGCCGCTGGCCGACCGCAGGCTGTCCCGTCTCCTGAAGTAGCGCCCGCGGATCACCGTGGGTCACAGCTTCCGGGGCGGGCACGGGCATCGGCGCGGGGCCGCCACAATGGGCGCATGACATTGCCGGAAATCACCCCCGACGCCCTGCCCGACGACGCCTACCTGCTCGACGTCCGTGAGAACGAGGAGTGGGTGGCGGGCCACGCGCCCGGCGCCGTTCATATCCCGCTCGGCGAGTTGCAGGCGCGGGTGGAAGAGGTGCCGCACGACCGGCAGGTGTTCGTGGTCTGCCGCGTCGGCGGCCGTTCCGCGCACGCCGCGATGTGGCTCAACCACATCGGCAGGGACGCCGTCAACGTGGACGGCGGCATGCAGTCGTGGGCCGTCACCGGACGTCCGATGGTCAGCGAGACCGGCGAGACGCCCTACGTCGCGTAGGAAAATGGGAAAAGAAGTGTCATAATCCCCAAGACATCATCAATACCCGCGGGAGCTCGGGCGTGACCGGGCTGAGAGGGCGGATCGAAGTCGTGCCGCCGACCGCATGAACCTGTCCGGATAATGCCGGCGTAGGGAGCGTGTGATGACTTCTGCCGTCGTCGACGACGCGAAAGCGGAGGTTCCGCTCACCCTCGACGAGGAGGTCCCCAAGACCCTGGGGCTGCTCGACCAGGGGGCGTTCTGGGCCAACCTCGGGGTCAGCCTCCTCGGCTTCTCCGGGGCGCTGTTCCTGCTCGACCCGCTGGGCGGCAAGCCGCTCACGTTCACGGCGGCGGTGCTCGCCGCCATCGTCGGCAGCCTGCTGGGGACGGCCATGGTCGGCCTGGCCGCGATCCCCGGCGTACGCACAGGCCGGCCCGCGATGGTGCTGCTGCGCGGCCTGTTCGGGGCCAGGCTCTCGTACATCCCGACCGTGCTGAACATCGTGCAGATGCTCGGCTGGGGCGCCTTCGAGCTGTGGGTCATCGCCAGCGGCGCGCAGGCGCTGTTCGGCACGGCGGTGCCGTACGCGGTGTGGGTGCTCGCGGCGGGGGCGCTGACCATCGGGCTGACGATCCGGCCGCTCGGCGCGCTGCGGCTGCTGCGCCGCTACGTCACCGTGGGCGTGGTGGTCGCGATGCTCTGGCTGTCGGTGGCCCTGTTCCGGCAGGGCCCGTCGGTGGGGGGCGGCTCCTGGGACGCCTTCGCCCCCGCCGTCGACTACGTGATCGCGCTCTCGGTGTCGTGGGTGCCGCTGGCCGCCGACTACGCCAGGCACTCGCGGTCGAGCGGCGCGGCGTTCACCGGCGTGGTGGGGGGATACACGATCGCCCAGGTGGCCTGCCTGGCGCTCGGTATCGCCGCGCTCGCCCTCGTCGGCAACGACCCCGACAAGGTGTGGGACCCGTTCGTGGCCGCGCCTCTCGGTGCGCTGTTCTTCGGCATCCTGGTGCTGCGCGAGGCCGACCAGTCGTTCGCGAACGTCTACTCGACGACCGTGTCGATCCAGAACCTCGCGCCGCGCTGGGACCGCCGGGCGATCTCGGTCGTGATCGGCGTGCTCACGATCCTGATCGCGCTGTTCGCCGACGTGAACTCGTACGGCGCGTTCCTGAGCGTGATCGGGGCGGTCTTCGTGCCGATGTTCGCCGTCCTGGTGGTCGACTACTTCCTGCTCGGCGGCGCCGCCGGGTGGAACACCGCCGAGGACGCGCCCTCCCGGTGGCTCATGGTCGTGCCGTGGGTCCTCGGCTTCGCGGCGTACTGGATCGTGACCTCGACCCCGACGGTCGGCTGGTGGGACGGGCTCTGGACCGACGTCCGCCTCGCGATCGGGTTCGTCCACCAGCCCTGGATGAACGCCGCGCTCGCCGCGTTCCTCGTCGCCGTGCTGGCGACCGTGGTGCTGTCCGTCCCGGCCCGCCGCCTGCGGTCCCGCCGCTGAAAGGGGCTCTTTTAGGAGGCCGTCGTGCCCGCGGTGCGTACGAACGGCTCCAGGAGGGCCCGCGCGGACTCCCAGGTGGTCTGCAGGTCCGTGCCGGACTCGATCAGCCGGGACCCGGCGAACACGATGGCGTTGATCATCTCGGCGGTCTCGGCCACCGCGGTGACGCCGAGGTGGTCGAGCGCCTGCACGAGCGGCTCCAGAAGCTGCCGGTGCATGGCGCGGCTCTGCTCGGCGACCGTCTCGTCCGGCGCGACCTCGGCGAGGACGGTGGCCAGCGCGTGCTCACCCTCGGCGATCAGCTCGAAGTTGGTGAGCACGTAGGCGAGCACGCGGTCGGCCGGGGTCGCGGCGGCGTCCATGGCGGCGGCGACCCCGGCGGACCAGCGGGGGAAGACGTCCTTGACCAGCGCGTTGAGCAGGTCCTCCGAGGACCGGAAGTACTGGTAGAGGCTGGGCCGGGCCAGCCCGGCGCGCGCCGCGACCAGGGTCAGCGTCGGCGGCTTGCCGGTCTCCGCGAGGATCTCCCTCGCGGCGTCGAGCAGAGCCCGGTGCTGGGCGGCCCGATGCTCGGCGACGGTCGACTCCCGAATGCGTGGCAAGTGACCTCCTCCACCATGGTCCGATTACTCGGTCAGTCTCCCATCCACCATCGACAGCACGCGATCACAGTGGCCGAGAACGTCGTGGTCGTGGGTGACCATGACCGTCGCGACGGCGGACTCGTGCGTCTCGTGCGCGAGCAACGTGACGATGTCGTCGCTGCGGGCGCGGTCGAGGGCGGCGGTCGGCTCGTCCACCAGCAGCACGGCCGGACGGGTGACGAGGGCGCGGGCGATGCCGACGCGCTGTCGCTCGCCGCCGGACAGCTGGTGGGGGCGGTGCCCCGCGCGGTGCCCCATGCCCACCCGTTCGAGCAGCTTCCGCGGGTCGTGGCCGTCACCAGGGCGCTTGCCCGCCACGTCGAGCGCGAAGCGGAGCTGGTCGAGCGAGGTGAGGGCGGGGATGAGGTTGCCGGACTGGAAGACGAACCCGATCCGTTCGCGGCGGTGGCGCGCCTTCTCACGAGGGCTCGCCGCGGAGATGTCGACGCCGTCGAGCAGGACCCGCCCGGAGTCGGGCGTGGTGAGCGCGCCCGCGACGGCGAGCAGGCTCGACTTGCCCGAGCCGGAGGGCCCGACGATGGCCACGAACTCGCCCGGCGCCACGTCGAGGTGCACGTCGTCTAGCGCGGTGACCGTGGCGTCGCCGTCGCCGAGGGTCAGCGTGACGCCCTCCACCAGCAGGCCGCCGCGTTCCTTGGCGTCGGCCCGGCGGGCGACAGGACGGGGGGAGGTGGAGCTGCCGGTGGTCATCGTTGCCCTCCCAGGGCTGCGAGCGGGTCGACGCGTACGATGCGGCCCACGGCCGCGGCGGCGCCGGCGAGGCCGAGGCCGACGAGAAGCAGGGCGGCGAAGACGAGCGGGGCCACCTCCAGCGCGAACGGCATGGGGGTCGTGGTGAGCAGCGTGCCGCCCCCCAGCCCCAGCAGGAAGCCCACGGCCGTGGAGACGGTCAGGATGACGGTCGCCTGGATCATCGTGTCCCGCATGAGATAGCCGGTGGAGGCGCCCATGGCCCGGATGACGGCGAGTTCGTGCTTGCGCTGGATCGTCCACACCGTGAAGAACGTCCCGACGACGAGCGCGGAGATGGCGTACAGGAAGACCTGGATCAGCATGAGCGTGGAGGTCTCGGCGGAGTAGCCGGGAGAGGCGCTGAAGGAGTCCTCCAGCGTCATGCTCGTGGTGCCCGCCGCGGCGTCGCCGCCGGACAGGTCGATCCGGTCGCCGTCCTTGGCGCGCAGGGCGATGGCCGTGGCCTCCTCGTACGCGCCGTCACGCACCTCGTCCCCCGGCCCGGCGCCCGCGTGCACCTGCTGCCAGGTGCGCAACGGCAGGTACGCGACGTCGACGTGGCCGAAGGTGCGCTGGTCGCCCGTGGTGCCGACGACCTTGAACCGGGTGCCCAGGCGGTCGACGACGATGGTGTCACCGATGCTCACGCCCCCGTCGAGGACGGTCTGGCTGACCACGAGCCCGTCGGGGTCGCCGAGTCTCGCGCCGTCGGAGACGGCGGGGGCGAGGAAGGAGCCGGGCTCGACGCCGAACAGGGCCAGGTCGATCGGCACCTGGGTGCCGGCGGAGGTCGTGGCCTTGGCGTTGATCAGCATGTTGCCGAACGGCGCGGCGTCGCCGACGTCCTGCCGTTCCTTCCACGCCTCGGCCTGATCGACGTTGACGGTGCTGCGGGAGAAGGCGGAGTCGGTCTTGGTGCCCTCGGCGAAGGCGAACGCGGTGACGGGCAACCGCTGCAGCCCCGAGACGCCGTCGTTGACAAGCCCGGTGGACAGGCCCGACAGCAGCACGACGAGGATCGCGATGAGGGCGACGACTCCACCCATCAGGCCGAAGCGTGCGCGGGCGAAGACCAGCTCGCGCCAGGCCAGGAACATGGCACTCCTTGCGGAAGGGTTCGGGAGACGAGGAGCGCCTTGCCGACGCACCGTTGGTAACATACCAACACTGCGTTGGGAACTTGTCTTCGCCGTACTTCGTGGAGAGTGCTGGGATGGTCATGGCCAGGGCCGACGCCCGGACGCCGCCGCGGAGCAGCGCCGGAGCCCGAGGTCGCAGGCCACTCCCCGGATGGAATCTCGCGGGGACGACTAGAGGGCGCCTTCCAGGCGGAGCAGGTGCTCCTTGGCCGCCTGGCCTCCCGCGTACCCGCCGAGCGAGCCCGGCCCCTCCACGGCCCGGTGGCACGGCAGGAGCAGACAGACCGGGTTGCCGCTCAGCGCGTTGGCCACCGCGCGGGGCGCCTGCGGCCGTCCGATCCGCTCGGCGATCTCCTGGTAGGTGGTGACGCCGCCGTACGGCACGGCCGGCATGAGGTGGATCACCGTACGGCTGAAGCCGGTGACCAGACGCGGGTCCACGGAGAGGGAGAAGGTGCGCAGCCTGCCCGTGAAGTAGGCGTCCAACTCCCTGCGCAGGGGATCGGTACGGCGCGGGTCGGGCCCGATGAACGAGCCGACGGCCTGGGAGATCCGGGCGAAGACCTTGTGCTCGTCGTCGTAGGTGCAGGCCAGCACGCCGCGCGCGGTCACCGCGAGGACGAGGCGGCCCACCGGCGTGTCGGTGGTGCCGAAGGCGACCTCGGGCGGGGCCACGCCGACGTAGCCCGGCGAGGTCACGCGGAGCAGGGCTTCGAGGTCCTCGGTGGACATGGGCGCCCCACTTTCTCTTCACTGCGTGCAGGCAGCGTATCGGAGCGGTCGCGAGGTGCTGGAAAAGCCCAAGATCAAAAGGTGAAAGAAGGCACGATGGGGACGTGGGTGACAGCAGCGTGGACGGCCGGACGGCGGACATCGCGCCCGCGGTCGCAAAGGCGGTGGACCCGCTCGTGGGCAGGTTCGGCGTCGAACCCGGTGGAGCCGCAGGGTTGCACGGGAACGCCGCCGTGCCGGTGAACGGGACTCCTGCCGGACCCTTCGGCGACGCGGCCTTCGGTGTGGTCTCCGACGAGGCGGGCTCGGTTGGCACGGGCTCGGTTGGTGCGGCCTCGGGTGGCGCCGTCTCGGGTGGCGCGGTCTCGGGCGGCGCCGTCTTCGGCGGTGTCGAGGAGGGCCTCGCGCGAGCGGTCCTGGCCGGCTCCCCCGACGCGATCGTCGCGCTCGACCGCGACCTCGCCGTGCTGAGCTGGAACCCGGCGGCCGAGCGGCTCTTCGGCTGGCCCGCCGCCGACCTGCTCGGCATGCGGGCGCCGATCGTGCCCGACGAGCTGATGGCCGAGCACAACGCCGTGCTCGAACGCGTACGCGCGGGCGGCCGGGTGTCGCTGACCACCAAGCGCCTCCACCGCGACGGGCGGCTGCTGGACCTGCGGGTGGACACGAGCGCGCTGTGCTCGCCGGGCGGCGCCCTGCTCGGGTACGTGAACGTCTACCACGCCGCCGAGGACGACGACGCCGCGCACGGCAGGATGGTGCGCCGCGCCCGGCTGGTGCGGCGGCTGACCGACGTGGTCGGCGACATCAACGCCGAGCTCGACCTGCCCGTGGTGCTCGACCGGATCGCCGAGAGCCTGACCGAGCTGACCGGGGCCGACGCCGGCGGTTTCGTGTCCATCGAGGGGGAGCGGCTGCGCCTGGTCGGCGTCCACCACCTGCCAGAGACGCTCCGCGGGGCGACCGCCGACCTGCACACGAGCCTGGTCGCCAAGCTGCTGCGCACCGGCAAGACCGTGCTGCTGGAGACCGGCCCAGAGGGCTTCCCCGACCTGATCTGGGCGCGCGTGCCCGGCCTGCACACGATCGCCGTCGGCATCGCCGTCGTCGGCGGGCGTCCCTATGGAGCGCTCTACGCGTTGTTCGCCCGGCGCAAGGCGAGCCATCTGGAGCTCGAACTGCTCGAACTGCTCGCCGGGCACGCCGGCATCGCGGTCGCCAACGCGATGGCGTACCAGGACGCGGTGCGGCAGCGCGCCCACGAGCGGGCGGTCTTCGACGCCAGCGCCGACGGCATCGCGGTGCTGGACGGCGCCGGGGCGGTCGTGCGATGGAATCCCGCCGCGGCCGAGCTGACCGGCCATCCGGCGGACCAGGTGATCGGGGGGCCGCCGCCCTTCCCGCTGCCGGCGCCGGGGGAGAAGCTCACCTTCCAGCTCCCGTCCGGGCGGTGGCTCGACGTGCTGTGCGCGGAGATCCGGGAGACGGGGGAGACCGTCGTCGACTTCCGCGACGTGACCAGGGCCAAGGAACTGGAGGAGGCCAAGGACCTGTTCCTCGCCACCACCAGCCACGAGCTGCGTACGCCGATCACGATCGTGCACGGCTTCGCCAGCACGCTCGACTCCCGCTGGGACGACCTGGCGGACGCGGAGCGGAGATCGGCGGTCCACACGATCGCCGAACGCGCCCGCTCGCTCGGGCAGCTCATGGACCACCTCCTGCTCGGCGCGCGGGCGGGCGCGGAGGAGCTGAAGGTCCGGGTCGAGCCTTTCGACCTGGCCAGCCAGGTGGAGATCGCGACGCTCGGACTGCCGGTCCTGTCGGACCGGCACCGGTTCGAGGTGGACATCCCGCCCGATCTCCCCCTCGTGTACGGGGACGCGCTGGCCACGGACATCCTCCTGGCCCAGTTGCTGGAGAACGCCTTCAAGTACTCCCCCGACGGCGGACTGATCCGGGTCGAGGCGTGGCCGGAGGGCGACCAGGTCGTGCTGGTGGTGGACGACGAGGGAGTGGGTATCGCGCCGGGCGACCGGGAGCGGATCTTCGAGCGGTTCGTCCAGGCCGACAGCGGCAACCGGCGCAGGTTCGGCGGGGTCGGGCTCGGGCTCTACATCGTGCGCAACCTCGCGCGGGCCCAGGGCGGTGACGTCGCCGCTTTGCCCCGATCCGGCGGGGGCACCAGGATGAGACTGGTGCTGAACTCGGCGGAATCTTCATCCCGGTGCGAGGAATCGGAGCGTGGCGTCACCACTTAAGCACTGAACTATTGTCCAATGTGCACAAGCTGTGATGTGGGGCACGGTTTCCCGGCCGAGCAAGCGGGGCATTTCGGTCGTAGTTGCTCGTGCAGCGGGAAACGGGGGGTACGGGGGAGGTGAGTGCGTCGAGCGTCGTGATGCTGCCCTACGCACCGTCGAGCGTCGCCGTCGCACGTCAGCGTCTCAGTGCCGAACTCTCGACCGCGGGCCTGCTCGCGTCCGCCGTCGACGACGTCGTCCTGATCATGAGCGAACTGCTGAGCAACGCGCTGCGTCACGCCCATCCTCTCCCGTGCGGCCGGCTCAAGGTGACCTGGAACTGCTCCGATGAGCAGGTGGAGGTGGCCGTCAGCGACGGCGGCGCGTGCACGGAACCCCGTGCGGGCCGCCCGACGCTGTCGTCGCTCGGTGGTCGCGGGCTCGGCATCGTGGAATACCTGGCCGAGCGCTGGGGGGTCAGGCACGAGGAGGAGGCGACGACCGTCTGGGCCGTCATCCCCGCCTCATCGCCCGACCGAAACGAGGACACCGAGCTGTCCGAAATCCCGGTGCTGCGCGAGGTCGGCTGACCCGCGCTCCCGCCTCCCGCTCACTCTTCGCGCGCTCACGCTTGGCGCGCTCACGCTTGGCGCGCTCACGCTTGGCGCGCTCACGCTTGGCACGCTCACGCTTGGCACGCTCACGCCCGCTCTTGTCGCGCCCGCCCTTGGCGCTCACGCTGCGCGCGTGACCGGCGCATCCCGGGGGATCATGCCGGGCGCGGATAGAGCACGGCACGCTCGGCCGTCGTCCAGGCGCTGCTCACCAGCAGGTAGACGCCCGCGGCGAGCGGGAGGAAGGCCGCGGCGATCACGGTCCAGAACGGCATCAGGACCTGGAGGCGCCGCATCGGAGCCGTGGGCTCGACCCTGCGGGCGGCGATCACGGCCACGGCGACGAGCAACGCGAGCAGCCCCGCGAACACCGCGACCGGCGGGCTGACCAGGCCCGCCCCGGCGACCGCGGCCGCGAGGTGCTCCCCCAGCGGCACGCCGAGCACGCTCTGCGCCAGCAGCAGGTTCGGGTGCCCCGCGATCACGGCGGCCGTGAACAGCCGATAGGTCACCATGAAGAACGGTGACTGCGCGAACGCCGGAAGGTAACCGGTGAACTGGCCGACGCCCTCCTTGGCGTACACCGCGTTCACCTCGCGCAGGAGTCGCTGCGGGTCGTTCTTCCACCGCGTGCGGAGCCTGTCCACCTGCGGAGCGAGCCGCGTCCTGATCCGCTGGGCACGGGCGACGCGGATGCTCAGCGGCAGCAGCGACAGCCGTACGGCGAGGGTGACGAGGACGATCGCGAGTCCGCCGCCGGTGATCTGGCTTAGCGCCTCGATGAGCCGATAGGCGGGGTCGAGCACGAAGTCGAACATGGGAAGCCTTTCGTCTGTGGCCTTCTGCCGATGGATGAGGGCATGACGAAAGCGCTCGTGACCGGATGGGCTGGTCAGACGAGCGCGGGACTTCCTGATGGAGCGCGGGGACGTGGACGGCCTGGCGCGCCGGGATCGCGCAGCCTGACCATCGCCGTCTCACCGTTGTACGACGGCCTGCCCGGCCCCTGACGCAGGACGGGGAGGCCGGCCAGCCGGCAGAGCATCCAGGCGAACACGAGGACGGCCACGCCGGCCAGGCCGGCCGCGGTCAGCACGCCTGGGCCCGAAGACCCGGCGGTGACCTCGGCCAGCAGCCAGAGGAGCGATCCGACGGCGGCCTGGAGAGCGTTCACGTCAGCGGGACAGCTTCCCGACGACGGTGATCGCGACCACGGCCACGAGGGCGATGACGCCGATGATCAGCAGGAACTTGAGCGTCGCGAACAGAGCGGGAATCACGAATCCGAACACCAGCCAGAGGGCCAGGAGGATTCCCACCACGGTCAGCACGGTACGGGCCATAGCCCAAAGGTACGCGGCGGCCCCGACAACCGCGAGCTTGATCGAGAATCGGTCCCCATACCCGCGATGTATGAGGTTTCACGTGAATCAACGCGTTCGGCAAACAATCGATCAACGGACGGTCACCGATCTTGGGCCGGTTCTCCTGGGACGGTGACGATGCCCGGCCCGGCGGACTTACCGTGAGGGCGTGCCCTCCTCGAGAACTCCCCAGAAGGCCACCCGCGTCATGGTGGTGGACGACGACCCGACCGTCGCCGAAGTGGTGGCCCGCTACCTGGAACGCGACGGGCACGAGGTCGAGTGTGTGGGCGACGGCGCCGAGGCGCTGCGCCGGGCCCTGGCCGATCCGCCCGACCTGATGGTGCTCGACCTGATGCTGCCCAAGCTCGACGGCCTGCAGGTCTGCCGGAAGCTGCGGGAGCGCCGTCCCGTCCCGGTGATCATGCTGACCGCCCTCGGTGAGGAGATGGACCGGGTGGTCGGCCTGGAGACCGGCGCGGACGACTACGTGACCAAGCCGTTCAGCCCGCGCGAGCTGGCCCTGCGCGTACGGTCAGTGCTGCGGCGGGCCAGGGGCGCGCTGGTGCCCACCGGCACCGGCGTCCTGCGCGACGGCGACCTGGTGGTCGACGTCGGCGCGCACGAGGTGCGCCTCGGCGGAAAGGAGATCACCCTGACCGTCCGCGAGTTCGACCTGCTCGTCTACCTGCTGCGCAACCCCCGTCAGGCGTTCAGCCGCGCGGCCCTGCTCGACCAGGTCTGGGGCTGGTCGTTCGGCGACTCCTCCACCGTGACGGTCCACGTGCGCAGGCTGCGGGAGAAGATCGAGGACGATCCGACCGACCCGCGCCGCATCGTGACGGTCTGGGGCGTCGGCTACCGCTACGAGCCGCTGCCATGATCGTCCAGATCGTCGCCGTCGCCGCCGGGCTTGGTCTCGTCATCGCGGCCCTCGGCCTGGCGCTGCTGCGGGTGCTGCGGCACCGGTCGATCGGCGTGATGCTCGCGGTCGTCGCGGCGGTGACGGTCTCCGCGACGCTGGCCGGGGTGGTCGCCATCACGCTCGCCATGGTCATCGACGGGCGGCCGAAGAACATCGTGCTCACCGTCGTCGGCATCGGCGGCCTGGTAGGGCTCGGCGTCGCCCTGGTGAACGCCAGGACGGTGGTGCGCGCCAGCAGGAGCCTCGTCGCCGCGCTGGAGAGCGTGCCGCCCTCCGGCCGGTTCGTCCCGCCGCCCACGCCGCTCCCGGCCGAACTG
Source organism: Microbispora sp. H11081 (assembly GCF_012999535.1). Taxonomy (GTDB): domain Bacteria; phylum Actinomycetota; class Actinomycetes; order Streptosporangiales; family Streptosporangiaceae; genus Microbispora. The sequence goes on from NZ_JABBWV010000005.1 coordinate 452,345, forward strand.
CGGACCATCGGCGCCGCCCTGGAGCAGGCGTACGAGCGGGTGCGGCTGGGCCGCGAGCGCGAGCGGACGCTGGAGAGCGCGCGGCGCGAACTGGTCGCGTGGGTCAGCCACGACCTGCGCACTCCCCTGGCCGGGGTGCGGGCGATGGTGGAGGCCCTGGAGGACGGGGTGGCCGACGACCCCGAGACCGTCAAGCGCTATCACGGCCAGATCAGGGTGGAGGTCGACCGGCTCGCCGGGATGGTCGAGGACCTGTTCGAGCTGTCGCGGATCCACGCGGGCGCGCTGCGGCTCACGCTCACCCGTACGGGGCTCGGCGACCTCCTCGCGGACACCCTCGCCGCCGTCGAACCGCTGGCCCGCGCCCAGGGCGTGCGCCTGACCGGCGAGGCGGACCCGCGCGTCCCGGTGCACGCCGACGCGGGACAGCTCGGCCGGGCCGTACGCAACCTGGTGGTGAACGCCATCCGGCACACGCCCGCCGGCGGGACGGTCGTCGTACGGGCGGTCGTCGGGCGGGCGGTCGTCGGGCGGGCGGTCACGGAGGGCGCGACCGCCCGCCTGTCCGTGCTCGACGGCTGCGGCGGCATCCCGGAGGAGGACCTTCCCCGGGTCTTCGACGTCGCGTTCCGCGGCGAGGCCGCGCGGACGCCCGGCCCCGACGGCGGCGCCGGGCTCGGGCTCGCGATCGCGCGCGGCATCGTGGAGGCCCACGAGGGCGCGATCGGCGTGGCCAACGAGGGCCCGGGCTGCCGCTTCGAGATCACGCTGCCGCTGGCCTGAGGGCCGTACGCGGGGTCACGGCTCGTCCTGGTGCTCCAGCTGGCCGCGCCACGGGGGGACGTCGGGGGCTGCTTCCCGGCGACGCGGGGTGAACGCCTCCGCCATGGCGCGGAACGTGGGGCACGGCCAGCGCCACATGCAGCTCCGGCACCGCAGGATCGGGTTGGCGGGGTCGCTGGAGATGCCGCCCGCGTCTCTTGGCTGGTGCAGTTCCAGCAGCCTGATGCCGAGATCGGAGAAGCTCAGCAACTCCTCGCGGGCCTCGGCCAGGAAGTCCAGGTCCTCGGCCGCCAGGCGGGCGCTGACCGGGACGTACCCTTCGCGGTTGACCAGGCCGCGCAGCGACTCCGCCGCGTCGCGCCACGACGAGGCCTTCTCGGTGCGCACCTGAATGGTCTCCAGATATTCGCGTAGCACGCGGCGCTGGGGATCCTCGGGTATCTCAGTGTTCATCTGCTCTCGGGCCCGCTGTGCTCGGCGCCCGCCCTCCTTCGCGAAGTGACGACCAAGACGCGGAGGTTCCGGGCCCTCCATCCGGCGACGCCGGTGTCGCATAGCGTCAAGCTTCGCGCACTCGCCGTTTACATGGGGCCGGAATCGGGGACAAAGGGCGGACGACTCTTCGACGAATCCGACGGAGCGTGACCCGAGGCCGGGACGACGCTAGTGTGCGCCTCGTGGAGCTCAAAGTCGCGACGCAATCCCACGCCGGTCAGGCCGTCATGGCCGTCTTCGGCGAAATCGACCTATATACGGCGCCCCGGCTGCAGGCGGAGTTCACCCGCCTGCTGGAGACCGGGCCTGACCGGGTGGTCATCGACATGTCCGGAGTGGAGTTCTGCGACTCCACGGGCATGAACGTGCTGCTGTCGGCGCTCAAGCGGTTGCGCGAGCGTGGTGGCACGCTGGAGGTGGCGGCGCCGAGACCGGCGGTACGCAAGATCCTCCAGGTCACCGGGCTGGACTCGGTGTTCACCGTGCACGACACGGTGCCCGCCGACCTGCTCACGGCAGAGCACCAGGGTTAATCGCATGGGGGAAATGGCCGTACCGGAGCCGGACACCGCAGTAGTGATCCCGGCGAAGGACGAGGCCGACCGGATCGGCGCAACCGTGACCGCCGTCCTGAAGCTGCCCGGCGTGGATCTCGTGGTGGTCGTCGACGACGGCTCGTCCGACGAGACCGGCCGGGTGGCCAGGGCGGCGGGCGCCCGGGTCGTACGGCACAGCCGCAACCGGGGCAAGGCCGCGGCGATGGAGAGCGGGGCGGAGGCCGTGCGCCTCCTCGACGAGGACGCTCCCCGGCACCTGCTGTTCCTCGACGCCGACCTGGGCGAGACGGCGGAGGCGGCCCTCCCGCTGATCGCGCCGGTGCGCGCGGGGGAGGCCGACATGACCATCGCGGCGTTCACGACCAGGGTCAAGCTCGGCGGGCACGGCATGGTCGTACGGCTCGCCCGCGACGGCATCAAACGGCTCACGGGCTGGGAGGCGACCCAGCCGCTCAACGGGCAGCGGTGCCTGACCCGGGCCGCGTTCGAGGCGGCCAGGCCGCTCGCGCACGGTTTCGGCGTCGAGACCGGCCTGACCGTCGACCTGCTCAGGAAGGGATTCCGGGTGGTCGAGGTCGAGGTCGAGATGTCGCACCGGGCGACGGGCACCGACTGGCGATCGCAGTTGCACAGGGCCCGTCAGCTCCGTGACGTAGGGCTGGCCCTGGCCGCCCGTGACCCCAAGATCCCCTCACTCCGCCGCCCCACCCCCTGACCCCTCGCCCCCCCCGCGTGATCTTGTAGTTTGTCGCACGCGGCGCGCCTACCTGGGCCGATTGCTTTCGTGATCATGTATAAAAGTACGCTGCGAGTGTCCTGAACTGCGGATATGTCGTTCGTGATCTTGCAGTCTTCGTAGCGGGCTACGTGCAAGATCGGCTACCGCGATGCCGCAGGTAGAAGCCTGATGGCCGCGAAACCGTGCAAGATCACGCAGGGCATCGTCCCTGGTCGGCGCTGGTGCGTGCGACAAAGTGCAAGATCACGGAGGGTGTCGCCCCTGCTCACCCCCACCCCGTGCGACAAACTGCAAGATCACGGCCGGGGTGTGGTGGAATTTGCGGGTGGATTCACGGGGGCTCGTACGGACGGCCGCCTGGCTGGCCCCGGCCGCCGGCGGCCTGTCGATCCTCCTCACGATCACGATCGGCGCCCTCGGGCCTTCGGCGATGGTCCCCGCCCTGCCGGGACGGCCGTGGCAGCCTCCCTACTCCCTCGGCCTCGCTCCCGGCGGCCACCTCGTCGTCGCCCTGGCCGCCGCCGCGCTCGTGCTCGGCGCGATCGGCCTGACCGCCGCCCTCGCCTGCCCGGCCCGGATGCCGCCGACACGCACGCTGGTCGTCGCCGGGTGCGCCGCCGCCGCGGTCCTCGCGTTCCTGCCGCCCTCCGGCTCGGCCGACCACCTCAACTACGCGGCGTACGGCCGGATGGCGGTCCTCGGCCACGACCCTTACGTGACCGTGCCCGCCGATCTTCCCGCCGATCCGGTCGTCGGCCGGGTCGAGGAGTGGACGAGGACGCCCAGCGTGTACGGCCCGGTCGCGACGGCCCTGCAGGCGCTGGCGAGCCTTGCCGGAGGCGAGTCGGTCCGCCTGACGGTGTTCGTGATGGCCCTGGTCAACGCCGCCGCGTTCATCGCCACCGGCCTGCTGCTCCACCGGGCCGCCGCCGGAGATCCCGTACGGCAGCGCCGCGCGGCCCTGCTGTGGACGGCCAACCCGCTGCTCGTCTACGAACTGGTCGCGGGGATGCACCTCGACACCGTGGCGATCGCGTTCGTCGTGGCGGGCCTGGCCGCCCGCAGGGGGGTGCCGCTCGGCCTGGGCGTCGCGGTCAAGGCCACTGTGGGGGTGGTGGCGCTGGGCACGGCGTGGGAGCTGCGCAGGAACCCCCGGAGGCTCGTCCTGGTCGCCGGGCTGGCGACGCTGACGGTGCTCGTGGCATATCTGCTGGCCGGGCCGCACGCGCTCGACCAGCTCCTGAACGCGAGCAAGTCGGTCTCACTCGCCACGCCGTGGAAGCTCGCGCAGAGGGCGCTCCAGGCGTTGTTCGGCCCGGGGGCCTACCGGGCGTGGATCCAGGCGGGGTCGGTGCTCCTGCTTGCCGCCCTCGCCGTACTCCTCCTGCGTGGACGCCCCGCCGCGGACCGCGAAGGGCCGGTGGTCGCCCTCGCCGTCGCCGTGGCCTGGCTGTTCGCCACGCCGTACGCGCTGCCGTGGTACGACGGGCTGGGGTTCGCGCTGCTGGCCATGGTCGCCTGGCCGGGCCTTGAGGTTTTCCTGGTCGCCCGGCTCACCGTGCTATCGCTGGCCTACCTGCCGGCGCGCCAGGCGGATCAGCCGCGCGACCTGGGGTGGCTCGTCGACGTGGTCAGGGCCTGGGTGGCGCCGTCGCTCCTGCTGGCGCTGACGATCGCGCTGCTGTGGTGGGCGGCGCGGTCCGCAGCGCGTGGACGGACGCGGCCAGCGCCAGCGGCACGGCGACCGTCAGGGCCATCGCCGGAATCGCGATCCCCGAGTCGTTGATCAGGAACCCGGCGAACGCCGCGGTCAGCGCGCCGATCAGCCCGGCCCGCAGCTCCGGGACCCGCTCGTACGCCAGGCTGAGCGCGGCGGCGCCCCACCGCGACGGCCGGGCCAGCACGAGGAACAGGAACGCCACCGCGACCAGCGACAGCAGCGTCAACGGCAGGTTGCCGAGCGTGTTGAGCATCGCCCCGAGCTTGCGCCCGACGACGGAACCGCCCTCGCCGGAGACGAGTTGCTGGACGAAGCCCCCCAGGTGGGTACGCCGGTCGGCGGGCCGCAGCCAGTCGAGCACGGCGATCAGCGCGATGAGCGCGACCCCCGCCACGGCGACCAGCCCGAGCCGGAGGACCGACACCCGCCTGCCGGCCGCCATTAGCACGCACACGGCCACGCCCAGGACGAACGACGGCACCCCGCCGAAGTCCGCGCCCCACGTCGGCCAGCCGTCCCCCGCGATCGCGAGCAGACCGTACGCCGTGCAGACGGCCACGGCGATCCTCGGCCGGCGGCGCAGCGCGTGGGCGACGACCGCCAGGAGCAGGATTGTGCCCGTCGAGTAGACGGCGAAGGCCATGTTGCCGAAGCCGTAGAACCGCCCGCCGGTCACGGGCTCGTACCCGGCCACCGCGTTCACCTGCAGCCGCGAGCCCGTCACCACGTCGGCGAGGAGCGCGAGCGAGCTGACCCCGGCGACCACGGCCACAGGACCGAGCAGGTGGCGGCGCCACGGCCCGGCGTACGCGAGCCCGGCCACCAGGGCGGCGAAGCCCAGGATCGTGCCGAGCAGGGCGGGCATCGGGTGCGCGAACGCCCACCACGGCACGAGCTGCGCGAGGAAGATCGACACAGGGAGCGCGCCGCTGACCGTCGCCACGACCCGCGTGGTGGTGAGCATGCGCCGGTGGCGCCTTACGACGACCGCGGCCAGGGCGTAGAACAGCAGTTGCGCGGCGACCAGTGTGATGAAGAACGGCTCCCTGACCTCCCTGAGCATCTGGCTGGCCAGGTCGGCGTCGGCGAGTTCGCGGACCGCCTGGGCCACGGGCGGCGCGGCTCCGCCGCCCGACCACGCCCTGCCGACCGCGCCCTCTGGGGTGGGTACGCCGAGCAGATGGGTGATCGTCGCCGTGACGTCGGTGATCGTGACCAGCGCCCGCTGCCTGGTCGAGGCGGCGGTCAGCCACCCCTGCCCGTACGGCCCGCCCGCGGCGATGGCGACGTGCAGGTGGGCGGTGGACCCCTCGCCGCGGCCGGGGGAGTCGGACAGCCCCGCCACGAGCACGGCCGAACCGGCGGGCACCCTGGCGAGCACCTCCGCGACGGCCCGGTCGGCCGCGCTCACGGCGTCCCGGCGCGGCCGCCCGTCGGTCTCGGCGGCGGTGATCTCCCCCGCCTCCGCGACGACGAGGGCGTACGGCGTGAGGTCGGGCAGCGCGGAGGGCGTCGCGGCGTACGTCGCGACCCTGCCGGAGGAGTCGGCGGCGGTCAGGGCCGCTCCGGGCCCGATGGCCGCGATCCGTCCTCCGGCGGCGGTCACGGCGTCGGCGAGGAGCCCGAGCCGGGCCTTGAAGGGGCCGGCCTGCTGCACCGCGACCAGTTCGGGCCAGTTCGGGATCGTGGCCGCGCCGCCGGCGGCGCCGACCGGCGCGGGTACGGGCGCACACCCAGGTCCCGGAGACCCCGCCCGCTGTCCCGCGGACACCGTGAGCCAACCGGCGGCCGGGCAGGTCACCGGCAGTCCTTCCGGAGGGACGGCCCTCGTGGACAGGGACGCTTTGGAGCCACGGCCGGCCAGGTCCCACAGCACGGGGGTCCGCCGCGGGTCGAGGTCGTCCCAGCGGAGCCCGGGGACCCCGATCAGCACGACCCGGCCTGCCAGGGCCTGTTCCTGAGCGGGAACGGTTGTCCGCCCCGAGGCGGAGGCGGGTGCGGCGGGCAGGACGAGGGCCACCACGAAGAGCACCAGCAACGACGCGAAGAACCCCGCGAACCGGCCACGCCGGGCTCCAGAAAAGCCTTCGGGAGACGCGGGGAGGAAGGGCACGCCCCACGGACGGCGGCGCTCGGCGATCGAGAGCCCGGCGGCGGCCGAGGGCCTCGCCGGGTCGGCCGGACGCCCGGGCACCCGGGTATCCGGGCCCATCGGGCGGCCGGGCACCCGGATCGCCGGGGCTGCCGGATCCGGTGCTGATCCAGGCGGCACTGTTCCGCGCTCCCTCATGATCGTCGACGCTGCGGCCACGGTCCTCCACGGTAACCTGCCTAATCGTGACGACTGGCCGGATCGCCGGGGCCCGCAGCCGGCCCGCCTGGGCATGGGTGCTCGCCCTTCTGGCGGTGGCCGCCGCGGCCGCGCCGCTGATCGCCCACTGGCTGACCAACCCCGAGGACCAGCGCCTGGTGGACCTGGACGTCTACCGTACGGGCGGCTGGGCCCTGCTGCGTGGCCTGCCGGTCTACGACGTGATCACGCCGGCCCCGCAACTGCTGCCGTTCACCTACCCGCCGGTGGCCGCCATGCTGGCGGTGCCGCTGGCCGTGATGTCGTGGCCGGTCGCGCAGTGGGTGTGGACGGCCGCCATCGTCGCCGTCCTCGCCGTGACCGTACGGCACGCCTTCCGGGCCTATCTCGACGGTGTGCGCGGCGTGCTGGCCGCGCCGCTGCTGTTCGCCGTGCTGTGCGCGGCGTGCACCTACCTCATGCCGATCAGGGACCAGTTCAGGTTCGGCCAGGTGGACCTGTTCCTGCTGGCGTTGTGCCTGCTCGACTGCGTGGCGCGCAGGCCGTGGTGGCCGCGCGGCATGCTGATCGGTCTCGCGACCGCGGTGAAGCTGACCCCCGGCGTGTTCCTCGTCTACCTGGCGATCACGGCGCTGCCACTACGGGAGGGCGACGCGGCGCAGCGCAGGGCCTTCCTCATGGCGGTGTTCACGGCGGCCCTGCTCACGCTGCTGCCGTTCGTGGTGATGTTCGACGACGCCAGGGACTTCTGGTTCGGGGCGCTGCTCGACTCCGAGCGTCTGGGCGCCAACGCGGCCACGACCAACCAGTCGCTGCGCGGCATGCTGCTCAGGCTCTACCTGCCCGGCTGGCTGACCTCGGTCGTCTGGCTCGCCGCCGTCGCCGCGATCGGCTGGTACGGCTTCCGCGCCGCCCGCCGGGCCCACCTGGACGGCGACGTCATGACGGCGGTGGCGATCACGGGCCTGATGGCGGTGCTGCTGTCGCCGGTGGCCTGGATCCACCACATCGCCTGGGTCGTGGTCGTGCTCGCGGCCATCGCGGGGGCGGGGCGCGACCCGGTCAGGCTGCTGGTCGCGGCGGGCGTGTGGCTTTACTACGTGCTGCCCATCCCGTGGTGGGGGGTGGCGCTCAAGGCGCTGGAGATCCCCGTGCTCAGCCCGGTCGCGGGGAAGATCGTGCAGAACGCGTTCGGGCTCGGCGCGATCGGCCTGGTCTGGCTGCTCGGGTCGTGGCTGCCGCGACGCCGGGCCGCTGTGGCCGTTCCCGCTGCGGCGACTTGACCGACTCATTACGCTCAGTGGCGTGCTGGTTACCGTTGTGCAGATGGCCGGGGTCCTGGCGGGTGCGACCGGCGTGACCGTCGGCCTGATCGCGTTGCGCGCCGCCCGCCGCAACGTGCGGGAGTGCCTGGACGTGCTCGCCCGGCGGGCCGCCGTCGAGGGCGGGATGGACAGCAGGGCGATCCGCGACGTGGCGCTGTACCGGTACGACGCGCTCGACGAGATGACCGGCAGGTTGTCGTTCTCGGTGGCGCTCATCAACGGGTTCGGCGACGGGATCGTGCTGACGTCGATCAACGGACGCACCGAGACCCGCACGTACGCCCGGGCCGTGCGCGGTGGGAAGGGAGTGCAGCCGCTGTCGCCGGAGGAGGAGCACGCGGTGCGGGCCGCGCGGCTCGGCATCGGGCCCGAGGCCGAGCCGCACCGCCTTCCCGCTGACAACCGCGGGCGCAGGCCACGCCGCGTTCCCGGCTGACGGCTCGGCGACGGTTGGGCGGTTGGGCGGCCGCCGGGCTCTGGCCGTCCACAGGGCAAGCGGGATCGAGGAGTTGTCCACAGGAGGCATTTCCGCATGCTCGCCGTTCGTACCTGCGGATACTCTTGAGGACATGTCGAAGCTCGCGTACCTGGGGCCTCAGGGCACCTTCTGTGAGGCCGCCCTGCGGTTCCTGTCGCCGGATGCCGAGCGCCTGCCCTGCGCCAACGTCGGAGCCGCGCTCGACGCCGCCCGCGACGGCGAGGCGGACGGCGCGGTGGTCCCCCTGGAGAACTCGGTGGAGGGGGCGATCACGCAGACCCTCGACGAGCTGGCCGGGGGCAGGCCGCTCCACATCACCGGCGAGTGGCTGCTTCCCGTCGAGTTCTCCCTGCTCGTACGGCCCGGCACCGAGCTGGCGCAGATCAAGCGGATCATCACCCACCCGGCGGCCCACACGCAGTGCCGGGGATACATCGAGCGCGAGCTGCCCGGCGCCGTGGTGATCGCGGCGTCGTCGACGGCCGCCGCCGCGCAGGAGGTCTCCTCTCCCGAGTCTCCGTACGACGCGGCGATCAGCCCGGCCATCGCCGGGGAGTACTACGGGCTCGATGCGATCGCCTCGGACATCGGCGACCGCTCCGACACCGTCACCCGGTTCATCAAGGTGAACCGTCCCGGGCAGCTGTCCGAGCCCACCGGAGCCGACCGCACCTCGCTCGTGGCGTTCCTGCGCGACGACCACCCGGGCGCGCTGCTGGAGATGCTGAGCGAGTTCGCGGTCCGCGGGGTCAACCTCACCCGCATCGAGTCGCGTCCCACGGGGGACGGCATCGGCCGCTACTTCTTCCACTTCGATCTCGAGGGCCACATCGCCGACGCCCGGGTCGGGGAGGCCGTCGCGGGCCTGCACCGGCTCTGCGACGACGTGCGCTTCCTCGGCAGCTATCCGCGCGCCGACCGGGTCGCGACGCAGATCAAGGAGGGTACGGCGGACGCCGACTTCTCCGAGGCCGCGGAATGGCTCGCGAAGATCCGTTCAGGCCGCGCTTGACGGGCGTAAGCCGCACCGGCTCCGGTAGCCTTTGAGCCGTGATTGACCTGCGAACCCTTCGTGAGGACCCTGACCGGCTCCGGGCGTCGCAGCGCGTCCGCGGCGAGGACGATTCGGTCGTGGAGACCCTGCTGTCCCTCGACGAGCGCCGCCGTGCCGCGCTCAACAGCTTCGAGTCGCTGCGCGCCGATCAGAAGAGCATCGGCAAGTCGGTGTCCCGCGCGTCCGGGGACGAGCGCCAGGCGCTGCTCGATCGCGCGAAGGAACTGGCCGCGCAGGTGAAGGCGGCCGAGACCGAGGCTGCCGCGCTGGCGAGCGAGCTCGACGCGCTGCTCCTGAGCGTGCCGAACATCGTCGAGGAGGGCGCGCCCGCCGGCGGCGAGGACGACTACGTGGTGCTGGAGGAGGTCGGCGAGAAGCCGGTCTTCGACTTCGAGCCCCGCGACCACGTCGAGCTGGGCGAGCTGCTCGGCGCGATCGACACCGAGCGCGGGGCCAAAGTCTCCGGCGCCAGGTTCTTCTTCCTTAAGGGCGTCGGCGCGCGGCTCCAGCTCGGGCTGCTCAACATGGCGATCCAGCAGGCCGTCGAGGCCGGCTTCACGCCGATGATCACCCCTGTGTTGGTCAAGCCCGAGGCGATGGCCGGCACCGGCTTCCTCGGCGCCCACGCGAGCGAGATCTACCGGCTTGAGGCCGACGACCTCTACCTGGTCGGCACCAGCGAGGTGCCGCTGGCGGCCTACCACTCCGACGAGATCCTCGACCGGGCGTCGCTGCCGCTGCGCTACGCCGGCTGGTCGTCCTGCTTCCGCCGCGAGGCCGGGTCGTACGGCAAGGACACCAGGGGGATCATCCGGGTCCACCAGTTCGACAAGGTGGAGATGTTCTCCTACTGCCGTCCTGAGGACGCCCACGAGGAGCACCTGCGGCTCCTCGCCTGGGAGAAGGAGATGCTCGAGAAGGTCGAGGTCCCCTACCGCGTGATCGACGTGGCGGGCGGCGACCTCGGCACCTCGGCGGCGCGCAAGTACGACTGCGAGGCCTGGGTGCCTACGCAGGGCCGCTACCGCGAGCTGACTTCCACCTCCAACTGCACCGACTTCCAGGCCCGGCGCCTGAAGGTGCGCTTCCGGGACGAGAACGGCAGGCCGCAGCACGTGGCCACCCTCAACGGCACGCTCGCGACCACCCGGTGGATCGTGGCGATCCTGGAGAACCACCAGCAGGCCGATGGTTCGGTGGTCGTGCCCAAGGCGCTCCGGCCGTACGTGGGGCTCGACGTCCTGGAGCCGCTGTCTCGTTAGCGGATGTCCGCACAGGACCTCCGGCGTGGCGGGCGACCGCCGCGTCCGGAGGTCTTCGTGTCTCGTCCCGAAAATTTTTCGGCGCGGCGAATCGCGCGGGACCGGCCACAGACTGTGATGCCAGAAACACAGCCGATAACGCCAAAGGGTGCGAATCCACCCTTGAGCGGCAGGGGCGTCAGGTGTGATGTAAATCTCTCAGTTCGGACGGGATTTGCGCACGGGAAGGCCCTGCGCGTGAAACTTTCATGCGCGGTGGTCTTCCGGATGCCCGGCCGGCGGTGGGCTGCCCTTGCCCCTCGGCGCGTGATCCGTCGCGTCGGGGGCGCCCCGGCCTCCGTACGGGCCAGGTTCGGGCACCACGGCTCCGGGCCGCGTGACCGGCTCCGCGCGGCGCGGGCATCCCCGGCATGCGACGCACGGCACGGGGACCCCGGGCATGCGAAAGGCGGGGCTCGCCAGGCGAGCCCCGCCTTTCGTTACGTCAGATCAGAGGCCACGAACGTTCGAAGCCTGCGGACCCTTCGGACCCGCGATGACCTCGAACTCGACCCGCTGGCCGTCCTCCAGATTGCGGTAGCCGCTGCCAGTGATCGCGGAGAAGTGCACGAACACGTCGGGCTCGCCGCCGTCCGGTGCGATGAAGCCGAAGCCCTTCTCAGCGTTGAACCACTTGACGGTTCCCTGAGCCATTACTGCTCTCCCTAAGGAAGTGAATCTTGGGGCCCACACCTCGTGGACCCCGGGTGTGTCGCACAGCTCCCCGGGTGGCTCATACAGTCAAGCTGGTTTTCGCTACGGGAACAGCTAATACAACGCCTTCACATCTAACACTATGTGGCCCGTTGGTGTTCCACGTCTGGAGGAGATTTCTCGCCCAGGGCGTGGCCGAGGCCATGCCATGGCATATCTCAGTGCACACTGGAACCTGTCATGACCTGCCCCCGCCTCGTCGCCACAGACCTCGACGGCACAGCTCTGCGCACAGACGGCACGATCTCCCCTCGTACCGCCGCCGCCTTCGCCAGCGTGGAGGAGGCCGGCGGCACCCTCGTCTTCGTCACCGGGCGGCCGCCGCGGTGGATGCACACCGTCGCGGGAGCCGTACGGCACCACGGGCTCGCGATCTGCGCCAACGGCGCGCTCGTCTACGACCTCCACACCGAGGAGATCGTCGAGTCGCACCTGATCGCGTCCGACGTCCTCGAGGAGTGCGTGGCGCGCCTGCGGCGGCACGTGCCGGACCTCACGTTCTCCGTGGAGTACGAGGGGGGCTTCGCGCACGAGGCGAACTACCCGCTGGGCGGATGGGACGCGCGTGAGCTGTCCTTCGGCCGCGAGGTGGGGATCTCGGCGCTGACGGCCCGGCCGTGCGCCAAGCTGCTCGCCCGGCATCCCTCGATGGACCCCGACGAGTTGCACCAGACGGTGCTGGAGATCGTCGGCGACGTCGTGACCCCGACCCACTCCAGCGGGCGGGCGCTGATCGAGATGAGCGCGTTCGGTGTGACCAAGGCCACATCGCTGGCCACACTGGCCGAGGAGCGGGGGATCAAGCCCGCGGAGGTGGTGGCGTTCGGCGACATGCCGAACGACCTGCCGATGCTGACCTGGGCCGGCGTCTCGTACGCGGTGGCGAACGCCCACCCCGACGTGCTGGCCGCCGTCGATCACGTGACGGCGGCCAACAACGAGGACGGTGTCGCGGTGGTGCTCGAGACCCTGTTCGGGGTCACGAGCACGGGGGTCTGACCTACAGGTAAGGGCCGCCCGCGCGGTGACCCTGGTCGTCCGCGACCTGGGGCACGCCGCCGGGGAGCGCGCGGCGCATCTGCTCCAGCTGCGCCCGCGCGGCCATCTGCTGGGCGAACAGCGTGGTCTGTATGCCGTGGAACAGGCCCTCCAGCCAGCCGACGAGCTGGGCGTGCGCGACCCTGAGCTCCGCGTCGCTCGGCGCGGTGCCGCTCTCGTCGCTGAACGGCAGGGACAACCGCTCCAGCTCCTCCACCAGCTCGGGCGCCAGGCCCTCCTCGAGCTCCTTGATCGAGCTCTGGTGGATGTCCGCGAGCCGCTTCCGGCTGGCCTCGTCGAGGGGAGCCGCCCGCACCTCCTCGAGCAACTGGCGGATCATGCTGCCGATCCGCATCACCTTGGCGGGCTGCTCCACCAGATCGGCGACGGACCGCTCCTCGTGCTCGCCCTTACCGTTGCCACCGGCGGCCGAAAGGCCCTGCGGCCCCACGACCACGATCTGCGGCGTGCTCTCGTCTGCGTTCATCGATCGGTTACAACTCCTGATTCGCTCCGCTGGTGCGCACCGTGCCGGGACGTCTCCGGCGAGTCACGGCCCCGCCGCGCGGCGGGTGGATTCGCCAGGTGCTCCCGACCCGATCCAACCTAACTCACCTGACCAGCAGGAGTTTGCCGACGTGTTCCCCTTCTTCGAGCGTCCGGTGGGCGCGGGCGGCCTGGTCGAGGGGGATCCGCTCGTGCACGACCGGCCGTACGGCCCCGGCCGCGACCAGCGGCCAGACATTGTCGACGACGCCGCGGCAGATCACACCCTTGTCGTCGGCCGATCGGCCGCGCAGCGCGGTCGCGTGGACCGCCCCCCGCTTGGCGAGCAGCATGCCGAGGTCGAGCTCGCCCTTGGCGCCCCCCTGCATGCCGATGACGACCAGCCGCCCGCCGGTCGCGAGGGCGCGGAGGTTCCCCGCCAGATACTTCGCGCCGATGATGTCGAGGATGACGTCGGCCCGGCCCTCGAAGCGCTCGGCGAAGTCCTCTTCGCGGTAATTCACGGCCTCGTCCGCGCCCAGCGCGCGGCACCGCTCGATCTTGTCCGCCGACCCGGCGGTGACCAGCACCGGGGAGCCGTACGCCTTGGCGAGCTGGATGGCCATCGTGCCGATGCCGCTCGCGCCGCCGTGGACGAGCAGGGTCTCGCCCTTCCTCAGGCGGGCGGTCATGAAGACGTTCGACCACACCGTGCAGGCGACCTCGGGGAGAGCGGCGGCCTCGTCCAGCGCGATCCCGTCCGGCACCGGCATCACCTGCTGCCAGGGGACCGCCACCCGTTCCGCGTACCCGCCGCCGGCGAGCAGGGCGCAGACCCGGTCTCCGGGCGCGAGGTGGGGGACGTTCTCGCCGACCTCAATGATCACTCCGGAGCATTCCAGGCCGGGAATCTCGGAGGCGCCGGGCGGGGGCGGATAGAGGCCGCGGCGCTGCAACAGGTCCGCCCGGTTGACGGCGGACGCGGCGACGTCGATGACCACCTCACCTGCGGCGGGACGCGGATCGGGCAGTTCCTGCCAGACCAAAACCTCGGGTCCGCCTGGTTCCGAAATCACTATCGCGCGCATGTGACCTAAAGTAGCGTGGCGGAGAACTCGGCGGTTGCCCGTATTAGCCGGATTACGTGGCGCTAATCTGCAATGTGTTTGCTACCCCATTAGCCCAGCCCGAGGGGGTACACCGGTGGCGAGACATGATCGTGAGGATCCCCATTCTCTCGAGGACCAGCTCGCATGGCTCGACGCGATCAAGGAGATGCCCGACGAGGTGGAGATAGCGGTCAGCGCGGTGACCTCCGCCACCCTCGCTTCTCCGCCGCCCCCAGCGGCCGAACCGGACTCTCCGTACCCCGCCGACCCGTGGAGCGCCGTCCCGGCCGAGCCACCGTCGGGCGGGCTGCTCCGCGCTGCCACCGACAGCGCGACCGGCGCCGCGGCGGGCACCGCGTACGGCGCCCCGTCGCGGGAGGGCCCGGAGGCGTTCGAACGTTCCGAGACCGCCGAGTCGTCCGCTACCAGGCACATCCGGGAGGCCGACTTTGGCGGATATTCGGGCGGTTTTCGGTATGAAAGTGGCGAAAAGTCCGGTTTCGGGGGTGCCTATGGCGGCGACTCGGGCTACGGCGAGACGGCGTTCGGCGACACCGGCTTCGGCGACACGGCCTTCCTGAACAGGCCCGAGCCCTCGTCGACGGAGGAGGCCGAGGACACGCCGGTCGAGCGCTCGGCCGCGTCGGGCCCTGAGGCGCTCGCGCAGGGGACCGATTTCGGCTCGGGGAGGTCCACAGCGGGCACGGCTCCTGGCGAGCCGCAGGAGGGTTCCGCCACGTCGACCGGGCCCGTCAGCGCTCCGCCGTACGAGACGGCCTACGAGACGTCTTACGAGTCGTACGAGACGTCCTTCGGGCAGACGCGGGACCGATCGGCGGGGTCGTCCTTCGGAGCGTCCCTCGACGCCGGACCGGAGCCTTCCGACGCGACCGCCGAAGCGCCGAGCGGCGACCGGGAGCCGGACGACGACGGCCCCCCCACCTCACCGCCGGGTGCCTTGGGCGGCGCCTCGTCCTACACGACGCCACGGTTCGCGGAACGGGGTGCCGGCGGCGGTGTCTCCGGCTCTCCCGCGGACACCGACTCTTACAACGTCGGAGCCTTCTCCGGCAGCGAGTCGGCCACGTCCTACGCCCCGCCGGCGTCCAGCGAGCCGTACTCGCCGAAGGAGTCCCTGAGGGGCTGGCTGGAGCCGGCCGTACCCGTGCCGCCCATGCCGGAGGAGCGCGCCGCCGAGCCGGAGGAGCCTCCCGCGCCGTCGTTCGGCGCGTCCCGGGCCGAGCCGGTGCCTGACGCCAAGGACGACCGTTTCACCGGCTCCCTGAGGGAGGACCTGGCCGCCGAGGAGCGGAAGCCGTACGAGCCGGGCCCCGTCGCGGCGCCCGTGCCCGCCGGGGTGCCGGGCCCGAGCCTCGCAACCGACCAGGCGCCCCCGGTGGATCGGGACACGGTTGACCGGGATAGGGCGGACCGGGACATCGTTAACCGGGACATGGTGAACCGGGACGCGGTGGCGGAGCGGGAGGCGTACCAGACCCCGCGCCGTCCGGCTCCTCCCACCTCCGCCTTCAGTTCGCCGGCGCGTACGACAGGGGGGAAGCCGGCCGTTTCCAAGCCGGCCTCCTCCAAGCCGACCGCCGACAGCCTCGACCCGGTCACCCTGCTGAGGGGGCGGAGGAACACCCCCACGACGGGCTGGCGGCGGCTGGTCTACAAGGCGTCGGCCGGGCTGATCAAGCCGGGCGAGGCCCCGGAGGTGCGGCGGCGCCGTGAACTCGTGCAGCGCGCCCGCACGCCCGTCTCCACCGGCCACCATCGGGTCGCCGTGCTCAGCCTCAAGGGCGGCGTGGGCAAGACCACGACGACCGTCGGTCTCGGCGCCACGCTCGCGCAGGTTCGGGGCGACCGCGTCATCGCCGTCGACGCCAACCCCGACCGTGGAACGCTCTCGGACAAGGTCGAGTTGGAGACGGCGGCCACCGTACGCGACCTGCTGAACGAGCGGGCGCAGATCAAGCGATATGTCGACATCCGGGCCTTCACGTCGCAGACGCCGTCCCGGCTGGAGATCCTGGCGTCGGACCGTGACCCGTCGGTGTCGGAGGCGTTCAGCGCCAAGGACTACCACGCGGTGGCGCAGGTCCTGGAGAACTTCTACTCCATCTGCATCACCGACTGCGGCACCGGACTTCTGCACTCCGCCATGTCGGGCGTGCTCGGCATGGCCGACCAGATCGTGCTCGTCAGTTCGCCGTCCGTGGACGGCGCCCGGGCGGCCTCGGCCACGCTGGACTGGCTGGAGGCGCACCACTACGGCGACCTAGTCCGGGCCGCCACCGTGGTGCTGTGCAGCGTACGGCCCCGCTCGAAGTCCACAGTGGACCTCGACAAGCTGGAGGCCCACTTCGCCGCCCGCTGCCGCACCGTGGTCCGCGTGCCGTACGACCCCCACCTGGAGGAGGGCGCGGAGATCGACCTGGACCGGCTCCAGGAGCCGACCCGGGACGCGTACCTGCGCCTGGCCGCCTCCGTGGGCGACGGCTTCGCCGGCCCGCAGGCGTTGAACGAGCGCAGGTTCTCCGAGATCCCGGACCACCTGTAGGCGATCGAAAGGCGGGAATGATCTCTTTCGCGGTCGCGGTCACGTGGCCGCGAGCGAGGGACTAGGCTGCTGCCTGGCGCTTCCAGCGCGGGGTGCCGTGGAGAGCTCGCCTAGTGGACGATGGCGGCGGTCTTGAAAACCGCTAGGCCGGGTGACCGGTCTCGTGGGTTCGAATCCCACGCTCTCCGCTCAACTAGCCAAAACGGCGTCTGACCAGCGACTTCGCTTCGGTCGGACGCCGTTGATCGTTCCGGCCGTGTGCAGCCGTACGCCACCCTCAGCAGCCCTCGGCCGCTGGTCGCGGAATATATGCGGAATGATCTTGAGTGCCTGTTTGGCACGACACTGCGAGGCAATAGCAGGCCTCGCACAGGTCGCTGATCTGGAGCTCATGGAGGCATTGGCGAACAGTGCCTCCAGCGTTCCTCGACTCGGTCCTGCGTCTCATGTTTCAGGCGACGGACAGCAATAGCCGACTACCTCGTACGAGGTGTGGTTCCGCGACGATGTGGGGCACCGTCAGTTGCCGGCGTTGCCGTAGGCGCAGACACGGTCTATACAAGCTATTGGAGGAGATGAGGGGGCCAACGATGCGGGCTATCTCGCGTGCGAGGTGGGATGCTCTCGCTGCCTACTGTCGTAAACCGCTCGCGCGAGCTTTTTCGCAGGAGCTTGCCTGGTTCGAGGCGGGTGATGAGCGCATCCTTGCCACGCTTATCATTGACACGGATGATGAGTTTTCTGGGATCATCCTGGCGCGTGACGGGCTGGAGAGATTCCGGTCAGTGGGAGTCACAGGCTACTTTGATACCCCTGAACAGGCTCTCGCCGATCTCAACCGCAGAATTATGGAGTTGTTGCCCAATCTAGATGAGCAGCGCATTCAAGGTGATGAATCCGGAAGAGTTGTCGACTTTTTCGCACCGCTTGTTGCCAAGACAAAGTTGCACCCCGATTTCCGTAGGATTGCCACTGATGGCGAATTTTCTGCCGCGCGTAGAATTATTAGTGCAATGATGCGCTGGCATGAAGATATAGATGGCAATTTTGTTGAACAGTTCCAAACTACCGGCTTCGATGCTCGAGTGTGGGAATTGTATCTGTTCGCCGCCTTGACTGAAGCGAACCTGGAAGTTCTGCATCCCAAGCCTGCCCCCGATTTCTTGGCGCGCGGACTTCGTGGCGAGTTTGCTGTGGAGGCAACAACTATAAATCCGAGCAGAAGCGGCGATGGTCAATCCTCGGCCCCCAGGCCGCAAACCGAGGCGGATCTCGAGGCGTACAATCTGCACTATCTGCCAATCAAATATGCGGGGCCGTTGACCAAGAAGCTGAGCAAGGAGTATTGGAAGCATCCGTTAGTGGCCGGAAAGCCGCTGGTAATTGCAATCCAAGATTTCCATAGCGCATTGTCGATGACCTATAGTGGTTCCGCACTGCCTATCTATCTCTATGGGCTAACTCAGTCTACCGACCGGGATGAGGAGGGGCGACTGACCGTCATAGCTTCTAAAATCTCGGAGCATAAATGGGGCAACAAAGTGGTGCCCTCAGGGTTTTTTTCTCTACCTAAAGCGGAGAATATTAGTGCGGTTATTTTTAATAGCGGAGGTACGATCGCAAAATTTAACAGGATGGGCGTAAGTGCCGGATTCGGTGCAGACGATGTTGTGCTGATTCGTCGTGGTACCGCCTGGAATCCTGATCCCAATTCGTCCACTCTTGAATCCTTCGTACACATCGTGCATGAGGGATATCCTGAGACCTGGATTCAAGGTATGGACGTTTATCATAATCCGAATGCGATGCACCCGCTCGACCCAGATCTCCTGCCTGGAGCAGCGCATCATCGGTTGCTGACAGACGGGCGAATTGAGACAATCGCGACGGCGTGGCAACCGATAAAATCTCTTACTTCAGTTCTCAGGTTCTCCCCGGACATAGAAGAGGAGACAGTGGATGACGCTGTCATTAATTGAAGCTACATTAACGGGTGGCTGCATTGGGTGGTTGGAATTCGTCTGTCAATGAATTGACGAAGGGCTGTTGCTCCAGGGAAGTTCCCTCGAACCACAAAGGGCTTCGGTAAATGAGGCCCTTGCAGCCCTCCCGGCTAGGAGTCCAATGCATCATCTATGCGTTTATTGGCGATCTCTATGCCGCCGTCGATGCACTTAGCATAGACCTTGAGCAGAACGTCCACCCCGTGCCCTGCCCGCTCGGCAACGTCCGGGGCAGCGACTCCGGCATTTAGCCAGAGGCTAACTGCGGCGTGGCGCAGGTCGTACGGCCGGGCGGCCAATGGGGAAACCACCTGTTCGGGAGTTAGCGCCAGGGCTCGCGCCGCTTTCCAGGCATCGCAGTATGTCCCGATGGAGATCACGCCACCGCGTGACGTACGGAACAGGCGCCCGTCGTCATGAACGCCGAACTCCTTGATGTGCTCGCGGAGGATTTTCACCAGCTCAGATGGGATCGGGACGGGACGCCCCTCATCCTGGGCACGATGCTTGAGTCCTCGATCGTCGTGAGCTTCCCCGCTGTTCGTCCACTTCTTGTTGGCCTGTGGCTTCGACTTGACGAGGATCAGACGTCCCCAGCCGTTCAGTCTCGGCCGTTTTCCTTTCCGGCCACTTTTCGCGGGCGATCGATCAGTCCAGGTAAGCCCTCCTCTTGATAGCGGACACGCCAATTCGTGACCGTGGGAGCAGACACACCGACTTGTTTCGCAACCTCTGCGTTGCTTAGTCCAGCTGCTGCAAGCAGAAGGATCCTCGCTCGTTGCGCAAGTCGGATGTCGGTGCTGCTGTCTGTAACCCAAGATGTGAGCTCGGCGAAATCGGACGCGGAGATCGAGAGCGGCGGTGTGACCGACATGTGGTTAATATATGCCAACAGGTTTCACATCCGGGGCATGTGTCGCCAATTGAGATGATAGGAGCAGAGCGGTGTGAGCTGACACGCGGATGACCGCGGCAGTGTTCGACGACAGCAGGCGATGAGGCGCTCAACGGATTGAGGACCCGTGTGTGCAGGTTGAGGGGCTTCGTATCCTGCTAGTGACGAGACCTGTACCAAGGAGCAATCCGGAGGAGCAGGTCGAGAGTCCGTGCCGCAGACTGGCGCCGAAACCCTTTCCTCGAAAAGGCCGCACCTAACGCGATGATGGCAAGCAGTGTGAGCAGCAGCAGCATTGCCAAGGCCATGAGGAGCAGCACTAGCTTCCCGTTGGGAAGAGCCAGCAGGAGGTTCGAAGCAACGGCGCCGCAGGACAGTTCAACGACGCGTAGGCGGCGCTTCGGGTGTTTCTCAGGGTTGACGCCCAACTCCACTCCAGATGTCTCAGGGCAACTTGCGCGATCAGGATGCTGCGACCTCAAGTCAGCCAGAGGAGGGTTTTCGTGCTTCCGTGAACCTCGCGGGGTTCTAAGCGTATGGTTGGGTGGCATGCCGAGAAGTGGCCCCAGCCTGGCTGATCGAGAGTTGCTCAATCATTTAGCCGAGCGGGGGTTGAGCGTGTCGCACGCCCAGCTTGAGCGTTGGCGCCGTGCCGGCCTTCTGCCTCGCAACCGCCGGTACGGCCGTGGTCAGGGTCGAGGTTCCGGCTCGACGGTTATGCCGGAGACGGTGGAGATAGCCGCCGTGCTTGTCCGCCACGCACGTCAGGGGCGTGACCTTCGGTTCGCGGTACTGGACTGGTTCTTAGATCGTGACCTGGTTGTTCCTGGCCGTACTTCCGTTCCCGAGCCACCGGAGGCCGCGGTGTTCGCCGGGCTTGCTTGGGTGTTGGAAAGAAATCCGGTCAACCGCTTGATTAATCTCGCTCGTGCGGCGCGCACCGAACGGCAGAAGGATGAGTTTTACGATCAAGCCCTTAGTGTGATCAACCGTGAGCCGGGTGGCCTGATCCAGTTTGATCCTGCCGCTGTCAGAGCGGCTCTACTAGCAGGGCGTGATCTAGATGAACCACAGATGCACGCCCAACAGGCGCGAGCAGCCTTTGCCCATCTGATCGCCGGCATGGGCATGGGACTTGGAGAGGTAGGTACTGACGCCATAGCCGAGTCCCTAGCCGAGATAGGGCTGTATCCCGGACTTTCCGCAGATACCTGGCGGCAGGCGGTGCAGCGTTTCGAGCTCTCTGCGGACAGAGAGGAGTTCGATGGCGTAGCTATGAATCACGACCCGTCGGGCACGGTTAGAAGAGCCAGCGTCGAGCAACTACGGCGAGCACGCACCGTCCTGTATGGGTTGAGTGGGTTCGGTGCGATGTACCTCCTGCACGGGATGCTAATGCCCGACACCCCTGGGCTGGCTGCGTTGCGCGCACATATAGATGAGCTAGGCATCGGGCCGTTGCTGATGAACATATGCACGGGAATGAACAGAACTCGCTACGCGGCGACGAACCTCGTGACTTGCCTCGATCCCTGGCCCGACGCAATCTACGAACTACTGAGCGATAAGGTCGCGAGCGGCCCTCCGCTCATCGAAGGGCCAGACAGCAAGGAGACCGGCGAGAAGTTCATGGAGGAGTGGCTTGCCGCCATGGCGAGCCTCCGCCGCGGCGTTACGTCCGACGGCCACGTCAGCATTTAGTCCCACATGTTCGGCGCTTCCGAGCACTTCGCACCAGCAGGGAGGATGTCCCGACGTTCGTGGAACTTGATCGGCGGTCCCGCGGTCAGGCGACGTTCTCGTTGTAGCAGTTTGAGGTCGGGTTCTGGGCTGCGACGTGCCGGTCAAGCGCGCTGCGGAGTTTGGGCA
>NZ_JABBWV010000049.1 GCF_012999535.1 Microbispora sp. H11081
TGCCGTTGCGCTTGTACATGCGGGCGCCTTCCAGCGTGCCGACGCTGGAGGGGGTGGAGAACACCTGCTGGCTGCGGACTTCGGATTTGCCGTCGGCCGACAGCTGGGCGACGCTGATCTGGGTGTTGCCGTAGGCGACGTACATGGTGTCGTTGTCGTCGACGAGCAGGCCGGCGTCGTAGTAGCACTTGTTGATGGTGGTGTGCCGGTTCCAGGGGCCTTCGGCGCTGGTGGCGGTGTAGATGTAGGTCTTGCTGAAGTCGATGCAGCCGCCCCAGTAGAAGGTCTTGTTGCTGGGGCGGTAGTTGAGGAACGAGGCCCAGATGCCGTTGACGTAGCCGCGGCCGCCGTTGAGGTCGTATTTGGACCCGAAGTCGAGTGTGGGCACCGAGTGGCCGGCGTACTCCCAGTGGACGAGGTCATAGGAGCGCAGGACCGGCGCGCCGGGCGAGTAGTGCATCGTCGAGGCGGAGTAGTAGTAGGTGTCACCGGCCCGGAAGATGTCGATGTCGGCCAGGTCGTCCCACAACACCGGGTTGGTGTACGTCGACGACGGCGGCCACGGCCCACCCG
>NZ_JABBWV010000050.1 GCF_012999535.1 Microbispora sp. H11081
TTCACGGGGCAGTGGGCGGACCTGCCGTTCGAGGAGGTCTGCCGGCTGGCCTCCGAATGGGGCTACGACGGCCTGGAACTCGCCTGCTGGGGCGACCACTTCGAGGTCGACAAAGCCCTCGCCGACGACTCCTACGTCGAACGCAAGAAGGAAACCCTGGCCAAGTACAACCTCGGGGTGTGGACGATCTCCAACCACCTCCTCAGCCAGGCCGTCTGCGACCACCCCATCGACGAACGCCACAAAGGCATCCTGCCCGCCCGCATCTGGGGCGACGGCGAACCCGAAGGCGTCCGCCAGCGCGCCGCGGAAGAACTCAAGGACACCGCCCGCGCCGCCGCCAAACTCGGCGTCACCACCGTGGTCGGCTTCACCGGCTCCTCCATCTGGCACACCCTCGCCATGTTCCCCCCGGTGCCGCCGTCCATGATCGAAGCCGGCTACGCCGACTTCGCCGACCGCTTCAACCCCATCCTCGACGTCTTCGACGAGGTAGGCGTCCGCTTCGCCCACGAGGTACACCCCAGCGAGATCGCCTACGACTACCACACCACCGTGCGGACCCTGGA
>NZ_JABBWV010000051.1 GCF_012999535.1 Microbispora sp. H11081
TTCCGCCCGAACTGGTCCAGCACCAGCGACGTCGACGGCGCCGACTCCTGCGGGCCCCCCGCCGCCGCCGGCTCCTTACCCTGATACCCGTGCAGCAACTGGATCACCTGCTGCCGCACCCGGTTCAGATCAGCGCCCAGCTTCACCAGCACCTGCGCCGCGACACCCTCACCCTCCCGGATCAACCCCAGAAGAATGTGCTCGGTGCCGATGTAGTTGTGCCCGAGCTGCAACGCCTCCCGCAGCGACAGCTCAAGAACCTTCTTGGCCCGCGGCGTGAACGGAATATGCCCCGACGGCGCCGACTGCCCCTGACCGATGATCTCCTCGACCTGCTGGCGCACCCCCTCGAGACTGATCCCCAGACTCTCCAGAGCCTTGGCCGCCACACCCTCACCCTCATGGATCAGACCAAGAAGAATGTGCTCAGTACCGATGTAGTTGTGGTTGAGCATCCTGGCCTCTTCCTGAGCCAGAACGACAACCCGCCGCGCACGGTCGGTGAACCTCTCGAACATCTCGTCGCTCCTC
>NZ_JABBWV010000006.1 GCF_012999535.1 Microbispora sp. H11081
CACGGTTCGGCAGCCCACCATCCCCGCCGCCTCTCCCAACAACCGCCTGGATCAACCCACCAACCCCACAAGCGCTCATAGCGTCCAAGTAGCAGGACACTGTCTCAGAAACCTTGACAGGTACCGTTGGCTCCCCTCGGTCAATCGCTTCCGAGGGATGGAACGTTGCAAGATACTTCTGGTTCGGGCTTTCGAGCTGCCTCCGACTCCTGCCACTGTGGGAACCGTGCATCATGGACGGAGGGTGACCCCTGTTGCTGACAACATCCCAGCCCATGGATCTGCGACAGATCGAGAGCGCAGAGGCGCGTTCGGCTGATCCCAGACGCCTATGAGTGACTATCTGGGTGACAATCGCGGTGGACGAGGCCGGACGTCGGTGGACCACGGTGGACTGTACGCCCAGGTCAAGGCGGGTGCCGGTGTTGGTCCCGCCCCTTCCTGGGTTGACTTACAAGCGAGGGGTCACTGGTTCGAACCCAGTACCGCCCACCAGCCAAACAAGCCCCGTAGCGATCACGCCACGGGGCTTCGTGCGATCGACGTGCCATTGCTTTGGGTTCTGACCCGTCTGATCTCGCCGCCACGGCTTCCTCTCGACACCGTAATTATGGTCGGCGTCCCTTAGTGACAACAGACTGGGAGCGTGGGTGTCATCCGCGAGGAAGTACAGCACCGGAGGAATTAGTTGCCGTCCGCTACGGAGCAGGTTCGAGAGCGGCTGACCGAGTCCGCCCCGGCGGAGCGTGACCTTCCGTTCTTCGCGTCGTTCGAGGCGGAGCCGGACCTCGCCGAGAGGCATTAAGAGATCCTGCGCTCGGAGGTGGGCGCTGGCACAGTCACTGCGACATTGATCTTCATTTCGATCTCGCCAGGCAGTGAGGCCGCTGCTCGTGCCGCCCTACAAGCGGTCGGGGAGCCACGTCCTGGAGCCGCGCCTCCGCCCGCGGGCCGAATCACCTCCTCCGGTCCTGTGTTTGCCTGGGCCGCATCAAGTGCCTATACGTACGCTGACGGCATGAGCGCGCAACCGCAGGAGTTCAACGCCGAGGGCCCTCTCCCGGAGAAGAATCTGCGTGCCATCCGTAGGGCGTTGGTCGTGCCTCAGGACCGGGATGGGTTCGACGCGGGTCTTGACGTCGTCCTGGCTGAGGTTCGCGCCAGTTTGGACCTCGGTCGGTTGAGCGAGTTCATCCACACCTGGTGGCTGATCGCGTGCGACTCCGTCAAAGATCCGCAGGGCCGCGGAGACGTCTACGAGCGGGCTGCCCACGTCCAGGAACTGGCCGAAGCCGGCCAACCGATCCCTCGGAGCGGCAAGACGTGGCGCCAACTGCTGGCGGAGCGCGGGGTCGAGCGGTAGGTGCACTCGATTGTCGAACCCGATCCTGTCGCTCAAGAACAGATCGCGGCCCTGCCGGACGATGCCTTGCGCTATCTCGCGGCGGCGGCCTCGGAGGGCACCTGCGGCCAGCATGTCCGTACCCGCGCCGGCGAGTGCGCTCGCGAGTGACCGGACGGGGATCCGATCGGCGAGGTGGGCGACGCGGACCCTGCGGATCTCCCGCCTGCGGGCCCGTGTCATAGCGGCGCGGGGCGGCCAGGACGAGTGACCCGGTCAGTCGTGTGCCGGCACGTTCGAGCAGTAGGGCGCGGACCTCGGCGGCGGCCAGGTCGTAGTCGGTTCCGAGTTCGAGCGCAGCCTCGGCGGTCAGCGACCTGAACGCCGGCATTACACACCCCAGAGAGTCCCTATGTGCGGAGGCTCCGCGACCGGAGGCGGCAGGAAGCGCTCCAGCGGGTGCCCTGCCGCCTCGGCCTGATCGACCATCCAGGCCCGCCGCTCCGGCCCGAGCCCGGCCATCCAGGTATCGCCTCACAACGGGTCATCGAAGCCAACGGCGGACGGTTGCTCGACGTCACCGAGCAGAAGCGTCTCTACTGGGTCCCGACCACGAGGTCCTGATCCTTGCCGCCTGCTGACGTCGCGGCGCCCCGGCCCCCGAAGGCCGTGGTGCCGGGCTTCCGGGAGGCGGAAGGGGCCCGTTCGCTCCTCACCATCCCGAAAGGAGGCGAACTCGCGGTAGCGGCCGCAGTGGAAGAGCAGCGGCTCCCCTCCTGACCGCTGGTGGTGCTCCACCTCGCCGACGAAGATGTGGTGGTCGCCGCCGGCGTGGACGGTCACCGTACGGCAGGAGAAGGTGGCCAGGGTTCCGGCGAGCATGGGCAGCCCCGTGGGGGTCGCGAGCACGTCCACGCCGGCGAACTTGTCCGGCGCCGGCGTCGCGAACCGCCGCGACAGTTCGTCCTGGCCGGCGGCCAGGATGTTGACCGCGAAACGTCCCGCGCGCAGGAAGACGGGCGCGCTGGGAGCGCGCTCCGACAGGCACCACAGCACCAGCGGCGGATCGAGCGAGACCGAGCTGAAGGAGTTCACTGTCACCCCTGCCCGCTCCCCGCTCGCGGTCGCGGTGGTGACCACCGCGACCCCGGTGGCGAACTGCCCCAACGCGTCGCGCAGCGATCTCATGACGCGGCCCGGTCGAGGTAGGCCTGTGCCTTGTCGGCGTCCATGAACCACTCGGCGTAGTCGGTGGGGTCGTCGAAGCCGTTGACGAAGCGGGAGGCGATCTCCGGCACCTGGCCGGCGGCGCCCAGGAGCGCCAGGTGGTGTGGTTCGGCCGGGGCCAGCAGCGCGTTGGTCCAGCGGGTGACGTGCTGGGCCTGCGCCCAGAAGCGATCGAAGGTCTGCCGCATCCAGGCCGCGTCGAACGGCTGCTCGCCGCGCTCCAGGATGGCCTGGAGGTAGGTGGCGGCGCACTTGGCGGCGTTGTTGCTGCCCTGCCCGGTGATCGGGTCGTTGAGCACCACCACGTCGGCGACCCCGAGCACCGGCGCGCCCGACGGCAGGATGGCGACCGGGTGGCGCACGGTGGGGCTGAAGCGTCCGGTCAGCACCCCGTTGGCGTCGGTGAGTTCGATGCCGGAGCAGCGTTCCGCCTCCCAGGGGAAGAAGCTCTCCAGAATCCGGCGGCTGCGCGCCAGGTGCTCGGCGGGGCCGCGCACATCGCCCCAGCAGTCCATCGGCCCGCCCGGTACACCCTCGAACACCATGATCTCGCACGGGCCGCTGTGCGTCAGAGCGGGGAAGACGAAGTACTCGCCGACGCCGGGCAGCAGGTTGAAGCAGACCGCGGAATACTCGGGCCGGGGGGCGAGACCGTTGACGTAGGTGAGCGCCAGTGCCCGCTGCGGGGTGCTGTACGGCGAGCGCGCCGCGTCCCGCTCGAACAGCGAGGAGATCGCTCCCTTCCCCGCGGCGACCAGAACCAGGTCGTACTGGGCCGCGTAGGTCTCCAGATCCTCCGGACCGGCGTCGTGGATGACGAGCTTGCCGCCAAGCCGTTCGACCTCGTCCAGCCAGGCCGGCATCTTCACCCGCTGGTCGACCGATAGGGCGGGAGTCCTCAGCCGGGCCGCCCAGCCGAGAGCCTTGCCGCCCGCGGGGCTCGGGACGGATAACTCGATGCCCTCGATGGGCGGGCAGGCGTCCGCCCACCAGTCCAGGCCGAGCGTGTGCTCGTGCGCCCGGGCGGTGCCGAACATGCACTGGCCCGACATCACCCGGCCGTCGCGAATCGAGTCGGGGGTGCGGTTGGAGACCACTGTGACGTCGTAGCCGTTCTGCAGCAGGCCGATGGCCAGGTGCAGGCCCGCCTGACCGGCACCGACGACGAGGACTCTGCGCATGAGAGTGTTTCCTTTCGCTGGAAGTTGAGCTTCAGCAGGAAATTACGGCCGGCGCGGCCCGGTGATCCATCCGCTCAGCGCGGGTTCCGTCCATCTGGCGCGGGATTCGCCTCAGCCGCGTCTGAGGGTCTCCGACGGGTGCCGGCCGTACTTCTGGCGATAGAGCGCGGCGAACCGGCCCTGGTGGAGGAAGCCCCAGCGGGCGGCGACGTTCGTGACGGTGTGGCGGGCCGGATCCCCGGCGGCGAGCTCCTCGTGCACCTTGGTCAGCCGTACCTCCCTGAGCTGCGCCATCGGCGTGCGGCCCACGTGGACGCGGAAGCCCTCCTGGAGCGAGCGGCCGCTGACCGCCACGGCCCGTGCGACGTCCTCGGTGGTGATCGGAAGGTGGGCGTGCTGCTCGATGAACTCCAACGCCCGGCGCACCACCTTGGGCAGCACGGGGGGCCGAGGCGCCGTCAGCCGTTCCCGGTAGTTGGAGGGCTGCATCGTGAGCAGGGAGGTGAGCAGCGCGTTCTCCAGGTGGGCGATGGCCAGCGGCTGCGCGGTGAGCCCGTCGTCGTGCTCGGCCTCGCGGACGATCAGGTCGGCCATCGCCCGCCAGGCGCGCGTCCACCCCGCGGCCAGATCCACGCCCAGGTCGAAGACGACCGGCCGGTCGAGCGGCTCGCCGAGCATCTGCTCCAGCGAGCGCTCGACCGCCGTGCGCTCGAACTTGACGATCAGCTTGGGGGTGCCCGCCGCCCATCGCATGTCGAGATGCTGCGTCGGCGAGGCAAGGCTCGCCGTCGCGGAAGTCGAGACGACCTCCTGGCTCCCGCTGCGGATCAGGCTGCGCCCGGCTAGCGGGATCATCACCAGGAAGAAGGTGCCGAGGTCGCCGGGTTCGATGCGGACGTCGGCCCCGTAGTCGAGGTAGCTGATCCGGACCGAGCCGAGCCGGACGGAGTTGAACCGCGCCGACAGCAGGGACGCCGCGCCGGTCAGGTCCAGCCGATGCGGGCAGAAGATCCTCGACACCTCGTCACGGACCTCGTCGAGATCGGTGCTGGCGAAGACGGGTCTGTTGCCGAGCAGCACTTCCATCGATCTCCCCCACTCCGACGACCTGTCAATCGGATAATCGCGTGAGGCTTCTCGGCGTTCCACTGGAAAGCACGCGTTTCCGCGAGAATGTTTCCATCGAAACCTGGCGGCGTACGTTTTCGTGCGCGGTTTTCCGCGGGCGGTGACGGCGGCGCTCCAGTATCGGTTCTGGCCCAGATTCCGGGTGTTGATCCGCTTTGCGGCGAGGAGAACGCTTTTGCGTGTGAGGTCGGGATTGGCCTGGTCATATCTGCCGCTGGGGCATCGTGTCGCGCGCAGGCGGCAACGGCCGCCCTGCATCGAAACGTCATCGGCCCCGGTGGTCGCGGGGGCAGAAGGACGTCGACCGCGCTCACGCATCCGAGCCTGTGAAAAGGCGCCATCATGGCCCTGAAATCGTGAAAGCCGCTGCCGGCGCTCCGCCGCCCCCGACGTCTACCGCCATCCCGCACGCCGTTTCGTCCCGCGAGCCGGGGAGACGACCGCTGCCGGCGATGAAAAGGACTCCACCCTGGAGTCCGGGGTCTGTCGCGACGGCTCAGCCGAGGATCTCGACGTACCCGTCGGTTCCGTGCACGCGGATCCGTTGCCCGTCCTTGATCAACCGGGTGGCCTGCTCCACCCCTACGACGGCCGGCGGGCCGTACTCCCGTGCGATCACCGCTCCGTGGGTCATGAGGCCGCCCACTTCCGTCACCAGCCCGGCGACGGTGACGAACAGGGGAGTCCAGCTGGGGTCGGTGTAGGCCGTGACCAGGATGTCGCCCGCCTCGAGGTCGGCCCGCGCCATGTCGGTGACGACGCGGGCACGGCCCTCGACGGTCCCGGCCGAGACGGGCAGTGGAACGGAACCCGCTCGTCACACCGGACGATGCGGCGTGGCGCACCAGATACAGGAAGCGGCCCTCGGCCAGGGCGGAACGTGCCCGGCGATTCGGTGATCCAGATCACACGTGGTCCCTGTCAGGGATCGCGCGTCTGTCCGGTTCAGGAGGTGAAAAGCAACCAGGTAGGAGCGAACCATGAAGCACCGCATCGTCGTTCTTGGCGCCGGGTACGCCGGAGCCAACACCGCCGGTCGCCTGGCCAAGCGGCTGCACCGCGACGACGTCGAGATCACTCTGGTCAACGGCGATCCGGAGTTCGTCGAGCGGATCCGTATGCACCAGGTCGCCAGCGGACAGGATCTGCGGCCTCGCCCACTTCGCGACATCTTCGCGGGCACCGGCGTACAGGTCAGGACCGCGCGGGTCACCGCTGTCGACGTGGAAGGCAAGACCGTCGATGTCGGCGGTGAGACTCTCGCCTACGACACCCTCGTGTATGCCCTGGGCAGCGTCATCGCCGACCACGGCGTGCCTGGCGTCGCGGAGCACGCCTACGACGTGGCCGGCAAGGAGGCTGCTCTCCGGCTGCGGGCGCGCCTGAGCGAGGTGGGGCCCGGCGGGACCGTGCTGATCGTGGGCGGTGGCCTGACCGGCATCGAGACGGCCACGGAGATCGCCGAAGCTCGCCCGGACCTCGATGTCGCGATCGCCGCCCGCGACCGCGTCGGCGGCTGGCTCAGCGACAAGGCCCAGCGTCACTTGCGCGGCGCCTTGGACCGGCTCGGCATCACGGTCCACGACCACGCCGACATCACGGGCGTCGAGGCGAACGGCGTCGTCACCGGTTCAGGCGGCAAGATCCGGGCCGAGGTGACCGTGTGGACGGCGGGTTTCACCGTGCACCCGATCGCGGCCGCCACCACCCTCAAGGTGTCCGACACGGGCCGGATCATCGTCGACGCCGGCATGCGATCGGTCTCGCACCCCGATGTGTACGCCGTCGGCGACGCCGCGCTCGCCGAAGGGGCGGGTGGCAAGCCGCTGCGGATGTCCTGCGCGTCGGCGAACCCGATGGCGTGGCTGGCGGCCGACGTCATCGCCGCGCGCCTGACCGGTCGCAAGGTGCCCGAGACCACGCTCGGATACTCCTTCCAGTGCGTCAGCATCGGACGCCGTGACGGGATCGTCCAGCGCGTGACCCCCGACGACCAGGTCACGTCCTCCGTCTTCACAGGCCGGATCGCCGCCCGCATCAAGGAGATGATCTGCGCCGGCGCGGCCTGGAGCGTCTCCCACCCGACCATGCTGATGCCGAGCCGCCGCCGCCACCTGGCGGTCACCGGGCAGCGGAGACCCGGCCCTTCAAGCGGTCGTGACGAAGGGCGTCGCCGGGGCCGGCCCGGCGAAAACCAGATGACACGGCAGACCAGATGAAGCGATCATCGCTGGGTCATCTCAGCAAGGAGCACTTGGTGGTTCACCGCGTGATCGTCCCCGCCCTGTTTCCACCCCCGGCGTACGCGCACGCGGCCGTGATCGAAGCGGGCCAGCGCCTGGCGTTCATGGCCGGAGCCGTGCCACTGGACGGGGACGGCGACCTCGTGGGAGCCGGCGATCCGATCGCCCAAACCCGGCAGGTCCTCACCAACCTGCAGACCGCCTTGAACGCGATCGGCAGCGACCTGGGCAACGTGCTCTCCAGCACGGTGTACGTCGTCGGGAGTTCGCAGGAGGACCTCGGCCGGGTGTGGGCGGTCGTGCGCGAATCCGAGCTTGCCGCGGGCCCGCACACCTCGACCCTGCTGGGCGTCTCCTGCCTCGGATACACGGGCCAGCTCGTGGAGATCACAGCGGTCGCTTTCGTGCCCTGATTCGCACTGCGACCCTGTCGCGACGGCTCAGCCGAGGATCTCGACGTACCCGTCGGTGCCGTGCACGCGGATCCGTTGCCCGTCCTTGATCAATCGGGTGGCCTGCTCCACCCCTACGACGGCCGGCAGGCCGTACTCCCGTGCGATCACCGCTCCGTGGGTCATGAGGCCGCCTACTTCCGTCACCAGCCCGGCGACGGTGACGAACAGGGGGGTCCAGCTGGGGTCGGTGTAGGCCGTGACCAGGATGTCGCCCGCCTCGAGGTCGGCCCGCGCCATGTCGGTGACGACGCGGGCACGGCCCTCGACGGTCCCGGCCGAGACGGGAAGGCCGATCAGCGCGCCGGGCGGGACGTCGTCACGCCGGTATCGGCCGGTGATGGCCTCGCCGTCCGAGGTGAGGATCCGGGGCGGCGTGAGCGTCTCGTACGACCGGAACTCCTCCCGCCTTCTCAGGATGAGTTCGGCGTCCACATCGTGGGTGCGCACGACTTCGCGCAACTCCTCGAGCCGGAGGAAGAAGATGTCGTCCTTTTCGCGCAGGATACCGGCCCGGACGAGGCGATCGGCTTCCCGCAGCAACGCCTGCTTGTAGGCGAAGTAGCGGCTGACCATGCCGTACTTGGGATATTCGCGGTATCCGGCGAAGGTGCGGACGCGGTCGATCGCCCGTTTGGTCTCCTCGGCCTTCCGCTCCCCGTCGGGCAGGGCGCGCAGGCGCGTCAGCACTTCCTGCTCCTTCCGCCGCGCCTCGCGCAGTCCCTGTTCGTAGCGGCGTTCGCCCGCGCCGGGCTCGAAGTTCCTGACGTTGCCGAGGATGGCGGGAACGAGCGTGGCGGGCCGCTCGCTCCAGCGCGTCCTGGTGATGTCGATCTCGCCCGCGCAGCGCATGCCGTACTTGCCGAGGTAGTCCCTGATGGCGTCACGCGCCTGCGGCCCGCCGGGCAGGCGGGCCAGTTCGTCCAGGAACCCGTCGCCGTCCCGGCCTTCGTCCGCGACGCGCTGCAGGAACGCCACGACGTCCGCGTACGGCCGGATCGTGTCCGCGACGTCGAGGAGCGCCAGCCCCATCTCCGAGGTGACGTTGTCGGGCACGGACTGCGTGAGCACGTCGGCAGCGTTCTTCTCGCCCAGCCACTCCTCGATGTGGTCGTTGAGCCACCAGGACGCCTCCATCGCCGCCATGATCACCTGCATGCCGCGCGGATCGAACAGGAGGCGCTTCAGCTCCGTGATGTCGGCCAGGACGAAGTCGAGCAGTGCCGGTCCTGACAGGTCCTGGATCTCGCGCCGCAGGGTCGCGACCGATGCCTGGTTGCGCTGGATCAGCTCGGTGACGACAGCCGGATCGGTCTCGATCGGGGCGGGGGAGCCGCCGCCGGGCGCGGGCCCGGAGGCTTCGTCCGGAAGCGTACGGATGAAGTCGCCGCGGTCGAGGATGCTACGCAGCGCGTCCCGGATCAGCGGGTCGGACCTTCCCAGGGTGTCGAGGATGCGCGTGCGGCCCGCGGCCGTCGCCAGGACGGGGGCGACGTCGACGAACAGCCGTCCGCCCGCCTCGTGCATCGGCTGGGGGGTCGTCAGCTGCCACAGGGACAGTCCCAGCGGCTTCATCGCGTCGGTCATCATCTGCTGGTGACCGACGGAGACGTAGACGTGGTTGTCCTGGTCGTCGGTCACGGGGATGGGGAACAGCGTGGTGATCGGCCGGCTCTGGACGATGTGGAAGTCGTCGCCGGTCAGGCACCATTCGATGTCCTGGGGCCGGCCGAAGTGCGCTTCGATCCGCCGGCCCAGCCGCACCAGCCGTACGACCTGCGCGTCCGTCAGGGCCGGCCGCTTCTGCCGCTCAGGCTCGACCGCTACCTCCTCGGTGCCGCCGCCCGCCGCCGCCCGGACGAGCCGCGGCTTGGCGGCGACCGCTGTGGTCACGACCTGGTCGTCGCGCACCGTGTGGACGTCCGCGGCGACCAGGCCGGAGACCAGCGCCTCGCCGAGCCCCCATCCGGCCTCCACAGTGGCGATCTTCCGGTTCGAGGTCACGGGGTCCGCGGTGAACAGGACCCCGGCCGCGTCCGGGAACACCATCCGCTGGACGACCACGGCCATCCGCACCTTCCGGTGGTCGAAGCCGTTCCTGCGCCGGTAGGTCACCGCCCGCTCGGTGAACAGCGAGGCCCAGCACCGTCGTACGTGCCGGAGGATCTCCGTGAGGCCGACGATGTTCAGGTACGAGTCCTGCTGGCCGGCGAAGGACGCGCCGGGCAGGTCCTCGGCCGTCGCGCTCGAACGCACCGCGTAGGAGGCGTGGTCGCCGAGCCGGGCGAGCGATTCGCCGATCTCCGCGGCCAGGTCGCCGGGAATCTCCACCGCTTCGATCGCGCGCCGGATATCCGCGCTCAGGGTGCGAATCGTCGCGTTGTCGTCCGGTTCCACACGCGACAGCGCGTCGATCCGAGCGCCGACGGACGGCGCCTCGGCCACCACTCGCTGGAAGGCGTCCGTCGTGACGCAGAACCCGTCCGGCACGCGGACGCCGTCGATTCCGGAGAGCTCACCCAGGTGCGCTCCCTTTCCGCCGACGTCCGCGACGTTCGTCCCGTCGATTTCCCCGAAACCCATCACGTAGCGCAATTCCCTTGCTCCCTCGTTCCTGGGGGTCGCTTCGCAACGGGCAAGTATGCGGCAATATCCGGCGCCTCATGAGGCGCGCGGATCTGCTATAAAGTGAAACTGGCGGGGTGATCGCGGGCGTTATCGAAGCCCGGTTTTCCGGCTAGTGCAGGCGGGGCAGGACCTTGGCGCCGAAGGTCTCGACGAACGGCAGCAGGTCCTGGCCGACGTGGTGCAGGTAGACGCGGTCGAATCCCAGATCCGCGTACCCGCGCAGCCATTCGACGTGCCGGTCGAGGTCGGAGGAGACGTTGACCACGGAACGCACCTGTTCCACGGTCACGTGCTCGGAGACGACGTCGAAGTGCTCCACCAGTTCGAGATCCCAGCTGACCGGCGGGCCGAAGACGTTGCTGCGCCACTGGTCGTGGGCGACGGCCTCCGCCTCGTCCTCGGTCGGCGCCCAGCTCAGGTGGACCTGCAGGCAGACCGGGCCGCGTCCGCCCGCGTCCCGGTACGCCGCGATCATCTGGCGCAGGTGGTCCTCGGGGGCGTTGACGGTGATCATGCCGTCCGCCCACTCCGCGCACCGGGCGGCCGTACCGGTGCTCACCGCCGCGCCGATCAGCGGGGGCCGCGTCCGCGGGCGGGTCCAGAGCCGGGCGCGGTCCACGGTGACCAGGCCGTCATGGGTGACGTCCTCGCCGTCGAGCAGGTCGCGGATGACGTCGACGCACTCGCGCAGGCGGGCGTCGCGGACCTCCTTGCGCGGCCACGGTTCACCGGTGATGTGCTCGTTGCTGTACTCGCCGCTGCCCAGCGCGGCCCAGAACCGGCCGGGGAACATCGCGCCGAGCGTGCCGATCGCCTGGGCGATGATCGCCGGGTGGTAGCGCTGTCCCGGCGCGGTCACGACGCCGAACGTGAGCCCGGTGGCCTGAAGGGCGGCGCCGAGCCAGGACCAGGCGAAGGCGGACTGTCCCTGCCGCTCGCTCCATGGCGAGAAGTGGTCGGAGCACATGGCGCTCGCGAAGCCGGCCCTCTCGGCGGCGACCATCGCGGTGAGGAGATCGGCGGGCGGGATCTGCTCGTGGGAGGCGTGGATTCCATACTCCGTCATGCGTGAGGCGGCTACCCAGCAGAGGCGTCGCCAACCCGGTGTCCGCGTTTTACCGGGGCGATGCGCAACCCAGGAATAACCGAAACGGCACAAGACTCGCGCGCGCGTAGATTGGGAAGCCGAGACTCGACGGACAAAGGGTGCCAATGTCCACTTTCTGGGATCTCAAGCACCGGCTGGCCGAGGCGATCAACGCGCACGACATGGCGGGAATCCTGTCGTGCTACCGCCCCGACGCCGTGTACGTCGCGCCGTCGGGCCTGGCGGAAGGACACGACCAGATCGCCTGGTTGTACGAGCAGATCCTCCGGGGGTTCCCCGACTTCCACGTGACGGCCTGGTTCGAGCTCGGCGACTGTGACAATCCCGCCGTCACGGAGTGGACCTACACCGGCACGCACACCGGGCCGTTCCTGCTGCCTGACGGGCGTGAGATCGCGGGGACGGGCCGCCACATCACTCTCCGCGCCACCTGCTCGACCTTCGTCGAGGACGGCGGGATCGCCACCCACCGTGAGTACTTCGACCAGCTGGAGCTGTACAGCCAGCTCGGCTTCGGGCTGGCGCGGCTGGAGGACGGCCCGGCGGCGGACGCGGGGGGCACGGCGGAGGAACATCCGGCTGTGCCGTGCCCCCGGCCCCAGGCCCGGCCGGGTCCGGCCCGTGGCCGGAAGGCGCACCGGATCTTCGGCCGAGGCTGAGCGCGCACCGGCCGGGAGGCGTCGTCCTCCCGGCCCGGCGTCGGCGGTGATTCCCCTACAGGGGTCAGAGGGCGGCCACGATGTCCTCGACCCGTTGCCTCGCGTCGCCGAAGAGCATGCCGGTGTTGTGCCGGAAGAACAGGGGGTTCTGCACTCCGGCGTACCCCGTGGCCATCGACCGTTTGAAGACGACGACGTTGTCCGCCTCCCACACGCGCAGGACGGGCATCCCGGCGATGGGGCTGTCCGGGTCCTCGACGGCCGCGGGATTGACGGTGTCGTTGGCGCCGATGACGAGGACGACGGACGTGGTGGCGAAGTCGTCGTTGATCTCGTCCATCTCGAGGACGATGTCGTACGGCACCTTGGCCTCGGCGAGCAGGACGTTCATGTGCCCCGGCAGGCGGCCGGCGACCGGGTGGATGCCGAACCGCACCTCGACGCCGCGCTCACGCAGCTTGCGCGTGAGGTCGGCGACCGGATACTGCGCCTGCGCGACCGCCATGCCGTACCCGGGGGTGATGACGACGGACTTGGCCTCCTTCAGCAGGCCGGCCGTGTCGATGGCGGTGATCTCCCTGTGCTCGCCGTAGTCGCGGTCGCCCGCGGGGCCCGCCTCGATGCCGAAGCCGCCGGCGATCACCGAGAGGAACGACCGGTTCATCGCCTGGCACATCACGTACGACAGGTAGGCGCCGGACGAGCCGACCAGGGCGCCGGTGACGATCAGCAGGTTGTTGTCCAGCAGGAACCCGGACGCCGCGGCCGCCCAGCCCGAGTAGCTGTTCAGCATCGAGACGACGACGGGCATGTCCCCGCCGCCGATGGAGGCGACCAGGTGCCAGCCGAGCAGCAGCGCCACGACCGTCAGCGCGACCAGGGTCCCGAGGCCGGGGGAGGCCACGAAGACCACGGTCAGGGCCGCGAACGCCGCGAGCGCGCCCAGGTTGAGGAGGTTCTTGCCCGGCAGCATCAGGGGCTTGGCGTCGATCCTGGCCGACAGCTTGAGGAACGCGACGACCGACCCGGTGAAGGTGAGCGCCCCGATGAACACGCCGATGGAGACCTCGGCGTGGTGGATACCGAGCAGCGTGCCGGCGACGCCGCCGCTCTCGGCTCCGCCCTCGGCTCCGCCGAGCTCGACCTGGAGGAAGCCGTTCCAGCCGACCAGGACAGCGGCGAGGCCGACGAAGCTGTGCAGTACGGCGATCAGTTCCGGCATGGCGGTCATCTCGACGATCCGGGCCCGCCAGAGCCCGACGGCGGCGCCGATCGCCATGGCGACCACGAGCAGCGTCACCGCGAGCGCTCCGCTGCCGTCGGCGGCGAGGACGACCGTCGCGGCGAGCGCGACGACCATGCCGGAGATGCCCAGGACGACGCCTGAGCGTGCGGTCTCGTGCTTGGACAGACCGGCGAGGCTCAGGATGAACAGGAGGGCGGCGACGATGTAGGCGGCCTGCGCGGCCGTGGTCAGGGTCACGGTCAGCTCCTCGTGAACATGCCGAGCATACGCCGGGTCACGGCGAAGCCACCGACGATGTTGATGCTCGCCAGCAGGATGGCCACGAACGACAGGACGGCGACGACCGCGCCGCCCTGCCCGATCTGGAGCAGCGCGCCGACGACGATGATCCCGGAGATGGCGTTCGTGATCGACATCAGCGGTGTGTGCAGCGCGTGGTGGACGTTGCCGATGACGTAGAAGCCGACCACGATCGACAGGACGAAGACGGTGAAGTGCTCCATCAGCGCGCTCGGCGAGAACGCGGTCAGGACGAACAGCACGGCGGCGACAGCGGCGGTGACCAGATGGCGCCTGCGGCCGGGCGGGGGCGGCGGTCCCCCCGCGGCGGGCGGCGCGGCCGCCCGTTCAGGGGCGGCGGCGGGAGCGGGGGCCGCGGTCACCGGCACGGGCGGCGGCGGCCAGGTCTTCTCGCCGTCGCGGACGACCGTCATCGCCCGTTGCACGACGTCGTCGAAGTCCAGCGTGAGCCGGCCGTCCTCGCCGGGGGTGAGCAGCTTCATCAGGTTGACGACGTTGGTGCCGTAGAGCTGCGAGGCCTGTGCCGGCAGCCGCCCCGCGAGGTCGGTGTAGCCGATGATCGTCACGCCGTTCGCGGTGACGACCACCTCCCCGGGGCGGGTCCCCTCGACGTTCCCGCCCTGCGCCGCCGCCATGTCGACGATGACGCTGCCCGGGCGCATCAGCGCCACGTGCTCGGACGTGAGCAGCCGGGGAGCCGGCCGCCCGGGGATCAGGGCGGTGGTGACGACGATGTCCACGTCGGCGGCCTGCTCGGCGTACATCTCGGCGGCGCGGCGGTCGTAGTCGAGCGAGGTCTGCCTGGCGTACCCGTCCGCGCTCGACTCCTGCGCCACGCCGACGTCGACGAACTCCGCGCCCAATGAGCGCACCTGCTCGGCGACCTCGGGACGGGGGTCGGTCGCCCGTACGACCGCGCCGAGGCTGGCCGCCGTGGCGATGGCCGCCAGACCGGCCACGCCGGCGCCCGCCACCAGGACCTTGGCCGGGGGGATCTTGCCCGCCGCCGTCACCTGACCGGTGAACAGCCGCCCGAACGCGTGCGCTGCCTCGATGACGGCCCGGTATCCGGCGATGTTCGCCATCGAGCTCAGCACGTCGAGCGACTGCGCGCGGGAGACGCGCGGCACGGCGTCCATCGCGAGCACGGTGATCGGCCGTCGCGCGAGCGCGTCCACCAGGCCGGGGTTGGCGGCCGGGCCGATCAGCGAGACGAGGGTGGCGCCGTCGCGCGGCGCCGCGATCTCGTCCGCCGCCGGCGCGTTGACCTTCAGCACGACATCGGCGCCCCACGCCTCCTCGCGGTCGCCGATCCGCGCTCCGGCCCGGGCGTACGCGTCGTCGGTGAACCCCGACCGCAGGCCGGCGCCGGATTCGACGACCACCTCGTAGCCGAGCGAGACCAGTTGCGGGACGGTGGCCGGGGTGGCCGCCACCCGTGTCTCGCCCGGCGCCGATTCGGCGACCACGCCCAGGCGTTGGGCTGAGTGACTCATCACGGTCCTTCCTGTCGGGCGGGTCGTCGGGTTGGCCGACCCTGCGGTGGCCGCCGTCCTCCGCTCACTCGTGGGTCGCGGTGGTCGGAACGGCGGCATGCCACGCGCCGCCGTCCGGACGGCGGTGAAAGGGGTGCGAATTGGTGCGCCTGGCGGGGAAATTGTCCCGACATCTCCGCGTAGGGATCAAGGCGTTCATCACTCGGTGACGCAATCGGCATTCGTGGAGCCTTCGTACTCGCCTCTCCGCACCACGGATCCTCACGCGTGAAGCGGCCGTACGGCTTTCTTCCCGTTCCGCGGGCCCTGCAACTTTCACGGGCGTGCCGGTCGCCGGGCATTCCGAATGCGGCGACTGACTGCGGCGACGCCGAGGTCACGGGCCGCCCGGGTGCGCGGCGCCGACGTCGCCTGGCGCGGGTCGCGGGTCCCTGCCATCATTCCGCTCGTGGGCGCCGATCGCCGCCCACCGGCCGGCTGATCATGCGGCGGTTCGGGGACTCCCCCTCTTTCGAGCGGAGGGGCGTACCGCGCGGCAGGGGCCTGAAGGCGCGAGGGGAGACGGCACGTGACGGCTGCCGCGCAGGAAGCCGAGCACCACCCGGAAAGCAGGGAGCCGGCCGGGCCGGACGCGGAGGCCTCCGGTCAGGCGAGCCCTCCTGCCGGCGAGGACGCCGCCGTACCGCTGTGGCGCCGCGCCACCGTCCGGGACGCGCTGCTGATATGGGTGGGCACGAGGGCCGGGATGATCCTCGCGGCGCTCTACGGCGCGCTGATCGTGTCCGGCCAGAACCGGGCCCCGCTGCTGGAGCGGTGGAAACACTGGGACGTCGGCCTGTTCCGCAAGATCGCGGAGTTCGGGTACGACGGCGATCCGAGTCAGGAGCCCGATCCCGGGCTGCCGGCGATCTTTCCCGGTATGCCGCTGGCGATGCGCCTGGTCCATCTGGTGGTCGACGACTGGATCCTGGCCGGCCTGATCATCTCCTTCGTGGCCGGTGCGGTGGCCATGGTGGCGCTGGCCCGCCTCGCCGACTTCGAGGGGCCCACGGGCGCGGGCCGCTGGGCCGTTCTCGCGCTGGTGCTGTGCCCGACCGCCGTCTTCCTGTTCGCCGGCTACTCAGAGGCGCTGTTCCTCGCCTTCGCGCTGCCCGCCTGGCTGGCCGCCCGCCGCCGGGCGTGGCCGCTGGCCTGCGCGCTGGCCGCCGGGGCGTCCTGCGTGCGGATCACCGGCCTGTTCCTGGCCGCCGCGCTGATCGTCGAGTTCGTCGTGAGCCGCACCCGCAGGGACGGCTGGGCGGGCTGGTGGCGGGGGGCCTGGCTGGCGCTGCCGTTCGCGCCGATCCTCGCATACGCCGCCTACCAGTACTCCCGTACGGGGGACTGGCTGGCCTGGAACAACGCGCAGCAGACCGGATGGGGCCGCGAGCTGGTCTGGCCCTGGCAGGCGTTCCGCACGACGTGGGACTCGACCGGCGGCGACGAGGGGTTCGCGCCGATGTTCCGTCTCGAGATCGCCGCGGTGATCGTCGGGGTGCTGCTGGTCGTCTGGCTGCTCCTCGCCCGCCGGTGGGCCGAACTCGTCTACGTCGGGCTGCAACTGGGCGCGCTGGCCACCTCCTCGTTCTACATGTCGATCCCCCGGTCGGTGCTGCTCTGGTGGCCGCTGTGGGTGCTCATCGGCAGGGCGGGCGCCCGGTACCGATCGGTGATCATCCTCTACGCGGCGGTGATCGGGCCGCTCATGGTGCCGATGATGATGTCCTTCCTCAACAGCTCCTGGACCGGCTGAACCGCCGCCCGGGAGACAAATGCGGATGCGGGTGCTTCATCCGGCTTGCCAGGATGGCGACGTGGATCGACAACAGCTCAGCGCCATCGCCCATCGTGATCACCCCATCGCCGCGCCCGTCTCGGCCGCCAATCTCGATCGGCTGCTGCGCCGCGCCGCGCTGCCGGAGGGAGCCCGCGTCCTCGACCTGGGATGCGGCGCGGGCGAGTGGTCGCTCCGGGCGCTCGAACTCGTCGCGTCCGCCCGCGCCGACGGCGTGGACATCTCGCCGCACGCCGTGGCGGCCGCGAACGAGGCGGCCGTCGGTCGAGGACTGGCCGACCGGCTGACGCTGCACACGATGCCCGCCGACGCCTTCACGCCCGCCGAGCCGTACGACCTGGCGCTGTGCGTGGGGTCGACGCACGCCTTCGGCGGGCTCGCGGAGACGATGGACATGCTCGCCC
The DNA here is from genome assembly GCF_012999535.1 of Microbispora sp. H11081. Classification (GTDB taxonomy): domain Bacteria; phylum Actinomycetota; class Actinomycetes; order Streptosporangiales; family Streptosporangiaceae; genus Microbispora. The sequence continues at coordinate 17,249 of NZ_JABBWV010000006.1, forward strand.
GGTTCGTACGGCCTGGCGGCCTCGCACTCGTGGGGGAGGGCTACTGGGAACGCACTCCCGCTCCCGAGATCGCCGAGGCCGTCGGCGAATATCCGGATCTCGCGGGCACGGTGGAGCGCGCCGAGTCCAAGGGGTGGCTGACCGTCTACGCCCACGTGAGCGACCTGGCGGAGTGGGACGAGTACGAGTGGTCGTGGACCGGCACGCTCGCGCGCTGGGCCGCGGACAACCCGGGCCCCGACGGCGAGCAGGCCCTCGCCGTGATGAGGGAGCATCGCGACCTGTGGCTCAACGGCTACCGGGGCGCCCTCGGCTTCGTCACCCTGCTTCTCCGGCGCCTGTGATCCCGGTGGCCCGCGCGGGACCGGCAGGCCGGGGTGTGGTTGAGTGAGGGCGTGCTCATCCACCCCTGGGACGCCGGCACGGACGAGGAGGCGCTGGCCTTCGTCCGGGCGAACGAGTTCGGCCACCTCATCGCCTCCGGGCGTGACCGCGACGTGCCGGTGGTCGTGCCGACGCAGTTCCTCCTCACCGACGCGTCCACGATCCTGCTGCACCTCGCCCGGCCGAACCCCGTCTGGCCGGCGATCGAGGAGAACCCCACCGTGGTCATGGCCGTGGCAGGCGACTGGGCGTACGTCGAGGGGGCGTGGAAGGCGCTGCCCGGCACCGGCGAGGAGCCCCGGCTCGGTGTCCCCACGACCTACTACGCGGCCGTCCAGCTGGTCTGTCACGCGGAGATCGTCGACGACCCCGACGGGAAGCTCGGCATCCTGCGGGCCCAGCTCGCGCGGCTGGACCACGATCTCGCCGACCCCGCCGAGCATCACCGGCGCCTGCCGGGCATCCGCGGCCTCCGGCTGACCGTCCAGAAGGTCAACGGCAAGTTCAAGTACGGCGGGAACGTGGACGAGGACCACCGCCGATACGTCGCGGAACGCCTCGCGGAGCGCGGCGGCCCCGGCGATCGCGCGGCCCGCGACCACATCCTGCGCCGGCTCGGGTGACGCAGACGGGCGATCAGTCCAGCCAGGCGGCGGGGGAGGGCAGGTGCCGGTCAAGCTCGTCCCACAGAGCCCGCGGGATCGGGAGGGTGGCGAGGCGCAGCGTCTCCTCGATCCGCTCGGGCTCCGAGACGCCGACGATGGTGGAGGCCACCCTGGGGTCGCGCAGCGAGAACTGCAGCGCGGCGGCGGCGAGTGGCACGCTGTGCTCGTCGCAGGCCCGTCGCATGGCGCGGACCGCCTCCCTGACCGGCTCGGCGGTGTCCCGGTAGGCGTAGCGCGGCTGGGCGTCGGGTCCCTTGACCAGCATCCCGCCGCCGTACGGCGCGCCGTTGACGAAGGCGACGCCGCGATCGCGGGCCTCGTCGAGCAGCGGATCGGCCTCGCGATTCACCAGCGTCCAGCGGTTGTGGCTGATCACGGCGTCGAACACATCGGTGGCGACGAAGTCGCGCAACAGGCCGATTGGGCCGCCCGCGACGCCGATGTGGCCGGCGACGCCGGCGTCCCGCAGCGCGACCAGCGCCTCCACGGCTCCGCCGGGGGCCATGGCCTCCTCGAACGTGATGTGGAACTCGGGGTCGTGCAGGTAGAGCAGCGGCACTCGATCGACGCCGAGCCGCTCCAGGCTCTCCTCCGCCGACCGGCGCACCCGATCTCCGGAGAAGTCGCCGGTGTCGGGGTCGGCGTCGACCTTGGTGGCAAGGACGAACCCGCCAGGGACGCCGCCGCGCTGCCGGACCACGGCGCCGATACGCCGCTCCGCGCTGCCGCCGCCGTAGTTGTTCGAGGTGTCGAGGAAGTTGAACGGCCCGTCGAACACGGCTTCCACGGTGGCCCGCGCGCGTTCCTCGCCGACCTCGTAGCCGTACAGTCCCGGCATGCTCGCCAGGGGGCTGGTGCCGACGCAGATCGGCGTCACCGCCAGGCCGGTGCGCCCGAACGGCCGGCGCAGCGCAGGGTCCGGGACCGTCAGACCGTCGCGGGGCATCGGGGGCGTCCTTCCGTCACGAGCCGTCGGCGTCGCCCGGCGCCAGCCGTGCCACGGCGGCCGCGGCGAGCCGGTGGCCTTCGGCCAGGCGGGCCAGCACGGCGTCCGTCCCCGCGTCGGGCCGGGTCTCCTCCGGATGGGCGGACCGCCACGCGTGCAGCCGCCTGGCCCCTTCCGCCCAGGTGACGACCGGCCGGAACGACGGGACGAAGCGCCTGATCTTCGTGGTGTCGAACAACGCGGTGTGCTGGAGGTCGCCGACGATCAGGTCGGACCAGAACCAGTCAGGCGCGATGACCGGCAGGAACTCCGCGGGCAGGTGGAGGAGCCGGGCCGGCGTCCCCGCGGTGCGCCCGATGACCTCGTAGATCTCGTTCCAGGTCAGCGCCTCGCCGGAGGTGATGTGGAAGTCCTCGCCGACCGCCTGCCAGGCGCCGATCAGACCGACGAGGCCGACGGCGAAATCGTCCGCGTGCGTCAGGGTCCACAGGTTGGTGCCGTCGCCGGGCACCACGATCTCGTCGCCGCGCGCGACCCGGTCCCAGGCCGTCCAGTCGCCGGGCAGCGGCGGATGCGCGTCGTCGTAGGTGTGCGACGGGCGCACGATCGTGACGGGGAAGTCGCGCTCGTCGTACGCGCGGCGCAGGACGTCCTCGGCCGCGATCTTGTCCCTGGCGTACCCGAGGTAGGGGTTGCGCCGGGTGGTCGACTCCGTGAACGGCGCCCGCCGCACCGGCTTGTGGTAGATGGACGCGCTGCTGATGTAGACGTACTGGCCGGTGCGGCCGTCCAGCAGGTCGACCATCGCCCCCGCGTCCTCGGCGGTGAAGCCGAGGAAGTCGACGACGCAGTCGTACGTCCTCCCAGCCAGCGCCCGGCGCAGCGCGTCGCGGTCCCGTACGTCGGCGGTGAGCGTCGTCACCCCGTCGGGCAGCGGGCGGCGCCGGGCGGTGGCGCCACGGTTGAGCACGTGGACGTCGAGACCCCGGCGCGCGGACTCGGCCACGCAGGCCGAGCTGATCGTGCCGGTGCCGCCGATGTAGAGGACCTTCACACGGACTCCGAATCGTGGATGGCGGACGAGGCCGTGCGGAGCCCCGTCCCGCACGGAATATCGGCCGCCCAGAAACCTTTCGATTGCTGTGCGAAAACTGTCAGACCGGCAGCAACCTAGAGCGCGGTGTCATCCACGTCAAGTGCGCCGTCCTCGGAGCCGAGGTCGCACGGTCAGGGGGGCAGTCAGAGAGAGGGGCAGTCAGAGGGAGACGGCCACCTCGGCGTCTCCGGGCTCGTCCAGAGCGAACGCCGCGGTACGGCCGCCCGCGGTGACCTCGTACTCGCCGAGGAAGCCGTCGAAGCGCACCCGGCCGTCGTCGTCGGTGACCATCGCCGTGGGCGGCAGCCACCACTCGTCCTTGACGAGCGAGCGGAGCGCGTCGTACGACGGCTTGGGGGTGCCGTCGGCGCGGACGAAGCCGCCCGGCGCCCCGAGCCAGCCGCCGTCCGACATGCCCCAGTACGTCATGGCCTCGACGGCCGGGTGGGACAGCAGGGTCTTGTAGTGGCGCACGATCTCGTCGGCCTGGCGGGCCTCGCCCTCGGGCGTGCTCGGCCATTCGGGGATCTGGTAGTCGTTCAGGTCGACGATCTCCTCCGGCATGATGTGGCCGGAGACGATCGTCGTCTCGGTGAAGTGGATGGGCAGGCCGTACCTCGCGAAACGGTCGATCGTGGCGAGCGTCTTCTCCTCGCCCCAGTAGCCCTGGTGCATGTGGCTCTGCAGGCCGAGCACGTCGATTTTGATGCCCGCCTCCAGCACGCCCTCGATCAGGCACTCGTACGCCGCGGACATGTCGAAGTCGTTGAGCAGCAGCGTGGCGTGCGGATTGGCCTCGCGGGCCGCGTCGAAGACCATCCGGACCATCGGGATGCGGCCCATCTCCCGGCAGATCCGGGTGATCCCGTTGTCGTACTTGTCGAAGATCGGCATGATGACGACCTCGTTGATGACGTCCCACATGTCGATGACGCCCGCGAACTCGGTCATCTCACGCGAGATGCGGTCCACCTGGGCCTTGGCGATCTCGGCGTTCGACAGGTCCATCAGCCAGTCGGCGGTCTCGGTGTGCCAGGCGAGCGGATGTCCCTTGACCACGCAGCCCCGGTCGGCGAACCACCGCGCCGTGGTGAGCACCCGCTCGGTGTCCGGCAGGCCCCTCGCCGGCTCGAACTGCCCCCAGTAGAAGGGCAGCGTGGCGAAGTTGAACACGTCGAACCACAGGTCGGCGACCTCCTGGGACCCGGTCGCGGGCGCCTCGCCCAGTGACCGCCGCTCGCCGGCGTCCGCCGAGGTCTCGCCGTTGGCCAGCGGGATGAAGTCGAACCCGATGCAGCCGAACAGGAACTTGTGCCGGCGCTGCGCGACGACGACCTCATGGCCGGCGAGTGGCGCTCCGTTCGCGGTCACGGTCAGCGTGGCGCCGGCGGTGCGGTGCTTCCTGATCAGCGGGTCGGGATCGAATCCGGAGCGGGACGGCATGTGAGGGCCTCCAGGAGTGCTCAGAGCGGAGGTGACCACTCCGGGGGCCGCGTCGCTCCGGCCGGAGAGGTCCATGATCTCGAAGCACGGTAGTGCCCATCACGCCCGAAAGGCACGGACTTTCCCGACTCTGCGACCAGTGGCCGAAGTGACGCGTTCAGCGGACGAAACGGGTGAAACGTGCGGCGGGCTCGCCGCGCAGCCGTCCCTCGGGCAGCAGGCGGCCGCACAGGACCAGCACCAGGTCCTGCGCGGCGCCGGACAACGGGACGCCGTCCCGAGCGACCAGTCGACGTCGACCGGCGGGCGAGGTAGCGGCGCTCGGCCTCGGTGGCCGCGAGGCGGGCGGCCTCCCGGTAGGCGCCGGCCGCCTGGGCCGTACGGCCCAAGCGGCGGTGGCGTGGCAGGCGGCGATGGCGGCCTGCACTGGTAGGGCGCCGGGCTGGCCACGCCCGAGGGCGCCGTCCAGCCGTGTGGCCCGGCGGGCGTGGTGCAGCAGCATCAGCGCGAGCAGGCCCGCCGCCTCGGGCTCGTCCGGCATCAGCCGCACCAGCACCCTGGCCAGGCGGATCGCCTCCGCCGCGAGGTCGTGCCGTACGAGGTCGTCGCCGGACGTCGCCGAGTAGCCCTCGTTGAACAGTAGATACAGCACCGCGAGCACCGCGGGGAGGCACTCGGGCAGGAGGTGCGCGGGCGGCACCCGGTAGGGGATGCCCGCGTGCCGGATCTTCCGCTTTGCCCGGGTCAGTCGCTTGGCCATCGCCTGCTCGCCGACCAGGAACGCCCGCGCGATCTCCGCCGTGTTGAGCCCGGCGAGGCTGCGCAGCGTCAGCGCCACCGTCGCCTCCAGTGCGAGCGCCGGATGACAGCAGGTAAAGATCGAAGCCGGTCATCAGGCACGCCTGCGTCATTGGCGTCGCTGGTGTCGTCGGCCTGGTGTCGTCATCATGGGCCGCGAGCGCGTCCGCCACCTCCCTCAGCTTGGCGGTGCCACTCCTCCAGGTAGGCGGGAACCGGACGAAGGGGACAGATCGTTGGCAGCGGTGAATGGTCCGCCACCCGGATCCGCCACCACCGGATCCTTCACCGAGGGAGTGATCGGTGTTCCGTAAGCTGATGGCCGCGTTCGGGGCCGGTGTCGAGGTCGACACCGTGCTGCGCGACCCGCACGTGCGCCCGGGGGATACCCTGCACGGCGAGGTCCGCTTCAGGGGCGGATCGTCCGACCACAAGGTGGACGGGATCACCGTCGAGTTCACCGCCGTCGTGGAGGTCGAGCGCGGCGACCAGGAATATCACGCGACCTACAGCTTCCTGAAGGCGCCCGTGTCGGGGCCGTTCGTGCTGCAGGCGGGGGAGGTCCGCGCACTGCCGTTCGCGATCCCGGTGCCGTGGGAGACCCCCGTCAGCGCGGTCGGCGGGCGCCCGCTGCCCGGCATGCGGCTCGGCGTCGCCACCGAGCTCGTGCTCGCGGGCGCGCTCGACAAGGGCGACCTCGACCCGCTGTTCGTCAACCCGATGCCGGTGCAGGACCACCTGCTGGGAGCGCTCGTCCGCATGGGCTTCCACTTCAAGCGGGCCGACCTGGAGCGTGGCACGCTCCAGGGCTCGACCATGCCGTTCTACCAGGAGATCGAGTATCACGCCGGCCCGGAGTGGCGGCGCCACTTCAACGAGCTGGAGCTGACCTTCATCGCGGGGCCGCACTCGATGGACGTGATCCTGGAGGCCGACAAGCGGGGCGGTTTCCTCACCTCCAGCCACGACGTCTACAACCGCTTCCGGGTCGGGTACGGCGACCACCCCGGAGCGGTGGAGCGGGCGCTGCGCGACGGCCTGGCCGCCATGGCCCGCCACCGCGGCTGGTTCTGACCCGGCCCACCCGGCGGCGGCCGTACGGGGTGATCTAGCCTGGCGGGCATGGACGAGACCTGGCGGTTGATCGAGTGCTGCCACGCCCCGGTCTACTTCGCCCCCGAGGCGAAGGAGCGTTACGCCGCAGCAGGGCTCAAGGGCTTCTGGATGGGGTATTTCGCCTCCAGATCGGCCGCGCTGGGCGCGGTCTCCCCGCAGGTCGTCACCGCCGCGTTCTACAACTTCGCTCCCGCGATGGTCGCCCGTGCGATCCCCGACGCCTGGCGGTTCTGCCCGCCGGAGAAGGCGATCGAGGCGCGTCTGGAAGTGGCCGGCCGGTGCCTGCGCCGCCTGCTCGGCGGCCTCGCCGACCAGGCGGACGTACAGGAGGCGGCGGGCCTGGCGCGGACCGCGATGGAGGCATGCCCCACCGCCGGGCGGGTGCTGTTCGCGGCGCACGCCGCCCTGCCGCCGCCCGGCGAGCCGCTCGCCGCGCTGTGGCACGCGCTCACCGCACTGCGCGAGTTCCGCGGCGACGGGCACGTCGCGGCCCTCGTCACCGCTGGACTGGACGGCTGCGAGGCGAACGTGGTCGCCTCGGCGCTCGGGCTCGTGCCGCCCGAGCAGCGGGCCTACCGGGGGTGGACCGAGGAGGAGTGGCGAGCCGCGGCCGACCGCCTGCGCGAGCGCGGAGTGCTCGACCGCGAGGGCGCCATGACCGAGAAGGGCCGCCGGGAGCGCGACGCCGTCGAGGCCCTCACCGAACGCCTGGCGCGGGCGCCGATGGACGCGCTGGGCGCGACCGGCGCGGCCCGGCTCGCGCGGCTCCTGCGCCCGCTCGCCGCCCGGATCGTCGACGGGGGAGGCCTGCCCTTCCCCAACGCCATGGCCATGCCTCGGCCCTGAGGCCGTCCGTGCCGGCTGCGAGGCGGAGGGCGCAGTCTGAGGCAGATGAGGCCGTGCCGCGCATCCGTCGGCGAACGACGCCCCGGCTTGGGCGTGCGCTGGCAAGGTCGATAGCCGCTCGACGGTGCGGCGCGCTGGAGCCACCCACATGACCGGATTGCCGCCCGATCGGCGGAATCTTCTGTCGGCCGGGCTTTTCGACCCGGTGTGCGCGAGTGCTCGATTTCCGTCTATCGCTCGATGAGGACGGAAATGTACTTTGCGGCGATTTCTGGCGTAGTCAGCCATGTTTTCTACGGTTTTATCTGACGTGCGTTTTCTAGGCTTTTCGCCATCCTCCTGTGGCTCCAGGAAATCACGCTCTGCCGGTTGCTTAGGGAGCGGTGGTTGAGCAAAAATTGCTACAGGTTTTCGAATCAGGTGAGGGGTGTGATGGATCTATCTGACATCGATCCTGAGCACCACCGTCGTTCGAATAGCGGAGATGACGGCTGGTGGGATCGGCTGATCGCTGATTCTCCTTTGTGGTCGACGGACGGTTCGCTCGCCCGCGACAAGCCTGTGGACAACGCCACCGCTACGGATGGCGAGGCCACCACCAGCGGGTCTCCCGACAGTGAGGCTGCCGGAGCGGCGGCACCGGATGATGCCGGTCCTGCCGGTCCTGCCGGTGCGGACTCCGGTGGTGGTGACGCCGATGCCGGTGGTTCTGCTGCGGCGGGTGCCGGTGGTAGGGGCGATCGGCGGGTTCGGTCGTCGTGGGTGCTGGTGGGGTCGTTGCGGGAGTCGGCGCAGGCGCTGGCGTTGGCTCCGGTCCCGGATGCGGTGGAGATCTGTCTGGCCGAGGCTGAGGATCTGTTGTTCGCCCGGGATCGGATCACGTGTGCGCTGGCTGAGCGGGTGGGGCGGGTGCATCGGGCGGGGCTGGCCAGACAGCATGGGCATGCCTCGACCCGGAGTTGGTTGCGGACGGCCGGGGGGATGACGGTCGGGGGTGCGGGCCGCCTGCTCACCCTGGGGATTGAGTTGGCGCGGCTGCCCACTGTGCGGGAGATGTTCGCCGCCGGAGGGTTGGCGGCGGGGGTGGTGGAGGCGATCTGCGCCGCCGTTGCCGGGCTCTCGGATGAGCAGGCTCGGTTGGCCGAGCCGATCCTGGTGGAGTTGGCGGGGCGGGCGGGCGCGGCGGAGGTGGCCAAGGCGGGGCGGTATCTGCGGGCGGTGCTGGACCCCGACGGCGAAGACCGCGACGAGCGGGCCGACTACGCGCGGCGGTCCCTCCACGTGCGCCCGGGCAAGGGCGGCGGCCTGGAGGGGGAGTTCTATCTGCCGCGTGAGGCGGCGGCCCGGTTGCGGGCGCTGCTGGACGCCTACGCCCGGCCACGGGCGGAGGGCGATGACCGGTCGCTGGCAGAGCGTCAGGCGGACGCGTTCATCGCCCTGCTGGAACAGCAGATCACCACCGAGCTTCTCGTGCTGGTCAACGCCGAGTCCCTCCCCACCGACCCCGAAGCCGCGTCGGGTACCGGCCCCGAGCCCGAGCCCGACGTCGCGACGGGCACCGACGCCGACTCCACCACCGACCCTGCGGCCAACCCGGCAGACGACCCGGCGACGGAGACCGCCGAAGCCCCCGAGCAGGCCGGAACCCCCGAAGACACTCAGGACAACCAGGACAGCGACGGCGGCGACGACGCCGAGGACTCTTGGGAGGCCGAGATTGGCCGCGAGGCGTGGCAGGCCGGGGAGGCCGAGGTCGCGCCGGCCAGCGAGGGTAGCGAGGACACCAGCGCTCCCGCCGAGTACGGCACGACCGACGCCGACACCACAGGTGCCAGCACGGTCGGCGGAGCGGGTGGCACTGCGACTGGCGGCTCGGCCGGCCCCCGCCACGAGGAGCCCGGCGATGACGTGACCGGCCGCGCCCAGGTAAGGACCGGGCGGCAGAACGCGTCGCGGCAGGAACCATCGCAGTGCGGCCAGGAGCACAGTAAGCAGGAGCAGGGCGAGGCACAGCAGGACTGGCGGCGCTCGCCGCAGCCGGGTTGGCCGAACCAGGAGGAGCCGCAAGAGGGCGCGGCGCGGCGTCGGCAAGAGGGGAGATGGTGGGAGTCGCGGTGGGGTGAGTGGCGATCACCTGATCCTCCGGGGGATACCCATGCCCATAACGCCCACGCCGGGTCTCGGCCTGCGGGGGAGGTCCCGCATGGGCACAGCGGGATGGCGTTGGGTGCGGGGTTGGGGTTGGTGCCGGGGTTGTTGCTGGCCACCGGGCAGGTGCTGCCCGTCACCGGCGTGCACCGGCTGGCCCGCACCTCCACCCTCATGCGGATCGTCATGGACGCCGACGGCCAGGTCCTCGACATGGGCCGCAAAGTCCGCCTCGCCACCCCCGCCCAGCAACGCGCGATCTTCGCCCGCTACGCCACCTGCTGGATCGACGGCTGCCCACTACCCGCAACCATGTGCCAGATCGACCACGCCGACAACTGGAGCACCGGCGGCCTCACCGACCTGAAACTCCTCGGCCCGGCCTGCCAGTTCCACAACCGCGACCGCTACCAGCACCCCGAGCGCTACACCCGCCACAAGACCGGCAAAGACCGCTGGGCCTTCACCTACAAGCAGCCTCACCGGAGGCGACTGTGAATTTAGATGCGGTCAGGCAGGACGCGCCCGACCCTCAGTGGGTGACGCGTGGGCCGGAGCCCTCGCTGGACGGGCCGTCGGAGCGTTTCCCGAGGTCCGGTTCCGCGCGCCGGAGGCGAGGACCCGTGTGCCGGAGGCGAGGACCCGCGCGCAGGATCTCGATCTCAGCGGTGGTGGTGGCCGTGCCGGTGGCCGTCGAGGACGGCGTGGTGGTCGACACCGTCGCGGGCCAGCGGGTCGGCGTGCACGATGGCGGCCGTCAGGCGGGGGATCGCGTGGATCAGGTTGTGCTCGGCCTCGGCCGCGACATGGTGGGCCTCCACCACGGTCGCCGCGGGGTCGACGACGACCTCGCACTCCGCCCTGAGCCGATGGCCGATCCAGCGCAGCCGCACCTGGCCCAGGCCGAGCACGCCGGGTGTATCCCGCAGGACCGCCTCCGCGCGGTCCACGAGCGCGGGGTCGACGGCGTCCATCAGCCGCCGGTACACCTCCCGCGCCGCCTGCCGCAGGACCATCAGGATCGCGGCCGCGATGAGCAGGCCGACGACGGGGTCGGCCCAGGTCCAGCCGAGCGCGGCCCCTCCCGCGCCGGCCAGCACGGCCAACGACGTGAGACCGTCGGCGCGGGCGTGCAGCCCGTCGGCGACCAGGGCCGCGGAGCCGATCTCCCGTCCGACGCGGATGCGGTAGCGCGCGACCAGTTCGTTGCCCGCGAACCCCACCAGCGCCGCCGCCGCGACGGCCCCCAGGTAGGAGACGTGCTGCGGCTGCAGGAGCCGCCCGATCGCGGCGTACGCCGCGGCGATCGAGGAGGCGGCGATCGCGGCGACGATGACCACACCGGCCAGGTCCTCGGCCCGTCCGTATCCGTAGGGGTAGCGGCGGGTGGGCGGGCGGCGGCCGAGCAGGAACGCGATCCCGAGCGGCACGGCGGTGAGGGCGTCGGCCGCGTTGTGCAGGGTGTCGCCCAGCAGCGCGACCGACCCTGACAGGGCCACCACCACCGCCTGGACCATCGTGGTCGCGCCGAGGGCGGCCAGTGACACCCACAGCGCGCGCATGCCCCGGCGGGACGTCTCCATCGCCGGGTCGATCTTGTCGGCGGCCTCGTGGGAGTGCGGGCGCAGCAGGTGCGTCACCCGCGCACGAAGCATCGTCACACCGTGCTCATGCCCGTGCCCGTGCCCGTGCTCGTGCCCGTGCCTGGGGGCGGCCTGTCCCTGGCTCATGGCACCCACGATGGCGGATAAAACCCGTCGCAGCATCTCGACAAGAGCAGGGGTGGCGCAGTTGCCAACGCCCCGCACCTGTCGGCCCTCCGGAACTCCCTTGCGGCGCTCCCGTGTCAGACCGGAGCGCCGCCGGTGCCGGCGGTGTGGGCAGTGTCGGCGGTGTGGGCAGTGTCGGCGGTGCGGGCAGTGTCGGCGGTGCGGGCAGTGTGGCCGGCGTCCCCCGCGGCCACGCGGATCTCACGCAGCAGTGTCTCGCTGCGGTTCACGAGATGGGGCAGGCCGAGCCGCCGGTGAGCGTCCCATCCAGCCTCCGCGTGCGCCAGGGCGGCCGGAAGGTCGCCGACCCGGTGCAGGAGCCGGGCGACCACGTCGTGAAGCGCGCCCCAGGCGACGCAGCCGGTGCCCATGATCACCAGCTCGTGGGCGATGGGCCGCAGCTCCGCCAGCATGGCGTGGGGGTCGGGACGGCCGAGCCGCGCGGCGACCAGACCCCACTGCCAGACGACGAACTGCCACGTCCAGTCCTGCGGTGCCACGGTTCCCCAGCGGTCGATCAGCCGGTGGGCCAGGTCGAGGTCCTCCGCCTCGATCGCCGCGAGCACGGCCGTGGGCCGCGCGACCATGTTGGACTCGTCGGCCGCGGTCTCGACGAGCTCGGCGAGGAACTCGCCTCCCCGGCCCTGGCCCCATTCGACGAAGAACGAGTGGACCAGCTTCAGGACGTCCAGCCCCCAGAGGCTGGTGCGGCGGTAGCTCCCGGTGCCGAGGTCCGCGAGGCGCTTCGCCTCCGCCCAGTCGCCCGCCAGCACCGCCCGCCCGGTCGCGGCGTACGCGACCTGGGTCTCGATCTCCGGCATCCGCACCTCGGCGGTGAGCCGCAGGCACCGGGCCAGCTCGGCGTCGTAGTCGGCGAGCAGTCCCGCCTTCATGAACTTCGGCATGCGGTGGAGGCGGGCGATGATCTCGGTGGCCCTGGGCAGACCGGGCAGGCCCAGCATCTCCTCGGCCGCACGGTAGCGCTCCTCCTCGTGTTCGGGCGTCCAGGCCGCGATGACGAAGTTGTTCAGCGTGCGCGCCAGCAGCAGGGGGTCGCCGGTGCGGCGGGCCAGTTCCACGGCCTCCAAGGCGTGGCGGCGGCCCTCCTCGCGCCGGTCGCCGTAGTACAGCTCGACGCCGAGCGTGCCGAGCAGCTCCGCGCGGGTGCTCACGGCGTCCGGGCCGAGCCGGGAGAGCTGGTCCTCCAGCACGGTCACCATGCGGTGGTCGACCACGCCGTACGAGCGCCAGTTCCACAGGGTGACTCCGCCGAAGACGGTGGCCGCCTCGATGACCGCGGCGTCGTCTCCGATGCCGGTCGCGAGCGTCACCGCCTGGTCCAGCGCGTTCCGCGCTCCCTCCACGTCGCCGGTCACCCGCCTGGCCTTGCCCAGGCCGATCAGCAGGGCACACCGGGTGGCCGCGGGACCGGGTCCGCAGGCGTCGAGCGCCTGCTCCCAGTGCAGGACGGCCTCGTCGTAGGCGAGCCTGGCCGTCGCCTGCCCCGCCGCCTCCACGGCGTACGAGACGGCCTTGTCCGCGTAGCCGACCCGGGCGGCCAGCCCGAAGTGGTGGGCCAGGGTGGGCAGGCGCGACCCGGCCTCACCCCACCGCAGGGTCTCGACGGCCTCGCCCACCCGGCCGTGGAGCTGGGCCCGCTGCCTGCGGCTGAGCCCGGAGTACAGCGCCTCCTGCACCAGCGCGTGGGAGAAGCGGTAGTCCCAGCCGCCGTCCACCTCGACCAGCAGCCCGGTCGCGACGGCCGGTTCGAGCAGCATCATCACCCGGGCGCCGCCGACTCCGGTCGCGGTCTCCAGCACGTCGGCGTCCACGTCCCTGCCGATCACCGCGGCCGCCCGCAGCAGGGTCTGGGAGTCCTCGGGCAGCCGCGACACCCGCTGACCGATCACGTCGCGCACGCCGTCGGGCACCGCCAGCGCGAGCACGTCCGCCACACCCACCCCGCCGTCGGGATGGTTGCTGGTCAGCAGGCGCAGCAGCTCGCCCAGGAAGAACGGGTTGCCGCCTGTCCTGTGGTGCAACGCGGAGGCGAGCTCGGGCCCGGGGCCGTCCCGTCCCGTCTCGCGCAGGTAGTCGGCGATCTGCTCGGGAGTGAGCGGGGCGACGGTCATCCGTTCTGTGCCGCGCTGGCGGGTCAGCTCGCCGAGCGCCTCGGTCAGGGCCTGCCTGTCCACCGCGGGCTCGGGCCGCACGGTGGCCAGCACCAGGAGCGGAACGCGGTGCAGGTCGGTGCCGAGGAAGGTGAGCAGCTTCAGCGAGGCGGCGTCGGCCCAGTGCAGGTCCTCCACCACGACCAGCACGGGGGAGGCGGAGGCCCGCCGCGCCAGGGCCCGCGCCACGCTGTCGTGGAGCAGGAACCGGGCGGTGTCGGGGTCGGCCGTGTCCGTGCGGTCTCCGTCGGAGAGGCGGTGGGCGAGCCGGGCGAGGTCGCCGTCCGCGTCTCCGGCCTCGCCCGTCCCCGGGGCACCCAGGGTGTTGAGCGTCTGGATCCAGGGCCAGAACGCGGGGGCGCCGCTGCCTTCGACGCACCTGCTCCAGGCCACCCCGACCCCGCGCTCGGCCGCCATTCCGGCGGCGGCCTCCGCGAGGCGGGTCTTGCCGATGCCGGACTCGCCGCTCACCAGGAACACCCCGCCCGCGCCCCGGCGCAGGTCGTCGAGCCGGTCGGCGATCCGGCGCAGGTGCGGCTCGCGCCCGACCAAGCCAGGAGCGGCCCCGCCGCCTTCCTGCGCGCCCGTGGCCGGCTCCGGCGGCACGGCGGCCACGGCGGCCACGGGGTCCACGGCGGCCACGGGGTCCACGGGCGCCCACATCTCCGCCAGGGACTCGTCTTGCCGGAGGATGGCCTGCTCAAGCCGCCGCAGTTCTGGGCTCGGGTCGAGGCCCAGCTCGTCGCCGAGCAGCGTGCGGCAACGTTGATAGGCGGCCAGCGCCTCGGCCTGCCTGCGTGTCCGGTAGAGAGCCCGCATGAGCAGCGCCCACAGGCCCTCGCGGTAGGGGTCGAGTTCGAGCAGGCGCTCGACCTCGACCGTCGCGTCGGCCGCCCGTCCCAGCGCGAGCCACGCCTCGGCGCGTACGGTCAGCGCGTGCAGACGGGTCTCGCTCAGTCGGGCGACCGTGGACCGGGCGAACGGCTCGTCGGCCAGGTCGGCCAGCGGCTCGCCCCGCCACAGCGCCAGCGCCGGGCCGAGGATCCGCTCGGCCTCCTCGGGGCGGCCCCCGGCCAGCGCGGCGCGCGCGGCCTCGGCCGCCCGGCCGAACCGCTCGGCGTCGACCTGGTCCGGCTCGATGTCCAGCAGGTAGCCGGGCTCCCGCGTACGCAGGACCCGGGCCGGGGAGCGCGGGCTGCGCCGGGGTTCGAGCGTCCTGCGCAGATGCGAGATGTACGCCTGAAGCGTTCCCGTGGCGCTGGAGGGCGGCTCGTCCCGCCACAGCCGGTCGATGAGCTGGTCGAGCGGCACGACATGGGGCGCGTTCAGCAACAGCAGCGCCAGCACGGCCCGCTGCTTGCGGGGCCCGAGATCGAGGATCGTCCCCGTGCCGTCGGCGACCTCCAGCGTGCCGAGGAGGCGGAAGTCCAGAGCGGGGCCCCGGCGGCCGTCCAGGCCCGGGCGCGGCGCCGGTGATCGCGCGTCGTCGATGCTCAAGCGCATCACAACTCCCGGAAGAGCCAGGCGGCCCAGGGTCTGATTTCCGGCTCATCATACCCGTATGTCCGCTCGTTCTCGGGAGAGAAACCGGGGTTCGTCGCGGCGCTGAAACCGGCGCTGGCCAGCAGGGCGCGCAGGCCGTCGTCCCGGGGGCCGGGGAGGAACCACACGGCCCGCACGCCGTCCGCGCGCAACTCCATGAGCAGGTCGTCGAGCAGGCGCCGGTCCAGCCCCCGGCCGAGGTGCGGCTCGGCCACGGCGAGCACGTGCAGCAGGGCCCACTGCGCGACCCGCCGGGGCGCCCCGGTCTCCAGCAGCGCGGCGGCGAGCGGGGCGGCGGCGGCCGGCCGGGCGAGGTCGGTCAGCACGTAGAGGCGGCACCGGGCGGCCGGGACCTCGCGCAGGACGTGCTCCAGCGCCGGGCCGACGATGCCCGCTCCCGGCGCGCCGGTGTGCGCCGGGACCTCGCGCAGCAGCAGCGTTCCCGGCGACGTTCCCGGCGACGACGTTCCTTGCCACGTTTCCGGCGCCGCGGCGGATCCTGGCGGGCGCTTCTTCGACGACGACATCGCCCCAGCGTGAGGGGGCCCTCTTGGACATTCCTAGCGTGTCTCTAGGATCTCCTGGGATCGCGCCGCCGCACCCCCGGCCCGGCAGGCGCAAGTAATCACCAAGACCCGGCTGCGACAACTGTCACCGCCACAGCAGAAGACATCCGAAGGACACACATGCACAGCACCATCGAAGACGAACTGCGGGGACAGGTCACCGGCCGGGTCCTGGTTCCGGGACAGGAGGGATTCGAGGAGGAGGCCGCCGGATTCAACCTCGCCGTACGCCACCGGCCCGCCGTGATCGTCGCGGCGCGGGACGCCGGCGACGTGGCCGCGGCCGTACGGCTCGCCGCCTCGCACGGGCTTCCCGTGGCCGTGCAGTCGACCGGCCACGGCGCCGTGCAGGCCGCCGACGGCGCGCTCCTCATCAGCACCCGGGCCATGCGAGAGGTGGCGATCGACCCCTCCGCCCGCACGGCCACGATCGCGGCCGGCTGCACGTGGGGCGACGTCATCGCCGCAGCGGCGCCGTACGGCCTGGCTCCGCTGTGCGGCTCGGCGACCGCCGTCGGCGTGGTCGGCTTCACGCTCGGCGGCGGCATCGGGCCGATCGCGCGGACCTTCGGGTTCGCGGCCGACTACGTGCGGGAGCTCACCGTCGTCACCGGAGACGGCGTGACCCGCACCGCGGACGCCGTCAACGAGCCCGACCTGTTCTGGGCGCTGCGCGGCGGCAAGGCCGGGTTCGGCGTCGTCACCTCCATCACCGTCGACCTGCTGCCGCTCACCGGCCTGTACGGCGGTGGCCTGTTCTTCGCGGCCGAGGACGCCGGGCGGGTCCTGCACGCCTACCGGGACTGGACCGGCACGCTGCCGGAGGCCACCACCACCTCGGTCGCGCTGCTGCGCCTGCCCCCGCTGCCCGAGCTGCCGCCGCAGCTCAGCGGGAAGTTCGTGGTCCACCTGCGGGTGGCCCATGTGGGGGAGGGGCAGGAGGCCGAGGCGCTGCTGGCTCCCATGCGGGCCGTGGCCGAGCCGGTGCTCGACGCCGTCGGGCCCCTGCCGTACGCCGCGCTCGACTCCATCCACCAGGACCCGACCGGGCCCATGCCGGTCGTGGAGCGGGGCGCGCTGCTGCGCGAGCTGACGGCGGAGACCGTGGACGCGCTGCTCGCGGTCGCCGGCCCGGCCGCGCAGGTCCCGCTGGCCGCGGTCGAGGTGCGTCAGCTCGGCGGCGCGCTCGCCCGTCAGCCCAAGGAGCCGAACGCCGTGGGCGGGCGCGACGGCGCCTTCACGCTGCTGGCGATCGGCGCGCCGGTGCCCGAGCTGATGGAAACGGCCGTCCCCGCGGCCGTACGGGCCGTGATCGAGGCCCTCGCGCCCTGGTCGACCGGCGGCGCACTGATCAACTTCCAGGGTGGCGCCCTGGCTCCCGAGCAGATCTCCCTGGCCTGGCCGGAGGAGACGCTGCGGCGGCTGGCGAAGCTGCGTGAGGTCTACGACCCGGCGAACCTGTTCCGCTTCGGCCACGTCGTCCCCCGCCAGGGCTGAGCATGGTCCTGACCTGACCTGACCTGACCTGACCTGACCTGACCATGCCGGGCCGGGGGAGACCTCGGCCCGGCTGGGAGGGTTCAGGGGAAGACCCGGGCGAGCCAGGACCGCCAGGCGCCTTCCGCCTGCTCCTGGCCGATGTCCTCGGCGAAGACGTGGTGCCCGAGGACCATCACGTTGCCGCGCTTCGGCCCCGAGTGGATGAACCCGTACAGCCCGTCGGCGGTCCGCACGCCGAGGAAGTCCGGCAGGGCCGCGTAGTCGACGACGCCGTCCTGGGGCCGCAGGCCGTCGACGGCGAGCCGCACCGGGTCGCCCTCGCGGACGGTGCCGGTGAGGCCGAGCTCGGCCTTGACCGCCGCCCACGCGTCGGGGCGTTCCGGCGCGTGGGGGCGGACGGCGGACACGACCGTGACGGGCCGCCCGCGGAAGTGCGTGAGGTACCGGGAGAGCTTGTGCAGGTAGAGGTCCCAGCCCGTGGCCATCGCCTCGTACTCGGTCTCCCAGTCGTCGCCGAGGAAGCCGTGCTGGACCAGGCGCAGGACCGTGCTGCCGCCGTCGCGGCCCTCGATGAGGTATTCCATCGCCATGAAGGTGCCGTCGGGGCCGTCGTCGCTGCGGAACGCGAACCGCTTGCCGGGCTCCCACGCGGTCACGGTGGTGGTCTCGGTGCCGCCGAGCATGGTGAAGCTGCCACGGCCGCCCTCGCCCGGCTCGATCTCCGTACGGCCCATGAACCAGGAGTCCACGCCTGGGCCGGTCGCGATGGCCTCCCACACCTGCTCGGGCGTCGCGTCCAGCTCGATCTCCTTGCCGAGCTCGAATTCGTGGGCCATCAGGACTCCTCGTCAGGTTGGGGGGAAACCGCCCGGGGTACGGCGGGATGGACGGCGAGGACCAGGCGGTGCTCCCGCCCGCCCTCGGCCGATTCGTCGTGATATTTGCTGACGAGCGCGGCCACGGCGGCCGACAGCTCCTCGGCGAACGCGGCCCGGTCGGCGGCCGAGGCGAAGCGCACCTGCGCGTCGACGGCGAACGTCGCGAGCTTTCTGCGGGCCTGGGACGCGCCGGTGATGAGCGTGCCCACGTCGCGCACGAGCTGGGCGGCCAGGGCCAGCAGCCAGCGCGCCGACAGCCGGTCGGGTGAGCGCGACGGATCGGGCGCGACCGACGCCAGCGCGGCGGGAGAGATCACGAACGACGCGGCCGTCGCCCGCATGACCCGCTCGTTGACGTTGCCCTTGCGGCGCTCCTCGACCAGCTCCACGAGGCCGTGCCGTTCCAGGGTCTTGAGGTGGTAGTTCACCTTCTGCCGCGGCAGCCCGACCTTGGCCGCCAGCATCGTCGCCGAGTTGGGCTCCGCCAGCTCGGCGAGCAACCGCATCCGGATCGGATCGAGGGATGCCTCCGCCGCGGCCGGGTCCTCGATCACCGTCACGTCCTTCATGCCCCCAGCATCGCTTCCGACAAACATTTTTGTCAAGGCAATCGGAGATGTCGGTGAGAAGGCGTCGGCGACAAGTCCCAAATCGGCCTTATCCACTCATTACGCCTATAACGTTGTGCGACAGATCCGTCACGGGATGTAATCACATCGGCGATGGGCCGGACCTACTGGCTCCGAAGGAGTGACAATGACGTTCACCACTATGAACCCCGCGTCCATGGCGTCCACGCTGGGGTACGGTGCGCAGCAGCAGATCTCGCCCCTCCAGCTCAGTCAGCAGATCCCGGCGGCGCAGCAGCAGCTGACGCCTCTGGCCATGCTCCAGCAGGAAGAGCAGGTCCTCCCGCAGGAGCATCTGGTGAGCCCGGTGACCTTCTGGAGCAAGGTCGCGCGGTACAGCGCGCGGTACGGCGCTCCCGCGGCCCGCCAGATGCTGGAGACCGTGCTCTACCAGCACCAGGTCCGTGAGCAGATCCAGCAGCAGGTTCAGCAGCAGGTGCTCCCGCCGCAGGTTCTGCAGGCTCTGCAGGCCATCCAGGCCCAGGCCCAGCAGATCCCGCAGGTTTACGGCCAGCCGTACGCCGCCCAGGCGTACGCGCAGCACCCCGGCCAGCAGGCCCTGCAGCTTGGCATCCAGCCCGTCATGCCCCAGCACATGCAGGCGGCGTACGGGCAGCACGCCCAGGCGGCGTACGGCCAGCAGGTTCCGCTGACCGCGCAGCCGCTGTCGCAGGTCTACGGCCAGGGCTACGGCCAGGCCTATGGCCAGGCTTACGGCCAGCCGCACCAGGCCGCCCAGCAGGTCCAGGTGCCGGTCGGTGCCGCGCTCTGATCGGAGGAACACCGTGGAATCGATGGGTCCCGGGATGAATCCGGTGACGTCCCCGGCCATGGGAGTCGCGACGGGGCATCCGGCGCCGGTCGCGCCGCTTCAGGCGCACTGTGCCGTGACGCTCCAGCGGCTGCACGGCTGGCTGCAGGCGTCACTCCCGCAGGCGCCCCAGGTCGCGGGGATCATCCCGCTGCTGGTGCAGGCGGTTCAGCTGTACCGGTCCGGGCGGTACGACGCGTGCCTGGCGCAGATCCAGTTCGCGCTGGGCGTCGTCACCTCAGGACGGCCCACGGTTTCACTGCTGTGACGTGATCACTTCGGTGGCCCGGACCGGTCGGCGGCCGGTCCGGGCCCCCGCCGTCCCGAGAGCGGCGAACGGATGACAGAGCCTGAGCTGCCCGCCGCGCCGTACGGGGCGCGGCCGGCCACACCAGCCTGAGCTGGGGAGAGTCGAGACGTGGTGACCAGTAACGACAAGCCCAAGGACGGAAGCGAGGAGCCGCGCCCGGCGTCACCGCGGGGGCGGCAGGCGGCCCGCCAGGCGCCGCAGCCGGTGGAGCCCCGGCCACGGCGCTACATGGTGGCCGCGTTGCCCCAGCCGCATCCGGCGGCGCCGGGAGCGGCAGCGCCGGCTCTCGACGGTGACACGGTGCGCAGGCTGCTGGAGGACGACCCCGAGGTGCGGGTGGTGCGGCGCCTGCGGGAGACGGCGGGGAACCCGGGGGCTCAGGCGCCCGGGTTCCCTGCCGTGATCGTGGCGGAGATGACCGCCGAGCACGTCGAGGCGCTGCGGCGGCAGTATCCGCAGCTCTACTTCGAACGTGACCGGCTGCTCACCTACAGCGGCGTGCCCCGGCCGCCGCGCAGGCGGCGGCCCGCCCCCGCGGTGGTCCCTCAGGGCGTGGAGAGCGTCTTCGCCTTCCTGGTCAGGGACGCGGACGGCACGCCGCTGCCCGGAGCGAGCGTCCTGGTGACCGGGCACGGCTGGCCCGCCCAGACGTCCACGGGGGCCGACGGCCGCGCGGTGGTCACGATGGTGGGGGAGACGCCGGAGTCGATCAGCGGGGTGACGGTCCGGCCGCGCTCCGGCTACTGGAGCGTGCACATCGACCGCCCGGCCCTGTCCACGACCAGGGACAACCTGATCGAGCCCGTACGCCTGTCGGAGACCTTCGACGGCTTCCCGGCCAAGCAGATCTTCGGGTGGGGCCAGCAGGCGATGAACCTCGACCGCCTGCCGCCCACGCTGCGCGGCGCGGGGGTCAGGATCGCCGTCGTCGACTCGGGGGCCGACGCCCGGCATCCCGACCTGCGTGACCGCGTACGCGCCGGGGTGGACATCGTGGGCGGCGAGCCGGACGGCTGGTCCGTCGACGCCGCCTACCACGGCTCCCACTGCGCGGCCGTCATCTCGGGCGCGGACGACGGCCACGGCGTCGTCGGCTTCGCCGTCGAGGCCGAGGTGCACGCGTGCAAGATCTTCCCGGGCGGGCGGTTCAGCGACCTGATCGAGGCGCTCGACTACTGCGTCGAGCAGCGGATCGACGTGGTCAACCTGAGCCTGGCGAGCAGGCGCCACTCCCCGCTCGTCGCCGCGAAGATCGAGCAGGCGCGCGAGGCGGGGGTGGCGTGCGTGGTGGCCGCGGGCAATGACGGGGGACCGGTCGGCTTCCCCGGCACGCTGCCGGGTGTGCTGACCGTCGCGGCCGTGGGGAAGGCCGACGCGTTCCCGGCCGGCACGGCCCACGAGGCCGAGATCAGGGGGCCGATGACCGGCGACTGCTACTTCTCGCCGCGCTTCACCTGCCACGGCCCGGAGGTCGACGTCTGCGCCCCGGGCGTGGCCGTCCTGTCGGCCGTGCCCCCTGACGGGTACGCCGCGCTGGACGGCACGTCCATGGCCGCGCCGCACGTGACCGGCCTGGCGGCGCTGGTGCTCGCGCACCACGGCGACTTCCGCGGCCCCTACAGCGGGCGGGACGCGCGGCGGGTCGACCACCTCTTTCACGTCATCAGGTCGAGTTGCGTCCCGCTGAACCTCGGCGACCTCCACCGCACCGGCGCGGGCATGCCGGACGCGCTGCGCGCGCTGGCGCCCGCCCTCGCGCAGATAAGTCCGGAGCCGGTCGAGGCGGACGCGCTGTTCGGGCAGCTCACGGCCGAGATGGCCGGCGCGGGACTGATCGCGCCCGAAGCCCGGGAGCCGGTCGGCGATCCCGTGCTGCCAGGCCCGGGGGCGCCGCCGGGCAGGGCGCCGCAGGCGGCGTACGGCGCGGGCGCGTCGACCAACGGGCCGGTGCCGCGCGGCCGGGCGAGGACGGCGGGCGGCGTCGCACGGGCGGAGAAGGGCGGCGCGGCCGGTGGCGCGGGGACGGGGACGGGGACCAAGCGAGGCGGAACGCCCGCTCCCGGCGGTCCGCGTGCGGCCAACGGCACTCCGGCGCCGGGGACGGGCCCGGTGGCCGGGTGCGAGCAGGCGGCGCTGGCCTGGCTGCGGGAGGAGATGCGGGCCGCGGGACTCCTCGGCGACGAGCCGGCGGAATGAGCGCGGCCGGGCTCCGGGGGCCGGCCGCGCAGCCCCCGGGTCCCCGGTCGTCCCCGTCAGTACGACTCGTAGGCGGGGCCGGCGAGCTGGGCCACGTCCTCCGCGCCGTCCCCGATGAGTTTCGCCCCCAGGTCGGCGAGGGCCCGTCCGGCGGCGAGCTCGTCGCCGATCTCCGGCACGGGCCGGTCGGCGGGGTTGCGGCGGGCTCGGCCGATGCTCTCGTGGCGTCGTCCCGCGGGCGTGTACAGCACGGCGGCCGCGGTGGTGACGTCGTCGTTGTCGTCCTCGTTCACGAAGATCTCGACGGTCCAGCGCTTCGATTCCATGTCGGACCACCTCCAGGACTCCAGCATCCCTCCGGCCCGGACGGCCGGGGAAGCGGCCCCTGGACTGAGGACCTGTGAAGGACCTGCGGAGGACCTGCGGAAACGAGGACCTGTGACCCTGGAGCGCGGCCGAGTCCGGTGATCACATGGGAAGGCCAGGTAAGGAAGGCCGGGTGAGAAGCACAGGTCAGGAAGGAGCGTCCATGTCCGGCTCGATCATCGTCGGCACCGACGGCTCGCCCGCCGCGACGGCCGCCGTGCGGTGGGCCGCCGACGACGCCGCCCGCCGCGGTTGTCCGCTGCGTTTCGTCTCCGTCGTGGACCACTGGGCGTACGGCATCCCCAAGTTGCCCTCCTCGGGCGGCGATCCGCTCACCTCCCACGCCGAGCGGGCGCTGTCGGCCGCGGAGGCGGTGGCCCGCGAGCGGCAGCCGGACGTGAAGATCAGTACGGAGATCGTCGAGGGCATCCCCGCCCGTGTCCTGCGCGACAAGGCCGCGGAGGCCGTCGAGATCGTGCTCGGCAGCAGGGGGCTCGGCGGCTTCGCCGGCATCGTCGTCGGGTCGGTCAGCACCCACGTCGCCGGGCACGCCCCCTGCCCGGTCGTCGTCGTACGGCCGGGGTGGAGCGGCGGCGGGGGTGAGATCACGGTGGGCGTGGACGACTCGCCGGAATGCGAGCCCGCCCTGGCGTACGCCTTCGAGCAGGCCAGGGCGCACGGCGCCACGGTGCGGGCCGTGCACGCATGGCAGTTGCCCGCGCACCCGCTCGCGCCCGAGATCACCTACGACGTCGAGGAACTGCGCGAGGCCCACCGGCGGGTGATCGGGGAGAAGCTGGCGGGTCCGCGGAGCCGGTATCCCGAGGTTCCGGTGCGCGAGGACATCGTCTACGGGCACCCGGTCGACGGACTCGTCCAGGCGTCGCGCGGGTCCGCGCTGCTCGTGGTCGGCTCCCACGGCCGGGGCGCGCTGGGCGCGGCGATGCTCGGCTCGGTCAGCCGGGGAGTGCTGAACCACGCCGAGTGCCCGGTCGCCGTCGTACGGTCCCCGTCCGGGTCCTGAACTCATGAAAGAAAGAACCGGGCCCGGCCGCGTGCCGGACCCGGTGTGAGCCGCCGCCTCAGCTCCGCGGCTGTCCGGCCTCCGGCTTCTCGATCGGGATTCGCCTGCGCTCCTCCCGTTCCTCGGCCAGTCGCACGCTCACCTCGAGGACCCCCTTGTCGTAGGTGGCCTTCACGTCGCTCTCGTCCACGTTCTGCGGCAGCACGACCGACCGGGTGAAGGCTCCGTACCGGAACTCGGTGCGGTGGGCCTGCCGCTCCTCGTGGCGCCGTTCGGCGTGGATGGTCAGCACCCCGTTGGACACGCTGATCTCCACGTCCTTGTCCGGGTCGATCCCGGGCAACTCGGCGCGCAGCACGTACCGGCCGTCCTTGACGTAGTCCTCAAGCCGCATCTGCTGCCCGGCCATCGGCCGGAGCGCCGTCATCGGCGCCTCGAGCAGGTCGAACAGGTCGGGAACGAGACCTCTGGCCTCCCGTCGCATGGGAACGCTCATGTCTGTCACCTCCGTCCGGCAGAACTCATCAAGAAAGAAATACCCGGCAGGAATCGGGACAAATCGCCACTAATCCCCGGATGCGGTTCAGCCGGTGACGATGACGAGGTCGGCCCGGGAGCGCACGTCGTGACGGGCGTAGTAGCACCGCTCATGCTCGGCCCAGCGCCGCCAGTGGGGCGCGTACATCTCGCCGTCGCGGGCCAGCGCCCGCGCCCTGCGGACCTCCTCGTCCGCCTCCAGCCACACCAGGCCGCTGAGGTACGGCTCCGCCTCGCGGGCCCCGCAGCCGACGCCCTCGATCACGACGGTGTCCGCCCGGGGGGTCTCGTGCCATTCGGCGTAGTGGCCCCGCGTCCAGTCGTAGCGCCGCCAGCGGGCCCGGCTCCCGCGGCCCAGGGGGCGCAGCACCCATTCGAGCAGGGCGTCGACCCCGGCGTGCAGGCCGTCCCAGCCGTCGTACAGGTCGTCCATCCGGACGACGGGCGCGGCGAGCACCGTGGCGACGGCGGTGGCCAGCGTCGACTTGCCCGCACCCGAGCGTCCCTCGACGGCCAGGACGCGGGTGCCGGCCGCGCGGGCGGGCCGCGTACGCAGCCAGCGCGCGACGGCGGCGGCATCGGGGGTCACGCGGGCCGAGCCTAGCGGGCACCGGCGTGCCTGGTCCCGTCACCCTGGTCAGGGCTGACTCCCGCTATGGACAGGGCGAGCAGCCGCTGTGCGTCGGCGGCGGGGTCCGGATGGTGTTCCGTGGCCAGGGCGATGCCGGTGATCAGGGCGAGCAGGTCGCCGATGGTCACGCCCGGTGCCAGCGCGCCGTCGTCGGCGGCGCGGCGCACCAGCGGGTCGCCCGCCTCGGTGAGCTGCGCCGAGCAGCAGTGCTCGTGCGCCGCGTCGGGGTCGTCCGCCCGGTCCCGGGTCAGCGCGGTGGCCAGGCCCCGGATGGTCGCGGCGTCCGCGAGGACGGCGCTCAGCCATTCCAGCAGCGCGGCCCGGGTGTCGGCCCTGCCGGTCAGGCCGCGGGCGTGGGCGCACAGGGTCTCGACCCGTTCGCGGAAGACCGCCTCCAGCAGCGCGTGACGGCTGGGAAAGTGCCGGCGCAGGGTGGCGGATCCGACTCCCGCGGTGCGGGCGATCTGCTCCATGGACGCGTCGGGGCCGTCCACGGCGATCGCCTCCTTGGCCACGGCGAGCAGGCGCGCGTAGTTGCGCCGGGCATCCGCACGCTGGACGGGCATGGGGTCACCTCATCGGTTGCTAAACGGCGGGGCCCGCCGTATCTTATCGAAACGTAAACGGCGGGGTCCGCCGTTTTATCGACGCCCACCACAGGAGGGGCCTCATGCCCACCGATCCCGCACCCGTCCTGGTCACCGGCGCCACCGGACGGCAGGGCGGCGCCACGACCCGTGCCCTGCTCGCGAACGGCGTTCCCGTACGGGCGCTGGTCCGCGACCCCGCGACCGACCGCGCGAGGGCGGTCGAAGCGCTCGGCGCCGAACTGGTCACCGGCGACCTCGACGACCGCGAATCGCTGATCAGGGCCGCGCGAGGGGCCCGGGCCGTCTTCTCGGTGCAGATGCCCCAGGTGAAGGGAGACGCCCTCGACTTCGAAGGCGAGCTGACCCAGGCCGTCAACCTGATCGAAGGCGCGCGGGCCGCGGGCGTGCCGCAGTTCGTGCACACGTCCGTCTCCGGCGCGGGTCAGCACACCGAGGCCCCCGGCTGGGCCGAAGGCCGCTGGGCGTCGCTGGAGCCCTACTACGCCGCCAAGGCCGGCATCCAGGACCGGGTGCGTGCGGCGGGCTTCAGGCACTGGACGCTCATCAAGCCGGGCTTCTTCATGGACAATTTCCTTCCGTCCCTGGCATACCTGCTGCCCCGTGGTGTCGAGGGGGGAATCGTGACCGTGCTGAAGCCCGGCACCCGGCTCTCCCTCGTCGCGGTCGACGACATCGGGGCGGCGGCCGCGGCGGCCGTCGCCGCGCCGGAGCGGTTCGACGGGGTCGAACTGGAACTGGCCAGTGACCACCTGACGATGAGGGAGATCGCCGGCGTACTCTCCCGGGCGCTGGGCACCGAGCTGACCGCGCCCGACATGACCATGGAAGAGGCGGTCGCCGCGGGAATGCCGGGAGCCGGCATCACATCACACGAGTTCATCGACACGGTCGGTCAGCCCGCCCGCCCGGAGTACGCGCGGGCCCTCGGCATCCCGCTCACGTCCTTCGAGGAATGGGCGCACGGACACATGCGGGCCGCGGCCTGACGCTCCCGGGACGGGCCGGGGGTGCGCGCGAAACGGCCCGGGGGGACCGCGGGGTCCCTCCGGGCCGCTTGTGGAAGCCCTTGCCCGCCCTAGCTAGACGCCTGCGCGGGTGGGGCGGCGGATGTCGCTGCTCTGCTCCTGCCACTCAGGGGTTTCCTCCCCCTTCTCCTGGGCCATCTCCTCCATCCGCAGGGCGACCCCCATCGCGAAGAAGGTCGGCGCCCATTCGCCGACGAACAGCGCCCAGCGGTCGGCGCGTTCGATGCCGGCGGCCTCGTACTTGTTCGAGAGAACCCACGAGAGGATCGACATGCCGATCGACCCGAACGCGGCGCCGTACATCACGTTGGAGCGCAGTCCCATTCTGTGGAGTGTGCTGATCATGCGTGTCCCCCTTGTGGTGATTTGCCCCGATTCCGGGCGTACCCGGCCTGTCCTCCCGTAACCCGGCTCGGCCCATGACGCCGTGCGATACTCGCGACCGCGCATGAGGCGGTGGCCGCTGGGTAGCCGTGCCGCCGGACCGGGAGGGAAGCCATGGAAGTTCTGGGCATCGACATCGGCGGCTCCGGAATCAAGGGCGCCACGGTGGACACGGCCGCGGGCGTCCTCACCCGGGAGCGCCTGCGCATCCCGACGCCGCGGCCCGCGGCGCCGGCCGCCGTCGCCCAGGCCGTACGCGCGATCGTGGAGCACTTCTCCTGGGCCGGCCCGATGGGCGTCACCTTCCCCGGAGTGGTCCTCGACGGGCTCATCAGGACGGCGGCCAACGTGGACAGGTCGTGGATTGGGGTGAAGGGCACCGACCTGTTCGGCGAGCGGGTGGTCGTGCTCAACGACGCGGACGCGGCGGGCGTCGCCGAGATGACCTTCGGCGCGGGCCGTGACCGGCGCGGGGTCGTGCTCATGCTGACCTTCGGCACCGGCATCGGCAGCGCGCTCTTCGTGGACGGCGTGCTCGTGCCCAACACCGAGTTCGGCCACGTGGAGATCCGCGGCAGGGAGGCCGAGCACCGCGCCTCCGACCGGGTGCGCGAGGAGAAGGACCTGAGCTGGGACAAGTGGGCCGCGCGGGTGGAGGAGTACCTCAGGCACATGCGCGACCTGCTGTCGCCCACCCTGATCGTGATCGGCGGGGGCGTGAGCAGGAAGGCGGGCAGGTTCCTGCCGTACATCGACCTCGGGGACACCCCGGTGGTGCCCGCGGTGCTGCGGAACGAGGCCGGGATCATCGGCGCGGCGATGGCGGCCGCGGGGTCCGGCCGCCTCTCCTCGGCGCCATAACTCCCTTATTCCTACCTGGACAGCGGGTAATTTCGCTGCGATGATGATCCCATGAACCCCTCGGGGAGGTTGACCCAGCGCCGGCACATCGACCTGCTGCGCGTCTGCGCCGACGCCTGTTGACGACCGCGGTCACCACCGTCCGGTACGCCACGAGGCAAGGAGAGGGCATGTCCCGACAGAACGTGATCGACTTTGTGGAACGCAGGCGCGAGCAGGGCCACGAGCCCCCCGAGATCGGGCAGGGCGCCGTGCTCGGCGTGCTGCCGGTGCCCGAGACCGGCGCCGTGCTGATGATCGTGGGCTACCTGGTGCCCGCAGAGGGCTCGGCCGACACGCCGGAGGCGGTGACCGTCACCGCCCCGAGGCAGGCGGTCCCCGCGGCCGAGGAACTGGTCCTCGACCGGGCCGCGCGGTCGGTCCGGGCCGGCGGCGAGGAGATCGAGCTCACCTTCCGAGAGTTCGAACTGCTCGACTACCTCAGCTCCGCGCCCGGCCGGGTCTACAACCGCCGCCAGCTCATGGCGGCCGTCTGGGACAGGTACGACGACGAGGGCGGCCGTACGGTCGACGTGCACGTCCTGCGGCTGCGCCGCAAGCTGGGCCGGCACGCTGGACGCATCGTGACCGTGCGCAACGTCGGGTACAAGTACCAGCCGACGCGCCATCCCTGACCCGCCCGGATCCCCGCGCGGGAAGGGGTTGCGGAAAACCGCTGGCAGATCGGCGGGGGGCGTTGCCTATCCTTGAGCATGGAATGAACACGCTCGCCGATCTCCAGGCCCGCCTCCCCGACCTGATGCTGCGCGACCAGCGCAGGCTGCGCCGCCGTCTCGACGGCATGCGCCGGGTCCGCGACCGCGCCGCCCGCCAGTCCGTCGTCCAGGAGATCGCGGGGGACGTGGAGGCCGCGGAACGCCGCGTGGCCGCGCGCCGCGCCGCCGTCCCCGACCTCCGCTACCCTCCCGAGCTGCCGGTCAGCCGGCACAAGGACGACCTGCTCACCGCCATCAGGGACCACCAGGTCGTGATCGTGGCCGGCGAGACCGGCTCGGGCAAGACCACCCAGCTCCCCAAGATCTGCCTGGAGCTCGGCCGGGGGGTGCACGGGCTCATCGGCCACACCCAGCCGCGCCGCATCGCCGCCCGCACGGTCGCGGAACGCATCGCGGAAGAGCTGTCGATCGAGCTCGGGGAGGCGGTCGGCTACAAGGTCCGCTTCACCGACCACTCCAGCGACGGCACCCTGGTCAAGCTGATGACCGACGGCATCCTGCTCGCCGAGATGCAGACCGATCCGCTCCTGCTGCAGTACGACACGCTGATCATCGACGAGGCGCACGAACGCAGCCTCAACATCGACTTCATCCTCGGCTATCTCAAGCAGCTCCTGCCCAAACGGCCCGACCTCAAGGTCGTCATCACCTCGGCGACCATCGACCCCGAGCGGTTCGCCAGGCACTTCGCCGGCCCCGGCGGGGAGCCCGCGCCCGTGGTCGAGGTGTCAGGGCGCACCTACCCGGTCGAGGTGCGCTACCGCCCCGTCGACGAGGACGACGACCAGACCCAGGCCATCGTCGACGCCGTCGACGAACTGTGCGCCGAGGGTCCGGGCGACATCCTGGTCTTCCTCAGCGGCGAGCGGGAGATCCGCGACACCGCCGACGCGCTCAAGGGCCGTCCCGAGGAGGTCCTGCCGCTGTACGCGCGGCTGTCGGCCGCCGAGCAGCACCGGGTCTTCCAGTCCCACCGGGGCCGGCGCATCGTGCTGGCGACCAACGTCGCCGAGACCTCGCTGACCGTGCCGGGCATCAAGTACGTGGTCGATCCCGGCACGGCGCGGATCTCCCGCTACAGCCATCGGCTGAAGGTCCAGCGGCTGCCGATCGAGCCCGTCTCCCAGGCGTCCGCCAACCAGCGCAAGGGCCGCTGCGGCCGTACGTCGGACGGCGTGTGCATCCGGCTCTACTCGGAGGAGGACTTCCTCTCCCGGCCCGAGTTCACCGACCCGGAGATCCTCCGTACGAACCTGGCGAGCGTCATCCTGCAGATGACCTCGCTCGGCCTGGGGGACATCGCGGCGTTCCCGTTCGTGGAGCCGCCGGACAGCCGTCAGGTGCGGGACGGCGTCACCCTGCTGATCGAGCTGGGCGCCCTCGCGGACAAGGACGCGGGCCGGGAGGCGGGGAAGGGCGCGCAGCTCACGCCGCTCGGCCGCAAGCTGGCCCAGCTCCCGGTCGACCCCCGCCTCGCCCGGATGGTGCTCGAAGCCGACAGGAACGGCTGCGTCCGCGAGGTGATGATCATCGCGGCCGCGCTGTCGATCCAGGACCCGCGCGAGCGGCCGGCCGACAAACAGCAGGCGGCCGACGAGAAACACCGCCGCTTCGCCGACAAGGAATCCGACTTCCTGACCTACCTCAACCTCTGGAACTACCTGCGCGACAAGCAGAAGGAGCTGTCGTCGAGCGCGTTCCGGCGGCTGTGCAAGGCGGAGTTCCTCAACTACCTGCGCGTGCGGGAGTGGCAGGACATCGACAGCCAGCTCCGCCAGGTGGCCAGGACGCTGAACATCGTGCCGGGCAGCGTGCCCGCCGACCCCCAGCGGATCCACCAGTCGCTGCTCGCCGGGCTGCTGTCGCACATCGGCGTCAAGGACGTCGCCGACAAGCGCAGGCAGGAGGGCCGCAGGCCGCTCACGGAGTACATCGGCGCGCGCAACGCCCGGTTCGCCATCTTCCCCGGCTCCGCCCTGGCCAAGACGCAGCCGCAGTGGGTGATGTCGGCCGAGCTGGTCGAGACCTCCCGGCTGTGGGCGCGGGTCAACGGCAAGATCGAACCCGACTGGATCGAGCCCCTCGCGCAGCACCTGGTCAAGCGCACCTACAGCGAGCCGCACTGGGAGAAGGACCAGGCCGCGGTGGTCGCGCTGGAGAAGGTCACGTTGTACGGCGTGCCGATCGTGACCGAGCGGAAGGTCAACTACGGCCGCATCGACCCCGAGCTGTGCCGGGACCTCTTCATCCGCCACGCGCTGGTGGAGGGCGACTGGCGCACCCACCACAAGTTCTTCCACGAGAACCGCAAGCTCCTGGAGGAGGTGGAGCGGCTGGAGGAGAAGGCCCGCCGCCGCGACATCCTCGTGGACGACGAGACGCTGTTCGACTTCTACGAGCAGCGGATCCCCGCCGACGTGGTCTCCGGCAGGCACTTCGACAGCTGGTGGAAGAAGGCGTCGAGGGAGACGCCCGACCTGCTGACGTTCTCGCCGGACATGCTGGTCAACGACAGCGCCGGGGTCAGCGCCAGGGACTACCCCGACGCCTGGCGGCAGAACGGCCAGCGGATGCGGCTGACCTACCGCTTCGAGCCCGGCGCGGTGGAGACGGGCGAGGCGGACGGCGTGACCGTCCACATCCCGCTGGCCGTGCTCAACCAGGTCGACCCCACCGGCTTCGACTGGCAGATCCCCGGCCTGCGCGAGGACCTCCTCACCGCGCTCATCCGTACGCTGCCGAAGAACCTGCGGCGCAACTTCGTGCCCGCCCCCAACTACGCCAAGGCCGTGCTGGAACGCGTACGGCCCGGCGGCGAGCCGATCCTGGAGGCGCTGGAGCGCGAACTGCGGGCGCTGACCGGGGTGGAGGTGCCGCGCGACGCGTGGGCGCTCGACCAGCTCCCCGCCCACCTGCGGATCACCTACCGGGTGATCGACGACCGCAAGCGCACGGTGGACGAGGACAAGGACCTGGAGGCGCTCAAGCGGCGGCTCGCGCCCAAGCTGCGCGCCACGCTCTCGAGGGCCGCCGACGACCTCGAACGCGACGGCCTGCACGCGTGGACGATCGGCACGCTGCCGAAGGTGTTCGAGCAGGGCAGGCTGCGCGCCTATCCGGCCCTGGTGGACGAGGGGACGAGCGTCGCGGTCCGGATGTTCGAGACCGAGCGGGAGCGCGACCGGGCCATGTGGGCGGGCACCAGGAGGCTGCTGCTGCTCAACGTGGTCAACCCGGCCAAGGCCATCCTCCGCACCCTGACCACCGCGCAGAAGCTCGCGCTCAGCCGCAGCCCGCACGGCGGGGCCGCCGCCCTGTTCGACGACTGCACGACGTGCGCCGCCGACAAACTCATGGCGGAGGCGGGCGGGCCGGCGTGGGACGAGGCCGGATTCGAGCGGCTGCGCGACCACGTGCGCGCCTCACTGTTCGCGACGACCGAGGAGGTCGTCGCCCGGGTGGAGCGCGTCCTGGCGGCCTGGCACGCCGCGCAGAACCGGCTCGGCGCGCTGGGCGGCGTGGCCGACCTCAAGGCCGACATCGCCGACCAGCTCGACGGGCTGGTCTACGACGGCTTCGTCACGGAGACGGGCTACGACCGGCTGCCCGACGTGCAGCGCTACCTGCGTGCCGTCGAGCGCCGTCTCGACAAGCTCCCCGACGATCCGCGCCGGGACCGCGAGTGGATGCACCGGGTGCACGAGGTCGAGGACGAGTACCGCGACCTGCTCGACCGGCTGAAGCCCGAGGAGCGGGATGCCAAGGCCGTACGGGACATCCGGTGGATGATCGAGGAACTGAGGGTGAGCTTCTTCGCCCAGCAACTCGGCACCCCCACCCCCGTCTCCGAGAAACGCATCCGCAAAGCCCTCCACAACCTCCCCACCCCCCACCCCGCGTGATCTTGTAGTTTGTCGCAGTCATGCCCTCTGAGCTGCGATTCGGCGTTCCGTGATCATGCAGCTATTCGCGTTCTGCCGCGCCGACCTGGCCCAATGCGATTCATGATCATGTAATTGCATGATCATGAATCGCATCGTTCCTGGTCCGATCGGTGGGTGGGCATTTCCCTGCAAGATCACGAAGCGCATCGGCGCAGGTCAGAGTACCTGTCTGCAACCTATTGCAAGATCACGCGGGTAGGGGGTGGAGTTCGGGTGGGTGGGGTTAGCGGCCGAGGGCGGCGCCGATTAGGGCGCGGGGGTCGGCCGCCCCGGCGAGCACGCCGGACGGCAGAAGGTCGATCAGGTGGGCGTGGCCGAAGTTGGAGCCGCGCTCGATCGTCTCGACGGTGTGGCCGCGCTCGCGCAGGCCGTCCGCCCACGGCGCGCCCTCCTCGACCTCGACCAGCGGACTGGACCGCCAGGTGTCGAAGCCGGTGCCGCCGGTGCCGAGCTCCCAGCGCGGCGCGCCGATCACCTCGCCGGGCGTCTGGCCGTGCGCGAGCAGGCGGGTGACCAGTTGCAGCAGGATCTGCGGCTGCGCGTCGCCCCCCATCGTGCCGATGACCGTACGCAGCGTCCCGTCCGGCCGGGTGACCAGAGCCGGGGTCAGCGTGTGGGGCGGCCGGCGGCGCGGGCCGTACTCCGCGGGGTGGCCGGGCGTGAGCGAGAACCCGATGCCGCGGTTGTGCAGGTTGATCCCGGTGTTGGGTTCGAAGAGCAGGCTGCCGAAACCCGCAGCGTTCGACTGGATGAGCGAGACGCCCATGCCGTCCCCGTCCACCACGCACAGGTACGTCGTGTCGCCGGGCCCGGTGGGAGCGTCGGGCAGCGGGGAGCGCCGGTCGGGGTCGACCAGCGCGCGCCGGGCGGCGGCGGTGCCGAGCGGCGCCGCAGCCCCCTCGTGCAGGACGTCGAGCCGGTCGTGTCCGGCCGCCCTGGCCGACTCCACCAGGAGGTGCGCCCACCTCGGGTCGGCCGGGTCGGCGGGCAGGTCGAATCCGGAGAGGATCTCCAGGGCCAGCAGGAGCAGGTAGCCCTGGGAGTTCGGCGGAACGGTCCAGACGCGGTGCCCGAACACCTCGACGCTCAGCGGGTCCACCCAGTCGGCGTTGGGCCGGACGAGGTCCTCCTCGGCGTACTCGCCGCCGCCGAGCTTCAGCAGCCCCTCGCCGAACTCGCCCTGGTAGAACGCCGCCCGGCCGCCCTTCGCCAGCGCGGTCAGCGTCCTGGCGACGCCGGGCCTGCGGATCACGTCTCCGGGGCGGCGGGCGGTCGAGAAGTCCCCGGCCCCGGGCAGGGTGCCGACGAAGTCCGCGACGGGCCCGAGCAGGGGGGAGGCGGGGAAGCCGTCGGCCGCGAGTCGGACCGCGGGGGCCACCAGGTCGGCCAGCGGCAGGCGGGCGTAGCGCTCGTGCAGCATGAGCCACCCGTCGGCGCAGCCGGGCACCGGGACCGAGCGGATGTCGTACAGGTGGGGCATCCGGTCGGCTCCCTCCGCGCGCAACCGGCCGGGGTCTGCGCCGGAGCCCGCCCGCCCCGAGGCGTTGAGCGCGGTGACGCCCCCGGTGGGGCTCCCGTCGTGGACGAGGGCGAACAGGTCGCCGCCCAGGCCGCACATGTGCGGGGCGGTGACGGTCAGTACGGCGTTGGCGGCGATCGCCGCGTCCACCGCGTTGCCGCCCTTGTCGAGGGCGGCGACGCCCGCCGCCGAAGCCAGATGATCTACGGTGCACACCATGCCGTTCAAGGCATACCGAGTCTCGCTCACGTTCGGCGATGTTACGGCACCTCGTAGAGTGGCTGCCGTAATCAGGACACACAGGGAGGATGTTCATGGTCCGGGCGCTCGTGTTCGACGTGGGGGAGACGCTCATCGACGAGACCCGGATCTGGTCCCGGTGGGCCGACCGGCTCGGCGTGCCGCGCCTGACCTTCATGGGGGTGCTCGGCGGCATGGCGGCGCTCGACCGCGGGCATCGGGAGGCGTTCGAGCTGGTCAGGCCGGGAATCGACCTCGACGCCGAGCTGGACGCGTGGCGGCGCGAGGACCCCTCGGGGCTGCGCGAGAACTTCGACGCCGACGACCTCTACCCCGACGTGCGGCCCGCCCTCACGGCGCTGCGGGACCTCGGCTACGACCTGGTCGTGGCGGGCAACCAGCCGCCGCAGGCGTACGACGCGCTGGTCGCCATGGACCTGCCGGTCGACGGGATCCACACCTCGGCGGGCTGGGGACTGGAGAAGCCCGACCCCGCGTTCTTCGCGAAGGTCGCGGCCGTCTGCGGGCACGACCCCGGGGAGATTCTGTACGTCGGCGACCGCCTCGACAACGACGTCCTGCCCGCCGCGCGCGCCGGGATGCGGACCGCCCTGCTGCGCCGGGGGCCGTGGGGGTATCTCCACGCGCACCGTCCGGACGCCGCCCGCGCCGACCTGGTCGCCGACGGCCTCGCCGACCTCGTCCGCCTGGTCACGGTCCTCGGCTGATCAGGGGCGCAGCCGGCGGGCGAGGAGTTCGCGCAGCGCGCCGGTCTCCTGTGCGAGGCGGTCGAGCGAGGCCAGGAACTCCTCGGGCGCGTCGAGGACGCCGAGCATTCCGGCGGTCACGGCCTCGCGCGCGGCGCGGCCCGTGTCGATCGCGGCCCTGCCGTACGGCGTCAACTCGATCACCCGCGCCCGCTGGTCGCCGGGATCGGTCCGGCGTGCCACGTAGCCGATGCGTTCCATCTCGGCCGCGACCTTGGAGGCGCCCTGCGGGGTCATGCCGAGCAGCCCGGCCAGGTCGGAGACCCGTACGGGGCCGGTGAGCAGGTGCTGGAACACGTAGCCGTGCACGGTGCGCACCCGGTCGTGCCCGGCGGCGGCCATCCGGGCGCGCACCTCGGCGTCGCACGCCGCGGCGAGGGCCGTGAACAGGAGGGTCAGGTCGCTTGACACCACCTCCGGATGCTCCAATACTCAACCAAGGTTGCGCAATCTCGGTTGAACAATTTGGAGGGTGCCCATGAGGTGTGATCCGGCCTTCACGCCCGTCGCCGACGCCTTCCGGGAGACCGGCGGCGGCGGAGGAGGAGGCGCCGCCCTCGCCGTATGCGTGGGAGGGCGCATGGTCGTGGACCTCTGGCAGGGCACGGCCGACGCGGACGGCGTACGGCCCTGGGAACGGGACACGGTCGTCAACGTCTTCTCGGCGTCCAAGGGAGTGCTGGCGACACTCGCGCACCTGTACGTCCAGCGCGGGCTGCTCGACCTTGACGCCCCGGTGGCCCGCTATTGGCCCGGGTTCGCCACCGCCACCACCCTCGCGGACCTGCTCTCGCACCGTTCCGGGCTGCCCGCCGTCCGCCGGCCGCTGCCGCCGGGCTCCCTGTTCGACTGGGACGCGATGACGGCCGCGCTCGCCGCCGAGAGCCCCTGGTGGACGCCGGGGGAGCGGCACGGCTACCACGCGGTGACCTTCGGCTGGCTGGTCGGCGAGGTGCTGCGCCGGGCCGGCGGGCGGCCGGTCCGCGACCTGGTCCGCGACGAGCTGGGCGTCCCCGATCTGTGGATCGGCCTGCCCGCGTCCGAGGCGGGGCGTGCCGCCTACCTCGGCCCGCCCGAGGCCGGGCCGGACGATCCGCCGTCGCCGCTGGCGGACGCCCTGTCCGAGCCCGGGTCGATCACTGTGGCGGCCTTCTGCAACCCCGCGGAGCAGCTCACGCCCGGCCTGGCCAACACCGCGCGCTGGCGGGCCGCCGAGATCCCCGCGTCCAACGGGCACGCCACCGCCAGGGCCCTCGCCACCCTGTACGACCGGCTCGTGTCCGGTGCGATCGTCGGCCCCGACGTGCTCGACCGGGCCGTGGCGCCCCGGAGCGAAGGGCGCGACGAGGTACTGCTGGCGGGCACCCGCTTCGCGCTCGGCTTCATGCTGCCCTGCGAGATCCGGCCGTACGCGCCGAACCCGCGCGCCTTCGGGCACAGCGGCTCGGGCGGGGCGCTCGCCTTCGCCGATCCGGACGCGGGAGTCGCCCTGGCCTACACCCCGAGCCGCCTCGTCGTCAGCGCGTCAGGTCCGGACGCGAGATGGGAATCCCTGGTCACGGCGCTGTACGCGTGTCTGTGACGGCCCGCGGGGCACCGGGCTGGGCCGCACGCCGCCGCGACGGACGCGTCAGCCCCGTTCCTGCTTCTTCCGCTTGACGGCGGCGGCGAGCTCGTCCTTCGTCATCGCGGACGCGCCCTCGATCCCCCGCTCCTTGGCCTGGTGCGCCAGCTCGTCCTTGGTCCGCGACCGCGGCTTGAGCGGGGCGGCCAGCACCTCGGCCTTCCGCTTGCTGAAGGCCTTGCCGAGCTGAACCCGCTCCTCGAAGGGGAGGGCCTTCTCCAGGGCCGGGAGGATGTCGTTCTCCTCCTCCTCGACGTGGTGCGTCACCGCCTCGACCAGCTCGCGCAGAAGCGTGTCGAACTCGGGGCCGTCGGGGTCGGTCTCCAGGAGCCGGGAGATCATCTCCTCGGCCTCGTGGTGCTCCTCCGCGCCGTGGTGGACCTCTTCCTTCTCCTCGGGCCGCCGCTTGGCGAGCACGGGATAGACCTCGTCCTCCTCGCCCTCGCTGTGAGCGACGAACTTCGCCGCCAGCTCCGCGAGCAGGGCCGGCCGGTTCTCCGGCATCGCCTTGAGCCGCTCGAACAGCGACTCCACGTCGCGGTGATCTTCCTTGATCAGGCTGATGACGTCGGTTGCCATTGGTTCCTCCTGTCCCTGGACGCGCTGGCACTACCCGGCGCCGCGGCGGTCACACCGATCCGGACACTAGGAGTCCCTGGTGAGATCCCCCTCGTAGGCGATGAGCCCGAGGTCGTCGGTGTGACGGTAGGCGAGGGCGCCGCCCTTGCGGGTGAGCACGACGTCGCCGGGGACGCATCCCCGCACCTCCTCCAGGCGGAACGTGAGCGTGGAGCCGGAGCCGCCGGTCAGCCGCAGCGTGCCATCGCACGAGTTCGCCGGTTCCTTCCACTTGCCCGACTTCTCGCCGCGCCGCAGCTCGATCTCGATGTCGTACTCGCTGGTGAGGAGCCCGGCGGTGGGCACGATGTGACCCTGCCACTTGCCCGCGAACGCCTGCGGGATGGTCGCGGCGGAAGCGGTCGTGGGGTACGTCCCGTCCCCGCCGCCGGACGGGGAGACCGTGGCCTCGGTCGGCGCCGGGTCGGCCGGGGACGTGTTCCGCGCGGGCGCGCTCGCCCCGGCCGAGCTTCCTCCTGGAGCGGGCGACGGGCCGGCCGACAATGTGGACAGGCGCGGGACCAGCAGTGCCGCCGTGACCCCGAGTGCCGCCAGGGCCGCGCCTGCACCGGCCAGAACCCGGGCGCGCGATCTGCCGCGGCCGCCTCCGGGAACGGTCTGCGCATCGCTCCCGCCCGCCGGCGTCACCGGCGCAAGCGACGGTCCGGACGGCGGTGCGGGCGCGGCGGGCGGGCCGCCGCCCGCGCTCGCACCCGTGGGGACCGGCCCCGGCGCGGTGCCGAGCAGTTCGAGCAGCAGGTCGCGGGCGGCCGGGCGTTCGGCGGGGTCCTTGGCGAGGCAGCGTCCGACGAGCGCGCGCAGGGACGGCGGCAGCGCGCTCAGGTCGGGGAAGGCCGTCAGGATGCGGTGCATCACGGCGGCGACGTTGTCGGCGCCGAACGCCGCCCGGCCCGTCGCGGCGAAGACGATCGTCGCCCCCCACGCGAACACGTCGGAGGCGGGGGTCGCCGGATGCCCCGCGATCTGCTCGGGCGCCAGGTAGGCCGGGGTGCCCACCGGGCCCGCGGTGATCGTCTCGCTCTCGCCCTGGCGGGCGATGCCGAAGTCGACCACACGGGGACCGTCCGGCCCCAGCAGCACGTTGCCCGGCTTGAAGTCGCGGTGCACGATGCCCGCGCCGTGGACCGCCGCCAGCGCGGTCGCCGTGCCCACCGCGAGCCGTTCCAGCTCGCCTCCGCGCAGCGGCCCCGACGCGTTCACCCGCTGCTGGAGCGAGGGCCCGTCGACGAACTCGCTCACGACGTACGGCTCGCGCCCGTCCACGACCGCGGTGATCACCCGGGCCGTGCAGAAGGGGGCGACGCCGCGCAGCGCGTCGAGTTCGCGGGCCAGCCGGGCCCGGACGACGGGGTCGAGCCCGGTCTTGAGCACCTTCACCGCGACCGGTGCGCCGTCGGGCGCGTGGCCCAGGTAGACGACGCCTTGGCCGCCCTCGCCGAGCCGTCCGCTGATACGGAACCCGCCGAGCGTACGCGGGTCATGTGGCTCAAGGGGGGCGACCATGGTCACACCGTAGCGACCCGGCGGCCGGTCCGAGATCAGAGCAGGCGCAGGTTCACCGCTTCGGCGAGCGCGCGCCGCCCCGCGTCGCTCAGGTGCAGGTGGTCGCCGGAGTCGTACGAGAGGGCCAGTTGCTCCGGGAAGTCGGGGTCGCGCACGGCCCGGTCGAAGTCGAGCACGCCGTCGAACGCCCCGCTCGTGCGGATCCAGGTGTTGAGCCGTTGCCTGATCGCCTCGCGCTCGGGGGTCCAGGTGCCGAAGCCGTAGAACGGGGTGAGCGTGGCGCCCAGCACCTTGATCTTGCGGGCGTGCGCCTCGCGGATCAGCCGCTTGTACCCGTACACGATCGGCTTGATCGAGGTGTAGTCGCCACGGGAGATGTCGTTGATCCCCTCGTAGACGACGACTGTGCGCACCCCGTGCTGGGACAGCGCGTCGCGGGAGAACCGGGACACACCGCTCGGGCCGACGTTGGGCAGCAGCAGCCGGTTCCCGGCGATCCCGGCGTTGAGCACCCCCAGCCGCCGCGACGGCGCCTGGTGGGCCAGCCGCTGCCGCAGGTAGTCGGTCCACCGGCGGTTGGCGTCGACGGCCTGGCCCGCGCCGTCGGTGATCGAGTCGCCGAACGCGACCACGGAGCCGATCGTGGCCGCGCCCGCCTCCACGGAGAGGCGGTCGAGGAAGTACCACTGCGTGCTGGTGTAGGTGAAGCCCTCGCCGCTCTCCTCCGCCGCGTGGTCGCCGGGCTCGGACAGATAGGTGGTGGCGTAGGCGCGTTCGTGGCCGGTGACGCCGTGGACCGTGCCGGGCAGGTGGAGGCTGACGACGACGGCGGAGCCGCCGGCGATCCGGCCCGGGATCGGGTCGCTCCAGACGGCCTTGCCCGGCGCCACCTTCACCGAGGGACGCCCGCGGAAGGTCACCGGCCGGTTGGTGCCCGCGAGGATCTCCGGGCCGTACGCCTGGACGCCCACGTGGACGTTCGCGAACGTCACAGGCGCGGCCCCGAAGACGTTGGACAGGCGCAGCCGTGTGCCGCCGCCGCCGATGCTGGCGCGCACGACCATCCGTACGGTCTGCCCGCCGAGCGCCGCGGGGACGCGGTAGGTCGAGGTGGTCCACGAGCCGACCAGGCGCCGCCGTACGGGCGCCTGGTCGCCGGGCCGCGGAGCGGCTTTCCGGTGTGCGCCGGCCGACGCGGCTTCCGGCGCGGCTTCCGGCGCGGAGGAGGACGTGGGATGCCGGTTGGCGGCCGGGGCCGAGGGGGAGTGCGCATGGCCAGGCGCTGAGGTGAGCGCCACGGTCGTGCCGCTGACGGCGAGGGCGAGAGCGGCCATGGTCAACCGGTGAGCCGGCCGTGCCATCCGGGTCCTCCATGTGGGGTGTCGCTGGCCTGGGGGCGGGTCCGCGGCGGTGGCGCTCCCGACCGGCGCGGCGGGATCCGTTGATCGAGAGCGTCCGCGACGCCATACATTACGCTCTTTGCCGTCGACGGGGTGTGAAGGTGACCGTCAGGGGTATGGGTAACCCCATTTTGGGGGAAGCCGTCCCGCGATTTGAGAAACCCCACGCGGCCGCCCGCTCTCCGGGCCTGCCGCTCCTCAACCGCGGCGTACCGAACACACGACACCATCAATACGACAGCGGGTGCATAGCTTCACTCCACGCTCAGCTTCCCGTCATAGAGGGACAGATAGGGTCGGCATGATGAATGCATACGAGCGTTGGATCGTGCTTCAGGGAGCGGCGAACGTACGGGACCTCGGCGGTCTGCCGACCGTGGACGGCGGGACCACGGTGCCCGGCCGGATCGCGCGGGCCGACAACCTGCAGGGCCTCAGCGAGGGCGACGTCGAACTGCTCGTGGGCGACCTCAAACTGCGCCATGTGGTCGACCTGCGGTCGGAGACCGAGGTGCGCCTGGAGGGGCCCGGCCCGCTGACCCGCCTGCCGGAGGTCGGCATCCACCACCACAGCCTGTTCGCGGAGGGCGGGCGCCTCACCGACGTCGAGGCCGACACCATCGACGACAGGACGCTGCCGTGGCAGGGGGAGCGCGACGAGAAGGACCTGGCCGAGCTCCGCGTGACGGGCTACTACTACGGCTACCTGCGCGACCGGCCCGACTCCGTGGTGAGCGCCCTGCGCGTGCTCGCCCGTGACGACGGCCTCGCCGTGGTGCACTGCGCGGCGGGCAAGGACCGCACCGGCGTGGTCTGCGCGCTGGCGCTCGCCGCGGCGGGCGCCACCCGCGAGGCGATCATCGAGGACTACGTCGCCACGGGCGAGCGCCTGGAGCACATACTCGCGCGGCTGCGGGCCAGCCACACCTACCGCGCCGACCTCGACGGGAAGCCGGCCGACGCCCACCTGCCGCGGCCCGAGTACATGGACCAGTTCCTGTCGACGCTGGACACCCGGTTCGGCGGCGCCCTCGGCTGGCTGCACGCCCACGGCTGGACCGACGCGGACACCCAGGCACTGCGCGGCCGGCTGCGTGACTGACCCGTACGACCGGCCGGTCACCCGTTCCGCGCGGGGAACGCGGGGAGCGCGGGGAACGCGGGGAGCGCGGGGAGCGCCGTCACCTCGCCGCGGGCGGCCGACCGGACGGCGGCCTCGATGACGGCGATGGTGTCGGCCGCCTCGTCCGGTTCGACCGGGGGCGCGGCGCCGTCGCGCAGGCAGGCCACGACGCCCTCGTAGAACCGCTGGTACGCCCCTTGCTCGGTGGGGACGGGGACGGCGTCGCCCGCCGCCCCGAGCGTGCCCCAGCGCTCGGAGGGCTCCGAGCCCCACCCCGCCCCGGAGCGGTCGGCGGCGTCCGGGCGTCCGCCCGCGCGCAGGCGCTCCTCCTGCGGGCCCAGCCCCCACTTGACGTACGACGCGCGGGAGCCGAGCACCCGGAACCTCGGGCCGAGGTCGGCGGCGACCGCGCTCATCCACAGGTGCGACCGGGTGCCGTTCCGGTGGGTCAGCGCGATGAAGGCGTCGTCGTCGCCCCGCACCCCCGCCCGCCTGACGTCGGTCTCCGCGTACACCTGCGAGACCGGGCCGAACAGCCGCAGCGCCTGGTCCACGAGGTGGCTGCCGAGATCGTAGAGGACGCCGCCGATCTCCTCGGGCCCGCCGGACTCGCGCCAGCCGCCCTTGGGCACCGGCCGCCACCGCTCGAACCGTGACTCGAACCGGTGGACCTCGCCCAGTTCGGGCAGCAGCCGGCGCACCGTCAGGAAGTCGCCGTCCCAGCGCCTGTTCTGGAAGACCGTCAGCATCAGCCCGCGGTCGCGCGCGAGCCGTACGAGGTCGCGGGCCTCGGCGGCGGTGCCCGCCAGCGGCTTGTCGACGACCACGGGAAGACCGGCCTTGAGCGCCTCGGCCGCCAGGGGCACGTGGGTGCGGTTCGGGGTCGCGATCACCACGAGATCGCAGCGGTCCCACAGGGCCTGCGGGGTGGACACGACGTCCGCACCCGGATGCTCGGCGCGGACGCGCTCGGCCCTGGCCGGGTCGCGGGTGACGACGGCGGTGAGGCGCAGCCCCGGCGTGGCGGCGATCAACGGCGCGTGGAAGAAGGATCCGGCCGGACCGAAACCGGCCAGTCCGACCCGGATGCCGGGGGAGTCGGAGAGCGACATGGAGGGAGAGTGATCCCTTTCGTGCGAGTTCGTGCGAGTTGCTCCGGCGGCGATCGGGCAGGACGCCGCCGTCCCGGTCTCCCGGCGGTCAGCCTTCGCGGTCGTCCCGCTCGGCGAGGAACGCCTCGAACTGGGCGGCGAGCTCGTCACCTGTGGGCATCCGCGCCTCCTCGGCCAGCAGGCTCTCCCGCTCGGCGCCCGACTGGAACGCGTCGTACTGCTGCTCCAGGCCGCGGATCGCGCCGGCCAGCTCCTCCGACGCCGCGATCTGCTCCTCGATCTCGGCGTTGGTCTTGTCGGCGGCGTCTCTGAGCGTGTCCATGGGGAACACCAGCCCGGTGCCTCGGGTGATGGCCTCCAGCGCCGTCACCGCGGCCTGCGGATACTCCGCCTGGGCGAGGTAGTGGGGCACGTGGATCGCGTAGCCGAGCGCGTCGTGGCCCTTGGCCCCGAGCCGGAACTCGATGAGCGCGGCGAGGCTCCCCGGCACGCGGACCTTGCCGAACGGGCTGGTCTGCCCGTGGACGAGGTCGGGCCGCGTGGCGTGGGCCGTCAGGCCGAGCGGCCGGGTGTGCGGGACGCCCATCGGAATCCCGTGCGTGGTCACCAGCTTGCCGGCGTTGAGCCGGGTCGCCAGCATGCCGACGGCCTCGGTGAACAGCTCCCACTCCCGGTCGGGCTCCGGCCCGCTCATGACGAGGAACGGCGTGCCCGTGACGTCCTTGACCAGGTAGACGGCCAGCTCAGGAGTGTCGTAGTCACTCCAGTGATCGGTGTCGAAGGTCATCGGCGGGCGGCGCGACCGGTAGTCGATCAGCCGGTCCACGTCGAAGGTCGCGATGATCCGGTGCTCCAGTTCGGCGAGGAGGTGCCCCAGGGCCAGCCGCCCGGCGGCACCGGCGTCGACGAACCCCTCGAAGTGGTACAGCAGCACCGGACCGGTCAGCTCGGGCAGGTCCCCGTCGAGCCGATAGAGATCCGTGGGGTCGGACACGAGTCCCAGCCTTTCTCGCGAAGTCTTTACGTACTGAACCTACGGGACCCCCGGTCGATTCCGTGCTCGATGCAGTGCTCGATGTGCTGCTCGATGTCCTGCTCGACACCGTGATCGAAACAGGGGGCGGTTGCGGCGACCCTACCGGTGGACTGTGGAGAGCGCGGAGCCGGACCCGGGGGCCGGAGGAGTTCGCCACCAGGCCGTTCGAACTCGCGAGGCCGAACCGGCCGAGTCGCTCCGGCTGACTGATGTGTCCGTAATTGGTGGAGGTCTGGCGTCGTCCAACCGGTAGGACCATGCTTGTCGGATGGCTAATGCGAAAGCGCATTCCCTTAGCGAGCCCCTCCGCCTTCCCTCACTCACCTGCCCCTTCCCCAGTGCGGTGAACCCGTACGTCGACGAGGTGAACCGGGACACGCTGGCCTGGCTGGCCGCCTCCGGCATGATCTCCGACGACGCCGAGTTCGAGCGTTTCCAGCTCGCCCACTACGGATGGCTG
Organism: Microbispora sp. H11081; assembly: GCF_012999535.1. Lineage (GTDB taxonomy): Bacteria > Actinomycetota > Actinomycetes > Streptosporangiales > Streptosporangiaceae > Microbispora. The sequence continues at coordinate 60,645 of NZ_JABBWV010000006.1, forward strand.
GGCGCCCGGACCTACCCGTACGCCTCCCGCCAGCTGTGCCAGCTCGCCACCGACTGGTGCGTGTGGCTGTTCGCGTTCGACGACGCCTACTGCGAGTCCGACCGGCGGGCGGCGGAGATCGCCCGCGCCCTGCCCCAGCTCTACAGCGTGGTCGAGGGGCACAAGGACCCGGTCGACGACGTCTTCGCCCGGGCGCTGCTCGACATCAGGACCAGGATCGCCGCCCGCGCCACCGCCGACCAGGTCGACCGCTGGTGCGCGATGACCAAGGACTACCTGTTCGCACAGGTGTGGGAGGCCGCCAACCGCGAGGACGACGTGGTGCCCACGATCGACGACTACATCTTCATGCGCCGCAGGACCGGCGCGATGCTCACCGTCTTCGCGTTGGTCGACGTGGCCGCCGAAGTGCGCCTCACCGTGGACGAATGGCGCCACCCGGTCGTGCAGGAGATGACCAGGCACGCCAACGACGTCGTCGTCTGGGACAACGACCTCATCTCGTACGCCAAGGAGCGAGGGGAGGAGAACATCCGCAACAACCTCGTCAGCGTGCTCGTCGGGCACACGCGCTGCACGGTCCAGGAGGCGATGGACCGGATCGGCGTGATGCGCGACGAGGCGGTGGCCGCGATGGCGGCGCTCACCCCGGCCACCCAGGCGCTCGGCTCGCCCGCGGTCGACGCGTACGTCGACGGCCTGAAGTATTGGATCAGCGGCAGCGTGGACTACTCGCTGACCAGTTCGCGGTACTTCGGCGCGTGGCAGTGACGACTATCGGAGACCCTCGGGACGCGGCGTCCGGTCAGTCCAGGTGGAAGTCGTCGAGGTCGTCCAGCGCGTACTCGACGAGGTCGCCCAGGCTGTACCGGGCGCCGATGGCGTACGACGCCTCGTAGGCGGCGTCGCCGATCAGCTTCTTGCACTCCTTGACGCACTGCTCGTGCTCGGTGGTGAAGAACGGCGACCCGAACTGCGGCAGCCCGAAGGTCCGCCAGTTGGCCTGCGCCGCCCCGAGAAGGACCGCGGTCCGCTCCGGGTCACCGGCCTCCAGGCTGAGCGTGGCGAGGTTGTCCACGCACAGGACGATGCCGAGCACGTCGTGGAAGTGCCGTTTGATACGCAGCGACTCCTTGCACGCCACCAGCGCCTCGTCACGCCGGCCGGTGGCCCGGTGGACGAGGGAGTTGACGTACCAGGCGTAGGAGCACAGCCACAGCTCGCCGCGTTCCTGGCAGACCTGCAGGCAGTCCGTCAGCAGCGCCTCCGCCTCCGCGAGCTCGCCCTGCGCGAGCAGCACCATGGACAGCTCGACGATCGCCGGCAGCAGGCCCGGGTTCAGCTCCCGCCCGCCGCGGTGGAACTCGATCGCGACGCCGAGCAGCGCCATGGCCTTCTTCGCGTCACCCTGCAGCATGGCCGCGGTGCCCTGCATCTTGGTCCCGAGCAGCACCGCGCCCGAGTCGCCCACGCGTACGGCGTCGGTGCTGCACTGCTCGGCGGCGGCGAGCGCGCCCGCCATGTCGCCCTGGGCGCCGCGGATGTAGGCCAGCACCCACAGGGCCTTGCAGCGCTCCTTGCTCGGCAGGGGGCTGGCCTTGAGCGCACGCTCCAGGTAGACCGCGCCCTCGCGGGCGAGACCGCACGCGACCCACAGGAACCACAGGGCCGACAGCAGCTTCAGGCCGACCTGCTCCTCCCCGGGGGTCGACAGGCAGTAGTCGAGCGCGACGCGGATGTTGTCGTGCTCCTGGCGCATCCGGGTGTACCAGTGCACCTGACGCGGCCCCGACCAGGAGTCCTCGCTGCGCTCGGCCAGCTGGAGGTAGTAGTCGCGGTGCCGGCGCCGCAGGTCCGGCGTCTCGCCGAGCTTGTCCAGCCACTCGCCGCCGTACTGCCGCAGCGTGTCGATCAGCCGGTAGCGCTGGCCCGCGGGCGTGGGGAAGCTCAGCAGGACCGACTTGTCGACCAGGCCGCCGATCACGTCGAGGATCGCGTCGGCGGGCAGGGCCTCGCCCGCGCAGACGTGCCGGGCCGCGTCCAGCTCGAAGTCGCCGGCGAACACCGACAGCCGCGCCCACAGCAGCCGCTCGGCCGGCTCGCACAGCTCGTGGCTCCACCCGATCGCCGCGCGGAGCGTCTGGTGCCGCGGCAGCGCCGTACGGCTGGCTCCGGCGAGCAGGCTGAACCGGTCGGCGAGCAGGGCGAGGATCTGCTCGACCGACAGCGTGCGCAGGCGCACGGCGGCCAGTTCTATGGCCAGGGGGATCCCGTCGAGGCGGCGGCACAGCTCGGCGACGGCGGAGACGTTGGTCTCGTCCACCATGAAGTCGGGGACGACGGCGGAGGCCCGGGTGCCGAACAGCTCGACGGCCTCGTTGGTGTACGGGTTCTCCGAAGGCCTGTCGCCCGGCACCGACAGCGGCGGCACGGCCACCGTGTACTCGCCCGGCGCGTTGAGCGACCGCCGGCTCGTCGCGAGGATGCGCAGGTGGGGCGCCGTGTCGAGCAGGTCCTGGGTGAGCCGGGCGCACGCGTCGACCAGGTGCTCGCAGGTGTCCAGGATGAGCAGGAGCTCACGGTCGGCGAGCCACTCGGTGAGCGTGTCGGAGCCCTCACGCGGCGACTGGTCGGCGATGCCGAGCGCCGCCGTGATCGTGTGGTAGACCATCGCCGGGTCCTGCAGCCGGGCCAGGTCGACGTACCAGACGCCGTCCCGGAACTGCCGCCGCACCTGGTGCGCGAGACGCAGCGCGGTGCGGGACTTGCCCACCCCGCCGATGCCCGTGACGGTGACCAGGCGGTACTCCTGCAGCTTGTGCCTGAGCGTCGCGAGCAGTCGCGTCCGCCCGACGAAGCTGGTCAGCTCCACGGGCAGGTTGCCCTCTTGCCGCCATCCTGCTGGCGTTGCCATGCCGCCTCACGGGGGGTTCGTCCGGCGTGCTCCCTGCTCCCGCATCGTACCTTTGGGTGCGGTTGGCTGTCTGGTGGTACGCACGTGACCTTTGCCCCGCCGCGAGACGGGCGAATCTCCCCTCGCGGGAAGGTCGTCGACGCCCCGTCGCAGGTCCGGCGCGTCCGCGCGCGGCTTGGGGATGCCGGTAACATTGGCCGCGTGAGTATGCGGCATCCGGATGACATGCGTCCGGTGGACCTCTTCGAAGAGGGGCTGCCGGTGCTGCCCGACCAGACGAGCGACGACACCGATCTCGGGTGGGGCGAGTGGCGCTCCGACTCCGATGTCGCCCACCTGATCGAGGAACGCCCCCCTCACTGGGGCTAGGGCGGCGCCGCCGGCTCGAACCAGGCGGCCTTGGCTGTCCGCGGGGTCACGCTGCCTGGGTGCGGCACGGCCGATGCGGGAGGAGACTGCGGCCGTCGGGCAGCAGCGGCCCGCCGTCTGCTCCGGAAGCCCCCATCATGCGGGCATGTCCGCACGACCCCGGGATGGCGGTTAACTGCAATGACCCGGACGTGCTGCGATGCCATCCTGAAGACGTGGCCCTGCGATGCCTCATCGTCGATGACAGCGATCACTTCAAGGAGGCCGCCCGTCTGTTGCTGGAGGCGGACGGCATCGCTGTCGTGGGCACGGCGTCCACCTCGGCCGGGGCTCTCCGGCGCTTCCGGGAGCTGCGGCCGGATCTCGTGCTGGTCGACATCGACCTCGGCGAGGAGAGCGGCTTCGACGTGGTCCTGCGGCTCTGCGCGGAGGCGGGGCGCCACCGGCCGAGCATCATCCTGATCTCGACCTACGACGAGCAGGACTTCGCCGAGATGATCGCGAGCAGCCCGGCCGTCGCCTTCCTGTCCAAGGCCCGCCTGTCGGGCCGCGCCATCGGCGAGATCATCCGGAAGGCGAACGCCTGACCGGACCGCACGGATCCGGGCCGCGTCCTCCCTGTCGTGGGCGGCGTCAGCGGGCGTCGAGGAACGTGAGCACCGCGAGCACGCGGCGGTGGTCGTCTTCCGTCTCCGGCAGCCGCATCCTCGACATGATGCTGCGCACGTGCTTTTCCACCGTGCCCTCCGTGATCCATAGCTTGTGCGCGATTCCCGCGTTCGAGCGACCCTCCGCCATGAGGGCGAGCACCTCGCGCTCACGCTGGGTGAGGTGCTCCAGCGGATCGTGCCGGCGGCGGGCGTTGATCAGTTCCGCCACGAGGCTGGGGTCGACGACCGAACCGCCGTCGACGATGCGTCTCAGCGTCCCGACGAACTCGGACACCGCGGTCACCCGGGTCTTGAGCAGATAGCCGATCCGATGGCCCGTGGCGAGCAACTCCATCGCCTGATCGACCTCGACGTGCGCCGACAGCAGCAGGATGCCGATCTCGGGGAACTCCGCGCGGATGACCCTGGCCGCCTCGACGCCCTCCGTGGCGTGTCGCGGAGGCATCCGGATGTCGATGATCGCGAGGTCGGGGTGGCACCGCCGTACGAGGGTGATCAGCTCGGGCGCGTTTCCCGCCTGGCCGGCGACCTCGAACCCCGATCGCTCCAACAGGCTCGCCAGCCCCTCCCGCAACAGGACGTCGTCGTCCGCCAGGACCACTCGTGCCGGGGCCTTGTCCACCGTTCCGCCGCCTTTCGCGCGCGGTCACTGCCCGCGTTCGCAGGGGCCGTACCTCGATCGTGTCGGTGATCGGGCAGTCACACGATGCGCGGCCGATCAGCGTCGATGTGGTACATATGGCCGCGTAACGTTGGGTTATGCGCGCGCGATGGGTGTCGTCGCTGCTTCGTATGACACGTCCGCCCCTTCTGCTGGGCGTCGTCGTCGGCGTCGCATGCGTGACGGTGGAGACGCTTCTGGCCCTCCTACTGGCCCGGACGGCCTCCACGAGTCCCTTAGGCCTACCCTATCTGCTCGGAATTCTCCTGGTCTCGTACGTGTGGGGCCTGCCGCTCGGCGTCGCGACCGCGCTGGCGAGCGGTCTGGCCTACGACCTCTTCCTGGTCCCCCCGATGTACCGGATCACGCTCTTCAGCAGCTGGTCGTGGATTGCGCTGCTGGTCTTCCTGGTGGTCGCGCTGCTGGTCAGCGGTGCCGCGGCGCTGCTGCGAACACTGCTCACGGAGTCCGACGAGCGCCGCCGCGAGGCCGACGTCGGCGCCGGCACGGCCCGTCTCCTCCTGCGTGCCGAGCATCTGCGCGCGGCGCTGCCGGTCGTGGCCCGGCGTCTGGCGCAGGACCTCGGTCTGCCGTCCGTGGCGATCGAGTTCGGGCCGGCCGGCGACGACCGGCGCCGCACCGCATTGCCCCTCAGCGACGAGGGCGCCCGGTTCGGCTCGCTCGTCGTGCCCGCGGACCTGCCGCAGGCGACGCTGTGCCGCCTGCGGGAGCGCGTGGTGCCTTCGCTGGAGGCGGCGCTGGTGGCGGCGCGTGGTCGTGAGGCCGTCGCCTGTGCCCTGGCGGCGAGCAGGGACGAGCTCGCCAGAGTGGCCGAGGAGCAGGCCGCCCTGCGCAGGGTGGCGACACTGGTCGCGCGCGCGGTCAGCCCAACAGAGATCTTCAACGCGGTCGCCCGTGAGATGGGTCTGATCGTGAACGCGGACCACACGGCGATCGAACGATACGAGCCCGACCGTACGGTCGTCCTGATGAGCTCCTGGAGCGCGTCGGGCGTCGGGTCCCCGCCGCCGGTGGGCGCGCGCCGGCGGCTTCACGAGGAGGGCCTGTCCGCCCTCGTCCTGCGATCGGGACAGCCGGGCAGGATCATGGTGGACGAAAGGACGGCCGGGGAGCTGGGCAGGTGGGCCAGAGACGAGGAGAACGGGGTCGCGATCGGTGGCCCCATCGTCGTCGAGGGACGCCTGTGGGGCGTGATGATCGCGTTCTTCCGGGGCCTGGAGCGGCAACCGGAGGGTGTGGAGGAGCGCATGCGCGACTTCACCGAACTCGTCGTCACGGCTATCTCCAACGCCCTGACCCGCGACGAGCTCGCCGCCTCACGCGCCCGTGTGGTCGCGGCCTCGGACGAGACCCGGCACCGGATCGAGCGCGACCTGCACGACGGGGCGCAGCAGCGCCTCGTCTCCCTGGGGTTGCAGCTGCGCATGGCGGAGACCGCCGTGCCGCCGGAGCTGCCGGAGCTCAGGCGACAGCTGTCCCGCACGGCCGAGGGCCTGGCGTTGGTGCTGGAGGACCTGCGGGAGCTGTCGCGCGGCATCCACCCGGCGATTCTGTCCAAAGGCGGGCTCGGACCGGCCCTGAGAATGCTCGCGCGCCGCTCGTCGGTCCCCGTCGACCTGCGGGTGCGAGTCCGGGAACGCCTCCCGGAGCGGGTCGAGGTGGCCGTCTACTACATCGTCTCGGAGTCGCTGACGAACGTGGCCAAGCACGCGCACGCCTCGCTGGTGCACATCGAGGTGGACGCGACACGCGAAAGGGCGAAAGTCGCGATCCACGACGACGGGATAGGCGGCGCGGACCCGGGCAGGGGGTCCGGGCTTATCGGTCTCAGCGACCGTGTCCAGGCGCTCGACGGGACGATCGAGGTCGTCAGCCCGGTCGGCGACGGCACCACGCTGACGGCCCTCATCCCGGTCGGCAGCGGCTGACGACCGAACGGGTCGCGCCGTGGCCTGGCACGGTCGCGGCCCGCGGAGACATGGTCACGAGCCGGCGTACGGTCACGCCCGCGCGTGTGGGTGACGCCCGCCGCCGGGCAGGGGGCCGGCGAGCGGCAGGCGGACGACGAATCGGGCGCCGCCCTCCGGCGCGTCCTCCACACCGATGGTCCCGCCGTGGGCCCGCACGATCTCGCGCGCGACGGCGAGGCCGAGGCCGGGACCGCCCCGGCTGCGGCAGCGGGACTCGTCCAGCCGGCTGAACGGCTCGAAGAGCCTGTCCCGATCGGCTTCGGCGATGCCGTCTCCGTCGTCGGACACCGAGATCTCCGCGTGCGCGCCCACCTGGAGCACCTCCACCAGCACCCTGCTTCTGGCGTGACGCTGCGCGTTGTCCAGAAGATTGCCCAGCAGGCGGTGGATCTCGTGCTCGACGGCGTGGATCACCACCCCGGGGACGAGCCGGAACAGCATCGGCGCCCGGGGCGCCCGGCTGGAGACCCCCGTGCGGACCAGCTCCGCCAGGTCGGCGCGTCTTCTTTCGTGGACCGGCCTCGTTCCCGCCTTCGCGAGCACCAGCAGGTCGCTGACGATCGCCTGAAGGCGGTCCACGTCTCGCAGTGTGTGGTCGACGAGTTCGGCGAGATCCGTGTCGCCGGGGTGCAGCCGGGCTTCCTCGAGCTGCGTCCGCAGCCCGGCGAGAGGCGTGAGCAGCTCGTGGGACGCGTCGGCCAGGAAACGGCGCTGCCGTTCGGCCGTCCGGTCCAGCTCTATCCTGGCGGCGGCGAGTTGTTCCAGCACGCTCTCGGCGGCCTCCACCGGGAGGGCGATCTCGTTGTGGTCGCGCGGGTCGCGGGCACGGCCGGCGGGATCGCCGACGGGTGTGTGGGAGAGCCGGCACATGACGCTCATGGCAGCGGTGCCGGCTCGGCCGCGACCGCTTCCGGGCGATGTCGGCAGGGATGGGGCGGCCACGCCGCGAGCGGGCCCGGCGGAACCCGGCACGGCGCGGTTCCCGCCGGTTCCACGACAGTTCTCGGCAATCTGCTCACCTCCGGCTGCGAGACCGCTGCCGAGGCAGCGGCGCTTGAGTACGTCCGTCAGGGTGGGCGGTGCGGCGACCTCGTTCACCGGCCGGACGGCGGGCGTGTGCGCGCCGGGCCGGGTGTGGTCGGCTCCGTCAACCACAATGACTCAGCCGGGCTGGGCCTGTCTGCCGTGGCAACCCCCATCATTCCCCGCTGCCACCCGTCCCCGGGCATGGCGGCTAGCTGCAATGTCCGGGGGAGGCGATGCCCGTCAGGACACGACGTCCCGGCGCCGGAAGCGGCGGAAGGCCAGGGCGATGAGGATGACCGAGTACGTCACCGACACCACCACTCCCTTCACCATGCCGCTGTAGTCGGGCTCGGGCGCGAGCGCGTCGAGCCACGCGGTGTTCCAGAAGGTGGGCAGGAACTCGCGCAGCGAGCCAAGCGCCTCGACCGCCTGCAGGATGCTGCTGACGATCACCAGGCCGACCGCCCCGCCGACCGCGCCGAGCGGGGAGTCGGTGCCGACCGACAGCAGGAAGGCGACCGCGGCGACCACCAACTGGCTGACCAGGGCGTACCCGATCACGATGAGGAACTTGGGCAGCACGTCGGCGGCGGGGATCACCTCGCCCGTCCCCGGCACGGTGATGTCGTTCCATCCGAAGACCAGCGTGCCGGCGAGCAGGGCCATCAGCGGGACCACGGTCACGGCGGCCGTCGAGTAGGCCAGCGCCACCACCAGCTTCTGGCGCAGCAGCCGGTCGCGGGGCACCGGCGCCGCGAGCAGGTAGCGCAGCGACGACCAGTTGGCCTCGCTCGCCACCGTGTCACCGCAGAACAGGGCCACGGCGACGACCAGCAGGAAGTTGGCCGACACCGACAGCGCGAACGCCGCGAAGTTGAGCCCGCCCGCCGTGGCGAGGTCCGACAGCCGCAGGCTGCTCTGCCCCCGGCCGGCCGGCCCGAACTGGAACGCCACCACCAGCACCCACGGCAGGGCGAGCAGCACGCCGAACATCGCCATGGTCCTGCGCCGCCGCAACTGCCGTACGAACTCCACCCGCAGCGGCAGTGTGCGCCCCGGCGCGTACCCGGGCGCCCGGCCCTCCGCGCCGCCCCCGCGCGGGTCCGCTGCGTCCGCGGCGGCGGGAGCGGCCCGCCCGCCGGTGGGGACGTCCCCGGTCAGGCCCGGGGCGGGTCGGTTCGCGCTCAACGCTTCTCTCCGATCAGGTCGAGGAACACGTCCTCCAGGCGGGGCCCGCCGCCGTTGACGGCCGTCGCGGTGCCGAGCAGGTCGCCGACCGGCCCGGCCGACACCAGCCGCCCGCGGTGCATGACGACGACGTGGCTGCAGGTCTGCTCGACCTCGGCGAGCAGGTGGCTGGAGACGATGACGGTGCGTCCCCGCTCGGCGTACGCCCTGAGCACCCGGCGCATCTCGGCGATCTGCGGCGGGTCGAGGCCGTTCGTCGGCTCGTCGAGCACGAGCAGGTCGGGCAGGCCGAGCATGGCCTGCGCGATGGCCAGGCGCTGGCGCATGCCCTGGGAGTAGGTGCGCACCGCGCGCTCCAGGGCCGCGCCCAGCCCGGCGATCTCCAGCGCCTCCTCCAGGTGGGCGTCCTGCGGCGGCCGTCCCGTCGCCTGCCAGTACAGCTCCAGGTTGGCCCGCCCGGACAGGTGCGGCAGGAACCCGGGCCCCTCGACGAACGAGCCCAGCCGCGACAGCACCGGTGCGCCCGGGCGCACCCGGTGGCCGAAGATCCGGATCTCGCCCTCGTCGGGGTGGATGAGGCCCATGAGCATCCGCATGGTGGTGGTCTTGCCCGCGCCGTTCGGCCCGAGCAGGCCGAGCACCTGGCCCTTCTCGACCCGGAACGACAGGTCGTCGACCGCCTTCTCGCCGTTGCGGTAGCGCTTGCCCAGCCCGCTGATGACCAAAGGCACCTCGGCCGACGCGGCGTCCGGGGCGTCGCTCTCCTCGGGGCGGCGCCCGGCCCGGCCGGTCAGCAGGAGCACCGCGGCGACCAGGATCGCGGCGAGCGGCATGGCCCACGTCCACCACGCGGGGCCGGTGGCGGGCGTCCGCAGCGCCGCGTCCCCCGGCAGTTCCAGCGTGGGGGACTCCAGCGCGACCTGGTAGACCGCGGGGGCGGCGGGAGTCGCGTACCCGAGGTCGGTGGTGGACACCACCAGCCGCATCCTGTGGCCCGCGTCGAAGCGCCTGTCGATGGCAGGGAGCGCCACGGTGACCGGCGTGCCCGCCTCGCTGGCGGTGACCCGCAGCGGCGCGACCAGGCTCGAGGGGAGCACGGGCAGCGACCCTCCGGAGACGTCGTAGAGCTTGGCGAACAGCGTGGCCTCACCCGTGCCGTAGACCCTGATGGTGACGGCCGGGCTGCCGGTGACCTGCGTGGGCCTGGCCAGCGGGGCGGACTCGAAGACGGCCGCCTGGCCGGGCATGTCCAGCGCGATCGACACGCCGCCGGCGCCGCCGAGCAGCCCGCCGAGGCCGGGCACCGCCGAGATCGACGCAGGCGACCCGCCCGCCGGGTTGGCGATCGACTGCCGGGGGCCTTCGAGGGCGACGGTCGTCCGCTCCTCGCCCGTCAGACCCGGGTAGCGGTCCCCGATCGCGTGCAGCAGCACGGGCCGGCGCGTGCCGGGGTCGCGCCCGCCGTCCCTGGTCACGGTGAACGCGGCGGAGCCGCCGTCGCCCGTCGCGGGGCCCGCCCCCTTGAGGTAGCGGTCGAACCAGCCGGTCGTGCGGTCCGACAGCCAGTCGGCCTCGCCGTCGCCGCCGTCGTGGCCGCCGTTGAACCAGGCGACCTCCACGGGAGCGCCGGTGGCGGCGATGGCGCGGGCGTTGGCGTCGGCGTGCGAGAGCGGGAACAGCGAGTCGCGCTGGCCCTGGAGCAGCAGCGTCGGCACCCTGATCCTGCCGGGCACCGAGACCGGGCTCGACTTGCGCAGGAGGTCGATCGCCTCCTGGGTGGCCCGGCCGGTCTCGGCCACCTCCTGGTACATCTCACAGATCTGCGGCAGGAACCGCCCGCACCGCACCTGCTCGGCCCCGGGCGTCGCCCCGGCGCCCTGCCCTGAGCCCTGTCCTGAGCCCTGTCCAGACCCCTGCCCAGTCTCGCCGCCGGGCCGCGCCCCGGCCGCTCCGGCGAGGCCGGCGAGCCCGGCCGCGCCGGTGGTGCCGCCCGGGGCCAGCCGGTCGGCGGCGGAGGTGAAGAAGATTCCGGCCCACATCTTCTTGAACACGCCGTTCACCGGCCCCTTGCCCGAGGCGTCGGGGAAGAGCGCGTCGGCGAGGTCGTACCAGGTGATCTGGGGGACGATCGCGTCGACGCGGTTGTCGTAGGCCGCGGTCATCAGCGCGATCGCGCCGCCGTAGGAGCCGCCGGCGATCCCGACGCGCGGGTCGCCGGGGCCGTCGAGGCTCACCTCGGGCCGTCCGGCCAGCCAGTCGATCAGCCCCCGCACGTCCTTGACCTCGTAGTCGGGGGAGTTGAGCGCGATCTGCCCGGTCGAGCGGCCGAACCCGCGCGCCGACCAGGTGAGCACGGCGTAGCCCTGGCCCGCGAGCCGTCCCGCCTGTTCGCGCACGCTCTCCTTGCTGCCGCCGAAGCCGTGGGCGAGCAGCACGGCCGGAGCCCTGCCGCCGGAGGCCGGGGGATAGAAGGTGGCGTCGAGGTCGACGCGCTGGTCGTCCGCCGGGCCGTCCATGACGGGGATGACGAGGTCGCGCCCCTTCACCACGGGGTCGGAGGGCCACAGAGCCCACGTCACCCCCGCGGCCACCAGGATGACCAGCGAGAGTAGGATCGCGAGGGCACGCCGCCCCGTCGGAAACGCCATGTCGAGATGCTACTTGTCGGTCCTGAGAGACTGCTGAGGAGCCCACGGCGTCTGTGGACGAACGGGCGGGGCCACGGCCGTTTTCGATCAGTCACACGAATCGTGATGACGGATCGGGGTAAACCCTGATTGCGCCCCACCTTGGGGAACGGCATCATTTCGCGCGTGAATGGAACGTCGCTGAAGCAAGTCCCCGCTCGCATGGCCGAGTGGGCCCTTCCCTACTGGACGAGAGGGGAGGCGGGCAGGCAGACGCCGGAAGACCTCTTCCGGGTGCTCTACCTGGGCTGGCTGGCGGCGTTCGGACTCAAGGTCCTCGGGTCGAGCTGGGACGTGTCGTGGCACTTCAAGTGGCTGCGCGACGACCTGGCCCCGCCACACCTGCTCAACACGGCGGGCACGGTGATCGCCGTGGCGCTGACCATCGTCCACTGGTACACCGGCTACGGAGTGGACCGTACGGCCTCCCGCCTGATCGTGTGGGGCACCGGGGTCTTCCTCATCGCGATCCCGCTGGACCTGATCAACCACCGGGTCAACGGCATCGACATCACCGCCTGGAGCCCGTCCCACGCGCTGCTGTACATCGGCACCGCGCTGATGCTCGCCGGGGTGATCCGCGGCTGGTATCTCGGCTCCGGCCTCCACGCGGGGATCTCCGGCAGGCAGCGGACGCTGGTCCTGGGCGGCCTGATCGCGTTCTTCCTGGAGAACGCGCACTTCCCCGAACTGCAGCAGGAGTACGGCGTGCTGGAACTGGCCTCCTGGGACCGGGGACAGCCGTACGCCGAGCCGACGCTGCTCAACTTCGCCGCCGACCAGATGGGGCAGGCCGTGGACCGCGCCATGGTCCTCCAGTTCTCGCTCCCGGTGCCGGACATCGTCTACGCGGTCTACGCGAGCGTGGTGGGCGTCGGGATCCTGGTCTTCGCCCGGGTCATGGTCGGCCGGCGCCTCACCGCCACCACCGTCGCCGGGGCGTACGTCGCCTACCGCTGCGTGATCTGGCCGCTGCTCGTCGGCGGCGGGTTCCCGCCGTCGACGATCCCGTTCTTCTTCCTGCTCGCGGGCCTCGCCGTGGACCTGGCGTTCCTGATTCCGGTCAGGCTGCTGCGGCCGCTCGCGGGCGCGGCGCTCGCCACCGCCGGTGTGTACGGAGGGCTGCTGGCGCAGGACCGGGTGCTGGAGGCCCCGCCGTTCGCACCGGAGGCCTGGCCGGTCGCGCTCGTCGCGATGGCCGTCGTCTGGTTCGCGGTGGAGTGGTTCGCCGGTCGTTATGGCCTGACGGCCGCCGCGGCGGCGGAGAGGCACGCCGGAGAGGGGCCGGCCGGGGGCGGACAGATCGCGTCCGAGCCGGGCGCGCCGCTCGACGCCGTGTCCGGTGCGGTGCCGGAGGCCAGGGCCTGACGGCCGCGGCCCTCGGATCCGCTTAGGTGTCACGGGGCCGCTCTCGCACGGGGGCGGCCCCTTTTCGATGTTCCCGTGCTGCTCTCGTTGCCGGGGGAGCGGCGCGGGCCGGTGGCCGGACCGCGCAGGTCCCAGGGGTCAGGCGACCGGGGCCTTGGTCAGCGCGACGGCGACGCCGAACGCGAGGCCCATCACGGTCAGCTCAAGGGCCGCCCACGCGGCGAACGCCGCCGGGGCCTGACGCGTGACCGCGGGCAGCAGCCGCCAGCGGATGTGGGCGCCCAGCAGCGCGATGGCCCCGGTGAACACCGCCTTGGCGACCACGAGCCGGCCGTAGTCCGTCGTGATCAGCGACCCGGGGAAGCTCTCGTTCGGCGAGAGCAGAAGCTCCACCAGGCCGTTGAAGAGCCCGGACAACCCCACGACGATCAGCGCGTAGGTCGCGAGCCGGGAGAAGCGGGGCAGCGTGCGGGCGAGCAGGTCGCGACGGCGTGGCAGCAGGACCGCGAGCGCGACCAGTCCGCCCACCCAGGCGCAGGCGCCGATGACGTGCAACTCCATCGACACCATGCTGAGGTCGTGCCAGTACCAGTTCGAGGCGTGCCCGGTGACCGGGAGCGGCAGCAGCCCGAACCCCGCGACGAGCACCCGCAACTCGGCCGGGACCTTCTCGCCGAACCGCACGGCGAGCATCCCCACGGCGGCGCTGGCGAGGGCGCACGAGGCGCTCACGATCATGCCCTGTCCCGCGCCGATGCCGTCGACGTAGGCCGCCACGTCGGGAACGCCGCCAGGAGCGATCTCGGCCGCGCTGAGCACGGCCGACGTCAGCGCCGCCGCGCACCAGACCAGTGAGAACAGCACGGCCCAGTGCCGGGCCCTGGCGGCGACCGGCTCTGTCCTGTCGGGGTCGTCGAAGCCGAGGAGCTTGGGCAGCAGGCTGAGGCCGATGGTCGCGGTGGCCGCCAGGTCGAGCACGAGGCGGACGACCGGAAGGCCGTAACGCACGATCGCGCTCGGCATGGGAAGCCCCGCCACCGCTCCGGGCAGCGTGAGCCAGGTCGCGACCACGACCGCGAGCACGCCGCCCGCGACCAGGCCCGCCACCGGGATCCGGGCCTGGGCCCGCCCAGGTCCGGGGCCGGACCGGAGCGCAGGGGCGCGATGTTCGGAGGTCGCGGTCATGCCGTGCCGCCCGCCTTGGTCCTGCCGGTCTTGCTGCCGGTCTTGCTGCCGCCCGCAGTGCCGGACGGAGAGGCCGCCCGCGCTGTGGCCGCCGCAGTGGCCGCCGCTGGGGCCGCCGCCGTGTTCCCCACCGGGTCCGCCGCTGCGTCAGCCTCCGCGTTTCCTGCGGTGTCCGCCGGGGGCGCGGGGACCGTCCCCTCGGCCACGCGACGGTCGTGCTTCACGAGCACTCGGGCGCACAGCGCCAGCAGGGCGGCGGTGACGGCCAGCAGCCCCCACACCCAGCTTCCGCCGCCCTGACCGCTCCCCGTCCCGGAGCCCGCGCCCGCCGTCCCGGAGTTCGCTGTCCCGGAGTCCGCCGTCCCGGGGCCGGCCGTCTCGGCCGCCGTGGGGGCGGTCGGCTGAGCCGTCTGCTGCCCGGCCGATCCCTGGGCTGCGCCTGTGCCCGCGCCCGTGCCCGACACGCTGAACTTCACGGTGCCGGTGACCGGGTGGCCGTCGTTCGACACGATGCGATAGCCGATCGCGTAGGCCCCGGCCGGGGCGTCCGTCCGCAGGCCGATGGACACCCGCGGGCCATCCACCTTGACCTCGCCCTGCTCGAAGTGGGCGCCGTCCGGGCCGGTGACGGCGACCCTCGCGTAGTCGCGGCGTACGACCTGGTTGAAGGTGAGGGTCACGGTGGCGGGCATCGCGCCGAGGACCGCGCCGTCCCTGGGGTCGCTGCCGATGAGCACGTCGTGGGCCCGTGCGGGCGTCGCCACCAGCAGCACCGCGATCAGGGCCAGCAGCGGCGCGGCGACCAGCCGCGCGAGGCCGTGCCGCGAAAAGCCGTGCCGCGATGACCCGCGCACGGCCGCCGGGGGCGGGGCCGTCCGTAAGGTCGTTCGCCCGCCCATGCGCGGGGCCGGGGCGTCGTTGCACATCCGGGCGACCTGGTCCACTTGCCTTCCTTTCACCGGGCGCCGACCCAGCCATGGTCCCATTGATCGGAGCCTCCCCACGCCCACGGTGGACCGGGGGGCGGCTGCGTACGGTGCCGTGGTGATCATTTTCGGTGATGTGCCGGGCGCCGTACGCATTCTCCTGGTTGAGTGAACAGCGGACCGAATTCGGCTTTCAGGACAGTACGGCCGCCGTGACGACCGGCACGAAGGAGAGCTATGACCCCCCAGCCGACGGTGGGCGGATCCGAGCGGGGCGCGGCGCCGGTGCGGCGCTCGCCGTGGCTGACGATCCTCGTCGTCTACCTCGCCGGTGTCGTGGCGGCGATGAGCTACGGCAAGTTCTCCTCGGTGGGGCCGTCCATGGCCGATCAGCTCGGGCTGTCCCTGTCGCAACTGGGCTGGCTGATCTCGGCGGTGGTCGGCGTCGGAGCCGTCGCCGGGCTGCCCGCCGGATATCTCGTCCGCCGGTCGGGCTCGGGCAGGGCGCTGGTCGCCGCCCTGGTGCTGATGGTGGTGGCGAGCGCGGTGAGCACCGCCGCGGGGAGCTTCGCCTGGCTGCTGGCCGCCCGCGTCGCCGAGGGCGCCGGCTATCTCGTGGTCAGCATCGCCTGCCCGGCGCTGATCCTCCATCTCGCCGAGGAGCGGGACCGGGGGCTCGCCCTGTCCATCTGGGCGACGTTCGTCCCCGTCGGCATCGGGGTGAGCACGCTCGCCGGCGGCGCCGTGGGCGAGGCGCTCGGCTGGCGCCGCTGGGTGCTGCTGATCGCGGGACTGACGCTGCTGATGGCGCTGGCCGTCCGGGCGCGGCTGCCGCGGTCGTCCGCCTCTGGCGCGGTCGCCGGGCCCGTGCCAGGCGCGCGGGCGCTGGTGTGGCCCGCGCTGCTCACCGCGTCCTTCTGCCTGATGGTGCTGGTGACGATGCCGGTGGTCGTGCTGCTGCCGACGCTGCTGGCCGACAGGCACGCGAGCTCGGCGGGGGCCGCGGGGGCGTTGACCTCGGCCATCGCGTTCGCGGGTGTTCTCGGCGGGCTGGCGGTGGGAGTCCTGCTCCGGAGGGGCGCGCCGCTCGCCGCGCTCGCCGCCTCAGGGCTGCTGGTCGTGCCGGCCGCCTGGCTGATCTACGGCACCGACGGGTCGCTGGCGGTCGCGGCCGTCGCCGCGGGGGTCGTCTCCCTGGAGAACGGGCTGCTGGGCGCCTTCGGCTTCGCCGTCCTCCCCCTGGTGCTGGAGCGCCTCGACCACGCCGACGTGGGCACCGGGATGGTCGCCCAGATGGGCAGCCTGGGCGCGCTGCTCGGACCCCCGCTGTTCGGCCTCGTCGCCGGCGCCTCCGGTTTCGCGGCCGTAGTGCCGATCATCGTCGCGGGCATGCTGGCCTCGGTCGCGGGGATGCTGCTGGTCACCCGGCATGTGGCCCGCCGCGCCCGGACCGTGGGCGCGTGAGGAAGGCCCCGGGCGTCGCGACGCCCGGGGCTCCCATGGCGAGGGTCAGATCCTGGTCCAGAGGGCGGGGACGTTCGGCGGCTCCCAGCCCGCCAGGGCGGTGTGCGACTGCCGGCACTGGTAGACCGCGCCGCCGTAGGTCACCAGGGCGCCCACGGCGTACGCCGTGCCGGGCGCCCAGGCCGGGTGCCCCGGGCCGGACGACGGCGAGGGCGAGGGCGACGGTGAAGGCGACGGTGAAGGCGAAACGAACGGCGATGCGCTGGGAGAGGGGCTGGGGGACGCGCTGGGTGACGTGCTGGGTGACGCGGACGGCGAGGGCGAGGGGGACGCCGGTGCGCAGGGCCCCTGATCCAGCCACACCTGCGCGGTGCCCGGCGTCTCGCCCAGGGTCCACCACTGCGCCTTCCAGGTGTGACCGGCGTACGAGACGAGGCCGCTGGTGTAGACGGTCGTGGCCGACCACGCGGGGGCCGCGCACGCGCCCACGGACGGCGACGCCGAGGGGGACGCGGAGGGGGACGCCGAGGGAGACGCCGAGGGAGACACGGACGGCGACGCCGAGGGTGACGGCGAGGGGGACGCGGGCACGCCGCCCCTGGCCAGGTCCTGGGTGATCCCGTACGTCGTGCCCCCGAAGGAGACCGTCCAGTTGGAGGGGGTGGAGACGGGCAGGTAGTAGACGAAGGCGACGTCCACCGAGGCGCCCGGCGCGAGGGTCTGCCAGCTCGGCAGCTTCAGCGACACCCGGTTGTAGTCGCCCTTAAGGCCGCCGATGTTGTTCGGCGCGGTGTGGTCCCTGCGGATGACCGTGGACCCGAAGCCCGACTGGTCGGCCGCGTTGCCCGGCGCCGAGGTCGCGTAGTCGAACTGGAACTCCGTCCCGCCCGGCAGCGTCACGCCGGAACCGTTGGTAATACGGATCTTGGGGTTGATCGGGTAGTTGTTGTCGCCGAGGGCGAAGTCGCGGAACTCGACCGAGATGTCCAGCTTCTGGGCCGGGATCGGGGTGGTCGCCCGCACGTTCCCGTACGGCGCGGCGGTCTTGAAGGCGTCGTACATGAGCGTGGTCAGCGTGTCGCCTGGCTCGTACTGGCCCTTGGCGGAGTTCCAGCCGTAGTCGCCGGCCAGCTCCCAGACCATCGTGCCGCCCAGCCCCTTGGAGACCACGTAGTCGGCCTTGGCGGCCACCGACTGCTCGTCCTCCGTCGACAGGAACACCTTCTTCGCGGAGTTCCACAGCCACGGCGCGACCAGGGTCGCGTCGTAGTGGCGCGTGTACGCGCCGGTCAGCGTCGTGTCGGTGACGCCGTAGGAGGCCAGGTAGTCGCCGAGGACGCCCTTCTCGAGGTTCTTGGCGTGCCACATCGGGTTGGACCCCGCGGGCGACTCCCGGCCGGCCGTGTCGAGGTCGTGCCACAGGTTGTCGATGCCGA
Organism: Microbispora sp. H11081; assembly: GCF_012999535.1. Taxonomy (GTDB): domain Bacteria; phylum Actinomycetota; class Actinomycetes; order Streptosporangiales; family Streptosporangiaceae; genus Microbispora. Next base: position 78,531 of record NZ_JABBWV010000006.1, read on the forward strand.
CCGCGCCGTCGCCGCAGCTCGTCAGCCCGGCTCCGGCCGGGCAGGTCGACGAGGGAGCGGTGCCCCACAGGCCGTTCGTGCCGCCCTGCACGTTCCTGAAGCCCCGGGTGTAGTACGGCAGGCCGATGTTGATGCGCCCCGCGGGCATGGCGCCGCGGAAGTAGTGGTAGGCCCAGTCGGTGTTCAGGTAGCCGATGCCGCCGTACTGCGCGGTGCCGTACACGCCGGCGGCGGCGAGTTCGGCGTCCCTGCCGTCGTCGAACAGCGAGGCATTGGGGCCGACGTACTTGTTCCACGCGCCGTGGAGGTCGTAGGACATGATGTTCACGTAGTCGAGGTACTGCGTCACCTGGTGGGTCTCCATGCCGCGCAGCAGGTAGCCGCTGGACGGCGCCGCGATCGTCAGCATGTAGTACCTGCCGTCGGCGGCGGAGGCGGCGTCGAGCCTCTCGCGCAGCGTCTTCATCAGCGCGACGTAGCCCTTCATGAGGGTGGCGCGCCTGGCGTTGGCGATCGGCCAGTCGAGCGGGTTGCCCGCGTCCTTCATCGAGGTGGGGTACTCGTAGTCGATGTCCACCCCGTTGAAGCCGTACGTGCGCAGGAACGACACGACGGAGTCGGCGAACGTGTCGATGCCCGCCTGGGTCGACGTCATCGTGTAGAAGCCGCCGCTCGCCTGCCGGTTTCCCGCGGCGTCGAAGTAGCCGCCGGTCTCGGCCCAGCCGCCCACGCTGATCAGCGTCTTGGTGTCCGGGTGCTGCTTCTTGAACTTGGCGAGCAGGTTGAAGTGGCCCTTGAAGGAGTAGGCCGGGTCCATCTGCGCGCCGGCGACGCCCGGCCAGGTCATCCCGACGGCGGGGTTCTCCGTGGTTGCGGACCCCACGGAGATCCTGTTGTCGGGCCCCACGTGGGCGAACGCGTAGTTGACGTGGGTGACCTTGCCCCACGGGATGTCGGGGACGAGGTAGCGGGTCTGACCCTTGGATCCGTCGCGCCAGCCGGTGAAGTAGCCGATGACGCGGCGCGGATGGTCGGCGCCCATCTTCTCCCGGCCGTTCTGGTCGTAGGCGAGGCAGTAGGGGACGTCCACGCCGGGCGTGCGGTAGAGCCCGTCGGGCCGGCAGGCCTCGTCGCCGGCGGCGGCCCCGGCGGTGCCGCCGCCGGCGAGCGCCACGGCCCCGGCGGCGAGGGTGAGACAGACCGCGAGCGCGGTCCGGGAGAACAGGGAAAGGCGCACAGCCATACCTCCGACAGGCGAAGTGCCGACGTTCCACACCCCGCCCCCAGGGGTTGATCGGAACGTAAGCCGCTGTGAGCTGCTCCGTCAATGCTCTCTATTAAGAAACTTTCTTTTTAGAACTTCCTGGGCCGGTCCGCTCAGGTGAGCAGCCAGCCGTACAGCCAGGCGATGAGCGCGAGGCCGCTCAGGGCGGGGATGATCCGGGCGGCGGCGGCGTTCAGCCGGAACGCCTCGACGAGCGACAGCCCGGTGGACACCAGAGCCAGCAGGCCGTACCACGCCAGAGCGTGCGGCACCCCGATCGTCAGCGCCGTCCGGTCCTCGACGGCCGCCAGGCTGAGCGCGGAGAGCCCGCACAGCGTGACGCCCGCCAGGCCCGCGAGCGCGCTCAGCGCGCCGCCGCGCCGGCGGGCCAGGGAGACCAGCGCCGCGAGGAGCTGGACGGCCGACACGAGCAGGAAGACCGCGGGGACCGCCAGCGGGATCGGCGAGCGGAGCAGCCGGTAGATCGAGGAGGTGAGGGAGAGGTCGCCCGGCCGCACGAGCGCCTGCGGCGCGGCGCCGGGGTCGCACGCGCGCGCCGTCGCGGCCGGAGCGTCGAGGAACGCGGCGATGGTCCGCCGTGCGCAGTCGTTGCCCAGGAAGACGGCGTGCCCGGTCCCGGCGAACTCGGCGAATCTCGCGCCCGGCACGGCCGACACCGCCTGACGCGCGGCCTCCGGTGGCGTGGTGGGGTCGTAGCCGCCGCCCACGACCAGGATCGGCGGGGTCGCGGGCTCTCCCGCCGGGCTCCCGTCCACAGTGCCCGCCGCACTCTGCGCGGAGACGGGGGCGACGGTCGCGCGCGGCGTCAGCGCGTCGGCCTCGGCCCGTGAGGCGGGCAGCCCCCAGGCGTCGCAGACCGCCGCGTCGACGACCCCGGTGAACAGCCGGGGGCTCCGCGACTTGGGGAAGGTGTTGTCCGGCACCTCGTCCTGGCACTGGACGGCGTAGTACAGCCCCCACTCGCGCGAGGTCAGCCCGTCGCCCGCCGCGTCGACCAGGGGTTGCAGCAGTTCGGTGCGCCCGGACGCCAGCCCGTCCACGAGCGCCGGCATGATCGGGATCACGTCGGCCTCGTGCAGCGCCTCGGCGAGGATCGTCGCCACGTCGTCCCCGTCGAGCCGCACGGTCAGCCGCTGGCGGGTGAGCGGGTCCCGGGTCTCGTACGCCACGGGGCGGGCGTTGAGCGTCTTCACCATCGCGTCGAACCGGGCGGCGATCCCGAGTTTGGTCATCGTCGCCGACAGCGAGGCGGCCGAGTTGTCGTACCAGCGGGCGTGCGCGGGAAGCAGGGAGTCCAGCACGATCCCCCTGGTGCCCTCGGGGTCGCGCGCCGCCGCGAGCAGCATCGGGCGGGTGGAGTAGCTGACGCCGAACAGGTGCCATCCCGGGTAGCCGAGCGCGGTCCGCAGGTCCACGATGTCGGCCGCGATCTCGGCGGTCCGGTAGCCGCGCAGGTCGACGTGCTCGGCCTCCAGGCGCGTCTGGCAGGCCAGCGCCTGCCGGGCGAGCGAGACGGTCTCCGCCGCGCCAGGACCGGGCCCGCGCAGGGTGTCGATGATCCCGCGGGCGATCTCGGGGCAGCTCAGCCTGGGCTCGGAGTAGCGCCCGCCGCGCTGTTCGAGGACGACCACGTCGCGCGCGGGGAACATCCGCGCGAGGAATCCGGTGAGCTGGAGCGAGGCCGACCCCGGGCCGCCGCTCATGTAGACGACCGGGTCGGCCGGCTGCCCCGAGGACTCCTGCGCGTGATGCACCGCGTAGCCGACCTTGATCGTCCTGCTGTTGGGGACGTCGCGCCGCTCGGGCACGAGGAGGTGGCCGCAGGTGGTGCCGGACGGCACGGCGACCGGGCAGGGCCGCTCCTCCACGGACGGCGCCGCCGCCCCGGACTCGCGGCCGGCCGCGGGCGCCGAGGCGCCCACCGCGTACGCCACGGCCGGCGCCTTGCCGGCGTCGTCGAGGGCCGGCGCCGCGAGGGCCGCCGACCCGGAACCTCCCAGGAGCACGAGTGCCGCGGCGAATGCCGTGACGGCCGCTCCACCCCAACTCCGCAACCGTCAGCCCCGTCCCGCGAACCCGGCGATATCCGCAGAAACCTTAGCGTGTCCGTCGGCCATCGCGCCCCCACTCGTCCATCCACTCCCGTTTTGGACGATCACGGGGCCGACCTGGTTTCCTCGTCTCACCGGGGGCGTCTCACCGGGGCCTCGCGGTGCTCTCCCTGATCACCAGGTCCGTGGAGAGCTCGACGCGGCGGGCCTCGGTGTTCTCGCCCCGGCCCATGGCCAGCACCATGCGCGAGGCAAGCGCGGCCATCTCCTCCAGGGGCTGGCGCACGGTGGTCAGCGGCGGCCACGCGGACCGGGACAGCGGCAGGTCGTCGAAGCCGACCACGCTGAGGTCCTCGGGCACCCGCAGGCCCCGCTGCCTGGCCGCCTCGAACACGCCGAACGCCTGCATGTCGCTGCCGGCGAAGATGGCGGTCGGCGGGTTGTCCAGCGAGAGCAGCGCGTGACCGGCGTCGTGGCCCGAGTTGACCAGGAAGTCGCCGTACCGGATGAGCTCGGGGTCGATGGACACCCCGGCCGTCTCCAGCGCGGCGCGGTAGCCGTCGATCCTGGCCCGGCTGCACAGCATGTCGGGCGGGCCGCCGATCATGCCGATCCGGGTGTGGCCGAGGTCAAGGAGGTGGCGGGTGGCCGCCAGGCCGCCGTGCCAGTTGGTCGCGCCGACCGACGCCACGCCGGGCGGCGGCTCGCCTTCGGGGTCGACGACGACGAACGGGATCGAGCGGGCGCTGAGCTGGCCCTGCTGCCGCACCGAGAGCCGGGAGCTGACGATGATCACGCCGTCCGTACGCCGCGCCGCGATGCGTTCGAGCCAGTCACGGCCGGGGCCCGCGTGGGTGTGCAGCACGGAGATCACCACGCTCGCGGCGGCCTCGTGCGCCGCCTGCTCGGCCCCGCGGACCAGTTCCATGGCCCAGGGGCTCTCGATCTCGGCGAACACCAGGTCCAGTAACCCGACCGGGCCGTCGCCCTGTCCCGTCCTGCGCTGGTAGCCGTGCTTCTGCAGGAGGCGCTCCACCCGCTGACGGGTCTCCGGCGCCACCTCGGGACGGCCGTTGATCACCTTGGACACGGTCGGAACGGAGACTCCGGCCTCCTCCGCTATCTGGGCGATGGTCACCCGCCTTTTCACTGGCATGCAGCAGATCGTAGCCGAAAGTTTCGGGATACCTGAACCGGTTCCTCCTGATGAGCCGGTTGGCCGTCGTGATCAAGCCGGGAGCGCCCTTGACGCTCAACCTCAGCTTTACTTATCCTCCGGACCACGAAACATTCGGATAGTGGCCGAAACTTTTCAGCAGCGGGTCGCGGAGAGAAGCGGGGTCGTCGCTCTCCGGCCACACCGCCGGTTTCGAGGATTTTCGGAGATTGAGGAGAGTCGATGACGCTGCTGCGTGTGTCCGGATCCCGGCTGGTGGACGAGACGGGCGGCACGGTCCGGCTACGCGGGGTCGGCCTGGGCGGCTGGCTCAACATGGAGAACTTCATCACAGGCTATGCGGCCGACGAGTCCTCCATGCGGGCGGCGGTGCGCGAGGTGCTCGGCGACGAGCGCTACGAGCTGTTCTTCGACCGGTTCCTCACCTCGTTCTTCACCGAGGCCGACGCCGACCTGCTGCGGGACATCGGCGTCAACTGCGTGCGGATCCCGGTGAACTACCGGCACTTCGAGGCGGACGACCGGCCGCTGGAGATCATGGAGCGCGGCTTCCGCCATCTGGACCGCGTGATCGGGATGCTCGGCGAGCGCGGCGTATACAGCGTCATCGACCTGCACGCGCTCCCCGGGGCGCAGAACCAGCACTGGCACTCCGACAACCCCACCCACGTCGCCTCCTTCTGGCAGCACCGGCACTTCCAGGACCGGGCGGTTCACCTGTGGGAGGCGCTCGCCGACCACTACAAGGACAACCCGTGGGTGGCGGGCTACAACCCGGTCAACGAGCCGGGCGACCCCAGCGGCCGGGTGGTCGGGCCCTTCTACGACCGTCTGGTCAAGGCGCTGCGCGCGGTGGACCCCGCCCACGTGCTGTTCCTCGACGGCAACACCTACTCGACCGACTTCTCCGTCTTCCACGAGGTCTACGAGAACACCGTCTTCGTCTGCCACGACTACGCGCTGGCCGGGTTCGCCCACGGCGGCCCCTACCCGGGCTTCACCAGGGGCGAGTGGTGCGACCGCGACGAGCTGGAGCGCACCTTCGCCCGCCGCACCGCCTTCCAGCGGGAGACCGGCACGCCGATCTGGGTCGGGGAGTTCGGGCCCGTCTACACCGGCGACCCCGCCGTGGACGAGCAGCGCTACCAGATCCTGCGCGACCAGCTCGCCATCTTCGACTCGTACGAGGCCGGCTGGTCCATCTGGACCTACAAGGACGTCGGCCTGCAGGGCCTGGTCAGCGCCGGCGGGTCGTACATGGAGCGGTTCGGGCCGTTCATCTCGAAGAAGAAGCGGCTCGGCGCCGACCGGTGGGGCTCCACGATGGAGGAGACGGCGAGCGAGCTCGCGCCGCTGCACCGGCTGATCGACACCGAGTTCCCGAGCTGGGATCCCTACCCCTGGGGCGCCCGCTACCAGACCGACGACCTCATCCGGCACATCCTGATCGCCCAGGCGCTGGTCCCCGAGTACGCCGATCTGTTCCGCGGGCTGGGCGACGACGAACTGCTCGCGCTCGCCGACTCCTTCGCCCTGTCCGAATGCGTCCGGCGCGAGCCCCTGATCCGGCTTCTCGCCGACAACCTGTCCGCGCGCTAGCGGCCCACGAGGAGACCCCCCGATGCGTAGCCTCCTGTCGTCCAGGACGGCCGCGGCCGTGCTGCGATCGTTCGCCAGGCCCGCCGCCCTGGCCCTGCTGTGCGCTCTCATGGGGCTGCCGGTGGTCGCGGCCGGCGCGACCCCCGCGGCCGCGGCGGCCGTGGAGATCGCGAAGTACGACTTCGAGGACGGCACCACCCAGGGATGGGGGCCGAGGGGCGACGGGGTCGAGGTCGGCGCGACCTCCGACGCCGCGCACTCGGGGTCGCGCTCGCTGCTCACCTCGGGCCGCACCGCCACCTGGCAGGGGGCGTCCATCAGCCCGCCGTTCGAGAAGGGCGTCACCTACCAGGTGACCGCGTACGCGCGGATGGTGAGCGGGGAGCCGTCCAGCACGATCGCGCTGACCATGCAGCGGACCCCGGACGGCGGCGACACCACCTACGAGCGGGTGGCCGCCGCCACCGTGACCGACGGCGGCTGGGCCGAGCTGTCGGGCACCTACTCGTTCGGAGCCGACTCCACCGGCCTGCAGCTCTACGCCGAGAGCTCCGAGGCCACCGCGAAGTACTACATCGACGACATCGTCGTCACCTCCGACAGCGACCCCTCGCGCTCCGGGCTCGCCACCGACTTCGAGACCGGCACGGCGCAGGGCTGGTCGCCGCGCGCGTCGGCGTCCCTGACGGCGAGCACGGACGCGGCGCACGGCGGCACCCGGAGCCTCGCCGTCACCGGCCGCTCGGCCTCCTGGGACGGCCCGGCGATCAGCGTGCTGGGCAAGATGGCCAAGGGGTCGAAGTACACCCTGTCGGCGTGGGTGCGCCTCGGCCCTGACACGACCTCGGGCAACCTCGGCCTGTCGATCGAGCGCAGGACGAACGGCACGCCCAGCTACGAGCGGGTGGCCGCGCCGAAGGCCGTCCCCGCGGGGCAGTGGGTCCAGCTCACCGGCAGCTACACCCTCGCCCACGACGTGGACTTCCTCAGCGTCTACGTGGAGTCCGACGACGGCACGTTCCCGTTCTACCTGGACGACTTCACGCTCGCCTACGTCGAGCCCAAGCCGATCCAGACCGGCATCCCCTCCCTGAAGGACGAGGTGCCGTTCACCCTGGGGGCGGCGATCACCCGCGGCCAGACGCTCGGCGAGCACGGCGACCTGCTGCTCAAGCACTTCGGCGGGGTCACGCCGGGCAACGACCTCAAGTGGGACGCGACCGAGCCGCGCGAGGGCGAGTTCAGCTTCGCCGAGGGCGACTACCTCGTGGACTACGCGGTCCGGCACGGGCTGACCTTCCGGGGGCACACCCTCGCCTGGCACAGCCAGACGCCCGACTGGGTCTTCAAGGACGGCGACCGCGACCTCACCTCGTCGGCGCAGGACAAGGCGCTGCTGCTGAACCGGCTGGAGAACCACGTCAAGACCCTGGTCGGCCGCTACAAGGGCAAGATCGCGATCTGGGACGTGGTCAACGAGGTGATCGACGAGAACCAGCCCGACGGCCTGCGCCGGTCGAAGTGGTTCCAGATCACCGGTCTCGACTTCATCCGCACGGCCTTCCGCGTCGCACGGCAGACCGACCCGGCCGCGAAGCTGTTCATCAACGACTACAACACCGAGTTCCCGCGCAAGCGGCAGGCGCTGTACGACCTGGTGAAGAAGCTGAAGGCCGAGGGCGTGCCGATCGACGGCGTCGGCCACCAGCTCCACCTGAACATCGAGCAGCCGCCCGCCGCCGAGGTCGAGGCCACGGTCGAGAAGTTCGCGACGCTCCCGGTGGACCAGCAGATCACCGAGCTGGACGTCAGCGTCTACCCCGACTTCGTCTCCACGTGGGACTCCATCCCGGCGGAGGTGCTCGCCGAGCAGGGCTACCGCTACAAGGAGCTGTTCGACGTCTTCCGCAGGCACCAGAGCCGGATCAGCTCGGTCACCCTCTGGGGCCTCGCCGACGACGACACGTGGCTGTCGACCTTCCCGATCACCCGGCTGAACGCGCCGCTGCCCTTCGACGACGAGCTCCAGGCCAAGCCGGCGTACTGGGGGATCGTGGACCCGGCTCAGCTGCCGCCGCTGGTGCGCAGGCTGGAGGCCCCCGCCGCGACGCCCAAGGTGGACGGCGGGCGCGATCCCGAATGGGATCTGCTGCCCGACGTGCCGATCGCCCGCGTGGGCCAGGTGTCGGCCGGGTTCCAGGCCCGCTCGTCGGACAAGTGGCTGTACGTCCTGGCCGAGGTGCGCGACCCCAGCGCCGACCGGGGTGACCGGGTGACGTTCACCGTGGGCGGCAAGCCGTACGTGATCGGGCGGGAGGGCCGGCCGCACGGCGTGGAGGCGGCCGTGAAGAAGACGCCGGGCGGCTACCGGGTGGAGGCGCGCCTGCCTCTCGGCTCCGACGTCGGCGTGGTCGTCACGGACGCCTCCGGCGGGTCGGAGACCTCGTGGACCGGAACGGTGACGGCCGTGCCCGCGGTGAAACTCACCACGGCGCCCCGCAGGCAGCCGGTGGTCGACGGCGTCGTCGACCGGGTCTGGGCGGACGCGCCCGAGGTCCGCACCGCCACGTGGATCCAGGGCACGTCGGGGGCGACCGCGCGGGTCAGGGCCCTGTGGAACGGCGGGACGCTCTACCTGCTTGCGCAGGTCGCCGACAGCGCGCTCAGCGAGCAGCCTGCCAACGTGTGGGAGCAGGACTCCGTCGAGTTCTTCGTCGACCCGGGCAACGGCAAGACCAGGGGCTACGGCGACGACGACGGCCAGTACCGCGTCAGCTTCTCCGGCAGGACGAGCGTCGGCGGCACCTTCGACGCCGCGGGCGTGAAGGACAACCTGACGGCCGCCGCCAAGGTCGTCCCCGGCGGATACGTGGTCGAGGCGGCCGTGCGGATGCCCACGGTCACCCTGGAGGACGGCACCCTGATCGGCTTCGACGTCCAGGTCAACGACGCCACAGGGGCCGCCCGTACGAGCGCGGCGACCTGGAGCGACGCGACCGGGCAGGGATATCGGGACACCAGCCACTGGGGCGTGCTCCGCCTGCGGCGCTGAGCCCCGGCGGCCGGCCGGGCACCGGTGCCCGGAGCCGGATCCGGCGCGGGGGCCTGGCGCAGGGAGGCCCCGCGCTGGAAGGCTCTGGCGCGCGCCGTGTCCGTGCCGGCGGCCCGGTTCCCCCTCGGGGGAACCGGGCCGGTCACGTCTGAGAGAGGGGACGAATGATCGAGGGAGTCGACGGGTGGGAGTACCGGAACCCGGTGATCCCCGGGTTCCACCCCGATCCATCGGTGTGCCGAGTGGGCGAGGACTACTACCTGGTGACCTCCAGCTTCGAGTGGTTCCCCGGGGTGCCGATCTTCCACAGCCGCGACCTGGTCAACTGGCGGCAGCTCGGGCACGTGCTCGACCGCCCGTCCCAGCTCGACCTGGACGGCATGCGGCCCTCCGGCGGCGTCTACGCCGCCACCATCCGGCACCACGACGGCGTCTTCCACGTCGTCACGACGTTGGTGGACGGGCGGGGCAACTTCGTCGTCACCGCCACCGACCCCGCGGGCCCCTGGAGTGAGCCCCGATGGCTGCCCGGCACCCGCGGCATGGATCCCTCGCTGCTGTTCGACGACGACGGCCGCCTCTGGCTCACCGGCACCAGGGAGAAGGAGGCGGCCGGCTACCCCGGCGAGACCGAGGTCTACCTCCTGGAGCTCGACCCGGCCACGCTGGAGCCGCGGGGCGCCGAGCGGGTGGTCTGGGAGGCCGCCCAGCGGGGCGCCGTGTGGGCCGAGGGCCCCCACCTGTACAAGATCGGCGGCAGGTACTACCTGCTGGCGTCGGAGGGCGGCACGTCGTACGACCACGCGGTCGTGGTGGCCAGGGCCGACCACGTGACCGGGCCGTACGAGCCGAACCCCCGCAACCCGATCCTCACCCACCGGCATCTGGGCCTCGGCCATCCCATCGCCTGCACGGGCCACGCCGACCTGGTGGAGACCCAGCACGGCGAGTGGTGGATGGTGCTGCTGGCGACGCGCCCGTACGGCACCCCCGGCGACCTCGGCGCGGGCAACGTGCGGGGCGACAACCTGGGCAGGGAGACCTTCCTCACCCGGGTCACCTGGGAGGACGGCTGGCCGGTCGCCGCCCGGGTCGAGCCCGTGGCCGCGGGGCCGGGGCTGCCCGAGCACCGCTGGCCCGCCGTGCCCGCCTGCGACCACTTCGACGCCGGCCGGCTCTCGCCCGTCTGGAACCACCTGCGCACCCCGCGCACGGCCTACTGGAGCATCGGCGACAGCCGGCTGCGGCTGCGGCTGCGGCCGGAGACGCTGGCCCAGCGGGCCAACCCGAGCCTGGTCGCCCGCAGGCAGCAGCACATGGACTTCGCCGTCCACGCCGCGCTCGACTTCACGCCGGCGGCGGGGGAGTGCGCCGGGCTCGCGCTGGTGCAGAACGACGACCACCACGTGCTGCTCGTGCGCACCCCGCGCGGCCTCGAACTCGTCCGCAGGAAGGCGGGCGGCGACGACCTGCTCGCCTCCGTACGGGTGCCTGGCCAGCGGCGGCTGTACCTGGGCGTGGAGGCGCGCGGGCAGGCCTACCAGGCGAGGTACGCCGTGACGGCGGGGGAGTGGACCGACCTCGGCGACCCGGTGGACGGCCGGATCCTCAGCACGGCGGTCGCGGGCGGCTTCACCGGCGCCTACGTCGGCATGTACGCCAGCTCCAACGGCCGTCCGAGCTCTAACATCGCCGCGTTCGACTGGTTCGAGTACCTGCCGCTCACTCCCTGATCCGGCGGAACACCGCGCCGGCCGCCCGCACCGCCAGGGCGGGCGAGAGCCGTACGGCCCGCCAGGCGGCCCGGGAGGACGCGGGCGCCACGATGAGCGCCCGGTTCGCGGCCACGCCGCGCAGCACGTCGCGGGCGAGCGACTCCACGGGATACAGGCGGCCCTGCGCCCGCACGGCCGTCGTGCGGGCCCGCAGGCCGATCTCGGTCTGCGGCAGCCCGGGGTTGGCGTTGTCCAGCAGCGGCGTGTCGGTGAACCCGGGGCAGACCACGCTGACCCGCACGCCGTGCGCCGCCGCCTCGGCCCGCAGGGCGAGCGACAGCCCGACGACGGCGTGCTTGGTCGTGGTGTACGGCAGCATCAGCGGCGCGGGGGCGAGCCCGGCCAGCGACGCGGTGTTGACGATGTGCCCGAAGCCCTGCTCGATCATGAGCGGGTACGCCGCGTGCACGCCGTGGACCACCCCGCGCAGGTTGACGTCGATCGTCCGGTTCCAGTGGGCGAGCGTGAGCTCCTCGGCACGGCCGCCCACGGCGATGCCGGCGTTGTTGAACAGGAAGTCGAGCCGCCCGTGCCCGGCGGCCACCCCGGTGACCAGTTCCCGTACGGCCTCCGCGTCGGAGACGTCGCACACGACGCCCGCGCAGCCGAGCTCCTCCGCGGCGTCGGCGGCGCCCCGGACGTCGGCGATGGTGACGTGGACGCCGCGCCGTACGAGCTCGGCGGCGACGGCCCGCCCGATCCCGGACGCCCCGCCCGTGACGACGGCGGTCTTCCTCACGCGTTGCTCCTCGCCCGAACCTTCGGCGCATCCCGACTGCCCACGGTTCACCACAAATCACCGTTGATCGGTTCAATCATTCCCAGATCGGCGCAAAGCTCTCTCGTTCGGCAGGAGCCGCCGCGACGTGACTCGCCGATTTCCCGGCCCGCAAGATTCCCGCGCGGTACAGTTCGGCGAGGTCACCGGTGTGTGGCCTTCTTGAACGGCCCTCCCTCGCCTACTGTCGAAGCGAGGACGGCGAACTGGGAGCCCGCGTGCCTGAGACCTGCGACGTCGTGATCATCGGTGGTGGCGTGATCGGGTGCGCGATCGCGCACCGGCTGGCCGCGCGCGGGACGAGCGTGGTGCTCGTGGACGCGGGGCAACGTCTCGGGCTCGGCGCCTCGGACGGCGCGATGGGCGGCATCCTGACCCAGACGGAGCCCTCCTGCCTCGGCCCGCTCAGCGACGTCATCAAGCACAGCCGCGACATGTACCCGGGATGGCTGGAGGAGATCCAGGCGGCCTCCGGCGTCGAGGTCCCGGTGCTGGACGGCGGAGACATCCAGGTCGCCCTGGACGAGGCCGAGATGGAGCGCCTGGAGTCCCAGGTGCTGCCGCAGTGGAAGAACTCGCCGTTCGCCGTCGAGCGGCTGACGGCGGCCGACGCGAGGAACCTCGAACCGCTGCTGAGCGAGCGCGTCGTCGGCGGCTTCCTGCTGCCGGAGGAGCTCGCGCTCGACCCGCGGGTGCTCATGGCGGCCCTGTCGGGTGCCGTGCTGTCGGGGCGCACGCCGATCCGGGTGCTCAACGCGGTGCTCGCCACAGACCTGCGGACCGGGCCCGCCGGCGTCGAGGTGGACCTCCACGACGGACGCCGGGTGTCCGCGGAGACCGCCGTCGTCGCGGCCGGCCACCTGAGCGGGGTCTTCCTGCCCGGCCACCGCGACCACCTGTTCCCCATCAAGGGCGTGGCCTTCGACGTCCGCCCGCCGGGGGCGGGCGGCTACCCGCTGCGCCACCACGTGTTCGCGGAGATCAGGCAGGACGGCCAGGAGTACTTCCCCTACCTCGTCCCGAGGTACGACGGCAGGGTGGCGGTCGGCGTCACGTACGAGGAGAACGTGGGGGACGTGACGGTGACCGCCGCCGCGATCGAGGAGATCCGGCGGGGCGTCGCCGCCCTCATGCCGGCGGCGGCGACCTGGCCGATGGGCCGGCGGTGGGCCGGGCTGCGGCCGGGCAGCGCCGACCACATGCCCATACTCGGCCACGTGGACGACCACGGCCGCGTCGTGGCGGCCACCGGCCACAGCGGCCTCGGCGTCACGCTCGCCCCCGTCACGGCCGAACTGGTGACCGCTCTGGTCTCGAGGACCGCGAGCGCGCGGGAGCGGGAACTGCTCGCCGTCTGCCGTCCCGACCGCCCCTTCCCCCCGGCGCCGCAGGCGCCGCCGCACGCGGTTCGCTGAGGCGGGCCCGCCGTACGGTTACCCCGCAGGGGTCGCCGCGTCCCACAGCTCGTCGAACCGCTCGGTCCGTTCGCGCACCCGCTCCTGGTCCTGTACGAGGATCGTGCTGTGGATCACCGGGGCGATGCCGTCGCCGACCTGGGGAGCGGGGTTGGACTCGTAGTAGACGACCCCGTCGAACAGGATGAAGTCCGACAGCGAGCCGCGCAGCAGGGGCGGCACGTCGGACAGGAGCAGCGTGCGCACCTCGATCCCGACCGTGGTCTGCCACTTCCACACCCGGCGGAACGCCTCGGAGTCGAGCCGGTCGGAGCGATCCACGACGAACACCCGGCGCACCCGCGCCCCACGCTGGACGAGGTCGCGCTGGAGCCTGACGTAGCGCTGCCCGAGGTCGGTGTGCCAGAAACCGCTCCCGAACTCGGCGTCGCGGGCGTCCACGCTGGTCAGGCTGATCGCGTCGAGACTCACCCGCGTGTTGCGCGCGAGCCCGAGCAGCCAGTCGCGGTCCTCTCCCTCGTACAGGGCGTATCTGCCGTCGGACAGCTCGCCGAGGAACTTGGCCATCCGGGTGACCTCGTGGTGCACCAGGTTCTTGACGAGGTCGGGCATGTCGTCGCGGATCTTGGCGGCGTTCTGCACCAGTTCGGCCACGCCCCTGGTCTCCAGCGCCGACATCTCCACGACGCCGAACAGCTTGCTCGCCTCGTTGATCTTGGAGAAGCTGTCGGCCACCAGGTTGTGGGTCTTCGTGTGCTGCCTGCGCTGCTCCTGCAGCACCGTCTCCAACTGGTCGTCCACGTCCGTGAGGAACTGCACGACGAAGACGACGCCGCTGATGAACGTCGCGAGTATCAGGCTCCACAGGTCCTCGTCGGGGATGATCGCGTTGCTCACCAGGTAGCTCACGCCGCCCACGAGCACCGTCACGAGGACCTTGCGCACGATTCTCGGGACCAGCGCGGGCGATGGCTCGGGTTCTTCTCCGGTCACGGTCACCTCCGTCCGGGTTCGGTGGACGTACTGAGCAGGGCCAGGGTGTTCGTCGCGATCTGGTCGCGGACCCGGTTGACGAGGGAGTGCCACTGCCGGGTGAATCCGGGCCGCCGTTCCAGGCTGTCCCAGAACGGCGTCAGCCACTCCTCGACCCGGGCGGCGGGCATCCACAGGTGCAGCAGGTGGTCGATGGCGGGCGTCAGGCGGGCCGCGGCCTGCGCTCCCGGCGTCGAGCCGATCCGCGCCCGTTCGACGATGACCAGCAGCGATGTCAGCAGCCAGTCGTGCGTCGCCAGGTCCTCGCACAGGTCGACCACGGCGGGGGTGAAAGGGCCGGGGTGGGTCAGGCGCAGCGTCCTGTCCTGCTCGGAGTGCAGCGTGAAGCGGATCGACGGCTCGCCGGTCTCGGCCACCCACCGCAGGCTCGTACGCGACATCTTGAAGGGGGCCAGCCGGTCCAGCAGCGGGGAGCCCTGCACGAGGTCGAGGAAGCGCCCGCTGACGGCCCCCAGATCGAGGCAGCCGGGCGCGGGGTCGCCGGTGAACCCTTCGGCGAGGTCGGCCGCCTTCGCCTTCCCCAGGACCTCCACGACGCCCGGCCGGGCCAGGTAGTGCGACCAGGGCAGCCTGCGGTCGGCCTCCGAGCGCACCACCCTGACGTACGACGAGCCCTGGGCCACCCGGCCGCCGGTCACCACGCAGCGGGACACGACCGTGCCCACGCCCCTGACCCGCGAGCGGGAGGCGGCGGGCAGCGCGCAGTCCACCCCGGTCAGCCGCTCGGGCGACAGGGCGTGCACGATGGGACGCCTGGAGACCCGCACGGTCTCCCCGGCGGTTATCGCGAGCACTTGGCGGCACGTGGACTCGGAGATCTCCCCGGAGTTCTGCAGCAGCCCGGTGTGGACCTCCCCCATCACCAGCATCGGGTCGCCCTCATGATCGAACCCCTCAGACGAAGACGTAGGAGATGCGGTCGACGAGCTCCTCTTCGAGCCGGACTCCCTCGCTCTCGCTCCGGCCGGCGACCTGCCGCAGGACCTCGTCGTCCACCGCGACCTGGCTCAGGATCGTGCGTACGGCCAGCTCGACGGGCAGGAACCTGGGGGACAGGACCGACAGCGTGGTGTACGCGCTGAACGGCGCGGCCTGGGGGTCGAGCCGGACCACCGCGGGCAGCTGGTCCCAGTCGCGGGGCCAGCCGTCCCGCACGGTCACAGGGGAGAGCGGCACCCGGCCGTCGCTGCGCAGCAGCCCCAGCCGCAGGAGCTGCCATACGGCCGCGAGAAAGGGGCACGACCAGGTGCGCCGCGGCCCCTGCTCGTCCCACAGCTCGACGTCCACGAAGATCGAGTGGCCGCGCTTGGCGTTCTGCACGGGCGGTTCCCACGGCCGCGCCTTCCCCATCGCCTGCGGCGGCGCGGTGCTGGGCGAGCGGGAGCCGTTGCACAGCCAGCCCGTCTCCTTCACCGGCGGGCGGGACCCGTCGGTCCCCTGCGGCGGGTCGTCGACGAGCCGGTCCTCCACCAGCCTGGCCAGCTCGACGCCGCCGGAGCGCGGGTCCTCGAACCGGGCGCAGGCCGACTCGCGGGCCAGGTAGTCGATGGTCAGGTCGTGCTCGGCCGCGGCGTCGACGATCATCGGCACCAGCTCGTCCGGAGTGCTGAAGCGGCTGAAGTAGTCGTCCACGAGAAAGCAGGTGCTCACGCGGGCCCGGCCGCCGGGCACCCGCTCACCCCATAAGGAGCGGACGGTGGCGAGCCACGGCGCGACCCTGCGGAACTGCTCGCGCAGCCGCTCGGGGCCCGCCTCGAAGTCCTCCATGTAGAGGTGCCCGAGCTCGACGGACACGTGGGAGAGGGGGACGGAGGCGATCCTGCGCTCTGCCGCCACCTCGCCGAACGTCGCGTGCACCGACGTCACAAACCCTCCCAGGCGTTGTCGTCGACGATCTTCTTGGCGAGCTCGTCGAACGCGGCGGCGGTCTCGGCATTCGCGATCTTGCTGGCGAGCACGTCCTCGTCGGTGATGAGCTGCTCGCGCCACTGGAGAACGGGGTCGAGCGGGATCTTGCCGAGCATCGCCGTACGGCCGACGCCGTGGCGGCCGGCCAGCTCGCGCAGTTCGCTGTCGCACGCGCTCAGCCAGGCCCGCTGCTCGTCGCGCAGCCCGACGAGCTCGCTCGCGTCCGGTTCGAGCACGGCCGTGCGGACGAAACGGATGCGGTCGCGCAGGTCGTCGGCGTCGTGGCCGAACCTCGTGCCGACGTCGAGCAGCCCGTCGGCGCCGGTGACGAGCCCGTCGGCCGCGATGATGTGCTGACGCGTCCAGCGGTGGAAGACCAGCCAGCGGAACGGGACCGTGGGCATCCGCACGGTCGCCGCCAAGACCAGCTCGGCCGTGAACGACCGGCCGGCGCTGACGTCGACCATGCACAGGTCGAACTCCTCGTCCAGCCGCCCGAACAGCTGGACGCAGCGGCCGACGATCTCGTCGGTGAGCGCCGACAGCTCGCCGCCGCCCTCGCTGCCCGGGAGCAGCACGAGCCGTCCCGCGCCCGGCGGGCGCATGCGCAGCCCCTCGCGGTCGGACTCGGCCCACACGTCCACCCGCCGTGGCTGCGGGCACTCGGCCCGCAGGTACTCGTGCAGGCCGTTCTCCCGCGTGCCGCGGGACACCCCGCTGACGCTGAAGATGGCCCCCGCGGTCGGCGAGCCGAAGTCGAAGTCCAGGTAGCAGACGTCGTTGCCCTGCAGGGCGTGCCGGTACACGATGTTGGTGCCGGTGACCGAGCGCCCGGTCCCGCCCTTGTCCGAGATCGCGAAGACGAGCAACTAGATCGCCTCCGACGCGCTGTCGCGGGCGGCCGCCAGCCGTTCGAGATCGAGGAGCGCGCTGTTGATCAGGGCCTGCGCGGTCGCGGGCCGGTCGCTGACGATCGCCCTGGCCCGCTGCAGCGACGACTGGATCGTGCGCAGCTTGGGCTGGATCGTCTGCCCCGCCACCAGCGGCCTGGTGACCAGCTCCTGGTCGAGCAGGTGCTCGGCCTCCCCGAGCATCTGGAAGGCCAGATCGACGAGCTGGGGGCTGCGCAGCGGTGGCTCCTGGCTGGATTTCGCTGCGGAGACGAGGAACTCGACGACGCGCTCGCTGAAGTACCAGGACGGATCCTCGTCCTGCGACGGGATGTCGGCGAAGACGTTGCCGGGCTGGTCCCACAGGCCGGCGGACGGCCCGTCCGCGTGGCGGCGCAGCATGATGTGCCGCCAGATCTGGTCGGCCAGGGCGAGCAGCCGCTCCCGCATCCGGGTGTTCTGCGCGATGGAGGCGGCCCAGATGGTGCGTTTGAGCAGCGTGATGGCGAAGTCGGAGACGACCCAGACCAGGTGGGGGCCGAGCGCGTCGCTGCCGTGGAGGTTGATCGGGACGCCGGGGGAGTGCATGAGCACGGGCGGGTCGCCCGGCACGGCCCTGCGGATGATCCTGGCGCGGATGGCCAGCTCCTCGAGCACGGCGGCGACCCGGCCGAGGTCCACGTCGGCCGCCCTGTTGCTGACCAGGCTCTGCACGACCATGGCGGTGACGCCGAGGCTGTAGTAGTCGGACTCCTTCTCGTCCACCGTCCGCCAGGGGATGTCCTCCAGCGGCCAGGTGCCCCGCCCGTAGGTCGCGATCGTGCGCCAGTAGGACTGGGTGAGGTCCCAGCGGCGCTGGATGGCCTGGGCGAGGGTGATCTGGTCGTCGTTGAGCAGGCTGAGGACGCGGGTGCGCGAGGTGAACAGGTCGGCGATGCCGACCAGGGCGTTGACGGTGAAGTACAGGAACGGCGTGTCCGCCGCCACGCCCTTGGGCTGGGGCCCGATGTCCAGCGGGGTGACGATGTCGGGGGCGTCCTTCACGATGCCCCACGTCCAGCCACATTCGAACAGCAGGTTCTCGTTGTCCAGGTCGACCTGGCTGCCCGAGCCGATCGTCAGGTCGCGCAGGCCGGCCCGTACGGGCCGCAGCTCGCGCCGCAGGTCGTCGAGCACCTTGCGGGTGGGCGCGCCGGTCTGGTTGACGGTGCGCAGCAGCGCGCGGCCGGCCGAGGAGCCGGGGTCGAACGCGTTGACCGTGAAGCTGCGCAGCAGCCCCGCCATCGCGGCCGACAGCCGCTTGCTGGCCAGGTCCTCCAGCTCGCGGATCTCGCGGCGGATGGGCTCGCGCCGCACGCTCTGCCGGAAGACCTTGAGGAAGCCGAGGGTGCCGAGCATGAGCGTGACCGACATCGAGAAGGAGTCGACCACGTCGAGCTGGAGCTGCTCGGGGGTCACCTTCACCTCGTCGTCCACCGGGCGGAAGTAGCTGCCTCCGGAGAACAGCGGGCGACCGTCGTCCGCCGTGTACGTGCGCAGGTACTGTCCGATGACCTTGAGCAGCAGCTTGGGGATCTCGACGGCGTCGCCGAGGACGGCCAGCGAGGAGAGCACGTCGTCGGCCGTCTCGTCGGGCGTGTCCAGGCGGAAGCCGGGCAGCTCGGAGGCCGGATACATGAAGCACAGGAGCTGCTCGGCGTCGGAGATGGAGTTCGACCCGTCCCGGCCTCCCCACGACCAGGCGCCGTCGCGGTAGGAGGCGTGCGCGGCCGCCTCCCACAGCTCCAGAAGCTGCTGCCGAGGCTGGAGTTTCATTCGTGGCCCTCTCTGCGCTGCTCGCCGTCCTTGCCGCGCCCTCTCCGCGCCCCCGTGGGGCGGAAATTGACGTACGTGTGGCCGGGCGGGACCGAGGCCGGGGTCCCCCAGACCCTCCCTAGGGGTTTCCTTTTCCGACTCAGGTGGAGACGGAACCACCACAACCCTTATACCATTGGATTCCTGCTCCGTCGCCTGCGCCATCCGTGGTATTTCGTACGCCGCCTGGTTGTTGTGATTGGAGAGGTGCTCCAGAGAAAAACAGACATATATGTCCCAAGTCTGAGAGATATTTGAAATGTCCCAAACCGTGGCTCAAAGGGATATAACGGACCATTCTCCCGCTATGCCGCTTCCTCCGGCCGGAGCGGACTGCGAAGGCGGGACGGTCCTGGTCACGGGGACGGGCATCGACATGGCGCTGCTGGAGCCCCTCGACCGGCAGGGACTCAAGGTACGGCCGCTCGCGTCGCCGCTGACAGAGGACCAGCTGGCGCGCGAGCTGGTGGGAGCGGTCGCCTACCTGCACGGCGGCGAGGAGCGGGCGACGGCGCGGGCGCTGCGCGCGGCGCGCGAGACGCTGAGGGTGGTGGCCTTCCTCGGAGTGGGCTACGAGAACTTCGTGGACGTCGCGGCGGCCGACCGGCTGGACATCGCCGTCACGAACACGCCGGGGGCGGCGACCGACGCGGTCGCGACGTTCACGGTCGCGCAGATCATCAACGCCAACCTGGGCATTCCCCGCCGCCTGGGCGACCCGGTCCCCGGCTGGCACGGCGCGGAGGAACTCCCGCACGAGCTCGCCGCACGCAGCGTCGGCATCATCGGGATGGGCGCGAACGGCCGGCGGATCGCGGAGATCCTCCGCGGCGGCTTCGGCGTCCGCGTGTCCTACTTCAGCCGCACCCGCAGGCCCGAGATCGAGCGGGAACTCGGCATCTCCTACCTCCCCCTGCTCGACCTGGCCGCGGCCAGCGACATCCTCGTGGTCATGGTCCCGGAGACCGGCGAGACCAGGTCGATGGTCGACTCGACCGTGATCGGCCGGATGCCGGAGGGCGCGATCCTCGTCAACACCGCACGCCCGAACATCGTCTGCCCCGGCGCCCTGTACGCCGGTCTGGAGAAGGGCCGCGTCTCCATGGCGGTCTTCGACGGCTTCTACGACCCCGAATCCGAGGAGGCCGGCGAATTGCGGCGGGATTTCGCCGGTCGGCTATTGATCACCGGCCACATCGCGTCCCATACCGCCGAGGCGATGCGCCGGATGGTGCGCCAGGCCGTGAAGTCCATCGGAAATGTGCTGACGTACGGATCGGACGAACACGAGGTGGGATCGCGTTCCGCGTCGCCTTTCCGATGACCGGGGGAAAAATCCGGCACGCGGAACGGTAGGGCGGCGCGCGAATAGGGGAAACCATTTGGGAAACCCAAGGAAAACCCCTCCGCTCACCCGGGAAGTGATACGTGGACGGCCATGACCCGACCCCCTCGGCGGGGACGATCACGACGCCCACGGGGGCGCGCGCCCTCGTCGAGGCGCTGCGACTGCACGGCGTGGACACGATCTTCGGCATCCCCGGCACCCACAACCTCGCGATCTACGAGGAGCTTGACCGGGCGGACGTGCGGTGTGTGACGCCACGGCACGAGCAGGGCGCGGGATACGCCGCCGACGGGTACGCAAGGGTGACCGGCAGGCCGGGAGTCGTCGTCACCACCACGGGTCCTGGCGTGGTCAACGCCGCCACGGCCCTCGGCCAGGCGTACTCCGACTCCTCTCCGATCCTGCTCGTCTCTCCCGGCGTCCCTACCGGCCATCCCCGCGACGGCCGCGGCTACCTGCACGAGAGCAGGGACCAGTCGCGGGCGATCGACGCGCTGTGCGCCTGGAGCCACCGCGTGGCGACCGTGCGGGAGATCCCCGCCGCCGTCGCCCGCGCCTTCGGCCGGTTCGCCGAGGGACGCCCCCGACCGGTCCACATCGAGATCCCCTTCGACCTGCTCGACCAGCGGGGAGAGGTGAAGATCGTCCCGCCGTACCGGATCACGCCTCGCGAGCCCGATCCGCGGGCCCTCGACGCGGCGGCCGCACTGCTGCGTACGGCGCGCCGCCCGGGTCTCGTGCTCGGCGGCGGGGCGCAGTCCCCCGGCAGGGGGCGCCCGGGCGGCGAGGCGCCGCCGGTGGGGAGCCTGGCGATGCTGCTGGCGGAGCGGCTCGGCGCGCGGGTCGTGACCACGGTCAACGGCAAGGGCGCCGTCCCGGAGAGCCATCCGCTGGTGCTCGGCACCACGCTGCACCTCGAGGCCGTCCGCCGCTGGCTCGCCGCGTGCGACGTCGTGCTCGCCGTCGGCACCGAGCTGGGCCCCGCCGACCTGTGGGACGACGCCTTCGCCCTGTCCGGCCGCCTCGTGCGGATCGACATCGACCCCGGGCAGATGCACGGCGACCACGTGGCCGACGTGGCGATCGTCGCGGACGCCGAGCTGGCCATGCGCGGGCTCGCGGAACGGCTCGATCCGCACGGCGGGGTGCCCAGGCCGCGCCGGGAGACGGATCCGGGCGCGGGGCACAGGGCGGAGCTCGAAGAGCTCACCCGCAGGTGGGGCGGTCAGCTCGCGGCGCTGCGCAGGGCGCTGCCGCCGGAGACCGTCGTAGTGGGCGACAACTCGATGTTCGTCTACCACGGGGCGCTGGTCGGCATGCCGATGGACCCCCCTGGGCGGTTCCTGTTCCCCACCGGGTTCGGCACGCTGGGCTTCGCCCTGCCCGCCGCCATCGGCGCCAAGCTCGGGCGGCCCGATCTTCCCGTGGTGGCGCTGGCCGGCGACGGCGCCTTCCAGTTCAGCCTGCAGGAGCTGGCGACGGCCGTGGAGCTGGAGCTGAGCCTGCCCGTCGTCGTGTCCGCCAACGGCGGCTTCGGGGAGATCCGCGAGGAGATGCGGGAGCGTGGGATGCGGCCGGTCGCCGTGGACCTGCACGCGCCCGACTTCCCCGCCCTCGCCGCCGCGTACGGCGCGGAGGGCCGGGCGGTCAAGACGCCGGGGGAGCTGGAGGAGGCCGTCGCCGAGGCCCTGCGCGTTCCGGTGCCCACCGTGATCGTCGTGCCCGAGGAGGAGTAGGGCGGAGTAGGGCGGCGGTCACCGAGGGGGCGCGAGCGGGAGCCGCAGCACGAAACGGGCGCCCCGGTCGCTGTCCTCGATCGTGAGCGTCCCCCCGTGCGCCTGGGCGATCTGGCGGGCGATGGACAGGCCGAGCCCGGTGCCGCCCGCGTCCTTCGACCGGGCGGCGTCGAGCCGGGTGAAGCGCTGGAAGACCAGCTCCCGCTTGTCCGGCAGGATGCCCGCGCCGTCGTCGAGCACCTCCAGCACGCCCTTGCCCTCCTCGCGGCGCACCGTCACCGTGATCTTGGAGACCGCGTGCCTTTCGCCGTTGTCGAGGAGGTTGTTCAGCAGGCGCACCAGGGCCATGCGGTCGCCGACGACGACCACGCCGGGCGTCAGGTGCCGCTCCAGCTCCACGCTGCGCGGCCTGCGGTCGAGCTCGCGGGCGACGAGGCCGCCGAGGTCGGCGGGCTCGCGCCGGGGCGTGGCGCCCGAGTCGAGCCGGGCGAGCTGGAGCAGGTCGGCCACGAGCGCCTGCAGGCGGTCACAGCTGCCCAGCAGGGCCCGCGCGGTGGCGGGCCAGTCGGCGTCCTCGCTGTGCAGCAGCGCCTCCTCGATCTCCGTGCGCATCGCGGTCAGCGGGCTGCGCAGGTCGTGGGAGGCGTCGGAGGCGAAGCGCCGCTGCCGTTCTATGGCCGTCTCCGCCCGGTCCAGGGTCTGGTTGGCGGTCTCGGCGAGCCGCCGTATCTCGTCGTGTTGCTTCGGCACCGGCACGCGCTGGCTGAGGTCGGTGGCGGTGATCCTGGCCAGCTTGCTCGTGATCGCCTCGACCGGGCCCAGCGCCCTGCGCACGGTCTGGTACGTGCCGAACGCGGTCAGCCCGACCAGCAGGAGCGAGCCGCCGAGGAGCGCCGCGAGCAGCGGGCCGCTGACATGCCAGGGCACGACGTCGTCGGCCGCGTAGATCGTCCACAGGTCGTCGTCCTCACGGAAGCGCAGGGCGACGACGTTCACGCACCTGCCGGGGAACGCCGGGGAGTGGCAGAGCTCCTTGCTCGTCTCCGGGCTCGTGAGCTCCGGCCGGAACGCGGCCATGCGCGGGCGCCCCACGAGGCTGTCGCTGGCCGAGACGATCCGGCCTCCGCTGTCGATCACCTGCACCCCGGCCAGGTCCTGGTCGAGGAGCACCGGAGGCAGCCGGTCGCGTTTGGACTGGTAGGCGAGGCGCACCGCGGTGGTGGTGAGCTCGTCGGTCTTGTACCGCTCGGCGGTGCCGCGCAGGACGATGAGGACGAGCAGCACGGCGACGGCGCACAGCAGCGCCATCACCGCGCTTCCCAGCACCGTCAAGCGGATCCGCACCGAGGATCCCCGCCACCCGCTCATCTGATTCCCCCCGGTAATCAGATGGCCAACAAGGACTCGTGGCCTTCGGCCGGGATTCCCCACCCGGCTCACCTGGCACGTTACCTCTGCCGATGATCGCCGCCGTCGCCGGGGATGTCGCTGCCCGGTCCTTCCATGTTCCGCCCCTCGTGCGCGGCGCCCGCGCCCGGCTCACCCCGTGCCCGGCTCACCCCGCGGCGGGGGAGCGCCGTCCGACGACGTAGCAGCCGTCGGCGAAGCCCGTGACAGGGCAGCCTCGCGCCATGAGCCCGCCCAGCACCTCGCGTACGGCGTGCCGCCACTCCCTGGCCGTCTCGGGGGCGGCCCGGCGCAGGGACTCCACGTCCGCGGGCACGGCGACGAGCACCGCAGGGGCGTCGGCGTACGCGTCCAGGGCCGGGTCCAAGGCCGCGTCCAGGGCCACCGGCCGCCCGTCCCGCTCGGCGAGCGCGGCCACCGCGCCGTCCGCCCCGGCGGGCCGGTACGGCAGGCCGTCGCAGGCCCGCGCCACCCGCGGGTCGTCCGTACGCCACACCGCGAGCACGCGGTCGGACTCGTCGCCCGCGTTGACCGCGTCGCCCATCGGCCCGTAGAAGTCGGGGAGGTACTCCTCAGGCAGCGCGGCGAGCTTGGCCAGGTTGAAGTGGGCGTTGCGGCGCATCAGGGGGTCGAAGGTCCAGGTGATCCGGGTCAGCCCGCGCTCCAGCGCCCAGGCCCGCTGGTGGAGCTTGAGCGCGAATCCCGCGCCGGGCCGCACGGCCCCCGTCACGTGCGAGTGCAGCGCCAGCCCCGCCGGTGCGGCGAGGAAGGCCACCCCGGCGCCGACGAGTTCCGCGCCGTCGAACGCCCCAGCGACGTACCCGCCCGCGTGGGTCAGCGCCCGCATCAGTTCCGCGGTGACGGGCGGGTTCCACGGCTCCGGGCGCCAGATGCCGTCGAACAGCCGGACCACGCGCCCGAAGTCCGCGATCGTGCGCAGCTCCGCGATCCGCAGGCCACGCTGTGCGGCGGCCGCGGCCGCCTGATCCCAGGCGACGGCGGGGCCTGACGGGGTCACCCGGCCGTCCGCGTTCACACGCTCTCCCCGGCGGCCCGCTCCGCGTCCTCCGCCGTACGGTCCGCGTCCTCCGCCGTGCGATCCGCCGCGCTGATCGGGCCGCCGGACAGCACGTACGCCGCCAGCGCCGCGACCAGGCGGGCCCTGACCGGCATCTCGGCGACCACGACGTGCTCCCCGGCGGCGTGCGCGCCGCCGCCCACCGCGCCGAGGCCGTCGAGCGTCGGGCAGCCGACGCCGGCGGTGAAGTTGCCGTCGGAGCCGCCGCCGACGGCCGCCCCGCGCAACGGCGCCATGCCCAGCTCGCGCGCGAGCCGCGCCGCGACGTCGAAGAGCCCGGCGGAGGCGGCGGGATCGAGGGGCGGGCGGTTCGGCCCGCCGTGCAGCTCCAGCCGGACGCCAGGAGTGCGTGGCGTCAGCGCCCGCATCAGCTCGTCCACCCGCCGCTGCGCCACCCGGTCGGGCACGCGTACGTCGACGGCCACCCGGCCCAGGGCCGGGACCGTGTTGGTGCTCGTCCCGGCGCTCAGCATGGTGGGCGTCACGGACGTCGCCCCCGCTTTGGACGACGACTCGACCCGGGCCGCGATGCCCGCGACGGCGAGCACCTGGTGGGCCAGCTCGACGCCGGCGTTGGCCCCCAGCTCGGGTTCGAGGCCGGCGTGCGCGGCGCGGCCGTGCACGATCAGCTCGTACCGCGAGATGCCCTTGCGGGCCGTCTTCAGCGCGCCGCCGTCCGCGCTCGCCTCCAGCACGAAGGTCGCGGCGCATTCCGAGGCGACCGACTCGATCAGCGGGCGGGAGGTCGGCGAGCCGAGCTCCTCGTCCCCGACGACGAGCACGGTCAGGCCGTCCGGGGACGGCAGCGAGGCGACCGCGTGGAAGAGCTGCACGAGACCGGCCTTCATGTCGAACACGCCGGGTCCCCGCGCCACCCCTTCCCGCACCGACCAGGGGTGCTCGCGCAGCGTGCCGACGGGCCAGACGGTGTCGTGATGGCCCAGCAGCAGGACCCGCGGCGGGCCGAACGACCAGCGCAGGTGGGTCACCCCGTCGATCACCAGGGTCTCCGGCTCGGCCCCGAGCAGCCTGCGGCCCATCGCCCCCACGACCCGGGCGCTGCGCGCCACCGCCTCGTGGTCGCTGGAGTACGACTCGCAGAGCACCAGCTCCTCGAGGTCGGCCAGCATGGCCTCCGGGTTCACCGCCGCGGCCGTTCCCGTGCCGTACGGCCCAGCTCCGCGCGGAACAGGCGCATGACGTTGGCCCCCAGGATCTTCTGGATCTCCTCGTCGGACAGGCCCCGCTTGAGCAGGGCGTCGGTCACCAGCGGGAGACCACGCGGGCCCTCCAGCCCGGGGATGGCGGCGTTGGAGTCGATCCCCGAGTAGCTGAAGCCCTCGCAGCACGGCGGGGTGAGGTCCTCGTTCACCTCGCGCATGAAGTCGGGGCCGAGCCCCACGTGGTCGATGCCGGCGACGGAGGCGACGTGCTCGATGTGGTCCACCAGGTGGTCGATCGTGGCCGAGCGCGCGTCCTCGGTGAGGAAGGCGGCGAGGAAGTTCACGCAGACGACGCCGCCGCCCGCGGCGACGCCCCTGAGCTGCTCGTCGGTGAGGTTCCTGTGGTGGTCGCGCAGGGCGCGGGCGGAGGAGTGCGTCGCGATGACGGGCCGGGCCGCGATCTCCAGCACGTGCTCGACCCCCGTGGCGCCCAGGTGCGAGATGTCGAAGATCATGCCGAGCCGTTCCATCTCGCGCAGCGCCTCGACTCCGTGGCTGGTGAGCCTGGAACCGGTGCCGTCCTGGCCGCTGCCGTCCGCGAGAGCCGTACGGCCCCAGTGGGCGATCGAGGCGACGCGGACCCCGAGTCGGTGCAGGGTCGGGATCAGCTCGACGCTCTCGTCGATCCCCGGCATGCTCTCCAGAGCCAGCACCAGGGCGATCCTGCCGAGGGCGAGGGCCTCGTCGACCTGCTGCCCGTCGTGGCACAGGGCCACCGCGTCGGAGTTGCCCTCGGCGATCACGTGGGCGCACTCGATCATCCGCAGCGTCTGGCGCAACGCGCCCTCCGGGCGGAACTGGCTCTCCACGAACACGGGCAGCACCTGCACGTCGACCCCGCCGTCGACGAGCTGGGGGAGCCACCGCTCGCGGAAGAACGAGGCCCACAGCGCGGGCGGCCGGGCGGAGACGGCCATGAGCAGGTCGTTGTGGGTGTCGGCGACCACGGACCTGACGTGCGGGCTCTGCTGGTCAATGGGCACGCTGGGGATCCTTTCCTGGCGGCGGGGCGTCAAGGGGGACGTTACTCTTCCCGGATCGCCGCGCCGCCAGGCTGTAGTGTGCGCGGGTGGAATCGATCTCCTGCACCCTCGCCGACGTGGTCGAACGCCTGGAGGCGTTGTACGACCCCTCGTGGGCCGAGCCGTGGGACGCGGTGGGCCTCGTCTGCGGCGACCCGGAGCAGGCCGTACGCAGGATCCTGTTCGCGGTCGACCCGGTCGCCGTGGTCGTGGACGAGGCCCTCGACTGGGGGGCCGACCTCGTCGTCACCCATCACCCCCTCTATCTGCGCGGCACCACGAGCGTCGCCGCCACCACCTTCAAGGGCCGGGTCGTGCACCGGCTCATCCGCGGCGGCGTCGCGCTCTACGCCGCGCACACCAACGCCGACGTCGCGGACCCCGGGGTCTCCGACGCGCTCGCGCGGGCCGTCGGCCTGACCGGTGACCTGCGGCCCCTCCAGCCCTCCGCCGCCGACCCGCGCCGCGGGCTCGGCCGCATCGGCGATCTGCCCGCCCCCATGCGGCTGCGGGAGTTCGCCGAACTGGCCGCCGCCGGACTGCCCCGTACGGCGGGCCCGCTCCGGGTCGCGGGCGATCTCGACCGGATGGTGCGTACGGTCGCCGTCTGCGGCGGCGCGGGCGACTCGCTGCTCGGCACGGCGCGGGCGGCGGGCGTGGACGTCTTCCTGACGGCCGACCTGCGGCACCACCCGGCCAGCGAGCACATGGAGGCGGACGGGCCCGCGCTCGTCGACGCGTCGCACTGGGCCACGGAATGGCCGTGGCTCGCGGACGCCGCCCGGGACGTGACGTCAGCGTTGGCGGCCGGGGGCATTACTGTTGAGGCGCGCGTCTCGGACGCAGTCACCGACGCCTGGACGGCGACGACCACCGACTTGGACCCCCGAGCATCTTGAGGGATTTGGGATGAAGGCCGCACCGGAAGCACAGAAGCGTCTGCTCGATCTCGCGAAGCTCGACACCAGTCTCGACCAGTTGCGGCACCGCCGCCGTACCCTGCCGGAGCTCGCCGGGATCGACGAGCTGTCCAAGAGGCTGGCCCAGGTCTCGACGCAGATCATCGGCGCCGAGACCGAGGCGAGCGACCTCGCCAGGGACCAGGCCAAGGCCGAGTCCGACGTCGACGCCGTACGCGTGCGGGTGGACAGGGACACCAAGCGCCTCGACTCCGGGCAGGTCTCCTCCCCGAAGGACCTGGCGAGCCTCCAGTCCGAGATCGTCTCCCTGCGGCGCAGGCAGTCGGACCTGGAGGAGATCGTGCTGGAGATCATGGAACGCCGGGAGGCGGCCGACGCCCGGGTCACCGCGCTCAAGTCGGAGCGGGACGAGGTGACGGGCACGCTGCGCGCCGCCGAGGACCGCCGTGACGCGGCCTTCGCGGAGATCGACAAGGAGCTCGGCGAGGTGGCCGGCGGCCGGTCCGCCATCACCGCCGACGTCCCCGCCGACGT
Source organism: Microbispora sp. H11081 (assembly GCF_012999535.1). Lineage (GTDB taxonomy): Bacteria > Actinomycetota > Actinomycetes > Streptosporangiales > Streptosporangiaceae > Microbispora. Next base: position 106,636 of record NZ_JABBWV010000006.1, read on the forward strand.
GCTCGCGCTGTACGAGAAGATGCGCGAGCAGACCGGCGTCGGCGCCGCCATGCTGCACGGCGGCCGGTGCCTCGGCTGCCGCACGAGCCTGTCGATCGCCGACATCAACCGCATCAGGGCCGCCGCGCACGACGAGGTGGTCCGCTGCGAGGAGTGCCGCCGGATCCTGGTGCGTACGGCAGAGTCGGGTCTGTGACGGCGGCGATGGGCGCGACGGGGGGCTACGTCGTCGAGGCCGACGGCGGGTCGCGGGGCAACCCCGGCCCGGCCGGGTACGGCGCGGTGGTCAAGGACGACGCCGGCCGGGTGCTCGCCGAGGCCGCCGAGTCCATCGGCACCACGACCAACAACGTGGCCGAATACCGCGGGCTCATCGCCGGGCTCCGGGCGCTGCTCGCGCTCGGCGCCGAGGGCGCGCGGGTCGAGGTGCGGATGGATTCCAAGCTGGTCGTCGAGCAGATGGCCGGCCGCTGGAAGGTCAAGCACGAGGGCCTGCGGCCACTCGCCCTGGAGGCGGCGGGCCTGGCCCGGCGCTTCCGGGTCACCTGGACGTGGATTCCGCGCGAGCGCAACAGCCACGCCGACCGGCTCGCCAACGAGGCGATGGACGCCGCGGCCAGGGGGGAGACCTGGCAGGCGCGCGAGATAACCTCCGCGCCGCAGGCCGCCCCGGTCGTCGAGCCCGGCGCCGAGCCGCCCAACACCGACGCGCCCACGCTCTTCGACGCCGCCGCCACGGGCGTTCCGGCTCCCGCCGCAGCCGAGGCGAGGGCCGCCGATGGTCACGCGGCGGCGGGTACGGCGACCGCCGGTGGAGCCGGGGCCGTGGCGGCCGGAACCGCCGCCTCCCACGACCGGCGCGGGCACGGATGGATGCCCAGCGCGACGCGCGTCGCCACATCGCTGCTCCTGCTCCGGCACGGGCAGACGCCGCTGTCGGTGGAGAAGCGGTTCTCCGGGCTGGGCGACCCCTCGCTCACCCCCACCGGGCTCGCCCAGGCCGAGGCCGCCGCCCTGCGCCTGTCGCGTCAGCCGTACGAGGTCGAGGTGATCGTCACCTCCCCGCTCGCCCGCGCGCGGCAGACGGCGGAGGCGGTGTCCGCCAGGACCGGCATCGCCGTGCTGGTCGAAGACGATCTCCGCGAGACCGACTTCGGCGCGTGGGAGGGGTACACGTTCGCCGAGATCCAGCAGCGCTGGCCCCGGGAACTGGCGGCCTGGCTGGCCGACCCGGATGTCGCGCCGCCCGGCGGGGAGAGCTTCGCGGTGACCGCGCGGCGGGTCGAGCAGGCCAGGGACCGCATCGTGAAGACCCACGAGGGCCGCAGCGTCGTCGTGGTCTCCCACGTGACCCCCATCAAGATGCTCGTCCGCTTCGCGCTGGGCGCGCCGCCCGAGGCCCTCTACCGGATGCACCTCGACCTGGCCTGCCTGTCGGCGATCGACTACTACGCCGACGGGCCCGCCGTCGTACGGGCGCTCAACGACACCGCCCACCTCTCCTGACGCCGCTCACAAAGCGCCACTCTGACAGGGGCGCCGCTCTTAGAAGTCCTAACAAATGATCGAGGAATGCGCGTGATCAGCTTTAGGTTGATCAGCGCGTGAGGAAGCGATCGACGCCGCCGACCTTGCGGACTGGGCCGTACGCCTCTACGACGAGTATCTCCGCCGCCCCGACCTCATCCGGCTGGCCACTTGGGCGCGACTGGAGCGCCGGCCAACCGGCCACCTCGTGGAGGACCACGATCGCCTCGACGATCACAAGCTGCGTGCCATCGCCGAGGCCCAAGCCGCTGGGCGAGTGTGCCAGGGAGACCCGTTCGACGTGATGGCCATGGTCATCGCCATGTCCATGGCCTGGTCACCGGTCAGCAACGTCTATGCGGCGACCGCCCAGGAGCCCTCAGACGTACACGAACGGCGCCGCGCCCTGCTCCACGAATGTGTTCGGCGCGCGGTTGCGCCCAAGTGACGCCAGCGGACGGCCTCGCCCCTCGCCCGTCCGTGGCTGCCGTCACAGGCTCAGCAGCAGGTCCCGGACCGCGCCGGGCTGGGACAGGAACGGGTGGTGGCCGGCCTCGAGTTCGACGACGCTGCCGGCCCGGCGAGCGAACTCGCGCTGTAGCCGCGGCGGGGTTCCCCGGTCCTGGCCGCAGATGAGGTACGTCGAGGGCACCTGCTGCCATGCGGCCGCCCCGACCGGCTGCCCGGTCACCTGCACGCTTTGCCGGGCGAGGTGGTCCGCCGCCTGCGCCTGGACCACGGGGTCGCAGTCCTGAAGGAACGTGTCCACGAGCAACTCAGGGCGAACCCCGAAGGTGCCGGCGTCGGGGTCGACGTCGAGGAACGGGGCGGGGCCGCCGTCCCCGAACTCCGACAGGCTCTGTCCCACCTCGGGCAGGTAGCTGGAGACCAGCAGCAGGTGGCGTACCGACCCGATTCCCGCTGCGGCTTCCGCGGTGACGATGCCGCCGTAGCTGTGGGCGACCACGACGGTCGGTTCGTCGCTTTCCTGCAGCACCTGCCGCACTGCGGCAACATCCTCGGACAGCCCCGGACCGTCAGCGCCGCCGGGCAGGCCCGCCTCGCCGCAACTCGGCAGCGCCGGGGCCACGCTCGGCACCCCTCGCTCCTGCAGCAGCTTGGCGGTGCGGTGCCACCACCACGACCCGTCCCGCACGCACGCCCCATGCACGAACACGACCCTCATCGCTACCTCCGCGTCTGACTTGGCTGCCTTTCGACCGACGGTAGACGTAATAATCGTTACGTGAAAATGTGGGGTGGTGGGCAGACGACCGGAACCGCATATCAAGGAGAGGCTGCTCGACGCCTGCACTGATCACGCACTCGGGCATGGCCTCCCCGACCGGCTCGAGCCGCTGGCCACCGCCACCGGCACCTCAGCCCGGATGCTGATTTATCACTTCGGCACCCGCGACGCCCTGCTGCGGGCCGTCCTCGGGCGCGCGCGGCAACGTCAGCTCGACACATTCGGCGACCTCCTGCGGGTGCGACCCGACGAGCCGTACACGGCCACCCTGTATCGCGCCTGGACCTCCATTACCGGCCCGGACGGGCAGCCGTACCTGCAGATGTTCGGTCAGCTGCGCGAGAGCGCGGAGCAGAAGTTGTGGCCCAACTTCCGGCGCACCGCGACGACCGACTGGCTCGGGCCGCTCGAGGACGGCCTGCGCAGCATCGGGCGCCAGGATCTCGCGACGCTCGTTCTCGCCGTCATCCGTGGTCTCCTCATGGACCTCGATGCCACCGGCGACACCACCCGCACCGACCAGGCATTCCGCGACTTCCTCGGCGCAGTCGAGCACCTGTCCAGCGACGGAAGCGACCCGGGCGGCATCCGACTTGCCGATGTGAGCGAGCCAGCTTATGTCCCGTCACGCAACCTTGGTCGGGTAACTGGTCCTGCTTCTGATCGGTGAGCCGGCGGCGAAGCTCGTCTTGTTTCCCACAGGGCAAGCCGCGCCCGCACGCCGGCCTGGCTTCAACCCGCGAGTTGAGGGTTTCGATCCCATCAGGCCTGGCGAAGCCCGGAAAAGTTTTCACTTGAATGTTCAACGATACCGTTGAAGGTATGGCTACCGACATCAAGGACGCGGTCCACGCCGTCGATGCCGCCTCCGTCATGAGGCTGCTCCCGTCACGGCCGCGGGTGCTCGCCCTGGGCGAGCCCACCCATGGCGACAACGAACTGCTGGACCTGCGCAACGAGCTGTTCCGGCAGCTCGTCGAGCAGGAGGGCTACCGGACGATCGCGCTCGAGAGCGACTGCCTGATGGGCCTTGCCGTGGACGACCACGTCACCTCGGGCACGGGCGCCCTCGACGAGGTCATGGAGCGCGGCATCAGCCACGGGTGGGGCGCGTTCTCGGCCAACCGCGAGCTCGTGCGCTGGATGCGCGCGTACAACGAGGGCCGGCCCGAGTCCGACCGGCTGCGGTTCGCCGGTCTGGACGGCCCGCTGGAGATCAGCCACGCCGCGAGCCCTCGCCAGGCGCTCACCGCTCTCCACGGCTACCTCGCGGCCCGGGTGGGCGCGGACCTGCTCCCCTGCGACGCCGAGACGCTCGACCGCCTGCTCGGCGCCGACGGCCGCTGGGCCAACCCCGCGACGATGATGGACCCGTCCCAGTCCGTGGGACGGTCGGCCGAGGCCGGCGAGTTGCGGCTGCTCGCCGACGATCTCGTGGCGCTGCTCGACGCGGAGACGCCGCGCCTGCTCGCGACGTCCACGCGGGACGAATGGGACCGGGCACGCCTGTACGGACGCGCCGCCACAGGACTGCTGCGCTACCACCATTGGATGGCCGACACCTCACCGGGCCGCGTGCCGCGGCTCCTGGGCCTGCGGAGCTCGATGATCGCCGCCAACCTGCTCGCCCTCGCCGATCGGGGCCCGGTGCTGGCGTACGCCCACAACGGTCATTTCCAACGGGACAAGAGCACGATGCGGCTGGGCGACGCGCCGTTCGAGTGGTGGAGCTCCGGCGCGATCGCGGAGGCGCACCTGGGCGAGGAGTACGCCTTCCTCGCTATGGCCCTCGGCACGATCCGGCCTCAGGGGGTGGACACTCCGCCGGCGGACACGCTCGAAGGGCTCCTGTACGCGCTGCCGGAGGAGCGCTGCGTCGTCGACGTCCGCCGCCTGGCCGCCGCACTCGGCGGATCGCAGCCGGCCCTCCGCCGGCCCTCCTGGTTCGGCTACGCCCCGCTGGACCCGGCTCACCTGTCCCGCTACGACGGGATGGTGTTCGTCAGGGACGTCACGCGCGGTTAGGGCGCCCGGCCGTACGGGGGAGGGGATCCGGCGCGGCATGAGGCAGCACGACGCGGAAGGCCGCTCCGGCGCCGGGCCCTGTCCGCAGCTCCACCCGGCCTCCGTGCGCGGCGACGATCGACCGGACGACGGCCAGCCCGAGCCCGGCGCCTCCGGCGCCGGTACGGCCGCGTGAGCCGTCCACCCGGTAGAAGCGGTCGAACACCCGGGCGGCCTCCTCCACGGGCATCCCCGGCCCCTCGTCGGCGATCACGAGGACCCCGTCCCCGCCGGTCGTGCCGACGCCGATCCGCACCGGCGTGCCCGGCGGGGTGTGGGCGACGGCGTTGCCCACGAGATTGGAGACCACCTGGCGCAGCCGCGCCTCGTCGCCGTGAACCGGCGCCGCGCCCGGCGGCCCGCCGTCCGGCCCGGTCAGCGTGACCTCCCGGGTGGGGTCCAGCGCGTGCAGGTCGTTGTGGGCGTCGGCGGCGAGCGTCCGCAGGTCCATGGGCGCGAGGTCCATGGGCAGGACGTCCTCGCCCTCGTCCAGGCGGGCGAGCAGGAGCAGGTCCTCCACGAGCCGGGCCAGGCGGCCCGCCTCGCTCTCGATGCGGTCGAGGGCGAGGCCGGCGTCGGGCAGCCCGCCCATCCGGTGCAGTTCGGCGAAGCCCTTGATGCCGAAGAGCGGGGTGCGCAACTCGTGGCTGACGTCGGCGACGAAGCGGCGCATCCGGGCCTGCGCCCGCTCCCGTCCGGCGAAAGCCGCCTCCAACTGGCCGAGCATGACGTTCAGGGCGGCCGCCAGCCGGCCGACCTCGGTCCCTGGCGCGGCCAGCGCGGGTACGCGCCGCGAGAGGTCGCCCCCGGCGATGGCCGCGGCGGTCTCCTCGATCCGGCGCAGGGGCCGCAGCCCTCGCCGTACGGCGAACCACCCGATGACGGCGAGCAACGTCACGAGCGCCGCCGCGGTCGCCGCGCAGACCGTCGTCAGGCGGGCGACGGTGGACCTCACCCCGCCGAGCGACGCCGCCACGACGACGCTGCCATACGCGGCCGTGGGCGCCGTCGCGGAGGCGGGCCGCGGGACGGCGACGACCCGCCATGTGCCGCCCTCGGGGCCGGTCGCGTCGAACGGCCGCCCGCCCAGCCGCTCCACCTCGGCGGTGCCGAGCCGGGGGAGTGCGGGACCCCGATCGCGCGGTCCGTCGCGCAGCCACGGATTGGCCTCCTGCTCGACGGCGCCGTCCGCGCGCACGTAGGCGACGTACACCTCGTCGATCAGGTCCAGGCCGGGCGGGGTGCCCGATGGTCGCGCGCTCTGCGGCGCGGACGGCCCGGACGGCCCGGACGGCGCGAACGGCGCGAACGGTGCGGCGGCCAGCCGGGCGGGGATGCGCGACAGCACCGCCGCCATCGGCGTGATTTGCCGGTCCACGCGATCGACGAGGTGGGCGCGCAGCGCGGTGACCGCGACCGCGCCGCTGACGGCGAGGCCGGCCACGAGCAGGGCCATGGTGGTGAACAGAAGCCGTCCACGCAGCGACAGGCTCCCCCAGCGCGGCGACGGACGCCTCGTGCGCGCCGTCATGGGCGTGGCCCGCGCAGCACGTATCCGATGCCGTGCATGGTGTGGATCAGCTTGGGCCCGGCTTTGTCGATCTTGCGGCGCACATAGCTCACGTATGTGTCCACGATGCTGGAGTCGCCGGCGAAGTCGTACCGCCAGACGTGCTCCAGGATCTGCGCCTTCGACACCACCCTCCCCGTGTTGAGCACCAGGTAGTGGAGCAGGCGGAACTCCGTCGGCGACAGCCGCACGGGGATGCCCGCCCGGACCACCTGATGGCCGTCCGGATCGAGTTCGAGGTCGGCCACCCGCAGGGTGCGGTCCTCGGGGGCGGCCCCGGCCCGCCTGAGCACGGCCTCGATCCGGGCCAGCAGTTCCTCCAGGTCGAACGGCTTGGTCACGTAGTCGTCGCCGCCCAGCCGCAGTCCGTTGATCTTGTCCTGCGTGGTGTCGCGCGCGGTCAGGAACAGCACGGGCACCTGACCGGGACGGCTGCCGCAGAGCGGTCGGGGAAGCTTCCTGAGACGACGCATGACCTCGAAGCCATCCATGTCGGGCAGCATGACGTCGAGGAGCACGAGGTCGGGCGGCCTGCCCCGCGCGGTCTCCAGGGCCTGCGACCCGGTCGCGGCCGAGGTCACCTCGTATCCCGCGAAGCGGAGCGTGGCCGCCAGCAGTTCCCGCACCACGGGTTCGTCGTCGACCACCAGCAGGTGCCGCCCGTCCACCTCCGGCCTCCCTTCGCCGATCAGCGGAAGAATAGGTACGCGGCGCTAAGCCCGGCGTACAGGGCGTGTCGCCTCAGGCGTCCCGCCGGTGGAAGACGGCGGCGGCGGCGCAGAGCAGGCCGAGCACGGTGGCGGTGAGCACCCCGGCGCCCGCGAGCGGCGCGAGCCCTTCCGTGCCGGCATGGACCGCGAAGAGCCTCGCGCCCGCCGCGCTCGGCCACCAGGTGACGATCCACCTGGCCACCGCCTCCGGGAACAGTCCCGCCATGCCGGGCAGGATCAGCAGGAACGTCCCGAGCGAGACGGCCCCCGCCGATCTGCGCAGCAGGAACCCGAGCGCCAGGCCGTACAGGCCGACCAGGCCCATGAACAGGCCCGCGCCCAGCAGCGCCCCGGGCACTCCCGGATCACCGAATCCCGCGCTCGGCACGCCCCGCGCCGCCAGCGCCGCCTGGCTGAGCGCGAACGACAAGAGTGCCAGCGGCGGCCCGATGAGGAACGTGGCCAGCGCGACGACGGCGCCCTTGCCGGCGAGCAGGAGCCCGCGTCTGGGCACGGCGGTGACGCTGACCGGCATCGTCCCCGCGGCGTACTCGGAGGTCACGGTCAGCGCGCCGGCCGCGCTCACGAGCACTCCCGCCAGCACGAGAGCGCGGAAGGCCGTCTCCGTGGGGTCGAAGGCCGCCCGGTCCGCGGCCGGCGCGGCGAGGTAGTCGCGGGCGGCCGTCATGCCGAAGAGATAGCCGTACGCCCCGGCGGCCGCCACCGCCCCCGCCAGGCAGCCGAGCATGGCCCGGATGCTGCGGAACTTCACCCACTCCGCGCGCAGCACGCCGTACGCGGTCACGAGGCGACTCCGGCGGGACTCGCGGTGAACTCGACGCTGTCGCCCGTGAGCTCCAGATAGGCCTCCTCCAGCGAGGCACGCCACGGCGTGAGTTCGTGCAGGACGATTCCATGCGCGCCGGCGAGGCCCCCGACCTCGGCGGACGACATCCCGGTCACCGTCAGGCCGTCCCCGGCGCCGGGCCGTACGGCGGCGCCGGCGTCCCAGAGCAGGGAGGCCAGCCGCGGTGCGTCGGGGGTGCGCACGAGCACCGCCTGCGGCGCGGCCGAGTGGACGAACGCCTCCAGCCCGATGTCGGCGATCAGTCGCCCGCGGCCGATGACGACGAGGTGGTCGGCGGTGAGGGCCATCTCGCTCATCAGGTGGCTGGACACCAGGACGGTCCGGCCCTCGGCGGCCAGGCTCCGCGTCAGCGTGCGGATCCAGCGGATGCCCTCGGGGTCCAGCCCGTTGACGGGCTCGTCGAGCAGCACCACCGGAGGATCGCCGAGCAGCGCCACCGCGATGCCGAGTCGCTGCTTCATCCCCAGGGAGAACCCGCCGGGCCGGCGGCCCGCCACGTCGGCCAGGCCCACGAGCCCGAGCACCTCCTCGACCCGCCGCCGTCCGATGCCGTTGGCGTACGCCAGGGAGAGCAGGTGGTCGAACGCGGTCCTGCGCGGGTGGACGGCGTGCGCGTCGAGCAGCGCCCCCACCTCCCGCAGGGGTACGGGCAGGCCGGCGTAGCGCCGCCCCCCGATCGTCGCGCTCCCGCTCGTCGGCCTGTCGAGCCCGAGGATCATCCGCATCGTGCTCGACTTGCCCGCGCCGTTCGGCCCGAGGAAGCCGGTGACGACGCCCGGCCGTACGTCGAAGGTGAGGCCGTCCACGACGGCTGCCTCGCCGTACCTCTTGGTCAGCTGCCGCAACTCAATCATGGACGCAGGCTCGCTCACCGGTCTGCGTGGTCTCTGGGAGCTTCTGTGTGATCCCTGTGAGCCGTCCGCCCGCGACCTGCGCCGGTGTGGTCTTCCGACCCCGTCTCGCGGGCGAAACTCTGAGACTCTTCACATGACCGCCGGCCGGGGCGGGGAGTGGTCCCGGAGCCGCTAGGCTTACCTGCACGGTGGACGAGCCGGCCGGGCGGCCGCGTCAGGGCTCCGGCCCTGCCGAGGAAGGTCCGGGCTCCACAGGGCAGGGTGGTCGGTAACGCCGACCCGGGGCGACCCGCGGGACAGTGCCACAGAAAACAGACCGCCCCCTTCGCGGGGGTAAGGGTGAAACGGTGGTGTAAGAGACCACCAGCGCCCACGGTGACGTGGGCGGCTCGGTAAACCCCACCCGGAGCAAGGTCAAGAAGGGACGTTCTCCGGAACGTCCCGCGCGCGACGTTCGAGGGCTGCCCGCCCGAGCCGCGCGGGTAGACCGCTTGAGGCCGCCGGTAACGGCGGTCCTAGATGGATGGCCGCCGGTCAGCCCTCGCGGCTGACCACAGAACCCGGCCTACAGGCCGACTCGTCCACCTTCCGCCCCTCTGAGCTGGGCGGACTCCCGGATCACTCCTGCTCGGGGCGCATCGGGGGCACATCGAGCGCGGAACGGAACGCCGAATCTAGCGCCGTACGAGCCCGCTCGGAGGCTTCCGGCACGAGATGCCCGTAGAGATCGACCGTCGTGGTGATCGACTCGTGGCCGAGCCATCGGGACACCTCGGAGATCGGAACGCCCTCAGCAAGGGCCGTGCTCGCGAAGGTGTGCCGCAGGTCGTGAAAGGTCGTGTCCGGCAGCAGACCGGCCGCTCTGATCGCTGGCTTCCAGATGCGAGCGTTGAAGTAGTCCCGCCGCATCAGGTTGTCGTGCGAGGTCGAGAAGAGGAGATCGGCGGGGGAGTGGTCGGCGATGTGCTTCTCCAGCGCTTCGGCGAGGAACACCGGCATGGGCACTTCACGCACCGACGCCGGACTCTTCGGAGTCGCCATCGTCGGCCGACGATCGATCACCACCTGACGATCAATCCTGATCATCTGATCGGCGAACCTGACGCGATCCACCGAGAGCCCTAACGCTTCCCCTTGCCGCAGACCGGCAGCCGCGCCCAGAAGCACCAACGGCCCGTACTTCGGCGGCATGGCACGGCTCACCCTCATGACCTGATAGGACACCAGGAGCCGGATCACGGTCTTGTCGGCGTGCGGCAGACGGATGTCCCGGCAAGGTGTCTTGCTGATCAGACCGTCACGTACAGCCCCGCGCATGATGCTCGCGAAGATCGTGTGGACGGTCTAGATCGTGCGAGGAGCGAGCCCTTTGGCCCGCAGGCTTTTGACCCACTGCTGCACGGCGGTGGGCCGGATCGACGCGAGGGGCACGCGGTCGAAGGCCGGGTAGATGTGCTTGCGCAGGTGGTTCCTGTAGGTCTCCTCGGTGGTCGGCTTGTGCAGCCGCGCGGCCAACCATTCCGGCGCGTAGTCGCCGAACTTCGTCTGACCCAGCTTGGGGTCGATCCAGTCCCCACGGGCGGTGTCCGCCTTGCGGGCAGCGTCGAAGCGGTCAGTGTCAGCCTTGCGATCGAAGCTCCGCTTGAGCTGGAGACGCTTCTCGTCCCGATACCGAACGAGCCACCGGTCACCACGACCGTGCTCCCGTGTAGGGACGCGCTTGTGCTCGGGACAGAAAGGCTCACCCTTCTTCGGGTGGGACTTGTGCCACCGGTCGGTAACCGTCACTCCTGCTCCCGCACCCAGGCGTAGACGTCCTCGGGCAGGTAGCGCAGACATTCGGTGGTGATCAGGTGGCCGGCCTGATGTGGGCTCCTGCTATCGAACCGCACCGGAAGAGCGATCAGGTGTAGTCCGCGTAGGCCAGGTGAGTTCCGCACTTGCGGCATCTGAACAAGTAGGCAGTCGGATCGCCGTCTTTGTCTAGAGCAGTGATGAAGTCTTCCACGTGGTTTGGGGGCCACCCTTCAGATGCCTCATGACGCAACATCTCTGTCGCGTCTGGGAAGGCGGCGAGCTCCCGCGCCCCCACTGGCCCGAGAAAAGCGGCCCCGTCGCCACAGTGAAAGAGCCAACGCCCATCCTGCCAGCTGGAGAAGCCGGGTGTGCGTCGGCTGATGATCTCGATCGTTTCCATCGAGACGGTGCTCGGAACGTCGTACAAGTCTGTGAACTCGGCCTCGTAGCGAGCTGCGAAGCTCCCATCGGCGATGCACCAGGGGCACGGCCGGTTCCCGAGGGACTCCGCGCAAAAGACAGGGCCGACATATGTGTAGCCCCGAGCTTCCCCGCAATACACGCACGTGCTCTCGGAGACCTTCACAGATCCTGTTGCTAGTGGATCGGGATGATAAGCGAATCCGGGCAACATGGGCGATAGCTTACGGACTCCGTCGGCGACTCCAGGCGGGACCGCTTACCGGATCGCTGCGTGACCAACTGCGTGACAACGCCCACAGACGACACCGGACGCTGACGGACGGCAGCGGAGTGTGTTTGCAGGGAGAGACGCCGCGAGATCAGTTCGAGCACCTCTTGCCGCTACCTGATAAGGAAGAGGTCCACCAGGATTTACGGCGGCGCACGGCGACGTGTGATCCTCGGCCCGTGAGCTGCTCAGACGACGAGGTTTGGCCTGCCTATCTCGAGCACACCCGCGAGCTCGCGGGACAGCTCCTTCGCGCGGACGACCCTTACGAGGTTGGGCTGCAATTCATGGGCGACACGATCGAGGTCATCACCACCGGCGAGTACGGGTACGCGGTCAGCATGTACAACTTGTGGGGTGAGCTCACCGACTGGGTGGAGCTCAAGCCAGCCGAGGAAGACCTTGCTAAGGCCGAGATGGTTCGGGCCGCCCGCGAGTGGCTGGCGCTGAATCCTCGGGACAGCGAGGCTGCACGCAGGTACTTCGATCACTGGCTACACGAAGTCTTCCACCACGATCAGTCGTAGCGTGATGCATCCGTCGGGGCACTTTGGGGGCACATGGCACCGGAAAGTGCTGGCAAGCGATGACAACGAACGGAAGCGTCACGTCATCGCAGGTCGCTTCGGAGGTGGGGCGAAAGCGTGCACGTAGGGAGGGTGCGAAATTTGTACCCGGCCTACAGGCCGACTCGTCCACCTTCAGCCCTCCGTCAGAGCGGTGACGGCTAGGGCAGGATCGGGCCCTGGTCGGTCCAATCAAAGCCCTTGTTGCGGCACAGGCAGAAGGGGTGGCCGATCGGGTCGGTGTAGACCCGCCAGCCGTAGCCGTTGGGGCCGATGCAGTCCTGCCGCAGCGTCGCGCCGAGGTCGAGGACGCGGCGCTGCTCGGACTCGATCTCGTCCACTTCGAAGTCGAGATGGAACTGCTTGGGGTGCTCGCTGTCGGGCCACTGCGGAGCGCGGTAGTCGTCCACCCGGATGAAGGCCAGCTCGACCTCGCCGAACTTGATACCGGCCCAGTTCTCGTGGCTACCTTCCTTGATCGGGCGGCCCGTCACTTCGGAGTAGAAAGCCGCCAGCTTCATCGTGTCCGGGCAGTCGATGATGAAATCGGTGAGGCGTAGCACCCTGCGATCTTGTCACAAAATCCGGAGGACACAGTCAGGGCGGGGCAAGTCAGGGCGCATAAAAGGCCGGCTCAACGCGCGAGCCGAGCAGCCGTCGCAGGTCAGCCAGCAGGACGGATCAGATCTCCGACATCTGGATGGCCATATCGGCGGAGCCGTCCGGCCCCGGTCCGGGGATAGTGGAGCGGTGGATCTGCCCAGCCTGGAGCATCAACGCCTGGTCGCGGTGACCGCGGCCCTGTTCACCCACGAGTCCGACGCCCCTGAACTCCAGCACGTTTGGCTTCACCTTGAGGCGATAATCGTCCTGGTCTATGTCGCGTCCGACTGGGCACTCCGGATCACGCCGAGCGAACCAGGGGATAGCTATGCGATGGAGGGGCTGGGCAGCCGCGTCGACATAGTCCCTGCCCCTGCCGCTGTTCCCTTCGTGCGGCATATCGGGGAGCGACTTGTGCGTGTGACCGAGGAGTTCGACACCGTGGACCCGGTCCAGTGCGTGGAGGCGGAGTTCGTCTTCGACGGGGGCGTGGTGGTCGCGCGAAGCTTCGGGGGCGACCTACATCTCGTCGGCACCTACGCCCGCTGAACCCGGCCTACGGGCCGACTCGTCCACCTTCACGCCTCTCGCCTGGGTCTAGGAGTGGACCAGGTGCCGCTGTCCGGCCCTGTTCCGCCAGCCCCCAGCGATCATGGTTTCGCCATCGTCTCGGCGATCGTGGCGTGCCCCGAACGCGCTTGGATGACCTTCGGGTTCAGGTTCGCGAGGACGAGACTCGACGCGTAGAAGTGCCTCAGGTCGTAGAAGCGGGTCCCCTAAAGCCCAGGTCAGCCGCTGAAGTCGATGCGGAACCGGTAGAGGCCGTCGTAGGTGGCGCCCCGGATGGTGAACGCAGCGCCGCCCGAGCTCACCCGGCCCGAGATCGTCGCACCCTCTTTCAAGGAGTGCAGGTTCACGATCGAACCGAGATCACGGCAGGGCACGAGCGGGGTCTGGGCCCAGAAGTGATTGAAGGAGGCGCCCTCGGCGCGATGGTCGTCGACCAGCTTGCCGGACCAGGAGGCGCCCGATCGGCCCGTGACCCAGTAGCCGAGCAGGAGCCTGGGATCGCGCGGGTTGCCGGCGATGTCCCGGCCCGAAGCGGTGACGATGGTGGACGAACCAAGCTGGAACGAACCAACGGCGCCGATCTTGCCGACGTAGAACTCCCAGTGGAACGGATTGCGCTCGACCTGGCGGCCGGCGGACTGGCGAGTGCCGGTGATGAGTTGGGCGGCCGCCCTGTAGCGGCTGGTGCCGACGAATCGTCGGTTCCCCCCGAACTGGCCACCGCAGTAGTCGTAGACGTCGACCACCACGCTGGCGGTGCCGCGGTAGGTCTTCCCGGTCTGCGCACCGGCCGGGCCGGTCGGCAGCGCCAATGCGAGTACCGCGGTCAGCAGCGTGACCACGGCCGATCTGCCCTTCCATGCCTTGACAGTCATGAAACGATCCCTCCTTGTCGTGCAGTTACAGTCGCACGGCAAGGGGGTCGCGAATATCCTCAAAAGACGGCTTTCATCAGCCCGAGGTCGATGGATCGGTGCTCCAGAGGGCGGGAAAGGGGAGAGAACCGGGATCCGGCCATTCGTTCCGTCTCTGTTCCGTCGAAGCGTCAGCGATCCCCAAAACTGTTGGCGAATTCTGGGGCGCGAAATTCCAGCCCAGGCCTGGTTCCGGAGATCCGCCGCGGGTCGGAGAAGAACCCGGCCTACAACTCCGGCGCGGAACAATACACAGTTGCGGCTCCGCGCAGCTTTGAGTTCCGGGAGCACAGGTGCCGTCGGCTGCTTCGACGAGTGGCGCTTGGGCCCTGTGAGAACGTTCTGTACGTCTTAAGGCGGCCCGAAGCCGGGCCGTACGCGCCGCCGTCACGGCACGCCGCCGCCTCCCGCTGGCGCTTCCGGCGGCCGGCTGAAACCACGCCGGACGGCTGGCGCGGACGAGTCGAGGCGGGCCGCCGCGCGACAGTACAGGTCTGATCACGGGCGGTGGGCTGAGCTGGAACAGCCGCCAGTGCTGCGCGGCGCGGGGGTGACGCCTCCGGCGGGGGCGCTCCGGCTCCGAGAGGGAACGCGCGAAGCTCACGCAGTGATTGTCTGGGCTGGAAGTCCTGAGTTGCTTAGCCAGTGGGCGAACGGCGGACACTCGGGAACTGTCGGGCCCAGAGTCGGCTCGGCGCATGCGGATCAACGGCCGACGGCTCGATCACTCCCACACGCCGCTGACGGGAATGCCTGCCTTGGCGGCGAACTCGGGGGTGAAGACGACCATGACATCGTCGGTACCCAGGTGGTAGACGTCGCCTGGTGGCCAGTCCACCGGTCGGCCGGCGGCGATCCACACTGTCCTCTCCTTCGAACACAGCCGGATGGCGACCGGCAGTCGGATGCCGCCTTCGCGGTCTTCGGACCAGACGATGTCGGCGCGGGTCAGTTTCCTGTCGATGAGGCTTGACCAGCGGAAGTGATCGGTCACGTCCACCTCCGCCGAGCCGCCTGGCTCTCCGATCCTTACCAGGTGAGCGGTGATCGGTTGAAGGAAGAGTTCAAGCCCGTAGTGTTCGAAGCTGCTTCCCCACACGGCCGAGAATCGAGCGCCGTCGCCGGTGAGCAACTCGACGCCCATGGTCGGCTGGTGCCACGGCCCGAAGTCCCAGTCTTCGACTTCGCAACCGTCCTCCCCGCTCATCAGGGGGTAGTAGATGACCCTCTGAATACACCTGCCCCGCAACAGGGCAACCGTGCTCTCATATTCCGCCGCGGTCAGCGCCGATGACACCGGTACAGCATCATTCAGTACAGATCACCTCTGCCACCCAATACGGGTCGTGGATCAGACGGCGGAACAAGTGGACGAGTCGATCCAGGCGCGACAGACAACGTACGGCAAGACATGCGACTTGCTGAGAGCCGTTTTGCCGTCAGCGGGTGTGGCCGGTGCGAGCATCGCGAGAGGTAGAAGCGATCACCGCAGCCGGGGGAGACATGCTCGGAAAACTGATCCTGATAATGGGCGTGGCCGCGGCGGCGTCGACGGCCGCCATGACCTCAGCCTGGGCGGCTCTATCGGCGCAGGCGGTCATCGCGGCCACGCCGGCCGGGCAGAAGGCGGGTGCCTGTAGTCCGGGATCGCCGTGTGCGGCGGTCAACTGCGGTCCGGGCCGCGTCTGCGTGCCTTCGCACAAGCAGTGCTTCACCACGCCGTGCCCGCAGTACGACTGCGTGCCCGCGTCCTCGGCGCCCCGCCCGAATCACCGGCCCCCCTACCTCGGCTCACTCCCGGACCGCTGGCCGCATCGTCCGGGACCGCGACCGGCCTACCCGCACCAGCGGCAGACCGCGGACCGTCCCGACAGGTCGCCGTTGGCACTCCTGGTGAACCCGGCACGCGACGTCGGCAGGGTGGGCGACTTCCAGCCGTGAACCCGTCGCGCCATGTCGGCGACGGGCGCGGCTCGTCCCCCCGCGAGCCGCTCCAGGCCGCCCGCGCGCCGCGACGAAGGCCGCCGGAGCGCGAGAGCCTCCGGAACGGCCGGCATGTGCCGAACGGCGATCGAGTCCGTGGGCACGGGAGGACGTCCCCGCCGAAAAACGCTTGGCGTGACGGGGGCGGGAGCGCCTAGCGTTGAGCCTCTCCGTGGGCGCGCTGGATGTGCCCTGCCGAGCACTCAGATCGGAGGTGCGGAGCGGCATGACCAGTCACCTCGTCGCGCTCTGCTTCGACGCGAACGACCCGGTCGGTCTCGCGCAGTTCTGGGGCGACTTCCTGGGCTGGGAGACGGCCGAGGACGACATCGCGCTCCTGCCCGGCGACGACACCGGGTTCCGGATCCGGTTCCTGCCGACCCTGGCGCGGAAATCCGGCCAGAACCGCGCGCACTTCGACCTGACGAGCACGTCCCTCGAAGATCAGCAGCAGAAGGTGGCGAGGGCGCTCGAACTCGGCGCCCGGCACATCGACGTCGGGCAGAGCCCGGAGGACGACCACATCGTGCTCGCGGACCCCGAGGGCAACGAGTTTTGCGTCATCGGGCCGGACAACAAGTTCCTCGCCGACTGCGGATTCGTCGGGGCGCTGTCCTGCGACGGTTCGCAGGAGGTCGGATACTTCTGGAGCGCGGCGCTAGGCTGGCCGCTGGTCTGGGACCAGGACCAGGAGACCGCGATCCGCTCGCCGCACGGCGGCCCCAAGATCACCTGGGGTGGCCCGCCGCTGATGCCGAAGAACGGCAAGAACCGGCTGCATCTCGACATCGCTCCCCCCGCCGATGGCGACCAGCAATCGGAGGTCGACCGTCTCGTCTCCCTCGGCGCCAAGCGCATCGACATCGGTCAGGGCGATGCCGGCTGGGTGGTCATGGCGGACCCCGACGGCAACGAGTTCTGCGTTCTGACCCCTCGTTGAGGCCGGGCGGCCGGCAGGGTCGTACCGGCTCGCGGGTCAGGAGCGTACGGAGACGGCGTCGAGGCGTGACGCGGCGCTGTCGAGCAGCATGTCCAAAGTGGCGGGGTAGGCGCTGTCGTTCATGTCGGCGATCAGCAGGGGCGCGACCGCCGCGATGTTGGGGTGGGTGTCGGCCGGCAAGCGGGCGTAGGTCGCCTGCCAGATCTCCTCGTCCGCCCTGCGTGCCTCTTCAGGCAGCGCGAGGGAGGCCGCGTCGAGCGCGGCGAAGGCCAGCGTCGTGTCGATGAAGGCGTGGTAGACGCGGACCGCCTCACGGTCGGGGAACCCGGCGCCGCGCAGCAGTCCGAGGATCGCCTCGTCGGCCGCGATCTCGTGGGACTTGCCGCTGATGCGGCTGGCGGTCAGCACCGCGGCCTGGGGGTGTTCGAGGTAGGCGGCGTGGATGAGCAGGCCCAGTTCGCGTAGGTCGGCGCGCCAGTCGCCGGTGCGGCGCCAGCCGGCCATGGCCCGGCCGATGAGCATGTCGCCGATGGCCAGGGTGAGGTCGTCGATTCCGGCGAAGTAGCGGTAGAGCGTGCTGGGGTCCGCGCCCAGGGCGATGCCGAGCCGCCGTACGGTCAGTCCTGCGGAGCCGTGCTCGCGCAGCATGCGCAGAGCGGTTCGTACGATCAGGTCCTCGGAGAGGACCACGCCGTTCTTCGTCGGGCGGCGTCGTCTGCGCGCCGGTTCAGGGACGACGGGCTTGGGCACGCCGCTCCTCCTCTCTGCGTCCTTATGCCAACACCATTGACGTTATCAGCGGGGATGGCGTTGGATCGGGCCTACCAAGACGTTTTGTCCTGGAAAGGGAGTTTTTGTCATGCGTGTTCTGCTTGTCGGTGCCGGTGCGGTGGGTACGGCGATCACCCGGATCGCGGCCCGCCGGTCCTTCTTCGACCAAATGCTCGTGGCCGACTACGACCTGTCCCGCGCGGAGGCGGCGGTCGCCGCGCTCGGGGAGGCGGGCGCGCGCTTCGGCGCCCTGCGGGTGGACGCGGGCGACGAGGCCGCGGTGACGGCGCTGCTGGCGGAACACCGCTGCGACGTCCTGCTCAACGCCACCGACCCGCGGTTCGTGATGCCGCTGTTCCGGGCGGCGCTGTCGGCCGGAGCGCACTATCTCGACATGGCGATGTCGCTGTCGCGGCCCGACCCGGAGCGCCCTTACGAGGTGTGCGGGGTCAAGCTGGGGGACGCCCAGTTCGAGATGGCCGGCGAGTGGGAGAAGGCGGGCAGGCTCGCGCTGGTCGGCATGGGGGTGGAGCCGGGACTGTCGGACGTCTTCGCCCGGTACGCCGCCGACGAACTCTTCGACCACATCGAGGAGATCGGCGTCCGCGACGGCGCCAACCTCACCGTCGACGGGTACGACTTCGCGCCGTCCTTCAGCATCTGGACCACGATCGAGGAGTGTCTCAACCCCCCGATCGTGTACGAGGCCGGCCGGGGCTGGTTCACCACCCCGCCCTTCAGCGAGCCGGAGGTGTTCGACTTCCCCGAGGGCATCGGCCCTGTCGAGTGCGTCAACGTCGAACACGAGGAGGTCCTGCTCATGCCGCGCTGGATCGGCGCCGAGCGGGTGACCTTCAAGTACGGCATGGGCGCGGAGTTCATCGACACCCTGCGGACCCTGCACCTGCTGGGGCTGGACCGCACCGAGCCGGTCCGGGTCGTCGCCGCGGACGGCGCCACCGTCAAGGTCTCCCCGCGTGACGTGGTCGCGGCGTGCCTGCCCGACCCGGCGACCCTCGGGGATCGCATGCGCGGCAAGACGTGCGCGGGCACCTGGGTCAAGGGCACCAAGAACGGCGGTCGGCGCGAGGTCTACCTCTACCACGTGGTCGACAACGAGTGGTCCATGCGCGAGTACGGCTCGCAGGCGGTGGCGTGGCAGACCGCCGTCAACCCGGTCGTGGCCCTCGAACTGATGGCCACCGGCGTCTGGTCCGGGGCCGGCGTCCTGGGTCCGGAGGCCCTGTCGCCCCGGCCCTTCCTCGACCTGCTCACCGCGTACGGCTCCCCCTGGGGCATGCGCGAGCAGTGACCGCGCGCTCCGGCGGCGGCTTGCCGCCGGCCGCGAGGCGGTGCGGCCCGCGTGGTCAGGAGAAACGCTCGACGGTCACGGGGACCGCTCCCGCCTGGCGCATGATCGTCGTCAACCGTCGCAGCAGCGGTCCGAGGGCCTCGTCGGACGTGGTCCCCAGGTGGGCCGTCAGGTCGACGGACCAGGCGGCGCCGGGCCCGATCCTGCGTACGTTCCAGGTGAAGACGTCCGAGGCCGTGTGCAGCACACCGGTGCCGACGACCCGGGTCCGCGGGTCGCCGGCCTCCGCCACAAGCGTCACCGCCTCCGCGAGACGGGAGAGGTTCGGCTCGCCGGCGAACAGCAGGCGGTAGACCCGCGTGTCGTGGAAGCCGGCGGGAACCCCCGGCGGGCCGAGCCGCAGAGGAGGGGAGTCCGGCAGGGGCAGGCAGTCGTGGAACATCGCCCGCAGCCCCGCCTCGCCGGGCAGGTCGCCGCCGCCGAGATCGCGATACCCGTCCTCGGCCTCGCGGCGGCTGACCGCGCGGACGCGGGCGCGCAGATCGGGATCCTCGCGCATCGCGCGCCCGAAGGCCGCCGAACTCCACCACACGCCGTCGGCCGCGGTCCATCCCGCGGTGTCCAGGCCGATGGTCCTGAAGTCGCCGGCCAGGGCGAACTCCTCGACGACGACTCCCTCGGCGCCCGTCCCCGACATGATCAGGTAGTAGTCGAGAGCCGCCCCTGCTCCGGGGGCGGCGGTGACGTCCGCTCGCCGGCGCCCGTACGCGTCGCTGGTCATGGGCCGCACCCTACTGACCTCGTTGCTCGGCGGCGCGGCGTCCCGCCCCGGATGGGGCGCCGGGCAGGCCCGAGTCGCGAACGGGCCCGCCCGGCGCGGTCAAGGGCGGGACGGGGGTCAGTGCGGCATGGTGCCCATGCCGGAATCCGGGTCCATCCCGCCCATGTCGTGGTCGGGAACGTTGCCGTGCTCGTCGGCCACCATGAACACCCCGACCATGCCCATGTCGGAGTGGCTCTGCACGTGGCAGTGGTACATCCACGCCCCAGGGCCCACGCGCTCCCCGGCGATCACCTGGAAGCCGAACGACTCGGCCGGGCCGGTGGTCTTGGTGTCGATGATCCGGCTCGGGTCCTGCGGCCCTTCCAGTAGCCCGGTGCGGTTGTCGGCCCACCGGTGCCCGTGGATGTGGAAGGTGTGGAAGGCGCTCCCGTGAGTGATCACGATGAACTCCACCCGCTCGCCGATCTTGGCGAGGAAGTGCGGCCCTTGCCCTCTCATGTTGTTGATCATCACGTCGTTGAACACGACGGTGAACGTCTTGTCCGGCCGGACGTCGTCCTTCCGGCGGACCACCAGCGGCCCGTAGAGGCCCTTCTTGATGCCTCCCGTGCCGTGGTCGGAGCCCACCACATGGTCGTGGTAGTGCCAGTAGCCCGCGCTGCCGGGCTCGATGGTCCCGCCGGGGCGGCGGCCCTGCGCATGGGTGCGCCAGACGTAGGTGCGCCGGCCGCCCGGCTCCACCACGCTGTTGTTCATCCGGGTGCCGTCGCTGCTCACCTCGTAGTCCACGCCGTGGACGTGGAGGCTCGCGGTCACGTCCGAGTTGTTGACCAGTTCGACTTCGAGGGTCTCGCCCTCGACCATCTCGATGAGCGGTCCGGGGATCGTCGCCTTGCCGGGCTCCAGGCCGTAGCCCATGTCGCCGTTCGGCAGGTTCTCCGCGTAGAGGGTGATGCGGCGGGGGTTCTTCGGGCCGGGCGGCGAGGGCGGCGCGGGCGCGGTCTTGTCCGGCGGGGACGCGCTCGCCTGGCCCGACATGACCAGCGGGGCGAACGCCGCCGCGGTGGCGGTCGTGGTGAAGGCTCGCCGGGAGAACACGCTCCGCCTCGTGCCCCTGCCTACCTCGGACATGGTTTCCCTCAATCGTGACGACGTCCCGTGTCCGCGCCGGACAGCTCCGCCTCCGCGGGCGGTGACGAGCCGGCCGGGATGACGTCGTGTCTGCCGGAAGGGAACGCGGCGCGCTCCGGTCCGGGCTGCAGGCAGCGGGCGGTGACAGGTGATGCTTTTGACGGCATCTCTGATACTTTCGAGAGAATTAGGCGGTAGTGGGGCCTGTCATGTCAAGAAGTAAATTCGCTGACGAGAAGACTTCGTCACATGGATGGATTAAGTGGTGTGAGGCTGCTAAGGTCGCGATCGGTTCGTGTGCCCTCCACCCCGCTCCGCCCTGCCGAGGCCCCCATGAAGGTCCAGCGTGTGCCGCCCGTCGCCCGGCCGACCTGGTCCTGTCAGTCGGTCCGGAAGGGGTCGTGCTCGGCGAGGAGTTTGTCGAGCCGGGCCTGGTCCACCCGGTTGACGACGCTCGCCTCCTCCTGCCGGTCCCGTACGCACTTGGCCAGCGTGAACGTCGAGGTCACCACGTACATCAGCCCGAGCGCGAGAAAGGAGCGCACCCAGGCCGTGACCGGAAGGTAGAGGATGCCGGCGGCCAGGCCCGCTAGGGAGATCGCGAACGACAGCACGGCCTGGATGTAGAAGGCTGTCGTCGTCGAGGTTTTAACCGGTTGCGTCATGGTGTCATCGTCCGCGGCACCCGCCTGCCGGGCATGAGCGCCGATACTCAGTTACCGGTGAGTACGGATCCCCGTCTCAGTGGTCGGGGCGCAGGGCGTTGCCGATGTACATGGCCGCCAGCATGGTGAAGAGGAACGCCTGCAGGAACTGGATGAAGATCTCCAGGCCGGTCATCAGCACGGCCATGACCACGCCGAGGATACCGACGGGGAACCCGGCCGCCGTGGGGTGCTCGACGAGGAACCAGAACCCCACCGCGCTGAAGAACGCGAGCAGCAGGTGCCCCGCGAACATGTTCGCGAACAGCCGTACGGCATGCGTGAACGGCGCGGTGACGAACGTGTAGAGCAGTTCGAGCGGTGCGAACAGGAACAGCGCGAGCGGCTTCGGCAGGCCGGGCGGGAACATCAGGCTCTTGAGATAGCCGCCCACCCCGTGGTGCCGGAAGCCCGAGGTAGAGCTTGATCATGTACACGACCAGGGCGAACACCACGGGGAACGCGATGTGCGAGTTCACCGGGAACTGCGCTCCAGGGATCACGCCGAACAGGTTCCACAGCAGGATCACCGAGAACAGGCTGAGCAGGAACGGCATCCACCTCTCCGCGTCGGCGCCGAGGAACGGCCTGGCCGCCTGGTCGCGGACGAACAGGTAGGCGTACTCGCCGAGATGCTGCAGGCCGCGGGGGACCAGCGACGGCCGCGCGAACGCCCCCCACGCGAGCGCGCACAGCAGGACCACGCCGGCCACGGCCAGCACCACGGGCTTGGTCAGCCAGAACGGCGCGCCGGGCCAGAGCGGCGGAAAGTCGAACAGTTCGGGACCGGGAACCGTGAAGTCGTCCTCGGCGAGGATCGCGGGCATGAGGTCCCCTCGTCGGAGCGGCCAAAACCGAGTACGGCGTACTCACTTTCCTGAGGTGAGCGTACATACCCGGTACGGTGTACGCAATAGTGCGACGACCTGGGACGACGAACGATGCAAGACCACGAGAACCTGTGGACGCGACCCGAGCACCCCGCGCGGGGGCCGCGGCCGAGCTTCAGCCGAGCCGCTCTGACCGAGGCCGCGATCAGGATCGCCGACGCGGAAGGGCTGGAGGCGATCTCCATGCGGCGGCTCGCCGCCGATCTCGGGGCGGGCACGATGTCCCTGTACCGCTACGTCACGGGCAAGGACGAGGTGTTCGATCTCATGATCGACACTGCCGTGGGGGAGTACCTGCCGGAGGACCGGCAGCCGCCTGGCGACTGGGCCGAAGGACTCCGCCTGCTCGCCTGGCAGGCGCGGCGCACCATGCTCCGGCATCCGTGGCTCGCGTCGCTCGCGGCCGGCCGGCCGCAGGCCGGCCCGAACAGCGCGCGTCTGATGGAGACCGCCCTCGGGATGCTCGACGGTCTCGGCCTCACCGTCGACGAGATGCTGACCCTTGTCGGCGCGGTCTTCGCGTACGTGCACGGTCACATCCAGAGCGAACTGGCCGAGGTCGAGGCGACGCGGCGGCTGGGGCTCACCCTGGCCCAGCGACTGGCCCGGCACCTGTCCTACATCCAGTCGCTCATCGCGACGGGGAACTATCCCATGCTGGAGCGGGTGACGAAGGAGGCCGGGCGGGAGTACACCACCGCCGACGACCGCTTCGCGTACGGCCTGGACCGGCTGCTCGGCGGCATCGCCGCGAGTCTGCCGGCGCGCGGCGGCCAGGTGGGGCCCGCGTCACCGCGCTGACGGCACGCATCGGTTCCGCTCACCGGGAGCGGCAGGGTGGGGTCAGTTCGGGGTGATCTCGTGGAGGCGGCAGACCTGCCGCCAGACGCGCGCGTCGAGCGTGCCCGCCCTGTCCTGGAAGTCGGCGACGGGGACGCGGACCGGCCCGGTGAGGTCGAGGAAGCTGTTGTGGGCGGCGTCGGGATCCCAGGTGCGGGTGGGGATCTCCACGTGGTCGTCGCGGTCGCGGCGATCCTGGCTCGTGATCTTCAGGACCTCTGCGCCGCCCCGGTAGGTCCTGAGCACCACGCACGGGCGCACCTTGTGGCCGGGCCCGTCCTCGAAGGGAACGTCGGCCCACCAGATGTCACCGGGGCGCGGGCCTGCCTGCGTGGCCGCGCCGCCGCCCGTCGTCCGGCGGCCGCCGCCGGGGCCGGACGAGCCGCGCCCTGTGCCTGGTCTCGTGCCCGGCCTGGTGCCGGACCCCGTGCCGGAACCGGTGCCGCTGCCTGGCTTGGCGCCTCGCCGCGTGGTGCCGGCCGTGCCCCGTCCGGAGGGCCCTGGCTGCCCGCCGGTACGGCCCGGCGGGCGGCCCGAGGGACGCGATGCGGGCCGCCCCCGTGAGACTCCGGGCAGGCGACCGGTCACGCCGAGCGCCACCAACAACACGACCAGCACGGCCATCGCCGACACCACCCAGATCATGACCGACAGCCTAAAGCCCCGCATGGACGGCGAAGCAGCCGAATCCGTGCCTCATACCGGCCCCGGCCCCGGCCCGCGTCACAGTCGGGCGCGGTCAGGCGCGGTCAGGCGCGGTCAGGTGCGGGCGTCCCACGCGGCGAGGATGCGCGCCTCCTTCTCCGGGTCGATGCCATGGCTCAGCCGCAGGCCGCCGAAACTGCGTCGCTCCTCGGGGATGTCCTTCAGCCACTCCCAGGTGTCGCGTACGGTCTCCCGCAGCGGCCTGCAGGTGAGACCGGCCGCGATGGCCTTCGCCGAAGAGTGGGTCCACACGCCCTCGCTCTCCCCGGCGGCCGCCCACAGGGGAAGCTCGGTCCACTGCTGCACACCCTGGTCGAGCAGGAACCGGTCGCCGACCCAGACGAACTCCGCGTCGGAGCCGGTGACCTCCAGGCAGTCCTTCAGCCAGCCGCCGAACGTGATGTCGCCCGGCACCCCTCCGGTCATGTAGCGGCCGGTCGTGCCCATCGCCACCTGGTCGAGGGTGAACGCCGCGATATCGCGGGCGTCGATGAGCTGGATCGGCAGGTCGGGGTCGCCGGGGGCGAGCACCCGCCCACCCCGGGAGATCCGGGTGAGCCACCAGGGCAGCCGGCCCACGTTCTCGTGCGGGCCGAGGATCAGGCCGGGCTGGATGACAAGGGCGCCGCCGTCGAAGTGCTGCTCGACCGCCCGCTCGCAGCCGGCCTTCAGCACGCCGTAGTCGCCGAACTCGGCGTCCGCGTCCGGCGGGCAGTCGAACAGCGGGAAGGTCTCGTCGACCCCCTGCTTCCCGGGCCAGTCCCGATAGGCGGAGATGCTGGAGACGAACGTGTAGTGCGGAGCGTGCCCCGACAGTGTGCGTACGGACTCAAGGACGACGCGGGGGACGAACCCGCACACGTCGACCACCGCGTCCCACTGCCTGCCGTCGGCGAGCCGTCGCAGGTCGTCGGTGACCTCGCGGTCGCCGCGGACCGCCTCCACACCCGGCAGGTCGGTCCCGCTCCTGCCGCGGTTGAACGTCGTCACCTCGTGACCGCGCCGCAGCGCCTCCTCCACGATGGCGCGGCCGAGGAACACGGAACCGCCGATGACCAGAATTTTCATACGGACATCCTTGGCCCGCCGGCGCCGGGCGTCTGCCGCGTTTCACGATGAGCGGACACCATCCGCTCACAGCGGACAACACAGCGGACACACAGCGGACGCATCGGCGTGCCGCCGTACGGCCGGGAACGGCCGTACGGCGGCCCGGCTCAGCCGGTGCGCAGTTCGGGGACCGGCGTGAAGCGCTCGTGCTCCAGCACGTGCACCCGCGCCGCGCCGATGTCGAAGTAGAGGCCCGTGAGCTCCAGCCTGCCCGCCCGTACGAGGGAGTCCACGAACGGGTGGGTGCGCAGGTTGTCGAGTTGCTGGATCACGTTGACCCGGCAGAGCCGGTCGAGCGGGCCGGCGTCGTCCTCCGGCCGTTCCTCGGCCACGAACCTGGCCAGGCTCTGCCGCCCGTGCCGCAGCCAGTCGCGCAGCGCGGGCAGGTCGGGCACCTCGTCGAGCAGGGCGGCCATCGCGCCGCAGCCCGAGTGCCCGCAGACCGTGATCGTGCGCACCTCGAGCACCTGCACGGCGTACTCGATCGTGGCCGCGACCGAGTCGTCCGTTGGGACGGATCCCGCGCGCGGCACGAGGTTGCCGATGTTGCGCAGCGTGAACAGGTCGCCGGGACCGCTCGCTGTGATGATGTTCGGCACGATGCGGGAGTCCGCGCAGGTGATGAAGAGATGCGAGGGCGACTGTCCGCGGGCCATGCGGTGGAGCAGCGGGCGGACCATCGGCGCCGTCCGGCGCTGGAACTCCCGTGTCCCCTCCAGCAGGTCGGGCATGCCCTGCCGTTCTGGGGTCCCCGCGACGTCGTCGTGGCCGCCGCCCGCGCCGTTCGCGCGCAGCACCTCGTACGAACCGGCGCCCTCGCCGCGGGAGCCCATCGGGCGGGACCGGCGCCGGTAGGCCCAGGGCAGCCACCACCGGTCGTGCCTGGGCGGAATCCTGACCGGGTTCACGCGAGCGCCGCTGATCGCGGCGGAGTACCACTCGTTGTGCGGCTCGTCCACGTCGATGACGCCGCCGGCGCGTTCGTGCTCCAGCCGCCAGGCGTGCAGCGCCTCGAAGGCGGCGTTGTCCATGAAGTCGAGGTGCAGGTCCAGCTCGACCGCGGACCCCGCCGGGATGCCGCGCAGCGCCTCGGTCAGCCGCGGCACGCCGAGGAACGTCAGCGATCCGGTGACGACGACCCGCCAGCGCCCTTCGCCGGCCTGCCGCACGTCCACCGAGACCCAGGCCAGGCGGCGCAGGGCCAGCAGGGCGGCCAGCCCGAGGCCGATCGCCACCCCCTCGGCCAGGCCGACCACCACGACCGCGCCCATCGTCACGAAGTAGACCGGAATCTCACGGTGGCTGCGCAGGTTGCGTACGTGCCCGAGGTTGACCATCTGGACGCCGATGAACAGCAGCAGCGCCGCGAGCGCCTCCAGCGGGATCAGCGCGATCATCCAGGCGAAGCCCGCGGTGAACAGCAGCACCCACACCCCGTGGAGCACGGTGGACCATCGGCTGCGCGCGCCCGCCCGCGCGTTGGTCGTCGTACGGACGACGACGCCCGCCACCGGGAGGCCGCCGAGGGCGCCGGACACCACGTTGGCCGCCCCCTGCGCGGTCAGCTCGCGGTCGAGGTCGGCGCGTGGACCGTCGTGGAGCCGGTTGGAGGCCACGCAGGTCAGCAGCGACTCCACCCCGGCGAGGAGGGCGACGAGCAGGACGGCCCCGGCGATGGCGTGCCAGTCGCCCTGCGGCATCAGCGGCGACTCGACCGAGGAGAACCCGCCCTTCAGGTCGACCTTCGTCAGGTCCCAGCCCGTCGCTGCCGCCGTCAGCGTGGCGACCATCAGCGCGGCGAGCGGGGCGGGCACCGCACGAACCCGGGGGATGCGCCCCCACACGAGGAGGACCGCGATCGTCAGCAGGCCGATCACGACGCCGTGGGTGTGGTTGGCGAGGATCTGGGCGGGGAGCTCCAGGAGGTTCTCCAGCGCGGAGCGCTGCGGCGAGCCGCCGAGCACGATGTGCAGCTGGGACAGCGCGATCACCACGCCGACCCCGGCGAGCATGCCGTGGACGACGGCGGGGGAGACCCCGAGGGCCGCCCGCGCCACCTTCAGCCAGCCGAGCCCGAGCTGGAGGACGCCGGCCATGACGGTGATGGCGCAGGTGGCCCGCCAGCCGTACGTGTGGACGAGCTCGGCGACGACCAGGGAGAGCCCGGCGGCCGGGCCGCTCACCTGGACGACGGACCCGCCGAGGGCGCCGGCCACCACACCGCCGACGACGGCGGCGACGAGCCCCGCCGCCACCGGTGCACCCGATGCCACCGCGATGCCGAGCGAGAGCGGCACCGCCACCAGGAAGACCACCAGCGAAGCGGGAACGTCATGCTGGAGCACGGACTTCCAGTTACGGCGTGAAATCGCGTCGTCACTGATTGTCATGGGCCGACCATATGTCAGCCACGTGGCCCGTCACCAGGAATGGAACGGGAAAATCACCGGTAGTAGTCGGGATAGTCGTTCTCCGGGTTGCGGTGGCTGCCGCGCCGCCCGCTCGCCGAGGTGGAGGTGTCCCCGTACAGTTCCTCGTAGGAGGGCCAGCTTCCGCCGGTGTTGCCCTCGGGCGACGACGGCTGCTGGGAGCCGCCGTATCCCTGCTGCTGCGCGTCGTAGCCGTACTGGCTCTGCCCCGAGGGGGCGTCGTAGCCCGCGGACTCGTACGGCGAGGCGGTTCCCTGGCCCGTCACGGTGTCGGAGGCGTCGATCGTCGCCCAGCCCGCGCTCACCTCGTACGACGGGGTGGAGGGCGCCGGTGGCGTCGAGCCGGCCGCGTAGCCGGACGTGTAGCCCTCGTAGGCCGGGGTCTGGTAGGTCTCCGCGTTGGGCCAGGACGACGCCTCGCGGGGCGGTTCCGGATCGTCGAGCACGTCGCGGGCTCCCGCCCAGGAGGGGCCCGTCGTCGGACCTGAGGGCGCGGGGACCGGCGGATAACCGCCCGTGACCGGCCAGCCCGGGTCGGTGGCGCCGCCCCTGTCGGGCGTCGCACCGGCGGACGCCGCGCTGGGCGGGTACGCCGGGTTGTCGGCGGCGCGGAACGGGCCGGTCGCGACGCCTGACGGGTCGTAGGCGTCGGAACGCGGTGTCTCGTAGGCCGCCCACGCGTCGAAGGAGCCACCGGTCGAGCGGGGCGAGGGGTCGGACAGCGCGTCGCCCGGCGAGACGGAGGGCGTCTCGAACGCGCCGCTCGTGCGGGCCGCGTCGTACGGGCCGGGGACGAAGGGCCCGGGGGTGGCGTCGCCCTGCGACGTGAACGGCCCGGTGCCCGCCGGCGTGTCGTACACGGGGGCGCCGAACGGTCCGGTGCTCGCCGAGATCCCCAGGGGGTCGGCGGACTGCGTGCCGTACGAGCCGGCGCTGGAGGTCGAGGGGAACGGTCCCGTGCCGCGCGGGCTGTCGTAGGAAGCCCCGGTCTCGGCGGCGGCAGCGGCGGCCGCGCGGCGGGCCGCGGCCCGCGACGAGCGGCCGGACCTGGACGGCCTGCCGGACGCGCCTGTGGCACCCGGCTGAGGCCCGGCGGCGGCCGGGAAGGGGTCGCTCACCGCGGGCGAGTCGAACGGGCCGGTCGCGCGGTTCGCGTCGAAGGGGCCGGTCGAGGGAGCGCCCGCCGCGGACGCGGAGGCGTCCAGCAGGTCGGGCGTCGGCGCGGAGAACGTGACGGTCTTCTGGTCGGCGACCGCCGAGGCGGAGATGGGGGCGGGGGGCGTCACGGGCTCGGAGCCGCCGGCGCGGGAGGAGCGGCGCCCCGGCAGGGGGGCCTGCACGGTCACGGCGTCGGGGTCGGTCGCCTGGGCGCCCGCACCGGCGCCTAAGCCCGGACCGGCCGCGCCCGTGGGCTCGTTCACCGGCCGGGGGGTGGCCATCCTTGCGGCGATCGTCCCCCCGAAGCCGCCGTCGTCGGCGCGTACGCGCGACCAGTAGTCGTCGTCGTAGTCGTCGGCCTCGCCCCACTCGTCGACGCCGCGCTTGCCGCGGGCGGCGGCGGGCTGTTTGCCGCCGCGCTGCGCGGGCCGGGCCGCCTGCCGCCCGCCGGGGCGGGGGGCGGGACGCGGCTTCTCCTTCTCCGGCTCCTCGAAGGCGTCGAAGCCCTTGGGGAAGCTCTCGAAGAACGTCTCCTCGGCGGGCCGCCGGGGCTTGGGGCCCTTGTTCTCGGCCATCGCCTTGATGCGCTCGGCGGAGAGAGCACTCTCCCTGCGGTTCATCGACCGCATGCCCAGCGCCACGACCAGCAGCACGAGAAGCACGACGGCGACAAGACCCGAAATGACCGCAGTCATAGCACCACCCTCAAGGCCATGGCCTTTCTGCGGCGCCGGTGAGATCGCGCGGCCATCGACGCGACCTGCCCCCTCTGATCACCTGCGCTCAGCAATTGGATCCGATTCTGCTCGACCACAATGACCGTTGTCACACCCTAGGCGAAGATTGGTGTAGCACGATTACCTCCGGTGCTCGGCATGTCACTCGATCGTGTTCGCCGTGAGGCGCCCACGGGCGATGGTGTGACTCGCGATGCTCTCCAGGGTCCTGGTGAGATCGGCCCCCTGCTCCAGGCCGAGCTCCTTGGCGTTCAACGCGTAGACAGTGAAACGGTAGCTGCCGCCGGGCCGGCATGGGGGCGCATAGCCCACCTTCCCGCTCGTCGTCCTGCCCTGCCGGGCGCCCCGGGGGACGTCGTTCATACCCAGCTCCGTGGTCGCGGGGTCGATGTCGAACACCACCCAGTGCACCTCAGGGCCACTGAGAGGATTGCTGTCGTCGACCACGAGGGCCACCGACTTGGCGCCCGACGTGCCCGACCAGCGGAGAGGCGGATTGCCCTGTCCCCCCTTGCAGGAGTAGTCGTCCGGCAGGGGGGCGCCGTCGCGGAACTGCGGGCTCGACACGCTGATGACGTCGAGATTCCTCGGCGATCCTCCGCCAAGGATTCCGCAGCCCGATGCGGCCATCGTAAGCGCCGTCACCGCGACGGCGGCTCGCGTGACCGCTGATTTTCTCGGCGACCCCATGCCGGATGATGCTACGCGGAATGGGCAGGTGCCCCGACCGGATCGCGGTGATCCGTACCGATGATCGGGGTCGCGCGGGCTGTTGACCTCGGTGTCTTCCAGAATCGATCGATGTGCCCCGAGAGCCGTTGTATGACCATCTGAGGCTTGACACCCCCCTTGTCCCCCTCCCATCCCCTCCCCACCGTCGTGATCTTGTAGTTTGTCGCAGGCGTCCTAGCTGACCTGCGCCTTATGCCTTTGTGATCTTGCAGTCTCCGGCGAGTGTCGACGGCTGACCTGCGGCTTCGGAGTCCGTGATCATGCAATTGCAAGATCGCGGAGGGTGTATGCCCAGGTGGGAAAGGGGATGGACGCCTTCACTGCAAGATCATGGAAGGGAAAGGCGCAGGTGGGAGCCTTCTGTGCGACAAACTGCAAGATCACGGTGGGGGAGGGGGGGAGGGGGTGGGTGCTGTCGCTGACATATCGCTGACGGCTTCCTTAGGGTGGGAGGCGTGACAGGTCCCCTCCGCGACCCGGCCCACCGGGTGTCGCGCCGCGCCATCGTGTTGTGGCTGGTGGAGGCACTGATCGGCTTCGTCCTGCTCGTCGGCGGCACGGCCGTGGCGGCCGCCTGGCTGAGCGGGGCGCGCTGGCCCCCGGACGTGCTGTCCGAGCACGCCTGGCTGCTCCCGGTCGCCGTCGGGGTGGTCATGGCGCCCTTCGTCGTCCTGGAACCTCTGCTGCGGTACGCCGTGCACCGGTGGGAGCTGTCCGGCGACGTCGTGTACGCCCGGGCGGGGTGGCTGAGCAGGCGGTGGGTCTTCGTCCCCGTGAGCAGGATCCAGACGGTCGACCGCGCGCAGGGCTGGCTCGAACGCATGCTGGGGCTCGCCACCGTGGAGATCCGTACGGCCTCCTACGCCGGCTCGTCCACGATCTCGGGCCTGGACGACAAGGTCGCGGCGCGCCTCGCGGAGGATCTCGCCCGGCGGGCCGAGGAACTCAGGGACGACGCCACATGACCGGCCCGCCGCCGCCCGCCGCCGTCCCTCCCGGCGGTTCTCCTCCCGGTTCGGGCGCGCCGGAGCCGGAAGGAGAGCAGTTCGGGGCCGCGCGGCTGAGCCCGCGGGTGCTGCTGATCGACCCCATCCGCTTGCTGCCCTCGCTGGTCCTGCCGCTGGCGGGTGTGCTGCTCGCCGGGGGTTTCTCCCCTGCGTCGTTCGGCTGGGCGGCCGCCGGGGTCGCCGGGTCGGTGGTGTACGCGGTGCTCCGATGGGCGACGTTCACCTACCGGATCGCGGGCGGCAGGCTGGAGCTGACCCGGGCGCTGGTCGGCCGTTCCATACGCACGATCCCGCTGGAGCGGATCAGGGGCGTCGACGTCAGCGCCTCGCCCCTCCACCGGGTGCTTGGGCTGGCCGTGCTCCGGCTGGACACCGGTGCCACAGGCGGTGAGCAGGAGGGCGTGCTGGACGCGCTCACGGCAGAGCGCGCGGAGGCGCTGCGCGCCCTGCTGCTCGCCCGCCGGGTCCTCCCCGCGGTGGCCGGTACGGAGCATCCTCAGGACACCGCCCAACGGAGTCCTGAAGGCCAGCGGAGCCCTGACGGACAGGGCACCGTGGTCGCGGCCGCGGGGGAAGGCGGCGAGGACGGCGGCCCGCCGCGGGTGCTCGCCAGGGTGCCGCGCGCCTGGCTGATGTACGGCCCGCTGTCTGGCGCCTATCTCCTCACGCCGTTCGCGCTGGTCGCCGGAGCGGTGGGCCTCGTGTGGCAGTGGCGGCGCGAGCTCGGCGTCACGGAACAGGCGGCGGTACGCGTGTTCGAGTGGGCGTCCGACCGGCCCGGCCTGCTGATCGCCGTCGCCGTTGTGCTCGTGGCGGCGATGCCCGTCGCGGGCGGGATGACGTACGCGCTGTTCAACTGGGACTTCACCCTGCGCGTCCGGGACGGGCACCTCGTCGCGGAGCGCGGCCTGTTCACCCGCAGGGCGGTGTCGCTGGAGCGGCGCAGGATCAGGGGATACGAACTGGCCGACGGCCTGATCGAGCGGCGCGCCGGGGTCGTGCGGCTGTGGGCCCTGGTCACCGGGCTGGGGGATGCAAAGAGCAGGGGACAACTGCTGCCCGTGACGCCCAGGCCGTTCGCCACCGGGGTGGCCGCGGAGGCGGTGGGGCCGATCCGGGCGCCGTTGCGCCGTCATCCGCCCGCCGCCCGTCGTCGCAGGCTCGTGCGCGCGGTCGCGCCGTGGCTCGCGGTCGCCGTGGCCGCCCTGCTCGCGGGCTGGAACCTCGTCGCGCTCGTCGCGCTCGTGCTCGCCGTCGCGGGGGTGCCGTTGGCTCTCGACCGCTACCGCTCGCTCGGGCACGCGTACGACGGCGTCCGTCTGTCGGTCAGGTCGGGCTCCCTGCGCCGCAGTCAGGTCGTCGTGGAGCGTCAGGCCGTGGTCGGGTGGACGGTACGGCAGACGCTCCCGCAACGGATGGCGGGCCTGCTGACCGTGGTCGCCGGGGTGGGCGCGGGCAGCGGCGGCTACGAAGTGGTCGACGCGGGGGAGGAGCAGGGCGTCTCCTTCGCCGCCGAGGTCACCCCCGAGTGGCTCGCGCCGTTCCTCTCCCCCCGGCCCCCGGCCGGCTAGGAAATGTGGGCGCTGCCGGCGAGCGTCCACGCCGGCGCGGGCGCGGGGCGGAAGAGGAACACCTGGTCGGGCCGCCCGGTGCAGCGCTGCTGGGCGATCTCGGCGCCGGGGGCGACGTCGGCGTCGCCGTACAGTGCGCCGAGGCACAGGTCGCTGTGCAGGGACCGCAGGGTGAACCCCACCCGGCCGGGCTTCAGCAGGAACCGCTGGTGCGCCGCTCCGGAGCAGTCCGCGGGAGCGAGGAGCGCCCCCGGACCGGTCAGCGCATCGTCGACGGTGAGGCAGCCGACGCCGTTCTCCGGATGGTGCCACTGGATCTCGTAGGCGCCGCCGCCGGCCGCCCGCAGGTAGGTGTCGGGGACGAGGCCCCGGCAGGGACGCTGCACGGCCAGTGCCCGATCGGTCCGCTTGTTGCGTTCGCGTCCCTCCCCGACGCAGAAGTCGCGTACGGCGACGTGCGAGGGAATCATCTGATACCACCCGTCGAGTGGCATATGACCGATTGCGGCCGTCGCGGTGGAGGACGGTGTGGGGTGGTTCCCTGCCGTAGCGGCGGCGGGCGAGGGCCGCGCGTGGCCGCCGGTCAAGGACGCGCGTAGCTCCGGCAGGACCGCGCCGGTGGCGAGCAGCAGGACCATGAGGCCCGCGCCCGCCACGGCGAACCTCGGCAGCGTTCCGATCTTGGGCCGTACGGCGGGCTGCCGCGGTCCGGCCGGGTCGGCAGGAGGGGGAAGCTCGTCATGTGGGGCAGGATCGTCCGGCGGGGCGGTGTCGTCCGGCGGTACGGGGCTGGTGGGACCGGCCAGGCCGGGCTGGTTGGACCCGCCGGATTGGGCGCGTCCGGGACGCTCGGCATGCCCCGGCGGGTCGCCCGGCATGAGACCGCCCGGCATGCCGGGCGGGCGAACCTGGCCTGCGGCCTCGCTCGGCGGAGCGGCCGCGGCCGGAGGGCCCATGTCCGCGGCGAGTCGCTTCCTGTGCGCCACCCAGCGTGCCGTCTCGGCCTCGCCGAGCCCGCAGGCGCGGACGAAGGCGGCCACGAACTCCTCCCTGGGGAGGGTCGCGCGGCCCAGGGCGCCTGCGACCGTACTGGTGGGCAGCACGTCCCCCGCGGCCTTCGCGGCGGCGGTGACCTGCCGATAGGTCAGGCCGGACCACCGGCGGAGACGGCCCAGCGCGGCGACGAACTCGGCCGGGCTGGTCAGGCCGTCCGGTTGCGGAGGCGCGTTGCGGGACCCTGACATGTCGATCCCCCCAGCCCTGCTTCGGCGTGATCCGGCGAAACAGTAACAAAGGCAGGTGACAAAACGCAGGGTCCGGGGCTATGCCGCCGGGATGACGGTCTGTTCCGATCCCAATGGCGTCAGGTCACGTGGCCGCAGCCGCCCGGGTCGGGGCCCGGTGTCCCACGAGGTCAGTCCTGCTTGCGGGCACCGAACATGATCTCGTCCCAGGTGGGCACCGAGGCCCGGCGTCCACGCGACTTGCGGGGGCGCGGGGGAGCCGGCTTCGGCACGGGCGGGGCGGGCGTCTCGGGCTTGGTGTCCTTCTGGCCCTCCTGCGCCTCGTTCGCGCCGTCCTTGGCCCCGGCACCCGCGCGCTTGCCGGCGTCCCCTGTACGGGGCGCCGGGGCGGCAGCAGGAGCCTGCCGGGCGGGTGCGGCCTCGGCGGCGGGCCGTGCGGGAGCCTGCGGGGCCGGTGTGGTCTCCGCCTGCCCGGCCGCCGGTTCCGTCTTCGCCGCAGGTGCAGCGGCGGGCGGTGCGGCAGGGGCGGGTACGGCAGGGGCCGGAGTGGCGGCGGGCCGAGTCGCAGGGGCCGAAGCGGCGGGCGTCTCCCCGGTCTCCCGGGTGTCCCCGGTCGCCCCGGTCTCGCGGGTGTCCCCCGTCGCAGCGGGAGCGCCGGCCGGAGCGGCCTCTGCCGAAGGCTGGGGCGCGACAGACGTCGCGGGCTCGGCCACCGGCTTCGCTACCGGCTCCGCCGGTGGAGCGGGTGCGGGAACGGCGGCCGTCGACACTGGGTCCGAGGCGGCGGCGCCCGCGGGCTCCGCGATCGCAGCGGTGTCCGTGGTCGTGATGGCGGGCGTGCCGGTGGATGTGGCCGCTTCCGTGACGATGGCCGTGTCCTGGGTGGTGCCCGTGCCGGTTTCCACCGTTCCCGCCGTGCCCGCGCCGGACGCGGCCGGCCGCTCGGCCTCGGCGGCCGTGCGGGACGTGTCGGCGGCGCCGGGGACGTCCGTGTCGGCGGGAGCGCCTGACGCCGCTGTCGCGGCGGACGTGCCGTCGTGGCCGGAGGCGTCGTCGGCGGCTTCGAGGCGGGAAGCGCCGGAAGTGTCCGTCCCGGTGCCCGTGGGCGCGGTGTCGGCCCGAGCGGGTTCCGGCGTCGCCGTGGTGCCGACGCCGGTGGTCGTGGTGCCGGTGGTTGTGGTGCCGGTGGTCGCCGGGGAGTTCTCGGCGGCCTCGCGGCCGTCCACCGGTGTGCCGGACGGCATCGTGGCGGGCTCCCGCCGGCCGGACGCGGGTGCCGCGACGGCGGTCTCCTCGACGCTCGCCGCGGTGGTTCCCGCAGCGGTCTCCACGGTGGTCGCCGCAGGTGCGGGCAGTGGCGTGGCGGGCAGGACGGAGGCGGCATCCGCGGGACCGGGCACACCGGCGTTCGCGGACGTGCCACCCACCGCAGGCTGCGGCGCGGGCTGCCGTCCAGCCGCGTCGTGACCGTCCTCGCGGCCGGCGCTGTCCGCGGACGCCTCCCGGTCGGGAACGGACTGGGTGGTGGCCGCGTCGTAAGTGACCACCCGGGCGGACTCGGCGGCCGGCTCCCTGGTGGTGTCCGTGGTGATCCCTGCCGGGGTCTCCACAGTGGTCTCGGCGGGCGGCGCGGGCACCGGGGCA
This sequence comes from Microbispora sp. H11081, assembly GCF_012999535.1. Taxonomy (GTDB): domain Bacteria; phylum Actinomycetota; class Actinomycetes; order Streptosporangiales; family Streptosporangiaceae; genus Microbispora. The sequence continues at coordinate 142,311 of NZ_JABBWV010000006.1, forward strand.
GGGGCGGCGACGAGCGACTGCGGCAGCCGGAAGGGCACCGGGGTCAGCTCGGGCCGGTACGCCGCCAACTCGTCCGCGTACCGGTCCGCCCGGGCGGCCTCGGCTCGTGCCGCCTCGGCTCGTGCGGCCTCAGCGCGCCCGGACTCCGCGCGCAGCGGCGGGTTCAGCCGCGGCGGCGGCACGGGCTCGGCCAGCGCGGCGGGCTCGGAGCGTACGGCAGGCTCGGAGCGTACGGCAGGCTCGGAGCGCACGGAGGGCGGCAGGTCGAAACCGGGCGCGTCGCGGCCAGGAGAGGTCTCCTGGGGGAGCGGCGGCACCGGGGCGAGCTTGGACGCGAGCCGGGGCACGAAGGGCCGCACGGTGGCGTCGTCCCGCTCGGGCTCGACGTACTCCGCCGCGGACAGGCGCATGGCCTCGTCGTCGTTGGGGGTGATGTGGCGGCGGCGCGGGTCGAAGAGCCACTCGGCGTGCCGGGTGTGGCCGTTCCAGACGAAGCCGAGCTTCACCCGCCACAGGTTGTCGTCCCGCTTGCAGGAGTCCCAGTCGATCTCGTCGGCGGGCACGCCGCGCCGGGTCAGCCGCTCGGCCACCAGCTCGCCGAGCGTCGGCCCCGGGGTCGTCTCGCCGGGCATCCGGACCGGGACCCGCTGGGCCTGCTGGGCCATGTACTCGCGCTCCTGGAGAACCGGCCCCTCGAACCAGCGGACTCTCTCCACCGGAATGCCGGCGGTGGCCGCGATCTCCTCCGCCGTCTCGCCCGCACGGATGCGCGCCTGGATCTCCTTGGGACGCAACGGACTCTCCACTTCGATCTCGTACTGGCCGAGACGGGAGAAGTTGCCGCGGACGGCAGCACGGAGCCGGTCGTCGACGGGCAGCGTGAAGCGCGTGCCCCGCCCGGCAGTCGCCAGGACGAGGTACGTTCCGTCCTCACTTACCGCGACGAGACGGAGCTCCTGCATGCGAGTCCCTTCGTCGTCGTGCTCTGTCTTCCCCCGGACCCTTGAGTCTCTCGCGTGAACCGGTTGCCTTCCAGCACCGTACCCGGCATGTCCGAACATCGCCTCACCAGGTGGCGAGGCGGGTGTTGTGACCCCGGTCACATTTCTCGTGTTCACCTTTCCACAACCTGCCGGTCGTGTGGGAGCGGTAGTACAAGGACGACGGCCGTGCCGCCGATCCGGCTCAGAAGGCGAGAGCGAGGGTCGTGTCTCCTCAGGTGGTGCGCGCCCACCGCCCGTCCGTGCGGCACGGGCGCGGCGCACGGCGCCGTGCCGTACGCCGTGCGGCCGGACCTGCGGGAGGGTCTCATTCTGCTTGCTCCCTCGGGTTCGAGTGGCGCGCCGGGCTCAGGTGTGCCCGTGCTCCGCAATGTGCCTGCCCGAGGGCCGGCGCGGGCAACGCGACACGCGGAAGACGCCGGACCGTGGAGAGGGACTTTACGCGGCGATGGGGTCAGGCTTCCCGCGACGCGCCGAGCACCCGGTCGAGGTAATCGTTGGCGAACAGCCCGTCAGGGTCCATCTCGCGGCGCAACGCGAGGAAGTCGCCGAACCTCGGATACACGGTCCGCAGGTAGTCCGCGTCGCGGGTGTGCAGCTTGCCCCAGTGGGGCCGGCCCCCCAGCCTGACCATGATCTCCTCCACGCCCTCGAAGTACGCCGGGTTGGGGGCCTGGCGGTAGACGTGGCAGGCGACGTACGCCGTGGGCCTGCCGTACGCGGTGGACAGCCAGGCGTCCGAGGGCGGCGTGACCCGCACCTCGACCGGAAACGTGATCGGCCAGCCCGACCGCTCCACGAGGTCCCTGGTCTCGCGCAGGGCCTGGGCGAGACGGTGGTGCGGCACGGCGTACTCCATCTCCAGGAAGCGGACCTCGCGCACCGCCGTGAAGACCCGGTAGGAGACGTCGACGCACTCCGACGCGCCGAGCATCCGCGCGGAGATCCCGTTGATCGCCGGCACCGCGCCGGGGAAGCGGGCCCCGACCGCGCAGGCCGCGCCGAACAGCCTGTTCTCCAGGAAGACGTTGTCGAGCCACCGCTTGAACGCCGCGGGCGGCCTGGCGGGTCCGGCGTCGCGGTTGTTGCGTTTGACCAGGCAGGTGTCGGTGTGGGGGAGCCAGAAGAAGTCGAGGTGGTCGTCGGCGGACGTCAGTTCGTCGAGCGTCTCCAGGATCCCGCTGAACGACATCGGCTCGCGGCGGGCCCGCAGCAGGAACGCGGGCTCGACCCGGAAGGTGACCGCGGTCAGGACGCCGAGCGCGCCGAGGCCCACCCGCGCGGCGTCGAACAGGTCGCCCTCGCGCACGGTCTTCACGGAGCCGTCGGCGAGGACCATCTCGAGTCCGACGACCTGGTCGGCGAGGCCGCCGGCGTTCCTGCCGGTGCCGTGGGTCCCGGTCTGGATCGCCCCCGCGGCGGTCTGGGCGGTGATGTCGCCCATGTTGGCCAGTGCGAGGCCGCGCCGGTGGAGTTCCTCGTTGAGCGCGTGGAGCGGGGTGCCCGCGGCGACCTTGACCCATCCGTCGCCCGCGTCGAGCACGCCGGTCAGCGCTCCGGGCCGCAGCAGGATGCCGTCGGTGAGCGCGACGCCGGTGAAGGAGTGCCCGGTGCCGGTCATGCGGACCCGCCGGCCGGTCCTGGCGGCGTCCCGTACGGCGTCGGCGACCTCGGCCGCCGACGCGGGCGTGCGGACCTCCGCGGGGGTGACCGACTGGTTGCGGGCCCAATTGACGAAGGTGTCCATGATCCTCCTCACCCCGGCGCCTGCCCGGCGTGGACATGAACACTACTCATGATCAGTCCCGCTGCCTATGGGTGCGGACCCGCCCTCAGCCGGTGTACTGACGCCTCCGGACCAGCGCGGACCCGCCGAGGCCCGCCACCACCGCGAGCAGCGCGCAGGCGTAGGAGAAGCCGTACGCGTTGGACGCGCCGAACAGGTCGGTCAGCCGCCCGCCCGCCCACGCGCCTGCGGCCACCCCGAGCCCGAGGGCCGTGGAGATCCACGCCATGCCCTCGGTGAGCTGCTCGGCCGGGACCATCCGCTCGACGAGGGAGAAGCCCGTGATCAGCGTGGGGGAGATCGACAGTCCGGCGAGGAAGAGCGCGGGAGCCATCGCCCGGATGTCGTCCATCAGCAGCACGGGCGTGAACATGACGGCGAACAGCGACAGCCCGCGGACGAACCGGCTGCGCAGGCTGATCTTCCACTGGCGCGAGCCGAACCACAGGCCGGAGACCATGCTGCCGGCCGCGATCGAGGCGAGCAGGAAGCCGGCCGCCGCCTTGCTGCCGCGCTCGTCGGCGAAGGCGACCGTGATGATGTCGATCGAGCCGAACACCGCCCCCATGGCGAGAAAGACGGTCGACAGCATCGCGACCCCCGGGATCGCGATCGGAGACCGGCCCGCGCTGCGGTGGCGTACGGCCGGCGGCTCCGTGCTGCGGAAGCAGACGAAGGAGAGGGTGCCCGCCACGGCCAGGACGATGGTGACGATCAGCCCGGCGTACGCGTTGACGCCGGTGGTGAGCGCGGTCACGAAGGCCGGCCCGCCGACGAAGATCACTTCATCGGCCACCGACTCGAACGAGAACGCGGTGTGCAGCCGGCCGGAGTCCTTGAGCACGTGCGACCAGCGGGCACGGACCATCGAGCCCAGCGACAGGCCGGTCGCCCCGGAGGCGACGCCCGTGGCGTACAGCGTCCACTGCGGGGCGCCGCCGTGCGCGCACAGCATCAGCGCGGTGATCGAGACGGCGTGCAGCAGGATGAACGGGACGAGGACCTTCGACTGGCCGAACCGGTCCACCAGCCGCCCCGACAGGGGCGCGGCGATCGCGAACGCCAGCGACACGGCCGCCGCGACGGCCCCGGCGGTCGCGTACGACCCGGTGGTGGCGGAGATCAGCAGGATGACGCCGATGCCGAGCATCGACATGGGAGCCCGCCCGATGAACCCGGAGATGACGAAGCCCTTGACTCCGGGCGTGCCGAATAGCCCTCGATACGGCCCGACCATGATGCGTTTCCCTTCCGCACGGTGGTGCGTGTGCGTCCGGGCCGGCCGTACGACTGCGGCGGCGGTCCCGGGTGAGCCGGGACACGCGGACGGCGTTTATCTGCGGTTTGGTTATCGCCTACCCATCTATCATGGGGCAAGTGATTTTTCCGCGTCGGGGGTGCAGGGGCTGAGGTGAGGACACCAAGGCATACCGTCTCCGCGCGGCTCCGCCCGATCGTGACAGGCCTCGCCGTCGTGATCGTGAGCGTCATGACCGCGGGCACGGCCTTCCTGGTCACCTGGCCGGGCGGGGGCGCGCTGGCGGCGGGTGGCGGCCGGGCGGGACAGGACACGGCGGATGCGCCGGCGGGCGATCCCCGACCGGCGGCGCGGGCGACGGCGGGAAGCCTCGTGCCCGACCGCACGCTGCCGTCGAGTTCCCCCGTCGTCGGCGGGCCTGGCGTGCAGGTCACACTGCCGCACCTGCTGGCGATCGCCTCCAAGCGGGTGCCGGAGCGCACCCTGCTCAAGATCGCCAAGCTGAAGCACGTGCAGAAGGTCGTGGTCGCCGACGGCGGTGCGGTCCACGTGTCGGGCTCGGCCCTGCGGCTGCTCGCGGTCGACCCCGCCACGTTCCGCTCGTGGACGCCCAAGCGCGTGGCCGACCACCCGGAGGTGTGGAGCGCGCTCGCCAGGGGCGAACTGGTCGCCGACGCGGCCACGATCAAGCGTCTCGGCATGGTGCTCGGCGCGGAGTACCAGATCGACCGCGGGCCCAGGCTGCGCGTCGCGGCCTCGGCCTCGCTCGGGCTGCCCGGTGTGGACGGGCTGGTCAGTCAGGACCTGGGCCGCAGGCTCGGCTTCCCCAGCGGTGTCGTGGTGCTGGTCCACGGTGATCCCGGCAAGGTGAGCGACACGGCGGTCAAGCGCCTGCTCGGTAAGGACGCCCAGGTCGTGAGGGTCGGCCAGGCCGCGGTGGCGCCGCGGGCCACGGCCACGCCGCGACAGGTCCTCGTGGGGCGGCCCGGCAGCTATCTGGACCTCTACCAGCGGGCCGCCACCGTCTGCCCCGGCCTCTCGTGGACCGTCCTCGCCGCGATCGGGCAGGTCGAGAGCAGCCACGGCCGCAACAACGGCCCCTCGTCCGCCGGGGCGCTCGGGCCGATGCAGTTCATGCCCGCCACCTGGAAGGCGTACGGCGTGGACGGCGACGGCGACGGCGAGGCGGACATCTGGAGCCCGTACGACGCGGTGCCGTCGGCCGCCAATTACCTGTGCGCGAACGGCGCCGGCGCCGGCGGAGACAAGCTCAGGAAGGCCGTGTGGTTCTACAACCATTCCTGGGACTACGTGAACAAGGTGCTTTCGCTCGCGGACGCCTACGCCCGCGCGTACGCCTCCTGACGAGGAGCACCCGGCCGCCTCACCGGCCGTCGTCGTGTCGCCGGGACCCTGTCGGCGTAGGCCGTCACTCCGCCGCCGTGCGGGCGGGCCGCACGGGCGCCGGGCAGCAGGTCGCCGGGCACGGCGCGGGCTCCGGCTCGGCGAGCAACTCGGCCACCATCGACACGAACCGGGGATGGGTGCCCGCCGTCGAGGCCCTGGTGAGGGCCATGCCGAGCTTCTCGGCCGTGGCCGCCGCCTCGGTGTCGAGGTCGTAGACGACCTCCATGTGGTCGGAGACGAAACCGATGGGCACCAGGACGACCGACCGCACGCCCTCGGCGTGCAGCGCCTCCAGGTGGTCGCAGACGTCGGGCTCGAGCCAGGGCACCTGCGGCGGGCCGCTGCGGCTCTGCCAGACCAGGTCCCAGGCCCGGCCCTCGCCGAGCCGTGCGTCACAGAGCCGTGCCTCACCGATTTGGGCCGTCACCAGTTCGGCGGTCCGCCTGAGCTGGGCCTCGTACGCGCCGCCCGCGGGCCCCGCCGTACGGGCCATGGAGACGGGGATGCTGTGCGCGGTGAAGACGAGCCTGGCCCCCTCGCGGGCGCCCTCGGGGAGCCGGTCGAGCGCATCTCTGGTGTGGTCGGCCATCGCCGCGACGAACCCGGGATGGTCGTAGTAGTGACGCAGTTTGACGATCTCGGGGGCGCCGGGGACGGCGGCGCGGGCGCGGGCGATGTCGTCGAGATACTGCCGGCAACTCGAGAAGGAACTGTAGGCCGCGGTGACGAAGGCCGCCGCCTTGCGCACGCCGTCCTCCCTCATCCGGCGGACCGTGTCCTCAAGGAACGGGTGCCAGTTGCGGTTGCCCAGGTAGACCGGCAGGTCCACGTCGAGCGCTGCGATCAGGTCACGGCACTGCCGGTTGATCGGGCTGACCCCGCCGAACCTCTGGTAGTGCGCCTCGACCTCCAGCAGGCGCTCCCGCGGCACCCCCCGGCCGCGCACGACGTTCTCCAGGAACGGCATGACGTCCTCGGGCTTCTCCGGCCCTCCGAAGGAGACGACGAGCAGGGCGTCGTATCCGTTGGTGCTCCCCATGCGCCACACCATACGCGGGGGGTGCGACAGTCCGGCCCGCGCCTTAACAGGTTGGGTGGGCGATGCGTCTGGGAGTAAGTTCGAGCGATGAGCCAATTTCCGGACATCCGCGAATACACGGCCCTGCCGCGCGTGAACTCCCTCCGGCTGTCGCCCGACGGGACTCGGCTCGTGGCCGTGGTTCAGTCGCTCAGCCCGGACGGCAAGTCGTACGGCACCGCCCTCTGGGACGTTCCCCAGGACCCGGGAGGCGAGCCCCGCAGGCTGACCAGGTCGGCGAAGGGAGAGGCGGGAGCCGAGTTCGCCGCCGACGGGACGCTGTTCTTCGTCTCCCGCAGGGCCGACGAGACGGCCAAGGAGAGCGGCGGCGACACCGCCGCGCTGTGGCTGCTGCCCGAGCGCGGCGAGCCGGTGCGCGTCGCCACCCGTCCCGGCGGGATCTCCGGAGTGCGGGCGGCGGGGGGCACGGTCGTCCTCACCTCCGAGGTGCTGCCCGGCGACGCGGCCACCGAGGAGGAGCGCCGCAAGGCCCGCGACGAGGCCGGGGTGACCGCGATCCTGCACGAGGGCTACCCGGTCCGCTCCTGGGACCACGACCTCGGCACGGAGCACACCCGGATCTTCGCCGGCCGCGCCGCGGGCGAGGGCCTGGAGGACGTGCGCGACCTGACGCCCGAGCCCGGCGGCGCGCTGGACGAGAACATGTCGTTCGACGTCACCCCGGACGGGCGCACCGTGGTCGCGACCTGGCGGACGCCGCTCCCGAAGGGCGACGTCCGGTGGGACCTCGTCGCGATCGACGTCGCGGACGGGTCCCGGCGCACGCTCGCGACGTCGGACGAGCACGACTTCGGCGGTCCCGTCGTCGTGTCGCCCGACGGGCGCATGGTCGCCTGCCTGCGGGAGCGGCACGGCACGGAGGAGACGCCGATCTCGCTCGACCTGTGGGTGATCGACCTGGAGACGGGCGAGGGACGCGCGGTCGCCGCCGAGGTCTTCCCCACGTCGGTCTCGTGGGCGCACTCCTCGCGAGAGCTCTTCTTCGCCGCCGACCACCAGGGCCGCCGGCCGGTGTTCCGCGTCGCCCTCGACAGTGCGGTCACTCGGGTGACCGCGGACGACGGCGCCTACGCCGAGCTGTGCCCCGCCCCTGACGGCACGGTCTACGCCCTGCGCGGCGCGATCGACTCGCCGCCGCGGCCGGTGCGGATCGCCGCCGACGGCTCCGTGACGGCGCTGCCGTCGCCCACGCCGCGGCTCGACCTGCCCGGCAGGCTGACCGAGGTGACCGCGACGGCCGAGGACGGGACCGAGATCCGCGGCTGGCTCGTCGTGCCCGCGGAGGCGACCGCCGAGGACCCCGCGCCGTTCCTGCTGTGGGTCCACGGCGGCCCCGTGTCGAGCTGGAACGACTGGAACTGGCGCTGGAACCCCTGGATCATGGCCAGGCACGGTTACGCCGTGCTGCTGCCCGACCCCTGCATGTCCACCGGGTACGGCCAGGACATGATCAAGCGGGGCTGGGGCGACTGGGGACCGGTGACCCACGCCGACCTCATGGCGATCACGGACGAGTGCCTCAAGCGGCCGGAGATCGACGAGCAGCGGACGGCCGCGATGGGCGGCTCGTTCGGCGGCTACATGGCGAACTGGATCGCCGGGCACACCGACAGGTTCCGCGCCATCGTGACGCACGCCTCCCTGTGGCATCTGGACCAGTTCGCGGGCACCACCGACGGCGCGAACTTCTGGCAGCGGGAGTTCGGCGCACTGGGGTCCGCCCGCTACGCCCGGCTGTCGCCCCACCGGTGGCTCGGCGAGATCAGGACGCCGATGCTGGTGATCCACGGTGACAAGGACTACCGCGTGCCGATCGGCGAGGGGCTCCGCCTGTGGTGGGACCTTCAGCGCTCCGGCGTCGAGTCGAAGTTCCTCTACTTCCCCGACGAGAACCACTGGGTGCTCAAACCCGGCAACGCGATCGCCTGGTACGAGACCGTTCTGGCCTTCCTCTCGCAGCACGTCCTGGGCGGGGAGTGGACCCGGCCGCCGTCCCTGAGCTGACCGTCGAGTGGCGGCACATCCTGGTTTGGGAGGATGTCGTCCGTGCGGCCGGTGCCCGGTCCGGGTGCCGGCCGCGCTTCGGTTCACGAGCACGTACGACGAGGGGGCAGGCGAGGATGGACGAGCGTGAGCACCGGCAGGACCGGGCGCGGGCGGAGGAACTGCTGGAGCTGGCGGCCGGCATAGCGGAGGAGGCCGGCCAGATGCTCCTCGCCAAGCGGCCCGCGCGGCCCGAGGTGCTCGCCACGAAGTCGAGCCCCACCGACGTGGTCACCGCCCTCGACCGGGCCGCGGAGGAGCTGATCCGCGGCAGGATCGCCGAGGCCAGGCCGCGCGACGCGATCCTCGGCGAGGAAGGCGGCGACACCCCGGGCGAGGGCGGCGTCCGATGGGTCGTCGACCCCATCGACGGCACGGTCAACTTCCTGTACGGCATGCCCGACTGGGCGGTGAGCATCGGCGTCGAGGTGGACGGCGAGATCGTCGCGGGGGTGGTGCACAACGTGCCGCGCGGCGAGCTGTTCACGGCGTCCAAGGGCGGGGGCGCGTGGCTGAAGGGGGAGCGGCTGCGCTGCAACACCGGTGTCCCGCTCGACCGGGCGCTCGTCGCGACCGGTTTCGGCTACGGCGCCGCCCGCCGCCGGGTGCAGGCCGAGGTGGTCGCGCAGGTGGTGCCGAGGGTCAGGGACATCAGGCGGGGCGGCTCCTGCGCGATCGACCTCTGTTCCGTCGCGGCGGGCCGGGTCGACGCCTACTACGAGCGCGGCGCCAACTACTGGGACCACGCGGCGGCCGGCCTGATCGCCGTGGAGGCGGGGGCCCGGATCGGCGGCCTGAACGGCAGGCCGGTCAGCCCCGAGATGGTCCTGTGCGCGGCCCCGGGGCTGTTCGAGGAACTGCACGACCTGCTCGTCCCGCTCGACCCCGAGCGCGAGTAGCGCCTCACGCCCCGAGCGCGAGTAACGCTCATGCCCCGAGCGCGAGTAACGCGGCGCGGCGTACGGGCGCGAAGAAACGACCCCGGACAGGCGAGGGGCCCGCCATCGGCGGGCCCCTCGTCAGTGTTCGTAGCGATCAGCGCGGGATGGAGATGCCGTGATCCTCGGCGAGACGGTGCAGATCCTCGATCTCGGCGGTGAGGGTGTCGGCGAGGAAGTCGTCCCCGCTCGTGGTGGCCTCTTCAAGACCCTTGTAGGCCTGGTCGAGCCTGGTTTCGATCGTGGTCGTGAACTCGCCCATCTCACCTTCTTTCTCAGGGGGCGAAACGTGTCACGGGGGCGTCGGCACTGGTCCCGCGATGGGAGCACGGCCTTCCCCGGCACACGACAATGGAGGGTGTCACCTGCCTTACCCATGTCTGGACCGACCATAAACCTATGAATTTGTGTGCCCTACGCCACGTAGAGCGCCGGGACCGCTTACCGGCGGCTTACGCCGTTTATGACCACAATGAGGGCGTCACGCCAGCTAGGAGGACTTGATGCGCGTGCTTGTGGTGGAGGACGAGCGGGTGCTCGCGGACGCGATCGCCACCGGCCTTCGCCGGGAGGCGATGGCGGTGGACGTCGCCTACGACGGCGCCGCCGCTCTGGAGAAGACCGGCTACATCGACTACGACGTGATCGTGCTCGACCGTGACCTGCCCAGGGTGCACGGTGACGAGGTGGCCCGCCGCCTGGTCGCCCAGCGGTCGGCCTCCCGGATCATCATGCTGACGGCGGCGGGCGACGTGGACGACAAGGTCGAGGGGCTGGAGATCGGCGCCGACGACTACCTGGCCAAGCCGTTCGTGTTCATGGAACTCGTGGCCCGGGTGCGCGCTCTCGGCCGCAGGTCGGCGCCGCCGCTGCCGCCCGTGCTCGAACGCGCGGGCATCCGCCTCGACCCCGGCAAGCGTCAGGTGACCAGGGACGGGGCGGAGATCCACCTCACCAAGAAGGAGTTCGCGGTGCTGGAGGAGCTGATGCGGGCCGAGGGCGCCGTCGTCAGCCAGGAGGACCTGCTCGACAAGGCGTGGGACGAGAACATCGACCCGTTCACCAACGTGGTCAGGGTGACCATGATGACGTTGCGCAAGAAGCTGGGCGACCCGCCGGTCATCGAAACCGTGCCGGGCGTCGGGTACCGGCTGTGACGATCCGCGCCGCCGTCTCCAGCGCTTCCCCGGGGGAGGGGGTCCTGTGACAGAACCACGTGACGCCTCCGAGGGGACGCCGCGGATCCTCCCGCCGCCCGGCGGAGCCGGCCCCGCCGCGCCGGGTCAGGGCCAGGCGGGACCCCAACCCGGCTCGCCGCCGGCCTCGCCGGGTGCGCAGCCGGTGGGTCCCGCCCGCAGGATGACGAACCCGATGGGCACCGGCCCCTACCGCAGCCAGGTGCCGCCGCCGCCCAGCGGCCCGCCCGCCTGGGACGGGCCGCCGCCGCTGGTCGCCCACCCGGTGCAGCGGGGCAAGCTGCTCGACGAGATCAGGTCGCTGCAGAACCGCGTCAGCATCCGGTGGCGCCTGACCCTCACGTACGCCGCACTGGTCTTCGTCGCGGGCGCGCTGCTGGTCATGGTCATGTACGTGCTCGTGGGCCAGGCGATCGACGCCGGCTGGCAGAACGTGCCGAAGATCTATCTTCCGAGCGGGATCGTGCCGCAGGAGTGGGTCGACCAGGTCAACAGGCAGTTCGCGCAGTCGCAGGCCGCGGTGACCGCGGCGGCGCGCGGCGAATTGCTGAAGCGGTCGCTGCTGGCGCTGCTGGGCGTCGGGATCTTCGCCCTGATGCTCGGCTATCTCGTGGCCGACCGGGCGCTGCGGCCGGTCATGAAGATGACGGCGACCGCGCGCAAGCTGTCGGAGACCTCGCTCGCCCACGAGCGCATCGCCCTGCAGGGCCCGGACGACGAGCTGAAGGAGCTGGCCGACACCTTCGACGCCATGCTCACCCGGCTCAACACCGCCTTCGACGCGCAGCGCCGGTTCGTGGACAACGCCTCGCACGAGCTGCGCACGCCACTGGCGATCAACCGCACGGTCCTCGAGGTGGCGCTGTCCGACCCCGAGGCCTCGGATGACCTGAAGGTGCTCGGACGCACGCTCCTCGGGACCACCGCCCGCAACGAGCGGCTGATCGAGGGCCTGCTCCTGCTCGCCCGCAGTGAGCGCGAGCTGTCGGTGCGCAAGCCCGTGGACGTCCAGGAGGTCGCCAGGACGGCGGTGGAGCAACTGGCCCCCTTCGCCGCGGAGGAGGGCGTCACGGTGGAGCACGACCTCCATCCGGCGGCCACGACGGGCGACCCCGTGCTGATCGAACGCTGCGTCTCGAACCTGGTCGAAAACGGCATCAAACACAATCTTGGTGAGACCGGGAAAGTATGGGTGCGGACGGGAATTGTCGACGGGGGTGCGGTTGTTCAGGTCGCGAACACGGGACCGCACGTTCCCGCGTACGAGGTGGAGAGTCTCTTCGAGCCGTTCCGGCGTTTGAATGCCGACCGGGTCCAGTCCGCCAAGGGCGCGGGTCTCGGCCTGTCCATCGTTCGCGCGATCGTCCGCGCGCACGGCGGGACGGTCGCCGCCGTTCCCCGAGACGGGGGCGGCCTCGTGGTGACGGTGCGCCTATCCGGGAGCGGGACGTCTCCGGGGATGCCACAGTCGGCGCGCTGATGGAGCGAGCGCGCCGTACATGTGGTTGGATGTGCCGTCGAACGCGGTAGGGATACCCGCCGATACTGTGGTTTTCGCCATATTTGGCTAACCGCAGCTTCCGGCGGGAGGCCCCTCGCGTGTCGGGAGGTTCAGTGTTCGTCCAAGCGGGTACCGATTGCACAATTTACCGGCCCCCGCGGGCACAACATCGGCCTCTCGAGCGTTATCCACGCGCGACACAGGCGCAGGCAGATAGATGAGGGGGATGGAGTAGCAGATGGCTACCGACTACGACAGCCCGCGTAAGACCGACGACGACATCAATGAGGACAGTCTCCAGGAACTGCAGGCGCGTAGGAGTGACAAGTCGTCGGGCAGCATCGACATCGACGAGACCGATCTCGCCGAGTCGCTCGAGCTGCCAGGGGCGGACCTGTCGAACGAGGAGCTCTCGCTGCGGGTGATACCTCGCCAGGCCGACGAGTTCACCTGCTCGCGGTGCTTCCTGGTGCACCACCGCAGCCAGCTGGCATCAGAGAAGAACGGCCAGCAGGTCTGCCGCGAGTGCGCCGCCTAGGAGACCCTTGGGAGGGTCCGTGACTTCAGCAGCGGATGATTCAAACAACGAGGTCGCCGACCTGGTCGGCAAGCTCGTCGCCTCTGAGGAGACGGACGGGGCCGAGCGGCGTCGGCTGCTCGGCCGCCTCGGGGGTGCTCTGGCACGGTCCGCGGGGAAGGCGCGGGAAAGTGGAGTGGGCCGGGGCCGATGGCTCGCGGACATCTTCATGAACATCGCTCCGCGGTTACCGGTCAGGGACCTCGAGACCCTCCGGGAACACCACTACGGGCTCACCGGCGAGCAACTCGCCGACGACCTCGTGCGCACCGCCGCGAAGGCGACGACCACCGTCGGCGCCCTCGGCGGAGCGCTCGCCGCGGCCGAGTTCGCCGCGCCGCCGCTCCTGCTGTCCGCACCCGCCCAGATCGTGGCCGAGACGCTGGTCGTCGCGGCCATCGAAGTGAAGCTTCTCGCGGAGTTGCACGAGGTGTACGGCGTCCGGGTCCCCGGCAACGGCAGCCAGAGGGCTGCCGCGTTCGCGCTCGCCTGGTCCAAGCAGCGGGGCGTCAACCCCCTCGCCCCCGGCTCGGCCACGCTGGCGCTCGGCGCCGCCGCCAAGACCGCGCTGCGTAACCGCCTGATGCGCACGCTCGGCCGGCACCTCACCACGCTCGGGCCCTTCCTCACCGGCGCCGTGGCCGGCGGCGCGCTGAACCGGGTCGCCACCAAGAAGCTCGCCGCCGCCGTCCGCGCGGACCTGCGCCGCCAGCAGGCGCTGCCCACCGGTCACACGTCCCCGATCAAGGGCTGACCCCTTCCAGCACCCCCGATACGGGGCCGCCCCTCCTGAACGTCCGCGGCCCGCGCCCCCCTCTCCGTACGGCCCGCGAAAACGCGCATCAGCCCAGCTGACCGTCCCAATCGGCGGTCTCCGGCCGTCCTGATCTTCCGGGTAGGGAAGTGTCACCCAATTGGTCTAAACCACTTGCCGACCCGGGGTGAGCTGCGTGAGATCATTCTCACAACAACCGGTGGGAATTGTGCACGTCCTTACGGGTATGGGGGTAGCTGGTGACTTTCCGTATGGTGGTCACAGGCGACCACCTGGAGGGGATGCATGCGTGGAACCAGCTCGTTTCTGATCGTCGCGAACCGGCTGCCGGTCGATCGCGTGGGCGAGAACGAGTGGCGGCGCAGCCCGGGAGGGCTCGTCACCGCCATCGCGCCCGTGATGCAACGGCGTGACGGCGCCTGGCTCGGCTGGACCGGGGCGGGCGGAGAGGAGCTGAAGCCCTTCGACCACGACGGCATGCACCTCATCCCCGTCCCGCTGTCCGAGCTCGAGGTCGAGCTCTACTACGAGGGCTTCTCCAACGCCACCCTGTGGCCCCTCTACCACGACGTGGTCGCCACCCCCGTCTACTCTCGTGTGCTCTGGGACGCCTACCGGGCGGTCAACGACCGGTTCGCACGCGCGGCCGCCGACGCCGCCGCGCCCGGCGCGGTCGTGTGGGTGCAGGACTACCAGCTCCAGCTCGTGCCCGCGATGCTGCGGAAGCTGCGGCCCGACCTGAAGATCGGGTTCTTCCTGCACATCCCGTTCCCGCCGGGTGAGCTGTTCTACCAGCTGCCCTGGCGTAACGAGATCCTGGAGGGCCTGCTCGGGGCCGACCTCGTGGGCTTCCAGCGGCCGGGCGGCGCCGCCAACTTCATGCGCCTGTGCCGCCGCCTGCTCGGCGTGCAGTACCTCCGCAACGAGATCCACCTCGAAGACCGCACCGTGCGCGCGGAGTCGTTCCCGATCTCGGTGGACTTCGGCGAGCTGGACCAGCTCGTCCGCGAACCGCGCGTCCAGGAGCGGGCCAAGGAGATCCGCGCCGAGCTGGGCGATCCCGAGCACGTGCTGCTCGGCGTCGACAGGCTCGACTACACCAAGGGGATCGGCCAGCGGCTCAAGGCGTTCGGCGAGCTGCTCGATGACGGCGCGATCAAGCCGGACGAGGCGGTCTTCGTCCAGGTCGCCACGCCCACCCGCGAGCGCGTCGCCGAGTACATCCGGCTGCGCAACGACATCGAGCTCAGAGTGGGCCGCATCAACGGCGAGCACGGCATGCTCGGCCGCATGCCGATCTCCTACCTGCACCAGTCGTACAACAAGGAGGAGCTCGCGGCGCTCTATCTGGCGGCCGACGTCATGGTCGTCACGCCGCTGCGCGACGGCATGAACCTCGTCGCGAAGGAGTACGTCGCCTGCCGCCACGACCTGCGCGGGGCGCTCGTGCTGAGCGAGTTCGCCGGCGCCGCCGACGAGATGCGCCAGGCCTACATGGTCAACCCGTACGACATCGACGGCATGAAGCGGACGATGCTGGCGGCGATGCGGGCGACCCCGCACGAGCTGGGACGCCGGATGCGTTCGCTCAGGCGCAGGGTCGCCACCTACAACGTGGACAGGTGGGCCAGCGACTTCCTCACCGCCCTGGAGTCCGGGGAGAGGGTGGCCCCTACGGAGTGAGATCCCGGGCGGCGTCCTTCCAGTTGCGCCACTTCTTCGCGGCCGACCGGGTGACGACGATCCGGGTGATCTCCATGCCCAAACCCATCACCACGGCGTACGCAATCGCCTCGCCGAGCCCGATCTCGGGCGAGTCGACGCTCGCCGGCGGCTTCTTGCCGGTGGCCTTCTCCCACCCGAACGCCAGCGCCTTGCGCGAGCAGAAGCCGACCGCCAAGCCCAGCAGGCCGCCGACGATACGCCACTGCATGTCGGGCTTCTCCATCGCGCCGAGTTCGCGCTTGGCCTCCCGAGCCATGTCCGCCATGATTCCTCCTCGATAACGACCTTAGTGTCTCCGCGCGGGGTAGCGGTCCACGCCATACCATGTGGTGGCATGACCGAACAGCGACTCCCCGCAGCCATGCCCGAGAAACCCACACTCGACGGCTTGGAAGCGGTATGGGTAGAACGCTGGGAGGCCGAGGGCACCTACCGGTTCGACCGGTCCCGGGGCAGGGACGAGGTCTACTCCATCGACACCCCGCCGCCCACCGTGTCCGGGTCCCTCCATGTGGGGCACGTCTTCTCCTACACGCACACGGACACGATCGCCCGCTACCAGCGGATGCGGGGGCGCGAGGTCTTCTACCCGATGGGGTGGGACGATAACGGCCTGCCCACCGAGCGCCGCGTGCAGAACCACTTCGGCGTGCGCTGCGACCCCTCCCTGCCGTACGACCCGGACTTCACGCCGCCGGAGAAGCCGGACGCCAAGCGGCAGGTGCCGATCTCGCGGCGCAACTTCATCGAGCTGTGCGAGCGGCTGACCGCGGAGGACGAGAAGGCGTTCGAGGAGCTGTGGCGCCGTCTCGGCCTGTCGGTGGACTGGTCGATGACCTACGCGACCATCGACGCGGGCGCCAGGGCGGCGTCCCAGCGGGCGTTCCTGCGCAACCTCGCCCGCGGCGAGGCGTACGTCGCCGAGGCCCCGACCCTGTGGGACGTGACGTTCCGCACGGCCGTGGCCCAGGCCGAGCTGGAGGACCGGGAGTGGCCCGGCGCCTTCCACCGCGTCGGGTTCCGGCGCGTGGACGGCGCGCAGGACGGCGCGCAGGACACGGTGTGGATCGAGACGACCCGCCCCGAGCTGATCCCGGCCTGCGTGGCGCTGGTGGCCCACCCCGACGACGAGCGCTACCAGCCGTTGTTCGGCACCACCGTCCGCACCCCGGTCTTCGGGGTCGAGGTGCCGGTCGTGGCCCACCGCCTCGCCGAGCCGGGCAAGGGCTCGGGCATCGCGATGATCTGCACGTTCGGCGACGTCACCGACGTCGTCTGGTGGCGCGAGCTGGACCTGCCGACCCGCCCGGTGATCGGCTGGGACGGCAGGCTGCTCCCCGAGCCGCCGCAGGGCGTGCCCGCCGAGCCGTACGCGGAGCTGGCGGGCAAGACGGTGCACAGCGCGCGCGAGCGCATGACGGAGATGCTGCGCGAGTCCGGCGACCTGGACGGCGAGCCGCGCGGGATCCGGCGGCCCGTCAAGTTCTACGAGAAGGGCGACCGCCCGCTCGAGATCGTCACCACCCGGCAGTGGTACATCCGCAACGGCGGCAGGGACGCGCGGCTGCGCGCCGAACTGCTGGAGCGCGGCAGGGAGCTGGAGTGGCACCCGCCGCACATGCGGGTCAGGTACGACAACTGGGTGGAGGGCCTGGCGGGCGACTGGCTGATCTCCCGCCAGCGGTTCTTCGGCGTGCCGATCCCGGTCTGGTATCCGCTCGACGCCGAGGGCGAGCCGATCCACGAGGCGCCGATCGTCCCGCCGGAGTCGTCGCTGCCCGTCGACCCGTCCAGCGACGTGCCTCCCGGCTACACCGAGGACCAGCGGGGCAAGCCGCTCGGCTTCGTCGCCGACCCCGACGTCATGGACACCTGGGCGACCTCCTCGCTGAGCCCGCAGATCGCCGCCGGGTGGGAGCGCGACGACGACCTGTTCCGCCGCGTCTTCCCGATGGACCTGCGGCCCCAGGCCCACGAGATCATCCGTACCTGGCTGTTCTCGACGGTGGTGCGGTCGCACCTGGAGCACGGCGGGCTGCCCTGGCGGCACGCGGCGATCTCGGGATGGATCCTCGATCCCGACCGCAAGAAGATGTCGAAGTCCAAGGGCAACGTGGTCACGCCCATGGGCCTGCTGGAGGAGTACGGCTCCGACGCGGTCCGCTACTGGGCGGCGAGCGGGCGTCCCGGCACCGACACGGCGTTCGACACCGGGCAGATCAAGATCGGCCGCCGGCTGGCCATCAAGGTCCTGAACGCGTCGAAGTTCGTGCTCGGATTCCGGTCCGAGGGCGGCGGCGAGGTCACCGAGCCGGTCGACCTGTCCATGCTGGCCGCGCTGGGGGCGGTCGTGGGCGAGGCCACCGAGGCGTTCGAGGCGTACGACTACACCCGGGCGCTGGAGCGGACCGAGAGGTTCTTCTGGTCGTTCTGCGACGACTACCTGGAGCTGGTGAAGGCCCGCGCGTACGCCGGGGACGCCTCCGCCGTCGCCGCGCTGCGGCGGGCGCTCGGCGTGCTGCTGCGGCTGTTCGCGCCCTTCCTGCCGTTCGTGACCGAGGAGGTCTGGTCGTGGTGGCGGGAGGGCTCGGTGCACCGCGCCGCCTGGCCGTCCGCCGGCGAGCTGCCCGAGGCGCGGCTCGGCGATCCCGCGGTGCTCGACGCCGTCGCCGAGGTGCTCCGCGACGTACGGCGGGCCAAGTCGGGGGCGCGGCTGTCGATGCGCGCGGAGGTCTCGCGGCTGACTGTGTCGGGGGACCGGGCGGAGCTGGTCCGGCTGGGCCAGGACGACCTGTGCGCGGCGGGCAACGTCGAGGAGTTCGTCCTCGAACCAGGTGACGCGCCGCTTGACGCGGTCGCGGAGCTGACCGCCTGACGACGCCACCCCCGGGCACGGCGGCGGCCGGCCGGATGACACCGAACCGATCGCCAACCACGGGTAAAACGACCGCGCGCCGTGCCCGCCGACATGCCAGGCTGGACCCGTGATCCCGTCTAACCGCAGTACTCAGGAGAGGGTCCCGCCGACCCTGGCCGCGCTGGCCGCGTGGAGTTGGCGGCTGCTGCTGCTCGGCGCGATGATCTATTTCCTGTGGCAGATCATCGGCAGGATCAGCTTCGTCGTCATGCCGGTGGTCGTGGCGCTGCTGCTCGCGGCCCTGCTGTACCCGCTGACCCGGCGGCTGCGCGTCGCCGGGCTCCGGCCGATCTACGCGACGTGGGTCACGATGCTGCTGGGCCTCGCGCTGATCGGGGGCATCGGATACCTGATCGGCGTGCGGGCGAACGAGGAGTTCCCCCGGCTGGTCCTGCAGATCCAGGAGACCGCGCGCAACGTCCAGGACTGGCTGCTGCACGGCCCCCTCCAGCTGAAGGAGGCGCAGATCGCCGACTTCGTGGACCAGCTCGGCAGCCAGGTCACCCAGTACAGAAGCCAGATCACCAGCACGGTGCTGAGCGGGGCCACCGCGGTCATCGAGGTGCTCACCTCGATCGTGCTGATGCTCTTCGTGACCTTCTTCCTGCTCAAGGATGGCGACCGGATCTGGGCCTGGTTCCTGCGCGCGTTCGGCGACACCGCGCCGCGGGTGGACCGGGCCGGCCGGGCGGCATGGGCGACGATCTCCCACTACGTGCACGGCACGGTGGCGGTCGCGGCCATCCACGGGCTCGTGATCGGGGTGGTGCTCGCCGGGATGCGGGTGCCGCTGTGGGCGCCGCTGGCGGTGCTCGTCTTCCTGGCGAGCTTCGTCCCGGTCGTCGGCATCCTGCTGGCGGGAGCCATCGCGACGCTGGTGACCTTCGGCTCCCAGGGCTGGGTCTACGCGTTGATCTTCGTCGGCATCCTCGTGGTCGAGCAGCAGCTGGAGAACCACGTGCTCCAGCCGCTCATCGTCGGCAGGGCCCTGGAGTTCCACCCGCTGGCGATCATCCTCGTCCTCGCGGTGGGCGGCGTGCTCGGCGGCATCGGAGGCGCCGTGGTTGCCGTGCCGCTCACGGCGGTCATCTACCGCGCGCTGCCCGAGCTGCGCCGGGGCCAGCCCGCCATCGAGCCACCGGCCGGAGACGCCGCGCCCGGGGGAGGGGAGGAGGGGCCCCCGGACGAGGAGCCCGGCGCCGCGCGGGCCCTGCCCGCGGAAGCGGAGCCCGGCTCCCCGGCCGCGGAGTCCGCTTCCCCGGACACGGAGCCCGGCTCCCCGGAGCGCGGCGGGCGGGAACCGGAGCCGGCGGCGCGCCCCTCGACCGGAGCGGGAGAGGCGGTGTCCCCCGGCACAACGGGTAGGGTCTTGCCTCATGAGCGAGCGTAGCGAGCGAACCAGGGAACACGGCTCCCGGCGGGGTGCTGGATCGCGCGCCTCCGGCACGACCGGACTCCGGGCGGAAGACGGGGAGGCGGCATGAGCCGCCGCACGCAAGACGGGGCACGCGCCACGGCCGCCGTTCGCGGGATCGAGGCCGCCAGATGAGCGTCGAGATCCTGATCCACCGGCTGGACCCGGACCTTCCGCTCCCGTCGTACGCCCATCCGGGCGACGCGGGAGCCGACCTGTACGCGGCGGAGGACGTCGAACTGCTGCCCGGTGAGCGGGCGGTCGTGCGGACCGGCGTGGCCATCGCGCTGCCGGACGGCTACGCCGCCTTCGTCCATCCGCGTTCGGGCCTGGCGGCCCGGCACGGCGTCACGCTGGTGAACGCGCCGGGCACGATCGACGCCGGCTACCGGGGCGAGATCAGGGTGACGATGATCAATACCGACGCCAAGGACGCGGTGCGGCTCAGGCGCGGCGACCGCATCGCCCAGCTGGTCGTCCAGCGGGTCGAACGGGCGGCGTTCTACGAGGTCGACCGGTTGCCCGGCTCCGTACGGGGCACGAACGGGTTCGGCTCGACCGGGAGCTGACACGCGGGGCCCGGGAAACGGGCCACGATGCGAGGAGAGTGAGACAAGTGTTGCGACGCCGGCGACGTGTGGAGGAGGAGACCGCACCAGCCGTCATGCGGAAGGAGGCCCTCGACCCGGCGCGGACGAGCGGCCCCTGGGACTCCGCCGACGACTATCCGGAGGCCGAGCGGGTGGACCTGGGGGGCCTGCGCCTGCCCGTCGGCCCGGGGTTCGAGATCCAGCTCAGCATGGCGGGCGACCAGGTCGACGGAGTGATCGTCCTGGTCGAGGAGAGCGCGCTGCAGGTGAACGCGTTCGCCGCGCCCAAGCGCAGCGGGATCTGGGACGAGGTGCGGGCCGAGCTCGCCCGCGAGGTGGTGGCCGCCGGAGGATCGGCCGAGGACAGGGACGGCCCGTTCGGCCCCGAGATCGCGGCCGAGGTGCCCGCCCAGGGCCAGGCGCAGGGACGGCAGCCGGTGCGCTACGTCGGTGTCGACGGGCCGCGCTGGTTCCTGCGTGCCGTCATCAGCGGCAGGGCGGCGGTCGACCCGGAGGCTGCGCGGATCCTGGAGGACGTCGTGCGTGGCATCGTCGTCGTGCGCGGCGACGAGCCGATGCCGCCCAAGGAGGCGATCCAGCTCCGCCTGCCCGCCGAGGCGCGGCAGGCCATGGAGGAGCAGGGGGCCCGCCAGGAGGAGCTCCGGCCGTTCGAGCGTGGTCCCGAGATCAGCGAGATCCGCTGACCCCGGCGGGGTCGGTGCGCCGGTTGACCGAATCGGGGAGCAAGCCCTGCCCCGGCCGTCCTTATGACCCGCACGAGGCTCACGTATGCTGCGGTGGGAAATGACGGGCCCAGGGAGCGTCCGACGAATGCCGCCTGTCGCGAGCCTGGGCGCACGCGCGGCCAGGGCATGACGTGTCGGACACGACCTAGGCTGGAAGCCGGGACGATGAATCCCCCTGGAGGGGGAGGAAGCTGGGTGAGTGACCGATGGGCACGCCGGAGCCTGCCAAACGAGGCGGACTGCGGGGCTTCTTCCGACGGCTGACCACCAGCCAGGCCGAGCTGGAGGCAGCCGAGCTCCAGGAGGACCTGGAGGAGCAGGGGGCCACACCCATCGCCCGGTGCGGTGAGCGCCAGCGCACCTGTGTCGCGGGCACGCTGCGCACCGTCACCCTCCGTCCACGCGGCGGCGCGCCCGCCCTCGAGGCGGAGCTGTACGACGGATCGGACGTCATCGACCTGGTCTGGCTCGGCCGCCGGAAGATCGCCGGCATCGAGCCCGGCCGGGTGGTGCGGGCCGAAGGACTGGTCAGCGTCCAGGACGGCCGCAAGGTCATGTTCAACCCCCGTTACGAGCTACGCCCGGCCGGTGGCCCTTGATCTCTCAGGAGACCGTATGAGCACAGCGGACATGACGGCCCCCGCGGCGCACGCCACCGTAGAGGCGGCCGTTCGTGCCCAGATGAGCAAGGCGCTTGGCGGCAGGCGCGGGATCGTCGAGGCGGCCGTGCCCACGATCGCCTTCACCGGCACGTGGGTGGGCACCAACGAGCTGAAGGCATCCCTGATCGTCGGCATCGCCTCGGCGGTGGTGCTCCTCCTGCTGCGGCTCGCGCAGCGTACGACGCCGCAGTTCGTGCTCAACAGCCTCGTCGGGATCGGCATCGGGGCGTTCTTCGCGACCCGCACCGGCGACGCCAAGGACGTGTTCCTGCCGGGGATCCTCTACAACGGTGCGTACGCCGCGGGCATGCTGCTGTCGATCGTGGTCCGCTGGCCGGTCGTGGGGTTCCTGATCGGTTCCGTGACCGGCGACCCGACGGCCTGGCACAACGACTCCGCGCTGGTCCGGCTGTGCTCACGGCTGACGTGGCTGCTCATGCTGCCCTGCCTGCTGCGGGTGGTGATCCAGCTGCCGCTCTACTGGGCGGACCAGGTGACCGCCCTCGGTGTGGCCAAGATCGCCTTGGGCTGGCCGCTGCAGGTGGCGGCGCTGGCCGCGATGGTGTGGGTCCTGGCCCGGGGCCGCACGCCGATCGAGCCCGGCGTCCAGCCGCCCGTGCAGCAGCCCGTGCAGCCACCCGCGCAGCCGTCCGTCTGATGTGACACACGCGAAGGCCCCGGGCGCGTGCCCGGGGCCTTCGCGTGTTCGCGCGGGGTCAGGAACGTCCGTGGGCCGACAGCAGATGGGTCAGCTCGTGCTCGACCTCCTGGCTGGCCACGAACAGCAACTCGTCGCCGGCCTCCAGCGGGTCGTCGGCCGAGGGGACCAGCACCCGGCCCTCGCGCAGGATCGCCACGAGCGCGGCGTCCACCGGCCACGGCACCGAGCCCGCCCGCTGGCCCACCACGGGCGCGTCATCCGCCAGGGTGAGCTCGACCAGGTTGGCCTGGCCCTGCCGGAAGGTCATCAGGCGCACCAGGTCGCCGACGCTGACCGCCTCCTCGACCAGGGCCGACAGCAGGCGCGGGGTGGAGACGGCGACGTCCACGCCCCACGACTCGTTGAACAGCCACTCGTTCTTCGGGTGGTTGACCCGGGCGACCACGCGCGGCACGCCGTACTCGGTCTTGGCGAGCAGCGAGACCACGAGGTTGACCTTGTCGTCGCCGGAGGCGGCGATCACGACCTGGCAGGTGTTCAGCCCGGCCTCGTCCAGCGAGGAGATCTCGCAGGCGTCGGCGAGCAGCCATTCGGCCCGCGGCACGCTGTCGATCTTGATGGCGTGGGGGTCGATGTCGATGAGCAGGACCTGGTGGCCGTTCTCCAGGAGCTCCGCCGCGATGGAGCGGCCGACGGCTCCGGCGCCGGCGATGGTGACGCGCATCAGTGCTCCTCGTCCGACGGCGGGGCGGACAGCACCTTGTTGATGCGGTCCATGTCGTTCTCGGCGGCGACCACGTGGAGGAGGTCTCCCTCCTGGACGACGGTCGCGTCCTTCGGCACGACCGCCTCGCCCATGCGGTTGAGGAAGGCCACGCGCACGCCGGTGACGCTCTCGATGTCCCTGGCCCTGGTGCCGATCCAGCCCTGGTGGAAGGCCACCTCGGCGAGGACGACCGTGCCGGTGGGGTCCCGCCAGAGAGGCTCGGCGCCCTCCGGCAGCACCCGGCGCAGGATCTGGTCTGCGGTCCAGCGGACCGTCGCCACCGTGGGGATGCCGAGCCGCTGGTAGACCTCGGCCCGGCGGGGGTCGTAGATGCGGGCGACCACGTTGTCGACCCCGAACATCTCGCGGGCCACCCGGGCGGAGATGATGTTGGAGTTGTCGCCGCTGCTCACGGCGACGAAGGAGGCGGCCGAGGCGATGCCGGCCTCTTCGAGCACGTCGCGGTCGAAACCGATGCCGGTCACCCTGCGGCCGCGGAAGCCCGCCCGCAGCCGCCGGAACGCCTGCGGGTCACGGTCGATCACGGCGACCGAGTGCCCGTTGTCCTCAAGGATGTGCGCCAGGGTCGAGCCGACCCGTCCGCATCCCATGATCACAATATGCATGCTCCCCCGCCGTGGGTTGTGGCGGTCTCCTAATGCAGAACAGTATGTCGCCCTCATGACACACCGCATGACTCGGGCGCGGCACGGGGGGACTAGGCTCAACAGACGTGTCCAAGGCGCCAGATCTTGTCAAGCGGCTCCTCGTGGGGCGGGCTCTGCGAAGCACCGCGCTCCACCACCAGCTGCTGCCCAAGCGCGTGGCGCTGCCGGTGTTCGCCAGTGACGCACTGTCCTCTGTGGCGTACGCGCCGCAGGAGATCCTCATCATCCTGTCGATCGCCGGAGTGGGCCTCTACAGCATCAGCCCGTGGGTCGCGGGCGGGGTCGTCCTCGTCATGCTCGTCGTGGTGGCGTCCTACCGGCAGAACGTGCACGCTTATCCCAGCGGCGGCGGCGACTACGAGGTGGCCACGACGAACCTCGGACCGACGGCGGGGCTGACCGTCGCGAGCGCGCTGCTCGTCGACTACGTGCTGACCGTGGCGGTGTCGGTCGCCAACGGAGCCGACTACGTCGGCGCGACGATTCCCTTCGTCGCGGAACATCGCCCCCTGGTGGCGATAGCCATCGTCGTACTCCTGACCATCATGAACCTGCGCGGCATCCGGGAGTCGGGTGTCGCGTTCGCCGTTCCGACCTACGCCTTCATGGCGGCGGTCATCGGCATGATCCTCTGGGGCCTGTTCCGCCTGCTCGTGCTGGGCGAGGAGTTGCGCGCCCCCACGGCGGGCTACACGCTCATCGCCGAGCAGGCGGATTTGGCCGGCTTCGCGCTGGCGTTCCTGGTGCTGCGCGCCTTCTCCTCCGGTTGCGCGGCGCTCACCGGTGTCGAGGCGATCAGCAACGGCGTGCCGGCCTTCCGCAAGCCCAAGAGCAAGAACGCCGCGACGACGCTGCTGATGATGGGCCTCATCGCGGTCACGATGTTCAGCGGGATCATCTTCCTCGGCCTGGAGTCCGGGGTGAAGATGGCCGACCCCGCCACGGCGTTCAGGGACATCGTCATCAACGGCCAGCCGGCCGGGCCCGGCTACTACCAGCAGCCGATCATCGCGCAGGTCGCGTCGGCCGTCTTCGGGCACGGTTCTGTGCTGTTCGTCCTGATCGCCGGAGTGACCGCCCTCATCCTGTTCCTGGCGGCCAACACCGCGTTCAACGGCTTCCCCGTGCTCGGGTCGATCCTCGCCCAGGACCGCTACCTGCCTCGCCAGCTCCACACCCGGGGCGACCGCCTCGCCTTCAGCAACGGCATCGTCATTCTCGCCGCCGGCGCCTGCCTGCTGATCTGGGCGTTCGACGCGGACGTGAGCAAGCTGCTGAACCTCTACATCGTCGGGGTGTTCGTCTCCTTCACCCTCAGCCAGATCGGCATGGTCCGGCACTGGACCCGCCACCTGAGGACCGAGAGCGACGCGAGGACGCGGTTCAACATGATGCGCTCGCGGCTCATCAACGGCGTCGGCGCGGTCCTGACCGGGCTGGTGCTCGTCGTCGTGCTCGCCACCAAGTTCACACACGGCGCCTACATCGTCTGCATCGCGATGCCGGTGCTCTTCCTCATGATGAAGGGCATCAGGCGGCACTACGACCGGGTCGCGGAGGAGCTTGCCGCGCCGGAGGAGAGCGAGGTCGACGAGTCGATGCTGCCGGCCCGCAACCACGCGATCGTGCTCGTCTCGAAGGTCCACAAGCCCACGCTCCGCGCGCTCGCGTACGCCAGGGCGACCCGCCCGTCGAGTCTGGAGGCCGTGACCGTCATGGTGGACGCCGACGAGGCGAACAGGCTCAGGGAGGAATGGGACCGGCGCGGCATCGAGGTGCCGCTGAAGATCCTCGACTCGCCGTACCGGGAGATCACCGGTCCCGTGCTCGAGTACGTGAAGTCGCTGCGGCGGCGCTCGCCGCGCGACGTCGTGACGGTCTACATTCCCGAGTACGTGGTCGGCCGCTGGTGGGAGCACCTCCTGCACAACCAGAGCGCGCTGCGGCTCAAGGGCCGCCTGCTGTTCAAGCCCGGAGTCATGGTCACGAGCGTGCCGTTCCAGCTCGCCTCCTCCGACCGCCTCAAGGGCCGCAGGGAGCCGGCCGCGCCCGGCGCCTCCCGCCGCTCCTACCACCCGCCGTCGAAGGACACGCAGATCAAGATGTGACGATCCGTCCTCCCTGCGACCGTTGCGGCGTGCCGCACGACTCAAGACCGATGATCTATATGAGAGAGGCCGACCGGATGAACAAGGGACGGCTCGAACTGACGGTGGACGCCGTCGCCAACGGCGGCTGGTGCGTGGCCAGGCACGAGGGCCGGGTGGTGTTCGTCCGGCATGCCCTGCCCGGCGAGCGGGTCGTGGCCGAGGTGACCGAGGAGACCGCGCGGTTCCTGCGGGCCGACGCCGTGGAGATCCTGGAGCCCTCACCCGACCGGGTCACGCCACCCTGCCCGTTCGCCGGCCCGGGCCGGTGCGGCGGCTGCGACTGGCAGCACGCGTCGCTGGAGGCACAGCGCCGGCTCAAGGCCGACGTCGTCGCCGAGCAGTTCCGGCGGTTGGCGGGCCTTGACCTCAAGGTCGTGGTCGAGGAGGTGCCGGGCTCGGAGGACGGCCTCGGGTGGCGCACCCGCGTACGGTTCGCCGTGGACCGGGACGGCACGGCCGGGCTGCGCAGGCACCGGTCGCACGAGATCGAGCACATCACCGAGTGCCTCATCGCGCACCCCGGCGTGGAGGCCGTCGGCGCGGAACGCCTCGCCTGGCCTGGCGCCGCCTCGGTCGAGGTGGTGGCGGCCTCCGGCGGCGAGCGCGCCGTGATCGTGGAACCCGAGCCGCGCCGCAGGGCGGTCGTCCCCGACGTGGACGCCGCGGTCCTGCTCGACGAGGGCAGGCGGGGCACCCGCGCGCTGCGCGGCCGGGCCTCGCTGACCGAGCGGGTGGGCGAACGCGACTTCCGGGTCACCGCGAGCGGGTTCTGGCAGGTGCACCCCGGCGCCGCGGCCACGCTGCTCGACGCGGTGCTCGGCCTCGGCCGGCCACAGCAGGGGGAGTGGGCGCTCGACCTGTACTGCGGCGCCGGTCTGTTCGCGGCCGTGCTGGCCGAGGCAGTCGGCCCGGAGGGTGCGGTGCTCGGCATCGAGTCGGAGCCGCAGGCGGCGCAGGACGCCCGGTTCAACCTGCGCGACCTGCCGCAGGCGCAGATCGAGCGCGGCAGGGTCGAGGAGGCGCTTGACCGGCTGCGGATCGAACGGGCCGATCTGGTGGTGGCCGACCCGCCCCGGTCGGGCCTCGGCCGTTCCGTGGTCGATCGTGTCGCCGAACTCGAGGCGTCGCGCGTCGTCTACGTCTCGTGCGACCCGGCCACCCTGGCCAGGGACGTCTCCTGGTTCGCCGGGCACGGCTACCGGCTGGAGGAACTGCGGGCCTTCGACCAGTATCCGATGACCCACCACGTGGAGTGCGTGGCGCTGCTCGTCAGGGACTGACCCCGGCGTCGCCGGGCGCACGGGCCGGCAGGGTCACCAGGGGCGTACGGGCGGGGTGCCGGGCGTGACCTCGGGGAGGGCGACACCCCGGTCGGGCCGGGCCAGGATCCGTACGACGTCGTCGGCCGGCCTGGCGCCGCGCAGGGACAGCCAGGCCAGGCCGCTGCGCGCGCGGAACGCGGCCAGCCGCGCCGCGTCGCCCGGTCCGAGGTCGCCGGAGCCGGACAGGACGGGCGTCAGCCCCATGCGCCGCCACGCCGCGTCGGGCGGGACGCCCAGCGCGGCGGCGATCTGCGGGCGCGCCGCCCGGACCGCGACGGCCAGGCCGTGGAGCGTGGCAGGGCCGGGGTCCACCGGCACGAGCAGGCCGACAGAGTCGATCTCGACTCCCGCCTCCCGGGTGATCCGCAACGCCTCCTGGTCGGCCGGCCTCAGGCCGTCGCGGGAGGCGGGGACCGTGAAGGTGACCCGCAGCGAGCCGGCCGGCATCTCCCCGGTCCGGGCCTCCTCCTGCAGGCGGGCGAGCGCGGCGGCGCGGCGGCGGACGACGGCCTCGCCGTCCGGGTCCGCCGCGCCGGCCCATCCCGGCTCCCCGGCCGGATCCGCCGGGTCCGCGAGTTCGAAGTCGACGCCGGGAGCGGTGAGCGCGGTGACGACCCGCCGGTAGGCCGAGCGCAGCAGCGCCGGGTCCTCGCACGTGACCGACAGCTCCTGCCCGTACGGCCCGCCGAACGACGGCCATACCTCGCCGCCCTCGGCCCGCACGCGGAGGATCCGTGCGGCGACGGCCTCCCCGCCGCGCGGCCGGACGCCCGCCCAGTGCGGGGCGCAGCCACCGGGGCCGACGACGATGTGACCCATGGCGAACGAGCGCACGCCCGCCGCCGCCAATTCGGGGTGCGGCCTGCCCGCGGCGTAGAGGAAGGCCCGGTAGCGGGCCGCGGGCGGGGTGGGCGACGCGGTGACCGGCTGCCGCGCGGCGACGAGCGTCTCCGATGTCGCGGGGCTGGGGGTCCGGTCCCCGGCGGGCCCGGTCCCCGGCATCACGCCCGACGAGACGTTCCACCCGCCGGGCGGGGCCGCGGGCAGCGCCCACAGCGCCCCGCCGGTGCCCGCGACGAGCGCGGCCGACGCCAGGAGGACGAGGGATCGCGGAGGGCGGCCCGCTTCGCGGGAATGA
Source organism: Microbispora sp. H11081 (assembly GCF_012999535.1). Lineage (GTDB taxonomy): Bacteria > Actinomycetota > Actinomycetes > Streptosporangiales > Streptosporangiaceae > Microbispora. Next base: position 170,651 of record NZ_JABBWV010000006.1, read on the forward strand.
CGTGCGGAGTCCACGCTCACCACCCTGAGTTGCGATACGACTACAGTGCGCACAGGCGGCTCGCACTCTAGCAAGCCCGGCACATGGGGGAGGGGATAATGGGCGGATGAAATTGAGGATCTTCACTGAGCCCCAGCAGGGGGCGAGCTACGACGACCAGCTCAAGGTGGCACAGGCCGCCGAGCGGCTCGGATTCGACGCTTTTTTCCGGTCCGACCACTATCTGCGGATGGGTGAAGGAGACCCCGCGCCCGGCCCCACTGACGCGTGGATCACCCTGGCCGGCCTGGCCAGGGAGACCTCGACCATCCGGCTCGGCACGCTGGTGAGCGCCGCGACGTTCCGGCTGCCCGGCCCGCTGGCGATCAGCGTCGCCCAGGTGGACCAGATGAGCGGCGGCCGGGTGGAGCTGGGTCTCGGCACCGGTTGGTTCGAGGAGGAGCACACGGCGTACGGAATTCCCTTCCCCTCCCTGGGGGAGCGGTTCGAGCGCCTTGAGGAGCAGCTCGAGATCGTGACAGGGCTGTGGGAGGCGGCCAAGCCGTTCTCGTACGAAGGCGCGCACTACCGGCTGGAAGGCTCCCCCGCCCTGCCCAAGCCGGCGCAGCGGCCCCGGCCGCCGGTCATCATCGGCGGCGGCGGCGCCAAGCGGACCCCGCGGCTGGTCGCGCGGTTCGCCGACGAGTACAACGTGCCGTTCCACCTCCCCGAGGACACCGCCGCGGCCTTCGACCGGGTCAGGCGGGCATGCGACGACGCGGGGCGGGAGACCGTCCTGCTGTCGGCGGCGCAGGTCGTCTGCGCCGGGCGGGACGAGGCGGAGATCGCCAGGCGGGCCGCGAACATCGGCCGCGAGGTCGGCGAGCTGCGCGTCAACGGGCTGGCGGGCACGCCGCAGGAGATCGTGGACAAGATCGGCCGGTTCGCCGAGATGGGCGCGGAGCGGCTCTATCTCCAGGTCCTCGACATGGGCGACCTGGAGCACCTGGAGCTGATCGCGGCCGAGGTGCTGCCGCAGGTGTCGGCGGTCTGAGCCCTCTGGCCCGCCGCCCGGCCCGCACCGCTTGATCCCCGGTTCGGGCGGCGGGAGCGGACGGAATTCCAGTCGCTGACCAAAAGGGGCATCCGGCACACTTGGCCGGGTGCTCCTCACGATCTCGACGACGCTGCGGCCCGCCACGGACCTCGGCTTCCTCCTGCACAAGCACCCCGACCGGGTGCAGGAGTTCGAGCGGCCGTTCGGCACCGCCAGGGTGTTCTACCCCGAGGCGGGTGAGGACCGGTGCACCGCCGCGCTGCTGCTGGAGGTCGACCCGGTGCGGCTGGCCCGCTCCCGGGGCTCGTCCTCACCCGACTTCTCCCTCGGCCAGTACGTCAACGACCGGCCGTACGCCGCGTCCTCGCTGCTGGCCTCGGCGCTCGCGGACGTGTTCCGCACGGCACGAGCCGGCCGGTGCGCCGCGCGGCAGGACCTCGCGGACGGGCCGATCCCCCTGGAGATCGGCCTGCCCGCGCTGCCCTGCCGGGGAGGGGCCGACTTGGCGCACCGGCTGTTCGGGCCGCTGGGCTGGGAGGTCGACGCCGCGCCCGTGCCGCTCGACCCCGGCTTCCCCGAATGGGGCGAGTCCCGGTACGTACGGCTCGCGCTGCGCGGGACCGTACGCCTGGCCGACGCGCTCAACCACCTGTACGTCCTGCTCCCCGTGCTGGACGACGCCAAGCACTACTGGCTGGCGGGCGACGAGGTCGACAAGCTCATCCGCGCGGGGGAGGGGTGGCTGGCCGGCCATCCGGACAAGGGACTGATCACCCGCCGATACCTCGGCCGGCGATGGGCGCTCACCCGCACCGCCTTCGCCCGGCTCGCCGAACTCGGCGACGACGTGGAGGAGAGCCTCGACCCGCCGGTCGAGGAGGAGCCCGCGACCGAGCCGGGCACCGAGCCCTCCACCGAGCCCGCCGCCGAGCCGTCCGCTGAGCCGTCCGCCGAGCCCGGCGACCGGGCGGGTGAGGCGCGGGTGCCGCTGAACACGCTGCGCCGGGATGCCGTCGTGGCGGCGCTGGAGGGGATCGGCGCCCGCACCGTGCTCGACCTCGGCTGCGGCTCGGGGCAACTGCTCTCCGCGCTGCTGGACAGACCCGCCTTCGCCAAGGTGGCCGGCATGGACGTGTCGGCCCGTGCGCTGGCGCTGGCCGGGCGCCGCCTGCGCGCCGACCGGATGCCGGACGCCAAGCGGGCCAGGCTGGAGCTGTTCCAGGGCTCGCTGACGTACACCGACACGCGCCTGTCGGGTTACGACGCGGCGGTGCTGATGGAGGTCGTGGAGCACGTGGACCCGCCGAGGCTGTCCGCGCTGGAACGCGTGGTCTTCGGTGCGGCGAGGCCCGCGCACGTGATCGTCACCACGCCCAACGTGGAGCACAACGTCAGGTACGACCTGCTCGCCGGGGCGCGCCGCCACCCCGACCACCGGTTCGAGTGGAGCCGGGCGGAGTTCGCCCGGTGGGTGGCGGGCGTGTGCGAGACGTACGGCTACGCGGCCGATCTGCGGCCGGTCGGCGAGGACGACCCCGAGGTGGGCCCGCCCACCCAGATGGCGGTCTTCGGCAGGAGGGAGGAGCGGCCGTGACCGAGATCAGCGTGCCCGAGCTGTCGCTGGTGGTGCTCGTCGGCGTTTCGGGGAGCGGCAAGTCGACGTTCGCGGCCCGGCACTTCGCGCCGACGCAGGTCGTCTCGTCCGACTTCTGCAGGGGCCTGGTCGCCGACGACGAGAACGACCAGACGGCCACGCCCGAGGCGTTCGACCTGCTCCATCACATCGTGGGCGTCCGCCTCCGCCGGGGCCTGCTGACGGTGGTGGACGCCACCAACGTGCAGTGGGAGGCCCGCAGGAAGCTCATCGAGCTGGCCAGGTCGCACGACGTGCTCGCCGACGCGATCGTGCTCGATGTGCCGGAGGAGGTGGCGCGCGCCCGCAACGCGGCCCGCCCCGACCGGGCCTTCGGCCCTCACGTGATCACCCGGCAGCGCAAGGAGCTGCGCAGGTCACTCGGCAAGATCGCCAAGGACGGTTTCCGCCGGGTCCACGTCCTGCGCGGCGACGAGATGGACGACGTGAGCCTCACGTACGAGAAGGCGTGGTCGGACAGGACCGACCTCACCGGGCCGTTCGACGTCATCGGCGACGTGCACGGCTGCCGGGCCGAGCTGGAGTCCCTGCTGGTGAAGCTCGGCTGGGAGGTCGGGCCGGACGGCGCGGCGCACCCGGAGGGGCGTACGGCGGTCTTCGTCGGCGACCTGGTCGACCGCGGTCCGGACACGCCGGGGGTGCTGCGGCTCGTTATGGGCATGGTCGCGGCAGGGACCGCGCTGTGCGTCGCGGGCAACCACGAGCAGAAGCTGGTCCGGGCGCTCGACGGACGCAAGGTGCGGGTCGCGCACGGCCTGGAGCGGTCGCTTGAGCAGCTCGCGGCCGAGCCCGCGGAGTTCCGCGAGGCCGCCAGGACGTTCATGGACGGGCTCCTCAGCCACTACCGCCTCGACGGCGGCGGGCTGGTGGTCGCGCACGCCGGGCTGAAGGAGGCCTACCACGGGCGTGCCTCCAAGCGCGTGCGGGCGTTCGCCCTGTACGGCGACACGACGGGGGAGACCGACGAGTACGGCCTGCCGGTGCGCTATCCCTGGGCGGACGACTACCGGGGGCGGGCCATGGTCGTCTACGGCCACACCCCGGTGCCCGAGCCGGAATGGGTCAACAACACCATCTGCCTCGACACCGGCGCGGTCTTCGGCGGGCGGCTGACCGCCCTGCGCTACCCCGAGCGCGAGATCGTCTCGGTCCCGGCCGAGCGGGTCTGGTACGAGCCGGCGCGTCCGCTCGCCCCGGCCGCCCCCGCCCGCGATCCCGGCGTGCTGGACATCGGCGACGTGGACGGCACCCGCTTCGTGGAGACGCGGTCCGGCGGCCGGATCAGGATCGCGGAGGAGAACTCCCGCGCCGCGCTGGAGATCATGAGCCGGTTCGCCGTGGACCCCCGCTGGCTGGTCTACCTTCCGCCGACCATGGCCCCGCCGGAGACCTCCGCGCGAGACGGCTACCTGGAGCACCCGGACGAGGCGTTCGACGAGTTCGCCAGGGCGGGGGTGACCCGGGTCGTGTGCGAGGAGAAGCACATGGGCTCGCGGGCGATCGCCGTGCTGGCCAGGACGCCGGAGGCCGCGGCGCGCCGCTTCGGCGTGCGCGACGGCACGACGGGCAGCGTCTACACCCGCACCGGGCGGCCCTTCTTCGGTGAGCGCCTGCCGGAGTTGGTTGACCGGCTGCGCGAGGCCGCCGCGCCGCTGTGGGAGGCGCTGGAGACCGACTGGCTGGTGCTCGACTGCGAACTGCTGCCGTGGTCGGCCAAGGCCGAAGGGCTGATCCGCGACCAGTACGCGTCGGTGGGGGCGGCCGCCCGGGCCGCGCTGCCCGAGGCGGTCGCCGCGCTTGAGGTGGCGGCGGGACGTGGCCTGGACGTAGGCCCTCTGCTTGACCGCACCCGCCGCCGTGCCCACAACGCTGCCCTTTTCCGCGACGCCTATGCCCGTTACTGCTGGCCGGTATCCGGCCTCGACGGCGTACGGCTAGCGCCGTTCCAGATCCTCGCGTGCGAGGGCAGGGCGACGGCGGTGGAGGAGCCGCACGAGTGGCACCTGAACACACTCGGGCTGATGGACTCGCCGCTCGTCGCGCCGACCAGGCACGTTTTCGTCTCGCTCGGCTCGCCGGCGGAGCGGGAGGCCGCGGTCGCGTGGTGGACGGAGCTGACCGGAGCGGGAGGCGAGGGCATGGTGGTGAAACCGGCCGCTCACCCGTCCGGCCGGGTGGAGGGGCGGGTGCAGCCGGGCGTGAAGGTGCGGGGCCGCGAGTACCTGCGGATCATCTACGGCCCCGACTACACCGAGTCGCTCGACGTGCTGCGGCGCAGGTCCACCGGCAGGAAGCGGTCGCTCGCGCTGCGGGAGCACGCGCTCGGCCTGGAGGCGCTGGCCCGCCTGGCGGAGGGCGAGCCGCTGTGGCGGATCCACGAGGCGGTGTTCGCCGTCCTCGCGCTGGAGTCCGAGCCGGTCGACCCGCGGCTGTGACCGTACGGCCGCGGCTGTGGCCTGACGGCCCGTGTCACCGGCCTGACGGCCCCGGCACGGCCGCCCGCCTGTGTGGCGGGAGCCGTGCGGCGGGGGCCGTGGCCGTGCCCGGACGGGCGGATCAGCGGGTCTCGGCCGCCGCGGGCGCGTCCGGTCCGGCGGCCGGCTCGGCCAGGTCGAGGCTGTCGCGCAGTCGCACCTGCGGGAGGAACAGCACGGCGAGGATGCCGACGACCGCGATGCAGGCCGAGATGAGGAAGATGTGGCCGGTGGCGTCGCCGTAGGCGGCGCGCACGATGGTGCGGATCGGCTCCGGCAGCGCCCCCATGTTGAGGCTGGCCCCGCCGCTCTGGGACGCGGGCGCGGGGATGCCGGCCTTGGCCAGGCCCGTGGTGATGTTCGCGGTGACCTGGTTGGCCAGCACCGCGCCCAGGACCGAGACGCCGATCGTGCCGCCCAGCGAGCGGAAGAAGGTGACCGCGCCGCTGGCGGCGCCCAGTTCGCGCAGCGGGACGGTGTTCTGCACGGCCAGCACGAGGTTCTGCATGGACATGCCGACGCCGGCGCCGACCACGAGCATGCCGCCGCCGACGAGGACCAGCGACGTGTCGTGGTCCATGGTGGACAGGACGAGGAAGCCGATCGTGAGCACGATGGAGCCGACGAGGATGTACGGCTTGACCCGGCCGCTGCGGGACACCATCCGCCCCGAGACCGTGGACGAGACCAGGACGCCGAGCATCATCGGGATCGTCAGCAGGCCCGCCTCGGTGGGGCTGTAGCCGCGGCCGATCTGGAAGTACTGGCCGAGGAAGACCGCGCCGCCGAACATGGCCATGCCCACGGCGAGGCTGGCGAGGATCGCGAGGGCCGGCGTGCGCCGCCGGATGACGTGCAGCGGGACGACCGGCTCGCGGACCACGGACTCCACCCAGACGGCGATGCCGAGGAGCACCACCGAGGCGCCGACCATGGCGAAGGTCTGCCAGGAGATCCAGTCGAAGGAGTTGTGGACGAAGGTCACCCAGATGAGCAGGATGCTCACGCCCGCGGCGATGAGGATCGCGCCGGGGTAGTCCACCGAGGTGCCGGGACGGCGGACCGAGGCGACGTCGAGCGTGCGGTGCAGGATGAGCAGCGCGAGCGCGGTGAACGGGATCGGCAGGAAGAAGCACCACCGCCAGCCCAGCCAGGACGTGTCGGTGATGAGGCCGCCCAGCAGCGGGCCGCCGACCGTGGCCACGGCCATGACCGCGCCGAGGTAGCCGTTGTACCTGCCCCGGTCCTTCGGGCTGATCATGGCGGCGATGACCACCTGCACCAGGATCTGCAGCGCGCCCATGCCCAGGCCCTGCACCGCGCGGAAGGCGATCAGCATGGGCGTGTTCTGCGCGAAGCCGCAGGCGAGCGAGGCGACGAGGAAGATGCCGATGGCGACCTCGAGCAGCAGTTTCTTGTCGAACAGGTCGGCCAGCTTGCCCCAGATCGGGGTCGAGGCGGTGGTGGTGAGCAGGGCCGCGGTGACCACCCAGGTGTACTGGGACTGTGTGCCGTCCAGCGCGCCGATGATCTGCGGCAGCGCGACCGACACGATCGTGCTGCTGATCATCGCGAGGAACAGGACGAGGAGCAGGCCGCTCAGCGCTTCGAGTATCTGCCGGTGGCTCTTGGCCCCCGTGTCCGGCAGCGTGGATGCGGTCACGCGCAGCCTCCAATGCGAGTTCTAGAGGGAATAAGCCCACAATACATGCCCACTAGGCAACTTTGCGCAGTGGGCAATGTTTCCGCGCGGCTAAGCTGAACGCACCATGGAACCGACCACGGGACTGCGCGAACGCAAGAAGGCCGAGACGCGGCAGGCCATCCACAAGGCCACCCTGCGGCTCGCCGTGGAGCGTGGGCTCGACCACGTCACCGTCGACGACATCGTCGAGGCCGCCAACATCTCGCGCCGGACCTTCTCCAACTACTTCGGCAGCAAGGAAGACGCCCTCCTGTACGGCGAGGAGGAGCGCGTCCGGTTCCTGGTCCGCGCGGTCCGCGAACGGCCGGCGGGCGAGTCCGGCTGGCAGGCGCTGCGCGGGGCCGTACGCGACATGCTGGAGGCCATGGGCGAGATCGACCGCGAGTGGGCGGTGCGCACCGCGCTCACCAAGCGCCACCCGTCCCTGCTCGCCCGGCAGCTCGCCAACCACGCCGCGCTGGAGCGCGACCTGGTCCAGGCGATCGGCGAACGCGACCGGGCGGAGGATCCCGCCGCCGACCTCAGGTCGCGGGTCATGGCCGCCGCCTTCCTGGTCGCGCTGCGCATCGCCACCCACGCCTGGACCGAGGAGCAGGAGTTCCGGCCGCTCCCGCAGATCATCGACCAGGCCCTCGAACAGATGGCGCGGCCCTTCCACTGACCCCGGCGTCTAGCATCACGGCATGGCTCCGACCAAGGCCGACCTGGACGCGGCCAAGAACACGACGATCGAGGACGTGCTCGGCCCCGCCCTCGACGTGCTCTTCTGCGGGATCAACCCCAGCCTCTACTCGGCCGCCACCGGACACCACTTCGCACGGCCGGGCAACCGGTTCTGGCCCGCGCTGCACCTGTCCGGGCTCGTGCCGCGCAGGCTCGCGCCGTCCGAGCAGCACCTGCTCCCGTCGTACGGCCTCGGCATCACCAACGTCGTGGCCCGGGCGACGGCCCGGGCCGACGAGCTGGCCCCGGAGGAGTTGCGCGAGGGCGGCGCCCGGCTCGCGCGGCTGGTGGCGGAGGTCCGCCCCCGCGTGCTCGCGGTCGCGGGGGTGTCGGCCTACCGCGTGGCCTTCGCCCGCCCCGCCGCCGGGATCGGCCCGCAGGAGGACACGATCGGCGAGACGGCGCTGTGGGTCCTGCCCAACCCCAGCGGGCTCAACGCCCACTGGACGCTGGAGGCGATCGCCGCCGAGATGGCCCGCCTCCGCGCGGCGCACCTGTGACCGCGGCCGTCACGGGCGGCGGTGACGGGACAGGGCGCGCCCGGCGTCCGGCGGCGGCAGGTGCGCCACCTCGCGGTCGTGGAAGGCGACCATGTCCTCGGCGAGGGCGTACAGCTCGGCGATGCCCCGGGCGCAGCCCTCGACGACCCGGGGGTCGGTGATCCGCCGCCCGCCCACGTGGGCGCCGATCTCGTCGTAGAGGATCTCGTACATCAGGCCGGGGTTCACGACCAGCAACTCGGGCAGCGGCGCGCGGATCTCGAGCGGCCGGACGGCCCGGGCCTGCAGCGCCCGCACCCGTTCGCCCGCCCGGGTGCGCGCCGCGAGCAGGACGATCTCCCACTGCAGGTACGGCGTCGGCGGCATCTCGACGATCCGCAGCCGGCGCAGCTCCGCCCGGGGCGGCAGGTCCTCGGAGAAGCGCATCTCGTCCATCAGCGCGAGCGACCGGTCCCAGTCTCCGCTCATCATCGCGGCCCAGCTCGGGATGTCGGGCTCGTGGAAGTGCTGGGCGCGTTCCAGCTTCCACACGACGCCCTCGGTCTCGCGCAGGTGACGGTAGAGCTCGGTCCGGTACTCCGCGGCGGGAAGCACCTCTCCCGCTGCCTGACTGACGTGCTCGAACGCTTCTCCGGGCATGGAGCCTCCCTCGGCCGCGGCCGAATCGCTGGTCGGAGCGCGTCATGTCCCGGCCCGGATCCTGGACACATGGCGCGCGGTGGGTCTTTCCGCCTACGTCTGGTGGGTGTCAGTTCCCCGTCGAGTTGCTGCACACGGCCGTCTCCGTCGCGTCCAGCAGCCTGATCTTCATCGTTCTCGTCCCCGCCGTCTCGGTCTCCTGCTCCACGTCGGGTTCTGGCTCGATCGGCTTCAACTCACCCTCCGTTCGTCGGCGTGGCCGCAAACACTCCCCCGAGGGCGCCATGACGATCGTTGGCCGCTCCCGACCCCGGGTCAAGGCCCAATTCCGGCGAAGGGGGCGTGGAGCCCTAGGACGGCGCCACGCCCCCGCCGCTCACCGGTATCCCATGCCGTGCCTGTGGCGACGGCGCCGGATCAGGCCGACCACGGTCATCACCAGCCAGGCGACCAGCAGCAGCCTGCCGACCACGAACAGCGGCCAGACCCCCGTGACCATTCCGGCCACCATGAGCACCCCGCCGGCGAGCGCGAGCGGCGCGGGGCCGCCCCCCGGCCGGGGCCCCCAGACCGGGCCGTGGTGGCGGCGGTGCAACCGGGCCTGCGCGGGTCCTCCGTACGGGCCCTGCCCGCCGGCCGGCGCGACCCCCTGCCAGGGCGGGCCGTGCCGCCATGACCCCATGCCCGGCAGCCCCATGCCCGGCAGGCCCATGCCCGGCGGCGCTGTGCCCGGCATTCCCGGGCCGGGGAAACCCGGACGCCACGGGCCCCCGGCCGGGCGTCCGCCGTCGTGGGCGCCCGCGGGGCGCGGGTCGTCCGGCCAGGCTCCGGGCAGGTCGGCCGTCACCCGCCGCAGGTCCTCCGCGGTGCGGGCCGAGAGCGTCGCGTCGAGGCGCTCGTCGAGCTCCTCCCTGGTGATGCGGCCCTGCGCGAACGCGTCGTGGAGGAGCCGGGTCACCTCGTCGCGTTCCCTGTCGCCGATGCGGAGACCGCCGTTCGGCGGCCCGCCGTACGCGGGACCGCCCTGCGGGGCGTGGCCGGAGGACGCGCCGCCCGGTGCGCCCCCGCCCGGTGCGCCGCCGCCGTGGGAGCCATGTGCGCCGCCGCCGTGGGGGCCCGGTGCGGGCCGGTCGGGGGAGACCATCGTCACTCCTCCGCGGGGTCGCCGTCGGCGAGGATCCGGTAGAGCCGCCGCCTGGTCTCGGTCAGGACCTGCTTGGCCTGCCCGACCTGCCCCTCTGAGCCCGAGTGGGCGATCTGGAACAGCGCGGAGGCCGCCTGCCTCGACAGGTCGAACAGTTCGTGGACGTCGTCGCCGATGTCCGGCGTCATCTCCTCCCACGGCGCCCGGACCTCGTCGCCGTGCTCCGCCACGTAGGCGCGCCCGGCCTCGGTGAGCTGGAACGTCTTGCGCCCCTCGGTCTCCTCCGCTCGCACCAGGCCCTCGTCGGTGAGCTGCTGCAGCGCCGGGTAGACCGCGCCGGGGCTGGGCTTCCACCCGCCCTGGCTGCGCTCGGCGATCTCCTGGATGATCTGGTAGCCGTTGCGCGGCTCCTCGGCGAGCAGGGCGAGGATCGCGGCCCGGACGTCGCCGCGCTTGGCCTTCCTCGGCCGGCCGAACCCCCGGGGGCCGAACGGGAAGTTGCCGCCCGCGAGCGGCCCGAAGGGGCCGCCTGGCCCAAAACCGCCCCATGGGCCGCGCCCCCGCATGCCGCCCCTGTGCCGGTGCTCGTGAGGGCCTCCGCCCTGCTCCTGATGCCACATGGCCGCCCCCCGGACGAAACTCGCGCGCACGGCGCGCCGCATCTGCCGTCTGAACTCTCGCCTGAACTCTTGTCTGAACCGCGGGTGGGCCCAGGGCGGGCCCATCGCCTGTGCCGAACTCATCGCAGTGCCCCCTTCTGGCTTGCGATCTGTTCTCGATGCTTCAACGATATATCGCGATAGTTCCGGCGGCAACGCCCTGGGAAGAGTGACCTAGTTCACCGAAAAGTTCTCCCCGAGTGGGGAACAGCGTCCGAGACCGTAGCGTTATCTCAACCGAAGACGGGATCGTTCTGCTCTGAGAGGGCTGGGGGGTGCTCTTGGAGCGGGACGATCCCGTCTTTGTCATACCGGGGGTCGCCGGGGCGGAGTGCGACACGAGGCCGTGGCCTGCTGGGCGCTTCGCGGACTTTGTCGGTGCTTTGCCGTACAGTCTTCAAGCGTGATCTTGTCATGATGGGGCACTCGCACGCCCTCAGCGGGGCGGCGGTGTGGCTGGCGGTCGCGCCGGCCCTGATGGCGCTGCCCGACGCTGTGGGGCACCCGGAGTTGGCGACGCTGACGGGGCCGATCCTGACCCCGCCCGAGCTCGTCGCGGGCGCCGTCGTCTGCGCCGGTGCGGCCATGCTGCCCGATCTCGACCATCCCAGCGCCACCATCGCCCAGACGTTCGGGCCGGTGACCTGGCTGCTCAGCAAGGGTGTGAACTTCGTCAGCGGCGGGCACCGGCAGGCCACCCACTCGCTGCTGTTCAGCGCCCTGGCCGGGGTGGGCGCGCACCTGCTCGGGGAGCACTACGCCATCGGCCGCGACATCCTGGTCGTGCTGATGATCGGCCTGGCGATCCGCGCCGTGGGCATCGGCGTGCCCGGCAGGACGCTCACCTCCGCCATCGTGAACATCGGGCTCACGGCCGCGCTGTTCTTCACGTTCATGACGCTCGGGGTCACCTACGCCTGGCTCGGCCTGGCCATCGGGGTCGGCTGCCTGGTGCATGTCATCGGCGACTGCCTGACAGAGCGCGGCTGCCCCGTCTTATGGCCGATCAAGGGGCGCTGGCTGCTGCCGTGGGACATCGGCATCAAGACCGGCAAGGCGTTCGAGAAGCAGTTCCTCGGCCCGGCCCTGTCGATCGCGGTGATCGCGCTGTTCTGCCTGCGGCTGATGCCCGCCTGAGCGAACGGCTCCGCGAACCCCGGCGGTCCACCGGCCGCTTTGGCTCTCTACCCACTAGTAACTTGATGTCGAGATATCTCGCGGGATATCTTGACATCGAGACATCCGTCGAGCCGCACAGGTAAGGGCAACCTGATTGTCAGGAGTGTCCCGTGTGTGCGGGAGGATGCAGACGAAACTTGTGACAAGCCCGGAAACCTTGGGGAGGCGAACTTCGTGTCCGCGAACAGCTTCGGCAGCCGTGACACGCTGCGCGTCGGCGACGCGTCATACGAGATCTACCGGCTGGACGCTGTCGAGGGGTCGGCGCGCCTCCCGTACAGCCTGAAGATCCTGCTGGAGAACCTGCTCCGCACGGAGGACGGCGCGAACATCACCGCCGACCACATCCGCGCCATCGCCGGCTGGGACCCCAACGCCCAGCCGAGCGTGGAGATCCAGTTCACGCCCGCCCGCGTGATCATGCAGGACTTCACCGGCGTGCCCTGCGTCGTCGACCTCGCCACGATGCGCGAGGCCGTACGCGACCTGGGCGGCGACCCGGCGAAGATCAACCCGCTCGCGCCGGCCGAGATGGTCATCGACCACTCGGTCATCGTGGACTTCTTCGGCCACCCCGACTCCTTCCAGCGGAACGTCGAGCGCGAGTACGAGCGCAACCGCGAGCGCTACCAGTTCCTGCGGTGGGGCCAGACGGCGTTCGACGAGTTCAAGGTCGTCCCGCCCGGCACCGGCATCGTCCACCAGGTGAACATCGAGCACCTGGCCCGCGTCGTCATGACCCGCGACGGCAAGGCGTACCCGGACACCTGCGTGGGCACCGACTCCCACACCACCATGGAGAACGGCATCGGCGTCCTCGGATGGGGCGTCGGCGGCATCGAGGCCGAGGCCGCGATGCTCGGCCAGCCGATCTCGATGCTGATCCCGCGGGTGGTCGGCTTCAAGCTGACCGGCAAGCTGCCGGCCGGCGCGACCGCGACCGACCTCGTGCTCACGATCACCGAGATGCTGCGCAAGCACGGCGTGGTCGGCAAGTTCGTGGAGTTCTACGGCGAGGGCGTCACCAGCGTGCCGCTGGCCAACCGCGCCACGATCGGCAACATGAGCCCCGAGTTCGGCTCCACGTGCGCGATCTTCCCGATCGACGGCCAGACCGTCGACTACCTCAAGCTCACCGGCCGCTCGCCCGAGCAGGTCGCGCTGGTCGAGGCGTACGCCAAGGAGCAGGGCCTGTGGCTCGACCCCTCGGCGCCCGAGCCCGTCTTCAGCGAGTACATCGAGCTCGACCTGTCGACCGTCGTCCCGTCGATCGCCGGGCCCAAGCGCCCGCAGGACCGCATCCCGCTGGCCGACGCCAAGTCGGCCTGGCGCGCGGCGGTCCGCACGTACGTCACCGACGACAGCGTGGAAGGGCCCACCGACGAGGCGTCGGCCGAGTCGTTCCCCGCCTCGGACTCCCCGGCGATCTCGCACGGCGGCGCGGGCGACGTCCCGCACGCCGTCCGCCGCAACGGAGAGCGGCCGCACAGGCCCACGCCGGTCACGCTGTCGGACGGCACGTCCTTCGAGATCGACCACGGCGTCGTCACGATCGCCGCGATCACGTCCTGCACGAACACGTCCAACCCGTACGTCATGCTCGGCGCGGCCCTGCTGGCGAAGAACGCGGTGGACAAGGGCCTGTCGCGCAAGCCGTGGGTGAAGACCTCGCTCGCCCCCGGCAGCCAGGTGGTCACCGGCTACTTCGAGCGCTCCGGCCTCCAGCCGTACCTCGACAAGCTGGGCTTCAACCTCGTCGGCTACGGCTGCACCACCTGCATCGGCAACTCCGGCCCGCTCGAGCCGGAGATCTCCGCGGCGATCCAGGAAGCCGACCTCGCGGTCACCGCCGTGCTGTCGGGCAACCGCAACTTTGAGGGCCGGATCAACCCCGACGTCAAGATGAACTACCTGGCCTCGCCGCCGCTCGTGGTGGCCTACGCGCTGGCCGGGACCATGGACGTCGACCTGAACAACGAGCCGCTCGGCGTCGGCGCCGACGGGCAGCCGGTCTTCCTCAAGGACATCTGGCCGTCGCCCGAGGAGGTCGCGGCGGTGGTGTCGGAGTCCATCAGCCAGGACATGTTCAAGCGTGACTACGCGGACGTGTTCAAGGGCGACGAGCACTGGCAGTCGCTGCCGATCCCGACCGGCGACACCTTCGAGTGGGACCCGGAGTCGACGTACGTCCGCAAGGCGCCGTACTTCGACGGCATGCCCGCCAAGCCCGAGCCGGTGACGGACATCAGCGGCGCCCGCGTCCTGGCCAAGCTGGGCGACTCCGTGACGACCGACCACATCTCGCCCGCGGGCGCGATCAAGGCCGACACCCCGGCAGGTCGCTACCTGCGCGAGCACGGCGTCGAGGTCAGGGACTTCAACTCGTACGGCTCCCGCCGCGGCAACCACGAGGTGATGATCCGCGGCACGTTCGCCAACATCCGGCTGCGCAACATGCTGCTCGACGGCGTGGAGGGCGGCTACACCCGCGACTTCACCAGGGACGGGGAGCAGGCGTTCATCTACGACGCGTCGCAGAACTACCAGGCCGCCGGCATCCCGCTGGTCGTCCTGGCCGGCAAGGAGTACGGCTCGGGGTCGTCGCGCGACTGGGCGGCCAAGGGCACCGCGCTGCTCGGCGTGCGCGCCGTCATCGCGGAGTCGTACGAGCGCATCCACCGGTCGAACCTGATCGGCATGGGCGTGCTGCCGCTGCAGTTCCCCGAGGGTGAGACCGCGGAGTCGCTGGGCCTGACCGGCGAGGAGACCTTCGACATCACGGGCGTCGAGGAGCTCAACACCGGCTCGACCCCCGCGACGGTCACCGTACGCGCCGGGGACGTCGAGTTCCAGGCCGTCGTGCGTATCGACACGCCCGGTGAGGCGGACTACTACCGCCACGGCGGGATCATGCAGTACGTCCTGCGCTCCCTGCTCGCCAAGAGCTGAGCCGCCGCGGGCGGCCCGGGCCGGCAGTCACTCTGCCGGCCCGGGCCTGCCACGCTACGCCCTGATGAGATGGTTCAAGACGACGCGCATCTTCTCGAGCGCAGGCTCTTCCACCCAGCCGATCCTCCTGGTCAGCCGCTGCACGGAGATGGCGCGGAACTGCTCCACCATCGCCCAGCTCTGCTTCTCCAGACCCGTGCCGGGGGCGATCTCGACATGGCTGGGCCAGCCACGCTCAGTGGTGGTCAGCGGCACGGTGAACACCAGGCCCAGCCGCACGTCATTGACCGCGCGACCACTCATGACCACCAGGGGCCTCTGCCCGCCCTGCTCTCGGCCCGTCGGCCGACCGTAGTGCGCCAACCAGAGGTCACCGCGCGTTATCCGCATCATGCTCCTTCGGGGGCAGGTGTGAGGACCAGTCCTCCGGTTCGAGACCGTCAGTAGCGGCGTCGTCGAAGACGGCTGTCTCCGCCAGGTAGTCGGCCCAGCCCTCGGGGTCCTCCCGCCGAGTCCGCTCGACCGCTGCTCGCATCTCCTCCCAGAACTTCCTGTGCTCGTACTCGGCGACGGCATCGTCGATCACTGCTGTCATGGGTCTGCCTTCCTGTTTGGCGATCGCCGCGAGTTTGTCGCGAGTAAAAGTGCTGACCCGGATCGTCGTGTGGCGTTGCTCGCTGCCCATACCGCGAGGCTACGATCCTGTCTACAAAAAGCGCTATGGCGATGTCGCCATCGCCGAGTTTACGGACCGTCTGATGACTGTCGCGACACTTCTCGATTACTGACGGTGATTGTCTGAGTTTCCGGCCCCGGATAACCGGTTGCCCGGGTGGTGGGCCGCGCCGCTAGGGTCCGCGCATGGATCACGACGTGGCGTTGCTGCTCATCGGGGGAGTGGCGGTCTTCATCGGGGCGGTCGTGCAGGGCGGGGTCGGGTTCGGGCTCGGCCTGGTGGCGGCGCCGCTGATCACGCTGCTCGACCCCTCGGTGATGCCTGGGGCGGTCCAGGTCGTCAACCTCGTGATGCCGATGTTCACGCTGGCCAGGGAGTGGCGCAGGGCCGAGTGGCGGGGGGCGGGGTTCGCCCTGCTCGGCCGGTTGCCGGGCAGCGTGGCAGGCGCTCTCGTGGTCGTCTACGTGAGCACGGCGACGCTCGGCGTGCTGGTCGGCGTGATGGTGCTGGTCGCGGTGGCGCTGACGGCCCGCGCTGTCGCGGTGCCGCGCAACGGCGCGACGCTGACCGTCGCGGGCTTCGTCTCGGGGATCACCGGCACGGCCACCGGGATCGGCGGCCCGCCGATCGCCCTGGTCTACCAGAGCGCCCGCGGCCCCCAGATCCGAGCGACGCTCGCGATGTTCTTCTGCGTGAGCGCGGCCCAGTCGCTCGTCATCCTCGCCGCCCTCGACAGACTTCCGGGGCGGGCCCTGGCCGCAGGGGCGGCGCTGGTGCCCTTCGTCCTGCTCGGCTTCGCGGTGTCGGGACCGCTGCGCCGCTATCTCGACGGCGGACGGGTCCGCGCGGGCGTCCTGACGGTGGCCGCCGTCTCCGCGTGCGTCCTGCTGGGGCAGGGTCTCGCCCCTTAACGCGGTCCCCGCCGTACGCCCCGGGAGCGGGAAGCGGCGGTGTCCGGGCACGCACCGATCATGCGCCCAGCCGGGCCGGCGCGCGCCGGTGAACCGGCATCCCATGTTGATGCCGGGTTGATGCCGCGTTTCTTCATTGTTACCGCAGACAACAAACGTTACCGTCCTGTGTCTTTCACCACCTCCCCTTTGGGCTTACGTTGTCTCAAACAACATTCCTGGAGCGGTGAAAGCCGTGACCCGGCCCTGCCGTACCGGGTGGCCGAAGTGCCCTTGACCGACAGGATTCGCCCATACGGCGGGAGAGGCGCCGGCTCGGCCGCACCCCCTCATAGACCCCCAGCCAAAGAAAGGACCCACGCATCATGCGCAAGGGGATCCTCAGCATCGGCGCCGCTGCCGCGGCGCTCACCCTCGGTCTCACCGCCTGCGGGGGCGAGAGCGGTGACACCTCGGCGGAGACCAGCAGCGCCCCGTCGGCCGCCGCCGGCGACGCCAAGCCCGGCAAGGTCGGCGTCATCCTGCCGGACAGCAAGTCCTCCGCCCGGTGGGAGACCGCCGACCGCAAGTACCTCGAGGAGGCCTTCAAGACGGCCGGCGTCGAGTACGACATCCAGAACGCCCAGGGCGACAAGACCGCGTTCCAGACGATCGCCGACCAGATGATCACCAACGGCGCGACCGTCCTGATGATCGTCAACCTGGACAGCGGCACCGGCAAGGCCGTGCTGGACAAGGCGAAGTCGCAGGGCGTCGCGACGATCGACTACGACCGCCTCACGCTCGGCGGCAGCGCCTCCTACTACGTGTCCTTCGACAACACCGCGGTCGGCAAGCTGCAGGGCGAGGGCCTGGTCAAGTGCCTGACCGACAAGAAGGCCGACAAGCCGATCGTGGCCGAGCTCAACGGCTCGCCGACCGACAACAACGCCACGCTGTTCAAGCAGGGCTACGACGGCGTGCTGCAGCCGAAGTACGACTCCGGCGAGTACAAGAAGGGCCCGGACCAGTCGGTTCCGGACTGGGACAACACGCAGGCCGGCACGATCTTCGAGCAGATGCTGACCCAGGAGCCGAAGATCGCCGGTGTCCTCGCGGCCAACGACGGCCTCGGCAACGCCGCCATCTCCGTGCTGAAGAAGCAGAACCTGAACGGCAAGGTCCCGGTGACCGGCCAGGACGCCACCGTCCAGGGCCTGCAGAACATCCTCGCCGGCGACCAGTGCATGACGGTCTACAAGGCCATCAAGAAGGAGGCCGACGCCGCCGCGCAGCTCGCGGTCTCGCTGGCCAAGGGCGAGCAGCCGCAGGCCAGTGGCACGGTCAAGGACACCGAGGGCAACCGCGACGTCCCGTCCGTGCTGCTGGAGCCCCAGGCCATCTTCTTCGACAACGTCAAGGACGTCGTGGCCGACGGCTTCGTGAGCAAGGACGAGCTGTGCACCGGCGAGTTCGCCGACAAGTGCACCGAGGCCGGTATCAGCTAACCCATCAATCCACCGGGTGCGTACGGTGACGCGGACCCCCTGAGCGGGTGACGTGCTGAGCCGCGACGAGCACGGTGCGGGGCGCCCGGTCCCGGAAAGGGACCGGGCGGCCCCCACACCGCCCGGAGCGACGAGTGGCGGCCCGGAGAACGGCGCCGTACCGGCCCCATCGATCTACGGAGTAGCCCATCGTGTCCCAGGGACCGATCCTGGAACTGCGCGGCATCAACAAGAGCTTCGGCCCCGTGCAGGTCCTTCACGACGTCGCCTTCTCGGCTTACCCGGGTGAGGTGACAGCACTGGTCGGCGACAACGGCGCCGGCAAGTCGACGCTGGTCAAGTGCATCGGCGGCATCCACCCGATCGACTCGGGCGAGTACTTCTTCGAGGGCGAGCGGGTCCACGTCAGCGGGCCCAGGGACGCGGCGACGCTGGGCGTCGAGATCGTCTACCAGGACCTCGCCCTCTGCGACAACCTCGACATCGTGCAGAACATGTTCCTCGGCCGCGAGCGCCGCAGCGGGCTGGTCCTCGACGAGGACACGATGGAGGAGATGGCGGCCAAGACCCTGGCCGGGCTGTCGGTCCGCACCGTCAAGTCGCTGCGCCAGCACGTCTCCAGCCTGTCCGGCGGTCAGCGGCAGACGGTCGCGATCGCCAAGGCCGTGCTGTGGAACAGCAAGGTCGTCATCCTGGACGAGCCGACCGCCGCCCTCGGCGTCGCGCAGACCGCCCAGGTGCTTGAGCTGGTCCGCCGCCTGGCCGACAGGGGCCTCGCGGTGGTGCTCATCTCCCACAACATGAACGACGTCTTCGCCGTGTCCGACCGTATCGCGGCGCTGTACCTGGGCCGGATGGCGGCTCAGGTCAAGGCCTCCGAGGTGACCCACTCGCAGGTCGTGGAACTCATCACCTCCGGGCGGAGCGGGGAGCTCGGGCTCAGGAACGGCAACGGAGCGGCATCATGACAACCGAAACGCTCCCGAAGCAGGAGAACACCGAGTCCTCGATCGGCACGCACGTCAAGGGCTACCTCGAGCGCGTGAAGGGCGGTGAGCTGGGCGCGCTGCCCGCGGTCTTCGGCCTCGTCATCCTCTGCGTGGTCTTCTCCGTCCTGCGCCCGGCGTTCCTGTCGGCGGTCAACTTCGCCAACCTGTTCACCCAGGGCGCGGCGGTCGCCGTCATCGCCATGGGCCTGATCTTCGTGCTGCTCCTCGGCGAGATCGACCTGTCCGCCGGGTTCGCGAGCGGCGTCTGCGCGGCGGTGCTCGCCGTGCTGCTCACCCTCCAGGGCTGGCCCTGGTATCTCGCGGTCCTGGCCGCGATGGTCACCGGCGCCGTCATCGGCATGGTCCTCGGATCACTGGTGGCCAAGCTCGGCATCCCGTCCTTCGTGGTCACGCTGGCGGCGTTCCTGGCCTTCCAGGGCGTCGTGCTGCTGCTGGTGAAGGACGGCACCAACATCTCGATCCGCGACGAGACCATCCTCGCGATCGCGAACAAGAACGTCCCCCCGGTCGCCGGCTGGGTGGCGCTGGTCGTGGGCGTCGCCGCGTACGCCGCGCTGCAGTTCGTGCAGGCGCGCCGGCGCCTGTCCCGCGGCCTGGTCGCCACCCCGATCGCGGTCATCGCCGCCCGTGTCCTGACGCTCGCCGTGGTCGCCGGGGCGGCGGTGTGGGTGCTCAACCTGGAGCGCAGCCGCAATGCGGTGATCGTGTCGCTCAAGGGCGTGCCGATCGTCGTCCCGCTGATCGTGATCCTGCTGATCGTCTGGACCTTCGTGCTGCGGCGCACGGCGTACGGACGGCACATCTACGCGGTCGGCGGCAACGCCGAGGCCGCCCGCCGGGCCGGCATCAACGTGGACCGCATCCGCATCTCCGCCTTCGTCATCTGCTCCTTCATGGCCTCGATCGGCGGCATCATCGCGGCGTCGCGGGCCAACTCGGTCGACCCCAACACCGGCGGCAGCAACGTGCTGCTGTTCGCGGTCGGCGCGGCCGTCATCGGCGGCACCAGCCTCTTCGGCGGCAAGGGCCGGGCGCTCGACGCGGTGCTCGGCGGCGCGGTGGTCGCGGTCATCGAGAACGGCATGGGCCTCATGGGCTACAGCGCCGGCGTCAAGTTCGTCGTCACCGGACTGGTGCTCCTGCTCGCCGCGGGCGTGGACGCGCTGTCGAGGAAGCGTGCGGCGGCTACCGGCAGAAGATGACCAGATCGGGACCGCTAAGGTGATCCCGGCCCGTTGAGTTCTCTCTCGGGCGCCCCCTACCGCCCCCCACGGAATCCGCGAGGCTGCCCCGATGATGCGCGCCGGTCCCTCACAGGAGGAGATCCGCAAGCACAACCTCGGGACGCTTCTGCGGCACGTCCACCTGGGCGGGCCGACCTCGCGGGCCGAGCTGACCGCGCTGATGGGGCTGAACCGCAGCACCATCATGGCGCTCACGGCGGACCTCACGGCGGCCGGCCTCGTCAGGGAGGAACTGCCCAAGGACACCGGCCGGGCGGGACGGCCCTCGCTGGTCGTCCGCCCGGAGACGGCCCGCGTCTACGTGCTCGCCTTCGAGGTGGGGGTGGACCGGCTGGCCGCCGCGCGCATCGGGCTCGGCGGCGTGATCCTCGACCGCCGTGAGACCGTGCGGGACCGCCGGCCCTTCGACCTGGCCCAGGTCGTGGGGACGCTGGCGGGCTTCACCCGGCAGATGCGGCGCCGTACGCGTGAGGACACGATCTGTGTCGGCGCGGCGGCGGCGGTCTCCGGCGTGGTCCGCGCCTCGGACGGCGTGGTCAGGATCGGCCCCAACATCGGCGCGTTCGAGGTGCCGCTGGGGGAGGAGCTGACCAAGCGGCTCGCGCTCGGGCTTCCGGTGGCGGTGGGGAACGAGGCCAACCTGGGCGCGCTCGCCGAGCACACCCGCGGAATCGGCGCCGGCTGCCGCGACATGGTCTACCTGCACGGCGACGTGGGCATCGGCGGCGGCATCATCGTCAACGGCCAGCTCCTCGGGGGATACGGCGGGTACGGCGGCGAGGTGGGCCACATGGTGGTCAACCCGGACGGCCGCCGGTGCGCCTGCGGCTCGCGCGGCTGCCTGGAGGCCGAGGTGGGGGAGCCCGCCCTCATGGAGCACGCCGGCCGGTACGGCGAGATCATCGGACGCGACGCGGTCCGCGCCGTCGTCGACGCCGCCGACCGCGGCGACGTGATGGCACAGGAGGCCCTCGCGCGCGTGGGGAACTGGCTCGGGCTCGGCGTGGCCAGCCTGGTGAACGTCTTCAATCCCGAGATGGTCGTCTTCGGCGGCATCCTGCGGGAGATCTATCTCGGCTCGGCCGCCCAGGTGCGCAGCCGGATCGCGACCGGCACCCTGCGCGCGACGCGGGAGCAGGTGCGGCTGCGCACCTCGGCCCTGGGCGACGACGCGACCCTGATGGGGGCCGCCGAGCTGGCCTTCGCCCGGGTGCTCGCCGACCCCCTCGAAGCGCTGTCCCGGGTCGCTCCCTGAGAGCCTCGCGGTTCTTCCCCGGGTGCGGAACGCTCCACGGATCACCGTGACCCCGGACCGCCTCGCGAAAAGTTGCTGCGCGTGGCGCCGCCGGGCAGAATTTGTACCACTTGATTGGTACAAAGAAGATTGTGGGCCCCGTGACAATCCTCGCCCTCGCGGTGCCGCTGGTGCCGGTCGTCGCTCTCCTCGCCGTGCTGACGTCGCTGAGGCGCGCGGTCTCGGTGCCTGCCCCCGCCGATCTGCCGGTGCCGCGTGTGATCACGGCACGGCTCCTCTGGGCCCGGCTCGCCGGGCTGGGGATCGGCCTCGCGGCCTCCTGGTCCGTGCTGAGCCGGGACGACCTCGGCAGGGGCCCGATGCTGGCCGCCCCTGTCCTCGGCATCGGCCTGCTGCTCGGCACACTGGCGGGAGAGCTCGCCGCACCCCGCCCCCACGGGCCGATCCGGGGAGCGTCGCTGGAGATCAGAAGAGCGCGCGACTACCTTCCCGGGTTCTCGGCGCGGCTGGCCGGCGCGCTGACGGTGGTGACCGTCCTGCTGCTGTCGATCACGTCCGTCACCGCGAGCGCCGACGACCTGGGGCGCGCGGGCCGGGTGCTCGCCATGACCAGCGCCGACGGCACGGTGCGCGGCGCGACCGGTCCGTGGCCTGGCTGGTTCTACGCGTGGCCCCTGCTGGCCGCGCTCGCGGCCGCGTTCCTGCTCTCCTCGTCGGTGGTGCATCGCGTCGTGCGGCGTGGCCGCCCGGGTCTGGACGCGGTGGCGAGAGCGGTGGACGACGTGCGGCGCGCCCACACCGCTCGCGTGGTCACCGCGGCCTACGGACTCTGCGTGGCCCTGCCGCTGACCGGCGTCGCGGTCGTCGCCGCGGGGGTTCTCCGCCGGCAGGGCGAATTCGCCGGGTGGGCGGTGCCCGCGGCGTCCGGTCTCCTGGGGATCGCGGTCGTCGCCGCGGGTTCGGCTGTCTGGTACCTGGCCGAGTTGCTCTACCGGCCGGTCGTCAGAGCGTCATGATCGAGGTCGACGTCACCGGTCCCACACCGCCGTACGAGCAGATCCGGGCGCAGCTGGCGGAGCTGATCGCGTGCGGGGCGCTGGCCGCCGGGGCCAGGCTCCCTCCGGTACGCCAGCTCGCCGCCGACCTCGGCCTGGCGGCGGGCACGGTGGCGCGAGCGTACAAGGAGCTGGAGCAGGCCGGATACGTGTCGGGGAGACGCGGCGGCGGCACCCGGGTCCTCCCGCGATCGGAACCCGGGACGGCGCGGACGGAGCTGATCAGGGGCCACGCCCGCGCCTATCTCGCCGCGGTGGTCCGCCTTGGCGGATCCGCCGAGGAGGCGATCGCCGCCCTGTCCGAGGCCGCCCGCCCGGGGGAGGGATCGGAGCAGGGGCGGCGTGACCGCTAGGCCGTCCGCGCCGCGGAAGCGGAGAAGGTGTTGCACACCTTCGGGCCGTTGCCGTACCAGCCGCGCTTGAGCCAGTAGCGGATGTTGGACGCCTTGCCGTGCCACTTGTCGCCGATGATCCACTTGAGCTGGTCGTCCCAGTCGACCTGGTCGCGGCCGAGCGAACGCCAGACGCTGCCGATGAACGCGCCGGAGAAGCACTCGGCCTGCAGTTCGATGCGGCGGTTGAGATCGTCGATGCGCTTCTTGCTCAGCCTGGGGTACTGCCGGGCGTACTCGAGCAGGATGCCGGCGCGGTCCTGCGCGTGGTGGCCGTACTCGTGGGCGATGACGGTGAAGAGGCCGAACTCGTTGGGGTCGGACAGCTGCCACTTGGACAGCATGATCCACATCGTCCCGTTCCTGGGGCAGTAGAGGCCCGCCGCGTAGCCGGCCGGGTACTTGCCACAGCCCGTCGCGACGCTCTTGGTGATGTAACGCACCTTGGGCGGGGAGAACTTCAGTCCGGCCTGCCGGAACTCCTCGGTCCAGGTCCGGTTGAGGCAGTCGAGCAGATTGTCCAGGTAAATGCGGTAGGTATCGATGTCTCCAGGCCTGCGGCTCAGCTCACTGCACGCGAAGAACTCGAACTCGCCGGTGCTGTAGAGGGGGTTTCTCGTCAGCGCCCCCGGGCCCCTGGGAACAGGCCGCGCCGCCGCCGTGACCGGCGAGGTGACCGGCGATACGACGGGCGACGAGACCGGTGACGCGGCCGGCGTCGCCGTCGCGGCGGCCGTGGCCGCCGTGCCGGTGAGGGACAGGACTCCGGCCACCGCCGTGACCGCGACGGCCACCGAACGGAGGCTTATGTGAATCATGAGTGGGCATCCCAAGCGGACAGAGAGATAGTCAGGAATGTGGCGAGGGGCCCGAAGGCACAGTAATGCGGATTTTCCCCGCGCGGATCATGAGGGTAGGGCAGGGGGCGGTCACCGGTAAAGCGGATTCGATGTCGTCACGGAAAAGGTCTTGTGGAGGTTGGGCGCCACCCCTGATACCCACAGGCCTACCTAGAACTAGACTCGATCCGTTCAATGGCGAGCGGAAGGATGAGTGGTGGGGATTCTGGAGACGATCAAGGACCCGCTCGACGTTAAGCGTCTTGAGACCGGAGAGCTGCCCGAACTGGCGGCGGAGATCCGCGAGCTGCTGGTGTCCTCCGTCGCGAGGAGTGGCGGCCACCTCGGGCCCAACCTGGGCGTCGTCGAGCTGACCATCGCCCTCCACCGGGTCTTCGACTCACCGCGCGACCCCATCCTGTTCGACACCGGCCACCAGGCGTACGTCCACAAGATGCTGACCGGGCGGGCCGGGGAGTTCGGCACGCTGCGCCAGGAGGGCGGCCTGTCGGGGTATCCCAGCCGGTCCGAGTCGGAGCACGACTTCATCGAGAACTCCCACGCCTCCACCGTCCTGTCGTACGCCGACGGGCTGGCCAAGGCCATGGTGCTGCGCGGTGAGACGGACCGCACGGTGGTCGGGGTGATCGGCGACGGCGCGCTGACCGGCGGCATGGCCTGGGAGGCGCTGAACAACATCGCCGGGCGCAAGGACCTGCCGCTGATCATCGTGGTCAACGACAACGGCCGCTCCTACTCGCCGACCATCGGCGGCCTCGCCTCCCACCTGTCGTCCCTGCGGATGACCCAGGGCTACGAGCACGTGCTCGAACTGGTGAAGACCAACCTCGCCAGGGTTCCGGTCGTCGGGACGCCCCTTTACGACACGCTGCACGGCATCAAGAAGGGCCTGAAGGACATCCTGACCCCGCAGGCGATGTTCGAGGACCTCGGGATGAAGTACGTCGGCCCGATCGACGGGCACGACGAGGGAGCGGTGGAGGCGGCCCTGCGCCGCGCCAGGGCCTTCCGCGGACCCGTCATCGTGCACGTGCTCACCCGCAAGGGCAACGGCTACACGCACGCGGAGAACCACGACGAGGACTGCTTCCACTCGCCGCAGCCCTTCGACATCGAGACCGGCGAGGAGCGGCCCAGGCCGCACAGCTGGACCAACGTGTTCAGCGACGAGATGGTCAAGCTCGGCGCCGAGCGGAAGGACGTCGTCGCGATCACGGCGGCGATGCTCCACCCCACCGGCCTGGCGGCGTTCGCCGAGGCGTACCCGGACCGGATCTACGACGTGGGCATCGCGGAGCAGCACGCCCTGACCAGCGCCGCGGGGCTCGCGATGGGCGGTGTCCACCCGGTCGTGGCGGTCTACGCGACGTTCCTCAACCGGGCCTTCGACCAGCTCCTGATGGACGTGGCGCTGCACCGGCAGCCGGTCACCGTCGTGCTCGACCGGGCCGGGGTCACCGGCGACGACGGGCCGAGCCACAACGGCATGTGGGACCTGTCGATCCTCCAGGTGATCCCCGGGCTGTCGGTCGCCGTCCCCCGCGACGGCGCGCGGCTGCGCGAACTGCTGGCCGAGGCGGTCGCGATCGAGGACGGCCCGTCGGTGGTCCGTTTCCCCAAGGGCGCGCTGCCCGCGGACGTCGAGGCCGTCGGCAAGCTCGGCGAGATGGACGTGCTCCGCGCGGGCGACGCCGACGTGCTGCTGGTCGCGGTCGGCCCGATGGCCGAGATCTGCATGGAGGCCGCGACCCTCCTCGACGCGCAGGGCATCTCGGCCACGGTGGTGGACCCGCGCTGGGTGAAGCCGCTGGACAAGGCTCTCGTGCTGGCCGCCGCGGCGCACAAGCTGGTCGTGGTGGTGGAGGACAACGGCAGGGTCGGCGGCGTCGGCGACGCCGTGGCGCGCCTGCTGCGCGACGCCGACGTGGACGTGCCGGTGCGCACCTACGGCATCCCGCAGCGCTTCCTCGACCACGCCAAGCGGGCGAAGATCCTCTCCGAGATCGGCCTCACCGGGCAGGACCTCGCCCGTCAGATCACCGAGGCGGTGGCGCGCAGGTCGCCGGTGATGGAGAGCCATCCGGCGCGGCTGGCCCAGCCCACCGATTGACAACCAGGAGTAATCCCGGTGTGACCGGGAAGTCTGCAGGTCATCGACGTGACGAGGAGCCTGCGGATGCACCTGTTCAGGACGAAGCCGGTTGAGCAGTCGATCGCGGACGCCGAGGGCGGCGAGCATCGGCTGAAGCGCAGTCTGAGCGCTCTCGACCTGACCGTCTTCGGCGTCGGTGTCGTCGTGGGCACCGGGATCTTCGTCCTGACCGGCGTGGCGGCGCGCAACACGGCCGGCCCGGCCGTCGCGATCTCCTTCGTGATCGCCGGGGTCGTGTGCGCGCTCGCGGCCCTGTGCTACGCCGAGTTCGCCGCCACGGTTCCGGTGGCGGGCTCCGCCTACACCTACGCGTACGCCACGATCGGCGAGTTCCCCGCCTGGATCATCGGCTGGGACCTGATGCTGGAACTCGCCCTGGGCGCGGCGGTGGTCGCGTCGGGCTGGTCGGGCTACTTCGCGTCGCTGCTGAAGAACTTCGGCATCCACCTGCCGCCGTCCATCGCCGGTGACGAGGCCGTCTTCAACATCCCCGCGGCGCTGGTCGTGCTCCTGCTGACCGGGGTGCTGGTGGCCGGGATCAAGATGTCGGCCCGGTTCAACAGCGCCATGGTGGCGGTCAAGCTGGCCGTGGTGCTGCTCGTGATCGTCGCCGGGCTGTTCTTCGTCAAGGGGGCCAACTACCGGCCGTTCGTCCCGCCGTCCCAGGCCATGCCCGCGACCGAGGGCATGAAGGCGCCGCTCATCCAGATGCTGTTCGGCGTGCAGCCGGTCGCGTACGGCGTCTTCGGCGTCTTCACGGCCGCCGCCCTGGTGTTCTTCGCCTTCATCGGGTTCGACGTCGTGGCGACCGCGGCGGAGGAGACCCGCCGCCCCCAGCGCGACCTGCCGATCGGGATCATCGCCTCGCTGGTCGTCTGCACGATCCTCTACGTGGCGGTCTCGCTCGTGGTCGTCGGCATGCAGCACTACTCCAGGCTGAGCGAGACGGCCCCCCTCGCCGACGCGTTCCGGGAGGTGGGCCAGACATGGGTGGCGACCCTGATCAGCATCGGGGCCATCGCCGGGCTCACCACGGTCGTCATGATCCTCATGCTCGGCCAGAGCCGGGTGCTGTTCGCGATGTGCCGCGACAACCTGCTGCCCCGCTCCCTCGCCAAGGTCCACCCCGTGTTCCGCACGCCGTACCGGATCACGATCGTCATCGGCGTGGCCACCGCGCTGCTGGCGGCGCTGATCCCGCTCAGCGCCATCGCCGAACTGGTGAACATCGGCACGCTGTTCGCGTTCGTGATCGTCGCGCTGGCGGTGATGATCCTGCGCAGGACCCGCCCCGACCTGCCCCGCTCCTTCCGCACGCCGCTGGTGCCGCTGGTGCCGATCCTGTCGGTGCTGGCGTCGATCTACCTGATGCTGAACCTGCCCGTGGAGACCTGGATCCGGTTCCTGGTCTGGATGGCCGTCGGCTCGGCCGTCTACTTCCTGTACGGCCACCGCCGCAGCAGGGTGGCGGCTACAACGCCCGGGGAAGCAGTCCTCGGACGGTGAGCACGGCGCCGACGGCGGCCAGCAGCACGCCGCTCGCCCCGAGCAGCAGGCGGTAGCCGCGTGCGGTCAGCCGGTGCCGGCCGGCCCCCACGGCTCCCGCCAGCACAACCTTGGACCCCACCAGGACCAGGTAGAAGCCGCCGACGAACGCCAGCGCGTATGCCGGGGCCTGGTCCCACGCCGACACGAAGATCGGGGAGCCCACGGCGATCCAGAACAGCCAGGGGTGCGGGTTGAGCAGGTTCACCACGACGCCGCGCAGGACCTCCCGCGCCGAGGAGGGCGCGTCGTCGCTGGGCCGGGGCGGCAGTGCCGTACGGGCCTCGCGCAGCGTCTCCACGCCCAGGTAGACGACGTAGAGCCCGCCGCAGACCGCCAGGCCGCGCAGGAGCGCCTGCGGCAGCGCCCCGACGGCCGTCACGGCGATCAGCACCACGGGCAGATCGGACAGCAGCGGCACGCAGGCCAGGCGAACCCCGGCGCGGAAGCCGCCGCGCAGGCTGGCCGTGATGACGAGCGTCAGCAGCGCCCCGGGGGTGACTCCCGCCCCCAGGCCGAGGCTGAGCCCCATGAGCAATTCCGGCACAGAACCTCCCGCTTTGTCCGCACGAGAGGTTACTTGAACCCGATCGGGAGGACGTCGGCCTGGTCCTTGGGCTGACGTTAGACCCGGCCCGAGGTACGCGAGGCGCCGCCTGTTAGCCTGATCGACGTGATCGGGAAGGGGGCCTGGCGACGGACGCCCGGCGGCCCCGAATCCGGTCCGCAGCGAGCGCTGATCGTCGCCAGTTTCGTCAGCAGGGTGGGCAACGGCCTCTTCAACACCGCGGCGATCCTCTACTTCACGCTCGTGGTGCACCTGCCCGCCGCGCAGGTGGGAGCGGGCCTGACGATCGCCGGCCTCAGCGGCCTGGCGGCCGGCATTCCGGCCGGGAACCTGGCCGACCGGTACGGGCCGCGCACGATCTGGCTGACGACCCTCGCCCTGCAGGCCGCCACGATGGCGGCCTTCGTCTTCGTGGACAGCTGGCTAGCGTTCACGCTCGTCGCCACCCTGGACCGGCTGGCCGCCACGGCGAGCGCCGCCGCGGGCGGCGCCCTCATCGCCAGAGTCGGCGGTGAACGTCCCGCCGCCTTCCGGGCCAGGCTCCGCACCTTCGTCAATCTCGGCGTCGTCGTGGGCACCCTGGGCGCGGCCTTCGCCATCCAGATCGACACCCGACCCGCCTACACCGCGCTGATCCTCGCGAACGCCGCCAGCTTCGCCTGCGCCGGGCTGATCGCGCTCCTGGGCGTCCCGCGCTACCGGCCGCTGGCCAGGCCCGCGGAACACCGTCACTGGTCCGTCCTGGCCGACCGGCCGTACGTGTCCTTCGTCGCGCTCCACAGCGCCATGGGCCTGCAGTACCAGACCATCTCCCTGCTGCTGCCGATCTGGCTCACCGCGCACACCGACGCACCGCGCTGGACCGTGGCGGCGGTCTACGCGGTGAACAGCGGCGTCTGCGTGCTGCTGCAGAGCAGGCTCGGCTCCACGGTGGAGACCCCCCTGCAGGGCGGACGGGCGTTCCGCCGCGCCGGGCTCCTGTTCCTCGTCAGCTGTCCGTTGATGGCGCTGACGGCCGACGTGCCCACGTGGGTCGCACCGGCGCTCGCCGTCCTCGCCGTGTGCGTCCACAGCGTCGGAGAGGTGTGGGAGTCGTCGGCCGGCTTCGCGCTCGGCTTCGGCCTCGCCCCGGAGCATGCCCAAGGGCAGTATCAGGGCCTCGCCGGCATCGGTTTCGACGCGGGCCAGGCACTCGCCCCCGTGCTCCTGACCGGAGCGGTCCTCGCGCTCGGGCACGCGGGATGGCTGACACTCGGCGCGTTGTTCGCGGGCCTGGGAGCGGCCGGGCCTCCGGTGGCCGCGTGGGCGGAGCGGACCCGCTCCGTACGCCGGGGGCGCACGCTTCCGCGCGACGCGGCCACCCCCGGCTGAGGATCGTGACGAAGACAGGGCCTCCTGGCGGGCCGCCGATGCGGCGGCAGCGGGACCGGTCGAACACCGGCGCGATTACGCCGTAAGAATTACGGGTCGCCTTTCCGGTGAAAACATTTTCTGCCGCCGGATGCGGCGCTCGCCGAACACCGGCCCGCCCGACGCCGGCCGCCGCCGGTAGGTGGGCGGGTGCGAGGCCGATTTCGCGTCCGCCATTCCGTGCCGCATTCGCCGTGCTCCCGTGACGCGACAGATCCCCATCCGGCGTCGTCTGAGCCGCCCTGTCCTGGTCGTACGGTGTGATTACGCGGTGCCGTTCCGGCGTGCGCGCCGGCGGGCCGAGACGCCGAGACGGGGCTTGTGCCGCCAAAGGGTATCAATTACCTTGACTTGGTGAAATCGCGACCGGTAACGCTCGCCGCGAAAAGACGGCGAATGCACCCCATGGCAGGGGAGGGTCGGGCGCGGAATTCGCGGCACATTCACCGGATGAGTCGGGCCGGTTGGCCGGGGCGGCCACTGCCGGTCATCAAGGGGGTTTCGGAATGACGTTGTTCCAGCACGGCGGCCCGCACCCCAGGGGCGTGCGCCGGCTCTCGGCGGTGGTCGCCGTCGGGGCCATGGCGATCGCGGCGGTGTCGTCGGCGCCGCGGCCGGCGGCGGCGGACACGCCGTGGCTGACCGTTTCCGACGACGGCTACGTGTCGATCAGCATCCCGGCGGCCTCCGTCGAGGCCGAGGTCGGCCCGGTGTCGGAGGTGATGGTCGAGGGGAACTTCGGCCCCTCGTCCGCCTGGGCGGAGTACGGCCTGACCCGCAGGGGCGACGTCTGGTGGGGGGCGCTCGGCCCGCTCAAGCCGGGGCTGTACTCCTATCAGGTCACGGGTGACGACACCAAGGGTCTGAAGGATCCGACGAACGGCGCCGGCGTGGCGTCCAAGCCCCTGTGGAGCACGTTCCTCGTCGCGGGTGATTCCGCGCGTCTGCTGGCGGACGTGCCGCAGGGGCAGGGTGGCAGCGTCGAGACCCTGACCTACCGGGCGGGCAAGCAGGAGCGGTCGGCGCTGGTGTGGACGCCGCCGGGCTACCGGGCCAAGGACCCCAAGGGCCCGGCCGGTCCCAAGGGGCCGAAGGATCCCAAGGGTTATCCGGTGCTGTTCCTGCGGTCCGGCGAGGGACAGAGCGCCACCGACTGGCTGGACCTCGGCAGGGCCCATCAGATCCTCGACAACCTCTCGGCCCAGGGCTCCATCGAGCCGATGGTGGTCGTGATCGGCGGGGGCGGACCGGCCCGCGACGGGGAGTTGAAGGACCTGCGCAAGGCGGTCGCGGACAACTACCGGGTGCTGCGCGATCCGGCGCACCAGGCGATCGCCGGGGTGGCGGAGGGCGGGTCGCAGGCGTTGCGCGCCGCGCTGGCCAAGCCGGGCGAGTTCGCGTACGCCGGGTCGTTCTCCGGCCTCCTCACGGAAGTCGCCGGCGGGAAGCCCGGCCCCGGGCCGAACCCCGGTGTCAAGCTGCTGCGGCTTTACACCGGGAACGTGACCGATCCCGCGTACAACGCGACGGTCCGCCTGACGAAGGCGCTGGACCGCGCGCACGTCACGTACGAGTTCGACGGGGTCAACCCGGACGGCGGGGCGAACTGGACCGCCTGGCAGGAGAACCTGGCCGATTTCCTGCCGCGGCTGTTCCGCACGACGCCGGAGCATGGTCCGAGCGCCGGGCACGGGCCGCTGAAGGGCGAGTTCAAGCCACCGGCGGCAGGCACCACCCCGACGCCGTTCGTGCGGGACGGTTTCGTCACCTTCGAGACCACGACGGACTTCAAGGACGCCAAGCACGTCACGGTGTGGGCGAACGACGCTCCCGGCGGAAGCTGGCTGCGCATTCCGATGTCCCGTGCGGGGGACCGGTGGCGGGTGACCGTGGGTCCGCTGGACCCGTGGTTCTACTACTACCAGTGGATCGTGGACCGGGTCGCGTTCAAGGACACCTCGAACCCCACGAAGGTGACCTCCGAGCCCAACTGGAGCTCCTTCTTCATCCCGGGTGAGAGGTCGCGCCTGCTGTCCGACGTTCCTGCCGGTCAGGGCGGGAAGGTCGAGAGCCTGACGTACCCGAGCACGGTGGCGAACCAGGACAGGACCGCGCTGGTGTGGACCCCGCCCGGCTACGACGCCGAGCGCGCCGAGCCCTATCCCGTCCTCTACCTCCAGCACGGCAGCGGCCAGAGCTACACGGACTGGGTCGAGATGGGCCGAGCCAAGCAGATCCTCGACCACCAGTTCCTCGACGGGGATCTGGTGCCGATGGTCGTCGTGATGGGCAACGGCAACGTGCCCGATTTCAACAAGGAACTGCTGGAGAACATCGTCCCGGCCGCCCGCGCCCGCTACAACATCTCAAGCGACCCGTCGCAGCAGGCGCTCGCCGGTCTCTCGATGGGCGGCGTGCAGACGCTCGGGGTGCTCAAGGCGTACCCGGGCCGGTTCGCCTACGTCGCGGCGTTCTCGGCCTGGTTCGGCGACGGCGCCGGGGTCGACGCGGCGGCGATCAACAGCGGGACGAAGATGCTGCGCCTGTACGTCGGCGACCAGACCGACTTCGTGCAGCCGTTCTTCATGGGGTCGCTGACCACGCTGAACGATCTCGGCATCCGCTATGAGTTCGACGGGGTCACCCCCGGGCCGCACGGCTGGGACGTGTGGCAGAAGAACCTCATCGACCTGGCGCCGCGCCTGTTCAAGCGCTGACCCCGGTCTACGCGGCGGCCCTCCCGTGCGTGCGCGGGAGGGTCGTGGCGTGCTGTCCGAGGTCAGCCGCGCGTCAGGTGGGCATGATCGGCGCTGCGGGCGCGGTGGGCGCGGTTGGTGGCGATGATCAGGTCGAGGGCGGTGCGGGCCTGGGCGAGCTCGTCGATGTGCCGGCTGATCCGGTCACGCTCCTGGACCAGCCGCTCGAACGCCTCGTCGGAGTTGCGCTCGCTCGGCGTGTCGACGCACGGCATGACCTCGGCGATCGTACGGCTCGACAACCCCGCGCCGTACAGGCGCTGGATGAGCCGCACCCGCTCGACCTCGTCCTCGGTGTAGTGGCGCTGGCCGCTCGGGCTGCGCGTGCTCGTGAGCAGGCCCTGCTCCTCGTAGTAGCGCAGGGAGCGGACGCTCACCCCCGCCTGCGACGCCAACTCGCCAATCCGCATCGCGCCTCCTTCCGGAAAATCTCGCCTCAAACGCTTGCATCTGACGTCAATGTCAGGTCTTAGCGTAGTCGCGTGTCCAGCCGGCGGGCACGCCCATCGCAGAGAACTCCGAAAGGCGTCCAGAAATGACGACCCTCTTCGACCGCTACCGGCTCGGCGCGCTGACCCTGCCCAACCGTGTGGTGATGGCCCCGATGACCCGGGTCCGCGCCGCAGCGGGCGGCCTGGCGACACCGTCGATGGCGGCCTACTACGCCCAGCGCGCCACCGCCGGGCTCATCGTGACGGAAGGAGTGCAGCCGAGCCTCGTGGGGCAGTCCAACCCGGGCACTCCGGGGCTGCACACCGACGAGCAGGTCGCGTCGTGGCGGCCGGTCACCGACGCGGTCCACGCCAACGGCGGTCGCGTCTTCGCCCAGCTCATGCACGGGGGCCGCGTATCCCACCCCGACACCACGGGGACGCGGCCGGTGGGCCCGTCGGCCGTCCCCGCTCCCGGTGAGGTGTTCACCCCGTCAGGACCCAAGCCACCGCCCGTGCCGAGGGCGCTGGAGACCGCCGAGGTGCCCGAACACGCCCTGTCCTACGCGCGGGCCGCGCTCAGGGCCGTCGACGCCGGCTTCGACGGCGTGGAACTGCACGGCGCGAACGGATATCTCATCTCCCAGTTCCTGTCGAGCACCGCCAACCTGCGCACCGACGCCTACGGCGGGTCGATCGCGGGCCGCATCCGCTTCGCCGTGGAGGCCGTGACGGCGACGGCCGAGGCGGTGGGAGGCGACCGTACGGGCATCCGGCTATCGCCGGGCGCGGCCTTCTGGGGCGCGGAGGAGAGCGACGTCCCCGAGCTGTACGGCGCGCTGCTCGCCGAGCTGGCCCCCCTGGACCTGGCCTACATTCACCTTGAGGCCACTACGGACGAGGACGTGCTCGTCGAACTCCGCAAGGCATGGCCCGGCACGCTCGTCGTCAACCCGGTCCTCCCGATGGGTCCCCGGAAGGCGGACAAGGCGGCGGCCGATCACTGGCTGGCGCTCGGCGCCGACCTGATCAGCTTCGGCCGCGCGTTCATCGCCAACCCCGACCTCGTGGAGCGGCTGCGCCAGGGGCTCCCCATCGCGCCGGACGACGAGTCCACCTGGTATCAGGGCGGCGACGCGGGCTATCTCACCTACCCCGCCTACCGCCACGCGGCCTGAACCCTCCTGGGCGTCCAGGGCCGCCGCGCCGGGTGTGGCGCGGCGGCTCGCTTCGCGGCCCGGTGTTTCCGGCTCAGGAGCTTCTGGAGGGCCGAGTAGAAGGCCGTCCTCGCCGCGCTTGCGGCTCGCCCGGCGCATGCGGTGCCCGTCGCGTCCACGGCCGGGAACGAGCCGCTTGCCCGCCAGGCCGCCGCCCTGGCCCTGGCTGAGCGCATCACGGGCGAACGCCTCACCGAGGAATGGCTCCTGGACACGAACCATGTCCGCCTGCTGGTCTCTACAGCTGCGATCTGCTCTTCGGCTATGGGATCGAGGGCGAGCTTGTACACCTACACATCGATCCCGCGAGCGGCGAGAATCTCGCGCCACGGCTTCCCCTCGGAACGGGGTCCGCCGGCAAGGACCTGTTCGGCCCGCTCGTGCATCCGCCGGCGGCCCTCGGGATCGCGCACCGAGTCGCAGGCGGAGATCCACCACCGGTGTATGAAGGCGTTCAGCGCACCCAGGTCCAGGTCGACCCTGACCTCGTCGAGCACCGCCTTCAGCCCTGCGTCGAACGCCTCGCGGTCCTGAGAGATGATCAACGCGGCGCGTATGGCCCGCAGGTTCTTCTCCGGCAACGGCGTCTCGCCGGACACGAAGTCGTGCGGTTGCGCTGTCATGGCCTGCTCCCTTCCCGCTTATAGAGCGTACAGAGAAGGGACGACATCTTCCGGCCTGGCAGAGCAGGAATGCCGCCGCCACTCGTGACGCCGGGCCGCCGCGCCGGGTGTGGCGCGGCGGCCCGGGTGAGGTCCGGTGGTGCGGGACCGGGTGTTCCGCGCGGCCCTGGATGAAGGGCTTTGGTGGATCCGCGGTCTTCGTGGTTCGCGGGTCCGTGGCGGAAGGCTCAGGAAAGCCGTCCGCACGCGGCAGGGCCGCCGGACGGCATTCGGGTGTCGGCCCGGGCCGCCCCTGTAGCAGGGCCCGGGCCGTTCTCACCCGTGTGTCAGGCCGGTACGGAGGCGACGCCCGGCTCCAGGAAGCGGGAGCCGGTGACCTCCTCGGAGATGCCCGTCCTGTCGAGGTACGGCGTGATGCCGCCGGTGTGGAACGGCCAGCCCGCGCCGAGGATCATGCACAGGTCGATGTCCTGCGGCGCGGCGACCACGCCCTCGTCGAGCATGAGCCTGATCTCCTGGGCGAGGGCCCGCAGCGCGCGCAGCCGCACCTCGTCGGCGGTCGAGGGGGACGAGCCGCCCTCGAACAGCGCCCGCGCCTCCGGGTCGATCTGGAAGTCCGGGCCGTAGAGGCCGGGCTTGCCCGCCGCGACCAGCTTGGCGAGGTTCTCCGAGACGCCGAAGCGGTCGGGGAACGCCGCGTGCATGGTCTCGGCGACGTGCAGCGCGACGGCGGGGCCGACGAGCTGGAGCAGCGCGAACGGCGTCATCGGCAGGCCGAGCGAGTCGACCGCGTGGTCGGCCACCTCCAGCGGGGTGCCCTCGTCGGCGGCCGCGGTGACCTCGCCCATGAAGCGGGTCAGCAGCCGGTTGACGACGAACGCGGGGGCGTCCTTGACCAGCACGCACGACTTCTTCAGCGACTTGCCGACCGCGAAGGCCGTGGCCAGCGTCGCGTCGTCGGTGGCGTCGCCGCGGACGATCTCCAGCAGCGGCAGCACCGCGACCGGGTTGAAGAAGTGGAACCCGACCACCCGCTCCGGGTGCCGCAGCCCGGCCGCCATGTCGGTGACCGACAGCGAGGAGGTGTTGGTGGCGAGCACGCAGGTCTCGGAGACGACCTCCTCGACCTCGGCGAACACCTTCCGCTTCACGCCGAGGTCCTCGAACACCGCCTCGATCACGAAGTCGGCGTCGGCGAAGGCGTCCTTGGTCAGCGACCCGGTCACCAGCCCCTTCAGCCGGTTGGCCTGGTCGGCGGAGATCCGGCCCTTGCCCAGCAGCTTGTCCACCTCGGCGTGGACGTAGCCGACGCCCTTGTCGAGCCGGGCCTGGTCGAGGTCGGTCAGCACGACCGGGACCTCCAGGCGGCGGGCGAACAGCAGCGCGAGCTGCGAGGCCATCAGCCCCGCGCCCACCACGCCGACCTTGGTGACCGGACGGGCCAGCGACCTGTCCGGCGCGCCGGCCGGCCGCTTGGCCCGCCGCTGCACCAGGTCGAAGGCGTACAGCCCCGCCCGCAGTTCGTCGCCCATGAGCAGGTCGGCCAGCGCCTCGTCCTCCGCGGCGAAGCCCTCGTCGCGCGACGCCGTACGGGCCAGGGCCATGAGGTCGAGCGCCCGGTAGGGCGCGGGGGAGGCGCCCCGCAGCTTGAGGTCGACGAGGGTCCTGGCCTGGTCGATCACCGGCGTCCAGTCCTCCGCGGCGTGGTCGGGCCGCTCGACGGTCACCTCGCCGCGCAGCACCTGGGCCGCCCACCGCAGCGACTCCTCCAGGAAGTCGGCGGGCTCGAACATCGCGTCGGCGACCCCGAGCGCGTACGCGTCGCGGCCCTTGATCATGCGGTTCTGCGACAGCGGGTTCTCGATGACGAGCTTGAGCGCCTTCTCCGGGCCGACCAGGCGGGGGAGAAGCTGGGTGCCGCCCCAGCCGGGCACCAGGCCGAGGAAGCACTCGGGCAGCGCGATCGCCGGGACGCCGGACGACACGGTGCGGTAGGTGCAGTGCAGGGCGATCTCCAGCCCGCCGCCCATCGCCGCGCCGTTGACGAACGCGAACGACGGCACGTCCAGCTCGCCCAGACGGCGGAACACGTGGTGCCCGAGCCGCCCGATGGCCAGCGCCTCCTCGCGGGAGGACACCGCCGCGGCGCCGTTGAGGTCGGCCCCGACGGCGAAGATGAACGGCTTGCCGACGACGCCGACGGCCGCCAGGTCGGATCTGGCCGCGACCGCGTCGAGCACGTCGTTCAGCGCGAGCAGGCCGCGCGGGCCGAAGGTGTTCGGCTTGGTGTGGTCGAGGCCGTTGTCGAGCGTGATCAGCGCCATCGTGCCCGCGCCGTACGGCAGTTCGACGTCGCGCACGAGCGCCTTGGTCACGACCTCGTCGGCGTTCTTGCCCTCCAGGAGGGCCCTGCTGGTCTCGATCGTGCTCATGCGAGGTTCTCCCAGATGACCGTGCCGCCCATGCCCATGCCGACGCACATCGTGGTGATCCCGTACCGGACGTCCGGCTGCTCGGCGAACTCGCGCGACAGCTGCGTCATCAGCCGCACGCCGGAGGAGGCCAGCGGGTGGCCGAAGGCGATCGCGCCGCCGTACGGGTTCACCCGGGGGTCGTCGTCGGCGATGCCGAAGTGTTCGAGGAAGGCCAGCACCTGTACGGCGAACGCCTCGTTGATCTCGAACAGGCCGATGTCGCCGATGGACAGCCCGGCGAGGCGCAGCGCGCGCTCGGTGGAGGGGATCGGGCCGACGCCCATGACCTCGGGGTCGACGCCGGCGAACGCGTAGGACACCAGCCGCATGCGCGGGGTCAGGCCCAGTTCCCGCGCGACGTCCTCGGCGGCCACGATGCAGCCGGTCGCGCCGTCGTTGATGCCGGAGGCGTTGCCCGCGGTGACCCGGCCGTGCGCGCGGAACGGCGTCTTGAGCGTGCGCAGGCCCTCCAGCGTCGTGCCGGGGCGCGGCCCCTCGTCCGCGGTGGCCAGTCCCCAGCCCTCGGCGGCCTTGCGGGTGGCCATCGGCACCAGGTCGCGCTGGATCTTGCCGTCGGCGTAGGCCTTGGCGACCTTCTCCTGGGACGCCACGGCGAAGGCGTCGGCGCGGTCCTTGGTGATGGACGGGTAGCGGTCGTGCAGGTTCTCCGCGGTCATGCCCATGACCAGTGCCGAGCCGTCGACGAGCTGCTCGGACAGGAACCGGGGGTTGGGGTCGACTCCTTCGCCCATGGGGTGGCGGCCCATGTGCTCGACGCCGCCGGCGATGGCCACGTCGTACGCGCCGAAGGAGATGCCGCCCGCCACCGTCGTCACGGCGGTCATCGCGCCGGCGCACATGCGGTCGATGGCGTAGCCGGGGACCGACTTCGGCAGGCCGGCGAGCACCGCCGCGGACCTGCCGATGGTCAGGCCCTGGTCGCCGATCTGGGTGGTGGCCGCGACGGCCACCTCGTCCACCCGCTCCGGGGGGAGGCCGGGGTTGCGCCGCATCAGCTCGCGGATGACGCGGACAACCAGGTCGTCGGCACGCGTCTCGGCGTACAGGCCCTTGGGGCCCGACTTGCCGAAAGGCGTCCGAACGCCGTCGACGAAGACGACTTCACGGGACGCAGGCACGGGGTTCGCTCCTACTTGTCGGTAGCTTCCGGCATCCCATGCTACTGGTCGGTAACCGGTTCTGGATCGGTGGGGCCTTTGAATGATCGTCCACCGGCGAAAAATCGATCAACACGATCGGGCGGAGTTGTTAGGGTGCCCGAATGGCTGCGCAGCGCCCCCTGCTGCCGCGCTCGACACCGGCCGCCTCGGGGATCTCGTCCCGTTCGATCGCCGCGCTGATCGACCGGCTCGAAGCGCGATCCGTCGAGTGTCACTCCCTCATGGTCGTACGCCACGGTCACGTCGTCGCCGAAGGCTGGTGGGCGCCGTACTCGGCCGAACGCCCGCACCTTCTCTACTCGCTGACCAAGTCGTTCACCTCGGTCGCGGTGGGGCTCGCGATCGCCGACGGGCTGCTCTCGCCGGACGACCGGGTGGTGGACGTGTTGCCCGACCACGTTCCGGCCGACCTCTCGGAGCAGGGACGCCGCCTCACTGTTCACCACCTGCTGTCCATGACGTGCGGGCACGGTACGGACAGCCTCGCCGAGGCCTGGCGACTGGAACCGGGCGACCTGGTGAAGGGCTTCCTGCGCGTACCGTTCGCCCAGGCCGAGGGCACTCGGCACACCTACGACAATTCGACCACCTTCATCCTGGCCCGGATGGTGGAGCGGGTCACGGGCCGCGGCCTCCCGGAACTGCTCGACGAGCGCCTCTTCACGCCGATGGGCATCGACCACGCCGAATGGGACCGGGTGGCGAGCGGTGCCGCCTTCGGATTCCACGGACTGCACCTCACGACCGAGGCCGTGGCCGCCTTCGGCGAACTGCTGCTGCGCGGAGGGCTCTGGGGCGACCGGCGGCTCGTGTCGCGCGAATGGGTGGAACTCGCCACCAGGCGGCACATCGACACCCTGCCGTTCGAGGACGGATCGGGGAACGCCGACTACCTGTGCGGTTACGGTTACCAGTTCTGGATGTCGCGGCACGGATACCACGGTGACGGCTCCTTCGGCCAGCAGTGCGTGGTCGTCCCGTCGCATGATCTCGTGGTCGTCGTGACCGGCGCCCACAGGCAGGCGCAGACCGTGTTCGACGCGATGTGGGAGTGCCTGATGCCCGGCATGGACCGCGCGGAAAGCGCCGGGGACGACGAGATCCTCGCCGATCGGCTGCGGCGGCTGTCATTGGCGCCGGTGCCGGGTTCGGCCGTCCCGGAGCGTGCCGTCAAGGCGAGGCTCGGCGCCTCCGCCGGGGATTCGGCTCTGCCCGACGGGACCACGGTGATCGTCGATCCCGTGGACGGCGGATGGCTCCTGCGGTTCGGGTCGTTCCTCGACGTCGAGGTCGGCCACGGCGAATGGCGGGAGAGCTCACCGCTCGGCCGCCCCGTCGTCGCGGCCGGCGCCTGGCAGGGCGGCACGTTCGTCGCCGAGCTTTACGTCATCACCACCCCGCACCGGGTCCGGCTGGTGGTCGACGCCGACGCGGGGACAGCGGTGGCGACGTGGAACATCGTGCCCCTGACCGGCCCCAGCCTGGCGGTTCACCTGTGGTCGCCGCTGATGACACGGCCCGACGTCGCGTGACGCGGAACTCCGGGCGGTCGCCGACGAGGGACTCGGCGTCCGGGCCGTGACCCCGCAGTTCACACCTCGCCTTTGATCTCCAGCCGTTCGAGCGCCTTGGTCAGCGGGTGGACGGTCAGGCTCATCTGCCACTTGCGCACACCCGGCTCGCGCAGCCGGTCGGCTGCGGTCTCCTCGGTGATCGGCACCGCGGCTCCCAGGTCAGCCTGCGTACGGAGTCGGGCTGGAGCAGGTTCTCGTCGGCATGCGGTGCTCGTCGGCGAGCGCGGCTCCGGCGCGAGTTCCGGACGGCCCCGAACGGTGCTTCCGCCGAGCCTGTGATTGATCGTTAACTGATCAGAAACTGGCGCGAATCAGTGCATGTCCCCGATCGCGATCTTATTCGGGATGTAACCCCTCAAACCTCAGGAATCACTCCTCTAGCTCTCGCAAGCGGATTTCTTGGGGCATTGCACTCGGAGATGAACCAATGCGCTCCCCTGTGCGCGCCTTGACCAAGGCGCTCGCCGCGGCCGTGACGGCCGCGACCCTGTCCACCCCCCTCCTCGCGGGACCCGCGTACGCGGAGCCGCCCGGCCCGGCCGCCTCGGCGGGCCCGGACGGCACCTGGACCGTGGAACCCGTGGGCGGCGGCCACCGGGTCACCCTTCATCTCAAGACGCCGCTGCCGGTCCGCGCCGCCGTCCCGGAGCTCGCGGCGGACGGCCGGTCGCTCGGCCCGGCCGAGGAGTCTCCCGACGGCATGACTCTCACCCTCGTCACCCCCGACCCCTCCGTCGCCACGGCGGCGTCCGTCGAGGTGGCCTGGAACGGAGAGGTGCCCGAGACCGTCGCCGCGGCCCTCGGCAAGGCCGCGCCGACGCCCCCCAAGCCGCCCGCCGATCCGCCGGCCAAGCCGCCGCTCAAGCCTCCCGTCAAGCCGGGTTCCGGGCCCGTCGACCCCGCCACGCCCGGTCCGTACGCCGTGACCCACGACGAGTACGACCTCGGCGACACCGCCATCACCTTGGAGGGGCTCGGAGGCCGTCAGGCCGAGATCCGGGCGAAGGTCTACCTGCCGGAAGGTGCCCGCGGCAAGCGCCCGCTGGTCGTCTTCCTGCACGGCCGCCACTCGGCCTGCTACAACCCGACGGCCTGGACGTCGTCCAACACGCAGTGGCCCTGTCCGGCGGGGCAGCAGCCCATCGCCAGCTACGCGGGCTACGACGGCCCCGCCGACGTGCTCGCGAGCAACGGCTACGTCGTCGTGTCGGTCAGCGCCAACGGCGTCAACGCCGCCGACAACCCCTACAGCGAGGACCGGGGCGCCCTCGCCCGGGGCGAGGTCGTGATGCGTCACCTCGACCTCCTCGCCGACGCCGACAGGGGAGTGGGCGACGCGAAGCTGGTGAGCCTGTTCAAGGGCCGCCTCGACATGGCCGACGTCGGCCTGATGGGCCACTCGCGCGGAGGCGAGGGCGTCGTCAAGGCCGCGCTGATGAACGCGGGCCGGCCCAGGCCGTACGGGATCAGGGCGGTGCTCCCGCTCGCGCCGACGGACTTCGCGCGGGCGACCCTGCCCGGCACGCCGATGGCCGTCATCCTGCCCTACTGCGACGGGGACGTCTCCAACCAGCAGGGCCAGCACTTCTACGACGACTCCCGGTACGCCGTGGACGACGACCCGGCCTTCCGCTCCTCGCTCATGGTCATGGGCGCCGACCACAACTTCTTCAACACCGAGTGGACCCCGGGCGTGGCGCACGCGCCCGCGTCCGACGACTGGTCGAACCGCAACGACCCGGTCTGCGGCGGCACCGCGCCGTCGCGGCTGACCGCCGCCGAGCAGTACGCCGTCGGCACCGCGTACATCGCGGGCTTCTTCCGCCTGGTGCAGGGCGGTGAGCGGGGCCTGATGCCGCTGTTCGACGGCAGCGGCGCCATCCCCGCCTCCGCCGGGCGGGCCGTCGTGCACGCCGTCGCCCAGGCACCCACCGGCAAGCGCCTCGACGTGGCCTCCTTCACCTCGCTCGCGCCGTCCACGCGGGTCTCCGGCTCGGCCACCGCGGTCGTCTGCGCCGGGATGCTCGACCGCTCGCCGCAGAGCGGCCTGCCGTCCTGCGCCTCCAGGCTGACCACCGCGCAGGCGCCGTCCTGGACGCCCGCGACGTACGCGGGCAACGTCGCCTCGACGCCGGTGCTGCGGTTCTCCTGGAACGACCCCACGGGCACGGTGACGGTGCCGCTCGACAAGCGGGACCAGAACGTCTCCCGCTATGACGCGCTCACCTTCCGCGCCGCGAGGGACGAGACGGCGACCGGTGACGTGGACCTCGCGGTCACGATCGTCGACAAGCACGGCGCGTCCCAGACGGTCAAGGTGTCCGAGATCAGCGACGCGCTCACGGCGTTCCCCGGCACGGCCTCGCCGCTGCCCAAGACCTGGCTGCGCACGGTGCGCGTCCCGCTGAGCTCGCTCACCGGCGTCAAGCCGCAGCAGATCAGCGAGATCCGGATCTCGGGCGCCGGCCAGCAGGGGGCGGTCTACCTCGCCGATCTCGCGTTCACCACGGCGGCCGCGGGTGAGGCCCGCACCGAAAGGCTGCCGCAGGTGTCGGTGGAGGGCGTCACCGTGGACGAGGGCGACGGCCCGGGCACGGCCACGATGACGGTGCGGCTGTCGAGGAAGAGCGTCACGCCGGTGACCGTCCAGATCCAGACGATCGCGACCGGGGCCGCCCCGGTGGTCGCCTCGGCGGCGCAGGAGGTCGTCATCCCGGCGGGGTCGGTCCAGGCGGCCTTCCAGGTGCCGATCGCCGGCGACACCGCGGTGGCGTCCGCGCCGCAGTCCTACCAGGTGGTCGCCTCGGTGCCGGTCAACGCGACGATCGGCGGCGGCTTCACCCGGCTCGTCGTGAACGACGACGACGCGGTCTGATCACGACGCCCCTGCAGCGAGAGGAGGCTCCCGGACGTACGCCGGCCACCGCCGGTCGCGTACGTCCGGGAGCCTCCGGCCGTACCGGGGAAGGCGCGGGCGGGTTCAGCCGGCGTCAGGGACGGGTGCGCAGGGCTTCACGGGCGAGCCGGTCCTGGCCAGCCAGGCGCCGAGCCGCCAGGGCCGCCGCGCGTCCTGGTTGTCGCGGAACTCCAGGACGAGCGTCTCGCCCGGCCGGATGAACTCCGGCCGGATCCTGATCTCGCGGACGTCGACCACCTGGGCCGCCTCGAACGAGCGCCACCGTTCCACGCCCTTCCGCAACCGCGCCTCCGAGTGGCCCCGCGACCCGTACGAAGGGTCCACGCCCTCGAACCGGGAGTCGGCGCACCGCGTGTGCGGCGCCAGGAACGACACGTCGGCCGTGACACCGGCCGCCGCCAGATCGGCCCGCAGGCCCTCCGGGTCGCGCATCTCGT
The DNA here is from genome assembly GCF_012999535.1 of Microbispora sp. H11081. Lineage (GTDB taxonomy): Bacteria > Actinomycetota > Actinomycetes > Streptosporangiales > Streptosporangiaceae > Microbispora. The sequence goes on from NZ_JABBWV010000006.1 coordinate 213,488, forward strand.
TGAGAGCCACCGTGATCGTGCCGTCGGGGTTCTCCGTCACGGCGTACGCCGGGGTCCCGCCGCCGGCGACCAGCGGCGCGGTGACGGCCGCCGCCGCGACGCCGGCCGCGATCAGCAGCCGGGGAGCGGTGACGACCCGCCGCCGGGAGGTGGCGAGGACGGGCCGCGGGGCGTGCATCCCCTCCAGCAGCCGCCGTCTGGCCCCGGCGAGGTCGTCCTGCGAGGCCGCGGGTACGGCCTGCCACATGCTGGTGAGCGCGTTCACTGCCGTTCTCCTTCTGGTAGATCCCGGCGAATCTGGTTGCGGGCCCGGTTGAGCCGCGAGGCGACCGTGCCCTGGGGGATGGCGAGCGCCTCGGCGACCTCCTGGTAGCTCAGCCCGGCCCAGGCGACGAGCAGCAGCACGTCGCGGTCGGCCCGTTTGAGCCGCAGCAGGGCCCGCGCCAGCGGCCGGTTGACGGCCAGGGTGTTGACTCCGTCCTCCACCTGCGCGCCCGGTATCTCCCCCGGGTGGACGCCGCTGCGGAGGTACGCGCGGTAGAGACCGGCCTCGGCGCGCCGCCGTTTCCCGATCATGTTGGAGGCGATGCCGTACAGCCACGGGCGGGCGTCGGGGCGGCCCAGGTCGTAGCCGTCCCGGCTCTGGAAGGCGGCCAGGAAGGTGTCGGCCACGACGTCCTCCGCCTCGCCGGGCCCCAGCCGCCTGGTCACATAGCGGTGGAGGAGTGGTGCGTGCCGGTCGAACAGGACGGCGAAGACCTCCGGCTCGTGCAGCGATCTCCCGATGAGAGTCGCATCATCCGCCGCGACGACTTCGCGGGTAGTTGTCATGCATCTCGGCCTTTCCTGGCGGCTGCGGTCACCTGTACTTACCGAGCCAGGCCGAAATGCTTCATTTCCAATCGCCGGTCGTACGCGCCGGTCAGGTCTCCGGGGAAAGGAACTCGAGCCGGTTGCCGACGTTGTCGTGGGCGTAGAAGCGACGATGGCCGGGGAAGTGCGGATCCCAGGCGACCTCGACTCCGGCGGTCTCCAGACGCGCGGCGAGGTCGTCCAGGCCGGTCACCAGGATGCCCGGGTGCGCCTTGCGCGCGGGGCGGAAGTCCTCCTCCACACCGAGGTGGATCTCCAGGGCACCGGCCCGCACCCACAGGCCGCCGCGCGCGGCGAGCGCGGGGGGCTTGCCGATCTCGGTCATGCCGAGCAGGCCCACGTAGAAGCCGCGGCAGTCGTCCTCCACGCCGGGCGGGATGGCGAGCTGCACGTGGTGAAGGACGTAGGCGAAGGGGGGCTCCACGTCCGGGCCGCATCTCCGCATGTCAGACCTCGCCCTTGATCTCCAGCCGTTCGAGCGCCTTGGTCAGCGGATGCACGGTCAGGCCGAGCTGCCAGTCACGCGCGCCCAGCTCGCGCAGCCGGTCGCCGATCGTCTCCTCGCTGATCGGCGTCGGCGGCTCCCAGGTCAGCCTGCGTACGGCGTCGGGCTGGAGCAGGTTCTCCGTCGGCATGCGGTGCTCGTCGGCGAGCGCGGCCACGACGGCCCGCGCCGCGGCGAGGCGCTTGGCGGCGGCGGGGTCCCTGTCGGCCCACCGGTTGGCCGGGGGAGGGCCGTCGCCCGGCCCCACGGGCTGCGGCAGGGACTCCTCCGGCATCGTGCGGGCCCGGTTCACCGCCGCCAGCCAGTCGTTGAGGTGGCGGCGGGCGCTGCGGCCGACGAACTGGGTGATCTCGGTGAGGGCCTTGGTCGTGCGCGGCTGGTCGAGGGCGGCCTGGACGATCGCCGAGTCGGGCAGCACCCGTCCGGGCGCGAGGTCGGCCTCCCGCGCGACCTGGTCGCGCAGCGTCCACAGCTCCCGCACCACCGCGAGCCCGCGCAGCGTGCGCACGCGGTGGATGCCCGAGGTGCGCCGCCACGGGTCGGTGCGCGGGGGAAGCGCGGGGGCGGCCAGGATCGCCGCGAACTCCTCCATCGCCCAGCCCAGCTTGCCGGTGGCGGTCAGCTCCGCGTGCAGGACGTCGCGCAGCTCGACCAGCACCTCCACGTCGAGCGCCGCGTAACGCAGCCAGGCCTCCGGCAGCGGGCGGGTCGACCAGTCGGCCGCGGAGTGCCCCTTCTCCAGCCGGAGGCCGAGGACGAGCTCGACCATGGTCCCGAGGCCCACCCGCTCATAGCCGAGCAGCCGCCCGGCCAGCTCGGTGTCGAACAGCCGCCGCGGGCGGAAGCCCACTTCGGCCAGGCACGGCAGGTCCTGGTTCGCGGCGTGCAGGACGACCTCGGCGTCGCTCACGGCCTCGTCCAGCGCGGACAGGTCTCGGCAGGCGACGGGGTCGATCAGCGCGGTGCCCGCGCCGGCCCGGCGCACCTGCACCAGGTAGGCGCGGCCGCTGTAGCGGTATCCGGAGGCGCGCTCGGCGTCGACGGCGACCGGTCCCGTCCCGCGGGCGAAGGCGTCCACGGCTGCCGCGAGCGCGGCGGAGTCCTCGATGACCGGCGGGATGCCCTCACGCGGCTCCAACAATGGCTGGACTACGGGTTCTGTCACGGGCTACGGAACTTTCGGATCATCTCGGCGGGCGGGACGCGGATGCAGCGTCGCGACGTCGGGCGGCAATGGGGGGATGCCCGCGGCCAGGCACATGAGGTCGCACCACGCGGCCGCGTGCGGCGACAAATCCTCGTCGAGCGGGGACCACGAGGCGCGTAGCTCGATCTCGGTGGTGACGGGGTCGTCCGCCTTGCCGCCGAACCCCTCGGAGACGGCGCGGGTGACCGTGCCGCCCACCGCGGCGTACCGCGCGCCGTGGGCGTCGAGCGCCTCGGTCAGCCAGCTCCATGCCACCGGCCCCAGCAGTGGGTCGGTGGTCATCTCCGGCTCCATGTCGGCGCGTACGTAGGCGACGAGGCGGAACGGTCCCTCCCAGCCGCGCTGGCCCTCGGGGTCGAACAGCATGATCAGACGGCCGACGGCGAGTTCGTCGTCCTCACGGTACACGGACGCCCCGACCGCTCCGGAGTACGGCGCGAGCCGCTGGGGTGCGGGAATGTCCTCCAGCTCGATCTCCGGCCGTACCCCGGCAGGGCGCAGCGTCTCCAGCGCACGCCTGAAGGCGGCTGGAGGCGCCGGCGGTTCACCGAGGGTCATGACGGAAGAGTAGGTCGGATTCGGGAGAGCGCGAAGCAGGGGGGTGGCTGTGGGGGGCATCGCAGGTCGTCACACCGTCGCCGCCAGTCGAGCCGTCACGGGGCCGGACGTGCGTGCCGGGGCGCGTCCGATCGTGCGATCCCGGCGGTCGCGCGGTCCCGTCGCGCGTGCCGCGCGACTCGGGCGGGCGGGGCGCGCGGCGTCACTGCCGGCACAGTGCTCAGTGCGGCGTTCGGGGGAACTCCACATCGAAGTCATCGCTCCGGGGCCTCTCGTCGGATCCACGGTCGTGGCGGTCGCTCGGGACTGATCCGACGTTGGCACGTCCCGGCGACATTTCCCCGCATCGCACTCGGCGTGTCTCGAAAGTGGTATTGGAATCGATGCCGGATGGCCGATTGGCGAACACATTGCCGAGCTGTGAGATGACTCACGGGAGGGGATGGGATTCACCTTACGCGATCAGCGGCCTTTCTCGCGTCGTTCTGGAACCCCAGGTAGTGGGTCCGGGCGCCGGGCGGCTGTGGGACATGGCAGGCTGGTGCCGTGAAACCCCAGCTCGCCGATTCCGCTTTCATCCGCGCCTGCCGGCGCCAGCCCGTTCCGCACACGCCGGTGTGGTACATGCGCCAGGCCGGGCGGTCGCTGCCCGAGTACCGCAGGGTGCGCGCGGGCGTCGAGATGCTGACCGCCTGCGCCACGCCCGACCTCGTGGTCGAGATCACCATGCAGCCGGTCCGCAGGTACGGCACGGACGCGGCGATCTTCTTCAGCGACATCGTGGTGCCGCTCAAGGCCATCGGCGTCGACCTCGACATCAAGCCGGGCGTCGGCCCCGTCGTCGGGAGCCCCATCCGCGACAAGTCCGGCATGGAGGTCCTGCGCCCCCTGGAGCCGGACGACGTCCCGTACGTGACCGAGGCGATCGGCGCGCTCACGGGGGAGCTGGGCGGGACCCCGCTGATCGGCTTCGCCGGAGGGCCCTTCACGCTCGCGTCGTATCTGATCGAGGGCGGCCCCTCCAAGAACCACGACCGCACCAAGGCCATGATGTACGGCGAGCCCGAGCTGTGGCACGAGCTGATGGAGCGGCTCGGCGCGATCACGCTCGCCTTCCTGCGCGTCCAGGTGGCGGCGGGCGCCTCGGCCGTCCAGCTCTTCGACTCGTGGGTGGGCGCGGTCGCGCCGCAGGACTACCGCTCGTACGTCCTGCCGCACACCAGCAGGATCTTCGCCGGTCTCGCGGATCTCGGCGTGCCGCGGATCCACTTCGGCGTCGGCACCGGCGAGCTGCTCGGCATCATGGGCGAGGCCGGCGCCGACGTGGTGGGCGTCGACTGGCGGGTGCCGCTCGACGAGGCGGCGCTCCGCGTGGGCGCGGGCAAGGCACTGCAGGGCAACCTCGACCCCGCGATCCTGCTGGCGCCCTGGGAGGTCGTCGAGCGGCGGGCCAGGGACGTGCTCGAACGCGGCCGCGTGGCCGAGGGACACGTGTTCAACCTCGGCCACGGCGTGCTTCCCTCGACCGACCCCGACCAGCTCGCCCGCCTCACCGACTTCGTCCACGAGTCGTCGGCCCGATGAGGTCCCGCCTCCGCGTGCTCCCGGCCCGCGCCTCGGCGCGGGCCGAAAGCATCGCCGCGTCGGTGCCGTCAGGGGGCGTCGTCAGAGTCCGGTGAGCGCGTCACGGGCGGTCCCGTGGGCTCGCCTCCCGGCCCGTGCGGCGCCACGGGGACCGGAGCGCCCACGGGGGAGCCGGGCCCGTGTCCTTGCGGCACGGGGCCCGGTGGCATGGCTCCCGGTGGCATGGCTCCCGGTGGTACGGGACCGGGTGGCACGGCTCCTGGTGACACGGCACCCGGCGGCGGACCGGTGCGGCGGCGCATCCGGCGCACGACTGTCCGTACGGCCAGCCACACCAGCGCGGCCACGACGAGCCAGGGCAGCAGGGCGCCCAGCACGGTCAGCGCGACCACGGTCGACGTGGTGAGGGCGTTCCATCCGGTCCGCAGCCCGCCGAGGAAGCCGGACGGGTCCTCCTTCCCCGTGTTCGTGGCCGAGCGCTCCGGCGGGAGCACGAGGGTGAGGGTGACGGTGGCCATGCCGGTCTGCGCCTCCAGCGCCTTCTGCCTGGCCTGCAGCGACTCGAGTTCGGCCTCGCGGTTGGCGATCTCCCGCTCGATCTCCAGGATCTCGCCGATCTTGTTCGCCTTGGTCAGCAGCGTGCGGAACTGCCCGAGCGTGGCCTCGGCCGACTTCACCCGGCTGGCGACGTCGGCGACCTCCTCGGTGACGTCCTGCGCGTTCTGCCGCATCGACCTGCGTTTGCCGAGGTCGCGTCCGAGTTGGGCCAGCACGTCGGCGTAACGGGCCGGGGGCACCTTGAAGGTGAGCACCGACAGGTCGCCCCGGGAGGCGTACTCCCCGCGCTCCTCGGCGACGTACCCGCCCGCGCCTGTCACGATCGCCTTCGCCCGGTCGGCCGCCGCGGTGACGTCCTTGGCCTCGACGGTGACCTCGGCCTGGTAGATGATCGCGCGCTCGGTGGGGTCGATCCTGAGTTTCCGCTGCCCGCCGCTTCCGCCGTCGGCGTCGCTTCCCCGCTCCGCGCTCTGATCCTGAGCCCTGGCAGTGGCGGGCTCCGCGGCCTGTGCCGCGGGTGCGGGGGCGCTGTCGGCCGCCCCGCCGCTCGACAGGTCAGCCGAGCCGCCGCAACCCGTCAACAGAAAAGCGACGGCCGCCAGGGCCGTCGCGCTGTACCGGATTCGCTTCATACCCACTACATCGGATCCCCGGCGGGCGGAGTTCGGCGCCGGCGATCACGATGGCGTCACGATGCCGCCGTGTTCGCCGGCGCCTCGCCGGGATGGGATCCCGTGGGTTCCGGCCGGGCCGGGCCGGAACCCACGGGACGTCTTGCTAGTCGCGCAGCTGCTCGATCATCCCCTCGGCGGCGCGGATGAGCGCGGCGGCGACGGCCGGGTCGGTCACCCGGTTGGTGTCGCCGGCGAATCCGACGAACCGCTCCAGGGCCTTGATCGCGTCGTCCTTCTTGCCCTTGCCTGCCTCCTTGACCGCCTGGTCGAACTGGGCGATCAGGACGTTGCCCGTGTTGCTCGTCACGGTGCCGGCGGCCTGGAAGGCCTCGAGCAGGGCGTCCAGGTCGTCGAAGGAGGTCGTGACCGTGAAGGCCGACTTCTTCTCCGTGACGTGGCCCGCGTTGTCCTTGGCGGTCACGACCAGCTCGTTCTCGCCGAGCGGCAGCTTCCAGAGCGGGAGCGGCTCACCCGAGGTGACCTGCAGGTCGCCGATCGCGGCGGTCACGCTCGCCACCCCGGACGTGGCGTCCGTGGCGGAGAACACCGGCGTGATCGAGGCCGAGTTGCCGTAGTCGCCGGGCTCGACACCGCTCACGGTCAGCGCGGGCGCGGCCTTGTCGATCTTCACCGTGATGGTGCCGATCTGCGAGACGTTGCCGGCGCTGTCGGTCGCGCGGTAGCGCACCTCGGTGGTGCCCTCGGTGCTCAGCGTCACCGCGTTGTTGGCGTTCGCCCAGGTGGTGCCGCCGTTGACCGAGTACTGCCGGCTCGCCACCGTGCCGTTGTCGGTCGCGGTGACCGTCATCGACACGTTGCCCTGGTACCAGCCGTTCTCACCGGTCGGCTGGGCCGGGTTGAGGGTGGCGGTCACGGTCGGCGGGGTCTTGTCGGCGACGCCGTCGCCCACGAACGTGAACGCGTCCACGTCCACGCCGCCCGTGGAGGTGACGTAGAGCTTGCCGGTGCCGGTGGGGGCGTTCGACAGGGGGGTGGTCACCGTCTGCCAGCCCGAGCCGGCCGGGATCGCGACGGTCGCGAACGGGGTCGCGGTCGCCGAGTTCCAGCGCAGCGACAGGGTGCCCGCGCCGCTGGCCTGGGTCTTCACCGCGGTGATGCCGGCGAAGTTGACCGGGTCGTAGGCGATGTAGTCGCCCGCGTCGAACGAGGTGATCTTGCTGAGCCCAGAGGCGGTCTCGTCCTGGGTCTTGGTGACGCCCTCGCTGTCGTCCCCGTGCTCGGCCTGCATGAGCTTGGGGTTGAGGATCAAGCTCGCGTCGCTGGAGGCGCCGGGGATGCCGCTGGCGCCGTTGTCGCGGTAGCTGACCACGACGACGCCGAAGATGTTCTCGGTCACGCCGTGCTCGGGAGCGTCGGCCGGGGTCGCCCAGGTGACGGTGCAGCCCGTGCCGGTGGTGATCGGGTGGGCGTGCGTGTCGTGGCCGAGTCCGAAGGTCCACTGCACCCGGCTGCAGGTCGGGTTGTCGCCGTCCTCCGCGTCGGTCACCTTGACCGTCAGCGGAACCGCGTTGCCCCAGTCGATGAAACTGCCGTCACCGGGAGTCTCGATGCTGACCACGGGGGCGGTGTTGCCGACGGTGATCTCGATGGTGGCGAGACCGTACCTGCCGCCCGCGTCGGTGACGCGGAGCCGGGCGGTGTACTGCCCGCGCTCGGTGTAGGTGTGGGTCGCCGTCACGCCCGTGGCGTCGAAGGAGCCGTTGCCGTCGAAGTCCCACTGGTAGGTCAGGGCGCCGGGCTCGGCGTCGGTGGACTTGGCGCCGCTGAACTCGACGGTGAGCGGCGCGTTGCTGCCCGACGTCTTGTCCACGGTGATCTTCGCCTGCGGGGCCTTGTTGCCGGGCGAGTAGTCGATGCGGTAGAGGCCCGAGTCGGGGTTGGCGCGGAAGAAGCCGTCGCCGTAGTCGAGCACGTACAGCGCGCCGTCGGGGCCGAACTCGATGTCGATCGGGTTGTCCGTGATGGGCATCGCCATCTTGGTCAGCTCGGCGTTCGGCAGGAAGTGCTCGAGCTTGGTCACCGGCCCGTCGGAGCCCGTCACCGTGAACGCCGCCAGGTAGTCCTGGGAGAACTCCGCGAAGAAGAACTTCTTGTCCCAGTACGCGGGGAACTTGATGGGCGAGGGGTTGTCGGCGTCGTAGTGGTAGACCGGACCACCCATCGGGCCCTGGCCGCCCTGCGCATCCCACTCGGTCAGCCCGGCCCACTCCGCGGGCTGGTCGGCCGCGCGGTCGCCGTAGTACAGGTCGGCGGGAACCGCGGGCGGCAGTTGGGCCAGGCCGGTGTTCCACCGGGAGGTGTTCGCCGGGCCCGCGTCGCAGTCGAACCACTCACGCGGCTTCGAGGTCGCGTAGTCCCAGTTGTTGTAGTTGAAGTTGCCGCCGTGGCAGTACGGCCAGCCGGCGTTGATCGGCTTGGTGATCGGGGTGACGTTCCACTCGACGTAGCCCATGGGGCCGCGGTCGGGGTTGGCGGCGCCGGCGTCCGGGCCGTAGTCGCCCCACGACACCGTCCCGGTCGCCGAGTCGACGTCGATGCGGAACGGGTTCCGCGCGCCCATGACGAAGATCTCCGGCCGGGTCTTGGCCGTGCCCTCCGGGAACAAGTTGCCCTCGGGGATCGTGTAGGAGCCGTCCTCCTGCACCTTGATCCGCAGGATCTTGCCGCGCAGGTCGTTGGAGTTGCCCGCGCCGCGCCGCGCGTCGAAGCCGGGGTTCATCCCGGGCGCGTCGTTGTTGGGAGCCATGCCGCTGGCGCCGGGCGTGCTGGCCGGGGTGTTGTCACCGGTGGCCAGGTAGAGGTTGCCCTCGTCGTCCCAGTCGAAGTCGCCGGCGACGTGGCAGCACTGGCCGCGGTTGGTCTCGACCTTGATGATGACCTGCTCGGTGGACAGGTCGAGCTTGTCGCCGTCCCACTTGAACCGGGAGAGCTGGTTGTAGCCCTTCCACTGGTCCCAGTAGGACTCGTCCGCGCCGGCCGGCAGGGAGTTGGGCGCCGAGCCCGTCGGAGTGGTCGCCGGATACGGCGCGGTCATCGTCTTGGGCGCGTAGTAGACGTAGACCCACTTGTTGCTCGCGAAGCCGGGGTCGACGCCGATCGTCTGCAGGCCGTCTTCCGAGTTGTTGTAGACGTCGAGCTTGTTAATGATCTTGGTCACGCCGGAGGCCGGGTCGGTCATCCGGATGTCGCCGTTGCGGGCGGTGTGCAGGACACGGCCGTCCGGCAGGATCGCCATGTCGATCGGCTCGCCGACGTCCTTGGTGAGCGTGACCTTCTCGTAGTTCTCCCAGTGCAGCGCGTCTTCGTGCGCCTGCGCGGGTGCGGCGGTGAGCGCCGCCGTGAACGGCAGTGCCAGGGCGACGGCGAGCCCGCCGATGAATGTGCGAGTAGTACGATTCAACTCTGCTGCGCCTCTTCTGTCAGGGGGTGGCAGGGGGAAAGGTGGACCGCCGCGTGCCGCTGGAACGGGTCAAACGCGTGGCGGTCCGCCCTACTCGTCGAAGTCGTCAGCCGCGCAGAGCGGACATGTTGTCGTAGCTCAGCGCCGCGTACTGCAGCGACTGCGCGGGGTTGGCGTTGCCGCCGGGCGCGGTGTCCTGCTCGTACATCGGGTGGTGGTAGCCCTTGGCGCCCATGCCGCGGAAGAACTTGGCGTAGTCGATGTCGCCGGTGCCGAACGGAACCATGTCGTAGCCGTTGGCCGTGCCGGTGTTGATCTTGCCGTCCTTGGCGTGGAACAGCGGGAACCGCTTGGTCTGCGCGCGCACGACGGCGAGCGGGTCGAAGATCTGCGTCTGGGTGGACCCGTCGGGCGCGGTGAAGGTCTTGTGCTTGTACTGCGCGACGTGGGCCCAGTAGATGTCCATCTCGAGCCACACGTGCTTGGGATCGGTGATCTGGAGGAAGTACTCCAGGCGGCGGATGCCGGAGGAGCGGGTGGGCCGGCCCTGGGCGTCGAGCGGGCCGCTGTCGAGCAGGAAGCTGTAGGCCACGTCGTGGTTGTGCGTGTACAGCTTGAGGCCCGCGGCGGTGGCGAGCTCGCCCAGCGCGTTCCACTTCTCCGCGGCCCGGTCCCAGTCGGCCTTGTACGCGGTGCCGGTCGGGTCGCTGCCGGTGCCCACGTGACCCATGCCGAGGATGTTGGCGATCTCCAGGTGGAGCTTGAAGCGGTCCAGGTCGGCCTGGGTCAGCGGCCAGGAGCTGGGGATGAAGCCGTGGTTGCCCTGGGCGACCAGGCCGTTGTCGTCCAGCCAGCTGCGCAGCAGCCTGGCGCCCTCGACGTTCTCCAGGCTGGCGCCGCCCTCGGCGTTGGGGTGCTGGCTGTAGCCGGCGAACTCGATCTGCGCGTAGCCGATCCTGGCGAGCTCCTCGAACACGGCGCGGAAGCCGGAGGGGAGGTTGCTGGACAGGGGGTCACGGGAGATGGCGTCGCGCACCGTGTAAAGGATGATGCCGCGCCGCGGCGGCGGGATGAGGAGGCCGTTCGGGCCCGGCCCCGAGGGCGCCGCCTGCGCGGCCGACTTCATCGGGCCGGCGGCCGTGATGGCGGCGGCCGCCGCCATGCCGGTCGTGGCGGCGAGCAGCTGCCGGCGGCTGAGCCCCAGCCGGCGCCCCAGCTTGCCCGCTGATTCCATCTCTTCTTCGTACACACTCATCGTCTGCCAACTCCATCTGCCTGAAGAACGTGATCCCCCGATGACGCGGCTGGGCCGCTGGTGCACTTGTCCAGCAAGCTACGACACTTTTGTCGCATTGGAAAGAAGTTCGGTCGTGATCGTTTTAACTTTGTTATCACGCAGGACAAAGTGGCTGTGAGGGAGAGGGAAAGGCAGCGTGGGCGCGGTGGCGCGCGGCGGCGCTCCCTGGGTGCCCGGGCGGTCGGTGCCGGGGCTGACGCTCCAGGAGCGGCGCGATTGAACTTTCCGTAGCCTGTTAGAAACTTTTTCTTGTCAGCGACGAAAGATGCCTCTTAGTATCCGAATGTTCCGGGGTCATCCTTCATACCCGAGTTGACGGGAGAGTTACAGTGCCCATCGGTGTCTGGCTGGTCGGCGCCCGGGGGTCCGTCGCGACCACGGCGGTGGTCGGGGCGGCGGCGGTTCGGGCGGGAGCGGCTCCGCCCACCGGATGCGTCATCGAGACCACCGGTTTCCCCTCGGGCTTCGCGCCCCTGGGCGACCTCGTGTTCGGCGGTCACGACGTAGTGGGAACCCCGCTGCGCAAGAGGGCCGAGATGCTCGCCCAGGCGGGTGTGGTCCCTCCCTTCCTGACGACCCTGCTCGCCGCGGATCTCGACGCCGCGGAGGCGGAGATCAGGCACGGCTACCTGCCCGGCGAGGAGAGCCAGGCCGACGCCGCGCGGCGGCTGGCGGGCGACATCGCGGACTTCAGGGAGCGGCGCGGCCTGTCCCATGTCGTCGTGGTGGACCTGTCGTCGACCGAGCCCCCCGCCGAGGTGCCGTACGTGAGGCTCGCCGAGCTGGAGGAGGCGCTCGCCTCCGGGCAGGACCCGCTGCCCGCCAGCTCCCTGTACGCCTACGCGGCCTTCACCGCCGGCTGCGGCTACGTGGCCTTCACTCCTTCCGCGGGCCCGACGCCGCCCGCCCTGGACGAGCTGGCGCGGCGCAACGGCGTACCGTACGCGGGGCGTGACGGCAAGACCGGCGAGACGCTGGTCAAGAGCGCGCTCGCGCCGATGTTCGCCGGGCGGGCGCTGCGCGTGCGCTCGTGGTCGGGGCTCAACCTGCTCGGCGGCGGCGACGGCGCCACGCTGGCCGACCCGGCCGCGCGGGCGAGCAAGTCGGCGAGCAAGGCGCGTGCCGTCCCCGCGATCGTCGGCGAGGACGTCGAAGGCCTGACGCACATCGACTACGTCGCCGACCTCGGCGAGTGGAAGACCGCCTGGGACCACATCACGTTCGAGGGCTTCCTCGGCGTCCGCATGACCATGCAGTTCACCTGGCAGGGCTGCGACTCGACGCTGGCCGCCCCGCTCATCCTCGACCTCGCCCGCCTCGTCGCGCGGGCCCACGAGGCGGGCCACGGCGGCGTGCTTCCCGAGCTCGGCTACTTCTTCAAGGACCCGCTGGGCGGGGCGGGCCACGACCTGCCCACGCAGTACGCCCGGCTGGTGGACTTCGCACGGTCACTGACGGGTGAACGGCCGTGAGGGCCTGGCTGGAGCTGGTCCGCGCGCCCGCCGCGCTGTCCGTCCCGGGTGACACGCTCGCGGGCGCGGCGGCGGCGGCGAGGCCGGCCCGGCCCGGCCTCGCCGCCGCGTCCGTGCTGCTCTACTGGGCCGGGATGGCGCTGAACGACTGGTCGGACCGGAAGCTCGACGCGAAGGAGCGCCCGGAACGGCCCATCCCCTCCGGCCGGATCAGCCCGGAGGGGGCGCTCGGCCTCGCCGTCGCCCTGACCGGCGCGGGGGTGGCCACCGCCGCGATCTCCGGCGGACGGCGCGGGTTCGCGATCGCCGGCCTGCTCGCCGGCGCGGCGTGGGCCTACGACCTGCGTCTGAAGCACACCGCGGCGGGCCCGGCCGCGATGGCGGCCTGCCGCGCGCTCGACGTGCTGCTCGGGGCGGGACCGGGGACGCGGGCGGCCGCCCCCATGGCGCTGGCCGTCGGCGCCCACACCTACGGCATCACCCTGCTCGGCCGGGCCGAGGTGGACGGCGCCACCCCCGCGACCATCGCCCAGTCGCTGACCGCGACCGGCGCGTCCGCGGCGCTGGCCGCCGTCGCCTGCCGGCACGGCGACACGGGCGGGCGGCTCGGCGCGGCCGCCATGATCGCCGGTTACCTCGCCACGGCGGGCCGGGCCCAGCTGGCGCTGCGCGCCGACCCCGACCCCGAGCAGGTGCGGCAGGCGGTGCGGATGAGCATCCTCGGCCTGATCCCGCTGCAGGCGGCGGGGGTGGCCGGACGGGGCAGGTTCGCCCAGGCGGCGGCGCTGCTGGCCGCGCTGCCGGCCGGCCGCTGGCTGTCGGCGAAGGTGGCCACGTCGTGAGCGTGCTCATGAACTGGGCCTACTGCACCAACGGCTTCCGCGACCATCCGCTCGACCAGACGCTGGAGGTGCTCGCCGACCTCGGCTACACGGGCGCGGCGGTCACCCTCGACCACGGGCATCTCATGCCGGGGGCCTCTCCCGCGGAGGTCGGGCGGATCGCGGCGCTGGCGCGGCGGCTCGGCCTGGCCCTCGTCGTCGAGACGGGCGGCAGGTACACGCTCGACCCCCGGCGCAAGCACTTCCCCACGCTGCTGCACGACGAGGCCGAGGCCCGCGTGCGCTTCGTGGGCGAGGCCATGCGGATCGCGGCCGACCTCGGCGCCCCCGTGGTGCACCTGTGGAGCGGCATCCGGCCGCCGGAGGTGCCGGAGGCCGAGGCGTGGGACCGGCTCGTCCGCCACTGCGAGCGCCTGCTCGCCGAGGCGGACGAGGTGGGCGTCACGCTCGGGTTCGAGCCGGAGCCGGGGATGCTCGTGGCCGACCTGGCCGGATACGAACGGCTGCGCGGCCTGCTCGGCGGGCACCCGAGGTTCGGCCTCACTCTGGACATCGGGCACTGCCGCTGCCTTGAGCCGTACGACGTGCCCGAATGCGTCGAGCGGGCGCTGCCGCACCTCGTGCACGTGCAGATCGAGGACATGCGGCGGGGCGTACACGAGCATCTCGAGTTCGGCGAGGGCGAGATCGACTTCCCGCCCGCGCTCGCCGCGCTCGACGGCTTCGGCGGGCTGGTCGCCGTCGAACTGGCCAGGCACAGCCATGCGGCGCCCGACGTGGCGCGAAGGTCGATCGAATTCCTGAGGAGGGCACATGACCTGGCTGGCGCGGGCCGTAGCCGACGTTGAGCGCGACCCCGAGACCGTCTACGCGCTGTTCCCGCGGGCCGTGCGCGAGGGTGGTCCCGGCGCGCGCGCGGAGCTGCTGAGAGCGCTCACAACGGCCCTGCCCGACCCGGTGGCGGCCATCACGAAGCTCTACTGGCAGGGCGACGCCGGGGAGCGGCTGGAGATCCTCGAGGCGCTCGCGCGGCTCGACCTCGGCCCTGAGGCTCTCCCGCTCGTCCACGACGCCCTGCGCACCAACGACACCCGGCTGGTCGCCGCCGCGCTCGGCGCGTACGGCTCGACCTGGCTGGACGACCACGCCTTCCGCCAGGGCGTGCTCAAGTGTGTCTTCATGTCCGTTCCGCTGGCGTCCGTCGAGGGCCTCGACCGGCGTATCGACGACGAACTGCGGCGCATGCTCGCCGACTTCGCCGCCGAGCGCCGCGCGGCCGGACGGCCCGTACCCCCCGACGTTCTCGAGAGGCTCTGATTCCGGATGAGGATCTTCGACCCCCACGTCCACATGACGTCCCGCACGACGGACGACTACGAGCGCATGTACGCCGCCGGGGTCCGCGCCGTCGTGGAGCCCGCCTTCTGGCTCGGCCAGCCGCGCACGAACGTCGGCAGCTTCCTCGACTACTTCGACGCGCTGCTGGGCTGGGAGCCGTACCGGGCCGCGCAGTACGGCATCCGCCACCACTGCACGCTCGCGCTCAACCCCAAGGAGGCCAACGACCCGCGCTGCGCGGGCGTGCTGGACGAGCTGCCCCGCTACCTGCTGAAGGACTCCGTCGTGGCGGTCGGCGAGGTGGGTTACGACTCGGTGACGCCGGAGGAGGACCGCGTCTTCGAGGCCCAGCTCGCGCTCGCCGAGGAGCACGGCCTGCCGGTGCTGGTGCACACGCCGCACCGCGACAAGGCCGCGGGGACCCGCCGCACGCTCGACGTGGTCAAGGGCATGGACCCGGGCAAGGTGCTCGTCGACCACCTCAACGAGCTCACCGTCGGCATGGTCCGCGACGCCGGGTGCTGGGCGGGCTTCTCGATCTACCCGGACACCAAGATGGACCCGGACCGCATGGTGGCGATACTCAAGGAGTACGGCACCGAGCGGATGATCGTTAACTCCGCCGCCGACTGGGGACGCAGCGACGTGCTCAAGACCCGGCAGGTCGGCGATGCCATGCTCGCGGCCGGGTTCTCCGACGACGACGTCGACCAGGTGCTGTGGCGCAACCCGGTCGCCTTCTACGGCCAGAGCGGGCGGCTGCGCCTGGACGACGTCGAGTCCGGCGGCGACTTCGAGGGCAACACGATCCTGCGCGGGACGCGCTGACCATGCGCCTGCTGCATCCCTCCGGTGCCGTGGTCCACCTGGCCTACTGCACCAACGTCCATCCGGCCGAGGACCTCGAAGGCATCCACGGGCAGCTGTCCGGGGTCGCGGCCCGGGTGCGGGAGCTGACCGGCGCGCCGGTCCTCGGCCTCGGGCTGTGGCTGTCGTCGCGCGCCGCGCGGGCGCTGCGGGCCGACCCCGCCGAGCTGGCCCGGCTGCGCGCCCGGCTGGACGAGCTGGGGCTGGAGGTCGTCACCCTCAACGGATTCCCCTACCAGGGCTTCCACGACCAGGTCGTCAAGCTCCGGGTGTACCGGCCCGACTGGGCCGGGACCGAACGGCTCGCCTACACCCTCGACCTGGCCGAGATCCTCACCGCGCTGCTGCCCGACGACGTTCAGGAGGGCTCGATCTCGACGCTGCCCCTCGCCTGGCGCACGGAGTGGACGCCGGACAAGGCCGCGGCCGTCGACGCCAACCTCGACGCGCTCGCCCGCGGCCTGCGGGCGCTGGCGGAGCGCACGGGGAAGACGATCCGCGTCGGCTTCGAGCCGGAACCGGGCTGCGTCGTGGAGACCACCCCGCAGGCCGTCGCGCTGCTCGGCCGGGCCGACCCTGAGTATCTCGGCGTCTGCCTGGACGCCTGCCACCTGGCAGTAGGCCTCGAGGAGCCCGCCGACGCCGCCGCGCTTGGGCTGCCGATCGTGAAGCTCCAGGTGTCGGCCGCCGTCGAGGCGCCGCCGGGCGCCCAGGCCGCTCTGGCGGCGTACGAGGAGGAGCGGTACCTCCACCAGACCCGCTGCGCGGCCGGGTACGCGGACGACCTGCCCGAGGCGCTGGCCGGGGGACTCCCGGCGGACCTGCCGTGGCGCACGCACTTCCACATGCCGCTGCACGCCCCGGCGCCGCCGCCGCTCACCACGACGGCTCCGTACCTGGAGGACCTGCTGGGACGGATCCTGACCCCGGACGGGCGGACCGCGCCCCTCACGCGGCACCTCGAGGTGGAGACCTACACCTGGAGCGTGCTGCCCGGCGAGGTCGACGTCGCCGAGGGCGTCGCGGCCGAGCTGGACTGGACCCGGCGGCGGCTCGCCGCCCTCGGACTTAAGGAGATCTGATGGCGCCCGTCGTCGTCGTGAACGTCGTCGGCCTGACCCCGCGCCTGCTGGCGCACATGCCGAACGTGGCCAAGGTGGGGACCGCCGCGTCCCTGAAACCCGTACTGCCCGCCGTGACGTGCTCTATGCAGGCCACGCTGCTGACCGGCTCGATGCCGCGCGACCACGGCATCGTGGGCAACGGCTGGTACTTCAGGGACCTGGGCGAGGTCTTCCTGTGGCGGCAGCACAACCGGCTCATCCAGGGCGAGCAGCTGTGGGACGCGGTGCCGGGGACCCGCACGGCCAACGTCTGCTGGTGGTACGCCATGGGCGGCACCAGCGACTTCATCGTCACCCCGCGCCCGATCTACTACGCCGACGGGCGCAAGGAGCCCGACTGCTACACCAGGCCGCCGTCCCTGCGCGACGACCTGGTGGCCGAGCTGGGCGAGTTCCCGCTGTTCACCTACTGGGGGCCGAACGCGGGCATCACCTCGTCCAAGTGGATCATCGCGGCGGCCCGGCGGATCCTCGCCAAGGAGCGGCCCGACCTGCTCATGGTCTACATCCCGCACCTCGACTACGACCTGCAGCGCTTCGGGCCGGACGCGCCGCAGGCCGTCGCGGCGGCCCGGGAGGTCGACGCCGCGCTCGCGCCGCTGCTGCGTGAGGACGCCACGGTGGTCGTGCTGTCGGAGTACGGCATCACCAACGCGTCCCGCCCGGTCGACATCAACCGGGCGCTGCGCAGGGCCGGGCTGCTCGAGGTCTACACCCAGGACGGCATGGAGTATCTCGACCCCTGGGCCTCGCGGGCCTTCGCGGTCGCCGACCACCAGGTCGCCCATGTCTACGTCAACGACTCGGCCGACCTGCCGCGCGTACGCGACGTCGTGGCGGAACTGCCGGGCGTGGACGAGGTCCTGGGCCAGGAGGGCAAGGCGAGGTACGGCCTCGACCACGAGCGGGCCGGCGACCTGGTCGCCGTGGCGGAGCCGGACGCCTGGTTCACGTACTACTACTGGCTGTCCGGCGACCGGGCGCCCGACTTCGCGAAGCTCGTGGAGATCCACCGCAAGCCCGGCTACGACCCGGCTGAGCTGTTCATGGATCCCGAAGACCCGCTCGTGAAGCTGCGGGCCGGCACCGCGCTCGCCCGCAAGAAGCTGGGCTTCCGCTACAGCATGTCCGTGGTGCCGCTCGACCCCGCCCCGGTGCGCGGCAGCCACGGCCGCCTGCCCGACTCCACGGCGGACGGGCCGGTGCTGCTGGGCCCGTTCGACAAGGACGCCTACGCGGCGACCGAGGTGAAGGGCCTGCTCACGCAGTTGCTGAAGCGCTGAAGGCGTTGCTCAGGCCGGCCGCCGTCCCGTGGGGGCGGCGGCCGGCCCGCGTTGGCGGGCCGCGCGGCTCACTCGACGGAGAAGACGTGGTCGCTGATCAGGCGGGTGGCCCCGACGATCCCGGCCGTCTCGCCGAGCTCGGACAAGACGATGGGCAGGTTGCCGGTCGCCAGCGGCAGCGAGCGCTGGTAGACGACGCTGCGGATCTCCGCGAGCAGCGTGTGGCCAAGGCCGGCGACCCCGCCTCCTATGATCACCAGGCCGGGGTTGAAGAAGCTCACGAGCGACGCGAGCACCAGGCCGACGTGCCTGCCGCCCTCGCGGACCATCCGTACGGCGGTGGCGTCGCCCGAGGCGGCGGCGGCCGCGACGTCCTCGGCCGTCAGCGTGCCCTCGTGCGTGAGCCGTTCCGCGAGGAAGGGGGACTCGCCGGACTCCGCCGCGGCCATGGCGTCACGGGCCAGCGCCGCGCCGCCGAAGTAGGCCTCGAGGCAGCCGGTGTTGCCGCACGTGCACACGGGGCCTTCGTCCGACACCCGGATGTGGCCGATGTCGCCGGCGCTGCCGGTCACCCCCCGGTAGATCTCGCCGTCGACCACGATGCCGCAGCCGATGCCGGTGCCGATCTTCACGAGGAGGAAGTCGCCGACGGACCTGGCGAGCCCTGCGTGCAGTTCGCCGAGCGCCATGATGTTGACGTCGTTGTCCACGAGCACGGGGCAGCCGAACTCCCGGCTCAGCGTCTCGCGCACCGGGAAGCGGTCCCAGCCGGGCATGATCGGGGGAGAGACCGGCGTCCTGTCGAGGAAGCTCACCGGGCCAGGCACCCCGACCCCGACGCCGTGGATCTCGGTCGTCTCGCCGGTGAGCAGCTTGCCGACGAGGTCGAGGGCCTGCTCAAGCACCGCCTCGGGGCCGTCCCGCACGTCGGCCGGCCTCGACAGGTGGCCGAGCACCTCAAGCTGGCCGTTCGTCACCCCGACGTCGATGGACGTGGCGCCGACGTCGATGCCGACGAAACGCAGGTGTGAGGCGATCCGCACGATGCCCGACCGCCGGCCGCCGCGCGAGGCCGCGAGACCGCCGGTCTCTATGAGACCAAGCTTGGTCAGCCGGTCGAGCTCCAGCGCGAGTTTCGACGGTGACAGACGGGCCACCTCGCCCAGCTCGGCGCGTGAGCGCGCGCCGTCCTGACGCAGGAGGCGCAGGAGCCGCGCCTGGTGCGGGTTCTCGGGGCGAGCCGTCATACGCTTCATGCCGCTCTTCGGGTCGGGGACTTGGGTGCGTACCAGAAGTGACTCTACTTCTGCTCCGACACCGTCAACTTTATTACAGTGATCCCTTACTTTTTGCCCGACAGGTGAAAAGTTTCTGAGAATCTTGCTTACCGGACCGCTTTGTCGAGCAATGTGACAGTAGGTGACTGCCTGTGCGCTTCTGGCGGCGGGGTTCCCCGCTTTCCCGGGCGGGACACGCCGCGCCGGTGCGGAACCCGCCCGTACGGGCCGGTAGCTTTTCCCCATGGACGGGATCGCGGGTGGTCATGTAGTCGTCGTCGGCGGGGGCATCGCGGGTCTGGCCGCGGCGCTGCACCTCAACCGGGCCGACGCCGGCCTGCGGATCACGGTGCTCGAGGCGGCGCCCAGGGTCGGCGGCAAACTGTACGCCTCCCAGGTGGCGGGGGTGGAGGTCGACGCCGGCGCCGAGTCGATGCTGGCGCGGCGGCCCGAGGGCAAGGAGCTGGCCCGGCTGGCCGGTCTCGGCGACGACCTGGTCGACCCGGGCACGACCAGGGCCGCGGTCCTGTCGCGCGGGTCGCTGCGCCCGCTGCCCAGGCAGCAGGTGATGGGCGTCCCCTCGGACGTGGTCGCCCTCGCGCGCTCGGGCGTCCTGTCACCGGCCGGGCTCGCCCGGGTGCCCCTCGACCAGTTCCTGCCGCCCACGCTCGTGACCGGCGACGTCTCCGTGGCGGCCTACATCCGGGCGCGCATGGGGAGCGAGGTCGTCGACCGGCTGGTCGAGCCGCTGCTCGGCGGCGTCTACGCGGGCCGGGCCGACATGCTGTCGCTGGACGCGACCATGCCGCGGATCGCGGCCGTCGCCCGCACCGAGCGGTCGCTGCTGCAGGCGGCGAGGAGCATCGCCGCCGAGGCGCCCGCGGACGCCGGGCCGGTGTTCACCACGCTGCGGAACGGCCTGGGCTCGCTGCCCCCCGCCGTGGCGAAGGAGTCGGGCGCGCAGATCCGCACCGGCGTCACCGTACGCGACCTGATCAGGACGCAGGACGGCTGGCGGCTGGTCACCGGTCCCACCAGGGACGAGGAGGTGATCGACGCCGACGCCGTCGTGCTCGCGGTCCCCGCGCGGCCCGCCTCCCGCCTGCTGCGGCGCGAGGTGCCGAAGGCGGCGGCTGAGCTGGCCGCGATCGAGTACGCCAGCATGGCGATCGTCACCCTCGCCTATCCCAGGTCGGCCTTCCCCGAGGCCCCGGAGGGCAGCGGCTACCTGGTGCCGCCTGTCGAGGGCAGGCCGGTCAAGGCCGCGACGTTCAGCAGCGTCAAGTGGCCGCACCTGGCCGAGGCCGGCCGCGACGTCGTCATCGTGCGGTGCTCGGTCGGCCGCCTCGGCGAGGAACTCGTGCTCCAGCGCGACGACGCCGAGCTGACCGCCATCGCGATGAACGAGATGGCCGAGACGATGGGTGTGCGCGGCCTGCCGCTGGACACCCGGGTGACGCGTTGGGGCGGCGCGCTCCCGCAGTACGAGGTGGGCCACCTCGACCGGGTCGCCCGCGTGCGCGCAGCGATCGCCGGACAGCCCGGCCTAGCGGTCTGCGGAGCCGCGTACGACGGCCTGGGCATCCCGGCCTGCGTCGCGACCGCACGCACCGCCGCGAAGCTCGTGGTGGAGCACCTGCGGGCCGTCCGTGAGGCGGCCTCCGGCGCCTGAGCGGCGTCCGACCGGCCGGGGGCGCTGCCGGGGGCCGTTCGCGGGCCTCCCGGCGGCGTCGCGGAGCCGTCAGAGGGTCGTCCGGGAGCCGCCCGGGAGGCGTGCGTGAGAAGGCACCCGGCGGCCGGACCACCCGGTGGTACCGGCAGAATGGAGCCATGACGGAGCCTGCCCCGCGGCCCAAGGCGCGCGATCTCAACCTGGTCATCCGATACACCATGTGGTCGGTCTTCCGGCTGCGCGACCAGCTTCCCGCCGCCCGCGACGGCGTGGCCGACGAGGTCGGGGAAGTGCTCGCGCAGGCGGCCGGCAAGGACGTGACGACCCGCGGCTGCTACGACGTGGCCGGGTTCCGCGCCGACGCCGACTACATGTTCTGGTGGCACGCTCTCACGCCCGAGGACCTGCAGGAGACCTACACGCGCTTCCGCCGCACCACGCTCGGCCGCGCGAGCGAGCCGGTGTGGTCGGCCATGGCCCTGCACCGCCCGGCCGAGTTCAACAAGTCCCACATCCCGGCCTTCCTCGCCGAGGAGGAGCCCAGGGGCTTCGTCTGCGTCTACCCCTTCGTACGGTCCCTGGAGTGGTACCTGCTGGAGGACTCCGAGCGCCGGGCGATGCTCGCCGAGCACGGGAAGATGGCTCGCGACTACCCCGACGTGCGGGCCAACACGGTCGCGTGCTTCGCGCTCAACGACTACGAGTGGATGCTGGCCTTCGAAGCGGACGAGCTGCACCGCATCGTCGACCTGATGCGCCACCTGCGCGGAGCCGAGGCGAGGCGGCACACCAGGGTCGAGATCCCCTTCTACACGGGCACCCGCAAGCCGGTCAGCGAACTCGTCGCCGCGCTGCCCTGACGATCGCGAACGCCAGGACGGCCCAGGTCAGGGCCTCGACCAGGGGGCCCGCCGCGCCCAGGGCCATCGTCAGCGGCAGCGTCGCCGGGAGGACGACGGCGACCGCACGGGGGACCAGCGCGCAGCGGAAGACCGCGACCGCGAGCAGGACCAGGCCGGCCAGCCACAGCACGATCCCCGGCATGAACAGCACGCCGAGCGGGTCCGGCGGGTTCGTGGCGAGGACGAAGGTGGTGGTCACCGGGACCGCCACGACCGCGTGGCCGAGGCCGTACAGGAGCGCCCCGGCGTCGCCGGTCCGCCCCCAGCCCCGCGCCGGGCGGTGGACGCGGCGCAGGGCCAGGACGGCCCCGATCGCCGCGACCAGGTAGAGGGCGTACGCGCCCTCGACGAGGTAGTCGCCCGCCGAGGCGAACGGCACCGTCTGCGTGTGCAGGAGCTGCGTCACACCGAGCGCCAGCGACGCCGCGGCGGCGACGAGCGGTGCGGCGACGAGCGGTGCGGCGGCGGGCCTCCCGCCCGCCGGGTCGTCCGTACGCGCGGCCCGAGGGTGCGCGGTGGCGGGGGTGTGGGGCGACGCGGTGGCGTCCATGAGGTTCTCCTCCGGAGGGTGATGTCGTTGCCCGTCCAGATTCGGGCCGCGACGTTCCCGGCCGGAGGAGCCGATGGTCCCGCGGACCCGGGAACGCCTCCCGGCCCCGCGGGAACGGGCTCAGCCCGGCGCGAGTCCCGCCGCCCGCGCGGCGGCGACCGCCTCGGCGCGGTCGCGTACGCCGAGCTTGACCAGGACGCCGGACACGGCGTTGGCCACGGTCTTCGGGCTGACGCCCAGGCGTGCCGCGACCGCCTGGTTGCCCAGGCCCTGCGCGACGAGTTCGAGGATCTCGTACTCCCGCTCGGTGAGCGCGGGGAACGGCCGGGAGGACACCCGGGGCGGCGCGTGCAGCAGCTTGATCACGGCCTCGGCGGCGCCGGTCCCGAAGACGGCCTGCCCCCGGGCCGCCGCGCGCACGGCGGCGACCACGTCGTCCTGGGCGGCGTTCTTGAGCAGATAACCCCTCGCCCCCGCGCGGACGGCCGCCAGCAGCGACAGGTCGTCGTCCGACATCGTGAGCATGATCACGCTGGGCGGGCGGGGCCCGGCGGACAGGCGCCGGGTCGCCTCGATGCCGTCCATGTCCGGCATCGCGATGTCCATCAGCACGACGTCGGGGGAGTGCTCGCGGACGGCCGCGAGCGCCCGGCGGCCGTCCTCGGCCACCGCGACGACCTCGATGCCCTCCACGGTCGACATCAGCGCCCCGAGACCGTCACGGACCACGGGGTGGTCGTCGACGACGAGCAGCCTGATCACAGGGGAATCCACGCGGTCACCACCGTTCCGCCGCCCGGGGCGGCGTCGATCGTCAGCTTTCCGTCCAGCTCCTCCACCCGCTCCCGCATCGAGGTCAGGCCGACTCCCGGGACGGCCTCCGGCCCGAGTCCCCGCCCGTCGTCGCGCACGCTCAGCTCGAACCCGCCCGCGACCCGGCCCAGCCGTACGGCGCAGCGGCGGGGCGCGCCGTGGCGCACCGCGTTCGTGAGCGCCTCGCGGGCCACCAGGTAGGCCGTGACCTCCACGGCGGCCGGCAGGCCGCCCACGTCCTCCGAGGTGATCTCGATCTCGACCCCGCCGTCGCCCAGCGTGGCCGCCGTGTGCTCCACGGCGCCGGTGAGGCCCAGCTGGGCCAGCTCGGGCGGCCTCAGCCCCCGCACCAGGCGGCGTACGCCCGCGCCCGCCTCGGCGACCTGGGTCCTGATCTGGGTGAGCAGGTTCCGCGCCCGATCCGGGTCGGCCCTGAGCGCGTTGCCCGCGGCGTCGACGGTGAAGCCGATGCCCGCGAGGAAGGCGCCCAGCCCGTCGTGCAGGTCCCTGC
Source organism: Microbispora sp. H11081 (assembly GCF_012999535.1). Classification (GTDB taxonomy): domain Bacteria; phylum Actinomycetota; class Actinomycetes; order Streptosporangiales; family Streptosporangiaceae; genus Microbispora. The sequence goes on from NZ_JABBWV010000006.1 coordinate 236,816, forward strand.
TGATCCGCCGCCGCTCCTCTTCCCTGGCCGTGACCAGCAGCGTCCGCGAACGCTGCAGCGCCGCGGCGCGGTGGGCGGCGGCGAGCGCGGCCCCGGCGTGCGACGCGAGCGGGGCGAGCACCCGTGAGTCGCCTCCCGACGCGCCCAGAGCGCCCAGGTCCTCGTTCTGGAAGCGCAGCGGCACCGACACGCCGAGCGGGGCGGGCGCTCCCCGCTCGACGACCTTCAGCGGCTCGCCCGGCGTGCCCAGTTCGGCCCGTACGTACGTGGCCCGGGTCGCCTCGGCCACGGCGTCGGCGACGGCGGCGAGGATCTCCCCGGGCTCCGAGGTCGCGGCCAGCCGGGCGCCCAGCCGGGCGTGGACGGCCTCGGGGTCGGGCCCGCCGCCGTACAGGATGCGGCCGGAGGCCCGGCGCAGCCAGCGGTGCAGCGGCTCGACCGCGACCGCCACGGCCGCCGCGGCGGCGACGTGCGCCCCGGTGAGCCCGTCGACGGTGAAGTACAGCAGGGCCAGCGCCCCCGCCAGCAGCCCCAGGGTCAGCGCGCGGCGCAGCCACGGGCCGGTCCCGTACAGGTCGTGGCGGAGCATCGCCACGCCGACGCAGGCCGGCAGGGCCAGGATGAACGGCACGCCGGCGGCGGGCAGCCGGACGACGGCAGGCAGGAAGACTCCCGCCACGAACGCGGCGGCGCCGAGGCAGATCCACAGCAGCTGGGTGCGCTGCTCGCCCTGCGCCCGCGCCGTACGGACGACGAGCCCGGCCGCGCAGGCGAGCGAGGTCGCGGCCAGGATCACGATGACCGCCGGCAGCGCGTCGCGCACCGGCGCGAGGGCCTCGACGGAGAACGGCCGCGCCACGTCCTCCGGCACCAGCGCGGCCACGACCGTGAACGCCGCGGTGGCGGCCACTCCCGTCGCCGCCACCGGCACCCAGGCCCGGCCGGGCAGGCGGCCGTCCGGCACGAGCAGCAGCAGGACGCCGCTCACGGTCAGCAGGGCGGGGGCCCAGACCCAGGCGCCCACCCAGGCGGCCCACGGGGTGCCGGGAAGATCCGGCCGCGAGGCGTAGGAGTCCGCGAAATAGGCCGCCGCGCCGAGCACGGTCACCAGGCAGCACGGCCCCACCGCCCCGCCCTCGCGGCGGGACAGGAGGTAGGCGCCGAGCGGGGTGAAACCGAGCGCGAGCGCCGCGTCCATCGGGTCGGCGCCGCCCAGCGCCCCGCCTGCCGCGACAAGGACGCAGGCCAGCCCGAACACGAGCCAGGACATGACGGCCGGCACGCACCCTCCCTCCGAACGGCGGGCACCACTGACCCGTTCAGAAAGGACATTCTGGCGGATCCTGTACGAAGCGTCGGAAACGGTCTTGGCGGCCGGAAGACTTTGCCATACTGTGACGAAGGATCGACGTCCATGTGAGGCAGAGTGACAAGCGGGCTGGCACGTTCCAGGGGGCGCCGCCGCAAGAGGCGGGCCCGTTCGCACGTCGTCGAGGTGTCGCTGGGGGTGGCGGCCTTCGCCGCCGGGGCCGTTGTGATCGCCTGGCCTGCGTCCCGTTCCGACGAGGCTCTCCCCGAGCGCGCGGTCGCCGCGCCCGCGCCACAGGCGTCCCCGGCGGGGGAGCTGACCGTCGCCAGCGTCGACACCGGCGAGAAGGCCGACGCCAAGGACAAGAAGGACAAGAAGGCGGCCGAGCACAAGGCGTCGGGACCGTCGAAGTACACCGACACGAAGGCGGAGGCCTACTTCCGCAGCAGGTGGAACGACAAGACCGTTAAGCGGGTCAAGGACATCCGCACCGAGGGCGGCTACCTGCGCATCTACACGAACCTGCCGGAGAACGCCGACAACTCCAAGACCGCGATCACGCTGTGCAAGCGCGGCCTGGAGTACCTGGCCGAGCGGGGGGAGGCCAACCCCGTGGTGTTCGTCCAGTCCCGGTTCGGCGAGAACGGCAATCCCGTTCTCGCCAACATCCTCGGCCCGGACGACGACGACTGCCGGGTCACCTACCCCAGGCCGAAGTGATCGTCACTCGGCCGGCCGCAGCGTCAGGCTGACGGAGTTGATGCAGTACCTGTCGTCGGTCGGCGTGGGATAACCCTCACCGTGGAACACGTGCCCCAGATGCGAGTCGCAGCGGGCGCAGCGCACCTCCACCCTGCGCATGCCGAGCGAGTCGTCCTCGTGCAGCGTGACGGCGTCCGACCCGGACGGTTCGTAGAACGACGGCCAGCCGCAGTGCGACTCGAACTTGGTCTCCGACCTGAACAGCTCCGTCCCGCAGGCCCGGCAGGAGTAGACGCCCACGGTCTTGGTGTCGACGTACTCGCCGCTGAACGGCCGCTCCGTCCCCGCCTGCCTGAGCACCCGGTACTCCTCGGGGGAAAGCTGCACGCGCCACTCGGCGTCGCTCTTGACGACCTTCTCCATGCTCACCACCCTGCTTCTCGCGGCCCCTCGCGGGGCTTACGAACTGAGGAACTCCACGGAGGCCCGGGATCTTCCCCGCAGATGTTCGCGGGCCGAGGCATCCTTTCCGCGGTCTTCCTGCGTCTTCACTAACGAGGGGCTGATCGCCGCACCCGCGGGGGCGGTCCGCCCGCACCACCGTCAGGGCAGCGAAGCACCCGACCCGTGCTGGACGCCGCCGGACGGTGAGGAGGAGGCCGCCCTCGGGCGGCCGTCGTGGTCCGTCCCGTCGCGTGCGGCGCAGTCCGAACGCGAGCGCCGTACGCGACCACGCGCCTGCGCCGATGGGCGCGGCCGTGGGAGCGCGCGGTCCGGCCGCCGTCGGCAGCCCGGGACGGACCCCCTCCTCCCTATAGGGTCGGTCCATGGCTTCGCCGTACATCGAGATAGAGGTGGGTGGCCGCACGGTCAAGGTCACCAATCCCGACAAGGTCTACTTCCCGGAGATCGGCGCCACCAAGCGCGACCTGGTGGAGTACTACGTGAGCGTGGGGGACGGCGTGCTGCGCGCCCTGCGGGAGCGGCCGACCTACCTCAAGCGGCACCCCGACGGCGTCGGCACCGACGCGATCTACCAGAAGCGGATGCCCCGGCATCCCGACTGGATCGAGACCGTCACGGTGCGCTTCCCGAGCGGTCGCACGGCCGACGCGTTCTGCCCGACCGAGGTGGCGGCCATCGCGTGGTGCGCCAACCTCGGCACGATCGACTTCCACCCGTGGCACGCGCGCCGCGCCGACCTCGACCACCCCGACGAACTGCGCATCGACATCGACCCGCAGCCCGGCACCTCGTTCGAGCAGGCCCGTACGGTGGCCTTCACGGCCAAGGAGATCCTCGACGAACTCGGCATGACGGGCTTTCCGAAGACCTCGGGCAGCCGCGGCATCCACGTGAACGTGCGAATCGAGCCGCGCTGGACCTTCACGGAGGTGCGGCACGCCGCGATCGCCTTCGCCCGGGAGGTCGAGCGGCGCTCGCCTCTCGCGACGAGCGCCTGGTGGAAGGAGGAGCGGGGGGAGAAGGTCTTCATCGACTACAACCAGAACGCCCGCGACCGCACGGTGGTGGCCGCCTACTCGGTCAGGGCGCGGCCCGACGCCCGCGTCTCCGCCCCGGTCACCTGGGAGGAACTGGCGGGCTGCGACCCGCGTGACTTCGACATCAGGACGATGCCGGAGCGGTTCGCCAGGCTGGGCGACGTGCAGCGGGCGATCGACGACCGGTCCTGCGACATCGGCACGCTGCTGGAGTGGTACGACGCCGACCACCGGGGCGACATGCCCTATCCGCCCAACTACCCGAAGATGCCCGGCGAGCCGAGGCGGGTGCAGCCCAGCAAGGCCAGGCCGTCCGGCGAGGCGGCCGGCTGATCGCGACCGGGACGATCTGGCTTTTGTCCGCCTGTCTCCGCTCTTGATCGGCTCTTGCATCTCCGTCCGGTGTCCCTGGAGGCGGGCGCGGGGATGGTCCCGGTGAGCGCTCGCGACGGGGGAGCGGGCGCTCGTCCCCGGGCAAGACCGCGTACGGACGAACCTGGAACACCCAAGAGCCCCGCCTCCGGCGACGCTGCCGGTGGCGGGGCCGCCTTGTACGAGAGCGAGCGGGGGAGACATCCGGATGTGCCTGAGCTGCGGCTGCGGCGAGCCTGACGACGACCACGGGAATCCCGGCCACACCACGGGGACGGACCCGCGGGAGGCCTCGACGGGCGGGGACACCGGCCCGGCGCGGGCCGGTGACGACGTCAGGCCGGGGACGGAACCGGACGGCACGCCACCTTCCTGACGCCGGGTCCCGGTCCCGCGTCAGGCGTGGACGCGGGGACGGCCCGGGGCGGGGCCGCGCGAGGTGTGAGCCCGGAGAACGCGTCACCCCTGACTGGAACAGGTGGAAGCCGCCGCCAGACCGATATGTATGGAGAGTGACCAAGTGACAACACCGGTCAAGAGGATCACGATGTCCAAGCCGTTCTGCGCCCTCGCCGGCGTCGGCCCCTACGCCCTGGCCAAGGCGGGCGAGGTGTACGAGGACATGGCCGTCCGCGGCCGCAGGCTTGTCAGCAAGATGAGCAGGGAGGCCGCGCAGGAGTTCGAGGAGACCGCGCACGAGCTGGAGGATCTGTCCAGGTCCGCTCGCCAGGCGCAGGATCGCCAGGCGCAGGAGAGGCAGGCGCAGGAGAGGGAGCGGGAGACCGCCGGCCAGACGGCGGGCCGGGCCCGCGCCGCGGCGTCCAGGGCCTGAGGCGCCGGCCGCGGTCCGGGGGGACTGAGGCGCCAGCCGCGTCCGCCGGGGGCCGCGTCCGCCGGGGGCCGTGTGTGTCCGCCGGGGGCCGTGAGGCGCCCGCCTCCGGCGACGCCGGACACGGCGGACACACCGAACACGCGACGGCCCCGCCTCTCCCGGTCCCGGGAGAGGCGGGGACGCTCGGGGTCAGGGGCAGTGGTGGAAGCTCGTCGCGGCCTCCGGGCCGAACATGGGGGCGGGCTGTCTGCGCAGCCAGGGCAGCAGGCCGCGGAGGTCGTCCGCCAGGCGGTCGGCCAGGTCGAGGGAGAAGCCGTTGCGGCACACCACTCTCAGCACGTGCAGGTCGGCGCGGTTGGGCGGGAAGGGGTAGGCGGGCACCAGCCAGCCCCACTCCCGCAGCCGCCTGGACACGTCGTAGACGTTGAACCGGGTGACGTCGTCGCCCGTGGTGAAGGCGAAGACCGGCAGCTGGTCGCCCCGCGTGAGGAGCCGGAAGCAGCCGATGCCCTCGATCCGCTCGGCGAGGTGGGTCGCCACCCGCCGCAGGGCCCCCTGCACCTCGCGGAACCCTTCGTAACCGAGTCGGAGGAAGTTGTAGTACTGCGCGACGACCTGCGATCCGGACCGGGAGAAGTTGAGCGTGAACGTCGCGACGTCTCCGCCGAGGTAGTCCACGTGCTCCACCAGGTCGCGGGGGAGCGCGTCCCTGTCCCGCCACAGGATCCACCCGAGCCCGGGGTAGACCATGCCGTACTTGTGCCCGGAGACGTTGATGGACGCGACCCGCGGAAGGCGGAAGTCCCACACCAGGTCAGGTTCGAGGAAGGGAGCGATCATCCCGCCCGATGCGGCGTCCACGTGCACGGGCACGGACCACCCGGTGCGTTCCTCCAGCTCGTCGAGCGCCGCGCAGATGCCGGCGACCGGCTCGTAGCTTCCGTCCATGGTGGAGCCCAGGACGGCGACGACGCCGATGGTGTTCTCGTCGCACTGGCCGGCGGCCTCCTCGGCGCCCAGGTGGAAGCGGTCGCCCTCCATGGGGACCATGCGGGGCTCCACCTCCCAGTAGTTGCAGAACTTCTGCCAGCACACCTGGGTGTTGACGCCCATGACCAGGTTGGGCCGCGTCCCGGCGTCGTAGCGGGCGGCGTTGCGCCGCGCCCAGCGGCGTTTGAGCGCCATCCCGCCGAGCATGCACGCCTCGCTGGACCCGACGGTGGACGTTCCCACCGACGCGTCGGGGTCCGGGGCGTTCCACAGGTGGCCGAGCATCGGGATGCAGCGCTGCTCGAGCTCCGCGGTCGCGGGGTACTCGTCCCTGTCGACGAGGTTCCTGTCGGCCATGTCGCCCATCAGCGCGTGCGCCTCGGGCTCCATCCAGGTGCTCACGAACGTGGCGAGGTTCAGCCGCGGGTTCCCGTCCAGCATCAGCTCGTCGCGGATGATCCGGGCCACGGTGGCGGGCGCCGTCGGCTCCTCCGGCAGCCTGCGCCGGGGAGGGACCGCCGTGATGCCGGAGGCGGGGTCGGTCGCCCCGAACAGCGGATTGACCCATAACGGACGCTGCCCGGCCTGCCTGCATTCCTCTGAAGTCACCGGTCCGCTCCTTCCGCCGCCCCCTCGAACGAGTCTCGCAGGCCGCGACTACAGGCGGGGCAGGCGATGGCCAAAGGCGCATTTACCCGGCATCTCGCTTCATTTATGGAGCAACTGGTTTGAACGGGTGCATATCGAAGAAGCTCGGCTTGACGATCGTGTACGTCGACTCGGGCACCTCCACCCACAGGCCGGGCAGGTCGCGCAGGGGCTCGGACACGACGATCCGGGCGTCGTCCGAGAGCTCCATCGCCCCGAACACCTCCGGATGCAGGTGGCGGAGCGTCTGCGTGTTCGCGCTGTGGAACAGCGACCGCGAGCGACCGTCGCTGGAGTAGCGGAACGACCACACGGACTCGCCGTTCGACATGGACAGCGACATCTGGAGCGGGTCGTCCACGCCGTGGACGCCGGCCGTCCGCTCCACCAGCCCGACCATCCGCGCCACCGCCCCCGGCGGGTCCTCGCGCAGCCCCAGCGTGAGCGCAAGGAAGAACATGACCTCCGAGTCCGTGGACCCCTCGATCGACGGGAACAGGTCCGGGTCGACGGCCAGGACGAGGTCCCGTTTGAGTAGGCCGAAGCCGCGGATCGCGCCGTTGTGCATCCACAGCCAGGAGCCGTACCTGAAGGGATGGCAGTTCGTCTGCTGTATCGCCGTTCCCGAGGAGGCCCGCACGTGCGCCATGAACAGCGACGACCGGACGTGGCGGGCGAGCTCACGGAGGTTGCGGTCGCCCCACGCGGGCTTGGTGTCCTTGAACACGGCGGGCGTGAGGGCGCCGTCGCCGTAGTAACCGACGCCGAACCCGTCGCCGTTCACCGTCTCCTCGCCGTACCTGGCGTGGAGACTCTGGTCGATCAGTGAGTTCTCCGGCTCGTAGAGCAGCCTCTCCAGGGCGATCGGCGAGCCGGTGTAGGTCAGCCAGCGGCACATGTGTCCTGCCCCCCGTCGCGTCGGCGCGCCCGGCGTCCCGTGCCGGTGGAGCCGCGGCGGTACGACCCGCTGATCACCGGGCCGGCTCGCGGGCTTGCCGACCGCCGCCGGCCTGGCTTCACCGCCACGGCCCCGATGTCTGCCGTTCCCATCCGCGCCCGGTTGTACGCGCCCCGGCGACCTGGGGGAGTGGCCGGGCGTCACCGCGGGCGCGGCCACGCCTCGGCGTAGCGGTAACCCAGCTTCTCGATGTCAAGGACGCCCGCGACGGTGTCGCCGTACCGCGGCAGCCGGCTCTGCTCGGTCACGTTCCCGTACGCCGACCGGACCGGGGCCCCGGGATGGCGGGAGCGCCACATCTGCCACAGCAGGTCGCCGAAGCAGGCGATGACCCAGTAGAGCGGGTCGTTCGGGGCGGTGGTCTGGGCCAGGTCGCCCCCGACGCCCATCAGCACCGCGCCGATGTGGATCTCCAGTTGCATGTTGAATGTCTGGAAATCCGGAGTTCTCAGCATGTTCGCGACGAGCTCGGGGGTGGCCCACGAGGGAATCCTGTCGCCGTCGGCGTAGGAACGCCGGAGCGGATGAGCCCGCGGGACCCCGGCGGTCCAGCCGGCGAACGCGCCGTCGAGCACGGCCTGATCGCGCCCGGCGGTTCCGTTGCCCCCGAAGAAGGCCTTCGACAGCACCGCCGAGCGCTCCGGCGCCCGGCCGTCGAGGGGCCAGTCCCAGTAGGGCACGGACACGGCGGGATCGACGCGCTGGAGCTCCCGCTCGAAGTGCAGGAGGTGCCTGCGCTGCCACGGCAGGAAGAAGCCGTTGGCGTGGGTCGCGGCGAAGCCGTCCGCGTAGGTCCTGACCAGCACGTCGTAGGTCCCCCGCACCTTGAGCGCGCGCACCGCCCGGACGAACGCGGCCCACTGCTCCTTGGTCAGGTCGCCGACCCTCCGGCGGGCCTGCGGCCCGGCCGGGGCCGCGTACGCCGCCGTCCCGCCCGCCCCGAGCACCAGCGCCGCCGTGCCCCACATCGCCGACGCCAGCATCTCCCGCCTGCTCGGCCCCCGCATCGCCGCCCCCGCTCGTCGTCGCGTCCCTGTTCCGATCGGCGTTCCGATCGGCGTTCCGATCGGCGCAAACACTAGAACGAGGAGGCCGCCGTGCCGCGGATTTCGGCCCGTGTCGGCGGCGCCGGTGACGGCGGAGGCGGGCCGCCGGGCCGGGGAGTGGTGATCACTCGGCGGAGAGCGCGTGGACGAGCCGGGCGACCAGGCGGCGCGTCTGCTCGAACGATGCCTCGCTGAGCGCGGGTGAGCCCACGATCGAGCGCATCACTCCCATGCCGAGTAGCAGTGCGCCGATCAGCTCGGCACGCAGCGCGGCGTCCTGGCCCTTGAGACGGCCGGCGAAGTCCCGCAGGTAGCCCTCGCACAGCTGAATGTGCAACTGGTCGCGTACGGCGGGATTGCCGGAGGACCGCAGCATCACCAGGAACGGATGCTCGCCGTGGAACATCTCCCAGTCGCCGAAGACCACCTCGCGCAGCAGGGCGTCGGCGATGTGGGGGACCGGACGGTGCGGATCGGCGGTCAGGCCCGCGGGGATGTCGACGCGCACCGCCTCGGCGTACAGCTTCCTCTTCGAGCCGAAGTAGCGAGAGATCAGGGCCGGGTCGACGCCGACGTCGGCGGCGATCTCACGGATGCCGGTGCCGTCGTAGCCCTGCCGGGAGAACCGCAGCCGCGCGGCGTCCAGGAGCGCGGCACGGGTGGCGGCGCGGTCGCGACGCCGCGGGTCTGGTGGGGGCTTCTCGGTCATGCGGTCAGCATAAGTCATCAGTTGTTGACTTATCTGCTGAGGGCCTTCTAGCGTCTTCAGTCATCGGTCGATGACTTAGTGGCGAACCCGGGAGGGAGACCGATGCGCACCTTTGTGATCACTGGTGGCACCGACGGAATGGGGAAAGGGCTGGCGCTGCGGCTTCTCGGCCGGGGCGATCGCGTGATCGCCGTGGCCGACGGCGCGCCCAAGGGGCGGCTTCTGCTCGCCGAGGCGGAGCGGATGGCCGCCGCCGACCGGGCGGTCTTCGTACGCGCCGACCTCAGCACGCTGGCGGGGATGCGCGCGGCCCTGGCTGAGATCGCGACGGTCACGGACTCCGTCGACGGGCTGGTCTTCGGAGCCCAGCGGTTCCGTCCCCGGCGCGAGGAGACAGAGGACGGGTTCGAGTTCACCTTCGCGCTGGGCTACCTCAGCCGGTATGTGCTCGGACACGGGCTGGTCCCGGCCCTCGAACGGGCCGAGGCGCCGGTCATCGTCAACATCGCCGGTCCCGGCGGCCTGCCCGGCGTCGTCTACTGGGACGACCTGCAACTGCGTGAGGGTTACCGGGGCAGACGGGCCGCGATGCAGTCGTCGCGATGCAACGACCTGCTGGGCGTGGACTTCCCGCGCCGCCATCCCGGGGCGCGCACCCATTATGTGCTCTACAACCCGGGATTCGTCCGGACGGGCATGGCCGACCCATTGCCCTGGCACCAGCGGCTGCTCACCAAATCGCTGGCGACGGTCTTCGCACAATCGGTGGACAAGGCGATCCCGCCCATCATCCGGCTGCTGGACCGGCCACCCGCCGAACCGGTCACGGCCTTCATGCGCGGCAGGCCGCTGCCTCTCGAAGGGGAGGACTTCGACCCCGGCCGCGCCCGGCGTCTGCGCGAGGTGACCTCGCGGCTGCTGGGTACGGAGGCGGCCGAGGCCCGTCATTGACAGTCGGCTCATCCAGACGGACGGCTCATCCAGACGGACGGCTCATCCAGGCGGACGGCTTGTCCGGCCGACGGATCGCCGCCCGCGTGTTGCCGGTGCCGCCCGGGGGCGCTGGTGGCGCCGGGTGGTGCCGGTGGCGCCCGTCCGACGAACGTGGCGCGCCGCACCGTCCGCCTGCAGGGCCACCGGGACAGGGGGCCGTGGCGGCGGGGCCCCGGGGCGTCGTGGGCGGTCCTGTCGGTGGGGTGTGCCACTGTAGGAGGCGTGCGTCGCATCCACCCCTGCTTCGAGGACGATCCGGACATCCCCGCTGCCTACGCCTATCCCCGCGATCACTGGCTGCGCCTCAACATGGTGGCCAGCGCCGACGGCGCGGCCTGGGTGGAGGGCCATTCTGAGGGCCTGTCCGGCCGGGCCGACAAGCGGATCTTCGGACTGCTGCGCGGCCTGGCCGACGTGGTGCTCGCGGGCGCCGCGACGGTCCGCACGGAGGGATACCGCCCGGCCCGCCCCCGGGAGTCGTGGCGGGCGCTGCGCGAGGGCAGGCCCCCCGCGCCGCCCATCGCCGTGGTCACCCGCCGTCTCGACCTCGACCTGGAGGCCCCGCTGTTCGCGGAGGCCGAGCCGTACGCGAGGACGATCGTGATCACGACGGAGTCCGCGCCCAGGGATCTCCGCGAGGCGGCGGCGGCGAAGGCCGACCTGATCGTCGCGGGCGACGAGTTCGTCGACCTCGCGACCGCCATGGGCGAACTGCGTGCCCGGGGGCTCGGCCGCGTCCTGTGCGAGGGCGGCCCCCGGGTGAACGCGCAGCTCGCCGCCGCCGGGCTGGTCGACGAACTGGCGCTGACCGTGAGTCCGCTGCTGGTCGGCGGCGACGCGGCGCGCATACTGGACGGCGTCGCGTCGCGCACGCCGCTGACCCTCGCCCAGGTGCTCGAAGAGGACGGCTTCCTCTTCTGCCGATACGTCAGGGAGGCGCAGGATGAAGCTTCCGGTTGATCCGCAGGTCCCCGACCTGGAGCTGCCGGTCGTGCCGCCGGTCGCGCCGATGCTCGCCAAGGCCGTGAAGGGCCTGCCGAAGCAGGACGGCACGCTCTACTACGAGCCGAAGTGGGACGGCTTCCGCTGCATCGTCTTCCGCGACGGTGACGAGGTGTTCCTGGGCAGCAGGAACGAGCGGCCCTTCACCCGCTACTTCCCCGAGCTTGTCGAGGCCGTGAGGCGGGAGTTGCCGCCCAAGTGCGTCGTGGACGGCGAGATCGTCCTGATCAGGGGGCAGTCGCTCGACTTCGACGCTTTGCAGCAGCGCATCCACCCCGCGCAGTCCCGGGTGCGGCTGCTGGCCGAGAACACGCCCGCGTCGTTCGTCGCCTTCGACCTGCTCGCTACCGGGACGGAGGACCTCATGGAGGCGCCGTTCTCCGAGCGGCGGGCCCGGCTGGAGGAGGCGCTGTCGGGCGCGGGCCGGTCCGTACGGCTCACGCCGGTCACCCGGGACGAGGGCAGGGCCGCCGAGTGGTTCGACGCGTTCGAGGGCGCGGGGCTCGACGGCATCGTCGTGAAGCCGGGCGACCAGCCGTACGCGCCGGACAAGCGCGTCATGTTCAAGGTCAAGCACGAGCGGACGGCCGACTGCGTGGTGGCGGGTTACCGCGAGCACAAGTCGGGGCCGATCGTCGGTTCGCTGCTCCTCGGGCTCTACTCGCCCGACGGCCGGCTGCACCATGTGGGCGTGGCGGCGTCGTTCCCGATGAAGCGCAGGGAGGAGCTCGTCGACGAGCTCGCGCCGTACCGGGTGGAGGACCCGCGCGAGCACCCGTGGGGACACTGGGCCGAGGTCGCGGGCGGCGGCGCCGAGGGCCAGCGCCTGCCAGGCGCCGTGTCGCGGTGGAACGCCAAGAAGGACCTGTCGTTCATCCCGCTGCGGCCTGAACGGGTCGTCGAGGTGGCCTACGACCACATGGAGGGCGACCGGTTCCGCCACACCGCCCAGTTCCGCCGGTGGCGCCCGGACCGCACGCCGTCGTCCTGCACCTACGAGCAGCTCGACCGCCCGGTGAGCTACGACCTCGACGAGATCCTCGCCCGCTGACGTCCCGCCCCGGCGCCGGCGCGCCACGGCAGCGGCCCGGTCACGGCAGGGCAGGTGTCGGCCCGGTGCCGGCATACGCGGTCCCGGCAGGCCCGTCAGGTCCCGGCCGGGGCGGCGGGTCAGCCGGTGAGGGCGCGGACCGCGGCGGTGACGACCACGGCGACCGCGACGATCACCAGGAACGGCGCGCGCAGCAGCAGAGCGACGGCTGCCGCCGCGAGCCCGGCGGCCCGGGCGTCGACGACCAGCGTGGGGCCGTCGGCGAAGGTCTGCAGGGCGATCAGCGCGGCCAGCGCCGCGATGGGCACCAGCGCGGCCAGCCTGCGCACGAGCGGCCGTTCGAGCACCGCGGCGGGGACCGACAGCCCGAGCAGCTTAACCGCGTAGCATCCGGCTGCGGTGATCACGATCGCGGCCCAGATCATCGGCGGCCTTCCCTGGTCGAGCGGGCGGCACTGAGGCGGGCCACGGCGAGCACGGCCGGGGCGGCGAGCACGGCCACCAGCACCGGCACGCCCGCGGGCACGAACGGCACGCAGGCGAGCGCCAGCACGACGGCCAGCGCCGCCACCGCCGCCTCCTGGCGGGGAAAGCCCGCCTCCCCGGACGTCACCGCGCCGGCATCGCCCGTCCTCGTGACCGGCTCCCGGCCGGAGACGCCGCCGGGCCGGGACCCCGCGGCGCCGTTCCTCGCGGCTTCGGCCCCGGCGGCGGACACTCCGGTCTCGGCGGCCCCGGTCCCCGATGCTCCGGTCCCCGATGCTCCGGTCCCCCCGGCTCCGGGACCGGCGGTGCGGGCCCGGAGCATCGGCACGAGCAGGGCGAGGAAGACGGCGGGACCCGCGACGTCGAGGCCCCACGCCGCCGGGTCGCCGAGCGCGGACGCGCCGAGCGCGCCGAGGAGCGTGGTGATGTTCCAGCCGGCGTAGAGGCTGACCCCGGTGATCGTGAACCCGAGCCTGGCCAGCCGCCGGTCGGGCTGGGCGAGGGCCACGGCGGAGGTCTCGTCGATCACCCACTGCGCGGCGAACGGGCGGACCGCCCTGGGGAGCCCGAGCAACTGCGACAGCCGCAGCCCGTAGAAGGCGTTACGTACGCCGAGCAGCAACGCGCCCGCCGCGGCGGCGAACGGGTTCCCGCCGGTGCCGAGCGCGCCCACCAGCGCGAACTGGGACGCACCGGTGAACACGAACAGCGACAGCACGCAGGTCTGCGCGACGCTCATGCCCGCGCCCGCCGACGTGACGCCGAACGCGAAGCCGGACAGGCCGACGGCCGTGCCCACGCCGAGGGCGTCCCGCACCACCGCCGCCCTGGGCTTCGGCGGCAGCCCGGCCTGCACTGATGTCCTGGTCACCCGCCTGAGGGTAACGAATTGGGCGGCTAATCCCCTTAGTGGGGTCAGTGCCGGGTCCGTCCTCAGGGGTCCGTACGGTCTACCGGGCCGCAGCGTGCCCCGCCGGGACCCGGTCGCCGCCACCGGCGGGTCAGCCGGCGCGGACGAAGACCCGCATGGACCGGTCGGTGACGCCGACCTTGGCCCCGGCGGGCAGGGTCGGCTCCTCGGCGTACGGGTCGTCGCGGACGTCCTCCTCCGCGGTGTCGAGGACCGGACGCCAGGCGGCGCCCAGTTCCGCGCCGGGGAGGGCGAACGTCATGCTCTCGTGGTGCGCGTTGATCAGCATCAGGAACGACTTGTCCCTGATCCGCTCGCCGCGCGGGCCGGGCTCGCTGATCGCGTCACCGTTGAGGTACACCCCCAGCGACTTCGCGTAGCCCGTGTGCCAGTCGCCGTCGGTCATCTCCGTGCCCGAGGGCGTGAGCCAGACGATGTCCCTGCTCTCGTCCCCGACCGTGCGGCCCTGGAAGAACCGGCGGCGCCGGAACACGGGATGCGCCCGCCGTAACGCGGCCAGGCGGCGGACGAAGTCGAGCAGGTCGCCCTCCTGCCGGACGAGCGACCAGTCGATCCAGGAGATGTCGTTGTCCTGGCAGTAGGCGTTGTTGTTGCCGTGCTGGGTGCGGCCGAACTCGTCGCCCGCCAGCATCATCGGCACGCCCTGGGACACGAACAGCGTGGTGAGGAGGTTGCGCCGCTGCCGCCGGCGGAGCCGTACGATCTCGGGGTCCTCCACCGGGCCCTCGGCGCCGCAGTTCCAGGAGCGGTTGTCGTCCGTGCCGTCGCGGTTGCCCTCGCCGTTGGCCTCGTTGTGCTTGTGGTCGTAGGAGACGAGGTCGGTGAGGGTGAACCCGTCGTGGGCGGTCACGAAGTTGATCGAGGCCACCGGGCGCCTGCCGCTGCTGGCGTACAGGTCGCTCGACCCGGCCAGGCGCGAGGCGAACTCGGGCAGCGTCTGGGAGGCGCCGCGCCAGAAGTCCCGCACGGAGTCGCGATACTTGCCGTTCCACTCCGTCCACAACGGCGGGAAGTTGCCGACCTGGTAGCCGCCGGGGCCGACGTCCCACGGCTCCGCGATCAGCTTCACCTGCGAGATCACCGGGTCCTGCTGGATGAGGTCGAAGAACGCGCTCAGCCGGTCCACGTCGTGCAGTTCCCGCGCCAGCGCGGCGGCGAGGTCGAAGCGGAAGCCGTCCACGTGCATGTCGAGCACCCAGTAGCGCAGCGAGTCCATGATCAGCTGGAGCGCGTGGGGCGAGCGGACGTTCAGCGAGTTGCCGCACCCCGTGTAGTCGAGGTAGTAGCGGCGGTCCTCCTCGCGCAGGCGGTAGTAGGCGACGTTGTCGATGCCGCGAAAGCCCAGCGTGGGCCCCATGTGGTCGCCCTCGGCGGTGTGGTTGTAGACCACGTCGAGGATCACCTCGATCCCCGCCTCGTGCAGGGCGCGCACCATCGCCTTGAACTCCTGGACCTGCTCGCCGCGCTGACCGGAACAGGCGTACGCGTTGTGCGGCGCCATGTAGGCGATCGTGTTGTAGCCCCAGTAGTTCGTCAGCCCTCTGGCGACCAGGAAGTGCTCGGGCACGAACTGGTGGACCGGCATGAGCTCGACCGCCGTGGCGCCGATCGACCGCAAATGGTCGAGCACGGCCGGGTGCGCGAGCCCGGCGTAGGTGCCCCGCTGCTCCTCGGGGACCGCGGGATGGCGCATGGTCAGGCCCCGCACGTGCGCCTCGTAGATCACCGTCTCGTGGTACGGCGTGTGGGGCGGCCGGTCGTTGCCCCACTCGAAGAACGGGTTCACGACCACGTTCTTCGGCATGTACGGCGCGGAGTCCTCCGTGTTCAGCCGGGCGGGATCGGCGAACTGGTAGGAGAACAGCGACTGGTTCCACCGCACCGAGCCCTCGATCGCCTTGGCGTACGGGTCGAGCAGCAGCTTGGACGGATTGCACCGGTGCCCGTGCTCGGGCCGGTAGGGCCCGTGGACGCGGTAGCCGTACCGCTGTCCCGGCATGATCCCCGGCACGTACCCGTGCCAGACGAAACCGTCGACCTCGGGCAGATCGACGCGGCTTTCCGCGCCTCCGTCGTCGTACAGGCACAGCTCGACCCGCTCGGCCGCCTCCGAGAACACCGAGAAGTTGGTGCCCACACCATCCCAGGTGGCGCCGAGCGGGTAGGGCTCTCCAGGCCAAACCTCGCGCATGTAACCTCATTCTCCACGGCCGGGGCGAATCGTGCACCCGCGACGACCCCTGTTCTCGCACGCGAACGCGGGAGCCCCCGCCGGACCGGGTCCGGCGGGGGCTCCCCGCTGAGCGGCTCAGCCGATGAGCTCGGCGTTGAGGCTGATCGTCGTGCCGGCGAGCGCCTTGCTCACCGGGCAGTTCGCCTTCGCCGTCTCGGCGGCCTGCTGGAAGTCCTCCGCGGACAGGCCGGGCACCTGGGCCCGCACGGAGATCACGATGCCGGTGATGCCCTCACCCGGCTGGAAGGTCACGTCCGCCCGGGTCTCGACCGACTGCGGCGGGGTGCCCGCCTGGGCCAGGCCGTGGGACAGGGCCATCGAGAAGCACGAGGAGTGGGCGGCCGCGATCAGCTCCTCCGGGCTCGTCTTGCCGTTGGCCTGCTCGGCCCGGGAGGGCCAGGAGACGTCGAAGGTGCCGACGCCGGAGGAGTCGAGCGAGACGGTGCCCGAACCGTCGAGCAGCGCGCCCTTCCACTGCGTCGTCGCGGTACGAGTGGTCGCCATGGCGATATCCCTTCAGTAAGCGAAGCCTATCCACAGTGACCTTAACGCCGCCGCAGGTGTGCCGGGCTCACCGGCGTGCCCGGTCGGCTCAGGCCGTCGCCGCGCGGTCCAGGATCGCCTCCAGGTCCAGGCCGGACGGCAGCGTGCCGAAGGCCCGCCCCCAGTCGCCGGACAGGCGCGAGGCGCAGAACGCGTCGGCCACCGCGGCGGGGGCGTGCCGTACGAGCAGGGACGCCTGCAGGACCAGCGTCATCTCCTCGGCCACCCGGCGCGCGTCGGCCTCTCCCGCGGAGGCGAGCCTCTTCAGCAGCCGCTCGGCGGCGTCGGCGACCCTCCTGTCCTGGGCCAGCGCCACCTCGCAGAAGAACGCCTCGACCGCCTCCGGCTCCCTGGCCATCACCCGCATCAGGTCGAGGGCGGCCACGTTGCCCGAGCCCTCCCAGACGCCGTTCAGCGGCGACTCGCGGAACAGACGGGGCATCTGCGACTCCTCGACGTACCCGTTGCCGCCGAGACACTCCAGCGCCTCGGCCGCGTGCACCGGAGCCCGCTTGCACACCCAGTATTTGCCCGCGGCGAGGGCGGCCCGGCGGAACAGCCCCTCCGCCGCGTCGCCCCCGATGGCCCGGTCGGTCGCCCCGGCCAGGCGCATCATGAGCGTGGTCGCCGCCTCGGACTCCAGGACCAGATCGGCCAGCACCGAGCGCATCAGCGGCTGGTCGGCCAGCGTCCGCCCGAAGGCCCTGCGGTGGCGGGCGTGGTGGAGCGCCTGGGTCAGGCCGTACCGCATGCCGGCGGCCGAGCCGATCACGCAGTCGAGCCTGGTCATGTTCACCATCTCGATGATCGTCCGGACGCCACGGCCCTCCTCGCCGACGAGATGGGCGACGGCGCCCTCGTACTCGACCTCGGCCGAGGCGTTCGACCGGTTGCCGAGCTTGTCCTTCAGCCGCATCAGCCGCATCGCGTTGCGGGTGCCGTCGGGCAGCACGCGGGGGAGCAGGAAGCACGACAGCCCGCCAGGCGCCTGCGCCAGCACCAGGAACACGTCGCACATCGGGGCGGAGTTGAACCACTTGTGGCCGGTCAGCGCGAAGCTCCCGTCGCCCAGCGGCTCGGCCCTGGTCGTGTTGGCCCGTACGTCCGAGCCGCCCTGCTTCTCGGTCATCGCCATCCCGGCCAGCAGGCCCCGCTTCTCCTGCGGCGGGCGCAGCCCGAAGTCGTACGTCCTGGAGGCCAGCAGCGGCTCCCACTCCGCCCGCAGCGACGGCGAGTGCCGCAGCGCGGCCACGGCGGCGTACGTCATGGAGATCGGGCAGCCGTGCCCGGCCTCGACCTGGGACCAGGTGAAGAACTTGGCGGCCCTGGCGACGTGCGCCCCCGGCCGCGCGGACGTCCAGGGCGCGGCGTGCGCGCCGCTCTCCACCGCGACCGCCATGAGCTCGTGCCAGGCGGGGTGGAACTCGACCTCGTCGATCCTGTTGCCGTACCGGTCGTGGGTGCGCAGGACGGGCGGGTGCTCGTTGGCGAGCCGTCCCCACTCCTGCGCCTTCGCCGACCCGGCCAGCAGGCCGAGCTGACGCAGCTCTCCGGTCGCCCAGTCGGCCCCCTCCCTGGCGAGCCCCTCCAGCAGCGCGTGATCGGCCGAGACGTCGTGGCCGGTCAGCGGGGGCACCTGGTTGGTCACGTCGTGGGTCACTGGGTCCTCCTGCGCTCGATGCCGGAACTCGTCCAAGCGGACGTCCACGGTGCGGGGATCGCGACGTTGCCGGGATTCCATCTCAACACTCCGGGCGACCGTGACAAACACCGGGCGGGGTCCGGGTGCGGTCAGGCGCCCGAGATCTCCAGGCCGAGCTCCTGGGCCGCTTCCAGGGCGAGATCGCGGGCGTAGTCCTGGTCGGCGCCGGCCTCGCACAGCACCCGGTGGATGCCGTCGAGCGCCCGCCGGTCCCCGCGTCCGGCCAGGCCGCGGGCGGCCTCGGCCACCGTCGTCAGATCGCCGTCCGCCAGCCGGGTGACCAGGGCGTCCCTGATGCGGGCGGTGTCGGCGGCCAGGCCCGCGATGCCCATCGTCGCCCGGCCGCGCACCTCGTCGTCCTGGCACTCGCTCAACCGGATCAGCGTGGCCAGCCCGTCCTCGTCGTCCGGGGGCAGGACGGCGGCGAGCGCGACGGGGTCGTGGACGGTCGGCCGCCGGCCCGGGGCGTCGACGATGGCCAGCACCTCGGGGAGCGCCCGCTCGTCGGCGTGGTGGCCGAACGCGTGCAGCAGCGCCTCCACGACGGCCGGGTCGCTCTCGCGCCCGGCCAGGTCGCGGAGGATCGCGAGCGTTCTGTCCCGGTAGGGTGCGGGCGCCGCGTCCAGACCCGGCCCGGTCTCACGGGCGGCCCCGGTCTCCTGTCCCGGCCGCGTCTCCTGCGTGATCCCGGTCTCCCGGCCTGGCCGCGTCTCCTGGCCGAACTCCGCGAGCACGTCGACGCCGAACTCCCGCTCCACCGGGTCGTCGCTCTCGCACAGCCGGGCCAGCGCGAGGAAGGTCTCCTCGTCGTGGCGGGACTGCAGCGCGTGGACGGCCGCCCACCACGTCTCGTCGTCCTCGTCCAGGTCGCGGTACGGCAGCACCCGCCTGAGCAGCGCGTCCACGGGCGGCCGCAGGCCGAGCGCCGACTCCAGGACCGTCGTGACGGCGGCGTGCCCGCGCTGGCGGGTGATCGAGTAGCCGCCGCCGGAACCCCGTGCCTCGACCGTGACCCGCCGCGTGCCGTCGGGCGCGGAGCCGTACGCAACCAGCAGGGCGTGCTCGCCCTCCACCCGCATGGCGACCTCCTCGCGCAGCAGGGCTTCGAGATCCACCGCCGCGAGCCGCGCGGCGATCTCCAGCGGAGTCGCGCCGTCCCAGCCGGGCGCGGACGGGTCCGCGCCGTGTTCGAGCAGGGACCAGGCGATCCCGTACGCCCCGAAGATCGCGGCCAGCGTCAGCGGGGTGTCGCCGTCGTCGTCGGCCCTGCCGGGGTCGGCCCCCGCGTCGAGCAGGATGTCGGCCACGTCCAGGTGGCCGCTCGCCGCGGCCCACAGCAGGGCCGTCCAGCCGCCCTCCTCCGCCGCGTCGGGGTCGGCGCCGCCGTCGAGCAGCGCCTGCACCGTCTCGGCGTGGTCCCAGCACGCCGCCGCGCAGAGCGGCAGGCCCTCCTCGAGCCCTCCGCTCCGCCGGTCGGGGTCCGCGCCGTACTCCAGGAGCAGCCTGACGATGTCGTGGTGGCCGCCGACGGCCGCGCGGTAGAGCGGCGTCGTCCCCTGGGCGGGGTCCACGGCGGTGTCCGGGTGCAGCATCGCCGCCACCCGCGTGACGTCCCCTCCCGCTATCGCATCGAGCAACCTGCTGCGGGTCACTTCTCCATGCTCACACAGCCCCGGGCGGCGTCGTCGTCAGGGATCGTCCTCCCGTCACCCCAGGGGACGGTCCCGAGATCGTTCCGGAGGAGGATGGGGGAGCGGCGCCTGCCGGGATACGGTGAAGGACGTGACTGATCCGGGTGGTATGCGGGCATCGGACGCCGAACGCGAGGCCGTGGTGGAGCGGCTTCGGGTGGCGTCCACGGAGGGACGGCTGACCCTCGCCGAGCTGAGCGAGCGGACCGAGGCCGCCTACCTGGCGCAGACCCAGGGCGAGCTCGCCCAGGTCACCGCCGACCTGCCGGGCGCCGCCCCCACCTCCGTCCCCTTCGCGCCGCCCGCCCAGGGGGGCAGAGCGCGCAAGTGGGTCGTGGCGCTGCTTGGCGACGCCAAGAGGACGGGCACGTGGCGGATCGACGGCGGCATCGGCGCGGTCTCCGTGATGGGCGACGTGGTCCTCGACCTGCGCGAGGCCGAGGTGCGCGGGCGCGAGGTGGACATCGTCGCCACGTGCGTGATGGGCGACATCAAGATCATCGTGCCGGACGGCGTCGACGTCGAGCTCTCCGGAGTGACGATCCTGGGCGACAAGAAGGTCCAGGTGGTCGAGGCCCCCCGAGGCCAGTCCGCCCCGGTCGTCAGGGTCACGGCGTACGTGCTCATGGGCGACGTGAAGGTCATCGGCGACTCCCGGGCCAAGCCGATCAGGCGCGGCTGGCACGCGTGGAGCGGGTGGTGGCAGGAGCGCCGCCGGCAGCCGGGCCACGGCGGGTACGAGATCCCCGACCACCGCGGCAACCACGGCCTGCACTGACCGGGCCGCGCTGATCCGGGTCTTTATAGCCGTCATTCGCCGCCATTTTTGCGAACCCTGTGTGATTGACCGACGGCTCTACGTAACGTATCGGCCATGCCTGGTATCGATCACGAAATGCCGATCGAGCTCATCCGCAACCGGCCGGAGACCGCGCTCGAGCTGCTGCGCCATGTGACCGGGATGCCGATGCCGCCCTTCGTCGCCGCTCGTGTCGAAGCGGCGGACTGCACCCAGCCGGGACCGATCGAACGCCGCGCCGACTCGGTGGTGGTCGTCCGGGACGAGACCGGAACGGCGGTCCTGGCCGTGATCGTGGAGGTGCAGCTCGGACGGGACGCCGGCAAGAGGTTCAGCTGGCCGGTCTACGTCGCGACGCTGCGATCGCAGCACAAGTGCGACACCGCGGAGGAGATGGTGACCACCATTCAGGACTTCGACTACCTCGGCGAGAAGTACTTCTCCCATTGGCTCGACAAAGGCCGTGAGGAGGGCCGTGCGGAGGGCGAGATCAACTCGATTCTCATGGTGCTCGACGCCCGTGGTCTGGAGATCTCCGACGAAGCGCGTGAGCGGATCCGCCAGTGTGAGGACCTGAGCCAGCTCAGCACCTGGGTCCGCAGGGCAGCCACCGTCACCTCGGCCGACGACCTTTTCGCCTAGCCCGGCCCGCGGGTCAGGCGGCCGCGAAGGCGGCGCGTACGGCCTGGGCGTGGCGTTCGAGCAGGAGCGTGACCAACTCGGGGGCAGGGCCCAGCACGCCGGCCACGGCGTGCGCCCCGGCCTCCAGGGCGTCACGCTCCACCCTGTCGGCGAAGTAGCCGGGGGCCAGCAGGTAAGGAGCCACGACGACCTTGGGGGCGCCCGCGCGCGTCAGCCGTACGACCTCGTCCCGAGGGGTGGGCGCGGCGGCCGAGGCGTAGGCGGCGGTGACCGACCGCCAGGGGCGGGTGCGCGCCCATTCGCGGGCGACGGCGGCGATCGTCGCGTTCGCGCGGCGGTCGCTGGAACCCGCCGAGACGATCACGACGGCCGTCTCCGGGTCGCCGAGGTCCACGCCGGCCTCGGCGAGGCGGCGTTCGAGGGCCCGGACGAGCAGCGGATGCGGGCCGAGCGTCGGGCTGCAGAAGGCCCGCAGCCTCGGGGCGCGGTCGGCCGCCTCCCGCAGGGCGGCGGGGATGTCCACGCGGCTGTGATAGGCGGCGGTGAGCAACAGGGGGAGCACGACGGCCTCGTCCAGCCCGGACAGCGCCTGCGGCAGCGAGGGCGTGGCGTGGTCGAGGTACGCGGCGCGGACGTCCAGGCCGGGCCGTGCCCGTCGCACCCCGTCGAGCAGCGCCTCGACGGTCGCGGCGGCGCGCGGGTCGCGGGACCCGTGCGCGACCGCGACCAGCGGCGCGTCAGCGTGCGGCAGGGTCACAGGTGGATGCCGCATTCGATCTTGCCGAGGCCGGCCCAGCGGCCGCTGCGCGGGTCCTCGCCCGGCGCGACCCTGCGGGTGCAGGGCGCGCAGCCGATGGAGGGGTAGTCGTCGTAGTGCAGCGGGTTGATCAGAACGCCGTTGTCGGCCATGTAGTTGTCGACTTCCTCCTGGGTCCACCGGGCGATGGGGTTGACCTTCACCATCTGCCGCTTGGCGTCCCACTCCACGACCTTGGTGTTCGCCCTGGTGGGAGACTCGTCGCGGCGGATGCCGGAGATCCACGCGAGGTACGGCTCCAGGGCCCGGTTGAGCGGCTCGACCTTGCGCAGGTAGCAGCACAGGTCGGGGTTGCGCCCGTACAGGCGCGGCCCTAGGTCGCGGTCCTGCTCCTCGACGGTCCTGGACGGCTTCACGTTGATCACGTTGACCCGGTAGACGGCCTCGACCGCGTCCCGGGTGCCGATGGTCTCCGCGAAGTGGTAACCGGTGTCGATGAACAGCACGTCGACGCCGGGCTTCACCCGGCTGACCAGGTCGATCAGCAGCGCGTCGCTCATCGACGAGGTGAGACAGAGGCGGTCGCCGAAGGTGGCCGCGGCCCAACGGATGATCTCCCGGGCGGGCGCGTCCTCAAGGAAGCGCGCCGCGGACTCCACGATGCCCTGGAGGTCCAGCGTGGCCCGCTGCCGCTCCAGTCCTGCCTCTATCTCCGCCACCGACATCGGTTACTCCTCACACGTCGTTCACTGACTCATCGGATGATTGGATGAAAGCCTTCGGGTTCACGAACGCACGCCGAGGCCGAGGAATTTCACCCGGAAGGCGCGGGTGCAGGACCTGCAGTACCATCCGTGGCTCTCCTCCTCGGTCACGTAGGGCTCCAGGTCCTCGTCGCCGCAGTACGGGCAGTAGAACGGCGCGGCCCGCTCACTCACTTGAGGTCGGCCTCGTCGGCCCGCTGGACCCACTCGGCGAAGGTTTCGCCCTCGTTCTTCTGCTTCTGGAAGTTGCGTACGACCCGCTCGACGTAGTCGGGCAGTTCCTCGGCGGTGGCCTTGAGCCCCCGCACCTTGCGGCCGAAGCTCGGGTTGAGGCCCACGGAGCCGCCCAGATGCACCTGGAAGCCCTCGACCTGCTCGCCCCTGTCGTTGACCACCAGCTGGCCCTTCAGGCCGATGTCGGCCGTCTGGATGCGCGCGCAGGAGTTCGGGCAGCCGTTGACGTTGATCGTCAGCGGCTCGGCGAAGTCGGGCAGGCGCCGCTCCAGCTCGTCGATCAGGGACGAGGCGGTGGCCTTGGTCTCGACGATCGCGAGCTTGCAGAACTCGATCCCGGTGCAGGCCATCGTCTGCCTGCGGAACGTGGACGGGTTCACCTGGAGGTCGGCCGCCTCCAGCTCCGCCACGATCGACTCCACCTTGTCGGCGGCGACGTCGAGGATGACCATCTTCTGCTCGACGGTCGTACGGACCCGGGTGGACCCGTGCCGCTCGGCGATGTCGGCGATGCGGTGCAGCGTGTCGCCGTCCACCCTGCCCACGCGCGGGGCGAAGCCGACGTAGAAGCCGCCGTCCCGCTGGGGGTGGACCCCGACATGGTCGCGCCGGCCGCCACGGGGCGCCTCCGGGGCCGGGCCGTCGGGCAGGGCGTACTTCAGATACTCGGTCTCGAGGACCTGACGGAACTTCTCCGCGCCCCAGTCGTTGACCAGGAACTTGATCCGCGCCCGGTGGCGCAGGCGGCGGTAGCCGTAGTCGCGGAAGATGCCCGCGACCCCGGCCCATACCTCGTGGACCTGCTCGGGCCGTACGAACGCGCCGAGCCGCTTGGCGAACATCGGGTTGGTCGACAGGCCGCCGCCCACCCAGACGTCGAAGCCGTGCTCGCCTTGCTCGTTGACCACGCCGACGAAAGCGACGTCGTTGATCTCGTGGACGGTGCAGTGGGCCGTGCAGCCGCTGATCGCGGTCTTGAACTTGCGCGGCAGGTTGGAGAACGCCTTGTCGCCGATGTACCGGTCGTAGACGTCCTGGATCTGCGGCGTGCCGTCGATCACCTCACCGGCGTCGATCCCGGCCAGCGGGCAGCCGAGGATGACGCGGGGGGTGTCGCCGCACGCTTCGGTGGTGGACAGGCCGACCGCCTCCAGCCGCCGCCAGATGTCCGGCACCGACTCGATGTCGATCCAGTGGAGCTGGATGTTCTGCCGGTCGGTGATGTCGGCGGTGCCCCTGGCGTACTCGTTCGAGATGTCGGCGATCACCCGGAGCTGCTCCAGGCTGAGCTGCCCGCCGTCGATGCGGACGCGCAGCATGAAGTAGCGGTCGTCCAGCTCCTCCGGCTCCAGGATCGCCGTCTTGCCGCCGTCGATTCCGGGCTTGCGCTGGGTGTAGAGGCCGAACCAGCGGAAGCGTCCGCGCAGGTCGGCGGGGTCGATGGAGTCGAACCCGCCCTTCGAGTAGATGTCGATGATCCGCTGGCGGACGTTCAGCCCGTCATCGGCCTTCTTGTTCTCCTCGTTCTTGTTCAGCGGCTCACGGTAACCGAGAGCCCACTGACCTTCGCCACGCGGGCGTTTGTGGTGGCGGTTCGCCGGGCGGGCCGGGGTGCTCATGGGCACACGTCCTTCTCCGAGACTCGGTCTGAGATCGGTGTTCGGCGGGACGCCGGCGCAGGCGGCCTCTCACCTCGCCGTCGAGTGTGAGGGCATACGAAAACGACGCCTGGCCGAGCGCCCGGATGGATTCAGCGGAGGGCGACGGTCAGCCGGCGTCGATACAGATCGCGCTACGGACACGCAGGAGGTCGACGTGGCGTCGCACGACGAGCAACGGGTCCGCTGGCATGTCCCAAACGATACCCCTGGGATCCTGGATGTCCAAGTTCGTGTCCAGGATGCGGGATTACGACAGCGGTGTGACGCCGGGTCGTCACCCCTTGCGCATCCAGTTCTCCGGCGGCTCGGCCTCGTGGTCCTGCTCGTCCGGGTCTTGGTGCTGGCAGTCGCACCAGGAGCCGCCGGGGCAGTCATCGTGCCGATGGTCCGCGCACGCTGTGCAGATCATCTCTCCATTGTTCACGCCCGGTTACGAGAGGATGACAGGGCGCGCGGTGAACTGGCTGCGTAAGGGTTCCTCGCGGCGGCGTGCGGGGAGCCCTATTCTTGGCGGCGACAAACCGCTTCTTGGCGGCGACAATCCGCTCGCAGGTCACGTAGTAAGGGCCCCGGCAGCGGGTAGAGCCCAGTTCTCATGACCGATTGGGTGCCATGACCTCCACGGACGCGCCTTCGCGCAGGCCCCGGCGCAACACGCGCAAGGGCATGACGCTCGCCCGGGCGCGTCTGTCGTGGCTGCGCGGGACGAGCGTATGGTCCCTGGTCAAGGCGACCACCATGGCCGGCGTCAACTACAGGGTGACCGGCCTCGCGGGCGAGGCGGCGTTCTTCGCGCTGCTGTCGCTGCCGCCGTTCGTGCTCGGGCTGCTCGGCGTCATGGGCCACCTCAGCGGGATGCTCGGCCCGGCCGCGATCGCCGAGATCAGGCGCTGGGTCGTGGACCAGTCCGAGCTGCTGTTCACCGACAACACCGTGCAACGGGTCGTCGAGCCGCTGCTCGCCGACGTGCTGAGCGGCGGCCAGGTCTCGCTGATCTCCGTCGGCTTCCTGCTGTCGCTGTGGTCGGGCTCCCGGGCCCTGTTCGTCTACGTGGACCTCATCTCCATCGCGTACGGGCTGGGGGAGAGCAGGGGGATCATCAGGACCCGGGTCCTGTCGTTCGGCCTGTACCTCGCCGCGCTGCTGATAGGGCTGGTCATCATGCCGGTCCTGGTCATCGGGCCCACCCTGCTGTCCGACGCGCTGCCCAAGTACGCCGTGCTCGTCACCGTCCTCTACTGGCCCGTGGTCGTGATCGGCTCGGTGCTGATGCTCACGCTGCTCTACCACGTGAGCGTGCCGCACCGGACGCGATGGTGGCGCGAGACCCCGGGGGCCGTGCTGGCGCTGGTGATCTGGATCGTGTGCGCCACGTTCCTGCGTGAACTGCTGGCGGCATGGTTCACCCCGCTGTCGATCTACGGCTCGCTCGCCGCGCCGATCGCCGTGCTGCTGTGGCTCTACATCACCGCGCTCGCCGTGCTCATCGGGGCGACGCTGAACGCCGAGGTGGACCGGCTCTGGCCGCTCGGCGGCGCCAGCCGGCACGAGCACCATCACCGCAAGTCCGTCAAAGACTGACCCGTCGTCGGCGTCCCCGGGGCGTGCCCGGCTCGCCGGACTGAGGGGGTCGTCCCGCTCCGATAAAGTGGGGAGGTCGCGACTGGCGCTGACGTGCTCCTGCGGGCGCGCGTCGCTGGTGCCGCGACCGCCGGGGTTCGGGCGGGCGAGGCACAGAAGGTGGGGCACCACCGGGGAGCGAATTCGCGGAGGCCGTGCGCCTGGGTCACCGCCGCCGTCGACGTGGAGAAGGAAGGCGCCATGGCTGAGAACTCGCTGAACGTCGTCGATCCCGAGATCGCCGAGCTGATCAGGGCGGAAGAGCGGCGGCAGGCCGACACCGTCAAGCTGATCGCGTCCGAGAACTACGTGTCCAGGGCCGTCCTGGAGGCGACCGGGACCGTCCTCACCAACAAGTACTCCGAGGGATACCCGGGCAAGCGCTACTACGAGGGTCAGCAGGTCATCGACCAGATCGAGACGCTGGCCATCGAGCGGGCCAAGTCGGTCTTCGGCGTGGGCCACGCCAACGTCCAGCCCTACTCGGGCTCGCCCGCCAACCTCGCCGTCTACCTGGCGTTCCTGAACCCGGGCGACACCGTGCTCGGCATGGGCCTGCCGTTCGGCGGTCACCTCACCCACGGCTGGTCGGTGTCCGCCACCGGCAAGTGGTTCAACTCCGTCAAGTACGGCGTGCGCCGCGACACCGGCCGTATCGACATGGACGAGGTGCGCGCGCTGGCGATCGAGCACCGGCCCAAGCTGATCTTCTGCGGCGGCACCGCGATCCCGCGCACGATCGACTTCCCGGCCTTCGCCGAGATCGCCAAGGAGGTCGGCGCGGTGCTGGCGGCCGACATCGCCCACATCGCGGGCCTGGTCGCCGGTGGCGCCCACCCCTCCCCGGTCGGGCACGCGGACGTGATCTCCACGACCACCCACAAGACCCTGCGCGGCCCGCGCGGCGCGATGCTCATGGCGAACTCCGACGAGGTCGCCAAGGCACTCGACAAGGCCGTGTTCCCCGGCCTGCAGGGCGGCCCGCACAACCACACCACCGCCGCCATCGCCGTCGCCCTGCACGAGGCCGCCCAGCCGGAGTTCAAGGCGTACGCCGCGCGGATCGTGCAGAACGCGAAGGCGCTCGCCGACGAGTTGCTCGCCCGCGGCTTCGACCTGGTCTCCGGCGGCACCGACAACCACCTGATCCTGATGGACCTCACGTCCAAGGGCGTCGGGGGCAAGCCGGCGGCGCAGGCGCTCGACCGGGCGGGCCTGGAGACCAACTACAACACCGTGCCGTTCGACCCGCGCAAGCCGTTCGACCCGTCGGGCATCCGCATCGGCACGCCGTCGGTCACCTCGCGGGGGATGGGCGAGGCGGAGATGCGTCAGATCGGCGCGTGGATGGACGAGGTCGTCACCGCGGTGGCCAAGGGCGACGCGGAGGACGTGATCGCACGGGTGCACGGCGAGGTCACCGAGCTCACGAGCCGTTTCCCCGCCCCCGGCCTCTCCTGACCCTCCCAACCACCGTGATCTTGTAGTTTGTCGCAAGAGTGCGGGCAGACCTGCGCACCGCACCCTCGTGATCTTGCAGTTTGTCGCATCGACAGCCGGTGACCTGCGCCTTCCGTGTGCTTGATCTTGCACGAGATGCCGTGACTGCCCACCTGGCCTGCCGATAGTCGCAGCGTGATCTTGCAGCCTCCACCAGACTGCAAGATCACGGGCGCTAAAAGGCCAGGTCGACGACCGATTCGATGAATCCGTGCAAGATCACGACTGCGCTGTTATGTCGTCTACCTGCGCTTTCTCTTCGTTCTGCGACAAACTACAAGATCACGGCAAGGGTGGTGGGGGGATAAATGGGTTGCGGGGGGTGAGTGGAGCGCTGTTAGTGTTCCGTCCGTCGCCGCGACTCGGTGCGGCCAGGACCTGGGAGGTGAGGACTATGCGGGTCTTTCTGACGACCATGCCGTCCGTCAACTCCCGGGTGCCCGCCTAGCCTCTTCTCGCTGGGACACCCGGTTTCCCGAAGGGTGTCACCACCAGTGTCGAACGATCTTTCTCTTCTCGGCTGGCACGAAGGGCTCGCGGAGCAGCTTCCCGACCTGCCCGGCGGTGCCGTGCCCGCGCGTGTGGCGCGGGTCGACCGCGGCGCCGCCGAGGTCATGGCCGCCGACGGAACCCATCAGGCGCGGTTCGCCGCCCCCGTACGCAGGGCCGCGGCGGCCGACCCGCTCGCGCTTCCGTGCGTGGGGGACTGGGTCGCGCTCACCCGGCTCGACATGTCCTCATCCAACGAGGGCCGCTACGAACTGGCGGAGGTGCTGCCCCGCCGTACGGCCTTCATCCGGGGCGGGGTGAGCCGCGACTCACGCGGAGGGCTGTCGGGCGACGGCCAGGGCCAGGTCCTGGCCGCCAACGTCGACGTGGTCTTCGTGGCCGAGCCGTCCATGCACGCGACGGATTTCGCCGATCTCGGCAGGATCGAGCGCCTCGTGGCGCTCGCCTGGGAGAGCGGCGCCCGTCCGGTCGTGCTCGTCACCAAGGCCGACCTCTTCGACCGGGGGCTCGGCGATCTCCTCGCCGACGTCGTGGCGGCGGCGCCGGGCGTCGACGTCCACCCGGTCTGCTCACTCACCGGCGACGGGGTTGACCTGGTGCGCGCCCACCTGGGCGCGGCCGGGACCGCGGTGATCCTCGGCCCGTCTGGCGCGGGCAAGTCGACGCTCGTCAACGCGCTCGCGGGCGCGGAGGTCATGGAGACCCAGCAGGTCAGGGCCGCCGACGGGCGGGGCAGGCACACGACCGTCCACCGGCAGCTCATCCCGCTGCCCGGCGGCGGGCTCGTCATCGACACCCCCGGCATCCGCCGGGTCGGACTGTACGAGATGAGCGAGGGCGTGGGCCTGGTCTTCTCCGACATCGAGGAACTGGCGGAGGACTGCCGGTTCTCCGACTGCCGGCACCGGGAGGAGCCGGGCTGCGCCGTGCTTGCCGCGGTGGAGTCGGGCGAACTGCCCGAAAGGCGGCTGGAGAGCTGGAACCGGCTGCAGCGCGAGGCCGCCTGGATGGCCCGCCGCACGGACGCGCGGCTGCGCGCCGAGGAGACGCGGAAGTGGAAGGTCATCCACAAGCAGATGCGGGGCATCAGCCGCCCCTAGCGGACGGCGGCCACGTCGGGGGCTTCCGCACCCACGGCTCCGGGTATGACCCGGGCGTGAAGACGACGCGGGCACGGCCGCCGTACGCGGGCCGTGCCAGGGCCGGGGCGCTGATCGCCGGGTCGCGCGGGACGCGGGCCCGCGGGACCCGGCGCCGCTCCGGCTGCTCCGGCTGGCCTGTGGCGGCATGCGGTCCCCACCGGTCGCGGCGGGACCCGGCGGGACGGAAGACACCAGAAGGGCGCCCCAATGCGCCGTCCACCTCTACCGGGGGACGGGACGCGGGGCGCCCAGCGGTGACGCGTGTCGGGGAAGGGGGAAACGCTCAGGCGACTGCGCTGATGCCGGCGCTGGCGGCGCGGCGCATACGACGACGACGCTCGGACGCGCGCTCGTCCTCGTTGAGGCCGCCCCACGTGCCGTACTTCTCCGGGCGGGAGAGCGCGTAGTCGAGGCACTCCGCTCGCACAGGACACTGAGCACAGATGGCCTTGGCCTTGCGCTCCCGGATGTCGCGCTCGGGCTGACGCTCACCGTCAGGACCGAAGAACAGCACCAGGTCCTCTCCCCGGCACGCGGCATCATCCTGCCAACCCCAACTGGGGCGCGGGCGGGCGAGCTGCCGACGTACCTGAGACATGAGAAACCACCTTTGGTGAGAGGTATTTCAGTGTTCGTGCCGCTTTGGACGCTTGTGGCGTCCCTCGTGCCAACGCCGGGACAGGCCGTGGTGTTCCCGGCTCCGGCAGGAGACCTCAGGTCAGGACCGGTGTGAGCTCGCTCAGCCCGGCCAACCTGTAGGTCGGGATTCCGTCGGCGCAGGTCATCCCGCACGGCGCCGTGAGCACCGCGGGTTCGACCACGACTCGGAACCGTGACGTCCCACGCTCCGTCGTGCGCCGCACGACGCAGATCGTGGTGTCGTCAACCGACCGGGAGGATTCCACGGCCACCCCGCCGACCGAGATCTCGCCGGTATGCGCCCGGACGAAGTGCTCGGCGGCCTGCAGTGGCTCAGGGATACCCGCGCGTCCCCGGAAACGGTCGAGTACGACCTCGCCGTGCCGGTACGCGTTTGCCGCCGCGATCGCAGCAGCCTGAGACATGCTGCCGTAGTAAAGCCCGTGTGGCAAGCATACGAGGTTGGCGGCGTATCGGTCGCCGCCGACATGTGTGGTTTCCCACACTTCGCCGGGCAGGTTCTCGTCCAGGAACCGGGCCAGCGGGAGTCCGAGACGCGCACAGCACGCGTTGTGCCGGCCGTGCGTGCAGACCAGGTACATCGGCTCGTTCACCAGTATGCAGGACTCCGGCACCACTCCGTGCACGAGTGCGCCCAGGTCAAGATCGTCGGGGCGCTCCAGGAAGCCCTCCGCGAGCCACGGCTCGTCGACCGCGGCGGCGGCGAGGTAGACGTGCAGGGGGCCCGTACGGGCCTCCCGGCGGCCAGGACGGCGGATCAGCTGCGGCCGGATGTCCAGTGCCCTGGCGCGGGAAATGAGCCGGTGGACGTCCTCGGGCAGCCGGCACTCCTCCAGCTCCGCGGCCCAGGGCCCGGCGTGCTCGATGAGCAGCCAGAACCGGCCCTTTCTGGTCGCGCTCGCCAGGATCGGCGCCTCCCCCGAGTGGCAGGCGGCGGGGTGCTCGCACCCGTTGGCCATCCGGTCCCGTCCCTCTCTCACGTTTCTTAGGTAAGACTTACCTTAGCGAGTCGCGCGAGGGGGTGCCGAGTCGGGGCTGTAAATCTCTGTCAAATCCGGAATGCCCCGATAGTGAGGTGAGCGTCCGAATCCGGGGATTCAAGGACGCCGGAACCGCCCGGGGACCGGCGGTGCGCACGCGGGCGTGCGTCAGGAGTAGGTGAGGGCGGCCTCCGCCGCGGGGAGGGCCGCCGCCCGGTCCTCCGCCACCAGGCCGATCCTCGTCCGCCGGTCCAGCAGATCGGCCGCGTCCAGCGCGCCCTCGTGGCGTACGGCCCACACCAGTTCGGCCCGGGTGATCCCCAGCGCCACCGGCTCGGCCAGCGCGGGGTCCCTGCGCATCAGGTCGCGTAGCGCCCAGGCCTCCGAGCCGTACCTGCGGGCCAGCCGCCCGGGCGTGCCCGGCCGCACCGGCCCCGCGCCGACGAGGGGCAGCCGCGCCGTACGGCTCGCGCGCGCCTGCGGGCACGCGGCGTCGACCGCGTCCTCGGCCATCCGCCGATAGGTGGTGAGCTTCCCGCCCACGACCGTCACGACGCCGTCCCGCGCGCGCAGGACGGCGTGGCGGCGGGACAGGTCGGCGGTGGTGGCCTTGGCGCCGGCCGCGCCGGTCGTGTCGGCCGTCTCCACCAGGGGCCGCAGCCCGGCGAAGGCGCCGGCGACGTCAGCGCGGGACAGCGGGCGGTCCAGCGCGGTCCCGAGCACGTCGAGCAGGAACGCGATGTCGCTCTCCGGCGCCTCGGGGACGTCGGGGACGGGGCCGTCCAGCGGTTCGTCGGTCAGCCCGGCGTAGACGCGGCCGTCGGCCTGGGGGAGCACCAGCGCGAAGCGGGCGCGCTCGCCGGGGATCGGCACGTGCAGCCCCGCGCGCAGCGCGCCGAGCGCCCCGGGGCGCAGCACGAGATGCGTGCCACGCGAGGGGCGCAGCGCGACCGACGACGTCAGCTCGCCTGCCCACACGCCAGTCGCGTTGATCACCGCGCGGGCCCGGATGTCGAACTCCTCGCCGGTCAGCCCGTCACGGACCCGGGCGCCGTCCCCCGTCAGCGTCAGCACCCGGCAGCGGGTGAGGATCCGCGCGCCGTGGGCGGCGGCCGTACGCGCCAGCGCGACGACCAGGCGGGCGTCGTCCACGACCCGGCCGTCCCACGACAGCAGCGCGCCGCGCAGGCCGTCCTCGCGCAGGGCGGGCGCGAGCGTGCGCGCCCGCTCCGCCCCCAGCCGGGAGGGCCCGGGCAGCAGCCGGCGCGGCGTGCCCGCGGCGGCCCGCAGCGCGTCGCCCAGGCGGTAGCCCGTCATGAGGGTCGCGGCCCCCGCCCTGGAGACGGCCGGCGTCAGCGGCAGCAGGTACGGATGGGCGGAGACCAGGTGCGGCGCGGTGAAGCGCAGCAGGGCGTCGCGCTCCACGGCGCTCTCCCAGGCCACGCCGACCTGTCCGCTCGCGAGGTAGCGCAGCCCTCCGTGGATCAGCTTCGAGCTCCACCGGGAGCTGCCGAACGCCAGGTCGTGGGCGTCCACGGCGGCCACGGACAGCCCGCGTGAGGCGGCGTCGAGCGCCGCTCCCGCCCCCGTCGCCCCCAGGCCGACCACGAGCACGTCGACGACCTCGGCGCGTGCTTCGCCGAGCTCCCACAGCCGCCGTGAGGCGTTCAGTGAGGAGTTCATGTCCCCTCCACTACTCGCGCATTACCCTGGAGTAACCTACCTGGAGGCGTGACGGTGAAGGAAACCCCTCTCACTCCCGCGGAACCCATGCTCTGGTCGGGCTGGGGCGATCCCGCGAAGGCCGCCGAGCTTCCCGCGCCGGTGCGCGGCCTGCTCGGCGATCTCCTCGGCGTACGGGCGCCCGCCGCGCCGGCGGCGACGTTCGGCGAGGTGCGGCTGCCGGCGGCGGCGCTGCCGCCGCCCGTGCAGGCCGCGCTGGCCGCGATCGTGGGAGACGAGCACGTGCGGGCCGACGACGACGCCCGCATCCGGCACACCCGGGGCAAGTCCACCCCCGACCTGCTGCTGATGCGCGCGGGGGACGCCTCGGACGCACCCGACGCCGTCGTGCTCCCCGGCTCCCACGACGAGGTGGCCGCCGTGCTGCGCCTGTGCGCGGAGCACCGGGTGGCCGTGGTGCCGTTCGGCGGGGGCACCTCGGTGGTCGGCGGGCTCGTGGCGGCCCGGCGCGGCTTCGCGGGCGTGGTCGCGCTCGACCTGGCCAGGCTCGACCGGCTCGTCTCCGTCGACCCCGTGTCCATGATCGCGGAGCTGGAGCCGGGCCTGCGCGCGCCACAGGCCGAGCGGCTGCTCGCGGAGCACGGGCTGACGCTCGGGCACTTTCCCCAGTCGTACGAGTACGCGACGCTCGGCGGGTTCGCGGCGGCCAGGTCAAGCGGTCAGGCATCGGCGGGCTACGGCAGGTTCGACGACATGGTGGCCGGCATGACCGTCGCGACGCCCAGGGGCGCCCTGGAGATCGGCCGCGCGCCCCGATCGGCCGCCGGGCCCGACCTGCGCCAGGTGTTCCTGGGCTCGGAGGGCGCCTTCGGAGTGATCACCTCGCTGCGGCTGAGGGTGCACCGCGCCCCGGCCGTCAGGGCGTACGAGGGCTGGCGGTTCGAGAGCTTCACGGCGGGGACGGCGGCCATGCGGCGGCTCGCGCAGGAGGGCAGGCCCCCCACGGTGCTGCGGCTGTCGGACGAGACCGAGACCATGGTGGGGCTGGCGAAGCCCACCGATCTCGGAGCGGCGGGCCGCGACTCCGGGTGCCTGCTGGTGGCGGGCTACGAGGGTGACACGTGCGACGTGGCGCACCGGCGGGAGCGGGCCGCGGCCGTGCTGGCCGAGGAGGGCGGCGTCCACCTGGGGCCTGAGCCGGGGGAGAAGTGGGCGCAGGGCCGTTTCTCCGCGCCTTATCTGCGCGACTCGCTGCTGGCCGCGGGGGCGACGGTCGAGACGCTGGAGACGGCCGGCTTCTGGTCGGATCTGCCCCGCCTGTACGACGCCGTACGGCTCGCCCTGCTGGGTGCGCTGGGCTCGCCGCTGGTCATGTGTCACATCTCCCACGTCTACGCCACGGGGGCCTCGCTGTACTTCACCGTGGTGACCGCGCAGACCGGCGACCCGCTCGCGCAGTGGGCGGCGGCCAAACGCGCCGCGAACGAGGCGATCGTGCGGGCGGGCGGCACGATCTCGCACCACCACGGCGTCGGCCGCGACCACCGCGAGGCGTACGCCGAGGAGATCGGCGACCTGGGCGTCGAGATCCTGCGGGGGATCAAGGAGCGGCTCGACCCCGCGGGGATCCTCAACCCGGGCGTGCTGATCCCCTGAACCGGTCGCCGCACCCCGCGAGGGCTCCTCGCGGGGTGCGGCACAGTTCGGGCAAACGCCGTCGGCCGAGGGGCCGGGAACGCCAAAATTGTTCCCATGATCGATGTGGGCGCGGCCGCCGCGCGAGGCAAGCAGGTCTCCTCACGGGTGTCGCAGGCCGGAGCGGGCTGGGACTGCCAGGAGATCGGCTCCTTCCAGGCGCTG
Organism: Microbispora sp. H11081; assembly: GCF_012999535.1. Taxonomy (GTDB): domain Bacteria; phylum Actinomycetota; class Actinomycetes; order Streptosporangiales; family Streptosporangiaceae; genus Microbispora. Next base: position 271,328 of record NZ_JABBWV010000006.1, read on the forward strand.
CGGCCCGACCAGGACTCCTTCAGCTGGCTGAATCCCGCGACGCTGTGGCGCTCGCGCAACGAGGTGCTCGCCCAGTTGTTCGGCGACCCGTCGCCCCGGGTGCGCCGCCGCTGGGTGGCCTCGCAGCGCGAGCGCGGCGTCGACGAGGACTTCCGGGTGCGCCTCGACCTGGGCGAGGAGTTCACGTTCCTGCTGCTCGGAGACACCGGGGAGGGCGACGCCTCGCAGTACTCGGTGGTGCCAGGCCTGCTCAAGCTCGGCCAGGGCACCGCGTTCGCGGTCATCGCGAGCGACGTGATCTACCCGACCGGCGCGGGCGACGAGTATCGCGACAAGTTCTTCCGGCCGTACAAGGACTATCCGGCTCCGATCTTCGCGGTGCCCGGCAACCACGACTGGTACGACGGGCTGGGCGGCTTCATGCGGGTCTTCTGCGACGCCCGCCCCCTGTCCGCCGAGAGCCGGGGGTTCCGGCTGTCGCCCGGCGGGCTGCGCGGGCTGCTGTGGAAGAAGCCGGAGGCGATCGACGAGGCGGCGCTCGCCGAGGCCAGGAAGATGCGGCCCGATCCAGGCCCGGCGCTGCCGGGGCCCTACTGGGTGCTCGACACCGGCCGCCTGCTGCTCGTGGGGATCGACACCGGCATCAAGGGCGCGCTCGACCGCGAGCAGGGCGAGTGGCTGCGCCGGGTCTCCGCCGACCCGCGGCCGAAGATCCTGATCACCGGCAAGCCGATCTACGTGAACAACGACTACCACCCGTGCCCGATCGAGGGCGGCGGCACGGTGGACGACGTCGTGCGTGACCCGGCGAACAACTACGTCGCGGCGATCGGCGGCGACGTCCACAACTACCAGCGCTATCCCGTGCGGGTGGACGGGCGGCTCATCCAGTACGTGGTGTCCGGGGGCGGCGGGGCGTTCATGCACGCCACCCACACCATCCCCCGGGTGGACGTGGCGGGCGTGCACGAGGACGACTTCAAGTGCTATCCGCTGCGCGGCGACTCGCTGTCGTTCTACAGCCTGCTCTACAGCAGGAGGCTGCGGATGCGCGGGCTCTACATCACCCCGGAGGAGGGGCTGGCCCTCATGTCCCGGCGGATCGGCAACACCCCGCCCCGGCCCACGCCGGGAGCGCCGACCGGCGCGCGGGTGAGGTGGGCGGCCCGCCTGCTCGGCGGCTGGCCGATGCCGTTCCGCCTGCCCGTCGGCCGGGTCTTCCACCGGTACATCTCCGAACTGTCCGACTGGGACACCCCGCCCTTCTTCAAGAGCTTCCTCCACCTGTCGGTCACCGGGGACACGCTCCGGCTGCGCTGCTTCGCCGCCACGGGCTGCCTGCCGCAGGAGGAGGAGCCCCCGCTGGAGGACGAGGTCGAGATCCCGCTCTGACCTCCGTACGGGCGCCCTCGCGGGCGGCGGAACCCGCGCCGGGGCCGCAGGGGGTGGGCGGGGTGAGCCGCCGGTGGGTGAACTGTCGGTGGCGCCTGGCACGCTGGTGGGGTGCACGTTGTGGTGGCGGCCGACGCCGAGGGAGGCGGGACGATCCGGCCCCTCGGCGAGCACGGGCACCCCGGGCATCCCGGCCGGCCCGGGGAGCGTGCTCCCGAGGCGCTCGCCGCCGGGTTACCGGAAGACCGCGCGCGGCCGGAAGACCGCGCGGGTCATTCCGGCGCACCCCAGGGTCCGGCCGCGCGGCCACCGGCGAACGGCGGGCCAGGGCCCAGGGTCCCGCTGCCCGGCCTCGCGGCGGCCGTGTGGTCCCTGGAGGCCGCCGAGCGGCCCCGCTGGGTGTGGGCCGACGCGCGCCGCGTCTACCCGGCGCTGCTGTCCGCCGGCGTACGGCTCTCGCGCTGCCACGACGTCGCGCTGACCGAGGGACTGCTCCTGGCGGCCGACGGCCGTCACGGAGAGCCCAGACAGGTCAGGGCGGCCTACGCGCGCCTGCACGGCCTTCCCGTGCCCGACGACCCCCACGAGCCCGCGGAGGCGCACCAGGCGGGCGGCACGCAGGGCAGCCTGTTCGAGCCCGCGCCGTCCGGGGATGGCGTGCCGGAGGCCGACATGGTCGCCGAGGTGTTCGAGGACCAGCGCCGCCGCATCGCGCGCACGGCCGATCCCGCGCGGTTCCGGCTGCTCGTCGCCGCGGAGTCGGCCGGCGCGCTGATCGCCGCGGAGATGGCCCACGACGGCATGCCGTGGCGCGAGGACGTCCACGACGCGCTGCTGACCGAGCTGCTCGGCCCGCGCCCCGCCCACGGCATGCGGCCCGCCAAGCTCCAGACGCTGGCCGACGAGGTGTCCGCCGCCTTCGGCCATCTCGTCAACCCCGACTCGCCGCAGCAGCTCGTCAGGGCGTTCAAGACGGCGGGGATCGAGGTCCCGTCCACCCGCTCACACGTGCTGAAGACGGTCGACCATCCGGCCGTCGCGCCGCTGCTCGCGTACAAGGAGCTGGCCCGGCTGCACAGCTCCCACGGCTGGACCTGGGCCGCGCAGTGGGTCGGCGGCCACCGCTTCCGCGCCGAGTACGTCGTGGGCGGGGTGGTGAGCGGCAGGTGGGCCACCAGCGGCGGCGGTGCGCTGCAGATCCCCAAGGTGATGCGCAGGGTCGTGGTGGCCGACGACGGCTGGACGCTCGTGGTGGCCGACGCCGCGCAACTCGAGCCCAGGGTGCTGGCCGCGCTGTCCGGCGACCGCGGGCTCGCGCGGGCCGCCGGGGAGATCGACCTGTACGCCGCGCTGGCCCAGGCGTTCGGCGGGGCCCGCGAGTCCGCCAAGATCGCGATGCTGTCCGCGATGTACGGCGGCACCAGCGGCGACGCCTCCATGCTGCTGGCGGTCATGCGGCAGCGGTTCCCGAAGGCGTACGCGTTCGTGGAGGACGCGGCCCGAGCGGGGGAGGAGGGGCGGCTGGTGCGCTCGTGGCTCGGCCGCACCTGCCCGCCCCCGTCGGAGCGGTGGCGGCGCCTGGTGGCCGGTCCCGAGGGAGCCAGGGCGGCCAGGGACCGGGGCAGGTTCACCCGCAACTTCGTCGTGCAGGCCACGGCGGCGGAGTGGGCGCTGACGCTCCTCGCGGTGCTGCGGGGGCTCCTGCCCGGCGAGGCGAGGCTGGTGTTCTTCCAGCACGACGAGGTGATGGTGCACTGCCCGCTCGGCCTCGCGGACGAGGTCCGCGAGGCGGTCGGGCGCGCGGCGGAGGAGGCGACCCGCCTGCTGTTCGGCGACACCGAGGTCCGCTTCCCGATGCAGGCGGTGGCGGTGGGCTGCTACGCCGACGCCAAGTGAGCGGGCCGCCCGGCCTCGGGGATCAGACGGAGCGGAAGGTGCTCCAGAGGGCCTGCCGCACCGCCGCGGCGGACTCGTTCCAGTCGAAGTCGGGCGAGGCGAACATGACCGCGTAGGCGCGCCCGCCGTCCGTCTCCAGATAGCGGATGACGGCGTGGACGGTGACCTCGTCGGCGTTGGTGTAGGTGTACTCCCAGTCGGCCGCGGGGTAGTGGTAGTCCACCTGCCGCAACTGGATCTGCGTGTAGTCGGTGAAGTCCCTGATGTCGAGGTTCCGCTCGGCGGCGCGCAGCGCCGAGAGGCCGCCGTCCGGGATCCTCTTGATCGTGATGCTCTGCCCGCTGTCCTTCGGGCCCGTGAGCCTGACGACCCCGTCGTCCTGGGCGGAGGACCAGGTCTTCGGCACCGCCAGCGACACGCCGCCCTCGGTCACCTGACGGTAGCCCTCGGGCACGCGTGCGGCCGGGCGCTCGGCCGTACGGCTGCCCGACGAGGACGCCGCGGACCTCGTGGCGTCAGGCCGGGCGGCGGCGGTGTCGTCGTCAGGGCCGCCCGGCAGCAGCACGAACACGATCGCGACGATCACCGCGACGACGGCCACGCCGGCGACGATGGGGAGGAGCTTCGACCGGCCGTCGCGGCCGGCGCCGTCGTCGGCCCGCTCCTTGCGCCTGCGCCCCACCCCGGGCCGGTGCGGGCCCGTGGTCTCCGCCGCGGGTGCCGGGCCGGCCGCCTGCGACGGGCCGGTCGGCTGGGAGGGCGCGGCGTACCGCCCCTGCCGCCGTGGCGGCTGCGCGGGCGCGCCCAGATCCCCTGGCATGTCGCCCGAGGTGGGCGTCGGCCACATGGCCTCCCTCGGCCGTTCGGGCGCGTGCGTCGACCCCGAGGGGGACGACAGCGGGTCGAAGGCCGCGTCGGGGGAGTGCGCCTGCCCGAAGGCGGACGCGGGCCCGAAAGCGCCGGGAGGCTCGTACGCGGGCTCGTCCGGCCGGACGCCCACCGAGTGGGGTTCCGCGGGGCGCGCGGCGGCACCGCCGGGCAGGCTCTCGGCCGTGAGCGGCACCCGCACCGGCCCTGAGGGCGTCTCGATGATGCGCGAGGGCACCGGCCCCGAGGGGAAGTCGAGCGGCGGCAGCAGGCCCGCGGGCGTGGAGTCCTGCGGGGTCGGCACCGTGGACGGCGTCCCCGCCCGGCCGGGCAGCCCGGCGCCGTGGCTGTGCAGCACGCGCTCCAGCATCTCCGCGACCTGCGCGGCCGGAAGCCGGTCCGCCGGGTTCTTGCGCAGCAGCCCTTCGATGACCGGCAGCAGGGCCCCCGCCCGGCGCGGCCGGTTGGGCTCCTGCGTCAGCACCGCGCCGAGCACGGCGACCGCGTCCGGCCCTTCGTACGGCGGGCGGCCCTCCACGGCGGCGTACAGCGTCGCGCCGAAGGACCACAGGTCGGCGGCGTGGGTGATCGGGCGGCCCTGCAGGCGCTCCGGCGGGATGTACGCGGGAGAGCCCATCAGCAGCCCGGTCTGCGTGATCGTCACGTCGCCCTCGATGGCGGCGATGCCGAAGTCGGTGAGCACCACGCGGTCGGCGGTGAGCAGCACGTTGCCGGGCTTCACGTCCCGGTGGAGGATGCCGGCGGCGTGGGCGTGGCGCAGCGCGTCGAGCACCCGGATGCCGATCTCGGCGGCCTGCACGACCGGCAGGGGCCCGCTCTGCCGCACGGCCTGCTCAAGGGACCAGGCGCGGACCAGTTCCATGACGATCCACGGCCGCCCGTCCTCCTCCACGACGTCGTGGACGGTGACGATGCCGGGATGGCTGAGCCGGGCGGCCGAACGCGCCTCACGCAGCATCCGCCGATGCGCGGTCTGCGCGCCCGAGTGGTCGAGCCCGAACGGCAGGAGCAGCTCCTTGACCGCGACGTCTCGGTCGAGCAGCACGTCGTGGGCGTGCCAGACCATCCCCATGCCGCCGCGCCCCACCGGGGACAGCAGCCGGTAGCGCCGGCCGACGAGACGTCCCTGCCCTTCGGGCACGCCCCCGGAGGGGGCTCGGCCCATGGGCCCCTGACCCTCTGGCATAGGGGGGACCATACCGAGCAGGTGATCCGTCGTCATAGATAAGGTCCCCAATTCACGCTCGATCCGCAGGATCCCCCGCTCGGACCGTGCGAATTGCATCGGATATCTGAGGTTGACGACGATATTACGGTCTGATGACGGTCAAAGGGAATTCATCCACCCGCGAGCGCGTCGAGCGCGGCGGTGAAGGCCTCGGCGGGAGGACGCACCAGACCCGCTCCCACCTGCCCTGTTCCCGCGATCCTGCCGGCGATCCCGGTGTTGACGACGGGCAGCGAACCGGTCCTGGCCACGAGCGCCACGTCGATGCCGGCCGGCGTGCCGCGGAAGCCCAGCCCGGGGATCTGGTACGCAGGGTGCTCGGCCATCGTGATCTCGTACATCGTCGTGGTGGCCGCGACGGCGTCGGACACCTCGCCGCCGACGAACCGGACGATCGCGGGGGCCGCCGCCATCGCGAAGCCGCCCAGGCCGGTGGTCTCGGTGATCGTGGAGTCGCCGATGTCGGCGTTGGCGTCGTCCGGGCCGTACCCCCCGAGGTAGAGGCCGTCGGGCACCCCGGCGGGGCCGGTGAACCACCGGTCGCCGAGACCCGACACCTGTATTCCGAAATCCGTTCCATTGCGCGCCATGGCGACGACCAGGCTCGATCCCGGCACGTCGCGGGCCGCGTCGGCGCTGACTTTCGCCGCGGCCATTCCCGCGTTCAGGAAGAAATGATCATTTCCATTGATGAAACGCAGCACCTCGGCCGCGTGGTCAGGGGCCGCCTCCACGATCGCCGGCGCGATCTCGCGCACCAGCAGGGAGGTCGCCGCGCGGTTGCGGTTGTGCAGTTCGTCGCCCATCTGCAGCGCCTGGGCGATGAGCGTGCGCAGGTCGAGCGGGCCGCAGCGCTCCAGCGCCGCCGCAAGCACCGGCCCGAGCACCTCGCCCATCCAGCGCAGCCGCTCGATCACCTCGGGTCCGTACGCGCCGTAGCGCAGGACCTTGCCCAGCCCCTCGTTCAGCGAGCAGTACGCCGTGCCGCCGTGCTCGGCGTCGGTCACCTCCAGCATCCACATGGAAGGGCTGACGACGCCCGCCATGGGGCCGACCGTGCGGTGGTGGTGGCAGGAGTCGAGGCCGATCCCCGCGCCGGAGGCCAGGCGGCGCTCCGCCTCCTCGGGGGTGCCGGCGAGGCCCTCGAACAGCATCGCCCCGGCGAGCGCGCCCCGCATCGGGCCCGAGGCGCGTTCCCAGGTGATCGGCGGACCGGCGTGGAGGAACTCCCCGGCCCGCAGGCCAAGGACCGCGTGCGCCGGGCGCACGCCGGTCAGCATGGGACGCGCCGCCAGCATCCTGCCGACGGCGGTGGCGTTGGCGCTCTCGCGGCGGGGGTCGGCGAGCACCCGGGCGAGGGCGGCGGCGGTGCCCGGCAGCGGCGGACGCCAGTCGACCTCGCACCGCGGCACGGCCTGGAGGTCCAGCGCCTCGCCCAGCACCTGCGCCCCCACGGTGATCACCCGCGGCTCGCCGTACAGCATGGAAAGGGTCATCTGGCTCCGATCCAGGTCGGCGCGGCCCGGCCCGTCACCCGCCCGCCAGGAGGCGGGCGTGCCTGGCGGCCGCGGCGTTGGAGGTGAAGACCGCCGCTCCGGCCTCGTTGAGCCGGGCGGCCTGGGCGCGCAGCCCCTGCGGGTCGCCGTCGGTGCCGACGACGGCGACGACCACGTCCACGCCCCTGGCCACGGCCTCGCGGACGGCGGGCGCGAGCGAGGAGGAGGGGTCGGGGTCGGCGCCGTGCCCGAGCACGACGTCCATCAGCACGACGCCGGACGCGACGCCGCGCAGCGCGTCAAGGCGCAGCGCCGGGTCGATCATCGGATGGGCCCTGCCGCGGGTGTAGGAGTCGTCGCCGAAGTCGGTGAACTCCCCGTCGCCGGCGACCAGGGCGGCTTCCGCGCACAGCGTGCCGCCCGCGTAGAGGCCCCGCAGCGGCCCGCGCGGGGCCGCCTCGTCCGCCGCGTCCTGCCGGGCGGGCGGCGCGGGCGGCGCGGGCGGGGCGGGCCAGGAGGGCCACTCGGGCACGTCGCGGCCGAGCGCGCGCAGCACCTTCTCCGCGGCGGTGGTCAGGTCGTCCTGCCCGGGCCCGAGCAGCGCGGCGACGACCGGCGTCGCCAGGTCGAGGTCCCGTACGGCACGGGCCACCTCGGGAGCGGGCGGCTTGGAGACCAGCACGATCAGCTCGGTCGCGGGGTCCTCGTCGAGCGCGCGCAGCGCCTGCACGGCCGAGCGCCCGCCGACCTCGGCGGACAGGTCCCTGCCGCCCACGCCGAGCACGTGGGACACGCCGACGCCGGCCAGGTCGAGCAGGCTCGTCACCTGCTGCGCGCCCGTGCCCGAAGCGGCCACGACGCCGACCGGCCCGGGGCGCAGGACGTTGGCGAAGCCCAGGCCCGCTCCGCCGACGACCGCGGTGCCGCAGTCGGGGCCCATCACGAGCACGCCCCTGGCTGCGGCGAGGTCCTTGAGCAGGATCTCCTGCTCCACCGGCACGTTGTCGCTGAAGATCATCACGGAGAGCCCGGCCTCCACGGCGTCGAGCGCCTCGGCGAAGGCGTGCTCGCCGGGCACGCTCACCAGCGCCAGCGTCGCCTCGAAGCCCCGCGCCGCCGACCGCGTGGTGCGCGGCGGCGCCACGTCCCCCGTACCGCTCGCCTGCGCCCGCGCGGCGAGCTGCCGGCCGAGTTCGGCGGCGGCGCCCTCCAGGACCGCGGGGGAGGCGGCCCGCACCGCCACCAGCAGGTCTCCCGGGGTCGCGGGCGGCACCGCGAAGCCGAGATCGCGGGCGAGCGCCGTGTTGAGCTCCGTGGCCATCGCGACGACGGCGACGGTCACCCCCGGCAGATCGGTGATCGCCCGGCTCACCCGCATCAGCGTCACCGAGTCGCGGTAGACCCCGGGGCGCACCTCGACCAGGTCGTTCAACGTCCCTCCCGTAGGGCGAGGACCGCGGACAGGCCGATCTGCACGCCCCACGCCAGGTCGGCGCCCGAGGTGTGGCCGAGGCGGAGCAGGCGGCGCACGGCCGGTTCGAGTGGCTGGTGCCCGGCCACGCCGCGCAGCACCGCCGTGACCTCGGGGCTCGCCTCGCCCCTCGCGGCGCAGTGCAGCAGGGTGGCCGAGACGGGCGTGGTCCTGCTGCGGGCGTCGTAGGTGACCGCGGCGGCCAGCCAGTCGGCCAGCCAGACGGCGCGCGGCACGTCCGCCGCCGCGCCGAGACGCCGCAGCGCGACCAGCAGGCCGGCGAGCATGTCGTCGCCGCTCGGGGTCAGTCCGGGGCCGAGGCCGATCAGCCGCTCGGCCGCCGTGATGCTCTCCAGCAGCGAGCCCGCCAGGCAGCCGCGCTCCAGCAGGGCGGGGGCGCCGTCCGGGTCCAGCCCCGGCCGCCGGGGCGAGCCCGCGCGGGCACGGCCGAGCAGACCGGACGCGGCCTTGAGCCTGACAGGGTCGGCGGAGGCGAGCGGGGGAGCGGGGTCCCACCAGCGGCGCACGCGGATCGACAGGCCGCCGACCTCGACGGAGCCGTCCCCGACCCAGGCGTCGTCGCCCGCGGACACCCCTTCGACGGGCCCGGCGAGCACCACGGAGTTGGGCAGCCGGGTCGCCTCCCCCGTCACCACGGCCACGACGTACGGCTCGGTCTCGCTCCTGATCTCCAGGTAGAGCGCGAGGGGAAAGGCCGCGAGCACCCGTGCCGGGCGGCGGGGCGCCTCCAGGGCGGGCCGTACGGCCACACTCGCGGCGCCGCCCACGTAGGCGGGGTCCGCGGGGGGTCGGGCCGCGGGAGCGGCCGCCCGCCGCGCTCTCGGGCGCGTGCCAACAGTCACCGGACCTCCCGAAGCCAGTCGTTGCCGACGCTAAGGCCAGGTCTCCCCCCTCCGTACGGAGAAAGATGCCAACAGTCCGTCGAATGGTTGGCTCTTCCTGACAGGACCGGTGCTCGGGCACAATCGGCGTGAGACGTCCCCGGAGCGAGCCCGACGCCCTGAGCGCAGTGGTCCGCGAGGTACGGGCGGCCCGCGTGGCGAGCGAGGAGCGGTGAGCGACCGATGACACCGGGACGTCGTGACGCCAGTTCGGAGAGCACTGTCCAGCGAGCAGGGACCGGAGACGGAATGCACAACGACCCGGCCCCGCCGACGATGCGCCTGGCGAGCACCGGAACGATCCTCCACGGCGTGTCGGTGGGCGAGGTGCTCGGCGTCTCGACGCTGGCGGACGCCCGCCTGATCGCCGGGCGGGGCGGCCTCGACCGCATCGTGCAGCGGCTCAACGTGATGGAGGTGCCCGACATCCTCGCCTGGGTGAAGCCGCACGAGTTGCTGCTCACCACGGGCTACCCGTTGCGCAACACGCCGCAGTCGCTCGACCGGCTCGTGGCCGACCTGGACGAGCGCGGCCTGGCCGCTCTGGCGATCAAGCTCGGCCGCTACCTGGACGAGCTCCCGGGGGAGATGGTGGAGCAGGCCGACCGGCTGGGCTTCCCGCTGATCCTGCTGCCCAACCACGTCGGCTTCGACGACATCCTCAACCAGGTGCTCACCGACATCCTCAACCGGCAGGCGGCAATACTCGCGCGCACGGAGGAGGCGCACCGGGCGCTCGTGCAGATCGTGCTCGCCGGCGGCGGGATGCGAGAGGTCACGGCGGAGGTGGCCGGGCTGCTCAAGGTGGCCGTGGGGGCGACCGACGCAGCCGGCCACTTCCTCGCCACGGCGGGGGAGCCCGCCCAGGTGGCCCGGCTGCGGGAGGCCGACGCGGCCCTCGCGCGGTCGCAGGCGGTCCCGCGGGGCGGCGACGGCCACCACGCCGCCGTGCCGATCGTCGCGGGCGGGCACCACCACGGGAGGATCTCGGTCTACAGCGCCCACGGCACGCTGACCCCCAGCGACGTCGGAATCCTGGAGCGCGCCGCGACCGTCGCCGCCCTGGTGATCACCAAGCAGGAGGCGGTCACCGCCGTCGAGAGCAAGTACCGCGCCGACTTCCTGCGGGACGTGCTCACCGGCAGAGGCGGGCTGCGGGTGGCCGAGCGCGCCCAGGCGTTCGGCTGGGACCTGGAGCGCCCGGTGAGCGTGCTGGTCGCCGAGATCGACCCGGAAGCCGAGGAACGGCCGGTCCAGGACCGCATGCTCGCGGCCTGGCAGGCGTCGGTGCGCAAGCACGATCCGCGCGGCGCGGTCGCGGGCTACTCGCACGAGGTCGTGGCCATCGTCGGGGAGGCGGCCGACCCCGCCAGGGTGGCCAGGGACGCGCTCGCCGCCGTGTCCGACGGCACGTTCTCCACCGGCCTCAGCCGGGTCGCCGCCGGCGCCGACGCCCTGCCCGGCGCGTACGGCCAGGCGCTGAAGGCCGCCCGGGTGGGCCGCCAGCTCCACGGGGCGGGCGCGGTCGCCCACTTCGACGAGCTGGGGGTCTACCGGCTGCTCTCGCTGGTGAACGACACCGACGAGCTGCACGCCTTCGTCCGGGAGACCCTCGGCCCGCTGGCGGGCGACGACGACGCCGAGAACGCCGACCTGCGGCGCACCCTCCAGGCGCTGCTGGAGACCAACCTCAACGTCGCGGAGACCGCGCGACGGCTGCACTTCCACTACAACACGCTGCGCTACCGGATCGGGAAGCTGGAGCGCATGCTGGGCAACTTCACCGAGGACGCGCACCTGCGGCTCAACCTCACCCTCGCCCTGCACGTGCTGCGCATGAGGGGCATCTAGATCGTTCCCTCGGATCCCCGCCGCGGTCGCCACGGCGAGTCCCCGGGACGCTCCCCGGCTATCTAAGCTGGCGGCGTGAACGATGCGAAGGCCCCTGTCATCACCTTCGAGCTGGACGGCGACCACATCCCGCTCTGCGATCTCCTCAAGTTCTGCCAGATCGCCGACAGCGGCGGCGCCGCCAAGCACCTCGTCGCCGAAGGGCTGGTGCGCGTCGACGGGCATGTGGAGCTGCGCAAGGCCTGCAAAATCCGGGCGGGGCAGGTCGTCGCGGGCGACGGGTACACGATCCGCGTGGTGTGACGCCCAGGAGTCCGCCGCTTTGGCAGATCATGACAATGTCTGTCGCGCACGCCAGTCCTAAAGTGCCCCAAACGGTCTAGAAGCGCCGCGGAGGGACGCCTGCGGGGTGGCCGACCGGCCCACGGCCCGGTAGCAAGAGGGGCGTTAATGGCTTTCAAATGGACAGTGCACGGCGACGGGAGAGGGCTGGCGCCCGGGGACGTCGTCAAACCCGACGAGAGACTCAGCTGGCCCCGCATGGTCGGCATCGGCGCGCAGCACGTGATCGCCATGTTCGGCGCGACCTTCGTCTTCCCCCTGGTCATGGGGCTCGACCCGAACACCGCCGTGATGATGTCGGGCGTCGCGACGATCCTGTTCCTGCTCTTCACCCAGGGCCGGATCCCCAGCTATCTGGGCACCTCGGCGTCGTTCGTCGGCGGCGTGGTGGCGGTGCGCGCGGCGTTCGGCGGCGACACCCCCGGCGCCGACCAGGTCGTGACCGGGGCGATCCTCGTCGCGGGCCTGGTGCTCGCGCTGTGCGGCGTGGCGATCCACGTGCTCGGCGTGCAGATCATCCACCGGGTCTTCCCCCCGGTCGTGACCGGCGCGGCGGTCATGCTGATCGGCTTCGGCCTGGCGTACGTCGTGGCCGACGTCTACTGGCCGCAGGACCCGTGGATCGCGCTGATCACGATGGTCGCGACGTTCGTGTTCATCGTGCTGTTCCGCGGGTTCCTCGGCCGGATCGGCGTGCTGCTCGGGCTCGTCTTCGGGTTCGTCCTGTCCTGGCTCGCGGACCGGGTCTTCGGGGACATCACCGCCTTCAACGCGGGCACCGGGCAGGTCGACACGCACCCCCGGGTGAGCTTCCAGGCCGTCCTCGACGCCGACTGGATCGGGCTGCCGCACTTCCACGCGCCCTCGTTCCAGCCGTCGGCCGTGCTGGTCGTGCTGCCCGCCGTGATCGCCCTGATCGCGGAGAACGTCGGCCACGTCAAGGCGGTCGGCCAGATGACCGGCACCGACGTCGACCCCCAGATGGGCAAGGCGGTCATCGCCGACGGCGTCGGCACCGCCGTCGCGACCGCCGTCGGCGGCTCGCCCACCACGACGTACGCGGAGAACATCGGCGTCATGGCGGCCACGCGGGTCTACTCGACGGCCGCCTACTACATCGCCGCGGTCATCGCGATCCTGTTCGGCCTCTGTCCCAAGTTCGGCGCGCTGGTCGCCGCCACGCCCGGCGGCGTGCTCGGCGGCGTCACCGTCATCCTGTACGGCATGATCGGTCTGCTCGGCGCGAAGATCTGGGTGGAGAACCGGGTGGACTTCGCCGACCCGGTGAACATGGTGCCGGTCGGCGCGGGCATCATCCTCGCGATCGGCCCGGTCACCCACCAGATCACCGGCGACTTCTCGCTCGCCGGGATCGCGCTCGGGACGATCGTGGTGCTCGCCGGCTATCACCTGCTCCGCGCCATCGCGGGCAGACCAGCGAAGGAGGTCTCCGGTGGGGAGATCGGGTTCGAACGCGACGCCGCCGTCTGACGTGCGGGCGCGGCCCGTACGGCGGGACCCCCGGACGCCGGCGCGGTGAAGCCGCCCCCGTTCGACTACCACGGCCCGGTCACCCTCGGCGAGGCGCTGGACGTCCTCGCCGAGGCCGGGCCGGACGGGAAGGTGCTGGCGGGCGGCCAGAGCCTGATCCCGCTGCTCAACATGCGCCTGGCCGCGCCCGCGCACATCGTCGACGTCAACCGCGTGCCCGGCCTGGACGGGATCGAGGCCGGGCAGGACGGCGTACGCGTCGGGGCCCTGGCCAGGCACGCCGCCGTGGAGCGCTCGCCTGAGGCCGCCGCGCTGCCGCTGCTGCGCCAGGCGCTGCGACTGGTCGCCCACCCCGTGATCCGCAACCGCGGCACGGTGGTGGGCAGCCTCGTGCACGCCGACCCGTCCGCCGAGATGCCGGCCGTGCTCGCCCTGCTCGGCGGGTCCGTACGGCTGGCAGCCAGGGGCGGCGAGCGGGAGGTGGCCGCCGCGGACTTCTTCACAGGACCGATGGAGTCGGCGCTGCGGCCGGGCGAACTGGCCGTGTCCGCGTTCTTCCCCGCGCTGCCGGGAAGGTCGGGCACGGCCTTCCACGAGGTGTCCAGGCGGCACGGCGACTACGCGGTGGCCGGGGTGGCCGCCGCCGTCACGCTGGACGAGGACCTCAGGGTCACCGCCGCCCGCGTCGCCTGCGTGAGCGTGGGACCGGTCCCGGTGGTCGTGGACGTGACCACGGCGTGCGGCCCGCGCCCGGCGGGCTCGGCCGGCTGGGAGGCCGCGGCGGCGGCCGTACGGGACCGGATCGAGCCGGAGGGCGACATCCACGCGACCGCGGATTACCGGCGGCACCTAACCGGGGTGCTCGCCGTGCGGGCGCTGCGGGACGCCGCCGCGGCGGCCCACGGGGAGGAAGCGTGAACGAGACGCGCCATCGGGTGACCTTGAAGGTCAACGGGGTCGTGCGGGAGGCGACGGTGCCGGGGCGGCGGCTGCTGTCCGACTGCCTGCGTCACGACCTCGGCCTCACCGGCACCCACGTGGGCTGCGAGCATGGCGTCTGCGGCGCCTGCACGGTGCTGCTGGACGGCGAGCCGGTCCGGTCGTGCCTGATGTTCGCCGTCACGGCGGACGGCCACGAGATCACTACGGTGGAGGGCCTGGCCCGCGGCGACGGCGAGCCGTCGCCGGTGCAGCGGGCCTTCTCCGAGTGCCACGCCCTGCAGTGCGGGTTCTGCACGCCGGGGTTCCTGTGCGCCGTGACCGCGTTCCTGCGGGACAACCCCGCCCCGTCGGAGGAGGAGGCGCTGGAGGCCGTGTCGGGCAACCTGTGCCGGTGCACCGGCTACCAGAACATCCTCAAGGCCGTCCACCGCGCCGCCGAGATCCAGGCCTCGGAGATCCAGGCGGCCGAGATCCAGGCGGAGGAGGGCGGGGCATGACGACGAGGCTGTTCGGCGAGCCGGTCCAGCGGCGGGAGGACGCCAGGCTCGTCACCGGCGGCGGCCGCTACCTCGACGACCTCGGCGCGGGCGCGCTGGCCGCCGCCTTCGTGCGGTCTCCGCACGCCCACGCGCGGATCCTCGACATCGACGTGTCGGCCGCCCTCGACGTGGAGGGCCTGGTCGCGATCTACACGTGGGAGGACCTGCCGGGCGCGCTGGCCGAACCGCTGCCGCTGCTGATCCCGCATCCCGCGCTCACCCACGGCCGCACGGCGTACCCGCTGGCGAAGGAGATCGTCAGGCACGTCGGGGAGCCGGTCGTCATGGTCGTCGCCCCCGACCGCTACCTCGCCGAGGACGCCTGCGCGCTGATCCGGGTCGACTACGAGATCCTCAAGCCGGTCGTGGGCATCGAGGAGGCCGCGGGCGGCGCCCACCTCGTGCACGAGGACGTGCCGGGCAACGTCGGCGCGCACCTCGTCCAGGAGGTGCCCGGCCACGGCGGCGTGCCGGCGCGGGAGGCGGTCGACGCGGCCCCGCACCGGCTGGAGTTCCGCCTCGACATCGAGCGCAGCGCGTGCACCCCCCTGGAGGGGAAGGGCGTGTACGCCCGCTGGGACGCCGACGACGGCTCGTTGCGCATCTACTCCTCCACGCAGACCTCCACGAGCGTGCGGATGGCCATCGCGGCCAAGCTCGGGCTGCCGCTGCCCAAGGTGGAGGTCGTCGCGCCGGACGTCGGCGGCGGCTTCGGCGTCAAGATCGTCCACCCGTGGCCCGAGGAGATCCTCGTGCCGTGGGCGGCGCGGCTGCTGAACCGCGAGGTGAAGTGGACCGAGGACAGGCGCGAGCACTTCGTCTCCTCGTCGCACGAGCGCGGCCAGGTCCAGCGCGTGCGGGCCGGGTTCGACGACGACGGGCGCGTCCTCGGCCTGGAGGTGGAGATCCTGCACGACCACGGCGCCTACACGCCGTACGGGATCATCGTGCCGATCATCACCTCGACCCAGCTGCTCGGGCCGTACAAGGTGGGGGCCTACCGGGTCGAGTTCTCCTCGCTCTACACCAACACCGTGCAGGTCACGCCGTACCGGGGAGCGGGCCGCCCGCAGGGCGTGTTCTGCATGGAGCGGACGATGGACAAGATCGCCGCGTACCTCGGCAAGGACCGCACCGAGGTCCGCGCGGCCAACTTCATCCAGCCCGGCGAGTTCCCGTACGACCAGGGCTTGATGTTCCAGGACGGGCGTCCGCTGATCTACGACAGCGGCGACTACCCCGAGGCGCTGCGCATGCTCAAGGAGCTGATCGGCTGGGACTCCTTCGCGGAGGACAAGGCCCGCGCGGCGGCGGAGGGGCGCAGGATCGGCATCGGCGTCGGCTGTTACGTCGAGGGCACCGGCGTGGGCCCGTACGAGGGCGGGCACGTGCAGATCACCTCCGACGGCCGCGTGCACGTCTCGACCGGGCTCACCTCGCAGGGGCAGGGGCACGAGACGGTGTTCGCGCAGATCGCCGCGACCGAACTCGGCGTGCCGATCGAGAAGGTGTCGGTGGTCACCGGCGACACCCGGCGCTTCGGCTACGCCGTGGGGACCTTCGCCTCACGGGCGGCCGTGATGAGCGGCAACGCGATCGCGCTCGCCTGCCGGAAGGTCAGGGAGAAGGCGCTGCGGATCGCGGCGGAGGCGCTGGAGGCCGATCCGCGCGACCTGGAGATCACCGACGGGACGGTCCACGTCGCGGGCGTGCCGTCGGCGTCGATCCCGCTGGCGACCGTCGCCGTGCTGTCCAACCCGCTGCGGTACGCCTTCGACGAGGAGGCCAGGCGGGCCACGCAGTTCGCCGGGGCCGGCTCCGACGACCGGCCGCCCGTGGCGGAGGGGGAGGAGCCGGGGCTGGAGGGCAGGGACTACTACTCGCCGGTCAGGTCCACCTTCGCGGCCGGCATGCACGCGGCGATCGTGGAGACCGACCCCGACACCGCCGAGATCAGGATCCTGCGGTACGCCGTCGTCCACGACTGCGGGAAGCTGATCAACCCGATGATCGTCGAGGGGCAGATCCACGGCGGGGTCGCCCAGGGCGTCGGCGGGGCGCTGTACGAGAAGATGGCCTACGACGAGCACGGTCAGTTGCTGAACGCCTCGTTCATGGACTTCCTCATGCCGTACGCCACGGAGGTGCCGCACATCGAGACGGCCCACCTGGAGACGCCCTCGCCGCTGAACCCGCTCGGGATCAAGGGCGCGGGGGAGGCCGGGGTGATCCCCGTCTCCGCCGTCATCGCCTCCGCGGTCGAGGACGCCGAGGGCATCGCGATCGACCGGATGCCCATCTCCCCGTCCGACCTCCACCACCTGCGCCTGGAGCGGTGACCACCGTCATGGCCCGATCATCTGAGCGACCCGGAAGGCGAGTTCTTCTCCCGCCTGCCGTCAGAGGACCTGGGCGGTGAGGCGCTTGCGGAAGACCCAGTAGGTCCAGGCCTGGTAGGCGATGACGCCCGGCAGGGCGAGCAGGCCGATCCAGGTGAGCACGGTCAGCGTGTAGGGCGCCGAGGCCGCTTCCGCCAGCGTCAGCCCGGGCAGCGGGGCCGCCCACAGCACCCCGAAGACGGTGGCCGTCGTCGCGGCGATCGACGTGGCGGTCGCGGTGAACGCCCAGCCCTCCCGGCGGCCCCAGACCAGCGTCACCCCGGCGGCCAGCGCCGACGCGGCGAGCAGCGCCGTCCCCAGGGTCCACGCCGGGCCCCTGCCCGGCACGGACGGCAGCGTGCCGATCGCGACCGGCAGCGCGCCGACGGCCGCGAGCAGAGCGGCCCTGCGGGCGCGGGCGCGGATCGCGCCGGTCGTCTTGAGCGCGAGGAACACCGCGCCGTGCAGCACGGCCACCGACAGCGACAGGGCTCCGCCGAGCACGGTCGCCAGCGCCGTGCCGAACACCAGGTGACCGAAGATCGCACCCCACAGGAACGCCGGCAGCACGCTGCCCGTGACGATCCCGGCGTCGCACAGCGCGACCTCGCGCCTGGAGCGGACCTTGCCCCGCCACTCCAGGCCCACCCCGCGGACGACCAGGCCGGTGATGACGAGGAAGACCGCCAGGTAGAAGCCGCTCAACAGGCCCGAGTACCACGCGGGGAAGGCGGCGAACATGGCGCCGATCGCGGTGATGAGCCACACCTCGTTGCCGTCCCACACCGGCCCGATGGTGCCGAGCACCTGCCTGCGCTCGGCCTCCGACCGCGACAGCAGCGGCAGCAGCGCGCCCACGCCGAAGTCGAACCCCTCCAGGACGAAGTAACCCGTCCAGAGGAACGCGATCACGATGAACCAGAAGGTCGTCATCTCGTGACTCCTCAGTACATGAGCGTCGGCATGAGCCGCGTCTCGTCGGAGTGGTCGGGCGCCACGCCGGCGGGGTCCGTGACGGCGGGTGGCAGTTCTGGGCCGGCCTTGACGTGCCGCACCAGCAGCACGCCCTCGGCCACGGCGAGCACGCCGTACAGGACCGTGAAGACGGCCAGGGTGATCGCGACCTCGGTGAGCGAGACGCCGGGCGACACGCTGGCGGCGGTCATGAGCTCGCCCTGGACGGTCCACGGCTGACGGCCGATCTCGCTGAGCAGCCAGCCGGCGATGATCGCCATGGTGGGCAGCGGCAGCGCCAGCACGCAGAGGCGGGCGAACCAGCCGGGCACCGGCCGGGCCGGGCCGCCGCGCCGGCGCCGGGGGCTCCGGGTCAGCCACAGGCCGAGCACGGACAGGCCCACCGTGGCCATGCCGAAGCCGATCATGACGCGGAACGACCAGAAGACGACCGGCAGGTTCGGGGTGTAGTCGCCGGGCCCGAAGGTCTGCTCGTACCGCGCCTGGATGTCGTCGACGCCCTGGACCGTCGCGGCGGGGTCGTGCGCGGCGAGCAGGCTGAGCAGGCCGGGCACCTCGACGCCGGGCGCGATCGAGAACGGCGCGCCGGCGGTGTCGTGGCGCAGGCCCTCCGCCGCGGCGAGCTTCATCGGCTGCTGCTCGCGCAGGAGCTGGCCGGACAGGTCGCCGCTCCCGGCGACGACGACCCCCGCGATCGCCGTCATGACGAGCGCGGCGCGCAGGCTGGTCCGCCACATGTCCGGCCCGCGGCGCACCGGCACGGTCACGTCCTGGGCGGCCCCGAGGCCGTTCACACGGTCGTGCCCGAGGCCGTTCCCGCGCCTGTTCTCGCGTCCGGGCAGCAGGCCGAGGCCGCGCTCGCGCAGGATGCGGTAGCCCGCGACGGCGACCACGAAGCCGCCCGCCACGACGAACGAGGCGGCGACCACGTGCGGCACCTGGGCGAGGGCCGTCGAGTTGGTCAGCACCGCCCACAGGTCGGTCATCCTGGCCCTGCCGTCCACGACCTCGTAGCCGACCGGGTGCTTCATCCAGGCGTTGGCCGCGAGGATGAAGTACGCCGACAGGTTGGACCCGATGACGGCGGCCCACAGGCAGGCGAGATGGACTCGCTTGGGCAGCCGGTCCCAGCCGAAGATCCACAGTCCGAGGAACGTCGACTCCAGGAAGAACGCGAGCAGCGCCTCCAGCGCCAGCGGCGCGCCGAACACGTCGCCGACGAAGGTCGAGTACTCACTCCAGTTCATCCCGAACTGGAACTCCTGGACGATGCCGGTCACGACGCCCATGGCGAAGTTGATCAGAAAGAGCTTGCCGAAGAACTTCGTCAGCCTGAGGTAGTGCTCCTTGCCCGTACGCAGCCAGGCGGTCTGGAGCCCGGCGACGAAGACGCCCAGTCCGATCGTCAGGGGTACGAAGAGAAAGTGGTACACGGTGGTCACTCCGAACTGCCACCGTGCCAGGTCAAGCGCGTCCATGTCTCCCCCATGACGGAGCCCCGCGGCTCGTAGCTCTATAGCCAGTAGTACTACAAGCTGTAGAGCATTAGGGCCTCGCGATGTGCGATCTTCGTCACAACCGTCCGGCAGGCCGCCCGGATCCCGGATCGCGGGGCCGTGACCCCGTTCTCGCGGCACCGGCGGGCGCGGCCGGATCGTCCCGGCGGCCGGGGACGTCTGTCCCGTCCCGCCCGGAGCGCCCCCTGCGGAGGCATGGAGTCAACAATGGCCGGATGTCGCCGTGCGGCGCGTCCGCCGCTCGGCTGATTCGCCCGTACGCCGCGCGGTTGAGAGCAACGGGCGGAAGCCACCTCGTCACCCGCGCCGGCGTGCCGTCCCGGGGTGTCCATCGGGCCCCGCCCGGCCGCGTGGCCGTACCCGGTTGCCGGCGTACGGCGCTCGCCGCGACACCTGCCGAGAGATCACGCCGCGCCGGGGCAGATATTGCCGTTCTCGCCGGACAGGTGGTTGTCTAGGGTGCTCGGCATCGGAGGTGGCTCATGAAGGTCTCGGGCAGCGCGCTGGTCGCCGCGGAGCGCAAGCGGGTCTGGGACGCGCTCCAGGACCCCGGCGTCCTGGTGCGGACGATCCCCGGCTGCGAGCGCCTGGAGACGACCGGCGAGAACGTGTACGCGATGACGGTGACCGCGGGAGTCGCCTCCATCAAGGGCGTCTACCAGGGCGAGGTCGCGCTGAGCGACCAGGAGGAGCCCGACCGGTTCACCCTCGGGGCGCGCGGGCAGGGCGCCCCCGGCACGGTAGAGGCGACCGTGGCCGTACGGCTCAGCGACGCCGGAGGCGGCACCCGGATCGACTACGACGCCGAGGCCGTGGTCGGCGGCATGATCGGCGGTGTGGGGCAGCGGATGCTCGTCTCGGTCGCCAAGAGGACCGCGGGCGAGTTCTTCGCCGCCGTCGAGCGGCATCTGCTGTCGGCCCCCGCCGCCCTCGCCGAGCCCGCCGCCGCCGAGACGCCCGTCACAGTGCCCGTCACTGCGCCCCTTACTGCGCCCGTCACAGGGGAGGCCGCGCCGAGGGTGTTCACCCGCGAGACCCGGCCCGCACCCCGGCAGGGCGTGCCGGCCTGGACGATGCTCGCGGCGTTCGGGACCGGCGCGGGGGTGGCGCTCGGCAGCGCCGCCATCGGCTGGCTCCTCGGACGCCAGAGCCGCCGCCGTTAGCCGCCGGCGCCAGGGAATCGGCCGCCGGTGACACCGGTTGGACATGGCGTGAAAGTAGAGATCTTCTCCGATGTCGTGTGTCCCTGGTGCTACATCGGCCACCACCGGCTCCAGCAGGCCGTGCGCCTGTACGAGGGGGACGTCGAGGTCGCCCGCCGCCCGTTCCAGCTCGACCCGGACGGCGTCTCCAGCGGCGAGCCGCTGCTGAGCGCGCTCGGGCGCAAGTTCGGCGGGGAGGCCCAGGTGGCGCAGATGACCGGGCGCGTCGCCGGCGTGGCCGCGCAGGACGGGCTGGACCTCCGCTTCGACCGCGCCATCGCGGCCGGCACGTTCGAGGCACACCGGCTGATCTGGCTCGCCGGGCGCGCGGGCCGCGACGCCGAGATGGCCGACCGGCTCTTCCGCGCCCACTTCACCGACGGACTCGACATCGGCGACCCCGCCACGCTGGGCAGGCTCGCCGCCGAGACCGGCGTCGAGGACACCGGGGAGGGCGCGGACGAGGTGCGCGCCGACCTGGCCCGGGCCCGCGCGCTCGGCGTCCGCTCCGTCCCGCTGTTCCTGTTCGAGGAGAAGTTCGCCGTTTCAGGCGCGCAGCCCGTCGAGACGCTCGTGGCCGCCCTGCGCGAGGTCGAGGCGCGTACGGCGGGGGACCGGAGGGCGCCCGAAACGGCGGGCGAGGACGGCGCCTGCGCGGTCTGAGCCGCCCGTCCGGGCAGGGTCTGACGACAGGACGGCGATTCTTCGGCAGAGTGCGCCGGTTCTTCCGATCCGCGGCGATCGGTAGACACGGAGCATGCCTAGCGTCCGCATCGGGGTCGACACGGGCGGCACCTTCACCGACGTCGTACTCGTCGACGAGGAGTCCGGCCGTATCGTGACGACCAAGACTCCGTCGACTCCCGCCAATCCCGCCGACGGGTTCATGGCAGGCGTGCACAAGGTGCTGGAGGCCCACACGGGCGGTCACGCCCTCGACGCCGTCTCCGCCCTCGTCCACGGCACCACCGTCGCCACCAACCAGTTGCTGGAGGACCGTCCGGGCGGCACCTCACACCTGGGGTTCGTCACCACGGAGGGCTTCGAGTCCGTCCTGGAGATCGCCAGGCAGAGCGTGCCGGACGGATACGGCAACTCCTACTTCTGGGTCAAACCCCCACGGATCGTGCCCGTGCACCGGGTGCGGACCGTGGGGGGACGGCTCGACCACCTCGGCGGGGAGGTCCGGCCGTTCGACGAGGACCAGGCCGTACGGGTCGCCCGATGGTTCAGGGAGCAGGGCGTCACCGCGGTGGGGGTGTGCTTCCTGCACTCCTACGCGAACCCCGGGCACGAGCGGCGGATGCGCGAGGTGCTGGAGCGCGAGCACCCCGAGGCGGTGGTGTCGCTGTCGAGCGACGTGCTGCGGGAGTACCGCGAGTACGAGCGCTCGGTGACCACGCTGGTGGACGCGGCGGTCAAGCCGACCATGCGGCGGTACATCGGCAACCTGTCGGAGCGGCTCGGCCGGCCGTTCTCGGTCATGAAGAGCAACGGCGGCGTGCTGTCGGCGGCCGAGGTGGTGCACCAGCCGATCACGACCGTGCTGTCCGGCCCGGCGGCGGGGGCGCTCGGCGCGGCGCTCGTCGCGGGGACCGCCGGGCATCCGAGCGTCATCACCCTCGACGGCGGCGGCACCTCGACGGACGTGGCGGTCGTGGTGGACGGGGAGCCGTCGCTGACGACCGAGGGCAGCATCGGCCGTTATCCGTGCAAGATCCCGATGATCGACATCGTCACGGTCGGGGCGGGCGGCGGGTCGATCGCCTGGATCTCGCCCGAGGGGACGCTGAAGGTCGGCCCGAGGTCGGCGGGCGCGGACCCCGGCCCGCTCTGCTACGGCAGGGGCGGCGCCGAGGTGACGGTGACCGACGCGCACGTCTTCCTCGGCCGGGTGCCCCCGCATCTGCTCGGCGGTGAGATCCCCCTCGACGTCGCCGCCGCGCGGGCGGGCGTGACGGCGCTGGCCGACCGGCTGGGGCTGACCCCCGAGCGTTGCGCCACCGGGATCCTGGAGATCAGCGCGTTCAACCAGTCGAACGCCATCCGGCGGATCACCGTGCAGCGCGGCCTCGACGTGCGGGACTTCCCGATGGTCGCCTTCGGCGGCTCGGGGCCGCTGCTGGCCTGCCGCCTCATCGACATCCTCGGACTGCGGGCCGCGATCGTCCCGCCCGACCCCGGGAACGTCTCCGCGTTCGGCCTGCTCACCGTCGACGTGAAGAACGACTACGTCCGCACGTACGTCGCCCGCGACCCCTCGCGCGAGGCCGTCGCCGAGATCCTCCGCGACCTGGAGGCGGAGGCCGCCGCCGCGCTCGACCGGGAGGGCTTCGCCGAGCACGTGTACGCGCGCAGCGCCGACCTGCGCTACTACGGCCAGGCGTACGAGGTGCGGGTGCCCGCCCCCGACGGCCCCGTGGACGAGGCGTGGCTCGGCGCGGTCGCCGAGCGGTTCCACGCCGAGCACGAGAGGCTCTACGGGTACGGCTACCGCGACGATCCCCGGCATGCCGTCGAGTGGGTCAACCTCCGGGTCTCCGGCATCGGCCCGATCGTACGGCCGAAGATCGCGCGCAGGCCGCGGCAGGAAGACGAGCCGAGCCCGGTCGCGACCCGCGACGTGCACTACGAGCGGTGGGGCAGGACCGTGATCTACCGCAGGGGTGACCTCGGCGCTGGCGCGGTCGTGCGCGGCCCCGCCGTGATCGAGGAGTACGGCTCGACCCTCCCGGTGCATCCCGGCTTCACGGCGACCATGGACGACTACGGCAACCTCGTGGTGGTGAGCGATGACCGGTAGGACCGCCGACCCCGTGCTCGTGGAGATCGTGGAAGGCACGCTCGCCTCGGTGGAGAAGGAGGTGGAGACGGCGATCGCGCGCACCGCGAGGTCGCCCATGATCCGCGACGCCCACGACTTCCGCGCCGGCATCCACGACGTGCGGATGCGCAAGCTGACCGGGCGCTCCTACTCGGCGCTGGTGCAGCCGGTCGTCCGCGACTTCCCGGTGGACACGATGCGGCCCGGCGACGTGTTCTTCCACAACGACGTCTACCTGTCCGAGGGCGGCATCGGCCACCTGCCCGACCTGTGCGTGACGGTGCCGGTCTTCCACGAGGGCGAGGTCGTCGCGTTCGTCCAGGCGTTCGGCCACCACGACGACATCGGCGGCGCCGTCCCCGGCTCCATGCCGTCGCACGCGCGCAGC
Organism: Microbispora sp. H11081; assembly: GCF_012999535.1. GTDB lineage: Bacteria > Actinomycetota > Actinomycetes > Streptosporangiales > Streptosporangiaceae > Microbispora. The sequence goes on from NZ_JABBWV010000006.1 coordinate 295,050, forward strand.
GCGTTCGAGGAGGGCCTGATGGTCCCGCCGATCAAGCTGTGGGACCAGGGCGTCCCCAACCGCGCCGCGCTCACGATCATGACCCGTAACTCCCGCATGCCCGACAGCCTCGCCGGCGACCTCGACGCGGAGTGCTCGGCCTGCCTGATGGGCGCGCGGCGGCTCGGCGAGCTGTTCGGCCGGTACGGCAGGGAGGCGGTCGAGGCGTGCTTCGACGCCATCATCGGCAAGACGACGGAGACGTTCCGCCGCGAGCTGCTCGCCAAGATCCCGGAGGGCGTGCACGTCTGGGAGGACTACGCGGAACACGACGGCGTGGACGAGCCGCGCCTGCACGCCCAGCGGATCACCCTCACCGTGGACCACTCGGCGGACCCGCCGCTCACCCTCGACTTCACCGGGACGTCGCCGCAGGCCAAGGGGCCGATCAACCACGCGGGCGACTACGCCGACGGGGTCTTCCTGAAGAAGTGGCTGGCGCCGATCCTGCGCAACCTCGCCGACACCCCCGAGCGGATGGCCGAGCTCGACGTCAACGAGGGCGTCGTCCCGCTGATCAAGATGGTCTTCCCTGAGAAGGGCACCCTGCTCACTCCGATCTTCCCCGCGCCCACCAACGCCCGCACGTTCGTGATCCTGCGTCTGCTGGGCGTCCTGGCCGGCGTGCTGGCCAAGGCGACCGGCGGCCGGATGCCGGCCGACCAGGAGACCATCCGCTACACCGGCGTGTACGGCGAGTCGGACGACGGGCCCTACCTGATGCGCGAGGTGCTGGGCGGCGGATCGGGCGGGCGCTGGTACGCCGACGGGGAGGACACCATCCACGTGGTGCCCGACAGCCGCAACATCCCGGTGGAGTTCGCCGAGGCGCGCTGGCCGTTCCGGGTCGAGCGGCTGGGCCTGGCCGTCGACAGCGGCGGCCCGGGGAAGTTCCGCGGCGGGCTCGGCTACGACAAGCACATCCGCATGCTGCGCGACGCCTCCTTCATGTCGATCGCCGACCGCTCGATCCTGTCGTGCTGGGGCGTGAACGGCGGCCGGGCGGGCCGTCCCTTCCAGGTCACCGTGGACGGTGTGGAGATGGAGGGCCTGGTCGACGACTTCCCCGTACGCGCCGGGCAGATCATCCGCGTCCGGACGACGGGCGGAGGCGGCTGGGGCTCGCCGTACGACCGGCCCGCCGAGACCGTGGCCGCCGACGTACGGGACGGGAAGGTGTCGTTCGAGGGCGCGCGGGAGGACTACGGCGTCGTGCTGACCGGCGGCCGCGACGACGTCGCGGTCGACGTGGAGGCGACCGAGCGCCTGCGGGAGCGGCTGCGCGAGACGCGCCCCGCCGCGTTCTTCGACCGAGGCCCGGGGTATCCCAAACTCTCCGGCGGCCTCCCGCACGCGGAGGTCGACACCCTCTGACACGCGCCGCCGAGGATCGTCCCGCGTGTGCCCCGTGCGAGGAGGGCGAGGCCGCCGTTCGGTGGGCGGCCTCGCCGGGGAGCGCACAGCCGTCCGGACGTGCGCCGCGTGGCAGGCCGGGGAGTGCCTTTCTTCGTCTCAGCCGCTCACGGCGGCGGAGCGGGAGACCTTCGCGGGTGTGACGCGCAACTCCGCCTCCAGTTCGGCGATCACGTGTTGGACGGCGCTCCTCAGCCGCGCCCGGCGGCCGTTGAGTTCCTCGGCGAACGCGCGAGCCGCCGGGCCCACCCATACCGGTTCGCCGCCGAACTGGGCGCAGGCCCCGTCGAGGGCCGTCTCCAGGACGTGAACGTGCTCCCGGACCGTATCGAGCGCGGCCCGCAGGTCGTCGTACTTCGGGTTCGGCACCAGGTCGTCGTCCGTGGGCACGTTTGCGGCTCCCGTTTTCTGTGGCAGTGGAGAAAGGTGGTCGTGCCGTGCTAGCCCTTGAGATTATGTGGCCGGATATGGTTTCGGCGAGACACGGAGGCGGATTCGATGCCCGGCGCGCCCTTTTCCGTACGGCTACGCCCCATCGCTGCCGTACTCCTGCTGGGGCTTGTCACCTCGACCGCCTGCACATCAGATGATTCCCCCACGGCAGCACAAGCAGGCCAAACCTTAAAAAAGCACGTCCTTCAACTATTGAAGGAGCGCAACGCCCAGAACGTAAGCATCACGGACCCCGGCGGCAGGAACATCCCCTGCGGCGACGGCAAGGCCAAGCAGACTTTCGCCGCCGTAGGAGAAGACAACTGGCCAGGCACGGAACCCGCTGCGCTCAACGACATGCTTGTCGGCGCTTTGAAACGCGTGGGCGACTATGAGATATCGGAGACATCCGGCGCGCAAAGTCCGGTGGTAGTGATCAATCGGTCTACGCACACCATTCTGCGGCTGAGCTCCAGCGAGAAAGGTCTATATCAGGTGCAGGGGGAGACCCAGTGCCTCTTCATTTCCTAGCCGGCGAACAGCTTTGCGCGCGTCTGCGCGCGTTGCTTGTTGCCGTCAAAGCGGTCGGCCCAGCGCTGTGACGACTCTCCCAGTGAAAGATCGTCCCCGCTGTCGAGGCCGTTGGTGATGAACCATTGGTCGAGGGCGCGCAGGCCGCGGTTGCCTGCTTGCGCGATCTCGGGGAAGGGACGGAGGCCGCCCTCTCCGTCGGCGATGGCGACACCGGGTGGGCAGGCGGCCTGGTAGTCCTTCGGCGACACGATCGCGGGGAACCCGGCGTTGAGGAGAGGCCGCGGACATTGCCCAGCGCGGCGAAGACGTCGTCGAGGCGGGAAGGGTCCGCGGCCTTGAGCATCGGCGGCACGTTCACGCCGATGAGGCGCTTGGCGAGGTCACCCATGCCCTCGTCGAACGGCCTGCGGTCGCGCTCGTCGCCGGCGAAGGCGAGCAGGAACCGGAAGGTGTCCTCGGGGCTCAGCCGGAACGCCGGCGACAGTCCCGCAATCCGCGACTCGACCGGCCCGAACGCGTTGGGCAGCAGGTGGTTGGAGTCACCGAGGTTCGCGCCCTCGGTCATCTCTGTGGCGTACGCGCCCGCGATCTCGGCGAGGTGGACACGGGTGGGCGGGGCGAAGCGGAACCCCGTTGTCCCGGTGACGACGGCGAACGCGAACCTTGCCGCGACATCGCTGTGGGCTCCGTCCCTCTCGTCGTACGCGCCGGATGCGGCGGCGAGCATCCGCCCGAACGCGCCGGCAGAGGTGGCGTCCACGGCCGCGCGGTCATTCAGGTCCCGCAGGAACGTCACAAGGTCGGGCCGCCGGTCACGGGGAAGCAGACCCGGGCGGGGGAGCAGGCCGGCGGTGTCCCTCGGCAGAGGGCTGTCTCTGGTGGCCAGCGCGATCGCGAGCCGTGCCGCCGCGGGATCGGCGGCCAGCGCTTCGAGGTACGGCGCGAGCGTCGCGCCGCTCGTCTTCTCCCCGGGGAGGAAGACCTGTGTGGTCACCACCTCGGTCAGCCACTCGGTGGGCAGCCGCCCCGCCGACAGCAACTCGCCGATGCCCCTGCGGTCCTCCTCGTCGTCCGCTCTGGTCCGCGCGGCGGCGGCGACGGCCGCGAAGCCGGGGACCGCGGACCCTCCGCTCACCGCCGAGCCGAACGCCCGGCTCACGGTCCGTACGGCCTCGTCCACGTTCTCCTGCAGCACCTGGCGCAGCCGCCGGGGCAGCTCGACGGTCCGGCGTACGCCGATGCCGGCGAAGAGGGCGGCGGTGAACTCGGAGTCGTCGGCGTGCGCGGCCAGGTCCTCCACGAGCTCTCTGTACTTGTCCACCAGGTGGAAGTCGAACGGCGCGTCCGGATCGACGTCCAGGTACGTCGCGGCGAGCGCGCCGCCCAGCCGCCGGGCCTCGGCCGCCCCGAGAAGGTTCTTCTCGTCGTACGGCACCAGCGAGCCCGGAGACCAGCCGGGCGCGTCATCCAGGCGCACCGCCAGCCGGTGACGGCGGCGCAGGTCGGGCAGGCGTTCGTCGATCCACCGCTGGATTTCGCTGACGGGGCTCAGGGCCGCGGCGGGCAGTCCCATCGAGGCGAACACCCGCCGGACGACCTCGGTGCGTTCCCCGATGACCCCGCGGGCGTGCTCCAGCTCCTTCACGAAACGGTTCATGGGCTCGGGGGATATGCCGCTGAAGTCCCGTGACAGCGGGCCCGTGCCCGGCGCATCCGATCCCACGTCTCGCCCCCCAAGGTCGCGTACCGGCTCCGCAGGTCGTCCCCGGGGCGCACCGTACCGTTCCGCCGCGCTTCCGCACCGGTGATTGGCGGCGGTGTCCGTGGGTAGCCGAACAGTGACGGACCAAAAGGGATGGTGAGTTGCAAATGGCGTCTATTGTCCAGCGCATCAGGGACTACCTGCAGACCCCCAAGGGCCGGGAGAACGTCGAGAAGGTCAAGACGATGGCGCGTGATCCGCAGCACCAGCAGCGGCTCCGCCGGCTGATGGACCAGTGGCGCGGCCGTCGCATCCACCACTGACCTGGCACGGCGGTAGGGGGGGGCACGGGGGCCGGACCGCGACGACCTCGTCCCGGCGGTCCGGTTCGCCCGCTACCGCCCGCTGTGCTGCTACGAGCTCTCCTGACCGTCCACCCGGTCAGGAGTGAGCGGCACGGGCACGCGTTCCACCCGGATCGCGTGCACCTCGTCACGGGGCACGACCACCTCGTACGCGCCGTGGTCCACCAGCCAGTAGCCGAGCGCCTCGGCCTTGAGGCCGTTGTGGCCGGTGTAGGCGATGTGCAGGCCGCCTTCCCCGCCGTCGCCGCCGTCGTCCTCGTCCAGCACCAGGCACGGCTCGCCGCCGAACGCGCCGACCGTGCGCAGTAGGGTGAGTCGATCCAGCGTGGACCGGTTCACCCGCAGCCGCCAGTAGCCCCCGGCGGCGGTGAACCCCTCCTGCGGGGTCTCGCTGAACAGCACCACGTCGTCGCCGTCAGGCCCGACCGCGGCGGCGTAGTCACGGTCGCGATAGCGGGCGACGAATCCCAGGCCGACCGGCTCGATCTCGCTCATCGGGCCGGCCGCCAGGTCAGGCCGTCGTATCCGGCGAAGGGGCGCTCCCCGGCCGCGGTGAGGTGCACGATCTCCGCGCCCGCCGGGATCGGCATGGGCATCGTGTGGAACTGCGGCACCACCTGCTCGCGGGAGGCTGTGAAGCCGTTCCCGGTGAAGGGCGGTGCATCGCTCCAATCACCGCCCATGTGCGGCCCGTAGGGGACGACGTAGGTGTCGATGTCCCGCGCGTCCCAGCGCATCATGTACAACTCCGGCACGTCCGGCGTCAGCTCCGATCCGTCGAAGCACAGGTCGAGGGCCTCGACGAGCGCGGCGGGGGTGGTGAGGCGGTCGCAGTCCTGCACGCGGTAGACGTATCCGGAGATGATCGTCCTACGGCCCGACAGGTAGGGCACGAGAAGCCGCGGCGGAACCACCTTCTGCATCCGCGTCCTGTGTCCCGGCTCACTCATGGGGCCAAGTTTACGATCTGTGGACTCCGAGCCGGCGGTGTTCGAGTGAGGGGAGGGTGGCGCGAGCGGCCTCGGTCCACGCCGCGTCGATCTCCGCGAGCAGCACGCCGGGGCCCGTGCCCAGGTCATGGCGGGCGACCCCCATCGGGTCGACGAGCATGCTGCGGCCGACACCGAACCCGTCCGGTATGGCGGGATTAGGCGCCTGGCCGACCGCGATGGTCCAGGTGGTGTTCTCGATGGCCCTCGCCCTGACGAGGGTCGTCCAGTGGTCCTCCTTCAGCGGTCCCGAGCCCCAGGCGGCGATCACCGCGAACGTGTCCGCGCCCTGGTCGACCAGCGCGCGGGCCAACTCGGGGAACCGGACGTCGTAACAGGTGATCAGGCCGATCCGCAGCCCGGCCAGCTCCACGACCGCCGGCGCGTCCCCCGGCGCGACCAGTTTCGACTCCTTCGCGCCGAAGGAGTCGAACAGGTGGATCTTCCGGTAGGCCGCGGCGAGCGAGCCGTCCTCGCGCAGGGCGACCGCGGTGTTCCAGACCCTGCCGTCGGCGGCGGGCTCGAAGACGCCGGCGAGGATCGCGGTGCCGTGCTCGCGCGCGGCCTCGGCCAGGCCGGTGACGAACGGGCCGTCGAGCGGCTGGGCCGTCTCAAGGATCCCCGGGCCGAACCGGGTGAGCGTCGCTTCCGGGAACACGGCGAGGTCCGCTCCCCGTGCCCGCGCGAGGGCGTCACGCACGGTCGCGAGGTTGGTCTCCGGGTCGTGGGCGACGGGGATCTGGCACAGCGCTACGCGGGTCACGGATCACAGTCTGCCCGGTCGTCGCCACACCCCACCAGGTGCCCCGGGAAGTGCCCCACCACGTGAGCGTGCGCCAGACCCACTCCAGCGGGCCGTGCCGGTGCCGGGCCAGCCACCACCGGCAGAAGACCGCCTGCGCGACGACGGTGACGACCGCGAGCACCACGACGGCGGCTCCCGTACGGTCGGCCTCCAGCCGCGGCATCGCCACCACGATCACCGTCGTGCCCGTCACGTAGTTGGTCAGCGTCGTCCGCCCCAGCGTCTCGAACACGGCCGCGCGCCCGGCGACGAGCAGGAACGCCGTCGCGTACGCGACCGCCCCGCACAGGGCCGCCGCCTGGTAGACCCCGCCGCCGGGCGGCGCGTGGTTCCACCACCAGGTCAGCCAGACCGAGAGCACCGCCGAGACCCCGCACACGACGCCGAGGAACGGCCCGCTGCCCAGGCCGTCCGCTCCGCCGAGCCGCGTCCTGCCCCGCCCCGGTTCTGAGACGGGGGCGGCGGCCAGGCCGAGCAGGAACAGCGCGGTGATCAGCACGTACGGGCGGGCGTCGAGCACCGCGGCGACCAGCGTGCCGCAGCCCGCCAGCAGCACCGCCCACCGGGGCAGGAAACTCGCCGGGAGCAGGACGAACACCCCGAGCAGCGCGTACGGCAGCAGCACCTCGCCCGGGTCGATCAGGATGTGCGCGGCGCCCATCACGGCGAGCACGGCCAGGCGCCGGAGCATGACGAGGCGCGGGCGCCGGGTGCGCCGCCGCGCCGAGCGCAGGAAGAGCGCGAAGGACAGCCCGAACAGGAACGCGAACATCGGGTAGAAGCGGCTCTGGAACAGGTTCGCCATCACCCAGTCGATGGAGGTCGGCGTCCGCCGCACCGTCTGCTGCCACGCGTTCACGAGCATGATCCCGCTTACGGCGAACCCGCGCAGCGCGTCAACCCGCCGGATCCGGTCCCGCGGTTCGCTCACCCGTAATTCCCTTCGCGAGCCGGGTCGCACCGGCGTGTTTCCCCGGGCTTTGCGAAATCACGATAAACGCCCCACCCGCCGTCCGGCGCGGGGCCGGGGACCGGGGGCGCCCGATAAGGTGACGGCTGTGAGCGAGCCGCTGGTGCGGCGGATGCGGGAGTTCGGCACGACCGTGTTCGCCACGATGACGAAGCTGGCCGTGGAGACGGGCTCCATCAACCTGGGCCAGGGTTTCCCGGACACGGACGGGCCTGAGCGCATGCTGGAGCGGGCCGTCGAGGCCGTGCGGAGCGGGCTGAACCAGTACCCGCCAGGTCCGGGCATCCCCGAATTGCGGCAGGCGGTCGCCGAGCACCGCAAGCAGTGGTACGGCCTCGCCTACGACCCAGACGGGGAGGTCCTCGTCACCGTCGGGGCCACCGAGGCCATCGCCGCGGCGATACTCGCGCTCTGCGAACCGGGCGACGAGGTGATCGTCTTCGAGCCCTACTACGACTCCTACGCCGCGGCCATCGCGCTCGCGGGCGCCGTACGCAGGGCGGTGACGCTCCGGGTCGACGAGGGGCGGTTCACCTTCGACCCGGCCGAACTGGAGGCCGCGGTCACGCCCCGCACCCGGGCAATCCTGGTGAACTCGCCGCACAACCCGACCGGGACCGTGTTCACCCGCGAGGAACTGGAGCACGTGGCCCGGGTCTGCCGGGAGCACGACCTGATCGCGGTCACCGACGAGGTCTACGAGCACCTCGCCTTCGACGACGTCGAGCACGTGCCGCTCGCCACGCTGCCGGACATGCGCGAGCGCACGGTCATGATCTCCTCGGCGGGCAAGACCTTCAGCGTCACCGGCTGGAAGACCGGCTGGGTGTGCGCCCCGGCGCCCCTCGCCGGCGCCGTCCAGACCGTCAAGCAGTTCCTCACCTTCACCGCGAACGCCCCCTGGCAGACGGCGGTCGCGTACGCCCTGCGGGAGGAGATGGACTGGGTGGCGGCGCAGCGGGAGGCCCTGCAAGGGAAGCGGGACCGTCTCGTTACCGGCCTGGCCGAGGCCGGCTTCGACGTGCTCCGGCCGGCGGGCACCTATTTCGTGCAGACCGACATCCGGCCGCTCGGCTTCGACGACGGGCTGGAGCTGGCCCGGCGGCTTCCCGAGCTGGCCGGGGTGGTCGCCATCCCGACCCAGGTCTTCTACGACCACCCCGCGCGTGGCCGCCACTTCCTGCGGTTCGCCTTCTGCAAGCGGGACGAGGTCATCGACGAGGCGGTGACCCGCCTGCGCCGTCTGGGCGCCGGCTGAACGAAACCTCGTTCGTGACGAGGTGTTACCGGTCGTATACTCTCCGTTGGTGGTATCACCATGATACCGCGCCGTACCATGGAGGCATGGCCATGACGCTTCGACTGACCGACGAGCAGACTGAGGCCCTCCGGCGGCGCGCCGAGAAGGAAGGCCGCAGCATGCAGCAGATCGTGGTCGCCGCGGTGGAGGAGTACCTCGCCCGGCACACCGCTGATGAGGAAGTGCACCGCCTGGGTGTCGAGGCGGTGCGGCGCTGGAAGCCGGTGCTCGACCGCCTCGCCCAGTGACCCGTTATCTGACGGTCGAGCAGGTTCTGGATCTGGCCGAACTGGCCGTCGAGGGCACACCCCAGCTTCGCGACCTCGGGCTGCTCGATTCGGCCGTGCATCGGCCTCAAGCCCGGATGTTCGACCAGGAGGCGTACCCCGACCTCCTCGCCAAGGCCGCCGCGTTGCTGCACTCACTGGCGATCAATCACCCGTTCATCGACGGCAACAAGCGAGTGGCCTGGGTCTCCACCGTGGTCTTCCTCGCCTACAACGGTGTGGAAGTGGATACGGACGACGACTCGGCGTACGACCTGGTGATCGCGGTCGCGTCGGGAAAGCTCACGGAGGTCGACGAGATCGCGAGCGTGTTGCGCGGCTTCACCGCTTCTTGACCGTCCGGACCGTGCCGCGTGGTGCCGAGCTTGGGTGAAATGTGCCCATGGATGTGACAGGGGTGGGCGAGACTCGCCAATGAAGCCCCGGGTAGAGCTGGATAGTTTCCGGATGTGGGCGGACGCGTACTGATCGCACTGGGCGGCAACGCCATGACGGCTCCGGACGGGAGCGCGTCCCCGGCCGACCAGCACCGGGCGATCGGCGAGGCGATGCGCCACGTGGCGGCGCTCATCAGGGCCGGGCAGGAGGTGGTGCTCACCCACGGCAACGGCCCCCAGGTCGGCAACATCCTGCTGAAGAACCAGCTCGCCGCGCACGTCGTGCCGCCCGTCCCGCTGGACTGGTGCGTGGCGCAGACGCAGGGCACCATCGGCACGCTCGTCATGAACGCCCTGCAACGCGAACTCGGGCACGCACGGGTCGCGACCGTGGTGACCCGCACGCTCGTCGACCCGGCGGACCCGGCGTTCCAGGACCCCGTCAAGCCGATCGGGCGGTACTTCGGGCAGGACGAGGCGCGCCGCTTCGAGGGGCACGGCCAGGTCTGGCGGCGCTTCGAGCGCGGCTGGCGGAGGGTGGTCGCCTCGCCGCGGCCCGTGGAGATCCTGGACGCCCCCGCGGCCGTCGCGCTCATCGAGGCGGGATTCACCGTCGTCGCCGCCGGGGGCGGGGGAGTGCCGGTGGTGCGCGAGGCGGACGGGACGCTGACCGGCATCGAGGCCGTGATCGACAAGGACCTCGCCGCCGCCGCGCTGGCCGCCGCCGTCGGCGCCACCGACCTCGTGATCGCCACGGACGTGCCGAACGCCGTCGTGGGCTTCGGCACGCCCCACGCTCGCCCGATCGGGGAGATAGAGGTCGCCGCCCTGCGCGAGCTGCGGGCCGCGGGCCACTTCGCCGAGGGCAGCATGGGTCCCAAGATCGACGCCGCTCTGCGTTTCGCCGAGGCCGGCGGGGGACGGGCGGTGATCACCTCGCTGCGCCACATCGGTGCCGCGCTGTCAGGAAATGTCGGTACAAGGGTGTACAGAGGGGTGGAGGCATAGTGCCGGATCCGATCGAGGTACGGAAGGTCCCCATCGAGAGCGTCACCGACGCCTCCGGGTTGGCGAAACTGATCGACGACGGCGTGATCGAGGCCGACCGCGTGCTTGCCGTGATCGGCAAGACCGAGGGCAACGGCGGCGTGAACGACTACACGCGGATCCTGGCCGACCGGGCCTTCCGCGAGGTGCTCATGGCCAGGGGCACCCGCACCGCCGAGGAGGTCGCGCAGGTCCCCCTGGTGTGGTCGGGCGGCACCGACGGCGTGCTCAGCCCGCATGCGACGATCTTCGCCACGATCGACCCGGCGACGGCCGTACGCACCGACGAGCCGCGGGTGAGCGTCGGCGTGGCGATGAGCGAGGTGATCCTCCCCGAGGACATCGGCAGGCCCGCGATGGTCGAGAAGGTGGCCGCCGGGGTGCGCGAGGCGATGAAGACCGCCGGTATCGACGACCCCGCCGACGTCCACTATGTGCAGACCAAGACGCCGCTGCTGACGCTGTCCACGATCACCGACGCGAAGGAACGCGGTCAGACGGTCGTCACCGAGGACACGCTGAAGTCGATGGACATCTCCAACTCCACCACGGCGCTCGGCATCGCGGTCGCGCTCGGGGAGATCGAGATGCCGTCGGCCGAGCGGATACACAAGGACCTGTCGCTCTACTCGTCGGTCGCCTCGTGCTCCAGCGGGGTCGAGCTCGACCGGGCCCAGATCGTCGTGGTGGGCAACGTGCGCGGGATCGGCGGGCGCTACCGCGCCGGCCACTCGGTCATGAAGGACGCCCTCGACACCGACGGGATCTGGGAGGCCATCCGCGGCGCGGGCGTTGACCTGCCCGAGCGCCCGCGCCCCGATGACCTCGGCGACCGGCTGGTCAACCTGTTCATCAAGTGCGAGGCCGACCCGTCGGGCCGCGTACGCGGGCGGCGCAACATCATGCTCGACGACTCCGACGTCCACTGGCACCGCCAGATCAAGGCGACCGTCGGCGGGGTGGCGGCGAGCGTGACCGGTGACCCGGCGGTGTTCGTCTCCGTGGCGGCGGTCCACCAGGGCCCCTCCGGCGGCGGCCCCGTCATCGCCATCGCCGACCTCGCGTGATCTTGTAGTTTGTCGCATCGGTGCCGCCCGGCCTGCGCGTGAAGCTTTAGTGATCATGCAGAAATCCGGGCGTACGTGCCCCCGCCTGCGGCGATGTCCTTCGTGACCTTGCAGTCCGGAGGCGGCCGCCGCTGGCGGTAGGGTCGGGAGACGTGCCAACGATTCCCCAGCCACTGCGTCCCGACGACGACGGCGGCGCCGACGCGCCCGTCGCGGCGGCGCTGGCGGCGTTCCAGGCCGGCACGGCGACGGCGGCCGACGTCCTGGCGGCGCTCGCCGGGACCAGGCTGCTGGTGCCCGTGGTCGCGCTGCTGACCGAGTCGGAAGTGGGGGAGCACGGCCTGCGCCAGGAGAAGGAGAGCGAGATGGCTCTCCCGAAACTGGTCGGCAAGGACGGCCGTGAGGCCGTGCTCGCCTTCACCGGGGTGGAGCCGATGCGCCGATGGCGCGCGGACGCCCGGCCGGTTCAGGCCACCGCTCCGCAGATCTGCCAGGCGGCGCGGCACGAGAGCGCCGCCGCCGTGGTCGTGGACGTGGCCGGGCCGGTCCCGTTCGTGATCGAGGGCGGCATGCTGCAGGCACTCGCCACGGTTGAGGAGGCCAAGCGGGACGCCTCCGCCGTCGACCGGCTCGCGCGCGAGGTGCCGGGCGCCACGGTGGCCCGTCTGGGAACCGCCGGCCGTCCGGGGAGCACGGGGGACAAGCGCCGCTGGTGGCGCCGCCGCTCCTGACCCGCCGCGGGTTCCGTCCCCATAAGCCCAGGGACGCAAGAGCGCGTTCGTCCACAGGGGAGTGGTCGTCCACAGGTGCGCCCGAGGCACGGGTCGCGGCGGCGCACGGGCGTTAGGGTCGGCCGCGTGTCCCTCGTCGTCCTCGCCGCCGCCGTCCTCGGCCTGATCGCCGGGGCCTACGCGCGTGCGCTCGCCTCCGGGTTCGGCCCCGAGCCCCAGCACCCTCTCGGGGAGGCGCCACGGGCGTTCGCCGCGGCGGCCCGCACCGTGCCGCTGCCCCGCCCGCCGTACGTGGTCGAGGGCGCGACCGCGCTGGCCGCGGCGCTGGTGGCCTGGCGTGTCCACGACGGCTGGGTGCTCGCCGCGTGGCTGTACGCCGTGGTCGTGGGGGCGGCCCTCGCCGAGATCGACCGGAGGACGTGGCGGCTGCCCGACGCGATCACGCTGCCGTCGTACCCGATCCTGCTGGCCCTGCTCGCGCCGTCGGGCCGGCTGCTGCCCGCGCTGGCGTCGGGCTGCGCTCTCTGCGCCGTCTACGCGGTGCTGTGGTTCGCCCGCCCCACGGGCCTCGGGCTCGGCGACGTGAAGCTGGCCGGTCTCATCGGACTGGTCACCGGCGCGCTGGGCGCGCAGGCCACGATCGCCGCCGGGATGGCGGGCCAGGTCCTCGGCGCGTTGTACGCCGTCGGGCTGCTGCTGGCGCGCAGGGCCACCCGTACGACCGAGTTCCCCTTCGGCCCGTTCATGCTGGCGGGCGCGCTCGTGGCGCTGGCTTTTCCGGATATATAGGACGGCCCGTTTCCCGGTGCGGGGCACCCGCGAATGGGTAAAGGGGGTGTCAGGGGGCGGCGCACTGGGACGAACATGGAAGACTTGTCACCATGCTGCGCTGGTTGACTGCCGGGGAGTCACACGGCCCCGAGCTTCTCGCGATCCTGGAAGGCCTGCCCGCCGGTGTGGAGGTGACCACCGCCGACCTCGCCGAGGCGCTGCGCCGACGCCGTCTCGGATACGGCCGCGGTGCGCGGATGAAGTTCGAGCAGGACGTGGTGACGATCTCCGGCGGCGTACGGCACGGCCGTACGCTCGGCTCGCCCATCGCTATCCGCGTCGGCAACACCGAGTGGCCGAAGTGGGAGACCGTCATGGCCGCCGACCCGGTGGACCCGGCGGTGCTGGAGGGCCAGGCGCGCAACGCGCCGCGCTCCCGCCCCCGGCCCGGCCACGCGGACCTCGCCGGCATGCAGAAGTACGGCTTCGACGACGCCCGGCCGGTGCTCGACCGGGCCAGCGCGCGGGAGACCGCCGCGCGGGTGGCGCTCGGACAGGTCGCCCGCTCCTTCCTCAAGCAGGCGCTCGGCGTCGACATCGTGAGCCACGTGGTCTCCATCGGAGAGGCGAGCGCGCCCGCCGGCGTGCTGCCGGGTCCCGGCGATATGGAGGCGGTGGACGCCGACCCGGTGCGCTGCGTCGACCCGGCCGCGAGCGCGGCGATGGTCGCCGAGATCGACAAGGCGCACAAGGACGGCGACACCCTCGGCGGTGTGGTCGAGGTCGTGGTCTACGGCCTGCCGCCGGGCCTCGGCAGCTACACCCACTGGGACCGGCGCCTCGACGCCCGCCTCGCCGGGGCGCTCATGGGCATCCAGGCGATCAAGGGCGTCGCGGTCGGCGACGGCTTCGAGACCGCCCGCCGCCCAGGATCGCGGGCGCACGACGAGATCGAGAACACCTCCGAGGGCGTGCGCCGGATCACCAATCGGGCCGGCGGCGTCGAGGGCGGCATGACCAACGGCGAGCCGTTGCGGGTCAGCGCCGCGATGAAGCCCATCTCCACCGTGCCCCGCGCGCTCGCCACGATCGACGTGCTGACCGGCGAGGCGGCCAAGGCGCACCACGAGCGCTCGGACGTCTGCGCGGTCCCGGCCGCCGCGATCGTCGCCGAGGCGATGGTGGCGCTCGTGCTCGCGGACGCGGCCGTCGAGAAGTTCGGCGGCGACTCCGTGGAAGAGGTCGCGCGGAACCTAGCGGGCTACCTGTCGTCCCTGGTCGTCAAGTAATAAGGTTCGTGATCATGCAATCCGCGTCAAAAGGCCCCGCCGCGGTCCTCATCGGCCCGCCCGGCTCGGGCAAGTCCACGGTCGGGCGGCTCCTCGCGGACCGCCTCGGTCTGCCGTTCCGCGACACCGACGCCGACGTCGAGGCCGTCGCGGGCAAGAGCGTCAGCGACGTGTTCGTGGACGACGGCGAGGAGAGGTTCCGCGAGCTGGAGGCCCAGGCCGTGCGCGACGCGTTGGAGACCCACCCCGGCGTGCTCTCGCTGGGCGGCGGGGCGATCCTGCACGAGCACACGCGCAAGCTGCTGGCCGGCCATCGGGTCGTGTACCTCCAGGTCGGCCTCGACCAGGCGGTCAAGCGGGTCGGGCTCGGGTCGGCCAGGCCGCTGCTGGTGCTCAACCCGCGCAGCCGGCTCAGGCAGCTGATGGAGGAGCGCCGCCCCGTCTACGAGGCGCTGGCCGCGATCACCGTCGCGACCGACGGCCGCGAGCCCGAGGACGTCGTGACCGAGATCGAGGCGGCGCTGTGACCGCGACGCGCATCACCGTGCGGGGCGAGAGCCCGTACGACGTGGTCGTCGGCACCGATGTGCTGGCGGAGCTGCCGGGCCTGCTGGACGCGGGCGTGCGCACCGTCGCCCTGATCCACCCCGCCGGGCTGCCCGAGATCGCCAGGCCGGTGCGGGAGACGATCGAAGGCGCGGGGCTGGAGGTCGTCGCCCTGCCCGTGCCGGACGGCGAGGAGGCCAAGACCGTCCAGGTGGCGGCCGAGCTGTGGTCCGCGTTCGGGCGGTACGGCATAACGCGTTCCGACGCGGTCGTCGGCGTCGGCGGCGGGGCGACCACCGACCTGGCCGGCTTCGCCGCCGCGACGTGGCTGCGCGGCGTGCAGGTCGTGCAGGTGCCCACCACGCTGCTGGCCATGGTGGACGCGGCGGTCGGCGGCAAGACCGGCATCAACACCCCGGAAGGCAAGAACCTCGTCGGGTCCTTCCACCCGCCCAGGGGCGTGCTGTGCGATCTCGCCACGCTGGCGAGCGTGCCGCGCGAGGACTACGTCGCCGGTCTGGCCGAGATCATCAAGGGCGGGTTCATCGCCGATCCCACGATCCTCATGCTGATCGAGGACGACCCCGCCGCCGCCCGCACGCCCGAGGGCGAGCACACCCGCGAGCTGGTGGAGCGCAAGGTCCGGGTGAAGGCCGACGTCGTCGGCGCGGACCTGCGCGAGAGCGGCCTGCGGGAGATCCTGAACTACGGCCACACCCTCGCCCACGCCATCGAGCGGGTCGAGGACTACCGCATCAGGCACGGCGAGGCCGTGGCCATCGGGCTGGTCTACGCCGCGGAGCTGTCCCGGCTCGACGGCCGGGTCGGGCGCGACGTCGTGGAGCGGACACGCTCGATCCTGGAGTCCGTCGGGCTGCCCACCTCCTACCGCGCCGACGCCTGGCCGCGGCTGCGCGAGCACATGCGGGTGGACAAGAAGGCGAGAGGAGCGGTGCTGCGGTTCGTCGTGCTCGACGACATCGGCAGGCCGGCCCGCCTGGAGAACCCGTCGGAGGAACTGCTCGAAGCCGCGTACCGGGAGGTCGCCCGATGAGGCAGGTGCTCGTCCTGAACGGGCCCAACCTGGGCCGTCTCGGCAGCAGGGAGCCCGACGTCTACGGCGCGCAGACCTTCGACGACCTGGCGGCCCTGTGCCGCGAGACGGGCCGCGAGCTGGGCCTGTCGGTCGAGGTCAGGCAGACCGACGACGAGGCGGAGCTGGTGGGCTGGGTCCACGAGGCGGCCGACAGCAGGACCCCCGTGGTCCTCAACCCCGCCGCCTTCACCCACTACTCGTACGCGTTGCGCGACGCGATCGCGCAGCGTACGGCCCCGCTGGTCGAGGTGCACATCTCCAACCCGAACGCGCGGGAGGAGTTCCGCCACACCTCGGTCGTGGCGGCCGTGGCCACCGGGACGATCGCGGGGTTCGGCATGCGGTCGTACGAGCTCGCGCTGCGCGCGATCGCGGACATGGGCGAGTGACGAAAGAAGGGACCATGGGCTACCGGTCGTACGTGGCGGTCGGCGACAGCTTCACCGAAGGGCTCAACGACCCCCTCCCGGACGCGCCCCCTCCAGCGCCGGGGGAGGCGGTGCGCTACCGGGGCTGGGCCGACCGGGTCGCCGAGCGGCTCGCCGCGCTGGAGCCGGACTTCCGCTACGCCAACCTCGCGGTGCGGGGCAAGCTGATCGACCAGATCGTCGCCGACCAGGTGCCCGTGGCCGTCGGCCTGAAGCCGGACCTGATCAGCTTCTGCGCCGGCGGCAACGACCTCATCCGCCCCGGCAGCGACCCCGACGAGATGGCCAAGACGCTGGCCGCCGCCGTACGCGACCTGCGGGCCACGGGCGCGGACGTCGTGCTGTTCACCGGCACCGACCCCCGGGACACCCCGATCATGCGCCGGGTGCGGGGCAAGTTCGCGATCTTCTACCTGCACATCCGCTCGATCTCCGACCTGTACGGCTGCCATCTGGTGGACATGTGGTCGATGCAGGGGCTGCGGGACTGGCGGGCCTGGAGCGGCGACCGGCTGCACATGAACGCCGAGGGCCACCGCCTGGTCGCCGCCCGCGTCCTGCACGTGCTGGGCGTGCCCGGCGAGGACGACTGGCGCAAGACCTGGCCGCCACGGGAGAAGGTGGACCCGAGGGCCAAGCGGCGCGAGGACGTGCAGTGGCTCAGGGAGCACTTCGGCCCGTGGATCGGGCGGCGCCTTCGCGGCACGTCGTCCGGCGACGGCCTCCCGCCCAAGCGCCCTGGCCTCAGCCCGCTGCCCCCGATTCCCTCTCCCTGACCCGGTCCCGCGCCGATCCGGCTACTACGCCGGCGTATCGGCCGCGGCGACGTGCCCTGGCTGCTACGGGCTGGAGCGGCTGGCCTCCGGCGTCTACGCGGAATCGGGACTGCCGCCGTCCCGGGGACGGCAGGTGCTGTCCGCGGTGGAGGAGGCGGAGCGGCGTGTCGGCGCCTTCTACGGCGGCAGGCGAACCTCTCCCCGGATCCTCGCCTGCCTCAGCGACCGCTGCTCCCGCCGGATCGGCGGTGGCGGCGAACGGGGCGTCGCGGTGCTGAATCGCGCGGTCATGCTTTCGCCCGCGGGCGTGGACCCGGTGATCGCCTCCCACGAGATGTCGCACGTCGAACTGCACGCCAGGCTGGACTCGGGCGAGACCTTCGGAGCCGTCACGAGGATGTGATCCCGCCGGCTTCGCTCAGGAGCCGGCGGTGAGGCGGCGCAGCGCGTCGCGGACCTTCGCGGGGTCGGTGGTGCGCCAGAAGGGCGGCAGCGAGTTGAGCAGGAATCCGCTGTAGCGGGCGGTGGCGAGTCTCGGGTCGAGCACGGCGACCACGCCCCGGTCGTCCATGGAGCGCAGCAGCCGGCCCGCGCCCTGCGCCAGCAGCAGCGCGGCGTGGGTGGCCGCCACCGCCATGAAGCCGTTGCCTCCGGTGGCCGCCACATGCCGCTGCCTGGCCGAGGCGAGCGGGTCGTCGGGGCGAGGGAACGGGATCCTGTCGATGATCACGAGCGTCAGCGACGGGCCAGGCACGTCGACCCCCTGCCACAGGGACAGCGTGCCGAACAGGCAGGTCGCGGGGTCGGCCGCGAACTGCTTGACGAGCTGCGAGGTCGAGTCGTCGCCCTGGCAGAGCAGCGGCACGTCCAGCCGCTCGCGCAGCGCCTCCGTGGCGGCCTTGGCGGCCCGCATGGAGGAGAAAAGGCCGAGCGTCCGGCCGCCGGCCGCCTCGACGAGCTCGGCGATCTCCTCGACGTACGCCTCGGGCAGGCCGTCGCGTCCTGGCTGGGGGAGTTGCGTGGCGACGTAGAGGATGCCGCGGCGCGGATGGTCGAACGGCGAGCCGACGTCGAGGCCGGTCCACTCGCCCGCGCGCAGGCCCCACTGGCGGGCCAGGCTGTCGAACGAGCCGCCGAGCGCGAGCGTGGCGCTGGTGAGGACGACGGTCCTGTCGCCGAACAGCTTGTCGCGCAGCATGCCGCCGACCGACAGCGGCGCGACCCGCAGCGTGGGGGGAACGCGCCCGCGCCCCTCGTCCAGCCAGACCACCTCGGCCCGGTGGACCTCCTCCTGCCCGGCGTCCGCCGCGGAGGCGTCATCGGTGTCCTCGGTCTCGTCCGCGGCCGCGGGGCCGAAGGCGTCGAGCATCCGCTGGGCGGTGTCGTGCACGTCGTCCAGCGCGGTGAAGGCGGCCTTGCGCAACCCGGCGTTCTCCGGGTCGTCCTTGTCCTTGTTGCGCGGCCCGAGCGCGGTGATGCAGGCGAACGCGGCATCCCTGACCAGCGCGAGGGTCAGGCCGAGCGACTGCGGCAGCGTGTCGATCCGGCCGGGCGGCGCGGCGGCCAGCAGGGCGCGCAGGTCCTCTGCGGCCTCCTGCAGGCGGTCGGCGATGCCCTGCTCGACGAGCCTGCCCACCCGGCGTACGGCGAGGCCGACCGTGCTCTCCGACAGCTCCCCGGTGACCACCGAGGTCACCCGGTCGACCAGCTCGTGCGCCTCGTCGACCACGACCACGTCGTGCTCGGGCAGGACCGCGAAGTCCTCCATCGCGTCGATCGCCAGCAGCGCGTGGTTGGTCACCACGACGTCGGCCTCGCCCGCGCGCTCCCGGGCGAGCTCGGCGAAGCAGTCGGCGCCGCTGGGGCACCGCTGCGCCCCCAGGCACTCCCTGGCCGTCACGGAGAACTGCCGCCAGGCCTGGTCGCTCACGCCGGGCACGATCTCGTCGCGGTCGCCGGTCTCTGTCTCGTTGGCCCACTCCTGGACGCGCTGCACCATCCGGCCGGTGGCGCTGACCTCGCGGGGGTCGAAGAGCTGGTCCTCCTCGTCGTCGGGCATGCCCGCGGCCATCTTGTGGCGGCACAGGTAGTTGCGGCGGCCCTTCAGGATCGCGAACTCGGGGCGGTGCGGCAGCAGGCCCTCCAGCGCGTCGGCGAGCCGGGGCAGGTCGCGGTCCACCAGCTGGCGCTGCAACGCGATGGTGGCGGTGGACACCACCACGGCCTCGCCGCTCTCGGCGGCGTGCCTGATCGCGGGCACGAGGTAGGCCAGGGACTTGCCGGTGCCGGTGCCCGCCTGCACCGCGAGGTGCTCCTCGCTTTCGACGGCGTCGCGCACCGCCTGCGCCATCTTGACCTGGCCCGGCCGCTCGACGCCGCCCAGCGCGGTCACGGCGGTGGCGAGGAGCTCTTCGACTGGCGGCAGTTCCGGACGGTCCTTGGGCACGGAAGAACGCTACCCGCTGCCACCGACATCCGGTGCGTGTCCGTCCCACCACATCCTGGCGTTCCAGAAACTCCCTCCCGGCTCGCGTGGCACACTGGAGTGTCAGTGCTCTCAAGGTCAACAGCGATCTACCCATTGAGGTCAAAAAGGGACAAAACGGGATATTTCGCGAGGGTTTCCCGAGATCGAGTGGACGGAAAAGGGCAGGTAAAGGCACTATGTCTGCCATGTCGGAAGTTGTCCCACTGCCATCGTTCGGCGAGGTGTTCTTCGACGCGCGAGGCCAGGACCGTGTGCTCCGGGTCACGTGGCACGACGGCACATTGGTGCTGAGCCTGTGGCGGGGCGAGATGTGCACGGCGAGTTTCCGCATGCCCATGGACGACGTGGGACGGCTGATCGACACCCTGGACGAGGGTTTCGCCGAGGCGGGTGGTCCGGAGCAGGACGCGGGAACGGGTCCCTTCCCCCAGCAGGGGGCGGCGGGCCAGGAGGGCTACGCCCCTCAGGCGGCCTACCCCGCGCCTCCGCAGGACCAGGCGCAGGACCCCTACGCCACCCAGGTCCACGACCCGTACGCCACGCAGGTCCACGACGCGTACGCGGCCGACACCCCTGAGGGGTACCCGGCGCGCGTCCAGGACGCCTACGCCGGGCAGCCCGGTGACGGGTACGCGCCCCAGGACCCCTACGGCACGCCCCGCGGCGCGCCCCAGGACCCGTACGGCCAGGCCAGGGACGGGTACGCCGCCGACGGCCACGCTTCCGCCCCCGACGCCTACGGCAGGGCCCGCGACGAGTACGCGTACGGGGAGAACGGCTACGCGCAGGCGGACGACGGCTACGGTCGCGGGAGGCGGGACGCCGGGTTCCCCGAGCCCGCCGGGCACGCCGACCACGAGTACCCGGACTACCCGGACTATCCGGACTACCCGGGGACGGGGCAGTACGCCCGCCCGCCCGTGCCGCCGCCCGCCCCGGCCCCCGAGGCCTACCCCGCGCCCGCCGCGCTCGGCCCCAACGACGTCCTCGTGGCCCGCGGCACACCGCCCACCCAGGACCGCCTCGTCGCGTCGTCGGCCCCCCACCTTGGTCCCCAGACCGGCGCCCACGCGCCGTACCCTTCCGCCGCGCAGCAGGTTCCGGTGGACCCCAGCGACCCGCTCGGGCTCGGCGGGGTCCGGCATCACGCCAACGAGGCCTATCCCCACGAGGCCTATCCCAACGAGGTCTACGGCAACGAGGCCTACGGCGGCGAGCCGCCGATCTACACCACGGGCGAGCGCCTGCGGCCCGACCAGTGGCCGGGCGGCCAGGCCTCCGACCCGCGCGCGGAGCACGAGCGCCGCGCGGGGCGCCGGGCGGCACAGCCAGCCCCGGACTCTCCGATCCCCTGGGCGGACGATAACGGGGACGGCTGGGAGGGTTCCCGGGGCTGGTGAGAGGCTCCGGTCAAGTGGGGTTCCAACTGTAAGTAATCTCGCTGTCTGATGGACACGTCAACAGCACTGCAGTTCCTCCTACTCCCGGCCGGCGCTCTCTGCGTCGCCGCCCTGGCCGCGTGGCGCGGCTGGTCGGCCCCGTTGCTCCTGGTGCTGGCCGGGCTGGCCGCGTCCTACCTGCCGGGGATTCCCGACTACAGCCTCGATCCGCACATCGTCCTGGTGGTCTTCCTGCCGCCGATGCTGTACTCGGCGGCACTGGACAGCTCGTACCTGCGGCTGCGCGACGCCGCCAGGCCCGTCGGCCTCCTGGCCGTCGGTCTCGTCCTGGTGACTACGGTGGTGGTCGGCTTCGTCGCGCACGCGATCATCCCCGATCTCCCGCTCGCCGCGGCCTTCGCGCTCGGCGCGATCGTCGCGCCTCCCGACGCGGTGTCGGCGGTCGCCATCGGGCGCAGGCTCGGCCTGCCGAGACGCGCGCTGACGATCCTCGTGGGCGAGAGCCTGTTCAACGACGCCACCGCGCTGACCGCCTACCGGGTCGCGGTCGGGGCGGTGGCCGGCGCCGCCGCCGGACTGCTCGACATCGGCGGGCAGTTCCTCCTGGCCGCCGGCCTCGGCGTGGCGATCGGCCTCGTCATCGCCTACCTGTCCGGGCTCGCGCTGCGGCGGCTCGGCGACCCGCTGATCGCCAACGGCGTCTCGCTGCTCGTGCCGTACGCCGCCTATCTCGCGGCCGAGGCCGTGCACGCCTCGGGCGTGATCGCCGTCGTGATCGTCGGCATCTATCTGGGCCACCAGCTCAGCCGGACGACGTACGGCACGCGGCTGCTGTCGGGCGCGGTCTGGAAGGTCGTCGACATGGTGCTGGAGTCGATCGTGTTCGCCCTGATCGGACTGCAGTTGCGCCCGATCGTGGCGGGGCTGGACGGTCAGCGGCCCGCGGAGCTGGCGACGTACGCGGTCGTGCTGTTCCTGGTGGTCGTCCTCGTGCGGATCGCCTGGGTGCCGCCCAGCACCTATCTGCCCCGGATGCTGTCGAAGAGAGTGCGCGCACGGGAGCCCAAGACCCCGTCCTGGCAGAACGTGACGCTGACGAGCTGGGCGGGGATGCGCGGGGTGGTGTCGCTGGCCGCGGCCTTCGCGCTGCCCGAGCAGTTCCCCCAGCGCAACCTGCTGCTGTTCCTGACGTTCACGATCGTCGTGGGCACGCTGATCGTCCACGGCCTGTCGTTCCCGTGGCTGATCAGGCGGCTGGGCGTGTCCACCGCCGCGGAGCGCTACGGCGACGACCTCGCGGAGGCGGGCGCCCAGCAGGCCGCGGCGGCCGCGGCCCTGGCGCGGCTCGAAGAGCTCACCGCCGACGGCGTGCTGGACGTGCACGAAGAGGTGGTCGAGCAGTTGCGCGGCCGCGCCGAGCGCCGGGCCATGCACGCCTGGGAGAGGCTCGGCGGCGGCACCGGCCCCGAGGGCGAGGAGACGCCCGCCTCGCTCTACCGGCGGCTGCGCCGGGAGATGCTCGCCGCGGAACGCGAGGTGTTCGTACGGATGCGGGACGAGCGGCGCATCGACGACGAGGTGCTCCACCGGGTCATGCAGGAGCTCGACTTCGAGGAGGCGGCACTCGAACGCGGCTGATCGGGCTCGGGACGCTCAGGACGCTCGGGACGCTCAGGACGCTCGGGACGCTCAGGACACGGTCTGGCCCAGGCGCTGGTCCACGAAGCACCAGCGCCAGTCCTCGCCCGGCTCGAACGAGCGCACCACCGGGTGGCCGGTCTCCTTGAAGTGGGCGGTGGCGTGCTTGCCGGGAGAGGAGTCGCAGCAGCCGATGTGACCGCACTCCAGGCACTTGCGCAGGTGGACCCATCGCATGCCGCGCTCCAGGCACTCCTGGCAGCCTTCCGGCGTGAGCGGCTCGTGGTCGGTGGTCACGAGCATGTGTTCGCAGTTACCCATGCCGCAGATGCTACGGCGCTCGGCCGGGTGACCGGCGCCTCCCGGTCGCGGGGCCGCTCGCACCGAACCTCTACGAAGTGCCCATCCGAATCTGCACACGGCCTCCGTAGGTTGATGGGCCATGACGATGGCGCACACCGGCGGTTTCACCTCCTGGCTGCACGACTTCGAGGGCGCGGCGCTGCTGCGGCGCACCTGGGGCGACCCGGACTGGAGCGCGGGAGCGCGGCTGGCGCCCGCCCTCGTACGCAGCCTTCAGCGGTTCCAGGTGGGGGAGGACGGCGACGGCGCCCGCCTCCTGGACAAGGCGCGCCGGGCGGGCGACCCCGTGTACGCGGAGGCGGTCCGCCTGTTCGTGGCGGAGGAGCGGGAGCACGCCCGCCTGCTCGGCCTGCTCCTGGAGTCGGCGGGCGCCACGACGATCTCCGGTCACTGGACCGACGCCGTCTTCGTCCGGCTGCGGCGGCTCCTCGGGCTGCGCACGGAGCTGATGGTCCTGATGCTCGCCGAGGTCGTCGCGCTCGGCTACTACCGCGCGGTGCGCGACGGCGTCGGCGACCTCCTCGCCTCGGAGGTCGCGGGCCGGATCCTCGCCGACGAACTGCGCCACGTGCCCTTCCACCGGGACCGGCTGCGGCGGTCCTTCCTGAGATCGTCCCCGTTACCGCGGACGGTCGCCAGGGCCGTGTGGTGGTGGCTGCTGGCGGGCGTGCTGACGGTCGTCGTGCTGGGCCACGGCGACGCGCTGCGCGCGGCGGGAGTGTCGCGCACCGCCTTCGTCCGCGAGGTCGCGGGGTACTTCCGCGGGGTCGTCGCCGAGGTCATGGCGCGGTGAGGGAGGGGACGGCGCGGGGCCCGGCTCCGGTTTCCGGCGGCGAGGGGGCCCGGCTCCGGTTTCCGGCGGCGAGGGGACTCGGCTCCGGTTTCCGGCGGCGCGGGCGGAGGGAGCCGGTTCCGGAACCAGCGGGCGGAGGGCCGTGAACGGGAGCCCGGTTCCGGATTCCGCGGCGGCGGGCGGTGGTTGGGTAGGGTGATCGGCATGCGACTCCTCCCGCTCGCCGCCGCAGGCGCGGCCGCCGTCCTGCTCGCCTCCGGCTGCGCGACCGTGGACAAGGCCCAGTCGTGCGCAGAGGCGACGCAGCTGATCAGCCGGACGGTCAGCGAGATCGGCAAGGCCGTCAGCGACCCCGCCACCATGCAGCGGAAGATCGAGGAGGGCGCGACAGGGCTGGAGGACATGGCGAACAAGGCCGCCGACACCACGCTCAGGGACGCGCTCCAGGGGCTCGCCGACAGTCTGCAGAAGCTCAACGTCGACGACGCCAACGCGGCGGTGGACGCGGCGCAGAAGGTCGCCACCGACGGCGCGACCTATCTGCGCCAGGCCGGCGAGGCCTGCCTCTAGCCTCCACGGGCCGGGGAGACGGTAATGGCAACCCCGACAAGGCGAGGGGAAAAGGGGCGAAAATAGCGTTCTCGTATGGAAGAGAACGAACCAGACCCTCGTTTCGTCCTCGCCAACGAGCGTACGTTTCTCACCTGGATCACCACCTCGCTCGCGCTGAGCGCGGGCGGCATCGGCATCGCGGTCGTCCCCGAACACGTCTTCGTGCCGTGGGTGCGCACTCTGCTCGCCGTCGTGCTCGTGCTGCTGTCCGCCGTGGCCGCAGGCTCGGCCTATCCCCGCTGGCGGCACATCGACCGGGCGCTCCGGCAGGACCGCGCGCTTCCGCCGCCCGCCCTGGCCCCCGTGTTCGGGTTCGGCGTGGCGGCGGTCGCCGTACTCGCCCTCGTCCTGGTCCTCCTGGCGAGGTGACCGCTCCCGTGGGCGAAGCGCAGAGGCCGGGCCTGCACAGCGAGCGGACCCGGCTGGCCTGGGTCCGCACCGCCATGACCATGGCGTGCTCCGGCATGGTCATGGCGGGGCTCGCCGTACGGCACGATCGGCCGGGCTCCGCCGCCCTCTTCGCGGCCGCCGGGCTGGCCGGGGCCGTCCTGCTCGTGCGCACCGGGACGCGCCACAGCCGCCTCGAACGGGCGCTGAGGCATGGTCACCCGCTCGACCACCGGCTGGACGTGGTCGTCGCCTGGGCCGGCGCGCTGGCCGTCGCCGTGGCGGCGCTAATTCTCGTGCTGGCCCTGGCCGGGTGACCCTGCCCCCGGCCGCCGGACCGGGAGCGGGCCGTCGCCCGCGCGCGGTGAGGAGGAGCGGCATCGCACCGGCGGATCACGACGGAGGAGCTCTCAGATCGCCGGCACGGCCTCCATGCTGTGCGGGCGCGTGCTCGTCTGCAGCCGGATGCCGCCGATGGCCGTGACCGCCGCCCTGTCCGCGTTCTCGCCGGCCCAGGCCTCCGCCTTGGCGCGCAGGGCCGGGTCGGGGGACAGCAGTGTGCCCGCCATCTTCGCGAAGAGGTTCGCGCACGTCTTCGTCCCGGGGCCGAGCTTGCAGTCGGCCTTCACCGACACCAGCCGGTCGGGCGCGTCGTACCAGATGAAGACGGACATCCGGCGGCCGGCGGCGTCGCCGGGCCGGCAGATCATTCCCGTCTTCGCGCCGGTCAGCGGGTCGGGCGCCGCGGTCTTCGCGCACCTCCAGGAGCCGGCCGCCCGCAGCCAGTCCACCGTGACCATGGTGACCGTCGCCTTGGGCAGGTAGCGCTGCCTGCCCGCCGGGAACCTCTCGGGGAAGGCGGGCGCGGCGGCGTCCGTCACCGGTTCCGTGGTCGTCAGGCCTACGGCGGCGCCGGTGACGCCGCCCAGCGCCAGCGCCGCGATCAGCGTGCCCACCGTGACCAGCACGAACACCGCTGTTCCGCCGCGGCGTCCTGCGGGGGCGATGCCGGGAGGCGCCGGAGCAGGTGGCACGCCGGGGCCCTGCTGGGCCGGGGGTCCTGGGGGCGGCTGCACCGGCTGCCAGGAGGCGCCGTCCCACCAGAACCTGCCGTCGGGCGAGTACGGCCGGCCGGGCGGCGCCCCCATCAGTGCCTCCTGCTCATCGTGAGCTCGACGGACCTGGTGTTCGCCTCGCGCTCCAGCGTGTACTCCCAGTCCATGATGAACGTCACGTCCCCGTCGCCGGTGATCTGCTCGGTCAGCCAGCCACGGACCTTCTCGGCTGTCGAGGGATCGTCACGGTGCGGCAGGGCCGCGAACCACGACGTGTAATCCAGCCCGGCCGCCGCCGTGGTGCTGTCCGGATTGACGATCCTGGCCTCGACCTTGCTGATGTACTCGGAGAAATCCGCCCCGCTGACGGAGCGGAAGAGGTCGGCCTCGAAGCGCACTCTGCCGATGCTCAGCCGGCACGACCAGAACTGCCTGTTGTCCACGCAGGTGTGCCCCCGGCCCTGCAGCGCCTCGACCACGGTGCCGATCCCGATGCCGGGAACGCAGTCGTGGCCGCAGTATTTCGTGTCCTGGAGGCGGTCGTGGCGCGCGACGGCGTACGCCCCCAGGCCGGCGAGCAGGAAGGCGACCAGGCCGATCACCCCTACCGCGATCCGGCGGCGAGGCCTGCGGCCGCTCGGCGGCAACTCCACTGTCACGAAGACAGGAGTATGGCAAGGATTCCGCACAGGCGGGGCAATCGCCGCCAATCCCGAATTCGGCGTGCGGCGGGGCATCGGGAACGTCCTGGCCACCGGCGTGAACCGGCCGGTCGCCCATGGCGGCGAGGGGAGTGGGCCGCGTCCTCCAGGAGGTCGGAACCGGCGGTGCGGGCGACGGGCGGCAGGCCGCCGGTCACCCGCACCGGGTTCTCAGTACCAGTTGTGGGACCGGAAGTGGCCCCAGGCGCCGCACGGCGAGCCGTAGCGGCCCTTGATGTAGCGCAGACCCCACCTGATCTGGGTCTGCGGGTTGAACCTCCAGTCGCTGCCTTCGTAGCCCATCTTGTGCCCGGGCAGCGCCTGCGGGATGCCGTAGGCGCCCGAGCCGTGGTTGTAGGCCCGGTGGTTCCAGTTGCTCTCCCTCGTCCACAGGCTGTCCAGGCACTGGAACTGCTGGCCTGACCAGGTGCGGCGGGTGACGAGCCGGAAGGCGTACGCCTTGCTGCGTATCTTCGCCGGGGCCCGGCGAACCCTGGGCGGCTGTGCCGCCGCCCGCGTCGTCCAGGTGCCCACGTGGGTGACAGGCCGGACGCTCCGCGCGGTCCGCGCGGTCTCCGCGGTCCGCTGGGTGTCAGCGGTCTGCTGGATGTCAGAGGTCCGCTGCGTGTCAGAGGTTCGCTGGGTGTCAGCGGTCCGCTCTGCCTCGGAGGCCCACTCCGGCCGGCCGGTCCACGCGGTGTCCCCGGCCGACGCGGTCTGCCCGGCCCAGCCGGCCCATTCCGGCCATCCGGGCCACCCGGTCTCCTGGGGCCGCTCAGGGGCGGTCCACTCGCCGGCCAACGCCACTCCGCTTCCGCCGGCGGTCACGGTGACCGCGACCAGGGCGGCGACTGTGTTGCGTAGAACGCTTCTGCTGTCCAAATCGGTCCTTGTCGTCGGGTCGCGTGCGGAAGCGGGCGCGCGTGGCGCCCTCCGTCCGGCCGCGCCCATGGCGTGGGCGCCGCCGTCCGCTCGGCCCGCACCGGATCATCAAGAACTTCCGGCGGGCACCGCGACGGGTCCTCACGCGGATTGAAATACGGACGGCGGCTCCGCCGGTGGCATCGCGACACACCGCGGCCGGTTCTTTGCCGATCCACCCCCCAACGCCGACCCTCCTCGGAGGCTCGGGTTACCGTGCGGCCGCCCGGCGCGCCCCGCGGCGAGTGCGCGAAGGGCCCTCGTTTAGGGTGCGGACATGAGTGTTCTCGAGATTCCGGTGACCACCATCGACGGAGAGGGCACGACCCTCGGCGCACTGCTCGGCGGCGGGGCCGCCCTGGTCGTCAACGTGGCGTCCAGGTGCGGGCTGACCCCGCAGTACGAGAGCCTGGCCGCCCTCCAGCGGGCGTACGCCGGCCGGGGCCTCACCGTCGTCGGCGTGCCCTGCAACCAGTTCGGGGGCCAGGAGCCCGGCACGGCCGAGGAGATCAAGGAGTTCTGCTCCACGACGTACGGCGCCGACTTCCCGCTGCTGGAGAAGACCGAGGTCAACGGCCCAGGACGGCATCCTCTCTACGACGAGCTGACCGCCGTCCCCGACGCGGCGGGCGAGGCGGGCGACGTCCAGTGGAACTTCGAGAAGTTCCTGGTCGGCTCCGACGGCCGGGTCGTCGCCCGATTCCGCCCCCGCGTCGTCCCCGAGGCCCCGGAGGTCGTCGAGGCGATCGAGAAGGTCATCTCCTAGAGGTCGCGACCCTGGGCCCGCAACTCGCCCGTACGACGAGCTGGGTGGGCAGCGTGACGGCTGGGGGCCGTCTGCCGTGCCGCAGCACGAGTTCGGCGGCGCGGTAGCCGATGTCCTGGGCCGGCTGGGCGATCACCGTCAGCGGCGGGGAGCACAGCTCGGCCCACGGCACGTCGTCGAACATGATGAGCGACACGTCCCTGGGAATCCGCACGTCCAGCTCCCTGGCGGCCAGGACGGCCGCCTCGCCGAGCACGTTGCCGCCCGCGATCACCGCCGTGACGTCCGGCCGGTTCTGCAGCAGCCCCGCGGCGGCGGCGTAGGCGGAGTCACGGCTCGACCGGGCCTGCACGACCAGTTCGCGGTCGGCGGGCAGCTTCAGCGAGGCGAGCGCGGCGGTGAAGGCGGCGATCCGCTGCGACTGCCCGTGCCGGCCGAGGTAGGCGATCTTCCGATGCCCGAGCCCGGCCAGATACTCCACCGCCGTCAGCACCCCCGCCCGGTCGTCGGGCACCACGCTCGGCACGTCCGGCCGCACCCGCCGGTCGGCGAACACCACGTTCAGCCCCGCGCGCAGCGCCGGCGCCCACATGTCCCCGTCTCCTGACGGCACCGCGATCAGCCGGTCCATACTCTGCTCGATGAGCGTGCCGATCAGTTCGGCCTCGCGTTCCGGGTCGTCGCCGGTGACCCCCACCGTGACCGGCTCGCCGTACGAGCGGGCGCACGCCAGCACGCCGTCGGTCAGCCGCGCGTAGAAGCTGTCGGTGATGTCGGGGACCAGCAGGCCGATGCCGCCCGTCCGCTGGCGCCTCAGGTTGCGGCCGAGCGCGCTCGGCCGGTAGTCGAGGCGCGCCGCCGCGGCCAGCACCTTCTCGCGGGTCTCGGCGCTCGCCGAGCCGCCCGACAGGACCCGGGACACGGTGGCCACCCCGACCCCCGCCGCCTCCGCCACTTCCTTGATCGTTATCCGCCGCTGCGTTGGACCGTTCATGGAAACGATTCCACCATAGTTCCATGCCCTGAGTCGCCTAAATCTTGACAATAGGCGGCATTTCACGGGACAGTCATGAAAACGTATCCACTTCCTCTTGTCCCGGAAGCGCGAAGGACTGGCATGGCTTCTATCGTTCTGAACAACGTCGACAAGATCTACGCGGGCGGGGTCAAGGCCGTGAACGGCCTCAACCTGGAGATCAGGGACGGCGAGTTCATGGTTCTGGTCGGCCCGTCGGGCTGTGGCAAGTCCACGGCCCTGCGGATGATCGCCGGCCTGGAGGACATCAGCGGCGGCGAGATCGTCATCGGCGACCGCGTCGTGAACCACCTTCCCCCGAAGGACCGCGACATCGCGATGGTCTTCCAGAACTACGCGTTGTACCCGCACATGACGGTCGAGGAGAACCTCGCCTTCGGCCTCAAGCTGCGCAAGATGTCCAAGACGGAGATCCAGAAGCGCGTCAACGACGCCGCTCGCATGCTCGGCCTGGAGCAGTACCTCAAGCGCAAGCCGGCCGCCCTGTCCGGTGGTCAGCGCCAGCGTGTCGCCATGGGCCGCGCCATCGTCCGCGAGCCCCAGGCCTTCCTCATGGACGAGCCGCTGTCCAACCTGGACGCCAAGCTCCGCGTCTCGATGCGCGCCTCGCTGAACCAGCTCCACGAGCGCCTCGGCGTCACCACCGTGTACGTCACCCACGACCAGGTCGAGGCCATGACCCTCGGCGACCGCGTCTGCGTCCTGCGCGACGGCGTGCTCCAGCAGGTGGACACCCCGCAGAACCTGTTCGACAACCCGGTCAACCTGTTCGTCGCGGGCTTCATGGGCTCCCCGGCCATGAACTTCACCTACGCCGAGCTGGTCCGCGACAACGGCGGCGCGGCCGTGGCCTTCGCCGGCTACCGCCTCCCCGTTCCCGACTCGAGCTTCGCCGAGAAGCCGGGCCTCGACCGCTACATCGGCCGCAAGATCATCCTCGGTATCCGGCCGTCCGACTTCGAGGACGCCGGTTCGGCCAGCGGCAACAGCTCCGGGTGGGTGCGCATCCCGGTACGCGCCAACGTCACCGAGGAGCTGGGCTCCGAGATCAACGTCCTGTTCACGATCGACGCCCCGCCGGTCGAGCACAAGGACACCGTCGCCGCCGCCAACGACGGGGACGACGAGGAGACGACGCTGCCGCTGACCGGCGACAAGTCGCTGTGGACCGCGCGCGTCAACGCCCGCAGCCACGTCCGTCCCGGCCAGGAGATCGAGCTGGTCGTCGACACGCACAACCTGCACTTCTTCGACGTCGACTCGGGCCTGTCCATCGGGCACGAGGCCAACATCGGCCGCTGACCCCGGTCACCCCCGCCGCACGTGTGGCGGCGGGGGATTTCCCGCGGAGCGCGGGCGCGGCACGCGCCCGCGCTCTCGTGCGTCTCCGGACGGCGCCCGCCCGGAGACCCCCACCGGCGTCCCGCGTGCGACCTCGTCGCGCCGGGGGTGGGCATGAAGGCCGCGCCGATCGAGCGCCCGCGAGCCATCGCGGCGCATGCGGCGCGCCAGGCACGCGTGGGACAGGAACGCGGCGGAGGTGACGGCGGTGACCGTCGCCGCCGGCCCCGCGGGCACCCAGCCGAGCGCGACCGCGAGCCCGGCCGTCCCGGCGCAGGCGGCGACGCCGCACAGGGCGGGCGCGGCCCCGCGCGCCTGCCCGGGCCGCCACGGCCGCCGGACGGCGTAGGCCGAGGCCCCCACGACGGCCGCGAGCGCCGGCAGCAGCAGCCCGGCCGCGATCACGGCGGTGCCCCGCCCCGCCGTCAGCGCGGCGGCCGTGCAGGTCAGGACGAACCCGGCGAACAGCGAGCCGGACGGCCCGAGCCGGACCCTGCCCGGCGTCCTGCCGTACGGCAGCGCGGCGAGAAGCACCCCGGCGAGCGCGGCCGTGAGCACCGCGAGGAACGGGTCGCCCAGCACGAGCGCCGTCCCGGTGAGGAACGCGCCGGTGACCGCGGCCACCGCGGCCAGCGCGCCGCCGAGCCGGTCCAGCAGGCCGTACGCGTTGGTCATCGCGACGATCCACATGACGCTGACCGGCCCGTCGAGCCAGTCGCCCGTCAAGGTCACCTGAACGCCGCACAGCACGACCCCGCCCGCCGCCACCGACTCCACGATGAGCCGCGTGGCGAGCGGCAGGGTGCCGACGTCGGCGATGAGGCCGAGCAGCGCCACCGCCGCGGCGGCCAGCAGGACCGCGCTCACCCGCCGGTCGGGCAGGCCGAGGATCGCCATCGCGGCGCCCGCCGTGGCCGCCACCAGCGTCATCCCGCCGAGATAGGGGATCGTACGGCGGACCGGGCGCAGCCCCACGGTGGCGAGCAGGCAGGCGGTGGCGCCCGCGAGCACGGGCGCCAGCGCCGGAACGGGTGTCAAAGGCTCCCCACCTCCGACCGCGTCGCGCCGCGCAGCGCGCGGTAGAGGGCCTCGGTGTCGGCCACCAGCCGGTCCGTGCTGAAAGCGCGCCCGGTCCACGCGCGGGCCGCCTCGCCCATCCTCCGGGCCAGGCCCGGATCCACGAGCAGGCGGACGACGTGGTCGGCCATCTCGTCGGGGTCGAAATCCGTCAGGAACCCGGTGCGGCGGTCCATGACGATCTCCGGGACGCTGCCGACCCGGGTGGCCACCACCGGCAGGCCCGCCATGCCGGCCTCCACGAGCGCGAGCGGCGTGCCCTCGCTGTCGGAGGTGAGCAGCACGACGTCGGCCGCGGCGTACACCGTCTCGACGTCGCGGCGCCAGCCGAGCAGCCGGAAGGAGTCCCACATCGGCATGACGGCCCGCTCCACCTCCTCCTTCAGCTCGCCGCTGCCGCAGACGAGGAACCGGGCGCCGGGCAGCCGGGCGAGCACCGCCCTGGCCACCTCCGCGAACCGGTCGGGCCGTTTGGCCTTCTTCAGCCGCCCGATGTACGCCACGACGGGCGCGTCGAGCGGGACGCCCAGCGCGGCGCGCGCCGGGGCGCGCTCGGGCAGCGGGCCGAGTCCGGTGCCGGGTGGGATGACGACGTACTGCTCGGGCCGGCCGATGCCGGCCGCGAGGAGGTCGTCGCGCACCCGGGCGCCGACCGTGACGATGCGGTCGGTCATCCTGGCGAGCCCGCGCTCGATGCGGACGTAGACGGCCCGCCGGAGACGGGACAGCTGCCCGTCGAGTAGGTGGCCGTGGTAGCTGTGCACCCGTGCCGCCCCGACACCGGAGAGCCGCACCGCGAGGCGGCCGAGCGTGCCCGCCTTGGTGGTCCTGGTGTGCACGATGTGCGGCCGGAACTCGCGCATCGCGTTCGTCAGCCTGAACAGGGCGCGGTAGTCGTCGGCCGGCTTGATCGCGCGGCCGAGGCCCGGCACCCGGTGGACCGGGATCGTCGCGTCGCGAAGCTGCAGGTGGTCGCCTTCGCCGCCGTCGACGTAGCCGGTGTACAGACGGTGGTCAAAGTCCACCGCGCTGAGCCGCTCGCAGAGCCCGGTGACCTGGGTGGCGGGACCGCTCACGTTCATCCGGGCGATTATCTCCATGACACGAATCCGGTCGTCCGGTTTCATGCTGGCTCCTCCCTGATCATGTGGAGAAGCTAGCCCCTGTTCCCACCGCCGACGGGGTGCGCGGACGCCGCCGGAAGAGACTTTTCCCAATCCGTACCCAAGCCTTAAAGCGGACCGGTACGCCAATCCCGCAGGTGACGGCGGGGTCGTCCCTACAGTCGTAGCGTGGCGGAGAAGCTGGTGGTCGTGGGCCAGGGCGCGGCCGGGCTGCCCCTGGCGATGCGTGCCGTGGAGGCCGGGTTCCGCGTCGTCGGCCTGGACGAGGACGAGTGGCGGGTCAAGCGGCTGAACGCGGGGGAGCCCTGCGTCGAGGGAGTCGGCGCGGGCGCGCTGGCCGCCGCGCACGCCTCAGGCCGGTACACGGCGAGCGCCGACGTGGCCGACGCGTCCGGTTTCGACGTCTGCGTGCTCACCGTGCCCGTGCCCGTGCGGAACGGCGCCCCCGACCTCGGCCCGCTCGGCACGGCGGCCGGCCGTACGGCCCCGTTCCTGCGGCCGGGTGCGACGGTGGTGCTGGAGAGCGTCGCCTACCCCGGCACCACGGAGGAGTTCCTGCGGCCACTGCTCGAACACGGATCGGGGCTGTGCGCGGGAGACGACTTCCACCTCGGCCACAGCCCGCGCAGGGCCGCGCCAGGCAACCCGCGCTGGCGGGTCGGCAACACGCCCAAGGTCGTCTCCGGCGTCGACGCGGCCTCGCTGCGTGCGGTGACGGACTTCTACGGCCGGCTGGTGCGGGAGACCGTCCCGGTCTCCTCGCCTCGGGTGTCGGAGTTGTGCGCCCTGCTGGAGAGCGCCCGCGCGCACGTCGACGCGGCCCTGGCGAACGAACTGTCGATGTTCGCCGCGCAACTCGGCGTCGACGTGTGGGAGGCGCTCGGGGCCGCGGCCACCACGCCCTTCGGCCATGCCGCCATGACGCCGGGCCCCGGATCCGAGGACCCCTGCCTGCCGCTCGACGTGGCGTACCTGCCGTGGGGGATCAGGCGCTCGGTGGGACGGACCTTCCGCCTGGTGGAGGCGGCCAACGACGTCAACGCGCACATGCCCGCCCAGGTGGTCGACCGGCTGGGTCTCGCGCTCAACCGGAGGTGCCGCTCGATCAGGGGCAGCAGGATCCTGCTGCTCGGGCTGTCGCCGGTCGAGGTCGCCAAGACGCTGTGCCGGCTCGGCGCCCGGGTGCGGGCCGCCGACCCCCGCGTCGACGACTGCGGCGCCCCCGACCTCGTCGTACCGGCCGGGGTCGAGATCGTGGAGCCGGACGCCGCCGAGCTGGCGCGGGCCGACGCGGTGGTCGTGCTGGGCGGGCAGGACTGCTACGACTACGACCTCGTCCAGCGGGCGAGCAGGTTCGTCTTCGACACCCGGGGCCTGTGCCGCGGCCCGAACGTCGAACGCCTCTGAGTCAGCGGTGGCGCGACTTCGCCAGGCGGCCGACGAGCTTGGGTGGCAGCAGTCTGAGCAGGGCCGCGACCGCCTTGTAACGGGCCGACGGCACGCTCACCCAGGCCCCGCGGGCGAGGTCGCGCATCGCGTCGGCGGCGACCCGGTCGGCCGTCAGCCACGCGAAGCGCGGCAGCCCGGACATGTCGAGCCTGGCCCTGTCGTGGAACTCGGTCCGCACGAACCCCGGGCACAGCGCCATCACCCGCACGCCGTGCTCGTTGACCTCGTTCGCCGCCGAGGCGCTGTAGGTCACCACCCACGCCTTGGTGGCGCTGTAGGTGCCGCCGGGCAGGAACGCCCCGACCGAGGCCACGTTGACGACCCCGCCCCTCCCCTTGGAGATCATGTACGGCATGGCGGCCTGGGTCAGCCGCAGCACCGCCTCGCAGTGCAGCCGCAGCATCCGCACCTCGTCCTCGACGGGAGTGTCCAGGTAGCCGCCGGGGTGCCCGAACCCGGCGTTGTTGACCAGCAGGTCGATCCCGGAGCGCAGCCGCTCCTCGGCCGCCGCCAGCCCCTCCTCCTCCGTCAGGTCGGCGCGCAGCGTCTCCACCGCCACGCCGTACCGCTTGCGCAGAGCCTCGGCGGACGCGGCGAGCCGCTCCCCGTCGCGGGCCAGCAGGACCAGGGAGAATCCGTCGGCGGCCAGACGGCGCGCGAAGGCGGCGCCGATGCCGGCGGTCGCGCCGGTGATGAGTGCGGTGGGCATGACGGCAGCGTACCGACCGCGCGGGTCCGTCCGTCCGGCCGCCGGGCGTCACGCCTCCGTGGTCTGGCTGATCAGCTCCTCCACCTTCGCGTTCAGGCGGGCGGCGCGGGGCCACCCGGCGTAGAGCGTGAGGAACACGACCGTCTCGCGCAGTTCGGCCGGGGTCAGCTCGCCCGAGCGCAGGGCGGTGTCGAGGTGCAGGACGAGCATGTCCTCCATGTCCTGGCCGACGAGCAGGCCGAGCAGCAGCAACCGCCGTTCCCTGACCGTGAGGACCTGCCGGGACCACACCTCGGAGAACATGCGCTCCGCCGTAGAGCCGAAGAAGCCGTCCGGCCCCTCGCCGGCGCCGTCCTCCTCGTCGACCTGCTTCATGTCCCCCAGCCTCTCCCACGGCGATTCCTGACGTCGTGCATCAAGTTGTCGTGTTCCAGGCAGTCAGGCGTTACATCATCCGCTCATCCGGCATGGCCGTCCGATGCGCGGCGTGCGCTTCCGGCGGTCCTCCACTGGGTATCGCCAGAGCGGAGGAGCGCGCCGCCGCCGGAGTTCCGGTGCCGCGGCCGGCTGGGGGAAATGCAACCTCCGCGTAACAAGGGGAATCAGAATTCGGAAAAGATTTGGTCTAGTTTTCTGGCGTGTCGCCGTCTTACCGTGAGATGGACAGGGTGGAAACAGGCACTACTCCCTCGTAGGCCCGCAAAGCGGAGGTTGGGCCCTGGTGGAAAAACCGCGGGTTGGGGCTGGGGCGATAGGCACGGTCGTGGGGGCGGCGATGGCCGCCTCCTTGCTGTCCGGCTGTGCCGGCCCCGAATACACGTACGTCCGCGACGAGACAGGCGGCACCTATTTCAAGGTCCCGGCGTCGTGGCGGCAAATCGACCAGAAGACGCTCGACGAGGCGGTCTACGGCGAAACCGAGTCGGCCACCGCGCAGGCCGTGAAACAGCTCGTGTGGACGACGGCATTCGACGCCCACGCCCGGCCGTCGGCCGGGCATCTGCTGCAGGGGTCGCCCGGAGACGAGGACCAGCCGTTCGTCTTCGCCAAAGTGGAGAAGCTGACCGAGGACGCGCAGAACGCGGTGTCGCTCAACGAACTCCGCAACTCCAGCGGGCTCTATGTCGCCGTGTCGGAGGAGACGCGCAAAAAGATGGAGGAGTCCACGGTCTACAAGGGCTTCGAGTTGCTCGCCGACGAGGTGCTGCCCGTCTCGGACGGCGTGCGCGGGGTGCGCAGCGTGTTCAACTACCGGCTGCTGGGGG
The DNA here is from genome assembly GCF_012999535.1 of Microbispora sp. H11081. Classification (GTDB taxonomy): domain Bacteria; phylum Actinomycetota; class Actinomycetes; order Streptosporangiales; family Streptosporangiaceae; genus Microbispora. Next base: position 331,139 of record NZ_JABBWV010000006.1, read on the forward strand.
GCCCGGTGCAGACCTTCGACGAGACCGCCTACCTGTCCGCCGACGGGACCACGGTCTCCACCCTCCTGATCCGCTGCTCGCCCGCGTGCTACCGCCAGCGGGCCGCGGAGATCGACACCGTCGTCAAGTCCTTCAAGGTCAAGCGCCCCATCAACCCGTGAAGGAGCCCCTCATATGAGCACGGCCCTCCCTCCGAAGCACCATGAGGGGCTTCGCGAACCGGGGTCGGGTCCCGTGGACCGCGACCCTCTCACCAGGAAGCGTCTCCCCCTGTGGGACAGGACGAAGTTCCTGATCCTGCTCGCCGTCGCCTTCGGCGTGCTGGTGTGGAACGAGATCGCGACGTTCTCCGGGATCATCTCGCCGTACGACGCGGTCGTCCTCACGGTGACGAACGCCTCCTGGGTCCTGTGGCTGGCGGGCGCCGAACTGCTCAGGCAGATCCACTTCCTGATCAGCGAGCGGTCGGCCGGCTATCACCGGTTCTGGACCCGCACCGTCTTCGGCGGCTGGAACCGGTGGACCCACCGCAGGTTCAACGACTGGAACCGCTACCGCATCTCGCGCGCGATCAAGTGGGCCGTCTGGATCGCGGTCATCGCGCTGGTGCTCGGCAAGGTGCAGCAGGTCTCGCCGCTGCAGGCGCTGTTCAGCGTGCCGGCCACCGTGTGGGGCTTCCTCCCCATGGTCCTGCAGCTCATGCTGATCATGGTGGTCGCCGTGGGGCAGTTCGTGGCGATCTTCTGGTTCCTCTCGCGGGGCGGCGTCGACGTCTACTACCCCGACGACATCAAGACGCGGTTCGCCGACGTCTGGGGACAGGACCACGTCGTCGAGCGGGTCAAGGAGAACATCGTCTTCCTGGAGAAGCCGGACGAGATCGAGGCCAGGGGCGGCTACGTGCCCAGCGGCATCCTGCTGTGGGGCCCGCCCGGCACCGGCAAGACGCTGATGGCCGAGGCGGTCGCGGGCTCCACGGGCAAGCCGTACGTGTTCGTGGACCCGGGGGCGTTCATCAACATGTTCTTCGGCGTCGGCGTGCTCAAGGTGAAGTCGCTGTTCCGCAAGCTGCGCAAGCTGGCCCTGCGGTACGGCGGCGTCATCGTGTTCTTCGACGAGGCCGACTCGCTCGGCAACCGCGGCGCGCTCGCGCAGGGCGGTCCGGGAGGCTGGGGCCGCTCCGCGCCCGCGCCCTTCGAGGGGGCGGGCTGCAACGGCTTCGCCTACCTCGACCCGCACACCCGCACCGTGCTCGGCCGTCACGCCGCGGGCCCGGCCTCCGAGGCCGCGCCCGCGCGGATGCCCCGCACCGGCGCGTTCGTCAACCGCCTGATGTACGGCGGGGGCATGGGCGGCGGTGGCGGGATGGGCACGCTGGAGGCGCTGCTCACCGAGATCTCCGGGCTGAAGAAGCCGCGCGGCTTCGTCAACCGCCACGTGCGCAGGCTGCTCGGCATGCGCCCCAAGCCGCCGCCGAAGTACCGCATCCTGATCATGATGGCCACCAACCTGCCCGAGGCCCTGGACGAGGCGCTGCTGCGGCCCGGCCGGATCGACCGCATCTACAAGGTCGGCTACCCCTCCAAGGCGGGCCGGATCCGTACGTACCGGGGCTACTTCGACAAGGTCAGTCACGAGCTCACGGACGACCAGATCGACAAGCTCGCCACGATCACGCCGTACGCCACCGGCGCGACGATCAAGGACCTGGTCAACGAGTCGCTGATCACCGCGATCCGCGACGGCAGGGAGACCATCACCTGGTCGGACGTCATGCGGGCCAAGCGGCTCAAGCAGCTCGGGCCGCCGGAGGACGTCGAGTACATCGAGCGCGAACGGCACGCCGTCGCGGTGCACGAGGCGTGCCACGCGGTCGCCGCCTACCGCACCCGCCACCACCTGGAGATCGACCTGGCGACGATCGAGAAGGGCGCCGACTACCTCGGCATGGTGGCCAGCATCAAGCCGGAGGACCAGTTCACCCGGTGGAAGTCGGAGTACGAGGCCGACATCATGGTCTCGCTCGCCTCGCTGGCGGGGGAGCGGATGTTCTTCGGCGAGGACAACTCCTCCGGCGTCTCCGGCGACCTGCAGAGCGCCACCGCGATCACCGGCCTGATGGAGGCCCACTGGGGCATGGGCATCGGGGTCGCCTCGCTGCCCGCGCTCCAGGAGCTCGGCCTGCGCGAGGGCAAGGCGGCCCAGCCGCAGCCCGGGGGCGGCGGCATCGGCTTCACCGGCACACCGGCGGGCCGGCGCGACGAGATGATGCCCGACATGCTCCCCGAGCGGATCGAGTTCAACCTCAGCCGGCTGCTGGAGAAGACGGCCGAACTGCTGCGGGACAACCGCCGCGAGGTGCTGTCGGTCGCGCACGCCCTCGAACAGCACAAGACGCTCAACGGCGACGACGTGGTCGCCGTCATCGAGGGCAGGACGGGCCCGCTGATCGACGGCACCGTCTACACCTCCGACGAGTTCTACGAGGAGATCGAGGCGTACCACACGGCCGCGGTGGCGGCGCACAAGGCGCACAGCGCGGTCCCGGTCGAGCTTCCGCTGCCGCACACGCGGGTGATCGAGGCGTCGGTCGTGACGGCGTCCACCGGCGGCGGCGCCCTGCCGCTGCTGGTCGCCCCGCCGCCGAACGGTGTGACCGGCGGCAACGGGCACGCCACGGCGGTCCAGCCGGCGCCGCCGGCGCCGCCCGACTTCGTGCCGTGGAGCGGCGGCGCGTCGCCACCGGTCACCCCGGCCGCGCACTACGCCGCCGCGCCCGCGGCGCCGCCCCGCAGGTCGCGCGGCGCTCTGTGGGCGGTCTTCGGAACGGTCGTGGCGGTGGTGCTGTTCGTGCTGCTGGGCGCGCTGGTCCTCACCCCGCCGCAGGGCGCCCCCGGGGCGGCCGCGGTCGGCGCCGTGCCCGCGGGCACGGCCGTGCTGCTGGCCGTCGCGCTGGTCGCGGTGATCGGCGGCATCGCCGTCGCGATCCTGCTGGTCCGCTCCCACCAGGCGGGGCGGCGGCGGGCGGAGGAGGCCAGGGACCGGGCGGCGGACCGGGCCCAGTTGCTCGCGGCGGCCATGGACCCCGAGGTCGCGATGCGGCTCCTCGGCTACGACGGCCGGCGAGGTCCCGAGGCGTGAGTCACCGCACCGATCCCCGGTGGGCCGCCCCGCGCGGGACGGCGGCGCTCCGGAGTCAGAGCCGGAAGCCCGGATCGGGCGTGATCTCGGTCACGTCCATCTGGGCCTTCTGCAGGCGGCCCGAGTAGTCCCAGTTCATCGCCTGCCAGCGGGTGAACTGGTCGAGCACCCACATGCCGCTCTGCCTGCTGCCGTTGCCCGACTTGCCGTTGCCGCCGAACGGCAGGTGGGCCTCCGCGCCCGAGGTGGAGTTGTTGACGCTGACCATCCCGGCCGACACGCCCTCGCGGAAGCGGAACACCGCCTTCGGGTCGGTGGTGTAGATGGACGACGACAGGCCGTATCCCGGCCGGTTGGCGAGGTCGATCGCCTCGTCGAGGGTGGAGAACGTCGTCACGCCCACGATCGGGCCGAACGTCTCCTCCAGGAAGAGCCGGTCGTCCGGGCGGACGCCGTCCACGACCACCGGGTGGTAGTAGAGGCCGTCGCCGTCCATCCGCCCGACCGGCCCGGGCAGCGCGGTGTGGTGCGGCTGGATCCAGCCCAGGTACTCCTCGTACCGCTCGGCGAACCTGTGGTCGAGCAGCGGGCCGTACAGCACGTCGCCGTTCGGATCGCCGATCTTCGCGTCGCGTACGGCGGAGGTGAACCGGCGCAGGAACTCGTCGTGCACATCCTCGTGGACGATGACCGTGCCGAGGGACGTGCACCGCTGCCCGGCGGTGCCGAACCCGGAGAACAGGGCGCCCTCGGCGGCGAGGTCGAGGTCGGCGTCCGGCATCACGACCATCGGGTTCTTGCCGCCGAGCTCCAGGCAGGGCGACTGCAGGTGCCGGCCGCACAGCTCGCCGACGGCCCGGCCGACCGCGCTCGACCCGGTGAAGCCGACCTTCTGCACGGTGCCCTCGCCGAGCGCCCGGTCGAGGCCCGCGTACGTCTGGTCGCCGTCGGCGAAGACGAGGTTGAGCACGCCGTCGGGGAGGCCGGCCGCCGCGAACAGGCGGTAGAGCGCGTGCGCGGACGCCGCGGCGTACTCCGCGGGCTTCCACACCACCGCGTTGCCGCACAGCAGCGCGGGCACCAGGTACCACGAGGGAACCGCCACCGGGAAGTTGCCCGCCGTGACGACGGCCGCGACGCCGACGGGCACCCGGAAGGTGAACAGGGTCTTGTCCGGCATCTCCGACGGCACGGTCTGCCCGTAGAGGCGGCGGCCCTCGCCCAGGAAGAAGTCGCAGGTGTCGACGATCTCGCGGACCTCGCCCAGCGCCTCGGCGTACGGTTTGCCGATCTCCTCGGTCACCAGCCGGGCCAGCGTCTCGGCGTTGGCCTCGACCAGGCGGCCGATCGAGGCGATCACCCGTCCGCGCACGGGGGCGGGGACGCGCGCCCACTCCCGCTGGGCGGCCGCCGCGGCGCGGCAGGCGCCGGCGAAGCCGTCCGCGTCCGAGAGCAGGACGGTGGCCACGGTCTCCGCGGGCCGCGCCGGGTTCACCGACTCGTACGGCGTGCCCGAGGAGAGCTCCTCACCCGCGACGACGGAAACGATCTGCCGAGCCACCGATGACCTCCGGAAGTGTTGCTGGTGCCGAGCCTCGATTACACAGTATTTCCAGGCTCGGCGCCCGGCGACAGGCCCTCCTGGTGGGCGACCGCGGCGGCCTGGGTGCGGCTGGTCACTCCCAGCTTGGCCAGGATGTTGGAGACGTGCACGCTGACCGTCTTCTGGGAGATGAACAGCCGCTCGCCGATCTCCCGGTTGGCCAGGCCGTCCGCGACGTGGACCAGCACCTCGCGCTCGCGCGCGGTGAGCGCGGCCAGCCGGCCCGGTTCCGGGCCCGCGGGGGCGGCCGGAGCGGAGGTCCCGTCTGCGGCGAGGACCTCCGTAGCGGGGACGGCCGGGCCGCCCTTCGTGACGTCCTTCGTGCCGGTCGCGGCGGGGTCAGGGAAGCCCGCCCGCGCGCCGACCGACCTGAGCGTCTCCAGGAAGGGCCGGGCTCCGAGAGTGGCGGCGACGCGCACCACGTGCTCCCACTCGGCGCGGGCCGCCGCTCGATCGCCCGCCCGCAGCAGGCTCTCGGCCAGCCGCCACCGCGACCGCGCCTCCTCGTACACGAAGCCGAAGCCGAAGGCGTCGGTGGCGCGCCGCCAGACCTCCGGGTCCGCAGTGCCGTGGGCGCGGTGCCACTCGGCCTCCGCCCGCGCCAGCCAGGCGCCGCCTTCCGGTCCCAGCCGGGCGCGCGGGCCGTTCGGCCCGTTCTGCGCCGCCCACCGCGCCCGGCGCAGCAGGTCGTCGCAGGGCTCGCCGGTCCGGCCGAGGTCGGCGAGCGCCCACAGGCCGGTGGCCGCAATGCGGATCACCCCGGGGTCGAACGGATCGAGCGTCGCGATGACCGCGCCGGCATGGTCGAGCGCGGCCTGGGGGTCGCCGCGCCACAGGGCCTGCTCGGCCGCCATGCCGCGCGCCATGTAGCCGACCAGTTCGTCGGACCAGAACCGGGTCAGCCACCGCAGCCTCTCGTCGGCGCCCGGCCGTTCCCTGCCCACCTCGACGAAGAGGGCGAACGACGACAGCCGGGCCTCCGCCAGGGTGCCGACCCGGACGCCGAACCCTCCGGCCAGCCGTTCGGCGGTGTCCCAGTCGCCGCCCGCGTAGTGCGCGAGGTAGTGGAGGAACCGCAGGTCGGTGCCGTACGTGCTCCAGGTGAGCCCGGTCTCCCCGGCGAGCCGTACGCCGTCCTCGGCGATGCGGGCGGCCACCGCGAGGGCGCCGTTCTCGTAATGGACGCGGGCGAGGTTGAAGTGCGCCCGCAGGTCGATGGACAGGTCGCCCGAGGGCCGGCGGGTGGCACGGGTGAGCAGGTCGACCGCGCGCTCGACGCGGCTCGCCGACTCCTCCTCGATCAGGGCGAGCGTGATGAGGGCACTGGCCTCCGCGTCGCGCGCGCCGGTCGCCTGGGCCACATCCAGCGCCCTGGACGCCGTCGCGGCCGCCTCCTCGTAGCGGTACTGCCGGAACAGGGCGCGGGCGTAGGTGGCCAGGGTCCTGGCCAGCAGCGGGCTGTGCGGCGCGATGTCCACCGCCTCCCGGGCCACGGTGATCGCCTCGGCCTCGTCGCCGCCCGCGTCCGCGAGGTAGTAGGACAGGCGCTCGCCGGTCTCGGCGATCAGGGCCGGGTCGCTCGCCGCTCGCCGCAGCCGTCGCAGCTGCTCGGCCGCGCGGTGGTAGTCGCCGCTCGCGGCCGCCGCCGCCGCGCTGTCCAGCGCGATCCTCGCCCGGGTCTCCCCGGCCAGCCGCTCGGCCTCCGGCACGCGTTCCCAGACCTCCAGCGCCCGTTCGAAGTGCCGGTGCGCCTCCGCCGGCGCGCCCAGCCCCGCGGCCAGCCGCCCGGCCTCCACCGACGCCCTCAGCGCGCCCGGTAGGTCGTGCGCGGCGAGATGGTGATGGGCCAACTCGGCGGGGGAGCCGCCGCGTTCTTCCAGCAGTGCGGCGAAGGTGGCGTGCAGACGCGTCCGCTCGCCGGGCAGCAGGTCGTCGTAGACGGCCTCCTGCAGCAGCGCGTGCCGGAAGGCGTAGCCGTCGCTGCCCGCCGTGAGCAGCCCGCGCGAGACGATCTCGCGCAGCGCCTCCTCCAGCGGCAGGTCGCCGAGGCCCGTGGCGTCGCGCAGCAGGTCGTGGCCGACCCTGCGGCCGGCCACGGCGGCGACGCGCAGCACCTGCCGGGCGGTGTCCGACAGCGTCTCCGCCCGGGCCAGCAGGAGGTCGGAGAGCGTTCCAGGCACCCGCGCCCGCTCCGCGCCCGCCGCGAGCAGCTCCTCGGCGAAGAACGGGTTGCCTCCCGCGCGCTCGATCACGGTCGTCATGCCCCGCCCCGACCCCGGTTCAGCCGGGCCCTCGCCGGACCGGTCGAGAACGCCGAGATACTCCGCCATCTCCTCGTCCGCGAGCGGCGGAAGCTCGACGGAGGTCACCAGCGGCAGCCGCCGCAGCTCGGCCAGCACCGGGCGCAGCGGGTGGCGACGGTGGAGGTCGTCCGTGCGGTAGGTGCCGACGAGGCAGACCCGCTCGCTCTGCAGCATCCGGGTGAGGAAGACCAGCAGGTCCCGCGTGGAGCGGTCGGCCCAGTGCAGGTCCTCGAACACGAACAGGACCGGCTGCCGCCCCGCCACCTCGGACAGCATGTCGAGCACGGAACCGAACAGGCGCTGCTGGGCCAGCCCGCCGGTGGTCGCCTCCGCCGGGCCGGCCTCGTCGCCGGGCAGCAGCCGCCGCAGCGCGGGACGGGCGGCCGCCGCCGCGCCCACCGGGCCGTCCGGGTCGGCGGCGGCGCCGCGCAGGGCGTCGGAGAGCGGCAGGTAGGGCAGCGCGTCGCCGAGCTCGGCGCACTGGCCGACGAGCGTCACGAACCCCCGCCGCTGCGCGAGGCCGCACAGCTCGGTCACGATCCGGGTCTTGCCGATCCCCGCGTCGCCGCCCACCAGCGCGACCCCCGCCAGGCCGCCCGCAGCGGCGTCGAGCACGCCCGCGAGCCGATCGAGCTCGGCGGCACGCCCGATCAGCGCTTTCTGGGGCGTTCGTGCGACCACGCAGGTGAGTATGACACGCGGCCCTGACAGAAACGGAACGCTCTCACGCCCGAAGGGTGACCGCGCACCGCCGCGCCCGGCCCCCGACGCGCCTGGGGGAGGGCCGTGCAACTTTCAGCGGAACATGATCTGAACAGGGCAGGGCCCACCCTGCGGGATGGTCCGTCCATCAGGCGAAACACGGCCTCCCGCTAGGTCCGGGGCGGGCGATGTGTTTCCGCGATGTTTCACAGGCCATTGACGCTGACGTCAGGTGGTCCGATACTTTCGCCATCTCGCCGATACTTTCGGCGAAGCGGACGCCTAGGTGCGGTGGCCGCCGCTTCGGACGCACCGCCACATCCGGCCCCGCAGGCCTTCATGAGGAGGAAGCGCGCACATGATCGATGCCCCCGTACCTTGGAAGGGCCGCAGACGCGGAGGCATGAGGGTGCTCATCGCCCGCGCCTGCGCCGTCGCGCTGGCGGCGGCCGTGGCGATGCTCCCGGGCGTCGCCGAGGCGGCCGTGACGACGAACCAGACGGGCAACAACAACGGGTACTTCTACTCGTTCTGGACCGACAGCCAGGGGACCGTCTCCATGGAGCTGGGGTCCGGCGGCAACTACAGCACCTCGTGGCGTAACACCGGCAACTTCGTCGCCGGCAAGGGGTGGAGCACCGGCGGCCGCAGGACCGTGAGCTACTCGGGCAGCTTCAACCCGTCCGGCAACGCGTACCTGACCCTCTACGGGTGGACGAGGAACCCGCTCGTCGAGTACTACATCGTCGACAACTGGGGCACCTACCGGCCGACCGGCACCTACAAGGGCACGGTCACCAGCGACGGCGGCACGTACGACATCTACCAGACGACGCGGTACAACGCCCCGTCCATCGAGGGCACCAAGACGTTCAACCAGTACTGGAGCGTCCGGCAGCAGAAGAAGACCGGCGGCACCATCACCTCCGGCAACCACTTCGACGCCTGGGCCCGCGCCGGCATGAGCCTGGGCAGCCACGACTACATGATCCTCGCGACCGAGGGTTACCAGAGCAGCGGCAACTCCAACATCACCATCGGCGGCTCCACCGGTGGTGGCGGTGGCGACGGTGGCGGCGGCGGTTCCACGCCTCCCCCGAGCGGCGGTGGCGGGCCGATCAAGGGCGTCGCCTCCGGCCGATGCGTCGACGTGCCCAACGCCAGCACCTCCGACGGCACCCAGGTGCAGCTGTACGACTGCAACGGACAGAGCAACCAGCAGTGGAACTCCACCTCCGACCAGGAGTTGCGGGTCTACGGCAGCAAGTGCCTCGACGCCGCGGGCAGCAGCAACGGCGCCAGGGTCCAGATCTACAGCTGCTGGGGCGGCAGCAACCAGAAGTGGCGCGTCAACTCCGACGGCACCATCACCAATGTCCAGTCGGGGCTGTGCCTGGACGCCGTCAACTCGGGCACCGGCAACGGCACCCAGCTCCAGCTGTACTCGTGCTGGGGCGGCAACAACCAGAAGTGGACACGGAGCTGACGCGGCGGTGACCCCGGCCGTCTCTGCCTCCTGATTCCCTTCGTCACCAATGAGCTCCGGTGCGGCGGTGTCCGCCGCACCGGAGCGTTCTCATGACCGGCGCCGTCCCGCCAGGACCGGGCGGACGGTTCCCGGCTCCGCGGGCGAGGCCGAATGTCGGAGCGCTTGGCTACTGTGCGGCGGGTGACGAAAAGGTGGGGCCAGGCCGCGATCCGGGGCACGGGCGACGCCGGGACGGGCCGCGACGGGACCGGCGCCGACGCCGCGGGCCGGGCCGCGGACAGGCGCACCCATGCCGAGCGGCGGGAGAGCAGGGTCGCCGCGGGCCTGTCCGAGCTTGAGCGGTGGCTGGCCGACCAGGTCGGGCACGGCATCGCGCAGGCACGGCAGACGGGACCGTCCGACTGGGACGACCTGGCCAGGCGGCTGGTCGACGCACAGGCGCCCGGCGTGGCGGGCACGGTCACCCGGCTCTCGCGGGTGCTCGGCGCCGAGGACTGGCCGGGCCTTCTCCTCGGGGAGTACGCGCTGCTCCATCTGCTCGCGGTCGCCCATCGCCGCTCCGCCGCACTGCCCGAGCCGTTGCGGCAGACCGTCCGGGCGCGGGTCGGCTTCCCCGTCACCAGGGAGTCCGTGCTCGCGACCCCGGCGGTTCGCGACCACTGGCACGTCGTCGGAGACCGGGACGAGGAGCAGGAGCGGCTGGTCGCCCGGCGCGTGTGGCTGGCGGGCCGCACGACGGGCCGGCGCGCGATGGTGCTGTCCTTCTCGCCCGCAGGGCAGCCGGCCGAGCCGTTCCCGCCGCCTGGCGCGACGATCGACGCCGACCTCGCCTTCTATCCCGGGGCGTCGCCGCTGCGGGCCCTGGTGGCGGGGCAGCGAGGACCCGTCGACGCGGGCCCGCCCCCGGGGACGGCGGTCTCCGAGGCGCCCGCGCTGATCGCGGAGGTGCTCGCGGCCGACCCCTGGACCGACTCGTGGCCGCTGGTGCTCGCCGGGGCCGTCCCCGGCATGGACGGCGTCGCCGACGGCGAGGGGAACGCGCTGCCGCTGCACCCGGCCGCGGGCGTCCCCTGGCGGCTGCTGGCCGTCTCCGGCGGGCGGCCGGTGACGGTCGCCGCCGAATGGACGCCACGCGGGCTGCTCCCCCTGACGGTCTGGGACGAGCGGGGCGGGGCGGTGCGGCTGTGAGCGGTGTGCGGTCACGCCCGGTGCGCGGTCATGAGGGGTGGCGCCGATGAGCGGTCCGTGGGAGGAGCTGGTGTCCACCGCGCTGGTGGGCGCGGGACGCCGGGCCGTCCCGCCGGAGATCCTGCTGGAGCGGGCGGCCGAGCAGGTGGTGCGGATGCGCGCGGGACGGCGGACGGGCAGGGCCGGGCTGCCGGCCGTCGCCCCTGAGGAGACGCTGCCGCCCGTGCCCGCCGCGGCCGCGGAGCGGCTGGCGCGGATGCTCGCAGGACAGCAGAGCAGGCTGCTGACGGAGTGGCTGGAGACCGCCGCCGCGCGGCGGGTGCGGGTCCCCGCCGCGCTGGTTCCCGGCCTGCTCGACCTCGGGGCGCGGGACCGTTCGATCCGTGCGCACCTGGGCGCGGTCACCGGAGCCAGGGGCCGCTGGCTCGCCGGTCTCAATCCCCGCTGGGCATACCTGCTGGCCGAGCCCGCGCACGTGCCCCCCGACCAGGTGTGGGAACTCGGCACGAGCGGCGACAGGCGGGCCTTCCTGACCGCGCTGCGCCGCGCCGACCCCGCGGCCGCCAGGGAACTGCTCGAACGCGGCTGGGACGCGGAGACGCCGGAGGACAGGGCCGCGTTCGTGGCGATCCTCGCCGACGGGCTCGGCATGGCCGACGAGCCGTTCCTCGAGGCGGTGCTGGACGACCGGCGCCGCGAGGTGCGGCAGGCCGCCGCCGACCTGCTCACCCGCCTGCCCGGCTCGCGCCTGGCGCTCCGGATGACCGCGCGTGCGCGCCGGTCCGTGACCGGGCACGGCGGCCGGTTGCGGGCGGAGCCGCCTGCGGCCTGCGACACGGCGATGGAGCGCGACGGCGTCAGGGCCAGGCCGCCGGCCGGCATGGAGACGCGGGGGTGGTGGTTGCAGCAGGTCGTCGCGCACACGCCGCTGTCGTTCTGGCCGGATCATCTCGCGATGCGGCCGGACGAGATAGTCAGGGCCCGGATCGGCGCGTGGGAGCGGGAGGTCCGCATGGGCTGGACCCGGGCCGCGATCCTGCAGCGGGACCCGACGTGGGCGCGCGCCCTGTTCGAGATCGAGCCGCTGACCGATCTGCTGACCGTGCTCCCGCCCGGCGAGCGGTCCCGCCGGGCGGCCGAACTGGTGGCGGGCCATCCCGTGGACGGCCAGATGGTGATGATGCTGGGCGGCGTGCCACGGCCGTGGGGGCGGCGGCTGGCCGTGGCCGTGCTCGAGAGGATCGCCGAGACCTTCCGGACGCAGCCGTGGAACGCCGGCGAGCTGACCCGGCTGGCCGGCGAGCGGTTCGACCCCGCCATGCACGAGCACGCGGGAAAGGTCCCGGAACTGGCCGAGACCCTGCGGTTCCGCTTCGACATGCTGAAGGAGCTCCAGTGACCACCGTTCTGCGCCCGCACGCGGAGGACCAGTTCGCCGACGAGCTGGCGATCCTCGCGAAGACCGACGACCGGCCGCGCCCGCCGGGCTGGCGGCTGTCGCCCTGGGCGGTGACGACGTACGTGCTGGGGGACGGCGGCCAGATCACGCCGAAGTACGTCGGCCCGCGCAGGATCGTCGAGGTCGCGGTGGCGACGCTCGCCACCGACAGGGCGCTGCTGCTGCTCGGCGTGCCCGGCACGGCCAAGACCTGGCTGTCCGAGCACCTCGCCGCGGCGATCAGCGGCGACTCGGCCCTGCTCGTGCAGGGCACGGCGGGCACGTCCGAGGAGGCCGTCCGCTACGGGTGGAACTACGCGCGGCTGCTGTCGGAGGGCCCGTCCCGCGCGGCGCTGACGCCGAGCCCGGTCATGCGCGCGATGACGGAGGGACGGCTGGCCAGGGTCGAGGAGCTCACCCGCATGCCGTCCGACGTGCAGGACGCGCTGATCACCGTGTTGTCGGAGAAGACGCTGCCGATCCCCGAGCTGGGGGAGGAGGTGCAGGCGGCCAAGGGCTTCAACGTCATCGCGACCGCCAACGACCGCGACCGCGGGGTCAACGACCTGTCGAGCGCGCTGCGCAGACGCTTCAACACCGTCGTGCTGCCGGTCCCGGCCACCACGGAGGAGGAGGTCGACATCGTCGCCCGGCGCGTGGCGCAGCTCGGCCGCTCCCTGGAGCTGCCGGAGATCGTGACCGGGCTGGAGGAGATCCGCCGGGTGGTGACGGTCTTCCGGGAGCTGCGCGCGGGGGTGACCGCCGACGGCCGGACCAAGGTCAAGTCGCCCAGCGGCACACTCAGCACGGCGGAGGTGATCTCGGTCGTCACCAGCGGGATCGTGCTCGCCGCCCACTTCGGGGACGGCGTGCTGCGCCCGGCCGACGTCGCGGCCGGCATCACCGGAGCGGTGGTGCAGGACCCGGTGTCCGATCGCGTGGTGTGGCAGGAGTACCTGGAGACCGTCGTCAGGGGCCGCGACGACTGGCGGGACTTCTACCGGGCCTGCCGCGATGCCGGCTGAGAGCGCCGCCCGCGCCGCGTCCGGTCCGCGGGCGCTCCCGGGCGGTCACCCCGGGAGCGACAGGGACGGCGGGGCTCGCCGAGGCCGCGCGGGCGCGCCCGAGGTGTGGGTGCTGGGGGTGCGGCACCACGGTCCCGGATCGGCCAGGGCGGTGCGGGACGAACTGCACAGAATCCGGCCCGACCTCGTGCTGGTCGAGGGCCCGCCCGAGGCCGACGGTCTGGTGCGGCTCGCCGCCGACCCCGGCATGCGCCCGCCCGTCGCGCTCCTGGCGTACGTGCCGGGCGAGCCGTCGCGGGCCGCGTTCTGGCCGTTCGCGGAGTTCTCCCCGGAGTGGCAGGCGATCGCCTACGCGGCCGGGGCGGGCGTCGAGGCGCGGTTCTGCGACCTGCCCGCCGCCCACGGCCTCGCGCTGGACGCCGAGCCCGTGCGCCGCGATCCGATCGGCGAGCTGGCCAGGGCGGCGGGGTACGACGACCCGGAGCGGTGGTGGGAGGACCTGGTCGAGCACCGCGGCGAGGCGGGCACGCTCGACGTGGTCGCAGAGGCGATGCGAGCCGTGCGCGAGGGGCACGTCGCGGAGGGCGTCGAGGCCAGGCGCGAGGCGTACATGCGCGCGACGCTGCGGAAGGCGGGGCGGGAGGGCTTCGCCCGCGTCGCCGTGGTCTGCGGAGCCTGGCACCTGCCCGCGCTGTCCCCGCCTCCGCCGACCCCGTCCACGGTGGCGGACGACGAGCGGCTGCTGCGCGGACTGCCTAAGGTCAAAGTCGAGATGACGTGGGTGCCGTGGACCCACAACCGGCTCGCCGCGGGCGCGGGCTACGGCGCGGGCGTCGTCGCCCCCGGGTGGTACGAGCACCTGTTCACCGCGCCCGACCGGCCGGTGGAACGCTGGCTCACCCGCGCCGCCGAGGTCCTGCGCAAGGAGGACCTGCCCGTCTCCTCCGCGCACGTCATCGAGGCCGTACGGCTGGCCGAGGGGCTGGCGGCGCTGCGCGGCAGGCCGCTCGCCGGGCTGTCGGAGGTCACCGAGGCGGTCAGGGCGGTGCTGTGCGACGGCGACGAGCCGAAGGTGGAGCTCGTCCAGCGGCGGATGGTCGTGGGGGAGCGGCTCGGGCGGGTGCCGGACGCCACGCCGATGCTGCCGCTGCGCCGGGACCTGCGCGACGAGCAACGGCGGCTGCGCATGAAGCCGGAGACCCTCACCGGGGAGCACGACCTGGACCTGCGCAGGCCGCTCGACCTCGGCCGCAGCCGCCTGCTGCACCGGCTCGCCCTGCTGGACGTGCACTGGGGGACGCCGCGGCGGGCCAGGAGCAAGGGGACGTTCAAGGAGTCCTGGTCGCTGGAGTGGCGGCCGGAACTCGACGTCGCGCTCGTAGAGGCCGCCGTGTGGGGAATCACGGTCGAGATGGCGGCGACGTCCCGCGTCCGCGACCTCGCGGCCGGCGCGAACCTGCCCGAACTGGCCGCGCTGGTCGAGCGCTGCCTGCCGGCCCATCTTCCCGGCGCGCTGCCGCACCTCCTCGGGCGGATCGAGGACCGGGCCGCGCTCGACGGCGAGGTGCGCCACCTCATGGGGGCGCTGCCCGCGCTCGTGCGGGCCCGCAGGTATGGCGACGTGCGCGGCACCGAAGGGCTCGCGGGTGTCACCGAGTCGATGCTCACCCGGATCTGCGCCGGGCTTTCCCCCGCGCTGACGGGGCTGGACGACGACGCGGCCCGCGCGATGGCGGCGCTCGTCGACGGCGTGCACGGCGCGGCCGGACTGATGGACGCGGCGGGGGCGCCGGGGACGGGGGCGCCGGGCGCCGCGTCGGCGGAGTCCGGCGGGACGACGGGGAGCGAAGGGCCGGCGGGGATGCCAGGCGGCGGGACGACGGGGAGCGGCCGCTGGCTCACGACGCTGGCCGCGATCGCCCGCCGCGACGACCTGCCGGGGCTGCTCGACGGCCGCATCGTGCGGATCCTGTCCGACGCCGAGGCACTGGAGGACGACGTGGCCACCCGCATGGCCAGGGCGATGTCGCCGGGCAACCCGCCGGCCCGGTCGGCGGCCTGGATCGAGGGCTTCCTGTCCGGGGGCGGCCTGCTGCTCGTCCACGACCCGCGCCTGCTCGCCGCCGTGGACGCCTGGCTCACCGGCCTGCCGCCCCAGGACTTCGCAGACGCGCTGCCGTTGCTGCGGCGCGCCTTTGGGGCGTTCCCCGCGCCCGAGCGCCGGATGATCGGACAGCGGATCCGCTCCGGCCACACGCCGAGCGGCGGCGCCGGGGCGGAGTACGACGACGGGCTGGCGGCGGGAGCCGTACGGACGGTGCGGGAGATCCTGGGGCGCGAGACGGGCGGAAGGCAGTGATGGACGGCGAGGACGAGCGGCTGCGCCGCTGGCGGCTGGTGCTCGGCGGCGCGGCGGAGGGAACGCTCGAAGGGCTGGACGCCCGGATGGACGCCGCCCTCGCGGCCCTCTACGACGAGCAGGACGGGCGCGGCGCCGGTCTCGGCGCGTCCGCGCCGCGGGTCGCCCGGTGGCTGGGGGACATCAGGGAGTGCTTTCCCTCCAGCGTCGTGCGGATCATGCAGAGGGACGCCATCGAGCGGCTCGACCTGACCCGGCTGCTGCTGGAGCCCGAGACGCTGGAGGCCGTCGAGCCCGACGTGCACCTGGTGGGCACGCTGCTCTCGCTGGGCAGGCTAATGCCGGAGCGGGCCCGCGAGTCGGCCAGGGCCGTCGTCCGCACGGTCGTGCGCGAGCTGGAGGAGCGCCTGACCAGGCGCACGCTGGCGGCGGTCGGCGGCGCGCTCGACCGCTCGGCCAGGACCCGCCGGCCGAGGCGGGCCGCCGACATCGACTGGGACCGGACGATCCGGGCGAACCTGGGCAACTACTTGCCGGAACGGAAGACCGTCGTGCCGTCCCGGCTGGTCGGGTACGCCCGCGGTCGGCGGGCCGTGCGGAAGGAGGTCGTGCTGGCCGTCGACCAGAGTGGATCGATGGCCGCCTCGGTCGTGTACGCCGGGGTGTTCGCCGCCGTGCTCGCCTCGATGCGTTCGCTGAAGACCTCGTTCGTGGCCTTCGACACGGCCGTCGCCGACCTCACCGACCGGCTGCACGACCCCGTGGAGGTGCTGTTCGGCACCCAGCTTGGCGGCGGCACCGACGTCAATCGGGCGGTTGCCTACTGCCAGACGCTGATCACCCGGCCGGCCGACACCATCTTTCTGCTGGTCAGCGACTTGTACGAGGGCGGGCCGCGGGAGGAGATGCTGCGCAGGATCGCCGCGCTGACCGCCGCCGGCGTCCAGGTGATCGTGCTGCTCGCGCTGTCGGACGAGGGGGCGCCCCAGTACGACCACGACAACGCGGCGGCGCTGGCCGCGATGGGCGTGCCGGCCTTCGCGTGCACACCGGACGCGTTCCCAGGCCTCATGGCCGCCGCCATCGAGCGCCGGTCCTACGACCAAGGTCGGATTTCCGCGCCCGGCCGCGATTTGTAAGGTCCGTTTTATGAATTCGGTGATGACCGCCCCGGGTGTCTTCAGCCGGCGATACCGCGCGCTGAGCGTCGGCATCGTGGCCCTGGGGATCCTCGTGGCGTTCGAGTATCTGGCGGTGGCGACCGCCATGCCGTTGATCGGCCGGGAGCTGGACGGCTACCACCTGTACGGCCTCGCCTTCAGCGGCGGCATGGCGGCCACGATCATCGCCACGGTGGCAGGCGGGCGCTGGGCCGACGTCCGGGGGCCGCTGCCCGTCCTGTGGACGGGAGTGGCGGGGTTCGTCGCCGGGCTGGCGGTCTCCGGGTTCGCGACCGTCATGGAGGTCTTCCTCGTCGGCCGGTTCCTGCAGGGGCTCGGCGGTGGCCTGTTCAACGTGGCGCTGTACGTCCTCGTCGCCCAGGCCTACCCCTCCGCCATGCACCCGCGGGTGTTCTCGGCGCTGGCCGCGGCGTGGGTGCTGCCGTCCGTGGTCGGCCCGGCGGTGACCGGTTTCGTGGCGGAGACCTGGAGCTGGCGCTGGATCTTCCTGGGTGTCGCGGTGCTGTCGGTCCCCGCCGCGCTGGTCATGTGGCGTGGGCTGCCCGCGACCGCCGCACGGCCGAGGGAGGCGAACGACCCGGCCTTCCTGCCCAGGTTCGCCTGGGGCGTGTGCGCCGCGGCCGGCGCGGCCCTGCTGCAGTACGGCAGCGGCGGGGCCGGCGCGGGCGTCCCCCTGGCGGTGGCGGGACTGGTGGTGCTCGCGCTGGCGCTGCCGAGGCTGTTGCCCAAGGGGACGCTGCGCGCCGCCCGTGGCCTGCCCACCGTGGTCGCGCTGCGCGGCCTGGCCGCGGGGGCGTTCTTCGCCGCCGAGGTGTTCGTGCCGCTGATGCTGGTGCGGGAGCGGGGGCTGAACGCGGCCGAGGCCGGTCTCGCGCTCACCGGCGGGGCGCTCGCCTGGTCGCTCGGCTCGTGGATCCAGGGCCGCAGGCCGCACGCGCGGACGCTGACCATCCGCCTGGGCGCGACGCTGATCGCGGCCGGGATCTGCGTCACCGCCTCCGCCGTCGTCCCGGCCGTGCCCGTCCCCGTCGTGTTCGCGGGCTGGGTGGTGGCGGGGCTGGGCATCGGCATGCTCTTCCCGACGCTGTCGGTGCTGGTACTCGAACTGTCGGCGCCGGGGGAGGAGGGCCGCAACAGCGCGTCGCTGAGCGTCGGCGAGTCGGTCTTCTCGGTCGTCGCCGTCTCGCTGACCGGCGCGCTGCTCGCCGCGTACGGGGGCCTGCCGTGGGTCTATCTGACGTGCCTCAGCCTGCTCGTCGTCATGGCGGCCACGGCGGCGCTCGTCGGCGGGCGTTCCGAGCACCGCCGTGAAGCGGGCACCATGGAGGTCTGCGAAGTCCCGGAGATTCGATAGGCGCCGTGTCCGGTCCGGCCACGGGCGGGGATCACCGGGGAGGAAACGAGGAGATCCGAGTGCCGCGTGTCCGGGAGCTGGAGGTCTTCAGGATGACCCTGCCGTACGGCAGGCGTCCGGAGACCGTCCTGGTGAAGATCACGGACTATGGCGGCATGGTCGGCTGGGGCGAGATCGTCGGCCCCGGTGAGGCCGGCTCGCTGGAGCGGGCCCTGCCCGCACTCGTGGGCCTCGACTGGGAGCACCCCCTGGAGCTGGGAGAAACCCCCTGGGGCTCGGCCGGCGACATGGCCTGCTGGGACCTGTGGGGCCGGATGAACGGCGTCCCGCTCGCCCACGCGCTCGGCGGCAGCCGCACGTCGCTGGTCGCGACCGTCAGGCTGACGGCGGACCGCTCCCTGGAGAGCATGGTGGCCCGGGTGAACCGGCACGTGTGCGCGGGCTACGGGCACGTGACGCTGGACGTCCACCCGGGCTGGGACGTGGAGCCGCTGCGCGCCGTACGCGCCGCCTACCCCGGCCTCGCCATAGCGGTGGACGGGCGCGGCGCCTACACCGAGATCGCCCAGCTGGAGGCCCTGGACGCCTACGGGGTGGTGGCCATCGAGCGCCCCTTCAAGGACCTGCTGACCAGCGCCGACCTCCAGGACCGGGTGTCGGCCGCGGTCGCGGTCGAGGTGAGCACGGTGGCCGAACTCGACGAGGCGGTCAGCGTCAGGGCGGGCCGGGCGCTGCTGCTGCGTCCCGCGAGGTTTGGCTCGCTCGGCGCCGTACGGCGCGCGCACGACCGCGCGGTGGAGGCCGGGTGGGACATCGTCTGCGCCGGGGGCCTCGGCGCGGGGCTCGCCCGGGCCGCGACGGTCGCCGTCGCCAGCCTGCCCGGCTGCTCCCTGCCCAGCGACGTCGCGGAGCCGCCGCGCAGCGCACAGGTGGTGCTCCCGCCGGTCGGCGCGTCAGGCGGGGTCGTCGCGGTGCCGCTCACCCAGCCGGGGCTCGGGCACACGGTGGACGAGGACCGGGTGCGCCGCATGGCGCGCGAGACGTTCCGCGTCTGATCCGCGCAGCCCGCCCGGTGAGTCACCGGGCGTGGTCACGGGCGGACGACGGGAGACGGGCTCACTGGCCCATCGCCGTGGGCGGCGCCCCGCAGCCGTCGTCGATCGGGCTCGGCGCCCCGGGCGAGAGCACGGGCGTGGGAGAGGGCGCGGGGGAGTGCCGGTGCCGGTGCCGGCGCGGAGCGGCGGGCGAGGATCCGGCCGTCGGCCCGGCCTGGGAATGGATCGAGGCGTGGATCGCCCTGGCCGTGAGCAGCCGGATCCGGTCCCAGTCGGGGTAGGCGGTGTTGATCAGCGGCGGCACGAACTGCAGGCTGTCGATCGAGCCGTGCTTGACCTTCCACGCCACCGGCACCAGGTGCTCCAGCATGGGCCGGGGCACGTCGGTGCGGATGAGCCCACGGGTCGCCGCCGCGATCTCCGTGAACCTCGTCAGCACCGTCGCGGGGTCGGCCTGGGAGAGCAGGGCCCCGAGCACGCACCGCTGCCGGTGCATGCGGTCGAAGTCGTCGCTGCCGGTGCGGGAGCGGGCGAACCACAGCGCCTCCGTGCCGGTCAGCCGCCGGGTGCCCGCCTTCACCAGGCCCTCGTCGTACCGGCCGTACACGATGTCGCGGTTCACCGACACCACGAGCCCGCCGAGGGCGTCGATCATCTTCGCGAAGCCCCAGATGTTCACCAGGGCGTACCAGTCGATCCGCAGGCCCAGGATGTGCCCGACCGTCTCCTTGAGGACCTCGGCGCCCATGTGCCGTCGCCCGCCGAACAGCTCGGGATGGTCGTCGGCGTACTGCCACACGGAGAACAGCAGGTCCTCGCGCCAGCCGGGTTGCGACTCTGGAAGTTGGAACCCGAAGGGGAACCTGACCGCCATGGGGCTGCCCGGAGGGAATCGGACGTGCTCCAGGTTGCGGGGCAGCCCGAGCAGCACCGTGTTGCCGGTCCGCACGTCCACGCTGGCGACGTTGATGCTGTCGGTGCGCATCCCGATCCGGTTGTCGCCCCAGTCGCCGCCCAGCAGGAGCACGTTGACCCGGTCGCGGCCCGCCCACGGGTCGTCCTCGCGTACGGCGCCGCCCGCCTGGCCCGGCCGGTCCTGCGCGGTGAAGAGCGCGTCGAGGGTCTGCTCGGACACGCGGACGTACCGGGCGACGACCGCGAACGGCACCGCGACGGCGACCGCGAGGACGCCCGCGACCAGGCCGGTGAGGATCTGCCCCGAGCGGGGGAGCCGGCCGGGACGCAGGACGACGTACGAGCGGACGACCAGACAGAACCAGGCGACGGCGCAGGCCGCGAACACCAGTGAGATCTGGCTCAGCCAGCCGAGCGCGCGCCCGGCGAGGCCCGCGTCGGCGCCCGTGGCGACGCTCGCTACCGAGACGACCACGACCACGTAGCCGCCGAGCAGGAGCAGCCCGGTGCGCCACCGGCCCGCCCGCAGATGCGCCGCGCCGGGCAGCACCGCCGACAGAGCCACCCAGCCGAGGAGCGCGGCGGCTCTCCGCACCTGCCCGCCGCGCCGCGTGGGCGGCGCGGCGCCCTTCCTGGGTGCCAGCTCAGGGGTGACCACGCGTCAATTGAAGCGACACCGGCCGCGGAAAACCGGCGACCGGCCCGGGGCGGGACAGTCCATACCGGCATTTGACCGGGACTCGACCCGCGAGTCGACCTGCGGGGGAACGGAGCCCTACCAGGGAAAGGCGAACAGGCCGTAGTAGGCGGCGGTCAGCAGCAGCAGCGTGGTCCCGCCGAGCACGCCGGCGATCACGCTCCTCTGCCAGGGTGTGGGCTCCCAGCCGTCCCGCAGCCCGCCGATCACGGCCATGAACGTCGTGACCGTCTGCACGAGCATCAGGATGGCGAGCAGCCGTACGACGAGCCACCCGGCCTGCACGGCGGGCCAGGCGCCCGCCTGATTGACGGAGAACAGCACGATGAGCGTGATGAAGGCCATGACCGCGGCCAGTTCGCCGAGCCCGGTCCAGGCCATCCGGCGCAGCCGCCGCCTGAGGGCGGGCCACAGGTGGACCGTGGCCTGCAGCCGCAGGTCGCGCCCGCGCAGCCGGACGACCATCTCGGTGACCGGCGCCGCCACGTAGCCGACCGCGGCCAGGCAGAGCGTGAGCCACAGGATGGTGCTGTCCCCCCACCACGGCGCGGCCGGCACGTCGCTCGCCACGAAGCGCTGCACCGGGGTCGCCCCCGCCATCGGCACCGACGGCCTGGCCGTGTGCGGCAGGTCCCTGATCCAGTTGGCCAGCGTCGGCAGGTAGTCCGGCGCGTACGTACCGCCCCGGATCCGCATCGCGTGGTCGGCGCCCGCGAGGAAGCGGATCGTGTAGCCGGTGTTGCCGCTCAGCGTCAGCGCGCCGGTGAGCGTCTCGGTGCTCTCCACGAAGGGGATGGACGGGTCCTCGGTGCCGTACAACGCGAGGACGGGCCGGCTGATCCCGCGCAGGGCGGGCACGCCGTCGTAGCGCAGGAAGTCGAAACCGACCCCGCCCATCGCGCGGGTGAGCAGGTCGCGCACGCCGGTCGGGGCGTGCAGGCGCAGCAGTTGCTCGTTCAGCGCCCAGGCGACCTGGCGCAGCGGCGAGACGTTCGGGGAGGAGACCAGGACCACGAACGCGGCGTGGGGATCACGGGCGGCGGCGATGGGGACGACCCAGCCGCCCTCGCTGACCCCCCACAGGCCGGCCCGCGCGGGGTCGACGTCCGGCCGCTCGCGCAGCACCCGCAGCATGCGCAGGGCGTCGTCGGCGAGCAGCCCGAAGTCGCGGCTGCGGAAGGAGTAGCCCACCGTCCGCTTGTCGTACGCCAGCGTCACGATGCCCGCCCGGGCCAGCCACTCGGCCTGCTGGGTGAACTCGCCGCCGTCGCCCGACCCCGAGCCCTGCACGAACACCATCGCCGGGTGGCGTCCCGGAGCCAGGGGCGCCCTGATCGTCGCCTTCAGCGTCTCGTTCCTCGCCGGCACGAGGATCGTCTCGGTACGGAACCCGTCGGCGCGGGCGACCGGCCGCACCTCGGCGGCGGGCTGGGGAGGTAAGTCGCTGAACTGGGGCGAAGCGGGCAGTGGTGGGGGATCGAAGGCCGGCGGGGAGAGCAGATGGCCGACTGCGGCGAGCAGCACCATCAACACCCCGGCGATCACTCCCAGAGTGCCCCGGCCGACGTTCATGAGGCCGCTCCCCCATGCGTGCGGGTGATACTCAGTCCAGGCTAAGTCATTACTCCTGATTTCCGGCGAGCACCAGAGGGACGGTTGGGGCCGTGTTTGTCGGCGGGACCTGTTAGCTTCCTGCGACATGCGCGTCCTGCACACCTCCGACTGGCATCTCGGCCGGTCGTTCCACCGCGAGAGCCTGCTCGGGGCCCAGGCGGCGTTCGTCGACCACCTGGTCGAGACCGTGCGGGCCGAGCGCGTGGACGTCGTCGTGGTCTCCGGCGACGTCTACGACCGGGCCCTGCCGCCCGTCGACGCGGTCGCCCTGTGCAACGAGGCGCTGGCGCGGCTCAAGGCCCTCGGCGCGCACACCGTGCTGATCAGCGGCAACCACGACTCCGCCGTACGGCTGGGCTTCGGCGCCGATCTCATGGAGCGGGTGCATCTGCGCACCGACCCCGGCCGGGCCTGGGAGCCGGTCGTGATCGGCGACACGGCGTTCTTCGGCATCCCCTACCTGGAGCCCGAGCTCGTCCGGGGGCCGTGGGAGCTGGCCGAGCGCAGCCACACCGCCGCGATGTCGTACGCGATGGACCGGGTCAGGGAGCACCCCGCGGCCCGCAAGGTGGTGCTCGCGCACGCCTTCGTCACCGGAGGGGAGGCGAGCGACAGCGAGCGGGACATCAGCGTCGGCGGGGTCTCCCACGTGCCGCTGGGCGTGTTCGCCGGGGCCGACTACGTGGCGCTCGGGCACCTGCACGGACGCCAGGTGATGAGCGAGACCGTCCGCTACAGCGGATCGCCGATCGCCTACTCCTTCTCCGAGGCCGGTCACACCAAGGGCTCCTGGCTGGCCGACCTCGCCACGGGCGGCACGGAGTTCGTGCCCGCTCCCGTGCCCCGGCCGGTGAGCACGGTGCGGGGCCGCATCGACGACCTGCTGACCGACTCCCGCCACGATCGGTACGAAGACCACTGGCTGCAGGTGACGCTGACCGACCCGGTGCGCCCGCGCGAGGCGATGGAGCGCCTGCGCCGGCGCTTCCCGCACACGCTGGCGCTCGCCTTCGAGCCGGACGGCGTGGCGCCGGGGCCGGCGGCCAGGGCGGCGATCGCCGGGCGGCCCGAGATCGAGGTGGCGCTCGACTTCGTCCGCGAGGTCCGGGGCGAGCCCGCCGACGACGAGGAACGGCGCCTCCTGGAGGAGGCGGTCGAGGCCTGCCGCATCAGGGAGAGCGCGTGAGCGCCCCGGCCCAGGCGGCGGCCCGGCGGGTGACGAGGCGCGGGCCCGGCCCGTGGACGAGTGTGGAGGTCCGGTGAGGCTGCATCGGCTGCGCCTGGTCGCGTTCGGGTCGTTCCCGGGAACGGAGGAGGTCGACTTCGACGCGCTCGGCGCGGCGGGTCTTTTCCTGATCCACGGGCCGACCGGCGCGGGGAAGACGACCGTGCTCGACGCCGTCTGCTACGCCCTGTACGGCCGGGTGCCCGGCCAGCGGGAGAGCGCTCGCAGCCTGCGCTGCGACCACGCGCCGCCCGAGCGGGGGCCGTCGGTGACGCTGGAGGTGACGATCCGGGGCAGGCGCCTGCGCGTCACCCGTTCCCCCGCCTGGATGCGGCCGAAGCTGAGGGGGTCGGGCCTGGTTGAGGAGAAGGCCAAGGCCCGGTTGGAGGAGCTGACCGAGCCCGGCGGGCAGTGGATCGTGCGCAGCACCCGCAGCGACGAGGTCGGCGACCTGGTCAACACGCTGACCGGCATGACCCTGGCCCAGTTCTGCCAGGTCGCGATGCTGCCGCAGGGCGAGTTCGCGAAATTCCTGCGGGCCGGTGGCGAGGAACGGCGGGAACTGCTCGAACGGCTCTTCTCCGTGCGGGTGTTCGGCGACGTGGAGCGGTGGCTCGCCGAGCACCGGACGCGCACCGGGCGGGACGCGCAGGAGCTGGGCCAGCGGGTCGAGTCGGTGCTCGACCGCATGCGCGGCGCGGCCGGCGACGACCTGCCGTTGCCCGAGGACGCCGCGGAGCCGGCCGCCTGGTCGGGACAGGTGCTCGACCTCGCCCGCGGCGCGCTCGCCGACGCCGTCGCGGCCGCCGCGCGGAGCGGGGAGGCGCTGCTGTCCGCCCGCTCCCGGCTGGAGGAGGGCCGGGCGCTGGCCGACCGGCAGCGCAGGCACGCCGGCGCCCTCGCCCGGCGGCAGGAGCTCGACGCGGCGGCGGACGAGCGGTCGGACCTGGATGCGATGCTCGACGAGGCGGCGCGGGCCGACCGGGTGGCGCCGCTGATCCGGCAGGCCGCCCAGCGGGCGGAGACCGCGGCCAAGGCGCGGCGGGTGGCCGCCGACGCCGCGCTCCGTGCGCTTCCCGGCCTTACGGCGCCGCGTTCCCTCCCGGGACCGGGCGCGGATCCGGGATCGGGCGTGGACTCGGGCGCGGGCCTGGGATCGGGCGTGGACCTGGGATCGGGCGTGGACCTGGGAGAGGTAGCGGGCCCGGATCCCGAGCGGCTGGCGGCGCTGGAGCGGGCGCGGCGCGACGAGATCGCCCGGGTGCGGCAGATCCTCCCGGAGGAGGCGCGTCTGCGGCAGGTGCGTGACGAGCGCGCGGACGCGGAACGCGCGCTGACCGGGCTGACCGAGGAGGAGGCCGGGCTGACGCGGCGGCTGGCGGCCCTGCCGGCCGAGCGGCTCGACATCGAGGAACGGCTCGCGCGGGCGCGCGCGGCGGCGGCGAGCCTGCCGCACCTGACCGCCGTGCGGGACACCGCGCTGCGGGTGCGGGAGGTCGGCGAGCAGGCCCGCCTGCTGGACGAGGAACTGACGCGGCTCGCCGAGGAGGAGGCGCGGGCGAGGGCCGCGCAGGCGGAGCTGCCCGCGTCGCTGGCCGGCGCGGAGGAACGGCTCAGGGGCTTGCACGGCATGGCCGCGCGCGTGCCCGCGCTGGAGGCCGCCGCCGGCCTGGCGCGGGAGCGCCTGGACGCGGCGCGGCTGCGTGACTCACTGGCCGCCGGGCTGGAGGAGGCCGAGCACGACCGGCGCGCGGCCGTCGACCTGGCCCAGGAACGCCGGGACCGGCTCCAGGAGGTCCGTCAGGCCAGGATCGACGGCATGGCCGCGGAACTGGCGGCGGGGCTCGTGCCCGGGGAGCCGTGCGCCGTCTGCGGGTCCGGCGAACACCCGCGCCCCGCGGCGCCGGCGGGACGGGTCGCGACCGCGGACGACGAGCGGGCGGCCCAGGAGGAGTTCGACGCCGCCCAGCTGGCCCGTGAGGAGGCGGAGGCGGCCGTCGCCGCGCTCTCGTCGCGGCTCGGCGACGCGACGGCGCGCGCCGCGGGCCTGTCCCAGGACGACGCGTCCGCCGCCGTCGCGGACGCCCGCGAGGAGCTGTCGCGGCTGCGCGAGGCGGAGACGGCGGTCGCGGGGGCAGAGGAGGAGGTCCGGCGGCTCGCGGCGGAGCTGGAGGCGGCCCGCGACCGCGCCGCCGAGCTGACCGGGCTGCTGACCGAGGCCAGGACCAGGCGGGAGGCCCTGCTCGCGGAGGGCGAGCGGCTCGCCGCCGGACTGGAGGGCGACCTCGCGGCGGCGGAGGCGGACCTCGAACGCGCCCGGTCCCTGGCCGCGGCCGAGCGGGAGCTGGCCGTCCGCGCCACCGGGCTCGCGGCCGAGCTCGAGGAGCTGGGCACGCGGGCCGCGCGCACCGGCGCGGCGATCGCGGAGGCGCGGGCGCACCGGGACGGGCTGGCGGCCGACGAGCGCAGGCTGGCCGAGGTGATCGATGCCGCCCGCGGCGAGGACGCGTCGCTCGCCGCCCGTCTCGACCGGCTGGAAGAGGAGGCGGACCTGCTCAGGGAGGCCGCCGAGGCGGCGGCCGAGGCGGCCGCGGCCGACCGCGAGAGCCGGGCGGCGCGGACGGAGGCGGCCGTGGCCGCCGCCGGTGAGGGGTTCGCGAGCGTGGAGCACGCGGCCGCCGCCGTCCGCGCGCCGGAGGACCGGGAGGCGTTGGCCGAGCGGCTGGGTCACCTGGACGCCGAGCGCGCCACGGTCGAAGGGCTGCTGGCCGACCCCGAGCTGGTGGCGGCGGCGGCCCGGCCCGCCGCGGACCTGCCGGAGCTGGAGGCCGGCCACGAGCGGGCCGAGCACGACCACGCCGCCCGCACCTCGGCTCGGGACCGGGCACAGGGCAGGCTCGGCCAGCTCACCGGGCTCGCCGGCGAACTGGACGCCGCGCTGCGCGCCTATCGGCCCGCCGAGGAACGGCACCGCCTGGCGCGCCGGCTCGCCGAGCTGGCGACAGGGACGTCGGGCGACAACCGATGGCACATGCGGCTGTCCGCGTACGTGCTGGGGGAGCGGCTCCGCCAGGTCGTGGACGCGGCGAACGAGCGCCTCGACCACATGTCGGGTGGTCGCTACCTGCTGCGGCACGACATGAGCCGGTCCGCGGGCGACCGGGGCCGGTCGGGCGGCGGGCTGGGCCTGCGCGTGCTCGACGCCTGGACCGGCGTGGAACGCGACCCCGCCACGCTGTCCGGCGGCGAGAGCTTCGTCACCTCGCTCGCCCTGGCGCTGGGCCTGGCCGACGTGGTCACGGCGGAGGCGGGCGGCGCGGAGATCGGCAGCCTGTTCGTGGACGAGGGCTTCGGCACGCTCGACGACGAGACGCTCGACGACGTGCTCGACATCCTCGACGGCCTGCGGGAGGGAGGCCGCGCCGTCGGCGTCGTCAGCCACGTCGCCGAACTGCGGGTGCGCATCCCCGCGCAGCTCCGCGTGATCAAGGGCAGGTCCGGCTCGGCCCTGTCGCAGCGCTGACGCTCTTGGTCGGTCGTGGCGAGAGAGGTCACGGGCAAGGCAAGGTCAAGCGCTCTGCAACCGTGCGGTCCTATCAACGGCTTGTGAGGCCGCGGAGCCCACCACGAGGGCTTCGCCTGACCGGCCGAGCGGCACAGCCGCCGATGAGAGGAAGCGTCATGAAGAGCATCCGCAGGAGCACCGTCATGGTCGTCACCGTGGGCGCCCTCGCCCTAGGCCTGGCGCTTCCGGCCGGGACGGCCAACGCGTCCGCCTACAAAACGTTCACCTGGAAGAAGGGCTCGACCGCGGGCGACTGCACCATGTACAGCGGCGGCGCCGACTGGACGGCCCCGACATGGACTCTCTATCCGGACGGCACGGCCCGGTTCGACGCCACGCTCACCAGTCTGTCGGGTGACGACGCCTGGCTGATGTGGGCGCATCTCAAGGACGGGAACGGCGCGCTGCTCGCCGACATACGCATACCCGGCAGCACCAGCACCAAGTTCGTCAAGAACCTGCCTCTCGCCTGGCCGCGGAAGTATCGATGGCTGGCCGAGGGCCGGTTCGACCCCAGCTTGTATCCCCTGATCAAGCGCATGTCGCTGAGCAAGCACTGCTGAGAACGTCCTAGGGAGCGGGCTCGCCCGCCGGCGTGGTGAGCGCGGCCAGGGCCCGCAGCGCAGCCGCAGGATCGTCGGCGAAGAACCGCAGCCGCCGGACGGCCGTCGCCGGGCGTACGGCCTGCCAGGGACGGCGCGGAAGGGACACCTCGATCGGTTCCCGCAGGTCGACCACGAGGTTGGTCTGGGACGAGACCGCGATGACGAGCTCGCCGTCCGAGAGGCGCAGGAGCCTCCTCTCGTCGTAGCGGCGGTCGATCCGCGCCGACACGACGAGATCCGCCGGGACGTCCAGGCTGAACATGCGGCCGTACCGCAGGCGCAGCGCGTCCGGCCCGATGGTGTGCGGCCGGCGGGCGCAGCCCACCATGAGGCCGAGCACGCCGAGGACCGACGCCGCGTCGAGAGCCAGGATCACCAGACGCGGCACGTCGGGCAGCCCGAATCTGCGCAGCAGCAGGTCCATGGCCACGGTCTCCAGGACCAGCACGGACAGCAGCACCGCCATCGTCGGCGTCTGCTCCCGGCTGTAGCCGGCGGCGTGCCTCACGACGCCCCGTCCGCGAGCAGCGCCATGGCCTGCCGTGCGACCTCGGCCTGCGCGGGGGACAGATCGGCGAGGAACGCCCGGGCGAACGGGTCGTCGTCGGCGGGCATCGCGGAGGCCAGCGAGGCGGCGAGCTCGGGAGGCAGGTGCGCGGCCAGGTCGGCGGCGAGTGCGCCGACACGGGGATCGGCGGGATCGGCGCCGTCCAGCTCCGCCAGCCTCCGGTGCAACTCCTCGGCGCGGGCGACCGCCTCCGGTGTGGTCATGGGCCGCATCAGCTCCAGCAAGCGATCCCGGTCCTCCGGCTCGGCCGCCGCGTCGAGGAGGGCGAGTAACTCGGTCTCCGCAGCCGCGAACGGCGAGTCGCGCACGGGTTCGAGGCACCGCAGGAAGCCGGCCATCTCCGGCGAGACGGCGTCGTCCGGCGACGGCGACTCCTCGCTCAGCAGCGCGGCGAGCCGCTCGCGCCTGGCTCTGATCACCGCCTCCTGCCGGGCGAGGTCGGCGTCCAGCTCCAGCAGGATCTCCCGCAGTTCCCGGGCGCAGTCGCCGGCCAGCACGTCGCGCACCTCGTCCAGCGACAGGCCCAGCTCGGTCAGCCTGCGGGCCCGGGCGAGGCGGAGCGCGTCGCGCAGGCCGTACTCGCGGTAGCCGTTGACCCGCCTCGGCGGCTCGGGCAGCACGCCCTGGTGGTGGTAGTGCCGCACGGTACGGGTGGACACCCCGGCCAGCGCGGCGAGTTCTCCGATCCGCATGCCCCAATTGAAGACATTGACGTAGCGGCAAGGTCAACAGCTCACCCGGGCAGCCATCGGGCGATGAGCAGATAGCCGCCGTAGACGAGCGAGGCGACGGAGACGAGCAGGAAAAGCAGCACCCAGAAGGTGCCCGGCACCCGGGTCAGCCGGGCGAGCTGGTCGGCGTCGGAGTCGGGGGCGCGGCCATGCCGCCGCTTGCTCCGCAGTTCGAGGATCGGCCGTACGCCGCCGAGCAGCAGGAACCACGCGGCGGCGTACGCGCAGGCCGACTGGACGTTCGGCGGCGCGAACCACGACAGCGCGAAGACCGCGCCGCCCACGGCGAGCAGCGAGAGCGCGCCGAAGAAGTTCCTGATCATGAGCAGCATGCACACGAGCAGCGCGAGCACGGCCCACAGCAGCATCGTGATCCGCCCGTCGGCGACCAGCCAGGCCGCCCCGAGCCCGATCAGGGAGGGCGCGACGTACCCCGCCGCGGCCGTGGCGATCATGCCGGGCCCGGTGGGCCTGCCTCTGGTGAGCGTCACGCCCGAAGTGTCCGAGTGAAGGCGGATGCCCCGCAGCTTGCGCCGGGTCAGCACCGCGACCAGCGCGTGCCCGCCCTCGTGCGCGATCGTGATCAGCCCGCGTGAGATGTGCCACGACTGGGGGTAGGCGACGACGCCGAGGGCGGCGAATCCGGACAGGACGGCCAGCCAGAGGGGAGGCGCGATCTGTACGGCGGTCAGGTGGTTCCACAGGGCCTTCAGGGGGGTCACCCCCGGAATCGTACGGCGCACGCCCCCTGGCCGCGGACGCGCCGGGCGGCTGAGGCCGGCGACCTTACGAGGACGGTTACCTTCTAGATGTGGCTGAGCGGCGTATGCGTGGACTGCGTGGATTGAGTGGGCTGATGAGGGCGAAACCGGAGCAGGCTCCCGAGCACTCGATGGATCCGCGTGCGGACGAGGAGGAGCCGTTCCGGCAGAGTGTGATCGACAACGCCGTGTACGTGGACGGCGAGCGCGTGGACTCGCCGCTCTCGCTGGGCGGCGCCATCGCCGCGCTGCGCTCGCGGCCGGGCGCGATGGCGTGGATCGGCCTGTACCGGCCGGAGGAGGCCGAGCTCATCAAGGCGGCCGAGGAGTTCGGCCTGCACGAGCTCGCCATCGAGGACGCCATCGTCGCCCACCAGCGGCCCAAGGCCGACCGGTACGGCGACACGCTGTTCGTGGTGCTGCGGGCCGCCCAGTATCTCGACCAGCCGGAGAAGGTGGCGTTCGGCGAGCTGCACGTGTTCGTCGGCCCCGACTTCGTGCTGACCGTACGGCACAGCGAGGCGCCCGACCTGTCCAAGGTGCGCCGGCGCATGGAGTCGGACCCCGACCTGCTCCGCCAGGGGCCGCAGGCCGTGCTGTACGCGATCCTCGACGCGGTCGTGGACGGCTACGCGCCGGTGGTCGCCGGGCTGCAGAACGACATCGACGAGATCGAGGTGCAGGTCTTCGGCGGGGACCCGGCCGCGCCCCGGCGCATCTACGCGCTGTCCCGCGAGGTCATCGAGTTCCAGCGGGCCACCAGCCCGCTCGTCCCGATGCTCGACGGCTTCATCGCGGGCTCGCCGAAGTACGGCGTGAACGAGGAGCTGCAGCGCTATCTGCGCGACGTGTCCGACCACGCCATCACGGTCACCGAGCGCGTGGCGGGCTTCCGGCAGATGCTGCAGGACATCCTCGTCGTCAACTCGACACTCGTCAGCCAGCAGCAGAACGAGGAGATGACCAAGCTCACGGCCGCGAGCATCGCCCAGGGCGACGAGGTCAAGAAGATCTCCGCCTGGGCGGCCATCCTCTTCGCCCCGACGCTGGTCGGCACGATCTACGGCATGAACTTCGACCACATGCCCGAGCTGCACTGGGTGCTCGGCTACCCCATAGCGATCATGCTCATGGGCGTCGTCTGTCTCACGCTCTATCTGGTCTTCAAACGCCGCGACTGGCTCTGACGCCCGCGCGGCCGCCGCCCTCGGGCCGGGGTATGGGCCGGCCCGGGACGTGGGGCGCGTCCCGGGCCGGCTCAGTGATCCTCATGGGTGGTGTCCGACAGATCATGGCCCTGCCGGGCGTGGACCCCGCCTCGCCGCGTCGTCGTCGCCCATGGCCGCGCCATGGCCGCTCCTCCGCCTCGCGAGGCGTGCATCAGGATCCACGCTCGCGACCGGCAGCATCCGTCGGACTCTCCCTAGCGCTTCACGCGCACCCAGTCGGTCCCGCTGGAGGACGGACGGGCCTCACCGTTGCCGGCGAAGACGACCTTCCAGTAGCCGGACGCCGACGCCGTGGTCTTGCCCCAGAGCTTGCCGGAGCCGTTCGTCCACAGCGTCTTGACGTAGTGCCAGGAGCCGCCCGGCTTCTTGAACCAGACGGTCACCTTCTGGTGGCCGTACCCCTCCCAGCCGTGGTCCCAGACCTGCAGCTGGCCGGTGAAGGTGAGGTACTTGCGGTACTTCACCGGCTCGGGGGAGGCGTTGAACTGGACCACGCGGGTGCCCGCCCGGGGCACGCTGACCGTCACGTAGTCGGTCGCGCTCGCGGTGTACGCCGCGCCGCCTGTTCCCTCGAACTGCGCCCGCCAGGTGCCGGAGACCTCGGCCGTGACGTCCACGGCGAACCGGCCGTGGGAGTCGGTCCTGTCGGTGGTGACGTACTGCCAGCTGTAGCCGCCGGCCGGCTTGAAGAGGATCTTCACGCCGCGTCCGGGGTAGCCGCTCCAGCCGGCGAAGCCGGAGATCTCCAGCCGGCCGCGCAGGCGCAGGGTGTCACCGACGTCGACGGGCTCGGGGGAGGCGTCGAACCCGGTGATGCGGGTGCGGCTGACCGCGGCCTTGACGTCGACCCGGTCGCTGTCGCTGGTCGCGGGCTCGGCGTCGGTCGCGCCGGCGAACTCGGCCCGCCACCAGCCGGTCCTGTCGGCCTTCTGGTAGACGGAGAACCGGCCGCGCCGGTCGGTCGTGACCGAGCCGACCCGGCTGTAGGAGCCGCCGACCGGCTTGAAGGCGATGTCCACCCGCTGGCCGTCGTAGGCCTGCGGGCCGTCGCCGTCACGGAAGGTCAGCGCGCCGGTCAGCTTGATCCGGTCGCCGCGGTCGACGACGTCGGGCGCGGCGTCGAAGTCGAGGTCGGTGGTCCAGTGGACCTGGAACTCCTTGCTCGCGGTGCCGCCGCCGGCCCGCACCTGCAGCTTCCAGACGCCCGGCTCGTCGTCGAAGGTGAAGCCGTACTTCGCCGAGTAGACGCCGTAGCCCGCGGGGGTGGGGCGGAGCAGGACGACGCGGCCGTCACGGTCGACGAGCCTCGCCGCGCCCCTGTCGGACGCCTTGTAGGTGAAGGTCGCCGTCGTGCCGGAACCGGCGGAGACGACCACGGGACTGGGGGAGACGGTCAGGGCGCTCGGACCCGCTGCCGTCGCCGCGCCCGCTGCGGCCGGGAGCGCGACGAGGACCGCGCCTCCCATGACCACTGCCGCGATCGCGGCTTGAATGCGTTTCAACATTCCGGTGAACCATCCTTCCGGTGGTTGAACGCGGCCTGAGGGTGCCACGTCATTCATAACGAGTAGACGGGTGAATGGCCCCGAGGGTTTAACGCACTGACCTATCGTCATCGATTTGTGTCAAACGAAGTGATCCATAACGGTCATGCGCGGAGTTGTCGCTGTGCGGGACGGAGCGTGCATCGTGCGACATAATCGGCCGTGTGGTGCGGGACGCTGTGGAGACGCATTTCATCGAGGCCGTCGGGGCGCTGACCCCCGGACCAGCCCGGGATCCTGACCTGCCGGTGCGGCCCGGGACGGGCCTGACGGGCAGGCGGTGCCGTGAGCTGTTCGCCGTCCAGCTCGGCAGCCGGCTCCTCGACGTCGCGGCCCGGCACATGCGCGAGCGCGACGAGGGCTTCTACACGATCGGCTCGTCGGGGCACGAGGGGAACGCCGCCGTCGCCGCCGCGCTCCGCGTGGACGACCCCGCGCTGCTGCACTACCGGTCCGGCGCCTTCTACCTGACCCGATCCGCCCAGGCGGGCCGGCTGGCGGAGGAAGGGCTGCGCGACGTCCTGCTCGGCGTCGCGGCGTCGGCGGAGGATCCGATCGCGGGTGGCAGGCACAAGGTGTTCGGCCACCCAGGGCTCGCCGTCATCCCGCAGACCTCCACCATCGCCAGTCACCTCCCGCGCGCCGTCGGCGTGGGCTTCGCCATCGAGCGGGCGGGCATGCTCGGCCTGCCCTCTCCCTGGCCGCGGGACGCCATCGCCGTGTGCAGCTTCGGCGACGCGTCGATGAACCACGCCTCCGCGCTGTCCGGGCTGAACACCGCCGCGTACGGCCGTCATCGCGGGCTGCGGATCCCGGTGCTGTTCGTCTGCGAGGACAACGGCCTCGGCATCAGCGTGAAGACGCCGCCGGAGTGGATCGAGCGGGCCAAGCACCCCCTGCTGGAGTATTTCCACGCCGACGGCGGCGACCTGGCCGACGCGTACGACGCGGCGCTGCGCGCGGTCGAGCACGTGCGCGTCAACCGTGCCCCGGCGTTCCTGCACCTGCGGACCGTACGCCTGATGGGGCATGCCGGCTCGGACGTGGAGATCGGCTACCGCACCCGCCGCGAGATCACCGCCGACCTGGGTCGCGACCCGCTCGTCCGTACGGCGCGACTGCTGGTGGAGGCGGGACTGGCTCAGCCCGACGACCTGCTGGCGCGCTACGAGGCCGAGCGCGACCACGTGCTGAAGCTCGCGTCGGAGTGTGCGCGGCGGCCCAGGCTCACCACGGCGGAGGAGGTGACGGCACCGCTCGCGCCGCGCCGTCCCGGCGTGGTGGCCGCCGAGGCCGTCCGGGCGGCGCCCGCCGAGGCGCGTGAGCGCGCCTTCGCCACCCTGCCGGAGCGGGAGGGCGGGCTGACCGTGGCCCAGGCGGTCAACCGTACGCTGGCCGACGCGCTGGCGCTGGACCCCGGGGTGCTCGTGTTCGGCGAGGACGTGGCCCGCAAGGGCGGCGTGTACGGCGTGACGCGCGGGCTGTCGCGGAGGTTCGGGGCGGAGCGGGTCTTCGACACGCTCCTCGACGAGCAGGCGATCCTCGGGCTGGCGCTCGGGAGCGGGGTGGCGGGTCTGCTGCCGGTGCCGGAGATCCAATATCTCGCCTACGTGCACAACGCCCTTGATCAAATTCGCGGCGAGGCGTCGACCATGCAGTTCTTTTCGCAGGGCGCGTATCGCAATCCCATGGTCGTACGAGTCGCCTCGTATGCCTATCAAAAGGGATTTGGCGGGCATTTTCATAATGACAACTCGGTAGCCGCTTTGCGGGATATTCCCGGGGTGATCGTCGCGTCTCCCGCCCGGCCCGACGACGCCGCCGCGATGCTGCGCACCTGCCTGGCCGCCGCCCGCGCGGACGGCAGTGTCTGCGTGTTCCTCGAACCGATCGCGCTTTACCACACCCGTGATCTGTTCGAGGAGGGCGACGGCGGCTGGCTCGCGCCGTACGCGCCGCCGGCGCGCTGGACGGAGACCCACGTCCCGGTGGGGCGCGCCCGCTCCTACGGCGACGGGCGCGACCTGACCATCGTGACGTACGGCAACGGGCTGCGCATGAGCCTGCGGGCGGCGGTGAAGCTCACGGCGGAGGACATGAGCTGCAGGGTCCTCGACCTGCGGTGGCTGTCGCCGCTGCCGGTGGACGACCTGGTGCGGGCGGCGGAGCTGACCGGCCGGGTGCTCATCGCCGACGAGACCCGGCGCAGCGGCGGGGTCTCGGAGAGCGTGATAGCGGCGCTCGTCGACAACGGCTTCCGCGGCCCGATCCGCCGTGTGACCTCACAGGACAGCTTCGTGCCGCTGGGCCCGGCCGCCGACACCGTCCTGCTGTCCGAGTCCGACATCGAACGCGCCGCCCGCAAACTCCTCACGGCGTGATCTTGTAGTTTGTCGCACGTACGGCGCCTGACCTGCTCGTCTTCGCTTCGTGATCTTGCATGAAATCCGGCCCTGTGGCTGGTGACCAGGGTTTTCTCGTTCCGTGATCTTGCACTTGCAAGATCACGGAAGGCGTACGCGCTGGCAGGCAGGGGTTTGGTGTCGAGAACTGCAAGATCACGGACGGGATCTCGGCAGTTCGGGGGCCGTACGTGCGACAAACTACAAGATCACGCGCGGTTGGGGTGCGGGTCGCGCCACCTCTCTGCGACAAATTACAAGATCACCCCCTCCTCCCTCCTCCCACCCCCCTCCTCCTTTTTTCAACCTAAGGGGGAGAGGGCGGCGCGGGCCATGGTGTGGAGGAGGGCGGCCATGGCGTCGGGGGCCAGCTCCCCCGCGCTGCGCGGAGTGGAGTTGAGCAGGCCGAACACCGCGTGCGTCGCGGCGCGCAGCCGCGCGGGCGGGCAGGCGGGGTGCAGCTCCGACAGCACGGTCACCCACTCCTCGGTGTACAGCCGCTGCAGCCGCCGGATGGCCCGCCGGGCCTGCTCGGGCACGTTGTCCAGCTCGCGCTCGTGCACCCGGATCAGCGCGGGGTGATTCATCGCGAACTCGATGTGCCCGGACAGCAGCGCCTCAAGCGCGGCCTCCGCGGTGTCCGGGTCGGCGGTGGTGGCCAGCCGCGCCCCCTGCTCGCGCAGCCGCTCGCTGATGTCCAGCAGCATCTCGGCGAGCAGGGCCTCCTTGCCGCTGAAATGCCGGTACAGCGCCGGTCCTGACACGCCCACGGCCGCGCCGATGTCCTCGATGGACACGCCGTGGAAGCCGCGCGCGGCGAAGAGCTCCGCGGCGGCGTCTAGGATCTCGGCCCGCCGATTGCGGGTAGGGGTCGTCACGGTCCTCCCGGTCTTCACGGCACCATGGTAGACGGAGTCTGTTAGCGATGATTAACATTCCGAGCATGAGTACGAGTGACTGGCCGGTGCTGGAGAGCCGGTGCGACCCGGGCGGCGAGCCGTACAAGCGCAACGCGGAGGCGAACGAACGCCTGGTCGCGGACCTGCGGGAACGGCTCGCGACGGCGGCGCGCGGCGGCCCGGAACGGGCTCGGACCAGGCACGTCCAGCGCGGCAAGCTGCTGCCCAGGGACCGTGTCGACACGCTCCTCGACCCCGGTGGGCGATTCCTGGAGCTGTCCCCGCTCGCGGCCACCGGCATGTACGACGACCAGGCCCCGGCCGCCGGGATCATCACCGGCGTGGGGCGGGTCGCCGGGCGCGAGGTCGTGATCGTGGCCAACGACGCCACCGTCAAGGGCGGCACGTACTACCCGATGACGGTCAAGAAGCACCTGCGGGCCCAGGAGGTCGCGCTCCACAACAACCTGCCGTGCGTGTACCTGGTCGACTCCGGCGGCGCGTTCCTGCCGAAGCAGGACGAGGTCTTCCCCGACAGGGAGCACTTCGGCCGCATCTTCTACAACCAGGCCACCATGTCGGCCAAGGGCATCCCGCAGATCGCGGCCGTGCTGGGCTCCTGTACGGCGGGCGGGGCGTACGTCCCGGCGATGAGCGACGAGGCGGTGATCGTCCGCGGCCAGGGCACGATCTTCCTGGGCGGGCCGCCGCTGGTGAAGGCCGCGACCGGCGAGACCGTCACGGCCGAGGAACTCGGCGGCGGCGAGGTCCACGCGCGCGTCAGCGGCGTCACCGACCACCTCGCCGACGACGACGCGCACGCCCTGAAGATCGTGCGCGACATCGTCGCGTCGCTCGGCCCGAGAAGTCCTCGCCCGTGGGAGGTGGGCCCCGCCGAGCCGCCGCTCCACGACCCGCACGACCTGTACGGCATCGTCCCGCAGGACACGCGCCAGCCGTACGACGTGCGCGAGGTGATCGCCCGGATCGTCGACGGCAGCCGGTTCCTGGAGTTCAAGGCGGAGTACGGCCCGACCCTGGTCACCGGGTTCGCCGCGATCCACGGGCACCCGGTGGGGATCGTGGCCAACAGCGGCGTCCTGTTCGGCGAGTCGGCGCTCAAGGGCGCCCATTTCATCGAGTTGTGCGACCGGCGGTCGATCCCGCTGGTGTTCCTGCAGAACATCAGCGGCTTCATGGTCGGCAAGGCGTACGAGGCCGGGGGGATCGCCAAGCACGGCGCGAAGATGGTGACGGCGGTCGCCTGCGCCCGGGTGCCGAAGCTCACGGTGATCATCGGTGGCTCGTTCGGCGCGGGCAACTACGCGATGGCGGGCCGCGCCTACTCGCCCCGCTTCCTGTGGATGTGGCCGAACGCCCGCATCTCGGTCATGGGCGGTGAGCAGGCCGCCACCGTGCTCACCATGGTCGGCGACGCCGACGCGGACGAGATCCGGGCACAGTACGAGCACCAGGGCAATCCCTACTACTCGACGGCACGCCTGTGGGACGACGGGGTGATCGACCCGGTGGACACCAGGACCGTGCTCGGACTGGCGCTCGGCGCCGCCGCGAACGCCCCCCTCGAACCCGTCGGCTACGGCGTCTTCCGGATGTGAGGCAGTGTTGATGACGCGTTCACCGGCTCCCCGCCCGCTTCACGAGCGGCCGTCCCGTCACCTGGGGTGGTCGTGATGTTCACCGGTGTCCTGGTCGCGAACCGGGGTGAGATCGCCGTACGGATCATCCGCACGCTCCGCGCGCTGGGGATCCGCGCGATCGCGGTGCACAGCGACGCCGACCGCGACGCCCGTCACGTGCGCGAGGCCGACCTCGCCGTACGGCTCGCGCGCGGCTATCTCGACGTCGAGGGGATCGTCGAGGCCGCCCGGGTGAGCGGTGCCCAGGCTGTCCACCCCGGGTACGGCTTCCTCGCCGAGAACGCCGGGTTCGCCCGGCGCTGCGCCGAGGAGGGCCTGGTGTTCGTCGGGCCTCCGGCCGGGGCCATCGAGGCCATGGGCGACAAGATCAGGGCGAAGGAGACGGTCGCCGGCGCGGGCGTGCCGGTCGTCCCCGGCGGCGCGGAGCCACACGACGACCTGGCCGAGGTCGCCGCGCGCATCGGCTTCCCCGTGCTGATCAAGCCGTCCGCGGGCGGGGGCGGCAAGGGCATGCTGCGGGTCGACTCGGCCGAGGGCCTGACCGCGGCCGTCGAGTCGGCCCGCCGTACGGCGACGGCGGCGTTCGGGGACGGCACGCTGCTGATCGAGCGGTTCGTGGACCGGCCCCGGCACATCGAGATCCAGGTCATGGCCGACCGTCACGGCAACGTCGTCCACCTGGGCGAGCGCGAGTGCAGCCTGCAGCGGCGCCACCAGAAGATCATCGAGGAGGCGCCGTCGCCGTTGCTCGACGAGGAGACGCGGGCCCGCATGGGCGCGGCGGCGGTGGAGGCCGCCCGGTCGGTCGGCTACGTCGGCGCGGGCACGGTCGAGTTCATCGTCCCCGGTTCCCGTCCCGGCGAGTTCTTCTTCATGGAGATGAACACCCGGCTCCAGGTCGAGCACCCGGTCACCGAGATGGTCACCGGCCTCGACCTGGTCGAGTTGCAACTGCGGGTCGCGGCGGGGGAGCCGCTGCCGTTCGGCCAGGACGAGGTGCGCCTGCGCGGCCACGCCGTCGAGGCCCGCGTGTACGCCGAGGACCCCGCGCGTGACTTCCTCCCCACGGGCGGCCGGGTCCTGGCCCTGCGGGAGCCGGCGGGCGAGGGCGTGCGCTTCGACTCGGGGCTGACTCCCGGGATGACGGTGGGCAGCGACTACGACCCCATGCTGGCCAAGGCGGTGGCCTGGGCCCCCGGCAGGGCGGGCGCGCTCGCGGCGCTCGACCGGGCGCTGGCCTCCACCGTGGTCCTCGGGGTCACCACGAACATCGGGTTCCTGCGCGCGCTGCTGGCCGATCCGGAGGTCACGGCGGGGCGGCTCGACACGGGGCTGGTGGAGCGGCGGCTCGGCGACCTGGTGAGCGGAAACGTGCCGGACGAGGTGCTCGCGGCGGCTGCGCTCGTCTTCCAGTCAGGCTTCGACCGCCGCGCCTCGGGCGATCCGTGGGACGTGGCCGACGGCTGGCGGGTGGGAGAGCCCGCGTGGACGGTGCACCGGCTCGGCGTGCCCGTACGGGTCAGGGGCGCGGCGGGAGACGCGGAGATCGAAGTTAACGATCGTT
Organism: Microbispora sp. H11081; assembly: GCF_012999535.1. Taxonomy (GTDB): domain Bacteria; phylum Actinomycetota; class Actinomycetes; order Streptosporangiales; family Streptosporangiaceae; genus Microbispora. The sequence goes on from NZ_JABBWV010000006.1 coordinate 369,957, forward strand.
CACTTGGCCGGGCGCGGCTGGCGTGGACAGGCCCGGAGGAGGTGGCGGTCACCGTCGGCGGTGTCACGCGCGCGTACGCCGTGGCCCGGAACCGCGACACGGTGTGGCTCGCCGAGGGCGGCCGGGCCTGGCCGGTCACCCGGCACGAGCCTGGCGACCCGAACGACCGGCCGGGCGGGGCCCTCGCGGGCGACGGGGCCGTACGCAGCCCCATGCCGGGAACGGTGCTGCTGGTGAAGGCGGCCGAGGGCGACCGGGTCAGCGCCGGGCAGCCGCTGGTCGTCGTGGAGGCGATGAAGATGGAACACACCCTGACGGCGCCGGCCGACGGCGTGCTCGCCGAGCTGCGGGCCCGGCCGGGACAGACGGTGGAGCTGGACGCGGTCCTCGCGAGGGTGACGCCGTGCGAGTGACGATCTACGAGGTCGGCCCGCGCGACGGCCTGCAGAACGAGTCCGCCGTCGTGCCCGTCGAGGTCAAGCGCGAGTTCATCGGGCGGCTGGCCGAGGCAGGGCTGACGACGATCGAGGCGACGAGCTTCGTCCACCCGAAGTGGGTGCCCCAGCTCGCGGACGCGGGCGAACTGCTGGAGAGCCTGACCCGGGTGCCGGGAGTGCGCTACCCGGTGCTCGTCCCGAACGAGCGGGGTCTCGACCGCGCGCTCGATCAGAGGGTGACCGACATCGCGATCTTCGGCAGCGCCACCGAGTCGTTCGCCCGGCGCAACCTGAACCGGACCGTCGAGTCGCAGTTCGAGATGTTCGCCCCCGTCGTCGAACGGGCCCTCGCCCACGGCATGCGCGTCAGGGCGTACGTGTCGATGTGCTTCGCCGACCCCTGGGAGGGCCCGGTCGCGCCCGAGCAGGTCGCCAGGGTCGGGCGCAGGCTGCTCGACCTCGGCTGCTATGAGTTGTCGCTGGGCGACACGATCGGCGTCGGCACGCCACGGCACGTCGAGGCGCTGCTCGACGCCTTCGCCGGGGCAGGTGTCGGGACGGACCGGCTTGCCGTCCACTTCCACGACACCTACGGCCAGGCCCTGGCCAACACGCTCACCGCGCTCAAGCGGGGGATCACGGTCGTGGACTCCTCCGCCGGCGGCATCGGCGGCTGCCCGTACGCCAAGAGCGCCACCGGCAACCTCGCGACCGAGGACCTGGTCTGGATGCTCGACGGTCTCGGCGTCGAGACCGGGGTGGACGTCAGGTCGCTGGCCGCCACCAGCCTCTGGCTCGCCGAGATCCTGGGCCGGCCGAGCCCCTCCCGCGTCGTCCAGGCTCTCGCCAAGGAGATTTGAGATGCTCAACGAGGAGCACGTCGAACTGCGCAAGTCGGTCGAGGAGTTCGCCCGCGAGGTGGTGGCCCCCGTCATCGGGGACTACTACGAGCGGTGCGAGTTCCCGTACGACATCGTCCGCAAGATGGGGGCGATGGGCCTGTTCGGCCTGCCGATCCCGGAGGAGTACGGCGGCATGGGCGGCGACTACTTCGCGCTGTGCCTGGCCCTGGAGGAGCTGGCCAGGGTCGACTCCTCCGTGGCGATCACCCTGGAGGCGGCGGTCTCGCTGGGCGAGATGCCGATCCTGCGGTTCGGCACGGACGCGCAGAAGCAGCGGTGGCTGCCGAGGATGGCGGCGGGGGAGGTCCTCGGGGCGTTCGGCCTGACCGAGCCAGGCGGCGGGTCCGACGTGCCGGGCGGCATGCGCACCACGGCCGTCCTCGACGGCGGCGAGTGGGTGATCAACGGATCGAAGGCGTTCATCACCAATTCGGGCACCGACATCACCGGCGTGGTCGGGGTGGCGGCGATCACCGGCCGCCGCGAGAACGGGAAGCCGGAGATCTCCACGATCCTCGTGCCGTCGGGCACGCCCGGTTTCACGGTGTCGAAGAAGTATTCCAAGGTCGGCTGGTCGGCCTCGGACACCAGGGAACTGTCGTTCGCCGACTGCCGGGTGCCGGAGGAGAACCTGCTGGGCGAGCGCGGCCGGGGCTACGCCCAGTTCCTGCAGACCCTCGACGAGGGCCGGGTGGCCATCGCGGCGCTGTCGGTCGGTCTCGCCCAGGGCTGCGTGGACGAGTCGCTGCGCTACGTGGGCGAGCGCCGGGCCTTCGGCCAGGAGATCGGCCGCTACCAGGCCCTGCAGTTCAAGATCGCCGATATGGAGGCCAGGGCGCACACCGCCCGCCTGGCCTACTACCACGCCGCCGAGCGCATGCTGGCGGGCCTGCCGTTCAAGAAGGAGGCCGCGATCGCCAAGCTGGTGTCGTCCAACGCCGCGATGGACAACGCCCGCGACGCGACCCAGATCTTCGGCGGCTATGGCTTCATGAACGAGTTCCCCGTCGGCCGCTTCTACCGGGACGCGAAGATCCTGGAGATCGGCGAGGGCACCAGCGAGGTGCAGCGCATGCTCATCGCCCGCGAGCTCGGCCTGCCCGCTTAGATCGCTGTCACCTGGCGATACGCCGTGCTCGATCGTGCGAGCCGGGGTCGCGTACACGTACCGGAGGCCGTCGTCGCCGGGGGATGCCCCCGCGGCGACGAGCGGCTGCCGCGAAGACGCCTCAGGCGCTCGTGCCGCTCGGCCGGCGGGTGAGCGGCCGGACGTCGATGATCGCCATGCCCGCCGCCTGGGCGGCGGCGATGCCTTCGTCGCTGTCCTCGTACACGGTGCAGCGGTTCGGGGGGACGCCGACCAGCTTCGCCGCACGCAGGAAGATGTCCGGCGCGGGTTTGCCCCGTTCGACGTCGTCGCGGGTGACAACGGTGCCGAACCGGTGGCGGATCGGCAGGTGGCGGAGCGTCATCTCGATCACTCTCCGGGCGCCGCCGGAGGCCACGGCCATGGGCAGCCTGCCGTGGAAGGAGGAGACCACGGCCTCGATCTCCGGGTGCACGCGGATCTCGTGCGCCGTCCGCAGGAACCGTTCGTCGCGATCCGCCACTATCTCCTCCACGGGCCGCCGGAGGGTGAGCCCGCCCTCGCGTGCCAGCAGACGGACCATCTCGGCCGAGGAGAGGCCGGTGCGCGCGTCGAACCATCCCTGGTCCAGCTGTACGCCCTCCTCGGCCAGCGCTCCGGCCAACGCGACATAGTTCGCCCGCTGGCTGTCCACCAGCGTTCCGTCCCAGTCGAAGAGCAGGGCACCGGCGTCTCCGGGATGGAGTTCAGGCAATAGATGATGATCGATTCTCACCGTTGCACCGTACGCGTCCTTGCCGATGGAGGGCCACGGCTCAGGCCGGCTCCGCATACGTCCGACTTCGGCCTCCGCGAGGGGTGCGGCGCGCCCGGCGGCAGTGGAGGACCCGTACGCGTGCATGTACGGCGCCGGGCTGGGGGGCATGAGCCGCCCGCCCCGGCGGCTCAGTGACCGGATCAACGGGCGGGCGGCTGGAACTCCGGCTGGTCGAGCACCCGCAGCCAGCTTCCATCGGGCTGGCGCCGTACGACCTGGGCCCGGGCGCCCGCGCCGTCCTTCGGCGGGGTCGAGGTCAGCGCGAGGTCGCCGCTGACCAGGGTCGGCAGTGGCTCCTCGGGCTCGAACCGGGGACGGTTCGCGAGGACCTTCTCCCACAGGGCGCGAATCGCCTCCCGGCCGGTCGTCACGCCGCCCGGCGGGTAGGCCAGCACCGCGTTCTCCTCGTACAGCGCCGCCACGCCCGCGGCGTCCCCGGCGTTGGACCGCTCGACGAACAGGCGGGTGATGTCCTCCGGCCGCATGGCCTTCTCGTACTCCGGCATGGTTCCTCCCGATCTCTCGTACGGTCTCCAGCCTGTCGAGGGGCCGATGAGAAGTCCAACAGATGGATCAGATGGAATCTAGAATCGCTGGTTATGGAACTGCGCCAGCTGGAGTATTTCGTGGCGGTCGCCGAGGAGCGCAACTTCACCCGCGCCGCCGAGCGGGTGCACATCAGCCAGCCGGGTGTGAGCGCGCAGATCAGGCAGCTCGAACGCGAACTCGGGGCCGAGCTCTTCGACCGGTCCGCGCGCAGCGTCACGCTCACGGACGCGGGGAAGGCCGCGCTCGACCACGCCCGCGCCGCCCTCGCCGCCGCCGGGGCGCTGAGACAGGCGGTGGGCGAGGTGACCGGCCTCATCCGGGGCAGGCTCGCCGTCGGGATGGTCGTGGGCTGCACGGTCACGCCGCTTTTCGACGCGCTCGCCGCCTTCCACCGGGCCCATCCGGGAGTCGAGATCGCACTGCTGGAGGACAGCTCCGACCGGCTCGTCGACGGGGTGCGTTCCGGCGCACTCGACCTGGCCCTCGCCGGGCTCGCCGCCGCCCCGGACGGCCTGGAGACGTTGACGGTCGTCAGCGAGCGGCTCGTCGCCGTCGTCCCGCCGGACCACCTCCTCGCACGCCGGGGCGCCGTCACCCTGCGCGAGCTCGGCGCGCACCCGATCGTCTGCATGCCCGCCGGCACCGGCCTGCGCACGGTTCTCGACCTGGCCTGCGCGGCCCAGGACATCCAGCCCGTGATCGCGCTGCAGGCCGGGGCGGCCGACGCCGTCGCCGGCCTCGCGGCCCGCGGGCTCGGCGTCGCGGTCCTCAGCGAGTCGATGGCCGCGGCCCACCGCGACCGGCTCGTCGCGCTCACCATCGAGGACGTCGAGTCGCCGGCCCTGCTCGCCCTGGTGTGGCGCGGCGGGCACGGCCCCGCCGTACGCGAGTTCGTACGGCACGCCCGCCGGGCCTTCGCCTGATTGGACGTGGGCGCCCAGGCACTCCTAGAGTCCCCTTCATGACGTCTGGTGATCTCCAGTTCCGGAAGGGCGAGAAGACCGACGCGGACGAGATCTTCGCTCTCGCCCGCGAGTTCGCGCTGACCTTCCGTCCCGAGCGCGCGCCGTTCGACGCCGCGCTCCCGCGACTGCTGGAGAACGAGGACACCTTCCTCATGGTCGCCACGGTCGGCGGGACCGTACGCGGCTACCTGCTGGGCTTCACCCACCTGACGCTGTTCGCCAACGGCAGGGTCGCCTGGGTGGAGGAGGCGATGATCGAGAGCGGTTACCGCCGGCACGGCATCGGGCGGCGGTTGCTGGAGGAGTTCGAGGCGTGGGCGCGCTCACGGCAGGCCGGGTACGTCGCGCTGGCGACCCGGCGGGCCGCCGAGTTCTACGGCGCGCTCGGCTACGAGGTGTCGGCCACCTACTACCGCAAGATGCTCAGACCGTAGACCTGACGCCCCCCGCCCGAGGCGTGGCCTCGGGCAGTGCGCTGCCCCGGCTGCATCCGGCCCTGGCGTGGCCCGCCCGGGTTCTGCGGGCCGCGCGGGCCTGGACGGTCAGACGGCCGAGGTGAGCTGGGCGTCGAGCCGGTAGCCGTCCACGGTCACGTACACCGAGTCGCCCGGCCGGGCGTTCAGCCGCATGAGCACCGGCTGGAGCGAGTCGAACACCGGTTGCCGGTCGCGCCACACCAGGACGACGGCGTTGTTTCCGGGTCCCGTGACCGACAGCAGCGTCCCGGGACGCATGCCCAGCTGGGCGGCGTACCCCTCGGGGACCGCGACGGGCTCGCCGCGCAGGTGGCCGCTGGTCACGTCGATGCGCTGCCAGCGGCGCGGGTCCGAGGCCGGGCCCGCGGTCTGGCGGGGGTTCGGCACCAGGTGCGGCAGGGGCACGCCCCCCGCCAGGTTGCCGTTCAGGTTTCCGTTCGTGAGCGCGTTGAGCGCCGCCAGCGCGGTGGCCGCGTCGGGCCCGTTGTTGGCCTGCGAGGGGACCGGGATCCCGCCGCGGCCGTGGTGGTGGCCGTTCGCGCCGGGCGTACGGCGCGGCAGCGGCGTGGGCTTGCCGGCCTGCTCCGACCCGTTCCGAACGGGCAGGGGGGCGGGCTCCGACGAAGGGCTCGCCTTCGGCAGGGAGTCCAGCCACGCCTTGGCGGAATGGGCGCGGATGCCGAGCTGGCCGAGCAACTCCACGACATCGGAGTCCGGGGCCATGCTCGCCAGCAGCTGACGGGTCTTGTCCCGCAGCCCCGCCAGGTCGCCGACCACGAGCCAGCCGTCCTGGAGGCGGCGGTCGGGCATCAGCGTGACCAGTACGCGCCACAGCGGCGTGCCGAGCGCAGGGACCTCGACGGGATGGGACGGGTCCGCCGCGATGAGCTGGTCCTGGGTGGCCGCGGCGCCCAGCCATTCGGTGAGCCCGAACAGGTGGCCGGTGAGCGGCGCGGAGTCGGGGGAGCGCAGCCACAGCAGCACCCGCTCCTCGGCCGTGCGCTGGGCCTGGGAGAGCAGGGCGCGGTCCACGTTGAGGTCGTGCGCCAGCGCCCGAAGGCTCACCGGTTCCGCGGCGAACAGCCGCTGGGCCGCGACGGCCCTGGCGAGCGGGTCCCAGTCGCGGAACAGGCCCTCGATGACCGCGACCATGGGGTGCGCGCTGAGGTCGGGCGGCTGCCGGTCCTGCGCCGCTTCGGCGGCGGGCTGGGCGGGCGAGGCCGCGGGCTGCGGGAGGGAGCCCCCGGCCTGCCGGGCGAAGGGCTGGGTGGCGGGCTTGGTCGGTGGTCCCGCGAGTGGGGCCGCTGCGGCGGGCGAGGAGGCCGGCGCGACCTGCGCCGGTGCGACCTGTCCCGGTGCACCCTGCGCCGGTGCGCTCTGGCCCGGCCGTCCCGGCGCCTGCCCGTGCGGGCCGGGCGCCTGCGCGGCCTGCCCGGGAGCCGGCGCGGCGGGCCGGGCGAAGGGCTGCGACGTGGCTCCGGGAACGGCCGGCGGGAGCGGCGGCGACATAGCTCCGGGCCCTGCCTGGGGGAACGGCTGCGAGGAGGGTCCGGCCTGGGGGAACGGCTGCGAGGAGGGTCCGGCCTGCGGGATCGGCTGCGAGGTGGGGCCGGGGGCGGCTTGGGGGAACGGTTGCGAGGAGGGTCCCGCCTGGGGGAACGGTTGCGAGGGGGTCCCGGCCTGCGCCTGCGCGGGTTTTTCCACCACGTCCGGCGCCTGCGCGGTCTGCCCGGAGGCGAGCTCGCTCTCCAGGCGCTCGAACACCTCGCGGAACACGGTGGTCAGGAGGACCTCGGGCGACGCGGGGGCGGACGGAGCCTGGAGGTCGCACGGCGTGAGGCGGCGCAGCCGGTACCACCCGCCGAGCTGGTTGACCACGACGCGCACCGGGTCGGGCCAGCGGGGCATCGCCGGGTCCACGGTGTGCACCTGGAGCGCCGGGAGCAGGTCGGTGAGGGGCAGGTGATCCCAACGGGCGACGGCCAGGCGGGCGAGCCGCTCGCAGAGCCAGTCAACACCGGTCGCCCGCATCGCGCGGCCGACCCCGACGGAGGCCCACCAGCCGCCAGGCAGGCGCGGGTCGGCCAGCATCTCGGCCACCTGCTGCGGCCGGCTCCAGCGCAGGGCCGGGACCAGGTCGCTCAGGCAGATCGTTGACTCGGCGTCCATCGGTATGACCGCACCCTCCCGAGAGTGACGCATGTTGCTAATGGTGCAGCTTACGCCGCAAACCAGCAATTGGTGTCAATAGGATAAAGTTCCCCAGGTTGGCCGGCCGCCGACCTGGGCGACGGCCGTGGCTCCCGCCTCACATCCCTTGCGCAGGGCCTCGCCGGGCGCGCACCCGGCCATCGAGGCGACCAGGAACCCCGCGGCGAACGCGTCGCCCGCGCCCGTCGAATCGACCACCTCCGCCGGGGGCGCGACCGCTTTGGCGACTATACGGCCATGGCGGGCGAGCAGGGCACCTCCGGCCCCCAGCTTGACCACCGCCGTGCCGTAGTGGGCGCTGAGCGTGCGGGCCGCGTCCTCGGGGTCGGCGGCGTCCGCGAGCAGCAGCGCCTCCTCCAGGTTGGGGATCACGATGTCGACGGTGGCCGTCTCGCGGAGGAACCGCCCGGGGCCGAACGCGCGCAAGGGCCCGCTGGAGGCCGGGTCGACGCTGACGGGGATCCCGCGCGCGGCGGCCTCCCGCATGGCGAGCAGCGCGAGCTCCAGGCCCGGCTCGGCGAACATCGTGTACGCCGACAGGTGCAGGTGCCCCACCCCGTCGAGGAGGCCCGGATCCCAGTCGCCGGCCCCGATGTGGCCGCTCGCCCCCCGGTTGGTGAGCATGGACCGCTCACCGGTGGCGTCGACGAGCGCGATCACGACCGCCGTGGGGAGTTCCGGGTCGACGTGCAGGTGCGGCAGGACCCCGGCCCTGACCAGTTCGGCCGCGTGCCACTCGCCGGTGTCGTACCCCACCCGGGCGAGGAGGCGGCTGTCGGCGCCGAGCCGGGCGGCCCAGGAGGCGGTGTTCGCCCCAGAACCGCCCGGCCGCAAGGCGATGTCGGCGGGCGTGTCGGTGCCGGTGGCCGCGGGGCCGTCGTGCAGCGCGACGACGTCGGTGACCACGTCGCCGATCACCAGCAGAGCGCTCACCCGGCCGCCCAGGCGGCGGCGATCTCCCCGGCCAGGCGCGTGTTGCCGCGTACGGCCGCGAGGTTGGCCTCCAGGGACGCGCCATCCGTGCCCTCGACCAGGTACTCCAGCAGGAAGGGGGTGATGGCCTGCCCGGTGACCCCGCGCTCCTCGGCGGCGCGCAGGCCCTCCGCGAGCACCCGGTCGTGCAGGGCGGGGTCGAGTTGCAGGGCGGCGGGGACCGGGTTGGCCACGATCAGCGCGGTCTCCAGCCCGCCCAGCGCGTCCTGGGCCCGCATGACGCCGGCGGCCTCCTGCGGCGTCTCGACGCGCCAGTCGACCGGCTCGCCCGAGCTGTGCAGGTAGAAGCCGGGGAACTCGTCGGTGCGGTAGCCGACGACGGTGACCTGCCTGGTCTCCAGCCGCTGGAGCGTCGCGGGCACGTCGAGGATCGACTTCACTCCGGCGCACACGACCGTGATCCTGGTGCGGCCGAGCGTGTCGATATCCGCCGACTCGTCCTGCACGGTGGTCCAGCCGCGGTGCACGCCGCCCAGCCCTCCGGTGGCGAACACCCGCACGCCCGCCCGGGCGGCCAGGAACGAGGTGCCCGAGACGGTCGTGGCGCCGCTCAGCCCGAGCGCGGCGGCCGGAGCGAGGTCGCGGAAGCCGAGCTTGCGCAGGCCCGGCTCGGTCGCGATCCGGTCCAGCCCGTCCTTGTCCAGGCCCACCCGGGGGACGCCGTCGAGCACCGCCACCGTCGCGGGCACGGCCCCCGCCTGCCGGACGATCTCCTCCAGTTCGAGGGCGACCTGGAGGTTCCTGGGCTGGGGAAGCCCGTGGGAGATGATCGTGGACTCCAGGGCGACGACCGGCCGGCCGGCGGCCAGCGCCTCGGCGACCTCATCGGAAACGCGCATGTTGCTCCTGTTCCTGGCGGCGGAAATTGTCCGGCTTCGTCATATTCTGCCCGGGTCCCGGGGGGGAATCTTGCGATACCTTTCGGGCACCGTGCCTCGTACGACCCGGGAGAACGCTCCATGCCACGCTCGCACTACGACGTCGTCATCGCCGGGGCTGGGCACAACGGCCTCGTCGCAGCGGCCTACCTCGCCAGGGCGGGGCGCGAGGTGCTGGTGCTGGAACGTCTCGGGCACGTGGGCGGCCTCGCCGTGTCGGCCCAGGCGTTCCCGGGCGTGGACGCGCGGCTGTCACGCTACTCCTACCTGGTCAGCCTGCTGCCCACGAAGATCGTCAAGGATCTCGGGCTGAGCCTCGACCTGCGCCGCCGCCGCTTCGCCTCCTACACCCCCGCCGGTGACACGGGCCTGCTCGTCGACAACGAGGACGCCGCGCGCACCGCCGCGTCCTTCCGGGCGGTGACCGGGGGAGAGCACGACCTCGCGGCCTGGGAGCGGTTCTACGGGATGACCGCCCACGTGGCCCGGAGCGTCGCGCCGACGCTGCTCGAACCGCTGCCCGGCCGTACGGACCTGCGCGAGGCCGTAGGGGACGACGACGCGTGGCGCGACCTGTTCGAACGGCCGATCGGCGAGGTCGTGGACGAGCGGTTCGCCGACGACACGGTCCGCGGGGTGGTGCTCACGGACGCGCTGATCGGCACCTTCGCCGACCCGGCCACCGACCTGCTGGCCAACCGGTGCTTCCTCTACCACGTGATCGGCGACGGCACGGGCGACTGGAACGTCCCGGTCGGCGGCATGGGCGCGGTCACAAGCGAGCTCGCCGAGGTCGCCCGGCGGCACGGCGCCGAGATCCACACCGGGGCCGAGGTCCTGGCCGTCGACCCGGGCACGGGCGAGGTCACGTTCGACGACGGAGCGCAGCACGTGGTGACGGCGGGGAAGGTGCTGGCCAACGTGCCGCCCGCCGTGCTCGCCCGGCTGCTCGGGGAGACGCCGGAGCGGCCGGAGGGCGCCCAGCTCAAGATCAACATGGTGCTGTCGCGGCTGCCCCGGCTGCGGGACCCGGCGGTGGACCCCGCCGAGGCGTTCAGCGGCACCTTCCACATCAACGAGACCCGCGACCAGCTCGCCAAGGCGTACGCGCAGGCGGCCGCCGGCGAGGTCCCCGACCTGCCGCCCGCCGAGGTCTACTGCCACTCGCTCACCGACCCCTCGATTCTCGGCCCGGAGCTGAGGGCGGCGGGGGCGCACACGATGACGCTGTTCGGCCTGCACATGCCCGCGCGGCTGTTCACCGGCCCGGAGGCCAAGCGGGAGGCGCTGGCCCGCACGCTCGCCTCGATCGACTCCGTCCTCGCCGAGCCCATCGAGGACTGCCTGCTGCGCACCCCCTCGGGCGAGCCCTGCCTTGAGGCCAAGACCCCGCTCGACCTGGAACGCGAGGCGGGCCTGCCCGGCGGCCACATCTTCCACCACGACCTGTCCTGGCCGTACGGCGAGGAGGGCGACCACGGCACCCGGCCCGCTCAGTGGGGTGTCGAGACGGCGCACGAGCGGGTGCTGTTGTGCGGAGCGGGCGCCCGGCGCGGCGGCGGCGTCAGCGGCATCCCCGGCCACAACGCCGCCATGGCCGTTCTCGGCCGCGCCTGACACGACAGGCCTCCGCGGCGGGCGGCGCCTCGCGGCGTTGCCGCCTTGTTGTCGCCCTTAATCCGATTCTCATGGCCCTCGGATAGCTTGTGCCGGTGCGTGAGGAAGCGGCGAAACTGCTGGTGGTGGACGACGAGCCCGCCTCAGGGAGGCGTTGCGCAGCAGCCTGGAGTTCGAGGGGTATTCGGTCGAGACCGCCGCCGGCGGGCTGACCGCGCTCGACATCGTGGAGCGCGGCACCTACGACGCGTCCTCCTCGACGTCATGATGCCCCCGGCTCGACGGGCTGACGGCCTGCCGCCGCCTGCGGGCGTCCGGCAACCCGCTCCCCGTCCTCAGGCTGACCGCGCGCGACGCCGTCGGCGATCGCGTCTCCGGCTTGGACGCCGGGGCGGACGACTACCCGGTCAAGCCGTTCGAACTCGACGAGTTGCTCGCCCGGGTGCGGGCGCTGCTGCGACGAGGCGGCCCGTACGCCCAAAGCGGCGGCGGCGTCCTCGCCTTCGGCGACCTGCGCATGGACACCTTGAGCTGGGAGGCAACCCGGGCCGGCCACAGGCTCGACCTCACCCGCATCGAGCACCTGCTGCTCGAAATGTTCCTCACCCACCCCCGGCAGATGCTCACCCGCGACCAGATCCTGCGGGAGGTGTGGGGCCTGGACTTCGAGCCGTCGTCGAACTCGCTCGACGTGTACGTCATGTACCTGCGGCGCAAGACCGAGGCGGGCGGCCTGCCCCGTCTGATCCACTGCGGCCGCCGGCGCAGCAGGTCGGGTTCGCGCTGCGGGACTGTGCAGGCCAGGGGCGTAGGGAGGGCCCGCGGCCCGGCTGGGACCCTCCGGCCGCAGCTGGCAGGTCGTCCTGGCCGACGGCTCGGTCTGCGTCGCGTCCGGGTCGGCGCGGGTGACGCCGACCGCCGGGGAACGGGCGCTGGCCGTCTCCGGCGGCACCCCCGTGCTGCGCGACGCGGTCACCACCGACGGCACCTCCGTGCTCGTCTACACCTTCAGGTACGCGCCGCTTCCCGACGCCCGCCGAAGGACGCCGGGCAGTGCGCGGAGCCGCCCCTGCCGCGCGGGCCGGTGACGATCAGCGTGTTCCGCTCCACGGCCGAGATGGACCAGACGCTCGGCATCCTCGCCATCGTCTGGCTTGGTATGCGTGTTCGGCGCCGCCGTGGCCGGCCTCTGACTGGCCCGTACGGCGCTGCGCCCGGTGGAGCGGCTGACCGGCGCGGTCGAGCACGTGGCCAGGACCGAGGACCTGAGCGTGACGATCCCGGTCGAGGGGGAGAGCGAGATCGCCCGCCTCAGCCGGTCGTTCAACACGATGACCGCCGCCCTGTCCAGCTCCCAGGAGCGCCAGCGCAGGCTCGTGGCCGACGCCGGGCACGAGCTGCGCACCCCGCTGACGAGCCTGCGCACCAACATCGACCTGCTGCTGCGCAGCGAGAACACCGGCCGCGCCATCGAGCCCTCGGCCAAGCGGCGGCTGCTGGTGAACGTCAAGGAGCAGTTCGAGGAGATGTCGAGTCTCATCGGCGACCTGCTGGAGCTGTCGCGGAAGGCGGAGAGCGGCGAGCTGTCGTCCGACATCGACCTGCACGAGGTGGTGGCGTCGGCGGTCGAGCGGGCCAGGCGGCGCGGCCCTGGGCTGCGCTTCGACGTTGACCTGGAACCGTGGCGGGTCCACGGGCACGCCCGGGGCCTGCAGCGGGCCGCGGTGAACGTGCTCGACAACGCCGTGAAGTTCAGCCGGCCAGGCGGCCTGGTGACCGTGCGGCTCAAGGGCGGCGTGTTGACCGTACGCGACGAGGGCCCCGGCATCCCCGAGGACGAACTGCCACACGTCTTCGAGCGGTTCTGGCGCTCGCCGTCGGCGCGCAGCCTGCCCGGCTCGGGCCTCGGCATGGCGATCGTGGCGCAGACCGTGCGGGACGCAGGGGGACGGGTCACGGTCGGGAACGCGCCCGGTGGCGGGACGCTCGCGACCGTCGTACTCCCCGGCGCTCCGCCGAGCGCCTGACCTGGCTCGGACTTCTGTCGTCGGCGTCGCCGTGGCCGGGCCGGGGCTCGGGAACCGACGTCAGGTCGCCTCCGCGTGACGGCCGCGCACGCCCAGGCGTCCCTAGCGTCTGGCTTCGCCGTGTAGACACGGACCGCGACGAAGACCGCGTGCTCACACGAGAGCGAATCCGAGTGCTTCGGCGGCCTGCGCCTGAAAGCGATCGCGGCTGGCGAAGCCGAGTTTGTCTCCCTCTTCCTCCAGAAGAGGAATCGCCGCGGTCTCGGCCAGAGCGAGGTGAATCGCGTCAAGCGCACGCAACGCATAGGTATAGACGATCTCGGTAGCGCGCCGTTCCAGTACCTCACGTGGAGCGGCGAGCAGCGTGACAGGACCGTCTTCGCCGAGGTCGGACGATAGAACCGCGAGAGTTCCGTCCAGATCCATCATCCGTTGTGTGCGTGCCGCGCGCACCAGAACGCCGGTTACTTCGACCACCGTCAGCGTCCCTGTCACCAACAGATGATCAGGGTCTTCCAGCAGCTCACGAGCCCTGCCATGACCAGGCTCGTCACGAAGGTAGGCACAGGCGAGGACGGAGGAGTCGACATAGGTGAGCATGGCGGCGGTCAGCGACCTTCGGTCCAGAGCCGGTCAAGTATGGGGCCGATACCCTCGGTCGTCTCCAGAGCGCGCTCGCGGTCGGCGCTGGTCACCTGCGGAGTTTTGGGCACACAACCTTCCGCGAGGACACCCAGGCGGCGGGCCCGGGCGCGCAGTTCGGCCCGCGCGTCGAGCGCCTCATCGGCGACGCCCCTTGCGAGGATCTCTCCGGCGGTCGCGTTGATGGATCGGCCGGTGCGATGAGCTCGGCGTGTGATGCGCCGATGCAGGTCGTCATCGATCCGGAGCAGCAGTTGTTTCACCGTTCGATGCTATCACTGAATGTCATAATAGTGATATCACTTGCGCTGGCTGGCCCCGCGTGTCTCCCGCCGGCAAGCGGCACCGAGCGGCCGGCCCCGGATGCACGAGCTGTGTCAGGCCGAAGGTCTCACCTTCGTCCGGCGGGCCGAACGGGAAGACGCGGAGCTGGAGGTGACGGCCGCGCGTGCGGCCCGAGGGACGCCTGGCACGTTCTCATCCGGGCTTGATGAACATTGCTGCTGCGCTACCTCATGGGGGCGCGCTTCTCCGACGCGCAGTGCGGGTTCAATGCGGCCCGCACCGAGGTCGTGCAGGCCCTGCTGCCCGCCGTACAGGACGAGGCGTGGTTCTTCGACACCGAACTGCTGCTGCCGGCGTTCGCGCTGACCTACCTGTACGCCGCGCCGGGGACGTTCGTACGGCGGATCGGGCGCCTGCTGGCCGCCGGGGCCGTCCTCGTGGTCGCCAGCGGGTGGTGGATGGTCGTGGTCGACCGGTGGCCCGCGTCCTCGCGGCCGTACGTCGGGGGCAGCACGGACGACACCGTCTGGGACCTGGTGATTGGGTACAACGGCCTGGGCCGGATCTTCGGCGGCGCAGGCGACGGCGGCGGCCCGGCCGCGGGTGGCGGCCGGACCGCCGCGCGGATCACGGCAGTGGCGCTGGCCGCGGCCGTCGCGGCCGGGCAGGCGGGCCCGGCGGCGTACGCGGTGACCCCGCTGGGCGCGGCGGTTAACGGCACCAACCCCACGGCGGGGCCCTCACAGGGCATGGGAGGACCGTTCGGGGGGCGCGGCCCCGGCGGACCCGGCAGCCCCTGTGGACCTGTCGGCCCCGCGGGCGTGAACGCCGGCACGCGACCGCCGGGAGGTGCGACGGCCCCCGAAGGCGCGGCGCCCGGAGGGAAGGCGCAGGACGGCAACGGGCAGGGCGCACGCGGTATGCGCGGCCCCGGCGGTCAGGTGGACGCGGCGACGGCGGCGTACCTGAAGCAGAACAAGGGGAGCGCCACCTGGCTGTGGCGGTGGACAGCGTGCAGAGCGCGTCGTCGCTCATCCTGTCCACCGGCGAGCCGGTCATCGCGATGGGCGGGTTCACCGGCTCCGGCCCGGCGATGACGGTCGAGAAGCTGCGGCGGTACGTGGCCGAGGTGAGGCTGAAGTACGTCCTGATCGGCGACGGCGGCTTCGGGCCCTCCCGTGGCGCGGGCCCCGAGGTCACCGCATGGGTGAAGGCGCACGGCACGCGGGTCGAGGCGGCGGAGTACGGCGGCGCGGACGGCGGCGGCCCTCGCTCTACACGCTGGGCTGACGGCGTTCGGCCGCCGCGTCCTCGGGTACGTGATGGGCCTTCGGACCGACGGAGGGAATCCCATGGACACGGAGGGCTTCATCGCCCTGCTGAACGAGGATCTGGAGAGCGAGTACCGCTCGATCGTGCAGTACGTGCAGCACGCGGCCACCATCAAGGGCGCGGAGTACCTGTCGATCATCGAGGAGCTCAAGCAGCACCTCGGCCAGGAGCTCGATCACGCGAGCACGCTGGCCGGGCAGATCGACTTCCTCGGCGGCGTGCCGAGCGTCCGCGTTCCCGAGGTGCCCGTGGCGACCGACGGCGCGGACGCGCTCCGGCTCGACCTGGAGCTGGAGCAGGAGCAACTGCGCCGCTACCGCGAGCGCGTGGAGCAGGCCCAGGAGCTCGGCCTGAGCGACGTGGCCGAGGCGCTGCGCCCGCTGCTGCAGCAGACGCAGGACCACGTCATGGACCTGCAGACCGCCCTCGGCAAGTGACCTGACGGGCGGGGCGAGCCGGGGCACGGCGCGTGCCCCGGCGGCGCCGCCCCGATGCGGTGGGCCGCGTCGTCAGTGCGGTGGTCAGCGCGGCCGGGCGTAGTCGTCGAGGGCGCGCACGATCAGCGCCCTCGCTTCGTCGCGGAACGCCGCGACCTCGTAGAACTCCTCGAACGCCTGGGCGTAGGAGGCGACGTCCCCGGCGTCGCGCAACAGCATGTCCTTGGTCCTGGTCGCCACCCCGACCAGGCAGTCGTCGTAGATCCAGAACGAGTTCATCAGGGCGGCCGGCAACTGCGCCTCGAACGGCAGCAGCCCGAACTCGACGTTCGGCAGCGTGGTCACCGCGATCAGCCGGTCGAGTTGCCCGCGCATCACGTCCGGGGGCGCGAGCCGGTAACGCAGCACCGCCTCCGGCATGACGAACCGGAACCGCCGCGACGGGTCGTACAGGATCTCCTGGCGGCGCATCCGCACCCGGATCGCGTCGTCCACGTCGTCGGCGGACTCACGCGCTCTCCTGACCTTGCCGAAGACGTGCCTGGCGTATTCGGTGGTCTGCAGCAGGCCGATCACCACGCCCGGCTCGAAGGCCCGGAACAGCAGGGTGCGCGTCTCCAGTTCGCGGATCTCCTCCTGGAGCGCGGCCAGGCCGCTCCTGTGCCGCTGCCGCCAGGAGTCCTGCCGCTCAAGCAGGCCCGCCGCCTGCCGGATCAGGCCGTCGACCGTGTGCGGGTCGGCGTCCACTGCCTTCACCCACGCGGCCACGTCGTCCTCGGTGGCGGTCTGGCGGGCGTTCTCGATGCGCGAGACCTTCGACGGCTGCCAGCGCAGCAGTTCGGCGAGGTCCTTCCCGGACAGGCGGGCGTTCTCCCGCAACTGGCGTAGCTGGGCTCCCAGGTCCATGCGGGCCTGATGGAAACCGCTCACTTCCACCTCCGGCCGTGGTGCGGTCCACGGTAGACCCGGCACGCCGGATCCGGCCAGACGGCGCCCCTCAATCGTGATCGGGCAGGACCCGCCGGGCGACCTCGACGAGCAGTTCCCTCGGCACCTCGACCGCGGTCTCCCCGTCGAGCACGTGGCGCAGGTCGGCGCGGGCGCTGCCGTCCACGACCTCCAGGCCCTGGACGACGATCGTGCCGCGGTCGGTCTCGTAGAGGGAGGGGCAGGCCCCCGCCTCGGACGTGGACCCGAGAAAGCGCAATCGCATGTCCTGTTTCCCCCGAATCTCCGTGATCGCGGGCAATCCTAGTCACGCCGGGATGGGCACGCACACAGCGCGAAGACGCTCCCCGAGCGCCTTCGCCTGGGCGTCGAGGAGCGGGCTGGCGGCCACTCCTCTGCCCAGCAACCCGTGCACGACGAAGTTCAGCGCGTGCAGGTTCGGCAGCGCGAACCGGTCGATCGGCAGGCCGCGGACCTCCGGCAGCAGTTCGCCGAGCCGGTCCGCGGTCAGGAACGCCGCGAGCCACGGATATCGGGCGGGGTCCCGCACCCAGACCCCGAGGTTGGCGTCGCCGCCCTTGTCGCCCGAGCGGGCTCCGGCGACCGTGCCGAGCGGCCTCGTCACCCCGGCCAGCGGATCCCCGGCGTACGGCGGCACGGCCGCCTCGCCGGGCGGCCCGCCGGCCGGCTCGCCCACGACCGGCCAGGGGGACCGGCCGTGCGAGGGGGTGTGCGGCACCTCGACGCGGAGTCCGTCCAGGCTCACCAGGGGAAGCACGGCCCCCGCCTCGACCGACGAGGGCCAGTAGACGCCGTACGGGGAGGCGTCGCCGGGCGGGGTCAGGCCGTAGAAGCCGGGATAGCTCGCCAGGCCGGTCTCCACCACCGCGGAGGAGAACGCCCGCCCTGCCGTGCGCGGATCGGGGTCCATCACGGTGATCCGCAGCAACGCCGTCCCGGCCGCGCCCAGGCCGCGCGTGTCCGTGTCCGCTGTCTCTGTGTCCGCTGCGCCTGCGCCGGGGCCGCCGCCCGCGACGAGAGGGGTCAGTTCCACGTGGACCTGTTCGAACGACTCGCGCGGGATCCGGGCCCAGATCGCCTCCTGCGCGACCCGGGCCTTGGCGGCGAGGTCGAGGCCGGTGAGCACGAGCGTCATCGTGTTGCGGTGGCCGCCCAGGAAGGTGACGGCGACCTTCAGGGTGTCCGGCGGGGGTTCGCCGCGCACGCCCGTGATCCTGACCCGGTCGGGGCCCTCCTGCTCAAGCCGGATGGTGTCGAACCGGGCGGTCACGTCAGGCCCGGCATAGCGCGGCGAGGCGATCTCGTACAGGAGTTGCGCGGTCACCGTGCCGACCGAGACCAGCCCGCCGGTCCCCGGATGCTTCGTGATCACACTCGATCCGTCGGCGTGCAGTTCGGCGATGGGGAAGCCGCAGTGGGCGAGGTCGGGCACCTCCTCGAAGAAGGCGTAGTTGCCGCCGGTCGCCTGGCAACCGCACTCGATCACGTGCCCGGCGACGACCGAACCGGCCAGCGGGTCGAGGTCGCCGGGACTCCAGCCGAACCACCACATGCCGGGCCCGGTGACCAGCGCCGCGTCGGTGACCCGCCCGGTGACGACGACGTCCGCGCCGTGCTCCAGCGCGACTGCGATCGGCCGGCCGCCGAGGTAGGCGTTGGCGGTCAGCGGAGCCGCTCGCAGGGTCTCGCCCGTGTCCGCGTGGACCGGCGGCGCGGCGAGGGGCATGAGGTCGTCGCCGGTGACGTGGGCGACGGCCGCGCGCAGCCCGAGCCGGTCGGCCAGGGCAGACACCGCCTCGGCGCAGCCGGCGGGGTCGAGACCGCCCGCGTTGGCGACCACCCTGATGCCCCGGTCGAGGCACGTGCCGAGGACCTGCTCCATCTGCGTGAGGAAGGTGCGGGCGTAGCCGGGGCGGCCCTTGAGCCGGTTGCCCGCGAGGATCGACATGGTGAGCTCGGCCAGCCAGTCGCCGGTCAGCACGTCGATCGGCCCGCCCTCGACCATCTCGCGGGCGGCCGACAGCCGGTCGCCGTAGAAGCCGCCGCAGTTCGCGACCCGCATCGGTCCCGGCCGCCCGGCCTCGTCCGTCATCTCCCGGCTTCCCCGGCCGTGGCCTCGGACGGAACCCAGGCGGCGGGCCGTTTCTCGGCGAACGCCCGCATCCCCTCCTGCCCCTCCGCCGAAGTGAAGCGTTCCGCCGAAAGCTCGGCCATCGCGCGGAACCCCTCGTCCACCGGCAGCAGCGGCACCTCGCGCACGAGCCGCTTGGTGATCGCCAGCGCCTCGGGGCCGCCGCGCAAGAGCATGCCGGTGTAGTGCGCCACCGTCGCGTCGAGGTCCTCCTCGGGAACGGCCCGGGTCAGCAGGCCGATCTCCACGGCGCGCGCGGCGCCGAAGACCTCGCCGGTGAGGAGGTATTCGGCCGCGGCCC
This sequence comes from Microbispora sp. H11081, assembly GCF_012999535.1. Classification (GTDB taxonomy): domain Bacteria; phylum Actinomycetota; class Actinomycetes; order Streptosporangiales; family Streptosporangiaceae; genus Microbispora. Next base: position 389,013 of record NZ_JABBWV010000006.1, read on the forward strand.
GGGGCTCCAGGCGGCGCAGGCAGGTGACCGCGATCATGGCGGGGACCACCCCGAGCCTGACCTCGGTGAAGGCGAACGACGCGGTGGCAGGCGCGACGGCGAAGTCACAGGCCGCCACCAGGCCGAGGCCGCCCGCCCGGGCCGTGCCGTTCAGGCGGCACACGACCGGCTTGGGGCTCTCCCAGATCCGCAGCATGATGTCGGGGAACGACGCGGTGACGGGCGCACCTCCGCCGCGCTGCTCCTTGAGGTCGGCGCCGGCGCAGAACACCGGTCCCGTCCCGGTCAGCACGATCACCCGTACGCCGGGGTCGTCCAGCGCCCAGGACAGGGCGTCGTCGAGTTGCCGCAGCAGCGACGACGAGAGGGCGTTGCGGTTGTGCGGCGAGTCGAGCGTGACCGTGGCCACGCCGCCCGCCCGCTCCCGGCGTACCAGCACGTCCTGAGATCCGCTCACTGCCGCGCCGCCTCCCCGCCGGTTTCCCTGCCCGATTCCTCGCCGGTGTCCTGACCTTCCGCGCCCGTCTCCGCGCCCGTCTCCGCGCCCGTTTCCGCGTCCGGGGGAAGGTCCGTCGCCTCGGGCGGGCCTTCGCCGGGTTCCCGCGGGGGCGACGGCTCGATCACGGCGAGCGGCACGCCGGCCTCGACCTGCGCGCCCGCCGTCACCCGCAGGGCCGTCACAGTGCCCGAAGCGGGGGACACGATCAGATGCTCCATCTTCATCGCCTCCAGCACGACCACCGGCTGCCCGGCCTCGACCACGTCGCCCGGCTTGACCTCGACACGCAGGACCGTACCCGGCATCGGGGCGGGCAGCGCCCCCGGCGTCACCTGCGCGGCCGGTTCCGGCAGCCGCTCGACCGGCGTGAGCCGTACGGGACCGAGCGCGGAGTCGACGTGCACGAGCCGCCGGTCGTCGGAGGCCGGATAGGCGGCCACCTCGAAGGTGTGCCGCAGGCCCGCCGTCTCCAGCACGACCCGTGCGGGGGCCGCCGCCACGAGCGTGACGTCCTCGAACCCATCGGCCCGCAGCCCTTCCCTGGTCAGCCGGTAGGCGACCTCCAGTTGCCCGCCGTCCTCAGTGCGGAACGCCGTGCGTTGCGGCTGGGAGGGGACGTTGCGCCAGCCGCTCGGCAGCCCGCCGAGCATCCCCTCGCGCCGGGCGGTCTCGCGGCGCGCCGCCGCCCCGGCGAGCGCCGCCGCGAGCGCGGACAGCCGTACGGCGTCGGGGCCGGCGAGCGCCGCCGGAACGGGGTGCCGTTCGAGGAACCCGGTGTCGAGCGCCCCGGACAGGAAGTCCGGGTGCCGCAGCACTCCCACGAGCAGGTCGCGGTTGGTCGCCGGCCCGTGGATCCTGGCCCGGGTGAGCGCGCTCGCCAGCCGCCTGGCGGCCTCCGCCCGGTCCCTGCCGTACGAGACGACCTTGGCCAGCATCGGGTCGTAGTGGACGCCCACCTCGGTGCCGGAGACCACCCCGGAGTCGAGCCGCAGCCGCGCCCCGTGCGCGAACTCGCCGTCCACGCCGGGGACCTCGAAGCGGTGCAGCACGCCGCTGTGCGGGCGGCCCTCGGAGTCCTCCGCGTACAGGCGGGCCTCGATGGCGTGGCCGACCGGGCTCGGCGGCAGCGCGGCGAGGTGGGCGCCCTCGGCCACCTCGATCTGCAGCCGGACCAGGTCGACCCCGTAGACGCATTCGGTGACCGGGTGCTCCACCTGGAGGCGGGTGTTCATCTCCAGGAAGAAGAACCCCTCGTCCGACAGCAGGAACTCGACCGTGCCCGCGCCCTGGTAGCCGATCGCGCGGGCGGCCCGGATCGCCGCCTCGCTGAGTTCGCGCCGCAGTTCTGGACCGACCGCGGGGGAGGGGGCCTCCTCGATGACCTTCTGGTGGCGGCGCTGGATCGAGCACTCGCGCTCGCCGAGCGCCCAGACCGTGCCGTGGGCGTCGGCGAGGATCTGCACCTCGATGTGGCGGGCGCCCTCCACCAGGGGCTCGGCGAACAGCGTGCCGTCGCCGAACGCCGACAGCGCCTCGCGCCTGGCCGACTCGACGGCCGCGGCCAGGCCGGCCGGGTCGCGCACCACCCGCATGCCGCGCCCGCCGCCGCCCGCGGACGCCTTGACCAGCAGCGGAGCCGTCATCTCCACCGGGCTGTCCGGGGACAGCGGGACGGTCGGCAGGACCGGCACGCCGGCCTCCGCCATCAGCGCCTTGGCCTCGATCTTCTTGCCCATCGCGGCGACGGCCTCGGGGGAGGGGCCGATCCAGGCCAGCCCGGCGTCCAGCACGGCGCGGGCGAAGCCGGCGTTCTCCGACAGGAAGCCGTATCCGGGGTGGACCGCGTCGGCGCCCGACCTGCGGGCCGCCTCGACGACGCGTTCCCGGTCGAGGTACGCCGATGGGCCGCCGAGCCGTACGGCCAGGTCGGCCTCGGCCACGTGCGGGGCGGACGCGTCGGCGTCGGTGAAGACGGCGACGGTCTCGATGCCCATCTCGCGGCAGGTGCGGAAGACCCGGCGGGCGATCTCCCCGCGGTTCGCGACCAGCAGCCGCCCGATCATGACCCCTCACCCCCGCCGATCCGCGTCCACCCGGTGCCTATGAGAACGGTGCCTATGAGAACGATGCCTGTGCGCATGCCGGTCACATCCGGAAGACGCCGTAGCCGGCCCGTCCGGCGTCGGGCGCCCCCGACACCGCCGACAGGCACAGCCCGAGCACCGTACGGGTGTCGCGGGGGTCGATGACCCCGTCGTCGTACAACCGCCCGGACAGGAAGAACGCCGCCGACTCCGACTCGATCTGCGCCTCGACCGCCGCCCGCATCGCCGCGTCGGCCTCCTCGTCGTAGACCTGCCCCCGCGCCTGCGCGGCGGCCCGCCCCACGATCGACATGACGCCCGCGAGCTGGGCGGGTCCCATGACGGCCGACTTCGCGCTCGGCCAGCTGAACAGGAAGCGGGGGTCGTAGGCCCGCCCGCACATGCCGTAGTTGCCCGCGCCGTAGGAGGCGCCCATGACGATCGTGATGTGCGGCACGGTCGAGTTCGCCACCGCGTTGATCATCAGCGCGCCGTGCTTGACGATGCCGCTCTGCTCGTACTCCCTGCCGACCATGTATCCCGTGGTGTTCTGCAGGAAGACGAGCGGCGTGCGCGACTGGTTCGCGAGCTGGATGAACTGGGCGGCCTTCTGCGACTCCGGCCCGAAGAGCACCCCCCGGGCGTTGGCGAGGACCCCGACCGGATGGCCGTGGACGCTCGCCCATCCGGTGACCAGGCTCGGCCCGTAGAGCGGCTTGAACTCGTCGAAGTCGCTGCCGTCCACGATCCGGGCCAGGACCTCGCGAGGGTCGAAGGGGACCTTCAGGTCCTCCGGCACGATCCCGAGCAGTTCGTCCTCGTCGTACAGCGGGGCTGTGGAGGCGGGCGCGGGAACGTTCCCCGTCGCGCGCGGGCCGAGCCGCCGCACGATGCGGCGGCCGATCCGCAGGGCGTCGTACTCGTCGGCGGCGAGGTGATCGGCGAGGCCGGAGGTACGCGCGTGCATCTCCGCGCCGCCGAGCGACTCGTCGTCGGACTCCTCGCCCGTCGCCATCTTCACCAGGGGCGGGCCGCCGAGGAACACCTTGGCCTGCTCCCGCACCATGACGACGTGGTCGCTCAGGCCGGGCACGTACGCGCCGCCCGCGGTGGCGTTGCCGAAGACCAGCGCGATGGTCGGGACGCCGGCGGCCGACAGCCGGGTCAGGTCGCGGAACACCTGGCCGCCGGGGATGAAGATGTCCTTCTGCGAGGGCAGGTCAGCGCCGCCCGACTCCACCAGGTTCACGTACGGCATGCGGTTCCGCAGTGCGATGTCGGCGGCGCGCAGCGTCTTGCGGAGCGTCCAGGGGTTGGACGCGCCGCCGCGCACGGTCGGGTCGCTGGCCGTGACGACGCACTGGACGCCTTCGACGACCCCGATGCCGGTCACGACGCTCGCCCCGACGGGGTATTCGGTGCCCCAGGCCGCCAGCGGGGACAGCTCCAGGAACGGCGAGTCGGGGTCGACGAGCAGTTCTATCCGCTCGCGGGGCAGCAGCCTGCCGCGCGCCCGGTGCCGTTCCACGTACTTCTGGCCGCCCCCGGCGACGGCCTTGGCCTGCTCGGACTCGAGCTCGGCGAGTTTCGCCAGCATGGCCTCGCGCCGCGCGCCGTACTCGCCGCTGGAGGGGTCCAGCCGGCTGACGAGCACCGTCATGGCGCCACCGAACGAAGTTCTGTCACGTGATGATCCTCCTGGTGCCCCGCCGCCGCGTCAACGAGCCTGGCCCGGCGTCCGCCGATCGGCCGGTCACCCGGCCGGCGCCGGTCGATCAAGCTCGACGGTGACCCATGATCAAGCACGGTCGCGGCCGCGATCAACCGCAGTGCGACCAGGCGCTGCTCCAGGCGGCGGTGCCGTAGCCGCCGCCCCAGATGACGCACTTGCCCTTGGCGGGCAGCCGGATCGGCCCCGCGTAGACCGTGTAGGAGCCGGAGTCGGTCTTCGACGACCCGCCCTGCACCTTGAGCACCGCGCTCATCTTGACCTTGTTCGGCATGACGTACTTCGACAGCGTGATCACGCAGTTGTAGCCGTTGGACGCGTTGTAGAGCAGATACGTCGTCGCCTGCCCGTAGGAGTGGGAGTCGACGACGCCGTAGCCGCTGCCGCACACGCCCTTGGCCGTGTTGGTGTTGGGCGTGGGCGCCGGGGCGGAGGTGGTCTTGCCCGTGCTGGGTTTGGGGGTCGAGCTGGGTTTGGGGGTCGTGGTGGCTTTGGGGGTGGTGGCCTTCGTCGGCGCCGGGGTCGCCTTGCTCGGCGCGGGGGTGGCCTTCGCGGGCGGCGTACCGGCGTTTCCGGTGGGTTCGGCCTGGGCGGGGGTCGTCGTGGAGGGAGACGGCTTCGTCCGGCGGGTGCGCGTGGGGGAGACGGGCGGTCTCGGGCTCGGCTGGAGCCGTCGTGCCGTGTGGCTCGGCGAGGGCGTGCCGGGCTCGGGCGCGGCGGAGGTGACCAGCTCGGACGGCAGCGGGACGGGCGGCTCCACGTCCTGGGACCGTGTCACCGTGGGCGACGCGACGGGCCCGAGGGCGTCCTCGGAGGAGATCTGCCTGGCCGACACCCACGTCGGCACGAGGAAGGCCGCCGCGGCGAGGGCGGAGACCCCGGCCCCCGCGACCACCCATGTCAGCGCCGGCCGCCGCGTCGCGCGGGCGCCGGACCCGCGCGGCCCCGGCTGCTGGGGTCCCGTCTGGGGTCCCGGCCGCGCTCCCGCGTGCGGCCCCGGTGGTTGGGGGCCTGGTACGTGCGATCTGGGTGCCGGATACCCCGGCGGCGGGGATGGGGCCGCCTGGGATGGGGCCGCCTGGGATAAGGGCGGCGCGGCGGCGGGCCGTACGGGCACGGTGGGCTGCCCGGTGAGCCGCGCGACCACCTCCTCGGCCGAGGGACGCGGGGCGGGATCCTTCGACAGGCAGGCGGAGACGATCTCCCGCAGGGGCATCGCGAGATCGCCCAGGTCGGGCTCCGCGTGCAGGATCCGGGTGATCACCGAGGGGATCGTGTCCGCGCCGAAGGCGGGCCTGCCGGTGGCGGCGAACACCATCGTGACGCCCCAGGCGAACATGTCTGCCGCGGCGCCCGCCGTGCCGCCGGACAGCACCTCGGGGGCGAGGTAGGCGGGTGTGCCGATGGACGCGCCGGTCGCGGTGGCCTGCGGCGAGTCGGGCGCCCTGGCCACGCCGAAGTCGATGACGACAGGCCCCTCCGGGCCCATCAGGACGTTGGCCGGCTTGAAGTCGCGGTGGGTGATCCCCGCCCGGTGGATGGCGGCCAGGGCCGTCGCCGTGCTGATGGCGAGCCGTTGGAGCGCGGACCCCCGGCGCGGTCCCTCCCGGTCCACGAGCTGCCGCAGCGACGGCCCGGGCACGAACTCGCTGACGATGAACGGCTGGTTGCCCGCGAGGTCGGCGTACAGGACGGGGGCCGTGCAGAACGGCGCCACCCGCTGGGCGAGCGCGACCTCGCGCAGGAACCGCTCCCGCGCCTCCGGGTCGGTCGTCAGCCGGTTGTGCAGCAGCTTGACCGCGACCTGCTCGCCCGAGGGGCCCCGGCCGAGGTAGACGATCCCCTGGCCGCCCTCGCCGAGCCGGTCGACGAGTGTGAACGGGCCCAGGCGTGCCGGATCACCCGCCGATAACGCCACTGTCGCCCCCGAGTGCCACTACAACCTGACAATGGACGCAAACGCTACCAGCGCAGTCAGATTGCTTTACCGGGGTTGAGGATGTTCAGCGGATCGAACACCTGCTTGATTCCCCGGTGGAGTTCCGCGGTCACCGGACCGGTCTCCAGGTCGAGCCAGCGCTTCTTCAGCAGGCCGACGCCGTGTTCGCCGGTGAGCGTCCCGCCGAGGTCGAGCGCGGCGCGGAAGACCTCGTCGGCCGCGGCCCAGACCGCCGCGGGTGGCTCGGTCAGACCGCGGTCGAAGACGAACACCGGATGGACGTTGCCGTCCCCCGCGTGCGCGACCGTCGCGATCAGCACGTCGTGCCGGGCCGCGGCCTCCTCGATCCTGGTGATCATCTCGGGGAGCGCCGAGCGGGGCACGCACACGTCCTCCACGAGGCACTGGCCCAGCCGCTCCTTGGCCTGGTAGGCCAGGCGCCTGATGCCGATGAGCTCGGCGGCCTCCTCCGGGGTGGACGACACCGCGACGAACGACGCGGCCCCGCACAGGGCCGCCATCCGGTCGGCCGGGCCCTCCGCCTGGGCGATCAGCATCGCCCTGGTGGTGGGCTCCAGCCCGATGTTCTTCCATTCGTCGATGGCCCGCAGGGTCGTGCGGTCCATCAGTTCGAGCATCGAGGGCTGGCAGCCCGCGGCGACGATCGCCGACACGGCCGCCGCCGCGTCGCGCAGCGAGGTGAACTCTGCGGCGACCGTGGACACCTCGCCCGGCGCCCGCCGCAGCCGCAGCGTCGCTGCGGTGATCACTCCGAGCGTGCCCTCCGAGCCGACGAACAGGCCGGTCAGGTCGTAGCCGGTCACGCCCTTCATCGTCCGCCGGCCGGTGTCGAGCACGCGGCCGTCGGCCAGCACGACCTCGAGTCCGAGCGTGGAGTCGCGGGTCACGCCGTACTTCACGCACCGCAGGCCGCCCGCGTTCGTCGCCAGGTTGCCGCCGATGGTCGAGATCTCGTACGACGAGGGGTCGGGGGCGTACATCAGGCCGTGCTCGCGGGCCGCGCGGTCGAGGTCGGCGGTGACGACGCCGGGCTCCACGACCGCGATCTCGTCCTGCGGCGACAGTTCGCGGATCGCGGTCATCCGCGCGAGCGACAGGACGACGCAGCCGTCAACGGCCGTCGCCCCGCCGGCGAGCCCGGTGCCCGCGCCGCGCGGCACGACGGGCACGCGGTGCTCGGTCGCCCAGCGCATCGTGGCCACCACGTCGCCGCGCGACTCGGCCAGGACCACGCCGAGCGGTGTCCCCGGCGGCAGGAACGTGCGGTCCCCGGCGTACGAGCCGGTGACGTCGGGATCGGTGAGGACTCGCCCGTCCGGCAGCGCCGCCGCGAGCGCGGAGGTCAGATCGTTCACGTTGGGACTTTACGGCACGCTTCGGTATCGGGTGTTATCCGGAATTATTTACGGTTTACGGTACAGATCACATTTTGGCAACCATGTCGGATGTCTCTTTACCTGCCCTTTACCCCCTCGTTTAAGGTCCCGCATGCGCGCTCATCCCGGCGCGCCGTGCATGGGTGTCCGGGGAACCCGGACGGGAAGGGATCTCGTTGTCCAAGAGAATCCGGCGTCTCGCCGCGATCGTGCCCGCACTAGGGCTGGCGGCAGGAGGTCTGGCAGCGGCCGGTGCGGCTGCGGCGCCCACAGCGGGCTATCAGCCCTCCGCCAAGGACCACTACATCAACTACGCGCCCCCGCGCGCGCAGGGCGACTTCACCACCACGGAGGAGAAGGTGCCCCCCGCGGGCGCCAAGCGGACGGCGGCTCTCGCACGGGCCATCGACCGCAAGTTCGCCAGCGGCAACCCGGTCGCCGCCCGCGTGCTGGCCAAGCACGAGAAGCAGGCGATCAGGACCGGGAAGAACCCCTTCGACTTCATCTACAAGAAGGCGAAGACGACCCGCACCGCCAAGCTGCTCACGCTTCTGGTCGAGTTCAACGAGCAGGCCAACGACGACTTCTCCGGCTGGTCGCACCCGAGGACGACCAACGACGTCGACGATTGCGTCACCGAGCCGCCCGGCACCAAGCTGAACGGCCCGCTGCACAACACGATCCCCAACCCCGCGACCGCCGGGGGCGGCGGCAAGGACAACAACTCGATGTGGGTGGCGGACTTCAACACCGCCCACTACAACAACATGCTCTACACCTCGAAGGGGATCACGACCCGGGTCCGTACGGACCTGAAGGACCCCCGGGACGGCAAAAAGGGCATCGACATCTCCGGCTACACCATGAAGAACATGTACGAGGAGATGTCGAAGGGCGCCTACACCGTCACCGGTGAGGCCGTCGGCTGGCTGAAGGTGCCGCACTCCGAGGCGTGGTACGGCGCCGGCAAGTGCGGCACGTACCCGCAGGACATGACAGGACACCCGGACAACCCGCGCGGCGCGGCCCAGCTCGCGGTCGACGCCGTGGACGCGCTCGTGGCGGCGAACCCGAACTTCCCGTGGGCGGACTACGACGTCGAGGACGTCTCCGACGCCGACGGCGACGGCAACTTCGACGAGCCCGACGGCGTCATCGACCACCTCGTGCTGATCCACGCCGGTGAGGACAAGTCCAGCGGCGGCGGCGCCGAGGGCACGTTCGCCCTGTGGGCCCACTCCAGCGACGTGGCCGGCGGCTACACGGTCCCGGGCACGAACGTCAAGATCTCGAACTACATCCTCCAGCCGGAGGACTCCGGCGTGGGCGTGTTCGCCCACGAGTACGGCCACGACCTCGGCCTGCCGGACCTGTACGACACCACCGGCGCGGGCGACTCCGACGTCGACTTCTGGGACCTGATGTCGAGCGGCTCGCACTCCGGGCCGATCTTCCAGTCGATGCCGACGCACATGGGCCTGTGGGACAAGTGGGTGCTCGGCTGGGCCAACCCGAAGGTCATCGAGCAGGGCGGCAAGACCCAGGTCGTCACGATCGGCCAGACCTCGCGCACGCCGAAGGGCACCGAGGACGGCGTCAGGATCAACCTGCCGGACAAGCTGAACGTCATGACCACGCCGCACAGCGGGTCGAACGTGTGGTGGTCCAACAGCGACCAGGACTGGGCCGACAACAAGCTGGCCAGGACCATCGACGTCCCGGCCGGGCCGGACCCGAGGTTCTGGTGGTGGAGCGACTGGGGCATCGAGGCCGACTGGGACTTCGGCTTCTTCGAGGTGTCCGCCGACGGCGGCGCCACCTGGGCAGAGCAGAAGATCTACGCCGAGGACGGCAGCCTCGTCAGCACCGGTGACGACTACACCGACCCCAACGGCCGCCTGAAGGACTACGGCAACAAGAAGTACGGCCTCACCGGGGAGAGCGGCGGCTGGCATCACCTGTACGTCGACCTGGCTCCGTTCGCCGGCCAGACCGTCCAGATCCGCCTGCGCTACAACACGGACGCGGCGGCCATGGAGCGCGGCTGGTTCAACGACGACTTCTCGCTGAACAGCGGCGCCACCGCGGTCTGGACCGACGACGTCGAGGGCGGCGCCAACGGCTGGACGGCCACCAAGGGCACGTTCACCGACAGCACCGGCGCCGGCTGGATCATCCACTCCGGCCAGGAGCAGGCGGCGCAGTACTACCTCGCCGAGTGGCGCAACTTCGACGGGTTCGACAAGGGCCTGCAGTACGCCTACGACACGACCTGGCAGCGCGACGGCGCCTGGAAGGTCGAGAAGATCAAGTACAACGCCCCCGGCCTGCTCGTCTGGTACCGGGACACCGCCCAGCCCAACAACGACGTCTCTGGCTCGACGTTCGACCTGCCGTCGGTGGGCCCGAAGGGCGAGCTCCTCATCGTGGACTCGCACTTCGACCCGCTGCGCCGCACCGGCGCGGCGGCGCAGAAGGACCCGAGCGTCCTGAAGAACCTCCCGTCCCGCCCGCAGTCCTCCAACGCGGCGTTCAACTTCGTCGGCACCTACCCGTTCAAGGAGTGCGTCGAGGGCGAGCCGTTCAAGGAGTACTGCACCTCGTTCGGCAAGCAGTCGGCGGTGACGGCGTTCACGGACGCCAAGGGCTGGTACCCCGGCCTGGAGATCCGCGACGGCAGCCTCTACTACCGTCAGCGTGACTCCTCCGCGGTCGTCCCGTCCAAGGGCAACCAGCAGTACTCGACCAGGATCGTCAACGCGGACGGCACCCCGGCGAAGGAGCTGTACGGCACCGACATCGGCGGCGCCATCCTCGGCACCGGCAACCCCGGTGACGAGGGCAAGCAGCTCGGCGTGCAGATCTCGCTGGTCAGCCCGCTGCCGCTGGACCTGGGCGCGCTCGTGAAGATCACGCCCGCCAAGAAGTAACCCAAGGAAGAAACACCGCCTCCCGGCGGTGCCCGTGCCCGGCCGCCGTCCGCTCACCGGACGGCCGCCGGGCACATCCATGCCCGCCGGGAGCTCCACGACGGCGTCGTACGGCATGCGCGGCGCGGCGCGGCGGCCCCTAGCATGAGATCGTGCGAAGCAAGGCGGATCACACGGCGGCCATCCACGCGGAGCGGAGGGCGGCCCTCGTCGTGAACACGAAGTCCCGGCGGGGCCGCCGCCACTACGCCGAGGTGGTGCGGCTGCTGCAGGACCGGGGCTTCCAGCTCACCGGCGTCCACCCGGTGACCGACCCGGCCCGGCTGCGCGACGTCCTCACCCGGGCGCTGGACTCGCGGCCCGACCTGCTCGTGGTCGGCGGCGGCGACGGCACGCTCAGCAGCTCGATCAAGCACGTCGCCGGCCGTGACGTGGCCCTCGGCGTGCTGCCGCTCGGCACCACCAACAACTTCGCCCGCAGCCTCGGGCTGCCGCTCGACCTCGCCGGGGCGATCGGCGTGTTCACCGAGGGCAAGGTGGCCGACATCGACCTCGGCGTCTGCGGCGACCGGCCCTTCGCCAACCTCGCGAGCTTCGGCGTCTCCGTCGAGGTGGCGGGCACCGTCAAGCCGTGGCTCAAGCGGATGCTCGGCCGGGCAGCCTACCCGCTGACCGCGCTCACGATCCTGCCCAGGCACCGGCCGTTCCGCGCCTACATCACGGTGGACGGCAAACGCCACGAGCTGCTGACCCACCAGCTCAACATCGCCAACGGCCGCTTCCACGGCGGCTGGCAGATCGCCAGGGACGTCAGCATCGACAACCGCCGGCTCGTGGCCTACCAGCTCGGCTCGGGCAAGCGGCTGCGGCTGCTCGGGGAGACCCTCGTACGGGCGACCACCGGCAAGTGGACCAGCCTCGCGGGCGGCCCGTTCGTGACCGGCCAGGAGATGCTGCTGGAGACCGACCCGCCGCTGGCGGCCGACATCGACGGCGAGGTGCGGCTGCTCACCCCGCTCGTGCTCAGGACCATCCCGAACGGCGTCCGGGTGATGGTGCCGCAGAGCTTCGAGGACACCTGATCCCTACTCGTCCTCCTCGGCCGCGAGAGTCCGGTACGCCGGCCGCAGCAGGTCGAGGAGCGGGATGTGCCTGGCCTTGACGGGCGGCGGGTCCAGCGCGCGGAGCAGCAGGTCGGGAGGCGACTGCGGGCCGGCCGGCGGGCCGGGGAGGGCCGGCGCCGCGCCGGACCCGTAGAAGTCGCCGGCGCGCTCGGCGAACGGGACGTCGGCCACGTCGAGAAGCCCCGGCCGGTTCGCGCGCTCTCCTTCGCCGGGATGGCGGAGCGCGTCGAGCAGCGCGTCCCTGGCCATGCCCCGCCAGGCCAGCACCAGGAACGGGTCCTCGTCGAACGCCTCGGCCAGCAGGTAGAGCACCGCCGACAGGTGCTTGCAGGGGAAGCCCCAGTCGGGGCACGAGCAGGCCATGTCCAGCCCGTGCTCGCCGGGGAACAGCGGCAGCCCGCACCCGGCGAAGACGTCCTCGATCTCCGGGGGCATCTCCCCGGCGAGCAGCTTGGCCCGGTGCAGCGCCTGCGCGCCCAGCGCCGCCGTCAGTTTCGCCCACTCGGCCGCGCCGTACGCCGTGATCCCCACGCTCACGTCGTACGGCCTGCTGCGTGAGCCCTGCACCCAGGCCTTCGCCAGCCCGGGGCCGAGATCGAGGTCGAGCACCTGGCCGCGCCGGGCGTACGCGCGGCCCCGGCTCAGCCTGCCCGGGTCGCAGACGCCCTCCAGGATGTCGATGAACCGGCGCGACCACCACCGCTCGCCGATGGACCCGCGCTTGGAGCGCGCCTTGATGCCGCCCTCCACGCGGATGGGCCGCGCGGCCTCGAACCAGCCGTCCCGGCCGGCCGGCATCAGCTCACCGCCTCGGGCGACAGGCGGAACAGCTCGCGCAGCTCCGCCGTGGACAGCTCGGCGAGCCACTCCTCGCCCGTCCCGACGACGCTGCCGGCCAGCGCCTTCTTGCGCTCGATCATCTCGTCGATCCGCTCCTCCAGAGTCCCCGTGCAGATGAACTTCCTGACCTGCACGTTCCTGGTCTGGCCGATTCGGAACGCGCGGTCGGTCGCCTGGTCCTCCACGGCAGGGTTCCACCACCGGTCCACGTGGATCACGTGGGCGGCCGCCGTCAGGTTGAGCCCGGTGCCCGCGGCCTTGAGCGACAGCAGGAACAGCATGGGCTCGTCGTCGGACTGGAACCGCTCCACCAGCGCGTCGCGCGCCTTCTTCGGCAGCCCGCCGTGCAGCCACAGCACCGGGCGGCCGACGCGCGCCGCCAGGTAGGGCTGCAGCATCGAGCCGAACTCGGCGTACTGCGTGAAGACCAGCGCCTTGTCGCCCTCGCTGACGATCTCCTCGGCCAGCTCCTCCAGCCGGGCCAGCTTGCCCGAGCGGCCCGCCAGCCGGGAGCCGTCCTTGAGCAGGTGGGCCGGGTGGTTGCAGACCTGCTTGAGCTTGGCCATCGCGGCGAGGACGTTCCCCCGGCGCTCGATGCCCTCGCTGCCGGAGATCCGGTCCATCATGTCCTCGACCACCGCCTGGTAGAGGCTCGCCTGCTCCGGCGTGAGCGTGCACCAGACCTTCATCTCCAGCTTGTCCGGCAGGTCCGAGATGATCGTCTTGTCGGTCTTGAGGCGCCGGAGCACGAAGGGGCCGGTGGCCCGCCTGAGCGCGGCGGTGGCCGTCTCGTCGCCGTGCCGTTCGATCGGCTCCTGGTAGCGGCGGCGGAAGGCCCGCGCCGACCCGAGCAGCCCCGGGTTGCAGAACTCCATGATCGACCACAGCTCGGCCAGATGGTTCTCGACCGGGGTGCCGGTCAGCGCCAGCCTCGTCCGCGCCGGAAGCGAGCGCACCGCCTGCGACTGCCGGGCGGCGGCGTTCTTGACGGCCTGGGCCTCGTCGCAGACGACCCGCGCCCAGGTGAACCCGGCGAGGACGTCGCGGTCCCGCGACGCCGTGCCGTACGTCGTGAGGACGAGGTCGGTGCGGGCGACCCGCTCGGCCAGTTCCTCGCCACGGAGCCGGCCGGTGCCGTGGTGGAGATAGGCGTCCAGCGAAGGCGCGAAGCGGGCCGCCTCCTTCTGCCAGTTGCTGAGCAGCGACATCGGGCACACCAGCAGTGTCGGCTCAACGCGCTCGCCCGATTCGCGCTCCTTCATGAGAAGCGACAGCGTCTGGGCGGTTTTGCCGAGACCCATGTCGTCCGCGAGGATGCCGCCGAGTCCGAGCCCGGACATGAAGTCGAGCCAGGCAAGGCCGCGCTCCTGGTACGGCCGGAGCGTCCCCTGGAAGGCGGCGGGGGTGGCGACGGGTTCGAGACGGCGGTCGGCCTCGCCCGACAGCAGGTCGCCGAGCGGGCCGTCGGCGTCCACCCCGACCAGCGGCAGGTCGTCGTCGCCGCCCTGAACCACCTCGCGGAGGATCTCGCCGACCGTCGTGAGGCCCGAGCCGCGGCGCTCCACCGCCTTGAGCGCGGCGTCGAGCCGGCCGGCGTCCAGCTCGACCCACTGCCCCCGTAACCGGACCAGCGGCACCTTGAGCCTGGCCAGCTCCGCCAGCTCCTCCTCGCTGATCGTCTCGTCGCCGACGGCCAGCTCCGCCCGGAAGTCCATCAGCTGCTCCAGCCCGAACCCCTGGCCGGCGGCGGCGCCTGGCCCGGAGCGCGACCGGGCGGTGAGCTTCAGGCCGAGCCTGGCACGGCCGGCCCACGCGGGCAGCCGCACCCCGAACCCGGCCGACTGCAGGAGCGGCGCGGCATGGCGGAGGAAGTGGAAGGCGTTCTCGACGTCCAGGTCGACATGCGCGGGCCGGGACTGCCGGAGCGCGTCGTCGATCTTCGGGTAGAGGCGGGCGGCCCGGCCAAGCCCGGTCAGCAGGGCCTCGTCGGCGCGTCCTGGCAGGCCGGGCATGGTCTCGCCCGCCCACAGCAGGGGAGCGGGCAGATAGAGGCTCGGGTCCTCGGAGGACTGGAGGGCGAACTCCAGACGCCAGGTGCCGCCGTCCGCCCGGGCCGCCGCGGCGGCGTCCGCGTGGGCCAGGTCGTACTCGGCGGCGATGTCCTGGCGCGCGCCTGCCGCCGGGGCGGCGGACTCGGCCGTCTCCCGTTCGACCGTCTCCGGCTCGATCAGGCGGAAGGACACCTTGACGGGTCCTTCGAGCTGGTGGGCCGACCGGAACCACTCCTGGAGCGGCCGGGCCAGCGTCTCGGCCTCCTCCCTGCCCACGCCGGGCAGCGCGGCCGCGTCGCCGGTGAGCGCCACCGTCCAGCGGTCGGCCAGGGGACTGCGCCGCCCGGGACGGTGCCCGCCCAGCAGGCGCTCGGGCAGGGCCTGCCGTACGGCGGCGTCGGTCAGGGTGGCCATCGCCTCGATCAGCACGTGGGCGGAGGGCCGCTCCTCGGCCACGGCCCGGCAGACCGGTGGCATGGCGGCGGCGAGCTCCCGGAAACAGGTGGCGTCGCGACCGGTCAGGACCGGCCGCCACCGGGCCGCGTAGCCGCCGTCCTCGGCGACGAGCTGGGGCAGCACCCGGCCGCGCCGCACCAGGTCGCGGACCTGCCCGGCCACGACGGCGAGATAACGCACGGAGGGCCCGGCGAGGACGTCGGCGGGAACGTCGCCTGGCCGGTCACCCGGCTCAGGGGACTCCGCGGGAGGGCGGGCCGCCTCGTCGAGCGTGGTCAGCAGGCGCAGCGCCGGGCCCGCGTCCACCAGCAGTGCGGGCACCCGCCACGCCCTGATCCCGGGCCGGCGGGCGGCGACGCTCAGCCCGGTCTCCGGTGAGGGGAGGGGGCCGGACGCGGAGCCCGGCAGGAGCAGCGTCACCTCGCCGGGCACGGCCTTCGCCGCCGCCTCGGCGGCCGCGTCCCCCCAGCTCGGCAGCGCGGCGGCGAGAGCGCTCTGCGGCGCGGCGAAGGGGTGGGGCCGGACCCTGGCCCGGGAGGCGCCCGGCCCGGCGGCGCGGCTCGTGTCCTCCGCCCAGAGCGCGAGGCGACCGGCGTCCCAGGCCGCGTGTGTCACGAGCATTCCTTCTCCTCCTGCCACACCGGAACGCTAGCAGCGTTTCCCGCGCCCACGGATGCGTGCTCGGCCGCCCGGGCGGTCTCCGCCGCGCCGCTCAGTGATCTCTCCTTGACGCAACTTCGATATGCTTAGCAGACTGCCGTTATCTTACTCATAACTGCAGGAGGCGCGAGGTGCTCGCCTCCGGCGCCCAGGTGATCAAGATCGCGACCAGCAGCCAGAGCGTCAAGGACGAGGTGCAGTGGGAACTGCCCACCTTCACCGAGGACGAGGTCGTCGCGATCGTGTCGGAGTCACACGCGGCCGGCGTGAAGGTGACGAGCCACGCGATCGGCAGCCAGGGCACCATGACCGCGGTGCGGGCCGGAGTGGACGGCATCGAGCACGGCTGGGGGATCGCCGACGAGGTCATGGAGGCGATGGCGGAGCGGGGCACGTGGCTGATCCCCACCTTCTTCATCGCCGACTACCACCGCAGGTTCGACCCCACGGCGGCCGAGCGCGAGCAGGCGGACCGGCTGCTCCAGGGCGCCCTCGACACGGTGGCGCGGGCGCGCACGATGGGGGTGCGCATCGCGATGGGCAGCGACGCGGGGGAGGCGATGTACGGCACGGCAGGCGGGCCGCCGCAGGCCGACAGGGTGCCGCACCCGGGGAAGGCGATCTGCTCGGGTGGCTCCACGGGGCGCCCGAAGATCATCATTGATCCGCTGCCCTGGGCCAGGACGCCGGGCGACCTCGGCGTGCTGGGCCGTCAGGGGCTGGCGTCCGGCCAGACCCAGCTCGTCACCGGGTGACGTTCGCGGGCTTTGTGCCGACGATGATGCAGCGCATCGCGCGCCTGCCCGGCATCACGCGCCGCGACTTCTCCAGCTTCGAGGCGCTCTACCACAGCGGCGCCTCGATGCCCGAATGGGTGAAGCGGACCTGGCTCGGCCTGGTCCCGCCGGAACGGCAGTACGACGTGTACGGCACCGCGGAGGCTGGTGGGGCGCTGCCTCATCCGGGGGGGGGGGGGGGGAGGGGCTGGCCAGGCCGGGCAGCGTCGGCCGGCCCGAC
>NZ_JABBWV010000007.1 GCF_012999535.1 Microbispora sp. H11081
TCTCAGGGAGCTTGTCCCGGACATTCCTGATCTTGTGGAGCTGACAGCGCTGAATCACCGGGTGGTCGAACACATCCAGTACCGCCCGGCGCAGCGCTTTGGAGCCGTCGAGCACGACCAGGACGGGCGGGTGACGTTCAGGCCACGCTCGCGCAGGCCGACGATGAGTTCTCGGGCCAGGGTGGCGTTCTCGGTGGAGCCCTCCACCAACGCAAGAGGGTGCTTGGTGCCGTCGATGCCGATCCCCAGCGCCACGATGCAGGTGTGCTCGCCGAAGTGCACCCCGTCCAGCATGAGCGCGGCCAGATCCAGCCCGGACAGGTCGGCCGACATCAACTCCGCCAGGGCGCGCTCGGTGGCGGCGACGAACCGTCGTGAGATCGCCGACTTGGACGTGCCGGTGGAGGAGCGCTCGACGGCGCCGCCGACCGGCTCAAGCCCGAGCCGGTAGCGGCGGGTGGACAGCTTGCCGAGCATCTTGCCGAGCGCCATCTCATTGAGGATCTCGGTGGAGGAGAACAGTTCATAGGCCGGGATGGCGACCTCGCCTGCGCCGTCTGCGCTGCGTACGCGGGGGCGGCGGATCGGCAGCCTGCGGCCGCCCAGCACCACCGACCCGGCGTCGCTGCCATGCCGGACCGCGATGCGGTCGGGGTTGTGCTTGCCCCGGGGACCGCACAGCGCGGTGACGTCTTCCTCCAGCATCGCGAACATCACGGCCAGGCCGGACTGCACGGCCAGCGCGAGCAGGCCGTCCTTCATCGAGGCGGCGATCTGCTCCATGGCCACGCTCACGGTATGCGGAACGGCCACGTCTTCGGCGGCTTGCTGGGCGCGTCGGCGGTTGTTCTGGTAGGTCTTGCTCACGGTCCCCGTCTCCTTACTCGGAGTGATTTGGCGATTGCTCGAGACCTACCACCAGGTAGGGCCCGAGACGGGGACGGCCACTTCAAGTTCTACGAGCTACGGGACAACCTCCGCTGTTCTTTGGAGGTTGATTCGCCGAGCGCCCGGCACCCTCAGGCCGACCAGCCGAGGGTGCCGGTGCGAGAGGAGTGGGGGTCGCAAGGTCGCGGCGTTGGCGCTGAGACGCCATAGCCGCAGCGGTAGACGAAGGCGCCCGCGACGCTCCCACCCTTGTTCGACATGCAGCGATCAGCGCACCCGCCGGTGGTCGTTGCACCAGCGCAAGCTACCGCCCTCCGGGTTCACGTCGTAGCCGTAGCAGAGCATTACTCCTCTACAGTTCAGACCGGTTGGTCGTGCAGCTGGTTATGAGATGGGGAGCGTTCGAACGGCACAGCTCCACCCGAACGCCGACCTGTGGTTACTCCAAGTCCTCCCACCCCCAAGCGGCAGCGGCGCTTTGATTCGGTTCCCGCCCAAACCGAAACTGTTCCTGGTGATCACCCATTTTAAGGAACGCATCGAATCGCACTGCGGTAGGAAGCCGCTGGGCTAGCAGCGCGGCGGCCTGCTCGTGCGCTCCGGCCTTGCGCAACGCCCCCAGCAGGTCGGCCACGGCTCTGGGGTTGTCCAGGGTGGCGTGGGCGGCGGCGCGGTCGGCCAGCGCGGCGGCCTGCTCGTGCGCTCCGGCATTGCGCAACGCCCCCAGCAGGAAGGCCACGGCTCTGGGGTCGTCCAGGGCGGCGTGGGCGGCGGGGTCACGGGCCAGCAGCGCGGCGGCCTGCTCGTGCCCTTCGGCATTGCGCAATGCCCCCAGCAGGAAGGCCACGGCTCTGGGGTCGTCCAGGGCGGCGTGGGCGGCGGGGTCACGGGCCAGCAGCGCGGCGGCCTGCTCGTGCGCTCCGGCATTGCGCAATGCCCCCAGCAGGAAGGCCACGGCTCTGGGGTCGTCCAGGGCGGCGTGGGCGGCGGGGTCACGGGCCAGCAGCGCGGCGGCCTGCTCGTGCGCTCCGGCCTTGCGCAATGCCCCCAGCAGGAAGGCCACGGCTCTGGGGTTGTCCAGGGTGGCGTGGGCGGCGGCGCGGTCGGCCAGCGCGGCGGCCTGCTCGTGCGCTCCGGCCTTGCGCAACGCCCCCAGCAGGAAGGCCACGGCGCCGGGGTCGTCCAGGGCGGCGTGGGCGGCGGGGTCACGGGCCAGCAGCGCGGCGGCCTGCTCGTGCGCTCTGGCCTTGCGCAATGCCCCCAGCAGGAAGGCCACGGCTCTGGGGTTGTCCAGGGTGGCGTGGGCGGCGGCGCGGTCGGCCAGCGCGGCGGCCTGCTCGTGCGCTCTGGCCTTGCGCAATGCCCCCAGCAGGAAGGCCACGGCTCTGGGGTCGTCCAGGGTGGCGTGGGCGGCGGGGTCACGGGCCAGCAGCGCGGCGGCCTGCTCGTGCGCTCTGGCCTTGCGTAACGCCCCCAGCAGGTTGGCCACCGCGTAGGGGTTGTCCAGGGCGGCGTGGTTGGCCACCCAGGTGGCGGGGCGGTGGTCGCCTGGGTGCAGGGCGTACAGGTTTCTGATGAGGGCGGTGGCGGCCACCGTGTAGCCGTGCTCGGTGGCCTTCTTGTGGAGTTGAGCGGCGTCGCGATACAGGCCGCGGTCCCAGGCGGCGTCGCCGAGCGCGGTCAGGTCGGGGGGATGGGCGTGGGAAGCGGTCGCGGTCCAGAAGTCGATGGGGGGGGATCTGGTCAGCGCGGTGGCGGCGGCCGTGCTGGTCGAGGTAATCGGTCAGCTGGTACAGCGGCCCCGGCCGTGGCCGCGTGGCGGCATGGTGGGCGGTTGGGCGGGTCCGCTGGTTGCGGGAGGCGCCGGGCTTGACCGGGACCAGAATGCCGGGGATACCCTTACAAGGCCGGGTGACGTAGTCCAAAACCTCTTGCAGCCAATCCTCGCCGGTTTGGTGCCACTGGGTGTCGGTGAGGTAGCCGGGTGCGGCGTCGGCCAGCAGCGCCAGCGGCAGGTGCAGCCCGGCGCCGAGGCGGCGGGCGTCCATGGCGGCGTGGATCAGCGCTTCGGTGGCAGGCACGGCCTGGGCATAGCGGGCCAGCAGGACTGGCACCCCCGCCAGGTATTGGGTGATCTGACCATCCTCGGCGTGCTCGGCGGCCTCACCCAGGCGGGGATCTTCGCCGGTCAGGCCCGCCAGCGCATCCAGGGCGGCCCCGGCGAACGCATCCGGCACGCGGATGTCGTGGCCGTCCAGCAGCTCCCGAGCGTGGGCATGTGCATCCGGGTCCCTGCGGGTGCTCAGGGTGTCCCAGTGGTTCGGCCACAAGGTGGCAAGAATCAGTACCGGGCGGCGCTGCCGGTCGCGCAGCAGCTCGCGCAAGCCCGCGGCGACCTGCTCACCCACCTTCTCCGGCGCCAGGTACAACTGGGCCTCGTTCAGCCACACCACGGTGTACGGCGCGATGTTGTGGAGTTCGGCGAGGGCAGCGTCGGGGCGGGTGGGATCGATGGGATGCCACAGCCGCCACGGCTGGTCGGATTCCCGCAGCAGGGTGAGGGCTTCCCAACAGGCGCGGGTCTTGCCGGTAGAGGACCCGCCGACCAGCACCGCGATGCCGCTGGTCCCCGCGGCGGCGGCCGCCACCACCTCGCCCAGCGCCCGATCATGCTCGCGCGGGACGTACGCCGGAAGCTGGGGCAGACCGGCGATCGGGGCATCGATCGCGTGGTGAACCTCCAGGTTGAACCGGAACGGGTCGGTCACCTCGGAAAGCGGCCAGCCCGGCTGGAGCTGTTCCAGCACAGCCCGTCCCTGCGCGGCCTGCACCGCGGTACGCGTGCCGTCGGCGCGGCGGGCCGCCTCGGCCCGATGAACACGCCGCCACTGCTCCTCATGCAGCAGGGCGGCCACCGCCGGGTCGCCGGCCAGCCGTACCCCTTCGGCCTGCACCCGCACTGCACGCAGCACCGCCAAGAGTGAATCGATCTTCTGGGGGAAGTGCTCACCGCGCAGCCAGTTGCCGATCGTGCTCGGCCTCACCCCGGCGGCCCTGGCCAGCGCGCGGTCTGAGGGCTGGTGGTTCAGCCGGTCGTTGCGGAAGGCAGCCAGCTGGGTGATCAGCGACGCGTAGTCCTCCTGGCCCGGTCCGACCGCAGCGTGTGCCATCGCGTTCCGTCCCTCGCCCGCTCTCCTGCCCTCCAGGGACGTCCGGGCAGGGTGTCCAATCCGCCCTCTGGACACTCGTCCGCAACGGCCCTCCCCGTGCCGTTCACTTTAAGCCCGCGAGCAGCCCATCTCACCCCGATGTGTCCGACCTGCGATGTGACTCTTACTGGACGGCCCACTGGACAGTGAACCTCAGCTTCATCCACTGGACCCTGGCACCCACAGGGCCGCTCACCAATGACCTCGGGAGCCCTCGGATGAACCTGGCACAGATCCTGTCCCTGCTGCTGGCGGTGTCCATCGCGCTCAACATCGCGATCACCGCGTACCTGGTCGCCCGCGCCTCCGGCGTCGGTACCGCCCCGGCGATCCTCACTGGCGCCAGCGCCGGGGCAACCAGCCTCGGCCTCTACTTTGCCGCCGTCGCGGCCTACTAGTGACCAGACCACTATCTACACGGGGAGAGGGTGCCCGGAGAATTATCTTTCCGGGCTGGATGATCCGAGACAGCCACCGCATCTCACGGCAGTTGCTGTACAGCAGCGCCGTACAGCAACAGCCCCTTACGTAGTCGCATCCCGTCAGTCCGTATCTACCGCCAGAGCAGGGCGGACGTCCCGCGAGCGGTCCGCCAGCCGGCACACGGACAGGGCTGCTGGACGGCCCTGAGCGCGGGATATGCGCGGGATGATCTTGCTGGGCCAAGCCTCCGCTTGAGGCTGAGCCGCAGGTCAAGGCCATTCCGGGCGAGATATCCGTAGTGCTCTTGAAAACCGCTAGGCCGGGTGACCGGTCTCGTGGGTTCGAATCCCACGCTCTCCGCTCAACCAGCCAGAACGGCGTCTGACCAGCGACTTCGCTCGGTTCAGACGCCGTTGATCGTTCCAGCCGTGCGCCACCCTGAGCGGCTCTCGGCCGCTGCTCACGGAATATGCACGAAATGATCTTGTAGGCGAGTACGACCACTGGCTGCGAGCCTGGGAAGCCGACCCGGATGCTCGTCACTCCGGAGTACGTACGGGTTCGTCTGTTGGTAACGGCTGAATCGTGGCTCTGGCAAGCAAATGATCCTGGACCACATGTGAGGTGTTGCCCTCATTCGTCGTCCCAGGCCATCGAGGCCATTCTCCAGCCTGCTCGGGTGCGAAGGAACTGGGTGGTCTTGTGGCCGTGTCCCTCGAAGCGTTCTCCGTCCTGGACACCGGACTTGGCGTACTCGCTGAACCGGTGAGCGACCGATCCGAAGATCTCCGTGCGCTCGGAGACCTCCCACTCGGAGAACTCCGTCAGCGTTCCGTCGGTGAGCATCTTCTGGCGCGGTTCGATGAACGCGTCCACGTCCATGATCACGGGTTCGTCCCCGGCGTTCGAGATGATCCTTCCCTCCGGCACGAACAGGTCGCGGATGATGTCCAGATCGGGTCGCCTGCCGCCGGTGTTGGTGAACGAGTTCATGAACAGGCTCATCAGTCGGTCGAGTTCGGCCTGGATTCCTGATCCGGACGCGGCCGGCCCCGCTGCCGGCGGCCACTCCTCCGCCAGGACGGACCACACCTCGCTGTCCTGCCGCAGCCCGCGGTACGGATAACGCCGCCGGAGCACGCCGTCCCGGGTCATGCCCAGGCGGCGCGCGGACGCGATGCTACGCGTGTTGTCCGAGGAGACCCACCACTCGACCCGGCTCATCCCGCGTTCGGCGAAAGCCCAGCCGATCAGCGCCCGGCACGCGCGGGTCACCAGTCCGTGACCCTGCCCGGCCTCCTCAAGCCAGCAGCCGATCTCGCACACTCCCGAAGCGGTGTCGAAGCGGGTGAACATGACGCCGCCGACCAGCTCACCGTTTAGCCATATCCCGTAGATCCGGCCGCTGTCGGAGGCCAGGAGGTCGGCGTAGCGCTGGAGGGTCGTCGTGGCCGAGGGCAGGTCGGTGGTGAGTGACGCCCAGGGGATCCACGGGTCGACCAGGGGGCGGGCCCGGTCGATGTGCGCGAGGAACTCCGGTGCCTGCCAGGGTTCCAGAGGGCGGAGTTGAGCGTGGTCTCCGAGCGCGAGAGTGAACATGGGCGTTCTGCCCTCCAGGTTTCAGGCCGGTGAGGGAAACGGGGTGAGGCCGCCGGTACGGAGGCCGTCGGCGGGCACATGGCGAAGTGCGTGCGTAACAATCGTTTGGTACGTAGGCTAGCAGCATGCCCCCACCCGCACCCGGAGATCACGAAGCCCGCCGCAAGGACGTGTCCGAGGCGGTGTGGCAGGTCCTCGCCGTCAAAGGGTTCGGCGGCCTGACGCTGCGCGCCGTCGCCGCGGAGATGGGCGTCTCGACCGGCCTGCTGACGCACTACTTCCCGAGCAAACGGGCCCTTGTCACGCACGCGCTGGACCTGCTGGAACAGGACACCGCTGGACGCCCACGCCGGACGCCTCCCGCCGATGGCCTGCCCACCGTGCGGGCCATGCTGCTCGACATCCTGCCGCTCACCCCGGCCGGCACCGCCCGCAACCGCATCTGGGTCAGCTCCTGGGACCTCTCCCTCGCCGACGACGTGCTGTCCTCCCAACAGGGCGACCGCTACGCGAGGTTGCGCGACAGCTTCCACCCCCACCTCGAGACGGCACGCGGCCTCGGGGAGATCCCCGCAGACGCCGACCTCGGCCAACTGGCCGCCGCTGCCGTCGCGTTCGTACACGGACTCGTCGTCCAGGCGCTCTTCGACCCCGGGCGCTTCCCCGAGGACGTACAGATCGCCATGGTCGACGACTTCGTCGCCCGGCTCGTACGGTCCGGGCCTGACACGGCCCCCCGGTAGATGAGAGGTGCGCGACATCCGCAGGCGGAGTCGGCCCGGGGAAAACCTGGTGACATTTCGCATCGCTTGCCGGAATTCTGAGTGCGGGCGACGAGTTTGTCGGTGGTGGCTGTCAGGCTTGCCGTGCCCACGAACCCCGTGGGGCCCCGGCTGGGACGCCAGCCATGACCAGCTCATACCCTGCCAACGCTGATCGAGGTGCCGTGTCCGTCGCACAGCTTGATTCCCCTGCCGGTCCCGCGACCCCTGTCTCGGGCCGCACCCCGCCTGTGATCCGGTTGCTGGTGCTCGCCTCGTTCGTGGTCATCCTCAACGAGACGATCATGATCAACGCGATCCCGCGGCTGATGGACGCGCTGCACATCACCGAGCAGACCGCGCAGTGGCTCTCGACCGCCTTCATGTTGACCATGGCCGCCGTGATCCCGATCACCGGATGGTTCCTGCAGCGGGTGTCCACCCGTGCCGCGTACGCCACCGCGATGGGGTTGTTCCTGTTCGGCACGGCGTTGGCCGCCGTCGCGCCGTCGTTCGAGGTGCTGCTGGGCGCACGCGTCGTCCAGGCGTCGGGGACGGCAGTGATGTTGCCGCTGCTGATGACCACGTTGATGCAGGTGGTGCCGGAGGCGCAGCGCGGCCGAGTGATGGGCAACGTCTCCCTGGCCATCTCGGTCGCGCCCGCGATGGGCCCGACGGTCTCCGGTGTGATCCTCCATTTCGGGTCCTGGCGGCTGCTGTTCGCCGTGGTGCTCCCCATCGCGGCGTTGATCACATGGCGCGGCCTCAAGCAGCTCGAGAACGTGGGCGACACCGAGGCCGGTGCGATCGACTGGTTGAGCGTCGTGACCGCCGCCGCCGGTTTCGGCGGGCTGGTCTACGGGCTCAGCCGGTTCGAGGGCGGTGACAGTCGCGTGGCCGTCGCGATCGTGGGAGCGGGCCTGGCCGCCATCGCCGTCTTCGTGGTCCGCCAGGTGGCTCTGCAGAAGCGCGGCGAGCCGCTGCTGGACCTGCGGACCCTGCGCCACCGCGCGTACACGATCGCGCTGATCCTCATGTCGGTGTCCTTCATGGCGATGCTCGGCTCGATGATCCTGCTGCCGTTGTACCTGCAGAACGTCCGCCAGCTCAGCGCTCTGGAGACCGGGCTCCTCGTGATGCCGGGCGGCCTCGCGATGGGGCTGCTCGGGCCGACCGTCGGCCGCCTGTTCGACCGGTTCGGTGGCCGGGTCCTGGTCATTCCCGGCGCGATCGGGATCACGCTCGCGCTCGCCGGTCTCACCCAGGTCACCATGACCATGCCGTACTGGCAGCTTCTGGGGCTGCACGCGCTGTTGATGGTGAGCCTGGCCGCGACCTTCACCCCGGTGTTCACCATCGGGCTCGGAGCGGTTCCCCGGAAGCTCTACTCCCACGGCAGTTCGATCCTGAACACCCTGCAGCAGGTCGCCGCGGCCTTCGGCACGGCGCTGGTGATCACCGTGATGAGCGCGCGGGCCGACGCTCTGCGATCCGCGGGGGTCCCTGAGGTGCCGGCGAACCTCGACGGCATGCGGCTGGCCTTCGTCGTCTCCGCGGTGCTGTCCTTGGCCGTGGTCGTCACCGCCGTGCTCCTGCCGAGCCGCGCGAAGGATGTCGCCGAGCTCGAGGAATCCGGCCGATAGAGCAGGCATGCAAGCTCTGGCGGGGCTGCGCTTGACCTTGACACAGTGACAAGCCCTTCACTGTGTCCGAGGAGGTGGTCCCGATGGCCATGCCGAAACAGGACACGAACACGACCCGAGCGCTCCAGGGGCTGGAGAACGGCAGCGCCGCGGTGCGGCTGCAGGCGGTGATGGCGGTCGGGACGGCGCCCGACTCGCGCTTCGTCGACAAGCTCGTCGAGCGATGCGCGGTCGAGCCCGACTTCTACGTGCGCGACATGCTCACCTGGGCGCTCACCCGCCACGCGCCGTCGGAGACGGTCCCGAGGCTCGTCGGCGAGCTCCGTTCCGAACGCGCCCAGGCGCGGAGCCAGGCGTTGCACACGCTGTCCAAGATCGGGGATCGGGGGGCGTGGCCGGCGATCACCCGGGAGCTGCTGACCGACGCGGACGACGAGGTGGCGCGGAGCGCCTGGCGGGCGGCGGTCGTGCTCGTGCCCGAAGGTGAGGAAACTGGGCTGGCTGCGGTGCTGGCGACGCAGCTCGGGCGCGGCGAGCGTGAGACGCGGTTGAGCCTCAGCCGTGCGCTGATCGCGCTCGGCGAGGTGATCACGCCGGTGTTGCGCGCCGCGACGACGGACCCCGATCCCCGCGTACGGCAGCACGCGATCGCGACCGAGCGGTTGTCGCGCGACCCGGACGCGGGATTCGAATTCGCGATCGAGGAGGCGAAGCGCATCGTCGCCCTCGGTACGGCAGGCCGGGAGGAGTGACGGAGCGGTGTTGATCGGCGATGTGGCACGACGGTCCGGAGTCAGCGCCCGCATGCTCAGGCATTACGAGTCGCTCGGCCTGGTGCGGCCGACGGGTCGTAGCGAGGCCGGCTACCGGGAGTACTCCGGCGAGGACATCCAGCGGATCTTCCATATCGAGAGCCTGCGGTCGTTGGGGCTGTCGCTGCGTGAGGTCGGGCGCGCGCTGGACGATCCGGCCTTCACTCCGGCGGAGCTCGTCGAGGACCTCATCCGCGAGACGCGGGAACGCATCGCGCGGGAGACGGAGCTGCTGACGCGGCTGCGCCGGATCGGCGCGGCCGAACCCGCCGACTGGGAGGACGTCCTGCGGACCGTCGCGCTCCTCCAGGCTCTTGGGTCGGAGAGCGCGGGTAAGCGCCAGCGCGCGGCCCTGTCGTCGGCCCTGTCGTCGGCAGGAGAGACGCCGGTGGAGGCGCTGGTCGAGGCGGCGTTGCGCGAGTCCGACCCGAACGTCGCCGGAGCCCTCCGCTGGGCTCTGGCGCGATCGGGCGAGGGCGCGTTGGCGCCGCTGGCGGAGGGGCTCGCCTCCACCGTGGCCAAGGTGCGCAAACGCGCCGTCCAGTCCATCGCCGAGATCCCGGACGACGCCGCGACCGCGCTGCTGCGCGACGCGCTCACGAACCCCGACGTCGTGGTCCGCAGGTACGCGGCTCTGGCGCTCGCGGCACGTGGAGTGGCGGACGGGGTCCCGACGCTCATCGAGATGATCGTCGACGGGGTGAACGACACCGACGCGGCGGACGCGCTCGGCGCGCTGGCAGGTGACGAGGATCGGGCGGAACAGATCGCCGGCCGGCTCGTCGGCCGTCTCCCCCGCGGCGCCGCCGGGGCACCCGCACGGTTGCGGGTGACCCAGGCGCTGGCGGACATTCCGGGCCCGACGACGACGCGTGCGCTCGCGGAGCTGTCGCATGACGACGACCGTGCCGTGGCGCTCACGGCGGCGTACATCCTCAAGCTCCGCGGCGACACGTGATGATGTGCGCGCGCACGACGCCGTACGTCCTCTAGCTCCGCGACGCACGGGGCCGCCCCCTGAGAGATGCGGCCCCGTGCGTGCGGGGGTGTGGGTCAGGGACGGCCCGGACCGCCGGGGGCGCGGCGCGGAGCGCCCGCGGCGAGGGCGAGGTCCTGCTGGATCACGTAGTACTGCGACTTGGGCTTCAGGTCGGCGTCGTACAGCAGGGCGGCACCCTCCTGCGGGTTGGTGAACCAGCCGGGAATCCAGGAGTACGTGTCGCCGAAGCCCCACGGCGTGAACGAGATGCACTCGGGCACGGCCAGGCAGGCCTTCAGCGCGCGGGACCAGTAGCTCTCCTGCGCGTACGGCGCGAGCGGGCTGGTCGGGGTGTTCACGTTAGGCGCGGGCTCGGTGAACGTGCGGACGTCCACCTCGGTCTCGGCCACCTTCAGGCCGAGGTCGGCGAAGCGCTGCAGGTTGTTCTGCAGGTCGGGGAAGCCGTACTGGGTGGCCAGGTGGCCCTGGAAGCCGACGCCGTCGATCGGCACGCGCTGGGCCTGCAGGGTCTTGACGAAGTCGTACACCGCGTTGCTCTTCGGCCCGGTGAACTCGAGGTTGTAGTCGTTGTAGAACAGCAGGGCCTTGGGGTCGGCCTCGCGCGCCCAGCGGAAGGCGTCGGCGATGTAGCCCAGGCCGCCCCACGCCTTGTACCAGACGGTCTCGCGGGGCTTTCCTTCGTCGTCGAAGGCCTCGTTGACGACGTCCCACTGCCAGATGTCGCCCTTGAAGTGCTTCACCTGGTCCTGGACGTGCTTCTTGAGCAGGGCCTTCAGCTCGCTGTTGGACAGCGTGGTGGTGTAGCCGTCGGAGGAGAGCCAGGTGGGCAGCTGGCTGTGCCACACCAGCGTGTGGCCGCGGACCAGCTGCTTGTTCTTCTTCGCGAAGGCGACCAGCTCGTCGGCCGCGGCCCAGTCGTACGTGCCGCGGGTGGGCTCGACGAGCTGCCACTTCATCACGTTCTCGGCGGTGACGCTGGAGAACTGCTCGGCCGTGATCTTGGTGTACTCGGCGTTGGTGCCGAGTTCGTCCATGTTCACGGCGGTGCCGATGCGCAGGCCGACCCGGTCGCCGAGCGCGCGCAGCGAGTCCGCCGGATAGGGGGTGGGCTTGCCGGGGCCGGCGGCGGGAGGTGCGGGCGCCGCCGAGGCCGAGGCGGTGAGAGTCACCCCGCCCAGCAGGACCGTGGCGCTCACGAGGCCGATGGACAGTGCGGAACGAAGCACACGAACTCCTCGGGGTGAAAGTGCGGGTTGATGGGTACTGCGGTCAGGTCAGCCCCGCCGGGCCGGCAGTGACAGGTGCCATCCCTCGGACCGGAGAGCGGGGATGACGGAGGAGACCGCGTCGACGGTCTGACTCCGGTCCCCGCCGCCGTCGTGCATGAGGACCACCGCGCCAGGCGTGATTCCCTCGCGCAGACGGCGTACGAGTTCGGCGGTGCCCGGCGGATCCCAGTCCCCGATGGCGAGACGCCAGCCCAGCGCCTGCATGCCGAGATCGGCTGCGACGGCCGGCGTCCGCCCCCAACTGCCGTACGGGGCCCGGAAGTACGGGATGCGTGCTCCCGGCACCGCCGCGCGGATCGCCGCGCTCGTCTCCATCAGGTCGGCGCGGATCCGCTCCGCCGGCCAGTTCGCCATGTCGTCGTGGTGCATGCCGTGGTTGCAGAGCGTGTGCCCGTCGGCGGCGATCCGCCGGACGACCTCCGGGTGCTGCCGCACGTGGTCACCCCAGAGGCAGAAGACCGCCTTCACGTGGTGCTCGCGCAGCGCCCCCAGCAGGCGCAGCGTGTCGGGAGGGTTCGGGCCGTCATCGAAGGTGAAGCCGACCGACATCCCGCCGGCGCGGGTGGAGTCGACGACAGTGGGAGTCGGGTTGTCCGCCTGGGCCGGAAACGCCATGCCCAGCACCAGACCTATCGCGGCCAGCGGGATCGCGAGAAGACGTGCCCGGCGTGGGCGCCGGCTTCGGTTGACCACGGTGACTCCATCTTCGAACGACGGTGACGCCCGAAAAGTTTCGGTGGTGTTACGAAAGTAATGCAGACCCTAGGAACATGCCCGTGGTACGTCAAGAGCCACGATCACCAGTTACTTCACGGGAGGCGCGGCAGACAAGGCGCGGCACACGAGTGTCAACATCTCTCCTGCCGCGACACAGGCCACAGTTGTTCCGAAAAATTTCGGGTTCCCGCAGGTGTCACGGTGAACGTTTCGTACGGCCCTCGCCCTCCGGGGTCACGCTCCTCGCCCCGCGAGCGTCCGCCGGCGGCCGGGTGAGAGACCTCGTGGCCGTCCTGCTCCGCGCCGGCCGCCCCCGGCTGCTCGTCACCGGTCCGTAAGCATTCGCGGGCCTTGGCGCCGGTACGGTCGCGACTGTGCTTCCGAATTTCCTTTCCGGCGCGGATCGCCATTCACCGCTGTTCCGGGAGAAAGAGGCCGGACGATGGCCCGTGGTTCTGTGATGAGGGAACGGATCGAAACGCTGGCGCGGGGTGTGCCCGGCCGTTTCGGCAGCGCGCTGCACTCCGAGCGGGTGGCCGCCCGGCTCGGTCTGTGGCTCGGGATCAGTTTCACCGCCGCCTTCGTCACCGGTCTGTTCAGCCACTTCACGCAGCATCCGCCAGGCCGCCTGGCATGGCCGTCCCGGCCGGTCGGG
Organism: Microbispora sp. H11081; assembly: GCF_012999535.1. Taxonomy (GTDB): domain Bacteria; phylum Actinomycetota; class Actinomycetes; order Streptosporangiales; family Streptosporangiaceae; genus Microbispora. The sequence continues at coordinate 12,997 of NZ_JABBWV010000007.1, forward strand.
CTCTACCGGGTCACGCAGGGCATCCACGTGATCGGCGGGCTGGCGACGATTCCGCTGCTTTTCGCGAAACTCTGGACCGTTTATCCGAAGCTTTGGCAGTGGCCGCCTTTCCGGTCGTTCTCCCACGCCGTGGAACGCGCGCTCGTGCTCGTTCTCGTCGGCGCTTCGCTGTTCCAGCTGATAACCGGTCTGCTCAATGTCTCGTACGTTTACCTGTGGCCGTTCTCCTTCCCGGCCGCGCATTACTGGACGGCGTACCTCCTCTACGGGGCCCTGGTCATTCACGTCGTGAACGAATGGGCGAAGGTGCGCAGGTGGTTGTGGACGCGGGAAGAGGTCGAGCCGCGGGAGACGGTGACGGCGCGGCGGCGTTTCCTCGGCACCGTGGCCGCCGCGTCGGGCCTCACCGTCCTGTTCACGGTGGGCGAGACGTACGCGCCGCTGTCCGGGCTCGCCCTGCTGGCGCCCCGCGACCCCCGCGTCGGCCCGCAGGGCCTCCCGGTCAACAGGTCCGCCGCGGCGGCGGGAGTGACCGCGATGATCCACGATCCGGGGTATCGGCTAACCGTGACCGGCGCGGTCGGCACGCCGCTGTCCCTGACGTACGCCGACCTGCTGCGGCTCCCGCAGCACACCGTCCGGCTGCCGATCGCCTGCGTGGAGGGCTGGAGCGCGGAGGCCGAGTGGTCGGGGGTCCGGCTGCGCGATCTCGCGGCCATGGCCGGTGTCGCACCGGACGCCGTCCTCACCGTCGAGTCGCTGGAAAGGGGCGGGGGATACCGGTCGAGCGAGGTGCGGGCACCGCACTGGGGCGACCCGCTCACGCTGCTGGCGCTGCGGGTCGGCGGCGAGCCGCTCGCGCCCGACCACGGTTTCCCCGTACGGCTGATCGCGCCGAACCGGCCGGGCGCGCTGCAGACCAAATGGGTGTCGAAGGTGGTGGCCGCGTGAAGAACGGCGTGAACGCACCGCGCCTGCTGGGGTACGGAATCGGCGGCGGCCTCGTCGTCACCGGGCTCGCCGGCCTGGTCGTGGACGCCCGCCTCACCGACCCGCTCGGCTGGGCCCTGTGGTTCGGCGGTCTGGTCGTGGCGCACGACGGGGTGCTCGTGCCGTTCGTCCTGCTCACCGGCGTGGCCGTCGGGCGGCTGCGCGAGCCGGCACCGGTGCGGGCCGGGCTGATCGTCGCGGCCGTGCTGTCCTTCCTCGCCCTGCCGATGGTCACCGGTTTCGGTCGCCGGGCCGACAATCCTTCACTCCTGCCGCTGGACTACGGGCGCAACCTGCTCGTCGTCCTGGGCCTGATCGCGCTCGTGACGGCGTTCGCCACGATCGCCGTACGGCTGCGGGCCGGGCGCCGGCGTGGATAGACGCCCGCTCAGCCGGTGGTTGGTCTCGGTCACCGCGTCGACGAGGTCGCGGTAGGGCTCGTCCCACGGGTCCTTCAGCCCGAATCCGCGGTGGGGGTTCTCGATCCAGCTGCACCAGTGCCAGCCCAGGCACCACGGGCGGGCGGCGAACGCCTCGGCCGCCGCCGTGTAACCCGCTCCGCGTTCCCGCTGGTCGCGGCAGGAGCCCGTACGGCCCGGGCTCATCGTCGTCGGGCACCAGTTGCCCGTGTCGGCGATCAGGACGGGCCGGGTGGTGCGTTCGTGCCACCGGCCGATGCGGTCGAGCGCCGCGTCGAGGTGGCCGGGCCCGGGAGGGGGGAACGCCTGCACCGACAGCACGTCGACGTACGGCGCCATGGCGTCGAGCACCGGCTCGGGCACCCCGGCCCGGGTGCCGTAACGGTCGCCGAGGATCAGGTGGTGGGGGTCGTGACGCCGGATCGCCTCGGTGGCGACGCGATAGTAGGCCTCCGCGATCGCGGGCAGCTCGTCGGCCGGGTAGCCGCCGCCCGCGGGGTGCGGGCCCCAGCAGGGCACGTCGACGAGGAAGTAGCCGAGCAGGTTCGGGTCGTCCGGGCGGCACAGCGTCCTGGCCAGGTGGTCGCACCACTCCGCGAAGGCCGGCGCACGGGGATCGCGGTAGGCCGGCGACCCGTTCCACAGCTCGATCTCGGCCACCCGCAGCGACAGCGTGTACGGCAGGCCCGCCCCGGCGAGCTCGTCGGGCGGCAGGCCGTCCGAGTGTCCGAGGTCGACGGCGCCGCCCTCTGTGGCGAGGCCGGCGCCGCTGACGTATTCCGAGGTCCAGCCGATCGTGTTGAACCCCCACGACCTCATCTCGGGCACCAGTCCCTCACGCAGCCAGCACCGGCGTGATCCTCCGTACCGCGTCCGGTAGATCCCGATGTTGTGCGAATATCGCAGGTTGGTGTCGTCCGCATGGACGACCCCGATGGACAGGAACGGAGTCCCGTCGGGCGTACACATAGACCATCGGTCGCGGCGTTCCACGGTGAAGCCGCGTCCGACGGTGGTGGCGGGGTTTCCGTTCACAGCGCGTTCCTCCTTCACGAGTCTCATACGCGAGACGAGATGCCTCGTCTCGCGTCAACCGTACACGAGACGAGATGTCTCGTCTCTTCCTCGGCTACAGTGAGCCCGTGCCCGCCGATCCCGCCCGCCGCAGCCAGGAGTCCTGGCGGGCGATCCTCGACGCCGCGTACGCGCTGTTCGTGGAGAACGGCTACCAGTCGGTCACCATGGGCGGCATCGCCGCCAGGGCGGGTGTGGGGCGGCAGACGCTGTACCGGTGGTGGCCCTCCAAGGGGGCGGTCGTCTTCGAGGCGTTCCTCGACAAGGTGAGCATCGGCCCCTTCCCCGCCGACGGCGGCTTCGCCGCCATCCTGCGCGCCTACGCGCACGGATTCCTCACCCTGTACGTGGACGGGGCCGGGGGAAGCCGGCTACGCGAACTGATCGGCGCCGCGCAGACCGACCCCGACCTGGCCCGTGCCATGGCGGAGCAGTGGTTCGAGCCCCGGCGGGCACCCGTGCGGCAGGCGCTGCGCGAGGCGCAGCGGGCCGGGGCCGTCCGCGCCGACGTCGATCCGGACACGGCTCTCGACCTCGTCTTCGCGCCGCTGCACTATCGCCTGCTGGTGTCGGGACAGCCCCTGGACGCGGCGTACGCCGACGCCGTTGTCGACCTCTGCCTCCACGCGTTGCGCTAGATCGAGTCGGCCACCGCGGCCAGCAGGCCCTCGAAATCCTCGTTGCAGGGACCGCAGGCGCGCAGGTGGACGGCGATACCCGGATATCGCTCCCGTGCCGCGTCCGGGTGCCGCGCCACGAGTTCGACGTACACGTGGAGCAGTTCCATCGCCTTATCGCAGCCCACGTCGCGCGGGTCGGTGCGCAGGAACCGGTCGAGTTCGTCCCAGCCGTTCATGACCGTCCTCGGATGCCGATGTCCAGATAACCTCCGGCGACGAGCGCGGCGCGCAGCTTCCGCCTGGCGTCGAACATCGTCTTGTAAACGGCGTTGCGGTTCGTGCCCAGCTCGACGGCCACGGCGTCCGCCGGGACGCCCTTGAGCACGATCGCGACGAAGATCTGGCGCTGCCGTTCGGTGAGCTCCTCGTCCACGGCCCGGCGCAGCGCGGCGAGCAGGTCGTGCCACTCGGAGCGTTCGGCTGGGTCGAACCCCAACCGGCCGGGCAGGCGCTCCCAGTCCTCGCCCTCCAGCGGTACTCCCGGATCGCGCCAGAAGTGGCGCCCGAGCTTGGCCGACACCTCCAGCACGGCGAACTTGTAGACCCAGGTGGTGAACCGGCTCTCCCCGCGGAACTGGCCGAGCTTCGCGATCACGGCAAGCAGGGCGTCGGCCGCGGCCTGGTGAGCCACGTCGTCCAGTTCGGGTCCGGACAGACGCAGCCGTGGAGCGCGCCTGCGCACCTCGTTGCCCGCCACGCGCAGCAGGATCGCGTGCAGCCGTTCCACGGCCGCCTCCCGCTCCGCTCCTGAGCCGCCGAGCGTACGCAGCCACTCGGCCGACTCCGCGTCGGCCGAGGCGAGGGTGGCCTGGTTCTCCCCGATGCCGCGATCCGACGCCGCCATGTGTCCGATGGTATTGACCGCTCTCGGGAGGTAAGACCTCGGCCGGTGGCGACGCGAAGACAGTGACAACGCGATTTCCCGAGACGACAGGAACATCGACATGACACTGCTCCACCCCGGTGACCGGTTCCCCGACCTGGCCGTAGCCCTGCCTGGCGGGGAGACTCTGCGCCTGCCCGACGCGCTGGCCGGGCACTTCGGCGTCGTCCTCTTCTACCGAGGTTCGTGGTGCCCGTACTGCAAGGCGCAGTTGCGGGCATTCCAGCGGTCGCTGGACACCCTCGCGGCTGTGGACGCCAAGGTGGTGGCCCTGTCGGTGGACGACGAGGCCACGACGCGGGAACTGGCCGGCACGCTCCGGCTGGACTTCCCGGTCGGCCACAGCGCCGACCCTGACCTGCTGGCCCGCGTGACCGGCGCCTTCGTCAACGACGACCCCAGGTATGTCCAGTCGACCGGCTTCGTGCTCGACCCCGACGGCCGGGTCGTCGTCGGCGTCTACTCCAGCGGAGCGATCGGCCGGCTCGTCCCCGACGACGTCGTCGGCCTGATCCGGTACATCAGGGAGCACTCGCCCGCCTGAAACCGCCACGTACGGCGGCTCGGTCGGGCCCTTCCCCACGCCGGTCAGAACGTGCTCAACCAGCGCCTGCGCGAACTGGAGCACGACGGCGTTGTCCGCCGGGTGGAGCTCGGGCCGCCGGTCAGCGCCCGCGCGTACGAACTGACCGACGACGGGTGGGCCCTCGAACGCCGGTGACCTGCGGGTGATCGGTGACGCCGACGCGGCCCAGCGGTTCTTCCGGCTTTTCGGGCCGACGACGCTGGTTAGACTCGGTGGGATGACGTTCGATCTGCACGGGCGGACGACGCGGCTGGAGCTGACCGACCAGGACCTGCGATCCTTCGAGGCGGTCGTGCTGGAGGCCACGCCGGACGGCATCGTCCTGGACCGCTCGGCCTTCTACCCGGGCGGCGGCGGACAGCCGCCGGACCGGGGCGTGCTGCTGTGGCAGGGCGTCGAGACCCGCATCGAAGGCGTGCGCAAGGGCGACGACCTCTACCTCGTCCCGGCGCCCGACGACCCGATCCCGCCCGCCGGCACGGTCGTACGGGCCGCGGTCGCCGACGAGCGGCGCACGGAGTTGATGCGCACCCACTCCGGCCTGCACGTCCTGTGCGGTGTGGTGTTCCGCGACTACGGGGCCCTGGTCACGGGCGGCAACATGGAGCAGATGACCGCGCGGATGGACTTCAACCTCCCCGAGGTGCCGCCCGGCTTCAAGGAGGCGGTCGAGGACGCCTGCAACGCCGAGATCGCCGCCGACCGCCGGATCGACGTACGGGTGCTGCCCCGCGAGGAGGCCTTCGCGATCCCCGACATCATCCGCACCGCGACGAACCTCGTGCCCGAGCACATCCCCGAGGTGCGGATCGTGGACATCGTTGGGCTGGACACCCAGGCCGACGGGGGCACGCACGTCGCCTCCACCAAGCAGATCGGCAGGATCAAGGTCGCCAAGATCGAGAGCAAGGGACGCGGCTTCCGCCGCCTGCGCATCACGATCTCCGACTAGACCGGTGGGGAGGCATCCCCGGCGCCGACCCCGGCGGGCGTGCGCCATGACCGGGCAGGCGTGATCTCCCCAGGCCGAGTGGGACCTCTACGTCGGTGACCGGCCGTGCGAACCGGTCTGCCGATCAGCGGCCGAAGCGCGTCAACGGCTCGGCATGACGATGGTGGACAGGATGCGCCGGGTGCGCCCCGGCCCAGGCTGGTTGGCGAGCCGGGGGAGTAGCACCTGCCTCATGTCATTGAGGAAGTCCTGGAACTCCTCGTCGCTGAGGTGCATGGCCACCTGCCGGAAGCCCACGCCGTCGCGGCCGAGGTCGACGTCGTCCCGGTCGAGATAGCGGTCGAAGTCGGCCAGCAGCGACGCGACGAACGTCAGGAACGCCTGACGGTGCTGGTCCGCGCTCAGCCCGGACGCGTCCTCGGCGCCGACGTTCGCGTTCTCCGCGCGCAGCCGGTAGGTCCGCTCGAAGGTGCCCCGCACCTTGCGTTCGGCCGCGACCTCCAGGACCTCGCCCTCGACCAGCGCCGCGATCTGCCTGTAGAGCGTCGCGGGCGGAACGTCGGGGAGCACCGCGCGGAGGTCGGCCGTCGTCAGCGTGCGCTCGCCCAGGAGTGCCTGGACGATGCGCAGCCGGATGGGGTGCAGCAGCAGTTCTGCCGTCGTCATGATCTGACGTTCTCACATTTGACATCATTCTCATAATCGAGAATAATCATACTCGTACAGCACGAACTGCGAGGAACGCCATGAGCACCGTGACCATCACCCCCGACGCCATCGAAGTCCGCCTCTCCCCCCTTGAGAAGGTCGGAGCCCTGCGCGCCGATCTGCGTGTCCCGCGGTCCGCCGTGCGCTCCGCGGAGGTCGTGGACGACGCGCTCCGCGCTGTGCGCGGCCTGCGCACCGGCCTCGGCGTGCCCCGCTTCCGCAAGCTCGGCACCTGGCACACGTGGAGGAGCATGGAGTTCGTCGACGTGCGCAGCGGTCAGCCGGCGGTGCGGATCCACCTCGAAGGGCGCGGCTACGACTCGCTGCTGCTGGGTGTGGACGACCCCGGCGCCGTGGTCGCCGCTCTCGAGGGTTCGTGAGAAGGGGCCATCGACATGCGTGACATCGACATCACCTTCACCTCGGCCGGCGAGCGGCTCACCGGCACGCTGACCCTGCCCGCGGGCGACGGGCCGTTCCCGGCGACGCTGCTGGTCCCGGGCTCGGGACCGGTGAACCGCGACTCCGACCACCGCAGGCTCCCCCTCGGGGTGACCCGCCAACTGGCGGAGGCGCTCGCCGCCGCCGGGATCGCGTCGCTCCGCTACGACAAGCGCGGGGTGGGGGCCAGCACCGGCGCCTTCCTCAAGGCCGGGTTCCGCGACAACATGGACGACGCGGGAGCCGCGCTGGCCGCGCTGCGCGAACGCCCGGAGATCGACTCCGGCCGCGTGGCGCTGACCGGGCACAGCGAGGGCGCGCTGATCGCGACGAACCTCGCCGCCCACGACCCCGCGGTGGCGGCGGTCGTGCTGTTGTCGGGCGCCGCCAAGATCGGCGCCGAGACGCTGCTGTGGCAGGCCGCGCGTCTCGCGCCGACCATGCCGGCGTTCGTCCGCGCGGTGCTGCGTCTCACCCGCACCGACCTGGTCGCCAAGGTCGCCAAGAACCATGAGCGCATCCGCCGTACGACGACCGACGCCGCCCGGATCGGCGGAGTCCGGGTGAACGCCCGGTGGACCCGCGAGTTCCTCGACTACGACCCGGCGGCCGACCTCGCCATGATCAAGGCGCCGGTGCTGGCCGTCACGGGGGAGAAGGACCTCCAGGTCGACCCCGCTGACCTCGCCCGCATGGCGGAACTGGTGCAGGGGCCGATCGAGACCCGTCGGATCCCCGACCTCAGCCACATCCTGCGCAGGCAGCCGGGGACCCCGTCGGTGCGCGCGTACAAGACCGAGGTGCGCGAGCCGATCGACGCCGAGGTGCGGGACCTCGTCACCGGCTGGCTGGTGAAAGAGCTGTCGCCGTGAGGTGACTCCCCGGCGTCGCGCTCACCCGCGAGGCGTCCCGAGCCGCACCGCTCAGTCGCGGAGGCCGGCGAACAGGTCGTCCTCGCGGGCGGGCGCGTCCACCCGGCTGAACTTCCTGACGAAGAACTCGTGCGAGAAGGCCCGGTGCTGAGCCTCCGGGGGCATCTTCAGCAGGATGATGGTGTCGGCCTGGCTCGCGTGCGCCCGCAGGGCCTTCACCTTCTGGTCCACGTACGGCGACACGTCGACGACGCTCGTGACGAGCTCCTCGGGGGTGCCGAAGTCGTCGGGGATCTCGAAGTCCTCCGGGGCCATGCCGCTGGACCGCATGAACTCGAACATCTCCTGGATCCGCTCCCGCGGCACCGCCAGGTAGTAGAGCTTGTCCGGGATGCCGGTCATCTCGGACGCCGCGACCGCGATGCGGTGGGCCTGGATGTGGTCGGGGTGCCCGTAGTTGCCGATCTCGTCGTACGTGACGACCACCTGGGGGCGGTAGCGCTCCATCAGCTCGGCGAGCCTGGCCGCGGCCGTCTCGACCGGGACGTTGGCGAACGCGTCGGGGTTGCCGTTGCCCTCCCAGCCGTCCATGCCGGAGTCGCGGTAGCCGAGCAGCTCCAGGTGGGAGATGCCGAGGTGGGCGACCGACTCGCTCAGCTCGGCCAGCCGCCGCTCGGCGACGGCGGCGTCGTCGTGGCCGGGCTGGCCCGGCTTCACCCCGCCGGGGCCGTCCCCCTGCTCGCCGTTGGTGCACGTCACGAGGACCGTACGGACACCCTCGGCGGTGAGTTTCGCGAGGATTCCGCCGGTGCCGATCACTTCGTCGTCGGGGTGGGCGTGCACGGCCATCAAGGTGAGCTGCCGGTCCATCCGATTCCCCCGGGTGTCGTTTACCGTCACCCGGACGACCCTATATCGCCCCTTGGTTCGGCGACTGGTTCGGCGACTGGTTCGGCGATGGTGCTCCCTTCACCATCGGCGCGGGGGCCGGGGCCATGCGGGTGGTCACCAGCCACCAGACGACCAGTTGCAGCAGGGCCAGCGCCAGGGCGAAGGGCGGCAGCGTCCAGGCGCCGATCCCCTGCGCGATCGCCCCCGCCAGCCAGGGGAAGACCGCGCCGCCGACCACGGACACCCCGTTGATCAACCCGATGGCGGTGGGCACCAGCCGGGCCACGGTGAGGCGCGGCGCCACGGCCATCGTGGTGGGGAAGACCGGGCCGAGCCAGAAGCCGAGCAGCACGAGGCTCACGCTGGCCATCGCGGCGCCCGGCGCGAGCCAGGCCATTGTGGTGCTGATCGTGATGCCGGCCAGGCAGAGGAAGGTCATGCCGGTCGCGGTCATGCCGAACCTCGTCGCCACCGGGCTGATGAGGAAGCGCCCGAGTGCGAGGCCGAGCCAGTAGCCGGAGATCGTGTAGCCGGCCAGCAGGCCGCTCTGGCCCCGGTCGTCCACGAGGAACGTGAACCCCCAGTTGCCGACGCTCAGCTCCAGGCCGACGTACACGGCGAGGAAGACGGCACCCAGCAGGACGGCGGGCTGCCGCGACGCGGTGGCGAGCAGTCCGCCGCCCGCGTCCGCGTGTTCCCCCGCGGGCACCGGCGGCGGGGCCTCGCGGGCGGGCAGGGTCAGCCGGAAGCCGATCAGCAGCGGCAGGCAGACCACGGCCAGGACCAGCCACACGGCCGTCCAGGGCAGGAAGGTCAGGATCCCGGTGGCCAGGAGCGGCCCGAGCAGCGCGCCGACGCCGAAGAACGCGTGCAGGCGGTTGAGCAGCGTCGTCGCTCCCGGCAGGTCGGTCAGGTAGGCGTTCAGCACCGACTCGAGGACGCCCGTGCCGTACCCGACCACGACCTGGGCGGCCAGGAAGGCGAGGAACGGCGGGCGTACGGCCGTGAAGAGGGCGGCCAGCATGAACGTGCCGCCGCCGATGACGAGCGAGGTCCGGATCCCGAAGCGGTGGATCAGGGGACCGGCGGTCGATCCTGCCAGCATGAACCCGGCGGAGAAGGCGAAGAACTGGGTGCCGATCGTGGCCTTGTCGAGGCCGTAGTCGTCGATCTGCGCGGGCAGCAGCACCCCGCCCACGCCGGCGCTCAACCCGACCAGGACGAAGGCGACATAGGAGAGCGCGACCGGCGCCCAGAACTCGCGCCGCAGTGCGGACACCTGACCTCCCGCGTACGAGCAGCCTCCCGGCCACCCGGCGTGCGGGATCGGCCGGATCCGTGATCAACGGTGATCCCGTTTTCGGCGTCATGCTACTTGGAGCGCGTGTCGCTCCCCCAGGGGTTTTCGGGTGGATATCGTCGCCATGTGACGGATCATGCGATGGTCCAGGCGAACGGCGTCCGCATCGCGTACCGGACGTACGGGCCGGACGGGCCGGACGGCGGCGTGCCGCTGGTCCTGCTGCACGGGCTGGGCGGGGGCATGGCCGGCTGGGCGGACGTCGCGCCGGTGCTGGCCGCCCATCGGCACGTGTACGCCCTCGACCTGCGCGGCCACGGCGCCAGCGACCGGCCGGGGGACTACGGCCTGGAACTCATGCGCGACGACGTCCTCGCCTTCCTCGACGCGCTGTCGCTCGGCACGGTGGATGTGATCGGGCACTCGATGGGCGGCATCGTGGCCTACCTGCTCGCCGCCGAGCGGCCGGACCGGGTGCGGACGCTGATCCTGGAGGACGTCCCGCTCCCCGTGCCGCGCGTCCCGCCTCCGCTCGTACGGCCGGAGGAGCCGCTGACGTTCGACTGGGCCATGGTGGAGGCGGTCAGGCCCGAGATCGACCGGCCCGGCCCGGCGTGGCTGGGACGGCTGGGCCAGATCACCGCGCGCACACTCGTGATCGGCGGCGGGCCGGACAGTCACATCCCCCAGGACCGGGTCGCCGAGATGGCCCGCCGCGTCCCCGGCGCGACGCTCGTCACGATCCCGGCCGGGCACCTGGTGCACGAGAACGCCCCCGGCGCCTTCGTCCGCGAGGTGCTGGCCTTCCTCGGCTAGAGGCTGTCCGGCAGCCAGAAGACGGCGGCGGGCGGTGCGGGTGTTGCGCCTCCCTCTGACGTCCTTTGCCGACGCGGCGCTACCGTTGGTGTACGCCCTGGGGGTGATCCGTATGCCTGACGGCCGACAGCTGGCGGACCGTGTGCTGAGCGCGGTGAACGCTCATGACCTGGAACGGCTGTCGGCCTGCTACGACCGCCACGCCGTCATGTCCACGCCGCTGTGGAGCTGCGGAGGGCGCGAGCAGATCACCCGATACTGGGAGATCCTGTTCACCGGCTTCACCGACCTGGCCATGACGGTCTGGAACAGGGCGGAATCCGTCGATCCGGGCTTCAGCGAGTGGACGATGACCGGCACGCAGACGGGACGCTTCCCGCTGCCCGGCGGTGACGTCGCGAGCGCAAGCGGCAGGCGGATCACCGTCCGCGGGTGCGGGGCGTGCCAGGCGAAGGACGGTCTCGTGGTCGCCCACCGGGAGTATTTCGACCTGCTGGAGCTCTACTCCCAGCTCGGGTTCTCGTTCGCGCCCTCTCACTGACCGCACCCTTTCGCTGACCGCGCCCTCTCGATAACCCCGGTCTCTCGATAACCCGGGCCCCACTATCGGGTGATTTGTGGTGGTTTACGTAGCCTGAAAGTCTCGGAGAGGGGAGGCGTCATGCCCGGACCGGCGGACGCGACCGTGTTTTTCGTGGGGAACGCCACCATGATCATCCGTTCTCACGGGTTCACCCTGCTGACGGATCCGAACTTCCTGCACCAGGGCCAGCGGGCCCATCTGGGCTGGGGGCTGAGCACCCGCCGCCGTACGGAACCGGCGATGGACGTCACGGAGCTTCCGCCGCTGGACCTGGTCGTGCTGTCGCACCTGCACGGCGACCACTGGGACAGGATCGCGAGGGACAACCTCGACAAGGACCTGCCGATCGTCACCACCCGGCACGCGGCGGCCCGGCTGCGCCGCCAGGGGTTCGGCCACGCCGTCGGGCTGGAGCCGTGGGAGTACCACCACGCGCACCACAGAGACGGCTCGCTCACGGTGACGGCGACGCCCGGCCGGCACGGGCCGGGTTCGATGGACTCGCTGATGCCGCCGGTGATGGGGAGCGTGCTCGACTTCGCCCACGCGGGCGAGGTGGACCTGCGCCTGCACATCAGCGGTGACACGATCATGGACGACTGCCTGTCGGAGATTCCCCGCCGCTTCCCCGACATCGACGTCGGCATCGTCCATCTCGGCGGCACCCGGATCCTCGGCCGCACGGTGACCATGGACGGCGCGCAGGGGGTGGAGTGGCTCAGGCTCATGCAGCCGGAGTCGGCCCTGCCTGTCCACTACGACGACTACACGGCGTTCGCCTCGCCGCTCGGGGACTTCCGGCAGCAGGTGCGCAGCGCCGGGCTGTCGCACATGGTCCACTACCTGATGCGCGGCGAGACCTACCGCCTTCCCGTGCGCCGGTCCGGCGTACGGCCGCACCGGACCACGCCCGGACTGGGATGACACCATTAGTCAAAAGGAAACAATCCTATTGACAAGTCGCGCGTAAGGGCTTGAATCAAGTCGAGAGCGTGCGCTGGACCCCGGCCCCCGCGCCCCCGGAATGGCGGGCGGCGCGGGCCGTGATCCCGCCCGCGTCCCCCCTCGACGAACCCGGAGATCTCCATGCGCGGACCCCGGCTCCTCATCATGGCCGCGGCCATGGTCGTCGGCATCTCCTGCGGCCTCGCCACCGGCCCCGCCGCCCACAGGGCCGAGGCCGCCATCGGCCCAGTCACCTGGTCGGACGAGTTCAACGCCGCGGCGGGAACGCCGATCGACGGCGGGAAGTGGAAGTTCGACACCGGCGGCGGCGGATGGGGCAACAACGAGTCGCAGTACTACACGAACTCCACCCGCAACGTGTACCACGACGGGCAGGGACACCTGGCGATCACCGCGCGCAGGGAGAACCCGTCCAACTACCAGTGCCACTACGGCACCTGTCAGTACACCTCTGGCCGCGTCCTGACCGCCGACAGGTTCAGCCAGGCGTACGGCCGCTTCGAGGCGAGCATCAAGATCCCCAAGGGGCAGGGCATCTGGCCGGCGTTCTGGATGCTCGGCGGCGGCGACTGGCCGAACACCGGCGAGATCGACATCATGGAGAACGTCGGCAAGGCGCCCAACACCGTCTACGGCACCGTGCACGGCCCCGGTTACTCCGGCGGCAGCGGTGTCGGCGGCAGCCGTACGATCGGCGCGCCGCTCGGCGACGCCTTCCACACCTACCGGGTGGACTGGTCGCCGAACCTCATCGTCTGGTATCTGGACGGCTCGGAGTACTTCCGCGTCACGCCGGCCGACATCCGCGGCAACCGGTGGGTGTTCGACCACCCGTTCTTCATGATCTTCAACGTCGCGGTCGGCGGCAACTGGCCGGGCAGCCCCGACTCCACCACGTCGTTCCCGCAGACCATGCTGATCGACTGGGTCCGCGTGTCCGCCTGGACCAGCGACGGGGGAGGCGGGACAGGCGGCGCGCTGAAGTCCGGCCTGAACGGCCGCTGCGTCGACATCCCGGCCGCCAACCCCGTCGACGGCGCCCGCCTCCAGATGTACGACTGCAACGGCACCGCGGCCCAGCAGTGGACGGTCAACGGCGACGGCACGATCCGCGCGATGGGCAAGTGCATGGACGCCGCGGCGGCCGGCACCGCCAACGGCACGCCGATCCAGCTCTACACGTGCAACGGCACCGGCGCCCAGCGCTTCACGCTCACCGCCGCAGGCGACCTGGTCAACATCCCGGCGAACCGCTGCGTGGACATCGTGGACGTGAACCCGGCCAACGGCGCGCGCCTCCAGTTGTGGGACTGCACCGGCGCGGCCAACCAGAAGTGGACCCGCGGCTGACGACCGTGTGACCGGGGCGAGGGGTTCCGGCCTCTCACCCCGGTCACGGCCGCTTCCGGCGTACGGCGAGGGCGATCAGCAGGTACGGCGCCGCCGCGACGGCGAACAGCGGTCCGGGGCCGGCCCACACCGACCCGGCCGCGTAACCGCCGTAGACCGCCAGTGCGACGACCTCGGTGCCGATCCCGGCCATCGACGTGACCGTGGCCCGCGCGCCGTCCGAGATCGCCTCCTGAAGCCTCGCCTCCAGCACCACGGTCGCCCACTGGAACAGGCCGAAGGCCACGGCCACCAGTGTGAGCGCCTCCGGTCGGCCCGCGGACGCTCCGACCGCGCCGGCCGCCAGGCAGACGGCGGCCGTCACCAGCGCCGGCGCGAGGACGCCCCGCCCCCGCCCGGCGAACCACCCGCCGGCCACGCCGCCCGCGCTCACCAGCAGGACGAGCAGGGGAACCCGCTCGGTGGACACCCCGGTCGCCTCCGCGAGCAGGGGGACGTACTCGTCCATCGCCCCCGCGATCGCCATAGCCGACAGGATCACGATCGCGCGGCGGACCGCGCGGCCCCCGCGCACCTGGGCCAGGCCGTCGCGCAGGACGGCGAAGTATCCGTCGTCGTCCTCCGACCGGTCTCGGTCGCCGCGCGACTCGGGGAACGACAGCCCCACGGCGGCTCCGAGCAGCGTCACGAGCACGCTGGCCACGCCCGCCGCGCGCATGCCTCCGACGGCGAGCACGGGCCCCGCCAGCGCGGTCGCGGCCATCACCGCCGTCGTGCCGAGGGCGGTCGCACGCCCGGCGAGCGACGGGAAGCGGCCGGTCGCGCCCAGCCGGCCGAGTTCCTCGTACACGAGGGCCTGGAGCGTGCCCGAACGCAGTGAGCCGCCGGCCCCCCACAGCACGAAGCCCAGCGCGAACGACCAGTAGGAGGGGGCGAACGTCCACAGGGCGTACCCCGCGCCCGTCAGAAGGGGCGCGACGGCGAGCAGCAGCCGCCGCGAGACGAGGTCGGCCCACACACCGGACGGGACCTCCAGCACGAAGCCGGTGACCGACCAGATCACGAACAGCGAGGAGATCTGGGCGGGGGAGAGCCCGTGCTCGGCGAACAGCAGGGCGTACACCGGATAGAGGACGACGAGGTCCTCCAGGAACGCGTACGCGTACAGGCGGGCCGCGAGGGCCCCTTCGGGTGAGCGTCAATGTCGCCGGTTCACCCTTCGCACCCTAGGTCGCCCGTCGATCGTCGCGCATCGGGTTTTCCGGAGCCCGGAGCCCGGAGCTCACGGGCTCACGGGCTCACGGCCAGGAGCAGAAACACGGCGAGCAAGGTGAGGTGCACGCCCGCCTGCAGGAGTGTGGCCCGGCCGGGCACCACGGTCAGGGTCGCCACGACGACCGTCAGCGCGAGCAGCACGATGTGCGTCGGGCCGAGCCCGAGCAGCAGCGGCCCTTCCACCCACAGTGACGCGGCGGCGATGGTCGGGATCGTGAGCCCGATGCTGGCCATCGCCGAGCCGTAGGCGAGGTTGAGGCTCACCTGCACCCGTGCCTGCCGGGCCGCGCGTACGGCGGCGAGGGTCTCCGGCAGCAACACCAGCAGCGCGATCACGACGCCCACCGCGGACTGCGGCAGGCTCGCCGCGCGTACGGCCGCCTCGATGGAGGGCGACTCGACCTTCGCCAGGCCGACCACCGCGATCAGCGCGGTCAGCAGCAGCGCCAGGCTGGCCACGGCGTGCCGCGTGGCCGACGGGTCCGCGTGCCCGCCCCCGGCCTCGCCGCCGGACTCGACCGGCAGGAAGTAGTCGCGGTGCCGTACGGCCTGGGTGAGCACGAACAGGCCGTACAGCACGAGCGAGGCGATCGCGGCGAACGCGAGCTGGGGCGGGGAGAACGCGGGCCCTGGCTTGCTCGTGGTGAAGGACGGCAGGACGAGGCTGAGCGCCGACAGGGTGGCGACCGTCGCCAGCGCGCCTCCCGTGCCCTCCGCGTTGAAGACCGCCACCCGCCGCCGCAGCGCCGCGACCAGCAGCGACAGGCCGGCGATCCCATTGCAGGTGATCATCACGGCGGCGAAGACCGTGTCGCGGGCGAGCGACGATGCGGCCCGTCCGCCGGACACGGTGAGGCTGATGATCAGCGCCACCTCGATCACGGTGACCGCCACGGCGAGCACCAGCGAGCCGAACGGCTCACCCACCCGATGGGCGATGACCTCGGCGTGGTGCACGGCGGCGAGGACCGAGGCCGCGAGGAAGAACGCGGCGACGACCACGACGACGGGCGGGATGGCCGTCCGCCCCCACGCCAGCGCGAGCACTGTCACGGACAGGAGCGGAATGACCGTGGTCCAGGAGGCGGCCAGCCGGCGGTAGCGCAGGATCACATCGTTATTCCTGCCCAAATGGGACGAAAGGTATAAAAGATCTCAGATTCCGAGCTGCTTGAGCAGCCAGCGCGGGCCGGTGACCACGGCGCCGAGGGCCGTCACCCGCTGGCGCAGCCCGCGGTCGGCGGTGACGACGAGGGCGGTCTCCCACGGCCGTACGCCTCGGACCACGTCCACGATCGCGTCGTCGCCGCTGCCGCCGGCCGCCACGACCGTCAGGTCCCCGGTCACCGGGCCGGGGTCGGCGGCTCCGGCCGCGGCCCCTTCGAGCACCGCGACCACACGCGGGAACCAGCGGGACAGCGCGGGAACCCCTTCCGGCATCTCGTCGAAGCCCTGCCCGGAGAGCGGGATCAGCTCGTTGAGCAGGCGGTTCGCGGCGCCGGCGCGGTCCTTCCACCATCCGTGCTCGGCACGTGCGCCGATGATGTTGGCCATGTCGAGGACGACGACCACCGGGCCCAGCGCGGGCCGGATCCTCGGCCACGAGGCGGCGAAGCCGGGGTGCAGTTCCTTCGACGCGACCTCGTCGGCCGCCACCCAGCGCATGTCGGCGCTCTCGCCGTTGGCCGGCGCGGCGTCGAGCAGCCCCCCGGCCTCCGCGATCACCGTCTGGAAGGACCAGCCGCCGTGGTCGTCGACGTAGAGCCCGCGAACCCGGACGAGGCCGGCGTCCAGCGCGGCCTCCTCCCGCGCCTCGCGCAGCGCGCCGGTGACGGCGTCCTCATGGCTGTCGCACGCGCCGCCCGGCAGCCCCCACGTCCCGCCGTGATGACTCCACCAGGCCCGTTTCTGCATCAGCACGTACGGCATGCCGTCGAGGGTGTGGTGGACGGTGAGCAGACCGGCGGCGCCGTACAACCCCCAGTGCTGGTGACCCAGCGCGCACAGGGCCCAGCCGTCGCCGTCCTTCGCCGCCATGCACCCATCTTGCCGCAGTAGGCCGGGCGTGGCCTGCCTCGGCGTTGCTCTGATGTGCCCGGCGCGAATTCACGGTGCGTGACAGGGCCGTAGGCCGATCGTTATCAACCGGTAAGCGATCCTTTCGAAGGCCGAGTCCGGAGCCCGTTAACGTTTGAGCCCTCACTCGTGATTCCCCTTTATCCGGAGAATCAGGAGATGTCATATCTGGAGAGACGCCCGCTTCCTGCGGCCGGAGGAGCGGGCGTTGTCCTCCCCTCTCGTTCCTTCTCGTTTTCGCGTCGGCCCCCACCGGCCGTCCTCTCGTCCCCCTCCCAGGGTGTGGTGGACAGCGCACCAGCCAGGCCCGCGGCCTCCTGCCGTCCGGCACAGAGCACGACGGAAGAAGCCCGCCCTCGCCCGGGTCGTACAGGCTGCGATCACTCACCTGACACCGATCGAGCCGCGCCATGCCGCCCGATCGCCGGTGAGCAGCCGATTCGGGGACGGTGGACTACACCCACCGGACGCCCCGTGATGCGTGGCCGGGAAGGGGAACGCACATGCCACTTGAGGAAACAGCCGTGCGGGCTCCGGGCGCGCGGTCGCGTGCCAGGAGACTGAGGAGGGCTGTCGTCGGCGCGTTCGTCGCTCTGGTCACCGTGTTCGGCATAACCGCCGGTGCGGGCGCGAGCGCGACGCCGAAGGAGCCGGCGGAGGGACCGGCGCGCTTCGCTCCCGGATTCAGGCACGGCAAGGTCGCCGTGGAGGGCGGCGCCGTCCACTACGTCATCGGCGGGTCGGGCCCGGCCGTCGTGCTGCTGCACGGCTGGCCGCAGACCTGGCTGATGTGGCGCAAGCTGATGCCCGACCTCGCCCGCGACCACACCGTCATCGCCGTGGACCTGCCGGGGCTTGGCGACTCGTCCGTGCCCGCCAGCGGCTACGACAAGGTCACCACCGCACAGCGGGTGCGCCAGGCCGTACGCCGGCTGGGGTTCGACCAGGTGTCGATCATCGGTCACGACCTCGGAGTCCTGGTCGCCTACCCCTGGGCGCGTGACCACCCCGGCGAGGTGACCCGGCTTGTCATGATCGAGACGCCGCTGTCCGGCTTCGGTCTTGAGGAGCTCTACGGGGTGAGCTGGCACTTCCGGTTCAACATGTCCCCCGCGCCGATCCCCGAGCGGATCATGGACAACGACGACGTCAGCACGTACCTCGGCATGATCTTCGACTTCAGCTACCGCAGGGACGCGGTGGAGCGCGAGCCTTACTACCGCGCCTACGCCGACCCGGCCAGGCGGACCGCGGGGTACGAGTACTACCGGGCGTTCGCCGCGGACGCGGAGAACAACACGGCCAACGCGGCGAAGCGGCTGCCCATGCCGGTGCTGGGCATCGGCGGCCAGTACTCCTTCGGACCGGGGGTCGCGGACTCGTTCCGCCAGGTCGCCGATGACGTGCGCACGGTGGTGGCACCCGATTCGGGGCACTTCGTCCCTGAGGAGAACCCGCGCTTCATGGCCGACTGCGCGAGCCTCTTCCTGGGCGCGCAGACGGGTACGGCCCCGCGCCCCGAGCTCACTTCCTGCGCCCCGTAAGGGGGCACGGGACAGACGCCCGGCTGGAGACCGCTCACGGCGGCCTCCGGCCGGGCGTTCGTGTTCGGGCCAATGTCGGGATATATCCCCTGTTCCGGGCGGTCTCGGGCGGCGCTCGACCCGATTTTGCAACGGTCCAATCTCGGCCGCCAACCGTCCTCGTCCAGAGCTCGTCCCCCTACCGCACAGAGCAACCCGAGCCTCTGGAGTAACGCCATGCATCAGCAGCCAGGCCCTCCGAACGGACCCTACGGCCCGCCTCCCGGCCGGCCCCCGTACGGGCAGCCTCGCCAGCGGCTCCCCGCGCGGCAACCCCCGTCTCCGCATCGGAAGAAGGGCAAGGGGCCCCTCTTCTGGCTGCTGGTGATCGGGCTGCCGTTCGTGCTCCTGTTCGGCTGCATGGCCGCCATCGGCTCTCTCGCCTCCAACGCGCCGGACACGACGAGCCCGGATGCCACGAGCCCAGATGCCGCGAGCTCGGTCGCGAAGGCCGGAAAGCCGAGCGCGCCGGCCGGGTCCGGCGCCGCGGCGGCGGAGAAGACCGGCGAGAAGGGGGAACCGTCCTCGACGCCCAGCCCGGAGCCCACGCCGCGCGAATACAGCGGCACCGGGGCGAAGGTCCTCAAGCTGCGCGAGAGCGATCGGTCGTCCGTGTGGCTGGTCGCCCTCACGCACCGTGGAGGGTCGAACTTCATCGTCTCTCCGCTCGACCCGGGCGGCGCCGAGCAGAGCGCGATCGTCAACGAGATCGGGAACTACAAGGGGAGCGTCCTGCTCAACGAGGACGAAGGGAAAGAGACGGCCGCGCTGAAAATCCAGGCCGACGGCCCGTGGACGATCACGCTGGCACCGCTGTCGACGGCCCGCGTCTGGTCCGGCGACTCGCTCACCGGCCGCGGCGATGACGTCGTCATCCTCAACCCCGCGAGTTCCGGCCTCACGACGGTGGACGCACGGCACTCGGGAAGCGCGAACTTCATCGTGGACGCCTGGACCGAGTCGAGCAGGGACCTGCTCATCAACGAGATCGGCGGCTGGCATGGGGAGGTCCCGCTGCCCAGCGGGACGTTCCTTGTGACGATCAAGGCTGACGGCGTCTGGTCGTTCAAGAGGAGCTGAGGAGGCGTACGGCTCGCGCCCCGGCGGGGGCGGCGCGAGCCGTACGCGCCTCGGGTTCCGCGTCGTCTCTCTCGCGGTCGGCGGCCCCGGTGCCAGCGGCCCCGGCGTCAGCGGCCGTTGACGGAGAAGTGCTGGTAGTCCTTGGTGCCCGACCACGAACCGCCCCAGCCCCAGCCGATCTCACGGAAGGCCCGCACCACGGAGTCTCCGCTGTTGATCACTCCAGGCTTCTTGAGCGGCCGCTTCACGAACGCGTCCGCGTTGCGGTGGGCGTTCGAGCCGTCTGAGTAGACGTACGGGTTCTCCCGGGGGTTGATGTCGACGGCCAGGCCGTACGCGTGGTTGGACCAGTTGCCGGATCCGGTGGCGCTGCGGCAGTTGAAGGCCGAGGTGTTGTCGGCCTCGATGGAGTCGAAGTCGCTGCCCTTGTAGACGTCGACCGGCTCCATCCGGCGGATCGGGTAGCGAAGGTCGTAGAGCTTCCCGAACACGGAGGCCAGGTCGTCGGCCACCTTCTTGTTGACCACCAGCGTGCC
Source organism: Microbispora sp. H11081 (assembly GCF_012999535.1). GTDB lineage: Bacteria > Actinomycetota > Actinomycetes > Streptosporangiales > Streptosporangiaceae > Microbispora. The sequence continues at coordinate 33,058 of NZ_JABBWV010000007.1, forward strand.
GGTGTGCGCCCTGTCGTCGAAGCCCCAGTAGGTCATCGTGATCTTGCGGAGCCCGCTCACCGGGACCGGGCAGCCAGGACGCCACGAGTGCCGTACTTCGTCGCGGGACACCGGCTCGATCTTCGCGGTGAAGGGAGGCGGCCCGCTCGGGCTCGGTGTGGGCCCGGTCTCCGACGTGGGTGAGACCGGCGCGGGCGAGGGTGTGACGGACCCGGACGACGGCGACCCAGGCGACGCGGCCGAGGAGCCGGCGGGAGCCGGCGAGTCCGACGCCGGGGCCGCCGGGGCGGTCGCCGGCGGCGGGTTCCTGCCGGACGCGCCCGCGTCGCCGTCCCCGCCGCAGCCGGTCACTCCGGCGACGGCCGCCATCACTATCGCTGACCTGCGGATCCATAAGGAGGTCATAGGGGCAGGTTACCCGCGGGCGTCGCATCCGCCCGGGGCAGCGCGCGACTCCTGTGGACAACGGGATCCCTGTGGACAGGACCCGGCCGGTTGCGCGAATAGCGGTACAGAGCCGGGCTTGGCATATGGATCGGTGTAATCCGGAAGAAATGGCCATCGGCAACGACGGGCGTCGCCGCTAGGGTGGCGTCGTGATCGAGGAACTGCGTTTCGGCTGGGTGACCGTGCCGACCCACGCGTTCTTCGTGGGCCTCGGCGTCGTCCTCGCAAGCGTGGTGTTCGTCCTGGAAGCACGGCGCAGGGGCGCCCTGCGCGAGGAGTCCCTCGTCGCCGTCACCGGCGCGCTGGTCGGCGGGGCGATAGGCATGCGGCTGTCCGGGTGGGCCGAGCATCTCGATTTCGCCCTCAACCCCGGCCTCGTCGAGGCGTGGATGTTCGGGGCCCGGAGCATCCTCGGCGGCCTGACCGGCGCGTACGTCGGGGTGCTGGTCGCGAAGCGGCTCATCGGCTATCGGGAGCGCACCGGCGACCTGTTCGCGCCCGCGGTCGCGCTCGGCATGGCCGTCGGCCGCATCGGCTGCTACCTGACGGAGGCCCCCGGCCGTCCCACGAGCCTTCCCTGGGGTGTCCACGCACCCGCCACCGTGCCGGAATGCCCCGGTTGCGTGACCGGGCAGGCCATGCACCCGTCGTACCTGTACGAGGCCGTCTTCCAACTCGCCGCCTTCGGCGCGTTGCTGTGGGCCAGGAGCCGGGTCGACCGGCCGGGAGAGCTGTTCACCCTGTATCTGGGCGCGTACGCCGCCTTCCGCTTCCTCGTCGAGTTCACCAGGGCGAACGAGACCGTCTGGCTCGACCTGACCCGCCCGCAGTGGTTCCTCGTCCCCGGGCTCGCGCTCCTCGCCGTCCGCCTCGGGATCGGCTGGCGCAGGGGTTATTACGATCGGCTGCTCCCCCGCCGGGGTGAGCGGCGACCGCTGTCACCAGGCGACCGGCTGCCATCAGGCGCCCGGCTGTCGCCCGCGAGCGAGGAGGAGAGATGACCACACCCCCCGAGCCGCCGGACGGCTCGCGGCACGGCGATCCCGTAGAGCCGCCGCCCGTAACGCCCCCGCCCGGCGCGCCGCACGGTCCTGGCGGTCCGCCGCCGCCTCAGGGCCCGGCCGGCCCGCCCCAGTCGTACGGTCCTGGCGGCCCGCCGTGGGTTCCGCCGCCGCCTGCCGGCCCTGGTGGGCCTGGTCCTGGTGGGTTCGGTCCCGGTGGGCCGCCGCCGTACGGTCCCGGTGGGCCGTACGGTCAGGGCGGGCCGTACGGTCAGGGCGGGCCGTACGGACCGCAGGCGGCGAAGAGCTCGACCGGCGTCGTCATCGCGACGACGATCGCGGGGGTCGTGGCCTATGTGGTCGTCAACTTCGTGCTCTTCCTCACGACCCTGATGATCGCGGACGGGGTCGCGAGCGGCAACAAGAACCTCGCGCTCATCGGCGGATCGGTGGTCCTGGCCGCGATCGCGTTCGGCGGTGGAACGCTGCTGCTGCTCCTCCGCAAGCCCTGGTCGCGGGGGCTCGGGATGGGCCTGATGATCGGCTGGGCGCTCATGACGATCTTCACCGCCGGCTTCTGCACCGGCGTCAACCCGTCGCTGTACACGGACGGTGTCCTGTGAGCACGGGTATGCCCCTGCGGGGAGACCGCATCCTCCGCTACGTCAACGCGTTCTGCCCCCGCTGCCACGACGAGCGGCCGGACCGTCCGCTGGCGGAGGTGCCGCGCCTGTCCGGCTGGCTCGCTGCCCGCGACGGCCGCGTCTACCTGGAGCGCGGCTGCCGCACCCACGGCATGGTCAGGACCCTCTACGACGAGGACCCGGAGATCCTCGCCTACCTGGAGGAATGGACCGCTCCCACCAAGGCGCACCTGCCCGACGTAGCGGGCAACTTCGACCCGGTTCCCGAGGCGTACCTGCGTGGGCTGCCGGAGATGCAGACCCAGCACACCTGCATCCTCCTGGAGGACGTGGCGGAGGCGTGCAACCTCCGCTGCCCGACGTGCTTCACCGACTCCTCGCCCGACCTGCGGGGGATCGTGCCGGTCCGTGAGGTGCTCGCCAACGTCGACCAGCGACTGGCCCGCGAGAACGGCCGTCTCGACGTGCTCATGCTCAGCGGCGGTGAGCCGACCCTCCACCCCGACCTGCCCGAGTTGCTCGCCGAGCTGACCGCCCGGCCCGTCACCCGCATCCTGGTCAACACGAACGGGCTCCTGGTGGCCAGGGACGACGCGCTGCTCGACCTGCTCACCGAGCACCGCGAACGCGTGGAGATCTACCTGCAGTACGACGGCCTGTCGGCCGAGGCGTCCCGGCATCACCGGGGCGGCGACCTGCGGCGGCAGAAGGCGGAGGCGCTGCGGCGGCTGTCGGAGCGGGAGATCTTCACCACGCTCGTCATGACCGCGGCTCTCGGAGTGAACGACGGCGAGATCGGCGAGGTGGTGCGTCTCGCCCTCGACACGCCGTACGTCGGCGGCGTGTCGATCCAGCCGCAGTTCGGGTCGGGGCGGTCAGGGGCGATCGACCCGATGGACCGGCTCACCCACACCGGTGTGCTCAAGCGCCTCGGCCCGCAGACGGACGGCCTGGTCACCTGGCGCGACCTGACCGCCCTGCCCTGCTCGCATCCGCACTGCTGCTCGGTCGGCTACATGATCAGGGACGACGCCGGTCAGTGGCGCTCGCTGACGGCGTTGATCGGGCACGACCGCCTCAAGGAGAACCTCGGGCTCGTCTCCAACCGCATCGCCGACTCGGAGGTCCCCCGGCAGCTCCGCATGGCCGTGCAGGAGTCGCTGCTGGGCCTGCTGTCCGAGCAGTCGTCGCTGTCGCACCCCGAGATGGGCAAGGTCTGGCACGACATCTGCGAAAACTGCGACCTCGGGATGACCACCCTGCTGACGCTCGCATCCTCGGCCCTGCCTGGTCGGAGGAAACGGCTGCGCCGTCTGCTGGGCGAACGGGTCGTACGCATCACGGTCAAGCCGTTCATGGACATGTCCACGATGCTGGAGGAGCGCCTGGTCCAGTGCTGCGTCCACGTCGGCACCCGCTCCGACCAGGACCAGTGCGCGCCGTTCTGCGCGGTCCAGGCCTGGCCCGCGCTCGGGCGTCAGCGCCTGTCGGCCGTCGCCGCGGCCGACCCCGGCGTACGGCTCCCGCTGGTGGAGATCACATGAGGACGGTGGCGCGGCCGTGACCGCCGACAGAGTGCCGCCTCCCGGCGACCGGCCGACCGGCGTCGCGTACGAGCAGGCGCGTGCCGCCGAGACGGCCCAGGCGTCCGAGGGCGGGCAGGCCAAGCCGTACGATCCGCTGAAGCTGTGCGTCTACGCCACGGTGGCGCTGCTCGCCTGGCTGTTCGGGGCCTGGGCCGTGCTCGGCTTCGCCGCCCTGGGATTCGCCGGATACTGGCGGGCCCGCCGCGCCGGGCTCACCAGGAGCAAGTGCTATCTCAGGGACACCCGGCTCGTCCTCGCCTACCTGGGACTGGTCGCGCTGGCCGCCGCGACGGCCCTCGTGCTCCCGCACCTGCCCCGATAGCGGAGTCACCGGGCCCGGCGGAGTCCGCGGGCCTGCCTGCCGCACGCGTTTTGTCGGTGGGCTTCGCCATGATCTGCTCACCTACTCACCGAGGGAGCATCATGGCTGTCGTCCGGGAAGCGGACTGGTCCGGCATCGGCTGGGACGACTGGAAGAACCTGCGGCTGATCCGTGCCCGGCTCGACGCGGGCGCCGACCCCGACGCGGAGGTGTTCTTCCACGGACGGCCCCTGCACCTGGCGGCGGAACGCGGCTCTCCCAAGGTGGTGGCGGAGCTGGCCGCCCGCGTCGACGACGTGGACGCCGAGCACGAGGGCCGTACGGCGCTGTGGACGGCCGTCTTCGCCAACCGTCCGGACAACGCCCGGGTCCTGGCCGGGGCCGGTGCCGATCCCTGGCGGCCGATGATGAACGGCTGGTCGCCCGGACGGCTCAGCCTGGCCATCCCGGCCCCCGATCTGTTCGGAGATCCCACCGGCCGGCCCGGCCTGTCCGATGCCGAGGTCGCCGCCGTGGCCGAAGCCGCACGCCTGATCGCCGCCTTGGGGGATCTCGACGACGACGGGCTGAGTATCGCCTGCGTCGCCGGGATCAGCGCGGCGGAGGCGGTGCGCCGCCTGGAGGCCGTCCCCGTCGACAGCGCGGAAGTCGAAGAGCTCTTCGAAGACGACATCTTCGAGAACTTCGACGAGAACCTCCAGATCGTGGGGGTCACGGATGTGCCCGGCGGTTGTGTCGTCACCCAGCCCTGGGGATACATGTCGTCCACACCCGGTGCCACGGAGCGCCTGTCGGAGGGGACCGTCTGCTACGCGATGTACGCCAATCCCAAGAGCGGCAACCAGGGGAGCGTCACCCGGGACGGCGAGATCGTGGAATGGGACACCCATCCCGGTGGCGGACGCCCCTCGCCGGACGACCCCGCCGAGGAGATCTTCAACAGCTACCTCTTCCGTGGACGAGCGATCGCGTACTGCTGCGCCGGTGCGGGCCTGCGGTTGCCCGACGCCGACGCCGTCGAACGGCCGGGCATGTGGGTGAGGCTCCCCGAACGCGACTACTGGAGCTGACCGGCCGGACCCCGAAGCCCGGCGGCAGGAGCGGAGCGGGCGGGAGGGAGGACCGCAGCGAAGGCCCAGCGGAGCGGGCTTCGCGAGGACCGGAGCTTCCGGCCGGCGTAGTGACGTCCGAAGCGCCGCAGGGGAGTCGCCGGAGGGGACGGCGGCATGGGGCTGCCGCCGCTGGACGACGGTGTTTGACGGACCTTTAGCGGAAAGCTCGCGCAGGTGTTCGATGACGCGCTACAGTCATGCCCATCGGATCGAACACGGGTTCGGTCGAGTCCTGCCAGGTAAGGGGTGTGTGATGGCTGTGTCCACGGTGTCCGCCACCCCTGTTCCGGCTGCCGTCGTTCCCGTGACCGGCGATCCGGTCGTGCCCTCCCCGGCTCCGCCCGTCGTCGTCCCGGTCATCCCGGCCCAGGCTCCGCCCGCCGCCGCGCGGTGCGTGCCGCGGCCGGGCCGGGCGACACGCCGTAGCGCTCTCTACGGAAATCTACGACGGCCGCTATATCCCGTCATAAAGTCCGAGAGCGTGGACCCCGTGCGCAATCCCTACGCCCCCGGCGCCGGTCAGCGCCCCCCGGAGCTCGCCGGCCGCGACCGCGAGCTGCAGCAGTTCGAGATCGTGCTGGAGCGGGTGGCCCGAGGCCGCCCGGAGCGGAGCATGGTCCTCACCGGCCTGCGCGGCGTGGGCAAGACCGTCCTGCTCAACACGTTCAAGTCGATGGCCATGCAGCGGCTGTGGGGCACCGGCAAGATCGAGGCCAGGCCCGACCAGTCGATCCGCCGCCCGGTGGCGGCCGCGCTGCACATGGCCATAAGGGAGCTCGCCCCCCGCCACCGCGCCCCCGAGCGCATCGAGGAGTTCCTCGGCGTCCTCAAGGCGTTCGCGATGCGCGATCCCGCCGCCGCGAAGGGCACTTCGCACTGGTCGCCCGGCATCGACGTGCCTGCCTCGCGTGGCCGGGCCGACTCCGGCGACCTGGAGATCGACCTGACCGAGCTGTTCGTCGACGCCGCCGGTGTGGCGACGGACCTCGGCGTCGGCATCGCGCTGTTCATCGACGAGATGCAGGACGTGCAGGCGCCGGACGTCTCGGCCCTGTGCGCGGCCTGCCACGAGCTCTCGCAGAACGGCGGCCCGCTGATCGTCGTCGGCGCCGGCCTCCCGCACCTGCCGGGCGTGTTGTCTGCGAGCAAGAGCTACTCCGAGCGGCTGTTCCGGTACGCCCGCATCGACCGGCTTGACCGGGACGCCGCCGACCTGGCGCTGATCGCCCCGGCCGCCCGCGAGGACGTCGAGTTCACGCCCGACGCGCTCGACGCGTTGTACGAGGCGGCCGACGGCTACCCCTACTTCGTCCAGGCGTACGGGAAGGTCGCCTGGGACCTCGCCCCGCGCAGCCCGATCACGGCCGAGGACATCAAGGTGTCCGCCCCGGAGGCCGAGGAGGAGCTGGCGGTCGGCTTCTTCGGCAGCCGTTATGAGCGGGCGACGCCCGCCGAGCGCGACTACATGCACGCCATGGCCCAGCTCGGCGACGACCCGGTGCCGACCGCCGAGGTGGCGGAGACGCTGGGCCGCAAGCCGTCGAGCCTGTCTCCGGCGCGCGACAGCCTGATCAAGAAGGGCCTGATCTACAGCGCGGAACGCGGCGTGATCGGGTTCACCGTTCCGCATTTCGGGAGGTTCCTCCGTGCGCAGCCGCTCTGAGCGGCGCGCCCATCGACCTCTCTACGGCTTTCTAGAGGGGAAGCTAGAGAGCCGTAGAGAGCTGAAGTGAAAGACCTCGATGCGGGAATCTACGCATGTATAGCGTCAGGCCGATACAGGCGTAGATTCCCGCAGAGAGGCATCGCGGCGCTCATCGGCCGAGGTCACGTGCCCGTCTGCGCCGACGACGGCGGCGCGTACGGCGGGACGCCGCCCGCTGAGATACACGGCGAAGACGACCTCCGCGTTCCCCTGGGCGGGGAAGGCGAAGAAGCGCCAGCACAGTTCGCGCCACATGTCGGACGGCTCGTCCGTCAGCAGCGACCCGGCGTGGGCGCGCCACGCCTCACTGCCCCGCAGGCGTGACAGGGCACGCCCGGGCGGCATCGGCCGCTGTTCGCACGGCGCGCGGTGCCGGAGGCGCGAGACGCTCTGGTCGATCTCGGGAGACAGGGCGAGCAGCAGGGCGACCCCGCCACCCGCCCAGGCGGCCGTCTCCGCGGTGAGGGCGGGCAACCCTGTGGCGTTCTCGACGGCGACGACGGCCGTCATGGCGGTCAGCGCCGCCGCCCTGCCGATCGACCGCAGCCCGACGGGAGCGGCGCTGACCTCTCCGAAGCAGCCGCACCCCGCGTCCGGCCGTCGCCTGCGCAGGTCCCACAGGACGTACGTCGCCACGGCGAAGAACGCGACCGGCAGCCACCGGGCGGCCGGGTGGTCGACGACCAGCAGGCCGGTCGCCAGCGCGATTTCGACCAGGGAGCAGACGTACAGGGCGGGCCTGGCGAAGCGCTCGGGCATGAGCACGGCCGGGCCGAGCCGGGCCAGCGCGCCGGGCGACGTCTCGCGCCGGACCGTGGCCAGTTTGGCGACGCCGCCCAGCGCCAGCGTCACCACGAGGATCGGCAGCGCTGCAGCCGCGATGGTCGATAGCACCGGTCCGGTCACCCCAATCCGACGCGGGCGTTGAAGCAGCCCTTGGTCAAGTCTCCCCCAAGAGCGACGTACGAGCACGCGGAGAGTTCCACGATCCGGCCGCGCGGGGAGGTGCCGCATTCCAGGCATCGGTCGCAGAACCGTCCGGTGAGGCACCCGCACGCGACGATGGGCAGCACGTCCGTCCGGCCGTCGCACACGTTGCGCACCCGGAGCAGCGAGCCCAGCGCGAGGTACGGCAGGCCGGCGCAGGTGACGCCGGCGTCGTCGCAGCCGCTGTCCTCGCGTTCGAGCATGGGGTAGGCGACGCCCTTCGCTACGCCGTCCTCCGGGGGGTCCGCGAGGTTCGGCAGGCCGGTGGGGCGCGGGAGGTCCGGGAGATCGGAGACGTCCGGCAGGTCTGCCCATACCGCCGTGCCAGAGATGCCCGTCTGGCCTGCTACGTACGCCGCCTGCGGCGGGGGCGCGGCCGTGGCCCGGTACGGCGGTTGTGAGGTCGCCGGCAGCTGCGCGAGGGTGGCGCCCTGGTCGAGCAGCCCGATGGCGTCGAACAGGTAACCCGGCTCCAGCTTGGGGTGCCGCACCCGGATGCGCCCGGAGGAGCGGTAGGGGACGACGATGGAGCGTTCCCGGCGATGCGGGCCGCAGCCGAGTTCGATGGTGAGATCCCGCCGGCCGCGGACCTCCCGGATGACGCCGGTGATCCGGGTGACGTCGGCCCAGATGCGCTCGGCCACCGCGCCGCCGCGCAGCGCCCGTACGACGACCTTCGCCCCGGCGGGCAGATCGGCGGGCGCCACCGCGCCCCCTCGCCACACGGTCGCCCACGGCGCGATGACCATGCGACGCTGCTCGCCGCCCGCGGTCTCCAGGATGATCAGGTGAGGGCTCACGTCGAGCAGGTCGCCGCTGACCACGTCGTAGGGCGCGGTCTCCTCCGGCGCCCGCGGCGCGGGCCCGGGGTCGCGACCGAGAACCGCCGCCGCCAGCTTCCTCCGCCGCTCTCCGGACCGGTGCGGCATGGCTCCTTCCACGTCCTCCAGCCTCACATGCCGGACGGGGATGGAGTGGTGGTTTTCCGGGCGATGGTGGCGTCCGGGATCAATATTCCTCCTCCCGGTGCAAGGCGTTGCCTCCCGTTTCGGGCAAACACCTGCCCGGCGGGACGTGTGAGACACGCGAGCGGGCCGCCACAGGCTTGCCTGGTCTTTGCCCGCGCGGGTGCGAAACCTGGATTTCGGTTCAGCCGGATCCGGGAGCGCGGCTGCGATTCTGGCACGAGATGCCTCTCTGGCCGGGTTGGTGATCCCTGATCGTGAACCATGAGGAGTTCCGCACGTACGTCCAGTCTCGTGGGGCGGCCCTGCTCCGCGTGGCGAACCAGTTGACCGGGAACCCCTGTGACGCCGAGGACCTTCTGCAGACCGCCCTCGCCCGTACGTACGTCGCATGGGACCGCATCCGCGACAGGTCGTCGCTCGACGGCTACGTGCGGCGGGCGATGGTGAACATCAACATCTCCTGGTGGCGGCGGCGCAAGCTGGAGGTCTTCCCCTCCGACGACCTTCCCGACGTACCGGTGCAGCAGGACGCGCGGCACCGGTACGACGAGCTGGAGCAGGCGCTCGACCGTCTCCCCGCGCGGCAGCGTACGGCGATCGTGCTGCGCTACTACGAGGACATGACCGAGCCCGAGATCGCCAGGACCCTCGGCATCAGCGTCGGCACGGTCAAGAGCTCCGTCTCGCGAGGCATGGCCAAGCTGCGCGGCGACCTGGTCGTGCCAGACGCGGGCGAAAGGGTGAACTGACGCCCTGCCTCACGACTCGCAGACCACACCGTCGCTGTCGCGGTCGATGTACCAGTCGTACTCGGGGTCGGTCCCGCGGTAGTACGGGCCGTACCCGTCGGCGATCGCCTCTTCGCAGGTGCCGTACCTGGGGTCGGTCCCGCCGCTCGGGCTGGCGCTCGGGTTGGGGCTGGGAGTGGGGCTCGGGGAGGGACGCACCGTGGCGACCGCTCCCGCGGGGCTTCCCGGCGGAGCCGGTTCGAGGGAGTACGTCGTTCCCGGCGGGGCGGGGGACGCGTCGATCGGCTCGATCGGCGCCGGAGCCGTCGTGTCACCGGCTCCCGGCGGGGCCTGGACGCTGCCGCGCTTGTCGTAGGTGTCGAGGGCCCAGCAGCCCGACCACAGCCCGAGCCTGTCGGTCTGGGCACGCACCTGCTCCCAGTATTGCCAGTCGGTGTAGCTGTGCTCGGGGTAGGAGTTCACGGTCTGGGCGAGGCCGTTCCTGACCATGTCGCCGTTGACGAAGACGCCCTTGGCCGACCACGCGTAGATCAGGACACGCCCCTGCTCGGGCACCTGCTCGGCGGCCCTGACGTACGCCGGCTTGCCGGGCGGCAGCAGCGCCTTCAGCCGGGCGACGGCCTCGGGGGACCAGCAGACGCCCTTGGCGGGGGCCTCCGCCTCCAGCAGGCCGATCCGTACGGTCCTGCCGCTCGTGGTGACGACATCCGCGGTGTCACCGTCCACGATCTTCTTGACCGTCACCTGGACGGTGTCCTTCGGCACGGTCTTCGGCCGCGTCGCGGTGGCCGTGGTGCTCTTCGTCGTCGTGGGCACCCCCGGCGGGGGAGTGACCGTCACCGTGACCGTGACCACCGGCTGCGGGACGTTCGGGCTCGGGCTCGTCGCGGCCGGCGTCTGCGTCTGGGTCTGCGCGGGGCTCGGACTCGGACTCGGGCTCGGACTCGGGCTCGGGCTCGGACTCGGGCTCGCGTTCAGGTTCGCGTTCGAGGAGGCCGGGGCCGCGGCGAGGGCGGAGGTGGAAGCGGCGACGGGAACCGCGAGGGCCGCGGCGGCGAGGACGGCGAGTGCGTGCGAGGGGAAACGCACGGGCGCTCCATAGGCTCGGGTACGGGGGGCTGCGTCGGCTGTCGTGGAGCCGTTTCCTGAGTTATGGAGTCCACCAGAAATCGATCGTTTACGCCAGTCCGTCCGGTCAGTTCCTTCGAATCCCGATTCCTGTGCGGTTCAGCACGGCCTGGTCCGCGCCGCCCTGCCCGTCTCCTGGGCGCCGGCGGTCGCGCCGGGCCGTACGACATCGCGGATCACCCGCAGGGCCGCGAGGAATCCGGCGAGCTGGTCTTCGGACAGCAGCCCGGTGAACCAGGTCTCGATGTCCTCGACGTGCCGGGGAAGCAGCGTGCGCAGCCGCTCCGCTCCCGCGTCGCTCAGCACGGCGTACGAGGCGCGGCGGTCGCTCGTGCAGGCATGCCGTTCGACGAGCCCGTCACGCTCCAGGCGGTCGACCACGCGGGTGATCCCGCTGGTGGACAGGGATGTCTGAGCCGCGAGGTCACTCATCCGCAGCCGCCGCTCCGGCGAACGGGCCAGCCGGATCAAGGTCTCGAAGTCGACTTCGGAAAGCCCCGCGGCGGTGAGTGTCTGGCTGGTCCTGCTCGACAGCCCCGTGAACACCTCCGCGAACAGGCCCATCGCCGTGAGCCGGGGGTCGTCGAATGGGTCCATGCTCCGAGTCTACGCCACGATAGTTGACGCGAGGAATATTTTTCGGGTAGACATTTGCTTAGTGAGACATCCGCACAGCAAGCAATCAGGGGAGCAGCCATGAGCATCCGTGAGTGGGAGGGCCTGAAGGTCCCGACGGCCGGCGAGTTCGCGCTCGACAAGGCCCACACGCGCGTCGGCTTCGTCGTCAAGCACATGATGGTCAGCAAGGTCCGCGGCCACTTCGCCGACTACGACGGCAAGATCGTCATCGCCGAGAACCCGCTGGAGTCCAGCGTCGACGTCGTCATCAAGGCGGGCACGATCGAGACCGGCGCGGCCGACCGCGACGGCCACCTGCGGAGCGACGACTTCCTCGCCGCCGACAAGTTCCCCGAGATCACCTTCCGCAGCAAGCGGGTCACCGGCCTGTCGGGCGACGAGTTCACGCTCGTCGGCGACCTCACCATCCGTGAGGTGACCAAGGAGGTCGAGCTCAAGGTCGAGTTCAACGGCGCCGCCAACAACCCGTGGGGCCAGGAGCTCTTCGGCTTCGGCGCGGAGACCGAGATCGACCGCGAGGAGTTCGGCCTGACCTGGAACCAGGCCCTCGAGACCGGCGGCGTCCTCGTCGGCAAGAAGGTCAAGATCGAGATTGAGGGCGAGGCCCTCCGCCAGGCGTAGCCTGTGACAGGCTGGGGCGCGATATCCACACTCTGTGCACAGTCATTGTCCACACCCTGTGGACAATGACTGTGCGCCGGCCCATCGCCCTGCCGCGTGGATCCACGGGGGTGATCCAACACGGCGCTCGGCAATCCGCTTTGCCGCCTTGGGCGATCGCCGGTACTCTGTGCTGAGCAACGCGCTACCAGGAGGCTTCGCCTAGTCAGGTCTATGGCGCCGCACTGCTAATGCGGTTTGGGTCTTAAGCCCATCCGGGGTTCAAATCCCCGAGCCTCCGCAGTTCAAAGCCCCTCTCGCCGGTCTTCGGCGAGAGGGGCTTTTTGATCTCCAAGGCCCTGGTGGGCACATGGGGGGCACACTGTGTTCCGATCACGCGTTCCGCGCCCACCGGGGGGATGGTCGCCGTCGCCTCGGCGGCCCCTGCTGAGACCTGAGGGCCGCCCTCCCCCGGCCCTACGCCCAGTCGGCGGCCGGCATGTGGGCTTGGGGCCGGTCCCGGCCGCCGGCGCCCCGGGCCGCGCCCAGCATTCGTTGATCCCAAGCACCTCGCGAAAGATCCCTCCAAGCCGCCTCATAATGCCAGCGTGGAACTGCGAATCGATCCAGACAGGAAAATTCGAACCGGCGTCTGCGACTGTTGCCAGACCCCCTACGATCGCGTCACCGGCTTCATCAACAACGACGACGGCGCCTATGCGGTCTACTACGCATCCTGCTACCACCACAACGGAATCCACGAAGCCTGGATCGACGTCGTCATCGACGACGCCTGGGCGCTGGACGAGCCAGTCAGCCGCCCTGGCCCCAACCGCGTCACCTTCGGATGTCGCGTCGGTCCCATCGAAGGGCAGCCCGCCCCCGCCTGCTCTCTGGTGAAAGGCGCCGCGGTCGCACCCGATAAACCGTTCTACGGCCGCAAGCTGACTCGCGAGGAAGCCCTCGCCCATCCCTGGCTATCCGACTATTGGGAGACCGTCGATCACATCCTGGAGAACGACGCCACAGTACGTCAGCATCTCTACGGTGAGCTGTAGCCGAGGAGCCATAGATAGAGCCTGCCGCGCGTCGTGAATGAAAACCTCACCGCCTGAAGGACCTTGGTGGATGAGTTCGCCGGGGCCAGCCTGGTCGAGGGGTGCAAGGAGTCGCCGCCAGGTTGCGAGACGGTAGCGGTTGACGACATCGGCGATCTTGAGGCCGTGTCGGGCACGTAGGCTGACTGCGGGTTGCCGACGATGTGAAGGAGCGGCCGATGGCCACCGATGCGACGCTGACCCGGATCGGCCAGGCGGTGGAGTTGCACCACCACCAAGGTCAGCGTGACGCCGCTCGAGACCTGTTCGCGCAGATCTGGGACGACATCGGCGGCGAACAAGGCGATCCGCTGCACGTGTGCGTACTTGCCCACTCGATGGCCGATGTGCAGGACGACGTGCACGAAGAGCTGATGTGGGATCTGCGCGCTCTCGCCGCCGCCGACCGCGTCACCGACGAGGACGTGGCGCGAGCCGGAGTGCCGCTCAGTGTGGCGGGCCTGTATCCGTCGTTGCACCTGAACTTGAGTGAGTGCTATCGCAAGCTGGGCGATCTCGGTCGCGCTCGTGAGCACCTCCGGCAGGCCCAATCCAAGATCGGCGCGCTCGGCGACGACGATTATGGGCGGCTCATCAAGGGAGGCCTGGAGCGGCTGGCCGGGCAGTTGGGCGAGACCATCTGACTGATCGGCCCGCCGAGCTGCCGGGACGAGGACGGCCCACGATCATGATCGAGTGCCGTCCAAAGCCACGGCAACCCGGCCGGGGACCGCCTGGACTCACCGCTTGGCCACGAAGACGTGCGCGGCGGTCTGCGTGGAAAGTTCGGCGGCCGCCCCGCCACTGCCGACCGTCACGCGGCCGGGTGACGACGTCACGTGCACGACCGCGCCGGGCCGCACCCCGGCGTGCCGCAGGGTGTGCATCAGCCGGGCGTCGGTCTGGATCGGCTCCCCGATGCGCCGTACGACCGCGCTCGCGCCGTCCGGCCCGGGCTTCAGGTCGCTGAGGCTGACGGTGCTCTCGTCGAGGAACGGACCCGCGGTGCGCTTCTCGCCGAGCTCCTCCAGGCCCGGGATCGGGTTGCCGTAGGGCGACTCCGCCGGGTGTCGCAGCAGTTCGAAGACGCGGCGTTCGACGGCCTCGCTCATCACGTGTTCCCAGCGGCAGGCTTCGGCGTGGACCTGCTCCCACTCCAGCCCGATCACGTCGACGAGCAGGCACTCCGCCAGCCGGTGCTTGCGCATCACCCGCGTGGCGATCCGCCGTCCCTCCTCCGTCAGCTCCAGGTGCCTGTCGCCGGCCACGTGCAGCAGACCGTCGCGCTCCATGCGGGCGACGGTCTGGCTGACGGTGGGGCCTCGCTGGTTCAGGCGCTCGGAGATGCGGGCGCGGAGCGGGACCACTCCTTCCTCCTCGAACTCCAGGATGGTGCGGAGGTACATCTCTGTGGTGTCGATGAGTCCGGACATGCCGTTCGTCAGGCGGGGGTTTCGGCGGTGGCGGTCAGGACCGCGCGGCCGAGGGTGTGGCCGGCCATGGTGAAGCCGAGGAGGGCCGGGGTGGCGTCGGCCGGGACGCCGATTGACTCGACATCGAGGGCGTGCACCACGACGAAGTAGCGGTGAAGGCCGTGCCCGGCCGGCGGCGCGGCGCCGATGAAGCGGGCCGCGCGGACATCGTTGGGCAGCTGGAAGGCGCCCTCGGGCAGGCCCGAGCCCGTGTCGTCGCCGGCGCCCTCGGGCAGCTCGGTGACGGTCGCGGGGATGTCGGCGACCGCCCAGTGCCAGAAGCCTGACCCGGTGGGGGCGTCCGGGTCGTACACGGTGACGGCGTAGCTCTTGGTGCCTTCTGGGGCGCCGCTCCAGGACAGCTGCGGGGAGATGTCCTTCCCCCCGGGGACGCCGGACGAGAACTGCGCGGGCGGCCAGGCCGCGCCGTCGGTGACGGTGGTGCTGGTGACGGTGAAGGAGGCCGCCTCGGGGAGGCGGGCGAAGGGGTCGTTGGCGCTCATCGCGTCGTTCCTTTCAGATCGTGCTGCGGGGCGGCGGTGATGCGGCCGACGGAGAGCCCGCGTTCGCCTGGGTGCAACCGCCGTCGACGCGATCGACCATAGCACCAATAATCGATTATTTGTCGAATCGTCTACGCTGGCCTCGTGATTCAGATGGTTGCGCCTGGGAAGCAGATGCTCTCCGAGCAGGTCTACGCACACCTGCGGAACGCGATCATGCGCGGGCACTACGCCCCCGGTGACGCGCTCAAACCGCAGGACATCGCCAAGGAGCAGGGCGTGAGCCTGGCCGTCGTACGCGAGGCGCTCGTGCGGGTGGTCGGGGAGGGTCTGGCCGACCGGTTGCCCAACCGCGGTTTCGCCGTCCCGGCCTTCTCCGACCGGCGGTGGCAGGAGATCGCGGAGGCCCGCCGGACCATCGAACCGGTCGTGCTGCGCATGTCGATCGAGCGTGGTGACGTCGACTGGGAGGCCCGTGTACGAGCCGCCCACCACCGTCTGGCCCGCACTCCGGCGTTCGTGCCGGAGGAGGGCGAGCACTACAGCGACGCGTGGTCCGAGGCCCATCGGGTCTTCCACCGCACCCTGCTGGAGGGCTGCGGCAACCCCGTCCTGCTGGAGACGTTCGACCGGATGTGGACCGCGAGCGAGCTGGCCCGCCGCTGGGCGGCGCAGCGCAGCCAGGACAGGGACGCCATCGGCGAGCACCGTCGGCTGGAGGAGGCGGCGCTGGCTCGCGACGCCGACACCGCGGCCGAGGTGCTGGCCCAGCACCTCACCCTGACCGCTGCCACACTGACCGGCGGTACCCAGCAGGCGAAGGAGGCCTGACAGGCCTCACCTGGCCGGGCGGATACCCCGCCCGGGCGTCGCGCGGCGGCCGCCCGCGCAGGCCATCACAACCAGCGCCCGTCGAACCTCGGAAAGCTAGCTCTCCCAGGTGGCGTTCCGCAGCACGGTGGCGAGCCCGGGAGTGGCCCACTGGTCGACGATCAGGAGCCGCTTCTTCGGCAGGTACCACTCGCGCTGCTTGAACGTCGACTTCTGGGTCGCGTCGTCGTACGTGACGCAGCGCCCCGGCCATACGCGGTAGTGCGCCTTGTGGCCCTCTCCGATGTTCCGGTAACCGACCGCGATCGCCTTGCCGAGGACATGGCCGAGCTTGGGGTTCGTCGGGCAGGGCGCCACGTCGACGGCGGGATAGAACGGTCCATTAGCGGGGTTGTAAGGCCGGAAGCCCTCGCCCCCGGTCTTGAGCGTCTTCGCTCCCATCACCCAGAAGCCCCGGCACCTGGGCTCGAAGTAGTGGCTCTTGGGCTTGGCGCAGGCGCCGGTCACCACGTGCACCCGGTCGGCGCTCCGATAGACCCGCCAGGCGCGGGGGATCTCCAGGGTCAGCCCGCCGGACAGCCGCAGGGACGTGGTGGAGGAGGCGGAGGCGCGGTCGGCGCCGGCCACAGCGACGGCCCCGATGACGGCACCGGCAGCGGCGGCCAGTGAGATTGTCTTTCTCATCACCCCCAAATCGTAGTGATGATCTACATATAGGTCATTTATGTCTGTCGTGTAGATCTCGACTCACGCGAGGGGGAGATGTGGGTTCTTCGTACGTTGTCACCGGGGGTGGGCGTGGCGTCGGACGCGCGATCGTCGAACGGCTCGTTGGCGACGCGAACAGCGTCGTCGTGATCGAATTCGACCCGTCGGCGCTCGAGTGGACCCGCACCCACCCGGCCGGTTCCCGGGTCATCGCGGTGACCGGCGACGCCGCCGACGAGGCCGTCGCGGAGCGGGCCGCGGACCTGGCGCAGGAGGCGGGCCCGCTCGCCGGCTGGGTCAACAACGCCGCCGTGTTCCGCGAGGCATCACTGGACACCCCGTCCACGCGTGAGGTCCTGGACCTCATCGGGGCGAACTTCAACCCCGCGGTCGTCGGATGCGTGACCGCGATCCGTCGCTTCCTGAGCGCCGGTGCGGGCGGGGCGATCGTCAACGTCTCCTCCCACCAGGCGCAGCGGCCGGTGCGTGGATCCCTGCCGTACGCGACGGCCAAGGCCGCCGTCGAGGGACTCACCCGGGCGCTCGCCGTCGACTACGGACCGCGCGGCGTCCGGGTCAACGCCGTCGCCCTCGGCTCTATCAGCACCGAACGCTATGAGGCGTTCCTCGGTGGCCAGGAGCCCTCGGCGGCCGCACGCATCGAGAACGAGATGGGCGTGTTGCACCCGGTCGGCAGGGTGGGACGCCCGGAGGAGGTGGCCGCCGTCGTCGCCTACCTGCTGTCCGAGGACGCGAGCTTCGTCAACGGCGCGACCGTACCGGTCGACGGAGGCCGCTCGGTCCTCGGGCGCGACCCCGAAGAGGCCTGAGTGTCGCTTTTCGCCACTGATGTACGCTTCGGGAACCTCTGGCGGGAACATAACGTGATCACCGTGAGGTGACGGAGGAGGCGGGACCCATGTCGCACCAGACCGAGGCGGACAGGGTGCTGCGTTCGCTGGGCAGAGCCTGCATCGAGCACGACCCTGATGTCCTCCGGTCCGTGCTCGACCGGGTCGGTGACAAGTGGAGCCTCATTCTCATCGGGCTGCTCGACAAGGGGCCGATGCGCTTCACCGAGTTGCTGCGGACGGCCCCCGGCATCTCCCGCCGCATGCTGACGCTGACGTTGCGCGGCCTGGAGCGTGACGGGCTCGTGAAGCGCGTGGTCTATCCGGAGATCCCACCCCGCGTCGAGTACGAGGTCACCCCGTTCGGACGGACCCTGTCCGAGCCCGTCCTGGCACTCATCCGGTGGGCGGCCGACAACCAGGACACGATCCGCGCCAGCCGCCACGCCTTCGACGAGGCGGCCGGGTTCGACACCGACGATCTCGACTGAGAGCCGGTCGGTTCACTCGATGTGACCTCGGTTCAATTGAAGTGACCGGTCAGCGGCGTGTACTCCAGTGTGTGCCAATCACCGAGGCCGGCGGCGGGCTCTGCTCCATGCCGTCGGCGCACGTACGGGGAGATGATCGGTATGTCTGGCATGCCGGAGCACTTCGAGATAGGGCTCAACTCGTTCGGGGAGGTGGCGACGGACGGCGGGCGCGTGCTCGACGACGCCGAGACCGTGCGCCTGCTCGTGGAGGAGGCCCGGCTGGCCGAGTCGGTGGGGCTGGACGTCTTCAGCCTGGGGGAGCACTACCGGGACGGGCACAACGACTCGGCGACTCCGGTGCTGCTCGCCGCGATCGCCACCGCCACACGACGCATCGGGCTCGGCACGTCCGTGACGGTGCTGAGCACGAACGACCCGGTCCGGCTCTATCACGAGTTCTCCACTCTCGACGCGGTGTCCGGCGGCCGGGCCCGGATCGTGCTGGGCCGCGCCTCCGCGACCGAGTCGTTCCCGCTGTTCGGCTACGACCTGGCCGACTACGAGCGGCTGTTCGAGGAGAAGCTCGATCTCTTCCTGCGGCTGGAACGCGAGGAGCGGGTGACCTGGTCGGGCACGGTGCGGCCGCCGCTCACGGGGCAGGTGCTGCATCCCCGGATGCGGCAGGGAGGCATCCCCACGTGGATCGGCGTGGGGGGCAGCCCCGACTCGGTGGTGCGCGCCGCCCGTCACGGCCTGCCCCTCATGATGGCGATCATCGGCGGACGGCCGCAGCGGTTCGCGAGGAACGTCGAGCTGTACCTCAAGGCGCTCGATCGTTTCGGCCGGCCCGAACTGCCGATCGGCCAGCACTCGCTCGGCCTCGTCGCGGACACCGACGAGGAGGCCGTCGAGACCTGGTGGCGCTACTGGCGACCCGTCGTCGAGGATCTCGCGGCGGAGCGCGGCTTCTACGCACCGAATCGTGAGCAGTACGAAGCCGAGGTCGAGCACGGCGCGCTCTTCGTCGGATCGCCCGAGACGGTCGCCCGCAAGATCGTCAGAATCGCGCGCGATCTCCGCCTGAGCCGTTTCGATCTCAAGTACGACATCATGCGTCTTCCTCGCGACGCCCGCGCCCGCACCATCGAACTGCTCGGCCGCGAGGTCGCCCCGCGCGTACGCGAACTGCTGGCGGCCGGCCCGGTCCACGCGCGACCCGTTATGGAGCGGCCGTGAAACCCGGCGACGTTCGAACCATCGGCATCCTGGGCGCAGGCAAGGTGGGCACGGTCCTGGCCCGCCTCGCCGTCGCGGCCGGCTACCGCGTCCTGATCGCGGGCTCAGGGGAGGCCGCCCGGATCTCCCTCGTCGTCGAGGTCGTCACGCCAGGGGCGGTCGCGGTGACCGCGTCGGAGGCGGCGTCCGAGGCGGATGCGGTGGTGCTCGCCCTGCCGCTCGGCAGGCATCGCGATGTCCCCGCCGAGGCGCTGCGGGGCAAGCTGGTGCTCGACGCTATGAACTACTGGCAGGAGGTGGACGGGGTGCGGGACGACCTCACCGACCCGCGTACGTCCTCCAGTGAGATCGTCCAGGCGTTCCTGCCCCACGCCCGCGTCGTCAAGGCCTTCAACCACATGGGCTACCACGACCTGGAGGAGAGCGCCCGTCCCGCCGGCGCTCCCGGCCGCCGCGCGATCGCCGTCGCCGGGGACGACCCGGACGACCTGGAGGTCGCCGCCTCGATCGTGGACGCGCTAGGCTTCGACCCGGTGATCGTCGGCCCGCTCGCCGAGGGCGTCCGCATGGAGCCGGGGACGGGGCCGTTCGGCGCGAACGTCGGCGCCGCCGAGCTGCGCGCGCTGCTCGACCGTTTCCCGGAGTCGCGGCGCGGCCGTGAGGTGCTCCGCGCGCGTGGCCGGGTGACGTCGCCGCCCGATCCGGAGCCCTGACCCTTCTGGCCGAACAGACCGGGCGGGTCGCCGGCAAACGATCAGCGGCCGAGGCCGGCGTCACGGGCGCGGATGATCGCCTCCGCCCGGTCGGCGGCCTGGAGCTTGGTGAGCACCGCGTGCACGTGGTTGCGTACGGTCTTCTGTGACAGGAAGAGCCGCTCGGCGATCTGGCCGTTCGACAGGCCGGCGGCCACCAGGTCGAGCACCTCGTGTTCCCTGGCGGTGAGGGCGGGGAACGGCGTGCCGCCGCCGGTCCGCGGCCTCGGAGCCATGAAGTCGGCGATGCGCGAGGCCAGGACCGCGCCGAACACCACGCCGCCGCCCGCCACCGTGGTGATGGCGCGTACGACCTCGTCCGGCTCGGCGCCCTTGAGCAGGTAGCCGCGGGCGCCGGCGCGCAGCGCGTCGAAGATGGTGCCGTCCTCCTCGGACATCGTGAGCACCACGATGCCGATCTCCGGATGCTTCTCAAGAATGCGTCGGGTGGCCTCGATGCCGTCCATGTCCGGCATCTGCACGTCCATGACCACCACGTCGGGGTTCCGTTCGGCGGCCTGTTCGACGGCCTCGACGCCGGTCGAGGCGGTCCCGGCGACCTCGATCTCGTCGATGCTGCCCAACAGTGCCGCGAAGCCTTCGCGGAACACCGGATGGTCGTCCACCACGAGGACCCGCACCGGCCGCTTACCGCTCATCCGCCACCTCTCCTGTGGTCACGAGCACGGGCGTCCGCCCGGACGACGTGATGGGCAGGCGCGCCCGGACCCGTGTGCCGGCCGGCTCCACGGCGGTGACCGTGCACGACCCGCCGAGTTCGGCGGCCCGCTCGCGCAACGACACCAGTCCCACGCCGGCCACCGTCCGCGGGGCCAGGCCGACGCCGTCGTCGACGACCGTCACGTCGAGAGTCCCGCCTTCGGCGTCGCGGACGAGCGACACCACGCATTCGCCGGCCTGCGCGTGCCGCACCACGTTGGTGAGCGCCTCCGACGCGATCCGGTACGCCGCCACCTCCACGGCGGCGGGGAGACCGGTGAGGTCGCCCCGCTCCTCGACCCGGATGGTCAGGTCAGGGCCGCGCAGCCGCTCCGCCTGCTGGCGGACCGCGCCGACCAGGCCGACGTCGTCGAGCGCGGGCGGGCGCAGGCCGTGCACCAGCCGCCGTACCTCGGCGAGCATCCCGGTGAGCTCCTGACGGGCCATGCCGAGGATCCGGTCGGCGTCCTCGCCGGAACGGCGGGCGGTGATCCGGGCGGTGTCGATCCTGGACGCGACCGCCGCCAGCGCGGGGCCGAGACCGTCGTGGAGTTCGCGGCGCAGGCGACGCCGCTCGTCCTCCACGGCGGAGACGATGCCCTCCCGGCTGCGCTGCAACTCCTCCGCGAGGCGTACGGCACGGGCCGCCGCGGCGGCCTGGCGGATCAGGTCGGCCAGCAGGCGTTCGTCGCCGCCGCTGAGCCGGCGATGTGCGGCCCGGCTGGGCAGCAGCAGCCGCCCGATCCGCTCCCCGCGGTAGGTGATGGGGAGCGCCTGCGTCTCCGCGGGCCGCTCGCCGTCCTCGACGAGCAGCACCTCGCCGCTGACCTGGGTGATCTCCACGCCGACGTAGGGAGTGCGGAACGCCTGGGCCACCGTCCTGGCCAGCGTGGCGAGTTGCGCCTCCGAGCCGTCGGTCCGCTCCAGCCGCTCGGCGAGCCCGGACATCAGGTGGTAAGGATCGCCTCGGTCACCCATGACCCAGCGCCGCACCAGGCGCCACAGCCGGTGGCGGAGCTGGGCGTAGAGGATGGCGACCGCGAAGACGGCGATGACCAGCCGTTCCCCCTCGTTGAGGCGCGGCCCGAGCAGTCGGCCCGCGCCGCCGAGCACCAGCAGGTCGAGGACGAACGTCAGGGCGAGCAGGAGGCCGTACACCAGCGTCCCGCCGAGCAACCGGTCGATGTCGACGAGGTCCGGGCGTACGATCCCGATCGCGACGGACCCGGCGGTGAGGACCACGGCGACGGTCAGGCCGGCGGCGCCGATCCAGTTGGGCAGGAGCCGGAACGTCAGCATGACCATGAGGTCGACCACGGCGGCCCAGAGCAGCCAGCGCATCCGGCTCCGGTCGACGCCGGTCACCGTGCGGTAGCGCCGCACCACGACGACGAACGGGGTGACCAGGCTCAGCGGGAGGCTCAGCTGAGCCACCAGCAGCACACCGGTCCAGACGGCGTCCGGCAGCGGGAGGTGGAACGCCTCGAGGTTCAGCCCGCGCAGCGGCGCGGGCAGCGGGGAGGACCCCGAGGTGGCCTGCGCGATGGCGGACGGCGCGGCGAGCAGCGCCAGCGGGAGCAGGCTCGTCAACCCGAGACTGAGCAGCGCGGCGGCCCGCCACCGCCCTGGGGGCAGTTTGCCGTCAGGGAACAGCAGCAGCACCAGGGGGAGCAGCAGCACCAGGCCCGCCCCGAGCCGCTGGTAGACGATGAAGGCCGCGGACGCCCCCGGGAGCGCGGGATGGTGCGTGGTGGCGTACGCCAGCCACGCCGACGCCACCCCGTCCAGAGCCCACCAGGCGCCGAAGACCGACATCAGGCGGCCGAGGGGGTGACGCGGGCGGTTGCGGAGCACCACCATGCCGGCCGCGGCGAGCGCGACGCCCGCTATCGCGTCGAATCCGCCCGGCTGCTGTTCGAGCACGGCCCGGTGGGCCTGCGGCACCCGCAGGTCGATCAGCGCCGCCACCGGTGCGGCCATCACGGCGATCGTGAGGAGCACAGGGCCGAGGCTCGGGCGCGAAAGCCTACGGACCGTCACAGGGGGCACCAGGAAAGTGTGCCGCAGCGGGTGCCGGATGTCCCTAGGACGCGCGTCCCATTTGTCTGGGACACAAGAGATGCCGGAAAGCAGGACCCGCTGCCCTGACGACCTGGGACCGGGCCTCGTGAGGATCGTCCTTGTTGCCGCGGCGACCCGCCGCCACCAAGGCCCACCCCCCAGAAGGAACGACGATGACCGTTCACACCCGGCCCGCCACCGAGACCGCCGCCCCCGCCACGTCCGCCCCGATCGCCGACACGACCGTACGCCGGCTGGCGCTGGGCCTTTCCACCGGCGCGCTGGTCTGGTCCGCCGCCAGCTTCCTCTACGGCTTCACTCCCGCCACCGAGGCGGGAATCAAGATCACTGACCTTGGCGGCCTGGCGTTCCAGATCGGTGCGCTGTCCCTCCTCGCGATCATGGCCCGCACGGGGGCGACCGGGACGAGCCGCGTGGCCCGCGTCATGCTGCGGGTCGAGCGGGTGCTGCTGGCCCTGGCGATGACCTGGAGCGTCTGCCACGCGTTCCTGCCCTCCGCGCGGGACAGCGTCTGGCTGGGCGTCCTCGACGTGTTCTGGCCGCTGTCGATGCTGGGCATGTTCGTGATCGGCATCAAGGTCGCCGTCGCCGGGCGGTGGCGCGGGGCGGCCCGCTTCTGGCCGCTCGTCGCCGAGAGCTGGGTGGTCGTCACCATCCCGACCATGGCGATCTTCGGGACCTCCGTGTCGGACGTCGTCGGCGCCGCCCACCTGCTCGTGGGCTACGCCACCCTCGGCCTCATCATCGCCTTCCGTCCCGAGCTCGTACGCGGCGGCAAGTGAACGCCGTACCGGCTCAGTGAGGCCGGGCCGTGACCCCGGCGACGCGGACGAGATCGAGTTTGGTCTCGTCCGCGCCGCCGGGGACAGCCGTGTATATGACGATTTTCAGGTCGGTGTCGGAGTCGCAGAGCACGTCGCAGTCGACGGTGACGTCCCCCACCGCCGGGTGCCGGATCGTCTTGCGGTCCTCCGCGTGGCCGCCGACGGCGCCGGAATGCCACACCTCGGCGAAACGGGGATTCCCGTCCAGCGTCCGGCGGATCAGCTCGCGGAGACGCGCGTCCTCCGGGTAGCGGCCGGACGCGCGCCGAAGGTCGGCGACGATCGCCCGGTCGGTCGCCTCCGCGTTCTCCGAGACGACGGGCCATGCCGCGAGGCGCCCCCGATCGGACGGCACGGGAAAACGCGAGCGCACCAGATTGCGCTCCTCCGGCGCGAGCACGGAGGGATCGCCGAGGAGCGCCGCCCAACTGCGGTTCCACCACAGCAGCCGCCAGTCGGCGGCGAACACGGCGACCGGCGCGTCGCCCAGCCGGGCGAGCACCCGCTGCATCCCTGGCGGGATGTGATCACTGATCACGCCGTCCGGGGGCGGCCGCAGTCCGGCGAGCCGGTAGAGGTGGTCGCGCTCGGCGCGATCGAGTTGCAGCGCCCGCGCCAGCGCGGCGGCGACCTGCGCCGACGGTGTGGTCGCCCGGCCCTGCTCCAGCCGTACGACGTAGTCAACCGAAACGCCCGCGAGGTCGGCCAGTTCCTCGCGACGCAGACCCGCGGCACGGCGTACGCGGCCGGGAGGCAGGCCGACAGCCGCGGGGGAGAGCCGGTCGCGCCAGGCGCGGATCGTCGCGCCGAGGCTCGTCTCGTCTGCGGTCATGCGCTCATTCTGCGTCGGCGGCGAGACGCCAGGGTGGTACTGCCTGTCCTACCGGCGAGCTCTCCCTGGCTGTGCGCGCCGGCATGCCCGAGGCTCGACGCATGACCATCACCTTCATCACCGGGGCCAACAAGGGCCTCGGGTTCGAGACCGCCCGCCGCCTCGTCGACCTCGGTCACACCGTCGTCCTCGGCGCCCGGGACCCCGAGCGCGGGCAGGCGGCGGCCGCCAAGCTCGGCGTCCGCTTCGTACGGATCGACGTCACCGACGACGCGTCCGTCGCCGCCGCGGCGACGGACGTCGCGGCGCACGAGGGCCGCGTCGACGTCCTGATCAACAACGCCGGGATCATCGGCCCGCACGTGCCCGCCGACGAGCTGACCGCCGCCCACGCCCTGGAGGTCTTCCAGACGAACGTCGTGGGCATCGTCCGCGTGACCGGCGCCTTCCTGCCGCTTCTCGGCAAGTCGGAACACCCGGCGATCGTCAACGTGAGCAGCGGCACCGGCTCGTTCGCGCTGACCCACGACCCCGGCCGGGTGGAGTCGACGGTGGTGGGGCCGCTGTACACGTCCTCGAAGGCCGCGGTGACGATGCTCACGACGCAGTACGCGAAGGCGTTGCCCGGCATCCGGGTCAACGCCGCCGACCCGGGCTACACGGCGACCGACCTCAACGGGCATAGCGGCCCCCAGACCGTGACGGAGGGGACCGACGCGATCGTGGCGCTCGCGACCGAGGGAGCCGACGGCGGAACGGGCAGGTTCGTCGACCGCTTCGGGCCCGTGCCCTGGTGACGGCGTCGCCGTACCCGCCGGCTGACGAGACCGTTTTCCCGCGAGGGCTGGATCAGCTCCCGGCAGGGATCGTACGGGCGATCAGGGCAGGGCCTCGCTCACCCGCCCGCGGAGCACGGACTCGTGGGCGGGGCCGGTGTGGAGCGTCACGGTCAGCCCGGCCGCCGCGGCGTCGTCCAGGACGGCCAGCAGCGTGGCGAACTGCCCGGGAGGCTCGGCGTCGAGCAGTTCCTCCGCGTGTCCCACGACCAGACGAACCGGCCCGACGTCGCGCAGCGCGTCGGTGAGGGCGTCCCAGTTGCGGCCGAAGTACGGGGGAAGACGCAGGGCCCGTGCCACCTCCTCGAAGAAGGCGGCACGGGTCCGGCAGGCCCGGCCGTCGACGACCGCCGGGGCCGGATCGGTGGTCACCGTGAGCCACGGAGGCAGCGGACGCGCGGCGGAGGCCATGACAGGTCCTAGAGACGGTAGAAGTCGGTGTAGTGGTTGGGCGAGAACCAGGTCACGCCCGTGCTGCGGTTGACGACGATCCGGTACGCGTCACGCGCGGCGCCCCGCGCCCGGGAGTAGACGTCGTACTCGTAGTAGGTGGCGCCGGCCGGGAGCTGGCCCTCCCGGTTGTAGAAGCGCCCGCCGGTGTAGTTGTACTTGCCGTCGGGCCAGGAGTACCAGCCGCTGCTGGTGGGATACCCCTTCCCGGCCCAGATCGACTTCGCCGAGCGGGCATCCGCGCAGCGGGAAATCGAGCAGGAGCCGTAGACCGACGCCTGGGCGGGGACGGCGCCGGCCAGTCCGGTGAGGGACACGACGGCGGCGATCACGACGGCGAGCCGCCCGGCCCGGTAAGGCCGGAAGCGTCGCGAAGTCTGCACGGGACCTCCTTGTGGGGGCGAAGGAACAGACACTCGCCAGCATCACCTCGAACCGGGGCCTGACCAATGTCGGCATGGTGAACTTTCGCCGTCTTCTCGCGTATGCCCGGTGTGCGCCTCGATCTCCCCTGAGCCGCGCCAGGATTGCCCGTATGAGCGAAGCCGTGGACAGAACGTACGCGCCGGACCCGGTCACGAAGGCCGGCTACCTGCTGGAGTTCGAGGACACCTTCGAGGGCGGCGTGCTCGGCGAGAGCCGCTGGATCCCGCGTTACCTGCCCCAATGGACCACCCGCGCCGCCTCGGCGGCCCGCTATCGCGTGGGCGACGGCCGCCTGCGCCTGCTGATCGAGGAGGACCAGCCGCCGTGGTCGCCGGAGACGGAGGGCAGGATGCGCGTGTCGTCACTGCAGACGGGCGTGTTCTCCGGACCCGTGGGCAGCGGAGTCGGCCAGCACGGGCGGGGCCGGGCCGTCGTCCGCGAGGCGCAGGACGAGGCCAGGCTCTACACCCCCCACTACGGCCTGATCGAGATGCGCGCCAGGGCCACCGACGATCCCCGCGCCATGGTCGCGCTGTGGATGATCGGCTTCGAGGACGCGCCCGAGCGGTCCGCGGAGATCTGCGTCTGCGAGATCTTCGGGCGTGACGTACGGCCGGACGCGGCGGCGGTCGGCATGGGCGTCCACCCCTTCGGCGATCCCGCGATCACCGACGACTTCGCCGCCGAGGTCCTCCCCATCGACGCGCGGGAGTTCCACGTGTACGCGGCCGAGTGGACTCCGGACCGGGTGACGTTCCTCGTGGACGGCCGGCACGTCAAGACCATCCGGCAGTCCCCGGGCTATCCGATGCAGCTCATGCTCGGGATCTACGAGTTTCCGGACGCCGAGGGGCCGGAGCGGGCGGGGCCGTACCCCAAGGAGTTCGTGGTCGACTACGTGCGGGGCTACCGGCCCGGGACGCGTTGACCGTACGGGGGCGCCGCCGGGTGGGTATGGGGCATGTGAAGCGTCATACCGGGATGGTCGAAGCCGATCAACCGGCGCCGGCCGTCCGGTGAAGGATCGGGGGATCTGATGCTGAGATGGCTCATCGTCCTGGTCGCGACCGCGGTCGCGGCACTGTCATGGATCACCGGGGGGCACGCGGCGCCACCGGGTGTCAGCGACAAGGACAAGGCGTTCCTGGCCGCCGCCCATCAGGCCAACCTCACGGAGATCCAGGGCGGGCAGACCGCCGAGCGGCAGGCCGCCAAGCAGTCGGTCAAGGACGCCGGCAGGAAACTGGTCGTGGACCACGGCGCCCTCGACGCCCAGCTCCAGCGGGTGGCCAAGAAGCTGGACGTAGCCCTGCCGAGTGAGCCGAGCGAGGAGCAGCGGGCCGAGTTGCGCCGGCTCGCGGCCAAGAGCGGCGCCGCGTTCGACCGTGCCTGGCTCGACGCGCAGATCAACGGCCACCGCAAGACGCTGCTCGCCCTGGACGAGGAGGTGTCGACCGGATCTTCCGACGAAGTGAAGAACCTGGCCCGGGCCGCCAAGCCGACGGTTCAGGAGCATCTCGACCTGGTCGAGAGCATGCAGAGCGGCGAGTGACGACCGGTGCCGGCCGGGGCGGGTCTCCGGCCGGCACGTCCCCCGCCCACCGGCTCACCGACTCACCGGCTCACCGGCTCACGTGAAGAGCTTGACCAGCAGCACGATGATGAACGCCCAGCAGAGGAGACCCACGCTCACGACAGCGACGAGACCACGGAGCCGATACCGCTTGCCGGGTGGGCTGGGCCGCTCGTCGTCCATGTCTCCTCCACGCCGGGGCGCGTTCCGGCGTACGCCGCGCACTCCTCGTCCTGCTGATACCCCGCAGGTCACGAGACGCTCGTCACTTAGGGGGATGTGTTTGTAGCTGATCGTCACATACTCCGCTGAGGCCGGTGTGAGCGGTGCCGGGGCTCCTGGTCCCCGATCGAGGTCGAGAGGGACGGCCAGCCGCCGACACGCTCACACCCTCTCGCGCACGGTCGATCGGCCCACAGCGTTTGACCGGGGACAGGGCGATTCATTGGCGCAACCAGGGGTGAGGGGTCTGGTAGAGTTACACCCGTTGCCGGGCACGGTAGGTGACCAGGCAGCAAAGCGGCCGTAGCTCAATGGATAGAGCATCTGACTACGGATCAGAAGGTTAGGGGTTCGAGTCCTCTCGGCCGCGCACATCACAGAAGGCCCGTGACCAGGGAATACCTGGAAACGGGCCTTAGTGTTTCCGGGGATCATCCGGTCTCTTCCGCGTCTGTGGGAGTTACCTTGGGAGCCACCCGTTTCGGTCGGCCCAGCAGAGCGCTCGAAATGGCCTCCGTCGCCGCTCGCTTGTCGCCCTCCATGAGGTGCCCGTACACGTCCTTGGTGATCGCGATGCTCGCGTGCCCGAGGACGTCGGAGACGACGTGGAGAGGCGTCCCCTGGGCGAGCATCAGCGATGCCCCCGAGTGCCGGAACTCGTGTGAGTGCCAGTGCCCGAGCCCCGCCTTCTGAGCGAGCTTGGAGAACAGGTGCGAGAAGGTGTCCGGGTCGGACGGATTGCCGAAAGCGGTGGGGAAGATCAGCCCGTGCTCGGTCCACTCCGCGCCGGCCTGGAGGCGTTCCGCGTTGTGCGCGCTCCTATGACGCTTGATCGCGTCGGCCAGTTCGGGAGTGAGGGAGAGGGTACGCCGTGACTTCTTGGTCTTCAGCTCGTTGATCACGAGCTTGGTCTTCCGGGCCGCATTCGAGTCCCGGTTCTTGATTCGCTTCACCGCATGGGTGACGCGAAAGTCCCGGCGTCCGGATCGAACCCGCTCCACATGAGCCCAAGCGCTTCGCCGCGACGCAGGCCGAACACGAGGGCCAGGAGGACGAGTACGCACCATCCGGTGCTCTGCGACCTCATCGAGGAGCTTGCGCGCCTCATCGACCGTCAGCGTTCGGCCCTCCTCCGTCCGGATACGCGAAGGCATCAAGGCGGCGGCGCGGCGCGCCGCCGCACGGCCCTCCCACCGCCCACCGTCCGGGCGTGCGGCGTGGGCGCCGGTCCCGAACGGCGGCGGGAATCGGCCCGCCCGCCGCACCGCACGCACGCCGTACCCAACCTGCCGGCCGTACCTGGGCCGCGCCGCCGCCCATGAGGCCGCTTCGGCCGTCGGCCCAACTACTCTGCGGCACTTCGAGGGCTTCATATCAGCGCCGGTCGCTCCGCTTCCGTCTGGCGGCCTATCGTCGTCAGGGCTTACGATCGCTCACCATGTTTGGCCCCCGAATTTTTCTGATACTGGGTTCGCTCGCGCTTCTCATCGGCGGGTGCCAAGCCGCAGGCAGCACTGCAAGATACGCTCCTGGACGGCCCATCGTTTTCGCCCTGGTCGGCATCGGCCTGATGCTTGGCGCGCTCGCCATGGCCATCATCGAACAGCAAGAAAAAAAGCAATAGCCTCCGGCGGGGGCACTCCGACTCCAGGATGATCGCCAGGAGCAAGAGCCAGGTCCGTAGTGGCTGGAGGCGGGAACTCGCGCGAACTGGGCAAGATCGCTGCGGTCCGCACCGTGTGCGAGTAGTCGGGCCGCCGCCGGGACGTTTTCCAAGGCACCTGGAGCAGCCCAACTGTCGATCAGCTCTGGCCAGATGTCATGCGACTTATTGGTCGCCTCTTGATTCCTGGCTGGTTTCTTCGGCGGGTCGTTCGATGACTATGGGCTCAGCAGAACTTTCGGTCCTAGGATCGGGCCATGAGCAGGACCGACCGCGCCAGCCGGGTCATCGCGGCACCGCCGGCGACTGTCTATGGCGCCCTCCTCGACCGGGAGTCGCTCGAGGCCTGGCTGCCGCCGGACGGCATGCGCGGGCGGGTCGAGCGGTGGGATCCCCGGCCTGGCGGCGGGTTCCGGATGGTCCTGACCTACCTCAACTCCACCGACAGCCCCGGCAAGACCTCAGAGTCGACGGATGTTGTCGACGTCGGGTTCGCCGACCTGGTGCCACCGGAGCGTGTGGTGCAGCGGGCGGTGTTCGAGGCCGACGATCCGTCGTATGCGGGCACCATGACTATGACCTGGCACCTCGCCGCCGCCGGCGACGGGACCGAGGTGACCGTCACCGCCACGGACGTGCCACCCGGCATCGACCAAGCGGACCACGAAGCTGGGATCGCCTCCTCGCTGGCCAACCTGGCGTCGTACGTCGAAACGGCCAACTGACTCAAGTCGGCTGCGCCCAGGCCCGACCACGATGCCCCTGCTGCTCGGGAAGGACAGCCGAGTGCGGTCAAACGCCATCATCTTCCATGGCACCGGGGCGAGCCCCGAGGTTTGCTGGTACCCGTGGCTCGGCCGGCGACTGGCCGAGCGTGGTTACGTGGTCGAACTCCCGCACTACCCCACCCTCAACGTCGAGCCGATCGCCACCTTCCTACCGAAGTTGCTGACCAATCACCACTTCGATGAGCGCACCGTGTTGGTGGGTCACTCCGGGGGCGCGGCGCTGCTCCTCGCGGTCCTGGAGCACATCGACGTCACGGTGTCCCAGGCCATCCTCGTCGCGGGCTACTGCACCCAGCCAAATACGGAGGACGAGCCCGTCCTGCAGGCCGGCTACGACTGGGCGGCGATCCGAGCCCACGTCCGTGACCTGTACTTCATCAATTCCCGCCATGACCCGTACGGCTGCGACGACCGGCAGGGCCGCGCCATGTTCGAACGGCTGGGCGGCACGCAGATCGTCCGCGACGACGGACACTTCGGCGACTACGATCAGCCGTACGAGACTTTCGAACTGCTCGACCGGCTCATCGACTAGGCCACTGGCATGCAGAAGCCCGGCCCCGCGCCGGGCTTTTCTCATCGGTCCTCCCTTACCTGTACGCCCGGATGCCGTTGTCGTATCAAGGAGCCGGTCCAGCTGTAGGTCGGGAGCAGGGCTGGGTGCTGTGTAATCGACCCGATGTAGAGGGGGGTGTCCGGTGGCGCCGAGGTCTCAGTATTTCTGGTACCACCTCTTCTTCTTCTCCTTGCTTTATGCGCTCGCGATCCTGCTCACGCTTTTCCCGTTTATCGCGAGTCTCGACCATAGGGTTGCTGCGGGTCGCCCAGATGACGAAGGTCTGGCGCTGGTGGTGACGGCCATCTTCGGGCTGCTTCTCGATACGGGTGCTTTCCTCATATTTCGCAAATCCTGGCCTGTGAGGATAATTTGTGGAGCAACCTTCGTGCTGGGAGCTACTGCCATAGCGAAATTTGTTGCTTGAATCCTTGCGGCCGTCTATGGCGCGGGCCCGTATCGATACCGGGACCGGCGAAGGGAGCCCATCCTCCGGGACGGGGTCGCCAGGGTGAGGCTGATCTTGTCCGCCATACTGGCGAGCAGATTCGCCATGGTCGATTCACTCCCAAGCTGCGGCCCGATGTCGGCCGTGTTCCGCCAGGTCCCGCATTTGGAGGCTCCAGCGCATGGACGCGATGGGATTCGAGGAGAACGTGCTGGAGCCGTACGGATTGCTCCCCGTCTTCTGCGGCACCTGGTGTAGCAACCCTGAGGTGCTGGAGGTGGCCCGACTCCTGGGGGCTGACCCGTCCTCGGCCGAGCCTGCCACCTGGAAACTACGGGAGGAGGGCACTGTCCTCATCGGGAGCTTCGGCGGCTGGACGCTGGCGCTGGAGGAACCGCCCTGGAGGGGCAGTGATCGGCGGACCCTCGTGAACCTGTCGAGCGGCGGCCACCGGGCGCTGAACTACTGGTGGGACGTCAACGGCGTCAGTTCCTTCAGGTACGCCGCCGATGGCCGGTTGCTGGTCGGCTTCGAGCCGGCGATGGGCCTGCGCGCGCACTGGTCGGGCGAAGACCCGCAGGTGCTGAGCGCCCACCTGACTGGTCTTCCTCTGGGCGAGGGCGCAGCCGACGACAGCCAAGCCCGCCTGGCCACCTTCATCCTCATCCACCGCCTGACCGGTCACCTCCTGAACGCGACCTGGCTCGACGCGGAACACCAGAGCTTCCGGATCATCTGAAACCGCGACGGCCATACCAGAAGGGCCTGGTCAGCGAATCTCAACTCCCGGCTCCCGGCGAGCGCCGCAACTCGTCGTGATGCAACACCTCTACGAACATGATCCGCCCGTCGACGACGTCGAGGATCAGGTAGCCCTTCTCGGGAAGCAGCGGCACGCAACGATGCCCGAGACCGTACGCCCCGGTCGGACGTTCAGCGGTGTAGAAGCTCTGGCAGAAGTCGTCGCCACATCCACATTCGCCATAGAACCGGATGTCCCAGGCACAGACGGCGAGGTCTTCCTCGCCCGCTTCGCGCAAGCACGTGATCAGTTCTGTGATGAGTTCGGGGAACAGTTCCCGCACCAGCGGCCTATCCGTCGTGCTCACTCTCGCAGTGTCCCAGCGCGCCTCCTGACTGCGGAGCCGTACGGG
This sequence comes from Microbispora sp. H11081, assembly GCF_012999535.1. Taxonomy (GTDB): domain Bacteria; phylum Actinomycetota; class Actinomycetes; order Streptosporangiales; family Streptosporangiaceae; genus Microbispora. Next base: position 65,443 of record NZ_JABBWV010000007.1, read on the forward strand.
CCACGGACCGGTGACGTCGGCGCTCTCCCGAAGTCGGCCCAGGTCACGGGGTCGCTTCGGGTCGCCGCTCTCTATCCACCGGCGGATGAGGCTGGCGGCATGACCTTCGGAAGGCCGGAATGGTCCAGATCTGTGTGAACCGCCGGGAATGCAGGGCCGTCTCCTACGAGCAAGCATCAGCATCACCAGCCCCAAAGGGAGAGCCTGTGCTCCGTCGTCTCCTCGTCTCGGGCGCGCTCGTCGCGTCCGCGCTCGTCGTCCCGGCTGTGGCGGTCGCCGCTCCCGCCACCGCCGCCGGCTTATCGTCGACAAGCACGTCCGCCGCGAGTTGCTACAAGCGCGTCGGCAACCACTGGAACTGCATCACCCCCGGCGCGTTCTGCCCCAAGGCCGCGCACAATCGGTACGGCTACGCCAAGGTCACCAAGAAGCGGTACAAGTGCACCTACAAGAGCGCGGATCCGTACTGGCGGTGGAGGCGCGCATAGCGACCCCGGCGCGTCCGACGGCGCCGTCCTCCTGCCGGAGGGCGGCGCCGTCGGCGCATCCGGCCCGATTGTGAGGGCCGGCCGCCGTGGTCAGCAGCCGCCGGAGGAGGCGGGAGCGCCGACACCGATCTGCAGCGTGGCGGGCGCTCCGCAGCAGCCGTCGGACGCCTGCGCCGTGTCCTCCTGGTCGAACAGGCCGGAGCCGCCGCACACCCCGGTCTCGGGCAGGACCAGTTCGACGCGCTCGGCGGCCTCGCGGTCGCCGGCCAGAGCGGCGGCGATGGACCTGGTCTGCTCATAGCCGGTCATGGCCAGGAACGTCGGGGCACGCCCGTACGACTTCATGCCGACCAGGTAGACGTCCTGCTCGGGGTGGGACAGTTCGTTCACGCCGTGCGGGTAGACGGTGCCGCAGGAGTGCACGTTGGGGTCGATCAGCGGCGCCAGCGCGAGCGGGGCCTGCAGCCGTTCGTCCAGGCCGAGGCGGACCTCGGACAGGAACGACAGATCCGGCCGGAAACCGGTCAGCACGATGACCTCGTCGGCCGGCTCGGTACGGCCGTCGTCGGCGACGAGCACCAGGAGGTCGCCGTCCCGTTCGACGGCGGCGGTACGGAAGCCGGTGACCGCCGTGGCATGGCCGGCCTCCACGGCGGCCTTGGCCGCGAGGCCGAGGGCGCCGCGCGCGGGAAGCTGGTCGGCCTCGCCGCCGCCGAAGGTGCCTGCGCCGATGCCCCGCCGCAGGATCCAGACCGCGTGCGTGCCCGGCTCCTGCCCGGCCAGTTCGGCGAGGGCGGCCAGCGCGGTGAAGGCCGAGGCCCCGGAGCCGACCACCGCGGTGCGGCGCCCCGCGTACCGGGCGCGTACGGCAGGGTCGCGCAGGTCGGGGACGCGGTAGGAGATGCGGTCGGCCGCGCTGTGCTCGCCGATCGCGGGCAGGCCGTCGCCGCCGAGCGGGCCGGGGGTGGTCCAGGTGCCCGAGGCGTCGATGACCGCACGGGCGCCGATCCGCTCCTCGCGGCCGTCGGCGGTGCGTACGTGCACGGTGAAGGGCTGCTCGTCGCGGCCGGAGTCGACCACGCGGTCGCGCCCGGCCCTGGCGACGCCGGTGACGGTCGTGCCATACCGGACCTTGTCGCCGAGGGCGTCGGCGAGCGGCTGCAGGTAGAGCTCGGCCCACTCTTCGCCGGTCGGGTACGTCGCCTCGTCCGGGCGGACCCAGCCGGTCGGGGCGAGCAGCTTCTCGGCGGCGGGGTCGACGACCTCGCCCCAGGTGGAGAACAGCCGCACGTGCGCCCACTCCCGTACGGCGGATCCGGCGGCGTGGCCTGCCTCCAGCACCAGCGGGTCGAGTCCGCGTTCGACCAGGTGGGCGGCGGCGGCGAGGCCTACGGGTCCGGCACCGATCACGACGACGGGCAGTTCGGCGGCAGGCGTGGTCACGGCGACTCCTCTGATTCGACACTCGTCTATGAGTTCGCGGCCAGCATGCCAGCCTGTTTCGATGTTCGTCAACATAGACGTTTGTCGATATGGGGAAAGATTCTGCCTGGTTCGCACCCTCTCGCCTTGGTTCGATATGTGTGAACATAGACGTATGTCGAAACCGCAGGCACTGCCGGAGGTGGTGGTGCCCTGCTGCCCTCCGCTGACCGAACGGATGCTCACGGCCGAGGAGGCCGAGCGGACGGCGGCGATGTTCAAGGCGCTCGGCGACCCCGTGCGTCTGCGCCTGTTCTCCGCGGTCGCGTCGGCCCCCGGCGGTGAGGCGTGCGTGTGCGACATCTCCGACGTGGGGGTGTCGCAGCCGACGGTCTCCCACCACCTGAAGAAGCTCAAGGAGGCCGGTCTGCTGGTCTCGGAGCGGCGGGGAACCTGGGTGTACTACCGGGTCGAGCCGGGCGTGCTGGCCGCGATGGGCCACCTCCTGATGGCGCCTGTCCCCACCGACCGGTGACCGACGGCCGCCGGGGCACGACCAAGGCCGCCCGCTACGCGTGCCGCCCGGTGACGGGGGCGGCGGGGAACCTCCTCCGCCACGCGAGTGAGACGTGGACCAGCGCCACGAGCACCGGGACTTCGATCAGTGGCCCGACGACGCCGGACAGCGCCTGGCCGGAGGTGACGCCGAAGGTCGCGATGGCGACCGCGATCGCCAGTTCGAAGTTGTTTCCCGCCGCCGTGAACGCCAGCGTGGCGGTGCGGTCGTAGGACAGGCCGAGGGCCTTGCCGAGGCCGAAGGCGCCGAACCACATCAGGGCGAAGTAGGCCAGCAGCGGCAGGGCGATGCGGGCCACGTCACCCGGCTCGGAGGTGATCGTCTCCCCCTGCAGGGCGAAGAGGATCACGATCGTGAAGAGCAGTCCGTACAACGCCCAGGGGCCGAGCTTCGGCAGGAACGCGTTCTCGTAGCGCTCCCGGCCCAGTCTGCGCTCGCCCAGGCGGCGGGTGAGGAACCCGGCGAGCAGCGGGATGCCGAGGAAGATGACGACGTTGAGGGCGATCTTCCACGCGGAGATGTCGAGGTGCCGGCCTTCTTCGAGGCCGAGCCAGCCGGGCAGCAGGTCGAGGTAGAACCAGCCGAGCAGGCCGAACGCGAGGACCTGGAAGACCGAGTTGAGCGCCACCAGGACGGCGGCGGCCTCGCGGTCGCCGCAGGCGAGGTCGTTCCAGATGATGACCATGGCGATGCAGCGGGCCAGGCCGACGATGATCAGACCGGTGCGGTACTCCGGCAGGTCGGGCAGGAAGATCCACGCCAGGGCGAACATGACGGCCGGGCCGACGACCCAGTTGGCGACCAGCGACGAGATCATCAGCTTGCGGTCGCCCGTGACGGCGTCGAGTTTGTCGTAGCGCACCTTGGCCAGCACCGGATACATCATGACCAGCAGTCCGAGGGCGATGGGCAGGGAGACGCCGCCGATCGCGACCTCGGACAGCACGCCGTTCAGGCCGGGGAAGGCGCGGCCGAGACCGAGGCCGAAGGCCATCGCGGCCAGGATCCACACTGCGAGGAACCGGTCGAGGGCGGACAGCCTCCCGGCCACTACGCCGGGTGCGGTTCCGGATTCGGCAGGCGTCATGGGCACGCCCTCTTCCTGTCGGCGGCGGCCGTGGCGCGGGCGGTCTCGGCCAGATCGGCGAACTGCCCGGCCAGGGAGGCGATGACTTCAGGCTTGAGCCGGTAGTAGGTGAACCTGCCGCACGGCTCCGTCTCCACCACCCCGGCGTCCCGCAGCACCTTGAGGTGGTTGGACAGGTTGGTCTGCCGAGCGCCCGTCTCCTCCGCCAGGTGCGTCGTGCACAACGTCTCCCGGGCGAGCAGGGTCACGATCCGCAGCCGCAGGGGATCGGCCAGGACGCGCAACAGATCAGCATTGACTGACATCAGCATAGGCTGATGCTACCATCGCATCAGTCGAAGCTGATGTGAGATCGGTCCCGGCAGGATCGGCGGGCGTACGCCGCGGCCGCGATCCAGAGAGTCGTTCCGTGCCACCACTGCCGGGCCACCGGTATGCCCGTGCCGAGTCGTACAGTGCCTGTGCCTGGTCCGTGCCTCGACCTGACGCCATAGCGCCCCCCGAAGAGGAAGCAGAGCCGATGCCCACCGAACCCGCCGCTTCTGTCCTGTTCGTCTGCGTCCACAACGCCGGCCGCTCACAGATGGCCGCCGGCTTCCTCGCCCACCTCGCGGGTGACCGGATCGAGGTCCGCTCCGCCGGCTCGCTTCCCGCAGAACGGGTCAACCCGGCCGCGGTCGAGGCGATGAGGGAGGCCGGCGTCGACATCTCCGGCCAGACCCCGAAGGTGCTGACCACCGAGGCAGTCGAAGCCTCCGACTACGTCATCACCATGGGCTGCGGGGACGCCTGCCCGATCTTCCCCGGCAAGAAGTATCTCGACTGGACGCTGGAGGACCCCGCGGGCAAGGGCGTGGAAGCCGTCCGCCCGATCCGCGACGAGATCAGAAGCCGCGTCGAAGCCCTCGTCGCCGAGATCGACGCCGGGCGGTGATCCCGGCGGCGGCGTCGCTCCTCCTGGGCGCTGGGACCGCGGCGGCGGCGCGCCGGTCACCGCCCAGGGCAGGCCGCTCACCGGGCCTCTCACCGGGGCGTTCGCGCATGGCGCGGCAGGAAGCGCGCGGGCCCGCGCCGTCAGGACGGCGCGGGCCCGGCATGGTGGTGTCACTCAGGTGACACCGGGTCGGTTCAGTTGACGACCGCGAGAGCGTCGACGACACCGGCGCCGAAGAAGCCGTTGTCGTCGGCGGTGCCCGTGCAGGCGGCCGTGTTCAGCGGGCAGGGCTTGGGTACGGCCCGCGCCTTGAGTTCGTTCACCATCGTGTCCGGCGACCACGACGGGTGCGCCGACTTCATCTGCGCCATGACGCCGGCGACGTGCGGGCTCGCCATCGACGTGCCGCTCTTGTTGCCGTAGCCGTCGACGCCCGTACGGGTGTTCCACGTCGTGGAGTAGATCGACGAGCCGGGAGCCGCGACGTCGATCTTGCCGAGGCCGTAGTTGGAGAAGGACGACCGGATGCTGTCGAGGGTGGTGCCCACGCGCTGCAGGGACGCGACCGTCACGACGCCGTCGAACTCGGCCGGGATGTCGCTGCACCGGCTGTTGATCGTACGCACGGTGGGCGCAGGGGCGTCGTTGGGGCTGCCCCTGTCCACGGTCTTGTTCGCCAGGTCGTAGTTGGAGTTGCCCGCCGCGGCGACGTTGACGACGCCCTGCTCGGTGGACCATGCCACGGCGCGCCGGACGGCCTCCTTGCTGGCGGCCTGGTCGGGCTGGTCCTCACACCAGAACTCGAACGGGTCGATGTAGTAGGAGTTGTTGGTGACGTCCATGTGCTTCATGCCCGCCCACATGAAGCCGCAGATCGCGTATTCGGGGTAGATGTAGCCGTCGTCGTTTACGACCTTGACGGACGCCAGGCGCACGTTCGGCGCGACACCGACGATGCCGACGCCGTTGCGGGCGGCGGCGATGGTGCCCGCGACATGGGTGCCGTGGTCGCTCGTCGTCGGGCGCCAGGCCAGCGGCGTCTGGTCGGGACGGCCGACGTTGCTGCAGTTGACCGAGGTCGCGACGTCGATGTTGGCCTTGAGGTCCGGGTGCGTCGGCGAGATGCCGCTGTCGAGCACCCCGACGAGGACGTTGCGGTTGCCGTCGGAGATCGCCTGCGCCTGCGGGGCCTTGATCATCTGCATGTCCCACTGGACGCCCTCGTTGGGGTCGGGCGTCGCGCCGGGCTGCGGGTCGGACGGGTTGTCGCCGTTGTCCGGCTTCTTGGCGCCCTTCTTGTATCCGCTGGCGCCCGGGCCCCACGGCGGGGCCAGTTCGGTCGGGGTCCCCTCGGAGACGCCGGCCGTACGGGTGGCGCCGACGGAGGCGACCGCATTGCCGCCCTTGGCGGTGACGTCCGCGCGGAAGGCCGCACGGTCGGAGTGGGCGACGACCACGCCGATCTGGGGCCAGGACTGGATGACGACACCCCCGGCGGCCTGGATCGCACGCTCGACGAGACGGGTCTGGCCGGGGTTGGCGATCCGTGCGTTGACGACATAGCTCATGAGCATCCCGTCGGGGATGTCCACGTTGACCGGCGTCGACGTCGGCTCGTCGGCGACGACGGCGCTGGACGCGCTCGCCGGGCCGGTCACGCCTCCGACGAAGGCGGCCGCCACAACGGCGAACGCAGCGGCGGTGGCCGCGAGACGTCGCCTGGGCAGGGCATGCTGCATGCGGTTTCTCCTAGAACGGTGAGGCTGCGGCGCTTTAGCCGCGGTCTGGTGGCCCTCGATCCCGAAAGTCTGAATTCGCCCTAGATAGAGATGTTGAAGGTGGTTGGCGATGTTAACAGCTAAATCGTGAAATATTCATGGATTGGCCAACCGTACCTGGCGGCGACTGCCCGGTATGCCGCATTCGTTCGCATACGTGCGCATTCGTCCGTACAGCCCGTACTGCATCAGATGACAAGGAGCATCCGGTCAGGCGGCATTCGCCGCGGACACGATCGAGGGCGCGCGGGGATCCCTCGCGTCCCGGTGGCCGTCAGGAGCCGGGTGAGCGCAGGGAGCGGACGTCCACCCGGTGCCCCGCCTCCTCCAGGACGGTGACCGCCTCCTCGACCCTCGGCTCCGGCACGAGGACCAGGTCGCCGTGGAACGTCGAGGCGACGAACACCGGGATGGCCGCCTCGGCCAATGGGCCCACGATGGCCGCCAGCATGCCGGGGACATCCAGGTTGTGCGCCGTCTCCCCGCCGTACAGGCCGATCCAGCGGTCGCCGGACCCCGTCGGCCACGCCTCGCGGATCACGGTGAGGCCCTCCGGGGCGCGGACGAGCGCGATCCAGTCGTCGTCCTCGGGGAACGTCGCCTGCGGCAGGTGCTGGACGGCGAACACGGACGGCACGATGCCGAGCCGCTGGGCGGCGGGTGAGGTCATGAAACGTGTGTAGCAGAGACCCCCGACACTCAGACCTGCGACCACTCGGTGGTGGAGGCGACCAGCAACGGCCCGTCGAAGGATTCGGCGGTCAGGGTCACCCCGGTGACCCTGGCGGCGAGCGCGAACGCCTTGGGGAGCGTGTCGTCCCACCGCGTGTCCCAGGCAGCCTTGACGGAGGTGGCGGTCAGTGGCAGCCCCACCCTGCGCATCGGCTCGTTCAGCCGGTCGGGGTCGCTGCCCCACCGGTTGACCGACGCGTGCGGCTTGAACGCGGTGACGATCTCGCCGTCCACCGCGTACAGGAAGCTGTGCTCGGCGTAGTCGTGGCGTCCGACGGCCACCGCCTCGCATCCCCGCGCGAGGCGCTCCAGGTTCTCGCCCAGCGTGGTGTGCCAGCCGTACGGTTCGACCACCACGCTCCACTCGCCGATCCGTACGACGCCGACGTGTCCACCGCCGTCGCCGCCGTCGGTCTGCTCGACGAACTCCATGACCTCGTCGTCGAGTTCGGCGAAGGTCATCCACCGCGCCGGCGCTCCGGCCGGCTCGAAACGGGCCGCGACCTCGGCGGGCTCCAGCCCATGGAAGAACGACACGCTGAAGACGTCGCCCAGCGGGTTGCGCGCGCTTCCCGTCATCGGGGCGGCCAGCCACCGGAAGGGGGCGAGAGGGTCAGGCACCTGGGCTCCTTGATCGTTTCCAGGCGTCGTGGCAGCCGCCGCCGACTAAACCGGGGCCGAGGCCGTTCGCCGCGTCACTGTCCGCAGGCGGCGGACACCGCCTGCGTCAGAAGGATGGCCGCACCTTCTGGGAACCGGCTTGGACCTTGCTGCAACCGCGTCAGTGTGTGGGGACGACCGCCTTGGAGACGAGTCGTTCGCGGGCGAAGCACAGGCGGTAGGCGTGGGCGGGGTCGCCCTCCACGGTGTAGTACGCGCAGTCCTGGCCCGGCGGTGGGGCCGGAGCGCCGTCCGGCGGGCACCCGCCGCCGGGCGAGGTCCAGCTCCCGGGCCGAGGCGGTCACGGACACCGGAGCGGCGGGCGCGCTCGACGAGCGTCTCCGCGCCCTCCTCGCGCGGCGGCATCGCGTCGAGCGGCGAGGCGGCCTCGTCGTCGTCCGCGCGCGGAGCGGCCGGAGGGCGGCACATTGGGCGATCGGAAGGTCCTCATCTGACTTGCGTCAGACCGGGGACCTGCCGGTCAGCGGCGCCTGAACCACCGGAACAGGGGGCGCTTCGGCTGTTTCGGCTCTTCGGGAAGGGCGGGCTTGCTCTCGGCGACCGGATGCAGGGCCCGCCACTCGGCGGCGATCTCGTCCAGGTCGATGAGCGGCTGCACGACGGGCGGACCGGACAGGGGCTTGCGGTGGCTGTCGCGGATCTTGACATTCATCTCCTCGGCGATCCGGCGCGCCTCGGCCTCGGTGCGCGCGCCGAGCGCCTCCGCCTTCGCCTCCTCGGCCTCCTTGCGCAGCGCCAGCGTCCCCGGCAGCGGGAACGACAGGTTCTCCGCGCGCAGCTTCTGCTTGATCCACCACATGTCGTCGTGCGGCTCGCCCCTGCCGGGGATGGGCTTGCCTGCGCCCGGCAGGTCGTCGAACTCGCCACGCTCGGTGGCCTCGCGAATCTGCCGGTCGATCCACGACTCGAAGCTCACTCCGAGGGGCTTGCGTTCGGTCACGGCCTCACCTCGCAACGACCCGATCGTCCTCCTGCGAGGATAGCTTTCCGGCGTGGCGGCCCGGACCGGGGGACAGGGTCAGGGAGCAGCTCAGATCAGATGCAGGCCAAAGGTCTGGGACCACGCTCAGCGCGCTCGCAGCAGGTCGACCACCCCCGTGGTGCCCTCGCCGGCATGGCCGTCCGCGAGCCGCCGCTCCATCAGGGTCGTGAACGGCGTGAGCAACTCCGGGCTGACCTTGCGCTCCTCGGCCGTACGCAGCAGGGTCGCGTTGCCCCGGACCATCATCGCCAGGTTGGACGTGACGTTCCTCGTGTAGTCGCCGCTGTCCAGTTGGTCGGCGACCTCGTACGTGTACGGGACCATCGCTGTCAGCCAGCTCACGACGAGATCGGCGAAGCCCTTCGGGTGGATCTCGTCGCGGACGAGTGCGAAGGCGTGCGCCACCCCCGCGAACATGCCCGTCATGGCGCTCAGCAGCGCCACGTCGTGGAGGGCGGCGAGCCCGGGGTCCTCACCGGTGTAGACGGTGCCGGCGGGTACGGCCAGCGCGCCCTCGTGGGCCTCGAACACCTCTCGTGAGCCGCTGTAGAAGACGTAGGCGCCGGAGCCCGCCGCGCCGATCATGGGGGGAACCGCCATGACGCCGCCGTCCAGGAACCGGGCGCCGCGCTCCTCGGCCCACCGCGCGCGGGCCCTGGCCTCCTCCGGGGTGCCGGTGGTCAGGTCGACCAGGTCCTTGCCGGACAGGTCGGCGGCGGCGAGGGCCTCTCCGACCGAGGCGTGGTCGAGCAGGCAGACGACCACGAGATCGCTCGCCGCGACGGCCTCGGCGGCGGTCGCGGCGACGCGGGCGCCCTCGCGGGCGAGGACCTCGGCCCTTCCCGGAGTGCGGTTCCAGACGGTCAGGGGATGCCCGGCGGCGAGCCAGGCGCGGGCGAGCGCGCCGCCCATCGCGCCCAGCCCGAGGAGGGACAGCGGAGACTTCTCAGTGTTGTGGGTCATGCCGATTAGGCTGGTCACGAGCCCCGAATCGATCAAGTACGCACTTTCAGGTGGGTGCTTACCCCGGGGTGAGCGAGCAGCCAGGAGGGGGTGGGGCATGCGGACCGCACGGCGTCCGGGAGCGTCCGGATGTGGGATCGACGCCGCGATGGAAGTGATCGGCGGGAAGTGGAAGAGCTCGATCCTGTGGGCGCTGAACGAGCGCGCGTGCCGTTTCGGCGAGCTGCGCAGGATGCTCCCCGGCGTGACCGAGAAGGTGCTCGCGTCGCACCTGCGGGAGATGGAGGCGGACGGCGTCGTACACCGCGAGGTGTACGACGAGGTGCCGCCGCGCGTCGAATACTCCCTGACCCCGCTCGGCGTCACGCTCAACGAGGCGCTGGCGCCGCTCGGCGCGTGGGGACAGGAGCACCTCCTCGGCGGCCGGGCCGATCACCACGTCGCCGCCACGGGAGACCCGGTTTCCGGATGAGTCGCATCGCCCCAGGGTCAAAGATCGCCCGGGGTGAGATGTCCCAGCCGTCGCGCGGCGCGGCGTGGGTGGATGCGCAGCCGAAGTCCGAGGGCGTGGTCTCAGCGGCCGGTCTCGGTGCCCGGTCTCGGTGCCCGGTCTCGGTGCCCGGTCTCAGGGTGTGGTCTCGTGGCCTGGCTGCCCCGGCGTGCGCCGCTGCTGCTTCAGCTCGGCCTCGTAAAGGTGGCGAATCCCCCCGGCGAGCTCGTTGCGGGCCTGACGTTCCAGCTCCTGGAAGGTCGCGTAGTAGCCGTCGTCGTACTCCTCGACGATCTGGAAGGTCCACCGGCCCTGGATGACGTTGCGGCCGATCAGCTCACGCTCGATCCGGTCGGCCCACTTGTCGTGGCCGGCCTCCCGCAGCAGCCGTACGGCGTTGTCCAGTTCGAAGTCCGCCGTCCCGGTGAGCTGGTGGAAGGCGTACAGATGGCCTCTGACCCTGTGGATGGTCTCCAGCGCCTTGCTGAGCCTGCCCAGCGCGTCGACGGTGACGTCGTCCAGCCCCATGGGACGGCGGTGGGCGGGGTCGGGCAGGCCGGCGGGTTCGTCGTGATCGGTCATGTCCCCACCGCTACCCGCCGCGACGGCGCCTCTACCGGACCTCTACTCGACCTCTATGGGGCCCAGCGGGCCTCACCGGCGCGGAACCCTCGGACACCGCAGGGACGCCCAACCACCGGGACGCTCAACCACCGGGACGCTCAACCGCCGGGACGCTCAACCACCGGGACGCTCAACCGCCGGGACGCTCAACCACCGGGACGCTCAACCGGCGGGGGTGCCGGAGACGGACGGTTTCGCGGACGAGCGGAGCGTGGCCAGCGCGCGGTTGAGGTCGCGGGACGACAGCACGAGCTTGTACATGATGGCGGCCTCGAAGAGGAGCAACAGGGTGGCCGCGCCGATCGTGACCGGGATGACCGCGCCGGTCAGCGGGCCGACGATGAACACGGCCATCTGGAACTCGATGCCGCTGACCAGATGCGTGCGGATCCGGTGGTCGCGCAGCCACTCGCGCATGCCGGGGTACCAGGAGAAGCGGTCGCGGAACTCCTTCTGCAGGTCCACGGCGTCGGTCAGGCGGATCCTGATCTCGTCGGGGTCGCTGTCGAGGTCGTCGCGCAACAGGTCCGCGGGCAGCGCGACCGAGCCGCCGCCCGCCGACTCCTCGTAGGCCTCCCGCAGCGCCTTGCGCATCTGACGGCGGACCTTCGCGATCTGCAGGGCGTCGACGTAACGCAGCATGTCGAGGAACACCACGGCGATGCCGAGGACCAGGTAGAGGTCCTGCCCCGTGGCGGCGTACTGCCCCCACATCAGGGCGGCGGTGCAGGCCAGCACGCGGATGCGGTCGAAGACGTAGTCGAGCCAGCCGCCGAGGACGGTCCCCGTCCCCTTGAGCCGTGCGATCTTTCCGTCCATGCAGTCGAGGACGAAGCTCACGTGGTAGAGGGCCGCCCCCGCGACGAGCCACGGCCACCCGGCCCGCAGGAAGCACCAGGCCGAGCCGAGGCCGAGCACGAAGGCGCCCCAGGTGATCTGGTTCGGGGTGATGGAGGTGCGGTTGGCGGTCGTCACGACCAGCCGGCCCGCCAGGGGGTCCACGAGGAAAACGGTCCACCAGGCGTCGCGCGCCTTATATGTCCGAGAGCGTACGTAATGCAGCGTGAACGTCATTTGGGGGGCTTTCTGAATTGTGGTGGGATTTCGGGTGAAGCGCTAGAAATCGTCGTCCAGGTCGTCCGTCTCCTCCGCGTAGTCGTCCTGGTCGAGCGCGTGCGCGTCGTCGCCCAGGTGCGGGTCGTCGTCGGTGTCGAGGAATTCTGCCATTTGCTGGAGAAGTAGCTTAAGCATGTCTTTACCCCTCGGTCGACGTTTCTTTTGCTTCCGCTCATCAAAGCATCGCCGGGTAGCGCGAGTGGACTTTTTCCACAGGCCGCGAGGGCATGCGAAGCCCCATTGGAGAAACGCATTTCGGCTTTTTCGGGATATTGGCGTCTGCTCGCGGGGTGGCGCAGAAGGGGGGGGCCGAGGGTCGGCGCGTACGGCGGGACGGCTCAGGCGGCGGCGCGGGCGAGGTTCGCGAGCCACCGCTCGTGGTTGGCCCTGAGCATGTGCTCCCGGTAGAAGAGCGGCAGCAGTGGGCCGGCGAGGGACTCCTCCACGGTGATCCTCGTGCGCCCGTCCTCCAGCGGCTCCAGGACGTGCCGGTCCACCGCCCGGTAGAGGCCGAGGAAGACGCCCGTCCACGTGAGTTCCCGCAGGGGTTCGATCACGGCGAACCGCGACCGCAGGGGCATGCCGTTCAGCCGCCACCGGAAGGACGCGCCCGGGCGCACCGCGCCGAGTTCCGTGATCCGGATGCCGGAGGCCCATGACGGCCATGTCCGCAGGTCGGCCATGACCTCCCAGACGCGGTCGACGGCCACGTCCACGACCAGGTGGGAGGAGGAGACCACCTGGGCGGCGGGGTCGACGCGACCCCGTGCGGCGTACTCCTCGTGCAGCACGGCCAGGGACGGACCCGAGTAGAGCAACGACATGGACGCCTCCAGAGAGATAAGTGCTCCTATATGAGAGCGATGCTCTCTCCGGGGCGCCGTCATGTCAAGAGCGATGCACTTATTTCAAGAGCAGTGCTCTTGTCGAGCCAGGATCGTGTCGAAGGGGCCTGGGGGAAATGCCGTCGACGTGACCGTCGCCGGCCGCCTAGGGTGCGGTCCATGACCGAGGGCGCCGGTGCGGGCCAGTGCGACTGCGGCGCCGCCGCCGGTCCACTGGGCGAGTGCGCGGACTACTACCACGCGATCCTGGCCGAAGAGCAGGCCGATCCTCAGATGTACAGGTGGCACACCGTCGTGGTCTGCGCGTATCTCCTGCAGCATCCTTCCCGGGCCCATGAGAAGTACCTCGGCACGCAGTTCCGGCTGCTGCAGTTCTTCCTCGACAAGGGCCTCGACGCGCTGCTGCGCGTGGCGGCGTACCAGGTGGCCCGCAACAGGCACGGGAGCCGCTCGGGCTACGACCCGGCGCCCTTCGAGGCGTACGAGCCCCTCCCGAGCGGCGCATCGCCGGGGCCGTTCCGCGCGGGCTTCTCCGGGCTGCCGTTCAGGGACGGCAGCTTCGTGGCCGACGGGCACGCGGCGTACGGCCTGCGCATGCGGGCCATCGCGGAAGCGACCGTGGAGTCCTGGCGAACCGCCGGGTCCTGACTTCCGGCCGCGTACGGCACGCGGCGCTCCTCCGAGCCGGGCCGGCCGGAGGGAGCGCCGCGGGAAGCGGAGACAGGTCTAGCCCTGCAGACCCTCCTGGACGGCGGAGGGGGAGGCCGACGGGGAGGGGGTGGCCGACGCGGAACCGGCGGGCAGCGCGCTGCCGCGCTTCCACTGGTTCCAGCTCAGCTGCCAGTAGCTCCAGCCGTTGCGCCAGTCGAGCTTGCGCTTGGTGCCGGTGATCTCGATGACGTCACCGCGCTGGCTGATGCCGTAGAACCACTTGGCCCCGGCGGGGGTGGCGCGCACGCATCCGTGGCTCTGGTTCGACTTGCCCAGGAAGTGGTAGTCGCCCGCGCTCTGGTGGACGTACTCGCCGCTGTCGGAGATCCGGACCGCCCAGGGGATCTCCAGCTTGTAGTAGAGCGGGTCCTTGGGGTCGGTGACGCCGAGCCAGGACGAGGTCATCGTCTCGACCCGCTTCTTGCCCATCGCGAGGTGCACGCCGGAGGTCGTCAGATAGACGTCCACGCCGTTGCGGCGCAGGCCGCCGCTGCCCGCGCTGATCGGGATGGTCTTGGCGAGCTTCCCGTCGCGGCGCACCTTCATCACGTGCTTCTTGGTGTCGACCACCGAGATGTTGGCGGTGCCGACGGCGAAGCGGCGCGAGACGTCCTTGGCGGCCTCGTTGCCGGGGATCTGGCTCAACCGGGCGGTGAACAGGACCTTCTGGTGCGGCTTCCAGTAGGTCTTGGTGCGATAGATGACCTTGCGGTCGGAGACCCAGCGCCATGCGCCCTCGACCGGCTTCTGGGCCTGCACCTGCAGCACCGCTTCCGCGGCCGCCCGGTTGCGTACCGTCCGGTCGAAGGTGACGATGATCGGGAAACCGACGCCGACCCGCTCGACCTTCTCCCCCATGGGGGTGATGTCGGCGATGCCGAGCTTGGGCTTCGTCGCCTTGCGCGCCGTCTTGGACGCGACCTGCGCGGCGTTCGTCGCCGTCGCCTCGGCGGCGGCCTGGGTCTTGGTGGCCGGAGCCTGGGTGGTCGTACCGGCCGCACCAGTGACTGATGCGGCGGGAGCGGTGGTGCCTCCCGCCGAGCAGGCCGTAGCGACGGCGAGGGCGGCGACGGAGAGTGTGACGTGGGCCGCCCGCCGGAGGGTATTCACGGTCTACTCCTCGTGGGGTGTTTCACAGCGGTTTGCACTGAGTTGGAACGTGCAAAACCACTGTTTTGTGCGACCCGTTCCATAACGATCAAGTAACGCGGGCTCACGCCCCTCGTCCACCGGCCCCCGGCGGGCCTGTGGACAGTCGTCGAGCGCGCCGATCGGCCTGCCGTACGATCGGCGGCGTGCTGCTGCTGATGACGCTGGACGCCCATCCCGGCGGGCCGGGAGTTCCCGTACGGGACGAGGAGGAGGCGCTGAGGGTCGCCGCCACCGCCTTTCCCGGCGCGGATCCCGTCGTGGCGGTGGACGAGGACGACCCGGGCGCGCCTCCCCGGTTCCTGCGCAGGGACGTCACCGGGGCCTTCGTGGCGGTCCAGACGCGTCCCCCGGTCGCCGAGGCCCTCGGCCTGCTCCCGCACCCCGAGGGCGGGTGGTACCGCGAGACGTGGCGTTCTGCGGTCTCCCTCGAACCCCCCGGGTACGGCGGCGCGCGGGCGACCGCGACGGGCATCTACTTCCTGCTTGAGCCGGGCGAGGAGTCCGTCTGGCACGCCGTGCGGTCCGACGAGGTGTGGCTGTGGCACCGGGGCGGGCCGCTGACCCTCGTGCTCGGCGGCGCCGGTGAGCGGCCCGGCCGCGAGGACGTGGTCGTCCTGGGCCCCGACGTGGAGAACGGGCAGGTCCCCCAGGCGGTGGTGCCGGCGGGCACCTGGCAGGCGGCCCGTCCGGCGGGGACGGAGGGCGTGCTGGTGAGCTGCGTCGTGTCCCCCGGCTTCGACTTCGCCGACTTCACCGCGCTCACCTGAGCCCCGGGACGCCCCGCCAGGCGCGGCCATCGGGCCGACGCCGTCGCATACGGAGACTCTAGGCAGCCGGGTGATAACCGTACGCGCCGGAGGGTAGAGCGCTGCGAGGGCGACGGAGGAGGCCGGGGTGCGCGACAGGGATCGCTGGGTGCTGACCGACGGGGAGTGGACGGCGAGCGCGAGCGAGCGGGACCGCACGATCGCCGACCCGGCGACCGGGGAGCCGGTCGGGAGCTTCCCCGCCGGGAGCGCGGAGGACGTGGAGCGGGCGGTCGGCTCGGCCCGCCGCGCCCAGCCGGCCTGGGCCCGTACGGCTCCCGCCGAGCGGGCGGCCTGCCTGCACCGCATGGCCGACCGGATCGAGGCCCGCGCGGAGGAGCTGGCCGAGCTGGTGACCAGGGAGATGGGCAAGCCGATCGGCGACAGCCGCGGCGGCGTGGCGGCGGGGATCGGCACGCTCAGGCAGTACGCCGAGCTGGGACCGCTGCACCGGGGGCGGAGCCTGCAGGGCGGGTGGCACGCCACGGACCTGATGGTGCGCGAGCCGTGCGGGATCGTCGCCGTGATCACGCCGTGGAACGACCCGGTGGCCATCGCCTGTGGACTCGTCGGCGCGGCGGTGGTGACGGGCAACGCTGTCGTGCACAAGCCGTCGGAGCGTACGCCGCACACCGGCGCGCTGCTCGCCGGGCTGATGGCCGCGGAGCTGCCGCCTGGCGTGCTGACCATGGTGCCGGGCGACCGCCATCCGGGCGAGGCGCTGGCCGCGCACCCGGGCGTCGACCTCGTCGCGCACGTCGGCTCGACCGCCGCCGGGCGGGCCATCGCCGCCGTGGCCGCGCGCACCGGCGCGAGGACCCTGCTGGAGAACGGCGGCAAGGACCCGCTGATCGTGGACGCCGGGGTGGACGTGAAGTGGGCCGCCGGTCAGGCCGCGACGGGCTGCTTCGCCAACGCCGGGCAGATCTGCACCTCGGCCGAGCGCGTCTACGTCCACCGCGACGTCGCCGAGGAGTTCCTCGCCGCGCTGGTGCAGCGGGCCGAGGAGCTGCGCATGGGTCCTGGGCTGGACGAGGAGACCACCCTCGGGCCGCTCGTCGACCGGGTCCAGCGCGACCTCGTCGACCGGCACGTACGCGGCGCGATCGAGGCGGGGGCGCGGCTGCTGACCGGCGGGTACGTGCCCGAGGGGCCGGGCGCCTTCTATCCGCCGACCGTGCTGGCCGGGTGCACGGAGAACATGGACGTCATGCGCGAGGAGACGTTCGGGCCGGTCGCGGCGGTGCGGGTGACCGAGTCGTTCGACGAGGCGCTGGAGCTGGCCCGCGAGTCGCGGTACGGCCTGGCGGCCACCGTGCTCACCCCGTCGATGGCCAACGCCCAGCGGGCCTGGCGCGAGCTGCCGGTGGGCACGGTGAAGATCAACGCCGTCTTCGGCGGGGCGCCGGGCGGCGCGGCGCAGCCGGTGCGCGCCAGCGGGCACGGCTTCGGGTACGGCCCGGAGTTGCTCGACGAGATGACCCACACCAAGGTCGTCCACCTGAGCCCGCTGCCCTGATCCCGCCCTGCTTCACCCCGCCTCCACCCTGCTTTCACCCTGCTTCCACCCTGGGCCCGCCGGTGACCATGAGCGGGCGAGTTCCAGCTTTGACCCGACATTGGGCGCCGCCCGCGTGATCGGCGCCGGACGTCTGCCTAGCGTCTTCCTCGTACGATCCGTGACCTCGGGGGAGACTCATGATCACCTGCTTGGCCGCCGCGGCCGTCGCCGCGGCCCTGATCGCCGGACCGGCCGTGTCCGCCGACCCCGCGCCGTCCGTGGGCTCGCCCATGGGCGGCCCCGCGCCGTACGCGGGCTCACCCGGGGGAGACCCGGCGCAGCCCGACACTGTGGTCCGGGACCTCCGCTACACCCCCACCGGCGCGGGTGACGGCCCCAGGTATGCCCCTGTCGACGAAGGGCCGCGCGTCGCGCCCGTGGCCATGCCGTTCCCCGGCGCGCCGGTCCCGGCCGGTCCCATGCCCTACCTGCGGCCGCGCGCCGAGCCGAAGCAGGCCGTCTACCACCTGAAGGGCAAGGACGGCGTGCGGCACGACGTGGTGGTCGTCCCGATCTCGGACGACCCCTCCAAGCCGATCACGCTGCCCGACTTCGGGTTCCAGAAGTTCAAGGTGTCGGACAAGCCGTACGACCACCGGGCGAAGCACCGGGCGAAGCAGCAGCGGGAGCGGAAGCACCGACAGGGCGGCAAGGCGCACAAGCACCGCCGCCACCGCTGACGGCCGCCCGCCGGGAAATGCCGTTTGCCCCGACAGAACGTCGTCCGATCGGTACCGTTTCCTCATGATCGCCGCACAGGACAGCCGCCGCTCCGGAGCGCACGGATGACGGCCGTGACGACCGAGACGACCGGGCAGGCGCCGTTCGACCCGGCCCGTCCGCTGATGGGCGTCGAAGAGGAGTACGTCGTCGTCGATCCCGTCACCCGGGCGGCGGCGCCGCACGCGGGAGCGGTGGTCCAGCGGGCCGCCGGGGCGCTGGGCGGGCGGACGAACCTCGAGATCACCCTGTATCAGGTGGAGGCCAAGACCGGCCCGCACGCCCGGGCGGCCGGGCTGGAGGAGGACCTGCGCCGCATGCGGGAGGCGGTGGCGGCGGCCGCCCGCGAGGAGGGGCTGGCCGTGGTGGCGTCGGGCACGCCGGTGCTCGGCGACGTCGTCCCGCCGCCGATCATCGAAGGTCCCCGGTATGAGGTGGGCATCCAGAACTACCGCGCCCTGCACGACGAGCAGAGCATCTGCGCCGGTCACGTGCACGTCCACCTGCCGGACCGGGAGCACGCCGTGCTGGTGGGCAACCACCTGCGGCCGTGGCTGCCGGTGCTGATCACCCTCATGGCCAACTCACCGTTCTGGACGGGGCGGGACACCGGATACGCGAGCTGGCGCACCCTGTGCTGGGGCAAGTGGCCGGTGGCGGGCCCTCCGCCGTACTTCTCCTCTCTCGACGAGTACGAGCGGCTGACCGGCACGCTGGCCGAGGCGGGCGTGCTGGTGGACCCCGGGACGATCTTCTGGGACGTCCGGCCATCGGCCAGGCTCCCGACGATCGAGGTCAGGGTGACCGACGTGCCCGCCACCGCGGCCGAGGCCGCGCTGCTCGCGATGGTCGCCAGGGGCCTGGTGATGACCGGGCTGCGGCGGGTGGAGCACGGCGACCCGGGACCCGCGCCGTCCGCCGAGCTGTTGCGCGCCGCGTACTGGCAGGCGGCCAGGGACGGCCTCGACGGCCACGGCATCGACCCGATGACCGGCGAGCGCCGGCCCGCCCGCGACCTCGCCGGCGCGCTGCTGCGGCACATCGCCCCGGCCCTGGAGGAGACCGGCGACCTCGCCGACGTGACCGCGCGGCTGAAGGCGCTGTACGCCGCGGGCACCGGAGCGGTCCGGCAGCGGGCCGCCTACACCCGGCGGGGCCGCGCCGAGGACGTGGTGGACGACCTCGTGGCGCGGCTGCTGACCTGAGACGGGCGGGGCGCCGGAAGCCCGGCGCCCCGCCCGGTCAGGGATCGTGCTCAGGACTCGGGCAGCAGCGACTCAAGGAACGCGCGCAGCGGCTCCACGTGGCGGACGGGATCGCGCCACTGGGCCAGGAGATCCTCCAGCAGGTGGCGCTCGGCGATCTGCTCTCCGCCCCGCCACGCCCGTATTACGGGGTGCAGGAAGGCGCTCTCGTGCGCCCGCTCGGGCACCGGATGCCGCTTGATGGCGAACACGTCGCTGTGCGCGTCCCTGGGACCCCAGCGCAGCGTGACGGTGAAGGCGAGCGGACCGTCGCCGAACCGCTCGACGGCGTAGTCCTCTGGCAGGTCGGCGTAGCGCGTGACCCGGCCGTCCGCCACGACGTAGACGTCGCACAGGTACTCGAACTGGGTCCATAACGCCGAGCTGTAGTTGACCCGCTCCAGCATCGCCGAGGTGAGCTGGTCGGCGTCCACCGGCAGCACCTGCTGCTCCAGCTCCGCGCCCTCGTACCGCTCGGCGAGCAGAGCCCCGAGCGTGCGCAGGTTGTAGCGGAACCCGTCGATGAAGGCCGACGAGGCGCGTTTGAAGTCGCGCGCCTGCATGAGCGTGCCGGCGAAGTAGAGCCCGTCGATGTTCGCCGACTGGAAGTCGGGCCGGATCGCGGGCATCCGCCCGTTCGGCGCGAGGTCGGGCAGGCAGGAGGAGCCGAAGATCGACCGGTCCATGGTGAAGCCGGTGCAGCGCAGGACGGCGTCATATTCGAGCACCGTGCTCTCGTCCTCGGCCAGCGTGTAGGTGATCGCCGCCTTGATCCGATCGCCCTCGCGCCACAGCCGGTCGACCCGGCACTCCAGCACGCCGTGCAGGGTCTTGAACCAGTAGCTGTCCAGCAGCGCGCCGTACTGGCCGCGCACGTGACCCGGGTGCTTGCTCGTCCAGGCGAGCCGTACGGGGCTGGGGCTGGCGAGGTGGATCACGGCGGCGTGGCCGAGCATGGCCTGGGCGGTCTCGAAGGCCGAGTTGCCCTTGCCGATGATCAGTACGCGCTGGTCCGTGAACTCCTGCCCGTCGATCGGCATGTCCTCGTAGCCCGTGGCCAGCTCGATGCCGGGAATGTCCGGCACGTGGGGCCCGCCCCACCCGGCCGCGACGATGACGCACTCGGCGTGGAACACCTCGCCCGCCGTGTGCACGGCGAACACCCCGTCGGTCTTCTCGATCCGTTCCACGGGGGTGGAGAACCGCACATTCAGGCCGTGCTCGCGCCGGAAGTCGGTGAGATAGCGCACGAGGTCGTCGGCGTGCGGGAAGTACTCCTGCGAGTAGCGGGGGAAGTGCAGCTCAGGGGAGTCGTTGAGCAGCGAGTTCCAGTCCCACCGCAGCGCGATCTCGGGGTCCTTCTCGCTGATGTGCACCTTGTTGAGCGAGATCAGCCTGCGGTGGCGGGGGTAGTGCCGGAAGAACGACGCCGGCGCCGCCTCGCGCTCCAGCACGAGGTAGTCGGCGCCCGCGCGGTGCAGGAAGTAGGCGAGCTGGAGCCCTCCGGGGCCCGCGCCGATGATCAGATAGCGGTGGGTCGGGCGTGTCTCCACCATCAGTGCCGGGACTCCGGTGCGCCGTCGCCGTAACCCGTCGTGACGATCTTCTCCGCCATCGCCGCGTACGCCGCCGGGTCCTCGGGGGCGAACGTGCCGAGGCCGTCGACGTACCGGTTGAACATGCAGAACGCGGCGGCGATGAGGACGGTGTCGTGGATTTCGAGGTCGGTGGCGCCCTCGGCACGGGCGGCGGCGACCTGTTCTTCTGTCACCTCCCTGCCACCGCGCTGCACGGAGCCCGCGATGCGCAGCAGCGCCCGCATCTTGGGCGTCACCGGCGCGGTGTCGAGGTCCGCCCGCACCTGGTCGACCAGGTCCATGCCCTCGGGCAACTGCGCCGCGGCGAACGCGGCGTGGGAGGAGGCGCAGAACCGGCACTCGTTGAGGGAGGAGACGTAGGTGGCGATCAACTCGCGCTCGCCCCTGGTCAGCGTGTTGGCCGCGCGCAGCAGCACCTCCGCCAGCGCGTTCATCGGCGCCGCGGTCTCGGGCCGGTAGCCGAACAGGCCGACGATGCCGGGCTCCTCGGTGGGCAGCGTGATATGGGGCATCTCACTCATTCCTCGAACAGGTGGACGGACGGGGCGGCGAGGGGGATCGAGGTGAATACGGACCGGTGCAATAGCGGTTTTCGGCGGCCATGCGGGATGAAACGGTCCACCGAATGCACATGATCCTTACTCCTCCATGCCCATGTCAACGGGCGATTCGGATGCGCCGGTGAATCGCCAGGTCCCGGCCGTTTTCCGGGTGGGGTTAGCGCAATATGGCCATGTGGTAAGTCCGCCATCCCCACGATGTTCGCTGAGACTGATCCACGTACGGCGCCGGCACAATCACCCGAATAGTCCAATCCCAATACGGAGGGTGCGTAATGTCGGAACACCCCAATGTGCTCGTGGTACGTGAGACCTACGACGCGCTGGCCAAAGGAAACCTCGACGACCTGAGGGGTAGCCTGCTCGCCGACGACGTGGTGTTCCACGTCCCGGGCCGCGGGGCCCTGGCCGGCGACTATCGCGGCAAGGACGAGGTGCTGAACTACCTCACCCGGCTCGGCGAACTGTCCGGCAACACGATGGGATACGAGCCGGAGTCGTTCCTCGTCGACGGTGACAGGGTCGCGGCGATGGTCCGCGTCCGGGGCGAGCGGGGCGACCGCCGTCTGGAGGACCATGGCGTCCACATGTTCCGCGTGAGCGACGGGAAGATCACCGAACGCTGGAGCTACCCCTACGACCCCTACCTCTTCGACGAGTTCTCCGCCTGACCGATCTCGTCATGGTGCGGCCGGGCCGTTCGACCCGGCCCGGCCGCACCGGGCTCATCCCGCCTCCGCCAGCGACTCGTCCAGCGACTCCGCCAGCGACTCGGCCAGAACCGCCACGTATCCCTGGGTGAGCCTGGCCCGTTCGAGATAGTGCTCAGGATCGTCGGAGGCCACCGTGCCGAGGCCGTCGACGTACCGGTTGAACATGCAGAACGCGGCGGCGATGAGGACGGTGTCGTGGATTTCGAGGTCGGTGGCGCCCTCGGCACGGGCGGCCGCGACCTGTTCCTCTGTCACCTCCCTGCCACCGCGCTGCACGGAGCCCGCGATGCGCAGCAGCGCCCGCATCTTGGGCGTCACCGGCGCGGTGTCGAGGTCGGCCCGCACCTGGTCGATCAGGTCCATTCCCTCGGGCAGTCGTACGGCGGCGAACGCGGCATGGGTGTGAAAGCAGAACCGGCACCGGTTCAGCGCGGAGACGTAGGTGGCGATCAACTCGCGTTCCCCGCGGCCGAGCGTGCTGTCTCCGCGTAGCAGGACGTCCACCAGTTGGTTCATCGGCAGCGCGGCCTCCGGGCGGAACCGGAAGAGGCCGCGGACTCCGGGCTCGTCGGTGGCGAGGGAGATGAACGGCCGGGTGGACCCGCGGTGGTTGGTGTGCTGCGACGCCGGCCGCCCGCTCTGCCGTGGAGAAGGGACGATGGACAGTTCCGTGGCGACGTTGGGCCGGGCCGTGGGCGTGACGGTGTGTGTCATTTCCCTGACTTTCTCCTCGTGATTTCCTGCCACTATCAACAGTGCGAAGAGAAAGACGGGACAACCAGGCGGACGCGGCTCAGCAAGATGACCGCCGTTTGCATTCTTCTGTCAATTATCGAGCTTGACGCGGCCGGATGGCCGCGATCACAACGCTTTTTCCGGTACGCGCCGCGGGGCGCCGGTCATGATGACCGCTTCGCGGCCGAGCTATGTCGCCGGTCATGACGGCCGCTTCGCGGTCACGCGTTCTCGCCGGTCGTCTCCTGTCTCGCCGCGACGGTGGCCTCGATGCTCCGGGTGAGGAAACGCCCGATGACGCGGCGCTCCGCCGGGGTGAAATCGCCGAGCGCCGCCGACATCCGCCGTCCGAGCGGCGCGAAGAACCGGCTCGCGAGGGCCGCCGCCTGCTCGTGCATGGTGAGTTCCACCTTGCGCCGGTCGTCCGTGCTCCGGTGCCTGGTGAGATGGCCGGCCTGCTCCAGCCGGTTGATCAGGGCGCTGGTGGCGGGCGCGCTCAGGTTGAGGGCCGCGCCCAGGGCCCCGGGGGTCAGCGGCCGCCCCTCACGTGAGGCGTCCATGATCACGGTGAGCGCGTCGAGGTCGGTGCGGTGCAGTCCGTGGCCGACCGCGAACGTCTCGGCGAACCTGTCCACCTCGACGTTGAGACGTCGCATCAGGTTCATCAGCTCGAACGGGTCCACGGTCTCCCCGGCCACACGCACCACCTCCCGCGTTGCCAACCATCCCCGGCTCACCTAATCTTTCCATCATCGAAATATTCCACCATGGAAAGAGATGGCGGATGAGGCAAGCAGAGCTTATTGGACCGGCGGCGATCTCCGGCCCCCGGGGCAAGTGGGTCGCGGTCGTCCTGGCGATCATCGTCTCCGGCCTGGCCCTGGCGTTCGGCGGCGCGGTGAAGACGAACACCGATCCCGCCGCCGCCCTGCCCAGAGACGCCGAGTCGGCCACGGTGGCCCGGCTGCAGGAACGGCTGCCGAGCGGCCAGTTCGCCCCGGCCCTGGTCGTCTACAGCCGTGACGGCGGCCTGTCGCAGCAGGACCGGGCGTCGATCGACGCGGACGCGCGGCGACTGACGGCCCTGGCGGAGGGCGGGCGGGTGCCGCCGCCCGTCTACTCGGAGAAGGGCGACGTGGCGCTGCTGAGCGTCCCGCTGAGCGGCTCGCTGCCGATCGGGGATCTCGGCGACGCCGTGGAGAAGATCCGCGCGGAGGCCGCGGCAGGTCTGCCCGCGGGTGCGCTGGCGCAGGTCACCGGACCGGCCGGGTTCAAGGTCGACCTCGCCGCGGTGTTCGACGGCGCGAACTTCACGCTGCTGGCGGTCACCGCGTCGGTCGTCGCGATCCTGCTGCTGATCACCTACCGCAGCCCGTGGCTCTGGCTGGTCCCCCTCACCGTCATCGGCATCGCCGACCAGGTCGCCGCCAAGGTCGTCGCGATGCTGACCCGCGCGGACGCCCTGAGCGTGGACGACTCGACCCTCGGCATCACCTCCGTGCTGGTGTTCGGCGCCGGGACCAACTACGCGCTGCTGCTCATCGCCCGCTACCGGGAGCAGCTTCGCGTCCACGACGACCGGCACAGGGCCATGGCCCAGGCCGTACGCTCCGCGGCCCCGGCCATCCTGGCGAGCTCGGCGACGGTCGCGATCGCCCTCGCGACGCTGGCCTTCGCGGACACGCCGTCGGTGCGCGGCATCGGCATGGCCGGAGCGCTCGGCATCGTGATCGCCGTCTGCTATGCGCTGCTGGTTCTTCCCGCCGCGCTCGTGCTGTTCGGCCGCGGCCTGTTCTGGCCGTTCGCGCCGAAGGCGGGCCAGCCGGACCCGGCGCGCGGCGGAGTGTGGGCGCGCGTGGGCGGCGCGGTGTCGCGACGGCCCGTGCTGATGACCGTGGTGAGCGTGGCGGTGCTCGGCGTGCTGGCCGCCGGAGCCACAGGGCTGCGGATCGGCCTGTCGCAGACGGAGCAGTTCCGCGAGAAGGTCGAGGCCATCGCGGGTCAGGAGACGCTCAGCCGTGCCTTCCCCGCCGGGAGCTCGCAGCCGGTCGTCCTGATCTCCCGCGCCGCCGCGGCAGGACAGGTCGAGGCCGCCGCCGCGAGCGTCCCCGGCGTCCTGCGGGTCACGCCGGGCGACCGGACCGACGAGTACGCCAGGGCCGACGTGGTGCTGCGGGCGGAGCCGGGCACGGAGGCCGCGTTCTCCGCCGTCAAGGAGCTGCGCGCGGCGGTGCACGCGGTGCCGGGAGCGGAGGCCGTGGTCGGCGGGCAGCCGGCCGCGGAGCTGGACGACCGCGAGGCCGCCGCACGCGACCAGAAGCTGATCATGCCGTTGGTGCTGGGCGTGGTGCTCGTCGTCCTGCTCGTCCTGCTCCGCTCGGTGGTCGCGGCGGTGACGCTGGTGCTGACCGTGATCGCCAGCTTCGGGGCGAGCCTCGGCGCGGGGTGGTTCGCCTTCCAGCACCTGTTCGGCTTCCCCGCGCTCGACCTCGACATCCCGCTGCTGAGCTTCCTGTTCCTCGTCGCGCTGGGGATCGACTACAACATCTTCCTCGCGACCCGGGCGAGAGAGGAGACGGCGGAACACGGCACCCGCAGGGGCGTGGTCATCGCCCTCGCGGTGACCGGCGGGGTGATCACGAGCGCCGGGGTCCTGCTCGCCGCCGTGTTCTCCGTGCTCGGCGTGCTGCCGCTGATCACGCTCACCCAGATCGGCGTGATCGTCGGATTCGGCGTGCTGCTCGACACGGTCCTGGTGCGCAGCGTGCTCGTCCCCGCGCTGGTCACGCTGCTGGGCGACCGCTTCTGGTGGCCGGGCGACCCCGCGGCCGGCGCGCGGGCCGCACGCACGTCCACGCCGCAGGCCGAGGCCGCCCGCTCCTGACCGGCCCGCCCCTGACGGTCGTACGGACGTCAGGGGCCGGCGGCCGGTCAGGCCGGCGTGGGGACGGGCACGTGGGCCGTGCTCCTGCGGCGTTCGGCCTCGGCCCGGGTGGTCGCCTCCGTGACCGGGCGCCGCACGAGCACCCCGGCCAGCGTCGCGGCGGCCGCGCTGCCCAGCCCGATGACCCAGCCCATCGGGCCGAGCGGCCGGCAGCCGAAGACCGCGCTGACCCCCGGCACCGTGACGATGAGCCACAGGGCGGCCAGGGACGCCAGCGACGCGACCAGGACGACCCGGTCGCGCCCGCCTCCCGCGAACGTCTGCATGAGCTGCGCGGAAACCAGCGCGACCAGGCCGATGGTGTTCGCCCGCACCCGGGTGCCGGTCATGCGGCCCATGATCCACGCGGCCGTCGCCGCCGCCGTCGTGATCGCCGCGCGCAGGTAGATGTCGCGGGTCAGCGACGCGCCCAGCGACGCCTCAGGGCCCTCGGCGAGGAGCTTGTCCGGGTCGGTGGACGCGGGTGGCCGTACGGCGACGGCCATGGCGGGCACCATGTCGGTGAGCAGGTTGACCAGCAGGAGCTGCCGGGCGTTGAGCGCACTTCCGCCCGCCAGCAGGTTGGACCCCACGGTGAAGGCGATCTCGCCGATGTTGCCGCCGAGGAGGATGCTCAGCGCGTCGCGCACCGAGCTCCACATGGCCCTGCCCTCGACGATGGCGTCCACGATCGTCTCGATGCGGTCGTCTGTGACGACGAGGTCGGCGGCGGCCCGTGCGGCGGGCGTCGCCCGTGAGCCGAGCGCGATGCCGACGTCGGCCGTACGGATGGCGGGCGCGTCGTTGGCGCCGTCTCCGGTGACGGCGACGACCTCTCCCGCACGGCGCAGGCACGTGACGATCCTGGCCTTGTGCGCGGGGGTGGTCCTGGCGAAGACCGCCACCTCGGGCAGCACCTTGGTCAGCGTCTCGTCGTCCAGCTCGTCCAGCTCGGGTCCTGTCATGACGCGCTGGCCGTTCAGCGCGTCCAGCTCGACCGCGATCGCCTCGGCGGTGCTCGGGTGGTCGCCGGTGACCATGACGATCCGCACCCCGGCCCGCATGAGGCGTTTGACGCTCTCCGCGGCCGTGGACCTGACCGGGTCGGCCAGGCCGAGGAAGCCGAGGAAGCACAGCTCCTCGATGCGCGACTCGTCGAGGTCGTTCCGGTCGGAGGCGGGCCGCTGCGCGACGGCCAGCACGCGGTATCCCTGCCGGGCCAGCCGCTCCACCTCCTGCTCCAGCTCCGCGCGCACGGCCTCGGTGCAGGGGACCGGCCCGGTGTCGCGGTGCACGGTGGTGCAGTGGGTGAGCACGATCTCGGGGGCGCCCTTCACGCTGAGCAGGTGCCCGTCCTCGGTGTGGCCGAGCACCGCGTGGTAGCCACGGCCGGGCTCGAACGGCATCTCGTCCACGCGCTCCCAGCTGTCGAACCCCTCGGCCGGCGTGACGTCAAGCCGCTGGGCGCCGTCGAGCACCGCGCGGTCGGTCGGGTGGGCGATCACCCGGCCCGCGCCGGACTTGGGACTGGCGCGCACGGCCGCGGCGAGGACGCGCCGCAGCCCGGCGTCCGCCTCGTCCACAGGACGTCCTGCGCGCCCGTCGGACAGGTGCCGCAGGCTGATGCGGCCCTCGGTCAGCGTGCCCGTCTTGTCGAAGCACAGCACGTTGACCCGGCCCAGGGCCTCGATCGTGGACGGGTTGCGCACCAGCGCGGCGCGCTTGGACAGCCGCCGCGCGGCGGCCAGCTCCGCCACGGTGGCGATGAACGGCAGCCCTTCAGGCACGGCGGCGACCGTCAGGCTCACGGCGGGAGTGAGCGCCGCGGCCAGCGACCGCCCGCGCAGGAGGTCGGTGACGAGCAGCACCACCCCGGAGGCGATCGAGATCGGCAGGATGCGGTGGCTCAGCTCGCGCAGGCGCAGCTCCACCCCCGTGGGCGGGCTCGGCGCGCCCGCCAGCCTGGCGCTGCGCCCCGACTCGGTCAGGTCACCTGTCGCGACGACCACCGCCCGTCCGCTGCCCGCCGCGACCGACGTTCCCCGGTAGACCATCGAGCTGCGGTCGGCGATGGCCGCCGCCACGGTCGGCGCGGCCGTCTTGGAGACGAGCTGGGACTCTCCGGTGAGCGTCGACTCGTCCACTTCCAGCCCGACGGCCTTGATGACGCGGGCGTCGGCGGGCACTGCGTCTCCGGCGCGCAACTCGATGACGTCGCCGGGCGCGAGCTCGTCCGTCGTGCTCTCGACGACTCCCTCGGGGCGGCGCAGCCGTACGAGGACCTCGGTCGACTCGGTCAGGCGGTGCAGCGCCCGGTCGGCCTTGAACCGCTGCACGCCCCCGAGGAAGGCGTTGGTGACCATCACGCCGCCGATGAGCACGGCGTCGAGGACCGAGCCGACGAGGGCCGATATCCCCGCACCGGTGGCGAGCGCGGGCGTGAGCGGGTTCGCCAGCTCCTCGAGCGTGGCCCTGGCCAGCGAGTGCGGGCCCTCCTCCGCCTCCTCCGGCGCGGCCTCCGCGCGGCGCCTGCCCGCCTCCTGCGCGGCGATGCCCCGCGTGGAGGAATGGAGCCGTGAGAGCACCTCGGCGGCGGACATGGCGTGCCACGGCGTGGTGTCGGCTCGCGCCGGGGTGGGGATGCGTCCCGCGTTCTGCCCGGACCATTCGCCCAGCGCGATGGCGGCCAGCGCGACGACGGCGCTCGCGAGCTGTCCCCGCCGCAGGGCCGTGGCGGCCGGGCCCGCGATGGCCAGCAGGGTGCCGACCACCGCGCCTGCGGCGCCAAGCTTTACGGCGTTCCCGCTGGTGGCGGACGCGCGGGGCAGGCAGCGCAGGAACAGGTGGACGCCGTCCAGCTCGCCGGCGACGTCGGCGTCCCAGGGCAGGGCGCCTCCCCGGCCGCCTGACTCTGGGGGGACGACCCCCACGCCGATGTCGGCCTGGGCGAGCGCGTGCGCGGCCCTCCCGGACACGACGACCACGCAGCGGCCCTTCTCCTGCAGGTCGTGCACGTGCTCGGCGAGCTCGGCGCCGCCCGGCAGCGTACGGCGGATCGCGAGGCGCTCCGCCAGGCCCTCGTCGCCACCCGCGAGGAAGACGGTGCCGGCCGCCTTGGCCGCGCCGACGACGGACACGGCCAGCGCGTCGATCTCCGGGGCGAGCCCGGCCACGGCGACGTGAGAGCCGTCCCTGGACACCTCCACCGCCCGCAGCCCCCGCGACCGCCACAGGGCGGCGTCCGCGACCAGGCCCTGGGGGTCCGGCAGCGGCCGGGCCGACCAGCCCTCCGCGTCCTGGGGGCGACCCGGGTCGGAGAAGTCGATGAGGGAGTAGAGCCGGGAGTACAGCTCGTCGGTGTCCTGCCCATCCGACAGAGGCTCGACGCGGTCGATCGTCCACGAGCCGGTCGTCAGCGCGGCGGCGTCCAGGACGACGGTGTCGACCCGGTCCATCGTGCGCAGGCGGCCGGCGTCGAGGACGACCGTGTCGTGCCTGCCGAGCGCACGGGTGATCGCTCCGGCGAACGCCTCCCTGGCGAGGTCGGCGACCCGGGGGATGGCGGAGATGAGGACGGCCGCGGGCCGCTCGCCCCGGGTGAACACCCGGGCCACGCCGTACGCCGCGGCGCTGATCGGGGCGGCCACGTCCGCGTAGCGTTCGACCGGGCCGTGCGGCAGGTGCGTCGGACGCGGCCTGGCCTCGGCCCGGATGTGACGGTAGGACCCGGGGCGCGCGGCCAGCCGCTCCTCGAGTCCCTCCCACGCGCGCCGGCCGGCCCGGGTCTCGACGTAGCGGCCCATGTTCGCGACGACCTGCACGAGCAGCGCCGCGGGGCGGAGCGTGAGTGTCTGGGTGACGAGGTTGACGGTGGTGAACAGGGCCTCGGTGGGTCCGCGCCCCAGTCGGCGGTCGAGCTGTTCGCGGATGACGGGCGTGGCGTTGACCAGTTGCACCACCGCGGGAACGACCGCGGGGAGCTGCGGGGCCCTGACCGCCCTGCCAAGGAAGACCAGCCCGACCCCGGTGACGCCGGCCGTCAGCCGCACGGTCGCCCGCAGGTGCTCCTCAACGAGGTGGACGGGGGTCTCGTGGGCGTGCTCCTCCTGGTCGTCGAGCTCCGCGGCGATGGCCAGCAGCTCGTCCTGGTCGACCCGGTCGGGGTCGCAGGCGACGAAGACGGCGCCGACGCGGCCGTTGACCTCGGCTCGCTCGACGCCGGGAACGGCGGCCAGCCGCTCCTCCAGCCGGACGGCGGCCGGCTCGGACCCGGGCCGGCCGATCCCGTGCAGGTCGATGCGCAGCCCGCCGGGACAGAGGACGACCTGGCGGGGGCACGGGAGAAGATCTCGGAACGGCTCGGGTAGCACGCCGCGCAGCAGGGCCGTCGACGTCGTGAGCACCCGGTTGAGGATCATTGGGCTCTCCAGCGGGCGGGAGCGGCCAGGACACCCGGTCCTGGCCGGAGCGTGACACTGAGCGTGACACCGTGCCGGCTGGTCAGCAGGTCGGTCCGGTTCACCTCGTCACCTCGTCGGCCCGTCACCGCGGCGTGAGCGCGCGACGGTGACCGCGCCACGCCGGTGATCCGCCACTGGCGTCGGCGGTGGGCTGCCGGAGTGCCCGGAAGAGACTCATCACCCCTCCTCGCGAGAGTCGGGGGGAACTCACGGATGGATTTCGCCTGAACCCGTGCGAAGGCTCAGGCACTGGTCATAACGGTCGTGCGACCGTCGACGAATACCTTTCCTCCATCCGGAGCGGGAGAAACGCGCGAGACGGGAAACCCGGGGAAGAACGGCGGACGAAGGCCGGTGATCGGCGCGGTCGGCGGCCCCGAGTGTGACCCAGAGTGCGGCCCAGCGGTCAGCTGATGGTGAAGGCGGGCCAGTTGAGGAGGCCGAGCAGCCTCCGCAGCGCGGGCGTGACGTTGTGCAGCCGGATCGGCTGGCCCAGGGGCATGTCGGACAGCAGCGCCAGGGCGCGCAGGCCGTAGAGGTCGATGAACTCGAGTTCGGAGACGTCCATGGTCGCCGTCCCCGGCTTGGCCCACTCTCGGTGGAGGGCGTCGGCGATGGCGTCGCCGTTGGTGAGATCGATCTGCCCGATGAGCCGTACGGAACCGTCCGCGGAGGAGCGCATCGTCAGTTGCTTGTCGAGGTAGATCAGGTTTTTCTTGTTGAGCGCGGATTCGAAGGACCCGTTGGTGATCGTCATGCAGGTGCCGCCTTCCTGTAGAGGGGCAGCCACTTCCGAGCATCACCGCCGTTGCTCCGCGCTGTCAACCGACGCGAGACCCCGGCACTCACCCCGCCGATCACCGATCCGCCGCCGTACGGCCCGCGGCCAGCGACGATGGCCGCAGGACCGGACGGCGAGGGAGTGACCTATCTCACGTTTGCGGCAGGCGGGAATCGTCAGGGCTTGTGCGCGACGCCGCCGACGAACGTGTGATAGGTGATGCCGCGTTCGACGATCGCGTCGGGATCCGGCCGCCACTCGGCGAGCGGCACCAGACCGGGGTCGAGAAGCCGAAGGTCGCCGAAGTAGGAGAGGATCTCGTCGCGGGTGCGCCACCGGCCCGTGCCGAGGTTCTCGTTGAACAGCTTCTCCGCCGTAGAGGCCTGCGCCGACACCTCGGGCATGGCGGGCCCCGGGTTGTGGAAGTGGGACAGCGCCATATAGCTGCCCGAGGGCAGGGCCTCGCGGAAGCGGGCGGCGATTCCCTGCGGGTCCTCGTCGTCGTTGACGTGGTGCAGGATCGCGAACATCAGCAGGCCCACCGGCTGGTCGAAGTCGATGAGCGCCTCGACGGCGGGGTGGTTCAGGATCGACTCAGGATCGCGGACATCCGCCTCGATGACCGTGGTGCTCCCGTTCGTGGCGAGCAGTGCCCGGCCGTGCACGAGCACGATCGGGTCGTTGTCGACGTAGACGACCCGCGTCGCCGGATCGACGCCCTGGGCCACCTCGTGCACGTTGCCCTGCGTCGGCAGGCCGGAGCCGATGTCGAGGAACTGCCGGATGCCCGCCTCGGCCGCGAGATGGCGGACGACGCGCCGGAGGAAGGCGCGGTTCGAGCGGCCCGCCGCGGGGGCGTCCGGCGCGATCCGCAACGTCGCCTCGCCCACCTGCCGGTCGATGGCGTAGTTGTCCTTCCCGCCGAGGAAGAAGTCGTAGACACGGGCGATGCTCGGCTTGCTCGTGTCGATCCTGGGGATCGCCCGCTCGTCGTCGGCGGGGCCCTCGCTCACGTGCTGGTCGTCGTCGGCCATGACCCGTCCTGCTCTCTCGCCGTACCGGTCCAAATCGCGATCATGGTAAGCCTCCCCCGGGCTGGAGGGAGGACTTTTGCGGTAACTGGCATGAAGAGGTCAGCCAACGGACGATGCAGGACCCACCGGGCCTTCCAGGACAGACGCTGACGCCGGCCCCCGGCGCGCAGGCCCGCGCCGGGTCAGACGCTGACGCCGACCCCGCCGCGCGTCTGCGCGCCGTACCGCTCCAGTTCCCTGGCCAGGTCGAGCGGCCTGATCTGGGTGCGCCCCTGCAGGGTCTCCGGGGTGAGCAGGTCCGCGGGCACCAGCCAGGAGACCTCGAACTCCAGCCCGTCCGGGTCCTTCGCGTACAACGCCTTGGTGGTGGAGTGGTCGGAGGCGCCGACCAGGGCGTCCATCTCCGTCAGTTTGGCCGCGACGCGCTGCAGTTCTGCGAGAGTGTCCACCTCCCACGCGAGGTGGTAGAGGCCGACCGTCGCCCGCCCGGCGGCCGACGGCCCCGCCTGGGCCCCGATCTGGAACAGCCCGAGGTCGTGGTCGTTCGAGGACCCCTCGGCCTGCAGGAACGCGGCCCCCGGGAAGGACTGGACGACGCGGAACCCGAGGGCTTCCTGGTAGAACGCGACGCTGCGGGAGACGTCCCGCACGTACAGGACGGCGTGGTTGAGTCGCTGGACCGGCATGACGCACCCCTAAAACTTGAACCCTCAAGTAATTGTACCTCGCCGGGTTTCCCGGAAACTGTCGGTGCCAGGTCGTACGGTGGCCAGCGGCAGAGTCATCGGGGGTGACGAGCCGCCCACCGGCGTTCCGTACGGCGCCGGGCGCGGGCGGCCGGACAGCGACGCCGGCGCCGTGACCGGCGGAGGGGGCATCATGATCGTCGACAGGGCGACGCGCGAGCACGAGGACAACCTGGTCCTGTTCCGGGCGGTGCACGAGGTCGCCGTCCGTCATTCCGGGGCGCCTTACCACCAGGTGATCGCAGCACTGGTCTCCGGCCTGCCCGTCACACCCCGCCTGGCCGCCGACGAAGTGCGGCGCATCGCCGAGGAGATCAGCCTCGGCCGCGACCCCTCGGGCCTGTAGACACGATCTAGTGCTGCAGGAGGGCGGCGGGGTCGGCCATGACCTGCTCGATCACCTGGCCGGCCGCGCCGAGGGCGGCGGCTTCCGCGCCGAGCCGCGAGACGACCACGGGCGGCACGGTGCCGCGCATCTGTCCGAGGTGGGCCTTCAACGTGTCGGCGACCGTGTGGCCGATCCAGGGGAAGAGCGGCGCGTAGATCCCGCCGAGCACAATCGCGTCGGGGTCCACCAGGTTGACCGCCGAAGACAGGGCCACGCCCAGCGCCCAGGCGGCCCGCTCGCACGCGGCGCGTGCGTTCTCGTCGCCCTCCCGGAGCCGGGCAAGCACCAGCGACAGGCCCTGCTGCGCGGGGAGGAGCACCTCCGGCGAGGGCGACGCGGACGTCGCCGCGTCCTCAGCCCATGCGGCCGCGTGGACGAGGCGTGCCGCCGACCCGTCGTCCGCAGCCGCCTTGGTTCCGGTGTCCCCAGGGTCGGGGGTCGCCCCGGTTCCGTCGTCCGGTGCGTGGGAGGTCGTTCCGGCCGCGCCGTCGGGCCCCTTGAGAAAGACCCCGTTGACGGACGTCTCCTCGATGGACATCGAGTCGGTGGGCGCCACGGTTCGGCCGTCGTCCGGCACTCTCTCTTGGGCGGCGCCGTCCTCGATTTCGCGCGGAGTGCCTGCCGGGGCGCCCCAGGACACATCCCCCGGCGCGTCCCCGGACACATCCCCGGGCGCCAGCACAGGGCGCAGGCCGACGGCGGGGCCGGCCGGTGCGGCGGTGCCGCGGACGGCGGTCAGGATGGCGTCCTGGCCCGCGTACTGCTCCAGGCAGCCGCGGCCACCGCAGCGGCACGGCGGGCCGCCGGGGGAGACGACGATGTGACCGAGCTCGCCGGCCAGGCCGTGCGCGCCCCGGAAGAGCGTGCCACGGACGACGAGACCGGCCCCGATGCCGATTTCTCCTGAAACGTGCAGAAAATCGGGCAGCCCGGATCCGAACCACAGCTCGCCCAGCGCGGCGAGGTTGGCCTCGTTCTCCACCCGTACGGGGAAGGGGAACCGCGTGAGGGAGGCCAGCGGCACGTCACGCCAGCCGAGGTTCGGCGCGTTGTGGACGATCCCGCTGGTCATGTCCACAGGGCCCGGTACGGCCAGCACCCCGCCGACCACCCGCAGGCCTTTCTCCACAGCTTCGTCCACAACCCCGGCGGCCAGATCCCCAAGTCGCGCGATCACATCCACAGGTGACGCGGCCCGGTTGTCCACAGCCTGTGTACGGCGCAGCCGTACCGTCCGGGCGAGGTCGACCACGCACACCGCGAGGTAGTCGACGTTGACCTCGATCCCGAGCGCGGCGACGCGCCGCCCGCTGATCCGGATCTCGACCCCCGGCCTGCCGCGCTCGCCGTCGCGCACGGTGCCGGCCTCCACCACCAGCCCGCCCTCGATGAGGTCGGCGACGAGCTTGGACACCGTCGTCTTGGTGAGCCCGGTGATCTCCGCGAGGGCGGCGCGCGTCACCGATCCCCGTGCGCCGACCGCGCCGAGGACGAGCGCCAGGTTGCGGGCGCGCATCGCGTCATGCCGCAGGGCCTGTGTCATCGCACCTCCTCACCCGTGTTCCCGAC
The DNA here is from genome assembly GCF_012999535.1 of Microbispora sp. H11081. Lineage (GTDB taxonomy): Bacteria > Actinomycetota > Actinomycetes > Streptosporangiales > Streptosporangiaceae > Microbispora. The sequence continues at coordinate 99,863 of NZ_JABBWV010000007.1, forward strand.
CCCGCCTGTAACCCCGGCGTCATCGCGCTCCTTCATGTGTGTCGCGTTTCACACCTCGCGGACCCCGCGCCATCACATCCTCCACTGCTGGACGTTGATAACACCGACACACCCTCTTGACCGTACGGCTTGTCACGTCCGATATTTAGTCCACAACGTAGACTAATTCGGAGGCGACTCATGTACACCCCCACTCCCGAGGACCGGTTCACGTTCGGGCTGTGGACCGTCGGCTGGCAGGCGCGCGACCAGTTCGGCGACGCGTCCAGGGCCCCGCTGGACCCGGTCGAGAGCGTCCACCGCCTGGCCGAGCTGGGCGCGTACGGTGTGACCTTCCACGACGACGACCTCCTCGCGGTGGAGGCGGACCGGGCCAAGGCGATCGAGAACTTCAAGAAGGCGCTCGCCGACACCGGCATGAAGGTGCCGATGGCCACCACCAACCTCTTCACCCACCCGATCTTCAAGGACGGCGGGTTCACCAGCAACAACCGCGAGGTCCGCCGCTACGCGCTGCGCAAGGTGATGCGCAACATCGACCTCGCCGCCGAACTGGGCGCCAAGACGTACGTCTGCTGGGGCGGCCGTGAGGGCGCCGAGTCCGAGGCCGCCAAGGACGTGCGGGTCGCGCTCGACCGCTACAAGGAGGGCTTCGACCTCCTCTGCCAGTACGTGATCGACAAGGGCTACGACATCCGCTTCGCGGTCGAGCCCAAGCCGAACGAGCCGCGCGGCGACATCCTGCTGCCGACGATCGGGCACGCCCTGGCGTTCATCAACTCGCTGGAGCACCCCGAGATGGTGGGCCTCAACCCCGAGGTCGGCCACGAGCAGATGGCCGGCATGAACTTCGTGCACGGCATCGCCCAGGCGCTGTGGCACGGCAAGCTGTTCCACATCGACCTCAACGGCCAGCACGGCCCGCGCTTCGACCAGGACCTCATCTTCGGCCACGGCGACGTGAAGAACGCGTTCTTCCTCGTCGACCTGCTGGAGAACGGCGGCTACGAGGGCCCGCGCCACTTCGACTACAAGCCGCTGCGCACCGAGGACAAGGAGGATGTCTGGGACTCGGCCGCGGCCAACATGCGGACCTACCTCATCCTCAAGGAGAAGTCGAAGGCCTACCGCGCCGACCCCGAGGTGCAGGACGCGCTGGAGGCGAGCAAGAGCCTCGAGCTGGCCCAGCCGACCCTCGCCGCGGGTGAGACGTACGAGGACGTCCTCGCCGAGTCGATCGACGTGGAGGCGGTGGCGGCGCGCGGCTACCACTTCACCCGGCTGAACCAGCTCGCGATCGAGCACCTCCTCGGCGTGCGCGGCTGACCGGCCGGCTGAGAGACAGGTGATTGACCGGTGAGAGCGGAGGGACGACTGTGACGCTGGTCGCGGGGGTCGACTCGTCGACCCAGAGCTGCAAGGTCGTCATCCGGGACGCGGAGAGCGGGGCCCTCGTACGCGAGGGCCGCGCCCCCCACCCCGACGGCACGGAGGTTCATCCCGAGCACTGGTGGACCGCGCTGCAGAGTGCGATCGAGCAGGCCGGAGGCCTGGCGGACGTCGCCGCCGTCAGCGTGGGCGCGCAGCAGCACGGCATGGTCTGCCTCGACGAGGACGGCGAGGTGGTCAGGCCCGCCCTGCTGTGGAACGACACCCGGTCGGCCGGGGCCGCGGCCGACCTGGTCGGCGAGCTGGGCGGCCCCAAGGCGTGGGCCGAGGCCGTCGGCAGCGTCCCGGTGGCGTCGTTCACGGTGACCAAGCTCCGCTGGCTCGCCGGGAACGAACCGGACAACGCCCGCCGTACGCGCTCGGTGTGCCTGCCGCACGACTGGCTGACCTGGCGGCTGGCGGGCAGGCCGGACACGATCACGACCGACCGGGGCGACGCCTCCGGCACGGGTTACTGGTCGCCCGCGACCGGGGAGTATCGGACGGATCTGCTCGAACTCGCCCTGGGCCGGGTGCCGGAACTGCCCCGCGTGCTCGGTCCCGCCGAGCAGGCGGGCACGGCCGAGCAGGGCGGTGCGCTGCTCGCGCCCGGCACGGGCGACAACATGGCGGCGGCGCTCGGCGTCGGCATGCGTCCCGGTGACGTGGTCGTGTCCATCGGCACCTCGGGGACGGCGTTCGCGGTGTCCGAGACGCCGTCCGCCGACGCGGCCGGGCTGGTCGCCGGGTTCGCCGACGCGACCGGGCGGTATCTCCCGCTGGTCTGCACGCTGAACGCGGCGCGGGTGCTGGACGCGGCGGCCCGGATGCTCGGGGTCACCCCCCAGGGGCTGAGCGATCTGGCCCTGCGGGCGCCCGCGGGTGCGGACGGGCTGGTGCTCGTGCCCTACCTGGAAGGGGAACGCACCCCGAACCGGCCCGACGCCACGGGTTCGCTGCACGGCCTGCGGCTTGGCAACTCCACCCCTGAGCACCTGGCCAGGGCCGCGGTGGAGGGCATGCTCTGCGGGCTCGCCGACGCGCTGGACGCGCTCGGTCTCGAACCGCGGCGGGTGCTGCTCATCGGCGGCGGCGCCCGTTCCGAGGCCGTCCGCCGGATCGCGCCGACCGTCTTCGGGCGCCCGGTGCTCGTGCCCACCCCCGGCGAGTACGTCGCGGACGGCGCGGCCAAGCAGGCCGCCTGGCTGCTGTCCGGGGAGCCGGAGCCGCCGGTGTGGGACACCGGCGCCACCGAGCGGTACGAGGCCGACGTCACCCCCGGCCTGCGTGAGCGCTACCACGAGGCCGCCCAGGAGTGAACGTCCCGGGTGGGGCCCCCGGGAGACCCTGGGGACCCCACCCTGAGACGACCCTGACCCCGTCTCGGGGGGATCTACGCGTTGTCCCGGATGTTGGAAACGGGCCCCGCGCGGGATCCTCAAGTCATGGTCAAGAGGCTTTATCCCGTACTCGCCTGCGGCGGCATCCTGCTCGCCGTCGTCACCGTGGTGGCGGCGCAGGTCGGCGGGAGCGCCTCCCTCGACCCCGTCTCCATGACGATCAGTCAGTACGCCGCCCGCGACGGGAGCGGCGTCATCGAGATGGCCATGGCCGTCCTCGGGCTGGCCTCGCTCGCGCTGCTGGCCGGGATGCGCGCGTCCGGCGCGCCGGTGGACGGCTGGCCCGCCCGCCTGATCGGCCTGTGGAGCGTCTCGCTCATCGGCGCCGCGGCGGTGCCGTCGGGCACTGCCTGGCAGGGGGAGCTGCACGGCGTCCTGTCGGCGGCGGCCTTCGTGAGCGTGCCCGCCGCCGCCATCCAGTTGGTGGGCCGTTTGGCACAGGACGAGCGGTGGAAGGTCGTCGCCCGGCCGCTGGAGTGGCTGGCGCTCGCCTCCGGCCTCGGCCTGGCGGTCATCACGTACGTCGCGCTGCCCGGCCACGGGGTGATGATCGGCCTGGTGGAGCGCCTGCTCCTGACCGCCGAGGTGGCCGTGCTCGGCGTGCTCGCCGTACGGCTCGCGCAGCTCGCCTGGGGGCCGTGGGTGAGGGAACGGGTCGGCCGGCGCGCCGGCTTCCTGGTGCACCGCTGACGGGCCGCACACCACTGGCCGCACCACACTGGGCCGCGCGGGCGCGGGGGCGCCGCGCGGCCCAGTGCTGTGAAAACAGAATGCTGTGGAAGCAGGGCGCTGTTGGAGCAGAGCGGGTCAGGGCTCCCCGAGCAGGTCGCGCAGGCGCTCAGCGTACGGCCGCCAGTCGAGGCCCTTGCCCGCCGCCCAGGCGTCGTCGTGACAGGTCGCGAGATGGCGTTCGCCCGCGTCGCCGATCACGCTGACCACCTCGCCCCACTCGCCCCGGTCGCGCATGCGGGTGATCAGTTCGAGGGCCGCCCACAGGTTCGTCCCCGTGGCGGGGCCGACCGCGAGCCCGGTCACCTGCCGGACACGGCGGGCGGCGGCCACGCTCGCGGCGTCGGGCACGGGGACCACCAGGTCGACGAGCGCGGAGTCGAAGGCGGGCTCCATCCGCGGCCGGCCGACGCCCTCGATGCGGCTGGGCATGCCCGTGGCGTAGTCCGGGGCGCCGGTGGCCCAGCCGGGGAAGTAGGCGGAGTTCTCCGGATCGGCCACGGCCAGCCTCCCCGGCAGGCCGTGACCCCGCAGGCGCCGGCCGATCGCGGCCGACGTGGCGCCGGTGCCCGCCCCGACCACGATCCACCGTGGGCAGCCGTCGAGCTGCCCGAACAGCTCGTCGGCCAGGCTCGCGCCGCGCCAGTCGACCTCGGCGGCGGAGCGGTAGTGGTCGAGGTAGTGACCCCCGATCTCCCCGGACAGGCGGGCGGCCTCCTCGTGCACGGCGAGCGGCGGGTCGACGTGCCTGCACGTCCCGCCGAGCCGCTCGACGCCCGCCCCTGAGGACTTCTTCGGCATCACCGCGATGTACGGCAGGCCGAGCAGCCGGGCGAAATAGGCCTCGGCGACGGCCATGGGACCGCTGGCGGCGTCGACCACGGTGGTCCCCTCGGTGATCCGCCCGTCGCTGATCGCCTGGGCGAACAGGGCGCGGGCCAGCCGGTGCTTCAGCCCACCGGAGGGCTGCGCCGACTCGTCCTTCAGCCGCAGCCGCACGCCCCACTCCCCGGGCAGCGGAAACTCGCGGAGCGGCGTCGTGCCGGCGTCTTCGCGCTCCCGGTCCAAACGGGCGACGGCCTCGGCCGCCCATCCGTCGGTCATGGTCGTCCTCCTGCCATCGCCGTTCCCCGGGCGACCTTCGGGGGGTACGCCGTCCGCGCCGTTGTGAGGCACACTGTCGCTCACGGCATTTGACCATGATCAAGGACGGACAGGACACCGTATGACCGAAGCCGTGCAGGGCCCCGCCAGCTACTTCCCCTCGATCGAGAAGAAGTACGGCCGGCCGATCGCCGAGTGGAAGGAGCTGATCCGCAGCTCCCCGCTGACCAAGCACATGGAACTCGTCTCCTGGCTCAAGTCCGAGCATGGGCTGGGACACGGTCATGCGAACGCCCTCGTCGCGCACACCTTGTCCGAGGACAGCGCGAAGTAGCGGGAACGCGCCGGGTCGCTCGGCGCCGGGCGGCGGCCGCCGCCATCGTGAGCGGCGGTCGTCGGAGGCGCCCGGGGGTCCCCGGCCGCCGCCGGAGCGCGTCCGGCCGGGTGTCAGACGTCCGCCACCATCTTCCGGGTCAGTTCGCGGAGGCGGCGGCGGTAGTCCGGGTCATACGCCTCTCCGGAGGCCCATGCCTCCTCGCCGTCGAAGCAACGGCCGGTGATCTCGGCCAGTTTCCGGCGCGTCTACCAGACGCCGGGTGACGGCCACCCCTTCCCCAGCGTGTCGACGACCTCCATGCCAGATCTCCTGGACATGGCCGTCGGCATGTACGTGGCAGGGTGAACGCTGTTCACTGTGACACCGCTCCCCTTGAGTTCCTCGGCACCGCGCTGTTCGCGCAGGTAACGCAGCTTCGGTCCGACGGCGGCGAGGACGTCTTTCAGCCGGTCCATGCCGACCGGTTTGCCGAAACGGCAATCGAAATTGCCACGGGAGCAGGGGGCGGGCCACTCTCGACCTGCCCGCGGGCCGGCCAGGACGCTGCCTTCGGCCTCTGCACGCTCCCGTCTTCGTGCCCGGTCTTCGCGCCGAGGCGGTCCGGGAGCCGCTCTGATCCCGTCACTCGTGAGGAGCTTTCCATGACCACCGACTCCAGCAGTACGCGGCAGCAGACGGACGCTCGCGACTCCGATCCGCGCCGCTGGGCCGCCCTGACGGTGATCTCCCTGGCGACGCTGATGGTGGTGCTGGACGCTCGCCCCGGCCGCGCTGTCACTGATCAGCGTGACCTTCACCGATCCTCGGGAGCGCGCGAAGGCGTTCGGTGTCTACGGCGCTCTCCAGGGCGGTGGCGGAGCGGCCGGTCTGATCCTCGGCGGTGTGCTGACGCAGTACGCCGACTGGCGCTGGTGCCTGTTCAGCACGCGGGAGGGCTCTTCGTTCTCGCCCTGGTCCTCGTCGCGGTGATGGTCACGAGATCTGTCCCCTCCACCGGCACCTCCGCCACCCGCTGACATACCGCCCAAGCCCGCCGCGTGCTCGCCGATTCCGTCACGCGGCAACCATCCCACGCACAAGGAGAGAAATTCGATGCCAGACCTGTTCGAGCCGGTGACCGTCGGCCCGTGGACGCTGAACAACCGGATCGCCATGGCGCCGATGACCCGCAACCGGGCCGGGACCGCGGGCGTGCCGCAGGACATCACCGCGACGTACTACCGGCAGCGGGCGACCGCGGGTCTGATCATCACTGAGGGCGTCCAGCCCAGCGCGGCCGGGCAGGGCTACCTGAACACGCCCGGCCTGTACACACCCCGGCAGATCGAGGGATGGCGCAGGGTCGCCGACGCCGTGCAAGAGGAAGGCGGCCGCATCGTCGCCCAGATCATGCACACCGGGCGCATCGCCCACCCGGACAACAAGGACGGCCACGAAACCGTCGCTCCCAGCGCCGTCGCCGCGCCCGGCAAGATCTTCACCGCGCGCGGCCTCAAGCCGCATCCGGTGCCCCGCGCCCTGGAAACGGCGGAGGTGGCGTCCGTTGTCGGCGAGTACGCGCATGCGGCGCGCTCGGCCGTCGAGGCCGGCCTGGACGGCGTCGAACTGCACTCCGCCAACGGCTACCTGCTCCACCAGTTCCTCGCACCCTCCACCAACCGGCGCACCGACGCGTACGGCGGCTCCGCCACGGCACGAGCCCGGTTCGTCATCGAGGTGGCCCATGCCGTGGCCGAGGCGATCGGCGGCGAGCGGGTGGGGATCCGCATTTCCCCGGCGGCCAACCTGCACGGCGCCGTCGAGGACGATCCCGCCGAGACGGCCGCGACGTACGGGGCACTGATCGACGGGATCGCACCGCTGGGCCTGGCGTACCTGCACACCATCGGCGATCCCTCCAGCCCGCTGCTCGCGGACCTCCGCACGCGGTTCGGCGGCCCGCTCATCGTCAACGACGGCTGGGAGCCCGTGACGGACGAGAGAACCGCTCGCCGACGCGTGCGGAGTGGTGAGGCGGACCTCGTCGCCGTAGGCCGGGCCTTCATCGCCAATCCCGATTTGGTGTGGCGCTGGCAGAACCACGCCCCGGTCGACGAGGCCGACAGCGCCACGTTCTACGGCGGCGACACGCGGGGCTACACCGATTACCCCAGCGCCAGGGAGGGCGCTACCGCTGGGCGGCCGTCAGCATCTTGAGCGCGTGCTCCACGAGCGTGACGAGCACGACCTTGGCCGAGGCGCGACGCCGTACGTCGCAGAGCAGGACCGGGACGTCGGGATCGAGGTCGAGGGCGATCCGCACGTCGTCGGGCTCGTGCTGGTCGGCGCCGTCGAAGCAGTTCACGGCGACGATGAACGGTGTGCCGCGCTGCTCGAAGTAGTCGATCGACGGGAAGCAGTCGGTCAGCCTGCGGGTGTCGGCCAGCACGACCGCGCCGAGCGCGCCGTAGGACAACTCGTCCCACATGAACCAGAAACGCTCCTGTCCGGGGGTGCCGAACAGGTAGACCACGAGCCCTTCCCTGATGGTGATGCGGCCGAAGTCCATGGCCACGGTCGTGGTCGTCTTGGTTTCCACACCGTCGGTGTCGTCGACGCCGACGCCGCGGTCCGACAGCACCTCCTCGGTGCGCAGGGGGCGAATCTCGCTGATCGCGCCGACCAGCGTGGTCTTGCCGACGCCGAAGCCGCCGGCCACCAATATCTTGAGGGCGACCGGCTCCTCAGAGGGCGCGAAGGCCATTGATCACTTCCTTGAGAATGCGCTCGCTTGGCAGCGGCGCCACCTTGCCCGGAGCCCGTACGTCGACGAGCCCGAGGTCGTGCAGATCCCCGATGAGAACCCGGACCACGCCCAGGGGCAGGTCGATGTCGGACGCGATGTCCGCCACCGACGCGCCGCGGCGCGCGAGCTCGAGGATCCGCCGCTGCTCGGGGCCCATGCCGGGGACGTCCCTCGGTGAGCCCGTGGCGGTCACCATGGTGATCAGGTCGAGCTTGGCCCCGGAGGTCCGCGCCCGGCCCCCCGTCAGCGCGTAGGGCCGGACCAACGGCCCGGCCTCCTCGTCCATCCACTGAGGTCCGGTCATGTGGCCGCCAATCTCATGGGGCGATTCGTCGCGGGTTGGTGGAGATGTGCTGCCCCACCCGCTTGACCAGCATCGCCATCTCGTAGGCGATGTGCCCCACGTCGGCGTCGGAGGCGGCCAGGACGGCGAGGCAGGTGCCCTGTCCGGCGGCCGTGACGAACAGGAACGCGGCCTCCATCTCCACGATGGTCTGCCGGACCTCGCCCCCGCCGAAGTGCCGTCCGGCGCCCCGCGCCAGGCTCTGGAAGCCGGCCGCGACCGCGGACAGGTGTTCCGCGTCCTCCCGGCTCAGCCCCTGGGAGGCTCCCACGACGAGGCCGTCGGTGGAGAGGATCACTGCCTGGCGGACGGCGGCGACCCTGCTGATGAGATCGTCGAGCAGCCAGTTCAGTTCACCGGTCGACGTCGCTTTGCCGGTCATTCGTCACCCTTTTCGCCGTGCGTGTTGTGGTCGTGGTGGCCGGTTGCGGCGGCACCCGGCCCATCGGAGTCCTCCCTGCCCCGCTGAGCACCGCGCTGGAAGGCGCTGAACATCGCCCGCGCCTCTTCCGGTGACCGCTCCTCCACTGTCGGGGCCGACAGTGGAGGCCTGCGCGGGGGCTGCCCCTGCTGGACCTGCTGGGTCTCGTGCGGCTGGGCCTGCTGCTGGTCAGGGCGGAGCTGCGGGGCGATGCTGGCCTGACGGACCCTGCGCGGCAGGCCGGCATGGGTGCCGTTGGAGAGCGATCCTCCCGACCGCTTCGTGCTCACCCGCTGCGCCAGGCCGTTCGGCCCCACCCCGGCGGTCGCGGGCGCGGGGGACGGCGAAGCCGAGGGCGGGACGGAGGGGGGCTGAGCAGAGGGGACGGCGACCGGGCGCGGGCTCTCGAAGCCGGAGCCGGCGCCCGGGGAGCGCGGGAAGAGGTCGTCGCGCGCGGCCGAGGGCACCTCCTCGGTCCGCAGGGCGGCCGGCGTGAAGAACGGGGACGGCTCCGGCCCGCTCGCGCGATCCTCCCGGTCGCCGATCTCCCCGGGAAGATCCTCGGTCTCCCCGCGAAGGCCGGTCATCTCTCCGCGCAGGCCCACCGGGACATCCCCGGCGACATCCCCGGCGACCTCTCCGGCGATCGTGCGGATCTCCCGGAGGTCGCGGGACGGACGGCCGGGTCCCAGGTCGGCGTCGAACGATCCGTCGAACGGTCCGCCGAGCGAGACGTCGGTGTCGTCACCCCCGCCGGCCAGCGCGAACTTGGCGTGGGCGCCGCGCTCGCCGCTGCCCGCGAGCGCCGCGGGCGAGCCCTCCTCCACCATCAGGGCCCGGGGGATGAGCACGATGGCCGTCGTCCCGCCGTACGGCGAGCCCCGCAGGATCACGCCGATCTCGTGGCGGGCGGCGAGCTGGCCGACGACGAAGAGCCCGAGCCGGTCGCTGTCCGCCAGGTCGAACTCCGGCGGGTTGGCCAGCCGTGTGTTGATCTCGTCGTACTCGTGGGGCATCAGGCCGAGACCACGGTCCTCGATCTCCACGGCGAGCCCGTTGGCGACGATCTCCGCGCGCACCGCCACCTTCGTCTGCGGGGGCGAGAAGATCGTGGCGTTCTCCACCAGCTCGGCGATCAGGTGCACCACGTCGGCCACGGCGGTGCCGGTGAGCGCGGCGTCCGGGATCGGGGCCATCGAGACGCGGGTGTAGTCCTCAACCTCGGAGATCGCGGCGCGGACCACGTCGACGAGCGGCACCGGCTTGCGCCAGGACCGTCCGGGAGCGGAGCCGGACAGGATGATCAGGCTCTCCGCGTGGCGGCGCATGCGGGTGGTCAGGTGGTCGAGCCGGAACAGGTCCTCCAGGCTCTCCGGGTCCTCGGTGCGGCGCTGCATCGTGTCGAGCAGCGTGAGCTGGCGGTGCAGCAGGGTCTGCTTGCGGCGGGCCAGGTTGAGGAAGACCTGGCTGATGCCGCGGCGGAGGGCGGCCTGGCCGACGGCGGCCTCCACGGCCGTGCGCTGGACCGAGCTGAACGCGTGGGCGACGTCCTCGACCTCGTTGGCCCCCGTCGCCTTGATCGGGGGCGCCTCCGCCTCGACGTCGACGTCCTCGCCCAGTCGCAGCTTCTCGACGACCCGCGGCAGCCGTACGTCGGCGAGTTCGAGCGCGGCGTCGCGCAGGCTCGCGAGGTCACGGGCGAGACGCCGGCCGAACCGCACGGAGAAGATGATCGTGATGATGATGACCACGAGGCCGAGGCCACCGGCGACCAGGATGCGGAGCATGACGCCGGTGGCGACCGACATGGCCGAGGCGTTGAGCGCGTCCGATGCCTTCACCCGGGCCGAGTCGAGCTTGATGATCAGCTGGTCGACGGTGGGCGACCACCTCTCGATCCCGGACGGCAGCGACCCGTTGGTGCGCACCTGGTTGACGACCAGGTTCTCCAGGGCGGAGAAGCGGTCGAACAGCGGCGAGGTGAGCACCTGCTCGTACGGCGCGCGCTCCTCGCCGCTGAGGATCGGCCGGTTCTTGGCGTAGAGGAACCGCCGCGTGGCGACCCATGTGCCGAAGGCGTTCTGCTCCTGGGCCGTCATCGTGCCGCTGATGAGCGCGCCCCGGACGAGGGCGTCCTCACGGCTGATCATCTCGTGCGCGTTGCCCATCCCCTGCATCGCGCTGGCCTGCTGGAAGATGGCCAGGTCGGGAACGGAGACGAGCCGCTCGTACAGCGCGAACAGCTCGTCCATGATCGCGCTGTACGCGTTGATCGTGTACAGCCTGTCGGCCTGGCCGAGCGCGACGGACTCCCGGATCGAGGGCAGGCGGTCGAGGGAGGCCAGCAGGGACTCCAGGGGCTCCACGAGGTCGTCGCCCATGGCGTCGCGGGCGGCATCCTCCTGGGCGGTCCGCTTGAACTTGTCCGCCGAGGCGATGGTCTTCAGCTGCTGGGCGGTGAGCGCGGGGGAGCCGACCTGGCCGCTGCTGAGGACGCCGACGGTCAGCGCGCGCTCGGCCTGGATCTGGAGCCCGAGGTCGGTGGAGGTGACCCCGATGGTGTCGTACAGCGTCTTCGAGTTGAGGAGGACGACGCCATCGCCAACCGTGAGCTTTAGGGCAAACCCCCACATAGCACTCAGCATCAGCAATGGCAGGAGCAGCAACGAGAAGATCTTGAACCGAATCGACCGGTTTTTCGAACCCATGGCCACTCCTGCAGTGCTGGAGGCTCGCGCCGCATTTATGGGGGAATGCACCTCCGGAAGATCGCACAGCAGGCTAGCACCGATACAGTTCTGGCGCAGTGGGAGGATTCGATGATTACTGTGATAACTGGGGCCGGTGCCGGAATCGGTGCAGCTTCTGCGCTTGAACTCGCCCGGCGAGGTCACCAAATCGTGTTGGTGGGACGCACCCCTGAGAAGCTCCGGGCGGTCGCCGACCGGGCGGAACGGGACGGCGGCGGCCGGCCGGACACGCTCGTCGCGGATTTCTCCTCACTCGACCAGGTGCGCAGGCTGGCGGCCGAACTGCTGGCGCGGTACGAGCGCATCGACGTGCTGATCAACAACGCCGGCGTCATGACGCCCGACCGCCGTACGACCGTGGACGGCCACGAGTGGATGATGCAGGTCAACCACCTGGCGCCGTTCCTGCTGACGGACCTGCTCCTCGACCGGCTCACGGCGTCGTCCGCCCGCGTCGTCACCACCTCGTCCCGGGCCGCGAAGTCGGGCCGCCTCGACCCCTCGGACCTGTCCAGGGAGCGGCGGCGCTGGAACGGCTGGCTTCAGTACGGCGACTCGAAGCAGGCCAACGCGTTGTTCACGGTGTCGCTCGCCGAGCGCGGCCTGGCCGCCACGTGCCTGCACCCGGGCGTCCTGAAGACCGGGTTCGCCGAGGGCACGTTCCTCATGAAGATGGTGTGGCATCTGCCGGGGATGGGGGAGCCGGTCGAGGCAGGGGCGGAGCGGATCGTCCATCTCGCCACCCACTCGGACGGCGTCGACCACCCGGGCCGGTACTTCGTCAAGAAGGCTCCCGTACAGGCGCCGAAGAGGATGTCCGACCCCGCCCTCGCCGCCGCCCTGTGGGACGCGAGCCTCACCGCCACCGGCCTGTCCGCCTGACCCCGAGCGGTCCGGCGGTCAGCGCAGGGGCCCTGCCCGGTCAGCGCACGGGCCCCTGCCCGGTGAGGGCCGCAGGCGACGGTGACGGCGGCTCATCCGGCGGGGACGCCGCGGCGGCCGCCCGTGCCCTCAGCAGGTCGCGCTCGCGTGCCGTCGGCGCCAGGCCGGCCGCCCGCTCCAGTTCCGCGACCGCCTCCCTGGGCCGGCCCAGGCGCAGCAGGACGTCGCCGCGTATGGCGCCGAGCAGGTGATAGCGGGCCATGCGGGGGTCGTCCCCGATGGCGTCGAGCGCCGCCAGCGCCGCCGACGGCCCGTCCGCGTGGAGCAGCGCGACCGCGCGGTTGAGCTCCACCACCGGTGAGGGCGCGAGCTGGGCGAGGGCGTCGTACAGTGCGACGACCGCCTCCCAGTCGGTCTCCTCGAAGCGGGGGGCGCGGGCGTGGCACGCCGCGATGGCCGCCTGCACCGTGTACGGCCCCAGGGGCTTGCCCGCCGCCTTGGCGCGCCCGAGCTCGGCCAGCCCGTGGGCGATCAGCGTGCGGTCCCAGCGGGACCGGTCCTGGTGCTGGAGCAGGACGGGATCGCCGTCCGGGCCGATGCGGGCGCGGAAACGGGAGGCCTGCAGTTCCATCAGCGCCACGAGCCCGTGCACCTCGGGCTCGCGGGGCATCAGCCCGGCCAGGATGCGCCCGAGGCGCATGGCGTCCTCCGCGAGGTCGCGGCGCACCCACTCCTCGCACGACGTCCCCGCGTACCCCTCGTTGAAGACGAGGTAGACGACCTCCAGCACCGCGGAGAGCCGCGCGGGCAGCTCGTCGCCGGTGGGCGCCTCGAACGGCACCTGCGCCTCGGACAGCGTCCGCTTGGCCCGGCTGATGCGCTGCCCCATCGTGGCGGCGGGCACCAGGAACGCGCGGGCGACCTCCTCGGTGGTGAGCCCGCCGACCAGGCGGAGCGCCAGCGCCGCGCGTGACTCGCGGGACAGGACCGGGTGGCAGGCGACGAAGATCAGCGACAACAGCTCCGCGTCCGTCCCGCCCCCGTTCTCCGGGCCGGACCTCGGGTCCGGCTCCTGGAGACCGGCGGCCAGCCGGGCGTACTTGTGGTCCCGCACCTGTTCGCGCCGGATCAGGTCGATCGCCCGCCGCCTGGCCGTGGTGGTCAGCCACGCCCCGGGGTTGTCCGGGACGCCCTGGCGCGGCCACTGCTCCAGAGCGATCGCGAAGGCGTCCTGCGCGATCTCCTCGGCCAGCCCGACGTCCTGGACCAGCCGGGCCAGGAAGGCCACCAGGCGCGCGGACTCGATCCGCCACACCGCCTCGATCGTGCGCCGCACGTCCATCGGGCCCTCCTCGCGCTCCGCCTGGTCCTCAGCCCCGCGCGTCCAGGTTCTCGAAGTCCGCATCCTCGTAGTAGGGGCGGATCTCCAGGACCTCGCGCAAGCTGCTGTCAGGGTTGCCGGGGCACTGGCGCGCCCACTCGACGGCCATGTCGAGGGAGCTGACCTGCCAGATCCAGTAGCCGGCGATGATCTCCTTGGACTCGGTGAACGGACCGTCGACGACTGACGTGGCGCCTCCCTCGAACACGACCTGCGCCCCCTCGGAGCTCGGCTTGAGACCCCCGCCGTCGAGCACGATGCCCGCTTTGATCAGCTTCTCGTTGTAGGCGTCCATGGCTGCCACCATCTCCGGCGTCGGGGAGATCCTGTGCTCGTCCGCGCCGCTGACCTTGATCATGACCATGACCTTCATGCCGTCTCCTCATCCGTACGCTGCCGGCCCGGGGCTCTGCGCCGGGCGGGCCTTCTCAGCCAACCGTCGAACGAGCGGACGGCCGTTTCGACATCACGCGGGAAATCTTCGTCGCGGGGCGGAGGGGGCCGGGACGACGATGGCGGGCCGGGGCCGGCGATCCGAAGAGTTGGGGCAGAGTTCGCCCGCGGTTGCGCCGGTGCTCACGGACGGCTGACTAGGGTCCGGCCGCATGACCGTGACCGCTCCCGACCGCCCCACCGGTGCGGCCGTCGCCCGCGACCCGCTGCTGGACAACGCCAAGTTCCTCGCCATGGTCCTCGTCGTCTCCGGGCATCTCGTCGAGGATCTGAGGGACGTCCCCGCGGCGCACGCGCTCTACTTCTTCGTCTACCTCTTCCACATGCCGCTCTTCATCGTCGTCAGCGGCTATTTATCCCGAAATTTCACGTTTTCTCCTGGTAAGGCGCGCAAGCTCATCAGCGGCCTCGCCGTGCCGTACGTCATCTTCGAGGTGGCCTACTCGCTGCCTCGCCTTTTCCTGTACGGCAAGCTCGAAATCAGCCTGCTCGACCCTTACTACCTGACCTGGTTCCTGATGTCGCTGTTCCTGTGGCGGCTGTCCACGCCGGTCTGGCAGCAGTTGCGCCACCCCCTGGTGGTCGCGGTCGGGCTCAGCCTGCTGTCGGGCACCAGCGCGCTGCCCGACGAGTTGTCGATGAACCGGACGTTCGGCCTGCTGCCGTTCTACGTGCTCGGCCTGATGCTCACCCCGGAGCACCTCGACCTCCTGCGCGGACGGCGGGCGAGGATCGCGGGCGCTGCCGTGCTCGCGACGGCGCTCGCGGGGGCGTTCGCCGTGCACAGGCTCGTCCCGACGGAGTGGATCCGCTGGCGGCACGCCAACCACCAGATCGGCGTGGACGACCTGACCGGCACGCTGATCAGGCTCGCCATGCTGGCGGCCGGCGCCCTGCTGGTGGCGGCGTTCCTGGCGGTCACCCCGAGGCGCCGCACCTGGTTCACCGGCCTGGGCGCCGCCACGATGTACGCCTATCTGCTGCACGGGTTCGTGGTGAAGGTCGCCGAGCGCTTCCACGACGCCCTCGTCAACCCGCTGGGCGTCGCCGCCATGGCGGCGTCCGGAGCCGTCCTGGCGGCCCTGCTCTGCACGTCACCGGTGCGCAGGGCGTTCCGATGGGCGGTGGAGCCCGACGTCTCCTGGGCCTTCACACGACTGCGCCGGCCGGTGAAGACGAAAGTCCGGCACGACATGACGGAACTTCTCCCCAGGGCTCACCGTTCTGTGAGGTGATGGTGCAGAGTTGGGCGAATCGCACATCCGGCCGGGACGGGTCACGGGAAAAGGCTCTGTCACGGCACGGTGATACGGGGTAACGTGCGCATTCGCGGTGCGGCCAGGAGTGGTGGAAACGACGGGGTGACGCGGGTGGTCGGCAGGCAGGGCAGGGTGACCGGCAAGATCGGGCCCGGTCTTGTCGGCGAGGTGATGGTGCCCATCCGCGGGGGTGTCGAGGCGTTCTACGCCTATCCGAGCGTCCCCGACGAGGAGATCCCGGTGGGATCGATCGTCGTCGTCGTGGAGTATTCGCCCCCGCGCAGCATCTACGTCGCTCGCGCGGTCATCTGACTCGCTCCCTCGCTCGCTTTTTCCCTTTCCCCCCACCACACGGAGGCTCCCATGTCCCCGGAGATCCTGGTCGTGGCCGGTGTGGCCGTTGTCGCGATCATCGTGCTCATACTCCTGTTCAAGGCCATCTGGCGGGTGGCCGAGCCGAACGAGGCGCTCATCATCTCGGGCCTCGGCGCCCACACGAGGAACGAACTGGCCGACAGTCTCGGCTTCAAGATCGTCACGGGCAAGGGCACCGCGGTGCTGCCCGGATTCCAGACCGCCCGGCGGCTGCGGCTCGACAGCCGGGCCACGAACCTGCAGGTCAACTGTGTGACGCAGCAGGGCATCCCGGTACAGGTGCGCGGTGTGATCATCTACAAGGTCGGCGACGACTTCTCCAGCATCGCGAACGCCGCCCGGCGCTTCCTCGACCAGCAGGACTCGATGAACGGCGCCATACACGAGCTGTTCACCGGTCACCTGCGCTCGATCATCGGCAACCTGACCGTCGAGGACCTCATCCTCAACCGCGAGCGGCTCACCAGCGAGACCCGCAGCTCCGCGGCCGACGAGATGAGCAAGCTCGGCCTCGTGGTCGACTCCCTGCAGATCCAGGAGATCGAGGACGAGACCGGCTACATCACGAACCTGGGCAAGCCGCACGCCGCGAAGATCGCCGCCTCCGCGCGGATCGCGGAGGCGCAGCGCGACCAGGAGGCCACCGAGGCCGAGCAGATCGCGGCCGCCAAGAAGGCCGCCGCGATCCGCGAGTCGCAGATCCAGCAGGCCGGTTACCAGGCCGAGGTGGACCAGGCGGCGGCCAAGGCCAGGCAGGCCGGCCCGCTGTCTGAGGCCACCGCGCGCCAGGAGGTCGTGGTCCAGGAGACCAGGGCCGCGGAGCTGGAGGCCCAGCTCGCCGAGCAGCGGCTCCAGTCGCAGGTGCGCAAGCCCGCCGACGCCAAGGCGTACGAGACCGTCACGCTGTCCCAGGCCGAGCGCGACGCGCGCATCGCCCAGGCCGAGGCGGAGGCCAGGGAGACCGAGCTGCGCGCCGCCGCGCAGGCGTCCCAGGTCAAGCAGGCCGCCGCGGCCGACGCCGAGTCGGTGCGGCTGCGCGGTGAGGCGTCCGCGGCGGCGACCAGGGCGACCGGTCTCGGTGAGGCCGAGGCGGCCAAGGCGCGCGGTTTCGCGGAGGCCGAGGCGGCCAAGGCGAAGGGTCTCGCGGAGGCCGAGGCGGCCAGGGCCAAGGGTCTCGCGGAGGCCGAGGCCATCCGGGCCCGCTCCGAGGCGCTGAGCGAGAACCAGGAGGCCGTCATCGCCCAGCAGCTCGCCGAGAACTGGCCGCAGATCGTGGAGGCCGGCTCCAAGGCGTTCGGCAACGTCGACCACATGGTGGTTCTCAACGGCGCTCAGGGCATCGAGGAGATGCTGGCCAAGGCGCTGACGCTGGGCGGCACCGGGCTCGGCCTGGCCCGCTCCCTGCTGTCCGGCGGCGCCGCCCAGAGCGCCGTCCCCGCCGGCGTCAACGGCGCCGAGCCCCCGGCGAAGAACGCCGTCGACACCACGTCCTGACACCCGGCCGGCGTCCGTTCCCGTCACCCCGGCGGGGACGGACGTCTCGTGCCTCAGCCGCTGATCAGGTTCTGGAGGCCGACCACGCGCAGCAGCTCCAGCCGCTCGTGGGACTCGCTGCCCGGGCGGGCGGTGTAGACGACCAGCCGCTGGTCGTGCTCCGGGCTCAGCATCACCTCGCAGTCCAGCTCCAGCAGGCCGACGACCGGGTGCTGGAAGCGCTTGACGTCGACGCGGCGTACGGCGACGTCGTGGGCGTTCCACAGCGCGGAGAACTCCTCGCTGCGGGCGCGGAGCCTGCGTACGAGCTCTGCCAGCCGGGCGTCGTCGGGGCGGCGGGCGGATGCGGCGCGCAGATCCGCCACCGCCGTGCGGGCGGCGTGGTCACGTTCGCCGGCGGGGAAGAGCTCCCGCGCGGACGGGTCGGTGAAGTAGCGCCAGATGAGGTTCCGCTCCGCCTCGGGGCGGGCGGACACGTCACCGTGAAGTGCTCTGTCCATCGAGTTCTGCGCGAGGACGTCGCCGCGGTCGTTCACCACCTGGGCGGGGGTGTCGATCAGCCGGTCGAGGATGAGCAGCAGGCCGGGCCTGACGTGCTCCGTGGCCGGCCGGTCCCGCGGCGGCTCCTCGCCGGCCAGGTGGAAGAGGTGGTCACGTTCGTCGCCGGTCAGCCGCAGCGCGCGGGCGACGGCGGCGAGCATCTGGCGGGACGGGTGCGAGCCCCTGGCCTGTTCGAGCCGCGTGTAGTGGTCGGTGGACATGCCCGCCAGTTGCGCGACCTCCTCGCGGCGCAGCCCCGGGGTGCGCCGCCGCGCGCCGTGCGACAGCCCCACGTCGGCGGGGGTGACCCGGGCACGGCAGTGACGCAGGAAGTCGGCCAGTTCGGTTCTGTCCACACCCTTCACCATGCCTCTCACCATGCCCCCGCAACGCCGGACGTCGCCAGGGACGGCCTGTCCCCGGATAAGGGCGTCTCTCCCGCTCACGCCCGCGCCGCCGGAGGCTGGAGCCGATCGTTCGACGAAGGAAGGCATGGTTTCGCATGCAGTACCGCACGCTCGGCCGCACCGGTATCAAGGTCAGCCCCTATGGGCTCGGCGCGCTGATGTTCGCCACGTCCATCGGCAACCCCGATCCCGGCGACTCGGCCCGCATCATCCACAAAGCGCTGGACGCGGGGATCAACCTCATCGACACCGCCGACGCCTACGGTGACTCGGAGGAGATCGTCGGCAGGGCGCTCAAGGGACGGCGGGACAACGTCGTGCTCGCGACCAAGGTGAGCCGCCCGGTCGGTGACGATCCCAATCAGCAGGGCGCCTCGCGGCGCTGGATCATGACCGCCGTGGAGAACTCGCTGCGCCGCCTGCGAACCGACCACATCGACCTCTACCAGATCCACCGGCCGGACCCCGACACGGACATCGAGGAGACGCTCTCCGCGCTCTCGGACCTGATCCACAGCGGGAAGGTCCGCGCGATCGGGACGTCCGCCATGCCGGCGTCCGACATCGTCGAGGCCCAGTGGGTCGCCGAGCGGCGCGGGCTGGAGCGGTTCCGCACCGAGCAGCCGCCATACTCGCTGCTCAACCGCGGCATCGAACGCGAGATGCTGCCGGCCGCGCAGCGCTACGGAATGGGCACGCTCGTCTGGGGTCCGCTCGGGCAGGGAATGCTCACCGGACAGGTTCGCAAGGGGCGGCGGAACGAACTCCGCCGCGCCGGCTTCCTCAAGCACGTCAACGACGAGCACCGGATCGAGGCCGTCGAGCGGTTCGTCTCGCTCGCCCAGGAGGCGGGTCTGCCGCTGACCCACCTCGCCATGGCCTTCGCCATCGCTCATCCCGGCGTGACCAGCGCCATCCTCGGGCCGCGCACGATGAGCCACCTCGACGACCTGCTCGCGGGCGTCGACGTCGCGCTGTCCGACGACATCCTCGACCGGATCGACGCGATCGTCCCGCCCGGCACCGACGTCGGCGTGCTCGACCAGGCGTACGTGCCGCCGGCTCTCCAGGGGACGAGCCCGCGCCGCCGCCCCCTTGGCGAACGCTCGGCCGCCTGACGTCCCGGCTGGGAGCGCCCGGTCAGTCGAACGACAACTCGGTCGTACGGCGGGGCATGAGCAGCAGGACGCCGACGCTCAGCACGGCCACGACGACGAGCGCAAGGAAGACGTGGTGGACGGCGTCGTACAACGCGCCCCGCACGAAGGTCGCGGCGGCCGAGTCGGCCTGCGGCGCGCCCTGCGCCTTGAGCACCAGGCTCGTGGCGTCGAGGCTGTCCGGCAGCCGTCCCGCGACGTCGGCGGGCGGGTGGGCGAAGCGGTCCGACAACGTCGCGTTGGCGATGGCGCCGAGCACCGCGGCCCCGACCGTGCTGCCGATCGAGCGGAAGAACATGTTGGTCGCGGTCACCACGCCGCGGCGCTCCCAGCCGACGACCGACTGCACCGCGACCAGCGTGGGGCTGGCCGACAGCCCGAGGCCGACGCCGACGACGAAGCAGGCGGCGGCGACCTGCCAGATCATCGCGTGCGGCCCGAGCAGCGTGGTCAGCACGGAGCCGGCGACGACCACGACCATGCCGATCAGCGCGGTGTCGCGGAAGCCGATGCGCATGTAGAAACGGCCGGAGAACGTCGCCGCGAGCGGCCAGCCGACGGTGAGCGCGGCCAGGGCGAACCCCGCCACCAGCGCGCCGGTCCCCAGCACGCCCTGCGCGTACGTCGGGACGAACGAGGTGAGCCCGATCGTGAGGGCGCCGATGCCGAGCGAGGTCAGGTTGCCGCCGGTCAGCGTGCGGCGGCGGAAGACCCACAGCGGCAGCACCGGCTCGGCCGCGCGGCGCTCCACGAGCACGAAGGTGACGATCATGAGCAGTCCCGCCGCGAAGATCAGCAGGCTGGGCGCCGAGTTCCAGTCCCAGGCGACGCCGCCCTCCAGCAGGCCGAGGATGAGCAGCGAGGAGCCGCCGGTGAGGAGGGCCGCGCCCGCGTAGTCGATGCGGTGGGAGCCCCGCTTCACCCGCTCCTTGAAGCGCCTGGCCAGCATCCAGGCGGCCACCGCGCCGAGCGGCAGGTTGATGAAGAAGATCCAGCGCCAGGAGACGTACTCGGAGAACAGGCCGCCGACCGTCGGGCCGACGACGGACGACATGCCCCACACGCTGGCGAGGTAGCCCTGCACGCGGGCCCGCTCCTCGACCGTGTACAGGTCGCCGACCATCGTCATGCTGATCGGCTGCACCGCGCCGGCCCCGATGCCCTGGATCGCCCGGAAGGCGATCAGCGCGGGCATGCTCCAGGCGATCCCGCACAGCACGGACCCGAGCAGGAACGCCCCGATGCCGAAGAAGATCACCGGTTTGCGCCCGAACACGTCGGCGAGCTTGCCGTAGATCGGGACGGTCACGGCCTGGGTGAGCAGGTAGATCGAGAACAGCCAGGGGAACTGGGAGAACCCGCCGAG
Source organism: Microbispora sp. H11081 (assembly GCF_012999535.1). GTDB lineage: Bacteria > Actinomycetota > Actinomycetes > Streptosporangiales > Streptosporangiaceae > Microbispora. The sequence goes on from NZ_JABBWV010000007.1 coordinate 120,474, forward strand.
GTCGCTGACGACGGACGGCACCGCGGTGGCGATGATCGTGCTGTCCAGCGCCACAAGAGAGGTGCAGAGCATGATGGCGGCGAGCACGGGACCGCGCTCCGACCGTAAGCCGATGCCCTTGGAAGTCGTCGTGGTCACGTAGGAGGCTCCCCTCGGCGTGCGTGCGCGTACACGGGACCGGACCCGGCCGACGGGCAAGATCCCGGAAGGGTCCAACTAGTTGAACCCTTCCGACATTCCGCAATTAGCCGCACATATGACACATTCGAGGGCGAAGGCCGCGCGAGCGCTCGTCCCGTACGGCGTCTCCACGGTGGAGACGGGGCCTCAGCGTGGTCACGGAGCCGAGCTCGCTGAGGCCATGTGCCGGCGGCCGGCACCCGCGGTGTCCCGGATGCGGTGGCGTCCGGTGTGCGCGACCCGGCGGGGCAGCGCCACGACGACCAGTCCCAGGGCGAGCAGCACGAGGCCGGCCCACGAGACGGGGGACAGGTGCTCGTGCAGCGCCACGACGCCGAGCAGCGCTGCGACGGCCGGCTCGGCCAGCGTGAGCGTGGCCGCCGTGGCGACCGGGGTCGTGCGCAGGCCCCGGCCGTACAGGAGATAGGCCAGTCCCGTCGTGGCGCAGCCGAGGTAGAGCGCGGTCAGCAGGCCGCCCGGGTGCGCGAGCCAGGCAGGCCCGGTCAGCGCGAGGACCGGCAGCATGAGCACGGCCGCGCCGCCGAAGAGCACGCCCATGACGATCCCCGACTCCATGCCCCCGCCGATGGCCCGGGCCGCCACGACCGCGTAGAAGGCGTACATGAGACCGGCGAGGAGGGCGAGCGCGATGCCCGCCGCGTCCGCGCCGTCCGCTCCCCCGGACCCGTCGGTGACCAGTACGGCGCAGCCGGCGACGGCGGCGGCCGTGGCGAGTGCCCAGCGCCCGCTCGGCCGCTCGCGGCCGATGACCCACGACAGGAACCCGGTGAAGACCGGCCCGCTGCCCATGGCCACCACCGTGCCGATCGCCACGCCGGTCCTGCCGACCGCCGCGAAGTAGCACAGCTGGTAGCCCGCGACGGCGACGACTGCGGGCGCCAGCGGCCAGCGTGTCGCGGCCCCGGCCACCGGAACGCTCCCCCGACCCGTACGGCGGGCCCTGCGCTGCGTGACCAGCGCCAGCACGCCCAGCAGTGTCCCCCCGAGCACGAGGCGGGCCGCGGCCAGCGAGACGGAGCCGGCGGTGGCGAGCGTGCCCACGGTTCCCGCGGTCCCCCACAGGACGGCCGCCCCGACGAGCGCGAGCGGGCCGGATCTGGATCTCATGGGGCGTGCCTTTCGATGTCGTCGTGGTCATGTGAGAGGCCCCCTGCGCGTCCGGCACGCGCGCACACGGGACCCGCCCGCTCGTGGGCGGGAAGTCCCGTTACAGGGCAACCAGAAATTCCGCGTCGTCGCACGGCAGGATCACGCGCTGCCGGTCTCGGCAGGCGGCGAGGTATGGCGGGGTGCGGCGTGGCGAGGCGCGGCGAGGTATGGCGGGGTGCGGCGAGGCGCGGCGAGGTGCGACGGGGTGTGGCGGGTACGGCGTCAGCCGCGGCGCTGGGTCTCCTCCAGGTAGCGCAGGACGGCGGTGACCCTCCGGTCCGCGCGGTCGGTGGGCGCCAGGTCGAGCTTGGCGAAGATGCTGCGGATGTGCTTGTGCACCGCGCCCTCGCTGACGAAAAGCCGCTCGGAGATGGCGGCGTTGCCCAGGCCCTCGGCCATGAGGGCGAGCACGTCGCGTTCCCTTGCGGTCAGCCGCTCGAGCCCGCTGTCGGAGCGGGTGCGCGTCAGCAACTGCGCGACGACCTCGGGGTCGATGGCCGTGCCTCCGGCGGCCACCCGGTGCAGGGCGTCGAGGAACTGGCCGACGCGGCCGACCCTCTCCTTGAGCAGATATCCGAGCCGGTCGGTTCCCGCGGCGAGCAGTTCGGTGGCGAACGCCTGCTCCACGTAGGCCGACAGCACGAGCACCGCGAGGCCGGGCTGACGGCGCCTCGCCTCCACGGCCGCGGCGATGCCCTCGGTGGTGTGGGTCGGCGGCATCCGCACGTCGACGATGGCCACGTCGGGCCGGTGGACGTCGACGGCCTGCAGGAAGGCGTCCGGTGAGCCGGTCGTGGCCACCACGTCGAGGGACTCCGCCCGCAGCAGCAGCGCGACCCCCTCACGCAGCAGCGGGTCGTCCTCGGCTATCACAATCCGCACGGCAACTCCACGTCGAGGATGGTGGGCCCACCGGGTGGGCTGGACAGGGTGAGCCGCCCGTCGTGCGCCTCGATCCGGCTGCGCATGCCGGTGAGCCCGGAGCCGTGCCGTTCGTCCGCGCCGCCGACGCCGTCGTCCTCGACGCGCAGGGACAACAGGCCGCCCGCACGGCGTACGGTCACCGTGGCGTGCCGGGCCCCGCTGTGCCTGGAGATGTTGGTCAGCGCCTCGGCGACCACGAAGTAGGCGGTGGCCTCGATCGATACGGCGCACCTGCCGGACGCGTCGATGTCGACCCGGCAGGGCACCGCGCAGTTCGCCGCGAGCCCGGAGAGCGCGTCGGTGAGCCCACGGTCGCTCAGCACCGGCGGCAGGATGCTGCGCACGACCGTGCGCAACTCGGCCAGCGCCTGCTCGGCGGTCTCCTGGGCGCGTTCGAGCATCTCCTCCGCGCCCGGCCGGTTCTGCGCCAGCGCTCGGTGCGCCGCGCCGAGCAGCACGGTGACCGCGACCAGCCGGTTCTGCGCCCCGTCGTGCAGCGACCGCTCGATCCTGCGCAACTCCGCGGCGTGGGCGTCCAGCGCCGCCGCGCGGGTGGCCGACAACTGCGCGACGCGCAGGGACAGGTCCATGTCCGCGGTGGGCGTCAGGAGCCGGCGCCCCGGCCACGCCTGCGCCCACGCCATCCCCGGTCCGAGCAGCAGGAAGCAGACGGCCAGCCCCACGCCGAAGAGCGCGACGGCCAGGACGCCCCCGGGGGCGCGCACGTCCCAGAACACCAGGCCGGGAGTGACATCGTCCGGGGGCAGCATCCGCCACCACAGGGGGTAGGTGACGTCCTGCACGGAGTTCGCCACCATCGTAAGCCCGGACAGGCTGAGGAACAGGCCCAGCGTGCTGTGCACGAGGAGCCAGCCCACCTCCCGCCGTACGGCCCGGTCGGCGAGCGCGGCGCGTACGCCGTCCGGCGCCGGCCCCAGCCGGACGATCTCCGGCCCCCAGCGGGACAACCGGTCACGCTCCCGTTCGGCGACGGACCGCACGACGCGCGGCACGGTGGGCGCCAGGAGCAGGCCCACCCCGATCAGGCAGGTGAGTGCGACCAGGACGAGCCACAGCAGACCGGCGAACGCAAGCAGCGCGGTGGCGAGACCGCTGACGAGGTGTTCGACGGCGTCGAGGAGGCGACGGGCGTGTGCGGTGAGACCCCTCCGCGCGTTGCCGGCCGGGGCGCGCCGGATGTCCGTACGGGCGTCTTCGCGGGTCTCCGGCGGCTCCATCACGCACCCCCTCGGGCAAGTGATCTTAGGGTCTTCGGCGGCGTGGTGGTTCAGCGTGGGGTTCAGCGCTGGGGGGCGAGCGCGGGCGCGGGCTCCTCGGCGGGGCGGTAACCGAGACGGCCGCGGGTCGCGATGAGCAGCACGATCGCCGCCGTGGTGGCCGCCAGCAGGACGACACGGCTGGCCTGCTCGGCGGTGCTGATCGACGGGAACATCTCCGAGTAGACCATCGACATGAAGTTGTTGGCGCTCACGTGCAGCAGCATGACCAGCGGCAGGCTCTGGCCGGTCCGGTTGAAGAGCCAGGTGACGACCACGCTGAAGGCGCAGCAGAAGACGACGAACTCGCCGACTCGCATGACGGTGACGTCCGGCCACCCGCCCCACTCGCTCATGAACAGCGGCAGGTGCCAGATGCTCCACATCATGCCGAGGATGGCGGTGCCGCCCAGCGGGCCGAACCGGCGCTGCATGCGGGGCAGGGCGAAGTCACGCCAGCCGGGCTCCTCGGCGAGACCGGTGGTGACCATCTGGATCAGCAGTCCGGGCACGTAGGCGGCCAGGATGACGAGGGACGGCATGCGGGCGGGTTCGTCGGAGAGCGCCGCCGAGGCGGCGATGATGGAGACGGGCACCGCGAAGATGGCCACGACGTACCAGACCCAGTTGACCCGCCACTTGGTCATCCCCCGGAGCCACCGGCGGACGCCCTCCTTGCCGTCCGCGACCCTGGTCACGATGTACGCGGAGAAGATGGGGCCGAGATAGGCGCCGGGCAGCATCCCGGTGATCTGCCCGGGCTCGGGGAACGTGAAGTCCCAGACTCCGAGGCCGGTCGACGAGAGGATGAAGGGCGTCCACGCGACCCAGCTCATGAGGTTGGCCAGGACGAAGAAGCTGATCAGGGGATAGCGGCTGATAAGGCCCCGAAGCCCGCTCCGGCCCGTGTGGCGCTCGGGCGCCGGCCGGCTGTCGACTGTCATTTCACTGTCTCCTGCGAGGAACGCTTGACTGACAGTGATCAGCACACCAGTCGTAGGCCCTCCAGGTCGTTCCCGCGTACGCCCCAAATCGAGGTATAGCCAGGGGTACCAAGGGCGAGAACGACCAGGTCGGAGCGTCGTCGGGCCGGAGACGACCGCCGGGGACCGCGACAGGCCGGAGGCTGCGGGGCCGGAGACGACCGCCGGGGACGACCGCCGGGGACGATGACGGGCCCCGGCGGTCCGTCCCGCTCAGATGAGCACGTGCGGCTCAGGATTGCCGGCGAAGCAGAACTGCGCGTTGCGGGTCAGCTTGTAGTCCGCCGCCTGCCAGGTGTGGGCGGTGGCGTCCGAGCCGCGCATGTAGATGAAGTTGTACCGGTCGGCCGAGTAGATCCGGACGCCCTCCTCCTTGCAGCGCCGTACGAGCCGGGTGTCCTCGCCCGCGTTGACCGCCTCGAACGGGAGCGCCCGCAGCAGGTCGGCCTTGGCCAGGATCGTCGCCCCCTGGATGAGGTGGGCGTAGCGGTGCTCCAGCCCGGGCAGGCGGAAGATCGTGACGTCCTGGTCGGGGAAGTACGTGTAGTGCGCGCCCTTGCCGACCATCTCGGCGTCGGCGTAGTCGAAGGAGCGGACCAGGTCGGACAGGTAGTGCTCGCCGTAGATGTTGTCGTCGTCCATCTTGGAGATCAGCTCGCCCTCGGCGTGGGCGATGCCGTGGTTGAGCACCTCGCCGAGCGTCCAGGACGGGTCGGCGGTCAGCACCTTCACGGCCGGGATGCCCGCCGCGAGCGCCTTGTCGCGCACGACCGCCGGGTCCTCCGACAGGCCGTGCATGACCAGCACCAGTTCCAGGTCGCGGTGCCGCTGCCGCGCCACCTGGCTGATGGCGTGTTCGAGCTGCCCGGCCCGGTTGGTCGGCAACACCACGGAGATCGACCGCGTACGGGACCTGACCGGCAGGCCGAGGTCGGAGAGGATCTGGTCGACCCGGTGGGAGAACAGGTGCTTGTCGAACACCTCGCGCATCGCCAGGTGACCCTGGCGGGACCGCAGCTCCGGGCTGTTGATCAGGTAGATGGCCCGGTTGTAGGCCTCCTCCTGGGAGTGCGCCACCGGGATGAGCGGGCCGAACGTCTCCTCGATGGCCCGCGACCACCCCGACAGCACCGTGGTCGCGCAGGCCGACAGCTCGAAGACCCGGCGCGCGCACATGGTCGGCGAGTCGATCACCGAGTTGACGTTGAGGAAGACCTTGTACATCTTGTACGCGGCCAGCATCTGCTCGTACGGCAGTTCGCCGGCGATGTGCGGGCGGTACTCCTCCGGCCAGGCGTACTTGTCGGCCACCGAGCCGTTCCTGGCGAAGATGTGCAGGCCGAGCGGGCGTACGGGCGCGAGGATCGTCTCCATCTGCTCACGCCGCTCGGGGTGCTTGTCGCGGAAGTACATCCCCGCGAAGACGATGTCGTACGGCCGGCCCTGCTTGGTCTGGATCGGGTTGTGGATCCGGGGCTGGGCGGCGAACTGCAGCACACCCACCCGGTCATGACCCAGAACCTCGCGATAGTTCGGGATCATGTCGCCGTCGCACGTGTACACGTAGTCGAACAGCTTGGCCGTCTCGATGAAGAAGTCGAAGTTGGGCGGGTCCTCCTTGTTCCAGAAGACCGTGGGGATGCCCTCGTCCCTGCACCAGGCGATCAGGTCGCGCAGCTCCTGCTTGGGCGCGTTCGTCCCGGTCATCTGGTAGCGCCAGCGGCCCTGGTTGCCGTGCCAGGCCGACTCGCAGAACAGCATCTCCGGCCGCTTCTCGGCGAAGATCTCCCGCCAGTCCTGCAGCCCGAACTCGATCTGGTCCCACTCGTACTTGAACGCCATGCGGGAGAAGTCGTCGAGGATCACCGCGACGGGCATGTCCGGCCGTACGACCGGGCCGTCGGGCCACTTGAGACCCGGGATCTTGACCTCGGGGCCGCGCGCCTCCGCGGCGGCGGCGACCTCGATCGCGGAGGGCGGCGCCTTCGGGGCCTTCTTGCCGTCCTTCATCGCCTTGCTGAGGTCTCGGGGCAGCCGGACGATCTTCTTGGGCTTCGCCGCGTTCGTCAGCACCTGCGCGACCCGGTAGGGCTTCTGGGTCTGGGTGGCCTGCAGCCTCCACAGCGCGTAGTCGGCACGGGCCTCCTGGTAGGCGAGCCGGTTCTCCAGGTCGCGGATGCGCTGCTCGTACTGTTCGACGTGCTTGCGCTCCTCGGGCAGCCAGTTCACCGGCCCCAGCCGCTGGAAACGCGGGCCGTCCGAAGCCTCAGGAGTCTCGTCGGTCTCAGCCATGTTTCGCCCCCTTGAGGACCATGAGAGTGAGGAGCTTGACAGAGGCCCAATGGTAGGGCCGATACCCACACCTTTGTGTCCCTTTGTCCACAACCCCCCCCAACCCCCCGCCGTGATCTTGTAGTTTGTCGCAGGCGTGGTGCCTCACCTGGGCGTCCGCGCTCCGTGATCATGCAGTAGTACCGCGTACGACGTCCCTGGCCTGCGGTTTCACACTCCGTGATCATGCAGTCCACACTGCAAGATCACGAAATGCGTCCTGGCTGGTCGGTGGGGCCGCGCATCGATTCCGTGCATGATCACGAAAGGTTCAAGCGCAGGTCGGCGGCACACGTGCGACTAACTGCAAGATCACGACGGGTCGAAGTGCAGGTCGGACGGCATGCGTGCGACTTACTCCAAGATCACGCGGGATTGGGCGGCGGGGGAGAGGTTGTCGCCGCGGAGCCAGGCTTCGATGACACGGGCGATCCTCGGCCCGGCCGCGCCGTCCCACAGGGGCGGCAGTTCCCCGCTCGGCGTGGCGGCCCCGTCCGCCAGCGCCTTGGACGCCGCGGCGGGCAGCGAGGCGGGCGTGACGAGCCGGTTGGTGCCGTGGGTCACGGTGACCGGCCGCTCGGTGTTGGGCCGGACGGTCAGGCAGGGGACGCCCAGCATGGTCGTCTCCTCCTGTACGCCACCCGAGTCCGTCACCACGAGGGCGGCGCCCCTGACCAGCGACAGGAAGTCCACATAACCGAGCGGGTCCACGATCTTCAGATTCGGCCGGTCCACGAGCCCGGCCTCCGCGAGCCGCTGTCGGCCGCGCGGGTGGAGCGGTACGACGACTGGCACCTGCTCGGCCACCCCGAGCACGGCGTCGACCAGTTCGCGGGCCGCCTCAGGGTCGTCGACGTTGGCCGGGCGGTGCAGCGTGGCGACCGCGTACGCGCCCTCGATCCCGAGGCGTTCCCGTACGGGCGCCGGGTCGAGCTTCGGCAGCGCCGCGAACAGGCTGTCGATCATGGGGTTGCCGACGAGGTGCACCTTGGCCGGGTTCACGCCCTCGTTGGCGAGGTGGGAGAGCGCCTCGGGCGAGGTGGCGAACAGCAGGTCGGACAGCGCGTCGGTCACGACCCGGTTGACCTCTTCTGGCATCTCGCGGTCGAAGGAGCGCAGGCCCGCCTCCACGTGCGCGGTCGGCACGTGCAGCTTGGCGCAGACGAGGATCGCCGCGAGGGTGGAGTTCACGTCGCCGTAGACGACGACGAGCGCGGGGCGGTGTTCGAGCACGACGTCTTCCAGCCCCGTGAGCAGGGCGGCCGTCTGCCGGGCGTGGGTGCCGCTGCCGACGCCGAGGTTCGCGACGGGCTCGGGCAGGCCGAGGTCGGCGAAGAACACGTCCGACATCAGCGCGTCGTAGTGCTGGCCTGTGTGGATGATGCCCTGCCGGATGCCGAGCTCGGCCAACCCCCTGACGACCGGGGCCGCCTTGACGAAGTTGGGCCGGGCGCCCAGCACATGCAGGACGAGGGGGTTGTCTCTCATCTACCTCGCCTTTCGCCCTTTCTCGGACCTGGGACAAACGTTGCCTATGGTACGGTCGCGCCGTGGAATCCGAGGCCAACAAGCCCGTAAAGGCCGTGTCCGCCGCGTCCGCGAAGGCCGGCCTCGGCGGCTTCCTCCGGGGGTTCGCGAGGAACCCGGTCCTCGTCTCCCGGATCGTCGTGAGCAAGGTCAAGTCTGACCCCATGCGGGTGGCCCAGGCCGCCGCCGACGCGATACCGCCCGGCGTGCGTCCGGTCGTCGGCCGCGTGGCCTGGCCCGCGGCCCGGTTCGTGAAGGTCAGGACCCGCAAGATCCTGCAGCGCGCGGCCAAGGGCCCGCTGCGGGACGCCAAGGCCCACTTCGACGCCGGCCGGCTCACCGAGGCGGCCCAGGTGCTGGAGGCGCAGGCCCGGTGGCCGTTCGTGCGCCGCAGGATGGCCTATTACGAGGGTGAGAAGGCCGCGCTCGGGCCGAACCCGATCCCGCCCAAGGCCAAGATCATCATGGGTGAGCGGGTGCCCGGCCGGGTGCTGCACATGGTCACCAACGCCCTGCCGTACACGCAGGCGGGTTACACCGTGCGCACCCACCGCATCGTCACGGCGCAGCAGGCGGCGGGGCTCGACCCGCACGTCGTGACGAGCTGGGGCTGGCCCATGCTCCAGGGGCACACCGACGCGGAGCCGTACGAGGAGATCGACGGGATTCCCTACTACCGGCTGCTGCCGAAGGACGAGGTGCCCTTCGAGAGCCGGGGGCGGATGATCCGCGGCGCCGCGGACGTGTCGGAGCTCGTCAGGACGCTGCGCCCGCAGGTCCTGCACGCGGCGACCGACCACCGCAACGGCTCGGTCGCGCTCGCGGTGCGCGAGCGGACGAACACGCCCTTCGTGTACGAGGTGCGCGGCTTCCTCGAGGAGACCTGGGTCTCCCGGGATCCCGCCCGGGTCGGCAGCGAGCGGCACAGGCTGCAGCGTGAGCGCGAGGCGCAGATCATGCGCGAGGCCGACGCGGTCGTCACGCTCGCGGAGACGATGGCGGCCGAGATCGTCGAGCGCGGGGTGCCGAGGGAGCGTATCTTCCTCGCGCCCAACGCCGTGGACGACTCCCTGCTGACGGCCGACTACGACGGCGAGGCGTTCCGCGAGCGGTTCGGCATCGGCAGGGACGAGATCGTCGTGGGCTCGGTGTCGAGCATCGTCGGCTACGAGGGCTTCGCCACGCTGCTGAGCGCCGCCGCGCTGCTGCGCGACGCGGGGACCCCGGTGAAGGTCCTGCTCGTCGGTGACGGGGCGGAACGGCCCGCGCTGCTCGAACAGGTCGAACGGCTCGGCCTGAAGGACGCGATCCTGCCCGGACGGGTGGGCCCGGACGAGGCGTTGCAGGCGCAGGCGGCCATCGACATCTTCGTCTGCCCGCGTGAGGACCTGCGGGTCTGCCGCCTCGTCACGCCGCTGAAGCCGGTGGAGGCGATGGCGCTGGGCAAGCCGGTCGTGCTGAGCGACCTGCCCGCGCTCGCGGAACTCGTCGGCGGCGAGGGGGCCGGTCTGCTGGTGCCGCCGGGAGACCCGGCCGAACTGGCGAAGGCGCTGGCCGCGCTGCGCGAGGATCCGGAGCGCCGCCGGGCCATGGGTGAGGCGGGCAGGGCCGAGGTCGCGGCGCACCGGACGTGGAGCAGCCTGGCCCGCACCTACCAAGGGATCTACCAGTCGTTGACCGAAACTCGATAAACAGCAGAATGTCGGATGTGATGCATCAGGCATGCTTGGTGCCGAGTTGAGATAACCTTTGCCACCATGAAGTGTTGTTTCCGCCATCAGGCCACATCGTGACAGCCTTCGATCTGACGATCATCGGGCTGGGGTACGTGGGCATGCCGCTGGCCAAGGAGGCCACGGCGGCGGGCCTGCGGGTGGCCGGCCTGGACGTCGACCCCCGCAAGGTCGACGCGCTCAACACCGGCCGCTCCTACATCGACGACCTGACCGACGCCGACCTCGACAGGATGCTCTCCAGCGGCTTCACGGCCACGCTGGACGCGTCCGTGCTGTCGCGGTCGCGCGCGATCGTCATCTGCGTCCCGACGCCGCTGGACGAGGACCACCGTCCCGACCTCTCGGCCGTCGAGGGCGCCGCCAGGACCGTCGCCCGCTACCTCCAGGCGGGCACGCTCGTCGTGCTGGAGTCCACCACGTGGCCCGGCACCACCGACGAGCTCGTACGGCCGATCCTGGAGCAGTCGGGGCTGACGGCGGGCAAGGACTTCCACCTGGCGTTCTCGCCCGAGCGGATCGACCCGGGCAACCCGAAGTTCGGCCTGCGCAACACTCCCAAGGTCGTCGGCGGCTACACCCCCGCGTGCAAGGAGCGGGCCGCCTCCTTCTACGCCCAGTTCGTCGAGCGGGTCGTGCCGGTCAGCGGCACCCGCGAGGCCGAGATGGCCAAGCTGCTGGAGAACACCTACCGGCATGTGAACATCGCCCTCGTCAACGAGATGGCGATCTTCTGCGACGAGCTCGGCGTGAACCTGTGGGAGGCCATCGAGGCGGCCTCGACCAAGCCGTTCGGCTTCCAGAAGTTCCTGCCGGGCCCCGGAGTCGGCGGGCACTGCATCCCCGTCGACCCGTCGTACCTGTCGTACACGGTGCGCAAGCTCGGCTACCCGTTCCGGTTCGTCGAGCTGGCCCAGGAGATCAACGAGCGGATGCCGTCGTACGTGGTGGCCCGCGTGCAGCGGCTGCTCAACCGGGCGCGCAAGCCGGTGAACGGCTCCCGCGTGCTGCTCCTCGGCGTGACGTACAAGCCGGACATCGCGGACGAGCGGGAGACGCCGGCGATACCCGTCGCCGAGGCCCTGCTCGAGCTGGGCGCCGAGCTGTCGTTCTGCGACCCGTACGTCAAGGAGTGGTCGGTCGAGGGCAGGGCGATCCCCCGCGGGGAGGACCTGGCCGAGGCCGTGGCCGCCGCCGACGTGGTGGTCCTGCTCCAACAGCATTCGATCTTCGACCTGGACGTGGTGGAGGAGAGAGCCTCTCTCGTGCTGGACACTCGCGGCGTGCTGGCCACGAGCGAACGCGTCGAGCGGTTGTAGGAAGGGTCCCGCGCGTGCACGTGCTCGTCATGACGGTGGTGCATCACCCCGAGGACGCCCGGATCCTGCACCGGCAGATCCGCGCGCTCGTCGACGCCGGTCATGAGGTCACGTACGCCGCGCCGTACACGGCCCGCGGGGTCGTGCCGCGTTCTTTCGTGACGGGCGTCGACCTGCCCAGGGCGGCCGAGCGGCGCCGCCTGTCGGCGGTGCGGGCCGCCCGAAAGCTCTTCAAGAGCATGCGCGGCAGGGTCGATCTGGCCCTCATCCACGACCCCGAGTTGCTGTTCGCGGTCGCCGGAGTGCGCCGGAGGCCGCCGGTCGTCTGGGACGTCCACGAGGACACCCCCGCGACGCTGTCGCTCAAACCGTGGCTGCCGGCGTTCCTGCGCCCGCCGACCCGGTTCCTCGCCCGGCTGCTCGAAACCACCGCGGAGCGCAGGCTGCACCTGCTGCTGGCCGAGACGGCGTACGCGGGCCGGTTCAAGCAGCAGCACCTCGTGGTGCCGAACGAGACATGGGTGCCCGACACGGTCAGCCGGCCCGGGGACGACCGCATCGTCTATCTCGGCTGGCTGTCGGAGGCCAGGGGCGTCAAGGAGGCCGTCGAGGTGGCCCGCCTGCTCCAGCCGCAGCGCGTCGCCGTCGAGCTGATCGGCTACGCCGACCCGCAGAGCCGCCCCCTGCTGAACGAGGCCGTCGCACAGGGCCTGCTGGAGTGGCGCGACTTCATGCCGAACGACGAGGCGCTCAAGCGGCTCGACGGCGCGCTCGCCGGGCTCTCGCTGCTGCGCGACGAGCCCAACTACCGCCACTCGATGCCCACCAAGATCATCGAATACATGGCGCACGGCATCCCGGTCATCACCACCCCGTCGCCGCGGGCCGTCGAGCTCGTCGAGCGCTACCGGTGCGGGCTTGTCGTGCCCTGGGAGGACCCCCAGGCGGTGGCGCGGGCGGTGCTCCAGCTCAGGGACAACCCCTTCGAACGGCATGGGACGGGCGGCCGCGGCTACGCCGCCGCGCGGGCGCATCACCACTGGCCCAACTCCGCACGCCGGTTCGTCGCGCAACTCGAAGCCTGGGCGGGCGTCAAGAGCTGAACGCGCGGTGAACACCGCTCCTGGCGGCGACCGCGGAGTGCGACATCCGGGTAGGCTGGGGGAGCAGCAAGATCATTTGAACGACGGGCGGTAGTGTCCTGAAAGTACGCTGGCTCACTCTGATCCTCGGTGTGGCGATTCTCGCCGGTGTCGCATCAGTGGTGATCGTCTTCCGTGACGGGAGCACCGGGTCCGGCACCGCCAGCGCCGGACAGACCGCCCCCGCGAGCCCCATGATCGGGTCGCCCGCGCACAGCGAGTTCACCGACCCCTGCGGGACGTTCGGAACCACGGCGACGACGCCGTACGCCGTGGCCGGCTACTGGCTCATCCCGACCTCCGATCCCTGCACCTGGCGTCACCAGTTGGAGGCCATCCACCGGCTCGGCGGGGACACGGTCGTACGCCTCGGGTTCGGCCTGTCGCCGCGCGAGACCGACGACGCGGGCCAGGTCCTCGAGGCGTCGGCCCCCGAGGGGAAGGATCCCAAGCCCGACGGCAGGTACGCCCGCTGCACGGAGGACGGGCTCACCTGCCCGCAGGCGGCCGACAGGGATCTCAAGGCCGCCAACCCCGAAAACGAGATCACCGGGACGTACGTCTACCGCACGGACGAGCGGTTCGGCCCCGGCATCCTCCGCTGCCCCCAGATGGAGCGCGAGATCGTCGTGGGGGACGCCGTCTTCTTCCGGCTCGTCGTGCCCGACGACGGCTCGGACGACCCCACCTGCGACTTCGCCCGCGAGGGGCGCGGCTACCACCTGATCCTCATCTCGGCGGGCGTCAAGGACAGCCTCACGGAACTGCTCGACCTCGGCGACCGGTTCGGCATCAAGGTCTTCCCCGCACTGCCGCTCGCGCCGCGCGACCCCGAGGAGTCCACCCGGGCCGACCCCCGGCACATCGGCACGCTCACCACCCTGACCCGGCGGGTCCTCCAGGACTACGGCGACCGCTTCAAGGGCCGCGACTCGCTGGGCGGCGTCTACCAGCCGTTCGAACTGCAACTGCGGGACTGGCCCGACCCGAGCAAGGTCCAGACGCTCCAGGTGTACGCCGAGCAGCACCTGATCGTCGAGCAGGTGCTGCCGGACAAGCCGATCATGGTGAGCCCGTACATCGACAGCCGCAGGCGGGTGAAGTACACCTCCACGCCCAGCCAGGTGGCCCAGGGTTTCAAGGCCCTGGCGCGCACCGGCGTGGAGATCATCGCGCCGCAGGACGGCCGGGGCACGGGCAAGGTCGGCCTGTTCTGGCCCAACTGGAAGAACAAGCCGGTTGACGACGAGCTCAAGCCGGTCGTCGGCGAGAGCACGTACGCCACGGCCTACTACGGCAGCACCAGGGACTACTACCGGGCGATGTCGCTGGCCAGGCAGGAGCTGGTCCAGGAGGGCGTCCAGGTCGAGCTGTGGGCCAACGTGGAGGCGTTCGAGCCGTCCACCTCGACCGAGACGTGCGGCCGGCAGGGCACCCGCGGGCGTACGGACAAGCCCAGGCTCGACACCCAGGTGACGCTCGCCGCGCCGTACGTCTCGAAGATCATCTCGTACATGTGGAGCGACTTCTTCACCTGCGGCTCGCCGTCGCTGGCGGAGGAGATCGCGGCCGACTGGGACCGGCCGATCCCCGTCGAGGCGCAGCGGCGGGCGCGGCAGATCCAGGACGGCCTGGAGATCCGCGGCTACCATCTCGGCTCGGCCAAGGTCACGCTGAGCTGGCCGGACCTGGACACCCCCAGGGTCGTCGACTCGGCCACGGTCGGCTGGCACGACCCCACGCCGATCCCGGGGCTCCCGGCGGGCACGGAGCAGATCTGGATCCCGGTCGACTGGGACACCGTCCCGAAGGACGTGTGGATACGGGTGGAGGTCACCTCCGCCGACGGCAGGAAGTCCGCCGAGCCCGTCTACTACCGCAACTCCGGCTGACCGGTCATCCCGCCGGCCATGGCCGGGCGTGACGCCTGAACCGGACGCGTGGGCCGGACGCGTGGGCCGACGCGACGGCACCGGGTGGTGCGTTCCCCGCCCATGCCCGCGCCCGGCAATGTCCGCGCAAGGAACGGACAATGTCCCGGCGGGCCGTCCGCGCGGCCGATCCCGCCCGCTGATCTCCTGCTGCCTGCGCCGCCCGGCGGATCTTGCCGCACGGGCCGGAGCGACCCCAGGCCGGCTCACGCCGGCTTCGAGATGCCCCTCGCATCAGGGCATCGGACGATCGACAAGGAGACCGCCCATGAACCGACTCCGTCACCTGCCCGCCGGTCTCGCGGCGGGCGCGCTGGTGGCCGCGACGGTCCTGGCCGCCCCCGCGGCCACCGCCGCACAGGCCCCGAGCGAGCGTGCGACCGTCGTCACGGCGCTCGGCTACGACAGCACGGGCTGGACGTACCGCCAGGTGCCCGCCACGACCCAGGTGCCGGGCTTCGCAGGGCGGGGATTCGACGACAGCGCCTGGCCGACCGGACAGGCGGGCTTCGGCACCACGAACGGCACCTGCTCGTGGAACAACAAGACCAGCGTCAAGACGCCGTGGGCGGTCAACACGGATCTCCTGGTCCGGCACTGGGTGCACCTGCCGCGTGACGCGCAGCAGGTGCGCATCCAGGGCACGGTGGACAACGACGCGGAGGTCTACTTCAACGGAGACCTGCTGCAGACCGTCAAGAGCGGCAAGTGCGCCGCCGGGGCGATCGACGTCGTCGTGCCCGTGGCCGACCTGGACTGCTGCAACCTGCTGGCCGTCCGCGCCCACGACGCCGGCGTGGCGACCTACCTGAACCTCCGGGTGACCTACGTCAAGCCCACGCAGGCGCTCTGACGCTCCCGGCGGCACGTCGCCCGGCGCCCGACCGCGCCGGCCCGGGCGACGTCAGGGGAGAGACACCCCATGACCTCGGGCCAGGGCCGCTGCGTACGGCCCGAGGTGAGGCTCGAGGTGCGGCCCGCGTCCTGTAGCGTGCTGGGCATGATCCCGCGTATTCCCGTCAGCGTGGATCTCGTCGTGCTCACCGTCAGGTCCCAGCAGCTCAGCGCCCTCGTCTGGCGCAGGGACAGGCCGCCGTGCGAAGGCCGGTGGGCGCTTTCCGGCGGTTTCATCAAGCTCGAAGAGGACCTGCCCGCCGCGGCGGCCCGCGTGCTGGCGGAACGGGCCGGCCTGCCGGGCGCGCCGGTCCACCTGGAGCAGCTCCAGACCTACGGCTACCCCGACCGCGATCCGCGCCAGCGGGTCGTCAGCGTGGCCTATCTGGGCCTCGCCCCCGACCTGCCCGCCTCCACCGAGGCCCACATGAGCTGGCAGCCGGTGGCGGAGCTGACCGAGATGGCCTTCGACCACCGAAGGATCATGCTCGACGGCGTGGAGCGGGCCAGGGGCAAGCTCGAATACACCTCGCTCGGCGCCGCGTTCTGCCCGTCCGAGTTCACCGTCGCCGAGTTGCGCCGTGTCTACGAGATCGTCTGGGGACGACCCCTCGATCCGCGCAACTTCCACCGGAAGGTCACCAAGACGGAGGGCTTCCTGATGCCCACCGGGCGCACCACGACCCGGGACGGCGGAAGGCCCGCCATGCTCTACCGCCGCGGCCCCGCCGTGCTGCTGCACCCGCCCATGCTCCGCACCTGACGGCGTGCGCCCGGGGGCGGAACGCGAGAAAGTGCCCGTTTCGGGAGGTCGGCGCAGAAGTCGCAACTCTCAGGAATCTTTCAGGATATATTCCGGCCTATGCTGGCTGCGGCCCCCCGCATCTCGGATGCGCCGGCCAACCTCCCCGGACCGTCCCGGCTGCGCGTGGTCGACCTTCTGCGGTTCTGCGCGGCACTCGGCGTCGTCCTGTTCCACTTCGGCGAGACCCGTGCCTGGGGCACGTCCAACGCCTTCCCCGCGATGAGCGCGGTGACCACGTTCGGCCTGTACGGCGTGTGCCTGTTCTTCCTGATCAGTGGATTCGTGATCCTGATGAGCGCCTGGGGCCAGACCCCCGGTCACTTCGCGGCGTCGCGGATCTCCCGGCTGTTCCCCGCGTACTGGGCGAGCGTGCTCGTCCTCGGCGGCCTGGCCGTCGGCGGACTGATCACCGACCACCGGCCGAGCCTCACGGAACTGCTCGTCAACATGACCATGCTCCAGCACGGCTTCGGCGTGCGCGACCTGGAGATCGTCTACTGGACGCTGTGGCAGGAACTGGTCTTCTACGCCCTCATCGCGTGCCTCGCGGCCGTGGGGATCACCTACCGCAGGTGCCTGGCGTTCATGGGGACGTGGGTGATCCTGCTCGCGATCGCCGACCGCGCGGACGCCGGCCTGCTGAAGCAGTTGCTCGTCCCGTTCGGCGCGCCCTACTTCATCGCGGGGATGGCGCTCTATCTCGTCCACCGATTCGGCGGGTCGCTGTTCCCCTGGCTGTTCGTGGCCGTGGGCTGGGCGCTCGGGCTCCACTCGGCGCTCGCCGGGGAGCCGGCGGCGTTCCGGAAGTTCGGGCAGGCGCTGGGCTCGGCGCTCGTGGTGGGCGTGATCTCGCTGATCTTCCTGGTGATGATCCTCGTGGCGGTCGGCGTGTTCGACGGGCTCGACTGGCGGTGGCTCACCTTCCTCGGCACGCTGACCTACCCGCTCTATCTCTTCCACCACCATGTGGGCTTCCTGCTGATCCAGTGGCTCCACCCGGTGCTGGGCAACCGCCTCACGCTGGCCGTGGCCGTGGCCGCGGTGGTCGTGGTCGCGTACGGCGTGCACCGGTTGGTCGAGCGGCCCCTGCAACCGCGGATGCGCGCGGCGCTGGAGCGCTCGCTCACGGCCGACGCCGCCCGCGTCGCCCCACCGGAGACGGCGGCGCTCCCTCCCGCGCCCTCGATGCCAGGACCCGCGCTGACGCCCCCGGCGCCGTACCCGCGGACGGCGCCCGAATCCGGCTACTTGCCGCGCGGCGGGTAGATCTGGCCGGGACGCAGCGTGCGGCCCTGGAGCAGGGTCGTCAGCGTGACGAACTTGTAGTGCTCCTTCTCCAGCGCGGTGAGCACACCCGGCATGGCCTTGACCGTCTCGGGGACGATGTCGTGCAGCAGGATCACGCCGTTGCGCTTGGCGAGCTTCAGCGTGCGCTTGGCGATCACCTTGGTGTCGCGGGCCTGCCAGTCGAGCGTGGACCCCGTCCACAGGATCTGCGGCAGCCCAAGGTCGGCCATCAGAGCGGAGACCCTGGAGTTGGTCGCGCCGTTCGGCGGGCGCATGTATTCGGGCCGCTCGCCGATCGTCCGGTAGATGATCTCCGAGGTGGTCGAGATCTCCTCGAACACCTCACCGTCGGTCAGTGTGGTGAGGGAGGGGTGGGTCCACGTGTGGTTGCCGATGTCGTGCCCCTCCTCGTGGATCCGGCGGGTGAGCTCCGGGCGGTGTTCCACCTTCCTGCCGAGCAGGAAGAAGGTGGCCTTCGCCTTGTGCTTCTTCAGCGTGTCGAGCAGCGCAGGGGTGTAGGGCCACGGGCCGTCGTCGAAGGTGAGGGCGATGCACTTGTAGCGGGCGCAGTACGGCTTGCCCTTCGCGCCGGCCTTCTTCGCCCCGCTCTGCTCCGCCCCGGCCTTCTCGACCTCGGTAAGGGCCGCGGCTTTCACGGTCGCGGGGGCCGTCCGCGCGGTGGCGGCGGTCGCGGACCCGGCCGCGGCGGGTACGACGCTCACGCCGGCCACGCAGACACCGGCCATCACGATTCTCGCTTTCCGCCACATGCCGCTGGATCTTACTGGTCTCTAATCCGAAATTCCGGACGTGAACGATGAGGAGGACAGCTTTATAGGTGCGATCCCCGCCCTCGCACGGGCGCGAAGTGGATCGGACGCTGCGGCGGATTGACGGTGTACCTGAAAGAAGGGACGCCATGCGGATGACCGCTCCCCCCGATTCGCCAGGAAGACTTGACGACGCCGCGCTCATCGAGCAGTCACGGCATCGGCCCGAGTCTTTCGCCACGCTGTACGACCGCTACTTCGCGGACATCTACCGCTATGTCGCGGCACGAGTAGGAGCGCAGGCCGCCGACGACCTCGCGTCCGAGACGTTCCTGGTCGCGTTCCGCAAACGACATCATTTCGATCCCGGCCGTGGCGTCGTACGCCACTGGTTGTACGGGATCGCCACCAATCTCCTGGCCGGTCATCGCCGCAGCGAGGCCCGGAGGCTGGAGGCGCTGGCCAGGGTGCCGGTGGAGAACCCGGCAGAGGGCGAGCACGCGGACCGCGTCGCGGCGCGGGTGAGCGCGGCGGGCGCCGGGCGCCGGCTCGCCGCGGAGCTCAGCCGGCTGCCCGACGGCGAGCGAGACGTGCTGTTTCTCGTCGCATACGGCGATCTCAGTTACGAGGAGATCGCGCAGGCGCTCGACATCCCCCCGGGCACCGTGGCCTCCCGGCTCCACCGGGTGCGCGGGAGGCTGCGCGCGGCGCTGGACGACCTCACTGCTGAATCCGGAGGATCCGATGGATGAGCTGCACGATGACCAGGACTCCCGTCATCTGGTCGAACCGCGCCACGTGGACGCGGTGCTCCTGCTGCTGGGGACGCATGAACCCCCACTCGCAGTGGTCGAGGCGGGCCGTGCCCGGCTGCTGGCCGAAGCGGCGGCGACCGCCACGGTCAGCGATCCAGGACCCGGGCGGAAGAGGCTCCGAGGCCGCCTGGTCGGCGCCGGGCTGAGCCTGGCCGTGGCCGCCGCGGCGGCGGTCGCCGTCCCCGCCGTGCTGTCCGGGAGCACGATCTCCGTCGAGCCTTGGCCCACCACGTCGGTGACTGCCACGTCGGTGCCCGCGACGGCCGGGCCGACCGCCCGGCAGATCCTGCTCGCCGCCGCCGTCGCCATGGAGCGCGCCCCGGCGGACGGCGCCTACTGGCGCATAGGGATGGTCACTCAGGTGATGCTGACCGACCCCACCCGTGCGTACGTGCTCCAGGAAGGGCGTTCAGAAGAGCGATGGCTGGCGAAGCGGCCTGATCTGCGGAGCTGGAGCATCTGGCAGGAGCTCGGCGTCAAGCCCGCGACCCCGCGGGACGAGGCCGCCTGGCGGGCGGCGGGGGCGCCTACCAGCTGGCGCTACCCCAAGGACATGAAGACGGAGCAGCTGTTCGCCGTCCCGTTCGGGCCGCTGGAGGCGGCGGCCGGTGAGCGCACCGCCGCTCGGCTGCACGGCAGGTGGAAGGGGACGGCGGGTGAACTCACCGGGGAACTGGTGACCTGGCAGGAGGTGAAGGCCATCCCCGGTGAGCCCGGCGCCCTCCGGAGCTACCTGGAAGAGCGCGCCGCCCGGCGGCTGGCGGCGGACCCCGACCCCGGCGCGGACGCGGAGGAGTCGAGGGCGCAACTCCTTCTGCAAGGCTGCCTGGACGTCATCAGCCGCCTGCCCGCCTCGCCCGAGGCCCGTGCGTCGGCCTACCGGATCCTCGCGTCGCTGCCCGGCATCCGGGCCGAGGGCGAGACGACAGACCCGCTCGGCCGGCGCGGGCAGGCGCTCGGCTACCGGCAGGAGATCGAGCCGGGCCTGTTCACCCGGGTCCTGCTCGTGGTCGACCCCGCCACCGGCCTGCCTCTCGCCGAGGTGAGGACGAACACGACCACGCTCGCGGACGGGCGGCGGGCGGAGCTGCGTTCCTCGACCTCCTACCAGGCGATCGGCTGGACCGACGACCGGCCGGAACTGCCCGCGCATCGGGAGTGAACGGCCGTGGCGGGCCCGCGCGCCCGCCACGGCAGTCGCCCCGGGCATCGTGCGATCGCCCAGGTGATCCGGCGAGGTTCAGCGGGCGTCAAGGGGATTGAAAGCGTCCCGGCGCAGACTGCGTGCGACGAACAAAGGAAAGGAACCCCAGCCATGACCCTCACCCGCTCCCTCGCCGGCATCTCGCTCGCGGCCGGCATCCTGGCTCTCGCCCCGCTCGCGACCGCGACCGCCGCCCAGGCCGGGACCACGCAGGCCGGGACCACGCAGGCCGGCGCCGTCCAGGCCGCCGCCGCCAAGTCCTGGGGTCCTTACTACGCCGCCGGGTCGAAGGCCAAGGTGACCGGCTCGCTGACCGCCGCCGCCAAGAAGGACCTCAGCTCGCCGGCGCCGTACGTCAAGGTCGCGGGCACCGTCACCAGCCTGAACCGCAAGTCGACCGCCTGCGGCTGGGCCCTGTTCCGCGTCAGCTACTTCGACTCCGCCAACACGCCGCACCTGGCGTACCGCAACTACCGGGTCTGCTCGTACGGCGCGAAGAAGAAGTTCTCCTTCACCATCAAGAAGGTCGGCGAGGTCGAGCTGAAGGTCTGCTCCGAGACCAAGGCCGCCAAGCCGTCGCTCAACTGCCAGTACGCCGGCAGCTGGAAGACGCTGTACGCCTACTACAAGTAGGGACGCCGCGGGCCGTCCGCAGGGGGTGTGCGGGGTGCCGCCTCGACCGGTGCATCTCCTATCGTGGGGGCATGCCTCGATTCCGCTCGATCCTCGACACCATGCCGGCCTACAAGCCCGGCAAGGCCGTGGTCTCCCCGGACGGCCGGTCCTACAAACTGTCCTCCAACGAGAGCCCGTTCGGGCCGCTGCCGTCGGTGGTGGAGGCGATCGCCCGGGCGGCGACGGAGATCCACCGTTATCCCGACCCCGGTGCCGTCCGGCTCACCGAGACGCTCGCGGAGCGGCTCGGGGTGCCCTACGACCACGTGGCGCTCGGCGCCGGATCGGTGGCGGTCGCCCAGCAGATCCTCGAAGCGGTGGGCGAGCCGGGCGCCGACGTGGTCTACGCCTGGCGTTCCTTCGAGGCATACCCGCTTCTGGTCGGCCTGTCCGGCGCCAACGCCGTCGAGGTGCCGCTGCGCGACGAGACGCACGACCTCGACGCGATGGCCGAGGCCATCACGCCAGAGACGCGGCTGGTCTTCGTGTGCAACCCAAACAACCCGACCGGCACGGTGAACCGGACAGAGGAGATCGCGCGCTTCCTCGACCGCGTGCCGGAGAACGTCACCGTCGTCCTCGACGAGGCCTACCGGGAGTACGTCAGGGACGAGGACGTGCCCGACGGCCTCACGTTCTACCGCGACCGCCCCAACGTCGCCGTGCTGCGCACGTTCTCCAAGGCGTACGGCCTGGCGGGGCTGCGGGTCGGCTACCTGATCGGGCACGAGCCGGTCGCCGCCGCCGTCCGCAAGACGCTGCTGCCCTTCGCGGTCAACCACCTCGCCCAGGCCGCGGCCATCGCCTCCCTGGAGGCGGAGGACGAGTTGCAGGAGCGGGTCGAGAACGTGATCAAGGAGCGGGCTCGCGTCAGGGAGGCGCTGCTGTCGCAGGGCTGGACCGTCCCGCCCACCGAGGCCAACTTCGTCTGGTTGCGCCTCGGCGAGCGCACGATGGAGTTCGCGGCACAGTGCGCGGCCGTGGGGGTCGCGGTGCGCCCCTTCGCGGGCGAGGGGGCCAGGATCTCGATCGGCGACTCCGAGGCCAACGACGTCTTCCTCGCCGCCGCCGAGGCGTTCCGGCGGCTCAGCGCAGGCTGAGGATCACCCGGCGGCCACCGCGAACGCCGCCACGGCCCAGGGCGACCGGCCTCCTACGCGTTCGGCTGGGGATCGGGGACGCGTTCCGGCCCGCCGTCGGCCGCGGGCACCTGGACGGCGGGTCCGCGGCGCTCCGTGGACACCACGAGCGCCACGCCCACGACGATCAGGCCTCCCGCGACGAGCATGGCCGCGGTGACCGGCTCCGCCAGGATCGCCGCGCCGAGGATCACCGCCACCACCGGGTTCACGTACGCGTAGGTGGACACGAGCGAGATCGGCGCGTGGCCGAGCAGCCAGACGTACGACGTGAAGCCGACCAGGGAGCCCGCCACCACCAGGTAGGCGAGGGCCGCCCACGACTCCCCGCTCACGGCGCCGAGATGCAGCCGCTCGCCCTGCGCGGCGCCCAGCGCGAGCAGCGCGGCGCCGCCGGCCGCCATCTCGATCGTGCTGGCCACGAACGGGTTGGCCGGCATCGGGATCCGCGGTGAGAGGAACGACCCGAGCGACCACGACAGCGAGCCCAGCAGCACCACGATGATGCCCGCCCCGCTGCCCGACGCGCTGCCGCCGTGCAGCGAGAGGAAGGCCACGCCGGCGAAGCCGACCAGCACCCCGGCCACCGTCAGCACGTGCGGCCGGTCGCGGCAGACCATCCTGAGCACGATCAGCCACAGCGGGATGGAGGCGACGAGCAGCGCGGCCAGGCCGCTGGAGATGTGCTGCTCGGCCACGGCGACCATGCCGTTGCCTCCGGTGAGTAGCAGGAGCCCGACCAGCGCGGCGCCGCCGAACTCCCGCCATCTCATCCTGAACGGCACGCCCCTGACGAGCAGGACCACGCCGAGGATCAGCGCCGCCGCGACGAAACGGAGCCCGCCGCTCGTCATCGGCGGAAGGGTGCGGATGGCGATGGCTATGCCGAGATACGTCGAGCCCCACACCACGTATACGGCGGCCAACGCCAGCCACACCCGTACGTCATGACCGTTCCGTTCCATGGGTCATGACAATAGAGCGTCCCTTTTAGACGCCTATCACCGGTTCAGCTTCTCCACGATGAGCCGGTAGAGCTGCCGCGGCCGCCCGGGCTGGGGAGTGCGGTTCGGCGGAAGCGGCCACGCGAGTCCCTCGTCAACCAGCGTGCGCAGCAACCGTCTGGCCGTACGCGGAGTCACCCCGAGCATGCGCCCGGCGCCCTCCGCGTCCACGACCGTGTCCCCGCCCTCCAGCTTGGCGGCCAGGCGTGCCAGAACCTCGACACCCTTGGGCTTGATCGGGCCGCCGGGCTGGGGCGGCATCCTGGGCGGCGGCACCAGTGCGCGGCCCTCCCTGTCCACCGCGAACCCCTGCGGCTGCTTGCCGCCCTGGGTGCGGGCGAGCGCGCCCCTCGCGTGCGTCTCGGCCTCGTGCGTGGTGCGGCCCATGCCAACACCCACCTCGACGGCCAGGCCCAGCTCCTCGCGGATCCTGGCGGCGAACGGCAGGATTCGGAACCCGTCCGTGGCCGTCGCGATCGAGCCCTTGGTGGCGACCACCAGATAGCTGTGGTCGTCGATCGGCCACACGCTCGCGTTGATCCGGTTGGCCTCCTGCACGAGCAGCCGGTGCAGCGACAGCCGTAGCTCGTCCCGCCAGTAGCGCGGCGCGGCCCGCCGTACGGGCTCGCGCAGCGTCGGCACCTCGACCAGCACGACCGTGAGCTGCGACTCCTCCAGCCGGTGGCGTGCGCCGAGCAGCGCCGCCGTGTGCAGCGCCGTACGGACGGCCGCGGAGGTCGGCCGTATCGGCACCACCGGCAGCCCGGCGGAGGTCAGCCGGTCGGCCACGCCCTGGACGCAGGTGAGCGCGCCCGTGGTGGCCCCCTGACGGAGTAACCGCTCATGGAAGGCCGTGATGGTGCCGACCGGCCCCGGCTCGTCCCGGCTGTGCACCTCCCCGGAGGAGAGGTTGAGGTCCGCGTACACCTCGTCGATCTCCGGCCTGCCGAGCACGTCGACGCTCACCCGGCGCGGATCGATCCGCTCGTCCAGCGCGGCCCGCGCGACCGCCGCCACGAGCGCGGCCCCGCCGAGCTGCACGTGCGTGGCGGGCATCGTCAACACCCCGGCACGCCGTGCGAGCTCGAATGGCACCGGGCTCGCGAACAGGCACGCGTCCACACCCGGCCCGAGCCTGGTCACCTTGTCCGCCGCCTCCTGCTCATCCCGGTACGCGGCGGCGACCAGCCGGCAGGGCACCGGGGCAGCCGAGTGCCCCATGAGCATCACCCGCTCGACCAGATCGTGCGACCCCACCACGCCGATGGTGAGGTCGGGTGTCACCGTGCCCAAACGTGACCCGCGCGGAGTGTCTTCCGTGCGCTCGACCAATGTTCGTCCCATCCCACGTCGCCCTCGTTGTTGTGGCTTCTCTTTGGAACGATCGCTGGTTAAGGCCGTAATGTCACGCCCAGATTTACCGGAATAGCATTCTGGGTAGTCCTGGCGGTTCCGTAATTCGGACGGTCTCCCCTGGTCAGGCCATTAGTAAAGGTTTCCGGCCTCAGCCCTCGTCGGAAGTGGAAATTTCACGCACCACATCCGCGCCGAGGGCCTGCATACGCTGGGCGAGCGCGGCGTGCCCGCGGTCGATGAGATAACCGGACCCGATGGTCGTCTCGCCCTCCGCCGCGAGGCCGGCGAGCACGAGGGCGATCCCCGACCGAAGGTCATGGGCCGTCACGTCGGCGCCCCGCAGCGGCGTCGGGCCGTGCACGACCGCCCGGTTGCCCTCGACCTCGACGTTCGCGCCCATCTTGTTCAGCTCGCCCGCGAGCGCGAAGCGGCCGTCGAAGATGCGCTCGTGGATGTAGCTGGAGCCCTCCGCCAGGCAGGCCACGGTCATCAGCGGCGACTGCAGGTCGGTCGCGAAGCCGGGATAGGTGTCGGTGATGACGTTGATCGGGCGCAGCGGGCGGTTGCGGCGGACCTGGAGTACCGCGCCGTGGTTCTCGAACTCCACGCCCATCTGCTCCAGCTTCCACCGGACCACGCCGAGGTGCTCAAGCGAGGCGCCGACCAGGCTCACCTCGCCGCCCGTGATGGCCGCGCCCATCGCGAACACGCCCGCGTCGAGGCGGTCGGGCATGACCGTGTGCTCGACCGCGGTCAGTTCGTCCACGCCCTCGACCGTGATGAAGCCCGTGCCGCCGCCGCTGATGCGCGCGCCCATCCGGCTCAGCATCGTGATGACGTCGAGCACCTCGGGTTCGAGGGCCGCGTTCTCGATGATGGTGGTGCCCCGCGCCAGCGCGGCGGCCATGATCAGGTTCTCCGTGCCGGTGTGCGAGGGGGTGTCGAGGTAGAGCGGCGCGCCGATCAGGCCGGCGGCCTTGATGTGGATGACGGCCTCGCCCTCGTCCACCATCGCGCCGAGGCGCTTGTAACCCAGGTAGTGGAAGTCGAGGTTGCGGCTGCCGAGGTTGCACCCGCCGATGCCCTCGATGATCGCCTCGCCGAGACGGTGGAGCAGCGCGGGGACGAACAGCACCGATCCACGGAACCGGCGGGCGATCTCAGCGGGCAGGACCGGGCTGGTCAGGCGGGAGGCGTCGATGACGAGCGTCCGCTCGGTCTCGTGGAACTCCACCTTGGCGCCCACGGCCTGGGCGAGCTCGACAGCCCGGCGCACGTCCTCGATGACGGGCACGTTCCTGAGGACCGTACGGCCCTCGGACGCGAGCAGCGCCGCCCCGATCATGGGCAGTACGGCGTTCTTCGCGCCCTGGATGAAGGCGGTTCCACGCAGTACATTGCCACCGCGCACGCGGTAACGGACCATGGGTTCGACTCCTATGTATGGGGGAAGGGCGGGAGACTCCCGTCAGCCGGCGGCCGAGTCGTCCGCGAGGACGACCGGCCTAGAGTAGCCGCTGTACCGGGAGTTTCGGGGTGGAACTACCCCCGGAACGCGCGGGGGAACGGGTCACTTGAGATTACTGGCGTGACCTGTGTGATTCGGCCCGGGTTCAGCCGCGGTTCAGCCGCGGTTCACCCTCGGAAACGCTCCCCGGTGAGCCGCTCGTACGCCTCCACGTAGCGGCTGCGGGTGCGCTCGACGATCTCGTCAGGGAGCGGCGGGGGCGCCTCACCTGACGACCTGTCCCAGCCCGACTCGGGGGACAGTAGCCAGTCTCTGACGAACTGCTTGTCGAACGACGGCTGGGAGTGGCCGGGCTCCCACTGGTCCAGCGGCCAGAAGCGGGAGGAGTCGGGCGTCAGCACCTCGTCTCCCAGCGTCAGCACGCCGTCGGCGTCGTAGCCCAGCTCGATCTTCGTGTCGGCCAGGATGATGCCGCGCTCCAACGCGATCTCGGCCCCGCGGGTGTAGACGTCGAGCGTGATCCGGCGCAGCCGCTCGGCCACCTCCGCGCCGACCTCCGCCACGACCTCGTCGTACGTCATCGGCTCGTCGTGCTCGCCCATCGGAGCCTTGGTCGACGGTGTGAAGATCGGCTCGGGCAGCCGCGAGCCGTCGGTGAGCCCTTCGGGGAGCCGTACGCCGGAGACTGCGCCCTCCCTGCGGTAGTCCACGAGCCCGGACCCGGTGAGGTAGCCGCGGGCCACGCACTCGACCGGCACCATCCGCAGCCTCCGGCACAGCACCCCGCGCCCGGCGAACTCCGCCGGGACGTCGGTCGAGACCACGTGATGGGGAACGACGTCCTTGAGCTGCTCGAACCACCACAGCGACAACCGGGTGAGGATCTCGCCCTTGTCGGGGATGCCGGGTTCGAGCACGTGGTCGAAGGCCGAGATGCGGTCCGACGCGACCATCAGCAGCAGCCCGTCGGGAGTTTCGTAGAGGTCGCGGACCTTGCCGGAGTGCACGTGCTTCACAGGACCATCTTCCCAGCCCCTCACCGTGACTTGAGCAGGGGGAGAGTCCGTAGCCGTGCCTCGATGTGACCGGCCACGAACGAGGGAACCGGACACTCCCGCCGCACCGAGGGCCACGACGAGACCATCGCCATGCGCCGCCCCCCTTCGCTGATCAGATGGTATGTCCGCGTACGAGTCGTGCACCAACCGTTACGCGGACATCACCGATCGTCAGGGGTCAGGAGGACGCGGCGAGCGCGATGTCGGAGCGGTGGTGGGAGCCGCGCATGGTGATCTGCTCCAGGGCCTCGTACGCCCGGGCCCTGGCCTCCGCGACGTCCGTGCCAGTGCCGACCACGTTGAGCACCCGCCCGCCGTTCGACACGAGCCGGTTGTTCTCGTCGAGGGCCGTGCCCGCGTGCAGCGCGTACGCGCCCTCGGCCGTCACCGGCAGTCCGGCGATCGGGTCGCCCTTCACGGGGTCGGCGGGGTAGTTCTCCGCGGCGAGCACCACGGTCACGGCGGCGCCGTCACGCCACCGCAGCGGCGGGCGCCCGGCCAGCGTGCCGGTCGCGCACGCGAGCAGCAGTTCGCCGAGCGGGGTCTCCAGCCGGTCGAGCACGACCTGGGTCTCCGGGTCGCCGAACCGCGCGTTGAACTCGATCACCCGGGGGCCGGCCGAGGTCAGCGCCAGCCCGGCGTACAGCACTCCCGTGTACGGCATGCCGCGCCTGGCCATCTCGGCCATGGTCGGGCGCACGACCTCTTCCATGACGCGCTCGGACAGGTCCTCCGGCGCCCAGGGCAGCGGGGTGTAGGCCCCCATGCCGCCGGTGTTGGGGCCCTTGTCGCCGTCGTAGGCCCGCTTGAAGTCCTGGGCGGGCTGCAGCGCCACGGCGCTCGTCCCGTCGCACAGCGCGAACAGCGACACCTCGGGACCGTCGAGATACTCCTCGATGACGACCCGCCCGCACGCCCTGGCGTGCTCCAGGGCCTCCTCGCGGCTGTCGGTCACGACCACGCCCTTGCCCGCGGCCAGGCCGTCGTCCTTCACGACGTACGGCGCGCCGAACGCGTCGAGCGCCGCCGCGGCCTCGTCCTCGGTGGTGCAGGTGTGCGCCCGCGCGGTCGGCACCCCGGCGGCGGTCATCACGTCCTTCGCGAACGCCTTGGACCCCTCGATCTGCGCCGCCCGCGCCGACGGGCCGAAACAGGCGATCCCGGCGTCCCTGACGGCGTCAGCGACGCCGGCGACCAGCGGCGCCTCCGCGCCGATCACGACGAGGTCGGCGCCCAGGCGCTCCGCGAGCGCGGTCACCGCCGCGCCGTCGGTCGGCGTGACCTGGTGGAGGGTGGCCACCTCCGCGATGCCGGCGTTGCCGGGGGCGCAGTGGACCTCTACGACGGCGGGGTCGAGCCGCAGGGCCCGGCACAGAGCGTGCTCCCGGCCCCCGGAACCGATGACAAGTACGCGCACCGGACCATTGTCGCAGTGTTTCGCCGCCTCGCGGTCTCCGGGAGCCGGCGGGGACCGGTTCCGGTCCGCCCGTTGCGGGCACGGGGGAATGCCCTTTTTAGGCAGAGATACACATAGATGACTAGTTTGTTCGGGCTGTTTTTGGCAAGAAGTGCATGATCGGCGGCACTTGACGCGGGTACTCTGGAAAGGTCGCCGAGCGGCAATGTGGTAAGTTAGACAGGCTTCGCGCTGTCTCGTGGTGATTGGAGGTGGTCTGGAATGAATTCTGGTGATCCTGTCAGTACGTGCTGGCGCACGTACGTCGTGCGCATTCCCGACCACTCCGAAACTGAAGCCCGAGAGGCAGCTCACGCCTGTATGAAGGGGTGACATCACGTCGCGCGTAGGGCGTGCCGGCTCGGGCGGGAAGGCACCGCCATGCGCTCCTCTCTGCTCTTTCCTCGCATCAGCAGGCACAGTCGTGTCCTGCCCGCGCACCTGGGCGCCGCTCCGGTGAGTGCCGATTCCGTCATCCGCTGCGTGCCGCCGAGCGCGTCGCTCGTCGAGTTCGGCGCGTACGTCGGGGGCGAGAAGGTCGCCGCCGGTGGCATACCGGAGGCCGTGCGGCTGGTCCGCGAGCACAACGAGGCCAACGAAGTGCCCGACGCGTACGTCTGGGTCGGTCTGCACGAGCCCGCCGCGCCCGAGGTCGAGTGGCTGGCCGAGGTGTTCGGCCTGCACCCGCTCGCCGTCGAGGACGCGATCAAGGCGCACCAGCGGCCCAAGGTGGAGCGGTACGGCGACTCGCTGTTCGTCGTGCTCAAGACCGTCGAGTTCCTCGACCACGAGGTGTCGGCGGCCACCAGCGAGATCATCGGCACCGGCGAGATCATGGTGTTCGTCGGCCCCGACTTCGTGGTGACCGTACGGCACGGCCGCTACTGCCCGCTCGGCGAGATCCGCGAGAAGCTCGAGGCGAAGCCGAAGCTGATCAACCGCGGCCCGGCGGGTGTCCTGCACGCCATCGCCGACCACGTCGTGGACAAGTACCTGCACGTGGCCGACCTCATGCAGGCCGAGCTCGAAGAGGTCGAGGCGGCCGTCTTCGCCGAGGTCAGCTCCCGCGACATCAACAGGATCTACCAGCTCAAGCGCGAGATGCTGGAGCTCAAGCGGGCGGTCGGCCCTCTCTTGACCCCCTTCAACGCCCTTCCCCAGCGGCGCAGCATCCCCTCGGACATGCGCGAGTACTTCCGCGACGTCGGCGACCACCTGTCCCGCGTCTGCGAGCAGGTCCAGTCGTCCAACGAACTGTCCGACTCGATCCTCCAGGCCGCGCTGGCGCGCTCGAACGCCCTCGCGAACGAGGACATGCGCAAGATCTCCTCCTGGGTGGCGATCATCTCCGTCCCCACGATGATCGCCGGCATCTACGGCATGAACTTCGACCACATGCCCGAGATCAGGTCCGTGTACGGCTACCCGGTCGTGCTCGGCGTGATGGTCGTCGCCTGCACGCTCCTGCACCGCGCCTTCCGCCGCAACGGCTGGCTCTAACCGCTTTTCCCCCGGGACGCCGCCTCCGGCGTCCTGTCACCACGCGTACGCTTCATGACCGCAATCATGAACAACCAGTCATTGCGGGATGTCAAATGATGTTGTTAGGTGGGTGGAGCGGGCCGCTCGACACATCGACCGTTTCCACTCTCGCAGGAGCGTGTCATGACAGAGGCGACACCCCGGGTGGTGACTTTTCCCCTGGCGCGTGAACGTGCCTTCGATCCACCGGACGAACTGACGCGCTGCCGCGCCGAGGCGCCGGTCCAGCGGATGCTGTACCCGGACGGGCACGAGGGCTGGCTGGTGACCGGCTACGCAGAGGCGCGCGCGATCCTGGCGGACAGCCGTTTCAGCACCCGCCCGGAGTTGCTGCACTCGCCGATCGCCCAGCGCGGCGAGCTCAACGAGGAGCCGCTGACGCCGGGGTTCTTCGTCCGCATGGACGCCCCCGAGCACACCCGCTATCGCCGCCTCCTGACCGGCCAGTTCACCGTACGGCGGATGAAGGAGCTCGAACCGAGGATCCACGAGATCACCGAGAGCAGGCTCGACGCCATGGAGCGCGAGGGCGCCCCCGCCGACCTCGTCGAGTCCTTCGCCCTGCCGATCCCCTCGCTGGTGATCTGCGAGATGCTCGGCGTGCCGTACGAGGACAGGGAGAAGTTCCAGCGCGACTCCGCGGTGCTGGTCAACCTCGACTCGTCGATGGAGGACGTACGGGCTGCGGTGCAGGACCTGTTCGCCTACCTGCACGGCCTCGTCGAGCTCAAGGCGAAGGAGCCGGACGACGACCTGTTGAGCGGGCTCGTCGCGGGCGGGGAGCTGACGACGGAGGAGCTCGGCGGCGTGGCGCTGCTGCTGCTGATCGCGGGGCACGAGACGACCGCCAACATGCTCGGCCTCGGCACGTTCGCGTTGCTGACCAACCCGGGACAGCTCGCCCTCGTGCGGGACGACCCCGCCGCCGTGGACAACGCGGTGGAGGAACTGCTGCGTTATCTCAGCATCGTGCACATCGGGCCGACCCGTACGGCCCTGGCGGACGTGATGGTCGGCGACGCCCTGATCAGGGCGGGCGAGGCGGTGACGCTGTCGCTGGCGGCGGCGAACCGCGACCCCGGACGGTTCGAGGGTGGTGACACCCTCGACGTGACCCGGCCGGCGCACGGGCACCTGAGCTTCGGGCACGGCATCCACCAGTGCCTGGGCCAGCAGCTCGCCCGGATCGAGATGCGCATCGCCTATCCCGCCCTGCTGCGCCGCTTTCCCAACCTGCGCCTCGCCGTGCCGGCGCGGGAGGTGCCGCTGCGGTCCAATATGGCGATCTACGGGGTGCACCGCCTGCCGGTGCTCTGGTGAGCGAGTCAGTGGGGGAACGATGAAGATAAAGGCGGACACCGGCCGTTGCGTCGGCGCGGGGATGTGCGCGCTCACGCTGCCCGAGGTGTTCGACCAGAGCGAGGACGACGGGACGGTCGTGGTGCTCGACCCCGGCCCCCCGACCGCCCTCGGGCCCGCCGTGCGGAGGGCCGTTCAGCTCTGCCCGTCCGGCGCGCTGTCCGTGGAGGAGTGAGCGCGCGCGACACGCCGGGCCGGGTGACGCTCCGCTACTTGACGGGCACCGTCCGATGCTGTTGGGTGGTAAACGGCTGTTGAAGCCATTCTTGTGGGTGACCCTGGAGCCCCGTTCCGGCCGCCGAGGCCCGGTGCGGGGCTCTTCCCTGTCCGGCCGCGATCCGCGGAGGAAGGGGCGGTCTTCAGGCCCCCACTGGCCTCAGCGGGGTCACCGGGTCGGGCAGCGGCAGGCCGCGGGCCTTCCACAGGCGGCGCATACGGTCGGGGTAGTCGGTCACGATGCCGGCCACGCCCATGTCGATCAGGCGGCCTGCCTCGTCGGGGTCGTTGACCGTCCACACCACGACCGGCAGGCCCTGCCGGGCCGCCCCGGTCATCAGGGCCTCGTCGACGAGCACGCGGTCGGGGGACAGCGTCGTCGCCCCCACCGCCGCGGCCGCCGCCGCGAGGTCGCCGCCGGCCTCGCCGAGGCGGATGCCGTTCATCCACGCGGGGGTCATGGTGTCGCGCTCGACCAGGGCGTAGCGCCGCTCGACCATCGGCCTGGCGATCTCCAGGATGCGCCAGTCGAAGCTGAGCAGGGCCGCCCTGGACAGCCGGTCGTGCCGGTCGAGTTCGCTTACGACGTCCTCGACGAACCTGCGCGGGTCGGCGCACAGGTCGGGACGGGTGGGGTCGGACTTCAGCTCGACGTGGAGGCGCACGTGGTCCGCGCCGAGCGCGCCGATCAGGCCGAGCACCGCTCCGAGCGTCGGCATCCTGGTGTCCGGCAGCGGCACCTGCGTGAGCGCGAAGCGGTCGTCCGGCCGCTCGGGCAGCCGTACGCCGACGTCGAGGGTCCGCAACTGGGGCAGCGTGAGCTCGATGACCGGTTTGCCGACGTAGGGGAACATCTCGTCCCCCGGTGCGGCCATGCCCGTGTCGGCGCTGGTCACCGGGGACACGTGCAGATCGTGGGTGAGCACGATCTGCCCGTCCGCGGACATGGCGACGTCGAACTCCAGCGCGTCTACCCCCAGCTCCAGCGCGAAGGCCAGGCCGGGCAGGGTGTTCTCAGGCCTCAGGCCCCGGGCTCCGCGGTGCCCGTGCAGCTCAACGTATCCATGCACAGCGGCGTACCTTACCGCCTCGCCCGTACGCGGCCCGGAAACCTCCGGTTCCGGGCGCGTACGCCACGAATCATCAGATGAGGGAACGAATCTGGATGGTCTGCGTGCGGCCCGGGCCGACACCGATGGCCGAGATCGGGGCGCCGCTCATCTCCTCCAGCGCCTTGACGTACGCCTGCGCGTTGGGCGGCAGGTCGTCGAACGTCTTCGCGCTGGTGATGTCCTCCTGCCAGCCGGGCAGCTCCTCGTAGACCGGCGTGGCGTGGTGGAACTCGGTCTGCGTCATCGGGATCTCGTCGTGGCGGACGCCGTCGACGTCGTACGCCACGCAGACCGGGATCCGCTCCAGCCCGGACAGCACGTCGAGCTTGGTCAGGAAGAAGTCGGTCACGCCGTTGATCCGGGCGGCGTACCGCGCGATGACCGCGTCGAACCAGCCGCAGCGGCGGTTGCGGCCGGTGGTCACGCCGTACTCGCCGCCGGTCTGGCGCAGCCACTCGCCCTGCTCGTCCAGCAGTTCGGTCGGGAAAGGCCCGGAGCCCACACGGGTCGTGTACGCCTTGAGGATGCCGATGATCCTGGTCAGGCGGGTCGGCGGGATGCCCGAGCCGGCGCAGGCGCCACCCGAGGTGGGCGAGCTGGAGGTGACGAAGGGATAGGTGCCGTGGTCGATGTCGAGCAGCGTGCCCTGTCCGCCCTCCAGCAGGACGAACTTGTCCTGGTCGAGCGCCTGGGAGAGCACGAGCGAGGTGTCGGCGATGTGGGGACGCAGCCGCTCGGCGTAGCCGAGGTACTCCTCCAGGACCTTAGCCGGGTCGAGCCCCCGGCGGTTGTAGATCTTGGTGAGGATCTGGTTCTTCTCGCCCAGCGAAGCCTCGATCTTCTTGGCGAGGATGCCGGGGTCGAGCAGGTCCTGGACCCGGATGCCCATGCGGTAGATCTTGTCGCCGTACGCCGGGCCGATGCCGCGGCCGGTCGTGCCGATCTTGGCCTTGCCGAGGAAACGCTCGCTGACCTTGTCGATGGCCTTGTGCTGCGGCATGATCAAATGCGCGTTGGCGGAGATCAGCAGCCGCTCACAGGTGATGCCCCGATCGGCCAGCCCGTCGATCTCGCTCAGCAGCACGCCGGGATCCACGACCACGCCGTTGCCGATGACCGGCACCACTTCGGGCGAAAGCACACCCGTCGGAAGCAGGTGCAACGCGTACTTCTGGTCGCCGATGACGACCGTGTGACCCGCGTTGTTGCCACCCTGGTAGCGCACGACGTAGTCGACGTCACCACCCAGCAGGTCGGTGGCCTTCCCCTTGCCCTCATCGCCCCACTGGGCGCCAACGAGAACGACAGCCGGCATGGTCTAACTCCCGCACCAAGACGA
Organism: Microbispora sp. H11081; assembly: GCF_012999535.1. Taxonomy (GTDB): domain Bacteria; phylum Actinomycetota; class Actinomycetes; order Streptosporangiales; family Streptosporangiaceae; genus Microbispora. Next base: position 154,490 of record NZ_JABBWV010000007.1, read on the forward strand.
AAGCCCCTGACGCAAGCGCGACAGGGGCCTCTTGCACACAGAGACTACCCGAGGGGCGCGCCGCGGGTGAACGTGGTCTTAACACGCGAGACGGGCCGTGGCCGGTGCTCCGTGCGCAAGGGGTCCGTCAGTGGTTGGGCGCGAGCGCCTCGGCGGCCGCCGTGCTGCTGTCACGAAGGAACTGGGCGCACCGCTCGGCCTCGTCCTTCTCGCCGATGGCCTGCGCGGCCCTGGCGAGGGCGTTCAGGCAACGCAGGAACCCCTGGTTCGGCTCGTGCTCCCAGGGGATCGGCCCGTGGCCCTTCCAGCCGGCCCTGCGGAGCTGGTCGAGGCCCCGGTGGTAGCCGGTACGCGCGAAGGCGTACGAGGTGACGGCGTGGCCGGCCGCGAAGTAGTCGTCCGCCAGGGCGGCCCAGGCCGCCGAGTGGGCGGGGAAGCGCGCGGCCACGTCGGCCGCCTTGGCGCCCGACTCGAGCATCTGCCGTGCCTCAACGTTGTCGGGCAGCAGGGTGGGCGGCGGGCCGGCGAGGAGGTTCTCGTGCGTTTCCATGGCACAGTTCTACCTGCCCGACACCGCGCACGGGTATGGGGCATCGGGCGGGAACGGAGATCGATACCGGAATGGATCTTCCGTTCCCGCCTTTTCCCAGGTCCAGCGCCCCGGACAGGGTGGCGCGGACCCCCGGCTCACGGCCGGGAGAGCGTCACTTGAGCTTGGTGCCCGCGGACTTGAGCTGCCGGCAAGCCTCGGCCACGCGCTCGGCCATGCCGGCCTCGGCCGACTTGCCGTACGCACGGGGGTCGTAGGCCTTCTTGTTGCCGACCTCGCCGTCGACCTTCAGCACGCCGTCGTAGTTGCGGAAGATGTGGTCCACGATCGGGCGGGTGAAGGCGTACTGCGTGTCGGTGTCGATGTTCATCTTCACCACGCCGTACGAGATCGCCTCGTGGATCTCCTCCAGGGCGGAGCCGGAGCCGCCGTGGAAGACCAGCGAGAACGGCTTCTCCTTGCCGTACTTGGCGCCGACGGCGTCCTGGATCTCCTTGAGCACGCTCGGGCGCAGCTTGACGTGGCCCGGCTTGTACACGCCGTGGACGTTGCCGAAGGTGGCGGCCACGATGTAGCGGCCGCGCTCGCCCAGCCCGAGGGTCTCGGCGACGGCCAGCGCGTCCTCCGGCGTCGTGTAGAGCTTCTCGTTGATCTCGCCGACGACGCCGTCCTCCTCGCCGCCGACGACACCGATCTCGATCTCCAGCACGATCTTGGCGGCGGCCGTCTTGTCGAGCAGTTCGGAGGCGATCTGGAGGTTCTCGTCCAGCGGCACGGCGGAGCCGTCCCACATGTGCGACTGGAACAGCGGGTCCTGGCCGCGCGCGACGCGCTCGGCGGAGATCTCCAGCAGCGGGCGGACGAACGAGCCGAGCTTGTCCTTCGGGCAGTGGTCGGTGTGCAGCGCGACCGTCACCGGGTACTTCTCGGCGACCACGCGGGCGAACTCGGCGAACGCCACGGACCCGGTGACCATGTCCTTCACCGTGGTGCCGGAGAGGAACTCCGCGCCGCCGGTGGACACCTGGATGATCCCGTCACTTTCCGCCTCCGCGAAGCCGCGCAGCGCGGCGTGCAGGGTCTGCGACGAGGTCACGTTGATCGCCGGGTACGCGAAACCGCCCGCTTTGGCACGGTCGAGCATCTCGGCGTAGACCTCAGGAGTCGCGATAGGCATGAGAAGTCATCTCCTTCTGACGGTATGCGGCGTGGCAAGTATCCCGAAGGCCGGGCCGATCCGGAAAGCCGGGCCGGTTCGCGGCGCCGGGAAAGCCGCGGTCATTCCGCGATTCACGGTTTTCCACAGCTCTGCCGCTTCTCAGTCTCATCTCATCGGGGACAGGTAGGCTCGCCCCGTGGACGTGCTCTTGGACCTTATTGACCCGAAGTGGTGGCTGAGCATGCTCGGCGCCTTCGCGACGATCGGCGTCATCGCCATCGTATTCGCAGAGACGGGGCTACTCGTCGGGTTCTTCCTGCCCGGTGACTCACTGTTGGTGACGGCTGGAATTTTCAGTACCGCGGCCGCGGCGCAGGGATTCGGAATCGCGCCCCTGTCACTGCCCGTCCTGCTGATCGGCACGCCGCTGGCGGCGATCGCGGGCGCGCAGCTCGGGCACTTCCTGGGCGTGAAGGTCGGCAGGAAGATGTTCGACAAGCCCGACTCGAGGCTGTTCAAGAAGGAGCACGTCGACAAGGCGGAGTACTACTTCGAGAAGTTCGGCCCGGCCAAGGCCGTGGTCGTGGCGCGGTTCATGCCGATCGTCCGCACCTTCATGAACCCGGTGGCCGGCGTGCTCGAGATGGACGCGCGACGGTTCTTCGTCTGGAACGTCGTCGGCGGCGTCGTCTGGGTCGAGGCGCTGCTGCTGCTCGGCTACTTCCTGGGCAGCAAGGTCGAGGGCATCGACAAGTTCATCCTTCCCGGTGTCTTCGTCATCGTCGCGCTGTCGGTCATCCCGATCGTGCGCGAGGTGATGAAGAACCGCAGGGCCGCCAGGGCGGTCCCCAAGGGTCGCCACCACGCCGACCTGTGACCGCCCTCTCGCCCTCTCGTCCCGGGTGACCTGCGGCGAAGTCTCCGTACGAGAAGTGACAGACGAGTGCTGGGACACGCCTCACAGGCGCTACCCTCCGGGTTGTGGGACGCCACAGGTCTGATCCCGTCGGTGTCGCCAGGCTGGCGCTGGTCGGCCTGGCGGTCCTGCTGCTGCTCGCCGTCGTCGTGATCGGGGCGAAGGGGCTGCTGTCCACGTTCGGCTCGGGAGAGCCGGCGGCCGGCGGGTCCTCCACCCCGTCCGCGCCGTCCTCGGCCGGGCCCTCCGCGGAGCCGTCCGCCGGGCCCGCCACGCCCGGCGCGCCCGACGTGCCGACCGTGCGCGTGGTGTGCCAGGCCGACAGGTGCCCCGTGTTCGTCCGGGTGCCCGGCGGCGACGTGCTCATCGACAGGGACCTGACCCGGGGTGAGCAGGCGGCCTACTTCCAGCCCGAACTCGACGTCGTCCTCGACGACGCAGGAACGGTCGAGGTCTTCGAGAACGGAACCGCCAGGTCCCCCGGGTCGCCCGGCGAGCGGCAGGCGTTCAGCGTTAAGAGAGCCCCAGGTCAGTGAGGGAGTAGGCCGAGCGATACGGCACCCCAGTGGCGGCCAGCGCCTCGTCGCCGCCCCGGTGCACGATCGTCGCGATGCCCACGACCTCGGCGCCCGCCTCGCGCAGCGCCTCCACGGCGGTGAGCACCGACCCGCCCGTGGTGGTGGTGTCCTCCACCGCCAGCACCCGGCGTCCCGCGACGTCGGGGCCCTCGACCCTGCGCTGCAGGCCGTGCGCCTTGCCCGCCTTGCGCACCACGAACGCGTCCAGCGTGCGTCCCCGGGCCGCCGCGGCGTGCAGCATCGCCGTCGCGACGGGGTCGGCGCCGAGCGTGAGACCACCGACCGCCTCGTAATCCAGGTCCTCGGTCAGATCGAGCATCACCCGGCCCACGAGCGGCGCCGCCACCCCGTCGAGGGTGATGCGGCGCAGGTCGACGTACCAGTCGGCCTCCTTGCCCGAGGACAGCACGACCCGGCCGTGCACGATGCCCTTGTTCTTGATCTCGTCAAGCAGTCTCTCGCGGTCACTCATGAGGCTCAGCGTACGGCCGGTCACGCCGGTCGGGCCGTACGGGCCCCGCCGCCGGACGTGGCGTGCGAATACTACGGAGAGTAAAGAGCGCTCAGCGGTTTAGCCAGGACATGGACTGCGGAATGTATGGCCGTGCAACTCATCGTAATCGCGAGGTCGCAATGCGTAGAGAAGTCCGGCATACCGACATGGAACTCCTCGAGGCCGTACGGGGAGGCGACACGGCGGCCTTCGGGACGCTCTACCGGCGGCACTCGGTCGCCGCGCGAACACTGGCGCGGCGGATCGCACAGAGCGAGAACGAGGTGGAGGACCTCCTCGCGGAGACCTTCGCGAGAGTCCTCGACGTGGTCCGGCGTGGCGGCGGGCCCGCCTCCGCGTTCCGGCCCTACCTGCTCGCGTCGCTGCGCCGCTACGCCGTCGCGGGCGTGGCCGACCTGGCCGACGGCGACTCGCTGTACGTGGATCCGGAACTCGCCGGCCTGGAGCGCTCGCCGCTCGCCCGGGCCTACCGCTCGCTGCCCGAGCGCTGGCGCACGCTGCTGTGGCACGTGGAGATCGAGGGCGGCAGGCCCGCCGACGCGGGCCCCCTGATCGGCCTGCCGGGCAAGGCCGCGGCCGAGCTCACCCACAGGGCCCGCCGGGGCCTGCGGGAGGCGTACGTGCGGCTGCACCTGGAGGACGGTCCCCGGGCCGAGTGCCGCCCGGTCGTGTCGACGATCCTGCGCTATCTGGAGAACGGCCTGCCCAAGGAGGAGGCCGCCGAGGTCGACGCCCACGTGGCCGAGTGCATCGACTGCCGGTCGGTCTTCCTGCAGTTGGTCGATCTCACGCAGGAACTGCGGGCCGTCGTCGGCCAGCTCGTCGCGGGGCCCGCCGTGTACGACTACCTCGCCGACCTCGCCGCCACGACCAGGGGCTCCCGGTCGTACGGCGGGGCGCGGGCGCGGCTGGAGGCCGCCCGGCGGCGCGTGGGGGCGTTGCGGAGCCGCGCTGACCGGCGCGTGCGAGGGGTCCTGCGGACTGCGCGGGACCGGCCGGCGGGGCGGGCGTCCGCGCTGCTCGGAGGGGCGTACGTGCGAGCGGGGACGACCACGCGGCGCGCGTGCCGGAAGCTGAGCGCGCTTCCGAGCGCGGGCTACATCCGGGCGCGGTCGACCACGCGGCGCGTGTACGGGAAGCTCAGCGGGCTGCCGAGGGCGGGGTACGTCCGGGTGCGGGCGGCGCTGGCGCGGCTGTCCGCGCTGGTGCGGAGCGTGCCGACGTCCCATCGGGCGGTGCTGGGGGGCATCGCCGTGGCCGGGCTCGCGACCGCCGCCTTCCTGCTCGTCGCCGAGCCGGCGAGCATGCTGACCGCGGGCGGCTCAGGGCAGCGGAGCCCGGACCGTGGGCGGCCACAATACGACGCCGCCTCTTCCCCGACCGCCGGCGAGAGCGGACCGGTGGGGATCCCGTTCCCGTACGACCGGCCGAGGCCGCGCCCGTGGACGCCGGGGAGCGCTGCCGAGCCGCCCGGCGCCGGCGTCGCGCTCGGCCTGCCCGAGATCACCGGCAGGGTCACCCCGGGCGCGCGGCCACCGCGCGAGGAGGCCACGGGAGCGCCGCCCGCTGCCGGCGGCGCGGGTGAGGATCGCCCCGGGCGTGGGGGCGGGGAGCACACGGGCGCCGGCCGAGGCGGCGGAGGACAGGTGGACCGGGGCCCGGCGAGCGGCCGCCCGGTGCGGGAGCCCGAGGTGGTCGTGGCCCTCCCGCGCCCCGAGCAGGGCTCCCGCCACGCGGACGCCTCACGGGAGCAGGTGCCAGAACGGCAACGGGTGCGGGGTCGGCTCTCCCGGCACCCCTACCAGGAATCGTCCGAGCAGGCCCGGTCCCAGGGCGGTGCTCGTGCCCAGGGCGGTGCCCGGTTCCAGGCGCGGGACGGCGCGCGGGCGGGGGAGCGAGAGAGCCTGCGGGCGGGGACCCGGCAGGAGCAGGGCGCGGCGCGTGACCGGCGCGAGACACAGGCACGCGGAGCGGCCACGGGGCGCACCCCACTCGGACGGCAGGGCGGCTCGCGGGCGGGGGAGCCGAGTCGTGCGGCTCGTGAGCACTCCGGCGCGGCAGGCCGGCGCGACGCGGGTGCCCAGAAGGGCGCGGGAGCGCGGAAGGCCGCGGGGACTCACAAGGCCTCGGGCGCTCACAAGGCCTCGGGCGCCCCGGGGAAGGCGGGATCCCAGAAGGCCGGGGGAGCTCACAAGGGAGTAGGAGCGCAGAAGGCCGGGGGAGCGCAGAAGGGCGCGGGTGCACCGGGGAAGCCGGGAGACGGCAAAGGGAAGGGGAAAGCGGCGCTCTCCGTCGCCGTCGATCCGCTCGGTTCGCTGCTGCGCGGGCAGTCGGGGCTCGTCGCCGTACGGCTCCGCAACACGGGGGACGCCGCCACCGGTGACATCACCGCGACGGTGACCCTGCCTCCCGGCGTCCGCTACCTGGACCAGGACGGGCGCGGCGGCCGGGGTGACGCCGCGCGCGGTGACGCCGGTCAGGAGCCTGCGGCGGGTGGGAGTGCGGACGGCACGCGCACGCGGCGGGGCGCGGGCGACGGGTGGTCGTGTGCGGCGTCGGGACGTCTGGTGCGGTGCGCCCGTGGACCGCTGGCCGCCGGTGAGGTCACGGCGATCTTCCTGCGGGTCGCGGTGGCCGCGGACGCGCCCGCTGGACGGGTCTTCACGGTGCGGGTGCGGGCGGGAGGGCTGGAGAAGACCGCGGAGTCCACCGTGGGGGCGCGCGCCTCGGGGGCGGCGGCTCGCTTCGCCGCGGACGGCCACCTGGCCGCCCGGGTGGTCGGCAACGTGCTCGTGGGCACTCCCGCGAGGTCCGGCCCGCGCGGATCCGTCCCGGACGGCCGGGGCCTGAGCCCGGGCGTCAGCGTGCCGGTCGACCTCGACAGGGACCCCTCGGCGGGCACGTCCAGCCAGGCCGATCTCCACCTGCCGCCCGGAGGCCAGGTGATGTGGGCGGGCCTCTACTGGGCGGGCGTGGGCCGGGGGGCGGTTCCCTCCCGGGACATCCGGGTGCGCGCTCCGGGAAGGCCCGGGTACGCGACCGTGCCGGCCGCCGAGGTCGCCCGGCGGGATCTGCCGAGCGGCTCCGGTTATCAGGCGTTCGCCGACGTGACCTCTCTCGTCCGTACGGCGGGATCGGGGCGCTGGTGGGTCGCGGGCGCCCCCGCGCGTGCGGGTACGGTCAGGCACTCCGCCTGGGGCCTGGTGGTGATGGTCACGGACGCGCGGCAGCCGTACACGCGTGCGGTGGTGCTGGACGCCGCGGCGGTGATCGGAACCGGGGAGAAGGCCCTGCGGCTTCCGCTCGACGGGCTCGCCCCGGGCGGCGGGCCCGCGCGGATCGACCTGATGGTGTGGAACGGCGAGGGGGTCAGGGCGGGTGTTGTGACCACGCGGGATGGTGAAGACCGGCGTGGTTCCGGCGTCCTCGGCGACGCGGACGCCGGGGGCGTCGCGGTCGACACGCTGCACGCCCTCCTGGGGCCCAGCCCCGCCCTCCAACTCGCCACCAGAAACGACCCCGTTTTCTTCGGCGTCGCGGTCGTGAGCGCACGAACGTGGTCGTGAGGGTTCGCTGGCCAGGGACGCCGGTCCGGGACGCGCGTTCTGCGGGTGTCCACCGGCTCCGCGGCCCCCGGCGGTGCGGCCGTGCGATAACAAATTGGTAGGGGGAGATACTTGGACAAACTGGTACGGTCGGCGTGAGGACTTCCCACCCCAGGGCCGTTGGCGTCCCGATCCCCCACCAGGCTGGCAAGGGCTGAATCGCCGGGAATCAGCCTCGCGGGAACACACGCTTGACTACCCTGAGAGGGCCACGTAGGAAGGGCGGTGTCGCGTGGATCGCTGCGCGCTGTTCGTTGACGCCGGCTACTTGCTGGCAGACGGCGCGATGGCCGTCCATGGGACCCGCCATCGCGAGGCCGTCTCCTGGGACTACCCGGGCCTCCTGCAGTTCCTGACGACCCTGTCGAGGGAGCGGACGGGCCTGCCGTTGCTGCGCTGCTACTGGTACGAGGCGACCGTCGAGGGCCGCCGTACGCCGGAGCACGACGTGCTGGCGGACATCCCCGGGCTCAAGCTCCGTCTCGGCCGCATCCGGCCGGGCCGCAGGGAAGGCGTGGACGCCCAGGTCCACCGTGACCTCATGACGCTGGCGCGCAACAACGCGGTCTGCGACGCGGTCGTGGTCAGCGGCGACGAGGATCTCACCCAGGTGGTGAGCGACGCGCAGGACCTCGGCATCCGGGTGACCGTCATGCAGATCGCCACCGACGGCGCGTGGTCGGCGGCCCGCACCCTGCGCCAGGAGTGCGACGACCTCATCGAGATCGGGAGCGGCCATCTCCGGTCGTTCGTCTCGATGCTCACCGGGGCGGACCCGGGCCCCGGCAACGGCCTCGTCCCCTACGGCAACGGGACGTCGTCCAACGGGACCCACCTCAACGGTTCCCAGCACAACGGCACCCCCCACAACGGCACACCGCACAACGGGACACCGCACAACGGGACGCAGCCCCACGGGACGCAGCCCCACGGGCAGCACAACGGGACGCTGTCGCAGGGCAGCCACGCCGCCGGCCAGCACAACGGGGCGGTGACGGGCGCGCACGACACTCCGCCGCAGGGCATGAGCGCCCCCGGAACGGTCTCGAACGCCACCCAGCCGCACCCCTCGGGCACACACTCGGGCACGCACCAGGGCGCATCCGGCACGGGAAGCCACAGCGCCGGGTCGCACGGTGTGGGCTCCCAGGGAGGCGCCGCTCACAGCACGGGCTCCCAGGGCGCGGGTTCTCAGGGTGCGGGTTCTCAGAGCCCGGGCTTCCAGGGTTCAGGCTTCCAGGGTTCAGGCTTCCAAGGGGCGGGTTACCAGGGCGCGGGCTCCCACCGCACGGACCCGCAGAGCACGGGCGCCGAGTCCACGAGCTCCCAAACCACGGGCCCCCCAACCACGAGCCCCCAAACCACGAGCACCCAGTCCCCTAGCGCCCACGCCGGCGGCTTGGAAGCCACCGGCTCCTACGGGACGGGCTCTCACAGCGCAGGCTCCCACAGCGCGGGCTCCCACGGGACCGGCGCCCATGGGTCACAAGGGGCTGGGCCACAAGGGACTGGGTCGCACGGGACTGGGTCGCACGGGACTGGGACAGAGGGCACGGGGGCGCACAGCGGCGGGCGGTCCTCCGCCGCCCACGCGCGTCCCGCTCTGCCGGCCCAGCCGTCCCCACCCGTCTACAACGGCTACGGGCCCGAGTCGCAGCAGCCCGCTGCGCCACGCCAGGCTCAGCCGCCCGTGAGCGCACCACTGTCGGCTCCCCCGCCGGTCAGCCCCCCGGCGCCGCCCACGGGGGCGCAACCCCCGTCGGGCACCCCGGCTCAGACCGGCCAGGCACACACGAGCCAGGCACAGACGAGCCAGGCACAAACGAGCCAGGCACACACGAGCCAGGCACAGGGCCAGCAGCAGTACGGCTCCGGCCCCACCGGCTACGCGCCCTCCCAGCTGGGTCCTTACACAGGTCCTCAGCCCGCTCCGGTGCCGATGCAGTCCGGAGGCACCACGACGCTCGCCGAGGCGGTCAAGGCGGCGCACAAGGAGGGCCACGACTTCGGCGAGTCGGTCGCTCGCGACGCCCCTGCCCTGTGGCTGGAGGCCGTGCTCGCCCGCAAGCCCCGGATGCCGTCCGACCTGGAGGCCCGCCTTCTCCAGGGGTCCTCGCTGCCGATCGACTTCCTGCTGCACGACGAGGTCAGGCACGCCCTGCGCCGCGGCTTCTGGGACGCGCTCGAGCGCGCCCGCCGCTGACCTGGCGGTCCTTGCCGGGGCCGCTGGTCACGCTCCGTGAGGCCGATCAGGGCACACGGCGCCGATCACGATACGTGACGCCGCGCGCGGCTCAGCCGAGCGCGTCGAAGCCGGCCCGCAGGTGGGCGACGCGTTCGCCCAGTTCGGCTACCGCGCCGCCGAGGGGTCCGTCGGCGGACTTCTCCGCCAGTTCGCGCACCCGCCGTAGCTCGTCCTCGACGGCGGTGACGCGGCCGGCCAGTTCGCCCAGCACGGAGGTGTGGTCGCCGCCGTCCGGCAACTCGCTCGACAGGCGTTCCCGCAGCAGTGCCGCCTGCTCGGCGAGCCGGCGGTTCATCGAGTAGAGCTCCACGAACACGGCGACCTTGGCGCGCAGCACCCAGGGGTCGAACGGCTTGGTGAGGTAGTCCACCGCACCTGCGGCGTACCCGCGGAAGGCGTAGTCGGGGGCGCTGTCGACGACGGTCAGGAAGATGATCGGGATGTTCCTGGTGCGCTCTCTCCGTTTGATGTGCGCGGCGGTCTCGAAGCCGTCCATGCCGGGCATGCGCACGTCGAGCAGGATCAGGGCGAAGTCGCTCGACAGGAGGGCTTTCAGTGCCTCCTCTCCGGACCGGGCCCGCACGGGCACGACGTCCAGCGAGCTGAGGATCGCCTCCAGGGCGATCAGATTCTCCTCACGGTCGTCGACCAGCAGGACCTTGGCACGGTCAGCCATCGATCACGTCTCCTGGGCGTCTCGGGACTCGGGGGCGGGCACGCCCCTCGTACGTTCTGCGCTTCCGCCACGCCCGCGCACGAGCCATCCGCGGAGCCGTTCGAGCAGCCGGTCGACGTCGACGGGCTTGGGCACGTAGTCGGACGCGCCGGACGAGATGCTCTTCTCGCGGTCCCCGCGCATGACCTTGGCCGTCAGCGCGATGATCGGCAGGCCGGCGAACTGCGGCATCGTACGGATCGCGGAGGTCGTCGCCCAGCCGTCCATCTCGGGCATCATGATGTCCATCAGCACGAGCGCCACGTCTTCGTTGCGTTCGAGCTGCTCGATGCCCTCGCGGCCGTTCTCCGCGTACACGACGGTCGAGCCGTGCCGCTCCAGCACGCTGGTCAGCGCGAAGACGTTGCGGATGTCGTCGTCCACGATGAGGATCTTGGCCCCGGACAGCGGGTCGTCGCCCTGCCAGTCGTGGGCGTCCACCAGCGGTGTGTACTGGGGGACCGGCAGGTCGGTCGGGAGCGGGATCTCCGGGAGGATGTCCTTGATGTGCAGGTCGGGGAGCTCGTCCTCGCGTCCCTCGGGCTCCGCGAGCGTGGCGATCGCCCCGCCGTCGGGTGCGGCGAGCGGCCCCGAGTAGTCCGGGGGCAGATACAGCGTGAACGTGCTGCCCTCCCCTGGGGTGCTCTGGACGTGGATCTCGCCGCCGAGCAGGCGGGCGATCTCCCGGCAGATCGACAGGCCGAGGCCGGTGCCGCCGTACTTGCGGCTGGTCGTGCCGTCGGCCTGACGGAACTGCTCGAAGATCACTTCGAGCTTGTCGGGCGCGATGCCGATGCCGGTGTCCACGACCCGGAAGGCCAGCATGTCCTCGGGCGAGCCCTGCAGCTTCTCGTCCACGTAGGGGACGTCGGCCGGTGCCCGGGTCACCTCCAGCCTGACCTCGCCATGGTGGGTGAACTTCACCGCGTTGGACAGCAGGTTGCGCAGCACCTGCTGCAGCCGCTGCTCGTCGCTGCGCACCTCGTCCGGCACGGACGGGTCGATCTGGACCGCGAACGACAGGCCCTTGTCCTGCGCGAGCGGGGCGAACGTCGCCTCCATGTAGTCGACCAGCGCGGACAGCGACATCCCCTGCGGGTGGATGTCCATGCGGCCCGCCTCGACCTTCGACAGGTCGAGGATGTCGTTGATCAGCTGCAGCAGCGCGGAACCCGCGTCGTGGATCGTCCGGGCGAACTCCACCTGTTGCGGGGTGAGGTTGCCCTCGGCGTTCTCCGTGAGCAGCTTGGCGAGCACGAGCAGGCTGTTGAGCGGGGTGCGCAGCTCGTGGGACATGTTCGCGAGGAACTCGGACTTGTAGCGCGAGGAGACCGCGAGCTGCTCGGCCCGTTCCTCCAGCGTCCGCCTGGCCTGCTCGATCTGGAAGTTCTGGATCTCGATGGCGCGGTTCTGCTTGGCCAGCAGCGCCGCCTTGTCCTCCAGTTCGGCGTTGGACCTGCGCAGCTCCTCCTGCTGGCGCTGGAGCTCGTCGGAGCGCTCCTGCAGCTCGATCGCGAGCCGCTGCGACTCGGTGAGCAGGTCCTCGGTGCGGGAGTTGGCCATGATCGTGTTGATCGTGACGCCGATGGTCTCGACGAGCTGGGTGAGGAACGCCAGGTGGACCTCGCTGAACTGCCGGAACGAGGCCATCTCGAGGACGCCGAGCACCTTGTTCTCGAAGAGGATCGGCAGCACGACGATCTGGGCCGGGTTCGACCGGCTCAGCCCGGTCTCGACGGTGATCGAGTCGACCGGCACGCCCTCCAGGATGATCTGCTCGGCCTCCAGCGCGGCCTGGCCGATGATGCCCTCGCCCAGCTCGAAGCTCGGCTTGGGAGCCGAGCCCGGCTGGATGCCGTACCCGGCGATGAGGTCGAGCCTGCCGTCGTCGTAGAGGTAGCAGGCGCCGTGGCTGGCCGAGACGAGCGGCGTGAGCTCGCTCATGATCAGCCGGGCGACCTCCATCAGGTCGCGGTGGCCCTGCATCAGGCGCGAGATCCTGGCCAGGTGGGACTTGAGCCAGTCCTGCTCCTGGTTGGTCTTGGTCGTCTCGCGCAGGGTGGCGACCATCGTGTTGATGTTGTCCTTGAGCTGGGCCAGCTCGCCCGGCGCCTCGACGGTGATCGACCGGGTGAGGTCGCCCCTGGCGACCGCGCTGGTCACCTCGGCGATCGCGCGCACCTGCGTGGTCAGGTTGCCTGCCAGCTCGTTCACGCTCTCGGTGAGCCGCTTCCAGGTGCCCTCGACGCCCTCGACCCGTGCCTGGCCGCCGAGCTGGCCCTCCGAGCCGACCTCGCGGGCGACGCGGGTCACCTCGGAGGCGAAGGACGAGAGCTGGTCGACCATGGTGTTCATGGTGCTCTTGAGCTGGAGGATCTCGCCTTGGGCGTCGACGTCGATCTTGCGGGTCAGGTCGCCGTTGGCGACGGCGGTGGTGACCTGGGCGATGTTGCGCACCTGGTAGGTGAAGTTGCTCGCCATCGAGTTGACGTTGTCGGTGAGGTCCTTCCAGACGCCCGACACGCCGGGGACGCGCGCCTGGCCGCCCAGCCGTCCCTCGGTGCCGACCTCGCGGGCGACGCGGGTGACCTCGTCGGCGAAGGCGGACAGCTGGTCCACCATCGTGTTCATCGTGTCCTTGAGCTCCAGGATCTCGCCCTGGGCGTCCACGGTGATCTTCTTGGAGAGGTTGCCCTGCGCCACGGCGGTGGAGACGACGGCGATCTGCCGGATCTGCGAGGTCAGGTTGTTGGCCATGAAGTTGACGTTGTCGGTGAGGTCTTTCCAGATGCCCGACACACCGCGTACCTGCGCCTGGCCGCCCAGCCGTCCCTCGGTGCCGACCTCGCGGGCGACGCGGGTCACCTCGGAGGCGAAGGACGAGAGCTGGTCCACCATGGTGTTCATGGTGCTCTTGAGTTCGAGCATCTCGCCCTGGGCGTCGACGTCGATCTTGCGGGTGAAGTCGCCGTTGGCGACGGCGGTGGTGACCTGGGCGATGTTGCGCACCTGGTAGGTCAGGTTGTTCGCCATCGAGTTGACGTTGTCGGTGAGGTCTTTCCAGACGCCCGACACGCCCTTCACCTCGGCGCGCCCGCCCAGCTTGCCCTCGGTGCCGACCTCGCGGGCGACGCGCGTCACCTCGTCGGCGAACGCGGAGAGCTGGTCGACCATCGTGTTGAGGGTCTCCTTGAGCTCCAGGATCTCGCCCTGGGCGTCCACCGTGATCTTCCTGGACAGGTCGCCCTTGGCCACGGCGGTGGAGACGACGGCGATCTGCCGCACCTGCGAGGTCAGGTTGTTGGCCATGAAGTTGACGTTGTCGGTGAGGTCCTTCCAGACGCCCGACACGCCGCGCACCTGCGCCTGGCCGCCCAGCTTGCCCTCGGTGCCGACCTCGCGGGCCACCCTGGTGACCTCCTCGGCGAACGCGGAGAGCTGGTCGACCATCGTGTTGACGGTGTGCTTCAGCTCCAGCATCTCGCCGACGGCGTCGACGGTGACCTTGCGGCTCAGGTCGCCTCGGGCGACGCCGGTGGTCACCTCGGCGATGTCGCGGACCTGCGCGGAGACGCGGTCGGACATCGTGTTCACGGCCTCGGTGAGGTCGCGCCAGCTTCCCGACATGCCGCGCAGGTTGGCGCGGCCGCCCAGCTTGCCCTCGGTGCCGAGGTCGCGGGTGACCCGCGTGACCTCCGAGGTGAACAGCGAAAGCTGGTCGACCATGCCGTTGATGGCCTTGCCCAGCCTGCGTACCTCGCCCCGGGCCGCGCGATCCAGGTCGATCCGGCGGGACAGGTCGCCCTTGGCGACGGCGTCTATGACGTCCGCGGCCCCGCTGACCGGAGTCACGATGGCGTCGATCAGGTCGTTGACCGAGCCCACGCTCTCCGCCCACGCGCCGACGCCGGGACCGGGGCTGAGCCGCTCGGTGAAGCGGCCCTCCTTGACGATCTCGCGCCGCACCCGCGCCAGCTCGTTGGCGAGGTGCTCCCGCCGGTCCGCCACCTCGTTCAGCAGCAGCCTGATCTCACTGAGGACTCCAGGAGGGGCGTGGGACACACGGCGGCGGAAGTCACCGTCCCGCCATGTGATGAGCGTCTCGAGGAAGGGGACAAGATCCGATTCGCGATAAACCCGTTCGGTCTCGGCCAGCTCGGCGTTGGCGGGCGACATTTAGCCTCCTTTACCCCGATCGGGGCTGACGCGACCAAGGCATAGGCCCAACACGGCCGTCCAGCCGCGGACTCCATGCCAGTCTGTCACGTTCGACGCGTTGCGGGGCCCCTTGCCTGACCCGCGGTCAGCCGGAAGTGTGGTAAGCACAATGATGGTGGCAATTACCCCTCGAGCCGTCCTGGCTGCGTCGTTCACGCCGGGAGAGACGGCCGTACCCGAAGCGAAGCGGTTCACGCGTGAGGTCATGACGGCGTGGGCCGCGATGTCGGTGTGCCCCGAGGCCGAGCGACTGGTGGAGGAGCTCGTCGTCCAGGCGTCCGGTGCGCCCTTCGAGGTGGTGTGGCTCCACCACGGCGAGTCCATCCAGCTGGAGGTCAAGGAGAAGGCGGACGGCCAGGATTTCGGGCCGCCTGCCGACGTCGCCACCTGGGGTGTGACGTTCACCTCGTCGCTGCGCACCCGCTGGGCCCGCCTTGAACTGCCGGGCGGGGAGCCGGTGCAGAGTGACGAGTGGCTGCTGGAGGCCGCGCACGGCCCCGGCTGGCTCGGCTTTCTCGCCGACGCGAGCGACCTGCTCGCGGGCACGCTCAACCCGGAGATGGTGCCGGCGATCGTCGCGCAGATCGTGGTGCCGCGCCTGGCGAGCTGGTGCGCCGTCTACACGGCCCAGGACGGGTCGGGGGACCTGCGGCCCGCCTATCTCTGGCACGCGGACGAGACCCAGATCGACGCCATGCGCGACGAACTGGAGGAGATCACGCTGCCTGCCGACGACGACCCGGCCGTGCTGCCGATGGGCGAGTGGCAGGCGCTGGCGTACCCGCTGACCGCGCGGGGGCGGCGGCTCGGCGTCATGTGCCTGGGCCGGCGCGACCGCTTCCCCGACGAGGCCATGCAGATCGCCGAGGACCTCGGCCGCCGCGCGGCGCTGGCGCTCGACAACGCGCGGCTGTACGCCCAGCAGGCGGCGGCCAACCGGGCGCTCCAGCGCAGCCTCCTGCCGCCGGACGAGCCCACCACCCCGGGGCTCGACTTCCACGTGATCTACGAGCCGGCTGGGGAGAACAACGAGGTCGGCGGAGACTTCTACGACCTGTTCCCGATCTCGGACGGCGTCTGGCGCTTCGCGATCGGCGACGTCTGCGGCACCGGGCCCGAGGCCGCCGCGGTCACCGGGCTGGCCCGGCACACGCTCCGGCTGCTCGCCCGCGAGGGGTACGGCGTGGCCGCCGTCGTGGGCCGGCTCAACCAGGCCATCCTGGAGGAGGGGGAGCGCGCCCGCTTCCTGACGCTGCTGCACGGCCAGATCACGGTCATGCCGGAGGGGCTCGACATCCGCCTCGTCTCCGCCGGGCATCCGGAGGCCCTGCGCCTGCGGCCGAACGGCGACGTCGAGGTCGTGGCCTCGCCGCAGTCGCTGCTCGGGGTGTTCCCCGAGGCGAAGTTCCAGGAGGACAGCCTGCGGCTCACCCAGGGCGACGTGCTGCTGGGCGTGACCGACGGGGTCACCGAGCGGCGGTCGGGCAACCGGCTGCTCGACGACGACGGCGGCCTGGCCAAGCTTCTCGCGGAGTGCGTGGACCTGTCCGCCCGCGCGGTGGCCGAGCGCATCCGCCGCGCCGTGCAGGACTTCGCGCCCGTGCCGAGCGCCGACGACCTGGCCATCCTCGTCCTGCGCGCACCCTGAATCGCACAGACAGCATTTGTCAGACGCTCCCTAGCGGCGGGAGTCCAGCGCGCGTACGGCGAAGTCGATCGACGCGGCCATCCTGCGCACCCCTTCCTCGACGACCCGCGCCCCCGGGCCGGCGTCGTACCGGCACACGGACACCTCCCCGCCGAGGTCGGCCAGGGCCCGTGCGTAGCGCTCGATCTGTGAGTCCGGGCGGAGCGGGCCGTTCGTCCCCGCGAGGATCAGCAGCGGCGCCTCCACCATGTCGGCGTACGTGATCGGGGAGGACGCGGCGTACCGCTCGGGCACCTCGGCGGGCGAACCGCCCAGCAGCGCCCGGTGCACCGCGCGCATGCACCCAGGCTCGTCCTCGTACGCCGCCGCGTGGTCGGCTATGGGCGCGGCGGCGATCCCCGCCGCCCACGACTTGGGCTGGGTGCCGAGCGCCAGCAGGGTCAGGTAGCCGCCCCACTCCGCGCCGGTGAGCACGAGGCGGTCCGGGTCGGCGATGCCCCGCTCCACGGCCCAGTCGCGCACCGCCGCCACGTCGGCCAGTTCCACGTGGCCGACGCCGCCGCGCGGGGCGTTCCGCCAGGCCGAGCCGTACCCGGCCGACCCCCGGTGGTTCACCCGGATCACCGCGAAACCGCTGTCGACCCAGGCCGCGGCCTGCGGATGGAACGAGTCGTCGTCCTGGCCGTCCGTGCCGCCGCAGAACCCCGGCGGCGTGTCGCGCAGGAGGAACACCGTCGGGTACGGCGCCGCCACCCGCTCGGGCCGGGACACGAGGGCGTGGATGCGCCCGGCCGGCCCCTCCACGTCGATGTCCTCCAGCGGCACGGACGGCGGCGGCGTGCGCCCCGGGCTGAAGACCACGTGGCCGTTGCTCGACCTGACCACCGGTGGGTGGGCGGCGCTCGACCATGCGTACTCGATGGTGCCGTCAGGGCGCGGCGCCGCCGCCTCGATCACCCCGTGCGGGCTCTGGATCGGGGTGAGGCCGCCGCCGGCGAGGTCGTAGCGCAGCAGTTCCGTGCGTCCCCGCTCGTTGTGGATGATGAGCAGGGCCCGGCCGTCGTCGTACCAGTCGGCGGAGATCTCGCCGCGCACCCGCAGCCAGATCTCCCGCTGCTCGCCGGTCACCGGGTCCCACACGAGCGGTTCGCGGCGGCCCCTGCGCTCGTGCAGGACGAGCAGTCGGCGATCGCCGGGGACAGGGGCGAACCTGCAGCCGGTCACCCCTCTGCCCGGTCCATCGTGCAGTTCGGCGACCGTCGAGCCGTTCGCCCTGATCACCCGTACGGCCGGGTGCAGGGCGTCACCGTGCTCGCTGTGGTTGACGGCGATGAGCGTGCCGTCGAGGGAGATGTCCGCGACCGCGGCGTACTCGTCGTGGCGGTACAACGTGACCGGTTCGCTGCCCGGCCGGGCCAGCAGGATCTCGAAGCCGTCCCGGGATGAGCGGCCGACGGCGGCCGCGCCGTCCGAGGCGAGCGCGAGCCCGCAGGGGTGGCCGGGCGGTATGGCCAGGGGCTCGTCAGGGCCGCCGTGGAACGGCTGGCGCGACCACACGCCGTACCCGCCGCCGGTTGTGTCGCTGTCCGCGTCGCCGAACCACCAGATCCACCGGCCGGCGGGGTCGATCGCGCCATGGCGGACGCCGCGGGCGCCGTCGGTGACCTGGCGGATCAGCCCGCTCGACCGGTCCCAGGCGTAGATCTCCCACGAGCCGGAGGCGTCGCCGCGGTAGACGGCGCGGTGCGGAGCCTGACGCGCCCACGTGGGCAGGGTCACGCGCGGTGCCCGGAACCTGGCCTGCCAGCGTTCCTCGGCCTTCATACCGGCCCTCCCCTGCGCTCCTACGGGGTCGGGTTCAGTATGTATCGAGAGGGGCGCAAATGGCTGACAAATGGGCGATGTCGGGCCACAAATCGGCGCGAGCGCCGGTCGGGAACTGTGCAAGCCGGCGATCCGCGTGCGGGCGGCCCTCCGCTCACCTCCGGCATGCACGGCAGGCGTCGCGCAGGGTCACGTGGACAGAGCCCAGCGGCTGATGTGGAAGGACGCGGTCACCGGCACGGGGCTGGGCAGCGCGGCGATCTTCGCGGCCAGTTCCTCCGGGTGGGTGTGCCAGGCGCTCGGGCCCATGGCGACCACCGCCTCTACCTCGTCGTGGCGCAGCGAAAGCGCGACCTCCTCGGTCTCCTCCGCGGTGCGGGTGAACCGGCCGCCCAGGGCGTCTTCCAGGCGGCGGTCCTTGTCCTCGTCCACGCTGAGCAGGCCGAGCCGCTCGACGAGCGGGCTCAGGTGGCCGGGGCCGGGCGTGACGACGACCAGGGAGCCGCCCGGCCGCAGCACCCGGGCGAACTCCTCCGCGTTGCGCGGCGCGAAGACGTTGAGCAGCACGTCCACGCGGCCGTCGCCGACGGGGATCGGCCGCCACACGTCCGCCACGACGGCGCCGATGCGGGGATGCGCGCGGGCCGCCCGCTTCAGCGCGTGCTTCGACACGTCGAGCGCGATGCCCGCCGCGGCGTCGCCGAGCGCCGCGGCCAGGTAGTAGCCGGTGCCAGCGCCGGCGTCGGCGACCACGGCGGCGCCCTCGCACAGCCGGGCGAGGCGGCCGGCCAGCGGGGCGTAGTGGCCCGCCTCAAGGAAGCGCGCCCGCGCGGCCACCATGGCGGGCGTGTCGGCCGTGCCGGCCGGGCGGGTGAGCATGTTCACGTATCCCTGGCGCGCCACGTCGAAGGAGTGGCCGTGCGCGCACCTGACCGATCCGCCGGAGAGCTGGACGGCCGTCCCGCAGGCCGGGCAGGCGAGATGGTGGATGACGTCGGCGAGCACCCGTCAATCATCCACCCGTCAATCATCCACCCCGTCGCGTGAGCCGTACGGACGGCCGGCTGTCCGGGGGTGGGCTTCGCGGGCTTTCGGGATCTTCTAGTGTGAGGCGATGCCGCACCATGAGCCGAGAATCGTGTCCGGTGTCGAGATCATCCCCCTCTGTGATGCCGTGGGGCCGATGAAGGAGCCGGTCCGCAAACCACTGCCCGAGATGTTCCCCGGCGCCGCTTTCGCCGCCGGCGAGGAGTGGGTGCTGCACTTCCACTGCTACCTGCTGCGGGCGGCGGGCCGTACGGTCCTGGTGGACACCGGGATCGGCGGCGCGCACTCGCCGGCGACCTGGGCGCCGCTGCCCGGACGGCTCGGCGGGGCGCTGGCCGGCGCCGGGGCCGACCCCGCCGACGTCGATGTGGTCGTGCTGACCCATCTGCACAGCGACCACGCGGGCGGCGCGGTCGTGGACGGCGCTCCCGCCTTCCCCAGGGCCCGCTACGTGTTGCAGCGGTCGGAGACCGAGTGGGCGTCCGGCCCGGTGCGCGAGCTGATCCTCGATCCCCTGCGGGACAGGCTCGACGTCGTCGACGGCGACGCCGAGCCCGTGCCGGGGGTCCGGGTGCTGCACACGCCCGGCCACACCCCCGGCCACCAGTGCGTCGAGGTGGGAGACGTGATCATGAGCGGCGACGCCGTGCTCCACCCCGTCCAGGTCGCCGATCCCACCATCACCTACGTCTACGACGAGGACCCCGATCTCGCCGTACGGACCCGGGAGGACCTGCTCGCCAGGGCCGTCGTCCTCGCTCCCTCCCACTTCCCCGAACCGTTCGTCCCGCTGAGGTAGCCCGCCGCTCGGGCTCCGAGTCAGGCCGGGGCGGTGGCCGGGACGGCGGGAGTGCGCAGGGCCGCGCGGCGGGCGCGGGCGCGGTAACGGATCACCTGTACGGCACCGAGCAGCCAGATCGGATACTGCACGGCGAACGCCCAGCGGAAGTCGCCCTGCAGGTCCATGATGATCCCGAGGAGCGCGATCAGGCACATGGTGGCGGCGAACCCGCCGCCGTTGACGATGCCGGTGGCGACGCCGATGCGCTCGGCCGGGTTGAACGTGCGGGCGTAGTCGAAGCCGATCACCGCGCCGGGCCCGTTCGTCGCGAGGGCCACCGTGAGCAGCCCCAGCGTCCACAGCGGGGCATGGCCACCGGGCCACAGCAGGACGAGCGTCCACGCGCCCGCCGTGATGGCGATGATCGTGAGCACCATCCGCGAGCGGCGCAACGGGAAGCGCCCGGCCAGATAGCCGAGCAGCGGCCCGCAGGCCATCCCGAGCAGTGTCAGCGCGCTCAGCAGCACCCCGGCCGTGTTCGGGGACAGGCCATGACCCTGCACGAGGAAGGGGTAGCCCCACAGCATCGTGAAGGCGGCGGCCGAGGACTGGGTGGCGGCGTGGGTCCACATCCCGAGGCGGGTGCCCGGCTCGGCCCAGGCCGCCCGCACTCCGGACGCCGCCGGTGCGCGCTCCGGTCTGCGGTCGCGGAGCGCGGCGGCGACGACGGCCAGCGCCACCACCGCGAGGCCCGCGGCCCACAGGAAGGTCGGCGTCCAGCCGTACGCGTGCAGGGAGCTGATCAACGGCACGGCCGCCCCGACCGCGCCGAGCTGCCCGATGATGCTGGTGAGTTGCACGATCAGCGGGTTGCGGCGGGGCGGGAACCAGACGTTGACCACCCGGATCACGCTGATGAACGTCATCGCGTCGCCGCAGCCGACCAGCACCCTCCCAGCGGCGGCGGGCAGGAGGCTGGTCGAGAAGGCGAACAGGAGTTGTCCGAGTGCCATGACCGCCGCGCCGACGAGCAGCATGCGCTTGGACCCCAGGCGGTCGACCAGGACGCCGACGGGGATCTGCATGGCCGCGTAGACGAGCAGTTGCAGCATGGCGAGCGTGGACAGCGCCGTCGCCCCGACCCCGAACCTCGCCGCGGCCTCGATGCCCGTCACGCCGACCGACTGCCGCTGGAAGACCGCGACCATGTACGCGAGCACACCGGCGGCCCAATAGATCAGAAGTTTGCGACCATTATTACCGCTGTGCACCACGTGCACGTATTTTACCCTTATGCACTTTTAGCCCTCCGAGTGCCCCCACGGCTGGGGTCCGCAGGTGGAGGGGCCATCGCCTGGGCGAGGCGGTCGCGGCAAGGCATACGGGCAGGTCAGGAGCGACGAGCCCGTGCCACTCGCTCTTCCCAATCGGGGACGGCCTCCTGCAGGGAGACGAACTCGCCGGCCTCACTAGCCGCTTCCTGCGCGCGCTCCTCATACGAGGGATCGGCGAACGCGATCGAGTTCAGCCACCACAGATCAAGAAGCTCGGGTAGCCGGTGGTACTCACCCGGCTCCCGGGCCGCCTCCCATGCCTCTTGATACCGCGCGAGGAAAACCGGCCGCCACCTCTCCGGCAGCGCCTGAAGAATTGTCTGCGGATCGAACCGTGGATCATGAACCGGCTGCGCGCTCATGGCGTGACCGTACTCGCCGCACTCCGTCAGGCAGGCGGATCCGCGTACGGAGTCAGGCGTGGCGGGCCCGGCGCACTGAGGGGGAGACCCCGGACAGGAGGCGCTCCCGCGCCTCGGCCTCGTCGACTTCGACCAGGTCGATGTAGACCAGCGGTCCGAGCAGCGGGGCGACGTCGCATTCGGCCACCCGCACCGGGATGAATCCGCGTTCTCTGCCGAGCAGCGTCCGACGATAGGCCGCAGTCCATTCCGCCTGCGTGAACATGGAGCTCAGATAATGGGGAGACAGCACGCCCAGAACATGCCGGCAGGCGGACAGCGCCTTGTCCATCCCCGCCATGAAGTCGTCCCCCGGCCGGAAGTCCCAGGCCTGGATGACGGTGGTGTGGCCGGCGTCCTCGAGGGTTCGCGCGATCCAGGTCGCCCAGCTCTCGTCCTTGCCGTTATAGGTGACGAAGAAGTCCTTTTCCGCATTTTCGGTCGGGCCGTTCCCCGTCATGACGCCTCCGTCGCTGCCCTGATTCACGCGCCCCGTCGGCGGTAACTTACCGGGAATTTCGCGTGAGAACGGTCCACATAACAGAGCCCGTGAACGGCAAAGCGCCGGAACGGCGCCAGTGTCAGGAGACACGGCACCGCTCCGGCGTGGCCGAGGAGCTGAGGATCAGACGAGGGCGGGGACCCGCTCCTCGGGAACCTCCTCGGGGGCGTCGTCGCCGTGGGACAACCGCGGCAGCCAGTTCAGCCAGCGCGGCAGATACCAGTTCCAGTCGCCGAGCAGCTTCATCGTCGCGGGCAGCAGCACCGCGCGGACGATCGTCGCGTCGATGAGCACGGCCGCCGCCAGGCCGATGCCCAGTTGCATGAACGTCAGCAGCGACAGCGTGGCGAACGTCGCGAACACCGCCACCATGATGAGCGCGGCGCTGGTCACCACGGCCGCCGTGCTCCTGATGCCGTACGACACGGCGTCCTCGGTGCTCATGCCCTTGTCGTACGCCTCCCTGATCCGGCTCAGGATGAAGACGTGGTAGTCCATCGACAGCCCGAAGAGGATCACGAACAGGAACAGCGGCAGCCAGTCGGTGATCGTCCCTGTCGACTCGAAGCCCAGCAGGCTCTCGCCGTACCCCCGCTGGAAGACCAGCACGAGCACGCCGTACGCCGCGGCCACGGACAGCAGGTTGAGCACGATGGCCTTGAGCGCGACGACCAGTGAGCGGAACGAGACCAGCAGCAGCACGAACGCCAGCAGCAGCACGAACCCGAACACGAGCGGGATGCGGCGGCCGAGTTGCTCGTTGAAGTCCATCGAGCCCGCCGTGGCGCCGGTGACGTGGGCGCCGGGCAGCGTGGCCGGGACGACCTTCTCCCGCAGGGTGCGGACGGCGTGCTCGGAGACTTCGTCGGTTCCCGTGCCCTTGACGCCGATGCTGATCTTGGCGACGGTCTTGTCCGGGTTGACGGCGACGCCGAAGGGCTCGTTGGCCTCGCCCGTGGCCAGCGCCTGCCGCTTGAACTCCTCGATCTTGGCGGTGAACGCCGGCGTCGTCACGTCGGCCGCCTTGACCACGATCACGGCCGGCTGGTTCCCGCCGGGGAACGCCTCGTCGATCCGCTTGAACGTCTCGGCGATCTGGTAGTCGCCCTGGAGGTCGTCGATCGTCTGGGGGCCGGTCTTCAGGCCGAGGGCGGGGATCGCCAGGCCGACGAGCAGTCCGCCCGCGAGGAGCGCGGAGACGAGCGGGTGCCGCAGCACCGGCTTCAGGATCGCCCCCCACACGCGGCTCTCGCCGCCGCGCACGCCGAGGATCCGCCGCCAGGTGACCCGGCCGCCGGTGAGGACGCGTGCCGTGCCGTGGATCAGCCGCGCGTCGATCTTGTCGCCGATCAGCGAGAGCAGCGCGGGCAGCACGGTCAGCGAGCCGACCACGGCCGTGAGCACCACGAGGATCGTGCCCTCGGCGAAGCCCATGAAGACGCCGTTGCCGGTGAGGAACATGCCCGCCATGGCGACGATGACGGTGACGCCGGAGATGAGCACGGCACGTCCGGAGGTGGCCGCCGCGATCTCCAGGGACCGCTTCTTGTCGCGTCCCTTCGACCTCTCCTCCCTCTCCCGCATGATGTAGAAGAGGCTGTAGTCGACGCCCACGGCCAGGCCGATCAGCAGCATGACGTTGCTGGTGGCCGAGTCGACGTGCAGGATCTGGCTGGTGAATGCCAGCAGGCCGGTGGCCGCGAAGATCGCCGTCATCGCCAGCGCGACCGGGACGACCGCCGCCAGCAGCGCGCCGAACGCCGCGAGCAGGATGCCGAGCGTGATGGGCAGCGAGAGCTGCTCGGCGCGGACGAAGTCCTTGTCGATCGCCTCACCGACCAGCTTCGTCGAGCTGGCCGCTCCGGCCTCCTCCACCCGGAGGCCGGGGTGCGCCCCCTGCACCCCGGCCACCGCGTCGAGAACCGGCTGGATCCGTTCGTCCGCCGTTCCGCCGTCGCCCTTCATGTCGAACTGGACCAGCGTCGTACGCCCGTCCGGCGTCACCGGCGAGGGCTCCTTGTCGTACGGCGTGCGCACGTTCTCGACCTGGCCGGTGGCCTCGACGGCCGTCCTGACGTCCTCGACCGCCCGGCGGAAGGCCGGATCCGCCACCGTCAGCGTCTCCGTACGCGACTGGACCAGCACGACCTCGCCGGCCACGTCCGGGAAGCCGGCGCCGTCGAGGATCTGCTCGGCCTGGCGCGAGTCGCCGTTGGCGGACTCGTAGCCACGCATCTCGGCCGTGCCCACGGCGTTGCCCGCGACGGTCGCGACGGCGACGAAGGCGACCCAGATGAGCAGCGCCCACCACCGGTGGCGTGCGCTCCAGCCACCGATGGTGGCGGCGATGTTCCTGCGGCTTCCCATGACCTCCCCTTTACGTCTGCTTCGACGGTAGGAGCCGATCAAGGGCGGCACATCGGACGCACAGACCAGATCGCGGGTACTGCCGGAGGCGTACGCCTCTCATCCCCGCGATCTAGGGGACATCCCCGACAGGGGAGATGACCTAGGCTCGGGGCATGAGATCGGAGCCTCGATGATCCCCGCGGACGCCTTCTACGCGGGGCTGTTCAAGGTGGCCGCCGCGGCGGCCGGTTTCATCACGGACTCCTCGGGCCGGGTCCTGCTCGTGAAGCCGGGCTACCGCGACCACTGGGGCTGGCCGGGCGGTCACGTGGACGAGGGCGAGTCGCCCGAGGCGGCCTGCGGCCGGGAGCTGGCCGAGGAGCTGGGCCTCACCCGGCCGGTTGGCCGCCTGCTCGTGGTCCAGTGGGTGCCGCCGCTGGACGACCGGCCGGTCCCGCTGGTCCATTTCCTGTTCGACTGCGGGACGTTCCAGGACGGAACGGGCGTCGTACTGCAGCGGGAGGAGCTGGACGACTACGGGTTCTTCACCGCCGCGCAGGCCGTCTCCCTCATGCCGGCCTATCTGGTGGCCCGGCTGACCGCCGCCCAGCGGGCCCGCGACACCGGCGAAACCGTCTATCTACCCGCCGCCGTCGCCGAATAGTTCGCCGTCCTCGTGGAATGTGGTGGACGAACACGCCATCGCGAACACGGGCGACGCAAAGGACGGTGAGGCATGGACGACCCCGAGCTCGGCAAGGAACTCGAGGAGGTGGACGCGCAGATCGAGCGCCTGCGTGAGCAGGCCGCGCAGATGCGCGAGGAGATCGGGCAGCGCTGGGACGGGCCGATGGACATGGCGGAGAGATCCGTCCTGCTGACCAACGTCGAGCAGCAGGAGGCGCTCATCGACGACCTGCAGGTCAGGCGTGAGCAGATCCTGCGGCGGATGAAGGGCTGAGCTCCGCCGGGGTGCTCAGGAAGGTCCGGGGCCCCGGTTTGTACGGTGGTATGTGCCACGGCGCGTGGCGCACCGGACGACGGGGGCGGCGTGGGCTCATGACCGCTATGCGAACGACCGCTATGCGAATGACCACTACGCGGACGGAGGGCGCCGGCGGGGGACCGGGGGGACTGCCCGCCGAGGTGACGAGCTTCGTCGGGCGCAGGCACGAACTGGGCGAGCTCAAACGCCTGCTGGGGACCGCGCACGTGGTCACCGTGATCGGCGCGGGCGGGGTGGGCAAGACCCGTCTCGCGCTGCGGGCGGCCGAGGAGGTCCGCAGGAGCTTCCCCGGCGGCGTGCAACTGGTCGAGCTCGCCGCGCTCGGGGATCCCGGCCTTGTCACGCAGGCCGTCGGCGAGGCGCTGTCGGTCACCCTCTGCTCGGCCCGGCCGCCGCTGGACGCGCTCGTGGAGCGCCTGCGGGACCGGCAGACCCTGATCGTGCTGGACAACTGCGAGCACATACTCGCCGCGTGCGCGACGCTCGTGGACACGCTGGTCCGTGCGCTTCCCGGCCTTCGCGTGCTCGCCACCAGCAGGCAGGCGCTCGGCATCGACGGCGAGCGGATCGTCGAGTTGGCGCCGCTGCCGACGCCCTCCCCTTGCGGCGACCGGGCGGTGCCGCCCGGCGAGTCGGACGCGGTCCGGCTGTTCGCCGAGCGGGCCGCGGCGGTCGTGCCCGAGTTCGAGGTGACCGGGGAGAACGAGGAGGTGGTGGCCGAGATCTGCCGCCGCCTCGACGGAGTGCCCCTGGCGATCGAGATGGCCGCCGTACGGCTGCGCGCCCTGTCGGCGCGGCAGGTGCTGGAGCGGCTGGACGACCGGTTCCGGCTGCTCACCGGGGGCTCACGGGCCGCGCTGCCCCGGCAGCGTACGCTGCGCGCGCTGTTCGAGTGGAGCTACGAGCTGTGCACGGAGCAGGAGCGGCTGCTGTGGCAGCGCGTCTCGGTCTTCGCTGGTGGCCTGGACCTGGAGGCGGCCGAGCACGTGTGCGCGGGCGACGGCATCGCCCCTGAGGAGGTGCTCGAGATCGTCGCGGGACTGGTCGACAAGTCCGTGCTGCTCCGGCGGGAGTGCCACGGGATGGTCCGCTACGGCCTGCTCGACACCGTGCAGCAGTTCGGGCGTGAGCTGCTCGCCGCCTCGGGGGATGAGGCGACGCTGCACCGGCGGCACCGCGACTACTACCGGAAGATCACGTCACGGGCCTGGGCGGAGTTGTTCGGCGCAGGCCAGCAGGCGTGGGTGCAGCGCCTGCGGCGGGAGCACGCCAACCTCCGCAAGGCCCTGGACTGGTCGCTGCGGGAGCCTGGAGAGGCGGAGACAGGCCTCGCGATGACCGCGGAGCTGCTCTACCACTGGAGCGGCTACCACCTGTCGGAGGGATCGGGCTGGTTCGACCGGAGCCTGGCCGCGGCGAAAAAACCCGGCGAGGCGCGGGCCCACGCGCTGTGGGCGGGCGCCTGGATGGCCCTGCTCCAGGACGACCACGCCACGGCGTGCGCGCGCCTGGAGGAGGCCGCGGAGATCGCCGGGCGGCTCGGGCTGCGGGTGACGCTCGGCTACATCGCGTTCCTGACGGGCATGACGGCCGTCTGCGCGGGTGACCTGGAGACCGGCATGCGCGGATACGAGGAGGCCGCGGCCGCCCACCGCGCGATCGGCAACCCCATCGGCATGGCGCTGGCCCTCAACCGGCTCTCCATGGCCAACGCGTTCCTGGGCAGGCCGGTCGCCCGCGACCTCGGCGAGGAGTGCGTGGCCCTGTGCGACCTGTACGGCGAGGGCTGGCACCGGGCGTACGCGCTGCTGGCGCTGGCGATCGACGCCTGGCGCAGGGGTGACATGCGGGCGGCCCGGGAGATGAGCGACGAGAGCCTGCGCTACGTGACGACCGCGGGCGACCAGATCGGGATGGGGATAAACCTGGAGCTCCACGCCTGGCTGGCGGCGGCCGAGCGCGAGTACGAGCGGGCGGCCCGGCTGCTCGGCGCCGTACGCACCTCCTGGCAGGCCGCAGGCTCGCGGCTGGGGGAGTTCCGCTACATGAGCGTCTGCCACGACGAGTGCGCGGCGGCCACTAGCGAGGCGCTGGGCGAGCGCGGCTTCCGGGCGGAGACGGGCCGGGGAGCGGCCCTGACACGGGAGGAGGCCCTGGCCTACGCCATGCGGGAACGCGCGCCCGCCCGCGAGGCGACGCCCCACGAGGGCCGGATCGCGCCGCTGACGCGCCGGGAGACGGAGATCGCCCGCCTTGTCGCCGAGGGACTGAGCAACAAGGACATCGCCGGCCGGCTGACCATCTCCCAGCGCACCGCGGAGGGCCACATCGAACACATCCTCGACAAGCTCGGTTTCAAGTCCCGCGCCCAGGTGGCCGCCTGGATCATGGAACAGCCGGATCAGCGGCCGGGCGCGGACGGGCAGGTCAGCGAAGGGCGCACGCCGGCAACTCGAACCATATGATCTTGCCGCTGCGGGTGCGCTGCGCGCCCCAGCAGCAGGCGAGGGAGTCGAGCAGCAGCAGTCCGCGGCCGCTCTCGTCGCCGGTGGTGGGCCTGGCCACATCCGGGAGCGAGTCGTCGGAGTCCTCCACCTCGCAGCGCAGCAGCCCCTCGACGACCGAAAGCCGTACGACGAGGTCGCCGCAGCCGGTGTGGCGCAACACGTTGGTGACCAGTTCGCTCACCAGCAGTTCCGTCACGTCGGACAGCTTCTCCAGGTCCCATGCGCTCAGGCGCTCGCTGGTCAGCCGCCTGGCCAGCCCGACCGAGGCGGGCTCGGCGGGCAGCCGCCAGGTCGCCGCCTCGATGTCGGGCTCGTCCACGAGCCGGATCGCGAGGTCGCCGACCCGCTGCACCAGGGTCTCCCAGCGTTGGAGGACCGCGCGGTGCCAGGGCGTGTCGCCGCCGTGGGCGAGCGTCCGCGGTGTGTCCGTGACGGGGCAGTACATGATGCTCATCCCTTCTTCTCGCCTTCGTTCCGAAGCGGCGTCCGCGCCGGGCCGTGGGCCCTGGTCGGCTCGGTCATGCGGCACATCCCAGAGCCACGCGGGCCGGGATGCTGCGGCCGTCGGGCATGAGCTCACCGCTGTCGTCGAACAGCACGACGCCGTTGCAGAGGAGGCCCCATCCCTGCTCGGGGTGGAAGGCGATCAGGCAGGCCGCGTCGCGGTCGGGTGCGTCCGCCGACGGGCACTGAGGGTGGTGCTGGCACATGATCGGTCCCCCTGACTCTCATGCGCTCTTCTAGACGTTCTCAGACTGCCTTCTCATGCCTTGGGGAGAGGAGGGGGAAAACACCCATATCGATACCTGTTCCAGGGATACGTACGTACTGGGTGGGGGCCGGTTCGAAGAAAGGTAAAGCGCTTCGAGGCTCCTTACTCGTCCAGGGAGATCGCGTCCTTGGCTCGATCGACCGACTCCTCGGATGCCCCACGGCCCGGGTTTTCCGTGGCCAGCGCCTGGTTGAGCGCCACGAAGGGCCGCATCCGCCGCTCGTAGCGGGCGAAGGCGGCCTCGTGCGCGCCTCCCGCCGCCGCCAGTTCGGCGGCCAGCACGTACGCGCCCACGAGGGCGAGGCTCGTGCCCTGGCCCGACAGAGGGGAAGGGCAGTAGGCGGCGTCGCCGACGAGTGTGATCCGTCCCGACGACCACCGGTCCAGGTGGATCTGGGCCATCGAGTCGCAGTAGAAGTCGCTCGCCTCCTCCATGCCCTTCAGCAGCCTCGGCGTCTCCCCGCCCGCGCC
This sequence comes from Microbispora sp. H11081, assembly GCF_012999535.1. Taxonomy (GTDB): domain Bacteria; phylum Actinomycetota; class Actinomycetes; order Streptosporangiales; family Streptosporangiaceae; genus Microbispora. The sequence continues at coordinate 183,632 of NZ_JABBWV010000007.1, forward strand.
CGCGAACGCCTCGGCCACGGCCGCCCGCAGCCGCGCGGGGTCGTGGTGGTCGAGCGGCTCGGACTGGAAGCCGAGGGTGATTCGCAGCTCGGTGTTGCCCCGGACCGGGAAGACGCCGTACCCGCGCTCCGCGTCCTGCATCCAGACCTGCCAGTCCTCCAGCCCGAGGAAGTTGTCCATGCCGAAGACGGCCAGGTAGGTCCCCAGGTGGTGGACGAACTCCCGCTCGGGCCCGAAGGCCAGCCGCCGGACCGTGGAGTGCAGTCCGTCCGCGCCCACCACGAGGTCATATCGGCGCGGCTCGGCGTGCTCGAACCGGGCCAGCACGCCCTGCTCGTCCTGCTCCAGCGCGGTGATCGAGTCGCCGAACAGGAATGTGACCTCTCCGCGCGTCCGCTCGTACAGCAGGCGGGTGAGGTCCTCGCGCAGCAACTCGATGTCGTCGTTGTCGATACGGCCGCTGCTGTAGGTCGACTCCTCCGAGCGCATGATCTCGTTGCCCTCGCCGTCGTACACGGACATGCCGCGGTGGCCGGTGCGCAGGCGCCGCGCCTCGTCGAGTACGCCGGTGCGGCCGGCGACCTCCAGTGCGACGCCGCGTATGTCGATCGCCTGCCCTCCGGCGCGGAGGCCGGGCGCGCGCTCCACCACAGTCGGGGCGAAGCCGCGGCGGTGCAGCCAGGAGGCGAGTGTGATCCCCGCGACACCGGCGCCGGAGACGAGCACGTCGGTCATGGAAGCTCCCTAGGGGTGTGGATGCCGTATGCGGTGAATGTACGGTGTAAGCGCAAGCGCATGCAAGCTGCGATTATGGGGGAAATTTGTACTAGGACAGCTAGGTTGTGTCCTAGTACAGAAAGGAGATCGACGTGCCGCCGCCGTACGCGAGGATCGCCGCCGACCTCAGGCGCAGGATCATCAAGGGCGAGCTGGCGCCCGGCGACCGGGTGCCCTCGACCCGGCAGGTGGCCGCGCAGTGGGGAGTCGCGCTCGCCACCGCGACGAGGGCGCTCGCCGAGCTGCGCAGGGAAGGGCTGGTCCGGGCCGAACCCCGCGTCGGCACGGTCGTCGCGGAGCCGCCCCCGGCCCTCCCGCCCCCGCCGGGAGCCGTCACGCGGCCGGGAGATCGGGCGCGCCTTGAGGCGCCACCCGCACGCGATGCGGCGGCGGCGCGGCGGCGGCCCGGCGCGGGGGCCGAACGCGAACTGACCCGCGAGAGGGTCGTGCGGGCGGCGATCGAGATCGCCGACGCCGAAGGGCTGCAGGCGCTGTCGATGCGCGGTGTGGCGGCCCGGCTCGGGGTCGCGGCCATGTCGCCGTACCGGTACGTGGGAGGCAAGGACGACCTGATCCTGCTCATGGCGGACGCGGCCTTCGGCGAGCTGGGCTATCCCGGCGATCACCCTGAGGGCTGGCGGGAACGGCTGGAGATCGCGGGCCGGACGCTGTGGGCGATCTTCCGGCGGCATCCCTGGCTGGCGCAGCTCAGCCCGCTCGGCAGGCCGCTGCCGCTGCCCGGACTGGCCGCGCACGCCGACTGGGCGCTGGCCACGCTCGACGGCCTCGGCCTCGACTCCGCGACCGCGCTCGACCTCCACATCCTGCTCTACAGCCACGTGCAGGGCCTCGCGATCAACCTGGAACGCGAGGCGCAGATCGCGGCGGCGACCGGATTGTCGGAGGACCAGTGGATGGACGTTCAGGGACCGGCGCTGAGCGCCATCGCGGGGTCGGGGCGCTACCCGGCCTTCGCCAAGGTCCTCGGCGAGCTGGGCGAGGACGGGTACGACTTCCGCCTCGACGACCTGTTCGAGCTCGGCATGCGGCTCCTGCTCGACGGCGTCACCTGCCTGGTGGAGCGGAGCGTGCCTCAGAACGGTGATTAAAGTGGGCGCATGAGTCCGAGGATCGCGACCGCAGAGAAGGTCTCCCGCGAGCAGTTGCTCGACTTCGTCCGTGATCGCCACCGGGCGATCCTGATCACGACAAGGAGTGGCGGAGGCCCTCAGGCATCCCCGGTGACCTGCGGAGTCGACGCCGAAGGCCGCATCGTCGTGTCGACCTACCCCGAGCGGGCCAAGACCCGCAACGCCCGCCGCGACCCGAGGGCGAGCGTGGTCGTGCTGTCGGACGACTTCGACGGGCCGTGGGTGCAGGTGGACGGCGCCGCCGAGGTGCTCGACCTGCCGGAGGCCCTGGAGCCGCTGGTCGAGTACTACCGCTCGATCTCAGGCGAGCACCCGGACTGGGAGGAGTACCGCGCGGCCATGATCCGTCAGGGCAAGTCGCTGGTGCGGATCACGCCCACGTCCTGGGGGCCGATCGCCACCGGCGGATTCCCGGCCCGTCTGGCCTGAGGCGTGTGCGCGGCGGCCCGGTACTCCCCCGGACTCATGCCGTAACAGCGGACGAACCACCGGGCGAGGTGGCTCTGGTCGGCGAATCCGGCCTCGGCCGCCGCCTGGCCCAGCGCGCGGCCCTCCGCGATCAGCCGCCTGGCCGTACGCAGCCGGAGCAGCCGCTGGTAGTCGCTGGGCGCCATGCCGTACACAGAACGGAACGCGCGGTAGACGGCGAACCTGCTGCGCCCGGTCAGGGAGGCGAGGTCGTCGGCGGTCACCTCCGCGAGGGGAGCGTCATGCAGGTGACCGCGCACCCGCTCGGCGATGCGGCGGGCGTCCGCGGAGGCGGCCTCCCGCGCCCGCACCGGCCGGGTGGCGGCCCGCCGGACGATCGAGGAGACGACGCCGGTCAGCAACTCGTCCCGCCGGAGCGCGGACGCGCCCCCGAGCAGGGCCCTGTGCAGCGCCCCGAGCCCGGCCGCGAGCGCCGGGTCGCGTACGACGGGGTGGGGAAACAGGGGAGGTCCCGTCTCCCGCCCGGTCACGTCGCCCAGGACGCCGGTGACCAGTTCCGGCCCGATGTGCACGATCCGGTAGGTGAAGCCGAGGGGGTCGGCGGCGTGCCCGTCGTGCGGGTCCTCCGGGTTGAACGCCATGACCATGCCCGTCACGCTGGTGTGCGCGGCCCCGCGGCAGGTGAACGCCTGGCTGCCCTCCTCGGTGACGCCGAAGGAGTACGTCTCGTGGCTGTGCCGGTGGTAGACGTGCCGGGTGAAGTGGGCGTGCATCGCCTCAAGAGTCCGGTCGGGGGACCGCCAGTATCGGGACCAGTCCTGTGCCACGCCCCCATTGTGCGCGGATCGGCGGCGCACGAGCGTACAAGACGGCCCGCGCGCCCCGGGGCAGCCTGGTTCGCATGCGTTTCGACACCAAGATCGGCATCGTGGTCCGGGAGGACCTGGCCGTGTGGCAGAAGCTGAACGTGACGGCGTTCCTGGCCAGCGCGGTCGCGGGAGGAGCCCCCGAGGTGATCGGGGAGCGGTACGAGGACGGCTCGGGCACCTCCTACCTGCCGATGTTCCGCCAGCCCGTGCTCGTCTACGCCGCCGGCCCCGCCGCGCTCGCCCGGGTCCGCGCCCGCGCCGTCGAGCGAGGGCTCGCCGTGGCCGTCTACATCGAGGAGATGTTCAAGACCGGCAACGACGTGGACAACCGGGCAGCCGTACGGGCCGTCACGGCCGAGGAGATGCCGCTCGTCGGGCTGGCCGTGTACGGCCCGAAGAACGCCGTGGACAAGACGCTCAAAGGGCTCCCCCTGCATCCGTGATCCCCTCCGAGGCTCCGAACAGGGGGAGGCAGGGCGCGAGGCCGTGGATCTCGAACCCGCCGGGAGCCGTCCACTCGTCGCGGGACAGGCGCACCCGCTGCTGCGGGACGGCCTCGCCCTTGCGGTTGAACATGGCGATCCCGTCGTCCCGGTAACCGAGCTTGCGGGAGATCGCCAGGGACCGTGGATTGTCGGCGAAGGCGGACGACCGGGCGTACCGCGCGCCGAGTCCGGCGAAGGCGAGGTGCAGGACGGCCGCGCGCATCTCGGTGCCGATGCCCCTGCCGTGGAAGCGCCTGCCGAGCCACGAGCCGGTGGCGACCTCCCGGGTGACGGCGAAGTCGACGGCCCGCATCTCCTGCACGCCGACCACCTGGCCCTCCCACACGGTCACGAACGAGCACGCCCAGTCGCCGGGAGACCAGGTGCCCCACTGCCGGAAGTGGATTTGGACGGTCGAGCGGGCGCGCTCGTGCGGCGGGGCGTCCGTCCAGGGCTCGCCGAACGGCATCTCGCCCGGGTCGTGGACGCCTTCGGCCGCCACGTCGGCGAGTTCGTCCAGGTCGTCCAGGCCGGGCAGGCGCAGTTCCAGCCGCGGCGTCGTCAGTCGGAGCGCGAAGATCGGCCAATGTCGCATGACTCGATCCTGGCAAGACGCGGAGCATGCCGGACACCGGTTTTCCCCGGGCCGTGGCCAGGGGAAAACCGGTATCGGCAGGACGGCGGATGCGGCTAGCCTCGGATGCCGCCACCAGGCGCCGGTGACGTGAACCGGCGCGGACAAGGACACCCGCGCATGCTCGACCCGCTCAGCACCCCGGCCGCCGAGTTGCCCGTACGCCGGCTCGGGCCCGAGGACCTGGATCGGTGCCTCGCCCTGAGCCAGGACAGGTCCTGGGCACGGGAGGAGCGCAAGTGGCTGTTCCTCCTGGAGAACACCGAGGTCCACGCGATCGACGCCCCGTCGGGGGAACTGGCGGCCACGGTCACGCTGACCAGGTACGGCACGGCCGCGGCGGGCGTCGGCATGATGCTCGTCGCCACCCGGTACGGCGGACGCGGGCTTGGCCGCCGGCTGATGACGCACGTGCTCGGCACGGCCGGCGACGCGACCGTCTTCCTCTGGGCGACCGAACTCGGCCGGCCGCTGTACGAGAAGCTCGGGTTCGAGACGCTGGGCGTGACGGAGGCGCGCGTGGGGCGCCTTCGCCCCGGGGACGCCCCCGTCCTGTCGAGGCCGGCCGATCTCGACGCCGATCTCGGCGCCCTGCTCGCGCTCGACAGGCAGGCGTTCGGCGCCGACCGGGCCGCGCTGCTCGGGCGGCTCTTCGCCATGGCCGAGGAGGTCAGGGTCACCGAGGACGAGACGGGGCCGACCGGCTACGCCGTGTCGTGGCTCAGCGGCAGCACCCTGTTCATCGGGCCTGTGGTCGCGGATGACGAGGCGGGCGCCCGCGCACTCGTCACCGACCTGACGCGGCACGCGAGTGGCCTGGTGCGGATCGAGATGGACCGGAGCCGGCCCGGCCTGCTGGCGTGGCTCGGCGAGCGGGGTGCGGCACAGGCGTTCTCGACGTCCTTCATGGTGCACGGCGGCAGGCCGCTCCCCGGCGACCGGACCCGCGTGTTCGCCCCGATGATGCTCGCGATGGGCTGAACCCCCGGCGCGCAGGGGTCTCGTCCCGCTCTGATCCGGCTCTGATCCGGCTCTGATCTGGGCCGACTACCGTCGCGACAGCCGGTGGGACACCGGCGCACGCGCCGCGGCCTGGCCGGTCGTGCCGGCCGTCGCCGCGGGCGCGTGCCTCGCGAGACGAAGGAGCCGGACATGCGCGAACCCAGCGCCACGCACCACGAACGCCCCGAGTTTCACCCAGGGCCCGTGGACGACGACGCCGCGTTCCCCGGCTCGCTGCTCGACGCGCTGCGCGCCTCGCCCGGCACGCCCGCCTTCGAACAGGACGGCAGGATCGTCTCCAGGGGCGAGTTGCTGGAGCTCGTCGGGCGGATGGCCGGCGCGATGCGCGACGCGGGGCTCGGCCCCGGCACGGGGGTCGCCGTCCGCACCGGTCTGTCGCCGGAGGCCTTCGCCGCCCAGGTGGCCGCCCACGTGCTTGGCTGCCGCGTGGTGAGCGTGAAGCCCGGATACACGCCGGGTCAGCTCGCCGACGTGCTCGGCGCGGGAGTGGACGCCGTGGTCCTCGACCCGTCGACGGCGGCACCGGAACTGTTCCACGCCGCCGGGGCGGCCACGCTGCTGTCGCTCGGGCCGGTCGCGGGGGCGGCCGACCTCCTGACCCGCGGCGGCGACGACCGTTTCCCCGCCGTCACGGCCCGCCCTGACGACGCGGCCCTGCTCAGCTTCACCAGTGGCAGCACGGGCAGGCCGAAGGGCTGCGTGCTCACCTACCGTGCGCTGGGCGCGCGCTGGTCCGCCCATCTCGGCTGGTCGTCGATCCTGCCCGGGTTCGTCGAGTCGTTCGAGCGCTACATGCTGTTCGGCACCCTGTCGAGCTCGGTGGTGCTGGACTTCCTCGTGCCGTGCCTGCTCGGCGGCGGCACCGCGGTCATCCCCGGCGAGGACGGCCGGCCGCTGTTCCCGTACGCGATCGAGCGGCACGGGATCACCGGCGCGATCGTGACCGTGCCCAAGCTGTGCCAGATGCTCGACCTGCTCCGCGAGGAGCGCGTCGACGTCGGCAGCCTGCGCGCGCTGACGGTCGCGGGATCGCCGATCAGCCCGCGCCGGCTGATCGAGGCGCTCGACCGGCTGGGCCCCGTCGTCTACGTCGGGTACGGCGCGACCGAGGCCGGCGTCATCTCCATGCTCCATCCCGGGGAGGCCCGCGACGCGCCCGCCTCGGTCGGCCGCCCGCACCCCGCCGTCGAGATCAGCGTCCGCGACGAGCAGGGCCGCCCGGTCGAGGCGGGAGGCACCGGCGAGATCCACGTACGCGGGCCCTTCCTGATGGCGGGCTACCTGGACCAGCCGGAGGAGACCCGCGAGGTGCTGCGGGACGGCCGGCTGCGCACCCGTGATCTCGGGCGTCTCGACGAGACCGGCCTGCTGTACCTCGCCGGCCGGACCAGGGACGTCGTCATCGTGAACGCGATCGTCGTCTACGCGGGGCCGATCGAGCGGGTGCTGGCGGACCATCCCGACGTGGCCGAGGCGTACGTGACCGGCGCGCCGGACGAGCGGACAGGGGAGGCCGTCCACGCGTTCGTCGTCCCCGCTCCCGGCCGCGCTCCGGACCACGCCGCCCTGTCGGAGCTGGTACGCGCCGAACTCGGCGCGGACAGCGTCCCTCAGACGATCACGACGGTGTCCTCCGTGCCGGTCGCGCCGAGCGGAAAGCCGGACAAGCGTGCCCTGGTCGAACGGCATCTGCCGACAGCATTCTGATCCGTCTCTGAGAATCGCCCGCCAACACTGGTGAAACTTCGACCAGCTCAGTGAGGGAGGCGTCAGTGCCGGACGACAACATCCTGGACTACCTGGTGATCGGTGCCGGGCCGGCGGGTCTGCAGATGGGCCACTTCCTGCACCGGACGGGACGCGGCTACCGGATTCTCGAGGCGGCGCCAGAGCCCGGCGCGTTCTTCCGCACCTTCCCCCGCCATCGCACGCTCATCTCCATCAACAAGAAGTACACCGGATGGGACGACCCGGAGCTCAACCTCCGGATGGATTGGAACTCGCTGCTGTCGGACGACCCCGGTCTCCTTTTCACCCGCTACAGCGACCGTTACTTCCCCGCCGCCGATGACATGGTCCGCTACCTCGGGGACTTCGCCGCCGCGCACGGCCTGCACGTCACGTACGACGCGCGGGTGGCCGAGGTAGCACGCCCGGACGCCGAGGGCCCGTTCGTCGTGACCGACGCGCACGGCCGGACGTACCGGGCACGGCGGGTGATCGTCGCGACGGGGGTGTCCCGGCCCAACATCCCGCCCATCCCCGGCATCGAGACCGCCGAGCAGTACGGCACCCACTCGACCGACCCCGCGGACTACACGAACATGCGGGTGCTCGTCATCGGCAAGGGCAACTCGGCCTTCGAGACCGCCGACAACCTCATGGAGACGGCCGCGGTCGTCCACGTGGCCGGACCTCGCCCGCTGCGCCTGGCGTGGCGGACCCACTTCGTCGGGCACCTGCGCGCGGTCAACAACAACTTCCTCGACACCTATCAGCTCAAGTCGCAGAACGCCGTGCTGGACGGGGACGTCAGGCGCATCGAGCGCCAGGCCGACGGCACCTACCTGGTGACGGTGGCCTTCGTCAGGGCCGACGAGGTGACCAAGGACATCCCGTACGACCGGGTGATCGTCTGTGCCGGGTTCCGGTTCGACGACTCCGTCTTCGCGCCCGAGTGCCGTCCCGAGATGACGATCGGGGGCAGGTTCCCGGCGCTGACCCCGGCGTACGAGTCGGTCAACGTGCCCGATCTCCACTGCGCGGGGACGATCACGCAGTCGCTCGACTTCAAGCGTGGCACCAGCGGGTTCATCCACGGTTTCCGGTACGGCGTCCGCGCCCTGCACCGGCTGCTGGAGCAGCGGCATCACGGCGTCCCCTGGCCGGGCCGCGACCTGCCCGCCGATCCCGACGCGCTGGCGGCGGCCGTGCTCGAACGGGTCAACCGCAGTTCGGCGCTGTGGCAGCAGTTCGGGCTGCTGGCCGACGTGATCGTCCCTGACGGGCCCGGCGGCATGCGCTACCTGGAGGAGTTGCCGATCGGCCTGCAGGGCCCGCCGATCGGCGACGCGGGCCACTTCACGATCACCCTGGAGTACGGCCCGCACCACGACCAGGTCGACCCCTTCGACCTCTCGGTGGGGCGGCCCAGTCAGAGCGACGCGGAGCGCGCACACGAGGGCCACTACCTCCACCCGGTCGTACGGCACCGCCGGGGCGACGTGGTGGAGGCCGTCCACCACATCACGGAGAACCTGGAGAACGACTGGACCTCGGAAGAGGTGCACCTGCGCCCGCTCAGGGACTTCTTCAAGCGTCAGACCTTCCCGGCCTCGGTGTGACGACCGTGCTGACGAGCATCCGGGAGTTCGAGGCGGTGGCCCGCGACCGGCTGGACCCCGTCCACTACGACTACTTCGCGGGCGGGGCCGGCGACGAGGTCACGGTGAAGGCCAACGAGGCGGCGTTCGCCCGGCTCGCGCTGCTGCCGCGGGTCCTGTGCGGCGCGGGGAGCCCGCGGATCGGGGTCACCCTGCTCGGCAGTCGCGTGGCGATGCCGGTGCTGGTCGCGCCGACCGCCTTCCACCGGCTCGCCGACCCCGAGGGTGAGAAGGCCACGGCCCGCGCGGCGGCGGCCGCGCAGACCATCATGATCGTGAGCATGGCCGCCACGGTCGCCGTCGAGGACGTCGCGGCCGCCGCGCCGGGCGCCACCCTGTGGTTCCAGCTCTACATCCAGCCCGACATGGCCTTCACCGAGGCGATCGTCCGGCGGGCCGAGGCGGCCGGGTGCACGGCGCTGGTCGTCACTGTGGACTCTCCCGCCCACGGACGCCGGTACAGGGACGTCCGCCACGGCTTCGACGACCTGCCCGACGGCCTGTGCTGCGAGAACATGCGCGACGGCGACCACGAGCAGGCGCGGCCGATCGTGATGTCGCCCGCGATCTCCTGGGAGCACGTCGACCTGCTGCGGCGGATGACGAGGCTGCCGATCGTGCTGAAGGGCGTCACGCATCCCGCCGACGCGCGCCTCGCCCTGGACCACGGCGTGTCGGCGCTGTACGTCTCCAACCACGGCGGACGCCAGCTCGACACCGTTCCCGCCGCCGTCGACCTGCTGCCGGAGATCGTGGCCGCCGTCGGCGGGGCCGTACCGGTGCTGGTGGACGGAGGGATCAGGCGGGGCACCGACGTGGTCAAGGCGCTGGCGCTCGGCGCGTCCGCCGTCGCGGTCGGCCGCCCGGTCGTCTGGGGCCTGGCGGCGGGCGGCGAGTGCGGCGTGGCCCGCGTGCTCGGCCTGCTGCGGGACGAGATCGAGCACACGCTCACCCTGTGCGGCCTCGCCTCGCTGGGCGACCTGGAGCCGGGGCTGGTGCGGCCATGCTGAAGGTGGTGTGGGCGGCCGTGGCCGCCGTTGTGATCAGCCTGCCCCGGTGGCTTCCCGGGCGGGTCATCGCCCTGCGCGGATGGGTGTTCACCAGGATCAACGGTGAGGAGAGCATCGCGGTCCCCGGCGACGTGGTCGGCGTGGACCGGTTCAGGGAGGTCTACTCCCACCCGGCGGCCTCCGGCCGGAGCGAGGGCGCCGTCCTTTCCGACCTGTTCTGGTACTGGCTGTCGCCGGGGCCCGAGATGCACCAGGAGCACCTGGAGCCGGGGGAGCGGTACGACGCCGTCGCCCTGGCCACTCGCCGCATCCTCTCCCTGCCGAAGGAACAGGTGGAGGAGCTCACCCGCCGGTGCGTCGGCCGGGCCCTGGAGGGCAGGCGCGGAGTGGTCCGGCTGCGTGACCTGATCATGCCGGCCTGGGCCGAGTTCTCCTACGAACTCGTCTTCGGCGAGCGGTGCCCGCCGCACGCCCGCGACCTCATCGTCGGCAACGCCGACGACGTCTCGACCGCGCTCAAGTGCTGCGGCCTGCGGCACATGGACCGGCGCGACCGGCTGACCGCCTATCTCCTCGAGTCGTTGCCCAGGGTGAGGCACGAGCTCCCCGCGGGCCTGACGCCCAGGGAGCAGGCGCTCTATCTCCACGGGGCCTTCTACACCACCGCGGTCGTGCAGATGTCCGAGGCGACGGCGCACGTGCTGCTCGCCCTGGCCAAGCACCCGGACGTACAGGCCAGGGTGCGGGACGGCGACGACCGCTACCTCGACCAGGTGATCTCGGAGACGCTGCGGCTCTACCCCCTCTTCGGCATCGCCCATCGCGTCACCAAGGGCGACATCCCCCTCGGCGAGGGGACCGCCATCCCGGCCGGCTCCGTGCTGTGCTTCGACTACCCCGCGTTCCACCGGGCGGGCTTCCCCGATCCCGACCGCTTCGATCCCGAACGCTTCGCCCCCGGGCACGCCCCGGTCAGAGAGCTCAACCACATCCCGTTCGGCATGCCGGCCAACCGACCCTGCCCGGCGTGGCGGCTCGCGCCGCTCGCCATGCGGGTCGCGGTGCGGGAGGTCCTGCGGGCGTACGAGCTCGAATCCACCGTGGCGCACACCCGGTCGATGCCCAACCGGGGGCCGTGTCTCCTCACCCCGGTGGGCGCGCGGCGCGGTCCCGGACGGCGCCTGACACTGCTGTCCATGCGGCTCAGGGACGGATGGGAGGCCGTCTGGCTCAGCTTCGTGCAACTCGTTCTCGGTACGTACATGGTGTGGGACGCGCGCCGGCTGCGGCTGTGCGAGCGCCACTTCAGCGGCGACGCCCGCCCCAAGGGCGCGTAGGCCGTTCCCGGATTCCCCGACCTCGAACGGAGGCGCAGCCGTGCCCGTTCCGGCTCTTCTCCCTGCTTCTGTCCCCGTTTCCGTCTCGGCCGCGGCGCAGGCCGCCGACCCCAACCTGACTCTGGTCCTCAAGGTTCTGCCGGCTCTGGCCGTCATCCTGCTGGCCGCGGCGCTGTGCGGCCGGCTCGCGCTCCTCGTGATGCAGCCGCGCGTCGTCGGCGAGATGGTCGCCGGCGTGCTGCTCGGCCCGACGCTGCTCGGCGCGCTGTTCCCCGAGGCGCAGGCGGCCCTGTTCCCCGCCGACGTCAGGCCGGTCCTGTACGTGCTGAGCACCCTGGGCCTGACGCTCTACATGTTCCTCGTCGGGGCGGGGATCGACCACGACGCCCGGGCGCCGGGCGAACTGCGCAAGGCGAGCGTGCTGGCGACGTCGGGGATCCTCTCGCCGCTGCTCCTCGGCGGCGCCGCCGGTCTCGTCCTGTGGGAGCGCCTCTCCCGCCCCGACGTCGGCCGGGTGGAGTTCGCCCTGTTCCTCGGGGGCGCGCTGTCGCTGACCGCGTTCCCCATGCTCGCCAGGATCCTGTACGAACGCGGGCTGCAGCACACCCGGATCGGCAGGGTCGCCCTGCTGGCCGCCTCCCTCGACGACGCCGTGGCCTGGTGCCTGCTCGCGGCGCTGTCGGCGGTGCACCTGGGCGGGGGTGCCGGCGACACCCTGCGCACCATCGCACTCGCCGCGGGGTTCGCGGTGGTGATGCTCGGGGTGGTGGCTCCGCTGCTTCGCCCCCTGGGCCGCCGCGTCGCGCGGACCGGGACCCTCGGCAGCGGCGCCGTGTACGTGGTCGTCCTGGTGCCGCTCGTGGCCGGGTGGATCACCGACGCGATCGGCGTCTACTCGGTGTTCGGCGGCTTCCTCGCGGGGCTGGCCATGCCGCGTCAGCCGGAGTTCCGCGCCGCCCTGCACGCCAAGATGATGGATGTCGTATCGACCCTCCTGCTCCCCGTCTTCTTCGCGTTCTCCGGGCTGAACACCCACCTCGAAGGCATCGCCGGCGGCTCCACGCTCATGGCGTTCGCGCTGATCCTGGGCGTGGCCTTCTGCGGGAAGTACTTCGGCTGCGCGCTGGTGACGCGGGGCCTCGGGTTCGGCTGGCGAGAATCCTGGGCCATGGGCGCGATGATGAACGCCCGCGGGCTGATGATCCTCATCTTCATCAACATCGGCCTGGCGCAGGGCATGATCACGCAGGAGCTCTTCGCGATTCTCGTCCTCGTGGCCGTGATCACCACCGCGGCGGCCATGCCGCTGTACAAACTCGCGCTGCCGGAGCGTCACGAGCGGGCCGGCGTGGCACGCGCGGAGCCCGCGGCGACCCCCGTGACCGCCGCCAGCGATTCCAGTTTCAACTAGTTTCATCCGTGCGTTCGAAAACCCGCAGAACACGGGGAGGTTCCCGGGGGCGGCGTACCGGTCTCTGGAAATCTCCCCGGCGCGGTGCCACGGTTGGCCGGTGGCACGGATACCGGGGACATCCGAACCGCGCTCACTGCGCCTGCTGCTCGTGGAGGACGACCGCGAGCTGGGAGACATGCTGGCCGAGGTGTTCGTCGACCAGGGATACACGGTCGAGCGGGCACTGGAGGGCCAGCGTGGCCTGCACCTGGCGCTGAGCCGCCGATACGACGCGTTGATCATCGATCGCGGGCTGCCCGTGGTCGACGGGCTCGACCTGCTGCGGCGGCTGCGCAGGCAGGCGGTCGCCGTGCCGGTGCTGATGCTCACCGCCTTCGGCGACCTCGCCGACCGGGTCGCGGGACTCGACGCGGGCGCCGAGGACTACCTGGTCAAGCCGTTCGAGATCGACGAACTGCTGGCCAGGGTTCGTGCCCTGCACCGCAGGAACCTGGACCAGGCCGCGCTGCTGCCGCTCGGCGATGGCTGGCTCGACTCCGCGTCCTCCACCGTACGGCTGCCGTCCGGCGAGCAGGTGACGCTGTCGGGGCGGGAGTCCCGGCTGCTGCACGCGCTGGCGGCCAGGCCCAGGCAGGTGCACACGCGGGCGTCGCTGCGGCAGCGCGTCTTCGACGGAGCCAGGACCGAGGCCATCGTCGACACCTACGTCTACTACCTGCGCAACAAGCTGGGGCCCGGCGTCGTACGCACCGTGCGGGGCGTGGGATACCGGTTGGGTGAGCTGTGACGGAGACACGGGCCTTCGATCCGGAGCGGCGCCTGCTGGCCCACGCCCGCCGCCGGATCACCGCCCAGGTGGCGGCCGTGTTCTCGCTCGCGATCGCCCTGCTGGGTGCGCTGGTCTACGGCCTCGTGGTCGACCAGCAGAACGCCACCGCCCAGCGCGACCTGGCCGTGGCCGCGGTGTCGGCGCCGATGGACCACCCGCCGCCCTGCGTCTGGCTGTTCGAACTCCGGGCGGGCACGGTGCGGGGCACCCTGGGGGCGCCTGAGGGCCTTCCGGTGCGCGAGACCCTCGACCTGGTCGCCGCCGACAGACGCACCCGGGTCGACGTCGTGGAGGCCGGCGGCCAGACGTACCTGGTCCGTACGCAGTGGCGCGGGGACATGCCCACGCAGGCGGCGATGGACCTGTACTTCCCCCTCAGGGAACGGGAGCGCCTGCTGCGCACGCTCTGCGCGGCCGAGGTGGCGGCCCTGCTCGCGGCGTTCCTGATCGGCGAGGTCCTCGCCCGCAGGGCGATCGAGCCGCTGGGCGAGGCACTCGACCGGCAGCGCAGGTTCACCGCCGACGTCAGCCACGAACTGCGCAGTCCGCTGGCCCGCCTGCACGTCCGCGCGCAGCTCACCGCCCGGCGCATGCGGCGGGAGGCCGATCCTCTCGTCGCCGTGAGCGACGTCGACCGGCTCGCCACCGGCATCGGGCAACTGGGCGAGGTGATCGAGGACCTGTTGCTGTCGAACGAGCTCAGGCAGCGACGGCGGTCGTTCCGGCCGGTGGACCTGGCCGCGCTCGCCGAGGAGTCGGCCGACGCCGAGGCGGCCCGGGCCGGGCAGCAGGGGGTGACGATCGCCCTGCGCCGGGATCCTGGCGATCACGTCGTGTACGGAGCGCCGTCCGCGCTGCGCCGGGTGATCTCCGCGCTGCTCGACAACGCGCTCCGCCACACTCCCGCCGGTGGCCACATCTGGGTGACCGTGCGCTCGGAGCCGGAGACCATCCGGCTCGGCGTGCGGGACGACGGCACGGGCCTGGACCCGCGTGACGGCGACCGCCTGCTGACCAGACATGTCGGCGCGCCCCACGCCGGAGGTCTGGGCATCGGTCTGGCTCTCGTGAGCGAGGTGATGGACGCGCACGGCGGCGAGATCGAGATCGACGGGCGGCCTGGCGCCGGAGCCGTCTTCACCATCCGTCTCCCACGGGCCGGGCCCGACCCCGATCCGCCCGCTTCCCGGGTCTTCCCGCAGGCGGGCCGGAGGCGAGGCGACCTGAGAGCCGGACGTGACCGCAGGCGGCACCGGCGACGCCTCCCCGTCGTCTTCCGGGACCTGCGGGGCCCTCAGCCGGGCCGGCGCGCGCTGAGGGGCTGATCGGACATGGTCGCGGCGTCGAGCAGCGCCTTCGCGGCCGACCTGGCGCGCTCCGCCGGGCGGTCGGCCGTGCCCATGGCGGCGGCGACGATGGCACCCTCCGTCAGCAGCAGGAGCTGGTCCGCGAGCAGGTCGGGGTCGGCCGCGCCCGCCTCGGCGGCGAGCGCGCGGAGCCGGGCCCGCAGCGCGCCCTTGTGCCCCCGTGCCGCCGCCGCGACGGGCGGCGACGCGGGGCCGAGCTCACCGAAGGCGTTGATGAAGGCGCAGCCGCGGAAGTCGGCCGTGCGGAACCACTCGGACAGGAATTCGAAGACGGCGAGCACGCGCTCGCGGGGATCGGCGACACGGCCGACGTGATCGGCCAGGGCCGCGTTCCACCGCAGGTCTCGATGTTCCAGATACGCCCCCACCAGCGCGTCCTTGGAGGCGTAGCACTGGTAGAGCCGCTTGAGCGAGACCCCGGCCGCGTCCCGGACCTCGTCCATGCCCACGGCCTGGATGCCGCGCGCGTAGAACAGGCGCTCGGCGGCGTCGAGGACGCGGCGGCGCGCCTCGTCCGCGTCCATCCGGCCGCGCCGGATTCCGTCCACCATCCCCTCCTCGCCAAGGAAAACGATCGTTCTCTACAATACGTCGAGAGAACGATCGTTCTCGTTGTCGTACGGGAGGTAACCCACCATGAGCACACGCCCGCCGCTTCCGCCGTTCACCGAGGAGACCGCCAGGCAGAAGGTGCAGGCCGCCGAGGACGCCTGGAACAGCAGAGACCCTGAACGCGTCGCGCTCGCGTACACGGAGGACTCGGTGTGGCGCAACCGGTCGGAGTTCGTGACCGGACGTGCGGAGATCGTCGCCTTCCTGCGCCGCAAGTGGGAGCGCGAGCGGGACTACGCCCTGCGCAAGGACCTGTGGACGTTCGGCGGCGACCGCATCGCCGTGCGGTTCCAGTACGAGTGGCACGACGCGGAAGGCCGCTGGTGGCGCAGCTACGGCAACGAGCTGTGGGAGTTCACCGCGGAGGGCCTGATGAGCCGCAGGGAGGCGAGCATCAACGACGTGCCGATCGAGGAGAGCGAGCGGCGCATCCGCGGCCCGCGCCCCGAGTCGGAACACGGCGCGGGCATTCCGCTCGCCTGATCAGGGCTCGCGCCGTGGGCGTACGGTTTTGTCGGACGGCTCGGATACGTTCCGGATCATGACAGACCGTTCCCCCGACGGCGCGCTCGTCTGGGCGCGAAACAGCAGGCTGCGGGTAGTGCCGCCGGTCCAGCCGCGCAAGCTGGCGAAGGTCCCCTTCGTCGAGTTGGCGGACGGCCGGCTGCAGGGTGTGGTGTCGAGCGGCTCGGACATCGAACGGGTCTACGTGTCCTCCATCGCCGCCGGCACCCACAACTACAACTGCAGCACCAACAACAACCGCCCCTGCGGCGGCCTGTACGGCTCGCCGTGCAAGCACCTGCGGGCCCTGGTCGCCGAGGCCGTCGTGCAGTACGGCACCGGCCGCGTGGCCCGCTATCTGCGGGCCGAGGTCCCCGAGGGTGCGGAGCTGGCCGACTGCCTGCACGGCGTCCACGAGCCCGCCCCCGCCGCGGTCGTGTTCAGCCGGTTCCTGCGTCACCTGGCCTACCTGGAGGTGCCAGACACCACCCTGCCCATCCCGGAGCTGCACTGGTTCCCCGCCACCGGGGCGGTGCGCTGATGCTCGCCGTACAGGCCGCCGCCCTGCTCGGCGACGCGGGCGGCCCGGGCGGCTCCGGCGAGGGGACCGGGGAGGCGCTCGCCCTGCTGGACGGATTCGACGACGCCCTGGTGCACGGCCTCGCCCGGCTCGCCGACGAACGCGCGGACGCGGTGGCCGCGCTGGCCGCGGCGTTCGCCGCGACTCCCCTCGGCGGCCGGCTGGCGGAGGCCGCCGGCGCGGTCGTGTCCGGATCGATCGCCCAGGAGCATCTCACGGCCCTGGCGGGCGGCCGGATCGCGTTGTCAGGCGCGGTGCACGACGCCCTGCTCGGCGGCCTGGACGCCGCCCTGGGGCGGGAGCGCGCGGAGTGGCCGTCGACGTCCGGCGGTTCCGCCGCCGAGCCGGCCGTAGCCGCGCTCGACGGGGTCCGGTCGTGGCTGCGCGAGCTGGCCATCACCGGCTGGCGCGGCGTAGACCACGACCTCGTCTCCACGGCGGACCAGGTCATCGGGGCGCTGCTCGGCACTCCGGCGCTGCGCAGGCTCGCGGTGCTGCTGGACGGTTTCGCCGCCGAACTGCGCGCGTCCTGCCCGATCGGCTCGGCGGAGCACCTGCCTGTACGGCGCTGGGCCGACCTGTGGGCCCGGGCCGTGCTGCTGTCGCAGGACGGCGTCCTGACCGATGAGCCCGCCCCCGCCGCCACGGTGTCGGGACGGCTGCTGCTGCTCGGCGTCGACGTCCACGAGCACGGCACCGCCGTCCAGTTCCAGGTGCACGCCGTCCTGGAGCCCGCCGACGGCGGCCGGTCCCGGCTGGTGCGCACCTCCGTCACGGTGGCCAAGGTCGACACGATCGCCGGGCCCTCGCTGTGGAAGCTGCCGTGGCGCCACAAGGTGCTGCTGGCGGCGCTGGCGGGAAGCCGCAGCGTCGAGATCACGGACCTGCCCCTGCTCGACAGCGGCGACCTCGTCTGGGACGACGACCGCGCGGCCCTGGGCGAGTCGGCGGACCCGCTGGCCACGGCCCGGCTGTGCCTGCCAGGGGTGCTCGCCCCTGCGGTGCCGCCCCTCGAACGGGCGCCGGTGCGGATCGCGGAACCCGTGCTCGTGGAGGGCTACAAGGTCACCAAGGACGGCTCCTTCGACCTCGGCGGAACGGTCGTCGCCGTGGACACGGAACGGCTGCCCGACTGCGGCCCGCTCACGCCCAGGCTGGTGGCGGCCTCGTCGGCGTGCGTGGGGCTGGTCCGGTGGGACGGCGGCCACTGGACGCTGCAACCGCTGGCCGTGCGGACGAAGGTCAAGCGGGAGGCCATGGTCGTCGCCACCGGCGACTGGGCGCTCGGCCCCACCGACCCCAAGGCGGCCAAGGCCGAGGCCAGGGCCGCGGACGCGGTGGCCGTGCTGCGGGAGCGAGCGGGGCGGTTGCTGAGACGATGAGCGACGACATCTCCACAAACGCCCACGGGTCCGTGTCACCGGTCGTCTCCACGGCGGGGGACGGCCGGGCGAACGCCGACAGGAACCGGCGTCAGCTGCTCTACTGGCGGCTGCTGGCCCGCTTGTTCGACCACGAGGAGCAGCCCGCTCTGGAGACCGCGAGCGTCGCGGTCGTCGGCGACCTTGGCCTGCCCGCAGGGCTGCTCGACCCGGCCGTGTCTGTCGACTCGCTGGTGCAGCGCTTCCCCGAACTCGCCGCCGAGTTCGAGAGCCTGCGCGCGCCGATGGAGCACGCGGAGGGCGGTGAGGTCCGCAGGGCGGCGCTGGTCTCGAAGCTGCTGCTCAACGTCTTCGCCACCGGTGCGGGCGACGTCAGCGCCACCCAGCTCGCCACCTGGCAGCAGGACGCCGCCTGGCTCAAGCGCGCCCTGTGCGCGGGGCCGGTGCCAGGACCGGGAGCGGGCGCGGGCCTGGGAACGGATGCCGGAGAGCCGGGCGGCGCGTCCGGCGCGGCGGCCGGGACCGGGCCGGATGCCGGACCTGCGGCCGGGTCCGGGCAGGGTCCCGGCGGCGGGACCGGCCGTGAGATCGACGCGGGACTGAGCGGCGACCTGGCCAAGGTGCTGGCCGACATCGAGGCCGGGCTGGTCAGCCGCATGCGCCTGCGCGAGGTGCTGGCGGACCCGGCCCTGGCGAGGCGGCTCACGCCCAGCATGTCGCTGGTCGAGCAGTTGCTGCGCGACAAGGCCAACCTCTCGGGGGTGGCGCTCGCCAACGCCAAGGCGCTGATCCGCAGGTTCGTCGACGAGGTCGCGGAGGTGCTGCGCACCCAGGTCGAGAAGGCCGGCGCGGGCACGATCGACAGGTCGGTGCCGCCCAAGCGGGTGTTCCGCAACCTGGATCTCGACCGGACGATCTGGAAGAACCTCACCAACTACAGCCCCGAGGACCAGCGGCTCTACGTCGACCGGCTCTACTACCGGCACACCGCCCGCCGGACCACCCCGGCCCGGCTGATCGTCGTGGTCGACCAGTCGGGGTCGATGGTCGACTCCATGGTCAACTGCACGATCCTCGCGTCGATCTTCGCAGGGCTGCCCAAGGTGGACGTCCACCTGATCGCGTACGACACGAGGGCGCTCGATCTCACGCCGTGGGTGCACGACCCGTTCGAGGTGCTGCTGCGCACCAACCTGGGCGGTGGCAACGACGGCCCCGTCGCGATGGCCATGGCCCAGCCGAAGATCGCCGACCCGCGCAACACGGTGATGGTGTGGATCTCGGACTTCTACGAGTTCGACCGGTCGCAGCCGCTCTTCGACGCCATCCAGGCGGTGCACCGCTCCGGGGTCAAGTTCATCCCGGTCGGCTCGGTGAACAGCTCGGGTCACCAGAGCGTGAACCCGTGGTTCCGGCAGAAGCTCAAGGACCTCGGCACGCCCGTCATCTCCGGCCACATTCGCAAGCTCGTGTTCGAACTGAAGAACTTCCTCGCCTAGGAGACCCCCACATGACCAACGAGATGCTCCGCGCGCCCGCCGAGGTGAAGTTCGCCGAGGAGCTCGACTGGCTGGAGTCGATCGACGACGGCCCCAAGCCGTTCTCCTGGCGGCTCAGCCCCCGGATGGTCCGGCTGTTCGTGCTGGGCAGCGAGCGGTCCGACGGACTGGACCGCGAGATCTCGCAGAAGTGGTTCGGCGACCGGAGCTTCGTCGAGCGCAGCATCGTGACGCTCGCCTCCGACCGCGGCCTGCTGCTGATCGGCGACCCGGGCACCGGCAAGAGCTGGCTGGCCGAACTGCTGTCCGCCGCCATCTGCCGAAACTCCACCCTGGTCGTGCAGGGAACGGCGGGCACCACCGAGGACCACATCAAGTATTCGTGGAACGTCTCGATGGTGATCGCCAAGGGCCAGTCCCGCGAGTCGATGATCCCCTCACCGATCATGACGGCGATGGAGCAGGGCATGATCGGCCGGTTCGAGGAGCTGACCCGCGCCACCAGCGACGTGCAGGACGCGCTGATCTCGATCCTCTCGGAGAAGTACGTCTCCATTCCCGAGCTGGACACCGACAACACGGTGTTCGCCAGGCCCGGGTTCTCGATCATCGCCACCGCCAACAGCCGCGACCGGGGCGTCAACGACCTGTCCTCCGCGCTGAAGCGGCGGTTCAACTTCGTCCGCATCCCGGTGGTGACGAGCAAGGCCAGCGAGGCGGAGATCGTCCGCTTCCGCACCACGGAACTGCTGCGCCGCCACCGCATCGAACTGGACGTGCCGCCCGCGCTGCTGGACATCCTGCTGCAGAGCTTCGCCGACCTGCGCGCCGCGGCGGCCTCCGCGACGAGCGAGGACGAGAAGCTGGAGTCGGCCCTGTCCACCGCCGAGCAGATCGGCGTGCTGGAGGACGCCATCCTGCACAGCAACTTCTTCGGCGACCGCACGCTGCGCGCCGAGACGCTGGCCGGCGCGCTGGTCGGCTCCCTGGCCAGGCGTGCCCCCGAGGACCTCGCCATCCTCAACAAGTACTGGCACGGGGTGGTCGAACCACGCAGCAGGAACGACGGAGGCGAGTGGACACGCTTCCTCGACGGCGGCCGTCAGGCGATCTCGACGCTGTCATGAGCCCCTTCGACGCCCTGCGCGGGCAGCTTCTCAACGCCGCCGAGGCGTTCTCCGGAGGAGGGGACGCCCTCGCCGGCATCCTGACCGGCATGGTCGGCGACGTCGACCGCATGCTCCGCGAGGAACTGGAGATCTTCCCGGTCTGCCACCACTCGCCCGCCTCCGCACTGGCCATGACCCGGCGGCTGCGCGACAAGCGGCCCAAGGTCGTCTACCTGGAGCTGTGCGAGGACCTGCGCCCGCTCCTCGACGAACTGCGCAACTGCAAACTGCCGGTGGCGCTGCAGGCGTTCGCCACCGCGCTGGACGGGTTCCCGGCCGGAGCCGGGCCGCTCAGCGTGATCGCGCCGGTCACGGAGGCGTCGGCCGAGTACCAGGCGATCGCGTACGCGCTCGACACCCCCGGCGTCGAGATCGTGCTGGTCGACCGCTCGGTGGACCACGTCTTCCAGTGGCTGCCCCAGGAGACGGACGACCCGTCTCCGCAGGAGCAGGCCGGCCAGGGCGACGAGGCGGCCCCGCACAGTGACGACGCGGCGCTGCATGGCGACGCGGTCGGCGTCGAGATCGGCGACCTGCGGCCGCGCTTCGCAGAACTGGAGAAGCACCTGCTGCACCACGGCAAGGTGCGGCACTGGTCGGAGTGGTGGGACCAGTACGTGGAACAGCCGCTGACCGGGGCCGACCACGACACCTACCGCCAGGCGATGGCGCTGATCGGCAGCCTGTTCCGGCGGCTCCGCCCCGACGGGGACGCCCACCTGACGGTGGACGAGGAACGCGAGCGCCACATGTGGACGCGCATCCGCGAGCACCTCGCGGAGTCGGGCGCGGACCCCGCCGACTGCCTGTACGTCTGCGGAGCCTTCCACGCCGTCAGCACCGTCGCGGAGTTCGGCCTGCGGTCCGAGGCGCCGCCGTACGCCATCGCTCCGCGCACGGGCACCCGGTGGCTCTACGGGCTGATCCCCTCCAGCCACTCGGCGATCGAGGCGCAGTTCGGCCTGGCCCAGGGCTCGGTGTCCATCGCCGCCGCCACCTGGGCCAAGGCCGTCAGGCGCGGAGGCGTCACGCCGTACCGGCTGGAGGGGCAGCGGACCGGCCGCGGCAGGCAGGCCCTGAAGGCCAAGCCGCCCGTCGCGGCCGAGCCTGCGGCCGACCGGCTGTCGGGATTCCTCGCCACCCCGCCCGCGCTCGACGGCCTGGACGAGGACGAACTACGCGGATGGTGCGTCGACATCGTGCGACTGGCCCGCCGCAACGGCTACCTGGCCAGCACGGCCGACGCCATCTCGGTGTTCGAGACGTCGATCCTGCTCGCCGGGGTGCGCGGCAGGGCCAGGCCCACGCCGTACGACTTCGCCGACGCCGCCGTCACCTGCATCGAGAAGGACGTCGTGCCTGGCCGCCGGGACGTCCGGCGCCTCTGCGAGATCCTGCTCGGCGGCGACAAGATCGGGATGGTCGGTTACGAGGCGCTGCCCCCGCTGGCTCGCGACGTGTACGACCGGCTGGAGCCCCTCGGGCTGGACCTGACGAGGCGCACCCAGCAGCGGGTGCTGCTCGATCTCAGGGCCGACCCGGAGCTTGAGCCGTGCTCCGACCTGCTGTGGACGCTGCGCTACCTGCTGCCCGACGGCGCGCTCCGGCCGATCATGGGGGAGCGCCGCCTCGGCGAGCGGCCGATCCAGGAGAGCTGGGACGTGGCGCTCGGCCGGCACCAGCGGGAGATCGTCGAGCTGGGCTACGAGGGCGTCACGGTCGAGCAGGTGCTTGAGCAGCGGCTGCGCCGCATGGCGTGGGACCCCCAGGCCACGGCCGGGGCGGCGCTAGCGGCCGTCGAGGACGCCATCCTCCATGTGGGCGGCCGCCGCCTGCCGGGCGAGCTCGGCGCCCGCGCCGTCGAGTTGCTGGCCGCCGAACGCACCGTCGACGACGCTCCCGAGGTGCTGCGCCGGATCAGGCGGCTGCTGACCTACTACCGCGCGAGCGAGCCGGCGCTGCCCGCCTGGTGCGAGGCCTTCGTCACGGCCGGCTACGCGCACTACTGCACGCTGCTGCCCAGCGCCTTCGCCGGGGAGGACACCGGCGTGCGCCAGGTCGGGGCCATGCTCGGCTTCCTGTTCACGCTGGAGAGCCTCGCGCTCTCGCTCGGCTGCGACCGGGCCCAGCTCGAACTGGCCGTACGGCAGTCGCATCCCGGTGAGCCGGCCAAGGTCGCACTGCTGTGGGCGGCGCAGACGCAACTCGGCCTGGTGACCAGGGACGAGCTGCGCGTCCGGTGTGACGAGCTGCTGGCCAACCCGCTCGTCGTGCCGGCGTACCCGCTCTACGTGAGCGGCTTCGTCCAGGCGCTCGAACCCGTGCCGGGTCTCGCGCCGTTCGTGGTGGAGGCGCTGTCGAAGGCGTTCGCGCGGCTGCCCGACCCCGTCCTGCTGCCGTGGCTGCCGATGTTGATCCGCACGTTGCGGCAGCACGCGCCGGAGCTGGTCCCCGTGCTCGTCCGGGAGGCCGGACGGACCTTCCCCGGCACTCTGGCCGAGCTGGACGCCTGGACCCCGCCGTGGGAACGGCCTGCCGCGCCGCCTCGTGAGGCTCGCGCGGTGCCCGCGCCGAGCGGGCCGGTGTCCGCGCTGCTGGCCCGCCATCCGGGGGCGTGCGACGCCGTCGCGGCACTGCTCGGCTGTACGGAGGAGTGGGGGAGCACCGGGCAGAGGACCGGCGAGGTGGCGGCCCTGCTCGCCCGGCACCCGGCGACGACCGGCGCGGTCGCCGCGCTGCTCGACGCCTGACGGAAGGCCACGCGAGAGGCGCGTGAGGCGACGGCTGCGGCGGCGCGTCCGTCATCCGATGGGTCTGGGGCGCCGGCGGAACCGGCAGGCCTGGGGGGCACGCCGGTCCTCCAGCGCCTCGAGCACCGCGTCGATCTTGTGCAGGCACTCGTAAGGCTTCGCGTGCGGCCTGCTCCCTGGCCGTGCGCCCCCGGTCAGGTCGACCGGGGCGTCGATCGTCAGGCCGCACTGCCAGTACCACTTCCGCAGGCCGTGCAGCACGCACACATAGAGGGTGTCGGCCTCGGTGGAGCAGTGCGCGGCGTACGCCGTGACCTGGTCCCAGGTGGCGACGAGCGGTGTGGTGGTGGTGGGGCCTCCCGCGCGGACGTGCGTCAGCACGTACAGGCGCGTGTGCCGGTCGAACTCGGCCTCGGCGACGTCGCTGAGCAGGCGCGGCTGCCGCCGGACCAGGCCGGCACGGGGTGGAGGCCAGGCCGAGAAGGTGAGCAGGCTCAGCAGCGCCACCTCGACGCACCAGTCGAGAGTCATCGGGGGCTTCCCTTCGTCGCAGGCCGTACGGGGATTCGTCCCCGGGCGGGAGGCTCGGCCGCCGGTCGTCAGGCCGCCGCGTGGCGGAGGTGGCGGAACGGGCCGCGGGTACGGTCCACAGGTGAGTCAGATACGGGGGAGAACACGCAGGTGAGAGACGGAGCCGGGGAGAAGGGCACGGGGGGAGACGGACCGAGGTGAGACGGAACAAAGGAGAGCGGCTGCGACGATGCCGGTCGCAGCCGCTCTCTTGCGGCGTGTTTCCACCCCGCCCCTGCCCCAGGTGGCGGGGTGTGGATGGAAACGACCATCCGGTGTCCCGGACGGCGGCTACGCCGCGGATTGGACGAGGGACGTCCACTAGCTACCCCCACGCCCCTCGTCGTTCTCGGGGATGGCGCGCATCCGCCGAGAGCTTCGTGGTGCTGCCGTCGCCGGCGCGGTGGGAGTCCGTTCACCGCGCCGGCGACGTCAGGGCGAGCGGTTAGCGGCGGTGCCAGCCGCCGGGGCCGCTGGGGCCACCCCAGCTGGCGCCCGCGGCGACGCTGTGGCCGGCAGCACCGGTGCCGCCGGGGCCCGCGGGGCCGCCCTGGCCCGGACCGCGTCCGCCGCCGGGGCCGCCCTGACCCGGAGTGCCCGGACCGCCGGGGCCGCCCTGACCCGGAGTGCCCGGACCGCCGGGGCCGCCCTGACCCGGACCGCCGTGGTTGCCGCCGCCGGGACCGCCCTGACCCGGACCGCCGTGGTTGCCGCCGGGGAAGCCCTGGCCCGGGCCCCCGTGGCCGCCCCAGGAACCACCCCTCGGACCGCCGGGCCCGCGACTGGGAAGGCCGCCGCCCCAACGGCCGCCCCAGTGGCTGCCGCCCCAGTTGTGGCCCGGGTTACCGAAGCCGCGTCCGGGGAGGCCGTACCAGCGGCCCGGCAGCCCCACGGACTGGTCGCACCAGCTGCCGGGGAGGGGGTAGCGGCGCCCGTTGAGGATGTAGACCGGCGTGGTGAGGCCGGCCCCGCAGGACGGCGAGACGTAGACCCCGCCGTTGACGACGTACTGGCAGCTGGGGAGCACGTAGGTGCGGGTGCCCACGACGTACTCGTGGACGCCGGTGCCGAGCTGGTAGCCGGGCAGACCGTACCAGCGGCCGGGCAGGCCGCTGACGACCTGGTCGCACCACTCGCCCGGCAGGGCGAGGGTGCGGCCGGCCTGGATGTAGACCGGCCGGGTCAGGCCGGCGCCGCAGGACGGCGAGACGTAGATCCCGCCGTTCACGACGTACTGGCAGCTGGGGAGGACGTAGGTCTTGCCCTTCAGGACGAAGTGGTGGACGCGGATGTCCGCGCGCGGATCCGGTCCTCGCCTGATGTTGTCGCCCGGGCGGGAGATGGTGCTCGTCGCCTGCGACGCCGTGCTCGCCGCGTTCGCGGCTTGGGTGGCCAGCACCGCTGGGGTGATCAAGGAAGCGGTGGCGAGTGCCCCCGTGAGGAGGGCTTTCTTCATCGTCAAGATGACGATTCCTTTCCTGAGATGTGCTGCTTTCGGATCGAACACGCACCCCGGCAGCCGGCGATGTGGTGCCGGCGAGCGGGACGCGCAGGACCGCAGTCGAGGTGATTCGAGCCGGGTTCCCCGTGAGAGCCTCCGAAGAGGATCAGGGGGTGACCCCCGACCGGGGACATGGAAAGGGGTCACGAACTCTCTTCTGTGTCAGCGAATTTTGACGACACGGAGGGTTTGAACAGGTCGAGGGTTCGCACCCCCGCTGCCGCCGCGATGGCGTCCGCCGTGGTACGGCGGCACGTGCCTCGTTTGAGCAGACCGTCGATGCACTGTCTGGTAAGTGCCGCCCGGCGAGCGAAATCGGCCACGCTACGACTGTGACCGACCATCAAGGCGCGCAAGAGCGCCACACTCCGAAGGTGCATCTGCGGCTTTCCCGCCATAGCGAACCTCTCCGATGGAAACTGCATCATCAGATTCTGCTGACGTCTCGACTGCAGGTCGCACTCTAATCCGCACGAGCGTACGGCCGCACGTGAAACGAAGGTTCCCGCGAATAAATCTTGAACGCGAGTGCTTTATATGACGCATCTTGTTGACAGAGGCAATCCCCTCCTCCGTCGAGGTTTGCTCCATGTCGTCAGGATCTAGCGGGCATGATGGGGGGCATCGCGGCAAGAAACATCTGAGGAGCTGACAACCGAATGCCGTCGCAGCGCGTGACACCCGAGCAACCCCCTGCCCCCCTGAGCGACTGCATCCGCGACTATGTGGCGGACCGAGGGGTGAGCATCCGTACGCTCGCCCTGAGGTCGGTGAGCGGAAGCACAGGTCAATCCCTCACCGCCCAATGGATAACCGACGTGCTGAGTGGACGGGTTTCGCGGATGCCTGACCTCTGGCGTCTGGAGGCTCTCGCGGCCGGCCTGGAGATGGACCCGGACAGCGTCAAGGCGCTGGCCATCAGCCAGTGGATCGGCTGGGACATCGCCGACGTCCGCACAGGGGGAGAGCGACTGATCTTCCGCGTGCCCAAGGGGTACACGAGCGAACAGTGCACCCAGCTGGCCGATCAACTCATGCACGCGATCAATAGCGAGCCGGCCGATCCAGAAAGGGAGGAAAGGTGATGTTCCGGATGTGCGGTCGCCTTCGGTGGGGATGATGCGTCAAACTTTCCTGGCAATGAGCAGCGAAACGATCGGGGACGTGATTGCCGGAAAGGATATGGTGGATGATTCGTGTCATCGCCCTCGCAACCATCAGTGGAATTCCGTCGCACCAAGTTGCTGCACAGCTGTCCCGCGGTAATCGTCCATGCCCTAGAGGAAAACCGGATCATCGCCTATGTCGATGAGCGACAGTTCGCCCCCGAGCTGACGATCCCCATGGACGAGATCGGCACGGCGACGCTGCAGCGGCTCCAACCGGTCGAGGACACGCGCCCGGTGCCGGCGCTCCGCGTCCGGGTCAGGAGAAGCGGAGATCTCGGCCACGAGCTCGCGGTGGCCGAGTTCGCGACAGAGGAGATCACGGTCGGCGTCGAGAAGACGCTCATCACGGAGGAGCTCGCCGCCTACCTGAGTGAGGCCGGTACCGCGGTCACCCGCGCCTTCGTCCGGCGTACGCAATGAGCCCCGGAACGCCGATGCCGCGCCTGGCGGGGTGCCTCGGGGTGCGACAGGGTCGCCGGTCCCGGCCGGCGAGACCGGCGGTGTCAGCGCTTCGGCGCGCTGCCGCAGGCCGGCCACCGGTGCGGGGGGAGCAGGCGGCAGACGCCGGCCGGGCGGGGGTGGGGGCCCGCGGAGGGGGGCCGGGTGCGCCTGGACGAGTGTGCGGGGCCGTGGCGCCGCCGGGCTTTCGCCGGCCGGGTTCTCTCTTCACGCCTCGAACGGGTGTCGTCCTCGGCCGTGGGCTGGGCGGGGCTCGACGGAGCGGTCATCGGCTGGAACGTTCCAGCCTGAGCCGTCGTGGCCACGACGGCGCCGGGCGGAGGCGTGCCCGGCGTGGGGCCGGCGGCGTCGGTGCTCGCCCAGACGCTCACGGCGGCCAGGACCGCCAACCCGGTCACGAGCACGGAACGGATGAGCTTGGGGCGGGGTAGGGAGCGATGCCGGCCCGGCGGCGAGGAAGGGGTGGGCTTCGAATCGCTGCCGGGCCGGCTGGGAGGGCCGCCGTCGGCGCCCCGGTGCCGTCCGGGAGGAGGGAGCGGGTACGGCGGCGGCTTGGGCCCGGCCGCGCGGGCGGGACCGTAGGGGGCCCGCCTCCTGGGGTGGTGCGGGCGTGGTCTGTCCTGGCCGTTCATCACGTGCTCCGGATCCGGGGAAGTCGTGTCATGCACGAAGAGAGACGTAATGACTACGAACGGTATCCGAAGATCTGGAGATCCCGGCCGGGTTTGGCCCCAGGTTGTCAGCAGAATCTGCTGACAACCTGGGGTTTTAAAATCCCTCGTCGAGTGCGTGCTCGATCGAGGGTTGACCGGCGACTCTCAGGGACGCTGCATCACGGCGCCCCTGTGGCGGTGGATCAGCCGCAGGGGGTGGCGACCGTGGCGACGGTGCCGACGGTGCCGACGGTGCCGAGGTAAGGGTCGACGACCCCGCAGTCGCTGACGGGCGCGCTGTTCACCAGAACCACCGGGGCGCTGTAGTAGGCCAGCGGACGGCTGAAGTAGCCGAGCGGCCGGCCCCAGTAGCCGCCGCCCCAACGGTGACCCGCAGGGTAACCCCAGCCGCGTCCCCACCCGCGGCCCCAGTCGGAGGCGTGGGCCGGAGCGCCGGCCTGTGTGGTCGTCGCCACCTGCTGCGGAGCGGCCGTCTCGGCCGAGGCGGCGATCGGCGCCATGACGACGAGTCCGGCGGCGCAGGCAGCGCCGGCCAGGAGCAGTCGCGTAATCATGCGTAACCTCCAGTTGCGTGGATGTCACTTGTTGTGACCGCTGACACGGTACAACGCCGACGATCACGCTTATGGACGGCGACACCTCAAGCGACGGCAATGTCGCGGGCGGCCTTCCGCCTTCCCGGCGGAGAGGTTCCCCCGGACAGCGCACCGGACAGCGCACCGGGCGGCGGTGCCCGGGCGGGGCGCCTCGGGTGTCCGGCGGACCTCGCACCCGAGACGTCCCGGCAGGGGCCGGAGAGGCGGTGGGCGGAACCCACCGGTCGTCTAGCCCTCGTCTTCGTCGTCCTCGAAGACCTCTTCGATGATTTCGCCCGCTACCAGGCCGCCGACCACTCCGGCGGCGCCGGCTGCGGCCACCGCGCCCCAGCCAGGACCGCTGCGCTGCTCGTGGTGGCCTCCGTAGTGGTCGCCGTAGTGGTCGCCGTAGTGGCCCCCATGGTGGGCCTCGTGCCCGTAACCGCCGTAGCCGCCGGGGCCGCCCTGGCCGCCGTACGGGTCGCCGTACTGGACCAGCCCGGTCAGCCAGCGCTCGATCTCCCCGGCCCAGTCCATGCGTACGGCGTCCTCGTGGCTGACGCGGAAACGGCCGATGGCGTCCACGGAGTAGTGTCCGGCGCGCTTGTCGGCCTCCAGGATCACCTCCAGACCCACGGGGTCGGCGACGAAGGTGAGCTCCACCTCCCCGACCACACCGGTCTGCCGCGGCGGCGGGTAGAACTCGATCTCCTGGTAGAACGGCAGTTCCTGGCGTACGCCGTGCAGGTGGCCCGCCTCCAGGTCGGCCGACTTGAAGACGAAGCCGAGCTGGAGGAACGCCTCAAGGACGCGCAGCTGGGAGGGGAGCGGCTCGACGGCGACGGGGTCGAGGTCGCCCTTGTCGACGGCCTTGGCGATGGCCACCTCGGTGCGTACGCCGAGTGCCATGCCGGTCAGGTGCTGCCCGGCGATCTCGCTGATCGGCGCCTCCCACGGCATCGGGATCTGGAAGGGGATGGTCCGGTTCTCGCCCTCGCGCAGGGTGAACGGCTCCGACACGCGGGCGCGGGCGAACTCCCCGATCCCCGAGCTCTGGCCGTCGCCGTGCTCGAGCTCCACTCCGGCGACGAGGCCGATGGTGATCTCTTCGATCTCGGCGTCGAAGTCGCCGCCGCTCAGTCTCACCTCGCCGGTGAGCACGCCGCCCGGCCGGACCCGCGAAGCGGCCAGTACGGTGTCCACCGACGGGGCGCCCACTCCGAAGGCGCCGAGCATCCGCTTGAAGACCACGTGTCTCTCCCTGTGAGGCTTGATGGGTGTGTCCGCCGCCCCCTGAACGATCAAGACCGGGGGCGGGGTTCCGCGGCCGTCAGGCCACCACCTGGAAACCGGCCAGATGGGGACGACCTGCCCCACCTGTCCGTACGAGCTCAGCGGTGCGGGCCGCCCAGGTGCGGGGGAGGACTTCGTGGTCGAATCGTTCCTCCACCTCTTCCGCAGAGGAGACGAAGACCATGAACCAGCGATCCCTCAGGGAAACCAGGGAGTTCTTCGCCGCGAGGGCGGCCACCTGGGAGGAGAAGTATCCCGACGACGGCCCGGCCTTCACCGCCGCGATCGCCGAGATGGACCTGCCGGCCGGAGGGCTGGCCCTCGACGCCGGCTGTGGAACGGCCCGCGCCCTTCCCCTGCTGCGGGACGCGGTCGGTACGGCAGGACGCGTGGTGGGCGTCGACGTCACCCCGGAGATGATCCGGTCGGCCCGCGACCGGGGACGCGGCGAGTACGGCAGGCTGCTGGTCGCCGACGCCGGGCGGCTTCCGCTCCGCGACGGGGTGGCCGACGGCGTGCTGGCGTCCGGGCTGATCTCCCATGTCCTCCGGCCGGTCGCTCTGCTGTCGGAGCTGGCCCGGGTGACCCGGCCCGGCGGAAAGCTGGCGCTGTTCCATCCCGTGGGCCGGGCGGTGCTCGCGGCGCGGCGGGGCCGCGCCCTGACCTCCGACGACATACGGGCCCGGCACAACATCCGTCCGCTGCTGGACAGCGCCGGATGGACCCTGGTCGCCATCGACGACACGGATGAGCGCTATCTGGCGCTGGCTCGCAGATGAGAGGATCAAGCGCTAGATGATGATGCACTCGCGATGGAATCCAGCTCGCCAGATTCGCGGCTGCGGCTTAGGGTGGTGCCCGTGACGATGTTCCGGATCAGCGAGGCCGCCGCGGTGCTCGGGGTCAGCGCCGACACCGTACGGCGTCTCGTCGACGGAGGCAGGCTCGCCGCGCACCGCGACGACAACGGCCACCGCCTGATCGCCGGGGCCGACCTGGCCGCGTTCGCCCGGGAGCGGACCGAGGCGGACGAGCGCACCGGGGCGTCATCGGCGCGCAACCGTCTGCGCGGGATCGTGACCGAGGTGATCAGGGACGCGGTGATGGCCCAGGTGGAGATCGCCGCGGGGCCGTTCCGCGTGGTCTCGCTGATGAGCCGTCAGGCGGCCGACGAGCTCGGTCTCGAGCCGGGGGTGATGGCGGTGGCCGTGGTCAAGTCCACCAACGTCGTCGTCGAGATCCCCGACCACGCGCGCGTCGCGAGTCAGTAGAAGGAGCTGTGGTGCTCACCCGTCTGTTCCCCGCCGTCGCCGCCGTTCTCGTCGCGGTGTCGTGCCTGACGGCGTGCGGCTCCTCCCCGGGCACGGCCGCTCCCGCGTCCGGATCCGGGGGTCCCGCGTCGTTGACGGTGTTCGCCGCGGCGTCCCTCACAGAGACGTTCACCGAGCTGGGCAGACGGTTCGAGAGCGCCCATTCGGGGACGGAGGTCACCTTCAGCTTCGGCTCCAGCGCGACGCTGGCGCAGCAGATCACGCAGGGCGCCCCCGCCGACGTCTTCGCCGCCGCGAGCCCGGCCACGATGAAGACGGTCACCGACGCCGGGCTGGCCTCCGCGCCCGCCGTGTTCGCCAGGAACACCCTCCAGATCGCCGTGCCCGAGGACAACCCCGCCAAGATCGAGTCGCTCGGCGACCTGGCCGGCCCGCAGGTCAAGGTCGCCCTGTGCGCCGAGCAGGTGCCGTGCGGCGCCGCGGCGGTCAAGGCCCTGGACGCGGCCGGCGTCGAGGTCACGCCGGTCACCCTTGAGCAGGACGCCAAGGCGACGCTCACCAAGGTCAGGCTCGGCGAGGTCGACGCGGCGCTCGTCTACCGCACCGATGTGATCGCCTCCGGGGGGAAGGTCAGGGGCATCGACTTCCCAGAAGCGAACCAGGCGGTCAACGACTATCCGATCGCGGCGCTCACCGAGGCCCCCGCAGCCGATCTGGCCAGGCAGTTCGTCGATCTCGTGCTGTCGCGGGAGGGCAGGGACGTGCTGACCACGGCCGGTTTCCAGGTGCCGTGACCGGGCCCGTACGAGCGCGGACGCCGCGGGCGCGCATGCCGTGGCCGCTGCTGGTGCCCGCGCTCGCCGGACTGGCCTTCCTCGTCCTGCCGCTCGCCGGGCTGCTGGCCCGCGCACCCTGGCAGTCCCTGCCGCAACGGCTGGCCGAACCGCGGGTGCTGGAGGCCCTGCGGCTCTCCCTGGTGACCGCGACCATCGCGACCGCCGTCTGCCTGCTGCTCGGCGTGCCGCTGGCCTGGCTGCTCGCCCGTACGACCCTGCCGGGACGGCGTGTGCTGCGCGCGCTGGTGACCGTGCCGCTCGTCCTGCCGCCGGTCGTCGGCGGCGTCGCGCTGCTGCTCGTGCTCGGCCGCCGCGGGCTCGCCGGGCAGTGGCTGTACGACGCCTTCGGCGTCTCCCTGCCCTTCACCACGGCGGGAGTCGTCCTCGCGGAGGCGTTCGTCGCCATGCCGTTCCTCGTCATCGCGGTGGAGGGGGCGCTGCGCGCGGCCGACCAGCGCTACGAGGAGGCCGCCGCGACCCTGGGCGCCTCCCGATGGACGGTCTTCCACCGCGTGACCCTGCCCATGGTCGCCCCCGGCGTGCTCGCGGGAGCCGTCCTGTGCTGGGCCCGCGCGCTCGGCGAGTTCGGCGCGACCATCACCTTCGCCGGCAACTTCCCCGGCCGGACGCAGACCATGCCGCTCGCCGTCTACCTGGCGCTGGAGACCGACCCGGACGCCGCCATCGTGCTCAGCCTGGTGCTGCTCGCGGTGTCGGTGATCGTGCTGGCCGGGCTGCGCGACCGCTGGACGGGCACGGCATGAGCCTAGACTCCCACCTGGTCGTCGAACGTCCCGGCTTCCGCCTGGACGTCGAACTGCGGGCCGCGGCGGGCGAGGTGGTGGCGCTGCTCGGCCCCAACGGCGCGGGCAAGACGACCGCGCTGCGCGGCCTCGCCGGGCTCACC
Source organism: Microbispora sp. H11081 (assembly GCF_012999535.1). Taxonomy (GTDB): domain Bacteria; phylum Actinomycetota; class Actinomycetes; order Streptosporangiales; family Streptosporangiaceae; genus Microbispora. The sequence goes on from NZ_JABBWV010000007.1 coordinate 216,091, forward strand.
CCCCTGAGCGGCGGACGCGTAGAACTGGACGGCGCGGAGGTGCACCGGCTGCCGGCGGAACGCCGCAGGATCGGCGTCGTCTTCCAGGACTACCTGCTGTTCCCGCACCTGTCGGCCCTCGACAACGTCGCATTCGGGCCGCGGTGCCAGGGTCTGCGCAGGGCCGCCGCCCGCCGCGTGGCCGCCGAACTGCTCGACCGCGTCGGCCTCGCCGACCATGCCCACGCCCGGCCCGCACACTTGTCCGGGGGTCAGGCGCAGCGCGTCGCCCTCGCCCGCGCCCTGGCCGTACGGCCCCGCCTGCTGCTGCTGGACGAGCCGCTGGCCGCCCTGGACGCCCACACCCGTCTGGAGATCCGCGCCGAACTCCGCCGCCACCTGGCCGCCTTCGACGGCGCGACCGTCCTGGTCACCCACGATCCGCTCGACGCGATGGTCCTGGCCCACCGGCTCGTGGTCATCGAGAACGGCGCCGTCGTCCAGACCGGCACCCCGAGCGAGATCGCCCGCCACCCCCGTACGGACTACGTGGCCCGCCTCGTCGGCCTGAACCTCTACCGGGGCGAGGCAGAAGGAAACCACGTCACCGTGGGCGAGGCGCGTTTCAGCAGCGCGGAACGCCTGACCGGACCCGTTTTCGTCGCCTTCCCGCCGTCCGCCGTCGCCCTCTACCGGACAAGGCCCGACGGCAGCCCCCGCAACCTGTGGAGGGCCACCATCGATGGCATAGAACGACACGGCGACAACGTCCGCGTGCACCTCCACGGGCCGATCCCGCTGGCCGCCGACGTCACCCCGTCGGCCGCCGCCGACCTGGATCTCACCCCCGGCCAGGAGATCTGGGCCGCCGTCAAGGCCACGGAGACCCACGCGTACCCGGCCTGAGAAGCCGTCGCACGCATGATCCGCCGTCTACCAGTGCGGGTCGAAGGGCACGATCGCTATCTGCCCCAGCAGCCAATCGCGGGTCAGCGTCAGCAGCCACACCACCCCCACGCTGAGGGCGACGCTCGCGATCAGCGTCACCACGAGCAGCACCAGCAGGAACCGCCATGCCGGTCGGCGCTGGATCTCCATGCCATCAGCAAAGCAAAAAGGTGACAGGCGTACCAGAGCGGTTGTGTTCACTGATGGCCGGCCACGACTTCCGCTTCCGACGGCGACGTCAGAGCGCGTAGTACGTCGGGAGCCGTTCGATCCGGCCGCCCAGGAGACCGCCCATCCGTGCCGGGTGCCAGAGGTGACGCGGGGCGAACTCGACGATGTCACGCGCGAGCCGTCCCTGGCCCTGGCAGGCCTTCCCCCGGCGACCGCGGCGGCCGCCTCCTTGCCGGGAACGCGGACCATCTCGCCGAGCGCGCCGATGAACGCCTCGACGGTGGGTGACAGGCTCCTGGCGGACGGCCCCGAGGGAGCGAGCAGCAGGTCCTTCCAGAACTCGGGGCGGTGCGACGGGTGGTTGATGCGTGCCCAGTACGCCTTCCGGTCACGGACGTGTGCGGCCAGCAACTCCTGCGGGTCATCCCCCTCCGGTGCGGCAATGCCGTCGATGACCCGGCGTAACTCCTGTGTGCTCTCCGAGGTCATCGCCTTGCGCATCAACCGCAGGTAGGCGCCGCCCAGCCCGAGCCTGAACAGTGTGCGCTCCACACGCCACGAAGCTGCCGCTCCACCCATTCCAGGATGGTCCGGTCGTCCTCGGCGACCCACCTGTCCGAGCCGGCGGCGGTCCCGGTGTCCGGATCGGGTCGACCACCGTCCCGTCGGGCAGGCGCCGATGGGGGAAGGGGTAGGCCGGGCTACCGCCTCTGCGAGCGGGCGCCACGTTCAGCGGCAGATAGCCGGTGCTGACGATCAGGACGTGGTGGAACATGTTCGCCCCGGCGAGCTTGCCGTACCCCCCGATGTCGAGCGGGGAGAACGGCCCTTCGTGCGGCGGAAGGTCGTAGATGACGGCCGTGTCGGAGAAGGCCGCCCGCACACCCGCGGTGATGTCGGTCTCCTCGCTGACGCGAACGAGGTAGCCGCACCGCTCGGCCACCCGCGCCATTTTCCGCGCGCGTTCTTCTCCGCCCGACGCGGGCGACGGAAAGATGGTGAGTGTCGGTTTCATGAATCGCTGGTGCCCCGCCTGAGCGCGCGGCCCGAATCGGGCTGGTCGGGCGACAGGTGTCAGGAGGCCGCCTCGCGCGGTGGAAGCGGCGAACGCGTGCCCGGCTCGGCGCGGTGAGCGGGCCGGCGTGACCACCAGAGCAGGGCGGCCGAGACCAGGCAGGCGGCGGTGAACCACAACGGGGAGACGGTCGGCCGCGAAAAGACCATGGTCATCCCGTACAGGTCGCCCGGCCGGGTGAGAAACCAGCCGCCGGGGAGGCCGAGGGCGCGCCGGTCGGCCAGGGACACGGCGGCGAGCCCGCCGAGCGCGGTGAGCAGCAGACCGCTCATGGCCACCCAGAACACGGCCCGCCGGTGCAGGGCGACGAGCACCAGTACGGCCAGGCCGCCGATGCCGACGAACAGCTCGAAAGCGTGCCAGAGCGTCGTGAACGCGACCCCCAGCGCGCCATCCAGGACACGGGACAGCCGCTCGACCGACACGTGCGGGCTGATCCACGCCGGATGGCGGTTGGCCAGCGGGGGGAGGAGCAGGACCAGGCACGCGGTGAGGCGGGCCGCGATTGTGAACGAGGCCCCTCGGCCGGCTGGCAGGACGTACGGCGCAGGCTGGCTGGGTGTGCCGCCGAGTTCGTGGGCGGATCGGGCCAGCCAGATCACGAACAGGGCGTCGGCGGCCGTGATGGCCTCGTCGTAGACGTCGTGGAGGTCGCCGGCGCCGCTCAGCGGTAGGCCCACGACGAGGAGCACGGCAGGCACCGCCAGGGAGGCGATGCCGTACCACACGGTCGTCCGCCCCCAGCGGCCGTCGCGCCACTGCGCCACGAGCACCAGCACGGACCACACCAGACTTCCGGCCTCGGCGAACCCGCCGAGCGCCGCCACCCGCTCCGCCCTGTGCCAGTCGAGCACGTCGAACACCTCGGTCGCCGCCAGGCTCGTCAGGGCCAGCAGGCCGGCGCCCAGGGCGAGATCGGCGTGGCGTATGGTGCGGCGCAGCACCGGGTGGAACAGCACCACGACCGCCGAGATCAGGAGCGCGTCGAGCACCACCGCCCACCACGGCCAGATCGGCATGAGCGCGTAGAACGCCCAGAATGCCACCGTCGCGTACAGCGCCCTTCGTAGCGCGCGGGTCTCGAGGTCGACTGAGAGAGGCTTCCAGTACGGCAGGCCCCGCAGGGTCTGCCACAGCGCCCAGGCCCACAGTGCGCCGGCGAGGACGAGGATGAGCACGTTCGCCCACGTGGCCGCTATGTCGTCGTCCGCTGTGGAGAACAGCGACAGCCGCCACAGGAAGCCGACGTCGCCACCGGTCAGCGCGAGCACGGCGGCGACCACCAGCGCCGTCACATATCCACCGGTCACGAGAACGGCGGGAAGGATCGGCCAATAACGGCTCACGCGTTATATCCAGGTGATCGAGCAGGGAAGACGAGGCGCTCACTCTAGCGATCCCGACTGACAGATTCGATCAAGATTCAGTCGGGCAGGGCCCGCCGCTGCCGCCGGTGGACTCCCCCGGGTGCCGGCCGGTTGTCCCGAGCTATGCGCATCTTCCACCGGTGCACATACTCCCTGATGCCGTTCCGTACGCGGCATGTCCAGCCATTCCTGTGCCGCGCGCTCGAACTCGCGCATGGCGAGGGCCTCGTTGTCCGGTCCATAGTCGAGAGGCCAGCCTTCCCTACAAGAGGTCTCCCGCCTCGTCGGCCGCAGCCGGCGTTTCAGCCGGTTGGGCCGAGGTTGGTCATCTGGGGTTCCCAGTACGGCGGGGTCGGGCCACGATCGGACGCGCCTGGGCGAGATGGGCGGCCAGTTCCTCACGTGTCTGGTGTAGGTGCGCGTTCCATGCGGGCTGGCCGGGGCCGCTGCGCCACGACTCGCTCAGCGGGCTGTTGTCGACGGTGTCGAAGCCGAACTCGTCGTACAGGCGCGTGACCAGTTCCACGGCCTCGGGGAAGTCGCTCGACACGGACAGCGCGTGGCGGCCGGGAGTGCCCGCCGGGCTGCCCGAGGCGAAGAGCCGTGGGGCCTGGATGTGCGTGAAGGCCTTCGCCACCTTCGAGGTGGGAAGCTGCTCCTGACGCAGTTCGTGCACGGTCTTCTCACCCGAGTCGACGACGGGGAAGTGGCCGTCGCGCCAGGGCATGTAGTTGTTCGTGTCGAGCACGATCTTGCCCGCAAGCTGTGTCACGGGCATGTTGTTGACCAGTTTGAGCGGGACCGCCACGATGGCGAAGTCAGCCGCCGCGGCGGCGCCGGCGGCGGTCGCGGCGCGCGCTGAGGGGCCGAGTTCGGCGATGAGCCGGGTCAGTGTCTGCGGGCCGCGGGAATTGGCGATGACGACGTCGTAGCCGTGCTCGATCGCCGCACGCGCGAGCGTACTGCCGACCTCACCTGCGCCGATGATGCCGATTACGGTCATGGATCCTTACCTCGACTTCCGGTGGGACGATCGCGCCGCCGCCCGGCCTGGTTTCGGCCGGGCGGCCGTGCGCGGGGACAAAACCGACCAGCAGGCGCCGACGGGCACGCCGGCGACGGGGCCGGCATCAGCCGGGTTGCGGCCCGGCCGCGTGTTCCCGCGAGGCCAGCGCTGCCGTCGCGTCAGAACTGGCTGGCGCCGCCGTCGACGTGGACTTCCGTGCCGGTCATGAAGCTGCTGCGCTCGGAGGCGAGGAAGGTCACGACGTCGGCGGTCTCCTCGGGCCGGGCAAGGCGCTTCATGGGGACGCTCGCGATCACACCCGCGCGCCGCTCATCGCTGTGACCCGTCACCCCGAGCAGGCCGGGGGTCTCGGTGGGCCCGGGGGCGATGGTGTTGACGCGGATGCCCCGGCCGGTCAGCTCCGCGGCATAGGTGCGGCCGAGGGAGCGGATGGCGGCCTTGGTGGCGGCGTAGACGCTCATCGCCGGCGACGCCTTGATGGCGACGTTGGAACCGCAGAGGACGACCGACGAGCCGTCCTTCAGCAGCGGCAGCGCCTTCTGGAGGGTGAACACGATGCCGCCGACGTTGGTGTTGAACGTGGTCGTGTAGTGCTCCCAGGTGATCTGATCCAGCGGGGCGGTTTCGGCGATGCCCGCGTTGGCGAACAGGATGTCGAGGCCCCGGCCGGTCTCCGCGACGGCCGCCATGACCCGGTCGAGGTCCGCGAGGTCGGTGACGTCGGCCTGGATTCCGGTCGCCTTGTCGGCGCCGATCTCGGCCACGACCTCGTCCAGCTTCTCCTTGCGCCGCCCGGTCAGGAAGACGTACGCACCCTCGGCCGCGAGCGTCCGAGCCGACGCCAGGCCGATGCCGGAGGTGGCGCCGGTGACGAGGGCGGTCTTGCCGTCGAGCTGTCCCATGAGGTGACTCCTTTTTTGAACCGTTCGGTTGCAGAGCCACGCTAGCAGCTTTCTGTACCGATCGGTTGCATGGAGGCCGGATTTTTGTACCGGATGGTAGGCTCGGCGCATGAGCAGCACCGCTTCCTATCGCGGCAGGGGACGCCCACGCGCTTTCGCGGAGGACGAGGCGCTCGACCGGGCGATCCGGGTCTTCTGGGAGCACGGTTATGAGGGCGCTTCCCTGAGTGACCTCACCGCGGCCATGGGCATCAACAAGCCGAGCCTGTACATCGTGTTCGGCAGCAAGGAAGAGCTGTTCAAGCGTGCCGTCGCCCGCTACAGGGACACCTACGTGGCGTACGCGGCGGGCACCTTGGAGGAGCCGACCGCGTATGCCGTGATCGAGAGCTATCTGCGCGCCGCTGTCGATGCTCTGACCGGCAGCGATCACCCACCGGGCTGCCTGACCATCCAGGGTGGTCTGTCCTGCGCGCCGTCGAACAGCGGTATCTCCGAGCACCTGGCCGGTTTCCGGGCGGTCTTCGAAGGTGAGCTCGCGCAGCGGCTGGCCCGGGCGGAGAAGGAGGGTGACCTCGCGCCCGGCACCGACACCGCGGCTCTGGCCCGTTTCGTTGTGACCCTGGGTCAGGGTCTGGCCGTCCATGCCGCGGCCGGCGCGGGGCGTGAGGATCTGCAGGCCGCGGTGGACGTCGCATTGCGGGCGGTCGCCGCTTACCTGCCCTCGGGGAGTCCGGTCACCCCAGCGGCGGAGACCGCCGAGGCGTAGCCTTCGACACCGCCGTCGTCGTCGGCGGCGGGGTCGCCGCCGTACTGCCCAAGACCTGCGCCCAGCGCACCGACGGCCAGGCCGGCGCGTCACCGCACGCCCTCGGGCCGGATTAGGCCAGGACCCCCGTCAACGATCCAACCGCCTGGGGCTCATGTCCTCATGGTGCTGCCCCGTACGCGCCCCCGCTAAGGCTTGTCCACCTGCGCACCCGCGACCGGCGTCGGTCGCCCGTGCCGGCCGAGTACGCACGCCTCAGGGCAGCGGCGCTCCTCGCCAGTCGCGATACCGATCGGTGCAGATTCGCGCGCCACATTGCAACCGATCGGTACAGAACCTGCTAGTGTGGCGGAGCAGCAACCGATCGGTACAAAAATGGACCGTCGGCTTCGCAAGACGGTGAGGAGAATCCGATGACAGACAACAACCTGCGCGCCTGGTACCTGCGTTACGTGGCCGCACTCAACGCGCACGAGTTCGACGGTATGGATGAGTTCATCAACGACCAGGTCATTTTGAACGGAGAGCCCGGTACCAGAGACGACGTCATCGCGGTTCAGAAGCACGACATCGATGCCGTCCCGGACCTCCATTGGGAAGTCAAGGAGCTACTGTTCGACCGAGACCGCATCGCGGTGCGCGCCGTCAACACCGGCACTCCGGTGAAGGAATGGCTCGGTGTCCCGCCTTCCGGCGCCTCGTTCGAGATCGTGGAGTACGCCATCTACAAGGTCGAGGACGGCCGATTCGTGCAGATGACGGCGCTGCATGATTCGGCTGAGATGCTCCGGCAGTTGACCGCCTGACATTCACCCCGCCGGCGTGCCGCCGAGCCAACGGTGTCGCGGTGCCGGAGCGTAGCGAGCGCGCCTCCGGCACCGCATGTCAGCCAGGACTTTCGTCCGCTTCACTTGGTTCTGCATGGTGCGGTGGAATCGCGTTGGCGCCGTCGGGGCGTTGGCGTGACCAGAAGGTCTGCCTGAAATTTACAGCGGTGTCCGTCACGGGCCAGCGGTTCGAGTAAGCCGCCCCCCTTTTCGGTTGACGCACTTCCGCCTCCTCCCTAGCGTGAAGCCTCCGTGGGTGATCGGCACATGAATGTTAACGCTAACAATAGGCGCGAGTGAAAGCGTGACCCAGCCATTCAGATCTAGCGATGGGACATTTCATGGCACTGAGCATGGCGCCTGATGGTCACTCATCAGGACCCTCGCGGAGCAGCCGGTCGTTACGCGGGTTGCTGATCGCCCTGGTGGTGACCGCGCTCACCACAATGGCAGCCCTCGTCCCCTCCTCGTCGGCCAATGCCGCCACCAACCACTTCCGAGGCATGAACTGGGCCGTGCTGGGCGACAACTTCAGCACCGGCACGCTCGTGGTGCAGGGCCTGAGCCAGTCCGACAGCAACGCGACAGTGCGGGCCAAGGCCAACGCGCTCTACGACGTCATGGAATACGTCATGGGGGTCAACACCGTCCGGTTGCCCATCAACACCCACACTGTGGCCAACACGACCTGGTGGAACGCCTACCGCGGCGCCATCGACGCCGCCGCCGACCGTGGATTCAAGGTCATCCTCGCCTATTGGGAAGACGGCGCCGCCTCCGGTGGCAGGATCACGAACCTCGCCGCGTGGAACTCGATGTGGTCCAGTGTGATCAGCACGTACGGCTCGAACGGCAACGTCTACTTCGAGCCGATGAACGAGCCGCACGGCTACTCATCGGCGGAGTGGCGCAACGTAGCGGCCAACTGGCTCAGCACTCACACCTCGGCGGTGCCCGGCCGGGTGCTCATCGGCGGCACCGGCTTCAGCCAGGACCTCCGGGACATCTGCAACGACAGCCGCTTCAACTCGACGCTGCTGTCCTTCCACTACTACGCCTTCTTCTACAGCGCGATGACCTACGACGGCTTCCGGAGCCACATCCAGACGCTTCTGGGCAACTGCGCCTCCCGCGCGGTCGCGACGGAATTCGGCGCGCCGATGTCCACCGGCCTCAACTACGCCGACCCGAACAGCACCGACAACTTCGTGCGCTACCTCCGCGCCATGGCCCAGGTCATGCGTGACAACCAGATGGGCGGCACCTACTGGCCCGCCCTCGGCGGCAAGCCGGGCAACATCGGCTACGACTGGTACTCGATGTACGCCCTCGGCGGCAGCGGCACCAACCTCACCTTGAGCATCCGCAACCAATCCGGCGCCGACCGGGTCCGCTACGGCTGGGGCGACACCGTCCGCGACTCCACCCCTTCACCTGCACCTTCGCCTTCGCCTTCGCAGCAGCCGGAGACGTTCTACAGGCTCGACGTGCGCCACAGCGGTAAGGCCATGGACGTCCTGCAAGCGAGCACCAGCAACAACGCGCGCGTCGACCAGTACACCTACGGCGGCAACGCGTGGCAGCAGTGGCGGTTCCAGGACGCCGGCAGCGGCTACTGGCGCATCATCAGCCGCCACAGCGGAAAGTGCCTCGACGTGACGGGCGCCTCGACCGCCGACGGCGCCGAACTCATCCAGTACACCTGCGGCACCGGCAACAACCAGCAGTTCCAGATGGTCGCCAACGGCGGCTACTTCCAGCTCCGGGCACGACACAGCGGCAAATGCGTGGACGTGCCGTCCGCGTCGACCGCGGATGGCGTGATCCTCAAGCAGTATCCGTGCAACACCGGCGCCAACCAGCAATGGTCGCGCACGGCCGTCTAACGGTCGTCTCGACGTGACCGCGGATCCTCGGTACGTCCCTCCCGGTGCCGATCTCATACTGTGAGCTCGGCACCGGGGATCCGGATCGCGGCGTCCTGCCTGTGGGCAGGCCGGCCAACGCCTGGATCCGCACCTAACCGAGTGCCGGCGGGCGCTCGGCTGGACGGCGTCCCCAGGCCGAGATCAGCGGCGCGAGTGTCAGGTCGAGTTCGCCCGCGTGGATGGCGGCCAAGTGCGCGTCGATCTCGGCGTCTTCGGCCAGGCCGGCCGCGAGCAGCTCACCGCGTACGTGCCGGATGGTCGCCGCCTCCAGCCGATCGCAGGCCGGCCCGCCGACCGGGAAAGAGCCCGCCGCGGCGACATCTACCAAGCCGGCCTCACGCAGTGCCTGCGGCAGTGTCCGGCCGTAGCGCAGGTCCGCGCCGCGGCGCGTCAGCAGCTCCCGGACCGCGTCGCGCAGCCGGTTGGCCCGCCGCTGCGCCGGGCCGCTGTCGTCCAGGCATGCCAGTGGCTGCAGGGCGGTGTCGGCGTCTTCGACCAGCAGCCAGCCGCCGGGCCGCAGCGCCGCCGCCATGTTGGCCAGCGCCCGAGCCCGGTCGGGTACGTGGACCAGCACGAGCCGGGCGTGCACGAGATCGAACGTCCCCGGCTCCGGGGGCGGATCAGCGGCGACGTCGTGCCGGCGCACCTCGTACCCGTCGCCTGCCTTCAGCCACGACGGGTCGATGTCCGTGGCCAGCACGTGCCCGGCCGGACCGACGGCCGCCGCGAGCGCCTCCGGGATGCTGCGGCCACCGGCCCCGACCTCCCAGCAGCGCGAGCCGGCCCTGACCCCCAGTCGATCGAAGTGCCCCCGCGTCACACCGTCGAACAGCTCGGCCAGCCAGACGAATCGCTCGCCCGCCTCGGCGCGCGCGTTGTCCAGCAGGTACCGGCGGGCGGGCTCTCCGCCGGGCGCGGTAGTCCCGCCTGTGGGATCCGGTCGGCCACCGACGTGCGGCGGGCGGGGCGTGGAGGTCATGACTACATGATCACCTCCTCCGGCCACCAGCGCCACGACGGGAGAGGGACATCTCGCACCGCCAGGGAACCCGCACGTCCTGCAGCACGGCTTGCACCGCGGGTCAGCTCACGCGGTGCGGGCGGGGGACCTGGGCGAACGTGGAAAGCCTGAACCATCGGGGCATGCTGCGGCGTAGCTTCTCCGGGCCTCGCACCTCAAGAGTGCCGGAACGGAGAGCGTCGGACCAGGTGAGGTCGCCACGCCAGATCTCGGTCATCCGCCGCAGGCCCACGACCACCGTCACCGTCGGTGGATAGCCCGGATCGTCGTCGCATACGTCGACATCGCCGGGGGTGATGACCAGCCACCAGTCGCGGGTGCGCGCTGCCACATCCGTGAAGCTGAACTGCACCACCGTGCGCTGTTGAGGGATGACATCGTGGTCGACGTTGCGGTGCATGTCCCACAGCAGCAACTGCGGATCGAGGTCCTCGTCGCCAAGCTCCGGGATCCAGCGCATGCCCCAGGCGCCCAGCGCTTCGACCACTGGCCGCAGTTCCTGCCCGGCCGGGGTGAGCAGGTACCGCACCCGGTTGCCGTCTGCATGGCGCTCCAGGACGCCGGCCCGCTCCAACCGGTTGAGCCGCCTGGACAGCAGAGAGGGGGACATCCTCGGCACCCCGCGGCGCAGCTCGTTGAAGTACCGGCTTCCGGTGACCAGCTCCCGGATGATGAGCAGTGTCCAACGCTCGTCGAGCAGCTCCATCGCCTTCGCGACGGGACAGAATTGTCCGTACGAGGAACCCACGCCGCTCAGCCTAACCCGAGACGAAACCAGCAGGCGGTACACATCTTGTACTAGAGAGGGCCTCCTGGAGTTTCTAGCGTCGAGCCATGACCCTGACGATGAACGAGCCCCTGCACGATGCCGATGTCGTCGCACTGGCCGCCGAAGTAGGACAGAAATGCGCCCCCACCGAGGCGCGGCACGACCTGGACGCGACCTTCGTCGCGGAGGGCTACCAGGCGATGCGGGATCACGGCTACCTGAGGCTGGCCGTACCCACGGAGTTCGGCGGCCTGGGTGCCGCACTGCGCCAGGTGGTGCTGGCGGAGGGCGAGCTCGCCCGCCATGCCGGATCGGCCGCGCTGGCCTCCGCCATGCACCTCTATCTGACGCTGGTCCAGTGCTGGCGGCACCGTCGAGGCGCGCCGGACGCCGAAGGCGCGCTGCGCCGAATCGCCTCCGACGGACTGATCATGGCTACCAGCGGTGGATCGGACTGGGTGTGTCCGACGACGACGGCCGTCGAGGTCGACGGCGGGTTCCGGTTCACCGGACGGAAGACCTTCTGCTCGCAGGCGCCGGTCGCCACCGTCATCTCCACCTCGGCAGTGCTCGGGGAACCCGGACCCGACGCCGAGGTGCTGCACGCGGGAGTGCCGCTGTCCAGCCCCGGCGTGTCGCTGGTCGAGACCTGGGACACCCTCGGCATGCGTGGCACCGCCAGCCATGACCTGATATTCGAGGACGTGTTCGTCCCAGCCGACAAGATCCTCGGGCGCCGGCCGTACGGGAAGCTCTCGGGCCCGCTGCTGGTCGCCGCCATTCACTTCGCGCCCGTCGCGGGCGCGGTGTATCTGGGCATCGCGCAGGGGGCGTACGCCGAGGCGCTCCGTGTCCTCGGCGCGCGTGCGGGGGACCCGGCTCCGGCGGCGGTACGTCAGCTGGGGGAGATGGCCGCCCGCCTGCGGGTGGCATGGTGGGCGCTGCTCGCCGCTGTCGAAGAGGTCGGCGACGACCCGCCGGCGGACGAGCCGACCTTGATCACGCTAATGGTGGCCAAGCGGCACGCCGTGTGTGAGGCGAAGGCCATCGTCGACCTCGCCCTCGACGCTGTGGGAGGCGCCGCCTTCTTCCGGACCTCCCTATTGGAACGGGCATATCGGGACGTCCGGGGCGGCCCGTTCCACCCCCTCACCCCCGAGGCGACCTTGGCTCTGGCCGGCACCGCCGCACTGGCTGGTGCGGAGCGCACACCGTGAGCGGTGTTCTCTTCACCGAGGCCCACCGGCGGCGGCCGGGTATCAGGGTTCGCGAGCGGTGGCCGGAGTAACGGGGTGACCCGCGCACCAGACGGCGCGGATGTCGCGGGTGGCCGTGATGTCCCGGGTCGGGTCGCCGTTGACCAGCAACAGGTCGGCCCGCATGCCCGGCCGGACGGCGCCCCGGTCGGCCAGGCCGAAGGCGCGGGCGGGCAGCACGGTCGCCGAGCGCAGGATCTCCACCGGCGTCATGCCGGCCCGCGCCATCAGCTCGAACTCGTGATGCAGGCTCTCGCCGTGGGGCACGGGCAGCGGCGCGGACGGCTCGGTGTTCGCGTCCGTCCCGGCGAGGATCTCAACACCGGCCCGGTGCAGACGGCCGACGTCGCCCAGCACCGCCCCCAGGTGGTCGGCCCGCCCAGGCGGCGGGCCGGAGGTCATGAAGGCGGTGAGCAACGCCTCCATCATGGTGATCGTCGGGATGGACCTCTGGCCGGCGCTCCTCATCGCGGCGACGTCGTGCGCCCGGATCCCGCCGGTGATCGGCGTGTGCGTGACGAACTCCGCTCCCGACTCCACGGCCATCGTGTAGGCGCCCGCCGTGGCGGCGTGCACGATCGTTTTGAGCCCGTACTCGCGTGCCGCCTCCACCAGCGCACGCAGTGCGTCCGCGGGCGGCCCGCCCTCGCCGGGGGCCTCGGCGACGCCCTTGATGTAGTCGACACCTTCCGCCGCCCGCGCCTCGACGTGCCGCCGGGCATCGGCTGCGGTCAGGATGACGGCTTCCGGCGGCATTCCCGGCATGCGGGCGTGGTGGCCGCCCGGCCCGATCGCGGGCAGTCCGGCTGTACGGAAGTCGGCTGCTCCTTGGATCTCGCGCAGCGAGGCCACCCGCTCGGCCGGCCAGCAGGCCATGTCGAGTCCGGTCGTCACTCCCCAGGCGGCCAGGGCGGCCAGGTTCCCGGGGTCGTGCAGGTGGACATGCGCGTCGATCAGCCCGGGCAGCAGCGCCGCCCCCGCCGCGTCGATCTCCTCCGCGCCGGCGGGATCGTCGCCGATCAGCGCACCGTCGATGACGACGGTGCGGGGCTCGCCGAGCCGTTCGCCATCGAAGACCCGCACATTGCGCACGGCTGTCCTGCCGTCAGTGGACATGGGCCACCCACCCCAAATAAGGAACAATTTTGTTCACTATCGGAGGCTAGCACGGCGAAGTGCGTGATATATCCGTCCTCATGAGTCCCACCCGCCGCCGCGGAGACGCCCTCACCACCGCGATCTTCCAGGCCGTCCTGAGCGAACTGGCCGGGAGCAGCTTCGAGGAGCTGACGTTCGACAAGATCGCCTCCGCGGCCGGGACCGGGAAAGCGGCCTTGTACCGGCGCTGGTCCACCCCGGCCGAACTCGTCCTCGCCGCGCTGAGCGACCCCGCGACCGGCTTCGGCGACCCGCCGGCGCCGCCCGGCACGGGCGCACTGCGCGATGACCTGATCGCCCTGCTCGAGCACTTCGCACGGGCGCTCGACGAGCCGCGCGGCCGCGCGCTGCTCCCGCTCATCGCCCACCGCCACCGCCATCCCGAGCTGTTCGAGCAGGTCCACCGGCTGGTGGTCCGCCCGCACCAGGAAGTACTGCTGTCCGTCCTGCGCCAGGCGGTCGAACGCGGCGAAGCCGCACCCGGCAGCCTCACCCCGCGCGTCGTCTCAGTCGGGCCACGCCTGATCCTCTTCCAAACATGGGAGGGCGGTCGCGTGGACTCCGGCGAGATCGCCTCCATCGTCGATGAGGTGCTCATTCCGCTGACGAGGCCATGACCCCCTGGCCGGCAGCCCGCAGGGCGGCAGTGCGAGACGAAAGGCGCATGTTGTGAGTGGGCCACGGGCGGGTGACCTTCAGGGCTGCCTGAGGTTCTTAACGGCTACGTGATCGGGTTCAAACCACTAACGCCACGCTAACGAACGACAAGGGCCTGATCGCCGCCTACTGCTATCAGGCCCTTGACCTGCCACTACATGGTCGGGGTGGCGGGATTTGAACCCACGGCCTCTTCGTCCCGAACCCTGGCATGGGGACCATCGGGAAGGGTCGGGTAAGCCGGAAGGTTCATGAATGGTTCGATGAAGAATTCACGGGGTGATCAGCATGAGGCCGTGATGGACCTTGAAGTCTTCGAAATCCTTTACGTTCAGCGTGGCAAGCGGCAGACCGTGTGTCAGGCAACAGGCGGCGATCCACATGTCATTCATCGGGCGTGCGCGACCGCGTTTCATCCCGGCGGCGGAGAGCTTGCCCCAGGTAACAGCGACGTCTTCATCGCCGGGCAGGGACGGGGACGCCGACGAGCCATTCCGCAAGAGCGCCGCGGCTCCGTGTGCCCCAGTCGCGGACTTCCATCCACTTCGTCAGCTCGGCGAGAGTAACGAATGTGATCACCGGAACGGCTCCCACCAACTTGGCGGCCAAGGTCTCCGGCAGTCGGCGCTTGTGGATCAGTGAGGAGGCGTCAGTGTCCAGGACGACAGGGGGCGTGGTAATCGGGTGGGTCAGGCGATGTCGGCGTGGCGCTCGGCATAGGTGAAGGCCAGGAACTCGTCCAATACCTCATCGCTTTCGAAGGTCTCGGCAGCGAGCTCGTCAACAGAACGGATCGGACGCGCTTGCTTAGCCCTGATCAACTCCTCGATCGAGGTCTTCTTCCGGACAGGCGGGAAGATCGGGTGATCTGGCTGGCTCTCGCTCATCATGCCCCCTTGCCGCTCGTCCTGCTTCCTCAAGGTACGGATCGCATCATGTGATCGCACGGCTTCTCGTCCGGCGAATGCCATGTCCCCGAAGTGAATACCGCGACTGGGGTCAGCTCACCCGGTGCGGGCGGGGGGATCTGGACGAACGTGGACAGCCTGAACCACCGAGGGGCTCGTGGTCACTCAGCAACGCAGAAGGCCGGTTCCGATCTTCGGAACCGGCCTCTCAGCTGGTACTACATGGTCGGGGTGGCGGGATTTGAACCCACGGCCTCTTCGTCCCGAACGAAGCGCGCTGCCAAGCTGCGCTACACCCCGGTCGCTCGGACTTTTCGTCCTGCGCCTCGGCAAGTCTAGCGGACTTTGCGGCCGCTTGTGCCATCCGGCACGACGGGGCGGCGGGGAACGAGCGTCAGCAGGGTCGCCTCGGGCGGGCAGGCGAAGCGCGCGGGCGCGTACGGCGAGGTGCCGAGGCCGGCGGAGACGTGCAGCCAGGCGCTCTCGTGCCTGCTGAGCCCCTTGACGCGGGCGCGGTCGATGCCGCAGTTGGTCACCAGGGCGCCGTAGAAGGGGATGCACAGCTGCCCGCCATGGGTGTGCCCGGCCAGCAGCAGCTGATATCCGTCCTCGGCGAACCGCGACATGTTGCGCGGCTCGGGGGAGTGCATGACGCCGAGCCGCAGGTCGGCGTCGGCGGGCGCCTGGCCGGCGATCTCGTCGTACCGGTCCCGGTCGATGTGGGAGTCGTGGATGCCGCCCACGTGGACGTCGAGGTCGGCCACCTTGAGGCGGGCGGCGGCGTTGTTCATGTCGAGCCAGCCGGCCTCCCGCATCGCGGCGCCCAGCTCGTCCCACGGCAGGTTCGGTACGTTCTGCCGCGAGTCTCCCTTGGAGGTGCGCCACAGGTAGCGGGCCGGGTTCTTCGGCCGGGGGGCGTAGAGGTCGTTGGAGCCGTAGACGAACAGGCCAGGCCGGTCGAGCAGCGGCTCCACGGCGTACATGTACGACTCGACGGCGTCGGGGTGGGCCAGCGTGTCGCCGGTGTTGACGACGAGGTCGGGGTTGAGCGAGGAGAGCGACCGCACCCACTCGATCAGCCGCCGGCGGCGGGGCGTGAGGTGCAGGTCGGAGATCTGCAGGATCCGCACCGGGCGCTGGCCCGGTGTCAGGACGGGCACGTCGAAGCGCCGCAGCCGGAACCAGTTCCGTTCGACCACGGAGGCGTAAGCGGCGCCGGCCACGCCGAGACCGAGGATGGACAGGGGAACCGCGGCTGCTTTCCTCACACAGCCATGATGCCCGACGTACGGCCCGCCTCCCGCATAACCTGGCGAAGATCGGAGCCCGGGCACGGCAAGATGGACGCATGAGTGCGTTGAAGGACAAGCTGAAGGCCGATCTCGCGGTGTCGATGAAGGCCCGTGACGAGGTAAGGGTCCGGACGATCCGGATGGCGCTGGCCGCCGTCAACGTCGAGGAGGTCGCGGGCAAGGAGGCACGCCAGCTCTCCGACGACGAGGTGATCAAGATCCTGACCCGCGAGGCCAAGAAGCGCCGGGAGGCCTCCGAGGCGTTCGCGGGCGCCGGGCGGGCCGAGCAGGCCCAGGCCGAGTTGGACGAGCAGGCGGTCCTGGAGGAGTACCTTCCCGCCCAGTTGAGCGACGACGAGCTCAACACGCTCGTCGACGAGGCGATCGCCGAGAGCGGCGCGGAGGGTCCCAAGGCCATGGGTCAGGTCATGAAGGTCCTGAACCCGAAGGTCGCGGGCCGTGCCGAGGGTGGCCGCGTCGCCCAGGCCGTACGCGCCCGTCTGTCCGCGTAACGGCCCCCATAGCGGTCCGCGTAACCGGTCCTGATAACGGCCTGGGGCGGAGACGACGATGGGCCGCTCCCCGTAACGGGGAGCGGCCCATCGTGCGAGATCAGCCGGATCAGTTGAACGGGTCGAACGGCGAGTCGCCGCCGCCGGGACCGCCGCCAGGGCCGCCACCGGGACCGCGGCCGCCGCCGCGTCCGTCACCGGGACCGTCGCCGCCGGGGCCACCGTCACGACCGTCGCCGCCCCGGTCGGTCTTCGGCTTCGGCGGGGGCGCGCACTGGTGGGCGCAGCCACCGAACCTCGACATGTCCGGCTTCACGAACGGCGTGGGATCGACGCCCTTGAGCGCCGCGATGAAGGTGGCCTTCCAGATCGGGCCGGGGACGGTGGCGCCGAAGACCGAGCCGTACGACCGGCCGGCCATCACCTGTCCGGGGAGCGGATAGCGCATCGGGCCGCGCGGGTCACCGAGGCTGACCGCGCCCGCGAGGTCGGGCGTGAACCCGGCGAACCATACGGTGCGGGACTCGTCACCGGTACCGGTCTTGCCGGCGGCGTCCCTGCCGATGCCGCCGACACCTGACATGGTGCCCTTGGTGAACACGCCCGACAGGATGCCGGTGGCGGCGTCCGCGATCTCGGCCTCGATGGCCTGCTTGCAGGACGGCTTGAACGTGGTCACCTTGTTGTAGCGGTCGGTGATCTCGGTGATCGCCATGGGCTTGCAGTACTTACCGCGCGCCGCGATGCCCGCGTAGGCGCTGGCCACGGTCACCGGGTCCATCTCGTTGAAGCCAAGGGTGAACGTCTGGAACTCGCGCAGCTTCGAGCCGTCGGCCCGCTTGATGCCGAGGTCCTTGGCGGTCTTGACGACGTCGCAGAGGCCGACCCGCCGCTCGAGCTCCATGAAGAAGGTGTTCACCGACTTCCAGGTGCCGGTCTGCAGGGTCAGGAACCCGCCGTTGCCGCCCTCGGAGTTGTGCTGGGTCACCCGGGGGTCGCCGACCAGGTTGCCCTCGCAGTCCTTGAAGGCCGAGGGACCGCTGGCCTGGAAGGTCGCGCCGCTGTTGAGGCCGTCGTTGAACTTCCAGCCCTTCTTCAACGCGGTGATCAGCGTGAACACCTTGAAGGTCGACCCCGCCTGGAAGCCCGCGCCGCCGCCGTGCTGCGCGTCGGCCACGACGTTGATCGACATCTCGTTCTTCTTCTTGCTGGTGCCGAACTTCCGGCTGGCGGCCATCGCTCGGATGGCACCCGTGCCCGGTTCGACCAGAGCCTCGGAGGCGACCGGCTTGTCGGACGGGTGGACGTACTTCTTGATCGCCGTGTCGGCGGCCTTCTGCATCTTCCGATCCAGCGTGGTGCGGATCGTCAGGCCGCCGCGGGCCAGGAAGTCCTGCCGGGCCTTCTTGGTCTTGCCGAACTGCGGGTCGTTGAGGATCTCGTTGCGCACGTACAGGCAGAAGTACGGGTAGTCGCTCTCCTCGCAGCCGCCGGGGATCTCCTTGTCCTTCCACCCCAGCTTCTTCTTCTTGGCCGCGTCGCGCTCGGCCACGGTGATGATGTTCAGCTGCTGCATGCGGTCGAGCACCACGTTGCGCCGGGCCACCAGCCGGTCCCGGAACGTCTTGCCCCGGTTGGGGTCGGTGGCGTTCGGGTCCTGGACGGCTCCGGCGAGCGTCGCGGCCTCGGCCAGGGTCAGCTCCGAGGCGTGCTTGCCGAAGAACCGCTTGGACGCCGCCTCGATGCCGTACGCGCTGGCGCCGAAGTAGGCGATGTTGAGATACCGGTTGAGGATCTCGTCCTTGCTGTACTTCTGCTCCATCGACATCGCGTAGCGGATCTCGTTGAGCTTGCGGCCGACGGTCGGCGCGACGGCGGCGGCCTTCTCCTCGTCGGTCTCCGCCTTGTTGTACAGGACCTGCTTCACGTACTGCTGCGTGATGGACGAGCCGCCCTGGGTCACCCCGCCTGTCGTGAGGTTCTTGACGAGCGCGCGGGTGGTGCCCTCGACGTCTAGCGGGCCGTGCTCGTAAAAGCGGAAGTCCTCGATCGCTACGATAGCCTTGCGCATGATCGGCGCGATGCGGTCCATCGAGACCGATTCCCGGTTCTCGAAGTAGAACTGGGCGATCTGCTTGCCGTCGGCGTCGAGCAGGACCGTCTTCTCGGGCAGCGGCGGTTCGTCGAGGTCCGCCGGCTTGAGACTCAGGGTCTCGATGCTCGACTTGACCGTCACACCGGCTCCGCCGACGGCGGGTAGTGCAATCGCCGCCGCCAGCACTCCAGCGACGCCCGAGGCGCCGACAAGACGCAGGGCAGCACCTGTCCGGGATGCCAGAGATTTGCCGTGAGCTTGCACGGAACCAAGGGTACGTCCGTTTGGCGGCTCTTCCTGCATCGACCTCACGGATCCGCATTACCCCTACGAGGGGGGGACTAGTCATTCCCGGCCACATGGCCTGACATGACCATGCACGAATTTGGTCCCCCCGGGGTATGTCGGTTCGATCGTTTCCTTGCGTACTTTCTCCTCTGCGGCTACTGCAACCAGGAGGCCCGACGCCCGCGCCCGTCGGCCGAACGACTGACCACCTAAGGGGAGTGGGGTCGAACATGTGGATCACGGATTGGACCTCCCGTGCCGCCTGCCGAGGTGCGGATCCTGACGCACTCTTCGTGCAAGGCGCAGCCCAGAATCGGGCGAAGCTCATCTGCCGTGGATGCCCCGTCCGTACCGAGTGCCTCGCCGATGCGCTGGACAACCGCATCGAGTTCGGGGTGTGGGGCGGGATGACGGAGAGGGAACGGCGTGCGCTGCTCAGGCGCAGGCCGGACGTGGAGTCCTGGCGGGACCTGCTGGAATCCGCCAAGGAGGAGTACGAGCGGACGAACGAGTTGATCGCCGGCTGAGCCAGACGCGGCGTCCCGCGTGGCGGGACGCCGAAGACACGCCTTTCAGGACGCGAGGAGTTGCCCGATCTGGCGCAGTCCCGCCAGATCGTGCACATCCTCGGGCATCGCGGGCACCTGTGCGACGGGCACCGTCGGATGGGCCGAGGTGAAGTGGTCCTGCTGGCGCCGCTCCCGGGCGGCGAGCTGCATCCTTCCGGCGTGCAGCCGTAGCACGGCGGCGGTCAGTTCGTGCTCGCCTCTGGCGTCGAGCTCCTCGGCGGCGGCGGAGCTGCGCGCCGCCGACAGCGACGGCGCCAGCGGACGGTGCACGCGGTTGACGACGAGCCCGGCCAGCGGCATCCGCTCGTCGGCGAGCCGTTCCACGAAGTAGGACGCCTCGCGCATCGCGTCGCGTTCCGGCGCGGCGACGACGACGAACGCCGTGCCCGGGGCCTGGAGCAGCCGGTACGTCTGCTCGGCCCGCTGGCGGAAGCCGCCGAACACGGCGTCGAGCGCGGTGACGAACATCTGGATGTCCTTGAGCACCTGAGCCCCGATCACCTTGGTCAGGATGCCCGCGACCATCCCGAACCCGGCGTTGAGCAGCTTGAACGCGCTGCGCCCGCCCGCCTTTGCCGGTGCGGTGAGGATGCGGATCAGCCTGCCGTCGAGGAACCGGCCGAGGCGCTCGGGAGCGTCGAGGAAGTCGAGCGCCGACCGCGACGGCGGGGTGTCCACCACGATCAGGTCCCACTCGTCCGAGCGGCGGAGCTGGCCCAGCTTCTCCATGGCCATGTACTCCTGCGTGCCCGAGAAGCTGGAAGACAACGACTGGTAGAAGGGGTTCGTCAGGATCTGCTGGGCCCGCTCGGGGTCGGCGTGGGCCTCGATGATCTCGTCGAAGGTCCGCTTCATGTCGAGCATCATCGCGTGCAGTTCGCCGCCGGACTCCCCGGCGCCGTCGACGCGCCTCGGGGTGTTGTCCAGCTCGGTCAGGCCCATCGCCTGGGCGAGCCGCCTGGCGGGGTCGACGGTCAGGACGACCGCCGAGCGGCCCCGCTCGGCGGCGCGCAGCCCGAGGGCCGCGGCCGTCGTGGTCTTGCCGACACCGCCCGAGCCGCAGCACACGATGATCCGGGTGTCCGGGTCATCCAAGATCGCGTCGATGTCCAGCGCGGGCGCCGTCCTGGTCACAGCTCAGCCTCTCACTCGATGCACTCGATCAGAAGGTCACGCCGCGCACGGTTCACGCGACACACTGGGCGCGCAGGGCGTCGGCCAGTTCGTAGAGCCCGGCGAGGTCGGCGCCGTCGGGCAGCAGCGGCAGGTCGTAGCGCGGCACGTCCGCCTGCTCGAGCGCGGCGCGCTCCCGCTTCTCCAGCTCGGTCCTCAGGGCGTGCTCGGTCACCTCACGGGCCAGCGCCTCGGCGACCGCGGAGGCGTCGGCCGTGCCGTCCGTCAGCCCGGCCGCCTTGAGTCCGAGCGCGAGCTCGGCGGAGTCGAACCGGCCCTCGCCGGCCGCCTGGAGCACGCCCTCGGGCAGCACGGCGGGGCGCACCATGTTGACGAACACGCCGCCGACGGGAAGGCCGGTGGAGCGCAGCTCCTCGATGCCGTCCAGCGTCTCCTGTACGGGCATCTCCTCGAGGAGCGTCACGAAGTGGACCGCCGTCTCCGGGGAGGCGAAGACGCCCCGCACGAGGTCGGCGTGGTTCTTGATGGGCCCGACCCTGGCCAGCCCCGCGACCTCCTGGGTCACGTTCAGGAAGCGGGCGACCCGGCCGGTCGGGGGCGCGTCCATGACGACCGCGTCGTACGCCCTGCGGCCCAGCTTGTCGCGGCGCCGTACGGCCTCGCTGGTCTTGCCGGTGACCAGGACGTCCCGCAGGCCGGGGGCGATGGTCGTGGCGAAGTCGACCACTCCCATGCGGGTCAGCGCCTTGCCCACGCGCTTGATGCCGTAGAACATCTCCAGGTATTCGAGCATCGCCTCTTCGGGGTCGATGGCCAGCGCGTACACGTCCCCGCCGCCGGGCGCCACGGCGATCTTGCGCTCCTCGTACGGCAGCGGCGGCAGGTCGAACGCCTGAGCGATGCCCTGCCGTCCCTCGACCTCGACGAGCAGCACCCTGCGCCCGCCCGCCGCGAGGGCCAGCGCGAGCGCGGCGGCCACCGTGGTCTTCCCGGTGCCGCCCTTGCCGCTCACCACGTGCAGACGCACGCCGTCCCAGTCGGTGTCACGGGCCTCCCCGTTGGTTCCGGCGCGACCGCCGGTCGGCTGACTCACCGTGCCTCCTCCACGTGGGCGTGCCTGCTCCACTCGCTCTCGTGAGGAAGGCTACCCAAGGGTTACCTGCCGATACGCGGGGGTCGTCCCCGATCGGGCCACCGAGGTACGGCTTGTACTTGGATCGGGTAATCGTTCGTCGACGGGCTCTCTCCCGAACCCCGTTCCTGGGCGCGGAGGGCGGGCCCCGCCTCGATAGCCTTTGGCCATGACCAAGTGGGAATACGTGACCGTGCCGCTGCTCACGCACGCGACGAAGCAGATCCTGGACAACTGGGGCGAGGACGGGTGGGAGCTCGTCTCCGTCATCCCGGGGCCCAACCCGGAGCAGCTCGTCGCCTACATGAAGCGGGCCAAGTGATGGCGACCCCGGAGGAGCGGCTCACCGAGCTCGGGATCGTCCTGCCCGAGGTCGTGCCCCCGCTGGCCGCGTACGTGCCCGCCCTGCGGACGGGCGACTACGTCTACACCTCGGGCCAGCTCCCGCTCGTGCGGGGTGAGCTGGGCGTCACCGGCAAGGTCGGCGCGGAGGTGTCGGCCGAGGAGGCCAAGGAACAGGCGCGCATCTGCGCCGTCAACGCGCTGGCGGCCATCAAGTCCGTGGTGGGCGACCTGTCGCAGGTCGTGCGGATCGTGAAGGTGGTCGGGTTCGTCGCGAGCGCTCCCGGCTTCACCGGTCAGCCGCAGGTCGTCAACGGCGCCAGTGAGCTGCTGGGCGAGGTGCTGGGCGAGGCGGGCAGCCACGCGAGGAGCGCGGTCGGCGTGGCGGTGCTCCCGCTCGACGCCCCGGTCGAGGTGGAGGTCATCGCGGAGGTCCGCTGACGACGGATCAGGCCCCCGGGGAAACAGGGGTTTGCGGTGTCGCGAAGCGGTGGGGGAGCATGGGGCCGGTTGAACCGAAACTTGTTCTGGAGGGTCTCATGAGCTTTCCGCTGCCCGGCGAGGCCGGCGAGCGGGCGCGGGAGATCCTCGCCGGCCGCCTGGCCCCCGTCCCCCCAAGGGACGCGGCCACGGTGGTGCTGCTGCGTGACGATCCTCTGGAGGTCTACCTCCTCAGGCGCACGACGACGATGGCCTTCGCCGCGGGCGCCTACGTGTTTCCCGGGGGGTCGGTCGACCCGCGGGACGCCGACCACGCCGTGTCCTGGGCGGGGCCTTCGCCCGCCGAGTGGGGCGAGGTCTTCCGGGCCGACGAGAGCACGGCCCGGGGCCTCGTCTGCGCCGCCGTACGCGAGACGTTCGAGGAGTCGGGCGTGCTCCTGGCCGGGCCCGGCCGGGACGCGGTGGTGACGGACACGACAGGGCCCGACTGGGAGGCCGACCGCCTCGCGCTGATCGCGCGCACGATGTCGTTCGCCGAGTTCCTCGACCGGCGGGGTCTCGTGCTCAGATCCGACCTGCTCAAGGCGTGGGCGCACTGGATCACGCCGGTCATGGAGCCCCGGCGCTTCGACACCCGCTTCTTCGTGGCGGCCCTGCCGCCGGGGCAGCGTACGCGTGACGTCGGCGGGGAGGCAGCGGGGGTCGCCTGGATGCGGCCGCGGGACGCGCTGGCCGCCGCGCGGGCGGGTACGGCGCACATGCTGCCGCCCACCATGCGGACGCTGGCCGAGATGGCGACGTTCGAGTCGGCAGGCGACGTGCTCGCCTGCCCCCGGTCGATCACGACAGTCCAGCCGGCGCCCGCCGAGGTGGACGGGCGGATGATGCTGACGTTCCCCGGCACAGGAGAGACGGTCGAATGAGCGGCCTGCGCATCCCCGTGGAGGGGCCGGACGGCTCCGGGAGACTCGACGGCGCGGGCACGGCGAGCGCCGTGAACGTGCTGGCGCCCAATCCGTCGCCGATGACCCTCGACGGCACCAACACGTGGATCGTCGGCGGGGAGCGGACCGTGCTGGTCGTCGATCCGGGCCCGGACGACGAGGCCCACCTGCGGCGGGTCGCCGAACGGGTGGGCGGCCGCCGGGTGACCGCCCTCCTGCTGACGCATGGTCACTCCGACCACAGCGGGGGCGCGGGGGCTCTCGCGCGGCTGCTCGGCGCGCCGGTGCGGGCGCTCGACCCCCGGCACCGCCTGGGCGAGGAGGGACTGGTCGACGGCGACGTCGTCACCGCGGACGACGTGGAGGTGCGGGTCGTGGGCACGCCGGGGCACTCGTTCGACTCGCTGTGCTTCTGGCTGCCCGGCGACCGGGCGATGCTCACCGGCGACACCGTGCTCGGGAGGGGCACGACCGTGATCGCCCCGGACGGGAACCTCGGCGACTACCTGCGCAGTCTCGACCGGCTGCGGCGGGGGGCCGAGATGCTGGAGGCGGCGGCGCTGCTGCCCGGCCACGGGCCCGTGCTGCCGGACCCCTCAGGAGTGCTCGACGCGTACATCGCCCATCGGCGGGAGCGGCTGGAGCAGATCCGCGAGGCGATCCGGCGGGGCGCCAGGGACGCGCGTGAGATCGTCGAGATGGTCTACGCCGAGGTGGACCGGTCGCTGTGGCCTGCCGCGGAGATGTCGGTGGCGGCCCAGCTCGACTATCTCAAGACGCTCTAGCACCCGGCTCCCGGCAGCCCTGGCGTCAGCGGGAGCGGTTGTAGAGCCGCTCCCTGTCCATGATCACCACGGCCTTCGCCTCGATGCGGAGCCAGCCGCGCTGGGCGAAGTCGGCCAGGGCCTTGTTGACCGTCTCCCGTGAGGCGCCAACGAGCTGGGCGAGCTCCTCCTGGGTGAGGTCGTGGTGCACCCGGATGCCGTCGTCGGTCTTCTGCCCGAACCGGTCGGCCAGGTCGAGGAGCTGCTTGGCGACACGGCCGGGCACGTCGGTGAAGACGAGGTCCGCGAGCACGTCGTTCGTGCGGCGTAGCCGCTGGGCCAGGGCGCGCAGCAGGTGAAGCGCGACCTCGGGCCTGCCGGTCAGCCAAGGGCGCAGGTCGTCGTGGCCCAGCCCGGCCAGGCGCACGTCGGTCAGCGCGATCGCCGAGGCCGTGCGCGGGCGCGGGTCGAACAGCGACAACTCGCCGAACATCTCACCCGGGCCGAGCACGCTCAGCAGGTTCTCCCGGCCGTCGGGGGCGGTGCGCGCCAGCTTGATCTTGCCTTCGAGCACCACGTACAGCCGATCGCCCGTCTCGTTCTCACTGAAGAGGGTGCGGCCCTTGGGCAGCTCCACCTCGGTGATGCTCGCACGCAGAGCCGCGGCGCTCTCGCGGTCGAGCGCGGAGAACAGCGGCGCCTTGCTCAGTACTTCCTCGGTGCTCACGGTGCCTCCTTGCTGCGGGCGCGCTCGGTCGCCGGCTCCGTGTTAGCCATTGTGACCCACGCCTCCTTCGACGTATTACGGGGTGTCCCGTCACGTCGCATGGACGTCGATCCCGGCTCGTGGCCGGACGCGTAGTGCTGACGAAACAACACAATCTTGGCGGAAACCTATCCGTACGCCCATTGCGCGCGCTCGACCGGCTCGGGCGGCCGGTCGTCCCCCTACGGGCTCAGTGTATTGCGCAGCGTAGTGACAAACTGGCAAATACCGGCCGTATATGTGCAGATATGACAAGGTCCTCGGCTCGCGGAGGGGTGAGGTGGGCGGTCGCCCGAGGCCCTACGCTTGCGGCATGGCGACGAACACGGCCGCTCCCCGGCGGCGTCAACGCCAGGCCGAGACCCGCCTGGGACTCGTACGGCGGGCGCGGCGCACCAACCGCATCCTGGCCGAGACCTACCCCGACGCGCACTGCGAACTCGACTTCGGCAACCCGCTGGAGTTGCTGGTCGCCACGATCCTCTCGGCGCAGTGCACGGACAAGAGGGTCAACATGGTCACGCCGGTGCTCTTCGCGAAGTACCGGACCGCGGCCGACTACGCCGGAGCCGACCGCGCCGAACTCGAAGAGATCATCAAGTCGACGGGGTTCTTCCGGGCGAAGGCCAACAGCATCATCGGGATGGCGCAGGCCCTCTGCGAACACCACAAGGGGGAGGTCCCCGGCAAGCTGGCGGACCTGGTCAAACTCCCCGGCGTGGGCCGCAAGACCGCGAACGTCGTGCTCGGCAACGCCTTCGACGTCCCCGGCATCACCGTCGACACTCACTTCCAGCGGCTGACCAGGCGCTTCGGCTGGACCGCCGAGACCGATCCCGTGAAGATCGAGCACGAGGTCGGCGAGCTGATCCCCAAATCCGAGTGGACGATGCTGTCGCATCGGCTGATCTGGCACGGCCGCCGCATCTGCCACGCGCGCAAGCCCGCCTGCGGAGTGTGTCCCCTCGCCGCGCTCTGCCCGTCGTACGGCACCGGCCCCACCGACCCCGACGAGGCCCGCAAGCTGGTGCGGCCCGGCCCGTTCTCGTGAATCCTCGATGATCGGGAAGCGCGGGCGCTCTCCCGTGGTTGTACGGCACGCACGCGAGTGTCCTGTGTGACGATGTGGAGGTGGTCGTGGCTCCCGATTGGTTGAAGGACCTGGCCGCGAAGGCCGCGCACACCCCTGTCCCCACCGCGCTGCGGCCGCCGCCGAACGGCTCCGGGCGTTCGGCCGCGGTGCTGCTGCTGTTCGGTCAGGGACCTCAGGGGCCCGACGTCCTGCTCATCCAGCGCAGTTCGAGGGGCCGCGTGCACGCAGGCCAGCCCGCCTTCCCCGGCGGCGGCGTCGATCCCGGGGACGACGGCCCGATAGGCGCCGCGGTGCGGGAGGCACAGGAGGAGACCGGGCTCGACCCCGCGGGAGTCGAGGTCGTCGGGACCATGCCGGAGCTCTACGTGTGGCGCAGCGACAACCGGGTGACGCCCGTGCTCGCCTGGTGGCACACGCCCTGCGCGGTGCACGCCGCGTCTCCCGACGAGGTCGAGGCCGTCGAGCGGGTCCCGGTCGCGGAACTGGTGGACCCCGCCAACCGGCTGCGGCTGCGCCATCCCCGCGGCATCGCCCCCTCCGTGGCGTTCCGCGTACGCGGCCTGCTGGTGTGGGGCTTCACCGCCGGGGTTCTGGACGGCGTGCTGACGGCGGGCGGCTTCGAGCGCCCCTGGGACCGCTCACGGATCGAGGATCTTCCCCCCGAGGTCGTGGCGCTGGCCGCGCGGGGCTGAGCGCCGCCCAGGGCGGGCCGTTCGTACGTCACGACGGCCACGAGACCGGGTAGACGCCCGCGCGACGGATGGCGTGGCTATACCGTGGAAACCGTGCGCGGCGATCTTCTGGATCTCATCCTGATAGGCCTGGTGGTGGCCTTCGCGGTATCGGGCTACCGCCAGGGCTTCATCATCGGTGCCTTCAGCTTCATCGGATTCGTCGGTGGCGCCATCCTGGGATTGTTCATCGCGCCACCCCTGGCCGGAGCGATCGTCAGCGGCGACATCGAGAGGGCCCTGTTAGCCATCGTCATCGTCTTCCTGGCGGCGACGGTCGGACAGTTCGCGTCCTCGACGATCGGCGCGGTGGCCCGCAGCCACGTCACCTGGGAGCCGGCCAAAGCGGTCGACGCCTTCGGCGGCTCGGTCGCCAGCGGCCTGTCGGTCCTGGCCATCGCCTGGCTGATCGGCTCTCTGATGGTCTCGATGAGCATCGGCCAGCCACTGATCAAGGATCAGATCAACGGGTCGGTCGTGTGGCAGACGGTCGACGAGGCCATCCCCGACGGCGTACGGGCCATGCAGAAGCCGTTCAGGGACTTCGTCACCACCTCCGAGTGGCCACAGGTGATCACCTCCATCGGCGGCCAGAACGTGCCGCCGCCGGACCAGAGCCTGATCACCAGCAGTCCCGCCCTCGTCCGGGCGCGCAAGGCGATCGTCAAGGTGCAGGGAACCGCGCCGAGTTGCCGCAAGCGCATCGAGGGGACCGGGTTCGTCTACTCGCGGCAGCGGATCATGACCAACGCCCACGTCGTCGCCGGGGTCACCGAGGGGCTGCGGGTGACCGACTATGACGGCAACCAGTACGACGCCAAGGTCGTCCTCTACAACCCCGAGCGCGACATCGCGGTCCTGTACGTCCCCGACATCCCGATCGGCGCCCTGCGCTTCGACATGACCGCGGAGAAGGGCGACAGCGCGATCATCGCCGGTTACCCGAAGGGACACCCCTTCACGCCGCTCGCCGCGCGAGTCAGGGTCAAGCAGCGCGCCGAGTCGTACGACATCTACAACCAGCGCAAGGTGGAGCGCGAGGTGTACGCGATCCGCGGCAAGGTCCAGCCGGGCAACTCGGGCGGCCCGCTGCTGAGCCCGGAGGGCCGGGTGCTCGGCGTGATCTTCGCGGCCGCTACCGACCAGCCGGAGACGGGCTTCGCCCTCACGGCGGAGGAGGTCATGCCCGACGCCAACGACGGCAGCGACGCCGTCATCGGCGTCGGCACCCAGGACTGCGACTGACGGGCCGGCTACTCCCCGGGAGTCAGGCGGGCGAGGACGGCTGAGACGGCGGAGCCCGCGTCGGCGTTCCCCTCGTCGATGTCGGCCGTGATCGCGTCGGCGGTCACGGCCAGGGCCCGCAGGTCGAGCCCGTGGGGCCGGGTCGAGCCGTACGCGCCGAGCCTGGCGGAGCCACGGGTCAGCAGGGCGGCCGCCCCGGCGAGGTTGCCGCGCTGGATGTGCGTGAGACCGACGCAGATCTGCGCGAGCCCCTGCCACAGCTCGCGTTCCTCGGCAGGGCCGGTCTTCCAGCGGGCCTCCAGCACCTCGTGGGCGTGGAACGGCCGGCCCGCGGCGAGCAGCTTCCTGGCCTCCTCCAGCGCCTCCCCGGCGGTGGGGGCATAGTCGTCCGGCACCCTGGGCACTCCCTCGGAGCCTTTCGGAAGCGGCCTGCCGTACTCGTCTCGGGGGCGTGCATTGCGGGGGCGGCCCGCCTCGTCACGGTCACGCATGATCTCTCCGCAGGGCGCGTGGGCGGTCAGAGCGGCCGAAGCGCCGGCGATCTCCTGGAGCACCGGAGGTCAGCCAGGAAGTTGGGCCACTTCAGGGCACATTTCTACTGGATCCTTCAAGGTCATGGAGTGCCGACCCGGTAGCCGGCCCCGGCGTTGGGCGGAAGGACACCCGGGGGACGCCACGGTGCCGGGACTGCGACTGGGGACGGTCACAGGGGACGGTCACGGTGCGGGGGCGGCGACGACGGGACGGGCCGGCGCCGGACGGTAGGTCAGCCGCCGGGGGTCGGCGGTCGGGGGTCGGCGGCCGGGGTCAGCGGTCGGGTTCCGGGTCGGAGAGCCAGGAGATGAGCTCGGTGTTGAACTGCTCCGGCCGCTCCTCGTGCGGGAAATGCCCAGCGCCCTCGATCAGGCGCCACCGGTACGGCGCGGCCACGAACCTGCTGGAGCCCTGGGCGGTGCGCGGCAGGACGCACGGGTCGAGCGCGCCGTGCAGTTGCAGCGTCGGCGCCTCGATCTCGGCGCGCATCTGCCGGGCGTAGCGGAAGCCGTCCGGGCGGATCTGGGACCGGGCGAACCAGCGGTAGTACTCCAGCGCGCAGTGGGCCACAGCCGGGATCCTGATCGCCTCCCGGTACATGTGCGTCACGCCGTCGCCCGGCCACTGCGGCCCGGCCCACCTGTGCACGAGCCTGGCCACCGCCGCGCCGCCCCTGCGGGTCAGCTTCCGTTCCGGCAGGAAGGGTAGCTGGAACCCCAGGGCGTATCGGCTGGCCTTGAGCTGCCCCAGCGGGTCGGTGAACAGCGCGGTGCGCAGGCGCAGCGGGTGCGGCGCCGACACCGCGACCAGCCGCCGCACCACCTTCGGGTCGAGGACGCCCATCGTCCAGCCCAGCAGGCCGCCCCAGTCGTGGCCCACCACGACGGCGCTCGTCTCGCCGAGCGCGCGCACCAGGCCCGCCGCGTCCACGGCGAGCGTGGGCAGATCGTATCCGCGCGGCGGCTTGTCGCTGGCGCCGTATCCGCGCAGGTCGACGGCGACGGCCCGGTAGCCGGCCTCGGCCAGCGCGGGAAGCTGGTGCCGCCAGGTCCACCAGAACTGGGGGAACCCGTGCAGCAGCAGGACCAGCGGCCCGTCCCCGGCCTCGGCCACGTGGAAGCGCACGCCGCCCGCGTGCACGGTCCGGTGCGCCCAGGGGCCGTCGACCTCGATCAGCGTCTCGTCAGCCGGCATCGCTCACGGACTCCCGGTGGGCGCCCACCTGCCCCGCGGTGGGGCCGGTGTACGGCGGGGGCGCCGGGGCGGCGGCGACAGGGGCCTCGCGCCTCTCCGGCAGCTCCTCGGCCTCCTCCGAGCCGCCCAGGCCGCGCAGGCTCCGCCTGGTGCGCTTCATGCCGGTGAGCCCCTTCAGCCGCCGATAGCCGATGAAGACCAGCAATCCGGCCACCAGCAGGTAGAACACGGTGACGATCGTGAACGCGAGCCAGGTGGCCAGCCCAACGGCCACGAGGGCGTACGCGATCGCGAAGGAGGCCAGGATCAGGCACAGGTGCCCGATGAAGGCCGCGGCGCCGAACAGTCCGGCGGCCACGCCGACCCGCTTCGCGTCGAACTTGAGCTCGGCCTTCGCCAGCTCGATCTCCGACCGTACGAGGGTCGAGATGTGATGGCTCGCCTGGGCGACCAGCGCACCGAGCGATTCGTCCTCGGGCATGAGCGATCTCCTATCTGCGACTATCAAACATCATCTCGTGCCCGTCCGCGCGTGTGCACGCGAAGCCCTCGCCTGTGGATGACCGCTCGCCTGTGGATGACCGCCGCCGGGAGGACGCACACGCGGGTCACTGCCCGCCGCAGGCGGGAATATGACGCCTCGGATGATCTGCCCGCTCCCCTTCGCGGCGAAGCGCGCCGGTCCACGGCCGACCCCGTACCGACCGGCGCGGTCTCTCCACGGGCGTGCAGACGCGGAAGGCGCGGACGCCGGTGGTCCACGCCTTCCTCTTCCTCACGAGCTCGCGCGGCTCGCGATCAATCGTCGCTCTTGGCGCTGGGCAGCTTCTCGGCGATCAGGTTCATGACCGAGCTGTCGGTCAGCGTGGTGACGTCGCCGAGAGAGCGGTTCTCCGCCACGTCGCGCAGCAGCCGGCGCATGATCTTGCCGGAGCGCGTCTTCGGCAACTCGGGCACGACCAGGATCTGCCGCGGCTTGGCGATCGGGCCGAGCGTCTTGGCCACGTGGGCGCGCAGTTCGGCACCGATGTCGTCGCTCTCCTCCGCGCTGCCGCGCAGGATCACGAAGGCCACGATGGCCTGGCCGGTGAGCGGGTCGGTGGCGCCCACGACGGCCGCCTCGGCCACCTTCGGGTGGCTGACCAGCGCGCTCTCGACCTCGGTCGTGGAGATGTTGTGCCCGGAGACGAGCATGACGTCGTCCACCCGGCCGAGCAGCCACAGGTCGCCGTCCTCGTCGCGCTTGGCGCCGTCGCCGGGGAAGTAGATCCCGTCGAACCGCGACCAGTAGGTGTCGACGTAGCGCTTGTCGTCACCCCAGATCGTCCGGAGCATGGCAGGCCAGGGCTCGCGGACCACGAGGAACCCGCCGCCGCCGTTCGGCACCGAGTTGCCCAGGTCGTCGACCACGTCGGCCGAGACGCCGGGGAGCGGCCGCATGGCGGCGCCGGGCTTGGCGGCCGTGACGCCGGGCAGCGGGCTGATCATGATGCCGCCCGTCTCCGTCTGCCACCACGTGTCCACGACGGGGCAGCGGTCGCCGCCGATGTGCTCGCGGTACCAGACGTACGCCTCGGGGTTGATGGGCTCGCCGACCGACCCGAGCACCCGCAGCGACGACATGTCGTACTTCGCCGGGATGTCGTCGCCCCACTTCATGAACGTACGGATCGCGGTGGGGGCGGTGTAGAGGATCGTGACCTTGTACTTCTGCACGATCTCCCAGAACCGGCCGCGGTGCGGGGTGTCCGGGGTGCCCTCGTAGATCACGCTGGTCGCGCCGTTGGCGAGCGGGCCGTACACGATGTAGGAGTGGCCGGTGACCCAGCCGATGTCGGCCGTGCACCAGTAGACGTCGGTCTCGGGCTTGAGGTCGAAGACCGCGTGGTGGGTCCAGGCGACCTGGGTGAGGTAGCCGCCGGTGGTGTGCAGGATGCCCTTGGGCTTCCCGGTCGTGCCGCTGGTGTAGAGGATGTACAGCGGGTCCTCGGCGTCGTGCGGCACCGGCTCGTGCTCGGCCGGCTGGCGGTCGACGAGGTCGTGCCACCACACGTCCCGCTCGGTGACCGCGACGTCCTGGCCGGTCCTGCGTACGACGAGAACGTGCTCGACGCCGGGGCACTCGGCGACCGCCTCGTCCACGGTCGGCTTGAGCGCGCTGGGCGCGCCGCGGCGGAAGCCGCCGTCGGCCGTGACGACGACCTTGGCGTCCGCGTCGTGGATGCGGCTCTTGAGCGCGGAGGCGGAGAATCCGCCGAAGACCACGGAGTGGATCGCCCCGATGCGGGCGCAGGCCAGCAGGGTGATCGGCAGCTCGGGGATCATCGGCATGTAGACCGCGACCCTGTCGCCCTTGCGCACCCCCAGCTCCTGCAGCGCGTTGGCCGCCTTCGCGACCTCCTTCTGCAGGTCGGCGTACGTGATCGTACGGCTGTCGCCCTCGGGCTCGCCCTCCCAGTGGTAGGCGACCTTGTCGCCCCTCCCGGCCTCCACGTGGCGGTCGACGCAGTTGTAGGCGACGTTGAGCTTGCCGCCGGTGAACCACTTGGCGAAGGGCGGCTCCCACTCCAGGGTGGTGTCCCAGCGCTCCGCCCACGTCAGCCGCTCCGCGGCGCGCTCCCAGAAGGCCAGCCGGTCCTGGGCGGCCTCCTCGTAGGCGTCCGCCGTGACGTTCGCGGCCGACGCCAGGTCCGCCGGGGGCTCGAACCGGCGGGTCTCGCTCAGCAGGTTCGACAGCGTCTCCTGGCTTTCCTGACCGGGGGTCTCGGTGGCCACTCCGTGCTCCTTCGCAGGGTCTGAAAGGTTGTCTCTCGTTCGGCCGCCTCGGCCAAGCTGGGGTATGCGGCTCCCACTTCACCAGGCGAGCGGTGTGAAGTACAAGTAATAGGGGCTGGGGTGTTTGGTGCTGTTACCGGCCTTTGTCCTGCAAAGGTAGCCGCAAGGGGGCACGCCACCGAGACCGGCGTCGTCGTCGTGCGGTGAACGGCGGCACCTCCTCGGCGAACGACGTTCGACCGGCGGGTATGGTCGGGGGCTGTGAGCGATCCACTGGCCGTGATCGCCGGGCTGCCCGGCGTGCCCGAGGCCGTTCAGGAGGCCCGGGAGGCCGTCGACCGTCTCTATCGGCATCGGGTGCTGCGCCGCCGCGGTCCCCAGGTGTCGGCCGAGTCCGCCCTGCGCGGCGCGCGTGCCTCCGCCGCGATCGAGGGTGTGGACGTGCCGCTGGAGCCGCTGCGCATGGGCGAGGTGAGCGACCCCGTCGTGCAGGGCGCGCTGCGCGCCTCGGCGGAGCTCGGCCGGCTGGCCCCCACGTGGCGGTCGGCGCCG
Source organism: Microbispora sp. H11081 (assembly GCF_012999535.1). Classification (GTDB taxonomy): domain Bacteria; phylum Actinomycetota; class Actinomycetes; order Streptosporangiales; family Streptosporangiaceae; genus Microbispora. The sequence goes on from NZ_JABBWV010000007.1 coordinate 249,256, forward strand.
CGCCAGGTGCTCGCCCGGCTGCACGCGCTCGCCGCGGCCGGCCTGACCGGCGACCCCGGCAGGCCGCGCACCGCGCCCACGGCCGCCGATCCGCTCGGGCTCGGCCCCGCGCCGGGACCGGAGGAGACCGCGGCCCGCATGTCGGCCCTCGCCGGGCTGGTCACGGAGTCGGCCGCGGCGCCCGTGACCGCGTCCGCCACGGCGCCCGCCCTCGTGCTCGCCGCGATCGTGCACGCCGAACTGGCGGTGCTGCGTCCCTTCGGCGTGGCCGACGGCCTGGTCGCCCGGGCCGCCGAACGGCTCACGCTGGTCGACCTCGGTCTGGACCCCAAGTCGCTGGCCGTCGTCGAGATGGGCCACGCCGAGCTCGGTGACGCGTACGCGGAGAGCCTCAGGGCGTACCTGAAGGGCACGGGCGAGGGCGTCGGCACGTGGGTGCGGCACTGCGCCTCGGCGGTCGTCCTGGGCGTGCGCGAGACGACGGCGATCTGCGAGGCCATGTCCCGCTGACGCGCGCGCCTGGGATGCGCGCGAGGTGCGGGCGAGGCAGCGGGGGCGCAGGAGTGCGGGCAAAGCAGACGGCGTCCCTGGTGTGGGACGCCGTCGCCAGTACGTGTCACCGGGCTACCAAGCGTGCACCTGTATCTGCCGGAGCGGGTCAAGCCCGTCTCGGCACGCCTCCCGCGGCTGGTCGCGCGTGGGTACCCGATGCCGTACGCGGACCCGCAGGTCCGTAATCCCTTTTTACGTCCGTTCCCCTTGGATGGGAACCCCCCACTCCAAGAGCTTTGCCGGGTCACATGCGTCATTCCTGTACGTATGTCCCCATTAGGGCCGCATGTCGGCACAAATGGATGCGGTGCGTGACCGAGGGTGGCCATGGGCGTCACCCATTGCACCGCGCGCGTCGACCTGCCAGACTGACTCTGAGAAAAAGTTTTGCTCAGATTTGAGAGGATCCTCGACGTACCCTCTCCTGATCAGGCAGCATACGGTGTGTCTCTGATGCTGAACGCGAGCGTCCCTGGGTGTGCGCTCTTGTCACGTCCAGGTCTCCTGAATAAAGCTTTCTTGTAATACGGGCCCGGCTCTACCCCCCCAGAGCCGGACCGCAACGGCGACCCCCGCTATCCCCCCCGGCGGGGGTCGCCCCTTTTCTCCCGGTCTTCTGATCGATTTCGGGCTTTGATCGCTTGTCTTGTCCACAGGTGGTGTTCCGTCCACAGAACGTGGTTCGGCGCCTCGGGCCGGTGGCGGTCGCCCGCATTGTGGTCCTCCCGAACGCCGAGTCGTCCCGGACGACAGGGAGACACCGATGCCACGCCCACTGGCCATAACCGACGACCAGGAACTCCTCGACGATCTGCTCCGCATCGCCGCCGCCGCGGGCGTCGAACTCGACGTGGCCCACGCGGCCGCCCACGCCAGGCCGTACTGGACCCGTGCGCCGCTGGTCGTGGTCGGCGGCGACCTGGCGGACGAGCTAGCCGCCACGAGTCCGCCGGCCCGGCCGAACGTGGTCGTCGTGACGCGTACGGCGGACGACCCCGACATGTGGCGCAGGTGCGTCGCCGTCGGCGCGCACACCGTGCTGGAACTGCCCGTGGCCGAGCGGCTCCTGGTGGAGGAGTTCGGTGACGCGGCGGAGCCCGCCACCAGGGCGGGCACGGTCCTGTGCGTCGCGGCGGGGAAGGGCGGCGCGGGCGCCAGCGTCCTCGCGGCGTCCCTGGCGCTGACGGCGTCCCGGGCCGGGCTGCGAACGCTCCTCGTCGACGCCGATCCGCTCGGTGGGGGTATCGACGTGCTGCTCGGCCAGGAGGAGGCGCTGGGCGCCCGCTGGCCCGACGTGGCAGGAAGGGAAGGCAGGGTGAGCTTCGCCGCCCTGCAGGAGGCGCTGCCGACCTTCGGCGAGCTCACCGTGTTGTCCGCGCATCGCGGTGAGCCGGTGCGGATCCCCAGGGAGGCGATGCGCGTTGTGCTCGACGCCGCGCGGCGCGGTTGCGACCTGGTCGTGGTCGACCTGCCGAGGCACGCGGGCGAAGCCGAGGCGGAGGCGCTGGCCAGGGCCGCCGCGACGATCGTCGTCGTGCCCGCGGACCTGCGGGGAGCCCTCGCGGCGGCCCAGACGGTGTCGCTGCTTCGGCCGGGGACCGGAGACCTGCGCCTGGTGATGCGCGGGGGGACGCTCGATCCGGACGTCGTCGCGGCGTCCCTGTCGGTCCCGTGCGCGGGCGTGCTCCCGGAGGTGCGCGGGCTCGTCGAGACGCTGGATCGAGGAGATCCGCCGCCGCTGCGCCGCTCGCCCCTGGGCCGTTTCTGCGCGGACCTGCTCGACGCCCTGCCGGGCGGCTTCTCGACCGGCCGGCCCTCCACCGGGACGGCCGGCCCGTGACCCGCGAAGGCCCGGTGACCGTCCCCGCCGTCGGCGCGGACCTGGTCGAGGCGGTCCGGGTACGGCTGTCGCAGACAGGCGCCGCTCCCACCGCCGCGCAGGTGGCGGCGGCCCTGCGCGCGGAGCGTGCCGTGCTCGGCGACGCCGAGGTCCTGGCCGTCGCGCGCACGCTGCGCGCGCACCTCATCGGCGCGGGCCCTCTCGAAACCCTGCTGGCCGAGCCTGGCGTCACGGACGTCCTGGTCAACGGCCCGCGCGAGGTGTGGGTGGACGACGGAGACGGCCTGCGCAGGACGAACGTGACCTTCCCGGGAGACGACGAGGTCCGCAGGCTCGCCCAGCGGCTGGCCGCGTCGGCCGGACGTCGCCTCGACGACGCCTGCCCCTACGTGGACGCCAGGCTCGCCGGCGGCGTGCGCCTGCACGCGGTGCTGCCGCCCGTCGCGGCGGAGGGGACCTGCCTGTCCCTGCGGCTGCCCTCGCGGCGGGCGTTCACGGTCGAGGAGCTCGCCCCGCGGGACGGAGCCGCCGTGCTCCGCGCGATCATGGGGGCGCGGCTGGCGTTCCTGGTGTCCGGGGGCACCGGAACAGGCAAGACGACGATGTTGAGCGCCATGCTCGCGCTCGCGGGTCCGGCGGAGCGCCTGCTGCTGGTCGAGGACTCGGCCGAACTGCAGCCGACGCACCCCCACGTCGTACGGCTGGAGGCCCGGCCGCCGAACCTGGAGGGCGCGGGCGGCGTCGGGCTGCGCGACCTCGTACGGCAGGCACTCCGGATGCGGCCCGACCGCCTGGTGGTGGGCGAGGTGCGGGGAGCGGAGGTGGTCGACCTGCTGGCGGCGCTCAACACGGGCCACGAAGGAGGCTGCGGGACGCTGCACGCCAACAACGCCGCCGACGTGCCCGCGCGGCTGGAGGCCCTGGCCTGCGCCGCGGGACTGTCGCGGGAGGCGGTGCACAGCCAGATCGCCGCCGCGCTCGACCTCGTCATCCACCTCGTGCGGGAGGCCGGCGGCGGACGCCGTCGCGTGTCGGAGATCTGCGTGCTGGAACGCGGCCCGTCCGGCCTGGTGACGGCGCTGCCGGCGCTGACCTTCGACGCGCAGGGCCAGGCGGTCCTCGGCCCCTGCTTCGACGTGCTGCGCGAACGGTGCGCTGGGTCGTGGCCCTCATGACGCCGCCGAGCGGGCCCGTCCTGGGGCTTGCCGCCGTGCTGGCCGCCGCCTTCGCCGCCTGGGTGTGGGCGGGCCCCGGCTCCGGGACGAGACGGCTCGCGTCGCTGACCGGAACACGGCGGACAAGGGACCTGCGCAGGTCCTGTGCGGCGCTCACCCGCCGCCCACGCCCCGGGGCGACGGCGGCGGCCTGGCGTGCGGCGTCGATCGAGCTGTGCCAGAGCCTGGCCGCCGAGTTGTCGGCGGGCCGGCCTCCCGGCGACGCGCTCACGCGCGCGATCTCGTCGGTCGGCCTGCCGGATCCCGCCGCGCTGGCCCCGGTGGTCGCCGCGGCCAGGGACGGCGGCGACGTCGCCGCGGCCCTGTCCGGCGCGGCGCCCGCCCGTGGTGGTGAGGGCCTGGTGCGGCTGGCCGCGTGCTGGCGGGTGAGCGTCGCTGTGGGCGGCGGCCTGACCGCGCTGGTGGACCGGGTGTGCGTGTCCCTGCGGGAGGCGCAGGCCCATCGGGAGGAGGTGGCCGCGCAGCTTTCCGGCCCTCGGGCGACCGCCCGGATGCTGGCGGGCCTGCCCGTGCTCGGCCTGTTGATGGCCGCCGGGCTCGGCATGAACCCGCTGGCCTTCCTGCTCGGCGGCCCGGCGGGGTTCGCCTGCCTGGTCGTCGGGCTCGCGCTCGACGCCGCCGGGGTTTGGTGGACGCACAGGCTGGTCATCCGGGCCGAGGAGCCGCCGGGATCCGCTCGCCGATGAGCGGCGGGAGCGACGCCGGGCGTCCCGGCGGGAAGGGGTGCGAGACGTGATCGCCGTGCTGGCCGGGATCCTCACCACACTGGCGGTGCTGGCCTGGCCGATCGCCCGTTCGCCGGCCGCGCGGCTGAACGCCATCGCGTCGGCGGCGCCGTCCCCTCTGGCGTCCGCGCAGGAGCCGCCGGGCTCCACGCGGGCGGACGCGAGCGCGTCTGGTCGGGCGGCGGCCATCGCGGCGCCCGTGGGCCTCGCGATCCTCCTCCTCGTGGGCGGGCCGGTCGGGGCGCTGGCGGGGACGGCGGCGGGAGCAGGCGTCTTCCTCGCGGTGCGCAGGCGGGAGCCCGCCGAGGTCAGGCGCTGCAGGGAACGCATCGGGGCCGACCTTCCCTTCGCCGTCGACCTGATCGTCGCCTGCCTGCGGGCCGGGCAGCCGATGAGCGGGGCCGTCGAGACGACCGCCGTCGCCGTCTCGGGCCCGGTCGGGGAACGCCTGTCGTGGGCCGGCGCTCAGATGCGTCTGGGCGCTCCGCCGGAGGAGGCGTGGGCCGCTTTGGCCGACGAGCCCGCGCTCGCCGTCCTCGCCAGAACAATGATCAGGGCCGCCCAGAGCGGTGCGCCGGTGGCCGACGTGCTCACGCGGCTCGCCGACGACGCCCGGCGTACGGCTCGGGCGACGGCCTCGGCCGCGGCACGGAGGGTCGGCGTGCACGCCGTCGCGCCGCTCGGGCTGTGCTTCCTGCCGGCCTTCGTCTTCCTCGGGATCGTCCCCATGGTCGCAGGCCTGGCGGGTCAGATACTCCTGCCGTGAACAGCCTGTGGACAACACCATCCACACCTGTGGACAGCCGGTGGGACGAATGACCCGCCAGCTCCCACATCGCGGCTCGACGATCCAGAAGTGGCGACGTCGCCCTGTGGACAACCTGGTCGGCAGAGCCGCTGTCCACAGAATCGCGCTCGGCTCGATTCCCGCCGTCCGCGATCCCGCAACCTGGCCCAGCTGGGGCGGGCGGGCCGCCCCGAGCGGGTCAGGAGGACCGATGAGCAAGCACGCCGCGACCGGCAGAACCAACCAGGCGGGCGCCCCGACCGGCACCGGTGCCGGCGAAGCTCCCCGGCGGAGGAGCAGGGGCGCGGTCGGCCGTCACAGGGCGCGACCGGCACGATGGGCCGCGCTCGCGCGTGCCGTGCGAAGCGCGCTGTCCAGCCGCTCCCGGCGGGTGTCGATGGCGGCCCGCTGCGGCGGATGGGGTAGGACGGGCGGCTCGGAGGGCTGGAGGCGGTCGCCGCTGCCGGGCCGAGGGGCGGCATTCGGTCGCCAGGGACAGTGGGTGGCCGCCGACCGGTGGATGATCGGCTGGGGGCGGGGATACGGCCGTGGCGGCGGCATACTCGCCGCCGTGGGCGTGCTCGCCGTCAGCGCACCGGCCGTGCTGCGGGGTGTGGGACGGCCCGGGCGCTCCGGTGCCCTGGGTGACGTCCTGGGGGGTGTCGTCCGGCGGTGGTCCCAGCCACGGGACGGCGCGGAGGTGGTCCGGCAGGCTCTGCGGCGGTCGTGCGCGGCGCTCCGGCGTTCCGTCGCCCGGGCCTCCTGCCGAGCCAGGACGCTGGGCATCCAGTGGACCGTGCAGGCGCGTACGAGGGCAGAGGCGGGCATGTCGACCGCGGAGTACGCGGTCGGCACGATCGCCGCCTGTGGCTTCGCCGCCCTGCTCTGGAAGGTCGTCACGAGCGCCGAAGTGAGGTCCATGCTCGCCGCGCTCATCCAGAAGGCACTGAAGCTGGCCGCATGAGGTCGTCGGTGGTGCGCCGCCGGGCCCGGCCGCCGCGACGTCGCGTGCCCGGCGTGCGGCGCGCGGGGGATCGAGGGTCGGTGACCGCGGAGGCCGCCGTCGCCCTTCCGGCCCTCGTGCTGGTGCTGGCCGCCTCGCTGTGGGCGGTGACGGTCACGGGCGCCCAACTGCGGTGCGTCGACGCGGCCAGGGCCGGCGCCCGCGCGGCGGCGCGGGGGGAGGCCGCCGAGGAGGTGCGGACGCTGGTCCTGCGACTGGCTCCCGAGGGTGCCACGGTGTCCATTCGCATGGGAGCCGACACCACCCGGGTGGAGGTCGTCGCCAGCGTCGGGCCGCCTTTCAGGTCGCCACTGCCGCCGGTTCGCCTCCGGGCCGACGCCGTCTCCGCCACCGAGCCCGGCGTCCTTCCGCCGCTGTCGACGGTGGCGGAGCCGGGCGGGTCTTCTGGTCGCGGGGGAGCCCTCGACGCTACTGCACCGGGCTGACGCGGCTGAGGAACACCGGCCGAGGAGCGCGGCGGGCGTACGGCGGTGAGCCGGGGAAACGCGGACGGCGGATCGTTCGGAACGGCGGGGACGAATGGACGAATGGACGACGGATGAAGTGCGGACATGAGGACATGCGAATGAGGAGATCGCGGACCTTCGAGAAGGGGGCGCGCGGCCTGCGGGAGCGCGGCTCGGCGACCATCTGGACGATCGCGCTCATGACCGGCGTCTGGGCGGTGGCGATGGCCGTCGTCCTGGTGGGCGTCGCCCGGGTGGCGCGGCACCGGGCGCAGAGCGCGGCCGATCTCGGCGCGCTCGGGGCCGCGCGCATCGCGCTCGCGGCCCCGGACGAGGCCTGCGCCCGCGCGGAGGCGATCGCGACGGCCAACCGCGCGTCACTGCGGTCGTGCTCGCTGTCGGACGGCGTCGCCGAGGTAGCGGTGACGGTGCGGTTCGCGGTTCCCCTCCTCGGTCCCGCGACGGCCGCCGCTTCCGCCAGGGCAGGTCCGGTCGGTGCGGTGGCATGAGGGGCGGGTAACCGACGGGCCGGACGGCCGAGCGGAGAGCGCCGCACCAGGAGAGGCAGTCGAGACCAGGGAAGGCAGTCGAGGCTTTCGTGATGTCGCGCTGATCGCGTCGCAATAGAATCACGACTTCTTAGACATTAGGTCCAAGAGTGGACGGTTGGCATAAGGTGCCGCGTACTCTCAGTCGTCGCGCGCATCGGCAGAGGCGGCAGGGGGTGGACGGTTCTCCACGAAGGGATGCGTCGTGACCAGGGTTCGCAGGCTGGGGGCAACCGCGATGGTCGTTTCGGCGGCTCTGGCATCCGCACTGCTGGCCGGCGCCGCTCCGGCGTACGCGGACGGCGCCGAGATCCTGACACCCGGGGATGGTGAGGTTCTCACGTCATCCCGGCCGGTGACCGTGTCCGCGAAGACGGACTGGTACCAGGTCAGCATGTCCCTCTACGTCGAGAGCCCGTCCGGATCCCGGCAGAAGATCGCCTCCGGCGGCGCGAACCAGACGATCAGCGGGTCCTTCGACCCAGGCGACGCTCCCAACGGCACGTTCACGGTCAGCCTGTTCGGCGAGGTCACCCACAAGACCTACGCCACGTCGACCTTCGTGCTCAGCCGTCCGCCGGAGGCGCCCTCCGGGGTCCGGGCAGAGCTCGAAGGCCTATCGACTATCCGGGTCAGCTGGGCGAAGGGCGCGGAACCGGATCTTCAGTCGTACGAGATCACCTCGGTCAAGGCCGGCAAGTCCGGTTCCGTCTCCGTCGACTCCGCCTGCTCGGGTTCGACCTGCCAGGCGAGCCTCGCGCTGCCGGCCGGTCTGGGCGGGCAGAAGGTGGACGTCTCCGTCCGCGCCTTCCGGTCTGACGGCGCCGGCGGCACGGTCGGGTCCGAGCGCTCCGCGGCCCCTGACGTGTCCGTCCCCGCTCCCAAGGCATCTCCGAGTCCTTCTCCGAAACCGTCGAAGACGGACCAGGCGGCCCAGCCGCCCGTCGCCAAGACCCCGGACACGCACCGGCCCAGCGCGGAGCCGGAGCCGGCGCTGCCGGAGGACACCCAGTTGACCGAGGACCCTGAGCTGGGCGGGAACACCGAGCTCACGCTTCCGGAGGCCGGCGGCGACGACCAGACCGAGCCGGTGGTCGTCCCGGAGGAGACCGACGATCCGAAGACGACGGCCCAGTCCTCCTTCCTGCCGCTCGGCGGGCTCAACTTCGGCGTGTACATCGCGCTCGCCGTCGTCCTGCTGCTCACGGGCGCGAACCTGGGGGCATGGCTGCGGCGCAAGGGTCTGACCGGGGACACCGCGGGCAACGGACAGACCGGAGGCTCGCAGTCGCGTCCGGCGACCGGGGAGACGGACGCCTCGCCGGAGGCGGCCCCCGTGGCTGGTGGCGCGGTCGGTGGCGTGGCCGGTGGCACGGTCGCGCTGGGCGGCCCCGCTACGGCGAAGGCGCGAGGGGCCACGCCCGTACGACGTCCCTCCATCATCCTGGCCAGACCGAAGGCCCGGGAGGATCTCCCGGAGACGGTGATCGGCGCCGGGGCCGGACCAGGCGGCGACGCCCCGACAGCCGCGACCATGCCTGCGACCGCGACCATGCCTGCGGCCACGAGCGTGCCTGCGGCCACGAGCATGCCTGCGGCCACGAGCGTGCCTGCGACCACGGGCTCGGGCAGGGAGATCACACTGTCCCATCAGGAGCCGATCGGGACCGGTCAGGCGGTCCCCGCCCACACGTCGCCGTCGACCGCCGGGCAGTCAGACCGGGGGCCGGTGGCCTCGGTGCCGGTGGCGTCCACGGGGGCGGCGGTCAACGCCCGGATGCCGGATCCGCCTCTTCGCCAGCCCGAGCCGGACGTCTGGACGGAGGACGACGACTCGCTCCACCCCGGCCGTCACCGCGATCTCTGACGGTCGCGACCCCTGTGCCTGCTCCCGCCCCGGTCGCGTCGGGAGCGGGAGCGGCCGCCGGGGCCTGACCTGACGCGGACACCTCGCCTCAGTCGCCCAGGAGGATGCCGAGGAGGCGGATCGCCCCCGCCTTGTCGAGTGGTTCGTTGCCGTTGCCGCATTTGGGCGACTGGATGCAGGACGGGCAGCCGCGTTCGCACTCGCACGAGGCGATCGCCTCCCGCGTCGCCGTCAGCCACTCGGACGCCCGGGTGTACCCGCGCTCGGCGAACCCCGCGCCTCCGTCGTGGCCGTCATAGACGAAGACCGTGAGCAGACCGGTGTCGGGGTGGAGTTCGGTGGAGACGCCCCCGATGTCCCAGCGGTCGCAGGTCGCGAACAGCGGCAGCAGGCCGATCGACGCGTGTTCTGCCGCGTGGGCGGCCCCGCCGAGATCGACCGCGGCCCCCGGTCGCGTCAGACCGGCGAGGGCGGGCGTGGGCAGGGTCCACCACACCGCGCGGGTGCACAGCGTGCGCGGCGGCAGGTCGAGCGGCTCCTCGCCGATGACCTCGCCGGTCTGGGCGCGCCGCTTGAGGTACGAGACGACCTGGCGGGTGACCTCCACCGACCCGAAGTGCAGGGTGCCCGGCCCGATGGGCCGCGAACGCAGCGACTCGATCACGCGGATGTCCGTGACGTCCCGCGCGAAGGTCGAGTAGTCCGGTTCCGCGGCCGTGACCAGGGCGACCCCCGCGTCCAAGTCGAGCACGTCGACCACGAACGTCTCGCTCTGGTGCAGATAGACGGCTCCCGCGTGGACCATGGTGTGCGCCGACGGCTCGTCGACCGTGCCGAGCAGGCGGCCGGTCGACGCCTCGACGACCTGGACCGGCGCGCCACCGGACCCGCGGATGTCCGCCAGGTCGGCCGCGTGGTCGCGGCTCGTCCAGAACCATCCGGTGGGCCGCCTGCGCAGCAGCCCGCGGCTGACGAGGTCGTCGAGCGCGTCCCGCGCCGCCGGGCCGAAGATCTCCAGGTCGTCCTCGGTCAGCGGGATCTCCGCGGCGGCCGCGCACAGGTGGGGCGCGAGCACGTACGGATTGTCGGGGTCGAGGACGATGGCCTCCACCGGTTGCCCGAACACGGCCTCCGGATGATGGACGATGTAGGTGTCCAGCGGGTCGTCGCGGGCGATGAGCACGGCCAGCGCGTCCTGGCCCGCGCGCCCGGCCCGGCCCGCCTGCTGCCACAGCGAGGCGCGGGTGCCGGGCCACCCGGCGATGAGGACCGCGTCGAGCCCCGACACGTCGACGCCGAGTTCCAGCGCGTTCGTGGTGGCCAGGCCGGTCAGCTCGCCCGAACGCAGCGCCTTTTCGAGCACCCGCCGATCGTCGGCCAGGTAGCCGGCCCGGTAGGCCGCCACCCGATCCGCCAGCCGGTTCCTCTCCCGGCCGGTCGCGGCCGTGTCCGCGCTCCGGGCGGCTCGCGCGGATGACGGTCCGCCCTCTCCCGCGAAGGCTCCTTCGTGAGGTGCGCCGGGGGCTCCGCCGTAGGTCTCACCGCGTAACCCCCCGGCGGGCACTCCCAAAGGCTCTCCGGCGACAGCAGGCCCGTCGGCGTACAGGCCGCTCGTCTCGTCCGGATCCGGCACGTGCTCGCCGTACGGCGGGGGCTCCGCGTCGAGGAGGGCCTCCACCTCCTCCAGGGTGCGGCGGGCGGTGACGGCAACGGTTTCGGCGGCGCGGCGGGAGCGGACGAACGCGAGAGTGCGGACGTCCTCGATCACGAGGTCGGCCAGGAGGTCGGCCGCCTCGGCCGTGGCGGTGCGGCGGACCGGGGCTCCGCTCTCCCCGCGCAGATCCGTCAGAGGCGGCTCCCACAGGGCGAAGGTGGTCGAACCCCTGGGAGAGGCGTCCGTGGTCACCTCGGCCATCTCAAGGCCGGTGAGGCGCATTCCCGCGGCCGCGGGGTCGCTGGCGGTGGCCGATGCCAGCAGGAACACGGGGGAGGAGCCGTATTTGCCGCTGACCCGGCGCAGCCGGCGCAGGATCTGGGCGACGTGGGAGCCGAAGACCCCCCGGTAGCCGTGGCACTCGTCGACGACCACCAGCCGCAGCCGCCGCCAGAAGGAGGACCACGAGGAGTGGCGAGGCAGAATCGACCTGTGCAGCATGTCCGGGTTGGTCAGCACGTAGTTGGCGTTCTGGCGGACCCACCGGCGTTCCTCGGGCGGCGTGTCCCCGTCGTACGTGGCCGCGCGCACCTGCGTAAGCCGCAGTTTCCGCAGCGCCCTGAGCTGGTCGGCGGCGAGCGCCTTGGTCGGGGTGAGGTAGAGCACGGTGCCGCCGGAGAAGATCTCCGCGACGGCCGGGACCAGGTAGGCCAGCGACTTGCCGGACGCGGTGCCTGTGGCAATGATCACGTTTTGGCCACGTTTAACCAGCTCGGCGGCCTGAAGCTGGTGTTCCCAGAGGCCGGTGACCCCCTGCAGGCTCAGCCGCGAGACCAGCAGTTCTGGGGTCCATTCCGGCCATCTGGTCTCACTCGCCTGACGTGCTGGAACATGCTCCACATGAGTCACGCGCCCACGGCGTGCGGGAACCGCGAGCAGACGGGTGAGAACGTCGCCTGTTCGGGCAGAGGGCGAAGAAGTCGGAGTCACTGGTTTCCAGTTTGGCATCTGCGGGGAGAGTCGCCCGGAGTCGTGATTTCGTATAGACACGGAGTCGTAGCGTGGTTGAATGCCGCGCATCGGGTCTGTGCGTCTGGACTACCAGGATGCATGACCTGTATCGAGACCTACGCAAGTAAGGCGCTGGAGGATCTGTGGATCTGAAGTTGGACCACCATTCCGAGGACAATCTCACCATCGTCGATGTCGAGGGTGAGATCGACGTCTACACCGCGCCCAGACTGCGTGAGCTGCTGATCGACCTGGTCAACAAGGGCAACTTCCACCTGCTCGTGAACATGGAGAAGGTGGACTTCCTCGACTCGACGGGCCTTGGCGTGCTGGTCGGCGGCCTCAAGCGGGTGCGGGCGCACGACGGCTCCCTGGAGCTCGTCTGCACGCAGGAGCGCATCCTGAAGATCTTCCGCATCACCGGTCTGACGAAGGTCTTCGGGATCTACGCCTCGGTCGAGGAGGCCAAGGAAGCCCACGGCCGGGACAAGTGACGGCCGGGGATTTCGCAACATGGCCACCGTCGAGCTGACGTTCAGCGCTCTGCCCGCCCACGTGCGGACGGCCCGGCTGGTCGCCACGGCCATCGCCCGGCGTACGGGCGTGGCGGAGGCGATCTTGGACGAGGTGCGGCTCGCCGTCGGAGAGGCGTGCTCACGGGCTGTGGAGGCGCATCGCCTCCACTGCCCGGGGGAGCCCGTACGCATCGAGTTACGCGATGACTCGGGGCGTTTCGAGGTGACCGTCACCGATGCCGCCCCGGGCGAGGACGTGACGCCCCAGGGGCTGGAGGCGGACGGCAGCCTCATGCCCGAGATGGACAATCTGGGCATCGCCGTCATCGCGGGACTGGCCGACGACGTCGAGGTGCTCCCCGGGCCGAAGGGCATGCGCATCCGCATGAGCTGGCCCGCGTCCTCCCACGGCATCGGCGCTCTCTGACCGCCGAGACCTCCGGCGAATCTCCGAGGACCCCCGCCGGCCCTCGGAGACCGTGAAGACCGGCTCCTCCGCAGGCCGTGAGGATCCGGCTTCCGCAGACCGTGAGGACCCGGCTTCCGTAAAACGGTGAGGATCCGGCCTCCGCGGACAGGGCCCGCTTCAGGAGCCCGCAGGACCGACCTTCCAGCAGATCGAGTGTCGCCCCCGGCGTGACACTCGATCTTTTGTTTGTGTCAACCCCAATATCGGACACCCGAAATCAGCTATGCGGTAGTGCCGTAACCTGGGCGACCCGTCCCGACAGGCCCCTGACTCCGCTGGTCAAAGCACCTTGATAGCGGTGCAAATGTTCGCTCATTACGGGGCGCCGCCTCGATTGCGGGGCCAGAGGGCCTTCATATCCGCGGGATCGCTGCGTAGACTCCCGGCACCGGCCAAGGTATTGCGGATGCAACCGGAAGCGGCACTTGTCGACCGCCCGGAAGCGCGCCACGGCCCGTGGGTTCGTCCAGCGCGGCCCGGGCAGGAGGACCGAATCCCCGTCTGGCCGAGGAGGACGGATGTCTGCCTATTACGCCGCTGCCGCTGACGAAGGCGCAGCGGTAGCTCTGAACGGTTCCCATCTCACCCTTGTCATTGTCGTCGCCGTCGTGGCGCTGCTCGCTCTGGCCGTCGCGGGCGGACTCGTGCGGGAGGTGCTCGCCGCGGGGCAGGGCACCGAGCGAATGCAGAACATCGCGAGGGCCGTGCAACAGGGAGCCGCCGCCTATCTCGCGCGGCAGTTCCGGACGCTCGCGATATTCGTCGTCGTCATTCCGTTCCTGCTGCTGCTTCTACCCGCCGGTTCCACCGGCGAGAGAATCGGCAGGTCCGTCTTCTTCGTCGTCGGCGCGGTGTTCTCCGCGCTGACGGGTTTCATCGGCATGTGGCTCGCCGTACGCGGAAACGTCCGCGTCGCGTCCGCCGCCCGTGAGTCGGGCGAGAAGACCGCGATGCGCATCGCGTTCCGCACGGGCGGCGTCGCCGGCATGTTCACGGTCGGTCTCGGCCTGCTGGGCGCCGCGATCGTCGTGCTCGTCTACAAGGGCGACGCGCCGAACGTCCTCGAGGGGTTCGGCTTCGGCGCCGCGCTGCTCGCGATGTTCATGCGAGTCGGCGGCGGCATCTTCACCAAGGCCGCCGACGTCGGCGCCGACCTGGTGGGCAAGGTCGAGCAGGGCATCCCCGAGGACGACCCGCGCAACGCCGCCACCATCGCCGACAACGTGGGTGACAACGTCGGCGACTGCGCCGGCATGGCGGCCGACCTGTTCGAGTCGTACGCCGTCACCCTGGTCGCCAGCCTGATCCTCGGCCGGGCCGCCTTCGGCACCGAGGGCCTGGTCTTCCCGCTGATCGTCCCGATGATCGGTGTGATCACCGCGGTCGTCGGCATCTTCGCCACCGCGCCGCGCGGGCGTGACCGGTCCGGCATGGCCGCCATCAACCGCGGCTTCTTCATCTCCGCCGCCATCTCCGCGGTGCTGGTGGCCGTCGCGGCGTTCGCCTACCTCCCGTCGAGCTTCGCGGAACTGTCCGGTGCAGCGGCCGACGTCGCCGCGCTCACCGCGGACCCGCGCCTGATCGCGATCGGCGCGGTGCTCATCGGCCTGGTCCTGGCCAGCGCCATCCAGATCCTCACCGGCTACTTCACCGAGACCAACCGGCGCCCGGTCCGGGAGATCGGCGAGAGCTCGCTCACCGGTCCCGCCACGGTCATCCTGTCCGGCATCTCGGTCGGCCTGGAGTCGGCGGTCTACTCGGCGCTGCTGATCGGCGGCGCGGTCTACGGCGCCTTCCTGCTCGGCTTCGGCAACGTGACCGTGGCGCTGTTCGCCGTGGCGCTCGCCGGCACCGGCCTGCTGACCACGGTCGGCGTGATCGTGTCGATGGACACCTTCGGCCCGGTCTCCGACAACGCCCAGGGCATCGCCGAGATGTCGGGCGACGTCGAGGGCGAGGGCGCCCGCGTGCTCACCTCCCTCGACGCGGTCGGCAACACCACCAAGGCCATCACCAAGGGCATCGCGATCGCTACCGCCGTGCTCGCGGCGACCGCGTTGTTCGGCTCGTTCCGCACCGCGGTCGAGAGCGAGCTGGCCAAGGCGTCACAGGGCGTGAAGGACGCGCTCGGCACGTTCGCCGACTTCAGCCTGTCGGTGGACGCCCCGAACGTGCTGGTCGGCCTCATCATCGGCGCGGCCGTGGTGTTCCTCTTCTCCGGCCTCGCGATCAGCGCCGTGGGCAGGGCGGCGGCCCGGGTCGTGTACGAGGTGCGCGAGCAGTTCCGCACCAAGCCGGGGATCATGGACGGCAGCGAGCTGCCCGACTACGGCCGCGTGGTCGACATCTGCACCCGCGACTCGCTGCGCGAGCTCGCGACACCCGGTCTGCTCGCCGTGCTGACCCCGATCGCGGTCGGCTTCGCGTTCGGGTACGCGCCGCTCGGCGCCTACCTGGCCGGCGCCATCGCGTCGGGCACGCTGATGGCGGTGTTCCTCGCCAACTCCGGCGGCGCCTGGGACAACGCCAAGAAGCTGGTCGAGGACGGCCACCACGGCGGCAAGGGCTCGGAGGCGCACGCCGCCACCGTGATCGGCGACACCGTCGGCGACCCGTTCAAGGACACCGCGGGCCCGGCCATCAACCCGCTGATCAAGGTGATGAACCTGGTCGCGCTGCTGATCGCCCCGGCCGTCGTGGCGTACGCCGACAACGTCGCGGTCCGCACCACCGCGACGGCCGTCGCCGTGGTGGTCGTCGTCGGCGCGGTGATCGTGTCCAAGCGCCGTGCCACGGGTATCGCCCCGACCGGCGAGGCCGACCAGGCCTCCCGGGCCACGGAGCCCGTCGCCCACTGACGACGGCAGCCCCGCACCCCGAAGGTCCCCTGCTCCCTGAGCGGGGGACCTTCTCCATACACTGAGCACTTATGGACAAGCCGAACGGTGGCAGGACGCTGGCACTGATCCTGCTGACCATGGCGGCGATGATCGTCGTCATCGTGGGCCTCGCCGTGTGGGCCATGCCGTGAGCGTCAGGACCCTCGTCGTGGTCAGGCATGCCAAGGCCGGCCACGCTCCCGGGCTTCGGGACAGCGAACGTCCGCTCACCTCCGGCGGCGAACGGGACGCCACGGCGGCGGGGGAGGAGATCAGGCCGCTCAGCCCGGGGCTCGTCCTGTGCTCGCCCTCGGTGCGCACCCGCAGGACCGCGGAGCTGCTCGGCCTCGACGCCCCCGTCGAGATCGAGCGCGACATCTACGAGGCGTACCCGGACGACCTGTTCGGCGTGCTGCGCCGTACGGACGGCGAGATCACCTCGGTCGTGCTGGTTGGCCACAACCCCGGCGTGCACGAACTCGTCGCCGCCCTGACGGACACGAGGCTCGACGGCTTCCCGCCCGGCGCGTACGCGGTGATCGAGCTGGACGTGCCGTGGGAGGACGCCGCTCCCGGCACCGGGCGCCTGGTCAGGGCGAGCCACCCCTGATAGCTCACCTGGAACGCGGGTAGGAAAAGCTGCCTGCCGCTCAGGAACGCAGTGCTCGCCAGAGCGCCGAGGCTGGAGGATCCACGCCTCGCGCTCGGCTTCGGCCTGACCGGGGCCGCCTGCCTGGCGATCCCGCTGCTCGTGGGCCTGGCCACCGGTCACCCGGCGGGCGGCGCGACTGTCGGACTCGGGGCCTGGCTGGTCGCCGGGCGGGCCATCGCGAATCCCGCGGGCGTGCGCACGCCGTACCTGCTCGGGGTCGTGCTGTCGGTCGGCGTGGGGACGTCGCTGGGGATCCTGCTGTCGGGCAGTCCGTGGTTGATGGTCGCCGTCGCCTCGGCACTGGCCGGGCTCGGCGGTCTGGTGCCCCCGATCGGCGTCACCCCGGCGCTCACGCTCCTGCTGACCGCGGCCAACCCGCTGCCGCTCGACCCAGTGCCGCACACGGGCCTGCAACTGCTCGGCGGGCTGCTGGCGGCCGTCCTGCTCACCCTGCCCTGGCCGTGGCGGCGCACCCGCCCGATCGTCGCGGTGCTGGGGGAGACGGCCGGCACCCTGGCCGAGCTGGCCGAGGCGGTGGCCGACCCCGCGGTGGGTCAGGACGAGTGGGACGAGCGCCGCAGGACGGCCTCGCACGCGATCATCGAGATTCGTACGGCCAGGGCCCGCCGCCTGCGGTGGGAGCGGTCGCGGGCGGCCGAGGACGTCGCGTTCGCGCTGCGCCGGGTCTTCCACGAGATCATCGCACTGCGCGGGCTGTGCGCCACTCTGGCGCGACGGGCGCCCGGCGCGGCGGTGGAGGTGGGGCTCGGCGACCTGGTGGACTCGCTGTCCGCGTCGCTGCGGGCGTACCTGGCCGAGCGCCCGCCCGCGCGGGTGCGCGTCGTGGACTTCGGCGACCGCGTGGACCGGCTGCGCGAGCGGGGCGCGGGCGGCGAGCGCGGGATGGTCGTGCTCGTGCTCCTGCGGCAGATCGCCCACAGCGCCGGACGGATCAGGGCGGCGCTCGACGGCACAGCCGAGGCGGCCGGCCGCGTGTGCGCGCCCGGCCTCGCCCCCGCTCTCGACATGGCCACCCTGGCGGTTCCCCCGCCGCTCGCCTTCGACGACCCGCGCGTGCGGCACGCGCTGCGGCTTGTGCTCGGCACCGCCTTCGCCTCTCTCGTGATCGTGCTGTTCAAGCCCGCGTTCCCGCACTGGATGGTGATCGCGGTGCTGGTCACCATCCAGCCGACGTACGGGGAGACGCGGGCCAGGGTGTGGTGGCGGGTGGGCGGCAGTACGGTGGGCGGGCTGGTGTCTGCCGTGATCCTGCACGTCGCGCCGGGGCATTGGCCGCTCGTGGCGCTGATCGGGGTGTCGGCCGCTCTGGCGTTCGGCCTGGCCCCGACGCACCAGGCCTACTGGGCGACGTTCATGACGATGTGCGTGCTGCTGCTGCTCGACTTCCAGGTGCGGCAGACCGAGGAGATCGCCGAGTCGCGGGTCGTGCTCACCGTCGCCGGCGGCGTCATCGCCATCGCCTGCACGCGGCTGCTGTGGCCGCGGGGGGAGACGGACCGGCTGGCCGGGCGGGTCGGCCGGATGCTCGACTCGCACGCGGCGGTCGCCCGGTCGCTCGCCCAGTTGGTCCGGGGCAGGGCGGGCGCCAACCGGGCCGAGGAACGGGTCAGGAAGGCCGCGCTGGATGCCGATATGGTCGCCGCGGCACTCGGCTACATCGCGAAGGAGCCCGGCGGCGCGGCCCCGGACGCCGTCGAGGAGGCGCTGGAGGCCGCCCAGAGGGTTCGCGACCACCTCCTGACGCTGATCTCGGTGCTGCGCGACGCCCCGATCGGCGCCGGGCCGGTCCCGGACGTCCTGGACGCCGTGGCCGGGCGCCTGCGGGACACGGCGCAGGCCGTGCGGGGGCGGGAGCCGTACGAGGAACCGGCGGCGGACGTGGGCCTCGCGGACGACGCCGTGTGGGTCGGCGCCCAGGCCGAGCGCCGGCTCACCGAGCTGGAGAACGGCGCGACCGGGCCGGGACCGAAGACGGCCGCGAAAGAGCCGGGTTCGGGGCGGGCACTGCTGCGGAGCCTCGCGGTCGACCAGGCGCTGCGCTCGCTGGACGCCGACGCCGTACGGCTGTGCGCGGCGTCGGCCGGCGCTTTCGCGACCCCGCGACCCTGACGCCCAGGGCCCGGGTCAGGTGACGGCGGGCGGCACGGCGTCCTCGGCGTCGGCCGCCTCGACCTCCTCGCGGGAGATGCCGAGCAGGTAGAGGATCGAGTCGAGGTACGGCACGTTGACCGCCGTGTCGGCGGCCTGCCGCACGATCGGCTTGGCGTTGAAGGCGATGCCGAGGCCGGCGCTGGCGAACATGTCGAGGTCGTTCGCGCCGTCGCCGATCGCGACGGTCTGGCTCAGCGGGATGCCCGCGGCGGCGGCGAAGCGCTCCAGCGCGCGGGCCTTGCCCGGCCGGTCCACGATCTCGCCGACGACCCGGCCGGTGAGCTTGCCGTCCACGACCTCCAGGGTGTTGGCGGCCGAATAGTCGATGCCGAGGTCGGCCACGAGAGAGTCGGTGATCTGGGTGAAGCCGCCGCTGACGATCGCGAAGCGGTAGTCGAGCCGCTTGAGCGTGCGCACGAGCGTGCGCGCGCCGGGGGTCAGTACGACCTCCTTGGCGACCTTCTCGAAGACCTCCTCCGACAGCCCTTCGAGCAGCGCGACCCGCCTGACCAGCGACTCGGCGAAGTCGATCTCGCCCCGCATGGCCTCGTCCGTGACCCGGGCGACCTCGTCGAGGCAGCCGGCGTGCCGCGCCAGCAGTTCGATGACCTCGTTCTGGATCAGGGTCGAGTCGACGTCCATGACGATGAGGCGCTTGGCACGGCGGTGCAGGCCGCTGCGCTGGACGGCGACGTCCACCTTCTGGGCGGCCGCCTCCGCGGCGAGTTCCGTCCGCATGGCCTGGGGGTCGGCGCCGGAGACGGCGAGCTCGATGCACGTCACCGGATAGCTCGACAGCCGTTCGATCCTGTCGATGTTGGCGCCGCTCGCCGCGATGCGGCCGGCGATTCCGGCCATGGCGGCGGGCAGCAGCGGCGCGCCGAGGACGGTGACGTGCAGCCTGCCGCGCCGCCGTTTCTCCTTGGACGTCGTGCCGGTGGCGATCTCGAGGTCCATGTCGAGGTCGGCGGCGACCTGCTCGACGGCCGTCCACAGGCCGCCGATGGTGCCTCCGGTGCCTGTCGGCGGTCCCCCGGAGTAGGCGACGAGCACGCCCAGGGTGAGGCGGCCACGGATGACGACCTGCTCCACGTCGGCCACGACGACCGGGAACCCGGCCAGCACGGCGAACAACCGAGAGGTGACGCCGGGGCGGTCAGGACCCGTCAGCGTGATCAGGAGCGTGCGCTGGTTCACGTTGTTTGAGGTTACTGCGCCGGTTGTCATGTGCGCGCACGAGGTTCACGATGCGGACGCCTTCATGCCCACGACCTGAGGGGCCGTTGTCATTTCCGCATGTCGTCATGGTGGTGGGCCGCGGCGCGGACCAGGAGAGACGGGACGCCTGACCGCTGCCTGCACCCCTGAGGAAGGACGTGACGCGCATGACCATCTCCTTGCGATCCCCTGCCCCCCGGCGCTCCCCAGGCTCCGGCCGTTACACCGTCGGTCTCGCCGAGAGCGCCGCCGATCTGCGTGCCGTCCAGCGGCTGCGGTACGAGGTGTTCGCCGGGGAGATGGGGGCCAGGCTCGACTCCCCGCTGAGTGGGCTCGACGTCGAGCCGCTCGACGCGTACTGCGATCACCTCCTCGTCCGTGAGGGGGACACGGTGGTCGGCACCTATCGCCTGCTGCCGCCCCGCCGCAGCGACCGGCTCTACTCCGACTCCGAGTTCGACCTCGGCGCGCTCAGGGGCCTGCGCGGCGACCTGGTGGAGGCCGGGCGCACGTGCGTGCACCCGGATCACCGCGGCGGAGCGGTCGTCGCCCTCATGTGGGCGGGAATCGCCCATTACATGACGAGCCGGGGACACGCCTGGCTGGCGGGCTGCTGCTCGGTGCCGCTGGACGACGGCGGCGCGGTCGCGGCCGGGGTCGTCGACCAGGTGCCGCTCGGGCCGGGTGAGTATCGCGTGACGCCGCGCACGCCCTGGCGCGACGCGGGGGTGCCGCGCCCGGAGCGGTTCGTCCTGCCGTCGCTGCTGCGCGGCTACCTGCGGCTCGGCGCGTGGATCTGCGGCGCTCCCGCGCACGACCCCGACTTCGGCACCGCCGACTTCTTCGTGCTGCTCTCCGTGGACAAGGCCGACCCCCGCTATCTGCGGCACTTCCTCGGGCAGGCGCGATGAGCGCCGTCGCGCACCGGAAGCCGGGCTCCTCCGCCTGGCTGCCGGTCTCTCCCTGCGGGCCCGGCGCCTGCCTGCCCACGCGGACGCGCACGGCCTGCCCCCTGCGCCGGGCGGCCCGCCTGGCGGGCGCGGTCGCTGTGCTGATCGCCGGTCTGCCGATCGCGCTCACACTGGGGCGTACGGCACGGCGTGGGGCGGTCACCATGCTGTGGTCGCGGCTGCTGTTGCGGGCACTGGGCGTCAGGCTCGTGACGCGCCGGGGGTTCTCCTTCATCGGGGGTTCCGCGCGGGCGCGGGCCGTGCCGGAGGAGGAAGGCCCCGCCCTGATCGTCGGCAACCACGTCTCCTGGCTCGACCCCCTGGTCCTCACGGCGACCGTCGCCTGCCGGCCGCTGGCCAAGGCGGAGGTGGGCAGGTGGCCGATCATCCGCACGCTCGCCGCCGGGGGCGGCGCGCTGTTCATCGACAGGGACAGGCTGTCGGCCCTGCCGGGGGTCGTCGCGGACATGGCCGCCGCGCTGCGGAGCGGCGAGAGCGTGGCGGCGTTCCCCGAGGGCACCACGCGGTGCGGACGCGAGATGGGCGGCTTCCGGCCCGCGGTGTTCCAGGCGGCGCTCGACGCGGGAGTGCCCGTACGGCCGGTGGCGCTGCGGTTCGTGGAGGGGACGGGGGAGCGCGCCGCCCTGTCCACCCGGCCGTCGTACGTCGGGGACGACACGCTGCTCGCGTCCGTCCTGCGGATCGTCGCGACCCTGGACCTCGTCGTGGAGGTGACGCTCTTCCCCGCCGTACGGCTCGACCACCCGGCGGCGTACGGAGGGCAGGCCCGCAGGGGGGAGCCACGGGCGGTGCTGGCGCGGATCGCCGAGGCTCAGGTCAGAACCGGGCTCACGGAATCGGACGGGCAGGCGCCGGCGGCCTGAGACGGCAGGACGGGGCCGGGAGGGCGGCCTGAGACGGCTCGCGCCCGCCCGGCGGGGCCGGACGGGCGCCATGGACAGGGAGTTTCGAGTCGTGCGGGACGTCAGCGGGTGATCGAGCTCTTCGTCTTCACCCAGCCGATGCTGTCGCCGAACTCGCTGAACAGCTCCTTCGGGTCGGTGTTCAGCGAGGTGTCGATGACCGCCCCGCCGAAGTAGCCGTAGAGCTTGCCGCTGGCCGACCCGCTCACCTGGGCCTTCGCATAGAACGTGTAGCTCTTGCCCTTCTTCAGGCCGGGCAGCACGCACAGCGCGCGGGTCCGCTCCCGCGTGCACTGCTCGTGGTAGTTGGTGCCGTGCGGGACGTAGATCCGGGTCTTGGTCACGTTCTTGGGGAACTTGACCGCGAGGAAGATCTCGTCGGTCTTCGTCTTCAGCTTGTTGACGAGCGTGACCTTGAAGGACACCACGCGTCCACGGCGGACGCTGTAGGGGTAGCTGACCTGGATGCGGACGGGCGCCGACGCCGCCTTGGCCGAGGCTCCGGCGGCGGACGCGGCGGACGCGGTGGACGTCGTGGACGCCGTGGACGCCGTGACCGCGGACGAGCCGGCGGAGGAGGCGGAGGCGGGCGCGCCGGAGGCGACCAGCGCGCCCGCGACCAGTGGCACGGCCAGCAGCAGGGTCGGCTTGCCGATGGGGGTACGCATGCGGCAAGCCTTGACGATCGAGATCACGGCGCGGTCACGTATCACAGAAGGAGATGGCTGTCGCCGAACTCGTGCCAGAGGTAGCCCTCGGCGAGCGCCACCGCGTACGCGCGGGCGAGCACAGCGCTTCCGGTGATCGCCGTCAGCATCCTCAGATGGCTGGAACGGGGCTCGTGCAGGCCGGTGACCAGGCCGTCCACCACCCGGACGCCGCCCTCTGGGGTGACGACGTGGGAGGTCCAGCCCGACATCGCCCGCACCCTGCCGGGGGCGGGGGCATCGAGCGCGGCGGTCTCCAGCGCCCGTACGACGGTCGTGCCGACGGCGATCACCCGGCCCCCGTGCTCGCGGGTGATGTTCGCCAGCCGTGCCGTCCACGGGGAGACCGAGAACCACTCGGGATAGGGCGGCTCGTCCTTCTCGGGGGACGCGACCCCGGTGTGCAGCGTGATCGGCGCGACCCCGATCCCCCGGCTTACCAGCGCGGTGACGAGCTCCGGGGTGAACGGCCGGCCCGCGCTGGGCATCTCCGCGCTGCCCTGCTCGGTCCCGAAGACCGTCTGGTAGTCGGCGAGGGGCCAGTCGCGCTCCACGTAGCCGTACCGGATGGGCGTGCCGTGCGCGGCGAGGTAGGAGAGCACGTCGCGGTCCAGCAGGGCGCGCCACAGGCGCGGCGTCTCCTGTCCCAGCAGGCGCAGCGTGGCACCCCCCGGCAACGGCAGCCACTCTCCCGGCGCGGCGCCGGAGTAGGGCGCCGTGGCCTTCGCCGTACGGCGGCGCAGCTCGACCAGCCATTCGCCGGACGCGAGGCGGCCGGAGAAGTGGACGGCGAGCCGGTCGAGCCGCACCGCCGCGGGCAGGGTGGCGGAGTTGTTGACCACCAGCAGGTCGCCGGGGGACAGCAGCGACGGCAGGTCGGCGAAGACGTGGTGGCCGACCTCGCCGGTGTCGCGGCGGGACACCAGCAGCCTGACCTCGTCGCGGCGCAGCCCCCGGGCCTCCGGTGGCTCACGCGCCTCCTGCAGCGCCCTCAGCGGCCCTGTCAGCGGCGATCGGGGCCCGGTGACGTCGTCGGGGTCTGGGGTGGTCATTCCAGCCCTCCCCGGGTCAGGCGGCCGGATGCGGGGCGGGTGCGCACGAGGCGCAGCAGCGCGGGGACCACGCTCTCGGGGGGCGGCGCGGCCCCGGCCTCCTCGGGCCCGACGGCGTCCGCCAGCATGCGGGTGCGCATCTCGCCGGGGTCCACCCACCAGACCGCCACGCCGGGCTCCTCGGCGGCGAGGACGTTGGAGACCTGGTCCAGGGCGGCCTTGGTCGCGCCGTAGCCGCCCCAGCCCTCGTACGCCTCGACGGCGGCGTCGGACGAGACGTTGAGGATCGCGCCCCGCCGCTCGCGCAGCGCGGGCAGCGTCGCCTGCGCCAGCGCGAGCGGCGCGATCACGTTGGTCTCGAACAGCGCGCGCAGCGCGTCCAGCGGATAGTCGGCGAGCCTGGGCAGCGGGGCCGGCCCGAGCCCGCTCGCGTTGTTGACCAGGAGGTCGAGCTCGGGCGCCGCCTCGGCGAGCCTGCCCACGTGCGCCGGGTCGGCGACGTCACCGGGGATGGCCCTGGCGCCGAGGTCGAAGGCCGCGGACATCAGGTCCTCCTCGCCCCGGGCGGTGAGCAGGAGCGACCAGCCGTCGTCGGCGAGCGCCCTGGCGAGAGCGAGCCCGAGCCCCCGCGACGCTCCGGTGATGAGTGCGTGCTTCATACGCGTCACGCTAGGAACCGGCACGTCGGCCGCGCGCCGGGCGGAGGTCCCGCCCTCGCTCGGCACTTCGGACTAGGCCCGGAGACCGAGGCGGTATGCCCGATGCTCGGCCTAGTCTGGGTCTGTGCCCAAGGCCGCCGAACCCACGGAAGACCTCGCGGAAGACTCTACGAACGACTTCGCGGAAGACCCCGCCGCCGCGTCCGCGCGGGACCGCGACGAGGTGCTGCACGCGGTCAGTTCGGCCGTGCTCGCCGTCACCAGGCACCTGTCGGTCCGCGAGGTCCTCCAGGTGATCGTGCGCTCGGCCGCGCGGCTGCTGGACGCGAAGTACGCCGCGCTCGGCGTCCCCGACGACGACGGCGCGTTCGCCGAGTTCGTGGCCGAGGGCATCTCCGACGAGCAGTGGAAGGCCATCGGCCCGACCCCGCGCCAGCACGGCATGCTGGGCGCGATGCTGCGCGAGGGGACGCCCGTCCGGCTGGCCGACATCCGCCAGGACCCCAGGTTCGAGTGGTGGCCGAAGGCCCATCCGATCCTCACGGACTTCCTCGGGGTGCCGATCATGGACGGTGGCACCGTCCTCGGGATCATCTTCCTGTCCAACAAGCGGACGCCGGGCGGGTTCGGCGAGGCAGACGAGGAACTGCTGACGTTGTTCGCGGCGCACGCCGCCATCGCGCTCATCAACGCCCGGCTCTACGAGCGGGGGCGCGAGCTCACCGTGGTCGAGGAGCGTACGCGCCTGGCCCGCGAACTGCACGACGCCGTCAGCCAGAAGCTGTTCTCGCTGCGGCTGACCGCGCGGGCCGCCGCCGCGCTCGCCCGTACGGATCCCGAGCGCGCGGCGGAGACGATCGACCGGGTCGAGCGGATGGCGGGAGAGGCGCTGACCGAGCTGCGCGCGGTGATCGTGGAGCTGCGCCCGCCCGAGCTGGACCGGCACGGCCTGGTGGAGAGCCTGCGCAGGCAGGTGGCACTCCTCGACCGGCTGCATCCCATGACGGTCGCCTTCACGACCGGGGACGGGCACGATCCCGAGCGCTTCCCCGCCCTGACGCCCGAGATCGAGGTCGCCGTGCTCAGGGTCGCCCAGGAGGCGCTGCACAACGCCGTACGGCACGCCCGCGCCGCCCGCGTCGACGTACGGCTCACGCACGGCGTGGCCGGGCTCGTGCTCGAGGTCAGCGACGACGGCGCCGGGTTCGACAGCGCGGGGCTCGACGGTGCGGGAGCGCAGGGACTCGGCCTGCCGTCCATGACCGACCGTGCCCAGGCCGTCGGCGGCGAGCTGTCGGTCTCCTCCGCGACCGGCCGCGGCACGACCGTACGACTGGAGGTGCCCGCGTGATCCGCGTGCTGATCGCCGACGACCACCCGGTCGTACGGCAGGGCCTGCGCACGTTCCTGGAGATCCAGGAGGACATCAGCGTCGTGGGGGAGGCGGCCGACGGCGCCGAGGCCGTGACGCTGGCCGGGGAGCTCGCCCCTGACGTCCTGCTGCTCGACCTCAAGATGCCGGTCTTCGACGGCATCGGCGCGCTCACGGAGCTGTCCGGCCGGGACGTGCGCGTGATCGTCCTCACGTCGGTGAGCGACCGCGGCGACGTGGCCCCCGCCATGCGGGCAGGCGCGGCGGGCTTCCTCTACAAGGACGTGGACCCGGGCGCGCTCGTCCAGGCGATCCGCGCCGTGCACGGCGGTCAGGTCCTGCTCGCGCCGGAGGCCGCCGAGGCGATGCTGACCGGCGAGGACAGCGGGCGGAACGGCGGGGCGGTCGCGCTGACCGACCGGGAGCGCGAGGTGCTGCGGCTGCTCGCCGCCGGTCGCTCGAACCGCGAGATCGCCCGCGAGCTCGTCGTGGCGGAGAAGACCGTGAAGACCCACGTCTCCAACGTGCTCATGAAGCTCGGCGTGCAGGACCGCACCCAGGCCGCGCTCTACGCCGTACGCCACGGGCTGGCCTGAGCGCGAGTAGCGGTGAGCGGGTCAGACCTGCGACTCGACGATGGCGTTGTGCGCGGCGACCCGGGCCCGGCGCACGGCCCGGTCGAGGTCGCGCAGGGCCAGACCCCGGGCGGCGGCCTGCCCCGAGGTGAGCCCCCGCTCGTCGGCGAGGCGGAGCGCGAGCGCCAGCCGGGAGGCGAGGGCGCCGACCCGGTGGGCCCTGCCCGGATAGCCGGGCGCGAGGGCCTCGCCCGCGCGGTCGAGGGCATCGGGCGCGGGGAATCCCTGCGCCGGCCCGTCCACGCCGAGCAGCGCCTCGGTGGCGGCCATCATGGTGGTCCGCAGCGCCTGCTCCGCCTCGGCCAGTGACGGCACGTCTGGCGGGACGGCCGACGTCTCGGTCACGGTCCACAGGACCCCGGAGTACGAGGAGCCGCGCCGGTCGTCGCACGGCACGAGGCCGAGGCACCGTCCGGGCAGGACGGCCACGGCGGCCTGGCCCGCGTCGATGGCGGCGCCGTTGAAGGCGGGGGGGCCGGTGAGCCCGAGCGGGTCGCCGGCGACGGGCAGGGCCAGCCGGAACGCGCGGAGCCCCTCGATCCGCCGGTCCACGAGGAAGGCCAGCAGCGGGGTCTCGACGCCGTCCGCCGCCACCACCTGCGGCCCGGCCTCGCGCTCGACGCGGTCGAGGGCGTCCTCCAGGCTCACGTGTCCCCCGAGCCAGGCGTTGGTCCAGGCGACGAGCGTGGCGGAGATCGGTGAATCGGTGCGCACCCGATCCACGATATGTGGTCGGACTGCCATAGTTTTATCTCAGCGAACCACGGAGGGGGACCACATGGGCGGTCAGGTGCTTCAGCTTCAGGACGTGACCGTCCGCAGAGACGGCGCGGCGCTGCTGCGCGGCATCGACTGGAGCGTGCGGGAGGACGAGCGCTGGGTCGTGATCGGGCCCAACGGCGCGGGGAAGACGACGCTGCTCCAGGTGGCCGCATCGCTGCTGTTCCCCTCCGACGGCTCCGTGGAGATCCTCGGCGAGCGGCTCGGCCAGACGGACGTGTTCGAGCTGCGGCCCAGGATCGGCCTGGCCAGCGCGGCCCTGTCCGAGCGCATCCCGCCGGACGAGAAGGTCATCGACCTCGTGCTCACCGCGTCGTACGCGATCCTGGGCCGGTGGACGGAGGAGTACGACTCCCACGACGTCACCCGGGCGGTGGAGCTGATCGACCAGCTCGGCTGCGCCCACCTGATCCGGCGGCGCTTCGGCACCCTGTCGGAGGGCGAGCGCAAGCGGGTGCAGATCGCCCGCGCGCTCATGCCCGATCCGGAGCTGCTCCTGCTCGACGAGCCCGCCGCCGGGCTCGACGTGGCGGGCCGCGAGGACCTGGTACGCCGCCTCGGCGCGCTGGCCCGCGACCCGAAGTCGCCCACGATGGTGCTCGTCACCCATCACGTCGAGGAGATCCCCGCCGGGTTCACCCACGTGCTGCTGCTGCGGCACGGCTCGGTGGTCGCCCAGGGGCCGATCGACTCGGTGATGACGCCGGAGAACCTGTCCGCGACGTTCGGCGTGCCGTTGCACCTCGACCGGGGGCAGGAGGGCCGCTGGTACGCCCGTCCCCTGTGACCTCCTGCGGAACCCGCCGCCCTACCCTTGGCGGATAGCCGTACGAGGGAGTGGAGCGAGTGACGCCGTGGGAGGCGGTCGCGGTCTTCGCGGCCGGGATCGGGGCCGGGGCCATCAACGCCGTCGTGGGATCGGGGTCGCTGATCACGTTCCCGACGATGCTGGCCGTGGGCTTCCCGCCGATCGTCGCGAACGTGTCCAACAACATCGGACTCGTCCCGGGCGGCGTGACCGGGGTGCTCGGCTACCGGGCTGAGCTGAAGGGCCAGCGCGAGCGGCTGCTGCGGCTCGGCGTCGCGTCGGTGACCGGCTCGCTCGCCGGAGGCCTGCTCCTGCTGTGGCTGCCCGCGGAGGCGTTCAAGGTCATCGTCCCGGCGCTCATCGCGGTCGCCTGCCTCCTCGTGGTGTTCCAGCCGAGGATCAACCAGTGGCTCGCCGTACGGCGCAGGCCGCATCCCCACGGCGGGCCGTGGCTGTGGCTGGGCGTCCTCGGCGCCGGCATGTACGGCGGCTATTTCGGCGCGGCCCAGGGCATCGTCCTGATAGGCCTGCTCGGCAGCTTCCTCGACGAGGACCTGCAACGGGTCAACGCGGCGAAGAACCTGCTGTCGCTGCTGGTCAACGGTGCCGCGGCGGTGCTGTTCGCGTTCATCGCGCCGGTGGACTGGACTGCCGTGCTCGTCGTCGCGCTCGGCTCGGCGGTCGGCGGGTTCCTCGGCGCCCGGGTGGGCCGCCGGTTGCCCGCGCCCTTGCTGCGGGGATTCATTGTTGTCGTCGGTGTCGTGGCGATAGTGAAGCTGCTGTCCTGAAAGGGTATGTCTGCCCTTGTGAAGGGCGACCGGGTGGAGATCGTCATCGATGCGGGGGGAACCCCGCGCACCTACGAGGTGGTCGCGACCAGGGCGGGCCGCCGGATCGAGATCACGACGGGCCGCGGCGTGGTCGAGGTCACCGAGGTCACGCGGGCGGGCACTCCCGTACGCACCGCGAGGTTCATGTCCAACCGCGTCCTGGCGCTGGTGGAGCACCCCGCGGACGACCGCGGCCCGGACACCGGCTGAGCGGCGTCCGGGCACGGCGGTGGTTCATTCGCGGTTCCGCCGGCGGCGTACGGCGCGGGGGTCACTCCGCGGGGCGGACCTGGATGACGCCGTCCTGCCGCAGCCGGGTCTGGAAGGCCGGCTGGCGCGACGTCGCCGGACCGTGCATGACCCGGCCGTCGGAGATGCGGAAGGCGCTGCCGTGCCATGGGCAGACGATGCAGGCGTCGCCCTCGTCCATCGCGACCCGGCCCTGGTGGAGAGGGCCGGCCAGGTGGGAACAGTTGTCCGCGAGGACGCTCACGTCGTCGCCGAGACGCAGCACGAACAGGTCGATGTAGCCGAGTCGCCGCCGGACCGGCCGTCCGTTGGGCAGGTCCTTGAGGGAGCACAGGTCGTGCCAGCCGAGCGGCATCAGGTGTCCGACCGACTCCGCGTGGTTGGCCCCCGCGGCCTGGCGGTAGGACATGTGGCTGCCGAGATGCGCGCCCGCCGAGGCCGCCACCAGGCCCGCGTACCCCAGGGCACGCCCGGCCCGTTCCCGCCCCGCCACCCGTAAGAGGAGGGACCCGGCGTAGCAGAGCGCCGCCGTGGCGTTGGTCATGGCGTGCACGAACCCCACCCGCTGCTGTTCGCGGTGGAGCGTGGACCAGTCGGTGAGCCCCGCCGCCACCGTGGGAACGGCGCTGCCGAGCCCGGCCAGGATCAGCGTCCGCGCCGCGCGCGAGCCCGAGTTGGTCATGTCGACCACGCTC
Source organism: Microbispora sp. H11081 (assembly GCF_012999535.1). Taxonomy (GTDB): domain Bacteria; phylum Actinomycetota; class Actinomycetes; order Streptosporangiales; family Streptosporangiaceae; genus Microbispora. The sequence goes on from NZ_JABBWV010000007.1 coordinate 278,510, forward strand.
GCCGACATCCAGCAGCCGTAGGTCGTCACGGCGAGCGCCGGATGCAGCGGGTGTCCCATCGGCACGCCGTGCAGGATGTCCCTGAGCTTGCCGGGGCCGAGCCTGCGGCGGACCTTCTTCGAGATGACGGCGATCGGCCGGTCGAGCGCGGTGGCCCGCTCGAGCCCGTCGAGGAGCTCTGCCGAGGGGACCCTCCGTGTCGTCTTGCGCGCACGTCGCGGCCTGGTCGTCTCTTCCATGTTCGCCCCCTAACACGGGATCACGTACCCGCGCGTCACAGCTGTGAACATGGACAGGCATGAGACGGTATGTGCGAGTTTCGAGCTGAGCGGCGTACGACGGCGCCTGCCGTCAGGGTGCCAGGTGGCCTCGCGCGACCGAGGCGGCGACCAGTTCCGCGGCGTACTCGCCGAGCGTGGGGGACCCCTCCTCGATGAGCCGCACCTTCTCCATGACCTGGGTGGCCGTCACCTTGAACAGCGGCCACGTGCCGCCGTCGTTGTGGTGGTTCGCGATGATCGGCGCGAGCCGGTCGAGCGCCCTGGCGAACCTGGCCTCCGGTGTGCGCCGCTCCTCGAACTCGTCCCACAGGGTCCGCAGGCGCTCCCCCTGGTCCTCGGGGAGCAGCCCGAAGATGCGGTCGGCCGCCGCGCGCTCGAGGGCGGCCTGGCCCTCGACCGCGACGGGGTCGTAGATGAAGGTGTCGCCCGCGTCGATCTCGACGATGTCGTGGACGAGCAGCATCGCGACCACCCTGGACATGTCGGTGCCCGGGGGCGCGTGCTCCGTCAGGGTCATCGCCATCATGGCCAGATGCCAGGAGTGCTCCGCGTCGTTCTCCCGGCGTGAGCCGTCGATCAGCGAGTTCCGGCGGATGACGCGCTTCAGCTTGTCGATCTCCAGGTGGAAGTCGAGCTGAGACTGCAGCCGTTCGTGGATGAGCGCGGTCGTCACCCGCGCAAGCCTAACCGGTCGCGATCACCTTCCGCTTGATTCACGGGCGCGTGCCGCGCGGCCTCCGGAGCGCGCCCGTAGTGCCCCCGTTGTGCCCCTGCGGTGGCCGTGGTGGCTCAGACGGTGAAGAGGCGGCAGGCCTCCTCGAGTTCCCGTACGAGGTCGAAGCGGGGGTCGCGGTAGTGCCGGGCGCCGAAGCCGGTGCGGCTGACGGTCCATCTCAGGTCGCGTGCCCACCTGTCCTGGTCGGCGCACAGCGCCAGGTCGGCCATCATCATCCGGGTTCTGATCAGCGACAACCAGGCGGCACCGGGGGGATTCATGGGGAGCCCTCCTTCGCGGACGGGTGCCAAATGGGGATCTCGTCGTTTTCGATACGGAGAAAGTGGGCGTCGTCCCCTCGCGGGAGCGGGCCCGTTGAGTGATCGCCGCTCAGCGAACGCGAGCGCCGGCTACGCCGGCTGGATGTCGAAATCCCATTGGCCCGGATGCCTCCCGTTTTCACCCGCATCCGAGGCGGCCGGCGCCCCTCGCCGGGCGCGTGCCCCGGATAGGAAATCGGGTCTCGGAGTATTCCGCCGGCGACCGCCGGCGCCCCCACAATCCGGAAGACCCTTCCCGTATCGATCGTGACTCAGGACGCATTCCCCTGCAATACTTGGCGAAAAGAAATCCGCAAGAATCTTGTGGAGATTCGCTGCAAATTGCAGTGCAAGTTGCACGAGCCGGCGTTGTAATCTTCGGACAGGGCGCCCGTCACCCGGGGGCCCATGCTCGCCGGGGCGCGCCCCACCCATCCGCGCGTCCCCGGGAACACCGGACCACCGGACGAAGGAGGTCGGCAGGGGATGCCCGAGCACGGCAGTCCCACCGTCCGCCGACGGCGACTGGGACAGGAACTACGCCGGTTGCGTGAGCGCGCCGATCTGACGGGCGACCAGGTCGCCGCCCGGCTCGGCTGGTCCGCAGCGAAGATCAGCAGAATAGAGACGGCGCGGACCTCGCCAAGAACCGTCGACGTGGAAGCGCTGCTCGTGATCTACATGGTAGATTCCGGCCAACGCCAAGAGCTTCTCGCCCTGCACCGGGACGCGACCCGGAAGGGCTGGTGGGAGGATTACCGCGACTCCCTGCCCAAGGAATACACAACGTTCCTGGGCCTGGAGGCCGAAGCCACGACGGCACGCGACTGGGAACCCCAGGTGGTGCCGGGCCTGTTCCAGACAGAGGCCTATGTCCGAGCCATGATGGAGAGCGGACAGCGGAGCACCCTTGAGGCGCCGGGCAACGTCCGCAGCCGGATCGAGGTCCGGATGGCGCGCCAGCACGCGGTTCTCGGTGCGGGGAGCGCGCTGGCGATCTCGGTCGTGCTTGAGGAGTCGGTCCTGCTGCGCCGGTTCGGCGACCACGAGGTGATGCGGGAACAGCTCAGGCGACTGATCGAGGTGTCGGAACTGCCGAACGTCGACTTGCGGATTCTTCCGTTCGACGCGGACCACCCGATCAACACCGGGGCGTTCTCCCATCTCAAGTTGCCGGAGTTCCACGACGTGGTGTACCTCGAGGCACTTCTGGGCGGGCGTCTGGTCGAGGACGAGGCGATCGTCTACCGGTACGAGGTGGCATTCGACTACCTGGAGACGAGAGCGCTCGACGTGGACGAGTCCCGCCGGTTCTTGGAGAAAACTGTCCGTCACTGGCGATAGCCAGCTCTAGACCCGCCCCGGAAACCCTCGCGCTGTGATTTCCGGGGGGAGAAAACATTATCCATGAACTCGATTGACCTGTCCGGCGCCGCCTGGTGGAAGAGCAGCCGGAGCGCCAACAACTGCGCCTGCGTGGAAGTGGCGGTACTGCCCGACGGGCATGTGGGCGTACGTGACAGCAAGAACCAGGACGGTCCCGCTCTCGTCTTCACCTCCGCGGAATGGGACGCGTTCATCGGCGGCGTGAAGGACGGCGAGTTCGACCTTTAGTCATCGGCCTGGCCGGCGCTCATGGCGGCCAGGCCTTTTGCGCGTACGGCCCGCGCCGGGAAGGCGCGAGCCGTACGCGAGGGGAAGGGGGTCAGGTGACGCCCCGGGCCCCGGGGGGACACGGACAGACAGGACGAGTCATAAGGCGTCGCCCGTCTCGGCCCGGCACGGCGGGCACAGTCCCCAGTAGATGACGTCGGCCTCGTCCACCAGGTAACCGGCGTCCGACGCCGGCTCCAGGCACGGCGCGTGGCCCACCGCGCAGTCGACGTCCCTGACACGTCCGCAGTGGCGGCAGACGAGGTGGTGGTGGTTGTCGCCCACCCGCGCCTCGTACCGCGTCGGGCTGCCCGCGGGCTCGATGCGGCGGAGCAGTCCGCCGCGCTGCAACGCGTTCAGCGAGTCGTAGACGGCCTGCAGGGACACCTGCCCGACGCGCGCGCACACACCGCGATGGATGGCGTCCACGTCGAGATGGTCGCCGTCCTCCACCGTGTGCAGGATCGCCAGACGGGCCGCGGTCACCCGCAGTCCGGCTTCACGAAGGCGACAGGCGTCGTTCACATCACCACGCTAACACTAAAGTTGAATGACTCAAGTAAAGGACTTATCCAAGTTACTTTCCTCACGATCTCCCGTGGGCTCCCCGGATGCCGTCGTGAGATGGCATGCTCAGGTGCCGTGAGACGTCACTCCCTCGCCCTGCCCCTCCTCGCCTTCCTCGCGGCTCCCCTTCTCATGGCGGGATGCAGCCCGGCGGAGAGCGAACCCGTCCCCGTGGCGTCGCAACCGGAGACGAAGACCGCGCCGCCGTCTCCCAAACCGCCGCAGCGGCGGCCGTTCACCATCTCCTTCGCCGGCGACGTGCACTTCGAAGGGGTCCTGCGGAGCCGGCTCGACGCCAACCCGCGTACGGCGCTCGGCCCGATCGCCGCCGTCCTGCGCAGGTCGAACCTCACCGCGCTCAACCTCGAGACGGCCATCACCACCGGCGGGACGCCCGCGCCGGGCAAGCAGTACACCTTCCGCGCCCCGGCCACGGCGTTCACCGCGCTCAAGGCCGCGGGGGTGGACGTCGTCACGATGGCCAACAACCACGGCATGGACTACATGGAGAGCGGCCTGGCCGACACGCTCAAGGCGATCAGGACGTCGAAGTTCCCCGTCATCGGCATCGGCGCGAACGAGACCGAGGCGTTCCGGCCCTACCGCAGGACGGTCAACGGCAACCGGGTCTCGATCATCGGCGCCACCCAGGTGCTCGACTCGGAGTTCATCCAGTCGTGGACCGCCTCCGGCGACAAGGGCGGGCTCGCCTCCGCCAAGAACGAGCCCCGCATCGTCCGGGCCGTACGGCAGGCGCGCAAGAACTCCGACACCGTGATCGTGTTCCTGCACTGGGGCGCGGAGCTGGTCAAGTGCCCGACGCCGGTGCAGCGGAGCCTGAGCGACAAGCTCGTGGCCGCGGGGGCGGACGTGATCGTGGGCAGCCACGCGCACATCCTGCTGGGCGGCGGCTACTCCGGCCAGGCGTACGTGCATTACGGCCTCGGCAACTTCGCCTTCTACAACTGGGGCCCCGCTACCGGGCTGACCGGCGTGCTCACCCTGACGATCAACGGCAGGAAGGTGCTGAAGGACCAGTGGACCCCCGCCCGGATCAACGGCGGCGTGCCCATTCCGTTGACCGACAGCGCCAGGCAGCAGGCGCTCGGCTCCTACCGCGCGCTGCGCGGCTGCACCGGCCTGTCGGCGGCGCCCGTCGACTCCTGACGGCGACCCACTGGATTCTTGCCGCAAATCAGACGACTGACTGATTAGCGCTGACCATCGCGCGTTCAGCAGGCAAGATGGGTGGGTGTCCAGCTGTGGGGTGACGGAACCGGGCGGCCTCTTCGTCGAGCACTGTGCCGCAGAGCAGTGCGTCGCGGTCGAGGAACGGGACAACGAGAGCAGTGAGGGGACGCCGCCGAGCTCGGCGCGTCCCGACGAGCCGCTGCGGCGGCGTCCTTCGCAGCGCCGCAGCGCCCGCAGGGTGGAACGGATGCTCGACGCCTGCGCCGAGTTGCTCGACGAGGCGGGGTACGACGCGCTGACGACGACCAGGGTGGCCGAGCGGGCCGGGGTGGCGATCGGCTCCGTCTACCAGTTCTTCCCCGACAAACGAGCGCTCAGCCAGGCCCTGACCCGGCGCAACGTCGAGCTGTTCGTGGCCCGGGTGGGGCGCCGGTTCATGGTCGAGGACTACGCCGGATGGTGGGACGCCGTCGACGCCGTCATCGACGAGTACGTCGAGATGCACCGCAGTGTGCCCGGGTTCCGGTCGCTGCACTTCGGCGAGGTCTTCGACCTCGGGCTCCTCGACTCCGTCGCCGACAACAACACCGTGATCGCCGGGCGGCTCCGCGGGCTCCTCCTCGCCGAATTCGGACTGGCCGACAGTGAGGATTTGGACCGTGCCATTCTCATCGCGGTGGAGGCGGGGGACGCGGTGCTGAAGCTCGCCTTCCGGCACGACCAGAACGGCGACCCCGGAATCGTGGCCGAGGCCAAGCAACTGGTCCGCGGATACCTGTCCCGCCAGCTCACCTCTGCCGTCCCCCGGCAGTGGTGACGCCGCGGGCGGGGCACGCTCATTGGGCCGGAGGCCGCGCCTTGGGCGGCACGCTCACCGGCCCGTGGGATGCGCTTGCCGGCCGCGCTTGCCGGCCGGCGCCTGGGGGCCGGTCACGGCGCGGTTGACGTCGATCGACGGCCACAGTCCCGGCGAGCCGCCGCCCTGCACGTAGGCGGTGTTCTGCCACGACCTGGTGTGGGTGCGCGGTGGAATCGTCAGTTCCCGCGGGTCGTCCCTGTCCGGGTGGCCGGGCTGTCGCCTGCCCGCTTCGCCGGTGTCGGTACGGCACCCCAGCGCCGCAGCGGGCTCCGTCCTGAGCTCCATCATCTGCAGCTTGGTCTGCAGCCGGGCCAGATCGGCGCGGGCCTGGTCGAGCGCCTCGTACTGCGCCGTGACGAAGCCGGCGAAACCCGGGACCAGGGCGGCGAGCACCGTGGTGGAGGCGAGAGTCAGTATCACCCGCTTGGACATGCTGCAGCGCTCCTCGCCGAGTCTCGATTGGCACCGGCGTTGTGCGATATGCCCGACTATCTGCCGAGAAAAGCGCATAGTAGCTAAACGTGCACTAACTGTTGCTTCGGCAATGCCTGGTGTTGTCCTGCGAAAGCAGGATGAGATCGGTAGCCTCGGCACTGTGGCACATGTGACAAATGAGCAGGTGGACCGACTGCTCGAACAGGCCCTGCTGCTCGATGACCATGGTGCCCTCGCCCGCCGCCTCGACGGGCTGGCCCAGGGGTACGAGTCCGGAGAGATGTCCAGGGCGGCGATCCTCGTGCTCGCCGCGGAGGAGTGGCGTCAGGCCGGGCAGCCCGCCACCGCCCTCGAACGCTACCGAAGCGCGCTGGACGACGGCGGCGAGGTGCCGGTGGATCCGCGCGCGGGGATCGCCGACACGTTGTTCGAGCTCGGCAGGGCCGAGGAGGCCAGGGGCGTGATCGCCGCGATCCGTGCGGCGGGCTGCGGCCCGGCCACCGCGCTGACCGTGGCAGAGACCCTGGTGGCGTACGGCGACCTCGACGCGGCGCACGAGTGGGCGACCTACGGGATCCGCGCCTGTGACAACGCGGGATCGAGCATCCGCGACTCGCTGCTGCGCACCCGCTACCGCATCCGGGTCGACCTCGGACTGCCCGAGGACGACCTCGACGCCCTCCTCGACGTCTCCCGCTGAGCCGCTCGGCACCGGACGCGCGGCCGGCCGATGGCGGGGGCGATGGTCCCCGCCATGCGAAAAGGGGCCGTGAACCACGGCCCCTTTGGGTGTCGCTGTCTTGGGGTGTCGCTGTCTTTGGGTGTCGCTGTCTTGGTTCTGCTGAATCCCGCCCAGGGCTTCCGCGCCGGGCGGGCCGGTGCGGGACGCGAGCCGGGTGGGGAGGGGGCGGCGCGGCTCACCACGGCCGGCGCCCACCTTCCCCGCAGGCGTTCTTCGCGCCGTCCGGTTCCCGCAGGCGTTCGCCGTACGGCGAACCCGTCACTCGTCCCGGCCCTGCCGTGGAACCCGGGCCGCCGTCCTCACGTGCCCGCCCACGGCGTACGGCGGGTCAGGGCAGGAGCTTCTTGCCGGTCTCGGCGGCCAGGTTGGTCACCGCGCGCGGGTCCGTCGCCTTGGCGAGGGCGGCCGGTGCGGTGATGTCGCCGTTCTGCTGGCGCACGGCCGCCTTGGGGTACTCACGCGGCTGCATCCGCGGCACGTGCCGGCCGTCCGCCCCGTTGGGCTGCAGGACCGGAGCGGTCTTCCGCCCGCCCTCGTGCCGCTGACGCCCGTCCTTGGCCCCATTCTTGCGCTCGTTCTCCGGCATCGAGGCGTTCCGCGGACCGGCCGCGGGCCGGCCGGCGTGACCCGCCTGGTTCGTGGCCGGCGCCGGTGGCACGAGCCCCGGCTGATTGCGGGGGTGGTGCTTGCGGTGGTGGCGGCCACGCGGCGGGAAGGTCTTCGTGCTCTGCTCCTGACCGGAGGCCGAGCTCTGCGAACTGTTGCTGTTGGAGACTCCCTGCGGCATCGCGCCGCCCTGTGCCCCCTGACCCTGCGCCCCCTGAGGGCCCTGTGCGCCCTGGGGACCCTGGTTGCGCGTCTCCGGCTTCTGCGCCCCAGCGTTGCGGGCCTCGGGCCTGCGCGACCCGGGGTTCTGCGACAGCGCGCCCTGGGCCGTGTCGCCACGGGGGATGTCGCCGTGGGTCGGGGCGCCCGCCGGATCGCCCTCCGGCTTCGGATTCCGGTGGCCCTTCTTCGGATGCCCCTGCGTGGCGGGGTGCTCCCGCCCGTGGGTGGCGGGCGCGGTCCGCAGCGCCTTGGCCGAGCACGCGTCCGCGGTGCTCGGCTTGGCCGGCGCGACGGCGAGGAGGGGCACGGGGGTCCTGGCCGGGAGCAGGTTCTTGGCGTCCGCCGCGGGCACGGCCGGTGCGGCCTTGGCCACGGCGGGGGCCGCACCGGTCATCGCACCGGTCATCGCACCCGTCATCGAACCCGGCAGGGTACGGGGGCCGGGCACGGCCGGGAGAGTGCGGGGACCGGGCAGCGCCGCGGGCGCCGGGAGGGCCCGCGTCGCCGGGCCGGTGGGCAGCGAGTTGCGTCCCTGACCGGCGGCCGCTCCGGCCGCGTCGGCGATGCTCAGCACGCCCGCCGCAGGAGCGAGGGTGCCGAGCCCGCCCGTCAGGTCGCGGCCCGTGCCGTCGCGGCCGGCGACGCGGCCCGGGGTGTCACGGCCGGTGTCACCCGCCGTGACGCCGCGGCTCTGGGTCCGGCAGGCGTCGGCCAGCGCGCCGTCCTTCGCCATCGCCGCGCCCCCGGTGAGCCAGCTCACCCCGGCCGTGACCGCCGCAAGCGCGACGCACCGCCCTCGAATACTTCGTGATGTCCTGGACATCCACGTCCCCCTGATCACGTACGGTAGTCCGACGAACGCCGAACGTAGCAGCGAGGGAGAAGGGCGGGGCCTGCTTGCCCCAATGGTGGGGAAGACCTTACCGAACGGGCCGGATCGTCAGCGTGTCACCTGCCTCGTCAAAGTCGACGATTACCTCGTCGCCGTCCCGGATGGCCCCCGACAGCAGCTCCTTGGCGAGCCGGTCGCCGATCGCCGACTGGATCAGGCGGCGCAGCGGACGCGCGCCGTACAACGGGTCGAAGCCGGTCAGCGCGAGCCAGTCGCGGGCCGCCGGAGTGACGGTCAGCGTGAGCCGCCGGTCGGCCAGCCGCCGGGCGAGCCTGGCCACCTGCAGGTCCACGATCTGCGACAGCTCCTCGGTGCCCAGCGCGTCGAACACGATGATGTCGTCGAGCCGGTTGAGGAACTCGGGCTTGAACGAGGCCCGCACCAGGTTCATCACGGCGTCGCGCTTGGCCTGGTTCTCCATCGTGGGATCCACGAGGAACTGCGAGCCGATGTTCGAGGTGAGGATCAGGATCGTGTTGCGGAAGTCGACCGTGCGGCCCTGCCCGTCGGTGAGCCGGCCGTCGTCGAGCACCTGGAGCAGGATGTCGAAGACCTCCGGGTGGGCCTTCTCGATCTCGTCGAGCAGCACCACGGTGTACGGCCTGCGCCGCACGGCCTCGGTGAGCTGGCCGCCTTCCTCGTAGCCGACGTATCCGGGCGGCGCGCCGACGAGGCGGGCCACGCTGTGCTTCTCGCTGTACTCGCTCATGTCGATGCGGGTCATGGCCCGCTCGTCGTCGAACAGGAACTCGGCGAGCGCCTTGGCCAGCTCGGTCTTGCCCACGCCGGTCGGGCCGAGGAAGAGGAACGAGCCGGTCGGCCGGTCGGGGTCGGAGATGCCGGCCCTGGCCCGCCGTACGGCGTCGGAGACGGCCTGGACCGCCTCCCTCTGGCCGATCAGGCGCCTGCCGAGCTCGTCCTCCATCCGCAGCAGCTTGGCGGTCTCGCCCTCCAGCAGCCGTCCCGCCGGGATGCCGGTCCACGAGGAGATGACCTCGGCGATGTCGTCGGGGCCGACCTCCTCCTTCACCATGGGCTCGGCCTCGGCCTCGGCCGACTCCGCGGCCTTGGTGGCCTCGGCGAGCTCCTTCTCCAGGCGCGGGACGTCGCCGTACATGAGCCGCGACGCGGCCTCGAAGTCGCCGTCGCGCTGGGCCCGTTCGGCCGCGCCGCGCGCCTCGTCGAGCTGCTTCTTCAGCTCGCCGACCTTGTTCAGGCCCGCCTTCTCCCGCTCCCACCGGCTGACGAGGGCGTTGAGGTCCTCCTGCCGGTTGGCCAGCTCCTCGCGGAGCTTCTCCAGGCGCTGGCGGCTGGCCTCGTCGGTCTCCTTGGCGAGTGCGAGCTCCTCCATCTTGAGGCGGTCCACGCTCCGCTGGAGCTGGTCGATCTCCACCGGCCGCGAGTCGATCTCCATGCGCAGCCGCGACATCGACTCGTCCACCAGGTCGATCGCCTTGTCGGGCAGGAACCGCGCCGTGATGTAGCGGTCGGAGAGCGTCGCGGCGGCGACCAGGGCGCTGTCGGAGATCTGCACCTGGTGGTGCGCCTCGTAGCGGCCCTTGAGCCCGCGCAGGATCGCGATCGTGTCCTCGACCGTCGGCTCGCCGACGTAGACCTGCTGGAACCGCCGCTCCAGGGCCGGGTCCTTCTCGATGCGCTCGCGGTACTCGTCGAGCGTGGTCGCGCCGATCATGCGCAGCTCGCCGCGGGCCAGCATGGGCTTCAGCATGTTGCCGGCGTCCATCGCGCCCTCGGCCGCGCCGGCGCCCACCATCGTGTGCAGCTCGTCGATGAACGTGACGACCTGGCCGTTGCTCTCCTTGATCTCGTTGAGCACAGCCTTGAGGCGTTCCTCGAACTCGCCGCGGTACTTCGCGCCCGCGACCATCGCGCCGAGGTCGAGCGCAACCAGGCGCTTGTTGCGCAGGCTCTCCGGCACGTCGCCCGCGACGATCCGCTGGGCGAGGCCCTCGACCACGGCGGTCTTGCCCACGCCGGGTTCGCCGATCAGCACCGGGTTGTTCTTGGTGCGGCGCGACAGCACCTGGATGACCCTGCGGATCTCGCTGTCACGGCCGATCACCGGGTCGAGCTTGCCTGACCGGGCGCGCTCGGTGAGGTCGACGCCGTACTTCTCCAGCGCCTGGTAGGTGTCCTCGGGGGTCTCGCTGGTCACCCTGGCGTGCCCGCGGACCTTCTCGAACGCCTCGAGCAGCGCGTCGGGGGTGGCGCCCGCGGCCTTCAGCAGGTCGGCGACCTGCCCGCCGTCCGTGGCGAGCCCGACCAGCAGGTGCTCGGTCGAGACGTACTCGTCCTCGAGTTGCTTGGCGCGCTGCGCGGCGGTGTTGAGCACGGTCAGCAACTGGCGCGAGCTGGACGGCGCGCTCACGGTGGAGCCCTGCGCCTTGGGCAGCCGGGCGAGCAGCTCCTCCGCCTGGGTGCGCAGCCTCCGGGGGTCCGCCCCGACGGCCTCGAGCAGCGGCCCGGCGATGCCCCCGTTCTGCGTCAGCAGCGTCGCCAGCAGGTGCGCGGGCCCCACCTCTGGGTTGCCGTCGGCGGCGGCGCGCCGGACGGCCGCGGACAGGGCCTCCTGACTCTTCTGGGTGAACTTGTAGTCCATATCTGGATGCCTCGTTTCGCCGGTCAGGCAGGTGGCAGTTCGTAGCGGACCAGTGCCCGCAACATCGTGAGCTCACCCCTGAGCCGGGTGACCTCCTCGCGCAGGTGCATGTTCTCGGTTTCGAGTTCGAGGATGCGCTTGATCCCGGCGAGGTTGATGCCGTGCTCCTGGGAGAGCCGCTGGACCTCGCGCAGGAGCACGATGTCCCTTGTGGAGTAGAGCCGCCCCCGCCCCGCCGTACGGCCGGGGCTGACGAGCCCGAGCCGGTCGTACTGGCGGAGCGTCTGCGGGTGCAGCCCGGAAAGCTGGGCGGCTACGGAGATCACATAAACAGGTGTGTCGTCGGAGATGTCGAAAAACCTGGCATCCATCGGCTCACTCGCTTCTGGCCTGCTTGATGAGTTCTTCGCGAAGGTCCGGGCCCTCGGTGGCGTTCCTGAACTCCTCGAGGGCCGCGCGGGCCTTGTCGTCGAGGTTCTGGGGTACGGCGACCTGGACGGTGACCAGGAGGTCGCCCTTCGTCCCGTCCTTGCGGGAGGCCCCCCTGCCGCGGACCCGGAACGTCCGCCCGTTGGGCGTCCCCTCCGGAATGCGCAGGGTCACCGGCAGCGACCGGAGGGTCGGCACCTTGATCTCGGCGCCGAGCGCGGCCTCGGGGAAGGTGACGGGGACCGTGACCGTGAGATTCTCCCCGCTGCGCCCGAACACGGGGTGCGGCTTGACGTGGACCATCACATAGAGGTCGCCGGCCGGGCCGCCGTTCTCACCGGGCGCGCCCTTGCCCTTGATCCTGATGCGCTGGCCGTCGCCGACCCCGGCCGGGATGCGGGCCTGGATCGTACGGGTGCTCTTGCCGCGCCCGCTGCCGTCGCAGACGGGGCAGGGGTCGTCGACCACCAGACCCCGGCCGCGGCAGTCGCGGCACGGCTCGGAGAATGCGAAGTTGCCGAGGTTGCGACTGGCGGCCCCGGTTCCCTCGCAGGTCGGGCAGACCCGCGGCGTCGTGCCCGCTTTCGCCCCCGTGCCGCCGCAGCCGGTGCAGGCGGCCGAACTGGTGAGCCGGAGTGACACGGTCGTGCCGTCGACGGCCTCGCCAAAGGCGAGCGTGACCTCCGATTCGACGTCCTGGCCGCGCCGGGGCCTGGCGGTGGTCGTGCGCGTGCCCGCCGCTCCGCCCCGGTTGAACAGTCCCCCGAACAGGTCCCCGATCCGCTCGCCCGACCCCGAGCCGCCGAACAGGTCGCCGAGGTCGAAGTTGAAGCCGCCACCGGCGCTGCGCGGGCCTCCCGCCCCCGCGAAGCCGCCCACGCCCGAGCCGAACAGGGTGCGCGCCTCGTCGTACTCCTTGCGCCGCTTGACGTCGGACAGCACGTCGTACGCCGCGGAGACCTCCTTGAACTTCTCCTCGGTCTCCTTGTTCCCCGGGTTGGCGTCGGGGTGGTACTTCCTGGCCAGCTTGCGGTAGGCCTTCTTGATCTCCTCCGCGCTCGCGGTCTTGGGCACACCAAGGACGGCGTAGTAGTCCTTTTCCAAGTAGTCCTTGGTGCTCATCTATCGCTTCCTTCGCACGAAAGGTGGGGAGTCAGTCAGTGGTCCCGCGGCTGTCGCCGCGGGAGCCGTCGCGGATCTCTCCCGATCTCCGGCGATCGGGAGAGATCTCCGCGGTCTCAGTTCTCGTCCGGTCCGCCGGACTCGCCGGAGGCGGCCGCGGTCTCCGGCGCCGCCTCCTCGCTCGGCTCGGCGACGGCCACGCGGGCGGCCCGCAGAATCCGGTCGTTGACCCGGTAGCCGGGCTGGAGGATCTCGACGCACGTCGGCTCGCTGACGTCCGCCGAGTAGCTGTGCAGCAGGGCCTCGTGCACGGTCGGGTCGAAGGGGTCGCCCTTCGCGCCGTACGAGGTCAGGCCCAGCTTGCCGACGGCCGCCTCCAGCGACTCGCTCACCTTCGCGAAGCCGCCGGTCAGCTCGCCGTGGTCGCGTGCGCGACCGATGTCGTCGAGCACCGGAAGCAGTTCGGTGAGCACGCTCGCGACGGCCTGCTCCCGGACGGCGATCCGGTCGCGGTCCACCCGCTTGCGGTAGTTGCTGAACTCCGCCTGGAGCCGCTGGAGGTCGGCGGTGCGCTCCGCGAGCAGGTCCGCGGCGGACCCTTCGGCGGGCGCGGCCGCCTCCACCCCGTCGTCCCCTGGGGCCGCCTCGGTGGCGCCTCCGGCGGACTCGCGGGCCTTCCCGGTCTCCGGGTCGATCTTGCGATTGTCGCGGATCACCGGTTCCTCCTCTGAGCCGTTCTCGCGCGGGCTCACTTGCGGCCGCCCTCCCGCTCGTCATCGACGATCTCGGCCTCGACGACGTCCTCGTCGGCCTTGGCCTGCGCGCCCTCCGGGCCCGCACCGGCGTCCGCCGTGGCGCCGTCGGCGCCGGCCTGCGACTGGGCGTAGATCGCCGAGCCCATCTTCTGGCTGACGGTCGCGAGCTTCTCCGCCGAGGCGCGGATGGCGGGGACGTCGGTGCCCTCCAGCGCCTTCTTCAGCTCGGCGAGCGAGTCGTTGACCTCGGTCTTCACGTCGGCCGGGACCTTGTCGTCGTTCTCGCGGAGGAACTTCTCCGTCTGGTAGGCCAGCGCGTCCGCGTTGTTGCGGACCTCGGCCTCCTCGCGGCGGTTCTTGTCCTCCTCGGCGTAGGACTCCGCCTCGCGCATCATGCGCTCGATGTCGTCCTTGCCCAGGGCCGAGCCGCCGGTGATGGTCATCGACTGCTCCTTGCCCGTGCCGAGGTCCTTCGCCGACACGTTCACGATGCCGTTGGCGTCGATGTCGAAGGTGACCTCGATCTGCGGGATGCCGCGCGGAGCAGGGGCGATGCCGGTCAGCTCGAAGGTGGCCAGCTTCTTGTTGTACGCCGCGATCTCGCGCTCGCCCTGGTAGACCTGGATCTGCACCGACGGCTGGTTGTCCTCCGCCGTGGTGAAGACCTCGGAGCGCTTGGTCGGGATCGTGGTGTTACGCTCGATGATCTTGGTGAAGATCCCGCCCTTGGTCTCGATGCCGAGGCTCAGCGGGGTCACGTCGAGGAGCAGGACGTCCTTGACCTCGCCCTTCAGGACACCGGCCTGGAGCGCGGCGCCGATGGCGACGACCTCGTCCGGGTTCACGCCCTTGTTGGGCTCCTTGCCGCCGGTCAGCTCCTTGACCAGGTCGGACACGGCGGGCATGCGGGTGGAGCCGCCGACCATGACCACGTGGGCGATGTCGGAGACCTTGATGCCCGCGTCCTTGATGACCTGGTTGAAGGGGCCCTTGCAGCGCTCGAGCAGGTCGGCGGTGATCCGCTGGAACTCCGCCCGGGTCAGCTTCTCCTCCAGGTGCAGCGGGCCCTCGGAGGAGGCGGTGATGTAGGGCAGGTTGATCGTGGTCTCGGTCTGGGCCGACAGCTCGATCTTGGCCTTCTCCGCGGCCTCGCGCAGGCGCTGCAGGGCCATCTTGTCCTTGGACAGGTCGACGCCGTGCGCGTTCTTGAAGCGGGTCACCAGTTCGTCGACGACGCGCTGGTCCCAGTCGTCGCCGCCGAGGTGGTTGTCACCGCTGGTGGCCTTGACCTCGACGAAGCCGTGCCCGTCCTCCTGGCCGACGTCGAGCAGGGACACGTCGAAGGTGCCGCCGCCGAGGTCGAAGACCAGGATGGTCTGGTCCTTCTCCTTGTCCAGGCCGTAGGCCAGGGCCGCGGAGGTGGGCTCGTTGATGATGCGCAGAACGTTGAGGCCCGCGATCTGACCGGCCTCCTTGGTGGCCTGCCGCTGGGCGTCGTTGAAGTACGCAGGGACGGTGATCACCGCGTCGGTGATCTTCTCGCCCAGGTACGACTCCGCGTCCTGCTTGAGCTTCTGCAGGACGAACGCGCTGATCTGCTGGGCCGTGAACTTCTTACCGTCGATCTCGATCGACCAGTTCGTGCCCATGTGACGCTTGACCGAGCGGATGGTCCTGTCGACGTTGGTCACCGCCTGCCGCTTGGCGACCTCGCCGACGAGAACCTCCCCGTTCTTGGCGAACGCGACCACGGACGGCGTGGTCCGCGAGCCCTGAGCGTTCGCGATGACCGTGGGCTCGCCGCCCTCGAGGATCGAGACGACAGAGTTGGTCGTCCCCAGGTCGATACCTACCGCACGTGCCATGAGTACGTCCTTGTAGTCAAAGTTGAGTCGGTCAGACTCAAATTCTGGGACCCCGGCGGGGTTCTGTCAAACAGTTTGAGTCTATGAGGCTCAACCCTGGGACGCGCGGATTTCTTCCCTGCATCGCGAACGCCGGTGGCACGTCCGCGCTGCTTCGCGGCGGTGGGGCGCTGGCGCCGCCCCCGCCCGGCCGGCCTACTTGGCGCCGTCCACGACCTTCCTGTCGTCGAGCGGGGACTTGAGCCACACCGTCGTGGTCTTCTCGATGGCGATCTCGATGCAGGCGGCGTCGGGCTGGCGCGGGTCCTGGCCCTCGTACAGGGTGACGGTGACCTCGCGGGCCGTCTCGGTCACCTCGACGCGGTCGAGCACGTAGCAGGGCTCGACGCCCGACCACCACACGATGTCGAGGGAACGGCCGTCGCCGGCCGGGGTCGCGCTCTCCCACGGCACCTTGCGCGGGTTCACGGTCGGCCCGGCGGGGGTCACGGGAGACGGGGCGCCGCTGGGGGCGCCGGACGGCGAGGCGGGCGTGCCGTGGTCGGCCCCGGCGCCGGAGGTGGAGCCGTCCGGCTGCTCGGGTGAGGCCGAGGTGGAGGAGGTTCCGCCGCAGGCGACCGCCAGGAACAGGAGGGCCACGAGCCAGAGCTTTCTCATGCCCCTTACACGGTTGCCGGGCATCCCCGGTTCACCCGCTGAAGAGCGTTGACGCGGCACCTCGCCGGCATTAAATTCAACGCATGATGAATTTATCCGATCCCGCGATCGCCGTACGCGATCTGCGGGTGTCGAGGGGCGGGGCGGAGGTCCTGCACGGCCTCACCTTCGAGGTGCCCCGGGGACAGGTCACCGGCCTGCTCGGGCCGAGCGGCTGCGGCAAGACGACGCTCATGCGGGCGATCGTGGGCGTCCAGATCGTCGGCGGCGGCGAGGTGAGCGTGCTCGGCGAACCGGCCGGGAGCGCGGGCCTGCGCCGCAGGATCGGTTACTCCACCCAGAGCCCGGCGGTCTACCGGGACCTGACCGTGCTGGAGAACCTGCGCTACTTCGCCGCCGTGCTCGGCGCGCCGAAGGACGACCCCGAGCGGGTGCTCGCGGAGGTGGGGCTCGCCGACGCCGCCGGGCAGCTCGCGGCCACGCTCTCGGGCGGTCAGCTGGGCCGCGCCGGGCTCGCCGCGGCCCTGCTCGGCCGTCCGGAACTGCTCGTGCTCGACGAGCCGACGGTCGGGCTCGACCCCGTGCTGCGGCAGGAGCTGTGGACGCTCTTCCACCGCCTGGCCGAGGGCGGCACCACAATCCTTGTCTCCAGCCACGTCATGGACGAGGCCGCGCGGTGCGAGCGGCTGATCGTGCTGCGCCAGGGGGAGATCCTCGCCGACGACACCCCCGGCGCCCTGCGCGCCCACACGCGTACGACCGACCTGGAGGAGGCGTTCCTGCGCCTGATCGAGGAGAGGGCGGCGGCATGAGTCTCGCGATCACGCTCGCCACCGCCAGGCGGATCATGACCCAGCTCCGCCACGATCGGCGGACGGTCGCGCTGATGGTCCTGGTGCCGACGCTGGTGATGATCCTGCTCTACTACGTGATGGACGACGAGCGTGCCTTCGGCCACTGGGCGCCGATCCTGCTGTGCGTCTTCCCCTTCCTCGTGATGTTCCTCATCACCTCGATCGCGACCCTGCGCGAGCGCACGTCGGGCACGCTGGAGCGGCTCATGGCGATGCCGCTCGGCCGGCTCGACCTCCTCCTCGGCTACGGCCTCGCGTTCGGGCTGGCGGCGTGCGCCCAGGTGGCGCTGGCGCTGGCCGTCTCCCTCACCTGGCTGGGCCTCGACCTGCCCGGCCCGCTGTGGCCGCTGGTGCTCGTCGCCCTGCTCAACGCCCTGCTCGGCACCGCGCTCGGCCTGCTGTGCAGCGCCTTCGCCCGTACGGAGTTCCAGGCCGTGCAGTTCATGCCGATCGTGATGATCCCCCAGATCCTGCTCGGCGGGATCCTCGTGCCGCGCGGGCAGATGGCGACCGTGCTGGAGTGGGTCTCGAACGTGCTGCCCATGTCGTACGCGATCGAGGCGATGGCGCACGCGGTCGCGGACGCCGGCCCGGGTGGCGAGTTCTGGCGCGACGTCGCCGTGGTGGCGGGGTCGGCCGTACTGGCCCTGCTGCTGGGCGCCGCCACGCTGCGCCGCCGCACCTCCTGACCGAATCCCCGTACGCGGGCGGCGCGGCCCGGCGGGTTCGGCTCCGTCCCGCGAGGTCGGTAGGCTGCGGTGAGATCCTCGGCGGACCCGGAAGAGGTGCAGGGATGATCGCGATTCTCGGGACCGGAAAGATGGGCGAGGCCCTGCTCTCCGGGCTGGTGCGCGCGGGGCTGCCACCAGAGGAGATCGTGGCGACGGCCCGCAGGCCCGAGCGGGCCGAGGCGCTGCGCGAGCGGTACGGCGTGCGCGTCGGGAGCAACGCCGAGGCCGCCAAGCTGGCCGACACGCTCATCCTCGCGGTCAAGCCGCAGGACATGGACGCGCTGCTGACCGAGGTCGCCCCGCATGTGGCCGCCGACCGGCTGGTGATCTCGGTGGCGGCCGGCATCACGACCGCGTTCGTGGAGGCGCGGCTCGGCGACGGCGTCGCGGTCGTGCGGGTCATGTCCAACACCCCCGTCCTGGTGGACGAGGCCATGAGCGTCATCTCGGCCGGGGCCAACGCATCCGAGGAGCACCTCAAGCGCACCGAGGCGCTGCTCAACCCGGTCGGCAAGGTGCTGCGCATCCCGGAGAAGCAGCAGGACGCCGCCACCGCGCTGTCCGGCAGCGGCCCCGCGTACTTCTTCTACCTGGTCGAGGCGATGGTCGACGCCGGGATCCTGCTGGGCATGCCGCGCGCCGCCGCTCTCGACATGGTCACGCAGTCGATCGTCGGCGCCGCGATCATGCTGCGCGACTCCGGGGAGCACCCGGTGATCCTGCGCGAGGCCGTGACCTCGCCCGGAGGCACCACGATCGCCGCCATCGCCGAACTGGAGCGCCACAAGGTGCGGGCCGCGTTCCTCGACGCGATCGAGGCCGCCTGCGAGCGCAGCCGCCGCCTCGCCGCCGGCTGAGGCCGACACACCCCCGTACCGCGGGGTTGTTCGCGATCAGCTGTGCGGTAGCGTCGCGGCATGAGCAAGGCAGTGCGGGTGGTATGGGACGAAGATCTGCTCTCCTATGATTTCGGGCCAGGCCATCCGCTCGCGCCCGTACGCGTCGAGCTGACCATGGCACTCGCCCGCGACCTGGGCGTGCTCGACGCCGCGGAGATGATCGGCTGCGTCCCCGCGACCGAGGACGAGATCGCGCTCGTGCACACCCGGGACTACATCGAGGCGGTCAAGAACGTCTCCAAGGACGGCCGCCCCGCACTGCGCTACGGGCTCGGCACCGAGGACAACCCCGCCTTCGCGGGCGTCCACGAGGCGGCCGCCCTGGTCACCGGGGCGACGCTGGCCGCGGCCAGGGCGGTGTGGACGGGTGAGGCCGAGCACGCGGTCAACGTCGCGGGCGGGCTGCACCACGCCATGCCCGGCGCCGCCAGCGGCTTCTGCGTCTACAACGACCCGGCCGTCGCCATCGCGTGGCTGCTGTCGCAGGGCGCGACCAGGATCGCGTACGTGGACGTGGACGTGCATCACGGCGACGGCGTGCAGACGGCGTTCTACGACGACCCGAGGGTGCTCACGATCAGCCTGCACGAGAGCCCGGGCACGCTGTTCCCCGGCACCGGCTTTCCCCAGGAGACCGGGGCGGAGGGCACGGCCGTCAACGTCGCGCTGCCGGCCGGGTGCGGCGACACCGAGTGGCTGCGCGCCTTCCACGCGGTGGTCCCGCCGCTGCTGCATCACTTCCAGCCGCAGGTCCTGGTCACCCAGCAGGGCTGCGACAGCCACGCCCTCGACCCGCTGGCCAACCTGATGCTCAGCCTCGACGGCCAGCGCACCGCGTACGCCGCGCTGCACCGGCTGGCACACGAGACCGCAGGCGGCCGGTGGATCGCGGTGGGCGGCGGGGGATACGAACTGGTCCAGGTCGTGCCGCGGGCGTGGACCCACCTGATCGCCGAGGCGGTGGGACGCCCGGTGGACCCGTCGACCGAGACGCCGGAGACCTGGCGGACCTTCGCGCGGGAGCACACCGGGGAGATCCCGCCCCTGCGGATGACGGATGGGCGGCATCCGCGATGGCGTGACATATCGGAGGGGTACGATCCAGCCGACGCCGTCGACCGGGCCGTCATCGCGACCAGGAAGGCGGTGTTCCCCTTCCACGGGCTGGACCCCATGCCGTGACGCCCGAGGGGAGCCCGGAATCACGCCGAGCCGAGGAGCGCTGTACCTCTCGTGACCCTTCCACCCTCCCGAGCCGAACTGCGCGAACACCTCGTCAGGACCGCCATCGCCGGTGACGTGGCGACCAGCCGTGAGAACAACCTCGATCACTACAGGTCGCTCGCGCTGCGCGACCCGCACTACCTCTTCGGGCTCAGCTTCGAGGGCGAGTGGTCCTACCGCGAGGTGCTCGCGCTGATGGCCGAGAAGGCGGGCGTGGCCGCGGACCCGGAGCACCGCGAGGGTCCCGACACCATCGACCCGGAACGGACCATCGACGCCACGGAGGAGATGGGCGAGCGGATCGCGAAGGCGCTGCGGCGCGGCTCGCCCCGGATCGTGCTCGCCACCGGCCACCCGACCGGCCTGCTCACCATCCATCTCGCGCTCGCCCGGTTCCTCGCGGAGAAGGGGGCGACCCTGCTCTTCCCGGCCGAGGGGTGGTCGCACATCAGCGGCCTGGGCCGCCGCAGGCACATCCGCTATCTGGACGGCGTGGCGATGCTGGAGGATCGGGGCACGTTCGTCCACACCCACGAGGCCGAGCCGATGCGGGCGATGCTGGACGAGGAGCGGCCCGACCTGGTGATCGCCGACCACGGCTGGGCCGGCGCCGCGGGCGAGGCCGGGGTCGAGACCGTGGGCTTCGCCGACAGCAACGACCCCGCGCTGTTCGTGGGGGAGGCGGAGGGGAAGATCGCGGTCGCCGTCCCCCTCGACGACAACGTGCTTCCGCGCTATTACGCTCCGTTGACGGCGTACCTGCTGGCCCGGGTCACCCGGAGCCTCTGACTTCCCCTTCCGGACCTCCCAAACCGGGCATTTCGCGCCCGCTTTTGTGCCTCTGTGCCGACCGATTGCCAACTTTTTTGTGTGCCTGGGCGACTCTAATGGGAGAGAAGTTGGTCCGTTCCAAGGGTGAGGCGAGGGGCACGGTCCGGCTGCTGCCAGCGAGTTTCCCGGTTTCGACGGCATACGGCTCAGATGACTGATGGAATGAGGGGTTTGCCTAGCCGAAGTCCGGACTTACGCTGACGGCAGTACACGTGCGTGAGCAATGGCACCAGTGGGGATAACCCGTAAACACGTGCGGAAGAGGCGTCCGATGGGTGCAGGCGAAAGACCTCTCAGCGAGGTGAAGTTCTTGACGGTGGCCGAGGTCGCGACCGTCATGCGGGTGTCCAAGATGACCGTGTACCGGCTTGTGCACTCCGGCGAGTTACCGGCCATCCGTGTCGGCCGGTCGTTCAGAGTGCCCGAGCAGGCGGTCCACGACTACTTGCGGGACGCGTTCATCGAAGCAGGGTGAACCGGCCCGGAGGCCGCGTTTGACGGTGACGTGGCTTACTCCCGGCCGACGCGGGGTCCCCGGGGGAGCGATCTACCATGGATCGCCGGTAGTCTGTTGAGCCGGTGTGCGCTCGCGCGCCGGTTCGACAGTCACACCTTCACCTGGGGGTCCCGTGGGCTCTGTGATCAAGAAGCGCCGTAAGCGCATGGCCAAGAAGAAGCACCGCAAGCTGCTGAAGAAGACCCGCATCCAGCGGCGTAACAAGAAGTAGCCGAGACGGAGCGCGCACCGGTCCTCAGGGACCGGGCCACCGTGAACACGCACACCCCCGGCGAGGCCTCGATGACTCGTACTGTGCTGGTCACCGGCGTCTCCGGGCACATCGGCGCTCGTGTGGCGACCTCACTCGCGGCCGACCCGGAGATCGACCGGGTCATCGGCGTGGACACGGCGCCGCCGCCATCCCCTGCCGGGGAGGACGGCGCGGTGCTCGGCCGCACCGAGTTCGTCCGGGTCGCGTTGCGCGGTCCCGACCTGGTCAAGGTCATCAGGGACGCCGACGTCGACACCGTCGTGCACCTCAGCCTGGTCAGCGGCCCCGGCGGCGGCCGGGCCGGTGGCAGGCCGGCGATGAAGGAGCACAACGTCGTCGGGACGATGCAACTGCTCGCGGCGTGTCAGCGCTCCGCCACGGTGCGCCGGGTGGTCGTGCGGTCCACCACGGCCGTCTACGGCTCCTCACCCCACGCGCCGGCCGTGTTCACCGAGGACACCATGCCGGTCGAGGTGTCCCGTCACGGCTACGCCAGGGACGCCACGGAGATGGAGTCGTACGTGCGGGGCTTCGCCCGGCGCAGGCCCGACGTGACGACGACCACACTCCGGTTCGCCAGCCTCATGGGGCCGGGCGTCGACTCGCCGCTTACGCGGTACTTCTCCCAGCCCGTGCTGCCCACCGTGCTCGGGTTCGACCCCCGGCTGCAGTTCGTCCACGAGGACGACGCGGTCGAGGTGCTGTGCCGTACGGCGCGGGCCGACCACGCCGGCGTGTTCAACGTCGCGGGCGACGGCATCCTGCTGCTGTCGCAGTGCGCGCGGCGCACGGGCCGGCCGGTGGTGCCGATGCCGTCTCCCGCCTTCCGCCTCGTCAGCGGGATCGCCCGCGGCGCGCGGCTGGTGGACTTCTCGCCCGAGCAGCTGTCACTCATGAGCCACGGCCGCGCGGTGGACACCACCAGGCTCGCCGCCGAGCTCGGCTGGCGGCCGAAGTACAGCACGGCGGCGGCGTTCGACGACTTCCTCCGCTCCCTGGGCGGCCCGGGCGAGCTGCCGCGCGCCGTGGTCGACTGGCTGGGCCATCTCGTGACGGGACGCTGATGGACGACTTCCGGGACCGGCGCACGGCCGGGGCCGCGACCGGTGGCACGGCCGGCGGCAGGGCGGAGGAGCGGCTCGCCGAGCTGTTCTCCTTCCTGCGGCGCAGGATCACCGGCGACTACGAGGTCGACGAGTTCGGCTTCGACCCCGAGCTCAACGAGAAGGTGCTGCTGGAGGCGGTCCGCCCGCTCTACCGGCACTGGTTCAGGGCCAAGGCACTCGGCCTCGGCAACGTGCCTGCCGACAGCGGCGTGCTGGTCGTGGCCAACCATTCCGGCACGTTGCCCGTGGACGCGCTGATGCTGCAGGTCGCGATGCACGACGAGCTGGGCAGGTCGCTGCGCCTGCTCGGCGCCCACCTGGTCTACCAGCTTCCCGTGCTCGGGCACCTGGCCCGCAAGTCTGGGCACACGCTCGCCTGCCCCGAGGACGCCGACCGGCTGCTGCGCAAGGGCGAGGCCGTCGGCGTCTTCCCCGAGGGCTTCAAGGGCATCGGCAAGCCCTTCTCCGAGCGCTACCGGCTCCAGCGGTTCGGCCGGGGCGGGTTCGTCGCGTCGGCGATCAGAGCCGGCGTGCCGATCGTCCCGTGCGCCATCGTGGGGGCGGAGGAGATCTACCCCAAGATCGGCGACCTTCCGTCGCTGGCCCGCCTGCTCGGCCTGCCGTACCTGCCGATCACGCCGCTGTTCCCCTGGTTCGGGCCGCTCGGCATGCTCCCGCTGCCGTCGAAGTGGCTGATCGAGTTCGGCGAGCCGATCAGGACCGACCAGTACGCCCCGGAGGAGGCCGACGACCCCATGCTGGTCTTCGACCTGAGCGACCACATCCGGGAGACCATGCAGCGGCAGCTCGACGCCCTGCGGCTGCGCAGGGGGCCGGCGTTCCCCCCGATCGCGATGTGAGGACCCTGCCCGGGAGGCGGGCCGGGTAGGGCGACCTACTGGTCGGTATGGTGTGCTCACCCTCACCCCCGGAGAAGCACCATGCACAAGGGCAGTAAGGCCGCCCTCGCCGGGCTCGCCCTCGGTCTTGCGATCGGCACCGCGCGACGCGTACAGGTGGCACGCGCCAAGGCCGCGCAGGCTCCGCCCGCCCCGCCCGCGCGCCGGGCCACGGTCACGACCGACGACGGGGTGAGCCTGGCCGTCGAGATCGACGACCACCCCGATCCCCGCTGCGCCGTCGTCTTCGCGCACGGCTGGCTGATGAACCGGCACTGCTGGCAGCCCCAGCGGGAGGCCCTGGCGGGCCTTGGCACGCTCGTCTTCTACGACCAGCGCGGGCACGGCGACTCCTCGCCCGGGGCGCGGGAGGCGTACACGATCGACCGGCTGGGTGACGACCTGGCCGCCGTCATCGAGGCCGCCGTGCCGGACGGGCTGCCCGTCGTCCTCGTCGGCCACTCGATGGGCGGCATGACGATCATGGCGCTCGCGGACCGGCATCCCGGCCTGGTCCAGTCGCGGGTGGCGGGCGCGGCGCTGCTCGGCACCTCGTCGGGCGGGCTCGACTCCGGTTCCTTCGGCCTCCCGGGGCCGCTCGGGCGGCTGGCTCCCCGCGTCACGACGTCGGTGTTCGAGAGCATGCCGGCCCGCGCCTCGGCCATCGACGCGCGTCCCCGGCTGAAGCGCTGGACGAACCGGATGGTGATCCGCTACATCGCCTTCGGCAGGGGCGCGAGCCGCCGGCACGTCCGGGCGGTGAACGCGATGGCCGCGGCGACGCCCACGGAGGTCATGGTCGGGTTCTTCCGGGAGTTCCGGGCACTCGACAAGCACGCCGCGCTGAAGGCGCTGGAGACCACGGAGACGCTCGTCATGGTGGGAGAGCTGGACCGGCTCACCCCGCTCGCCCACGGCAGCAGGATCGCCAGGGCGTTGCCCGGGGCCAGGTTCGTCCGCGTCCCCGGCGCCGGGCACATGATCGGCTACGAACGCGCCGAACTGGTGAACCGGGAGCTGGCCGGCTTGATCGTACGGGCCGTGGCGGACCGCCACGCGGCCTGACAGCCCCTCACGGCCGGGGTCAGACGGGGGAGCGGTAGTGGCGGCGCAGGGCGATGCCCGCGGCGACGCCGCCCGCGATGGCCCCCGCCGTCGCGGCGATCGGCAGGCCGATCATCGTCGCCTTCCTGCCCGTGCGGAAGTCGCGGATGCCCCAGTCGTTCTCCCTGGCGTGCTCGCGCAGCTCGCTGTCCGGGTTGATCGCGTACGGGTGCCCGACCAGGGAGAGCATCGGCAGGTCGTTGGCCGAGTCGCTGTAGGCCGAGCAGCGCGCGAGATCGAGACCCTCGCGGCGCGCGAGCGCCCGGACCGCCTCGGCCTTGGCCGGGCCGTGCAGCAGGTCGCCGACGAGCCTGCCTGTGTAGGCGCCGTCGGCGGTCTCCGCGACCGTGCCGAGCGCGCCGGTGAGCCCGAGCCGCTGCGCGATGACGCGGGCCAGCTCGACCGGAGTGGCGGTGACCAGCCACACGCGCTGCCCCGCGTCGAGGTGCGCCTGGGCCAGCGCCCGGGTGCCCTGCCACACCCGGTCGGCCATCACGTCGTCGTAGATCTCCTCGCCGAGCCTGACGACCTCGTCCACCTTGAGCCCGGCGACGAAGGCGAGGGCCATCTCCTTGGCCTTCGCGATGTGCTCGGGGTTCTCGTTGCCCCGCACCCGAAACCACGCCTGCCCGAGCGCGAACTTCATGAGGTCACGGCTGGTGAACAGGCCGCGCGCCGCGAGTCCCCGGGCGAAGTGGTAGATCGAGGCGCCGCGCATCATGGTGTTGTCCACGTCGAAGAACGCCGCCGCGGTGAGATCGGGGACGACCTCGGGGGCGGACACCGCCGCGGCGGCCGCCACTTCACCGGCGATTTCCGCCGCTTCCCGCCGTCGCAATAGCCGCCTCATGACTCATCAGCTTATCCGCCGGACGGTGCCGTGAACGGGACCAGGGTGTGAGCGTGACATGACGTGTCAGCGTCCGGAACCGGTGAACGAGTCGATATAACTCAGGTATTGGTTCGCTTTGTCGCGGTTTTCCTGGTCGAGTTTCGGCAACAGCGGCTCCACCAGATTGCGCTGCTCACGGGCGAACTTGCGGGCGTCTCCCGAGGTTTGTCCAGGCCGGGCCACCCGGCTGAGCGCCGACCTGGTTGTCGTCTCCATGTCGTCGAGCGTCTGCGCGATCAGCCTGCGGCTGTCCGGGGCCGACGCGCCCACCAGCGAGGCGGTCTCGGCCGCGCGCTGCCGTGCCGCCACCATCTCCCGCCTCGCCAGTTCCTGCTCGTCGTAGGAGAGGTCGAGCACCGTCGCCTCCGCCAGTCGCTTCAGCGGGTACAGCGACTCGCCGGGCACCGAGTGGTATGTCCGCACCCCGGTCCAGAACATCCCTCCCAGCAGGACGCCGAGCACCAGCAGGGGGCGCAGCCGTACGAGCAGGGACGGGCGGGGCCGCGGGCGCGGGGGCTCGGCGGCGGGCGGCGTCGCGTGCCTGCCCGCGGCGCGCTCCGCCGCGTGCGCGCGCATCAGTTCGGCCCGCAGCCTCTCGCGGAACTCCGGCCTCGGACCGCCGTCCAGTCGCGAGCGCACGCCGGTCAGGCGCGCGACGACGCCGCGCGCGCGGGCCGCGGGCCCGCGGCGGAACGGAACCCGGCGGCCGGAGGCATCGCGGGCGCGGGCCCCGGACCCGCCACGGGCCCGGCGCGAGGGTCGCCACCCGCCCATCACCGCTCCTGCCATCCCCCGGTTGACGCCCGGCGGAGGTCCGCGCGCGGAACCCGCCTGAAGATCCGACCTGCCACATGCCCAACGACGGGACGCGGGGAATGGTTACGGGGATGTCAGCCGAGATCCTCGGGGAGCGCCCGGGCGAGCGCCTTGATCGCCCGGAACTGCAGCGCCTTGATCGCCCCCGACTTCTTGCCCATGATTTTCGCCGTCTCGGCGAGCGACATCCCGTGCAGGAAGCGCAGGATCACACATTCCTGCTGCTCAGCGCCGAGTTGCTTGATCGCCTGCATGACCCGCTCGTTGACCATGTTCGCGACGACCGCGTTCTCCGGGATGTGCGGGCCGTCCAGGGGCGTGTCGAGTATTTCGGCGGTGGTCACCTCGAGACGGTTGCGGCCCGACTTGTAGTGGTCGGTGACGAGGTTGCGGGCGATGGTGACCAGCCAGGCCCCGAAATCGCGGCCCTGCCAGGTGAACTCGGAGATGCCGCGCAGCGCCCGCAGGAACGTGTCGCTCGTCAGGTCCTCGGCCAGCGCATGGCTGCCGACCCGGAAGTAGACGTACCGGTAGACCAACTCCAGATAGTGGTCGTAGAGCACGCCGAACGCCTCGCTGTCGCCGGTCTTGGCGCGCAGCACGAGGCTTCGCATCTCGTCGTACTCGTGCTCGCGGTCGTAAAGACCGGCGGAACCCGTGGATTGCGCTGCTCCTGCGGTGGCCGGAGGGGACAGCCCGGCCAACGGCCACGTATTCGGCATCCGTTATCCCATGGGGGAAGGGGAGTCGGCGTGCTCGAACACTCTAGAAATCAACCGGAGATAACACAATCCGTTCGGGTGGACCAATCCCGTACGGGTGGGGAGACGCCGAGGGTGACATTCCCGTACAGGGCGACCGGCTACCCGTCAGGAGCCGATGTCCGGCAGCATGGGTGGCACCATGGAAGTCCTCGTCGCACTCCTCGCGTTCGCCGGCGCGCTGCTCGCCGGCATCACCACCGGCGTCCTCGTCGGGCGTCTCCGTGACGAGCCGGCCGGTTGGCTGATCGCGTGGAGCATCGCCACGGGCGCGCTCACGTTGTCGCTCGGCGCCATCGCAGTCGGCCACCTCACCGGTTTCGGTCCCCTGATGTTCCGGACGTACCAGATCACCGGGTCGCTGCTGGCGCCGCTGTGGCTGACGATCGGCGTCATCCAGCTCCTCGCGGAGAAGGGCGGTGCCCGCTTCGCCGGCTGGCTGCTCGGCGCCGCGCTCACCGTCGTGGGCACGGTCATCATGGTGCTCGACCCCGTCGTGACCGCCGGGTTCGGCAAGACGCTGCCCGACGGGCCGGCCCACTGGGACCTCTGGCCGGAGTGGCTGCTGCGGGGCGTACACGGCCTGGTGATCTTCCTGCTCCTGCTCCTCCTCGCCATGGCCTTGCTGGCGTGGCGGGACGGCGACGAGTACGACGTCGACAACATGAACGCCACCGTCGTGATCGCCCCGGCGGGCATGGCCGTCGCCGGCGTGCTCGAATTCGGGCTTCCCGGGCTGGTCGTCGTCGTGGTGCTGGCCGCCACGGCGGGAGGCGTCTGGTACGCCGTGGCCCGTCCGCTCGCGCCGTACGAGGACGAGGACGAGGATGACGAGGCGCCCGCGGAGGAGTGGCAGGGGCGGCGCGGCGGACGGGCCGACAGCGCGCTGCGCGCCGAGACCCGTGTGCCGTCCGCGCCATCCGGTCCGCCGACGCCGCCGCGCGGGTCCTATGGAGGCCACCCCGGCGGGCCGGGAGCGGTTCCGGCCGGAGCTCCCGGGATGCCGGGCGTCCCCGGAGCCGCGGGGGCGCCGCGGCGGTCGGGGCTCGGCGACCTGGTGGCCGAATACCGCGCGGGGGAGCAGGGCGAGGTCGACTACGCCGCCCGCATGCGGCCCCCCGACGGCCGCCGGTCCGCCGACGACTTCGGCGGGCCCGCGACCGGCCAGCTTCTCGCCGCCGACCAGTACGGCCAGCCGCGCCGGCCCGAGTACGGCATGCCCGCGGCGTCTCCGTCCGAGCCCGACCGGGCGATGCCGGCCACGGGGGCCCTGTATCCCGGCGCGGAGATCCCCGACCCCGGCGACCTCGCGGCGAGCTTAGGTGTGGGGTTCGGCGGCAGGTCACGGCCGCCCATGAACCGTCCCGCCGACGTGCTGGGGGACCGGCAGGCGGCCAGGCCGGCCGGTCAGGGGAGCTCGGTGAAGCCGGCCCCGGGCATCTACGGCCTGCTGACCGTGTTCACGCTGCTCGACGGCACGGGCGAGGCGTTCGACAAACTGGCCGAGGAGACGGTGCAGGCCGTCCAGCGCAACGAGCCCGACACGCTGCTGTTCGTCTGCCACGGCGTCAAGTCGGCGCCGCTCCAGCGCATCGTCTACGAGCTCTACCGGGACGAGGTCGGCTACGGCGAGCACCAGCGCCAGCCGCACATGGAGCGCTTCGCGACCGAGCGGGTGAGATACGTGCTGGCGGCCAACGTGATCGAGCTCACCGTCAACGCCGCCAAGGTCGTCCCCCTCCCCACCCGCCACCTCCCGTGATCTTGTAGTTTGTCGCAGGCATGGGGGATGACCTGCGGTGACGACCTTCGGGATCATGCACTCCGCCTGGGGATGCGTACGCTGACCTGCGGAAACGCGATTCGTGATCTTGCGATTTCCTGATACTGCAAGATCACGAATGATGTAGCCGCAGGTAGGCGGGCCTTTTGGCGGCCGTACTGCATGGTCACGGAAATTAACGTCGCAGGTGGGAGTGGGTCGCTGCGACAAACTACAAGATCACGGCCGGTGCCTAACCCCCACCCCGCTCACCGGGTGAGGGCGGTGCGGAGCCGGTTCTCGTTCACCCGCCAGTAGTCGTGCTGCACGCCGTCGATCAGTACGACGGGGATCATCTCCCCGTACTCCGCCTGGTCCTCCGGCGAGGCGGTGATGTCGCGTTCCTCCCAGGGAACGCCCAGTTCCGCCGCCACGCGCCCGACCACCTCGCGGGCGTCGTCGCACAGATGGCAGCCGGGCTTGCCGAGCAGCGTGATCCGGTGATCTCGAGGAGCCATGCTCTCGATTATTGCGATCCTTGT
The DNA here is from genome assembly GCF_012999535.1 of Microbispora sp. H11081. Taxonomy (GTDB): domain Bacteria; phylum Actinomycetota; class Actinomycetes; order Streptosporangiales; family Streptosporangiaceae; genus Microbispora. The sequence goes on from NZ_JABBWV010000007.1 coordinate 307,632, forward strand.
GGCCCGGAATGGAGACCGGCGTCCCCTCCTGGGACCCTTGGATGCATGGTAGGCGGCGCTCGATCACTTTGTGCATCGCTTCACAAAGGCACTAACCTGGTATTCATCCTTCGCATCCGCTGCGCGGCCGGGGGCGCAACCGGCCGTCCGTCCCCCTGGAGCCCCGGCAAGTGATCCGCCGTATCCCGCAGGACCGCGACCGCGGCATCCCCGACGCCACCGTGGCGAGGCTGCCGCTCTATTTGCGTGCGCTCAACGGCATGGCGGAGCGGGGCACGGCCACGGTGAGCTCGGAGGACCTGGCGCTCGCCGCCGGGGTGAACTCCGCGAAACTCCGCAAGGACCTGTCCCACCTCGGGTCGTACGGCACCCGGGGCGTGGGCTACGACGTGCAGTACCTCATCTACCAAATATCGCGTGAGCTTGGTCTCACTCAAGACTGGGCAGTGGCCATCGTGGGGGTGGGAAACCTCGGCCGGGCGCTGGCCAACTACGGCGGCTTCGCCTCCCGTGGATTCCGGATCGCGGGCCTGCTCGACGCGGATCCGCACGTCGTGGGCGACCGAATCGTCGGTCTCGTCGTTGAGCACACGGACGAATTGGAGTCGGTGATCAAGAAGCGCGGGGTGTCGATCGTGGTGATCGCCACCCCTGCCACGGCGGCGCAGCAGGTTTGTGACCGTGTCACCGCGGCCGGTGTCACGAGTATTTTGAACTTCGCCCCTGTCGTCCTGGCTGTGCCTGACGGCGTGGACGTCCGTAAAGTCGATTTATCCATTGAACTGCAGATACTTGCGTTCCACGAGCAGCGTAAGGCTAATGGAGGGCCCATCATGGCCGAGGAGTGGCCGGACGGGGTGGTCATGTGAGTGAGCCATCGATCGGAGCGAGCTCATGAGTGTCCTCGTCGTCGGCCTGAGCCACAGGACCACACCTGTCGCGCTGCTCGAACGTGTCACGGTCAGCGGGGACGCGCTCGTCAAGCTGCTGCACGACGTGCAGGCGGACGAGAACGTGTCCGAGGCGCTGGTCGTCTCGACGTGCAACCGCGTCGAGGTCTACGTCGTCGTCGACCGTTTCCACGGCGGCGTCACGGCGGTGACGAACATGCTCGCCGCTCACTCCGGCCTCCCGCAGGAGACGCTCGCGCGGCACCTGTACGTGCACTACGAGGACCGCGCGGTCCAGCACCTGTTCACCGTCGCCTGCGGGCTCGACTCCATGGTCATCGGCGAGGGGCAGATCCTCGGCCAGATCCGCGGCGCGCTGCGCCTTGCGCAGGAGCAGGGCACGGCCGCGACCACGCTCAACGAGCTGGCCCAGCACGCGCTGCGCGTGGGCAAGCGCGCCCACGCGGACACGGGCATCGACCGGGCGGGGGCGTCCCTGGTCGGGGTGGGACTGACGCTCGCCGAGCGGGTGCTCGGCCCGATCCCCGGCCGGCGCGCCCTGGTCGTGGGCGCGGGCTCGATGAGCTCGCTGTCCGTCGCGACGCTGTCCCGCGCGGGCCTGACCGGCGTCGTCGTCGCCAACCGCACCCGCGAGCGGGCGGAACGGCTCGCGGAGACGGTCGGCGGCCGGGCCGTCGACCTGGCCGACATCCCCGCGGAGCTGGCGGAGGCCGACATCGTCATCTCCTGCGTCGGCGCGGGGACCCGCACCGTCACCCCCGAGATGATCGGGGACCGCGATCGCCCGCTGTTCCTGCTCGACCTCGCGCTGCCGCACGACGTGGACCCCGGCGTACGGGCCCTGCCCGGCGTGACGCTGGTCGACCTCGAGTCGATGCAGCAGGACGGCGTGGGCGAGGACGTCTCCGACGGCGGCAGGGCGGAGGCGATCCGCGAGGTCAGGCGCATCGTGGGCGAGGAGGTCTCCGCCTACCTCGACTCGGCGCGGGCCGCGCTCGTCACTCCCACGGTCGTGGCCCTGCGCAGCAAGGCCGCCGGGGTCGTCGAGGCCGAGATGGGCCGGCTGCTGTCGCGCCTGCCCGACATCGACGGGCGGATGCGCGAAGAGATCGGTCAGACCGTGCGGCGGGTCGTGGACAAGCTGCTCCACGAACCGACCGTACGGGTCAAGCGGCTGGCCGCCTCACCGGGCGGCGACCAGTACGCGGAGGCGCTGCGCGAGCTGTTCGGCCTCGATCCCAAAGCGCCCGACGCCGTCGCCGGCCTGGAGGTGGAACAGTGACCGTCCCGCTGCGGCTCGGCACCCGCAAGAGCCTGATGGCGACCTCGCAGTCGCAGATCGTCGCCGACCGGCTGACCGCCCTGACCGGGCGGGCCGTGGAGCTCGTCGGCGTCACCACGTTCGGCGACGTGTCCCGGGCCCACCTGACCCAGCTCGGCGGCACCGGCGTGTTCGTGAACGACCTGCGCGGCAGGCTGCTCGCCGGCGAGGTCGACTTCGCGGTCCACTCGCTGAAGGACCTGCCGACCAAGCCGGACGGGCGGATCGCGATGGCGGCGATCACGCGGCGGGACGACCCGCGCGACGCGCTCGTCGGCCCGGTGAAGCTGCACGACCTGCCCGCAGGGGCCCGCGTCGGCACCGGTTCGCCGCGCCGGGTGGCCCAGCTGCGGCTGCTCAGGCCGGATCTCGAGTACGTGCCCATCAGGGGCAACGCGGACACCCGCATCGGCAAGGTGACGTCGGGTGAGCTCGACGCCATCGTGCTGGCCGCCGCAGGGCTGGCCAGGATCCGCCGCGACGGGGAGATCGCCCAGGTGTTCGAGGTCGGTGAGATGCTGCCCGCTCCCGGGCAGGGCGCGCTCGCCGTCGAGTGCCTGGCCGACCGCGATGACCTCATCGAGTTGCTGGGCGCCGTCGACGACCCGCTGACGCGGGCCGCGGTGGACGCCGAGCGCTCGGTGCTCGCCGCCCTCGAGGCCGGTTGCGCGGCCCCGGTAGGTGCTTTCGCCTCCGGTGACGGGCACATTCTCAATCTGACCGCCACCGTCGTCGGCGTCGACGGCGCACGGTCGGTGCGCAAGTCCACCTCCGGACCCACTTCGACGGCCGTGGAGATGGGCCGCGATCTCGCGGCAGCCATGATCGCCGAGGGGGCCGACACGTTGATGGGGGAGCAGGCCCGTTGAGCCCCGCGAATCACAGCACAATGACCCGGTCCGGGTTCGTCGCCTTCGTCGGCGCCGGCCCCGGTGACGAGAACCTGCTCACGTTGCGTGGCGCCGACCTGCTGGGCAGGGCGGACGTCGTCGTGCTCGACCGGCAGGCGTACGGCGCGCTGCTGCGCCACTGCCGCGATGACGTCGAGATCGTCGACATCTCCGCCGACGCCGCGGAGAACTCGGTCTCGCTGAAGACCATCCAGGCCGCCAAGGCGGGCCGTACGGTCGTGCGGCTGTGCTCGGGCGACCCGTCCTTCTTCTCCTCCGTCACCGACGAGGTGGCCGCCTGCGCCAAGGCGGACGTGGACTTCGAGATCGTGCCCGGTGTGCCGCCGGCCACGGCCGTGCTGACCTACGCGGGCATCCCGCCGGCGGCGTCGGTGCCGGAGTTCCGGATCGTGGACGCCGCGCAGGTGGACGACTGGTCGAAGCACGCCGCGTGCGAGGGCACGCTGGTGATCTACAACGGGGTCGCGGACGCGGTCCCGATCGGCAAGGCGCTGATCGCCGCGGGCAAGCCCGACTCGACGCCGGTGGCGGTGACCAGCGACGGCACGACCACCGAGCAGTACACGGTGGCTTCCACGCTCGGACGGCTCGGCCCCGACCTGAAGCACGCCGGCATGACCGAGCCCGCGCTGATCGTGGTCGGCGACGCGGTCGGCATGCGCGAGCGGCTGTCCTGGTTCGAGACCAAGTCGCTGTTCGGCTGGCGGGTCCTGGTGCCGCGCACCAAGGAGCAGTCGAAGGGCCTGTCGGAGCAGTTGCGCTCGTACGGCGCGGTGCCCGAGGAGGTGCCGACGATCTCCGTCGAGCCGCCGCGTACGCCGCAGCAGATGGACCGCGCCATCAAGGGCCTGGTCACGGGCCGCTACGAGTGGGTCGCCTTCACCAGCGCCAACGCGGTCAAGGCGGTGCGCGAGAAGTTCGAGGAGTACGGCCTGGACGCCCGGGCCTTCGCCGGGCTCAAGGTCGCCGCCGTGGGCGAGGCCACCTCGCGGGCACTGGTGGAGTTCGGCGTGAAGCCCGACCTCATGCCGACGGGCGACCAGTCGTCCGAGGGCCTGCTGGCCGAGTGGCCGCCGTACGATTCGATGCTGGACCCGATCAACCGGGTGCTGCTGCCGCGGGCCGACATCGCGACGGAGACGCTGGTGGCGGGCCTGACCCAGCTCGGCTGGGAGTGCGACGACGTGACGGCCTACCGGACCGTGCGCGCGGCGCCTCCGCCGGCTCCGATCCGCGAGGCGATCAAGGGCGGCGGGTTCGACGCGGTGCTGTTCACGTCGTCCTCGACCGTGCGGAACCTCGTCGGCATCGCCGGCAAGCCGCACAACGTCACGGTGATCGCCGTCATCGGCCCGCAGACGGCCAAGACGGCGGAGGAGTTCGGCCTGCGGGTCGACGTGATGGCCGACAAGCCGTCCGCCACGGCCCTCGCGGCCGCGCTGGCGGACTACGGTGCGAAGATGCGGCACGCCGCGGTCTCGGCGGGCGAGGTGCCCCGCCGGCCGTCCCAGATGCGCAGGGGCGCACGGCGGCGCGTGAAATGAACTGAATCGGGCGTACGGCCCGCGGGAGTCGCTCCCGCGGGCCGGTGCCATTCCGAGCGGGGAGACCATTGTGAACGCCCAATACCCGGTGGCGCGGCCCCGGCGGCTGCGCCGCACCGCCGCGATGCGGCGGATGGTCGCGGGGACGCGGCTGCACCCGGCCGAGTTCATCCTGCCGATGTTCGTCAAGGAGGGCATCGCGGAACCGCAGCCGGTGGCCTCCATGCCGGGGGTCGTCCAGCACACCCGCGAGTCGCTGCGCAAGGCGGCCCACGAGGCGGCCGAGGCCGGCGTGGGCGGGATCATGCTGTTCGGGATCCCGGCGTACAAGGACGCGCGCGGCTCCGGCGCCGACGACCCCGACGGCGTCGTCCAGGTGGCGCTGCGCGATCTTTCCTCCGACCTGGGCGACGCGCTGGTGCTGATGACCGACACCTGCCTGGACGAGTACACCGACCACGGTCACTGCGGCCTGCTGACGGCCGACGGCGAGGTGGACAACGACGCGACGCTGGAGCGGTACGCGTCGGCCGCGGTCGCACAGGCCGCGGCGGGCAGCAGGATGATCGGGCCCAGCGGCATGATGGACGGCCAGGTGGGCGCGATCCGCGCGGCGCTCGACGCCAACGGCTTCGCCGAGGTGCCGATCCTGGCGTACGCCGCGAAGTACGCCTCCGGGTTCTACGGGCCGTTCCGCGACGCCGCGGAGTGCGCGCCGCAGTTCGGCGACCGCAGCGCCTACCAGCAGGACCCGGCGGGCCCGATCGGCGAGGCGCTGCGCGAGGTGCGCCTCGACCTGGCCGAGGGCGCGGACGCCGTCATGGTCAAGCCCGCACTGGCGTACCTGGACATCCTGCGGCAGGTGCGCGACACGGTGGACGTGCCGGTCGCGGCCTACCAGGTCAGCGGTGAGTACGCGATGGTCGAGGCGGCGGCGGCCAACGGCTGGATCGACCGCGAGCGGGTGATCATGGAGTCGCTGGTCGCGATCCGCCGCGCCGGGGCCGACATGATCCTCACCTACTGGGCCACCGAGGTCGCCCGCGGACTATCCTGACTCCTCATCAGGGGGGTCCTGCAGCGCCCCTACCGGCCAGAAGGCATTATCAGGTACGTACCGCCCGCATCTTGCGCACCGCAGGAACGGCGGCGGTGACGCTTGTGGGGAGGAGCGCCATGGTGGGGGTCCCGCTGGCCCGACGCGGGAAACGGCGTGCGCATCACGCGCCGCGGAAGCTGACGTCGGTGCTCGAGTACGCGCAACTGGGCTGGGCGAGCTGTGTGGGCGCGCATCCGCTGAGCGAGGGGGGCAGGGCGTGCTCCTGTGACCGGGTCGGCTGTCCCGACCCCGGGATGCACCCGCTGTCGCCCGCCTGGCAGATGCAGGCCACGACGGACACGGCCCTGCTCACGCGGTGGTGGGAGCAGGAGCCGGACGCGAACGTGATCCTGCCCACCGGCAGGGTGTTCGACGTGTTCGACGTACCGGCCTCGGCGGGCCGTCCCGCCCTGGCCGCGATGGACGCCGCAGGCTTCGACACGGGCCCGGTCGCCGAGAACGGCGACCGGGTGCTTTTTTTCGTCGCCACGCGCGGCGCGCCCGAGGACGAGGACGAGTGGTGGTCCTGCCACCTCGACGCGGGCCCCGAGATCATCGACGAGACGCCCGGCCTGCGCTGGCACTGCCGGGAGAGCTATGTGCTCGCGCCGCCGTCCACAACGCCCTCGGGCGGCGTCGTGAGCTGGATCAGGCCCCCCGACGGCCGTCCCCTGGCCGACCCGCTGCGCGTGCTCGACATCCTCGCCGACTTCTGCGAGTAGGCCGCGTCTCCTGATCCCCGCCGTAGCGAGGAGAACGAGCCACTGCCCGTTCCCGGTACGGGCCCCGGACCGCCCGGCCCGTAATCTGGGGGCGTGACTCGCACGCAGACCTCAGAGGACCTGTTCGACCGCGCCCGCCGGATCGTGCCCGGTGGCGTGAACTCGCCGGTGCGCGCCTTCGGCGCCGTGGGCGGCACGCCCCGCTTCATGGCCTCCGGCGACGGCCCGTACATCACCGACGTGGACGGCAACCGCTACGTCGACCTGGTGTGCTCCTGGGGCCCCATGATCCTCGGCCACCGTCACCCCGCCGTGGTGGAGGCGCTGGAGGAGGCCGTCGCGCACGGCTTCTCGTTCGGCGCCGCGACCGAGGGCGAGGTCCTGCTCGCCGAGGAGATCGTCTCCCGGGTGGCCCCCGTCGAGAAGGTCCGCCTGGTCAGCTCCGGCACCGAGGCCACCATGTCCGCCGTACGGCTGGCCCGCGGTTTCACCGGGCGGGCGAAGGTCGTGAAGTTCGCCGGCTGCTACCACGGGCACGTGGACGCGCTGCTGGCCTCGGCCGGGTCCGGTGTCGTCACCTTCGGCCTGCCCGACACCCCGGGCGTCACCGGCGCCTCCGCCGCGGACACGATCGTCCTGCCGTACAACTCGGTGGAGGCGGTCGAGGAGGCGTTCCGCAGCTTCGAGATCGCCTGCGTGATCACTGAGGCGTGCCCGGCCAACATGGGCGTGGTGCCGCCCGCCGACGGCTTCAACCGCCGCCTGCGCGAGCTGTGCACCGAGCATGGCGCGTTGCTGATCATCGACGAGGTGCTGACCGGGTTCCGCGTGTCCGCCTCGGGCTGGTACGGCATCGACCCCGTCGAGGCCGACCTCATGACGTTCGGCAAGGTCATGGGTGGCGGGCTGCCCGCCGCCGCGTTCGGCGGCCGGGCGGAGGTCATGGCCGCGCTCGCCCCCGAGGGGCCCGTTTACCAGGCGGGCACGCTGTCCGGCAACCCGCTCGCCTGCGCGGCGGGCCTGGCCACGCTGCGCGCCTGCGACGACGACGTGTACGACCGGGTCGACGCGTCCGCCCTGGTGATCGGCCGGGCCGCCTCGGACGCGCTGGCCGCGGCCGGGGTCCCGCACCGCCTCCAGCGGGCCGGGAACCTGTTCTCGATCTTCTTCACGGACACGCCGGTCACCGACTTCGACTCGGCCCGGACGCAGAACACCGACGCGTACCGCGCCTTCTTCCACAGCATGCTCGACCAGGGCGTCTACCTGCCGCCGTCGGCGTACGAGGCGTGGTTCCTGTCGGCCGCCCACGACGACGCGGCGCTCACCCAGGTGGCCGAAGCCCTGCCCCTGGCGGCCAAGGCCGCCGCTCAGGCCGCCGGCGTCTGAGTCACCCGGCGTCTGAGTCACCCGGCGTCCGAGTCACCCGGCGTCCGGGACGGCGCTCTCCGACGTGCGGCGGCGGGTGACGAGCACGATCAGCAGCGCAGCCGCCGTCAGCGCCAGGCCGTACCAGACGACGCTCGTCACGCCCAGGTGATCGGCGAACAGCCCGCCGAAGAGCGCCCCGAGCGCGATGGACGTGTTGTAGGCCATGGTGTTGAGCGACATCGCGGCTTCGAAGGTGCGGGGCGCGGCGGCCTGGGTCATGGCGAGCTGGGAGAGCTGGACGACGCCGAAGGAGACTCCCCAGGCGGTCAGGGCGACGATCGAACCGGCGAGCCCGTGACCGATGGTGATCAGCAGCAGCAGCAGGGACACCACGAGCCCGGCGCTGCCGGCGACGAAGCCGCCCCGCGGGTTCCTGGTCACCGTGGATCCGGCGGCGAAGTTGCCCGCCGCGCCTCCGGCGCCGTAGACCATCAGCACCAGCGTGATGAAGAAGGGCGTGGCGGAGGCGTTCTGCTCCAGGTAGGGGCGCACGAACGTGTACGCGCCGAAATGGCCGAGCACGAACAGCACGACGGCGATGAGCACGAGACGCAGTCGGGCGTTCCGCAGCGGAAGCGTGAAGACCTCACGCACGGAAACGGCGTTCGTCGACGGCAGCGACGGGACTACGGAGACCACCGCGACGAACACCAGCGCGCTGAGGCCGGCCCAGATGAGGAACGTGGTCCGCCAGCCGCTGAGGCTCTCCAGAAACGTTCCCAGCGGTATGCCCACGACCGCGGCGACCGAGATGCCGGACATCACGATCGCCGCGGCCCTGCCGGCGTGGCGTTCCGCGACAAGGCGCATCGCCATGCTCACGCCGATGGCCCAGAACACCCCGTTCGCGAATCCCATGACGAGCCGCGTCGTCAGGATCACCGGAAAGTCAGGGGAGACGGAGATGATCACGTTGCCCAGGGTCAGTATCGCCAGGAGCGCGGACAGGAGGACGCGCCGGTTGACGCGCCTGGTCCACGCCACGATGAAGGGCACGCCGAGCCCGGCCGAGACGCCGTACAGGGTGACCATCAGCCCGGCGGCGCCGACGGAGATGCCCAGGCTCGTGCTTATCGGCGTGAGCAGGCCGACGGGCATCAACTCGGTCGTGAGGAAGACGAACAGGCTGGCGGTGATCGCCGAGACGCCGAGCCAGGACCTCAGGGCCGAGCGCGTACGTTCGCCCTGGCCGGCCGTTTTCGTTTCGGTCATGGGTCCAAGGGTGCTGGAGCGGCCATCTATGAGTCCAACACATGATTTTCATTGTTATTGATCGATGAATACGATGAGTGTGTGGAGCTACAGCAGCTGAGGTATGTCGTCGCGGTCGCGGAGACCAGCAACTTCACCCGGGCGGCCGAGCGCTGCCGGGTGGTGCAGTCGGCGCTGAGCCACCAGATCGCCGCCCTGGAACGGGAACTGGGCACACGGCTGTTCGAGCGCACCAGCCGTCGCGTACGCCTGACGGCGGCCGGCGAGGCGTTCCTGCCCGCCGCCCGGGAGTGCCTGGAGGCCGCGGACCGCGCGCGGGCCGAAGTGGCGGTCGCCAGCGGGGAGATCCGCGGACGGCTCGCCGTCGGCGCAGTTCCCACGGTGACGGCCGTCAACCTGCCGGTCGCGCTCAGGGACTACTGCCGGCGCCATCCACGCGTCCGGATCACGCTCACCTCGGCGGGCAGCGAAGAACTGGCCGACCGCGTCCGGCAGGGCGGCGTCGACGTCGCGTTCCTCGGCCTGCCGCCCCGCGCGGAGCCCAGGGGCGTGCACAGCCGTCGTCTAGGCGGAGGCGAGCTGGTCGCCGTGGTCGCGCCCGATCACCCCCTGGCGGGGAGCGAGGCCGACCTGCGGAGCCTGGCGGACGAGCCGTTCGTCGACTTCCGCGCCGGTCACGCGGGGCGAGCGCAGTCGGACGAGGCTTTCGCGGCCGCCGGGGTGCGGCGTGACGTGCCCTTCGAGGTGTCGTCCGCCGAGTTCATGGTCGATCTGGTGCGTCAGGGCCTCGGTGTCGGCATGCTGCCGGCCGCGTACGCGCCGCGCTTCACCGACCTGGGCGTGATCCGTCTTCGCGACGCTCCGACGCGGGTGGAGCACCTGATCTGGGGCAACCGGCCGTCCCCGGCGGCCACCGCCTTCCTCGAGCTGCTACACGCCGACCACGCGGAAAGCGGCTGAGGTTCCTCGGACGCCGGCGTCTGAGTCACTTCACCAGCTGGTCGAGATCCACCTCGATCGGGAAGGGCACCTGCACCGCCAGGTGCCCGTGGTGGATCCCGGTCGGCGTGTACGCGCCCGTGGCGGGGTCGCGTTCGTACACGTAGACGACGGGACGCCCGTCGCTCTCCTCCACTCGCCAGAAGTGCGGGATGCCCGCCTCGGCGTACCGCAGCGGCTTTAGCTTGCGGTCACGCTCCACCGACTCGGGGGAGACGATCTCGATCACGAGACGGACCTCCCGCGCTTCGTAACACGTACGGTTCATGTCCGCCGCTGCCTCTGCGTCGATGACCATCAGATCAGGGCAGGGGCGCGTTCGTTCCCCCAGCTTGACGTCCATCCGCTGAACGGCTGCCAGGTGCGCGGGGGCCTCCGCGTCGAGCCGTTCGGTCAGGCCCCGGATGAGGCTCTGATGGGACCGCCGCTGGGGGGACATGAAGACGAGTGCTCCATCGAGCAGCTCGACGTGTCTGAAGAAGTCGGGCTCGCCGTTCGGGCCTTCACAGGGCAGATGATCGAGGTCCTCGGCGCTCCATCCCCAGGGAGGCGGTGCCGGCCAGTATTCGAGTGCGCTACTCACATCGTGCACTTCCGCCCCATTCACGTCACTCACTGTAGCCGTTCGACCACTGTCCATTGTCTCCCAATCGGCGGGCCGGGCGGGGTCAGCGGGAGGCGGGGACGGGTGGGTGTGCGGGAGCCGTACGGGGGCGTGAGTTGGCGAACAGGAGGCCGGCGAGGATGAGCGCGCCCGCGGCGACCGTGAGGAGGGAGATCGGCTCTCCGGTGAACAGGGCGGCGGACGCGATGCCGAAGACCGGCACGAGCAGGCTGTACGGCGCGACGACCGAGGCGTCGTAGCGGGCCAGCAGCCATCCCCACACGGCGAAGCCGCCGAGGGTGGACAGGAGCGCGGTGTAGAGCACGGCCCCCACGCCCTCGGCCGTGAACGACCCCAGCGAGGACGTCCCTTCGGTCGCCAGGGCGAGCGCCAGAAGGGGCGGCGCCGATACCGCGCTGACCCAGACCATGAACCGCAGGGAGTCGGGCGGCGCGGCTTTGCGGGTGGCGACGTTGCCGAGCCCCCACCCGGCCGCCGCGCCGACGCACAGCAGGAACGCGCCGAAGGGGATCGCCCCCGACCTCGCCGCCACGTCGGCCGCGATCAGGCCGAGGCCGCCGAAGGACACCGCCATCCCGGCGATCCGCCGAGGGCCGAGCCGTTCGCCCAGCAGCGCGGTCGCGAACAGCGCGGTGAAGACCGCCTGCACCTGGATGACCAGGGAGGTCAGTCCGGCGGGCATCCCGGCGCGCATGCCGAGCAGGAGCAGGCCGTACTGTGCGACGCCCAGCGACGCGCCGGTGGCCAGCACCCACCGCCAGGGCACGCGCGGCCCTCCGGCGACCAGTACGGCGGGGAAGGCGGCCAGCAGGAACCGGAGAGCGGCGTACGTCAGCGGTGGGTAGTGCTTCAGGCCCGTCTGCATCACGACGAAGTTGACCCCCCAGACCGCCGCGAGCGCGACGGCGAGGGCCAGGTGGCGGGGGCGCATGGATCAGCGCGAGTCAGCGGGTGATCAGCGGGAGGGGCGGCGCTCGCGGGTCTGCCTGGCCTGCCTTGCCAGGGTCTCCAGGTAGGAGGTCTGCTCGGAGCGGTTGGGCTTCGTGAAGAGTCTGTTCAGAATTCGCATGCCTACATGGTGGCATCACTAAACAGTTGAGCGCAAACAAGTTTTTCTAAGCAGGACGGTTTAGACTGGCTACATGTTAGACCTCAACCGGTTGAAGGCCCTGCACGCCGTCGCGGTCTACGGCTCCGTCGGCGCCGCGGCCGAGGCGCTGATGGTCACCCCCTCGGCGATCTCGCAGCAGCTCGCCAAGCTGGAACGGGAGACGGGCGCCGTCCTGATCGAGCGCAACGGGCGAGGGGTGAAGCTGACCGACGCCGCCGGCCTGCTCGCCGAGCACGCCGAGCGCATCCTCGCGCTCGTCGAGACGGCGGAGGCCGAGTTCGAGGCGCTGCGCGGCGCGGTGGTCGGCAGGCTGACCATGTCCGCTTTCCCCACCGCCGCCCGGGGGATCCTGCCGCGGGCCCTGACCGCGCTCAAGAGGCAGCACCCCGATCTCGACCTGCTCGCCTACGAGAGGGAGCCGGAGCGGCAGATCCGCGAACTGGTGCGCGGCGACCTCGACCTCGCCATCCTGCAGGACTGGCTCAACCGGCCCCTGGCGCTGCCCGAGGGAGTGTCGCGTACGACGCTGCTCGACGACGTGGCCGACGTCGTCGTACCGGTCGACCATCCTCTGGTGGGCGTGGACCAGGTGAGCCTGCGCGACCTCGCGGGCGACAACTGGATCAGCTCGGCCCCCGGCACGGTGTGTCACGACTTCCTGGTGTTCCTGCTGCGCTCCGAGGAGCGGGAACCGCGTATCGTCTGCATGGCCGACGAGTACCCCACCCAGCTCGCGCTGGTCGCCGAGGGTCACGGGTGCGCGCTCATCCCCCGGCTGGGCCGGGGCCCGCTGCCGGACGGCGTCGCCGTCCTGGCCGTCCAGCCACCGCCGGTGCGGCGGATCTACGCGGCCTGGCGGACCGACGCCGCGCGCCGTCCGGCGATCCGCGCCGCCGTCGAGGCGCTGCGCTCCGCGTGCTCAGAGCTGCCCGGCGGGTAGGCTGTCCAGGTCATGACAGAGATGACCATCGTTCACCTGCTCCGGCACGGTGAGGTTCACAATCCTCGTGGGGTCCTGTACGGCAGGCTGCCGGACTACCACCTGTCCGAGACCGGCCTGCGGATGGCCGAGGTGGTCGCCAAGGCCGTCGAGAGCAGGGACATCGTCGCGGTGTGGAGCTCGCCCATGGAGCGCGCCCAGGAGACCGCGGCGCCGCCCGCCAAGGCGCTCGGCCTCGAGGTGACCACCGACGACCGGCTGATCGAGGCGGGTAACGTCTTCGAGGGCCTGCGGATGGCGGGAAGCGACAACGTCTTCCGCGACCCGCGTTCCTACCGGTACTTCACGAACCCGTTCCGTCCGTCCTGGGGCGAGCCGTACCTCGACATCGTGGCGCGGATGAAGGCCGTGATCGACGACGCGCGGGCGGCGGCGCGCGGCCACGAGGCGCTGCTGGTAAGCCACCAGCTGCCCATCTGGATCATCCGGCTGGCGGCCGAGGGCAGGCGGCTGTGGCACGACCCGCGCCGCCGTCAGTGCGCACTCGCCAGCCTCACCAGCCTGACCTTCGAGGGCGGCCGGCTCATCAGCGTCGGCTACAGCGAGCCCGCCGGGGCGCTGCTCAGGGCGTCGGGCGCGCAGCCGCAGGGCGAGGCCGCGTTGTTCGACAAGGCCGACGAGGTCCTCCCCGAGGCCCTGAGAGCGGGCCAGGAGGACGAGGAGACGCCCGGCCCCCGATCCGTCCCCGGCGCGTGACCCCGCGAACGGGGCACCCGCGCCGGTCGGTAGGCTTACAGCTCTACCGGTTGTAGTACAAGGAGACTCTCCTCCCGTGTCCGCCAAGCGCCCGTCCGCCACGCGTGCGACCGTCAAGCCCGTGACCGTCAGACGTGTGACCGTCAAGCGCCTGACCGCGCTCGCCGTCGCGGCCGCGGCCGCGACGGTCCTCGCCGGCTGCGCGGGGGGTCAGGAGGCACAGCCCCGCTCCGGGGACACGCGTTTCGTCGCGGGCGACGGCCGCGTCGAGTTCTTCCCCGCGGACCAGCGGCACAAGGCTCCCGTGATCGAGGGCCAGACCCTCGACGGCGGCACGGCCATGCTGGCCGCGGGCAAGGTCCACGTGCTGAACTTCTGGGCCTCCTGGTGCGCGCCCTGCCGCGCGGAGGCGCCCGTGCTCAAGGACATCGCGGCGACCACGAAGCCCAAGGGCGTCCAGTTCCTCGGGGTCAACTTCAAGGACCTCAAGGCCTCCGCCCAGGCGTACGACCGCTCGATCGAGCCCGGCTACCCGAGCATCTACGACCAGAGCGGCAAGGTGCTGCTGCAGTTCCAGGGCACGGTGCCGCCCGCCGCCATCCCCTCCACGCTGATCATCGACGCCCAGGGCCGCATCGCCGCGCGTGCGCTCGGCGCGGTCAAGTACGACGACCTGCTCTCGGCCGTCACCAAGGTGACCGATGAATGACCTCGGCAGCACCGTCGCGAGCGGGTCGCTGCTGCTGGCCGCGCCGATCGCCGCCGCCGCCGGGCTCGTGTCGTTCGTCTCGCCGTGCGTGCTGCCGCTGGTCCCCGGCTACCTGTCGTACGTCACGGGCATGAGCGGCGACCAGAAGCGGGGCCGGATGGTGCTCGGCAGCGCGCTCTTCGTGCTCGGCTTCGCGGCCGTGTTCGTCCTTGGGGGCGCGCTGTTCGGCGGGCTCGGCGCGGCGCTGCACGGCAACGCCGACGTGATCACCAGGGTCCTCGGGGGAGTGACGATCGTCCTCGGGCTGGCCTTCCTGGGGGTGATCCCCGGTCTCCAGCGTGACGTGCGCATCCACAAGCTTCCCGCCGCGGGGATCGCGACGGCCCCGCTGCTCGGGGTCGTCTTCGGTCTCGGCTGGACGCCGTGCATCGGCCCGACGCTCGCGGTGGTGATGACGCTCTCGGTGAACCAGGGCAGCGCGTCGCGCGGCGCCGCCCTCGCCTTCGCGTACGCGCTGGGCCTCGGCCTGCCGTTCGTGCTGGCGGGGCTGGCCTACCGCAGGGCGCTGCGCACGTTCAAGGCGGTGCGCCGCCACACCCCCCTGATCACCAGGATCGGCGGCGGCATGCTCGTGGCCGTCGGTCTGCTGCTCGTGACCGGACAGTGGGCGGAGATCATCGTGCACCTGCAGGTATGGGTCGGCGGCTTCAGGCCGGTGCTTTGATGAGCGCCCCCGACGACCTCGTGTCCGCCGTACGGGACGAGCCCGCGCCGACAGAGGCACTGGAGCAGGAGCGGAAGAAGCCGGTCGGCCTGGGGCCGGTCGGCTGGCTGCGCTGGGCCTGGCGCACGCTCACCTCGATGCGCACGGCGCTGATCCTGCTGTTCCTGTTCGCGCTCGGCTCGGTCCCCGGCTCCATCTACCCGCAGCGCGGGGTCGACCCGGCCAGGGTCGCGCTCTACTTCAAGAACAACCCGACCCAGGCCCGGTGGCTCGACCGGTTCTGGATGTTCGACGTCTTCGGTTCGCCGTGGTTCGCCGCGATCTACCTGCTGCTCTTCGTCTCGCTGGCCGGGTGCGTGCTCCCGCGCGCGCTGGCGCACGTCAAGGAGATCCGGCGCCGCCCGCCCGCCGCGCCGCGCAACCTCCTGCGCCTGCCGCACAGCGAGGCGCTCGACGGCGGCCTCACCCTGGAGCAGGCCGCCGCCACGCTCAGACGCAAGCGGTTCCGCGTGGTCACCGGCGACGGCTGGGTGGCGGCGGAGAAGGGCTACCTCCGCGAGACCGGCAACCTCCTGTTCCACGTCGCGCTGCTCGCGCTGCTGTTCGCCGTCGGCGCCGGAAGCCTGTACGGCTACCGCGGCAACGTGCTGGTGGTGGAGGGCGACGGCTTCTCCAACGCGGTGGCGGCCTACGACCGCTTCATGCCGGGCAGCAGGGTGACCGCCGAGTCGCTGGAGCCGTTCTCCTTCACGCTGAAGGACTTCCAGGCGAGCTATGTGGCCGCGGGTGAGAAGCAGGGCCAGCCGCTCGACTATCTCGCCAGGCTGACCGTCCAGGACTCGCCGACGGCCGCACCGCGTGAGATCGACCTCAAGGTCAACGACCCGCTGAACGTGGACGGCACGCTGACCTACCTGATCGGGCACGGGTACGCGCCCACGTTCCGGGTGACCGACGGCAAGGGCCAGGTGGCCTACGACGGCCCGGTGCCGTGCCTGGCCGAGGACCAGGCCACGTACGCGTCCGAGTGCGTGATCAAGGTGCCGGACGCGCAGCCGTCCCAGCTCGGGTTCCTGGCGCGCTTCCTGCCCACCACCGTGCCGGACGGCGAGGCCTGGGTGTCGGTCTTCCCCGGCGCCGTGAACCCGACCGTCCAGATCTTCCCGTTCAGCGGCGATCTCGGCCTGAAGTCGGGGCAGCCGCAGTCGGTCTACCAGCTCGACACCACGAACCTGAAGCCGCTCGGCAAGATGTCCGCCCAGCCGACCCCGCTGAACGTGGGGGAGACGAAGGAGCTCGCCGACGGCGCGGGGAAGATCCAGTTCACCGGCGTCAAGGAGTGGATCAGCCTCCAGATCACCTACGACCCCGGCAGGGAGCCCGCCCTGCTCGCCGCGGCCGCCGCGGTGATCGGGCTCGTGCTGTCCCTCACGGTCCGGCGTCGCCGCGTCTGGGTGCGGGTGAAGGACGGGAGGGCCACGGTGGGAGGATTGACCAGGACAGAAGGCGGCGGCGCTGCCTTCGCCGAGGAGTTCGCCCAGATCGTCACGGCCCTGCGCGGCGGCCCCGGCGCGTCCCCCGCCGAGCGGCCGTCGGAGACCGGGCCGGACGCGCCGGACACGCCGGATACGACCGAGCCTGCCACCACCGAGCCCGGCGCGTCCAAGCAGGACGCGCCCACCGGAAACGCTGCGCCGGGCGGCCGCCCGGACGAGGAGTGAGTGATGCCCGCCCCGGTAACCCACGCGGTCAACGAGAGTCTCGCCGCGCTGAGCGACCAGCTGATCCTGGTCACCGTCCTGCTGTATCTCGCCTCGATGATCTGCTTCGCGCTGGATCTCGCCTTCGGCAGGGCCCGTACGGCCGTGGCCGTCCGGCGGCGGGAACTCGTCGGCGCGGGCGGCCCGGCGCTGCCGGACGACACGACGGCCGACGCCACGGCGGAGGGCCCGGTCCCGCAGCCGGCGGCCTGGGCGGCCCGTGCCGGGGCCATCGCCGTGGCCGTCGCCTGGCTCGGCTGGGCGGCCAACCTCGCCGGCATCCTCACCAGGGGCATCGCGGTCGGCCGTTGGCCGTGGGCGAACATGTACGAGTTCGTGGTGGCCATCTGCTTCGCCGCCGTCACCGCGTTCCTCGTGCTGCTGGTCCGTCAGCCGATCCGCTTCCTCGGCGCGTTCGTGACCGTGACGGCGGCGCTCGGCCTGGGCTTCGCCGTGCTGTTCCTCCACGTGCAGGCCGGGCCGGTGATGCCCGCGCTGCACTCGTACTGGATCGCGATCCACGTCACGGCGGCGATCGTGGCCGGCGGGCTGTTCATCCTGGCGGGCGTGTGCGCGATCCTCTACCTGATCCGCAGGGACGGGCGCCCGTCTGTGCTGCCGGTCAGGGAGAGCCTGGAGCGCGTCGCGCACCGCGCGATCGTCGTCGCCTTCCCGATCTGGACCTTCGCCGTCATCGCGGGGGCGCTGTGGGCCGACCGGGCCTGGGGCCGCTACTGGGGCTGGGACCCCAAGGAGGTCTGGTCGTTCATCACGTGGGTCGTCTACGCCGCCTATCTCCACGCGCGGGCGACGGCGGGGTGGCGAGGCAAGGCCGCGATGATCATCTCGCTGGTCGCCTGCGCCTGCCTGCTGTTCAACCTGGTCGGCGTCAACATCTTCTTCTCGGGACTGCACTCCTACGCCGACGTGCCGAAGTAGCCGACGCGCCGAAGTAGACGTGCGCAGGTAGAGGTCGCTCGCGCCGGGGTCCGCACACGGGGACGTCGGCGGGAGGCGCCCGGCGTGCCGGGCGGGGCCTCGCGGAGGGGTCAGTCCTCGTCGCGCAGGCGCCGCTCGAGGGTGCGCAGGAACTCGGGGTCGTCGTCGGGTCCGCGGGGTGCTTCACCGCTCCGCGCCCACCCGCCGGCGCCCGCCGGGTGCACGGCGGGCTCGCGGCGGGGGCG
Organism: Microbispora sp. H11081; assembly: GCF_012999535.1. Classification (GTDB taxonomy): domain Bacteria; phylum Actinomycetota; class Actinomycetes; order Streptosporangiales; family Streptosporangiaceae; genus Microbispora. Next base: position 325,591 of record NZ_JABBWV010000007.1, read on the forward strand.
CCCCACGAGGAGCCAGGTCAGCGCGCCGATGTCCGCCAGGAAGACCACGATGAGGACCCACAGGAACTTCGGGAGATTACGCACGTCCTGCGCGGGGGTCGTGATCACGTCGAAGAGGCAGTAGAGCCAGAGGGCAAGCAGCGCCAGGCCGATAATCACGCTAGGCATGCCCACACGCTAAGCCATACGGGCGACTGATCGGGTCGGGCATTGGGGTGACGGGGGCAGTCCGGCATCGTACGGTGGACCGGTACGCGGCACGAGGACGCGGAGCCTGACTGAGGGGTGCGATGGCGGAGCCGGGCGACAGGGGCCGCCACCGGCGAGGGTCGCGGTGGTGGCAGCGAGGAGCCTATCTGTCCTCCCATCGGCGGACGGAAGCCTCTGAACGGACTCGCGACCGTGCTCCCGACAGGCCCTCGGACAGGCCCTCCGACCGTACGGCGGACCGCGACAGGGACCGGCCAGGGGAGCGGGACGCCCGGCGCGACAGCCAGTGGGACAGCGGGTGGGACGCGCTGCGGGGCGGCGACTGGGCGGCGGGGTGGCCGCAGGAGCGGCCGGCGGACCGGGTCCACGCGGTCACCGCGCCCGTGGTGGACGACCGGCCGCAGTACACCTGGCGCGACTTCGAACTCGACGACCTCACGACGCGGGCCGCGCCCCACCCGCCCGACGCACCCGACCTGCGGGACGGCAGGCGGCACTGCGGGCCCCTGGAACGCATCCTGTACCGCGAGTGGGACGCCGCGGAGGGGCCGCCGTCCGCCGACGCCGTACGGGCCGTGGACAGCCTGGCGCGGCTGCCCGAGCAGCTCAAGACCAAGCTCGCCATCGGGCTCGAAGGCATCTACGTCGGGCGCGGCGGGGTGCCCGACCTGGACGACATGGGCTACCTGCGTGGCGCGCCGCTGCCGTCGGGACGGGCCACCTGGGACATCTGCGCCGGCGCGTACGGCGACCGCAAGATCGTGGTGGGGGACCGCCCCTCGCCCACGCCCGACGTGATGATGCACGAAGTCGGGCATGCGCTGGACGACGTGGACGCCGGTCCGGGAGAGTGGGTGTCGGACTCCCCGGAGTTCGCGGCGCTCTACGAGGAGTGCCTGCCGCTGTTCGCGTCGTCGTTCCACCGGCAGCCCGGCGGCCTGGGGCGCAAGGAGTTCTTCGCCGACGCGTTCGCGGCGATCGCGTCCCGGCAGCGTCCGGCCCTGGTCGACATGCTGGGCGGCGACACGCGGGTGGCCCTGAACGTCATGCTCTTCTTCAACCGGCGTTACGGAATCTAGGTGATTCGGATGTACGTGATCCGGCTCGGCGACGGGACGCTGCGCGTGCCCAGGTCACTGACCACCGATGACGGGCGCCTCATCGGCAACGCGTACGTGGAGGTCGTGCCGGGCGAGCCCGATTACGAACGCTGGCTCGCCGAGTCGATCACCGAGGAGGAGGACGCCGAGCGGCGGCGCCGCTGGCGTGAGGGTGACGAAGCGCTGGAGCAGGCGTTCCTTGCCTTCAAGGCGGAGCAGGACTGAAGCACCCGGGTGGGGAGACTGACGGTCCCGGCAAGGGAGCAGGACAGGCCGGGACGCAGAATCGACATGCGACTGACTCCGGTGACCCTGCGCCATCCGGGTAGTGCGCAGGATCACTCGGTGCTGATACTTCGTCAGACTCGCGGGGAGTCGCCGTTCGGCCTTTCGGCCGTGAGGACGTCCTCACCACGAAGGAGGGCGTGCACTTCCGATTCACGGAAACGCCGGTGCCCCCCGGGGGTACGGATGCTGCTGATGCGCCCGGCCGCGGCCCAACGGGTCACGGTCTTCGGGTCGACCCTGAAGAGAGCGGCAACCTCTCCAGGAGTCAGCAGTCGCTCGCTGCTACTCTCCACAATCTCTCCCCCTCGCGTCCCGCGTCCTGCAGCGGGCGGACAGGTAACCAGTGTGCCGAGCGAAGCCTGATTTATCCGTGGTTTTCGGAGAAGATCACGGGTTGTTACCGGCTCAGTGCCCGATTGTTATATGATAGAGCCTCTTTGGGGCGCTCATGGGTGTTTCTTTACAAAAGCGCCTTGTTGTGAACACTAGCAGTGCCCGCAGCAGATGCGAAGAGAGACCGGCGCGCCGGGAGGGTGACGTAACCTCGACGCTGTGCATCCGGTTGTCGTTTACACCCTTTCGCGCCTCGGGCTGTTCGCCGTCGCTCTCGGCGTCCTGTATCTCGTCGGCCTGCGGTCGTTCCCGCTCCTCCTCGTCGCCGTCCTGGTCAGTGGTCTGGCCAGCTACGTCCTGCTGTCCAAACAGCGTGACGCGGTGAGCGAGCGCATCGCCGGGAAACGGCGGGAGCAGGGGATGAACTAGGTCGCCGGGAACATGCCGACGCGGGCATGGTACTCATGCCCGAGCTCCGTCGTGTCGCTTCCCACCAAAAGACCTGTCTTAACGGTAAGGAAGGCCTTTACCCCGATTCCCCTTTCCCGCGTCGGGTTCCAGCGCAGAGCCTTGCCCTTGATCGGGTCGATCGCCCCGATGCCGGGCCGGTGGACCGCCCCCCGGCCCGCCGTGTCGGCGCCCAGGGGATTGTCCAGCCAGCGCTGGTGCCCGCCCACGTACACGGCGGACCCCGTGACCGCGACCGCGTAGAGGGAGTCCCCTCCGGTCAGGTTCACCCAGGTCGGACGGATCTTCTCGCCCTTCGTGTACGTCTCGAACCTGGCGGCCGAGTCGCACAGCTTCGAGGTGCCGCGCGCCGCCCCGCCGGTCGTGACGACCACGAAGTAGCGCCCGTCCGGCGACAGGTCGAGCCCGCGCACGTACGAAGGGAAGTCCGGCTTGCACGCCGGGGCGTACGCCTCGGTGTGCCAGTCGGCCACCCGTCCTGTCGTGAGATCGATCACGCCGAGTTGCGGGCGGCGCAGTCCGTCGAGCGTGGTGAACGAGCCGTCCACCACTAAGCGGTCGCTGACGGCGGCCATCGCGTATATCCGGGGATCTCCGTGACGCCCGTTGCCCGGCGTGACCGTGAACCGGGGATCGACCTCGCCGGTCTCCGCGTCCACCCGGGCCAGCGCGGTGCGCGGGCTCCGGCCGATCCTGCTGAAGTCGCCTCCCACGTAGAGCGCGCCGCCCAGCCGTACCAGGCTGGTGACGTTCCCGCCGTAGACGGGGGCGGAGAAGTCCTCGGCGACGGCGCCGTCGGACACGCGGAGGCGGACCAGGGCCCGGGCCGGCATGGTGAACGCGCCGCCCACGAAGACCGTGCCGTCAGGGCCGGCGGCCAGCGCGGCCACCGGCGCGTCGAGGTCCGGCGCGAAGTCGGGCAGGACGCGCCCTGTGTAGAGGTCGAAGGCGAAGACGTTCGTCCGGGGCAGGTCCTCACCGCCGCGTGCCTCGCGGACGGCGCTGAACTCGCCACCCACCACGACGGTGCGGCCGACCAGCGCGAACGCGTTCACGATGCCGTCGAGCACGTGCGGCGTGGTGTTCACCGGGTTCGCCGAGACCACGCGGGGCTGCCGGATGCCGGCGGATGCCGGGACGGCGGGGACGAACGCGGCGCAGGTGACGAGCGATGCGACCGGAAGTAGTGCGGTGGTGACGCGCATTCCCCAATTTCTAGCAGACTCAGCGTAATCGGCGAACTACGTTCCGCTCATCCGGTGGCGGCGGTGAGGGGGCGCGCTCTTCGCGGCCTAGGCTTGCCTGCATGACGCGCGCATCGCTGGACAAGCAGCCGCACGAGGTCGCCGCGATGTTCGATCGCACGGCCCGGCGCTACGACCTGGTCAACGACGTCCTGTCGCTCGGCCAGGATCGCCTGTGGCGCAAGGCCACCGCGGCGGCCATCGACGCCGGGCCCGGCGAGCTGGTTCTCGACCTCGCCGCGGGCACCGGCACCTCGACCGACGCGTTCACCGCGCTCGGGGCGCGGGCCATCGCGTGCGACTTCTCGCTCGGCATGCTCAGCACCGGCGTCGCCCGGCGTGGCGGTTCCGGCCTGTACGGCGGGGGCGTGCGCGGGGTGACGTTCGTCGCGGGCGACGCGCTGCGCCTGCCGTTCCGCGACGAGACGTTCGACGCCGTGACGATCTCCTTCGGCCTGCGCAACGTGGCGGACACGGGACAGGCGCTGGAGGAGATGCTGCGGGTGACCCGGCCGGGTGGCCGGCTGGTGATCTGCGAGTTCTCGCGGCCGAAGCCGCAGTCGTTCGACCTCGTCTACACGCAGTATCTGATGAAGCTGCTGCCGCAGGTGGCCCGGATGGTCAGCTCCAATCCCGACTCGTACGAATACCTCGCCGAGTCGATCAGGGCCTGGCCCGACCAGGAGGGGCTGGCCCGGATCATCCAGGAGGCGGGCTGGCGGAAGGTGGCCTGGCGCAACCTCACGCTCGGGATCGTGGCGCTGCACCGGGCGGTCAAGGCGTGATGCGACGTGCTTGGCCGCACCCCTCTGACGTCGCGCCCGTGGGAGGGGTTAGACTTCGGCGCGACAGTTTGTGAAGTTGTTCACAAAGGCACGAAGGTCTAGACCATTCCGAGGCCTTCCTTCGCTGGAACGGACAGGTCCCCCGTGAGTGAGCGAACCCGCGCGACGCGGAGAGAGGTCGACGCCGACGTCATCGTGGTCGGCGCGGGCCCTGCGGGCGCCACGACGGCCTTCCATCTCGCCCGTGCCGGTCTCGACGTGCTGCTCCTGGAGAAGACGCGCTTCCCCAGGGAGAAGGTCTGCGGCGACGGACTGACCCCGCGGGCGGTGAAGGAACTCGTCGCCATGGGCGTCGACATCGACGCGCCCGGCTGGATGAGGAACAAGGGGCTGCGCGTCTACGGCGGTGGTGTGCGCCTCGAACTCGACTGGCCGGAACTGTCGAGCTACCCCGACTTCGGCCTCGTGCGCACCCGCGCGGACTTCGACCAGATCCTCGCCAGGCACGCCGAGGGCGCGGGCGTCCGGCTGCGCGAGGGCGTGAACGTTACAGGCCCGCTGCTCGACGAGCGCAGCGGCCACGTCGTGGGCGTGACGGCCAAGGCGGACGGCGAGGAGGTGTCCTACCGCTCCCGGCTCGTGGTGGCGGCCGACGGCAACTCGACCCGGCTGTCGCTCGCGCTGGGCCTGCACAAGCGGGAGGACCGCCCGATGGGCGTGGCGGTGCGCACCTACTACCGGAGCCCCCGCCACGACGACGACTACCTGGAGACGTGGCTCGAACTGTGGGACGGCGACCGGTTGCTCCCCGGCTACGGGTGGATCTTTCCGGTCGGCGACGGCACGTCCAACGTCGGCCTCGGCCTGCTGAACACCAGCGACGCGTTCAAGAGCATCGACTACCGCGACCTGCTGCGGCGCTGGATGAAGAACACGCCGTCGGAGTGGGGCTACACCGAGGAGAACATGACGGGCCCGATCAGGGGCGCCGCGCTGCCGATGGGCTTCAACCGGCAGCCGCACTACACCCGCGGGCTGGTTCTCGTGGGCGACGCGGGCGGGTCGATCAACCCCTTCAACGGCGAGGGCATCGCCTACGCCATGGAGACCGGCCGCACGGCGGCCGAAGTGATCGTCCAGGCGCTGTCCCGACCCACGCCCGCGCAGCGTGAGCGCGTATTACTCGCGTATCCGCGTATCCTCAAAGACGCCCATGGCGGATACTTCACCCTCGGCCGCCTGTTCGTGGAGGCGATCGGGAGACCGGGAGTGATGAGCTTCGCCACCCGGCACGGGATGCCCCATCCCACCCTGATGAGGTTCGCCTTCAAGTTGCTCGCTAATCTCACAGACCGGCGGGGCGACGTCTCCGACCGCATCATCAACGCCCTGTCCAAGGTGGCTCCGCCATCATGACCGCCGAAGCCCGCATGACTGAAGCCCTCATGACCGAGAAGACGCGCAGCCCGGCGCAGGCCCCGCGAGTGGCCGCCCGGCAGACCGCGCTCTCCGGCATTGTCGTGATCGCCCAACTTCATCGAGTAAGCGAGGACATGTAGCCATGGAGCTGTATGTGCCGATCGTGGTGCTCGCGGTCCTCGCGGCGGGATTCGCCGTGTTCTCCGTGAGCATCGCGCCATTCACCGGGCCGAAGCGCTGGAACCGCGCGAAGCTGGACGCCTACGAGTGCGGCATCGAGCCCACTCCGCAGCCGGTCGGCGGCGGCCGATTCCCGCTGAAATACATGATCACCGCGATGTTGTTCATCGTGTTCGACATCGAGATCATCTTTCTCTATCCGTGGGCGGTGGCCTTCGACAAACTCGGCGTGTTCGGGCTCGTCGAGATGGTGCTGTTCATCGTCACCGTTCTCGTGGCGTACGCCTACGTGTGGCGGCGTCGCGGTCTCGATTGGGATTAGCCATGGGTCTTGAAGAGAAACTCCCGAGCGGGTTCGTCCTCACCACCGTCGAGCAGGTGGCGGGCTGGGCCCGGAAGAACTCCGTCTGGCCGGCGACCTTCGGTCTCGCCTGCTGCGCCATCGAACTGATGGCCACCGGCGGCCCGAAGCACGACCTGGCCCGCTTCGGCATGGAGCGCGCCTCCGCCTCCCCGCGGCAGGCCGACCTCATGATCGTGGCCGGCCGGCTGTCGCAGAAGATGGCGCCCGTGCTTCGCCAGATCTACGACCAGATGGCCGAGCCCAAGTGGGTCATCGCGATGGGCGTCTGCGCGTCCAGCGGCGGCATGTTCAACAACTACGCCATCGTCCAGGGTGTGGATCACGTGGTGCCTGTCGACATCTACCTGCCCGGCTGCCCGCCGCGTCCGGAGATGCTGATCGACGCCATCGTGAAGCTGCACGACAAGATCCAGAACATGAAGTTCGGCGCGCACCGTGAGAAGCAGATCGAGGAGCTTGAGCTCCAGGCGCTGCGTACGCTGCCGCTGATCGACCAGGGAGCCGGGAAGTGAGCACCGAGAACCTGCCCGGGCTGCCCGAGGAGCCCATCGCCCGCAAGGGCATGTTCGGCGTCAAGGACACCGGAGACACCTCCGGCTACAACCGCCTGGTCGTCCGCCGCCCGCCCAAGCTGGTCAGCGGCCGGCCGTACGGGTCGTACTTCGACGAGGTGGCCGACGCGCTGGAGCCGGCGTTCGCGGACGCGATCGAGCGCGTCGTCGTGGACCGCGGCGAGGTCACCTTCCACGTGCGGCGCGAGCGGCTGCCCGAGGTGATGAAGCACCTGCGTGACGATCCCGCGCTGCGGTTCGAGCTGTCGCTCGGTGTCTCGGGGGTCCACTACCCCGAGGAGACCGGCGCCGAACTGCGCGCCGTCTACCACCTGTGCTCCATCACGCACAACCGGCGCGTCCGGGTGGAGGTCTCCTGCCCCGACGCCGACCCGCACATCCCCTCCACGGTTCAGGTCTACCCCACGCACGACTGGCATGAGCGCGAGACGTACGACTTCTTCGGGATCGTCTTCGACGGCCACCCGGCGCTGACCCGGATCGAGATGCCGGACGACTGGGAGGGGCACCCGCAGCGCAAGGACTACCCGCTCGGCGGCATCCCCGTGGAGTACCGCGGCGCCGAGGTGCCCGCGCCGGACCGGAGGAGGTCGTACTCGTGAGCGTCGACCTGCACGAGTGGACGAGGGCAGCGAGGAGAGCGTCGTGAGCACCACCGAGACCGAAGGCCGGATCTACGACGTCGCGGGTCAGGACTGGGACGAACTGGTCAAGACCGTCAGCGAGTCGGCCGACGAGCGCCTCGTCGTCAACATGGGCCCGCAGCACCCGTCGACGCACGGCGTGCTCCGGCTCGTGCTGACCCTGGACGGCGAGACCGTGACCGAGGCCCGCACGGTGATCGGCTACCTGCACACCGGCATCGAGAAGAACATGGAGTACCGGACGTGGACCCAGGGGGTCACGTTCGTCACCCGCATGGACTACCTCGCGCCGATCTTCAACGAGACCGCCTACTGCATGGGGGTCGAGAAGCTTCTGGGGATCACCGACAGGATCCCGGACCGGGCGCAGGCCATCCGGGTCCTGACGATGGAGCTCACCCGGATCTCCTCGCACCTGGTCGCGATCGCGACGTTCGGCCTGGAACTGGGCGCGACGACGCCGATGCTGTTCGGCTTCCGCGAGCGCGAGATGGTGCTCGACCTGATGGAGTACATCACCGGCCTGCGGATGAACATGGCGTACGTCCGGCCGGGCGGCGTCAGCGTCGACCTGCCGGCCGGCGCCGTCGACAAGATCGGTGAGTTCCTCAAGGTCATGCCGGGGCGGATCAAGGAGATGCGCAAGCTCCTCGACGCCAACCCGGTCTACACCCGGCGCACCAAGGACGTCGCCTACCTCGACCTGACCGGCTGCATGGCGCTGGGCATCACCGGCCCGATGCTGCGCGCCGCGGGCCTCCCGTGGGACCTGCGCAAGTCGCAGCCCTACTGCGGCTACGAGACGTACGAGTTCGACGTGCCGACGCAGAACACCTGCGACGTGTACGGCCGCTACCTCGTGCGGATGGCCGAGATGGAGGAGTCCCTCAAGATCATCGAGCAGGCGCTCGACCGGCTGTCCGGCCCGCTCAAGGGCGGCCCGGTGATGATCGAGGACAAGAAGATCGGCTGGCCGTCGCAGCTCGCGCTCGGCCCCGACGGCCTCGGCAACTCGCCCGACCACATCGCCCACATCATGGGCAGCTCGATGGAGGCCCTGATCCACCACTTCAAGCTGGTGACCGAGGGCTTCCGGGTGCCGGCCGGGCAGGCGTACGCCTCGGTCGAGTCGCCGCGCGGCGAGCTGGGCGCGCACGTGGTCAGCGACGGCGGCACCCGGCCCTACCGGGTCCACTTCCGCGACCCGTCGTTCACGAACCTGCAGGCGGTGCCCGCGACGTGCGAGGGCGGCATGGTCGCCGACGTCATCTCCGCGGTCGCCTCGATCGACCCGGTCATGGGAGGTGTGGACCGATGAGCTACGCGCCCGAGGTCCGCGAGCGTCTGGAGACGGACGCCAAGGAGATCATCGGCCGCTACCCCCGGCCGCGTTCCGCGCTGCTGCCTCTGCTGCACCTGGTGCAGTCGGAGGACGGCTACATCTCCGACGACGGCCAGGAGTTCTGCGCCGAGATGCTGGGCCTGTCCAAGGCCGAGGTCGTCGGCGTGGCGACCTTCTACACCATGTACAAGCGCTCGCCCGCCGGCGAGTACAACGTCGGCGTCTGCATCAACACGCTGTGCGCGGTGATGGGCGGCGACCAGATCTGGGACGAGCTCAGCGAGCACGTGGGCGTCGGCCACGACGAGACCACCGCGGACGGCAAGATCACGCTGGAGCGGCTGGAGTGCAACGCCGCCTGCGACTTCGCGCCGGTCATGATGGTCAACTGGGAGTTCTTCGACAACCAGACCCCTGAGTCGGCCAAGCAGCTCGTCGACGACCTGCGCGCCGGCAAGGAGGTCGCGCCCACGCGCGGCCCGCGCCGGCTGTGCACGTTCAAGGAGGCCTCCCGGGTCCTCGCCGGGTTCCCCGACGGACTGGCGGGCGAGGGCCCGTCGGCCGCCGGTCCCTCGCTGGAGGGCCTGAAGGTCGCCAAGACCAACGGCTGGGAGGCCCCCGCGGCCGAGGGGAGCGAGAAGTGACGACCCTAACGCCTGTTCTCACCAGAAACTGGGACCAGGACGACTCGTTCACCCTCGACGGGTACGGCGAGTACGCGGCCGCCAGGAAGGCCCTGGGCATGGACCCGGACGCCGTCATCCAGGCGGTGAAGGACTCGGGCCTGCGCGGCCGCGGCGGCGCGGGCTTCCCCACCGGCATGAAGTGGGGATTCATCCCGCAGGGCGACGGCAAGGCCCACTACCTCGTGGTCAACGCCGACGAGTCGGAGCCGGGGACCTGCAAGGACATCCCGCTCATGATGGCCAACCCGCACTCGCTGGTCGAGGGCGTGATCATCTCGTCCTACGCGATCCGGGCCAACCACGCGTTCATCTACATCCGCGGCGAGGTGGTCCACGTCATCCGCCGGGTGCAGGCCGCCGTCCGCGAGGCGTACGAGAAGGGCTACCTCGGGACCGACATCTTCGGCTCGGGCTACGACCTCGAACTCGTCGTGCACAGCGGCGCGGGAGCGTACATCTGCGGCGAGGAGACGGCGCTGCTCGACTCGCTGGAGGGCTACCGCGGCCAGCCCAGGCTCAAGCCGCCGTTCCCGGCGGTCGCCGGCCTGTACGCCTCCCCGACCGTCGTCAACAACGTCGAGTCGATCGCGAGCGTGCCGAGCATCATCGCCAACGGCGCCGACTGGTTTGCCGGGATGGGCACCGAGAAGTCCAAGGGCTTCGGCATCTTCTCGCTGTCGGGCCACGTGACCAGGCCGGGCCAGTACGAGGCCCCGCTGGGCATCACGCTGCGCGAACTGCTCGACATGGCGGGCGGCATCCGCGAGGGCCACGAGCTGAAGTTCTGGACGCCGGGGGGCTCCTCGACGCCGATCTTCACGGCCGAGCACCTCGACGTGCCGCTCGACTTCGAGTCGGTCGGCGCCAAGGGCTCGATGCTGGGCACCCGCGCCCTGCAGATCTTCGACGAGACGACCTGCGTGGTCCGCGCCGTGATGCGGTGGACCGAGTTCTACGCGCACGAGTCCTGCGGCAAGTGCACGCCCTGCCGTGAGGGCACCTACTGGCTCAAGCAGGTGCTCAGGCGGCTGGAGAAGGGCCAGGGCACCGAGGACGACCTGGCCACGATCACCGACATCGCGGACAACATCCTCGGCCGTTCGTTCTGCGCGCTCGGCGACGGCGCGACGAGCCCGATCCACTCGTCGGTGAAGCACTTCCGCGACGAATACCTCAAGCACTTCGAGATCGGCGGCTGCCCGTTCGATCCCGCCGCTTCCACGGTGTGGGGGTCCAAGTGACAGTTCAGACGACGCAGCCGGAGCAGCCGGTCGTGGACATGGTCACCCTGACCATCGACGGCTTCCAGGTCAGCGTCCCCAAGGGCACGCTGATCATCCGGGCCGCGGAACTGCTGGGGATCCAGATCCCCCGGTTCTGCGACCACCCGCTGCTCTCCCCGGCGGCCAACTGCCGCCAGTGCCTGGTCGACATCCCCGACGCGGGCAACGGCCGCGGCTTCCCCAAGCCGCAGCCGTCCTGCGCGATCGAGGTCGCCGAGGGCATGGTGGTCAAGACGCAGCTCACCTCGCCGGTGGCCGAGAAGGCACAGCGCGGCGTGATGGAGATGCTGCTGCTGAACCACCCGCTCGACTGCCCGGTCTGCGACAAGGGCGGCGAGTGCCCCCTGCAGAACCAGGCCATGTCGAACGGCCAGGGCGAGAGCCGGTTCACCGAGCAGAAGCGCACGTTCGAGAAGCCCGTGCCGCTGTCGACCGAGGTGCTGCTGGACCGTGAGCGGTGCGTGCAGTGCGCCCGCTGCATCCGGTTCTCCGAGCAGATCGCGGGCGACCCGCTCATCGACTTCTTCGAGCGCGGGGCCAAGGAGCAGGTGGGCGTCGCCGACGGCGAGCCGTTCCAGTCCTACTTCTCCGGCAACACCATCCAGATCTGCCCGGTGGGCGCGCTGACCGGCGCGGCCTACCGGTTCCGCTCCCGCCCGTTCGACCTGGTCTCCACGCCGAGCGCGTGCGAGCACTGCGCGTCGGGCTGCTCGCTGCGCACCGACCACCGCCGGGGCAAGGTCACCCGCCGTCTGGCCGGGGACGACCCGCAGGTTAACGAGGAGTGGAACTGCGACAAGGGCCGCTGGGCGTTCGCGTACGCCACCGCGCCCGACCGGCTGCGCTCGCCGCTCGTCCGCGACGAGAGCGGCAAGCTCGTCCCGACCTCCTGGCCGGACGCGCTGGCCGTGGCGGCCGAGGGCCTGCTGCGGGCCCGTGGCAAGGCCAGCGTGCTGGTCGGCGGGCGGCTCACGGTCGAGGACGCCTACGCCTACAGCAAGTTCGCCAGGATCGCCCTCGGCACCAACGACATCGACTTCCGGGCCCGCCCGCACTCCGAGGAGGAGGCGCGCTTCCTCGCCCACGCCGTCGCAGGCAAGGGCATCGAGGTCTCCTACGCCGACCTGGAGACGGCCCCGGCCGTGCTCCTGGCCGGGTTCGAGCCCGAGGAGGAGTCGCCGATCGTCTTCCTGCGCCTGCGCAAGGCGGCGCGCAAGCGGGGCCTCAAGGTCTACACGCTCGCGCCGTTCGCCACGCCTGGCCTGGCCAAGATGAACGGCACGCTGATCCGCACCGCGCCCGGCGCGGAGGCCGAGGCGCTCGGCGACCTGGTCGGCGGCGACCTGCTGCCCGCCGGCTCGATCGTCCTCGCCGGTGAGCGGCTCGCCACGGCCCCCGGCGCGCTGTCCGCGCTCGTACGGCTCACGCAGGCCACCGGCGCGCGACTCGCCTGGGTGCCGCGCAGGGCCGGTGAGCGCGGCGCGCTCGAAGCGGGTGCGCTGCCCGGTCTGCTGCCGATCGGCCGCCCGGCCTCCGACGAGGCCGCCCGCGCGGAGGTCGCCAGGGCGTGGGGCGTCGGCTCGCTGCCGGACGCGCCGGGCCGCGACACGGCGGGCATCATCGAGGCCGCGCTGAACGACGAGGTCGACGCGCTGGTCGTGGCGGGTGTGGACCCCTACGACCTGCCCGACCCGGCCCGCGCCCTCGCGGCGCTGGAGAACACGCCGTTCATCGTCAGCCTGGAGATCCGCGCGAGCGCGGTCACCGACCGGGCCGACGTGGTCCTGCCGGTCGCCGCGGTCGCGGAGAAGTCGGGCACGTTCGTCGACTGGGAGGGCAGGGGCCGCTCGTTCGGCGTCGCCACGGCCGTCCCCGGCCTGATGAGCGACCTGCGCGCCATCGCCTCGATCGCCGACCAGATGGACGTCCACCTCGGCCTGCCCGACCCCGCCGCCGCCCGGCGGGAGATGGCGACGCTCGGCTCCTGGAAGGGCTCCCGCCCGGCCGCGCCCTCGGTGACGGGCCGCGCGACCAGGCAGCCGCAGGCGGGCGAGGCCGTGCTGGCCACGTGGCACCTGCTGCTCGACGAGGGCCGGATGCAGGACGGCGAGCCCTACCTCGCGGGGACCGCCCGCTCGGTGGCGGCGCTGCTGTCGGAGGCGACGGCCGCCGAGATCGGCGCGGTGGACGGCGGCAAGATCACCATCGGTGACGACGTGGTCGTGCCGGTGCGCGTCGCGGACCTGCCCGACCGTGTCGTGTGGGTGCCGTCCAACTCCGCCGGCCTGTCGGTCACGCGCGACCTGCGCGCGGTCGCCGGAGACGTCGTAAAGATCGGGAGCGTCTCGTGAACAACCCCGGACCCACCTGGAGCGACTTCGGCCACGATCCCCTGTGGATCATCATCATCAAGGCCGTTGCGATCTTCGTGTTCCTGATGCTGGGTGTGCTGTTCGGCGTGTGGACCGAGCGCAAGCTCATCTCGCGCATGCAGCACCGTTACGGCCCCAACCGGGCCGGCAAGTTCGGCCTGCTGCAGTCGGTGGCCGACGGCCTGAAGATGGGCCTGAAGGAAGACATCATGCCACGCACCGTGGACAAGGTGATCTACCTTCTCGCCCCGATCATCATCGCGGTGCCGGCCTTCCTGGCCTTCTCCGTGGTGCCGTTCGGGCCGGTGGTCTCGATGTTCGGCCACAAGACGCCGCTGCAGCTCACCGACCTGCCGGTCGCGGTGCTGCTGGTCCTGGCCACCGCCTCTATCGGCGTCTACGGCATCGTGCTCGCCGGGTGGGGCTCCCGCTCGCCGTACGCGGTGCTGGGCGGTCTGCGCTCGGCGGCCCAGGTGGTGTCGTACGAGATCGCGATGGGCCTGTCGTTCGTCGCGGTGTTCCTCCAGGCGGGCACGCTGTCCACCCACGAGATCGTGGCGAAGCAGGCGGGCGGCGGCACCTGGGACATCGGCTCGCTGTCGATCCCCATGCCGTCCTGGTACGTGGTCTCGCTGATCCCGTCCTTCCTGATCTACGCGATCACGATGCTGGGCGAGACGAACCGCGTGCCGTTCGACCTCCCCGAGGGTGAGGGCGAACTGGTCGGCGGCTTCCACACCGAGTACTCCTCCTCGCTGAAGTTCGCGATGTTCATGCTCGCCGAGTACGTGAACATCTTCACGGTCTCCGCGATGGCGATCACGCTGTTCTTCGGCGGCTGGCGTGCCCCGTGGCCGATCTCCCTGTGGGACGGCGCGAACTCCGGCTGGTGGCCGCTGCTGTGGTTCTTCATCAAGCTGGTGATCGCGTTCGGCTTCTTCGTCTGGGTGCGCGCCTCGCTGCCGCGCGTCCGGTACGACCAGCTCATGGCCTTCGGCTGGAAGGTGCTCATCCCGGTCAACCTGGCCTGGATCCTGATGGCCGCCACGTTCAAGGCGCTGCGCCTGCCGGACAGCAACCGGGCGGTCATCATGACCATCGGTGCGATCGTCATCGTCGGCGCCCTCGTGATCTGGCTCCGGTTCGACACGGTCAACCAGCGCCGCAAGGAGGCGAAGGCCGCCGAGATCGAGGAGGAGTTCGAGCAGCTGCGGGAGGAGCCGCTCGCGGGCGGGTTCCCCGTTCCACCGCTCGACGCCCCGCACTACCACGGAGTCGTGCCCGCCGCGCGCCTCAATTCCGACGCCGCCAAGGAGGTGACCAGTGGGAGCAACTGATTGGCTGAACCCGATCAAGGGATTCGGCGTCACCTTCCACCACATGTTCAAGAAGCCGGTGACGGTCAACTATCCGGAGGAGAAGCGGCCGACCGCGCCGCGCTTCCACGGACGGCACCAGCTGAACCGGTGGCCCGACGGGTTGGAGAAGTGCGTCGGCTGTGAGCTGTGCGCCTGGGCCTGCCCGGCCGACGCCATCTACGTGGAGGGTGGCGACAACACCGACGAGGAGCGTTTCTCGCCGGGTGAGCGGTACGGCCGCGTCTACCAGATCAACTACCTGCGCTGCATCCTCTGCGGGCTGTGCATCGAGGCCTGCCCCACGCGGGCGCTCACGATGACCAACGAGTACGAGCTCGCCGACTCCAGCCGCGAGTCGCTGATCTTCACCAAGGAGATGCTCCTCGCGCCGCTGGGACCGGGGATGGAGCAGCCGCCCCACCCGATGCGCCTCGGCGAGACCGAGGAGGACTACTACCGGTTGGGTCGAAGCAATGGGTGAGTCCATCACGTTCTGGGTGCTCGCGGTCATCTCGGTGATCGCGGCGCTCGGACTCGTCTTCAGCCGCAGGGCCGTCTACTCGGCCCTCATGCTCGGCGTCGTCATGATCTCGCTGGCGGTGCTGTACGCCGTCCAGGACGCTCCGTTCCTGGCGGCGGTGCAGATCATCGTCTACACCGGCGCGGTCATGATGCTGTTCCTGTTCGTGCTCATGCTCGTGGGCGTGGACTCGTCGGACTCCCTCGTGGAGACGATCAGGGGACAGCGGTTCTGGGCGATCCTGGCCGGGCTCGGTTTCGCCGCCCTGCTCGCGCTCGGCATCGGCAACGCGGTCGTCGGCGCCCCGCGGGGCCTGGCCGCCGCCACCCAGGCGGGCAACGTGCCCTCCCTGGCCGAGCTGATCTTCACGCGCCACGTGTTCGCCTTCGAGGTGACCTCCGCGCTGCTGATCACGGCGGCGCTCGGCGCGATGGTGCTCGCGCACCGGGAGCGCAGCGAGCCCAAGCCGACGCAGAAGGACCTGTCGCGGCAGCGCTTCGTCGCCTTCGGCAAGACGGGCAAGAACCCGGCGCCGCTGCCCGGCCCCGGCACCTACGCCCGGCACAACGCCATCGACATGCCGGCGCTGCTGCCCGACGGGACCATCTCGCCGCTGTCGGTCAACCGGTACATCGCCCGGTACGAGGAGTCCCAGGGCATCCTGCCTCCGGAGGTCGCCCGCGTGCTGGAGCAGGAGGAGGCCGCCCAGCGCGCCAACGGGCACAGCACCCCGACGCTCGCGGACGAGGCCGGGGACGACGGCCCCGACACCGAGCCCATGACCGACGAGGGTGTCGTGGCCGGCCGGGTCGTCGGCGCCCGCGGCGAAGCCCGGAGCGAGGAGGACGGCAAGTGACCACGCACTACCTGGTGCTCTCCGCGCTGCTGTTCGCGATCGGCGGCGTAGGCGTGCTCGTACGGCGCAACGCCATTGTCGTGTTCATGTGCGTCGAGCTCATGCTCAACGCCTGCAACCTGGCGTTCGTCACCTTCGCCCGGCAGAACGGCAACCTCGACGGCCAGGTCATCGCGTTCTTCGTGATGATCGTGGCCGCCGCCGAGGTGGTCATCGGCCTGGCCATCATCGTGACGATCTTCCGAACCCGCAGGTCCGCGTCGGTCGACGACGTCAGCCTGCTGAAGTACTAAGAGGTGGCCGTGGAACCCGCTGAGATCATCCAGCACTCCGGCGGAGCGATCGGAGCAGCCTGGCTCATGATCGCTCTGCCCCTGGTGGGAGCGGCGGTCCTCCTGCTGGGCGGCCGGAGGACCGACAAGTTCGGCCATCTGCTGGGCGTGCTCATGGCCGTCGCGTCCTTCGTGGTGGCGGCGCTGTCGTTCGTACAGCTCCTCGGCTTCGCCCCCGGCGAGCGCCGCCGCGGGATCGAGCTGTACGAGTTCATCCCCGGCCTGGCGAAGATGGGCCTGCTGGTCGACCCGCTGTCGATCTCGTTCTGTTTGCTGATCACCTTCGTGGGCTCGCTGATCCACGTCTACTCGATCGGCTACATGGCGCACGACCCGAACAGGCGGCGGTTCTTCGCCTACCTCAACCTGTTCGTCGCGGCGATGCTCCTGCTGGTGCTGGCCGACAACTACGTGGCCCTGTTCGTCGGCTGGGAGGGCGTCGGCCTCGCGTCCTACCTGCTGATCGGGTTCTGGCAGCACAAGCCGTCGGCCGCGACCGCGGCCAAGAAGGCGTTCATCGTCAACCGCGTCGGCGACTTCGGCCTGCTGATCGGCATCTTCACGATCTTCGCGACGTTCCACACGCTGGCCTTCGACGGCGTCCTGGCGAACGCCGACAAGGCGTCCTCCGGCACGCTCACCGCCATCGGCCTGCTGCTGCTGGTCGGCGCCTGCGGCAAGTCGGCCCAGCTCCCGCTGCAGTCCTGGCTCCTCGACGCCATGGAGGGCCCGACCCCGGTCTCGGCCCTCATCCACGCGGCGACCATGGTCACCGCCGGTGTCTACCTGATCGTCCGGTCCGGCCCGATCTTCCAGGGCGCCGAGACCGCGCAGATCGTGGTGACGATCGTCGGCGTCGCGACGCTGCTCGCCGGTGCGATCATCGGTACGGCCAAGGACGACATCAAGAAGGCGCTGGCCGGTTCCACGATGTCGCAGATCGGCTACATGGTGCTCGCCGCGGGCATCGGCAAGGCGGGCTACGCCTTCGCGATCGCGCACCTCATCACGCACGGCTTCTTCAAGGCCGACATGTTCCTCGGCGCGGGCTCGGTCATGCACGCCATGAACGACGAGGTCAACATGCGCAAGTACGGCGCGCTGCGCAAGGTCATGCCGGTGACGTTCGTGACGTTCCTCATCGGCTACCTGGCGATCATCGGGTTTCCGCTGCTGTCCGGCTACTTCACCAAGGACGGCATCATCGAGACCGTGATGGAGCACAACGCCGTCCTCGGCTGGCTGGCGGTGCTCGGCGCGGGCATCACCGGCTTCTACATGTCGCGCCTGGTCTTCATGACGTTCTTCGGCGCCAAGCGCTGGGAGCCCACGGCCCACCCGCACGAGTCGCCCGCCGTCATGACCTGGCCACTGATCATCCTGTCGATCGGCGCGATCGGGCTCGGTGCGTTCCTGGTGCTGGGCAACCGGTTCATGACCTTCCTCGCGCCGGCCGTCGGCGCGCCGGAGGAGATGCCGGCGTTCCACCCGTTCAGCCCCACCGGTCTGGCCACGCTCGCGCTCGTCGCGGCCGGCGCGGTCTTCGCCTGGCTCAAGTACGGCAGGGCCGAGGTGCCCGCGCTCGCACCGCGCGGTTCGTTCCTCACCACGTTCGCCCGTCGTGACCTGTACGGTGACGCCCTGAACGAGGCGCTGTTCATGCGCCCCGGCCAGTGGCTGACCCGCCTGGCCGTGTTCTTCGACAACCGCGGCGTGGACGGTCTCGTGAACGGCCTGGCGGCGGGCATCGGCGGCACGTCCGGGCGCCTGCGCAGGGTCCAGACCGGGTTCGTCCGCTCGTACGCGCTGTCGATTTTCCTGGGTGCCGCCCTCCTGGCCGGTGCCTGGCTCGTCGTAGGGAACCTGTGATGCCCTGGCTTTCAACCCTGATGGGCGTGTCCGTACTCGGCGCGCTGGGCGTGACCCTTGTCCGCAACGACAAGCTCGCCAAGCAGTTCACCCTCGTGGTGTCGCTGATCGTGCTGGCGCTGACCGTCGCCATGGCGGTCCAGTTCAGCCCGAACGGCGACAAGTTCCAGTTCGCCGAGACGTACGACTGGATCCCCGCGTTCGGCGTCCACTACGGCGTCGCCGTGGACGGCATCGCCCTGGTGCTGATCCTTCTGTCGGTGATCCTCGTGCCGATCGTGGTGCTCGCCTCCTGGCATGACGCCGAGGCGGGCAAGCGTTCGGTCCGGACGTACTTCTCGCTGCTGCTCGTGCTCGAGGCCATGATGATCGGCGTCTTCGCGGCGACCGACGTCTTCCTCTTCTACGTCTTCTTCGAAGCCATGCTGATCCCGATGTACTTCATGATCGGGTCGTACGGCGGGGCGCAGCGGTCGTACGCGGCCGTGAAGTTCCTGCTGTACTCGCTGTTCGGCGGGCTCCTGATGCTGGTGGCGGTGATCGCGCTCTACTCGATCGCCGGCAAGGGCACGTTCATGTTCACCGACCTGGTCGGGACCATCCAGGACGTGACGACGCAGAAGTGGCTGTTCCTCGGCTTCTTCATCGCCTTCGCGATCAAGGCGCCGCTGTGGCCGTTCCACACCTGGCTGCCCGACGCCGCCGCCCAAGCCCCGGCCGGCGCGGCCGTGCTGCTGGTCGGCGTGCTGGACAAGGTCGGCACGTACGGCATGCTGCGCTTCTGCCTCGAACTGTTCCCCGACGCCGCGAAGTTCTTCACGCCGCTGGTCATCACGCTGTCGGTGATCGGCATCGTGTACGGCGCAATCGTGGCCATCGGGCAGACCGACATGAAGCGGCTCATCGCCTACACCTCGGTGTCGCACTTCGGCTTCATCGCCATGGGCGTGTTCGCCATGACCACCACGGCCGGGGCGGGCGCCACGCTGTACATGGTCAACCACGGCTTCTCGACCGGCGCGCTGTTCCTGATCGCGGGCTTCCTCATCTACCGCAGGGGCTCGCAGTACATCGCCGACTACGGCGGCGTGCAGAAGGTCGCCCCGATCCTCGCCGGCACGTTCCTGGTGGCCGGCCTGTCCAGCCTCTCGCTGCCCGGTCTCAGCACGTTCGTCAGCGAGTTCATGGTCCTGACCGGCACCTTCCAGCGGTACGTGGTCCCGTCGGTGATCGCGACGGTCGGCGTCATCCTCGCCGCGATCTACATCCTGTGGATGTACCAGCGGACGATGAACGGCCCGACGGCCGAGTCGGTCAAGTCGCTGCCCGACCTGAACGCCAGGGAGAAGTGGGTGGTGGCGCCGCTCGTCGCGCTGCTGCTCGTGTTCGGCTTCTATCCGAAGCCGCTGCTCGACGTGATCCATCCCGCCGTGCAGGACACGCTGTCCAGCGTGTCGGTCACGGACCCGCAGCCGGCCGTACCCGTTGCTCAGGAGGGCCAGTAGTGAACGGCACCATTGAGGCGCCCACGATCGAGTACGCCCTGCTGGCGCCGCTGCTCGTCGTCTTCGGCGCGGCGATCGTCGGCGTGCTGGTGGAGGCGTTCGCCCCGCGCTACCTGCGCTCGGCGATCCACCTGCCGCTCACGCTGCTGTCGCTGGCCGGCGCGTTCGCGCTGGCCGTGTGGCAGGCGGTCAAGGGCGTGCCCACCGAGCCCGCCGCGATGGGCGCCATCGCCGTGGACGGCCCCGCCCTGTTCATCTGGGGCACGATCCTCATCCTCGCCTTCGCGAGCGTGCTGCTGATCAAGGACGAGGAGCACTTCGTCGGCGCCGCGGCCGCCGTGCCGGGCTCGGCCGAGGAGGAGCAGGCGCTCGTCGAGCGCGCCGCGCACACCGAGGTCTACCCGCTGCTGCTGTTCGCGGTCGGCGGCATGCTGCTGTTCCCGGCGGCCAACGACCTGCTGGTGGCGTTCGTCGCCCTCGAGGTCATGTCGCTGCCGCTGTACCTGCTGTGCGGCCTGGCCAGGCGCCGCCGCCTGCTGTCGCAGGAGGCCGCGGTCAAGTACTTCCTGCTCGGCGCGTTCTCCTCCGCCTTCTTCCTGTACGGCACGGCCCTGCTCTACGGCTACGCCGGGTCGGTCGACCTGGTGAAGATCAACCAGGCGCTCGGGTCGGTCGGCGGCCAGGACACGCTGCTCTACATCGGCGCTGCCATGCTCGGCGTCGGCCTGCTGTTCAAGATCGGCGCCGCGCCGTTCCAGTCCTGGAAGCCGGACGTCTACCAGGGCTCGCCCACGCCCATCACCGCGCTGATGGCCTCCGGCACCCTGGTGGCCGCCTTCGGCGCGCTGCTGCGGGTGTTCTGGGTCGGTCTCGGCGGGCTCGACTGGGACTGGCGCCCGGTGCTCTACGGTGTGGCGATTCTCACGATGGTGGTCGGCGCGATCCTCGCGATCACGCAGACCGACATCAAGCGGATGCTCGCCTACTCGTCCATCGCGCACGGCGGCTTCCTGCTCATCGGCGTGATCGCCACCGGCCACACCCAGGCGGAGAACACCTCGGCCCTGACCGGCCTGCTCTTCTACCTGGTGGCGTACGGCTTCACCACGGTGGGCGCGTTCGCGGTCGTCACCATGGTGCGCGACGCGGGCGGCGAGGCGTGGCACCTGTCCCGCTGGGCCGGGCTCGGCAAGCGCTCCCCCCTGCTGGCCGGGGTCTTCGCGTTCTTCCTGCTGGCCTTCGCCGGTATCCCGCTGACCAGCGGGTTCTTCGGGAAGTACGCGGTCTTCCAGGCCGCCGTCGCCAACGGCGCCACGCCGCTGGTCATCATCGGTGTGGTGGCCTCGGCCGTCGCCGCGTTCTTCTACGTCCGGGTGATCGTCCTGATGTTCTTCAGCGACCCGGCCGCCGACGGCCCGTCCGTCGTCCTGCCCTCGCGCGGGACCGCGGCGGTCGTCGGGTTCGCGGCATTGGCTACGGTAGTTCTCGGGGTGTTCCCCCAGCCTGTGCTGGACCTCGCGCACACCGCAGCACAGTCCTTGTTCGTCCGATAGGAGACATCCGTATGGCCGCGCCGCCCGTTGTGGACATTCCTCTCGTCGACGAGCGGCTGGCCGACGACCTCGCCGGCGGGCTGGCGGCGGTGGAGAAGCTGCTGCGCTCGTCGGTCGAGAGCGAGGACGCCTTCGTCACCCAGGCGTCCAGGCATCTGATCGAGGCGGGCGGCAAGCGGTTCAGGGCGATGCTCGTGCTGCTGGCCGCCCAGTTCGGCAACCCGGACGCCCCGGGCGTCGTGCCCGGGGCCGTCGTCATCGAGCTGACCCACCTGGCCACGCTCTACCACGACGACGTGATGGACGAGGCCCCGGTGCGCCGGGGCTCCCCGTCCGCCAACGCCCGGTGGGACAACACCGTGGCCATCCTCACCGGCGACTACCTGTTCGCCCAGGCGTCGGAGATCCTCGCCGACCTCGGCGCCGAGCTGATCAGGATCCAGGCGCGCACGTTCTCCCGCCTGGTGCGCGGCCAGATCCGCGAGACGATCGGGCCTTCCGAGGGCCGCGACGCGATCGCCCACTACATCAGCGTGCTGGCCGACAAGACGGGCTCCCTGATCGCCACCTCGGGCCGCTTCGGCGCCATGCTCGCCGGCGCGCCCGCCGACGTGGTCGAGCGCCTGAACGACGCCTGCGAGGCGATCGGCGTCGCCTGGCAACTCGGCGACGACCTCATCGACGTGGCCGCGCCCACGACAGACTCTGGCAAGACCCCGGGCACCGACCTGCGCGAGGGCATCCGCACGCTCCCCGTGCTGTACGCCCTGACCTCCGACGACCCCGCGGACGAGCGGCTGCGGACGCTGCTGTCCGGGCCGGTGGCGGAGGAGGACGTCGAGGAGACGCTCACGCTGCTGCGGGCCCACCGGGCGATGGACCAGGCCCGCGAGGAGCTCACCCGCTGGATCGACCGGGCCAAGGCCGCCCTCGCCGGCCTGCCCGACATCCCCGCGCGTACGGCCCTCATCGCCCTGTGCGACTACGTGGTCGAGCGCACCGGCTGACCGGTGACGTACGACGACGTCGAGGGGGCAGCGCAGAGGGCGGCGGCGAGCGGCGATCGCGTGATCGTGCGCCGGATCACGGCGCACGACGAGGACGAGTTCCTCGAACTGGCGAGAGCGAGCACCGGCCTTCACCACCCGTGGATGTCCCTGCCGGTCACGAGCGAGGAGTTCAGGGCCTACCTGGCCCGGTTCGACGACCCGCGGTCGGCCGAGGGCCTGCTGGTCTGCGTGCGGGAGACCGGTGCCATCGCCGGGAACATCAACATCAACAGCATTATCCGAGGGCGCTTCCAATGCGGCTCTCTCGGGTATGCGGCCTTCGCTCCCACGGCCGGGCAGGGATACCTGTCCGATGGGCTCCGCCTGGTGCTGCGGCACGCCTTCGAAGAGTTGCGGCTCCACCGGCTCGAAGCCAACATCCAGCCCGGCAACCACGCCTCACGGAGGCTGGTCGAACGGCACGGGTTCCGCTATGAGGGGTGCTCGCCGGAGATGCTGTTCATCGACGGCGCCTGGCGGGATCACGAGCGGTGGGCCATGACCGCCACCATGATGGGCATCGTCCAGGCGAGCCCGCATCCGACGCTGCCCCTTCGTTGATCACCTGTTTCCAGGGGCGACGCGGGCGGGCGACCGCCCGCCCGGTGAGCGTACGGCCGTGCCTCTAGCGCTGGGCCGCCAGCCACTCGTCGAAGGTGGTCGGCGCGAAGCGGGCGCCGTCCCCGGGCAGCAGCACGTCGCCGGCCATCTCCGTCCCGAACAGTCCCGACCAGGTCGGCACGAGCTTCACCGTCCGGCCGCGTGCCGCGTGGGTGCGCCTGGCCATGTCGACGAGGTCCTGCTGCTCGGGACCGGCCACGTCGATGTGGCGTCCCTGCGGATCGCCCACCGCGACCTCCGCGAGGACGTCGGCCACGTCGGCGGGCGCGATCGGCCGCACCAGCAGCGGGGCGATCGTGGCGACGCCGTCCTGCTCGGTCCAGCCCGCCACCATCTCGGCGAAATCGTGGAACTGCGCGACCGGGACGATCGTCCACGGCACCGGACCGGCGGACACCAGGCGCTCCTGCTCCCGCTTGCCGGCGTAGTGGGCGTTGCCCTCCACCTTGTGGATGCCGATGATCGAGAGCAGCACGTGGTGGCGTACGCCGGCCCGCTCCTCCGCGGCCAGCAGGTTCCCGGTGGTCGTGCCGAAGTACGCCACCGCCTCGTCCCGGTCCACCGCCTCCGAGCTGATCGCGTCGACCACCGCCTCGACGCCGTCCAGGGCCTTGTCGAGCCCTTCGCCCGTGAGCAGGTCGACGCCGAGTGAACGGCTGACGCGTACGACGTCGTGGCCGTCCCGTTCGAGGGCGGCGACGGTGAGCTTGCCGATGTTCCCGGTTGCACCGGCGACTGCGATTCGCATGGTCTCTCCTTCGCTAGACGCCACGGATGCTATCTCGGACAAAATCGATCCGCAATGTCTCCGATAGACTGGCGGGCATGAAACTGCCTGCGAGCACCGAGTGGGTGTTGCACTGCGCCGCCGCACTGGCGCAGCTGGAACCGGGAGCCACCGCCTCGGCGGCACAACTCGCGGACTTCTACGACGTGCCCGCGCCGTACCTGGCCAAGCAGTTGCAGGCACTGGTCAGGGCCGGTGTGCTGGCGGCGATGACAGGCCCGCGGGGTGGGTTCCGGCTCGCGCGGGCGGCCTCCGACATCACGTTGCTGCAGATCGTCGAGGCGGTCGACGGCGCCTCCTCGCCGTACGAGTGCCGGGAGATCCGCCAGCGGGGACGGGGCGCCCTGCCTCCCGAGGACTGCCAGAGCGTCTGCGTCATAGCGGAGAAGATGGCCGAGGCCCACGACGCGTGGCGGAGCAGCCTCGCCGGGGTCACGCTCGCCGACATCCTCGCCACGCTGCCCGCCTGGGCGCCCGCCCGGACCCGGTCGCGCCTGTCGGCCACACGCTGACGTCGGCCGCCCCGGCGTCGTGGGCGTACTCCGGGGCGTGTCAGACGGTCTCGAGCGCCGCCGTGCGTTCCTGCCGGGACGTACGGGCGGCGCGGATGCTGTCCCAGGTGAAGACGCTCAGCGCGAGCCAGACGACCACGAACCCGGCCCACCGGCTGGCAGGCATGGTCTCGTGGGCGACCAGCACCCCGCACAGGAACTGCAGCACGGGGGCGATGTACTGGAGCAGCCCGATGACGGTGAGCGGAACCCGCAGCGCGGCGGCCGTGAAGAGCATCAGCGGCACCGCGGTGACCACGCCGGAGAGCACCAGCAGCAGCGCGTGGCCGAGACCGTGGTTGCCGAAGGTCCCGGTGCCGTTCACCTGCAGGACGATGAGGTAGCCAAGGGCCGGCACCAGCAGCACGAGCGTCTCGATGGTCAGGCTCTCCGCGCTGCCCACCCCGGCCGCCTTCTTGATCAGGCCGTACGTGCCGAAACTGAAGGCGAGCACGAGGGCGATCCAGGGGAGGCGCCCGTAGTCGAGCGTCAGGATGAGGACCGCGAGCGCGCCCAGCCCGACGGCGACCCACTGCCACCGGCGCAGCCGCTCCCGGAAGATCAGCACGCCGAACAGCACCACGACGAGGGGGTTCATGAAGTAGCCGAGTGCGCTCTCCACGACGTGGCCGGTGTTGACGGCGTAGATGTAGACGCCCCAGTTCGTCGAGATCGTGACGGCCGCGAGGGCGAGGAGGATCAGCTGACGGGGCGTTGTCGTGCGGAGCCACGACCAGTGGCGGCGCACGGCGAGGATCGTGACCACCACGACCAGCGACCAGATCATCCGGTGGGCGAGGATCTCCACGGCGCCGGACGGCTTGATCAGGGGCCAGTAGAGAGGGAACAGACCCCACATCATGTAGGCGGCGACGCCATACAGGACACCACGGCGCGTATAAGGCATGAGCCCTATCTTTGCTGCTTACTGATATTCAGCACAAATAAGGGTTGCTACGGTTCTAGCTTTAGAAGAGCTTAAGCAAGGAACAATGCCGCCTGGTCTCTGGTTGGGGATGGCAGAACGGGAAGGAAGGGCACGTGATGGGCTGGCTGTTCGGCACACACAAGACGACGATGGTGGACCCCGCGGACGCGCTGCCGGGCCGGGCGGAGGTCATGCCGGTGGCGACCCGCCACCAGGTCCTCGGCGCGCCGCTGGCTCCGCCGTACCCCGAGGGCACGGAGATCGCGGAGTTCGGGCTGGGCTGTTTCTGGGGCGCCGAGCGCAAGTTCTGGCAGACCCCGGGAGTCGTCTCGACCGCCGTAGGCTACGCGGGCGGCTACACGCCGAACCCTACGTACGAGGAGGTCTGCACCGGTCTGACCGGGCACACCGAGGTCGTCCGGGTGGTCTTCGACCCGGCGGAGGTGTCGTACGAGGAACTCCTGAAGGTGTTCTGGGAGGCCCACGACCCGACGCAGGGCATGCGCCAGGGCAACGACGTCGGCACCCAGTATCGGTCGGCCATCTACACCCACGGCGCGCAGCAGGCCAAGGCGGCCGAGGTCTCGCGCGACGCGTACCAGGAGGAACTCGCCAGGGCCGGGTACGGCGCGATCACCACGGAGATCGCCGAGGCCGGCGAGTTCTACTTCGCCGAGGATTATCACCAGCAATACCTCTTTAAGGTGCCCAACGGCTACTGCGGCATCGGCGGCACGGGCGTCGCGTGTCCCATCGGCCTCACGTCCGGAGAGGCGTGACCTGCGGTAACTGACTGATCCTGGCCCTTGGTCGCCCGGCTAACCCGGTGCCGATCGAGGGCCAGAGCCGTTTCGGCGAGAATCTTCACTACATGGTCAAGGCGAGCCGCCTGCGGCGGCGCGCCGGGCGGCCAGCGGGCCGGGCATGCGGCCTGGGGGCCGGTCCCGGCCCGCGCCGCCCGCGCCCTGAATCGCCGCTTTGGCCCGCATTCACCTCACTGCGCTGTAGGATTCCGATAGAAGTAGTGGGGGGCCCCGTGACCAACTCAAACAGCCGCGTTTCGTCGCAAGATATGACGGAACTCCTAATGCAGCGGCTAGTCGCAGTACCAGATGTACTGCGTACGCGGGGCTTTACCGTCGCAGGTCTCCTAATGACCTTGATCGGGGCCGTCACCGCTGGAGTTCTTTTCACGGATCGCTCCATATCGACGCCTGCCAAGTGGTGCGCCACACTACTTATCTTGCTGGCTGCAGTCGCCGTATGCTTTTTCATAGCAGCGGGACTTCATGCTCAGCGAAAAAAAGTGGATCCGGGCAAAGAGCGGAGCCAACTAGAAGAGGTCATATCTTCTATCGCTTCTATGCTCACGGTGGGGGCGTGGTTGGCTGGCGGAGCTGCTGGAACCTCCCTGGTGCTCACGGGCCTACTACTTTGGGTGCCGCCTTCGCGAGACTCTGTTAACGTTGCTCTCAGCTCGGCGGGCACTTCATCTGTCGCAAGTATCTGTCCCGCACTCGGCTCGAGATTCGAAGCTTCTATAGAGACGGGGCAACTCGAGAAAAACGGACCTCTGGTAACGCTTACCGTCGCCGGGAAGAGCTGTGGGCGTAAGGATGGGACAGTGAATCTCACCATCCAGAGAGACTACATTTCGGCTGTGGTGGCGGCGGCGTGATCCACGGCAGGCGTAGCAGAACGTTGCGAATACTCTGCTTACGCAAGACGCCGCTTCAGTTCCGGTGGGAAAAAGCGCTCCTTGATGCAGTGGACCAGATGGATGTGACTGCTGAGATTGAGCACATTAACGATCAGTGCCGACCACAGTCGGACACTGACGTGTTCGTGGTCCTCTACGCTGCCGCATACCACACGACCACCATCGAAGACGTCATGAAGATCGCGGCTAAATGTCGCGATGCTAACCCGGCAGTTCGTATTTGTATTGTTGCCTGCGACTACTCTGAGCGCACGGTGCAGGTTGATGAAATCGCGGCAGCGGCAAAAAGGGCCGGCCTGGACGATCCTTTCGAGATCGAAATATTTCATGATGTGAACAGGCTACGTTCCTGGTTCGTCGAACACATCGAATTCGCTCTGAGCGTGCTTCGTCACCGATCTTATTCGGTTGCCCTGCCGGTTATACTGGATGATGATCCCCAGCGTGGTGGTCTCGATGGGGAAGGAGGATCGTGGCCAGGTCCGATCTTCTAACGGGTATCGAGTGGGTCGTAGCCTGTCTGACCCCTAGCGACATTGCTCCTCATCCAAACTTCAGGGTCGATTCAGTTAGCCCAGTCGAGCTTTTCGCTTTACTTGTTGAGCTTGAAGTAGCTGAATTTGATGACTATCTGGATCGGCTTGATTCAGGGAAAGATTTTGCGAGAGGCGCATCGGCTGAGCTGTTGAGTGCTGCAAGAGAAAGCTTGGGCTCCGAAACTCAGCGACAGGCCATGAATCGCCTGCTCGAATTGGCCCAAAGCCCGGAGCCGCCTTTAGGTATCCGAGTTGCGGCGGTGCTATTGGGTGCGGTTGCGGCTTCCGAACTAGATGAATTGGATCTAGCAGTCGATGCCTTAAAACGGCTACACGAGCCGATGCATGTCTACGCAACAAATTCTAACGCCAGCGCGAAATTGCTCGGTGCGGTTCTTGCTCAGCAGCTTGCTGTCAGGTTGCTTGAACTGGGAGAAATAGACCAGGCCTATAGATATGCCGACGAGGCGTTCCAGACTCTCAACTTGAAAGGTATGGAGCTCTGGGATGAGTTCCCAGTATCACGCGGTATTGCTTGGGATTCCCGGCAATCCCAGGCTCGAGCAGCAGAACTCATCCGCGGCAATGCTATGTCTGCAAGAGCCTTTCTTGCGGATGACTCTTCCAATGAATGGATCGATGTAGTACGGTCTCCTGCTCCAAGCAGTGAAACGCGGCCGCTTAGAACTACTCTTAGAGGCCTGACTACTCTCATCGATGAGAAATTCCGGGAGAGATTTGAGGTTGGGGGGTCGTCCCGTACGCTTCGTATCGGAGGCGATCCCGTACTGCAACCTCTTTACGCGGCTTTGATGCATGCGGAACTAGCCGGCTCCCTTAGTGAAATCGGGAAGCTTCGAGAGCTTATCGGTCAGACTCTTATGCTCCGGAGTCTGGACGAGGATTTGGGCGCTTCCGTTGCTGAGGCGATTCGACTTTTGCGACAGAGCGATTCTGAAACTTCCCTCAAAAGACTCCTTCGCAGCATCCGCATCCATGGGCCCATTGAGGTTATCGGCGATGCTGGCTCGCGGCTTTTGGCGACTAAGGCGCCGACAATGTCCGTAAGCCAAGCAGATCTCTACTTAATCGAGGCGGCCGCAGACCTTCTTCCTGTACCACTTAAATCTAAAGCGATTGCAGTTGCGCTCGCATACCCATCTACAAAAAGCGATAGAAGGCTTGGACAAGCTGCCTCTGCTCGATGGAAGAAATTAGAGGATAGCCTTCGTGTTGTAGCCACCCTTCTGCCTGAATCCAATGCTGACGACTTTACTGCTCGCCAAGTTCTCGCATGGCTCAAAGATTTCGGAGTAGAGAAAAACTCGCTAACGTTCAGCGCTGCAGTGAAGGTAGCTGAGGCCGTACGGTGGGGGCGAGTGTCCAATAAAGTTCTCCATGGATGGCGTCAATGGATATCTGATCTCGGCGAATATGCGGACGCTGGGAAACTAGACTTTCTGCGACTGGCCGAAGTGCTGGATGCTCCACTGAACCTTGCGGAGATTCTGGCTCCCGAGGGACCTGAATACGTTACCTGGGTGGTCAATCGAAAGCTTAGTGGGAAGCATGTCAGTTCAACTGAGCTTTCGATGTCGATTGAGATATGTGCCCGATATCTTCTTGAAGATGTTGAGCGAGCCGATCGAGGTGTTATAGAGGGACACCTGTATTCTCCTGCTGAGCTTTCCGCCTATCTGATCGCTAAGTGCGACGCGACAGAACTTTGGGATCCGCTGGTAAAGTTCCTCATAAATCCAGGTGTGGCGGCGTGGGATAAAGTTTCAGCCCTTAATCGGCTTGCTTATTCCCCTCTTGTCATCCCTGATGCAATTCGTGCCATGATACTTGAGGGTCAGCCTACGATACTAAGAACTAGAGGTGCTGCCCGCTTTGGCCCCAAAGTAAATATGCTGCCATCTGCGTGGCGTAAGTTCGCGCTGGCTAACGGCCTAATATCGCTGAGTTCGGCCCAGATGGATATAATTACGGACGCGGCCTCTAGGTACACGGAGCTTAGGTCGGCAGCGGCGGAATCGGCGGCCTTCTTTTCGGATCGGAGTCCGGAAGCTGATTGGCCGGCTGTGCTGTTATTGCAGCTTTCGCAAGACCAAGACAGCTCAGTTCGCGCGGCCGCTGCACGTAATCTTGCTTATATCTCGTCGCGAGCGTCGGTCACCCAGATCGTTGTCCAGGAACGTGTCCATCAACTTCTGTTCGAGCCCGGAGTTGGTCTTCCTATGGCTATATTAAGAGGACTGTTGCGCTCCGCCGAGCAACAGTCTGGCAACTCCGAAAATGGGTTCTGGTGGACGTCGCATGTGATGGGACTCGTGCAGTCCCATCCGTCATCTCTTATTCGTGCGAATGCCTCTCGTTTGCTGTCCTCAACCTCTCGCCCTGGCGGTGAGGACAACAATGAATGAAGGAACTGCTTCGCTGGTGCCTCATTGAGCCTTGAGGGAAGTCGGCTTGCGTTGACTCGTGGTCCGTTGAATCAGTAAACCCGAGTAGGCATCTGCTGTTGGTGCTGAAGAGGGATTAGGCACCTTGGCGATGTTGGGCTACCCTTCTCATCCCCTGCCCCTGCTGCCCGATTGTTCGTGGCCCTTGGTCCTGCGTTCCGCAGATGTGTAGCGAGAAGAACACCTGAATCTGGGTTGTGGGCTGCGGAAACGCTTGCGGGCACGCTGATGCGGCGTGTCACTAGGCGCAGGTGTTGTGCCTGGTCAGTCGTCTGCGGCGGGTGCAGCCTCGACGATCTTCTTCGGGGTCGGGATGTCGAGTTTGGACAGGATGTCGCGCTGGGGCTTGGTCAGCTCGGCGCGCTGGCGGAAGGTGCCGGTCGGGCCGGTGAAGGTGGCCACGGTGAGCAGGTCGAACTCGTCGCGGATGCGGTTCCAGGTGGAGCCGGTGGTGGTCTCGATGATGCGGATCAGCAGCAGCGCCAGCCAGCACAAGATGACGTGCGCGCGGATGCGTTCCTCGAGCCGGTGATAGACCGGGCGCAGGTCGATGATCTGCTTCATGTCCCGCCAGCCCCGCTCGACTTCCAGTAATTGCTTGTAGCCGACGGCGATGTCCTCAGCCGTCAGCTTGGGGTCGGAGCAGCGCAGCAGGTACTTGCCGTCCAGGTTCGCCTCGGTCTTGACCTTCGCGGCGTCGAGGCGCAGCAGCCCGTTGGGAGTGGTGCGCAGATAGCGGTTCAGGCCGGGCTTGGTGGAGATGACTCCGCGGAGTTCGGCGCGTTTGGTGGCGTTGAGCGCGTCGCTGCCGGCGATCACCTCCTCCAACTGGGTGATCAGACGCTCGCGGATGGCGGCGTCGCGCGTGGCGCCGTCGGGGTTGAAGCAGATCACGAACCGGTCGGCCTCGCCGATCCGGACCTCTTTGACCTTCAGGTTGTCGGCGACGTCCTGGTAGCGGCCCTGGCGGGACAGGGCGGCCTTGGCCTCGGCCGAGCCCGAGCGCAGCCGTTCGCCGATGATGTAGTGGTGATCGCCTTGGCGCAGGTAGCGGAGGTTGTCAGCGGAGGCGAAACCGCGATCACCGACCCACACGATCTTGGACAGGGTCCAGTCTCGCGTGTCGTCTTTGACCTGGCGGATCAGAGCGGTGTCGGTGGTGTTGCCGGGCCAGGACCAGACGCGGACCGGGATGCCGTCGCGGGTGACGGCCATCCCGATGACGATCTGCGGCAGGTCGTCGCGATGGTCTTTGGACTTGCCGCGGGCGCGGAAGCCCTTCATCACCGGTTCGTCGCCGTCGCCGCCGTCGCCGTCGCCGTTTTCGGGGTCGGGGTCGGGCAGGGGGACGCCGCGCTGGTCACGGGCGATCGGCTCGTCGGGTTCGTCGATCTGGAAGTAGGTGGAGGTGGTGTCGAAGAACAGCAGGTCGACTTCGAGGTTGAGCAGGGTGGCGACCTGGTCGAACACCTTGCGTTCGACGGAGTCTTGGACCTGGTGCAGCCAGTCCATCGCCCGGTAGCAGGCGTCGTCGCTGCAGGCGGGCAGGCCCTGGATGTGGGCGTTGCGGCCGATCCAGTGCGAAGCGGCCAGCTTGGAGGAGGCGTCCAGGGCGCGGTTGGCGACCAGCGCGAACAGCACCCGCTCGGTGAAGACGCTGCGGCGGGTGGAGGCGAGGATGCGTGTCAGAATCGTGTCGATCTTCAGCTGCCGCCACAGCTGGTCCAGGAGGTAGGGGCCGCCGTAGGCGGCCGAGCCGATGAAGGTGAGCTCCGCGCCCGAGGTGAGTGCGGCGGCCCGGCCCGGGTCCAGCAGCCGGCATAGCGAGCTGACCAGGCGTTCGACGGCGGCGCGGTCGATCTGGTCTTCGCGGCCGAAGTTGTGCAGCACCTTCATCTTGGCGGTCTTGGCGACGGGGTCCCATTCGTTGTGGGCGAGTTGGAGGTATCGCACCGTGGTGCCGTTTTTGTTCTTCCGGGTCGCGGTCCTGACGAACATGTCACCAGACCGTAGCAGTGTGTGTGCAGATAGTGATGGGGTTATCGCCGAAGTCGTGTCACTAGGGCTTTCCGCCGTTTCCGCTAGGCCATAAGCCACTGACCTGCTGTTTCAGGCCCGAACGTGCCCTGGATCATGGATTAGCTGCGGAACGCGGGGCCGAGGAACCCGCCTATGGCGTCCTGTCGTCATTGAGGCTGTGGGAATCGCTGGTCTACGACATGGAGCAGCAGTGGCTTGAGCAGGACTTTTACATGGTCTACGAGTACCTCAATGACCTCACCGTGCGGGACGGGCTGGAAGAGTACTGCGAGGTATTGAGTGGGAAGCTACGGGCCAAGTTCCGCCGTGCCGTGGATCGGCTCGACGAGCGTTACCGAGCGGTGACATACGAAGACGGCGGTGCAGAGCTGGGGCAGTACTGGAGGCCTCTCTCCGAGAGGACCGAGACCCGATGGTGGTGGACTCGTAGGCCGAACGATCTACCGCCGGGCTGGTGACTCTCAGTAGCATCGGCGAGGACTCTCTCTACAGGGGCAAGGCGAGCCGCCTACGGCGGCGCGCCGGGCGGCCAGCGGGCCGGGCGTGCGACTCTCCGGCCGGTCCCGGCCCGCCCGCCCCGCGCCGATAGCGGAAACCGATGGCGTCATTCTCCTACTGGTTCTCAGCCCTCGCCGGCTGGCCTCGTCGCAGGAGGTCGTTCGCGTTGGCCGACCTTGTTGGAGGGTAGCTACGGCGAGTGAGCCTGGGCAATGTGATCCTCCCATTGGTAGGATCGGCGTATGGGTGAGCCGTCGAGGACTGACAAGATGAGCATCACCGTGCCTGCGGACGTCGCCGCCGAACTGCGGGCCCGGGCCGGACAGGGCAACGTCTCGGCGTACGTCACCCATGCGCTGGTCCGTCAACTGGAGCATGACCGACTGGGGGATCTGGTGGCAGATCTTCGAGAAATCC
This sequence comes from Microbispora sp. H11081, assembly GCF_012999535.1. Lineage (GTDB taxonomy): Bacteria > Actinomycetota > Actinomycetes > Streptosporangiales > Streptosporangiaceae > Microbispora. The sequence continues at coordinate 358,486 of NZ_JABBWV010000007.1, forward strand.
ATGGTCCGGTGACCGATGAGGAGTTGGCGGCGGCACGGGCAGAGTGGCCGAGCGCGTGAAGCAGCGGAAGCGGATACGCCCGCGCGAGCACGGCGCCCTCGTCCTCGACAACGAAGGTCTTTCGCGGGCGGCGACCGACAGAGCGATGTACGTCCGGCTCCATGCCGCGCACCTCGATGGACGGCGTGTCCTCACGTCCGCTGCCATTCTGGCCGAAGCGATGAGAGGTACCCCGCGTGACGCGGGGGTACATCGCGTACTCGGTGGTGTGGTGGTCGAACCGGTCACTCGCGAGGTCGGGGAACAGGCCGGCAAGCTGATCGGGGCGGCGGGAATGTCAACCGATCAAGCAGTCGACGCCATGGTCGCGGCTACGGCATTGGCTCAAGAGGGTCCTGTCGTGATCGTCACATCCGACGTGCCGCACCTGACGGCCCTGACGGCGGGTCACGAGCGGATACAGGTCGTCCATGTCGACAAGATCAGCCGATAGCATCGTCACGTCGAAGACACCTGTGTGAGATCGCGTAGCTGGCGAGGCCATATCCGCGTCGATTTATTGCGCCAATCGAACTGCTACCACCAGCAATATCTCTTTAAGGTGCCCAACGGCTACTGCGGCATCGGCGGCACCGGTGTGACCTGCCCCGTCGGCCTGACGACCTCCAGCGGGGAGTAGCCGGGGTTGCTGAGACCTCCGGGTGCAGTCAATGCCGCCGTCCCCGCTCACCGGCCGTCCCGCATTCCGCGGACCAGGTGGTGTTCTGGGGCGCTTACTGACTGTAGTCCGCCGGGCGGCGGTAGACGCCGTACCACCAGGTCAGTGCCAACTCGCGGGCGAACGCGGCGTCGCTGCCGGGATCCCCGGCGGTGACGTGGTCGACGAGGGCCCGTTCGCCGCCCATGACGATCACCCGGGTGGCGCTCACCGGGTCCACGCCGGGAGGAGTGCGGCCCGCGTCCTGCTCCGCGCGGAGCACTGCGATCGTCCAGTCCGTGAACTGGACGAGTTCCGCACTCCAGAAGTCACGCACGGTCGCGTCGTAGGTGCCGACCTCGGCGAGCGCCCGCCGTACGGCGGCATGTTCGCGATAGACCTTCACCACTTGCAGGAAGGCGGCCGCGAGGCGTTCGACGCCGTCCGATGGAGCCCATGCCGAGGTGAGGTCGAAGGACGAGGTCATGAGTTCGGCGGCCAGCCGCATGATCAGATCGATCTTGTCGCGAAAGTGGCTGTAGAAGGTCGAGCGGGCGACGCCGGCCTCGGTGCAGATTTGTTGCACGCCGAGCTCGGTAAAGTTCGCGCCGTTGATCAGGAGACGCTGCGTCGCGGCCAGGATTTCCGCCTCGGCCGAGGTGGGGCGGCCGACTTTCGCGGTGCGTCGTCGGGTGATCGAGGGCATGTCCGAATCCTAGGGGTTGTCACCTTGCGGGCGACGTCACACTACACCCCGCACTACACCACGCCCGGACACGGTGTAGCGTAATTTCCCGACACGATGTCCGGACTCGGCGACCGGAAGGGCGTGGGAACGCTCGTCGCCGACCGGTAGACCGGACGTATCTACGAGGAGGAGTAGCTGGTGAAATATCGTCTGCTGGGACGTACGGGGGTCTGGGTTTCCGAGATTTCCCTGGGCGCGATGACGTTCGGCGGCAAGGACCACCCGGTGTACCGCACCCACGGAGCACTCGGGCGGGAGGAAGTAGATCGGATCGTCGGCACGGCACTCGACGCCGGGATCAACTTCATCGACACGGCCGACGTCTACGCCGACGGCGAGAGCGAGGAGTTGCTCGGCCGGGCGATCGGGAGGCGCCGACGGGACGTGCTGCTCGCCACCAAGCTGCTCGCTCCGGTCGGGCCGGGGCCCAACGACCAGGGGCTTTCCCGTCTTCACGTGATGCGGGCCCTGGACGACAGCCTGCGTCGGCTGAAGACCGATTACATCGATCTCTATCAGCTCCACAACTACGACCATGTGACGCCGATCGAGGAGACGCTGAGCGCGCTCGACGACGCGGTGCGACAGGGCAAGGTCCGCTACATCGGCTGTTCCAACTTTGCCGCCTGGCAGATCAGCAAGGCGCTGGGCGTCTCCGCCCTGCACAACCAGGCGAAGTTCGCCGCCAATCAGACGCACTACTCGCTGGTGTCGCGCGACGCCGAGCGCGACCTGGTGCCCCTGGCCGAGGACGCCGGGCTGAGCCTGACGGTGTGGCAACCGCTTGCCGGCGGATTCCTCACGGGCAAGTTCGACCGCGGCGGGGCGACCACCGAACAAGACTCCCGCCGAGCCCGGAACGGCTTCGACTTCGTGCCTTTCGACGAGGAGAAGGGCTTCAGGGTGCTCGACGTGCTGCGGGCCGCCGCCGCGCGGCACGAGGTGAGCCCCGCTCGGGTCGCAATCGCCTGGCTGCTCGCCCAGCGCGCCGTCACCAGCGTCATCGTCGGCGCTCGCAAGCTGGAACAGCTCACGGACAACATCGCCGCCGGCGACCTGACGCTCACCGAGCAGGACCTCGCCGAATTCGACGAGGTCAGCCGGTCGCCGATCGCCTACCCGAACTGGATTCAGGAGTGGTTCGCTCCGACACGGATCCCGGCCGGCAACCTGGCCTGATCAGAACGTCCGGCATCCGGCGTAGCCGTTCAGTTCTCCCATCCGAAACCGGGTTGGTTCTGGGCCGACACTGACGTCATCCACCTGCTCGTCGCCGGAGTGCGGATCAAAGAGCTTCCGTTCGCACCTGTCCAACGCCGTCCTGGCCGAGCTCGCTGCCGGCGGGGGACGCGCGGCCGGAACGCCGCCGCCACCCCGCCCGCCGGCTGAGCCGGTCACGGTGCAGCGGGTGCAGAACTGTCAATCATGTCGTGGACCAAACAAATCGGTGGTCACAGGCCTGTGACGGTACTGCGGCGTTCGATGAAGACGACGTCGCGCCGGCGGCACCCAGTGACGCCCGGAAGGGGTCTTCAACCTCCCGCCGCTGAAAGTCCTTGCACACGCTCGCAATGGATTCGCCGGCCAGCACGCGCTGGGCGGCCTCGCGGATTACCTCGGCCTCTTCGTCGATGATGGTGATGCGGTCTTCGGCGTAGCCGCAGGGGCGCATCCCGCCGCCGGAGACCTTGCCTGCCTCGGCATTCTGGCGTCGCTGGCGCTTTTGACGTTCGACCTTGTGCTCCGCCTCGTGGCGGGCGGGGAGTGCTGGAAGCAGGTCAACTCCGTACCGTGAGGAAGCGCGCCCGGGATCTCTGCGGGCACTGCTTCCGCGTCTACGCCGACGGGAGGGCCGGACCTACGTCGCTCGCCTGATCCGAATCGCCGACCTGGTCCTCCTCGGCTCACTGAGGGACGCTGATATTGCCTTGTCGGCCACCGCTCGCTCGACCAGACGCAGTGAGGAGAACCTCCGAGGTGCCGCCCTCCTGGCGAAGAAGATCCTCTCCAGGGAGTCGCGAGAGAGTGACTCCCGTCGGCAGAGATGCCCGGGTGGTCTTTGAGCAGATGGCCAAGCGAGTCCGTGATCAACTGCCGGGGAACGTCACTCTCCTGGATGCGCGCGGCACCGGTGTCCCAAGGAATGCCGCCTGGACCCGCAGATCACGATCGGGCTGCTCACCGATGCGTCCGGGTTCCCGCTCATGGTGGCCGCCTTCGAGGGCAACAAGGCCGAGACCCACACCATGCTCCCGGTGATCGAAGGGTTCATGGCCGCCCACGACCTGCCGGACGTCACGATCGTGGCCGACGCCGGGATGATCTCCGAAGCGAACAAGCAGGCCATCGAAGCCGCTGGGCTGTCGTTCATCCTCGGCATGAAGATCCCTGAGGTGCCGTATGTGGTCAAGCAGTGGCGGCGTGAGCACCCCGGCACCCCGATCCCCGACGGGCACATCTTCATCCAGCCCTGGCCGTCGGGATCGAGCCGGCCCCGCCGCGACCAGATGATCTACTACCAGTATCGGGCGGAGCGGGCCCGGCGCACGCTGCGCGGCATCGACGAGCAGGTCGCCAAGGCCCAGCGCGCCGTCGACGGGCAGGCGCCGGTCAAGCGCAACCGGTTCATCCGGCTGTCGGGCGCCACCAAGAGCGTCAACACCGAGCTGGTGGACAAGGCCAAGGCCCTGGCCGGGTTCAAGGGCTACATCACCAATCTCGCCGCCTGCCCGGACGGGACGCCCATCACCGCCGAGTTCGTCATCAGCTCCTACCACCGGCTGTTCGAGATCGAAAAGTCCTTCCGGATGAGCAAGCACGACCTCAAAGCCCGGCCGATCTACCACCACAAACGCGAGTCCATCGACGCGCACCTGACGATCGTGTTCGCCGCCCTGGCGGTCGGCCGGTGGATCGAGGCACGGACCGGATGGTCGATCAAGAAGTTCGTCCGCACCGCCCGCCGCTACCGCACCGTCCATATCCAAGCCGGCAACCACGTCCTGACCGCCGCCGACCCCCTGCCCACAGACCTACGCGACGCCCTCAAGCGCATCCGCGGCCCCGAAGGTGCGCACTAACCTCGGGCTTTCGCGGCGCATTTGAGCGGGCTTGATCGTTTACATGAGAAAGTGCCTTTGAGCTGGGAGGATTGGGCTTGTCTAGAGTCCTGTCCGCACCAGTTCAGAAGGCACTTTCCGAGTGAAG
>NZ_JABBWV010000008.1 GCF_012999535.1 Microbispora sp. H11081
ACCCCGAAGGGCCTTTCCGCTCGACTTGCATGTGTTAAGCACGCCGCCAGCGTTCGTCCTGAGCCAGGATCAAACTCTCCAAACAATGCTTGAAAAGAAATCACTCCGGCAGGCACCCCCCAGCAAAAGGGCAGGTGCCGTTCAAAGGAATCCGTCACCGATGATCAAAACCACCGATATGACGGGGTCATGCATGATTCATGCACTGGCTTTTAGCACACTGTTGAGTTCTCAAGAAACGGACGCGACCACCATCACCCAGAACCCCGCGACGGGTCCTGAGATCCAGGGCGATGACTTCCGTTCGGCCAACTCTGAGTCAATCGCCGCACCGCAGACCTGGAGGGCCATGCGATCTCAGCCGATGCTCTTGTTAGAGCGACCACCCCTTCCGGGGCAACCACTCCAGCTTAAACCCTCGCCCGCTTCGCGTCAAACCCTTCGGCCTGGCCGCACCACGAACGATCCGGACTCGATGCGAGCATCTCGCCTGGATGGTTGTCAGAGTGGCTTGCCCGTCGGGGTCCGGGCCGCCTTGCGGCGTCCTGCTCCCCCGGGGGCGAAGAAAACATTAGGCAACATGGCTCTGGCCGTCAAATCACGGCGAGATGGCCGAAACCCCAGGCCAGACGGGAACTTCCGGCGTCTGCGCCGAGGAAGGCCACAGGATTGTTACCCCCGTCACAGCATCTCTTGACCACGAAACAGCCGCCCCGATCCGAGACCGGGGCGGCTGTCCGTCGGGTCGGGGTCAGGCGATCTCGACGCCGCCCACGGTCTTCTTGCCTCTGCGCAGCACGAGGAACCGGCCGTGCAGCAGGTCGTCCGCCGAGGGCACGTACTCCTCGTCGGTGATCTTCGTGTTGTTCAGGTAGGCGCCGCCCTCCTTGACGGCACGCCGCGCCGCGGACTTCGACTCCACCAGCCCGCTTTCCGCGAGCAGCTCGACGTACGACGCGCCCAGAGCCGGCACGACGGCCTTGGGCACCTCGGCGAGGGCGGACTCCAGGGTCCGGGCATCAAGCTCGGTCAGTGATCCCTGCCCGAACAACGCGCGCGAGGCGGCGATCACCCGAGCCAGCTCGTCCGAGCCGTGCACCAGGGTCGTCAGGTCCTCGGCGAGTGCGCGTTGCGCCTCACGAGCCGCCGGCCTCTCCGCGACCGCCTTCTCCAGTTCGTCGATCTCCTCCCGGGTGCGGAAGGTGAAGACCTTGAGGAAGCGCACCACGTCGCGGTCGTCGGCGTTCAGCCAGTACTGGTAGAACGCGTACGGCGAGGTCAGGGCGGGGTCGAGCCAGACCGCGCCGCCGGCCGTCTTGCCGAACTTCGTGCCGTCGGCCTTGGTGATCAGTTTGCCGGTGAGGGCGTGGACGTGCGCGCCCTCCACCCGGCGGATCAGATCGACTCCGGCGGTGATGTTGCCCCACTGATCGCTGCCGCCGAGCTGCAGGGTGCAGCCGTGCCGCCGGTGCAGCTCCAGGTAGTCGTTGGCCTGCAGGATCTGGTAGCTGAACTCCGTGTAGCTGAGCCCTTCACCACCCAGCCGTGCCGAGACCGACTCCCTGGCCAGCATCCGGTTGACGGGGAAGTGTTTCCCGACGTCCCTGAGGAAGTCGATGGCCGACAACTCCGCCGTCCAGTCGAGGTTGCTGACCAGCGTCGCCGCGGTCGGCCCCTCATCGAAGGACAGGAACCTCTCGACCTGCACCCGGATGCGCGCCACCCACTCCGCGACGATGTCGCTGGAGTTCAGCGCCCGCTCGGTGCTGCGGCCGCTCGGGTCGCCGATCAGGCCGGTGGCACCGCCGACCAGGCCGATGGGCCGGTGCCCCGCCCGCTGGAAGCGGGTCAGGATCAGCAGCGTGGCGAGGTTGCCCACGTGCAACGAAGGTGCGGTCGGGTCGAAGCCCGCGTACACGGTGATCGGACCGTCGGCCAGCGCCTTGCGCAGCCCGTCGATGTCGGTGGTCTGCGCGATCACGTCGCGCCACTCGAGCTCGTCGATGATGTCAGCCATCTCCGACGTCGGCCCGAGGTTGCCTGAAGTTGCGGTCACGGTCGTGGCTTTCGGTTATCGAATGGTGGACGTACGGGCTTCCGTACAAGCCTGCCTGATCACGAAACCTTATCGCCACTTCGATCCGGCGCGTCAGCTCGTGGTGCGGCCCCGCCGCCGGGGAACGTGCGCCCGGTACGGCGAGACGGTGGGGTCGCCGTCGATCCAGAACCGCCAGGGCGTGTCCGCGCCGGCCGACACCCCGGTGCGGGGGCCTGTCCTGAGCTGCTCCGAGGGCGCGGGCCTGCCCTCGTGCACCCGGATCTGGTCGCCGGAGCAGCAGTCGGTTCCGTTGTGCTCCCGCACCAGGCCGAGTGCCACCGCGAGGCGGGCCGGCCCGCGCGCGAGGTCGCGGTCCGGGACCCGCCGCGCCAGCCCTTCCATGGCCGGGCCGTCGGCGTGGGGCATGCGGCGTACGCGCGCGCTGTGCACGCCCGCGATCACCTCACCGGCACGTAACAGGACGGCCGAGCCCGTGCCCGCGGGCATGCAGACGAGGTTGGCGCAGTAGTGCATGCCGTAGGTGAAGTAGACGTAGAGGTGTCCGGGCGGCCCGAACATGACCGCGTTGCGCGGCGTGCGTCCCCGGTAGGTGTGGGAGGCCGGGTCCTGCCCCGGCCCCCCGTACGCTTCGACCTCGCTCAGCCGCACCGCCACCGACCCGTGCACGACCACGCGGCCGAGCAGGTCGGGGGCGACCACGTCGGAGGGGCGGTCGAAGAAGTCGCGGCCGAGCGGAGCGCCCGCGACGTCCTCGATCAGCTCTCGTTCGCCCATGCGGCCTGACCGTCCACGACCTCCCGGAGGTTCGCGATCTGGTCGCGGACCCGGTCGGGCGCGGTGCCGCCGAAGGCGCTGCGGGCGGCCAGCGCTCCGTGCACGTTCAGCACGTCGCGCACGCTCGCCCCGGAGGCGTCGACGGCGAAGTGCGGGGACACCTTGGCCAGCTCGTCGTCGGTGAGCTCGCCGAGGTCCTTGTCGTTCACCTGGCACCACACCACGAGGTGGCCTACGGCCTCGTGCGCGTCACGGAACGGAACTCCGCGGCGGACCAGGAGCTCGGCGAGGTCGGTCGCCAGGGCGAAACCGTCCGGCGCGCTGGACTCCAGCTTGGTGGTGTTCACCCGCATCGTGGAGACCATGCCGGACACCGCGGGCAGCACCAGGAGCAGGGTGTCGACCGCGTCGAACACCGGCTCCTTGTCCTCCTGCAGGTCGCGGTTGTAGGTGAGCGGCAGGCCCTTGAGCGTCGTCAGCAGCGTCATGAGCGAACCGATCAGCCGGCCGCTCTTGCCCCTGGCCAGCTCGGCGACGTCCGGGTTCTTCTTCTGGGGCATGATCGACGAGCCGGTGGAGTAGGCGTCGTCCACCTCGATCCACCGGAACTCCTGGGATGCCCACAGCACGATCTCCTCGCCGAGCCGGGAGATGTGCACGCCGATCAGCGCGGCACAGAACAGGAACTCCGCCGCGAAGTCACGGTCGGCGACCGCGTCCATGGAGTTGGGCGCGGGGGCATCGAACCCGAGTTCGGCGGCGACGGCGGCGGGGTCGAGCGGCAGGGATGACCCGGCCAGCGCACCCGAGCCGAGCGGCGAGACGGCGGCGCGCTTGTCCCAGTCACGGAGGCGGTCCACGTCCCTGGTGAGCGCGTGGACGTGGGCCAGAAGCTGGTGACCGAAGGACACCGGCTGAGCGTGCTGCAGATGCGTCATGCCCGGGGCGGCGACGTCCGCGTTCTCCTCGGCCTGGCTGATCAGCGCCGTCTCCAGCTCGACGAGCCGGGAGACGATCGTGCGGACGTGGTCACGAAGATAGAGGCGCAGGTCGGTGGCGACCTGGTCGTTGCGGCTGCGGCCGGCGCGGAGCTTGCCGCCCAGCGAGCCGAGCCGTTCGAGCAGGCCGCGCTCCAGCGCCGTGTGCACGTCCTCGTCGGCCACGGTGGGGCGGAACTCGCCCTGGCGGCAGGCCCGGTCGAGGTCGTCGAGCGCGCCGAGCATGCGGTCGAGCTCCTCCTGCGTCAGCAGACCGGCGCGGTGCAGCACCCGCGCGTGCGCGCGCGAGGCGAGCAGATCGTACGGCGCGAGCCGCCAGTCGAACTGCACGCTCACCGACAGGCGCGTGAGGGCGTCCGCGGGTCCCCCCTCGAACCTGCCACCCCAGAGCCTCATCGGCTTGTTGTCCGCCACCGTCTTCTCCCTCCGATATTCGGTCCCTGCCGAAAGATGAGCGCGCGCCGTTCCCGCCGGGCCGCCGTACACAGATCCTTGCGCCTGAATGGGCTTTCTCGCATGAGCCCTCGGCGCGATTCTTCACGCGGATTCTCAGCGGGACTCAATCCGCGACCTTAGCCGACGTACGCCCCGGTCCCCGCAACCGGAACCAGGGCGTATGCCGAGCCGATCGGGCCTTTCCGTCACTGATTTCGATCTTCGCCGTCGTGGGCCCGCACCTCGGCGTCGAGCTTGTGCCTGCTCACGTCGGGCGTGCGGCGGGTGGCGAGGTTGAGCAGGGACTCCGCCAGCGCCTGCCCACCCACGGGATCACGGCTGATCACGAGGATCGTGTCGTCGCCGGCCACCGTGCCGAGGATGGATTCCCAGCCCGCGTGGTCGATGGCCGAGGCGAGGAACTGCGCCGCTCCCGGGGGCGTGCGCAGGATCACGAGGTTGGCCGACGCCTCGGCCGCCACCAGAAGCTCCTCCGCGATCCTCCGCAGCCGCGCGTCGGGGTTCTCCGGCCACCCGCTCGTGGCTCCGGTGCGGAAGAGAGGGATCCGTCCTCCGCCCTCGCCCGGCAGCGCGTAGACCAGCGTGCCGTCGTCGGCGCGCAGCTTCAGCGCACCCAGCTCGTCGAGATCCCGCGACAGCGTGGCCTGGGTGACCTCGACCCCCTGCTCGGCCAGGAGCTTGGCCAGCTCGGGCTGTGAGCGCACCTTGTGCCTCGTCAGCAGCTCCACTATGCGGGCGTGCCGGGCCGCCTTGGTGAGCGGGATGGTCACGGTCCCTCCGCACCTCGCGTCGCCAGCCAGTGCAGCAGCGCCTTCTGGGCATGCAGCCGGTTCTCCGCCTGGTCCCACACGACGCTCTGCGGCCCATCGATGACGTCCGCGGCGATCTCCATTCCTCGATAGGCCGGAAGACAGTGAAGCACGATCGCGTGCGGGTCCGCGAGGCCGAGCAGGGTCGTGGACACCTGGTAGGGGGCGAAGGCCGCGACCCGCTCGTCCTTGCCGTCCTGACCCATGGAGATCCAGGTGTCGGTGGCGACGACATGCGCCCCGGCCACCGCGGCCTCCGGGTCGCTCACCACCGTGACCGACCCGCCGGTCGCCGCCGCGACAGCGGCCGCCCGCTGCATGACGAGGGCGTCTGGCAGGTAGCCCGCCGGCGCCCCGACCCGGACGTGCATGCCGGCCGTGGCTCCGCCCAGCAGGTAGGAGTGGGCCATGTTGTTGGCGCCGTCTCCGAGGTAGGCGAGCGTGAGGCCCCGGGGTGAGCCCTTGTGCTCCCGGATCGTCTGCAGGTCGGCGAGAATCTGGCAGGGGTGGAACTCGTCGGTCAGCGCGTTCACCACGGGCACCGACGAATGGGCCGCCATCGCCTCGATGCGCTCCTGGCCCGCCGTCCGCCACACGATCGCCGCGACCTGACGGGACAGCACCCGGGCGGTGTCCTCGATCGGCTCGCCGCGTCCCATCTGCGACGTGCCGAGGTCCATGATCATGGGCTGGCCGCCCAGTTCGGCGACCCCGACGGTGAACGAGACCCGGGTGCGGGTGGAGGGCTTGTCGAACAGCACGGCGACCGTGCGGGGGCCCGCGAACGGCCGGTAGCCGAACCGGTCCTTCTTCATCGCCTCGGCCAGGTCGAGCACCTGTGCCTGCTCCTCGGGCGACAGGTCGTCGTCCCGCAGGAAGTGCCGCACCGGCACCGGGTAACCGCCGTGGCTCGGGCCGCCGGCCGGGGTCGGGATGTCGTTGTCAGGCATTCGCGGTCTCCAGGATGCCGGGCAGCGCGTCGAGGAAGGTCCGTACGTCGGACTCGGTGATCACAAGCGGCGGCGCGAGCCGGACCGCGTCGGGCTGTAGGGCGTTGACCAGGAAACCCGCCTCCTGCGCCGCCGCCTGCACCTGCGCGGACTTGGGCGCGGTGAGCACGATGGCCAGCCAGAGCCCCCTCCCCCTGACTCCCTTCAGCAACGGGTGCCGCACGGCGGAGATGCCCTCGGACAGCAGCGACCCGACCGTCGCGACGTGGCCGAGCAGGCCGTCCCGCTCGATCGTGTCCAGCACGGCGAGCGCCGCCGCGGCGGAGATCGGGTTGCCGCCGAAGGTCGAGCCGTGGTCGCCCTTGGCGAAGACCTCCCCGGCCTCGCCGAAGCCCACGCAGGCGCCGACCGGCAGCCCCCCGCCGAGGCCCTTGGCCAGCGTCAGCACATCGGGGACGATCCCGTCCGCCTGGTGCGCGAACCAGTGGCCCGTGCGGCCGATGGCCGACTGGATCTCGTCGGCGACGAGCAGCGCCCCCGCGGCGGAGCAGATCTCCCTGGCCGCCCGGAAGTAGCCCTCGGGCGGCGGAACGACCCCGGCCTCGCCCTGGGTGGGCTCCAGGAAGACCGCCGCGCAGTCCTCGGTCACCGCGTTCTTCAGCGCGTCCGCGTCGCCGTACGGGACGAATCGCACGTCGAGCGGGAACGGCCCGAACTGGTCGCGGATCGACGGCTTGCCGGTCAGCGACAGCGCGCCGAGCGTGCGGCCGTGGAAGCCGTTCTCCGCCGCCACCATGTGGCCGCGGCCGTGCGCCCTGCCGTACTTGATCGCGATCTTGAGCGCTGCCTCGTTCGCCTCGGTGCCGGAGTTGGCGAGGAAGACCCGCGCGGGCTCGCCGAGCAGGGCGAGCAGCTTCTCCGCGAGCAGCACCTCGGGCTCGTGCAGGAACAGGTTCGACGTGTGCGCGAGGGTGGCCGCCTGCCGGGAGACCGCCTCGACCAGGGCCGGGTGGTTGTGCCCGAGCGAGGTCACCGCGATGCCGCCGATGAGGTCGAGGTAGCGGCGTCCGTCGACGTCCCAGACCGCGCAGCCCTCACCGCGGGCGATGGCGAGCGGCGGCACACCGTAGTTGCGCATGAACGCGGCCTCGAAGCGTCCGCGCAGTTCGTCGTTGGCGCTCATCTGGCGACCTCCCCGTTCCTGTCCGGCGCCGCCGGAACGCCGTCGTCGGGCTCGACCATCGTGCCGATGCCCTCGTCGGTGAAGACCTCCAGCAGCAGCGCGTGCGGCACCCGCCCGTCGAGCACGTGAGCCTGCGGGACGCCGCCGCGCACCGCGGCCAGGCACGCTTCCATCTTGGGCACCATGCCGCTGGACAGCGAGGGCAGCAACGCGGCGAGTTCCGACTCCCCGATGCGGCTGACGACCTCCTCACTGCTGGGCCAGTCTGCGTACAGCCCCTCGACGTCGGTGAGCACGATGAGCTTCGACGCCTGGAGCGCCACGGCGAGAGCGGCGGCGGCGGTGTCGGCGTTTACGTTGTAGATCTCGCCGTCATCGCCGCGGGCCACCGAGGACACCACCGGGATGCGGCCGTCGTCGAGCAGGGCCCGCACGGCTCCTGCCTCGACCCGGACGATCTCTCCGACCTGGCCGATGTCGACCTTCACGCCGTCCACGACGACGTGCTTGCGCTCGGCGGTGAACAGATGGGCGTCCTCCCCCGACATGCCGACCGCGAACGGGCCGTGCGCGTTGATCAGTCCGACCACGTCGCGGTTGACCTGGCCGACCAGGACCATCCGGACGACCTGCATCGCCTCCGGCGTGGTCACCCGCAGGCCGGACACGAAGTGGCTGTCGATCCCGAGCAGGTCGAGGTGCGACTGGATCTGCGGACCGCCGCCGTGCACGATCACGGGGCGCAGGCCCGCGTAGCGCAGGAACACCACGTCGGCCGCGAACTTGGCCCGCAGGTGCTCCTCGGTCATCGCGTTCCCGCCGTACTTGATGACGACGGTCGCGCCGTGGAAGCGCGCCAGCCACGGCAGCGCCTCGACCAGTGTGTGCGCCTTGTCCAGCGCTCCGTTCCTTCTGACGCTCATGACGAGTACGCCGAGTTCTCGTGCACGTACTCCGCCGTGAGGTCGGTGGTGTGCACGGTCGCGGTGTGCGGGCCCGCGGACAGGTCGACGGTGATGGTCACGTCGCGGGGGCGCAGGTCGACCTTCGCACGGTCGTCCCCCGCCGCGCCGCCACGGCAGATCCAGATGCCGTTGACCGCCACGTTGACCCGCTCGGCGTCGAACACGGCGTCGGTGGTGCCGACCGCGCTGACCACCCGGCCCCAGTTGGGGTCCTCCCCGTGGATGGCGCACTTGAGCAGGTTCGACCGGGCCACCGCACGGCCCACCGCCACCGCGTCCTCCTCCGACGCCGCACCGACGACCTCGATGGCGATGGCCTTGGTCGCGCCCTCGGCGTCGACCAGAAGCTGCCGGGCCAGGTCCGCGCAGACGGCGGTGACGACCTTCTCGAACTCGGCGAGGTCGGGGCGCACTCCCGACGCGCCGCTCGCGAGCAGCAGCACCGTGTCGTTGGTCGACATGCATCCGTCGGTGTCGAGCCGGTCGAAGGTCAGGGAGGTGGCCCGGCGCAGCACCGTGTCGAGCTCCGCGGAGTTGAGGTCGGCGTCGGTGGTGAGCACGCACAGCATCGTGGCGAGCGCCGGCGCGAGCATGCCCGCGCCCTTGGCCATGCCGCCCACCATGTAGCCGTTCTCGCCGCGGCGGAAGGAGATCTTGCTGACGGAGTCGGTGGTCCTGATGGCGTCGGCCGCCGCCAGGCCGCCGTCACGGCTGAGCTGGGCGGCCGCGGTCCCCACGCCGCCGAGCAGCGTGTCGATCGGCAGCCGCTCCCCGATCAGGCCGGTGGAGCAGACGGCGATCTCGGCCGCGGAGTCGTCCAGGACCTCGGCGACCTTCTCGGCGGTGGCGTGGGTGTCCTGGAAACCCACCGGGCCTGTGCAGGCGTTGGCGCCGCCGGAGTTGAGGACGACGGCCCTGACCCGGCCTTCGCTGAGGACCTGGGCCGACCACAGGACCGGTGCGGCCTTGAACCTGTTGCGGGTGAAGACGCCCGCCGCCGCGCGTGAGGGGCCGTCGTTGACGACCAGGGCCAGGTCGCGGGCGCCGCCGCTCTTGATTCCGGCGGCGATTCCGGCTGCGCGGAAGCCCAGCGGTGCGGTGACGCTCATGCCACCCCCTCGCCTGAGCGAATCGCACTGTGCTTACCGATTCGCTGCTTACCGATTCGCTCGCTACGCTCGCTCATTGCGCTCCCCCAAGGAACGATCTTGCTCACGGGGCGACTCCATTGGTGGGAAGTCCGACTTCTTCCGGCAGACCGAGGGCGAGGTTGGCGCTCTGGATCGCGCCGCCCGCGGTGCCCTTGGTGAGGTTGTCGATGGCGACGACGGCGACGATCCGCCCGGCCCGCTCGTCGAGGGCTATCTGCAGGACCGCCGTGTTGGCCCCGACCGTCATCGCGGTCGCCGGCCAGACCCCGTCGGGCAGCAGGTGGAGGAAAGGCTCGTCCTTCACCGCCGTCTCGTACGCCTCGCGGAGCGCGGCGGCGGTGACGCCCGCGACGGCGGGAGCCGTACAGGTGGCGAGGATGCCGCGGCTCATCGGCGCGAGAGTCGGCGTGAACGACACCCGGACCGGGCGTCCGGCGACGGCCGACAGGTTCTGCTCCATCTCCGGTGTGTGCCGGTGCACCCCGCCCACGCCGTACGCGCTGACCGAGCCCATGACCTCGCTGCCGAGCAGATGGGCCTTGGGCGCCCTGCCCGCCCCGGAGGTGCCGCTCGCGGCGACGACCACGACGTCGGGCTCGGCCAGCCCGGCCGCGAAGGCGGGGAACAGTGCCAGCGTCGCGGCCGTCGGGTAGCAGCCAGGGACGGCGATGCGCCGGGCGCCGCGCAGTGCCTCACGCTGACCGGGGAGCTCGGGCAGGCCGTAGGGCCATGTGCCGGCGTGGGCTCCGCCGTAGAATGCCGTCCACTCCTGCGCGCTGGTCAGCCGGAAGTCGGCGCCGCAGTCGACGACGAGCGTGCCGTCGCCGAGCTCGGCGGCGACCGCGGCCGACTGGCCGTGCGGGAGGGCGAGGAAGACGACATCGTGACCGGCGAGCACGTCAGGGGTGGTCTGCTCGATCAGCCGGCCGGCCAGCGACGGCAGGTGGGGCTGGTGGGCGCCTAGCGTGGTGCCCGCGCTGGACGCCGCGGTCAGCGCGCCGATCTGGATGTCGGGATGGCCGAGCAGCAGGCGGAGCAGTTCTCCCCCCGCATAGCCGCTGGCTCCGGCGATCGCCGCCCTCATCCGTGCCCCCGATCTTCCACGACCACTGCATGATCATGCAGCAGACCTCATGTTCTTGCTCGTGTAGAGAGTATGCAACGCAAAGCATGGGCATGCAAGCGGCGTTCCGAGGAATGGACATCTAGCCGCCATACCTACCGGTCGGTATCGTGAAACATCCGGTTAACGAACGGATCCGGGAGTGCGTCCAGCATGACGATCACCAACGAACAGGTCCAGGCCCAGCTCACGGCACCCGGACAGCTCTTCGAGATGGACGAGGTAGAGACCGGCGGTCACAGGATCCGGGTGTGGAAACACGCCCCGGCCACGTTCCGGGCCCTCCTGGAGATCACCCGGTTCCACGGGGACAAGGTGTTCGTCGTCCACGAGGACGAGCGCATCACGTACGAGGAGCACTTCCGGCTGGCCGCGACGCTCGCCAACCGCCTCGTGGACGACTACGGCGTGCGCAAGGGCGACCGCGTCGCCGTCGCCATGCGCAACTACCCGGAATGGATCATCTCGTTCTCCGCCGTCCTCGCCGTCGGCGCGGTGGCCGTGCCGCTCAACGCCTGGTGGACCGGGCAGGAACTGGAGTACGGCCTGGCGGACTCGGGGGCCAAGCTCGTGATCGCCGACGGCGAGCGCGCCGCCAGGATGGCCGGCAGCGGCCTGCCGATGATCGTCACCCGCGGCGAGGGCGCCAACTGGGCCGAGGTGCTCGGCGAGGTCAGGGCCGACGTGACGCTGCCGCGGGCCGAGATCGGGCCCGACGACCCCGCCACCATCTTCTACACCTCCGGCACCACCGGCAGGTCGAAGGGCGCGCTCGGCAGCCACCGCAATCTCGGTCAGGCGCCGATGACCGTCGCGTACGCGATGATGCGCACCGTCGCCATGGCCGGCAGGGACGTGGCCACGGCGGCGGAGAAGCGCAGGATCAGCCTGCTCACCGTGCCGCTCTTCCATGTCACCGGCTGCTTCGCCGTGCTGATGACGACGATGTTCACCGGCGGCGGGCTCGTGCTGATGTACAAGTGGGACCCCAAGCGGGCGCTGGAGCTCATCGAGCGCGAGCGGGTCACCGTGATGAGCGGCGTGCCGACCAACGCCTGGCAGTTGCTGTCCCATCCCGACCTGGACAAGCACGACATCTCCTCGCTCGGGTCCATCTCGTACGGCGGCGCGCCCGCCCCGCCGAAGCTGCTTGAGCGGATCACCGAGTCGCTCCCCAACCGCACGCCCGCCAACGGGTACGGCATGACGGAGACGACCGCGCTCGCCATCTACAACAGCGGCGCCGACTACCGGGCCAAGCCCGACAGCATCGGGCTGCCGCTCGCCGTGGTGGACGTCAAGGTCTGCGACCCGCTCGGCGCGCAACTGCCGCCCGGCGAGGTAGGCGAGCTGTGCATCAGGGGGCCGATCGTCATCATGGGCTACTGGAACCGCCCGGACGCCACGGCCGAGACGTTCGTGGACGGCTGGCTGCACACCGGGGACCTGGCCCGCGTCGACGAGGACGGCTTCGTCTACATCGTCGACCGCGCCAAGGACATGGTCATCAGAGGCGGCGAGAACGTCTACTGCGCCGAGGTCGAGGCCGCCCTGTTCGAGCATCCCGCGGTGGACGACGCGGCGGTGATCGGCATCCCGGACGACGAGCTGGGCGAGCAGGTCGGCGCGGTCGTACGGCTCAAGGGGGGCGCGGCCGCCACCGGCGAGGAGCTCCAGGGGTTCCTGCGCGACCGCATCGCGGCGTTCAAGGTGCCGGTGCGCTTCTGGTTCAGGGAGGCCGAACTGCCGCGCAACCCCGGCGGCAAGGTGCTCAAGACGAGCCTGCGCAAGGAGACCCTGGGCCTTTAGGGTTACCTCCCGCGTAATCGCCTCTCCTCGGGGCTCCGTGACACCTTTCACGTGTCGTCACGGAAGACATCCCCTAAGGAGTGGAAGATGACCGACTACACCGCTTTGGCCGAGCGTTACGTCGCCGCCTGGAACGAGCGCGACCCCGAGGCCAGGGCGAAGGCGGTGGCGGAGCTGTGGACCGAGGACGGCGGCTACACCGACCCGCTGGCCGCCGTCACCGGGCACGACGGCATCGCCGCGGTGATCGCCGGCGCGCAGGAGATGTTCCCCGGGCTCGTGTTCACCCTCGCCGGGCCCGTGGACGGCCACCACGACATCGCGCGCTTCACCTGGCACCTCGGTCAGGAAAGCCCCGCCGAGTCGGCCGAGCCGGTCGTGATCGGCTTCGACGTGGTGGCGCTCGGCGAGGACGGCCGGATCCGCAGCGTGTACGGCTTCCTCGACAAGGTCCCCGCCTGATCGATCACCCGGAGCGCGGTACCCCTCGTAGCCTGCGGCTGCGACGGGACCGTGGCCGCCGGGCAGAACTCCGCCGCGTTCGCGGCCGTGGTGAGCTCCGCCTGGTTCACCTTGTCGCCGTTCAGGTCGAAGGACAGCGTGTGGCGGCCGTCGCGGGTGCCGGCCATCCAGGTGAGCGAACCGAAGATCGTGCCACCGTGCCCGTACACGGTGACGCCGCAGGGCAGGGTGACCATCATGACGCCCAGCCCGTACCGGTACGGGCCCGGCCCGTGGAAGACGTCGGATTTCGGCGTCGGGGTGAGCATCTCCCGCAGCAGGGCGGCCGGCAGCAGGCGACCGGAGAGCAGCGCCGCGTCGAACCGGTTCAGGTCGCCGACGGTGGAGATCATCTCACCGGCGGCCCCGGCCCAGGACGGGTTGAAGCGCGAGAGCCCGTCCTTGCTGTACCCGTGGACGAAGGGAGGGCGGACGTCCGGCGAGGTGCCGGGAAAGTAGGTGGCCCGCAGTCCCAGCGGGCGCAGGACCCGTGTGGCGACCTCCATGGGGTACGCGTGCCCGGTCACCCGCTCGATGATCATCCCGAGCAGGATGTAGTTGGTGTTCGAATACTGCCAGGACGTCCCGGGCGGGAACACCGGAGGGTGGCCGAGCGCGTACCCCACCAGCCGGCGCGGCGTGAAGGTCGTGAGCGGATCGCGTTCGAGCGCGTCCGGCACATGGTGGTCCTTCGTGTAGTTGAACAGCCCGCTGGTGTGGTTGAGCAGCATCCGGACGGTGATGGCCCGTCCGTCATTGCCGTTGCCCGTGACCAGCCCCGGCAGCCACCGTTCGAGCCTGTCGTCCAGGCGGAGACGGCCCTCCGCGACCAGTTGCAGGACGACCGTGGCGACGAACGTCTTGGTCGTGCTGCCGATCCGGAACCGCATGTCCGCCCGGGGTTCGCGCCGGGTTCCGGTGTCGGCCACGCCGCGCGTGACCGTGGTGATGCGGCCCGCACGGGACACCTGGGCCAGCGCGCCGGGAGACCCCTCGCTGACCGCCCGGTCGAGCACGGCGCCCAGCGCCGCCTCCGCGTCACGCGGCCGCCGTACGGGGTCGGCCGTCCCTGGCGCGGCGGGCGTGGTCGCCACGCCCAGGACGAGAGCCGACACGGTCAGGAAGCGAAGTGTGATCGTCCGACACCGGGTGACGCTCATGCCGACCCCCTCCGACGAGCCGGGCGTCCGTCCGGGCGCGCCGGCCGAGCCGCAGCGTCAGCATTCCCTCCACGCCCGCCCGGTCACACGACCGGCGAGGCCCGTTCCGGCCGGACATCCTCATCAAGGCCGAGGCGGTGGCCGCCGTGGGCAGGTGAGCCCGGGGACCCGGTCAAGGCGGGTGCATGTCGTGAAAGGTTCATGGTCTTCCGGCGGTGCGACCCGTTTGACCGGCCGTCACTGAAATATTTCTAACCACCCTTTGACATGTTTCAACGGCGTTTCCCAGAATGAGCCCCCGGCGGACCACCGTGGCCGGGCGGCGCGGCCTCCTGGACGGCGATGTGCCACCCAGGCCTGCTTCCGGTGTCCGATCAGAGCCCCTGACACGAGGAGCAAGAGATGGCCGACAGCGACATGCCCACCGCAAGACGAGCGGGCTTACGCAAGATGCTCGCCACAGCGCTCGCGGGCGTCGTCACCGCGGCGCTCGCGACCGTGACCCTGTCCGCCACCGCCGCACAGGCGGCCGACTGCAGCGGCGGGTACGTCGGACTGACCTACGACGACGGACCTAACCCCAGCAACACCATGAACCTGATCAACACGTTGAAGGCCAACGGCCTGCGCGCCACCTTCTTCAACATCGGCCAGAACGCGCAGAACAACCAGTCCCTGGTCCGAGCCCAGGTGGACGCCGGCATGTGGGTCGGCAACCACAGCTACACCCACCCCCATCTCACCCAGATGAACAGCTCGCAGATGCAGTCCGAGCTCCAGCGCACCCAGCAGGCCATCCAGCAGGCCACCGGCTCCGCGCCCAAGCTGTTCCGGCCCCCGTACGGCGAGACCAACGCCACGCTCAGGTCCGTCGAACAGCAGCTCGGCCTCAGGGAGATCATCTGGGACGTCGACTCCCAGGACTGGAACGGCGCCAGCACCTCCGCCATCGTCCAGGCCGCCGGCCGCCTGCAGAACGGCCAGATCATCCTGATGCACGACCAGTACTCCACCACCGTGCAGGCCATCTCCCAGATCGCCGCCAACCTCCGCAGCCGCAACCTCTGCGCCGGCATGATCTCGCCGTCCACCGGCCGCGCCGTCGCTCCCGACGACGGCGGACCGGTCTCCCCGTCCCCGACGGTCCCCCAGTCCCCCAGCGCGACTCCCACCTCCGGCGGCAACGGCAGCGGGCCGATCAGGGGTGTCGCATCGGGCCGCTGCGTGGACGTGCCGAACGCGAGCACCTCGGACGGCACGCAGGTGCAGCTGTGGGACTGCCACGGCCAGACCAACCAGTCCTGGAGCTCCACCTCGGCCGGTGAGATCCGCGTGTACGGCAGCAAGTGCCTGGACGCGGCAGGCACCGGCAACGGCGCGAAGATCCAGATCTACTCCTGCTGGGGCGGCGACAACCAGAAGTGGCGCGTGAACTCCGACGGCAGCATCCAGGGCGTCCAGTCCGGGCTGTGCCTCGACGCCGCCGGCGCCGGCACCGGCAACGGCACCCAGCTCCAGCTGTACTCCTGCCACGGCGGCAACAACCAGAAGTGGACCTGGAACAGGTAGCCCGCACCCGTGGCCCGCTGTGCGCAACGCCCCCGCCGCACCGCGGGCCACGACCCGGCCGCCCCTTGTCGGTATGAACCTTGCCGCCGGTCTCCTGCCGGTCGGCTGACCCTCTAAGCCGGGTGCGGCGCTCTTCCGGGGGAGCGCCGCACCCTCCCGCTTTCCAGGTCTCCTCCATTGCCCCCGGCGGCCGTCTCGGAGAACCCGCGTTCCGGCAGGGGACAGCCGGGGAATCACTTCGCGTGACGCTCACGCGTTGCTACCGTGAGCGACATGACGGCTGAGGCATGGAGCGAAGCGCCCATGAACGACACCCACGGCCTCCCGGATTGGGTCTTTCCTCCCCAGGAGGGCTTCAAGGCCTCCGACCTCGATCACATGACGCAACTACCTGCGCACACAGAGTTGATCGACGGAAGCTTGGTCTTCGTGAGCCCCCAAGCCTCCTTCCACACCCGCACCGTCGATCTTCTGACCGCGGGACTGCGGCGTCACCTTCCCCGGCCGTTGCGGGTTCGCCGCGAGATGAGCGTGATTCTGGGCCTGCGCCAGCGGCCCGAGCCCGACGTGTGCGTCATCCGGGCGGAGGCCGATCGCGGCCCGGACCAGACGGCGTACGAGGCGAATGACGTGCTCCTGGTCGTCGAGGTCGTCTCGCCGGACTCGGAGGAGCGGGACCGCAAGCGCAAGCCGCAACTCTACGCCGAGGCGGGGATCGGACACTTCTGGCGCGTCGAGAACCAGTCCGGGCGGCCCACGGTCTACGTCTACGAACTCGACCCGGCCACCGCCGCGTACGCGCTGACCGGCATCCACCACGACCGGCTCGAACTGTCGCTGCCGTTCGAGGTCGACATCGACCTCACCGAGATCGACACTCTCTGAGCTTCGCCCGCGAGCCGGCCGCTCCCCTGGTCCGCCGAGGCGTCGCACGGCCGGAGGCCACAGGCGCCGGCGCGGACGCTTCTCGCGTGATCCCCGCACGATCACGGGCGGTCCCGACCGGCGGGGCCGGTCACGATCGCGGCGAACCGAGGCATTGCTCCTCTCCTTACTCGCGCGTATCGTCCGGAGTTGAGCACGGCTCACATTCACGCGCGTGAACAAGCACCCCCACCGTCCCTTCACCCCCTGACACCGCGAAGGGAAGTTCCCCCATGCACGCGCGTCTTCGACGGGCGATCACCGCTGCCGCCGCGCTGGCCCTGGTCGCCGTCGGCCTGCCCGCGGCGCCGGCCGCCGCCGCCCCCTACTATCCCCCCGACGACTACTGCCTCGGCCAGTGCGCGGACATCCTGCCGCCCGGCCAGAACGGCGACGCCACGCTCGTCGACATCCTGGGCAACCAGGCGTTCGGCACCTATCCCGCCCACAGCAAGGACCAGCTCGGCAGGTACGCGGACCTCGTCTCCGGCTACACCGGCCTCACCGACGAGCAGATATCCGCGTTCTTCAACGACAGCGGCTTCGGCGTGCCGGCGAACCAGGTCGAGAGCACCGTGAGCCCCCGCTCCGACGTCACCATCGTCCGCGACAAGGCGACCGGTGTCCCGCACATCACCGGCACCACGCGGGAGGGCACGATGTTCGGCGCCGGATACGCCGGCGCGCAGGACCGCCTGTGGCTCATGGACCTCATGCGCCACGTCGGCCGGGGCGAGCTGACGCCGTTCGCCGGCGGCGCGCCGGGCAACAGGGAACTGGAGCAGAGCGTCTGGCGCAACTCCCCCTACACCGAGGCCGATCTCCAGGCCCAGATCGACCGGCTGCGGACCACCGGCGCCCGAGGCGCCCAGCTGTACGCCGACGTGCAGAACTACGTCGCCGGGATCAACGCGTACATCGACCGCTGCATGGCCGACCGCGACTGCCCCGGCGAGTACGTGCTGACCGGCCACCTCGACGCGATCACGAACAAGGGCGGCCCCGACGACTTCCGGATGACCGACCTGATCGCGATCTCCGGCGTGATCGGCGGCCTGTTCGGCGGTGGCGGCGGCGCCGAGATGCAGTCCGCCCTCGTCCGCGTGGCTGCGCGGGCGAAGTACGGAGCCGTCGAGGGGGACAGAGTGTGGGCGGCCTTCCGCGCCCAGAACGACCCGGAGACCGTGCTGACCCTGCACGACGGGCAGAGCTTCCCCTTCGGGGCGGCCCCGGCCGGCGCGACCGGAGTGGTGCTGCCCGACGCGGGCACGACCACGCCCGTCGACATCACGGCCAACGAGACCGGCACCGCCGCCTCCGCGGCCGGCCAGGCCGCGGGCGCGCTGACCGGGTTCACGGTCGACAACTCCAAACCCGGCATGTCCAACGCCATCGTGGTGTCGGCCGCCAAGGCCACCGGCGGTCACCCCATCGCCGTGTTCGGCCCCCAGACCGGCTACTTCGCGCCGCAACTGCTCATGCTGGAAGAGCTTTCCGGCCCCGGCATCCGGGCACGCGGCGCGGCCTTCGCCGGGCTCAACCTCTACGTGCTGCTCGGCCGCGGGACCGACTACGCCTGGAGCGCCACCTCCGCCGGCGAGGACATCACCGACACGTACGCGGTGACGCTGTGCGACCCCGGCGGCGGCACGCCCACGGTCTCGTCGGACCACTACCTCTACCGCGGCGCCTGCACCGCGATGGAGACCCTGAAGAAGACCAACTCGTGGAAACCCAACACGGCCGACTCCACCGCCGCCGGGTCGTACGAACTGGTCGTCAAGCGCACCAAGTACGGCCTGGTGACCTGGCGGGGCACGGTCGGCGGGGTGCCGACGGCGTTCACCACGCTGCGCTCGACCTACCAGCACGAGGCGGACTCCGCGATCGGGTTCCAGATGTTCAACGACCCGGCCGAGATGGGGTCGGCGGCCGCGTTCCGCGCCTCGGCCTCCACCATCGGCTTCGCGTTCAACTGGTTCTACGTGAACTCCACCGACGCGGCGTACTTCATGTCCGGCAACGTCCCCGTGCGTTCGGCGGTGTCCGACCCGAACCTGCCCATGGCCGGTGACGCCGCGCACGAGTGGATCGGGTTCAACCCGGCGGACAACACGGCGTCCTACCTCCCGCCGTCGGCGCATCCGCAGGCGGTCAACCAGGACTACTTCGTGAGCTGGAACAACAAGCAGGCCAAGGACTTCGGCGCGGCCGACGGCAACTTCAGCTTCGGCGCCGTCCACCGGGGCGACCTCCTCGACGCGCCGGTGCGGGCGGCCCTGTCCTCCGGCACCCTCGACCGCGCCGGGGTCGTGAAGATCATGGCGTCGGCCGCGACGACCGACCTGCGCGGGTGGAAGGTGCTGCCCGGGCTGCTGCGCGTCGTCGGCAGCGCCTCCGTCTCCGATCCCGCCCTGGCCTCCGCCGTCGCCAAGCTGTCCGCCTGGGCCGCCGCGGGCGCGAAGCGGCAGGAGACCGCGAAGGGCAGCAAGGCGTACGCGCACGCCGACGCCATCCGGATCTTCGACGCGTGGTGGCCGAAGCTGGTCCGGGCACAGTTCCGGCCCGGCCTGGGCGACGGGCTCTACCAGGCGCTCGTCAACGCGCTGCAGATCAACGAGTCGCCGTCCGGGCACCAGCGGGGCGACGTCTCCTCGCTGCCCGGCTCCGCGAACGAGGCGCAGCCCCACAAGGGCTCGTCGTTCCAGTACGGCTGGTGGGGCTACGTGGACAAGGACATCCGGGCCGTGCTGGGCGACCCGGTGGCCGCTCCCCTGCCGGCGAAGTACTGCGGGGCCACCGTGGCGGCCTGCCGTACGGTCCTGCTGGACAGCCTGGCGGCCGCGCTGGCGGAACCGGCGGCGACGACCTACCCGGCGGACGACTCCTGCTCGGCCGGCGACCAGTGGTGCGCCGACGCCGTACGGCAGGCGCCGCTCGGCGGCGTCAAGCACTCGCTGATCTCGTGGCAGAACCGGCCGACCTACCAGCAGGTGGTCGCGTTCCCCGCGCACCGCGGCGACGACGTGACCGACTTCGCCCTGGGCCGTACGGCGAGCGCGTCGAGCACGCAGGGCTCCTACAGCCCCGCCAAGGCCGTCGACGGAGATCCCGCGAGCCGGTGGGCCAGTTCGTGGAGCGACAACCAGTACATCCAGGTCGATCTCGGTTCGGTGAAGACCGTGGGCCGGGTGATCCTGCGCTGGGAGGCGGCCTACGCCTCGTCGTACCGGATCCAGACCTCGGCGGACGGCGCCACGTGGACCACCGTCGCGCAGACGACCACGGGCGACGGCGGCGTGGACACCGTCACGTTCGCGCCCGGCGGCGCGCGCCACGTGCGGATGCAGGGAGTCAAGCGGGGCACCGGCTACGGCTACTCGCTGTACTCCTTCGAGGTGTACGGAAGATAGGACGGTCAGCCCGGCTCGCGCCAGCCCTCGCCCTCCTCGGCGAGGGCGTCGAGCCGGGCGAGACCGGCCGGGCCGAGCGCGTCGTCCGGGTCGTCCACCACGACCACCCACTGGGCGTCCTCGGCGTCGTCCTCGCCCGCGAGCAGTTCGCGGACGACGGCGGGCACGCCCACGGCCGGGAACAGCTCGGCCACGGCCTCGGCGGACTCCTCCGCGCTGTCCCGCTCGGGGAACACCAGTAGGTGACGCACCGCTCCTCCGGAACTCGATCGCTTCCCGGGCGTCTCTGCCGGCATTGGCACCGGAATTGTTCAGAACCAGGAACGGCGGGCGCCGGCTCCGGTGCGAATTCACACCGGGGCCGGCGCCCGCCCGTGGTACTCGGTGCCGCTCAGGCGCCGCGGAGCTGGGCTCCGGTGCGCTGCGCGGCGACGGCGACGGCGGCGTCCCGCGCCGCCGTGGTCTCCTCGGCCGTGAGCGTGCGGTCGGCGGCCCGGAACCGCAGCGTGTACGCCAGGGACTTGTTCCCCTCGCCCACCTGCGGGCCCGTGTAGACGTCGAACAGCCTGATCGACTCGAGCAGCGCGCCCGCGCCCTCCCGGAGGGCGGCCTCGACCTCGGCCACCGGCACCGAGGCGGCGACGGTCAGGGCCACGTCCTGCGTCGCGACCGGATAGGCCGAGACCGCGGCCGTGTCCACCGGCCCCGCCGGGACCAGCGACGACAGCTCCAGCTCCATCGCGCAGGTGCGCGGCGGCAGCCCGTACGCCTCGACGACCCGGGGGTGCAGCTCGCCGGCGTGACCGACCAGGACCTGCTCACCGGTCTCCGCGTCGGCGACGGTCAGCGCGGCGCACCGCCCGGGGTGCCACGGCTCGTGCTGGTCGGCCCGGACGCCGAGCTCCACGCCCGCCGCACGCGCGACCGTGCGGGCCGCCTCGACCGCGTCCGCCCAGGACGCCTGCCTGCCCTCGCCCCACCAGCCGGAGCGCTCGAACTCGCCCGCGAGCACCACGGCCACCCGGATCGGCTGCCTCGGCAGCGCCGTCTCGATCGCCGCCAGCTCCTCCTCGGTCGGCCTGCGGTCGACCGCCAGGACCGGAGCGGTGGCGGGGGCGTCCGGCTCCGGCCGGTAGACCAGCCCGGACTCGAACAGCGCCACGTCGGCGAAGCCGCGGCCCACGTTGCGCACCAGGGTCTTCAGCAGCCCGGGCAGCAGCGTCGTCCGCATGTACGGCTCGTCCTCGCTGAGCGGGTTGACCAGCCGGGTCGCCCGCCTGCGGGCGTCGTCTGCGGGCAGCAGCAGGTTGTCGAGGTCGCGCGGACCCATGAACGGGTAGGCGAGCACCTCGACGTATCCCGCGTGCGCCAGTGCCCGGCCCACGCGGCGGCGCAGCCGCTGCTCCTCCGTCAGCCCGCCGCCGGCCGGAGCGGGCGGCAGCTCCGACGGGATGCGGTCGTACCCCTCCAGCCGGATGACCTCCTCCGCGAGGTCGTTCGGGTCGGTCAGGTCGGGGCGCCACGTCGGCGGCGTGACCGTGATCAGGTCGTCGCCCTGGACGGCCAGCCGCCCGGCGAGGTCGCCCGAGGCGAGCACGCCGGTGGCCGCGACGCCGGCGCCGGCGGCGGCCGCGGGCGCGGCCCCCTCGGTCACCGTGCAGCCGATCTGCTCCAGCCTGCGGATCACGGCCTCCCGCTCGTACGCCACGCCCGCCACGCGGCTGGGGTGGTCGGCCGGGATGGTGATCGAGACCGGCGACGCCTCCACCTCGGCGTGGGTCACTCCCGGCTCCGCGACAGCGCCGCCGAGCTCGGCCAGGAGCTGGACGGCCCGCCACGACGCGGCCAGCGGCAGCTCCCGGTCGACGCCGCGCTCGAACCGCTTGGACGCCTCGCTGACCAGGTTGTGCCGCCGCGACTCGCGGGCGATGCCGGTGGCGGAGAAGTGCGCCGCCTCGACGACGATGTCGGTCGAGGTGTCGGAGATCTCGGTGTGCAGGCCGCCCATGGTGCCCGCCATCGAGATGGGGCCGGAGTCGTCGGTGATGAGGATGTCCTCGTCGTGGAGCGTGCGCACCACGTGGTCGAGCGTCTCCAGCTTCTCGCCCGGCCTGGCCCGCCGTACGACGATCGGGCCGGTCAGGCGCGATCGGTCGAAGGCGTGCAGCGGCTGGCCGAGCTCCAGCATCACGTAGTTGGTGACGTCGACGGCCAGCGAGACCGAGCGCATGCCTGCACGGGCCAGCCGAACCCGCATCCACAGCGGGGACTCGGCCGCCGGGTCGAACCCGGTGACCGTGCGCAGCACGAACCGGTCGCAGGCGGTCGGGTCGGCGATCGACGCGGGCCAGGACTCGCCGCCGTCCGCCGGCGCCTCGACCGCGGCGGGATCGCGGAACGGCACGCCGAACGCGATGGCCGCCTCACGCGCGACGCCGCGGATCGACAGGGCGTATCCGCGGTCGGTGGCGACCTCGAGCTCGAGCACGTCGTCACGCAGGCCGAGCAGCTCGACCACGTCCGCGCCGATCGGGGTGTCCGGCGGCAGCACCAGGATCCCCGGGGAGGACTCGGCGACGCCGAGTTCGGCCTCGGAGCAGATCATGCCGTCGGACAGGCGCCCGTAGGTCTTGCGGGAGCCGATCTCGAAGCCGCCGGGGAGCACCGCGCCCGGCAGCGCGACCGGGACCACGTCACCCTCGGAGAAGTTCGTCGCGCCGCACACGATCTCGCGCGGCGTGGCCTCGCCCACCTCGACCTTGCAGTGCCGGATCGGCTTCTTGAACCCGCTCAGCTCCTCGATCTCGAGGACCCGGCCGACCACGACGTTCTTGATCTCGTGGCCGTGCGAGTGGATGGCCTCAAGCTTGAGGCCGGCGGCGGTGAGCCGGTCGGCCACCTCCTGGGCGGTGACCGCGGGGAGATCGACGTACTCCCGCAGCCATGAAAGCGGGACCTTCATCAGACCTCCATTCCGAACGGCAGGGTGAACCGGATGTCGCCCTCGACCATGTCACGCATGTCCTCGGCGTTGTGGCGGAACATCAGCGTCCGCTCGACGCCCATCCCGAAGGCGAAGCCCGAGTAGACGGCGGGGTCGACGCCGCAGGCGATCAGCACGCGCGGGTTGACCATGCCGCAGCCGCCCCACTCGATCCAGCCCTCGGACTTGCACGTGCGGCAGGGCGGGTTGCCCGGCACCGCCGAGGAGCCGCGGCAGACGAAGCAGCGCAGGTCGAGCTCGGCCGACGGCTCGGTGAACGGGAAGTAGTGCGGCCGGAAGCGGGTGGTGATCCCCGCGCCGAACATCACCTCGGCGAACCGGTCGAGCGTGCCCTTCAGGTGCGCCATCGTCAGCCCCTTGTCCACCGCCAGGCCCTCGACCTGGTGGAAGACCGGCGTGTGCGTGGCGTCGAGCTCGTCGGTGCGGAAGGTCTTGCCCGGCGACACGACGTACACCGGCAGCGGGCGCGACAGAAGTGCCCTGATCTGCACGGGCGAGGTCTGGGTGCGCAGCACCTTGCCCGACTCGACGCTCTCCACGAAGAACGTGTCGTGGTCGGACCTGGCCGGGTGGTCGGTGGCGATGTTCAGCGCGTCAAAGTTGAACCACTCGCCTTCCAGCTCTGGCCCCTCGGCCACCTCGTAGCCCATCGCCACGAACGCGTCGGCGATGCGCTCCTGCAGAGTGGTCAGCGGGTGCCGGGCGCCGCGCGGCGCGCGGTCCCAGGGCAGCGTGACGTCGACGGTCTCCTCGATGAGGACCCGCGCGTCGCGCTCGGCCTCCAGCTCGGCCTGGCGGGCGGCGAGCGCCTCACCGATGGCCTTGCGCGCCGCGCCGATCCGCTTGCCCGCCTCGGCGCGGGCCGCCGGCGGCAGCGCGCCGATCTCACGGTTGGCCAGTGCGATCGGCGAGCGGTCGCCCGCGTGCGCGAGCCTGGCCTGCTTCAGATCGTCGAGGTCGCGCGCCGCGGCGATGGCGGCGAGGGCGTCGGCCTGCGCCTGCACGACCTCGTCGGCGTGCAGCGGCGTCACCTCGACCGGGTCATAGGTGTTCGACAAGAGAGAGCTCCGTATCCAGGGGCTGCGAGCGCCCTGCGCTCAGCGTGGTCAGTTTAGTCCGATCAGCCCACCGGGCCGTCCTTCGCGCGATGCGCCTGTGGAAAAGCTCAGGCGAAGTCGGGGGTGCCGGTGGGCAAGGTAAATCGGAACTCCGCGCCGCCGCCCGGCGCGCGCTGCACGCTGATGGTGCCACCGTGTGCCTCGACGAGGCCCTTGACGATGAACAGGCCGAGGCCGGTCCCCCCGCGGCGGCGACCGTTGCCCCGCCAGAACTGGCGGAAGACACGGCCGACCAGCTCGGGCGCCACGCCCTCACCCTGGTCCCGCACCGACACCGCCACTCCCCATTCGACCGGCTCTATCACTATGGTCACCGTACCGCGTCCGTGGCGCACGGCGTTTTCCACCAGGTTCGCGAGAACCTGGTCGATCTTGTCCTGGTCGAGCCACATCTCGGGCAGCTCGCCGAGAATCTCCAGCCGGAAGCGGTCCTCCGGCTCCCCCGCCGCCACGCGGCCCGCGATGATCCTGCGGGCCCTGGCCGGCACGTCCACGACCTGACGATGGATCTCCAGCCTGCCCGACTCGATGCGCGAGACGTCGAGCAGTTCGGTGATCAGCCGCGTCACCCGGTCGGCGTCCGCGTTGACGGTCTCCAGCATCACGCGCTTCTGGGCGTCGGTGAAGCGGTCCCATTTGGCGAGCAGCGTCGCGGTGAACCCCTTGACGCTGGTCAGCGGCGAACGCAGCTCGTGGGCCACGGTCGAGACGAGGTCGGCGCGGCTGCGCTCGATCCTGGCGCGCGCCGAGGCGTCGCGCAGCGTGATGACCACGCGTTCCACGCGCCCGCCGCGCCGGGGCGCGCGGACGAAACGCGCGGCCACCAGCATCTCCTGGCGTCCTGGCAGGTGCAGCGGCCGTTCCGGCTGGCGGCTGCGGCTGGACAGCCCGCCCTGCGGGTCGAGCCACTTCCACCAGTCACGGCCGTCCTGGTCGCGCAGCGGCAGCACGTCGCCGACGAGCCTGCCCACCGCCGCCTCGCGGGACACTCCGGTGAGCCGCTCGGCGGCGCGGTTGACCACGAGGATCACGCCGTCGGCGTCGGTGGCGACGAGGCCGTCGGGAAGGTCGTCGGCGTCGATGAGCGCCCGCCCTCCGGGGTCCCCGTCAAGGGCGCCCCCGGGGGTGTCGTCACCTCGCACGAGACCGCCTCCTCGAGCTCCGGAACTGCGCGCCGCCGCCGTCCGGCGCGACTCCTTCGCCGACAATAGCGGGTTTCCCGCGCCCGGCAGCAGCCTCAGCGCCCGGGGGTAGTGGGATCTTCCACGGAATGTAAGGTCTTCCGCTGAGCGCGCGCGGAAGCGTACAAGCAGACCGCGGCGGCGGTGGCGAGGTTGAGGCTCTCCGCCCGTCCGTAGATCGGGACGCGCACCACCTCGTCGGCCAGCTCGAGCAGCTCGGGCGGCAGTCCCCACGCCTCGTTGCCGAACAGCCATGCGGTGGGCACGCCGAGCTCGATCTCGTCGAGCGTCGTGGTGCCCGCGCCGTCGGCCGCGAACACGCGCAGCCCCGCCTCCCGCGCGTGCCGTACGGCGTCCGCCACGGGAGTTCCGGTCACGACGGGCAGGTGGAACAGGCTTCCCGCGCTGGCCCGCACGCACTTGCCGTTGTACGGGTCCACCGACGCGTCGGTGAACACCACGGAGCCCGCGCCCGCCGCGTCGGCCGTACGCAGGACCGTGCCGGCGTTGCCGGGGTCGCGCACGTGGGCGAGGATCGCCGCGAGCCGCGTCCCGTGCGGCACCGCCTCGGCGAGCGGCACGTGCACGAAGCGGCACACGGCCACCAGGCCCTGCGGGGTGACGGTCTGGGTCAGCTCCGCCATGACCTCGCCGCTCGCGCGGTGGACGGGAACGCCCTGCGCGACGGCGGCGGCCACGATGTCGGCGTGCCGCGTCTCGGCCTCGGCCGTCGTGAACAGCTCGACCGTGACGTCCTTGACCGCGAGAGCCTCGCGGACCGCCTGCGGCCCCTCCGCGAGGAACGCCCTGTCGCGGTCGCGGAACGCGCGCTTGGTCAGCCTTCTCGCCGCCTTGACGCGCGGCGACTTGATGTTGGTGAGCTCCGCCATGCCCGCTCGTTCCCCCCTATACGTGGACGAGGGCCCGCCGCGGACGGCGAGCCCTCGCTGGAGCAGGTGTCAGGCGACCGGCGCGTTCACGTCGGACGGGAGCGCCTTCTTGGCGGCCTCGACCAGCGCGGCGAAGGTCTGGGCGTCGTTCACCGCGAGGTCCGCGAGGATCTTGCGGTCCACCTCGATGCCGCCCAGGCGCAGGCCCTGGATGAACCGGTTGTAGGTGATGCCGTTGGCCCGGGCCGCGGCGTTGATCCGCTGGATCCACAGCCGGCGGAACGTGCCCTTCTTGTCCTTGCGGTCCCGGTACGCATAGGTCATCGAGTGGAGCATCTGCTCCTTGGCCTTGCGGTAGAGGCGCGACCGCTGCCCCCGGTAACCGCTCGCCCGCTCGAGTACGACCCGGCGCTTCTTCTTGGCGTTGAGCGCCCGCTTCACGCGTGCCATGTTGTTCTATCTCCCCGGGTCGTTACTTCGCGAGCAGCTTCTTGATCTTCTTGGTGTCGGCGTCGGACATGACGACGACACCCTCGAGACGGCGCGTGCGAGTGGACGGCTTGTGCTCGAACAGGTGCTGCCGGTTGGCGCGGCGGCGGACAACCTTGCCGGTTCCGGTGAGCCGGAACCGCTTCTTCGCACCGCTGTGCGTCTTCATCTTCGGCATGTCAGCCGTCTCTCCTCTTTCGTCCGTGCCGACGGCCCGGGCTGGTAGCCCGGGTCGGCGGCCTGCCTTACTCCGCGAGACCGTCCCGGTCTCGGTTTCCGTGTACGTATGCGGCGCCCCGCCTGGTGGTTCAGGCGGGCGTCACTGCGGCTGAGCGGCCTGCTCCTCGGCGGCCTCGGCGGGCTCGGCCGCCTCCTGCTCGGTGCCGCGGGCCTTGGCGGCGGCCTTCTCGGCCTTCGCCTCGGCCTTCTTCTTGTGCGGCCCGATCACCATGATCATGTTGCGACCGTCCTGCTTCGGCTGCGACTCGACGAACCCCAGGTCGGTGACATCCTCGGCGAGGCGCTGCAGGAGCCGGAAACCCAGCTCGGGCCGGGACTGCTCGCGGCCCCGGAACATGATCGTGACCTTGACCTTGTCTCCCGCCTTCAGGAAGCGCACGACGTGACCCTTCTTGGTCTCGTAGTCGTGCGGGTCGATCTTCGGCCGGAGCTTGATCTCTTTGATGATCGTGTGCGCCTGGTTACGGCGGGCCTCACGCGCCTTCATGGCCGACTCGTACTTGAACTTGCCGTAGTCCATGAGCTTGCAGACGGGCGGGCGGGCCGTGGCAGCGACCTCCACCAGGTCGAGATCGCTCTCCTGGGCCAGCTTCAACGCGTCGCCGATGGAGACGATGCCGACCTGTTCGCCGTTCGGGCCGACGAGGCGCACCTCGGGCACGCGAATACGGTCGTTGATGCGGGGCTCGGTGCTGATGGGACCTCCAAAAGACTTCCGCTTGTCTCGACCGCGCGGGGAAAAACGAAAACCCCGCACGTCACGCATGCGGGGTCACTGAGCTCTCCTGCCGAAAACTCCGTTGTGATCCTTGACCCGTCCGCCTTTCGGCGGTGCAGGTGGGAGGAAGACCTCCGCTTGCGCGTCCAGCTCATGCCGGACCGATCGAGTTCCTACGTTACCACAAACCCGAAGGACCCCCGAGGTATTCCACCCGGCGCCGGGCCGCTCAGGAGGCCGCCCGGCGCGCGATCTCGGCCTCGCCGGCGGCGCGCATCGCCTCCACGGGCACGTCCGTGCGCCCGGTCATCAACTCGACCTGCCGCACCGCCTGGTGCAGCAGCATCGGGAAGCCCCCGACCACGGCGCGCCCCCGCGCCCGTACGGCCGCGGCCAGGGCCGTCGGCCAGGGAGCGTAGACGACGTCGAACAGCGCGGCCTTCTCTGGCAGGCGGGCCGCGACCCGCTCGGCGAGCGCGTCGGCCGCCCCGGACGGCAGCGTGGACACGACCAGGTCGGCCGCGGGGTCGAAGTCGTCGAAGGAGCGCACCGTCACCGTCGTGCCGAGTCGCTCGGCGACGCGCAGGGTCTCCCCCGCGCGGGCCGGGTCGCGCACGACGAGGGTGACCTCCTCGAGCCCCGTCTCCCGCAGGGCGGCGATGGCCGAGGCGGCGGTGGCGCCGCCGCCGAGAACGACCGCGGAGGCCGGCGCGGGCACGCCCGCCTCCCCCAGCGCCCGGACGATGCCGTACACATCGGTGTTCTCGCCGTGCCGCGCGCCTGTCTCGCCGAACACCACGGTGTTGGCGCCGCCGACCGCCAGCGCGAGGTCGGAGACGCTGTCGAGCAGGGGGAGCACCGCGCGCTTGAGCGGCATCGTCAGCGACAGGCCGGCCCATTCGGCGCCCAGGCCGGCGATCAGCCCGGCGAGCCCGTCCTCTGCGCACTCGATCGCGTCGTAGCGCCAGTCGTCCAGGCCCATCGCCGCGTACGCCGCCCGGTGCAGGACCGGGGACAGCGAGTGGGCGATCGGCGAGCCGAGGACGGCGGCCCTGCGTCCGGGCCCGGTCACTTGTTGTTCCGGTTGAACTCGTCGCGCAGCTTCCAGAACTCCGACTCCTTGTCGGTGAACTTCGTGATGCCCCGCTTGGGGTCGACGGTCACGAAGTACATCCAGTTGCCGTCCGCGGGGCGGAGCGCGGCCTCGATCGCGTGGTCGCCGGGATTGCTGATGGGGCCGGGCGGGAGGCCGAAGTATCGGTAGGTGTTGTAGCGGGACTTGCTCTCCAGGTCGGCGTGGGAGGCCGCGATGCCGTACTTGTTCAGCCCGTACATGACCGTGCTGTCCATCTGCAGCTTCATCTGGGGGTTGGAGGCCAGCCGGTTGTAGATGACCCGGGCGACCTTCGGCATGTCCTCGGCGCTGCCGGACTCCGCCTGCACGATGCTGGCGATGACCATGATCTCCCGTGGGGTGAAGCCGATCTGCTTGGCCTGGCCCTCCAGGTCGATCCGGTCGGCGGTCTGGTTGAAGCGGTCGACCATCTTCGTGAGGATCTGCTCAGGGGTGAGCTTGCTCCCGATCTCGTACGTCGCGGGGAACGCGAAGCCCTCCAGGCGTCCCTTGGCGTACGACGGGAGCCCGATGTCGCCGCTCGCGGCCTTCTTGAACTCCCCGACCGGCCTGCCGGTGGCGGCGGACAGATCCTCGAAGATCTTACTCAGCCGCAGCCCCTCGCGGATGACCAGCCGGTTGAGTATCCGCTTGGCGGGGTCGAGCAGGCCCACGGCCGACGCGGCGGACATGCCCTTGCGCATCTCGTACTGGCCCGGCTGGAGCGAGGAGCTCTTGCCCGCGGCGCCGATGGCGTTGACGAAGGCCCGCGCGCTGGCCACGACGCCCTTGTCCTCCAGCATCTGGGCGACGTCGGTGGCGCTGGCGCCTTCCTCGATCTCGACGACGACCTCCCCGCGGCCCTCCCCCGCGTAGTCCTTGGGGATCATCACGCCGCGCGCCCAGGTGAACCCGAAGTAGCCGAGGCCGCCGAGGATTCCAATGATGATCGCGACGGCGAACAGCGTGGCGACCCTGCCCTTGCGCCGCTGCTTCTTGCGGCGCCTGCGGCTGCGCCGCTGCTGCGAGCGGCTGCCAGCGGACCGGCGCCGGGGAGAACCGTCGTCGTCCTCGGCGCCGAGAAGGAAGTCCATGTCCAGATCATTCATAGTTGCGCTGGCCAATCTCTCGGTACGAGAGGCCTCCCGTCAAGCGAGTGTGCCAAACCGAGGGGGGTTCGGGGCAGGGGGGGTCCTGCGGGGGCGTTCCCGATGTTCGGGAGCCCCGCCCGGGGGCGGCGGGGCCGTGCGGACGCACCGGACGCGCTCCGGACCCCGCGTGACGTGCCGCGCGGACGCCTGGGAGGCGATCAGTTCGTCCCGAGATACCTGTTCAGCTCCTCCCGATATTTACGGAACTCCGCCTCTTTGTCAGTGAATTTGGTGATTTTACGACGAGGATCAGTGGTGACGAACCAATACCACCTGCCCTCGGCGGGATGGAGGGCCGCGGCGAGCGCGCTCTCCCCCGGGTTGCCGATGGGCCCCGGCGGCAGGCCCGTCCGCGCGTAGGTGTTGTACGGCGAGTCGACCCGCGTGTCCTCCACGCTGACCTTGAGGGTGTGGCGGTCGAGCGCGTAGTTGACCGTGCTGTCCATCTCCAGCTTCGCGCCGCGCGCGAGACGGTTGTACACCACCGCGGCGATCTTGGGGTAGTCGGCGGGGACGCCGCCCTCGGCCTGGATGATGCTCGCCACCGTCACCGCCTGCTTGGGCGTGAGCCGCACGCGCGGCGCCAGTTCCTCCAGCCTCACCTCGCGCGCGGCGACGCGGAAGCGGGCCACCATCTTCCTGAGCATGTCGACGGCGGTCATCCCCGGCTCGACCTCGTACGTCGCGGGGAACAGGAAGCCCTCGGCCGCCCCCTCCGCGTACGCGGGCAGGCGCAGCCGCCCCGGCTCGGCGACGGCCTCGGTGAAGTCCTTCACGGGGATGCCCGTCCCGGCTGAGAGAGTGCGCAGCACCTCCCTCATGCGCAGCCCTTCAGGCACGGTGACCTTGCGCACGACCTTGCTGGCGGGCGTGAGCAGCAGGTCGAGCGCGCCGGCCGCGGCCATGCGGCGCCGCAGCACGTAGCGTCCCGGGTGCAGGCTGCTCTCCTTGGAGCGCGTGATCACCTGCTCGACGAACGACTGGGCGCTGGCCACCACGCCGGCGTCCGCCAGCGTCCTGCCGATCTCGCCGGCGCTGGCGCCCGGCGTGATCTCGATGGTGACCGTCCCCGACCCGGCGCCCGAGTAGTCGGGCGCCTCGGCCGGCTGCCCCACGATCTCGTGCACGCCGTACGCCACCACCGCCGTGACCAGGGCGAGCGCCCCGGCCACGACCGCCGTGGCCCGCCTCACCGTGCGGTCCCGCCGCTCGCTTCCTCACCGGGCCCGGCGCCGGGCCGCGGTGGTTCGAGAGGTCTTCCGGGGGGATTGCCGGTGGCGCGTTCGCCGTCGAGCGCGGCCTGCAGCAGCACGACGGCCGCCGCCTGGTCGATCACGCCGCGCTGGGCGCGTCCCTTCACGCCGCTGGAGCGGAGGTCCTGCTGGGCGCTGACCGTGGTGAGCCGCTCGTCCACGAGCCGGATCGGGATCGGAGCCACCTCGGCCGCCAGTCGCGCGGCGAAGGCCCGCGCCACCTGGGCGGCGTGGCTCTCCCTGCCCGACAACGACGTGGGCAGGCCGACCACGATCTCGACCGCCTCGTGCTCGGCGGCGATCTCCGCGATCCTCGCCAGGTCGCCCCTGCCGCGGCGTACGGTCTCCACGGGCGTGGCCAGCAGACCGGAAGGGTCGCTGCGGGCCACGCCGATGCGGACGGAGCCGACGTCGACCCCGATCCTGACGCCGTGCCTCATCGGCCGCTCACACCACCGCGGAGGAGATGGCCTCCTCGACCGCGCGAAGCGCGTCGCCGATCGCCTCCGGCCGAGTGCCGCCGCCCTGGGCCACGTCGTCCTTGCCGCCACCGCCACCCCCGAGTGCCTTGGCGGCGACGCCGACGAGCCGGCCCGCCTTCAGGCCACGCGCGCGTCCCGCCTCGTTGACCGCGGCTACGACGACCGGTCGGTCGGAGGGGACGCCGGTGACGACGACGACCGCGGCGCGGTCGCCAGGGAACCTGCCGCGCACATCGAGGGCGAGTTTACGCAGGTCATCGGCGGAGGTGCCATCAGGCGCGCGGTGCGTCACCACGGAGACGCCCTGGACGTCACCCGCCTGCGCGGCGAGCTCGCCGGCCACCGCGAGCACCTGGGCCGAGCGCAGCTTCTCCAACTCCTTCTCCGCCGCCCGCAGCCGGGTGACGATGCCCTCGATGCGCTCGGGCAGCTCCTCGCGACGGGTCTTCAGCTGCTCGCTGAGCTGGGCGACCAGCACGCTCTCCCTGGCCAGGAACCGGAACGCGTCGAGACCGACGAGCGCCTCCACGCGGCGGACCCCCGCGCCGATGGACGACTCGCCCAGCACCTTGACCAGGCCGAGCTGGCCGGAGCTCGCCACGTGGGTGCCGCCGCACAGCTCGCGGGAGTAGTCGCCGACCTCGACCACCCGCACCTCGTCGCCGTACTTCTCGCCGAACAGCGCGAGCGCGCCCATCGCGCGGGCCTGCGCCTGGCTGGTGTAGTAGGCGTTGACCTTGAGGTCGTCGATCAGGACGGCGTTCACCTCGTCCTCGACGTCGCGCAGCATCGACGGGGAGACGGCCCCGGCCGCGGTGAAGTCGAAGCGGAAGCGTCCAGGGGAGTTCTCCGAGCCCGCCTGGGCCGCCGACTCGCCGAGCGCGTTGCGGAACCCGCGGTGCACCAGGTGGGTCGCGGTGTGGCTGCGGGAGATCGCCCGGCGCCGCTCCAGGTCGATGTCGGCCTGCGCCTGGTCGCCGACGCGCACCTCGCCGGTGCGCACCTTGCCCCGGTGCACGACCAGGCCGGGCACCGGCGACTGGACGTCCACGATGTCGATCTCCGCGCCGCCGGTGCGGATCACGCCCTGGTCGGAGAGCTGGCCGCCGCCCTCGGCGTAGAACGGGGTGCGGTCGAGCACGACCTCGATCGTGGTCCCCGCGCCGGCCGCGGGCACGGACGCGCCGTCGACGAGCAGGCCGATGACCGACCCCTCGGCGGTGGTGTGGTCGTAGCCGAGGAAGTCCACCTTCCCGGCCTTCTCCAGGATGCCGGTGAACACCGAGATGTCGGCGTTGCCGGTCTTCTTCGCCGCGGCGTCGGCCTTGGCCCGGTCCCGCTGCTCCTTCATGAGCCGGCGGAAGCCCTCCTCGTCCACCTGGAGGCCCTGCTCGGCGGCCATCTCCAGAGTGAGGTCGATGGGGAAGCCGTAGGTGTCGTGGAGCTGGAACGCCTGGTCGCCGGCGAGCGTCGTGGCGCCCTTGCGCTTGGTCTCCTCCACCGCGACGTCGAAGATCGCCGTGCCGGTCCTGAGCGTGCCGATGAACGACGCCTCCTCGGCGTCGATGACCGTGTGGATGTTGGCGGCGTCGGCCCTGAGCTCCGGGTACTGCTGGCCCATCACGTCGATGGTCACGGCGGTGAGCGCGTGCAGGTGCCGCTCCTCGCCCGCGCCGAGCAGGCGGAGGTTGCGGATCGCCCGGCGCAGCATGCGGCGCAGCACGTAGCCGCGGCCCTCGTTGGACGGGAGCACGCCGTCGCCGACGAGCATGACGCCCGCCCGCATGTGGTCGGCCACCACCCGCAGCGAGACGTCGGCGCGCTTGTCGCGCCCGTAGCGCGACCGGGTCAGCTCGGCAGCCGTGTCGAGGATCTTGTACGTCGTGTCGATCTCGTAGATGTTGTCGACGCCCTGCAGGATGGCCGCCATGCGCTCCAGGCCCATGCCGGTGTCGATGTTCTTGGCCGGCAGCTCGCCCGCCACGTCGAAGTCGATCTTGCTGCGGACCTGGCTGAGCTGGAACTGCATGAAGACGAGGTTCCACACCTCGAGGTAGCGGTTCTCGTCGGCGATGGGCCCGCCCTCGCGGCCGTACTCGGGGCCGCGGTCGTAGTAGATCTCCGAGCACGGGCCGCCAGGCCCGGGGACGCCCATGTGCCAGTAGTTGTCCGCGAGGTCACGGCGCTGGATCCGGTCGAGCGGCAGCCCCACCTTGCGGTGCCAGATGCCCTGGGCCTCGTCGTCGTCCAGGTAGACCGTCGCCCACAGCCGGTCCTCGGGGAAGCCGAAGCCGCCGTCGGACTCGGGCCGCGTCAGCAGCTCCCAGGCGAACGGGATCGCCTGCTCCTTGAAGTAGTCGCCGAAGGAGAAGTTGCCGAGCATCTGGAAGAAGCTGGCGTGCCTGGTGGTCTTGCCCACCTCGTCGATGTCGAGGGTCCGCATGACCTTCTGCGCGCTGGTCGCCCGCCGGTACGGAGGCGTCTGCTGCGCCAGGAAGTAGGGCTTGAACGGGACCATCCCCGCGTTCACCAGAAGCAGTGTCGGGTCCTCGGCGACCAGGCTGGCCGAGGGCACTACTGTGTGCCCGCGCTCCTCGAAGAAGCGCAGGAAGCGGCGTGCGATCTCTGCCGACTCCATTTCAGCGGCCGTCCTTTACGTCGTAGATTCTGTTCTTGCCTGTGGTGGTTCCATCAACCGTGTCCAGCCCGAACTCGGCGCGCAACTCGGTTTCCCTGCTCGCCGACAGGCGGCGCACGTCGCCGGCGAAGTCCCTGACCTGGTCGGCGAGGGACGCGGCGCGGCCGGCGGTGCGCCGTGCGACGTGGTCGGGCCGCAACGACTGAAGCTTACGCATGGTCCAGACGGCCGCGAACGCGCCCAGGGACATGTAGAAGAGCCGCCGGATCATCCGCGTCCTCTCCCGATCGCCCTGCGCTCCGGGGCCCGCTCGGCGGCGTGCCGCTCGTTGATCCTGTCGGCGGTGCGAGGACCGGTGCGGCGGCCGCCGCGGGCGGTCCTGCGGGCCGGGACCCCACGGGCGCCGCGCCGGGCCAGCGCCAGGCGGATGCCGTCGCGGAATGCGGAGATCTTGAGCACGGGACCGGCGACCAGCGTGGACGCCACCCCGGTGATCCTCACCATGTTGCCGCTGACGTCCCGCATGTTGTCCGTGATCTCCTCGGCCGCCGCCAGTCGCCGGTTGGTCTCGGAGACCGTCTGGCTCATGTCGTCGAGGAGAGGGGCGATGCGCTCGCTCAGCTCGGCCAGCGACCTGCGGGTCTCGGTCAGCAGCCTGGCCAGCCTGACCAGCACGACGACCAGGAAGCAGACCAGGACCACCCAGAATATGGCGATCACGAGGCCCGCCAGCTCTCCCGCGGTAAGCATGTGCCGATCTCCCTAGATCAACGGAGCTGGAATGGCAAGACCTTATCGCGAACGACCTGCCCGCCGTTCCGCACCACACACACCGGACCGCTCCTCCCCTGCCGCCGGCGGTGGTCAGCCTCCGCGCAGGAAGCTCCGGATCTTCGCCCAGCGCTCGGCGAACCGCGCCTCCGCGCCGTGCGTGGTCGGCTCGTAGTAGCGGCGGTCCCGCAGCTCCTCCGGCGCGTAGTCCTGGCGGACGAGGCCGTGCTCGAAGTCGTGCGGGTACTGGTAGCCCTTGCCGTGGCCGAGCTTCTTCGCGCCCGCGTAGTGGGCGTCGCGCAGGTGGCCGGGGACCCGCCCGATCATGCCGCGGCGCACGTCGTCGCCGGCCGCGCCGATCGCCTTCACGACCGCGTTGGACTTGGGCGCCAGCGCGCAGTGGATGACGGCCTGGGCGAGGTTGATCCTGCCCTCGGGCAAGCCGATGAACTCCACGGCCTGCGCCGCCGCCACCGCGACCTGCAGGCACGTGGGGTCGGCCATGCCGACGTCCTCACTGGCGAAGATCACGATCCGGCGGGCGATGAACCGCGGGTCCTCCCCCGCCTCCACCATCCGGGCGAGGTAGTGCAGCGCGGCGTCGGCGTCCGAGCCCCGCATGCTCTTGATGAACGCGCTGACCACGTCGTAGTGCTGGTCGCCCTGCCGGTCGTAGCGCACGGCCGCCTTGTCGACGGCCTTCTCCAGCACCTCGACCGTGACCTCGGCTCCGGCCCCGGCGGTCAGCATCGCCGCCGCCTCCAGGTAGGTCAGCGAGCGCCGCGCGTCGCCGCCGGCGAGCCGTACGAGCTGGTCGAGCGCGTCGGGGTGCAGCGTGACGCTCCCGCCGAGGCCGCGCGGGTCGGCGACCGCGCGTTCCAGTACGGCGCGCACGTCGTCCTCGGCCAGCGGTTCGAGCGTGAGCAGCAGCGAGCGGGACAGCAGCGGGGAGATGACCGAGAAGAACGGGTTCTCCGTGGTCGCGCCGATGAACGTGACCCAGCGGTTCTCCACGGCGGGCAGCAGCGCGTCCTGCTGCGCCTTGTTGAACCGGTGGACCTCGTCCACGAACAGCACGGTCTGCCTGCCGGACATGCCGAGGTCGCGGCGGGCCTGGTCGATGGCCGCCCGCACGTCCTTGACCCCCGCGGAGACGGCGGAGATCTCGACGAACCTCCGTTTGGTGGCCCCCGCCACGACGTACGCCAGCGTGGTCTTGCCGGTGCCCGGCGGCCCCCACAGGAA
Source organism: Microbispora sp. H11081 (assembly GCF_012999535.1). GTDB lineage: Bacteria > Actinomycetota > Actinomycetes > Streptosporangiales > Streptosporangiaceae > Microbispora. The sequence goes on from NZ_JABBWV010000008.1 coordinate 36,139, forward strand.
CAGCGACATCGGGGCGTCGCTCTCCACCAGACGGCGCAGCGGCGTGCCGGGTCCCAGCAGGTGCCGCTGGCCGATCACCTCGTCCAGCGAGCGCGGGCGCATGCGCACGGCCAGCGGTTCCTGGCCCCGATGCGCCTCCTCCGCGGCCGAGTCGAACAGGCTCTCCACGACGCCGACATTACCGTCAGCCGCCCCACACGGCCGTCGCGCCAGTGTGCCCGGTCCGTACGGCGTAGTAGCCGGCGACGGCGGCGAGGACCACAGCGGCGGCGGACACGACCAGCACGCCGGCCCGGGCGCCCGAGCCGTGCGGCGCTCGGCGGCTCCGGGTGAGCCACACCATGACCAGGGACACGACGGTCAGGAGCGCGGTCACCGGCACGAGGACGTCGGCGAGCCCGGAGTGGACCTCGATCGCGCTGGATGGCCGTCCCTGGAACATCCGTTGCTCCAGCGCCTCCCCGCTCTCCTTGGCCGTGAACGCCGCCCCGAGGGCCACCACCGCGGTCGCGACCAGGGCCCAGTCGAGCTTGTGCCGGAAGCGGGGCAGCGCGGCGTAGGCGACGGAAAGCGCCGCGAGCAGCGGTACGAAGATCACCGCGGCGTGGACGATCAGAGCATGGGCCGGGAGTCCGAAGACCTGGTCGAACATCGTGCATCGCTCCTGTGACGGCAACCGTGGGCGCGGTCGGCGGGCCGCCCCCGCTATACGGATTCGATCGGCAGGAGGTTCCCAGGGAGACCTGAGAGCAAGATGAGCGCAACCGGCACAAACCGTTGTGATACCCAAGGGACGCCTGCTTTACACGAAGCCGACGGGATCACGGATAGAGTGGCGGACCAGTCGTAACAAATGGGGAAAGGGAATATAGCGGTGACCGACACTGATCGGCAGAAGCAACCCGCTCCGCGCGTGAGCACGGCCGGGCGCGCGACCACTGCACGTGGCCGCCTGAGGAACACCCTCGGCGCCGGCCTCGGGCTCCTCGCGCTGGCGGGCGGCCTGGTGGCCTGCAGTGACGGCACGACCACCGACGCCAAGGCCACGGCGTCGGCATCGGCGAGCCCTTCGGAAACCCCCTCGGACGCTCCCACCGTCACCGAGACCACCCTGGAGCCGGACGCGCCGACGGCCAAGCCCACCGACCTGCGGCAGGTCAGCTGCGCCTACCGCAAGGACGAGTCGGGCAGCCCGACGAAGTTCGTGGGCACGCCGCCGAGCAAGCTGACCAGGAAGGTCATCCTGGCCAAGCAGATGATCATCTCGACCAACCAGGGTGAGATCGTCATCGACCTGGCCACCAAGGACGTGCCGTGCGCGGTGAACTCGCTCGCGTTCCTGGCGAGCAAGAACTTCTACGACAACACCGTCTGCCACCGCCTCGCGACGGTGGAGACCGTCGGCCTCGGCATGCTGCAGTGCGGCGACCCCCTGGCCAAGGGCGACGGCACGCGCGCGCAGGACGGCGCGGGCGGGCCCGGCTACGTGTTCGACGACGAGAACCTCGGCGGGCTGCCGCTCAGCCGCGGCACGGTCGGACTCGCCCAGGCCACGGAGGACGCCAACTCCAACGGCAGCCAGTTCTTCATCTCGTTCACCGACGAGAACACCCAGCTCACCGCCTCGGGCGCCGCCTTCACGATGATCGGTGTCGTGAGCAAGGGCATGAACGTCATCGACAAGATCGCCAGGGGCGGCATCATCCCGTTCGGCGGCGACCCCACCGCCGACGTGCGGGGCGAGGGCTCCAACGCCCCGAAGAAGAAGGTCGTCATCAAGGACGTGGCCATCGTCTGACGGCCCCCCGGCCTGCGACGGCCCCCGGCGACAGTGTCGCCGGGGGCCGTTTCCGTTCTCGTGCGGGGGCCGGCCCGGCCCCCGCTCCTACGCAGGGCTCGCGCCCGCCGCGAGCGGGCCGGGCCGCATGCGGCAGGCTGAGTCCCGCTCTACTCCTGCGTGGCCTGCGCGGCCTGCGTGGCGGGCTCGGGCTTGCCGGCCTTCGCCACCGCGTCCACGCCGGCCTCCTTGCGCTGCTCCGGGCTGATCGGGGTCGGCGCACCGCTCAGCGGGTCGAAGCCCGAGGCCGTCTTCGGGAACGCGATCACGTCCCGGATCGACTCGCCGCCCGCCAGCAGCATGCAGACGCGGTCCCAGCCGTAGGCGATGCCTCCGTGCGGCGGCGGGCCGTACTTGAACGCCTCCAGCAGCCAGCCGAACTTGCTCTCCGCCTCCTCCTTGGAGATGCCGAGCACGTCGAACACGCGCTGCTGCATCTCCGCGCGGTGGATACGGATCGAGCCGCCGCCGATCTCCATGCCGTTGCAGACCATGTCGTACGCGTACGCCAGGGCCTCACCGGGGTGGTCCTGGAAGTTGTCGGCCCACTCGGGCTTGGGCGAGGTGAACGGGTGGTGGACCGGGGTCCAGCCGCCCTCGCCGTCCTCCTCGAACATCGGGGCGTCGACGATCCACAGGAACGACCACTGCGACTCGTCGATCAGGTCGCAGCGGCGGCCGATCTCCAGGCGGGCCGCGCCGAGCAGGTCGCGGGAGGCCGCGGGCGCGCCGGCCGCGAAGAAGATCGCGTCGCCGGGCTTGGCGCCGGTCTTCCCCGCGAGACCGGCCAGCTCGGTCTCCGACAGGTTCTTGGCCACCGGGCCGCCCAGCGTGCCGTCCTCCTGGATCAGCACGTACGCCAGGCCGCGCGCGCCGCGCGACTTGGCCCAGTCCTGCCAGGCGTCGAGCTCCCTGCGGGTCTGCGAGGCGCCGCCCGGCATCACCACCGCGCCCACGTACGGCGCCTGGAAGACGCGGAACGAGGTGCCGGAGAAGTAGTCCGTGAGGTCGGTCAGCTCGACGCCGAAGCGCAGGTCCGGCTTGTCGGAGCCGTAGCGGGCCATCGCCTCGGCGTACGTCATCCGGGGCAGCGGCGCGGGCAGCTCGTAGCCGATCGTCTCCTTCCAGATCCGGCCGATGAGCGCCTCGCCCAGCTCGATGACGTCGTCCTGGTCCACGAACGACATCTCGATGTCGATCTGGGTGAACTCAGGCTGCCGGTCGGCCCGCAGGTCCTCGTCGCGGAAACACCGTGCGAGCTGGTAGTAGCGCTCCAGGCCGGAGACCATGAGCAGCTGCTTGAACAGCTGCGGCGACTGCGGCAGCGCGTACCAGCTGCCCGGCTGGAGCCGTACCGGCACCAGGAAGTCACGGGCGCCCTCGGGCGTCGAACGGGTCAGGTTCGGGGTCTCGACGTAGACGAACCCCCGCTCGCGCATGACCTCGTTGGCGAGGTAGGTCGCCTGCGAGCGGATGCGCAGCGCGTCGGCGATCTTCTGGCGGCGGATGTCGAGGTAGCGGTACTTGAGCCGCGCCTCCTCCGACACGCCCGCGTTGCCCTCGATCGGGAACGGCAGCGGCGCGGACTCGCTCAGCACCTCCACCTCGGAGGCGACGACCTCGATCTCGCCCGTGGGCAGATCGGGGTTCTCGTTGCCTGCCGGACGCAGGCGTACCTCGCCTGTGACCTTCACGCAGTACTCCGCGCGCAGGTCGTGGGCGTGGTCCTCCTCCCGGAAGACCACCTGGGCCGAGCCGGAGGCGTCGCGCAGGTCGATGAAGACCACGCCGCCGTGGTCGCGCCGGCGCGCCACCCATCCGGCCAGCGTCACCTTCTGGCCCGCGTGCTCCTTGCGGAGCGTGCCTGCCTCGTGGGTGCGGATCACGAGAGTTTCCCCTTCAAGAACGCGACGACCTCCGCGAGCGGAACCGCGGTCTGGTCGGCTGTGGTCAGATCCTTCACTTGCACGGCTCCCGCCTCGATGTCCCGGTCGCCGAGGATGAGCGCGTACCGCGCGCCGCTGCGGTCCGCGGCCTTCATCGCGCCCTTGACGCCACGGCCGCCGAAGGCCATGTCGACGGCGAGACCGGCCCGGCGCAGCTCGCTCACCAGCGGGAACACCCGCCGCCTGGCCTCCTCGCCGAGGGGCACGGCGAACACCTCGACGCCGCCGGGCCGCTCGGCGAGCAGGCCCTCGGCCTCCATCGCGAGCACCGTGCGGTCCACCCCGAGCGCCCAGCCCACGCTGGGCAGCGCCGGGCCGCCGATCTGCTCGCTCAGCCCGTCGTAGCGCCCTCCTCCGCCGACCGCGGACTGCGCGCCGAGGCCGTCGTGCAGGAACTCGAACGTCGTGCGCGTGTAGTAGTCGAGGCCCCGCACGAGCCGGGGGTCGTCCTCGTACGCCACCCCGGCGGCCGTCAGCAGGCCCCTGACCTCCTCGTGGTAGGCCTTGCAGGCCCCGCACAGGTGGTCGGTCACCAGCGGCGCGCCGTCCAACTGCGCGCGCACCTCGGGACGCTTGTCGTCGAGCACGCGCAGCGGGTTGATCTCGATGCGGTTGCGGGTGGCCTCGTCGAGGTCCAGGCCGCGCAGGAAGTCCTGGAGCGCGGCGCGGTAGGCCGGCCTGCACTCCTTGCAGCCGAGCGAGTTCAGCAGCAGCCGGACGCCGCTCAGGCCCAGCGAGGCGTAGCCGTCCATCGCCAGGACGATCAGCTCGGCGTCGAGCGCCGGGTCCTCGGCCCCCAGGGCCTCCGCCCCCACCTGGGAGAAGTGGCGGTAGCGGCCCGCCTGAGCCCGCTCGTAGCGGAAGTAGCTGCCCGAGTACCACAGCTTGATCGGCAGCGGCCCGCCGTACAGGCCGTGTTCGAGCACGGCCCGCATCACGCTCGCGGTGCCCTCGGGACGCAGCGTCAGCGACTGCCCGCCCCGGCTCGTGAACGTGTACATCTCCTTGGTGACGATGTCGGTCGACTCGCCGACCCCGCGGGCGAACAGCGCCGTGTCCTCGAAGGCAGGCGTCTCGACGTAGCCGTAGCCGGCGCGGCGGGCCGGCGCGGCCAGGGCGTCCCGTACGGCGAGTGCCCACTCCGAACGCGGAGGCATCCAGTCGAAGGTGCCCTTGGGCGCCTGAAAGGTCATCACAATCCCCTGGTCGGGCCTGCGTGCGGCGCGACGTCCCTGAGGAACGGGTTGGTCGCGCGCTCGCGGCCGATGGTCGTCTGAGGTCCGTGGCCGGGCAGGACCGTGGTCTCGTCCGGCAGCGTCAGCGTCTTGGCGAGGCTGCGCAGCATGGCGGCGTAGTCGCCGCCGGGCAGGTCGGTACGGCCGATGGAGCCGGCGAACAGCAGGTCGCCCGCGAACAGGACCTGGGAGTCCTCGACGGGCGCCCGGAACGTCACCGACCCCCTGGTATGCCCAGGCCTGTGGTCGACCGTGAGCTCCAGCCCGGCCAACGACAGCACGGCCCCGTCGGCCAGCTCCCGCACGTCGTCGGGCTCGGAAAGTTTCAGCCCGCCGAACATCTGGCCCGCCTGGGGCGGGAACCCCTTCGCCGGATCGGAGAGCAGATCGCGGTCCTCGGCGTGGATCCACGCGGGCACGTCGCGGGCGCCGCACACCGGCGCCACCGACCACACGTGGTCGATGTGGCCGTGGGTGAGCAGCACCGCGACCGGCTTGAGCCGGTGCTCGCGCAGCAGCGCGTCGAGATCCTCGACAGCGTCCTGACCTGGGTCGATGACCACGCACTCCTCGCCTGGCGCGGGAGCGACGACGTAACAGTTGGTCTGGAACGACCCTGCGGGGAACCCGGCGACGAGCACGGAAGCGGCCTCTGCGTCTCTACGGATCAATCAAGGATTGCGCGAGCGAATGTAACCGAAGGGTACCGGTGCGGGTCGGCAGGCTGCGAACCAATACCCGTCAGCCGATACGATTCGCCCACCTCAATAGTCATTCTTGGAGCAGTCGAGCCGGATGCTATAGAACGGGCCGCCCTTCCCGGAGCACATCCGGGACGTGGCGGGCACGCGCCGGCGAGAACGCGTCCGGGCGTACGACCAGGGAAACAGGACGAGTCGGGAGGTCGAAGTGGTCACCGGCAAGGACCGGCAGAAGCAGCTGGCCCGGGAGCACTACCAGCGGCAACTGCAGGCACGCGCGGAACGCGAGCAGAAGGTGCGGCGCAACGCCATCATCGGCACCACCACCGCCGTGGTGGTGGTGATCGGCGGCGTCGTGGCGGCCACGACCCTGCTGAGCCGCGGCGACGACGACGCCACGGCGTCGGCGAAGCCGTCGGCGAGCATCAAGCCCGCCGTGGCGGAACCCACGCCGTACGACCCGGCCAAGGGCACCTGCGGCTACGTCGCCGACGAGGGCAGTGGTCAGGTCAAGAACGTCGGCATGCCGCCGGAGAAGGTGAGCACGGCCCCGGCGACCATGACCATCAAGACCGGCCTCGGCGACATCGTCGCGCGGCTGGACAGCGAGAAGGCGCCCTGCACGGTCAACTCGTTCAAGTTCCTGGCGTCCAAGGACTTCTTCGACAACACGAAGTGTCACAGGATGGGCACGGACTTCCCGATCCTGCAGTGCGGCGACCCGCTGGCCAAGGCCGACGGCCAGAACCCGACCGACGGCCAGGGCGGGCCCGGCTACCGGTTCGTCAACGAGAACCTGGCGGGCGCGAAGTACACCCGCGGCGTGCTCGCGATGGCCAACAGCGGTCCCAACACCAACGGAAGCCAGTTCTTCATCGTCTTCGGGGACACCGGGCTTTCGCCCGACTACACGCCCTTCGGTACGGTGACCAAAGGACTCGAAATCGTGGACAAGGTCGCCAAGAAGGGTGTCATCGCCAGCGCCGGCGGGGACGGCACTGGCGCCCCGAAGCAGCCTGTGGTCATCAAAGACGTGACAATCACCAGCAAGAGCTGACGTAATACAACCAAGGGCACATCTAGCCCTGGAGGCTGATTCAAGTGCGGGAGGACACGGTGAGCACCGACCCGTGGGGCCGGGTAGACGAGGACGGCACCGTCTACGTGCGTACGGCTGAGGGAGAACGGGCCGTCGGGTCCTGGCAGGCCGGCGAGCCGGAGGAAGCGCTGGCCTACTACCGCCGCAAGTTCGACGAGCTGGCGGGCCAGGTGCAGCTCCTGGAGCAGCGGGTCCGCGGCACCGACCTCGCGCCTGCCCAGGCCGAGTCGAGCATCGCCAAGCTGCGGGAGTCCGTGGCCGAGGCGCACGCGGTCGGCGACCTCGGGTCGCTGCAGGACCGGCTGACGGCGCTGACCGAGCTGGTCGGCAAGCGGCGCGAGGAGCTGCGGGCCGCCCGCGACCAGGCCAGGGCGCACGCGCGCGAGGTGAAGGAGCGCATCGTCGCCGAGGCCGAGCGCATCGCCGAGGAGACGACGCACTGGAAGACCGGCGGTGAGCGGCTCCGTCAGCTCGTCGAGGAGTGGAAGGCCGCCGAGCGGGTCGACCGGGCCACCGAGGCGGCGCTGTGGAAGCGACTCTCCACGGCGCGTACGGCCTTCGCCAAGCGGCGCAAGGCGTACTTCTCCTCGCTCGACCAGCAGCGCGACGCGGTGCGCGACACCAAGGAGCGCATTGTGAGCGAGGCGGAGGCGCTGGCGGGCTCCACGGAGTGGAACGCCACCGCGGCCACCTACCGGGAGCTGATGCGCCAGTGGAAGGCCGCGGGCCGCGCCTCCCGCGAGGTCGAGGACGAGCTGTGGGTGCGCTTCAAGGCCGCCCAGGACCAGTTCTTCCAGGCCCGCTCCGCGGTCTTCGCCGAGCGGGACGCCTCGTTCGCCGCCAACGCGGAGGTGAAGGAGAGCCTGCTGACCGAGGCCGAGAAGCTGCTGCCGGTCACCGACGCCCGTGCCGCCCGCGCGGCGCTGCGCGGCATCCTGGAGCGCTGGGAGGCCGCGGGCCCGGTGCCGCGCGACCAGCGCGACCGCCTGGAGGGCGGGCTACGCAAGGTCGACGACGCGGTCCGCAGGGCCGAGGAGTCGGAGTGGAAGCGCTCCAACCCCGAGGCCAGGGCCCGCGCCCAGGACACGGTCAACCAGCTCCGCAAGTCGATCGGCCAGCTGGAGACCCGGCTGGCCAAGGCCCAGGAGGCCGGACGGGACAAGGACGTCAAGGAAGCGGAGGAGGCGCTGGCCGCCCGTCTCTCCTGGCTCCAGGAGGCCGAGCGCACCCTCGCCGAATTCTCCTAACCCCCCTCTCCCCCTCGGCGTGATCTTGTAGTTTGTCGCACGCCGAGGGGTTGAGCTGGGCGGACACCGGTCGTGATCTTGCAGTTTGTCGCACACCAGAGGGCTGAACCGGGCCGACACCGTCCGTGATCGTGCAGGCAGCCGGCCTACCCATGCCTCGGCCTGCTCGAACGGCCTTCATGACCTTGCAGGCTGCACCGCGCGTCTTGCCCGCGAGTTACCTCCACCGTGTGCAAGATCACGGATAGCGATTCCGCAGCTCACCCGGTCTATGGGTGCGCACACTGCAAGATCACGGAGGGTGTCGACGCAGGTCAGGCATCATCCCTGCAACAAACTACAAGATCACGCCCGTGGGGTGGGGTGGGGGAGGTTAGCTGGTTACGCGGTAGACGTCGTAGACGCCCGCTACGGTGCGTACCGCCTTGAGCACGTGGCCGAGGTGCTTCGGGTCGCCCATCTCGAACGTGAACTTGCTGATGGCCACCCGGTCGCGGCTCGTCGTCACCGACGCCGACAGGATGTTCACGTGCTGGTCGGACAAGGTCCGTGTGACGTCGGACAGCAGCCGTGGCCGGTCGAGCGCCTCCACCTGGATGGCGACGAGGAAGACCGAGTCGTCCCCCGGCGACCAGGCGACCTCCACCAGCCGGTCGGGGTGGGCGCTGAGCTGCTCCACGTTGGGGCAGTTGGAGCGGTGCACAGAGACCCCGTGCCCCCGCGTGACGAACCCGACGATCTCATCCCCCGGCACCGGGGTGCAGCAACGCGACAGGCGCACCCACACGTCCGGATCGCCCGCGACCATCACGCCGGCGTTCGAGTTGGCCCTCAGACGGCCCTTGAGCCGCGTGGGGACCTGCGTCTCGGCGATGTCCTCCTCGGCCCCCTCCACGCCGCCCAGAGCCTGTACGAGCTTGTCCACGACCGCCTGGGCCGTGAGGTGGCTCTCGCCGACGGCCGCGTACAACGCCGACACGTCGGGGTAGCGCAGGTCCCTGGCCAGGGCCAGCAGCGCCTCGCCGGACATCAGCCGCTGCAGGGGCAGGCCCTGCTTGCGCATGGCCCGCCCGATGGCCTCCTTGCCCGCCTCGATGGCGGTCTCGCGGCGTTCCTTGGTGAACCACTGGCGGATCTTGTTGCGGGCCCTGCCGCTCTTCACGAACTTGAGCCAGTCCCTCGACGGGCCCGCGTCCGGCGACTTCGACGTGAAGATCTCGACGGTGTCGCCGTTGCCCAGGCGGGACTCCAGCGGCACGAGCCTGCCGTTCACCCGCGCGCCGATACATCGGTGGCCGACCTCGGTGTGCACGGCGTACGCGAAGTCGACCGGGGTGGCGCCCTCGGGCAGGGCGATCACCTGGCCCCGCGGGGTGAAGACGAACACCTCGGAGACCGACAGGTCGAAGCGCAGCGACTCAAGGAACTCGCCGGGGTCGGAGGTCTCCTTCTGCCAGTCGAGCAGCTGACGGAGCCAGGCCATGTCGTTGACCTGCTTGACCTTGCCGGGCCCCGTCCCGATCGTCTCCTCTTTGTACTTCCAGTGCGCGGCCACGCCGTACTCGGCGCGGTTGTGCATGGCCCGCGTACGGATCTGCAGTTCGATGGCCTTGCCCTCTGGCCCCATGACCGTCGTGTGGAGCGACTGGTACATGTTGAACTTGGGCATGGCGATGTAGTCCTTGAACCGCCCGGGCACCGGCTTCCACTGGGCGTGGATCGTTCCGAGCGCGGCGTAGCAGTCACGGACCGTGTCGACGAGCACCCGGATGCCCACCAGGTCGTAGATGTCGTCGAAGGCCACGCCCTTGGCGATCATCTTCTGGTAGATCGAGTAGTAGTGCTTGGGCCGGCCGCGCACGGTCGCCTTGATCTTCGCCTCGCGCAGGTCGGCGGAGACCTTCTCGATGACCTCGTGCAGGAACAGGTCGCGGCGGGGCGCGCGCTCCGACACCATCCGGGCGATCTCGTCGTACCGCTTGGGGTAGAGCATGGCGAACGCGAGGTCCTCCAGCTCCCACTTGATGGTGTTCATGCCGAGCCGGTGGGCCAGCGGCGCGAAGATCTCCAGCGTCTCCCGCGACTTCTGCTGGCGCTTGTGCTCGGGCATGTAGCGCATGGTCCGCATGTTGTGCAGCCGGTCGGCCAGCTTGATCACCAGCACGCGGATGTCACGCGACATCGCGACGACCATCTTGCGCACCGTCTCGGCCTGCGCAGCGTCGCCGAACTTCACCTTGTCGAGCTTGGTCACGCCGTCGACGAGCAACGCGATGTTGTCGCCGAAGTCGGCTCGTAACTCGTCGAGGCTGTAGGCGGTGTCCTCGACTGTGTCGTGCAGCAGGGCCGCGCACAGCGTCTCGTCGTCCGTGCCCAGCTCGGCCAGGATCGTCGCCACCGCGAGCGGGTGGGTGATGTACGGGTCGCCGCTCTTGCGCTTCTGGTCGCGGTGGTGGTAGGCCGCGACGTCGTACGCCCGCTCGATGAGCCGCAGGTCGGCCTTGGGATGGGTGGCACGGACCGTCTTGAAGAGCGGTTCCAACACCGGATTCATAGCACCCCACTGCCCCCCGAAGCGGACGAGCCTTCGTCGCGCGGCCGTGGCCGGCCTGTCCTCCGGACTCGCCGCCGGGTCATGCGCCTCGTCGGGGGGCACATCGGCGACGGGCTCGGGGGCGTCGCGGGAGATCACTCCGCGATCGACCCGCGCGCTGCCGGGCACGACCACATCACGGGGCACACAGACTCCTCACGTCGAGTCCAGATTCCACAGTGTATCGGTGCTGCCACAGCACTCTCGGCCACATGCCCCTCCCCCGGCGGGCCTCCCCGCTCAGACGGTGAGCAGGGCGCGTACGTCCAGGCCCGGCAGCCTGTCGCGGCCGGAGAGGAAGGACAGCTCCATCAGGAAGGAGACGGCCACGATCTCCGCGCCCGTCCTCCTGACGAGGTCGACGGCGGCCTGGGCCGTGCCGCCCGTGGCGAGGACGTCGTCCACGACCAGGACCCGGTCGCCCGGGGCGAACGCGTCGGCGTGCACCTCGATCGTGGCGGAGCCGTACTCGAGATCATAGGACGCCTCGAACGTGTCGGCGGGCAATTTGCCCTTTTTGCGCACTGGCACGAACCCCGCGCCGCCGCGGTAGGCCACCGGCGCGGCGAGGATGAAGCCCCGGGCCTCGATGCCGACCACCTTGTCGAACTCAAGACCGTCCCCGAGCTCCGCCACGACCCGGGTGAAGGCGGCGTGGTCCGCCAGGAGCGGGGTGATGTCCTTGAAGAGGATGCCCGGCTTGGGATAGTCGGGGACGTCCCTGATGAGCGCTGTCCAGTCAGTCACGACGCTCACCCTAGCGGGCCTCCGGCGGCCGGAGAGCGACCGGAGAGCGACCGGAGAGCGGCCCGGGAACGGCGCAGGACGGGCCCGGGATCAAGCAGGGAGCGGGCCGCGAGAAACGCGAAGGCGCCCCCGGAACCGGGCGGGTTCCGGGGGCGCCCGCGGCGCGTGCGACGGTCAGCGCTTCTTGCGCTTGTCCGTGGCCTGCGCGGTGACGTTCTGCGTCCCGGCGGAGACGGGCTCCTTGGCCGTACGGGCGGCCTTGGCGGCGGCGAGCTCCTTGGCGTGCACCCGCTGTGCCAGCGCCTGCCACTTGGGCTCCCGCTCCTTGAGCGTCACCAGGATCGGCGTCGCCACGCACAGGGACGAGTAGGTGCCGACGACCATGCCCACGAACAGGGCCAGCGACAGGTCCTTCAGCGTGCCCGCGCCGAGCAGCGTGGTGCCGATGAAGAGGATCGCCGCGACCGGCAGGATCGCCACCAGCGAGGTGTTCAGCGAACGGATCAGCGTGTGGCTGAGCGCGTTGTTGGCGGCCTGCGTGTAGGTCATCTTCGCGCTCGTGCCGAGCTTGCCCGTGACCTCCTTGATCATGTCGAACACCACGACCGCGTCGTACAGCGAGTAGCCGAGGATCGTGAGGAAGCCGAGCATGGTCGCCGGGGTGACCTCGAAGCCCGACCAGGCGTAGACGCCCGCGGTGATCACGAGGTCGTGGATGAGGGCGACGATCGCCGCGAGGGCCATCCGCCACTCGAAGGCCACCGACAGGTACAGCATGATCGCGATCATGAAGACCACGAGGCCGATCCATGCCTTCTGGGAGACCTCGCCTCCCCAGGTCGCGCCGATGACCTGCGAGCTGACCTGCTCCTCGGAGATGCCGTACTTCCGGGCGATCGTCTCCTGGACCTTGGTCGCCTCCTCGCCCTTGAGGCTCTCGGTGGTGACCCGCCAGTTGGGGCCGGCCTGCTGCACGATGACCTGGTGCGCTCCGGCGTCCGCCACGGTCTCACGCACCTGCTCGATGCTGGAGCCCGGCGTGCGGGTGAAGTCGAACACCGAGCCGCCGCGGAACTCCACGCCCAGGTTCAGCCCGTTCAGCACCAGGCCCAGGATGGAGACCGCCAGCAGCACCACCGACAGGCCGTACCAGACCTTGCGCTTGCCGACGAAGTCGATGTTGATGTCGCCGCGGTAGAGGCGGCTGATCACGCCCGGCATCACGCCTCCTGCAGGGTCTGCTCGGCGGGGCTGGTGCGGCCCATGCGCTCCGCGTCGAGTCCGGACAGCTTGTGGCCCTTCGAGAAGAACCGCAACCGCGCCACGATGGACATCAGCGGCTTGGTGAACAGGAACACCACCACGATGTCGATGAGCGTGGTCAGGCCCATCGCGAACGCGAAGCCGGCCACGTCGCCGACCGCGAGGAAGTAGAGCACCACCGCGGCGATGAACATGACGGCGTCGGCGACCAGGATGGTGCGCCGGGCACGCCGCCAGGCCACCTCGACCGCCGAGCGCAGGGTGCGGCGGCCCTCCTTGATCTCGTCGCGGATGCGTTCGAAGTAGACGATGAACGAGTCCGCGGTGATGCCGATCGAGACCACGAGGCCGATGATGTGCGGCAGCGAGAGCCGGAAGCCGGCGTTGTGGCTGATCACGTCCACGGTCAGGTACGTGACGGCGGTGGCCACGCCCAGGCTGGCCACGCCGATGAGCCCGAGGCCGCGGTAGTAGAGCAGCAGGTAGAGCACGACGATGATCAGGCCGAGCGCGCCGGAGATGAGGCCGCCCCTGAGCTGGTCCTGGCCGAGGGTCGAGGAGACCGACACGACCGAGCTCTGCTGGAACTTGAGCGGCAGCGCGCCGTACTTGAGCTGGTCGGCCAGCTCGGTGGCGGTCGTCTGGGTGAAGCTGCCGGAGATGCGGGCGCTGCCGCCGGGGATGGCCTCCTCGATCGTCGGAGCGACGATGACGACGCCGTCCAGCACGTTGGCGAGCTGGTTGCGCGGGGCGGGCAGGGTGGTGATGCGCCGGGTGATGTCGGAGAAGAGCGACGCGCCCTTCGACTTGAAGTCGACCTGGACGATCCACTCACCGGTGGTCGGGTCGGTGCCCGCCTGCGCGCCGCTGATCTCGGTGCCCTGCACCGCGGCCTTGTCCAGGATGTAGCGGGCCGTGCCGTCGTCGCTGCAGGCGACGATCTGCTTGTTCGGGTCGTCGATGGCGCCCTGGCCGCGGTTCTTCGCGGTGCAGTCGATCTTGCGGAACTCCTCCAGCAGCGCCGGCTCGATGCCGCTGGTGTCCTGACCGGCGAGTGGGTCGCCTTCGTCCTCCGGAGCGGCGGGCGCCGAGGGGCTCGGAGCGGCCGTCGGCGACTCCTTGGCCCTGGCTCCCGAGCCCTGCTTCCGTTCGGTCGTCCCTCCCGTCGCGGCGCCGGCCTCCGGTGTCGGCGCGGTCAGCGCCTTCGACAGTACGCGGCCGGCGGGAGAGGGGTTGGCGGTCGGGGCCGCGCTCTGCCTGGCCGGAGTGGAGTCGCTCGCCGAGGCCGCGGGGGTCGCCGTGGCCGACCCGCCGGGCGTGGGGGCCGCCGTGGGCACCTCCGCCGGCTGGGTCCTCGCGGCGGCCACCGCGAGCACCTGCCGCATGCGCAGTTCGGCGGTGGTCGACACCAGCCGGAGCGCCTCGTCCCGGCCCGCGCCCGGAATCTGGATCACGATGTTGTCGTTCGACTTCGCGACCTGGGCGTCGGAGATGCCGGTGCCGTTGACGCGCTGCCGGATGATCGTCACGGCTCGGTCGAGGCTCTCTTGCGAGGGTGCCCGCCCGTTCACCGTGACCGGCGAGAGCGTCACCGTGGTGCCGCCCGCGAGGTCGAGGCCGAACTTGGGGACGAACGCCTTCTGGAGGGCGACCGTCGCTCCCATGACGAGGATGAGCGCGAGGAGCAGCAGGAGTGTCCGTCCTGGCTTGCTCTGGCTACTGGTCGGTGGGGCCACTGGAGGTCAGTTCTTTCGTCGAAAGGTTGTGATCAGCCTACTCAGGACTGCTTGGTGCTCGTGTCGTCACCGTTCCCCGTGTCGGTACGCTCCGTCACGGTCCCCTCGGCCTCCACGTCGGTCACGTCGTCAACGGGAGTGACCACCCTGCCGATCGCCGCCTTGAGCCAGCGGGTCTCGACACCGGGGGCCACCTCCAGCACGACGTCCTCGTCCTGCAGGGCGACGACCGTCGCGAACAATCCTGTCGTGGTCACCACCCGGACACCCGGAGTGAGGGAGTTCTGCATCTGGATCTGCTCCTGCTGCCGCTTGCGCTGGGGGCGGATCAGGAGGAAGTAGAACACCACTACCAGCAAGATCAGTGGCAGGAACGTCCCAAGCGGGCTGTTACCCACGGGGGCCACCCTTCCGTAACGTGATGAACCGGCCTGACGCCGGAGGTCTTGTGCGCTTCACACGCGGGCCACCTCGACGCTTTCTCGTGTCGGCGTGAGCGGCCAGTCAAGCCACGCAGTGTATGCGAGCCCGCAGAAGCCCGGCAACGAACCCACGGCTTGGCGGGCAGGAAAGTTCCCGTTTCAGGGGCTTCGCAATCGGTCTGTTACCTCTTTGCCCCGGTTTCCGCTTCTACCCGCCGCGCCGGGGGGAGTGCCCTCATTCCTCGTCGAAGAGCGTGGGCGAGGGGGCCCAGCCGACGGCGTCGGGAGGCGCGGCCAGGCCCAGGTGCGCCCAGGCGGCCGCGGTGGCGACGCGGCCGCGCGGCGTTCGGGCCAGCAGGCCCTGCCGCACCAGGAAGGGCTCCGCCACGACCTCGACGGTCTCCGGCTCCTCCCCCACGGCCACCGCGAGGGTCGACAGGCCGACCGGGCCGCCGCCGAACTTGCGCAGCAACGCGTCGAGCACGGCCCGGTCGAGCCGGTCCAGACCTTCGGCGTCAACCTCGTACAGGTTGAGCGCCGCCCTGGCGACGTCCCTGGTGATGACGCCTTCCGCGCGCACCTCGGAGAAGTCGCGCACCCGCCGCAGCAGGCGGTTGGCGATCCGGGGCGTGCCCCGGGAGCGGCGGGCGATCTCATGGGCGCCCTCGTCCGGCAGGTCGAGCGACAGCAGCCGGGCGGAGCGCCGCAGCACCTGCTCCAGCTCGGCCACCTCGTAGAAGTCCATGTGGGCGGTGAAGCCGAACCTGTCGCGCAGCGGCGCGGGCAGCAGCCCGGCCCGCGTGGTCGCCCCGACCAGCGTGAACGGGGCGATGTCGAGCGGGATCGAGGTGGCGCCCGGGCCCTTGCCGACGACGATGTCGACCCGGAAGTCCTCCATGGCGAGGTAGAGCATCTCCTCGGCCGGGCGGGCCATCCGGTGGATCTCGTCGATGAACAGGACCTCGCCTTCGGCCAGCGTGGACAGGATCGCGGCGAGGTCGCCCGCGCGCTCCAGCGCGGGACCCGAGGTCATCCGCAGCGGCGCGCCCAGCTCGGAGGCGATGATCATGGCGAGCGTCGTCTTGCCGAGCCCGGGGCCCCCGCTCATCAGGACGTGGTCGGGCGGGCGGTTGCGGCGCAGCGCGCTCTCCAGCACCAGCGAGAGCTGCTCGCGCACCCGGCCCTGCCCGATGAACTCGTCCAGCCGCCGGGGACGCAGCGCGGCCTCGATCGCCCGCTCGTCGCCCGCCGGTTCCGGCGACACGAGATCCCGCTCGACGCTCACTCGACACCATCCGCTCGGCATGCCGGGACCCGTCCGCTTCCCGGTGAAAATTTCATCGAACCATCAGCCCGGCACGCGGTCACCGTGTGCTCAGCGCGCGCAGGGCGGACCGCAGCAGCACGGCCACCCGCGGCTCGCGACCGGCCGCGACCTCCGCCTCGGCCTCCGGGGTCACCGCCGCCACCGCCTCGTCGGCGTCGCGGGACGAGTAGCCCAGCCCCACCAGCCCGGAGTGGACCTGCTCGCGCCAGGCCGGCGCGGCGGCCGATCCGTTCAGCGCGGCCTCGACGGGCCCGGATGGGGCGCCGAGCTTGTCCTTGAGTTCGAGCACGATGCGCTGGGCGCCCTTCTGGCCGATGCCCGGCACCATCGTCAGCGCCTTGATGTCGGCGCTCGCCACCGCGACGCGCAGCGCGTTGGGCGCGTGGACCGCCAGCATGGCCAGGGCCAGGCGCGGCCCGACCCCGCTGGCCGTCTGGAGCAGTTCGAAGACCCCGCGCTCGTCGTCGGTGGCGAAGCCGTACAACGTGAGCGACTCCTCGCGGACGACGAGCGAGGTGGACAGCCGGGCGGGCTCGCCGACGCGCAGCCCGGCCAGGGTCGCGGGGGCGCAGTGGACGAGCATCCCGACCCCGCCCACCTCGACCACGGCGCTGTCGGCCCCGATGGCCGCCACCTGCCCCGCAACGGATGCGATCACCGCGTGCTCCCTCCCCGGTCCGTACGCCCGGCCGCGACGTCGCCGGGCGTCCCAGTCCTACCAGAGCCGGCGGGCCCCGCACCGCCGTTGCGGGCCCTGGCCAGGGCGTCGGCCAGGCGGTTCTGCACGCCGCCGCGCCAGACGTGGCAGATGGCCAGGGCGAGCGCGTCCGCGGCGTCCGCGGGCTTCGGCATCGCGTCGAGGCGCAGCAGCCGGGTGACCATCGTGCCGACCTGTTTCTTGTCGGCGTTGCCGTTGCCCGTGATCGCGGCCTTGACCTCGCTCGGCGTGTGCAGCGCGACCGGCAGGCCCCGCCTGGCCGCGCAGACGATCGCGACGGCGGACGCCTGGGCCGTCCCCATGACCGTACGGAGGTTGTGCTGGGCGAAGACCCGCTCGACGGCGACCGCGTCCGGCCTTATCTCGTCGAGCCACCGCTCGATCTCCGCCTCGATGACGACCAGCCGGGACCCGATGTCGTCGTCGGCCGGAGTGCGGACCACTCCCACGGACAGCAGGCTCAGCGGGGCGCCGGGACGGCCCTCCACGGCGCCGAGACCGCACCGCGTCAGCCCCGGGTCCACCCCCATCACCCGCATCTGGGGCAACCGCACCGGCACGCCTCCCTGGTCCCCGCCGGCGCGGCCGCCGCACCTCATCGCCACCGTCACCGCCGCCGCGCCGAACATACGTTCGGCCGGTCACTCTATCGCGATCAGCGGCGGCGCGGGCGGATCAGAAGTAGTCGATCATGTACGCGGCGCAGCCGAAGGCCGAGTCCAGCGCGTCGTCGGCCTCGGGCGAGCCGCCCGCCAGCAGACCGGCGCGGCGGAGCGTGGCCGTGGAGACCCCGGCGAACAGGGCGGACATCCCGCCGATCGAGAGCCGGGAGCCCTCCCCCCGCGCGGCGTCGAGGCGCGTCGCGGTGCCGGAGCCGCCGTCCACCCGCAGCAGCCACTCGCCCGTGTTGCCGGGGCGGTGGGAGTCGGTCACCTCGACGGGGACCTCGACGGACACGCCGGCGGGGAAGCCACGCGCCTCGACCGCGGCGGGCAGGTCGACCAGCCGGAACATCCACCGGGTGTGGGCGACCTCGTCCTTCGACCGCTCCCGCAGCATCCAGAGCATCGGGTCGTCCGGGCCGACGCAGGCGGTCACCGACTTCGCGACGGACGAGGCGCTGCCGACCATCGACCACAGGGTCCTGGCCGTCGCCTCCGACCCCGCGACCAGGTTGTCGACCTCGATGTCCCCGTTCCTCCACCGGTAGACGACGAACCCGTCCTCGGCGAGGTAGCAGAAGTCGTCGTCGTCCTCCAGCCACAGGCGCCAGGTCCGCTCGTCCATGCACAGCGGCCCGCTCGCGCGGGAGGCGGCGTGCACCCTGGCGATCAGGGCGACCAGTTCGGCCGCGTCGGACAGGCCCATCCTGCGCAGCTTGACCGCGCCGCCCGGGTCGCCCACCGTACGCAGGGCCTCGGTGGGCACGGTGATCCGCTGGAACACGCCCGCGTGCTCGTAGCCGACGCTGCGGTACAGCGGCGTGGTGGCCGGGTAGAGCGCGGAGACCGCCTGGCCGAGCACCGCGCAACGCTCGATCACGGCCTCCATGAGCGCACGGCCCACTCCCCTGCCGCGGTCCTCCGGCGCCACCGTCACCCCCGCCACGCCGCCCATCGGCTGCGGGCGGCCGTGCCACCACTGGACGTACGGGTTGATCCTGGCCGCGCCGAGGAGGCGGGTGCCGTCGAAGGCGCCCAGATAACGGCCCTCGGGCAGCATCGGGGAGACGAGTTCGCGCCACGTTCGCGCGCTGTCGCCTGACAACGGGCCGAAGGCACGCCTGCGGGAGTCGAGGACGGCGTCCAGGTCGTCGCTCGTGAGATCACGGATTTCCACAGCAGGCCAAACTATGCGGGCGCCGGTTGCCGCTGCCACCGGTTTTCCGCCTACGGCTCCGCCCCGTGCGAGGCCCCCGTGCGAGGTCCCCGTGCGAGGCCCCCGTGCGAGGTCCCTGTGCGAGGTCCCTGGGCGGGGCCCCGGCCCCGCCTACGGCGTCAGGCCTCGACCTTCTCCATGACGTCGTCGCTCACGTCGAAGTTCGCCCAGACGTTCTGCACGTCGTCGCTGTCCTCGAGCGCGTCGATGAGCTTGAAGACCTTGCGGGCGCCGTCCTCGTCGAGGGGGACGTTGAGCGTGGGGACGAAGCTCATCTCCGCCGACTCGTAGTCGATGCCGGCGTCCTGCAGCGCCTTGCGCACGGGGACCAGGTCGGAGGCCTCGGAGACCACCTCGAAGTTCTCGCCGAGGTCGTTGACCTCCTCGGCCCCCGCGTCGAGCACGGCCATGAGCACGTCGTCCTCGGACAGCGAGCCCTTAGGGACGATCACCACGCCCTTGCGGTTGAACATGTACGACACCGAGCCCGGGTCGGCGAGCGAGCCGCCGTTGCGGGTCAGCGCCACGCGCACCTCGGACGCGGCGCGGTTGCGGTTGTCGGTGAGGCACTCGATGAGGACCGCCACGCCGCCCGGGGCGTAGCCCTCGTACATGATCGTCTGCCAGTCGGCGCCGCCGGCCTCCAGGCCGCCGCCGCGCTTGCGCGCCCGCTCGATGTTGTCGATCGGGACCGAGTTCTTCCTGGCCTTGGTGATGGCGTCGAACAGCGTGGGGTTACCGTCCGGGTCAGGGCCGCCTGTCCTGGCCGCGACCTCGATGTTCTTGATGAGCTTGGCGAAAAGCTTGCCGCGCTTGGAGTCCAGCGCCGCCTTCTTGTGCTTCGTCGTCGCCCATTTGGAGTGGCCGGACATCGCCTAGAACTCCCTCACCATCTCGACAAAATACGAGTGCACCCGCGCGTCGCCGGTCAGCTCCGGATGGAAGGACGTCGCGAGCAGCGGCCCCTGACGGACCGCGACGATCCTATCCCCAGCTTCGGTGCGGCCCAGCACCTCGACATCGGGTCCCACGGACTCGACCCAGGGCGCGCGGATGAAGACGGCCTTCATCGTCCCGCGCCCGGCGAAGTCGAGATCGGCCTCGAACGAGTCGACCTGGCGGCCGAAGGCGTTGCGGCGGACCACCATGTCGATGCCGCCCAGCGTCTCCTGGCCCTCGATGCCGCCCTCGATCCGGTCGGCCAGCATGATCATGCCGGCGCACGAGCCGTACGCGGGCATGCCCTCCTTGATCCGCAGGCGCAGCGGCTCCAGCAGCTCGAACGCGGTGGCGAGCTTCCAGATGGTGGTGGACTCCCCGCCCGGGACGACCAGCGCGTCCACCGCGGCGAGCTCCTCCTGCCTGCGCACCGGCACGGCGGCCGCGCCCGACTCCTCCAGCGCGCGGATGTGCTCGCGCACGTCGCCCTGCAGGGCGAGCACGCCGATCCTGGGTGCGGGCGTCACGGTTTCCCTTCCTGTGGTGACTGTGTGTTCAGGGTATGGCCGCGGTCTCGCGCGCCCCAAACGACGAGTCAGGCGCGACCCAGCTTCGCCAGTGCGGGCAGGGCGCGGGCGATGGCCGAGCGTTCCTCGGGCGTCAGCGCGCCCAGCCGGTCGGACAGGTAGGCGATCCGCGCCCGCCGTACGGCCCGGAGGCGGTCGCGGCCCTCTCCGGTCAGCTCGACGGTGCGCACCCGCGCGTCGGACGCGTCGGTGCCCCGCGTGACGAGACCGGCCTCCTCCAGGCGGTTGACCTGCACGCTCATCGTCGGGAGCTGCACCCCGTGCTCCTCGGCCAGCTCGGTCATCCGGCGCGCGCCGCCCTCGAGGGAGCCGAGCACGGAGTACTGCTGGGCGGTGACCGGCTGCCCCGCCGTCGTGCTGCGCAGCAGCATGACGACGTGGCGCAGCTCACGTGACAGGTCTTCGGCGAGCCGGCCGGTGTCGTCGGTCGTCATAGCTGGTCACGATAACGGGGCCCCGCGGCGGGGCGACGACGGGGCGGGGCCGCGCGACTACCAGCCGCGCTCGGCGAGGCGGTGCGGCACGGGGATGTCGTCGACGTTGATGCCGACCATGGCCTCACCCAGGCCGCGCGAGACCTTGGCGATCACGTCGGGGTCGTCGTAGAACGTGGTGGCCTTGACGATGGCGGCGGCGCGCTTGGCGGGGTCGCCGGACTTGAAGATGCCGGAGCCGACGAACACGCCCTCGGCGCCGAGCTGCATCATCATCGCGGCGTCGGCCGGGGTGGCGATGCCGCCCGCGGTGAACAGGACCACCGGCAGCTTGCCGTTCTTGGCGACCTCCGCCACCAGCTCGTACGGCGCCTGCAGCTCCTTGGCCGCGACGTACAGCTCGTCCTCGGGCAGCGAGGTGAGGCGCTTGATCTCACCCCAGATCTTGCGCATGTGGGTGGTGGCGTTGGAGACGTCGCCGGTGCCGGCCTCGCCCTTCGAGCGGATCATCGCGGCGCCCTCGGTGATGCGGCGCAGCGCCTCGCCGAGGTTGGTGGCCCCGCACACGAAGGGGACGGTGAACCGCCACTTGTCGATGTGGTTGGCGTAGTCGGCCGGGGTCAGGACCTCGGACTCGTCGATGTAGTCGACGCCGAGCGCCTGGAGCACCTGGGCCTCGACGAAGTGCCCGATCCTGGCCTTGGCCATCACGGGGATGGAGACGGCGCCGATGATGCCCTCGATCATGTCGGGGTCGCTCATCCGGGACACTCCGCCCTGGGCGCGGATGTCGGCGGGGACGCGCTCGAGCGCCATGACTGCGACGGCTCCGGCGTCCTCGGCGATCTTGGCCTGCTCCGGGGTGACGACGTCCATGATGACACCGCCCTTGAGCATCTCGGCCATACCACGCTTCACGCGGGCGGTGCCGACGGCGGTGGTCTCGTTGACTTCGGGGGTGCTGCTGGACACGGTGCTACCTCACGACGGCGGGCCTACGGATTTCATCTCCATGGTAGGCGCTGGCCTGTCCAGCCCCGGACCGGCCCGGCCGGTGAAGTCGATCAAGCCTTTTGTCCATCACGGCGCGACCGGCTTGCGCGAGGCGAGCACCACCCAGACCTGGCCGCGGGCGAACGGCATGGGCGTGCCGTCGGCCATGGTGTAGGACGTGCCCTCCTTCTCCGAGGCGCGTGACCACTTGACCCGGTAGGCCTGGCCGTCCCTGAGCACGACGCCGGTGCCCTTGCCCACCGTGTGCACCAGCGGGGTGTAGCTGCCGGTGAAGTCGTGGAACTCCGACCGCTCGGTCTTCACCCACTGGATGACGATCGTGGGGGCGCCCTGCTGGCCGCCCTCCGCGGCCATGTCCTTCTCGCCGTCCTGGGTGACCAGCCAGCGCTTCTGCGCCGCCGACCAGGCGAACGTGAAGCGCGCCGCCGGATAGCGCACGGTGACGCTCTTCTGCGGCGTGCCCCCCGCGGGCGGCTCGTCGGAGAAGACGAAGCCGATGTCCTTCGCCTTGCTCGCCTGCGGCGCCTTGGCGAGGAGCTTCCTGGGGCTGCCGACCAGGTTGTACGGCGCGACGCGGCCCGGGGCGCGGGTGTACGCGGCGGGGACGCGGCTGTCGGACACGTCGAACAGCGAGGCCTTCTGGACGTAGGGGATCATCTTCGTCTGCACCCCGGAGTAGGCCAGGGCGGGCTTGCCGAACATCGGCAGGATGTGCAGGTCGGAGATGCGGGCGCTGCGGACCGGCCCCACCTGGGCGGGCAGCTTCGACGAGAAGATCGCCATGAGCCGGGTGAGCCCGCCCTCGACCTGCTCGACGTAGACGATGTCGGCGCTGCGCACGCCCATCTGCGGCTTGCCTGCGTGCGTGTTCTCGATCTTCACGGCGAGTACGGGCCTGCGGGCGGCGACCGGGCGCCCGGTGAAGGGGTGTTCTGGAGGCGGCGTGGGCGAGGGCGACGCCACCGGGCTCTCTTCCTGGGACTGGGCGGCCGGGCCGTCGTCGCCGGAACACGCGGTTCCGGTCAGGACGACCACCATGGCCAGCGTGAAGCCGATCCCTGCCCGCACCCGCACCGTACCGCTCCTCCCGGTGGAAAGCCCCCGCCACCAGGCACGACGGAACTGGCCCACGAGGACCGCCGACCAGCATGGCAACGAAACGGCATGAGCTTACCGGGATTAACGTGAAATGCCCGACAAAAAGCGACTAACCGGTAGCGAGCGACTCCGGCGGCTCGTCGTCGATGTCGAAGAACCGGGGCGGGTCGGTGTGCCCGGCCAGCCGCAGCGTGCGGGCCAGCCAGCGCCGCTGCGCCGTACGGGTGACGCCGGCGGCGTTGTTGTAGAACCGGCGCGAGTAGACGACCTTGGCGACCGCCGTGTCCAGCTCCTCCAGCAGCGCCGTCCCCGCCGGATGCTCGGCCAGCTTCTCCCTGAACCGCTCCTGGTCGACCACCGCCCGCAGCGTCCTCGACAGGTCGCTCTCGGCGTGCTCACGCTCGTCGGGCCCCGCCGTACGGGCCTCGTGGGCGGCCGCGGCGAGCACCAGCGAGGTCGCGGGGTCGAGGATGCGCGAGCCGGCGAGCTCCAGGCAGACCGCGGCGCGGCGCAGCAGCGCCGCGTCGAGCGCCGCCTGCGCGGTCTCCAGCCGGATGTGGAGGCGGTCGAGCCGCCCGGCCCGCCAGGAGACGTAGACGGCGAACAGCACGACGACGACGGCCGCCACGAGGATGACGGTGGTGGTCACGGCAGCGAGTCCTCCACGACTCCCGCGCTCGCGTGGGTGACGGTCTCGTAGACGCGCAGGACGTCCCGCGCGACCGTCGACCAGTCGTACTTCCACACGGCCTGGCGGGCCTCGTCCGAGAGCTTGGCGCGGCGCCCCGGGTCGTCGAGCAGCCTGGCCGCCTCCCGGGCCAGCGCGGCGGGGTCCCCGGTCGTGAACAGCGCCCCGGCCTGGCCCTCGCCCAGCACGCGGCGGAAGGCGGGAATGTCGCTGGCGAGGATCGGCGCGCCCGCCGACATCGCCTCCGTCAGCACGATGCCGAAGCTCTCGCCGCCCAGGTTGGGGGCGCAGAAGACGTCGACGGAGTGGTAGGCGCGCACCTTGTCGGCCTCGCTGACCATGCCGAGCAGCCCGACCCTGTCGCGGTACGGCTTGGGCACCCGGTCGAGCACCTCGTCCGGGTCGCCGGGGCCGGCGATCAGCAGCCGCAGCCCCGGCCGTTCCGGCGCGAGCAGCGCGAACGCCTCGAGCAGCACGGCCAGGCCCTTGCGCGGCTCGTCCATCCGCCCGAGGAAGCCGATCACGCCGCCGTCCGGGCCCCAGCCGGGCAGCGGCTCGCCCTCGGCGTACCTGCGCACCGTGACGCCGTTCGGGATCAGCACCGCGTCGCCGCCCAGGTGCTCCACCAGCGTCTTGCGGGCGGCGTCGGAGACCGCGATCCTGCCCGTGATCTTCTCCAGCGCGCTCTGCAGCATCGGCGCCGCCACGGACATGGCCCGCGACCGCGCGTAGGAGGCGTGGAAGGTCGCCACGATCGGCCCCCTCGCCACCCAGCAGGCCAGCACGCCGAGGGACGGCACGGCGGGCTCGTGCACGTGCAGCACGTCGAACCCGCCCTCCCTGATCCACTTGCGCACCCGGTTCGCCGACAGGAAGCCGAAGGCAAGGCGGGCGACCGAGCCGTTGTACGGCACCGGCACGGCACGGCCCGCCGAGGTCACGTACGCCGGCAGTTCGGCGTCGTCGGCGGCGGGGGCGATGACCGACACCTTGTGCCCGTCGTCGATGAGCGCCTCGGCGAGGTCCCTGATGTGCGCCTGCACGCCCCCCGGAACCTCCCAGGTGTAGGGGCAGACGATGCCGACGTTCACGACCCGGCCCCAGGCCGGGGCTCGAGGTCGTCGAGCCACAGGCGCTGGAGCATGTGCCAGTCCTCGGGGTGCTCGGCGATGCCCTTCTCGAACACCTCCGCCACGGCCTGGGTCATCACCGCGACCTTCTCCTGCCGCGTCCCTTCGGGCGGCACGGGGATCTCCTCGTGGATGCGGATGCCCCAGCCGTTCCCCTCGAACCAGAGCACGGCGGGCAGCAGCGCGGCGCCCGTCTGGATCGCCAGCAGCGCGGGCCCGGCGACCATGCGCGTCCTGGCGCCGAAGAAGTCGACCTCGACGCCGGAGGCGGTCAGGTCGCGCTCGGCGGGCAGGCAGACGGGCCTGCCCTGGCGCAGCCGCTTGGCGAGCGTGCCGAACGCCATCGCGCTGCCGCCGCCCTTGGCGGTCAGCGGCAGCACCTCCATGCCGAGCCGCCCGCGGTAGGCGACGAAGCGCTCGAACAGCGACTCTGGCTTCAACCGTTCCTGGACGGTGGTGAAGGGGTGGCCCTTGTGCACCAGCCAGGCGCCTGCGAGGTCGTAGTTGCCCATGTGGGGCAGCGCGACCACCACTCCCCTGCCTCGGGCGAGGTTGTCGAAGATGTGCTCGCCGCCGGTGGCCCTGGTGTCTTCGAGGATGCGCTCGCGGCTGTAGGCGGTGAAGCGGAACGACTCCATCCAGTAGCGGAAGTAGGAGCGCATGCCGGCCCGGCTCAGGGCCCGCACGGCGGGGTCGCCGGGGTCGCCGCCGACGACGCGGGCCAGGTTGGCCTCCAGGCGGCGCACGGACTTGCCCCGCCTGCGCCACAGCCAGTCGGCGAGGACCCGGAAGAACCACGCGGCCAGCCGTTCCGGCACGTACCGGACCACGGCCCAGCCGACGGTGTAGGCCGCCGCGACCAGCCGGTCGGCGAGCGGCGCCGCGCCGGGTCGCGCGGACCGCCCCGGGGGTGGGCCGTCCGTGTCCTTCATCAGTCCACCGCCTGTCTGTAGACGTGCGCCATCCGCTGCACCACGGTGACGGCGCTGGCGGCGGCGAGCAGCCAGAGCCCGGCCGCCAGGATGTAGGGCACACCGAGACCGGACAGCCCGGCCGCGACGAGCACGACCACGAGACGCTCCCCCCGCTCGGCGATGCCGACGTTCGCGGTCATGCCGAGTCCCTCGGCCCTGGCCTTGACGTAGGAGACCAATGCTCCCGCGGCGAGGCAGAAGAGCGCGACCACCGCCAGGACGATCTCGGGATCGTCCTTGAGGACGAAGTAGAGGATCAGTCCGGAGAAGATGGAGGCGTCGCCGAGACGGTCCAGCGTGGAGTCGAGGAAGGCGCCCCATTTGCTCCCATTGCCCGTCATGCGGGCCAGCACGCCGTCCAGGAGGTCGGCGAGCACGAAGAACGTGATGACGAGCGTTCCCGCGAACAGATGCCCGAGCGGGTAGAAGAAGAGAGCCGAGGCCACCACGCCGAGCGTGCCGATCGCTGTGATCACGTCAGGCGAGATCCCGCGGCGGGCGAGGGCCCGCCCCAGGGGGGTCATGACTCGGGTGACGGCGGGGCGCAGGATGTTCAACATCGCCGTCCGATCGTAGGCCATCCGGCGCCGCCGCACCTCGCAAGCGCATTCGCCGAAAAGTCTTGTGATATGCGCCACATGGGTAAAGGGTGAAGAGCACGCGCCCGCAGGACCGCCCGGAGATGTCACGGAGGTGAACCCGCCGTACCGCAGGACGCACGGCGGGCACGGACGTGGTCGTGAGAGGGCGAGCCCCCGGGTGCGGACAGCGACGGCACGAGCGGCCGGCGCGGGGTGCGTGCCACGCGCCCATCCCGACCGCTCCGAGATTCGGGAGGCGATGTGGCCGAAAGATCAACCGGCGCGACAACAGGGGCCGCGGGCAGGGCACCCGTGGCCGATCGGCCGGACATGGTGCGCAATGTCGTGCTGGTCGGCCATTCAGGGGCCGGGAAGACCACGCTGGTCGAGGCGCTGCTCGCGGAGACGGGCACCATCCAGCGTTCCGGCCGGGTCGAAGACGGCACCACGGTCAGCGACTTCGACGAGGTCGAGATGCGCCAGCAGCGCTCGGTCAACCTGTCGGTCGCCCCCGTCGTACACAACGGCTACAAAATCAACTTCCTGGACACCCCCGGGTACGCCGACTTCGTCGGCGACCTGCGGGCCGGGCTGCGCGCGGCCGACGCGGCGCTGTTCGTCGTCTCCGCCGCCGACGGAGTGGACGGGCTCACCCGGATGCTCTGGGAGGAGTGCGCGCTCGTCCGGATGCCCCGCGCCGTGGTCATCACCAAGATCGACCACCAGCGCGCCAACTTCGACGAGGTCCTCGCCACCTGCCAGGACGCATTCGGCGACGGCGTGGCGCCGCTCTACCTGCCGGTGGACGGCACCGGGCTGCTCGGGCTGCTGTCGCAGCGGCTGTTCGACTACAGCGGCGGCGGCAGGACCGAGTTGGAGCCGGACGACGACCAGCTCGCGCTCATCGAGCAGTACCGCGGCGACCTCATCGAGGGGATCATCCAGGAGAGCGAGGACGAGACCCTCATGGACCGCTACCTCTCCGGCGAGACGATCGACACCAAGGTGCTGATCGACGACCTGGAGAAGGCGGTCGCGCGGGCCGGCTTCTATCCGGTCCTCGCCACCGCTCCCGGCGTCGGCCTTATGGAGCTCCTGGAGATCGTCACACAGGGCTTCCCATCGCCGCTGGAGCACACGCTGCCGAAGATCACCGGGATCGACGGCAAGCCGTGCCGGGAGATCACCGCCGACCCGGACGGCCCGCTCGTGGCCGAGGTCGTGAAGACCACGAGCGACCCGTACGTCGGGCGGATCAGCCTGGTCCGGGTCTTCTCCGGCACCCTGCGGCCCGACATGACCGTGCACGTCTCCGGCCACGGCCTGGCCGAACGCGGGCACGAGGACCACGACGTCGACGAGCGGGTGGGCGCGCTGTCGTCGCCGCTGGGCAAGCTCCAGCGGACCGTGGGCAAGTGCGTCGCGGGGGACATCTGCGCGGTCGCCAAGCTGTCGCGGACCGAGACGGGCGACACGCTGTCCGACAAGGACGACCCGCTGCTGGTCGAGGCATGGACAATGCCCGAGCCGCTCCTGCCGGTGGCGATCAGGGCCAGGTCGAAGGCCGACGAGGACAAGCTCAGTCAGGCCCTGAGCCGCCTGGTCGCGGAGGACCCGACCCTGCGGCTGGAGAACAACGCGGAGACCCGCCAGCTCGTGCTGTGGTGCATGGGCGAGGCGCACGCCGACGTCCTGCTCGACCGGCTGGCCAAACGGCACGGCGTCGAGGTCGAGAAGATCGACCTGCGGGTGCCGCTGCGGGAGACGTTCGCCGGCAAGGCGCAGGGCATGGGACGCAACGTCAAGCAGACCGGCGGCCACGGCCAGTACGCGATCTGCCATGTCGAGGTCGAGCCGCTGCCGTCGGGCGGCGGGTTCGAGTTCGTCGACAAGATCGTCGGCGGGGTGGTCCCGAGACAGTTCATCCCGTCCGTGGAGAAGGGCGTGCGGGCGCAGATGGAGCGCGGGGTCGTCGCCGGCTATCCGATGGTCGACGTCCGCGTCACGCTCTACGACGGCAAGGCCCACTCGGTCGACTCGTCCGACATGGCCTTCCAGATCGCCGGCCAGCTCGCGCTCAGGGACGCCGCGTCCAAGGTGGCGACGCACCTGCTCGAACCGGTGGACGAGGTGTCGGTCCTCGTGGCGGACGACTACGTCGGAGCCGTGATGTCCGACCTGTCCTCCCGCCGTGGCCGGGTGCTCGGCACCGAGCCGGTCGGCGCGGGCCGCACGCTGGTGCGCGCCGAGGTGCCGCAACTGGAGATCACCCGGTACGCGATCGACCTGCGCTCGCTGTCCCACGGGGCGGGCACGTTCACCCGTTCCTTCCTGCGGTACGAGCCCCTGCCCGCGCACCTGGCCGACAAGGTCGCCGCGGCGGGCGAGCAGTAGCCCGATCCGAGCCCCGGCGGCCCGCCTCCCCGCCGCCGGGGCTCCGTCGTGTCCGCGCACTTCACCGGCGCCTTTTCCGGTGGCCGGGTTTCGCATTCCCGCCGTAAGGGGAGTCCCGTTAGGTGCCCCGCGTCACACGTGCATCACAAGTGCATTTCGTTTTTCTGGCTAAACCATTCTTTTGCCGATGTAAGACTTATGGCCGGACTTACTGGCAAATCAGAGGGGTAGCCACGTGACCGACCGGGGACAGGTCATCCGTCCGCTGATCGCGACCACCGTCATCGCCGCGGTCGCGGTCGGGGCCGCCTACACGTTCGGCCCCGACGCCCAGGCCGAGAAGGTCGCCGCGGGCAAGGCCGGCCGTACGACGGCGCCGAAGGCGCAGCAGGCCAGGGCCGAGACGCTCACCGCCGCCGACACCTGCGCCGTCAGCGCGCGATATCCCAAGCGCCAGCTGAGGGGCGTCTGGGTCGCCACCGTGCACAATCTCGACTGGCCGTCGAAGCCGGGGCTGCCGCCCGACCGGCAGAAGGCCGAATACGTGAAAATCCTCGACAACGCCGTCAAGAGCCGCCTGAACGCCGTGTTCTTCCAGGTCCGGCCCGCCTCCGACGCGATCTACCGCTCGCCGCTCGAGCCGTGGTCCCAGTGGCTCACCGGCGCGGCGGGCCAGGACCCGGGCTGGGACCCGCTGCCGTTCCTGGTCGAGGAGGCCCACAAGCGCGGCCTGCAGTTCCACGCGTGGTTCAACCCCTACCGGGCGGCCGACTCGGCCTCCTCGAAGCTGCCCGCCCAGCACCCGGCGCGGCTGCACCCCGACTGGACCGTCAGGCACGAGGGCAAGCTGTACTACAACCCCGGCCTGCCGCAGGTGCGCGACTGGGTGACCAAGGTCGTGACCGACGTCGTCAAGCGCTACGACGTCGACGGCGTCCACTTCGACGACTACTTCTACCCCTACCCCGGGCAGGGCACGCGGTTCGCCGACCAGGCCGCGTACAAGAAGTACGGCAAGGGCCTGCCGCTCGCCGACTGGCGGCGGCGCAACGTGAACCAGCTGGTCGCCCAGGTCTCGCAGGCGGTCCACTCGGCCAAGCCGCACACCGTGTTCGGGATCAGCCCGTTCGGCATCTGGCGCAATAAGGCCCAGGACCCGGCGGGCTCGGCCACCAAGGGCATGTCGGCCTACGACTCGATCTACGCGGACGCCAAGGCGTGGATCAAGGCGGGCTCGGTCGACTACGTGATGCCACAGCTCTACTGGCCCCGCGGGTTCGCCGCGGCCGACTACTCGGTGCTCGCCAAGTGGTGGGCCGACGCGGTGAAGGGCACCGCC
This sequence comes from Microbispora sp. H11081, assembly GCF_012999535.1. Classification (GTDB taxonomy): domain Bacteria; phylum Actinomycetota; class Actinomycetes; order Streptosporangiales; family Streptosporangiaceae; genus Microbispora. Next base: position 66,066 of record NZ_JABBWV010000008.1, read on the forward strand.
GTCGACCTCTACATCGGGCAGGCCCTCTACCGCGTGGGGGCCGCCGACACCCCCGCCTGGACCAGGCCGGGCGAGCTGCCCGCGCACCTCACGCTGAACCGCGAGTATCCGGAGATCTCGGGCGACGTCTACTTCAGCGCCGCGCAACTCGCGAAGAACCCGCTCGGCGTGCTCGACCGGATCGTGAAGAGCCACTACACCCGCCCGGCGCTGCCGCCGGTGCTCAGGGCGAGTTCCACGCCGCCCGTCGCCCCTCGCGGGGTGAAGGCCTCCGGCGGGAGGCTGACGTGGCAGGCCCAGCCGGGCGCGCAGGCGTACGCGGTCTACCGGGTGACGGGCGGCAAGGACGCCACCTGCGCGACGGCGGACGCGCGCAACCTGGTGGCGGTCGTGCCGGCCTCCGGCGCCCCGTCGTACGCCGCCGGCGGCTCCGGCGCCTACTACGTCACCACGGTCGACCGCCTCGGCAACGAGAGCCCGGCGACCCGGGCGGGCTGACCCTGGTCCGGCGTGTCCTCCAGCCCTGCGCGTTCGGCGTCATAGCTGCGCGGGAGCAGCGGGTCCGATAACGTGGTCGCACGTTTTCCCAAGATCATGTTCGGGGCTGGGGGTCCGGTGAGAGGCACGTGGGTGAAGCACGCGCTCGTCGCCGTCGTGTTCGGCGTGTCGGTCCTGGTCCTCGCCCCGGCGGCGTCCGCCGGAGCCGCGGCGGCGCCGCATGGTAGTGGCGGGGCGTCCGCCGGGGAGCGGGTGGTGCTCGTCGGCATCCCCGGACTGATGTGGAGCGACGTCACCCCGGACGGCACCCCGAACCTGTGGCGGCTCGCCGGCGACTCCGCCCTCGGCTCGCTGTCCGTGCGGGCCGTGCGCAAGGACACCTGCCCGTACGACGCGTGGCTCACGGTCTCGGCCGGGGTGCGGTCTGCGGTGGGCGGGGGATGCGGCATGGCGCCCACCCCCGAGAAGGACGGCGAGGGGGCGGCGATCCCCGCGTTCTCCTGGCTGTGGGAGGTGCGGGGGCAGCGTGACGCGGGCGCGCTCGGGCAGGCCCTGCACGCGGCCGGGCGCACGACGATGGCCGTCGGCCCGGGAGCCGCGCTCGCCCTGGCCGACCGTCAGGGCAGGGTGGACGTCTACGCCGCCTCACCGGCCGAGGTCACCGAGTGGTCGCGCGGCGACGTGGTCGCCGTGGAGATCCCCGACCTCATCGCGCCCTACATCACCGGCGACCGGCTGACCGACGCGGCAGAAAGCCTGTCCGCCGGAGCCCGGCGGGAGGCGGCCCGGGCCGCCGACGCGAGGCTCGGGTCGGTCCTGCCGCGGCTAGGCCCCGCGACGGTGCTGGTCGCCGGGCTCTCCGACCACGGTTCCGTCCCCCACCTCAGAGCCGCCCTGCTGCACGCCCCGGGCGGCGGAGCGGCGGGGACCCTCGGCGCCCGCTCCACGCACCGGGACGACATGATCATCCTGCCCGATCTCACCGCCACGATTTTGGCCACGGCCGGGGTGGCCGCTCCCCCGGCCGTCATCGGCGTGCCGGTCGAGACCCACGCGTCCGGCGCGACCCTGGACGAGCGCGTCGAGGCCCTGCGCACCGCCGACGTGGCCGGGCAGACGATCCGTGACATGACCGGCGTCTTCTTCACCACGCTCGCCGTGCTCCAGGTGCTCTTCTACGTCATCGCGTTCGTGCTGCTGCGCCGCCGTGACGGGCTGTCCGCCGTACGGGCCGCCGCCGTCCTGCTCGCCGCGATCCCCGTCTCGACCTACCTCGTCAACCTCACGCCGTGGGCCCGTTCGGCGCAGCCCGCGCTGACGCTCTTCGCCTCGGTCGCCGTGATCGCCGCGGCGCTCGCCGTGGCGGCCCTCGCGGGGCCGTGGCGGCGCGGCGTGCTCGGACCGCTGACCGTGATCGCCGCGGTGACCTCGGCCGTGCTGCTCTGCGACCTGCTGACCGGCACCCCCCTGCAGCTCAACAGCCTGATGGGCTACACGGGCGTGGTCGGCGCCCGCTACTACGGCCTGGGGAACATCCCGTTCGCGCTGCTCGCCACGGCCGTGCTGCTCGTCACCACCTCCGCCGCCGACCGGCTGGTCAGGACCGGCCGCAAGGGCGTCGCGGTGACCCTGGTCGCCGCGCTCGGCGCCTTCGCGATGCTGCTCGACGGCTGGCCCGGCGTCGGCAGCGACTTCGGCGGCGTCATCGCCTTCGTGCCGGGCATCGCGGTCACCGCGATGATCGTGGCGGGCAGGCGGGTCTCGATCGTCAAGCTGGGCGCCTTCTGCGTCGCGGGCGGCCTGCTGGTGATGGCCATCGCCTATCTCGACTACCTGCGTCCCCCGGCCGGCCAGACCCACCTCGGCCGCTTCGTGGGCCAGGTCGTCGACGGCACGTTCCTGCCAGTGATCACCCGCAAGCTCGGCGCGATGCTGTCCACGCTGCTCAGTCCCAACCTGATGCCCGTAGTGATCGCCGCGTTCGCGTTCCTCGTCTTCGCGCTGCTGCGGCCGGGGGCCGCGAGCGCCGGGGTGCTGCCGATCGCGTTCGAACGGGCGCCCATGCTGAAGGCCGGACTGATCGGCGCGCTCGTGAGCGGGCTGGTCGGCATGCTCGTCAACGACTCGGGGGCCGCGGTGCTGTCCATGGCCCTCGCCCTGGCCGTGCCGCTCGTCCTCAGCGCGGGCATCCGCGCCCTGCAGTACGCCGAACCGGCCCCCGCCGCCTGACGGGGGCTCCGGCGGCGGGGCCGTACGGGCCGGTCAGGAGGTGGCGGGCCAGGCGTCGGCGAGCAGGTCGCGGGTGTCGCGGAGCAACTGCGGCAGTACCTTGGTGCGCCCGACCACCGGCATGAAGTTGGTGTCGCCGCCCCACCGGGGCACGACGTGCTGGTGGAGGTGGGCGGCGATGCCCGCGCCCGCCACGCCGCCCAGGTTCATGCCGACGTTGAAGCCCTGCGCCCCGCTCGCCTTGCGCAGCGCCTGCGTCGCGCGCTTGGTGAACTCGGCCAGCTCGGCGGTCTCGGGTCCGTCGAGGTCGGCGTAGTCGGACACGTGCCGGTAGGGGCAGACCATCAGGTGCCCGGAGTTGTACGGGTAGAGGTTGAGGACGGCGAACACGGCCGATCCCCTGGCCACGATCAGCCCGTCCTCGTCGGGCAGCGCGGGAATCTCACAGAACGGGCAGCCGTCGTCCGCGCCGGACCCGCTGGGCTTGTTCTCGCCCTTGATGTAGGCCATCCGGTGCGGGGTCCACAGGCGCTGGAAGCTGTCGGGAACCCCGGCGCCGGCCTGCTCGATCGGCTCTGAATCCACGGTCGTGCTTCCCTCCGGTTCGTCCCCTGCGCCAGGTCGCCGCCTCGGCCGCCCGCACGACGGCACAGCGACGGCACGGCAGCAGCATATGACCACGGGGATCTCTCCTCGCCCGCCGGGTTGACCCGGAGCGGATGCGGCTCCCCGGCGACTCCTGTGAGCGGGCGGATCAGCGCAGACGCCGGACGAATCGGTTGATCGTCGGGCAGAATGCACCTGCCGGACGCCCCCACCCTTATGGAGCCGTGAGATGAGCGAGGCCGCCGCCGTCGAGGAACGGATGGAAGAGCAGGTCGGCGCGTACGCCGGGGACGGCCTCGGCGACCCGGCCGTGGAGCCCTCCGCGCCCGCTGAGGCTGAGACGTCGGCGGTGGCCGAGAATCCGGCGGAGACCGGGACGTCCGCGGTGACCGAGGCTCCGGCGGAGACCGGGACGTCCGCGGTGACCGAGGCTCCGGCGGAGACCGGGACGTCCGCGGTGACCGAGGCTCCGGCGGTGACCGGGACGCAGGCGGAGACGTCGCGGCCCGGCGCTCCGGCCGCGAACGTCCTCAAGGGCCGCATCAGGGTCGCCGACGAGGTGGTCGAGAAGGTCGCCGCGCTGGCCGCCCTGGAGATCCCCGGCGTCGCCGACCTGGGCGGTGACCTCGAGCGCGCCTTCGAATCCGTACGGGACCGGATCGGCGTGGGGACCAAGCGGGCCACGCAGGGCGTACGGGCCACGATCAAGGATCAGCAGGTCTCCGTCGACGTGACCATCGTCATCGTGTACGGCCACGTCGTCATGGACGTCGCCACCGAGGTAAAGGTCAACGTCGCGCGGTCGGTGAGCCGCATGCTCGGCATGCTCGTGGTCGAGGTCAACGTCACCGTCGACGACGTCCGCCTCCCCGGCGACACGGACGGCGCCCCCGCCTGAGGACGACGGCCGGACCGTGGACGGATCCGTCCTTTGGGCACGATCGGTGCGGGGCGAGGGCCTCGGCGGGAACGCGGGCACCCCATTGCGGAGTGACCGCGTTCCGGCCGGACACGGACGGCCGCGGGTGATCAGACCTGGACGCGGCGGCGGACCGCGTCGACGATCTCGTCGATCGCCTGGTCGATCGGCACGCCGTTCTTCTGCTCGCCGCTCCGGTAGCGGAAGGAGACCGCCCCGGCCGCGATGTCGTCGTCACCCGCGAGCAGCATGTAGGGCACCTTGGCCTTCTGCGCGTTGCGGATCTTCTTCTGCATGCGGTCGTCGCTCTCGTCGACCTCGACCCTGATGCCGTGCTCACGCAGCCGCTTGGCGACGTCCTGGAGGTAGGGCGCGTGGGCGTCGGCGATCGGGATGCCGACGACCTGCACCGGGGCCAGCCACGCGGGGAACGCGCCCGCGTAGTGCTCGACCAGCACGCCGAAGAAGCGCTCGATCGAGCCGAACAGCGCGCGGTGGATCATGACGGGCTGCTGCCGGGTGCCGTCGGAAGCCTGGTACTCCAGGCCGAAGCGCTCGGGCAGGTTGAAGTCGAGCTGGATGGTCGACATCTGCCACGACCGGCCGATGGCGTCCCGGGCCTGCACCGAGATCTTGGGCCCGTAGAAGGCCGCGCCGCCCGGGTCGAGGACCAGTTCCAGCTTCTCGGACTCGGCCACCTCCCGCAGCGTCTGGGTGGCCTCCTCCCAGGTCTCGTCGGAGCCGACGAACTTCTCCGGGTCCTTGGTGGACAGCTCCAGGTAGAAGTCCTCCAGGCCGTAGTCGCGCAGCAGGTCGAGCACGAACCGCAGCAGCGAGGTGAGCTCGTCGCGCATCTGCTCGCGGGTGCAGTAGATGTGCGCGTCGTCCTGGGTCAGGCCGCGTACGCGGGTGAGGCCGTGCACGACGCCCGACTTCTCGTAGCGGTAGACCGTGCCGAACTCGAACAGCCGCAGCGGCAGCTCGCGGTAGGACCGCCCGCGCGCCCCGAAGATCAGGTTGTGCATCGGGCAGTTCATCGGCTTGAGGTAGTAGCGCGCGCCCTCCAGCTCCATGGGAGGGAACATGCCGTCGGCGTACCAGTCGAGGTGGCCGGAGATCTTGTACAGGTTGTCCTTCGTGATGTGCGGGGTGTTGACGAAGGAGTAGCCCGCCTCCTCGTGCCGGCGGCGCGAGTAGTCCTCCATCACCCGGCGGATCACCCCGCCCTTGGGGTGGAAGACGGGCAGGCCCGAGCCCAGCTCGTCCGGGAAGGAGAACAGGTCGAGCTCGGCGCCGAGCTTGCGGTGGTCGCGCTTCTCGGCCTCCTCCAGGAGGTGGAGGTATTCGTCCTGCTTCTCCCGGGACTCCCACGCCGTGCCGTAGATGCGCTGGAGCTGCGGGTTCTTCTCGCTGCCCCGCCAGTAGGCGCCGCCCGACCGCATGAGCTTGAAGGCCGGGATGACCCGGGTGCTGGGCAGGTGGGGCCCCCGGCACAGGTCCTTCCAGCACAGCTCGCCCGACTTGGGGTCGAGGTTGTCGTAGATGGTGAGCTGGCCACCGCCGACCTCGACGTTCGCGCCGTCGGCCGCCTCGGCCGCGCCGCCCTTGAGCCCGATCAGCTCCAGCTTGTACGGCTCGGCCGCCAGCTCGGCGCGGGCCTCGCCGTCGCTGACCGGGCGGCGGCGGAAGGTCTGCCCCTGCTTGACGATCTCGCGCATGCGCTTCTCGACGCGCTTGAGGTCGTCGGGGGTGAACGGCTCGCGGACGTCGAAGTCGTAGTAGAAGCCGTTCTCGACCGGCGGGCCGATGCCGAGCTTCGCCTCGGGGAAGATCTCCTGGACGGCCTGGGCCATGACGTGCGCGGTGGAGTGGCGCAGGATCGCCCGCCCGTCGGGGCTGTCGATCGCGACCGGCTCGACCACGTCGCCCTCGGCGACCTCGGCGGCCAGGTCGCGCAGCTCGCCGTTGATACGGGCGGCGATCACCGACCTGCCGTCGGCGCCGAGCGCCTCCCCGGCCGTCGTCCCCGCCGCCACCACGCGCTCGGCTCCGGCGAGGGTGATGCGAATCTCAAGGGCGGCGGACACGGTTGCTCCTTAGGACGGATGATCGTGGATCTCGGTGGCCGTGCCCACATGAGGCTGCGGCTCCGGTCGCATCCGATGCTACCGGTGCCGCCACCCCATATTGGTGACCATTCTCCCCACCCCTCCCCTCCCCCCGCGCGTGATCTTGCAGTTTGTCGCAGGCATGCCGTCCGAGGTGCGCGTTGATGCTTGGTGACCTTGCACTCTTCCGTACGGCGAGCCCGCTACCAGCGGAAACATCTTCCGTGATCATGCACTCGCGTACTGCAAGATCACGGATCGCATAAGGGCAGGTCACGCGGCGAACATCCCGTCACACTGCAAGATCACGGACGGTGACGCCGCAGGTCACAGCCATTCGTGCGACAAACTACAAGATCACGGTGGTTGGTGTGGTTGGGGGTGGGGTTAGTAGGGCCAGGTCCAGTCGCGGATCTCGGCGGGGTCCTCGCCGTACTCCCGGGTGTGGGCGCGGGCGCGCAGCCGGGCGTCGGCCATGCGCTGCCGCAGGTGCGCCTTGCGGCTGCCCAGGCCGGGCACCCGGTCGATGACGTCGATCACCAGGTGGAACCGGTCGATGTCGTTGAGCATCGCCATGTCGAACGGCGTGGTCGTGGTGCCCTCCTCCTTGTAGCCGCGCACGTGCAGGTTGTCGTGCCCGGTACGCCGGTAGGTGAGCCGGTGGATCAGCCACGGGTAGCCGTGGAAGTTGAAGATGATCGGCTTGTCCGTGGTGAACAGCGCGTCGAACTCGGCGTCCGGCATGCCGTGCGGGTGCTCGGAGGCCGGCTGCAACCGCATGAGGTCGACCACGTTGACCACCCGGATCCGCAACTCGGGCAGGTGCTCGCGGAGCAGCGCGGCGGCGGCCAGGGTCTCCAGCGTGGGCACGTCGCCGGCGCACGCGAGCACGACGTCGGGGTCGGCGCCCTCGTCGGTGGAGGCCCAGTCGAGGATGCCCAGCCCGCGGGTGCAGTGGACGACCGCCTCGTCCATGCTCATCAGGTCGAGCACGGGCTGCTTGCCCGCCACGACGACGTTGACGTAGTCGCGCGAGCGCAGGCAGTGGTCGGCGACCGACAGCAGGGTGTTGGCGTCCGGCGGCAGGTAGACGCGTACGACCTCGGCCTTCTTGTTGACGACGACGTCGAGGAAGCCGGGGTCCTGGTGGCTGAAGCCGTTGTGGTCCTGGCGCCACACGTGAGACGACAGCAGGTAGTTCAGCGAGGCGACCGGCCGCCGCCAGGGGATCTTGCGGGATGCCTCCAGCCACTTGGCGTGCTGGTTGAACATCGCGTCGACGATGTGGATGAAGGCCTCGTAGCAGTTGAACAGCCCGTGGCGGCCGGTCAGGAGGTAGCCCTCCAGCCAGCCCTGGCACTGGTGCTCGCTGAGCACCTCCATGACCCTGCCCCCGGGGCCGAGGTTCTCGTCGGTCGGCAGCAGGGCTGCCTCCCACTCCTTGCCTGTCACCTCGAAGACGGCCGACAGGCGGTTGGAGGCGGTCTCGTCCGGGCCGAGCAGCCGGAAGTTCGTGGGGTTGGCCGCGATGACGTCGCGCAGGAAAGACCCGAGTACGCGGGTCGGCTCGGTGGAGGCCGTGGCCGGGGCCTTGACCTCGACCGCGTAGTCGCGGAAGTCGGGCAGCACCAGCGGGCGCAGCAGTTCCCCGCCGTTGGCGTGCGGGTTGGCGCTCATCCGCAGCGGCCCGTCGGGCACGTTCGCCGTGATCGCCTCGACCGGCCGCCCGTCGGCGTCGAACAGCTCCTCCGGCCGGTAGGAGCGCATCCACTCCTCCAGGTACTCCAGCCGGTCGGGCCGGTCCCGCACGTCGGTCAGCGGCACCTGGTGGGCGCGCCAGGTTCCCTCGACCGGGAGCCCGTCGACCTCGCGCGGCCCGGTCCAGCCCTTCGGCGTACGCAGGATGATCATCGGCAGCGGACCGCCGTCGGCCATCTGGTCGAAGACCGTGTCGAGGGTGCCCGCCATGAGCTCGTGCATCTCGGCCGGTTCCTGGCCCGAGACGATGTGCGGGCGGTAGCCGTAGCCCTCGAAGAGCTTGACCAGCTCGTCCTCGGGGATCCTGGCCAGCACGGTCGGGTTGGCGATCTTGTACCCGTTCAGGTGCAGGATCGGCAGGACCACTCCGTCGGTGTTCCGGTCGAGAAACTTGTTGGAGTGCCACGCGGTGGCGAGAGGGCCGGTCTCGGCCTCGCCGTCGCCGATGATGCAGGCCACGGCCAGGCCGGGGTTGTCGAAGGCCGCGCCGTACGCGTGGGAGAGCGCGTAGCCGAGCTCGCCGCCCTCGTGGATGGAGCCGGGAGTCTCGGGGGCTACGTGGCTGGGGATGCCGCCGGGGAAGGAGAACTGGCGGAAGAGCCGGCGCATACCCGCGGCGTCGCGCGTGATGTGCGGATAGCGCTCGGTGTAGGTGCCTTCGAGCCACGCGTGGGCCACCGCCGCGGGACCGCCGTGGCCGGGACCGGCGATGTAGATCATGTCCTGGCCCCGCTCCCGGATGATCCGGTTGAGGTGAGCGAAACAGAAGTTGAGCCCGGGAGTGGTGCCCCAATGGCCGAGTAGTCGCGGCTTGACGTGCTCGGGCTTGAGCGGCTCCGTCAGCAGCGGATTGGCCATCAGGTAGATCTGGCCGACGGACAGATAGTTCGCGGCCCGCCAGTAGGCGTCGATGTTCTCGTATCCGTTCATATCCACGACCCTTTCCCAATGGCGGCGGACGAACCAGGGTCTTTCGCCCCAAGATCAAGCTGCTCCCGGCGGTAGTCTTGGCGCCATGTCCGGCACCCGATGGCTCGACGAGGATGAGCAGCGCACCTGGCGCGCCTACGTGCGGACGAGCCAGCTCCTCCAGGAGGCTCTCGAACGGCAGTTGCAGCGCGACTCGGGAATGCCGCACGCCTACTACATGATCCTGGTGGTCCTCTCCGAGTCGCCCGGCCGGACCATGACGATGACGGAGCTGTCCGCCATGCTCCAGTATTCGGTCAGCCGCCTGTCCCATGCCGTCTCCCGGCTGGAGGAGAAGGGCTGGGTGCGGCGGGTCAAGCAGCAGGAGGACCGGCGCACGACCGTCGCCGAGCTCACCGACGAGGGCTTCGCCGCGATCGTGGAGGCGGCGCCCGGCCACGTCGAAGAGGTCCGGCGGGTGCTGTTCGACCCCCTCACCCCCGGCCAGGTGCGGCAGTTCCACGAGATCCTCGCCACGATCCTCGCGGCCTTCGATCACCGGGCCGACGCCGAGCCTTCCCGCGCGCTCGACGGCGCCGCCCAGTAGATCCCGCCGTGGCCGTACGAGGCGGCCGGTCTCGCGCGCGACATGGTCAAGCCTGTTCAGCGCAGCAGGAGAGCGATGGCGACCTCCAGTCGTTCGAGGTAGACCTCCCGCGACGCGACCTGATGCTTGAGGCCGATCGACGCGCTGATCATCGTCTGCGCGACAAGGGGAGCCGCCTCGCGTCCCGACTTGGTGGCGACCGCGTCTGTGATCAGTTCCTCGAAACGCCGGCGCGGAGTCTCGACGATCTCTCCGAGGAGGTCGGGATTGTCCTCGATGACCATCACGACATCGCTCGCCAGCGGGCCGATGTAGCGGCCTGCCCACTGATCGAACGCTTCGAGGAGGCGCTCCGAAAGGGGTCGGCCGGTGTCGGCCAGGACGTGTTCGACCGCTGTGATATCGCGCTTCAAGGCCTGGGCTACCGCCGCACGGAACAGAGCCTCCTTCGAGGAGAAGAGGAAATAGAGCCCGGGCCGCGAGATGCACGCCGCCCGCGCGACCTCCTCCATCGAGGTCTTCCGGTAACCGAATCGCGCGAACGTGACCATCGCGGAGTCCAGAACCGTGATCCGACGATCGGTGTCGGCGACCGTCGACGGCGGGTGACCGACCTCGGGACTGCTCATGACAGGAGCATACGAGCCGACGGCGAACTATTCAAAAAGAGTCTAGTGTGTATAGTCGCTGCCATGACCCCGCGCGAACTCATCTCCACGCCCTTCACCTCCTCCAGCACCGCGGACGAGGTGCTGCGAGGCGTCGACCTCACCGGCGTCCGCGCGATCGTGACCGGAGGTTCCTCCGGAATCGGCGCCGAGACCGCTCGTGCGCTGACCTCTGCCGGAGCGGAGGTAACGCTCGCCGTCCGGAACACGACCGCGGGTGACGCCGTCGCCGAGACGATCGCGCAGTCGACCGGAGAGATCCCTCCCCGAGTCGTCCGGCTCGACCTCGCCGACGCAAGCACCGTCACGCGGTTCGTCGAGGCATGGAACGGCCCACTCCACCTGCTGATCAACAACGCGGGCGTGATCACCGGTGGCCTCGAACGTACGCGTGAGGGCTGGGAGTTGCAGTTCGCGACGAACCATCTCGGCCACTTCGCCCTGGCCACCGGCCTGCACGACGCCCTGGCCCTGGGAGCGGCCGACCGTGACGGAGCACGGATCGTCTCGGTCAGTTCGACCGCGCACATGCGTTCCGGCATCGACTTCGACGACCTCCACTTCGAGCGTCGCAGCTACGACCCGCAGATCGCCTACGCCCAGTCGAAGACGGCGAACTCTCTCTTCGCCGTCGAGGCGACTCGCCGCTGGGCCTCCGACGGCATCATCGCCAATGCGGTGAACCCCGGCGGTGTCGCGACGGGACTGCAGCGCAACTTCACAGCGCGGCAGAAGGCATCGCTCGAGGCGGCCGAGGCCGCCGGCGTATTCACCTACAAAACGGTCGAGCAGGGAGCGGCCACCAGCATCGTCGCGGCCGTCGCGCCGGAGTTCGCTCACTCCGGAGGCCACTACCTCGACGATTCACAAGAGGCTTACACCGTGCCGGACGACGCCGACCTTGCGCAGCACCCGCACGGCGTCAAGGAATGGGCGCTCGACCCCACTGCCGCCAAGCGCCTCTGGACGGTCTCGACCGACCTGCTCCGCGTCTGAACGTGATGATGTACATGCTCAGACCTTCGGGTTGTGCCGCGCTTCCGGGTTGCGGCGTGCGATGGCGGCGTTGAGCGCGGTGGCGAAGACCGTCCACCCCGTGTACGGCAGCAGCAGGAGCCCGGCCGTGCGGTCCTCGCGCAGGAGGCGGCGGGTCAGCAGGGCGTTCGACACGTCGAGGGCGAGGATCTCCGCGAGCGCGAGGCGGGGGTTGCGCGCCCTGAAGAACAGCGGCGGCCAGGCCGCGTTGAGCGCCAGGTTCACGGCGAGCGCCCACCGTAGGGCCGGCCGGGAGCCGTCGTCTGCCCGCGAGAGCGCGCGGGCGGACGCGTAGGCGATCGTCGCGTACAACGGCGTCCAGACCAGGCCGAACGCCTGCGGCGGCGGCTGCCAGGAGGGCTTGCGCAGCCTGCCGTACCAGCCTGAGCCCGCGTCGGTGGACAGGCCGCCGACCGCCGCGGCCGCGGTCACGGCGAGTGCCGTGCGCAGCAGTGTCTTCGTCGATGTGGATCCCATGGGTCCTCTCATGCCCGGTGGGGCGCGTTCATGCGGGGACGTGGTTGCGCAGGCACAGCGTGTCGGGATACGGGGACAGGTAGGTCTGGTCGCGGACGTACTCGATTCCCGCGCCTCTCGCGTGATGCCTGAGCAGGGCGAGCGGCACCGTCAGGGCGACCCTGCGGGCCTGGTACGACTCGATCACCTCGGCCAGGTCGGCCCGGCGGACCGGGTCGAGCGCCTCGCCGATCATGCCGAGGCAGTGGTGCAGGACGTTGACGTGCCGCCCGACCGTGGCCCTGGTGGCGAGGGCCGTACGGAACGCCCGGTCGTACTCCCGCGCCAGCGCCTCCCCCGGCCGTTCGCCCGCCGCCGCGACGAGCCGCCCGATCTCCCGGTAGGCCGCGGGCGCGTGGGCGAGGATCTGCATCTTGTGCCGGGCATGGAAGGCGACCAGGTCACGGGGGCGCCAGTCTCCGGCGAGCAGAGCCCGCAGACGGGCGGAGGCGAAGACGCGCTCGACGAACGCCTCACGCAGCACGGCGTCGCGCAGCCTGCCCTCGTCCTCGATCGCCAGGCCGGGCAGGGCGCCGGCGATCACGGCGGCGAAGATCCCCCTGCCGTGCCGGTCGGCCGGCCCGTCCTCTCCGGCGTACACCGGGATCCCGTGGAGCCCGCAACTCGGGCTCTTCGCCTTGAACACGTACCCGTCGACGTCCGTCAGGCCGGCCGCGCGCTCGGCGGCGAGCGCGGTCATCGGGGCGGTCAGGTCCACGCGCGTCCTGCGGGTCGTCAGCCGGGGCCCGTCTGCCGAGCGCTCCAGGCGGAGCGTCTCACGCGGGGCGCCGAGGCCGATCTCGATCTCGGGGCAGATCGGCACCCAGTCCACGTGCTCCGACAGTTCGCCGGTGAGGAACCGGTCACGGCTGTGGCCGCCGTTGAACCGCACGGGAGCGCCGAGCAGGCAACTCGACACCGCCACCCTGGGCCTGGTCCCCTCCGCCGGTGCCATGGTCAGGCCGCCGGGCGCAGCAGCGTGGACAGCCGGTGCAGGCCGCGCGCCGTACGCGCCTTGACCGTGCCGAGCGGGACGCGCAGGTGCTCGGCGATCTCCCGCTGGGTCAGGTCCCCGTAGTACGCCAGCTCGATCGCCTGGCGCTGCACCTGGGGCAGGGCGGCCAGCGCGCGCAGGACGCGGTCGCGGTCGGCGAACTCGTCGCCGTCGAGCCGGCCGTCGCGCCCCGCGGGGTCGGGCACCGCCTCCAGCGGCACCGTCGCGGGCGTGCGCGCCCGCAGGTGGTCCACCGCGCGGTTGCGGGCGATGCCGAACAGCCACGCTGAGAGGCTGCGGCCCGGGTCGAAGCGGTGCCGGAAGCGCCACACCTCGGTGAAGACGACCTGCAGGACGTCCTCGACGTCCTGCGGCGGCACGAGTCTGCGCAGGTAGGAGCGTACGGCGGGCGAGTGGGCGCGGTAGCACTCGCCCAGGGCCCCCGGGTCTCCCGCGGCGAGGCGGAACTCCAGCGTCTCCTCCATCGGCCCCCCTTGACGGAAAACTTATTCAAAACCTATTCATAGCTGCCCGCGCCCGCAGAGGGCAACCATGGGGGTCGAATGCCGGTTACAAAATGCGCCAAAGTGCGCGAATCACCGCAGAGTGGTCATTACCGCCGAGATGGCGTCGCGAAACGTCGTCACCCGGACGACCTCCGCCGGCAGGTCGTCGCCCCACCCGGGGCCCCCGGCCACGACGCGGCAGGCGGGGCGCAGCCGCGGCAGCCCGGCCAGCGGCGCGGGATCGCCGGTCTCCCGCATCTGCGACCACACGAACACCGCCGCCGGGCCCAGGCGGCGCATCGCGTCCGCCAGCGCCGCGTACGGCGTGCGCGCCCCTAGCACGCGGGTCCCCACCCCGAGCGAGCCGAGCGCGGCCGCCAGCGCGTGGATCGGCAGCGCGTGCTGCTCCTCCTCGGCGGCGGCCAGCAGGACCGGACGGGGATGCGCGGGCGCGGGCGAGCGGGCGGCGAACCGCGCGAGCGCGACCTGGAGCCGGTCGGAGAACAGGTGCTCGACGTCGATCCCGGCGAGCGTGTCCTGCTGCCTGCGGCTGACCGCCGCGAACACCGGCAGCACGAGCCGCTCCCAGGTCCACACCACGCCGTGCGCCGCCAGCGCCGCGTCCAGCCCGGTGCTCACGGTCGGGGCGTCCAGCGCCGTCACGGCGCGGGCCAGCATGGCCGCCGACAGCACCCCGGGCTCCGCGGCCTGCCGTACGGCCGGCGCCGACGGCGGGCGCGGCTCGGACGGCGCGGGCGACGCCTCCGGTCCGGAGGACGACCGGGGCGCGGCGGCGGCCTGCCCGGACGGCGCCGCCCGATCTCCCGAGGCCGACCGCGGCCGCAGCGCCAGCTTCGCCGCGTCGGCGGGCGGCATCCCTGCCCTGATCAGCCGGTTCATCTCCTCCAGGCGGCGCAGGTCGGCGGCGTCGTAACGGCGGTGCCCGCCGGGGCTGCGCCTGCTCGGGCCGATGCCATACCTGAGGTTCCAGGTGCGCAGCGTGGACGCGGGCACGCCGAGCCGCCGGGAGACGGCCCCGATGCCGTAACCCGGCTCGTCCTCGGGGGCCGCGTTGTCGCCCGCCCCGGGCGCGTCCTCGTCTGCCACCGCTCACCCCGTGTCCTCCGGCCGGTCGTCCCGGCCGCTCACCGTGCCCCCGCGGACCGTCTCCGTGGACCGCCCCCGTGGACCGCCTCCGCCCTGCCGGTCGCCCCCTGGCCTTGATTCGGCGGAGGAGCCCGGCACGGATGCAACCGCGGGAGCGGGCGGGCGCGAAAACTCTACTGACGGCGCCGCCGATCACCGTAACGATCGAAGGAGCAGTGCGCATGGTGACGTTGACCCGCGAGACCGGCGGCGTTCGGGACGAGACGCGGGAGCCGTTCGATCGCCACCTGTCCGGTCCCTCCGACGGCTTCGCCTCCGAGCCGTCCATGTTCGACCGGGCGCTGTTCGATCGGGCGCTGGACGACCTGCTCCGGCGTGAGATGGACCGGCTGACCTTCCTCGGGGCCGACGACCGGGAGACGTTGCGGCGGCACCTCGCCGCCTTCGTCACGGGCGGCGGCAGGCGGCTGCGGCCCGTCTTCGTGTACTGGGGCCACCGCGCCTCCGGCGGCTCCCCCGACGACCTCGGCGCCGTGCTGGCGGCGGGCTGCTCCGTCGAGCTCATCCACGCGTGCGCGCTGATCCTCGACGACGTGATGGACGAGTCGCCGCTGCGGCGCGGCCGGGTCACCGCCCACGTGGCGATCGCCGAGCGGCATCGGGAGCTCGGCTGGGCCGGCTCGCCGCGGCGGTTCGGGGAGTCGGCCGCCGTCCTGCTCGGCATGCTGGCCTTCACCTGGGCGGACTCCGCGCTGCTCGCCGACCCCCGCAGGCTGGCCGACGCCATGGAGGTCCTCACCCAGCTGCGCGTGGAACTGGCCGCGGGGCAGTACCTCGACCTGACCTGCGCCGCCCGGGGCGATGGCGGCCGACGGGAGGCCCTGCTGATCTCGACGTACAAGTCGGGCAAATACACGGTGGAACGGCCACTGCACCTCGGCCACGCCATCGCCGGGGGCGAGCCCGGCCTGCGCCAGGTCCTCACCGCGTACGCGCTGCCGCTGGGCGAGGCCTTCCAGCTCCGCGATGAAGTCGACCTCGCCCGCCGCCTCACCCAACCTGAACCCGCCCGCCCAGGGCCGGCCCAGCCAGGACAGGACCAGCCGAGACCCGCCGCGCCGGCTGGCTCCGCGGAGCCCTCGTCCGGCGGGGTCCGCCGGTGACCGGGCCTGTCGTGGTCGTCGGCGCCGGGCTCGGCGGCCTGGCCGCCGCGATGCGCCTGGCCGGAGCCGGCCGGGAGGTGACGGTGGTGGAAGCGGCCGACGTGCCGGGCGGCTGCTGCGGCACCGCGGCCCTGGGCGGCCACCGCGTCGACACCGGCCCCTCGGTGCTGACCATGCCCGGAGTGCTGGCCGAGACCTTCGCCGCCGCCGGGCAGGACGTGGAGCGCTGGCTGCCGCTGCGCCGGCTCGATCCTTACTATCGGCTGACCTTCCACGACGGGTCGTCGCTGGACGTGGTGGCGGGGGCCGACGCCATGGCCGAGCGGGTGCGGGCGCTGTGCGGGCCCGCGGAGGCCACGCGTTATCTGCGGTTCCGGCACGTGCTCGGCGAGATGTTCGAGGCCGAGTGGAGCGCGTTCATCGACCGCGACATGACCCGGCTGCGCGCGCTCGCCCGGCCGTACGCGCTGGCGCGGCTCGCCGCTCTCGGCGGTTTCCGCCGGCTGGACGGGCTCGTACGGCGCCACCTCACCGACGAGCGGCTGATCAGGGCGCACACGTTCCAGGCGCTGTACGTCGGCCTGTCGCCGCGCCGCGCCCTCGGCGTGTACGCGTCGATCGCCCACATGGACACGGTCGGCGGGGTCTACTTCCCCCGCGAGGGCGGCATGCACGCCGTGCCGCGGGCCATGGCCGCCGCCGCGGAGAAGGCCGGCGCCGTCATCAGGTACGGCGTGCGGGCCACCCGGGTCGAGACCGACGGGGCGGGGGTGGTCGCCGTCCGCCTCGACACCGGTGAGCGGCTGGCCGCCCGGCACGCCGTGGTGGCCTGCGACCTGCTGCGGGCGCACGGGCGGCCGGGCGGCGACGGCCTGCTGCCCGAAGAGGCGATCGACTGGCGGCTGCGCCGGCCCCGGCTCTCCCCCTCGTGCCTGGTGGCCCACTTCGCGCTGGACCGGCGGCCGGACGGTCAGGCCCACCACACGCTGCACTTCGGGCGGGAGTGGGCGACGACGTTCGCGGCGCTGGAGTCGGGCGCGCCCCAGCCGGACCCGAGCCTGCTCGTGACATGTCCCGACGACCGGGGGCCCGCCGTGCTCAGCGTGCTCGAACCCACGCCCAACACGCTGAGCGGGGCCGACTGGGCCACGCTCACCCCCCGCCTCATGGACCGCATGTTTGGCCGCCTCGCCGGCCTCGGCTACGGCGACCTGTCCGGCACGCCCCGGCTGGTGTTCGATCCCCCCGCCTGGCTGAGTCGCGGCCACTCGGCCGGCACGCCCTTCGCGCTCGACGCCCGTTTCACCCAGACGGCGTGGTTCCGGCCGTCCGGGGCGGCCCGGAGGGTCCCCGGCCTCCATTTCGCGGGCATGTACACGGCGCCAGGCGTCGGCGTGCCGCCCGTGCTGATCTCCGGCCGCCTGGCCGCCGAACGCATTTTGGAGAACACCCCATGAGCGCGTCACCCGAGACGCGGGCCGCGACGCTGACGGCCGGCTACGAACGGTGCCGCAGGCTGCACGCGAGCTACGGCCGCTCGTACTACCTGGCCACTCGCCTGCTGCCCGCCTGGAAACGGCCGCACGTCCACGCGTTGTACGGCTTCGCCCGCTACGCCGACGAGATCGTGGACTCGTTCGCGATGACCGGCGACCGGGCCGCGGCGCTTGAGCGCCTGTCCTCCCGGCTCACCGCCGCGCTGGACGGCGAGCACGTCCGCGATCCGGTGCTCCCCGCGTTCACGCACACCGTGCGGGCGTTCGGGATCGACCAGGCGGACGTGCGGGCGTTCCTCGCCTCCATGCGCGCCGATCTCACCGTCGGCAGGTACGCGACCTACGACGACCTGCTTGGCTACATGGAAGGGTCGGCGGCGGTCATCGGGACGATGATGCTGCCGGTGCTGGAGGCGCTGCCCGGCGAAGAGGCGCGGGCCCGCGAGCCCGCCCGCCAGCTCGGGCTGGCCTTCCAGCTCACCAACTTCATCCGCGACGTGCGTGAGGACCTGGCGCGTGGCCGCGTCTACCTCCCGCTGGAGGACCTGGACAAGTTCGGCGTGACGGAGGCCGACCTGGCCGCGCCGTACGCCACCCCCGCCGTGCGGGAACTGGTGGCGTACGAGTGCGACCGCGCCCGCGACCACTACCGGCGGGCCCGTGAGGGGATCGCGCTGCTCGCGCCCTCGTCCCGGCCCTGCATCCGGGCGGCGTACGAGCTGTACGGCGGCATCCTGGGCGAGATCGAGGCGGCCGGGCACGACGTGCTGGCGAGGCGGGCCAGGGTTCCGCGCACGCGCAGGCTGGAGATCTTCACCCGGCACCTGCTGGCCGCCCGCGCCGCCGCCCGCGCCGAACTCCGGGTGGGGGTGGCGTGATGTCCCTGCCGGTCGTGGTGGACGCGATGGGCGGGGACCACGGGCCCGCGGAGATCGTGCGGGGGGCGGTCGAGGCGTGGCGCGAGCACGGCGTGCCGGTCGTCCTCGTGGGCCGGGCCGGGGTCGTGCGCAGGGAGCTCGCCCGGCTCGGCGCCGCGGGCGAGGTCGACGTCGCGCACGCCCCCGACGTCGTGCCGATGACCGAGCGGGGCGCGGGCGCGGTCCGGATGGTCGGCTCCAGCCTGTCCGTCGGCTTCGACCTCCTGCGGGAGGGGGCAGGGGCGGCCTTCGTGTCCGCCGGGTCCACCGGGGCCGTGGTCGCCTGCGCGGTCGACCGGCTCGGCACTGCGCCCGCCGTGCTGCGCCCCTCGCTGGCCGTGGCGCTGCCGACGACCGCGGGCGGCGCCACGGTGCTGGTCGACGCCGGCGCGACCGTCGACCCGACGCCCGGGATGATCGCCCAGTTCGCGCTGCTCGGGGCGGCGTACGCGCAACTCGTGCTGGGGGTGGCGGACCCGCGCGTCGGGCTGCTGTCGATCGGCGCGGAGCCCGGCAAGGGAAACCGGCTGACGCGCCGGGCCGAGACGCTGCTGCACGGCCTGCCGATGCGGTTCCACGGCAACGTGGAGGGCGGCGACGTGCTCACCGGGGCCGTCGACGTGATCGTCACCGACGGGTTCACCGGCAACGTCGTGCTGAAGAACGTGGAGGGGACCGTGCGCGCCACGCTCGCCCTCGCGGCGGCGGACGGCGTGGCCGCCCCGGCCGCCCTCGGGCGGGTGGCGGCCCGCTACGACCCGCGGACGCACGGCGGCGCGGCCCTCCTCGGGCTCACCCGCACCGTCGTCGTGGCGCACGGCTCCTCCCGGGCGGGGACCATCGCGCGGGCCTGCGTGGTGGCCCGCGACCTCGCGGAGGGCGAGATCGTGGCCAGGCTCGGCGACCGTCTCACGAGTCTCGCCGTCCAACCGGCGCCGTGACCTCACGCACTGCCGGACGGCGCCCCCTGACCCGGCGCCCCCTGACCCGGCGACACCAGACCGGCGAGGGGGTCGGCGCCGCCCCAGGTGCCCGCGCTCGCGTAGGGAATGAACCGGGCGAACAGCTCCTCGGAGTACCAGTCGTGGGCGCGGACCCGTTCGACGACCTCACGGTGCTCCCGCCCGGCGTAGGCGAACGCGCGTACGGCGGCGGCGTCGCGCCACAGCGAGAAGGTCGCCTGCCTGGCCAGCGGCCACTCCCCCAGCCCGACGGAGGCGATGCAGCTCTCCTGGGCCCGCAGCCACCGGTCGACGGTGGGCACGGACCGGTAGAACGCGGTCAGGCGCGACGGCCGGATCGACGCCCGGGTCAGCACCGCCACGGGCCCCGCCGCCGCAGGGGACGGTGCGTGACCAGGCGGCCGGGGCACGGGTGTGAACGGCTCGACGCCCTTCCAGCGCCCGCGCGAGGAGATCGGCGCGAGCCGTACGTCCCAGGTCTCCACGGCCTCGCGCCGCCACCTGGCCGGGATCGGCGAGCGCGTCAGGAACTCCTCGGCCGCCCGCTCGTCGCGCCAGACGGCGAGCAGCGCCCAGCGGCGCAGGTCGGCGCCGAAGGTCATCGACGCTCCCCTGCCCGTGCCGAGCAGCCGCCAGAACAGCAGCCCCCCGGTGCGGCGCAGCACCGGGCGGTCGAAGGCCATGTGACGCATCGCCCCCCGGTCCTCGTATCTCTGGAGGTGGAACGTGACGACGCTCCCGCCGTTCGTCCCCCTGCTCGTGGCGTCCATCGGCGGTTATCTCCTCGGCTCTGTTCCGGTCGCGGTGCTGGTCGCCGGGCGGCGTGGGGCCGACCCCCGGGAGATCGGCGACCGCAACCCCGGCTTCTGGAACGTGCGCGAGCGCCTCGGCGGCCGTACGGCCGCGCCGGTCTTCGCCGGGGACATGGCCAAGGGCGTGCTCGCCGGGCTGCTCGGCCTGCTGGCCGGCGGCGCGCACACCGCCGGGGCGGGGGTGGTCGCGGGCGCGAGCGCCCCCGCGGCGTACCTGGCCGTGGCGGCCGCGATGATCGGCCACGCCTGGCCGGTCTTCGCCGGGTTCCGCGGCGGGCGGTCCGTG
Source organism: Microbispora sp. H11081 (assembly GCF_012999535.1). Lineage (GTDB taxonomy): Bacteria > Actinomycetota > Actinomycetes > Streptosporangiales > Streptosporangiaceae > Microbispora. The sequence continues at coordinate 86,162 of NZ_JABBWV010000008.1, forward strand.
CTGACCTTCACCGGCGGCGTCGCGGTGATCTGCCCGCCCGCGTTCGTGCTCGCGCTCGCCGTTCTCGGGGTGGTGTTCCTGCTCACGCGGTCGTTCGCGATCGGGGCCAGGGCCGGGGTGTTCGCGATCCCGCTGCTGCAACTGCCGTTCGCGCCGATCGGCCACGTCGCCGCGACCGGGGCGCTCATGTGCCTCATCGGGCTGCGCTTCGGGCAGGCGGCGCTGGCCGCGCGCCGCGCGTGACGGCGCCCGCGCCGTCGCCGCCGCCGTCAGGCGTGGCGGGGTAGGCGCGGCTCCGCCAGGTCCTGACGGGCCGCAGCGTCGCCTGCGTGAGCCGTACGGCTGTGGCCGGGTCGAGCAGGAACGACAGCGCCACCCCCGCGCCCGGCCGGGCGTAGCTGCGCCGCAGCGCGGCGCCGAGGAGCACCCGTACGGCGAGCAGCGCCAGGTCGAGCCGGGTCGGCCGCCCGGCGGCCAGGCGGAGCGCGGGCAACGCGGCGGCGAGCCAGACGACGGCGAGATCGGCGGCCTGCCAGGCGGGGCTGGTGACGTCGCGCAGCGGGAGCGAGCGCCCCCACTCCCGCCACACCCCGGCGGCCGACTCGTGCATGTCGACCTCCAGCAGTTCCGCCGCGTCGAGGAAGCCGACCCTCCAGCCGCGGGCGGCGAGCGCCCTGGCGAGGGCGACGTCGTCGGTCATGTGCCCGCGCACCCGGGCGAAGCCGTCGGCCCGCCGCATCGCCTCCCGCCGGAAGGCCAGGCACTGGCCGTTGGCCACCACGCGGTGCGGCGGCGGCGGGGCGGGCGGCCCGATGGGGCCGAACCGGTAGACCAGCGTGGCGAGGAACGACGCGTGCAGCGCCTGCTCGGCGAGGCCGTCGCAGACGAACCGGGGGCCCGCGCTGACCAAGTCGTGGTCCCGCAGGGCGGCGGCGAGCGCGCCGAACAGGCCGGGCCTTGGCCGGGTGTCGGCGTCCAGGGTGACCACGATCTCGCCGCGCGCCCGCGACAGCCCCTGGTGCAGCGCCCACTGCTTGCCCACCCAGCCGTCCGGCAGCGGACGTCCGGGCACCACCGTCGCGCCGTACGCGGCGGCGAGCCGCGCGGTGCCGTCCGCCGACTCGTCGTCGACCACGATGACCTCGGCGACGGCGGGGTCGGCCAGCACCGCGCGCAGGCAGGGACCGAGCCGCCCCTCCTCGTCCCTGGCGGGGATGACCACCGACACGTCCGGCCCGCCGTCGCCCCGGGGCTGCCGGACCCGGTTCCCGCCGCCGGGCGCGGCGAGGGGCGGGAGCCGCCGGCGGCCGCGGGCGAGCCGCGCCAGCACGACCAGCGCGGCGACGGCCTGGGCGGCGGCGAGCGCCCGCCCGAGTGTCCCGGCCGCCCGGGACCCTCCGACCGCGCCCGCGCTCACCGGCGCCCCTTCCCGGCGCGCCGGGCGGAGCCGGGGAAGTCGCGGCGCACCAGCGCGGCCACGATCCGCCCGCCCATGGCCACCAGCGGCAGCCCGCCTCCCGGATGCGCGGAACCGCCGACGAGGTAGAGGCCGCGCACCGGCCCCCGGTTGCCGGGACGGCGGAAGGGGGCCATCGGACCGCCGTACGCGCCGCCGTAGATCGCCCCGCCCCACGCGCCGTACCGGTCGCGCAGGTCGGCCGGGGTCAGCAGGTCGAGGAAGCGCAGCCGGCCGGACAGGTCGTGGCCCCTGCTCGCCAGACGGCCGAGCACGAGCTCCGCGTACGCCTCGGGCGGCATCGGCCAGCGCGCCGGGTCGCCGGCGGGGACGTTCACGAGCATGCTCCAGCTTTCCGCGCCCGCGGGGGCCTGGGTGGGGTCGTCCGCCACCGGGCGGGCGATGTAAACCGTGGGGTCCTCCGGCGGCCTCCGCCGGTCGAAGATGTCGCGGAACTCGCGCCGGTAGTCGGCGGAGAACACCACCGAGTGGTGCGGCATGCCCTCGGTCCGCCCCTCCACGGCGGCGAGCAGCAGGAACGCGGACGACGACAGGCCGAGCCCGGCTATCCGGCGAAGCCGGGCACGGTCGGGCAGGAGCCGCCCGTACAGCGCCGCCGCGTCGGCGTTGACGATCACGATGTCGGCCCTGACCGTCTCCCCCCTGACCGTGCGGACGCCGCCCACACGGCCCCGGCCCGCGATCACCTCGCCGATCTCGGTCTCCAGGTGGATCTCGACGCCCGCCTTCGCCAGCGACGCGGCCAGCGCGTCGGCGAGGCGGGGCAGGCCGCCCCGCACGTACCATCCGCCGTCTCCGTGCTCGATGGCGGGGACGCAGCCCAGGGCGGCGGGCGCCCGGTAGGGGCTCGACCCGGCGTAGGTGGCGTAGCGGCCGACGTACTGCCGCAGGCGGGGGTCCCGGAAGAAGCGTCCGGCGAGCGCGTCCAGCGTGCGGCCTGGCGCGACCGCGAGCAGGTCGCCCGGCCGTGGCCGCCGGCCGGGGTCGCGCCGCCCGTCCGGTCCGCCCGTGGTCCCCGAGGCCCCATGGCCGGACCGTGGGATCGGCGGGTCGACGACGGGCCCTGACAGCGGTCCCGCGAAGAAGGTGCGCATCGACGCGTCCAGGCAGCGCCCGGCCCAGCGGTGGTAGTCCCGCCAGCCGCGGCCCTCGCCCGGCGCGAGCCGGTCCACCGCCTCAGCCGTGCGCTCCGGGTCGCGGTAGGTCGACATTGTCGAGCCGTCCGGCCAGTGATAGCGGCACAGCTCGTCGAGTTCGACCAGGTCGAGCGGGACGCCGAGGTCCAGGAACAGGCCCGGCAGGGTGAGCAGCGAGGGGCCGATCGAGAACGTGAAGCCGTCCCGCCTGTGCTCGGCCAGCTTGCCGCCCAGCCGGGGCAGCCGCTCGTAGACGCGCACGTCGTGTCCGTCCCTGGCGAGCAGCAGGGCGGCCACCATGCCGCCGACGCCGCCGCCGACCACGATCACCTCCGCCATGCGCGTCCCCAGGCGAGCAGGGCGAACGTGCCCATCGCGAGCCCCCCGGCGGCGGCCACGAGAAGATCGGGCGGCCGGAAGACCACGGCGAAGCCGACGGTCTCCATCACCGCCATCACCGTGTAGAGGGCGACCAGCCCGCTCGCCCCCGTACGGCCGCCTCCCGCGCGGGCGCCTCCCGCGCGGGCGCCTTCCGCGCGGACCGTGACGCGGTCGATGAGCGTCATGACCAGGAGGGAGACCAGCAGCCACCCGGCGAAGTTGCTGAGCGGCACGCCGCGGTAGGGCCCGGGTTCGGCCCAGACCCACAGCCCGAGCCTGAGCATCTGCGGGTCGAGGAACAGGTCCCAGGAGGTGAGCGCCAGCGCGCCCGTGACGATCGGGGCCGGCCGGCCGCGCGGCGCCACGCGCCGGGCGACGGCGTGGGCGGCCAGGCCCATGCCGCCCCACGCGAGGGCGACGATCAGCGGGACGCCGCCGGGCCGCGGCCACAGGGCGTCGGTGTAGCGGTAGTCGCCGAACGGCAGGCCCGTCCTGACGCCGATCCACTCGGCGGCGAAGCCCGCGGCCACCGCCGCCGCGAACGCGCCCGCCGCCCTGGCCGGGGTGTACGCCGCGGCCGCGAAGGCGAGCGCGCACACCGCCACCAGGACCACGACCACGGTGGTGAGGCGCAGGTCGCCGGGCCGCAGCCCCGTAGCGATCTGGGCGGCCACCAGCGCGGCCAGCGCGATCACGACGGCCACGGTCGTCGCGCGCCGGACGCCGCCCGTTCCTGCCGCGTCCGCCAGGTGTGCCCCGCCTGCCCCGCCTGCCGCGTCCGGCCGCGGCCGGGACGGCCACGGCCCCTTCAGGCGCGGCCGGCGTGATCCGCGCCGCCCGTGTGGTGTGGCGCCGGCCTCGGCCGCTGTGATGTTCCTCGTCTTCACACAGGGTGATTCGAGCGGATCCCCGTGATCGGATGCCCCCGGCCCCTGCGACGGGGCTCATCGGCCGCGGGCACGCCGCGGCGGCAGGTCACCAGCGGTGGTGCACCTGCGGCCTGATCAGGTCGTCGTAGACCTCGCGGACCGCCTCGTGGGTCTCGGCCGGCAAAGCGGGGAACCCGGCCGCCGCCGCGTTGCCCCTGGCCTGGGCGGCGTTGCGGGCGCCGGGGATGACGACGCTGACCCCGGGCTGGTCGATGATCCAGCGCAGGGCGAACTGGGCCATCGTCATGCCCTCGGGCACGAGGCCGCGCAGCCGGTCGACCGCCTGGAGGCCCACGCCGTACTCGACGCCGGAGAAGGTCTCGCCGACGTCGAACGCCTCGCCCTGGCGGTTGAAGTTGCGGTGGTCGTCCTCGGTGAAGACCGTCTGCGGGCCGTACTTGCCGGAAAGCAGGCCGCTGGCGAGCGGGACCCGGGCGATGATGCCCACACCGGCCTTCTCCGCGGCGGGCAGGACCTCGTCCAGCGGCTTGAGCCGGAAGGCGTTGAGGATGATCTGCACGGTGGCCACGCCGGGCCGCGCGATCGCGGTCAGCGCCTCCGACACCGTCTCCACGCTCACGCCGTACGCGGCGACGCGGCCCTCGGAGACCAGCGTGTCGAGACCGTCGAAGACCTCGTCGGTGTCGAAGACGGCGCTCGGCGGGCAGTGGAGCTGCACCAGGTCGAGGGTGTCGACGCCGAGGTTGGCGCGGGATCGGTCGGTCCAGGCGCGGAAGTTGTCGAGGGTGTAGGCGTCGGGCGTCTGCTGCACCCTGCGGCCCATCTTCGTGGCCACGGTCAGGCCGGGCCGCTCCTTCAGCAGCTTCCCGATGATCTTCTCGCTGCGGCCGTCGCCGTACACGTCGGCCGTGTCGATGAAGGTGGTCCCGGCGTCGATCGCGGCGTCGAGCGTGGCCAGCGCGTCGGCCTCGCTCACCTCGCCCCAGTCGGCCCCGAGCTGCCAGGCTCCCAGCCCGACGACACCCACCTGCCTGCCCGTCCTGCCCAACACGCGCTGTTCCATGAGGTCAGATCGTAGCGGGGCGGCCGTGGGCGGGGGGCGTTCCACCCGCCAGGTGACGGAGGAACCAGTCGCGGGCGAGCCGCGCGACCGTCTCCAGCGTGCCCGGCTCCTCGAACAGGTGCGTGGCCCCGGGCACGATCTCCAGCTCCACCGGCCCGGCGATCTCGCGCATCGCCGTCCTGTTGAGGTCGAGGACGACCGTGTCGCGCTCCCCCACGATCAGCAGCGTGGGCTGGCGCACCGAGCGGAGCGCGCCGCCCGCGAGATCGGGCCTGCCGCCCCTGGAGACCACCGCCCCGACGCCGCCCGGCCGTGCCGCCGCGGCCACGAGCGCGGCGGCGGCGCCCGTGCTCGCGCCGAACAGCCCTACGGGCAGGCCGCCGACGAGCTCGTCGTCGGGCAGCCGGTCGGCCAGCCCGCCCACCCGTTCCGCGAGCAGGCCGATGTCGAAGCGCAGGTGGCCGGTGAACGCGTCCTCGCGCTCCTCCTCCACGGTGAGCAGGTCGGCCAGGACGGTGGCGAGCCCGGCTCTCCGCAGTTCCGCCGCGACGTACCGGTTGCGCGGGCTGTGCCGGCCGCTGCCGCTGCCGTGGGCGAACAGCACCGCTCCCCTGGCGTCCGCGGGGACCGCGACGTCCGCGTCGAGCACGACCCCGGCGAGGGGGATTCGCACGCTGAGTTCGACTCCGCTCATGACGCCCTCCCCTGCCGCGCTACCGCCCGCTCCGCCTGGGCCATGTGCGCTCCGCGGACCCCAGCCGGACTTCACCGGACTTCGCGGAACATCCGGGCGTACCCCAGGACAGTCCCGGCAAACCGGGTGTTCCCAGGCACGGCGCCGCCCGTCCTTCCCCGGGTCACGGGTGGGCGCCCGACCCCGAGGGCGGACGCGGCTCGGGGATGAGGCGCACGTCCTCGGGCAGGCCGCTCACGTGCACCGCGCCGCTGTCCTCCGTGGCCTCCACGTCGACGCGCACGCCGGCGAGCGGAATGCCGGAGATGCGCAGCTCGCCGAACCCCTTGGGCAACGTCGGCGCGATCCACACCCTGCCGTGCGGCACCCACGGGTCGATGCGCAGCAGGAGCCGTACGAGCTGGACCGGGGTGGCCGCGGCCCACGCCTGCGGCGAGCACGAGGTCGGGTAGGGCACCGGCAGGTGGAACTCCTCACGGTCGAACCCGCAGAAGAGCTCGGGCAGCCGGTCGCCGAAGGCCCGCGCGGCGTCGAGCAGGCCGGTGGCGACGCGCTGGGCCTCCTCCACGAACCCGTAGCGCATGAGCCCGGCCGCCACGAGCGCGCTGTCGTGCGGCCACACGGAGCCGTTGTGGTAGCTCATCGGGTTGTACGCGCCCATGTCGGAGGCGAGGGTGCGGACGCCGAACCCGGTGAACATCCGGGGCGAGAGCAGGTGCTCGGCCACCGCGGGCGCCTTGTCCCTGTCGACGATCCCCGACCACAGGCAGTGGCCCATGTTGGAGGCGAGCGCGTCGATCGGGCGGCCCTCGTGGTCGAGCCCCACGGCGAAGTAGCCGCGGCCGGGCAGCCAGAACCGTTCGTTGAACCGGGCGCGCAGTTCGGCGGCCAGTTCCCGGTAGCGCCGCTCCCTCTCGGTGTCGCCCGTCTCCTGGGCGAAGTAGTGGCGGGCGATGCAGGCGGCGTAGACGTACCCCTGCACCTCGGCCAGGGCGATGGGCGGCCGGGCGAGCGTGCCGTCGGCGAAGTTGATCCCGTCGAAGGAGTCCTTCCAGCCCTGGTTGAGCAGGCCCTGGTCGGTCTTTCGCTGGTACCACAGGAAGCCGTCGCGCATGCCGTAGCGCTCGATCCACTCCAGGGCGGCGTCCGCGTGCGGCAGCAGCCGATCCACGGCCTCCCGGTGCAGCCCCCAGCGGCGCAGTTCGCCGAGGAGGACGACGAACAGCGGGCTGGCGTCGACCGAGCCGTAGTAGGCGTGGCCGGTGGCCGACGTGTCGTCCTGCCTGGCGCCGTACCTCAGCTCGTGCATGATCTTCCCCGGCTCCTCCTCGGTCAACGGGTCGATCTTGGTGCCCTGCAGCTCGGCCAGCCGGCTCAGCGTGCCGTACGCGAGGTCGGGGTCGAGCGGCAGGGCCAGCCACGAGGTCAGCAGCGAGTCCCGGCCGAACAGCGTCATGAACCAGGGCGCCCCGGCGGCGACGGTCGGCGGCAGCTCGGGGTGATCGGGGTCGAACAGCCGCAGCGCGCCGAGGTCGTTGTGGGACTGCCGCAGGATGCCCGCCAGGGAGGCGTTGGTCGTCGTCACCTTGGGCAGGCGCTCCTCCCACTCGAACAGCCGTCCCGCCCGCCGGGCCACCGCGGGGGACAGCCTCTTCTCCGAGTACCACGGCTCGGTCTCGACCCCGTCGATGATCGGGTTGGCCCGCAGGCAGGCCGTCCACTCTCCGCGCGGGGGCACCACCACGCGGAAGACGAGCAGGCGCGGGTTGACGACCGGCAGCACGGGGGTGCCGTCGGTCTCGCCGACCACCCGCACGCCCCGGGCCTTGCTGACCGAGAACATGCGCAGCGACCGCTCCTCCGCCGAGGTCGTCACGTCGGCCACCCAGTGCACCCGGTGGGTCTTCACCTCGAACAGGTCGCACACGTCGGAGCCGATGTGCAGGGTCACCATGCAGCCGGCCGGCTCGTGGGACATGTTGCGGATGGTGAGGTCCTCCGACAGGCCGCCGCCGACGTACCGGTCGCGCACGACCAGCAGCGTGCTCTCCGCCTGGCCCGGCCGCGGCGCGGCACGGCCGACGAAGGTGGCGTGGTAGGGCTCGCGCGCGAGAACCTGCAACTCCTCGATCGCGCCGTCGTCGACCCGCAGCTCCCACTGGGACAGCAGGCGGGTGTCCGCGTAGTAGATCCCCTGCGCCGACCCCGGCCGGATGTCGCCGTTGCGGGCCGACACGCAGAACGACCCCCCGGCGACGAGCGTCATGGCGCCCCCGCCGATGGCGCTGGGCTGTCCCTCGAACGTCCACCCGCTCGTCATGCCGATCACCCCGGCCCCGGTCCCTCGGTCTCGACGGTTGGCGTCATACCCGGAGAAAGAGCCAGTTTTCGCCATGTTTGCGGCCCAATGTCCGCCTTGACGGAACAACAGACGGGTACGGGGACGGTTTTGCCTGTCTATGACCTGGCGTTTCCTATTCTTCCCGCATGCGCAGGTGGGTGAGCTCCGAGGGGCACGAGATCGACCCGGTCGTCATCGAGGGCCGCCCGCTGCTCCGCGTACGGCACCTGGGCTACCACGTCGGCTACTGCGCGTCCGTCGCGGAGGTGGCCGCCCACGTCGACCTGGCCGACCTGGTGGAGGTCGTCGAACTGCGTCGCGCCGCCGGGACCCGCGATCATGGATGAGGGGTGAGCCGGATCGGCTCACCCCTCCGTCGTGCCACCGCGTCACCTCATCGCGGCGCGGGCACTCAGTCCCAGCCCGGCATGCTCCAGAGGTCCCGCGAAGCGGGCGCCTTGGCCTTGGCCTTGGGCCCGGAGGCCTTCGCCTTGGCGGCCTTGGGCATGCCGGCCTTGGCCACGCCCCCGGACATGGCCCCGGAGAAGAACGGCCGCGCCCACGCGCCGGCGTCCTCGTCCTCGACCTCCTTGCTCGCCGGCTTGCGGGTGAAGTCGTCGCCGGAGAGCTTCGTGTACTGCGGCTGGCTGGCCGAGGGGTTGAGGAAGACGTCCTGAGGGCCGCCCTGGTTGTTGTTCTTGCCGGTGGCGGGCATCGTGAACATGAAGCCCGGCTGCGAGCCGTTCGCCTGGTCGCCGTTCGCGGGGGCGCCGGCGGGCTGGCCGCCGCCCATCATCGGAACGTTGCCCATCATGCCGCCCCCGCCGGGGCCGCCGGCCTGCCCGCTGTCGGACATCGGGCCGTTGGGGTTCTGGCTGTCCCCCATCGGACCGTTCGGGTTCTGGCTGTCGGCCATCGGACCGCTGGGGCCCTGGGCGTCGGCCATCGGCCCGTTCGGGCCCTGGACGTCGGTCTCGTCCTCGGGCGAGAAGAACGGGCCGACGTTCGCGCCCTTGTTCAGGATCTCCAGGGCCTTGGAAGCGACGAAGTCGGGCTCCTCCGGGTGGCTCATCGCCAGCGCGGCGATCTGCTTGCCGGGCGCCATCGACTCGCCGGCGGACAGCGGAGCCGGGTCGGCGGGCGCGCCCGTGGGGCCAGACAGAAGTGCTGCGGCGAGTACGGCAGTGACTAGAGGCATGAGAATTTCCCCCGAAATCTGGTGGACGGTACAAGGACGAAGTTAAGCGCACGATGCCGGGCGATCACGGACCCGACGCTCAGTGTCCGGTCAAATAAGAGGATCGGCCTCATCAGGACATAGGCCACAGGACGCCTCAGCTCATCCCTCAAAAAAACGCCTTATCCGGACGAAAGGTGCCACTGATAATAAAAGGCGAAATAAGCGCACGATAGAGGTGTGCGCGCTTTCTCCGGAAATGGCGGAGATGCGATACCGAACGGCCCAGAGTGAGCGGCCCGCCGGGGACAGGCCCGCGATGGTCCGCACTGAGTCCCCGAGCGTACGAGGGCGCGCGGGAAGACCGTCACGGGTGCGCGGCGGCAGTGTCGCGGCACAGGTGTCGCGGCACAGGCGCGCGACGGAGCGCTCGTCCGACCCGGGGAAGCCGGACGGTCGGTTATGGAGACGGGGAAGCGGGAGGCCCTGGATGAAGCGCGGCGGAGCCTGGCGGCGCGCGCTCATGCCCGGAGAGAGATCGCGGCAGGGAGATGGCCGGTGTAGGCCTGAGGCGGGTGGTGACGCCGCCGGGCGCGGACGATCTGAGGCGCCTAGGGGGCGCGCCTGCGGGCGAACGAGACAGGGGTGAGCCGTGAGCGGCTCACCCCTGTGCGGCTGTCGCAGGACGACGGCAGGTCACCTCGGCATGAGGACCTTGTCGACCTCGTAGATGACGGCGTTGCTCGTCGCGATGTTCCCACAGGTCACAGCGGCGTCGTTGACCTTGAGGCTGGAGTCGGACCCCGAGACCTTGATCTTCCGACCCTCCAGAGAGGTCAGCTCACCGTGCATGTCCGTCGGCGTCTTGCGGCCCTTCACCACGTGGTAGGCCAGCAACCCCCTGAGCGACTTGCGGTTCGACAACAACTGGTCGAGCTGGCTCTTGGGGATCTTGTTGAACGCTTCGTTCGACGGCGCGAACACCGTAATGTCCTGGGCCGAGTTGAGCGTCTCCGCCAGGCCGGCCTTCTTCACCACGCGCGCCAGCGTCGACAGCGACGGGATGTCGGCGAGCGCGGTGCCGATCGGCACCTTGGCCAGTTCCGCTGGGCTGCCCTTGCCCGAGGCCGGCAGCGAGGCGCAACCGGCGCCGACGGGCGCCCCGGCGGCAGACGGCGACGCCGAGGGGGTCGCGGTGGCGCTCTCACTCGCCTCCGCGCTGGGGGTCTCGGTGGTCATGTCCGTGGCGGTCTCGTTCGCCGCGACCGGAGCCGCGGGGTTGCCGCCCTGGCTGCCGCAGGCCGCGGACATCGAGAGCGCCGCGGTCAGGGCGGCAAGGGCGAGCAGACGGGTGTTCATGATTGTGCTTCCTTAGTCGTGGAAAGGTCGTTGCTGGGTGGCGGGTCGGGTGCGTGACGAGACACGGAGCGAACGCGCCGGTCGGTCCCGGGACCGGACGCGGTGCGCGGCGTGCCACCCGCACGGCCGCCCGCGCCTGCCGACCCCTGCGGACGGCGACATCGGAAGAGCCCGCCACACCGGCTCAGCACCGGTGCGGCGGGCCGACCAGGCGGGCCGATCACACGGGCCTCTTCCGTCAGGCCGTCCGGGACGGGCTCACCAGCCGTGCGACACGTGGTGCTGGCTGGGGCGGGCGACCGTCTTCTTACGCGGCGCCTTCTGCTGCGCCGTCTTGTGCTGTGTCCTGGGCGCCGGGTAGTACCTGGTCGTCTGAACGCCGTTGACGGGGCGGAAGGTGAACGGCTGCGTCTGGCCGGAGGCGCCGGAACCGATGACGGGCTGGATGAAGACGTCGCGCGTCTTGGGATCGATCACCGGGACGTACCTGGTCTCGTTCCCCGCTCCCGGCGCCAGGTCGCCCGACGTCTGGACGGGCTTTCCCGCGACCGTGCCGGAGACTCCGGGCGTGCTCGAACCGGCCCGTACGACAGGAGCGGCACCCGTGTCGCTCCGCCGTCCGTCCGTCCCACCGGGAGCCATCCATGGCGGCGCCTGGGGCATGGGGAACGGGAAGGGCGCGGCCTGGGGCGTCATGCCGGGCGGCGGCGCGAGTTGAGGCCGATCCGTGGACGGCGACGCGGCGGTGGTCTTGTCCGTGGTGGCCCTCGTTCCGGGCGGCACCGGGTCCGGCGGCATGGCTGCCGGCCCCGACAGCAGGGCGCCGGCCAGCACAGCGGCTGTAAAGAGAGGCATGAGACTCCCCCGAGGTCATGGATGGTACGAGCACGACCGTAAGCGCCGCACCGGGGAGTGATCACGCATCCGACGACCAATGTCCGGTCAAGCATGGTGATCGGGTGCATCACCCGCAAAGATCCCCATCGCACCCGCAAGCACACGGCGCGAGCCTCGGGCGCGGCGAGCCCTGCGGGCACGGCAGGCCCGGCCAGGCGAGCACAGTCAGGCGGGCACGGTCAGGCGGGCACGGTCAGGTACGCAGGCTCGGCCGGGCGGCGGGTCCCGTCGGAGGACGCCGACATGGGTTCCCCACCCCGACATGGGACTCGTACGCGAGTTTTGCCGGAAATAGAGCCGTTTGGGCGTGATGCCGGGAGGGTGGCGTACCCGCCGGGGTAGGGCCGGACGTATGAGTAAGAAGAACAAGAGGGAAGAGCCGTCGGTGGGCGACGAGGTCACCTGGAAAAGCCACGGCGGCACCGCGACCGGCAAGGTCGAGAAGAAGATCACCGAGCGCACGGAGGAGGCGGGCCGCACCGTGGCCGCCTCACCCGAGGACCCGCAGTTCCTCGTACGCAGCGAAAAGAGCGGCGGGGAGGCGGTGCACAAGCCGTCGGCGCTGCATCCCAAGGAGTGACGTCCCGTCCGGCGAGCGGCGGACCGCTGTCCGTCCGGCCCGGACGGACAGCCGGGGGTCGCCCGCACCGTTCCCCTGGTGGGGTGTCCACGGACCCCGGCCGGGTCGGTCACCGCGCCGGAGGGAAGCTCCGGTCCTCGCGAAGCCCGCTCCGCTGGGCCCTCGCCGCTCCCCTCCGCTCCCCTCCGCTCCGCTCCCTCGATCCCGGTGAACGTCCGTGGACGGTGCCTTAGCTGAGGGTCTTCTTCCAGTGGAAGCCGCCGGGCAGGTTCACCGTGAGGGTGCGGCGCCCGTCCGCCGTCTTCGTGACGCGGAAGGCGCGTCCGCCGTAGCTGTGCCCGACGCCGCCGCGTGACAGGTTGAGCCTGAACGGCCCCATCTTGATCGACTTTCTGTAGCTCCAGCCCATGGGTCCCTCCATGACGTTGGTGGCACCCGACTACCCAGGAAGACGATCAGCACACAAGATTTACTCCGTTTACCTCCCCGCCGGAGGGTATGGCCCAGACCTGCACGAGCTTTTTCGCCGTCAGGACCCGGACCGGACAGTCACCGGGCACCTGGGGCTCCGGGGCCGGTCGCGCCGGCCGGGGTCTTCACCGCCTGACGGCGCCCCGCCCGAGACCGGAAGGAGCGATGCCATGGGGCACGCCGGAGTGATGCTGGAGACCTACCCCGCCGATCTCGGCGGCGTGGACAGACAGGCGCTGGCGAAGTGCATCGAGGCCTGCTTCGACTGCGCGCAGACCTGTACGGCCTGCGCGGACGCCTGTCTGAGCGAGCAGGCGGTCGCGGAACTCGTCCGTTGCATCCGCACCAACCTCGACTGCGCCGACATCTGCGCGACGACGGGCCGGGTGCTGTCGCGGCACACCGGCTACGACGCGAACCTGACGCGCGCCCAGTTGGAGGCGTGCGCGCAGGCGTGCCGCAGTTGCGCCGACGAATGCGGCCGGCACGCCCACGTGCACGAGCACTGCCGGGTCTGCGCCGAGGCGTGCCGCCGCTGCGCCCATGCCTGCGACGAACTGCTGGCCTCGCTCGGCTGACACCCGCCCGGACGTCCGGGCGGCCGGCTTCCCCCGGCCGGGGCGAACGCGACCGGGCCCGCCACACGTTCGCGCCGCTCCTTCGCGCCGGGGCGCACCGGTTCGCGCCGATCCACGCAGGTCGTCGGCCCAGCCGATTTCGCCCGGCGGACTCACCCACCCGATTTGCCCGGCGCGATGACGTGGCGGCAGGCGCGAGCGTGTAAAAACGGTGCCTATGGCAATGGAAGCGGGCGAGGAGCCCCTGGGCGACGACCTGGAGGCCGTCACCGTCGCCGTGCTCACCGCCTCTCGCGTGCTGGTCGCGGTCTCCGCGCGGTCCCTCGCCGCCGCGGAGGACCGGGTCACCCTGCCGCAGTTCCGCATGCTGCTCGTGGTCGGGCAGGGCGAGACCAAGCTGGTGACGCTGGCTGAGAAACTCGGCGTGAACCCGTCGACCGCCATGCGCATGGCCGACCGCCTCGCCGTCACCGGTCTGCTGGAGCGTGAGGTCAATCCGCACAACCGGCGCGAGACGCTGCTTCGGCTGACCGACAACGGACGGCGCATCGTGGACGAGGTCACCGCCCGGCGCAAGGAGGAGATCGCCGCGATCCTCGCGCGGATGCCGGCGTCACGGCGGCAGGCCCTCATCGTCGCCATGCGGGAGTTCAACGAGGCGGCGGGCGAACCGCCCGCCGGCGTCGCCTTCCCGCTCGGCTGGCCCGGCCCGTCCTCCTGATCGCACCGCGCTCAGCCGCCCGGACAACGCCGGGGGGGCCGTCCGCGTCGCCACGTTACTCACGGCCGCCTGATCATCGTCACTCGCGGCCGCCTCCGGAGGCAGCCCCCGCCGAGCGGCCCGGCCGGCCGAGGTCGGCAGGGCCCAGCGGGGGCCGGCAGGGTCAGCAGGGTGTGTCAGCAGGGTGTGGCGGGGTCAGCAGCCGGAATCGGCGCAGGCCCCGGGGATGAGCCCGGCGGCTCCGTCCGCGCCCGAGGGGGTCTCGCCCTCGTCCTGGCCCGAACCGCCCTTCGAGGCGCCGCCCGCGGACGAGCCGGTCCCCGCCCGGTCGGCGCCGGAGCCCTGCTGCCCGGAGGAACCGCCTCCCGAGGAACCGGCCGCGGTGTCCGCGCCGCCTCCGGCGGGCGCCTTGCCGCCACCGGAGCCGTCTCCGCCGGACCCGCTCGCGTCCTGCCCGCCTGAACCCTGCTCTCCGGAACCCTGCTCTCCGGAACCCTGGTCGGCCGAGCCCTGCGTGTCCTGTCCGCCGCCGGCCTCGGCCTGGTCGCCGTCACCGGCGGAGCCGCCGTCCTGCGCGGGGGCCGACTGCTGCACGCCGCCTCCGGCGGGCGGGGTCGCCGGGCCCGAGCCGCCGCGAAGGGCGTAGCCCGCTCCCCCGGCGGCCAGCACGGCGACAAGGGCCACGGCGGCGAAGACGAGGGGCTTCCTGTTCTTGGTCGTGGCCGGCGGCTGATCCCGGCTGGAGAGGATCTCCTGCCGGAAACGATCGTCCTGGCTCAGCTGCGGCGGGACATGCCCTTGCATGTGAGACAACTCCCAGCGGTCGTTACGGGGGAAAGCTCCACGGCTTCCGCGGGTGGCTGCCCACATTAACCCCACCGGTGAGTCAATCTCACAAATAACCGCAAACAATCATGAATCTCCCAGGCTTCTCCCCCCGGCCCGAGCGCGTGTCACACCAGCTCAGGCGCTGTGCGTCGCCGCGCTGCTGTAGTCGGTGTACGTGTAGGGGTTGTCGAGGATCTTCGTCTCGGGGATGTCGGGGTTCATCCCCTTCTGCCAGGCCTCCTCGCCCAGGGTCGAGCGCAGGTACTCGACGGTCCGCTCCACCTCGCGACGGGCCGCGGCGAGGTCCACGCCGACCAGGCGGTGCTCGTGCTTGACCACCCGGCCGTTCACGAGGACCGTGTGCACGTCGCCGCGCTGCGCCTGGAACGCGACGTGCCCGTACGGGTTGAGCAGCGGGAACGACACGGGCGACGCGTCGTTCTTGATGAGCACGAGGTCGGCCTTCTTGCCCGGTTCGATGCTGCCGAGGTCGTCCGCGCGGCCGATGGCGCGGGCTCCTCCCCGCGTCGCCCAGTCCACGACCTGGTCGGCGCGCAGGGCGCAGTGGGTGACCGTCTCCCCCTTGGCATGCGCCTCCATGTGCTCCCGGGAGCGGTCGGCGCCGAGCGTGGTGCGCATCGCGGAGAACAGGTCACCGCTCCACCAGACGCTGGTGTCCATCGACAGCGACACGGGGATGTGGTGCGCGCGGATGGCCCAGGTGGGCGGGTAGCCCTGGCCCGCGCTCTGCTCGCTCTCGGTGGAGACCGAGATCGAACCGCCGGTGGCGGCGATGCGGTGATAGGAGTCCGCCGACAGCGAGGCCGCGTGGACGTAGACCGTCTCGGGCGTCATGAAGCCGTGCTCGTACATGAGCCGGATGCCGTCGTCGCTGGTCGCGCCCCACACACCCGCGTGGGTCGTGACGGGGACGCCGAGGTCGCGGGCCACCTCGAAGGCCGGCTTCTCGGGGAAGGCCGGGTCGCCGGTGACGTCGAAGGCGAGTTGGAAGCCCAGCATGTCGTCGCCCGTGATGCGGCGCCTGACGAAGTCGCGGAACTCCGGCGCACCGGTCCACTCGGCCGGCGGCGCCTGGATGTTGCCGTAGGCCAGCACGAACCGGCCTGGCACCGCCCGCAGGGCGTCGACTGCCGCGTCGGCATGGTCGACGGTCCGCAGCCCGTGCGACCAGTCCACGACCGTCGTGACGCCGGCGTCGATCGCCTCGATCCCGGCCAGCAGGTTCCCCGCGTGCACGTCCTCGGGCCGCCACAGCTTGCCGTACTCCAGGTAGTACCAGACGAAGTACTGCGTCAGCGTCCAGTCGGCGCCGTAGCCGCGCATCGCCGTCTGCCACATGTGCCGGTGAGTGTCGATCATGCCGGGCATGACGATGCCGCCGGCGGCGTCGACCACCACGGCGCCGTCCGGTGCGGGCAGGTCCTGACCCACCTGCGCGATCCGGTCGCCGACGACGAGGACGTCGGTGCCGGGCAGCACGCTGTGCGCGTCGTCCATCGGCAGCACCGTCCCCCCGCGCAGCAGCACGGGCCGGTCCTGCCCGAAATCGGTCGGCTCGTTCATCGTCGAACTCCTCACCCTCAGGACGGTCGACGCGCGCCGCCGAACAACTGTCCGCCACACGGTCAGCGCTGCATCCGCTGTTACTCTCCCCAGCGCCGCTCCCGCTGTCAACCATGGCTTTCGCGCCGTATCCTCGCGTGACCGCGCGGCTCGCCCGGCCGCGCAGAACGAGGTCTATGCCAGAATCGGAGTCACGGACTAATGTCCGTTCAGCGGACAGACTCACAGCGACGAGGGGGAGCCCGATGACAGACGACACCGCGCCCGAGCGGGGAGGCGGGCCGCTGTCCGGCGTGCTGGTGGCCGACTTCTCGCGCGTCCTGGCCGGGCCGTACGCCACCATGCTGCTGGCCGACATGGGCGCCGAGGTCGTCAAGGTCGAAGGGCCCACGGGAGACGACACCCGCACCTGGACCCCGCCCGTACGCGGCGACGTGTCCACCTACTACCTGGGCGTCAACAGGGGCAAGCGGTCGATCGCGCTCGACCTGCGCGACGAGGCGGACGCCCGGGTGGCCAGGGAACTGGCCCGCCGCGCCGACGTGCTGGTGGAGAACTTCAAACCGGGCGGGCTCGCCAAGTACGGGCTCGACTACGCCTCGGTGAACGCGGCCAACCCCGGCGTGGTGTACGCCTCGATCAGCGGGTTCGGCTCGGGCGCGGGCCGTGACGTGCCCGGCTACGACCTCATGGTGCAGGCCATGTCGGGCCTGATGAGCCTCACCGGCGACCCGGAGGGACCGCCGTACCGCGCGGGGATCTCCGTCTTCGACGTGATGGCGGGCAACCACGCCGCCATCGGCGTGCTCGCCGCCCTGCGCCACCGCGACGCCACCGGGCAGGGCCAGCACGTCGAGGTCAACCTGCTGTCCTCGGCGCTGACCGGCCTGGTCAACCACAGCTCCGCGTACGTCGCCGGGGGCGTGGTCCCCTACCGGATGGGCAACGCCCACCCCAGCGTGTTCCCCTACGAACCGCTGCCGACCGCAGACAACGACCTCATCGTGGCGGCAGGCAACGACGGCCAGTTCCGCAGGCTGTGCGAGGTGCTCGGCATCCCGGAGGTCGCCGACGACCCGCGCTTCGCGCGCAACGCCGGCCGCACCGAGCGCCGGGAGGAACTGCGCCCCATCCTGGTCGGACGGCTCGCCACGCGCGGCGCGCTTGAGTGGTTCGACCTGCTGGTCGCCGCCGGGGTGCCGTGCGGGCCGATCAACACCATCGACGGCGGGTTCGCCATGGCCGAGCGCTTCGGGCTCGACCCGGTCGTGGAGGTGGGCGAGGGCGACCGCGCCGTACCGACCACCCGGCACCCGATCCGGTTCTCCGCGACCCCCGCCGCCTACCGGCTGCCGCCGCCGGAGCTGGACGAGCACGGGGACGAGCTGCGTAAGTGGCTGACTCAGGAGGAGGACGACGATGTCTGACCGGCCCGAGATGATCGAGCGGCCGTCGTACCCCACGGCGTTGGGGGCGTCCTCGCCGAAGTCGATCACGCTGCTCGGCTGCGACCTGGCCGAGGACGTGATGGGCAAGGTCGGGTTCGGCGAGCTCGCGTTCTGGCTGGCCGCGCAGCGC
The DNA here is from genome assembly GCF_012999535.1 of Microbispora sp. H11081. GTDB lineage: Bacteria > Actinomycetota > Actinomycetes > Streptosporangiales > Streptosporangiaceae > Microbispora. The sequence continues at coordinate 103,917 of NZ_JABBWV010000008.1, forward strand.
AGGCCCACTCCGGGTGAGACCCGGGTGTTCGAGGCCGTGCTCGCCGCGCTGGCCGACCACGGGTTCACGCCGACCGCGATCGTCACCCGGCTGACGTACCTGTCCGCGCCCGACTCGATCCAGGGCGCGCTCGCGGCCGGGCTGCTCGGCGGCGGGTCGCGCTTTCTCGGCGTGACCGAGGACTGCGGCCGTTTCCTGCACGAGGTGCTGGCGGCGCAGGACGGCCCGCTCCCCTCCGCCGACGACGGCTGGGACGCCCTCGCGCTGGAGACCGTACGGGCCAGCCGGCAGGCCGGGCGGTTCGTCCCCGGCCTCGGCCACCACGTGCACAAGGAGGGGGACCCCCGCACTCCCCGGCTGCTGGCGATCGCCGCGGAGGAGAATCTGGTCGGGCCGCATCTGTCGCTGTTCACCGCGATCGGCCGGGTGCATCCGCGGGTGCTGGGCAAGACGCTCCCGCTCAACGGCGCGGGCGTCTGCGGCGCGGCGCTGGCTGACCTCGGCCTGCCGCTCGAACTGCTGCGCGGCTTCGCCCTGCTCGCCCGTACGGCAGGCCTGATCGGGCAGCTCGCCGAGGAGCTGCGCCGCCCGGTGGCGAACGAGATCTTCCTGTCGGTGGACCTCAACAACCGGTCCGTCGACCCCGAGCCCTACACCCCCTGACGCAGCTGGAGGCTCGCATGGCTGAACTGGTCGCGGTGATCGCGTCCACCCATCACCCGTTCTACTACCGCGCCAGCACGGCCACCGGCGAGGACCGCCCGCCCTTCGCCGACGAGTGGGTGCGCAAGGTCGAGGCGTTCCGTGAGACCTTGACGAAGGCGCGGCCCGACGTGCTGGTCATGGTCGGCTCCGACCACTTCCATCAGCTCTGGCTCGACAACATGCCGCAGTTCCTCGTCGGCAAGGCGCCGTTCTACGACGCGAACTGGTACAACGAGGAACGCGAGTTCGGCCTGCCCCGGATGCTCTTCACCGGCCAGGAGGACCTGTCGGCGTACATCCTGCGGGAGGGCCTGGACGCGGGCTTCGACCTCGCCTTCTCCAACGAGCTGCGGATCGACCACTCCATCACGTGCCCGATCATCACGCTGCGCCCGCAGAACGACCTGCCGATCGTGCCGATCTACACCAACATCTTCGCGCCGCCGCTGCCGCGGCCGAAGCGGTTCGTGCAGCTCGGCCGCACGATCAGGGAGCTGGTGGAGTCGTGGCCGGCGGACAAGCGGGTCGCCGTGATCGGCACCGGGCACCTGTCGCTCGAGCTCGGCGGGCCGCGCCAGTTCGGCCCGCACGGGCCCGACCCCGAGTTCGACAGGAAGGCGGTCGAGTGGATCTCCTCGGGCGACATCGAGGGCTGCCTGTCCGAGGTCACCCTCGACAGCCTCCACCTGCCCGGCAACGCCACGCACGGCTTCATGGACTTCATGCTGATGATGGGTGTCGCGGGCGAGGGCGCCAAGGCCGACCACGTCGACACCTACGACCTGTTCCACACCATGGAGGCCTACTTCACCTGGTACCCCAACGGAGGCGTGGCGTGAGCAAGTATCTGCTGAACAAGTTCCTGTTCACCGTCGACCGCGATCCCGACCTCGTCGAGCGCTACCGCGAGGACCCCAGGGGCATGGTCGAGTGGTGGGAGGCCGAGCACGCCAACCGGCTGCTGAGCTGCCACGGCGGCGAGGCGTCCACCTGGCTGCGATTCGAGGACGCGGAGCGCGAGGCGCTGGCCGGCCACGACTACCCGAAGCTGTTCGAGCTGGGCGCGCACCCGTTCCTCACGCTCACGCTGTTCATCGCGATGTTCGAGCGCGACCACGAGCCGCTGGGCTTCCAGACCGAGTACGCCAGGCGGCTGGCCCACATGTCCATGCCGTATCCCGACATCGCGACCTGAGTCACCCCCGGACGGCGAGCGGCCATGGCGGCGAGCTTCAGCGAAAGGCGGAACATGCGGGCGGCACAGATCGTGGAACCCGGCAGGCCCCCGGTGGCCGCCGACCTCCCCGTGCCCGTCGGCGGGCCCGGCGAGACGCTGGTCGAGGTCGTGGCGGCGCCCGTCACGCCGCTCGACCTGCTCTGCGCGAGCGGCACTTCCTACTTCGGCCGGCCGCGCACGCCGTACGTGCCGGGGGTGCAGGGGGCCGGGATCGCGGACGGGCGGCCGGTGTGGTTCGCGACCACGGCCGGGATGGCGCCAGGCGACGGCAGCATGGCGCAGACGGCCGCCGTGCCCGCCCGCGACCTCGTCGAACTGCCCGCGGGCGCCGATCCCGTCGAGGTCGCCGCGCTCGGGCTCTCGGCCGTCGCCGCGCACATGGCGCTGACCTGGCGCGGCGAGCTCGCCCCCGGCGAGCAGGTGGTGGTGCTCGGCGCGGGCGGCGTGGTGGGGCAGGCCGCCGTACAGATCGCGCGGACCGCCGGAGCCCGCAGAGTCGTCGCGGGCGCCCGCTCCCCCACCGCCGCGGAGCGCGCCCGGCGGGCGGGCGCGGACGCCGTGGTGGCGCTCGACACCGGTGACGTCGCCACGCTGGCGGCCCGCTTCGCCGAGGCCTGCGACGGACCCGCCGACCTCGTGCTCGACCCGCTCTTCGGCGTGCCCGCGGCCGCCGCGGCCCACGCGCTGCGGGCGGGCGGCCGGTGGGTCAACCTCGGCTCCTCGGCGGACGAGACCTGCCCGATCGGCTCCTCCACGCTGCGCGGCAGGTCGCTGCGGTTGCTGGGATACACCAACAACGAGCTGACCCCGGAGCAGCGGGCCGCCTCGATCGCGTTCGTGGCCGGGCAGTCCGTGGCCGGGCGGCTGTCCGTCGCCCACGAGCGCGTCCCGCTGGAGGAGTGCGCCGCCGCCTGGACACGCCAGGCCGCCGGCGCCGCCTCCGGGCGGATCGTCCTCGTCCCCGGGGCATCGTCCTGAGACCGAAGACGGTGGAGCGGACGCGCGGGGACTCCTAGGCTTGGCCTCTCACGCGATGGCCGGGACCGGGCAGGAGGCCGAAGTGGCGGAGACGAAGCCGACCGAGACAACGCCGACCGAGGCGATGGTGGCCGAGGTGATGGCCGAACTGGCCGGCCTCGATGATCCGAAGGCACGCGAGGTCAACGAGAGGCACGGTGACGATCACGGTGTGAACCTCGGCAAACTGCGCGCGATCGCCAAGCGCCTGAAGACGCAGCAGGAACTCGCCCGCCGGCTCTGGGAGACGGGTGACACCGCCGCGCGACTGCTGGCGATCCTGATCTGCCGTCCGAAGGCGTTCGAGCGGGACGAACTGGACGCCATGCTGCGCGAGGCGCGTGCGCCCAAGGTGCATGACTGGCTCGTGAACTACGTGGTGAAGAAGAGCCCGCACGCCGAAGAACTGCGCCTGGCCTGGTCCGCCGATTCCGACCCGGTGGTCGCGAGTGCCGGCTGGGCGCTGACCACGGAACGCGTCACGAGAAAGCCCGGCGACCTCGACCTAGCCGGACTGCTCGACGTCATCGAGGCGGAGATGAAGAACGCGCCGGACCGGCTGCAGTGGGCGATGAACCACTGCCTGGCGCAGATCGGGATCGAACACGCCGAGCACCGCGCCCGTGCGATCGGCATCGGTGAGCGCCTGGAGGTGCTCAAGGACTACCCGACCTCCCCGGGCTGCACGTCCCCGTACGCCCCCGTCTGGATCACCGAGATGGTGCGCCGGCAGCACGCCGGTTAGGAGGCCGGTCCGCGCTCACGCGCGCCACGACACTCCCTGGTGGAGGGTCCACGAACCTTGGCCGGGTCGGTCACTGCGGGGCGGGTCGGTCACTGCGCCGGAAGGAAACTCCGGTCCTCGCGAAGCCCGCTCCGCTCCCTCAAGCCCGGTGAATGCCGGTGGACAGCGCACTAGGACGCCGTGACCTGCGGGACCGACTCGTAGAGCGCCCAGTCGGCGCTGATCGCCCCGGCCGTCGTGAGCAGCAGGGGCAGGTGCTCCCCCGTGAGCCTGTCCAGGGAGGTCTCGGCGGCATGGCTGTTCACGTTGACCGCCGCGATGACCTTCCCCGAGCCGTCGCGCAGCGGCGCGGCCACCGACCTGATCCCGAGGGCGAGCTGTTCGTCGGTCAGCGCCCAGCCCTTGGCCCGCACCTCGCGCAGCATCGCGTCGCGCTCCTGCCTGCCGGGCCGCCACCGCGGCTCGATGCCCGACCGGCTCGGCTCGGCCAGCACCCGCTCCAGCTCGTCCGGCGGCAGCGCGGCGAGCAGCACCTTGCCCAGGGACGTCTGCAGCGCCGGGAACCGGGTCCCGATCTGCACCGACAGAGCGACGATCTTCGGCACGGCCACCCGGGCGACGTACACGATGTCGGACCCGTCGAGCTGCGCGATCGACGACGACTCGTGCGTCTGGGCGACCAGCCGTTCCAGATGCGGCCGGGCGACCTCCCACAGCCCCGTCGAACGGACGTAGGAGACTCCCAGCTCCAGCACGCGCGGGGTGAGGGCGAAGCCACCCTGCTCCGGCCGGGCGTAGCCGAGCTCCTGCAGCGTGAGCAGGATGCGCCGCGCGGTCGGCCGGGCCAGGCCGGTCGCGGCCGCCACCTCGGTCAGGGACATGACCGGACGCCCCGGCTGGAACGCCCTGATGACATCGAGGCCGCGAGCCAGCGCCTCGATGAAGTCAGGTCCGGTGTCGCCTCGCGCCATGAGCACCTCTTCCGCTCGAACTCGCCGAGTCAACTCTAGACCCTGGCCTCCTGCCGCTGTCCGCCTGGCGGCGGGAGGAGTCGACCAGGACGCACGCGTTTACATCGCCGTAACGACAGGGACGGCAGCCGAATCCTCTGACATGACCGCTCAGCGGACCTATGTCCGCGTCAACGTGGCCTGCGAGACGGGCGGAAGGGCAGGAGGAGGCATGACCCGCGGCCGGCCGGGCACCTCTCCCAAGGCGGACGGTGAGCGGGGGTCGCGCTTCCTTGTACGAGAGGTCGCGGGAGCTCTGGAGGTCGCGCCCGGCGGGCCGGACGCGCGACCCACCCGCAGCGGTGGGGCCCGCCGTGACCACCGCGCTTCCAGGACGACCGCGCTTCATGACCACAGGGCTTTCAGAACCGCTGAGCTTTCAGAACCACTGGGCTTTCAGAACCACTGGGCTTTCAGAACCACTGGCCCCGACGACTACGGAGGTGGTTGCGATGAGGGGACGCGTCCTGTCCTCGGCCCTGCTGGCTGCCGGTCTGCTGGGCGGCACGGCCGGGCACGGCGCCGCCGCCTTCGCCGGAACGGCGGGCCCGCCCGCCGAACAAGCCGTCCCCGCACCGGCGCCCACCACACCAGCGCCCACCACACCGGAACCCACTACACCGGCGGCCACGACACCGGCGGCCGGCCACAACGAGCACGACGTCATGTTCGCCGAGATGATGATCCCGCATCATCGTCAGGCGGTGGAAATGTCGAAGCTGGCCCCGAGCCGGGCGGCGGACGCCCGGGTCAAGCGGCTCGCCGAGCGGATCGGGGCCGCCCAGGACGGCGAGATCCGGACGATGAGCGGCTGGCTCACCGCCTGGGGCAAGCGGGTGCCCGACGAGAGCGCCGCACCGGCCCACCACGCCATGCCCGGAATGATGTCCCCCGAGGAACTGCGGCGCCTCGAAGGGCTGTCTGGGCGGGCCTTCGACCGGGAATTCCTCACCATGATGATCCGGCACCACGAAGGCGCCGTGACCATGGCGCGCGACGAACTGCGCACCGGAGTGTACGAACCGGCCCGGCGGCTGGCGACGTCCATCGCGGCCGGCCAGACGGCCGAGATCAAGGAGATGAAGGGCCTCCTGAGGTGAGACCCGGCCGTCCCTGAACGCGGGGAGGTCACCTGCGGTGCCGCCCCCAGGAAGGCGCCGCGGCGGCCTTGACCCGGAGCCCCGTCACCGCGGTGGAGACCAGCGCGCAGAGCAGACCGGCCGGCAGGACGGCGTCGCCGGGCATCCACACGACGTCGGGAGACCGCCCCTGTTCCGCCGCCATGTTCCTGGTGGTGGACGGCGCCTGGACGCTCGCGTTCACCGCGGCCACGGGCTCGACCGTCACCGGCGCCTTGGGCGTCACCTTGACCTTGCGCGGCAGGCCGTAGCCGACGATCTTGTTCTTGTCGCGCACCTTCCGCTTCAGCCACACGCCGTCGACGTTGCCCTCGATCGTGTGGACCTTGCCGCCCACGACCTTCTCGACCACGCCGACGTGGTCGATGTCGCGGATGTTCTTGGTGCCCGCCCAGTCGAAGAAGACCACGGCGCCCGGCTCGGGCTTGTCGCTCCAGGCCTGCTTCTTCTTGAACCACTTGGCGTGCCGCGTGGTCAGCGCGAACTCGCCCACGTGGTCCTGCACCCCGGCCCGATTCGCCGCCCAGGAGACGAACATGTCGCACCAGGGGGCGGTCTTGAAGTCGGGGTCCTTGGCCACGTTGTCGGCGTACCACTCGCCGAACTTCGTATGTTTCCCCGCTCGTTCGCGGTAGCCCAGCTCAGGGCGGACGGCGTCGAGCAGCTGACTTGCTATGGGATCGCTGGAAATCGGAGGCTCCTCATGGCACTTCGAGACATGACGAACCGGCCCGCCGGTGCGTGACCGGCATGACGTGACCGCATGGCGGCACGACGGCATGACGGCATGGCCGTACGAGGGCATGGCCGTACGAGGGCACGGCCTCGGCGGGGCGGAATCAGGAACGGGAGACGGGGCGGCCCTTTATGGGCGTGTCATCACCCGGGAATGCCTGGAGACGTCCAGGGCGGGGCAGGTGGTCCGTCGATGCGATCCGGACCAGTGGGCAGGTGGAGCCGACACTCCACGCTCTCCTCTCCTCGGCCGCCTACCGGGTTAGCTGACGGGTTCGGGCCGGGAGTAGCCCTACCGGATGATCCGGATTCACCCCAGGAGACATGGGTCCCCGGTTCCCGGGATAGATGACGTCCGGGATTCGGCGGTCGCCGGCCGTCCTCGGGTTGAGGACCGCACTACCGGCGAGACACGGGAAGCATAGTAGATAACAGGTAAGAAACGATCCAAATCCCGGCAAACCGTCTCACTCCGGCCACTGCCGTACGACACTCTCGCTGGTCCTCACGGTCGCGGCCCGCCCTCGGTGAGATGTGCCACACAGCCGTACGGCAGGTTGCGCCCGGGGCATCACCGGGTCCGGACAACCCGGAATTTAGTTAACCAAAGCAACTACTATCGTGGTCTCCCGGCGCGGCCACCTCACCCGGCCGCGTACCACCGTGATCACAGGGGGATGGATTTCAATGACCGACGCGATGTGGGCCGGCACGGTCGCCGTCACCGGACACGAAGGCGCTGATCTCGAGGCGTACGCCGCCCGGCCGCTCGACTCCGGCCCGCACGGCGGGGTCGTGGTGATCCACCACATGCCCGGGTACGACGAGGCCACCAAGGAGATCGTCCGCAAGTTCGCCGCACACGGGTACGCGGCGATCTGCCCCAACCTCTACTCCCGCGAGGGCGCCGGCGTCAGCCCGGACGACCAGGCCGCGGCGGCCCGGGCCAAGGGGGGCGTCCCGGACGAGCAGCTCGTCGGCGACGTCGCCGGTGCCGCGGCCTACCTCAGGGGCCTTGAGCACGCGAACGGCAGGATCGGTGTCATCGGCTACTGCTCCGGTGGCAGGCAGACGTTCCTGGCCGCCTGCTCACTCCAGCTCGACGCGGCCGTCGACTGCTACGGGGCCTTCGTCGTCACCCCGCCGCCCGCCGAGTTCCCCCTCAAGGCCGGGCCGCTGATCTCGCGGGCCTCCGACCTGTCCTGCCCGCTGCTCGGGCTCTTCGGCGCGGACGACAAGTTCCCCTCGCCGGAGGAGGTCGCGGAGCTCGACGCCGAACTGACGAAGCTCGGCAAGGAACACGAGTTCCACGTCTTCCCCGACGCCGGCCACGCCTTCTTCTCCGTGGACCGGCCGAACTACCGTCCCGCCGCCGCCGTGGAGGGCTGGAAGAAGGTCTTCGGTTTCTTCGGCCGCCACCTCGCCGCCTGAGGAGGACCAGATGTGCACCTATCTCACTGAGAAGATCCGGATCGACGGCGCGGCCAAGGGCGCGTCCGGCTGGTTCACGGTCACCGACGGCATGGTCTACATCGACCATCCCTACCATGCCTGCCAGGAACACACGGTGAACATCGACCTCACGAACCCGGCCGAGGGTCCGTCGGCCCGGGTCGCGATCGAGCTCACCGAGGAGGCCGCGCTCGCACTGGTCGACGCGATCCACCGGGCCCTGGCCGCCGCGCCGCCCGGCCTCGCCTCCGCCGCAGGCGGGTCCGCCCCCGCCTGACCGCGTCGTACGACGACGGCGGCGGACCCGGAGATCCGCCGCCGCCGTGCGAGCCGCCGTCCTGGCCTGCCGCTACCACTCGCCGCCCGGTGCGCCGACGCCCCGCCGGCCGCCGCCGTGCTCGTGCTGCCGATAGTTGGCGGCGAACGCCAGCGCGCCGAGGCCGAACAGGAAGATGATCGCCCCGGTGACCACGTTGTTCCAGATGGTGGCGGTGGTCGCCGGCCGGCCGCTGATCACCCACGGCGCGATGACCGTCCAGGCGCCCAGCACCGGGAGCACCCAGCTCATGCCGTACGTGCGGCCGAACGCGGACGCGCAGCCCAGCGCGAGCGCCGCGACCGTCAGCCCGACGATCAGGTTGTTGATCGCGAGGCCGCCTAGACCGGCGAAGCCCACGACCCACGGCGAGACGGCGAGATACAGCCCGGCGAGGAGCGTCACTCCATCCATGACCTGCGCGGGAACGGTCGAGCCCGCGCGATCGTACGTCTGGCGTAGCTCCGTCGCGTCCGGACGTCGTGCCAGACCTGGTCGCACCATGATGCGTCACCTCTTTCCCCCGGCAGGGCCGCGGCCTCGGGTCTCCCCCTCCGCGGACCCTCCTTCGCATCATGCAACGCCGCAGGCGGCGAGGGGGAGGTCGCGAGACCCGCAGGAAACAGATGGACGACATCTGCCCGGCAGATGGACAGGCCGCCCACGGAGCGCGGGCGGCCTGGGCCGGTCTCGTGGGCGGGGTCGTCAGGCGCGGCCGAGGACGTACCGCTCGACGAACTCGTTGGCGAACACGCCCCGGGGATCGAAGTGCCGCGCCAGCGCCGCGAAGTCGTCCAGGCGCTCATAGCGGGACCGCAGGACGCCGGGCTCAAGGGTGAAGACCTTGCCCCAGTGGGGCCGTGCGCCGAACGGCGCGAGCCGCTCCTCGATCGCGGTGACCACGGGCGTCACGGCGCCGGGGTCCTTGATCCAGGTGAAGTGGAAGGCCACCGTGTCGCGGCCCTGGCTCGGGCTCAGCCACAGGTCGTCCGCGGCGATCGTGCGGATCTCGGAGATCTGCAGCACCGGCGCGATTCGGTCGCGGATCTCGCCGAGCGCGCGGAACGCCGCGACCGCGTGCCGCCGGGGCACCATGAACTCCGTCTGGAGCTCCTCGCCGCTGCTGGGGGTGAAGTCCGGCCGGAAGTGCGGCAGCCGCTCGAACGAGGGGCCGGGCACGCCGAGCTGGGTGGTGCAGTGCACCGCGGACATGCCAGGAACGGGGTGCCTCGGGCCGTCGGCGGGGGTCGCCCCGAAGAAGCCGCCGCCCGGCTCCGCGCCATGGAGGCCTCCCACGGCCGTGGCGCCCTCCAGCCCACCGGCGGCGACGTCCTCGGCGAGGCCGCTCACGGCCGCCGCCTCGGCGGGGTCCACGACGGCGCCGGGGGCGGCGTCCACGCGTTCCTTCACCCAGACCTGGTTGATCCGGGAGGTCCGCCAGTCGGTGAACAGGCTCACGCTGTACGCGGCGGACATGACGGCGTCGAACTGCTCGCCCAGCACCTCGGCCGGCAGGCCCTCGTACACGCGCTGGCGGACGTCGAACGACGGCACGACGTCGAGCGTCATGGCGACGACGGCGCCGAGCGCGCCCAGCGCGACCACCGCGCCGGGGAAGCGGCCTCCGTCGGTGTCGCGGCGCAGCGTGACGAGGTCGCCGCCCGCGGTCACCATCTCGATCTCGCGTACGGACGTGGCGAGGCCGCCGTTGGCGTCGCCCGAGCCGTGGGTGCCGGTCGCGCAGGAGCCCGCGACCGAGATGTGCGGAAGCGACGCGAGGTTGGGCAGGGCGTAGCCCTTGTCGTGCAGGCGGCGGCCCAGCTCCCCGTAGCGGACGCTCGCGGCGACCCGGACCGTCGACGACGCGCTGTCGATCTCGATCTCCGGTGGCAGCGCGTCCAGCGAGACCAGCAGGCCCGGGGAGTCGGCGATGTGGTTGAAGGAGTGGCCGCTGCCCAGGACGCGGATCTTCTCGCCACGCGCGACCAGCCCGCGCGTCTCCTCCACGGAGGAGGGACGCTCGACCGACTCGGCCCGGAAGGTGATGTTGCCCGCCCAGTTTGTCACTTTGTGAGTCACAAAAGAGTTCTACCGGACCAAGGGCCGTGCGGTCGCCTCCTTCCGCGACGAGGCGGAGCGTACGGGGGTCAGGCGCCGCGGCCGGGCAGCGCGGCGAGATACCAGTCGACGCGATTAAGCCGATCGTCGGCCAGCCTGGCCTCCACCTCAGCCTCGGTCTTCGGCGCGGCCAGCAGCACGTCGTCGCCAGGCCGCCAGTTGGCCGGGCAGGCGACGCCGTCGCGGTCGGCGGTCCGCAGCGCGTCCACGAGCCGGAGGATCTCGGGGACCATCCGCCCCGCGTTCATCGGGTAGTAGAGGATCGCCCTGACCACAGACTCCGGGTCGATGACGAACACCGCGCGGACCGCCGCCGTCGCCGACGCGTTCGGGTGGAGCATGCCGTACGCGCGGGACACCCGCATGTCGAGGTCGGCGATGATCGGGAAGGGGATCCTGACGCCGAGCTTGTCCTCGATCGCCCGGCTCCAGGCCAGATGGCTGTGCACGGAGTCGATCGAGTTGCCGAGCAGGGCGACGTCCCGGGCGGCGAACTCCGGCGCCAGTTCCGTGAACGCGACGAACTCGGTGGTGCACACCGGGGTGAAGTCGGCCGGGTGGCTGAACAGCACGAGCCAGCGCCCCGCGTAGTCGGCGAGCCGGACCGGACCCCGCGTGCTCTCGGCCTCGAAGTCCGGCGCCCTGTCGCCGATCAGGGGCAGCCGGGCGGCGGGTTCCACCCCAGGGGTCACGGAGGGGGTGGCTGAGGAGGTGACGGCAGAGGTCATGGTGGCTTCCTTTCCGCACGCCGCGGCGTCCCGCCGCGTCACGCACCGCGTCATCCATCGCTCAGGCACCACGTGGCGCACCGCGTCATCCGCCGCGACGTCCATCGCGCACGCACCGCGTCGTCATCGGGCCCCCTACCCGCCAGAACCGGGGGCGACCACGGCCGGTATCACCCGGATTCGGTAATACCGCTCCGCCCGCGCACGGGGAATGAAAGGAGAAAGGGAAGGGGACGCCATGCCGGTGACCGAGGTCAGCCATCCGCTGTTCGCCCGCTTCTACACGTGGTTCAGCGGGGTGCTCGACCGGCACGGCATGGCCGAGCAGCGCGATGCGCTGGTGGCCGGGCTGTCCGGCCGGGTGATCGAGGTCGGCGCGGGCAACGGGCTCAACTTCTCCCGCTACCCGCCGTCCGTCACGGGCGTGCTGGCCGTGGAGCCGGAGCCGCGGCTGCGGGCGACCGCGGCCGGCGCCGCCCGCCGGTCCCGGGCGCGGATCGAGGTCGTCGGCGGCCTTGCCGACCGGCTCCCCGCCGCGAGCGGCGAGTTCGACGCGGCGGTGGTGTCGTTCGTGCTGTGCTCGCTGCCCGATCCGGTGGCGGGGCTGCGGGAGATCCGCCGCGTGCTGGCTCCGGACGGGCGGCTCCGCTTCCTCGAACACGTCCGCGCGGGCCCCGGCGGCTGGGCCAGTGCGCAGGACCTGCTGGACGTGACCGTGTGGCCGCATCTGACCGGCGGCTGCCACACGGGCCGCGACAGCGTGGCGGCCGTCGAGGCCGCCGGCTTCACGGTCGGGCCGCTGGAGGCCTTCGTCTTCCCCGGGCGCTTCCGCAGCCCCATCTCCTTCTGCGTACGCGGCGAGGCCCGGCCCTGAGACCCGGCCGGGCCGCTCAGCGGGAGTCGGAACGGCTCGCGAGCGCGTCGTACCTGCGGAACGCGGGCACGGCGAAGCCGGCCACCAGGACGAGCACGGCGCACATCAGGCCGCCGCCCGCCCAGGAGGGCACGAGCCCGAAGGCGTCCGCGGACGCGCCCGCCCGCAGGTCGCCCAGGCGGGGCCCGCCTGCGACGACGACCATGAACACCCCCTGCAGGCGGCCGCGCATCTCGTCCGGCGCGTAGGTCTGCAGGATCGTCTGCCGCCACACGGCGGAGGCGAGGTCGGTCGCGCCGCCGATCGCCAGCAGCCCCACCACCAGCCACAACGGCTGCGCCAGCGCCGCCGCGGTGACCGTGACGCCCCACAGGGCGATCACGAGCGTGAGCGCCACCCCCTGCCTGCGCACCCGGCCGACCCACCCGGAGAACACCCCGGCGACGACCGCGCCGATCGCGATGCTCGCCGACAGCCAGCCGAACGCCACCGCCGACCCGCCGAAACGCTCGGCCGTCATCTCGGGGAACAGCGCCCTCGGCATCGCGAACGCCATGGCGATGATGTCCACCACGAACGACATGAGCACGACGGGCTTGCTCACCACGTACGCGAGCCCGTCGACGACCGACCTCAGGCCCGGCCGGGAGATCTCGCCGACGGGCGTCAGCGCCGGCAGTCGCACGGCCGCGTAGAAGCCTGCGCCGAACAGGACCGCGTCGATGAGGTACGCCGTCGCGTACCCGCCCTTGGCGAGCACCAGCCCGGCCAGCAGCGGCCCGGCCACCGTGCCGATGCTGCTGACCAGGAAGTTGAGCGTGTTGGCCGCGGGGACCCGCTCGGTGGGCACGATGCGGGGGATGATCGCCCCGCGCGTCGCAGACGTCACGGCGAAGCCGATCGACTGCAGGGCGATGACCGCGAGGATGAGATAGACGTTGCCCAGTCCCGACCAGGCGTGCAGCAGCAGGGCGACGGTGGACAGCCAGGCCACCACCGAGCCGGCCAGCAGGAGCCTGCGACGGTCCATCGCGTCGGCGACGGCGCCGCCCCACAGGCCGAAGACGACCAGGGGGACGAGGCTGACCGGCCCGAGCAGGCCCACCCACAGGGACGACCCGGTGATGCTGTAGATCTGCCCGCTCACGGCCACCGAGGTGAGCTGGAAGCCGACGAACGAGACGCCCTGGCCCACCAGCAGCCGCCGGTACGCGGGAATGGCCAGGGGCCGGGTGTCGAGGGCGACACGCTTCAGAACTGCCTGTACCCCCGCCACCCTTACCTCACTGACCAGGACATATCGATCATTTCGCGTACTTTACCCTGATCGCGGTCAAGGTCCGGCGACCGGTGCTCTCCAGGCGATCACGGGAAGGCCGAAGGCCCGCGCCGGGCGGCGCGGGCCTTCGGGACGGACCTCAAGGACCTTCGAATCGGAGTGGTCAGCGGCGCGGGCCGGGCTGCAGGAGGCGGTCACCCGGGTTGCACAGCTCTCCCGTGAAGAACGTGCTGCCGGGCACGCACCGCCACATGCTCGGGTTGGTGTAGCTGGGCGCGAGCCGGACGGCGGTCGCCTGCTCCAGGACGTAGCCGTCGGCGAGCAGGGTCGCCTCGCTGAAGGCCGTGCCGACGAGCGCGACGCCGATCGGGTTGCGGCCCGCCGAGCTGTTGGTGGCGCCGTACCCCGCGGGCAGGGTCAGCACCGGGTAGCCCGCGCGGTCGGCGTGACCGACGAGCGCGTTGCCGGACGGCACCAGCACCGCGTCGAAGTCGTCCGACGGGTCGCCGGGGGTCCCGTTGGCGAGGATGCCGTCGATCAGCGCGCGGGCGGACGCCCGCCCCGCCTGCAGATCGGAGGTGTACGCCGCGCCGGTGGCCGGATCCGACAGGTCCACGGCCTGCGCGTCGAGCAGCTGACCCTGCTGGTACTTCAGCCCCTCGACCGGGTTGGCGTCGTTGTAGTCGATGACGTCCTGCAGGGACCTCGCCCCGGGCCCGCGCCCGGCGCCCGAAAGGTAGGCGTTCAGGTCGCGCTTGAACTCCCGGCTCACGATGCTCACCGGGTTGGGGCTCGGGGTGCCGACGGTCACCGTGGTCGTCGTGGCCCCGAGCGACTGCAGGGCGCTCACCACCGCCGGGTACGGCTCGGACGTGCTCGATAGGACGGCGATCCGCTCGCCCTGCAGGGCGGTCTTCGACAGGCCCGCCGTGTAGTCCTTCACGTGCGCGTCCTTCGTCGCCGGGTCGGCCGGATCGGCCCCGGCCATCGCCGTCAGCGCCGCCGCCGCGTCGTACACGGTACGGGTGATCGGCCCGGGGGCGTCCTGCGACTTGGCGACCGGCAGCGTGCCGGTGCGGCTGACCAGCCCGACGGTCGGCTTCAGCCCGACGACGCCGGCCGCGTCGGCGGGGGCCACGAGCTGGGCGGAGTCGGGCGAGGTCTCCATGCCGACGGTGAACGCCGCCAGCCCGGAGGCCGTCGCCGCCGCCGATCCCGCGGACGACCCGGCCGGAGTCTTGTCGGTGTCCGACGGAAGCAGCACCTGACCGGCGAGGGAGGAGTACCCCTCCGGCAGGTTCGCGTCGAACACACCGTTCAACTCGGTGATGTTCGTCTTGCCGAGGATGATCGCCCCGGCGGCCTTGAGCTTGGCGACCACCGTCGAGTCCTTCGCCGGCCGCAGGTCCTGCAGGGCGATCGAGCCGCCCGTCGTCGGCAGCGATTTCACGTCGAACCCGTCGTTGACCAGGACGGGAAGGCCTGCCAGCGGGCCGAGCGGGTCATGCTTGCCCTTCTTGTCCTTGGCCGCCTTCTCCCGCTCCTTGTCGGCCTTGCGGGCCTCCTTGATCGCCTCGGTGTTGATGGAGCGTACCGCCTGGATGGCCGGGCCCTCGGCGTTGGTGAGCGCGATCCGGTAGAGGTACGCCTTGACCAGGGCCTCCGAGGTGAGCGTGCCCGCGGCGAGCCGCGCGGACAGGCTCTGCGCCGACTCGGTCTCCAGCGAGAACGGCAGCAACGCCGGCGCGCCGCCGAGCATCTTCATAATCGTGTCGTAGGCGGGGTTGCAGTGCCCGCGCGAGGCGTACGGCCCCGCCGGGACGGTGGGCGCGCACCGGTACATGCTGGGGTTCACGTTGCCGGCCGTCTGGCGCAGCTTCGTGGACTGCTCGATTACGTAGCCGACGCCGATCAGGTCGTACTCGTCGTACGCGCTGCCGTGGATCTGCACGTTGACCGCACGGCGGGTGGTGGCGTTGTACCCCATCGGGATCGTCATCGCCGGGTACCCGGCCTGCGGCCCGTTCGGCACGCTGCCGAGGATCGCGATCACGGGGTCGGCGGGCTGGGAGGGGTCGGAGCCGGGGTAGGTCATCATGTCGTCGATGGCCTTGTGCCAGGCCGCCTTGCGTACGGGGAGGTTCGCCCGGTAGGCGGTCTCGTTGGCCCCGCCGGGGGTGACGTCGGCGTTCAGCGCGCTGAGGTGGCGGCTGTTGCCGTACTTCAGGGCCTGGTGGGCGTTGGCCTGGTTGTCGGCCACCTCTTCGGCCAGCGACTTGATCGGCGCCTGCGAGCCGAGGCGCTTGTAGTACTCGTCGATGCTCTTGTGCTGCTCGTACCCGCTGGGCAGGTCGGGGATCGCCGGGATCGACACGGTCGGCCGCGGCACCATGATCGCGCCGGCGGCGACCAGCGCGTCGTACGCGATCTTGAGCGGGCTGCCCTCGGTGAGCGTGCCGTTGTAGCCGATCTTCTTGCCCTTGACGAAGCCGAGGTCCAGGGCCTTCATGTAGTCCGGCACCTGGGCGGGCGGGGTGGGGATGACACCGGTCCTCAGGTAGTCGTCGCCGAAGACGGCGCGGTATCCGGCGTCGTTGTCCGGGTCGGGCCCGGCGATCGACTGGAGGGTCATCGCGGCGTCCGACACGCTGCGGACCATCGGCCCCGCCGTGTCCTGCGAGGCGCTGATCGGCGCGATGCCGTACCCCGGGACGAGCCCGACGGTCGGCCGCAGCCCGACGAGGCTCTGCGCGCTCGACGGGCTGATGATCGAGCCGGAGGTCTCGGTGCCGATGCCCAGCGTGGACATCGCGGCGGCCATCGCCGCGCCCGTACCGGAGGAGGAGCCGCTGGGATTCTGGTCGGCGTCGATGCCGTTGATGACCTGCCCGGTGAGGTTCGCGAACCCGGACGGCTGGTTGCCGAAGCTGTTGGCGTACTCCGACAGGCCGACCTTGCCGAGGATGACCACCCCGTGCTCGCGCAGTTTCTTGGTGATGCCCGCGTCGGTCGCCGGGAACGAGTTACGCAGCGAGTAGTTGCCGGCCGAGGTGTACATGCCCTTGACGTCGATGAGGTCCTTCAGCAGGATCGGCAGCCCGTGCGCGGGCCCGAGGACCTGCCCCTTCGCCCGTTGCCTGTCGGCCTCGGCGGCCTCCTTGAGGGCGTCCGCGTTGAGTTGCGTGACGGCGTTCAGGCCCGGTCCGCGCTTGTTCAGCGCGTTGATCCGGTCGATGTACATCTGGGTGAGCTCGACGGAGGTGAGCTGACCCTGCTCCATCATGGCCTCGGCCTGCGCGCCGGTGAGCGTCTCCAGATCGAGTACGGGTGGCCGGTGGCCCTTCGCGGGATCTTTCGGCGGCGCTTCGGCGGACGCCGGCGCCGCCGTGAGCGGGATGACGAGGGAAAGGGTGAGGAGAGAACAGAGGACGGGACGAGCCTTGCGCACGAGGTGCTCCTTGGGGAAACCCGGTGATGCGCGAGACGCTATAAATGATCAGTTACGGCTGAATGTCCGAAACGTTCCCGCCCTGAAACAGGGATCATCCCGACAAATTTCACTGCGGCACTAATGGGTGGCGCAGAGCGGCACAAAGCCCTGATCGTGGGAGGGGCCTGGCGACGAGAGCAGGCGCTTCTCGATGCGCGCTCAGCCACCGTGACGCGGGTGGCACCGAAATTTTCGGGTCTAGATCGAAATTTCTACCCGGCGGAGTATGCGTCCGGCGAGGAGGTGCACCGGCGGCCACTCCGCCGATCGCACCGGTCTCACCACGGCCGGACCCGATATCCGCATCCCGATTCGCCGTACGCTTCCCACGACTTCGGTGCGGAGAGCGTCACCGGATCGGCCGGGGCTCCGAATTTCTTCCCGAGATCCGAAAGTTCAGGCGGCGAGGGCGGCGGTGCTGCCGCGCACGACGAGGCTGGTGGTGAGTTCGAGGCGATTCTGCGGCGGGGTTTCTCCCCGGGCGAGGGCGACCACCATGGTCGTCGCGGCGGCGGCCATTTCGGTCAGCGGCTGGCGGACCGTCGTCAGCGCGGGGATGAGCCACTGCGCCATCGGCAGGTCGTCGAAGCCGACCACGCTCAGCTCGTCGGGGATGCGCAGCCCCAGCTCGTGGGCCGCCTGGTACACGCCCATGGCCTGTGCGTCGTTGAAGGCGAACACGGCCGTCGGGCGCCGGCGCAGCGCGAGCAGGGAGCGGGCGTGCGCAAGGCCGTCCTCCGCGCTGAAGTCGCCCTGCCGGACGAGCTCCGGATTTGTCGGCACGCCCGCGGCGTCCATGGCGGCGCGGAACCCGTCGAGCCGCGCGCGGCTGGACAGGGCGTGGGCGGGACCGGTGATGAGCGCGATGCGCCGATGTCCCAGTTCCAGCAGGTGGCGCCCGGCCGACAGGCCGCCGCTCCAGTTGCCCGCGCCCACCGAGGGAAGCTCGTGCCCGGGATCGCCGGTGGGATCGACCAGCACCACGGGGATGTCCCGGGTCCTGAACTGCTCATGCTGAGCCCGGGTGAGGCCGGAGAAGACCACGATCACCCCGCAGGGGCGACGGCCGATGACGCCCTCCAGCCATCCCCTGGCGGGCGGTCTGCGCTCCTGCAGCTCGGAGACGACCACCGCGAGGTCGTGCTCGCGCGCGACCTGCTCGACCCCCTTGATGACCTCCATGGCGTACGCGCCCTCGAGCTCGTGGAAGACCAGCTCGACGAGCGGGGCCGAGGCGGGGCGCTTCTTCTGCCTGCGGTATCCGTGCTCGCGGATCAGCTCCTCGACCAGTGCGCGGGTCTCGGGGGCGACCTCGGACCTGCCGTTGACGACCTTGGAGACGGTCGCCGGGGACACCCCCGCCAGCTCGGCGATCTGGGCGATGGTCAGCGGCCGGGAGGGCGTGCGTTCCGGAGGCGTCGGCTCCCTGGTCGTCGTCATGGCCGCAGTTTAGCCTCCAGTTTTCGGACAATCACCCGAATGTTTCGGATATCTCGCGTCCGATTCCTTGACGGCCTCCAGCACAGCGACCTAGAGTCCACATAAACTATCGGTCCCAATCTTGAAACTTTCGGTCATCGGGGGCCGAGCCCCACGCGGTGGATCGACAAACAAGGGATGTCATGACATTCGTAGACGCGCCGGGCATCGCGCCCTGGCGGGACGCCGAGCGGCCTCTCGACGAGCGCGTGGAGGCGCTGCTGACCGAGATGACGCTGGAGGAGAAGGTCGCCCAGCTCGGTTCCGTCTGGGTCGACATCTCGACCACCGGATCCCAGGCGGCGTCGGGCAACGTCGCCCCGTTGCAGGACCTGTTCATGAAGGACGGCACCGACCTCGCCGACCGGATCCGCGATGGCGTCGGCCACCTCACCCGCGTGTACGGAACGGCGCCGGTGAGCCCGGCCGAGGGCGCGGCCGGGCTGCGGTCCCTTCAGGAGCAGGTCGTGGCGGCCAACCGGTTCGGCATCCCCGCCATCGCGCACGAGGAGTGCCTGACCGGGTTCGCCACGTACGGCGCGACCGCCTATCCCACGCCGCTGGCCTGGGCGGCGACCTTTGACCCCGCGCTGGTCCAGCGCATGGCCAGGGCCATCGGCGACGACCTGCGGGCGGTCGGCGTCCACCAGGGCCTGTCCCCCGTCCTCGACGTGGTGCGCGACTACCGGTGGGGCAGGGTCGAGGAGAGCCTCGGCGAGGATCCCTACCTCGTCGGCCAGATCGGCGCGGCGTACGTGCGCGGCATCGAGGAGGCCGGCGTCATCGCGACGCTCAAGCACTTCGCCGGCTACGCCGCCTCCCGGGCGGGCCGCAACCACGCCCCGGTCAGCATCGGCCCCCGCGAGATGGCCGACGTCATCCTCCCGCCGTTCGAGACGGCGATCCGCGAGGGCGGCGCCCGCTCGGTCATGAACTCCTACACCGACGTCGACGGCGTCCCTGTCGCCGCAAGCGCCGACCTGCTGCGGCGCGTGCTGCGCGACCAGTGGGGCTTCGACGGCACGGTCGTGGCCGACTACTGGGCGGTGCCGTTCCTCGCGATGAACCACCGCGTGGCCGAGGACGAGGCGCACGCGGGCGTCATCGCGCTGCGCGCCGGCATCGACGTGGAACTGCCGGAGACCGTCGGCTACGGCGAGCGCCTGGTCGAGCAGGTCCGGGCGGGCCGCGTGGCGGAGTCCCTGGTCGACGAGGCGGTCCGCCGTGTGCTGGTGCAGAAGATCGAGCTTGGCCTGCTCGACGGCGGCCCCCTCGTGCCCGAGGGCGCGGGCGACGTCGACCTGGACGGCCCCCGCAACCGCGACCTGGCCCGCACGGTCGCCGAGCGCTCCGTCGTGCTGCTGAGCAACCCCGCGGGCGTGCTGCCGCTGGCCGCCGGGACCCCCACCAGGATCGCCGTCGTCGGCCCGTGCGCCGACGACCCGCAGACGCTGCTCGGCTGCTACGCCTTCCCCAACCACGTGCTCGACCGCTTCCCCGACCACGGCATGGGCCTGCCCGTCGCCCCCGTCATCGACGGCCTGCGGGCCGAGTTCCCCGCCGCCGACCTGCGGTTCGCGCGCGGCGCGGACGTGTCGGGCGACGACGCCTCCGGCATCGCCGAGGCCGCCGCGCTGGCCGCCGACTCCGACCTCGTGCTGCTGTTCGTCGGCGACCGGGCCGGACTGTTCGGCAACGGCACCTCCGGCGAGGGCTGCGACGCCGACCACCTCGGCCTGCCCGGTGTCCAGGGCGAGCTGGCCGAGGCGGTCCTGGCCACCGGCACGCCGGTCGTGCTGGTCGTCGTGTCCGGCCGCCCGTACGCGGTGGGTCCCTACGTGGAGCGGGCCGCCGCCGCGCTCCAGGCGTTCCTGCCGGGCGTGGAGGGAGGCGCGGCGATCGCGGGGGTGCTCAGCGGCCGGGTCGAGCCCTCGGGCCGGCTGCCCGTGCAGATCCCCGGCTCCCCCTTCGTCAACCCCTCCACGTACCTGCAGCCGCCCCTGGGACTGCGGACGGACGGCATCTCCGTGTCCGACCCGACCCCCGCGTTCCCCTTCGGCCACGGCCTGTCGTACACGACGGTCAGCTACGACGCGCTGACGACCTCGGCGGAGCGGTATCCCACGGACGGCACCGTCGAGGCGCGGGTGACCATCACCAACACCGGCGCCAGGGCGGCGGAGGAGGTCGTGCAGCTGTACGCCTCGGACCCGGTCGCGATGGTGGCCCGGCCGGTGGCGCAGCTCGTCGGCTTCGCCCGGGTGCCGCTCGCCCCCGGCGAGACCCGCGAGGTGGTCTTCGACGTGCCCGCGGACGCCTTCTCCTACACCGGCCCCGAGCTGCGCAGGATCGTCGAGCCGGGGGTGATCGCGCTCACGGCGGGCCCGTCCGCCGCCGACCGCCCGCTGAGCGCCGAGATCCTGCTGACCGGCGACACCGTCGTGCTCGGCCGGGCCAGGCGGCTCACCACGCACGTGCGGACGCCGGACCCGGCCTCCTGACCACGCCGCACGGCAGGCGGGCGGCGTGGCCGCCCGTCTGCCGCATCTTCCTGCCCGGAGCGGCCGCCGCTCCACGCCGTGCGCGACGGATCGCGCACGTCCGATATGAATCTTCCCGTGGAAGGAGCCTCCCCGTTGGCCCGGACCGACCTCGACGCGCTCGCACTGGACGCGCTCACTCTGGAGCAGAAAGCCGCGCTGCTGTCGGGCCGGGACTTCTGGACGACCAAGCCGATCGAGCAGGCGCGGATCGCCTCCATCACCCTGTGCGACGGGCCGCACGGCGTCCGCCGCGAGGCCGGCGGCTCCGATCATCTCGGCATCAACCAGAGCATGCCCGCCACCTGCTTCCCGCCCGCCGTCGCGGTCGGGTCGAGCTGGGACCCCGAGGTGGCCGCCCGGATCGGCGCGGCCGTCGGCCGGGAGGGCCGGGCCCTTGGCGTGGCCGTCGTGCTGGGCCCGGGCGTGAACATTAAGCGCTCACCGCTGTGCGGGCGCAACTTCGAGTACTACTCGGAGGACCCTCTGCTGTCGGGCGTGCTCGGGGCGGCGCACGTCGCCGCGCTGCAGGCCGAGGGGCCGGGCGCGTCGGTCAAGCACTTCGCGGCGAACAACCAGGAGACCGAGCGCATGCGGGTCAGCGCCGACGTGGACGAGCGCACCCTGCGTGAGATCTACTTCCCCGCGTTCGAGCGGGTGGTCACCGAGGCCCGGCCGGCCACGGTCATGTGCTCCTACAACCGCGTCAACGGCGTGTACGCCTCGCAGAACCGGTGGCTGCTCACCGACGTCCTGCGCCGCGAGTGGGGCTTCGCCGGCGTCGTCGTCTCCGACTGGGGGGCCGTACAGGACCGGGTCGCCGCTCTGGCCGCCGGGCTCGACCTGGAGATGCCGGGCACCGGCGGCGAGGGCGACCGGCGCGTCGTGGAGGCCGTCCGCGCGGGCGAGCTCGACGAGGCCGTGGTCAACGCGAGCGTGCGCCGCGTCGTCGCCCTCACCGCACGCCACAGCGGGGTGTCCGGCGCGTTCGAGGCCGACGCCCACCACGCGCTCGCCCGCGAGCTCGCCGCGGAGTGCGCCGTGCTGCTGAAGAACGAGGGCGACGTGCTTCCCCTCGACGCGGGCGCCCGCGTCGCCGTGATCGGCGAGTTCGCGGTCACTCCCCGGTTCCAGGGCGGCGGCAGCTCGCACGTCAACGCGACCCGGGTCGACGCGGCGCTCGGCGCGATCCGCGCCCACGCTCCTGACGCCGTCTACGCCCAAGGGTTCTCGCTGGACGGGACGGGCGACGCCCGTGAGCTGCGCGAGGCGGCGGAGCAGGCCGCGTCGTCCACCGACGTCGCCGTCGTCTTCGCCGGTCTGAGCGAGCGGGAGGAGTCTGAGGGGTTCGACCGGGAGACGCTCGACCTGCCCGCCGTCCAGGTCGAGCTGATCCGCGCCGTCGCCGCCGCGGCCCCCCGTACGGTGGTCGTCCTGTCCAACGGCGGCGTCGTCTCCCTGGAGGGATGGCACGACGAGGTTGACGCCGTGCTGGAGGGCTGGCTGCTCGGCCAGGCGGGCGGCTCCGCCGTCGCCGACCTCCTGTTCGGCGTCGCCAACCCCTCGGGCCGCCTCGCCGAGAGCATCCCGATGCGCCTGCGGGACACCCCGAGCTACCTCAACTTCCCCGGCGAGGCCGGGCACGTGCGCTACGGCGAGGGCGTCATGGTCGGCTACCGCTACTACGAGACGGTCGAGCTGCCGGTGCGCTACCCGTTCGGCCACGGGCTGAGCTACACGACGTTCGAGGTCGGCGGCCTCACGGTCACCCGTACGGGCGACGACACGGCGACCGTCACCGTGCGGGTGACCAACACCGGCGAACGGGCGGGCAAGCACGTCGTGCAGGTCTACGTGGCCACCGCTGCGGGCCCGGTGCGGCGGCCCGCCCGGGAGCTGCGGGCGTTCTCGAAGGTCTCCCTCGCCCCCGGCGAGTCGCGCACGGTCACCCTTCCCCTCGACCGGCGGGCGTTCGCGTACTACGACGTGACGCTCGGCCGGTGGGCCGTCGCGCCTGGCGACTACACGATCCAGATCGGGGAGAACGCCTCGTCCGTCGTGGCCGAGAAGACGATCAGGCTGGACGGCGACCGCGCCGTCCCCGTGGTGTCGCTCGACTCGACGCTCGGCGAGTGGCTCTCGCACCCGCTCGCCGGGCCCGCGCTGCTGCGGGCCCTCACCGGTGAGCGCAGCGACCGGCCCGAGGAGGACGACGAGAACGGGTTGCGGATGGCGTCGTCGATGCCGATGGGACGGTTCCTGACCTTCGCCGGAATCGACATCCCGCACGCGACCCTGCGGGAACTGGTGGAGCTTGGCGGGTCGGACGCCGCCGCCTGACCGGCGCGGATCCCGGCCCCCGAGCCCTCGAAGACCCCGAGCCCCCGGAAACCCTGAACCCCCGGAGACCCTGGGCCCCCGGCAGCCGTGAGGCGCCGGGGGTCAGATCGCCAGCGCGCGCCTGCGGGACGCGGCCCGCTTCGCGGCACCGGTCCCGCCGCTGGTCGCAGTGCGGCGCCGCATCTCCGCCAGCACCTCGACAGGATCGGCCAGCAGCCTGGAGAAGGCCAGTTCTGCGGCGCCGACCAGCGTGGCGTCGTCCCCGAGCGCCGACACGCACAGCCGCACCCGCTCCCGGGAGATCACCATGGCGTTCGTCTCCACCCTGCCGCGCACCTGCGCCTCGGCGCCCGGGTACACGTCCCGCAGCATCCCCCCGAAGATCACCATGCCGGGGTTGAACAGGTTGATCAGGTTCGCCACCCCGATGCCCAGCCAGTCGCCGATCCGGTGCAGCGCCTGCGCCGCCGCCGCGTCGCCGCGTCCGGCGGCCTCCACCACCGCGCGTACGCCCTCGCGTCCGCTCAGCTCTCCCGAACGGCCCGCGGCGTCGATCAGGGCGTGCTCGCCGACCTCCGCCTCCAGGCAGCCGCGGGAGCCGCACATGCAGGGCCGGCCGTTGTACGGGTTCACCATCATGTGGCCCAGCTCGCACCCGTAGCCGCTGTCGCCGCCCAGCAGCTTGCCGCCGACGATGATCCCACCGCCCACGCCGACGTCCCCGTGCAGGTAGATCAGGTTGTCGTAGCCGCGGCCCACGCCGCGGTCGCGCTCGGCCAGCGCGCCCAGGTGGGCCTCGTTGCCGACGAGCACCGGCAGCCCGAGCCGGTCGCCGAGCTCGACGCCGAACGCCTGGTCCACCCATCCCATGTAGGGCCCGTACCGCACCGTGCCGTCGGCGGGCCGGATCATGCCGCAGTAGGCCGCGCCGATCCCGACGCAGACCGAGCCCGGCCGGGCGCCGCGCCGCAGCTCGCGGCCGAATCCCGCGAGCACGCCGACGACGTCCTCCAGGTCCGCGCCCGCACGTGGCCTGACCGCCTCGCGGCGGTCGAGGATCTCGCCGCCGAGTCCCACCCGCGCGGCGACCAGCCGGTCGACGCGGACGTCGAAGGCCAGCACGTGCGCCCGGTCGCGCTCAGGGCGGACCACCAGCGACGGCCGGCCCGCCCTGCCGGTGTCTCCCGGCAGTTCCTCGCTCACCAGGCCCGCGGCGGAAAGCTCGGCGGTCAGCGCCATGATCGTGCTGCGGTTCAGGGCCATCCGGTCGGCCAGCTCGGAGCGGGACAGCGCCCCGGACAGGTGCACGTGCCGCAGCAGGTCACCGAGGTTGCGCCGGCGCATCTCCTCTTGGGACCGACCGGCTTTCGACATGGTGCGCGATCCTGACGACTCGGGGTGTTCCTTTTCGGCGGCGGTGGGCGGAGGGGACGCGGGCCCTCCCCACTCTCGAGGTTACCAACGGAGGGGGTCGCGGCGGAGTTCCGCGCGCGGCGCGGGCACCCGGCCGCGCGCCGTCCGCGCGCCCGTCCCCCGTCCGGCGGGAGCGATCCCGCCGCGCCGTGCCCTCGCCCCCGGACGGACCGCCGCCCGGGTCCCCGCCTCGGCCGCCGCCCGGTACGGCGCCTGGGCGAGGGGGGCAGGCAGGGGCAGGCCGGCCGCGTAGGGCGCGCCGGCCGCCTGCACGATCTCGCACCCGCGGCTGCCCCTGCACAACGCGTTCTGGACGCTGGTCCCCCCGTTGGCGACGTTGATGGACAGTTGCTGGGTGCCGCGACTGCTCGTGGTGCTCGACGCGGTGAGCCCCGGCTCGGCGGCGGCCCGCTCGATCGGGGAGGTGCGGGGCCCGGCCTCCGGCCCGCGACGCGTCTCCGGCATGTGGCCGCGCGCGTCCCCGGCGGCGGGACCCGCGACGGTCAGCGCCGCCACGACCGACGCGCAGGCGAGGAGACCGAGGCCGATCCTCCTCGAAGCCGTCCTCACGTACCACCCACACTTCATCGCGCGCTCCCGAGCCTTGGGCGGCCCCTTTTCTCGCCGGGCCGCCCTCAGGCTAACGACGCGCCGGTTTTCCGCGCCGGGCGCGCGCGCGGCGTCTTACGGCATCATTGCCATATCAGGCAGCATGCCTCTCCCGTCCGTGGAGTTCGCGAACGCCGCGTTATTCGCCGTCACCAGCCGTTGGAGGTGATGGGCATGTTCTGCCACACCTTGCAGAGCCTCGGGCCGGGGCCGCAGAAGACGCCCTGAGTGCTGATGCGCCCGCCGTTCGTGATGCCGGTCTGCTGCTGGCCGATCATGAAGGTCGGGGCGAACACCCCGTTGAGGTTCTGGTTGAACTTGCCGTTCCCCGACTGCGACTGCCGGGCCCTGGCCGACCCGCCGGACGCCACCTGCTCCCCGCCACCGCCGCCGCGACCTGTGACGACGTGCGACGCGCCGCGGCGTGAGGGATGCGCGGCCGCGCTCGCGTCCTGGGCCACACCGGTCCACGCGATCACGGCCGCGAGAGCGGCCAGCGCGAGGCGGGGGGCCGTCGCTGACCGGGGCGACCGCGAGCGGAACATACAGCGCCGAGACATCGTGGAACGCACCTACCTACCAATGGCCATCCGGCAATGGGTTCGTCGCGGACAAGGGCAACGCCGACGTCATACCCCCGTGCGATCGCCTCGGCTTCGCCCATGCCGAGCGCGGCATGGTTCATGACGTATTTTTTGTCGCTATGCCTTTCGACCCCGACATTCAGCGCTTATATCTCCATTCGGAGAAATATCCCGCTATTAGCGGTTCATTCCTCGGCGGCGTCGAGATAGACCCAGGCGTTCGCGTGCCGGACGAACCTGCTCCGCTCGCGCATCTCGCCGGGCTGCCCCCGGTAGGCGTACCGGGCGCGGAAGGTGACGGTGCCGTCCGTGTGGACCGGGCTCCCGCCGGTGACCTCCTCGATCTCCAGCCCGGTCCAGCGCATGCCCCGCTCGAAGTCGACCCGCACCGGGCGGGTGGAGGGATGCCAGGTCCGCAGCAGATACGCCTCGTCCTCGATCGCGAACGCCGAGAAGCGCGAACGCATCAGCGCCTCGGCCGTCGGGGCGACGCGTCCCGCGTGGTAGCGGCCGCAGCATTCGCCGTAGACGGCCTGCCGGCCACAGGGACAGGGCTCGCCGGCACGCGGCGCGCGGCGCGGATCGGGACTCACCCCGTGAGGCTATCGTCCCCGGCCACCGGCGACGCGCCCCGGATGCCCGCTCGGGCCGGTGCGGCCCTCGGCGTGACGACGGCCATGGCGATCGGCGGGCGCACCGGTCCGCGGCCGGGCCCGGGTCACCGGAAGACACCCGTGTGGCCGAGCGAGTACCGGCCGGGCTGGGGATACACGCACAGCCCGTGCGGCCCGGCGCCCACCCGGATGGTGCGCACGACCCTGCCGTTCCGGGTGTCGAACACGTAGACCACCCCGTGGTACCGGCCGCTCAGCCACAGCTTCGTGCCGTCCGCCGACACACCGCCCATGTCGGGCGAGCCGCCGCCCGGGATCCGCCAGACGTCCACCACCTTCCGCTTCAGGAACGACACGACCGACACCGACCCCTCGCCCCGGTTCGACACGTACATATGGCGCGAGTCGCGGCTGACGTAGAGGCCGTGCGCGCCCCTGCCGGTCGGCAGGAACCGCATGACCTTGTACGTCGCCGCGTCCACCAGCCACACCCCGTGCCGTTCCATGTCGGCCACGTAGAAGATCGAGCCGTCGGGCGACAGCTTCACGTCCTGCGGCATGCTCATGTGGCCCAGGTGGATGCGGCGGATCAGGCGCGGCGCCCGCCAGTCGATCACGACGAGGTCGCCGCTGAACTCACAGCTCGCGAGGAACACCGAGCCGTCGGCGGTGAAGTCGCCGTGGTTCACGCCCCTGCAGGGCAACGGCAGCGAGCGCAGCAACTTCATGGTGTGCGGGTCGCGGAGGTCGAGCTGGTTGTTCCGCTCCGCCATGACCAGCGCGTACCGGCCGTCCGGGGAGAAGTACAGGTTGTACGGGTCGTCGACGGGCACCGGACGGCCGGGCCTGCCGGTGCGGGGGTCGACGGGGGTGAGGAAGTTGCCCCGGTTGTTGTTCACCCACAGCGTCTTGAGGTCCCAGGACGGCACCACGTGCTGGGGCAGCGCCCCGGTCCTGAAGTGCCGTACGACGCGGTAGGTCTCCGGGTCGATGACGTCGACGGTGCCGCTCTCGCTGTTGGGCACGTAGACCAGGGAGCGGAAGCCCTTGACGACGGGGCTGAGCATCCCCGGCCGGTCGGCCGCGTAGACGTCGGCGGGCGCCCTGTCCTCCGTCCCGCCGCCGGGGCCGAGCGCCGCGACCGCGGCGGGCGACGGCCGGGCGGACACCGGCGGGGCCGTCTCGATCACCGCCTGGGCGGCCCGGGGCACGGACGGCGTCGCCGCGCACCCGGCGAGGGCGCCTCCCCCGATGATCGTCAGTGCCATGGTCGCGGCAGCGGCTCCACGCGCTCGGTCCACGCCTGCCCCTTCGTCGCGGCGGGGCTGTGCCCGGCCGGCCTCCGTACGGTCGTGACCGGCCGCGCCGATGTTCGGCACAGTGCGGGATGGCGCGGTGTTCGATGGGGACGGTGCGGGATGAACACGGTGCGGTATGAACACGGTGCGGCGGGTCGGCGCGACGCTAACGCCCCGCGGGCACGGCCCGGAGGCGGCTTTGCCCGCTCTTTCACGCCCCGTTCGTTCCCCGTGGACTACGGCCTCGCCGGGCGGTTCCCTCGGCGTCGAGCAGTTCGTCCACCGCCTTCCTGTCGGGCAGCGAAGGGCTGGCACCGGGCAGCGTGGTCGCGAGGGCTCCGGCGGCCATCCCCCGGCGGATGGCGGTGGCGGTGTCGAGTCCGGCCGCGAGCGCCGCGCCGACGAAGCCGGTGAAGGCGTCGCCCGCGGCGGTGGTGTCCACCGGGGTGACGGGGTAGGCGGGGAAGTGCCGGGTGCGGTCCTGCGTGACCGACAGGACCCCCGCCGCGCCGAGCGTGATGAGCGCGTGCCGCACGCCGCGGTCGAGGAACCAGGCCGCGGCCCGCTCCGCGGACTCGGCGTCGACGACCTCCACCCCGGTCAGCGCGGTGGCCTCGCTCTCGTTGGGGGTGACGACGGCGACGTGCGGCCAGACCCGGTCGGGCAGCGGCCGCGCGGGCGCGGGATCGAGCACCACGGTCAGGCCGGCCCGCGCACCCGTCTCCGCCGCGTGGCAGGCGACGTCGACGGGGGTCTCCAGTTGGAGGAGCAGCACGCTCGCCGTGTCGCGCACGGCCCTGATGCTCTCGTCCACCATCTCGGCGCTGAGGTCGGCGTTGGCGAGCGGAGTCATGACGATGTCGTTCTCGCCCGACGCGTCCACCCTGATGTGCGCGACGCCGGTGCGGCCCGCGACAGAACGGACCTCCGTCAGCGCCACGCCGTGGGAGCGCAGCGCCGACGAGACGATCTCGCCGAACGGATCCGTGCCGACGCAGCCGACCAGCCAGGTGGGCGCTCCCGCACGGGCGGCGGCGACCGCCTGGTTCGCACCCTTCCCTCCGAGGACCAAGGTGACGTCGTCGCCGAGAACGGTCTCCCCCCGGCGCGGGAGGCGGCGGGTGAAGGCGGTGACATCCGCGGAGATGCTCCCGACGACGACGACACCCTGCGGTTCCATGACGTTCCTCCTGTTTCGGGCTGTCAGTGGTGCGGCGACGCTCAGGAGGCCCGGCCGAGCGTCTCGATGGCACCGATCATGAGGTCCCAGAACCGGTCCCGGTCAAGACCGATCCCGACGTTCGCGTTGGGCTCCCAGTCCATGCGGCGGTGCAGGTCGGCCACCGTCGCCCCCCGCGTGTGCGGCCCGTCCAGCTCGATGCGCAGGCCCACCCGCTCGTACGTCATGACCGTGGGGTCGATCAGGTACGCCACCGTGATCGGGTCGTGCAGCGGCGGGGCGGGGAACCCCCAGGTCTCGTGGTAGGTGGAGCCGAAGAACGTCAGCAGTTCCACGCAGATCCGGGCGAGCGGGGTGCCGAGCGCCTCGATCCTGGCGAGCACGTCGGCGGTCACCAGGGCCTGGTGGCTGACGTTGAGCCCGACCCATGTCGTCGGCACGCCGCTGTCCAGCACCTCCGCCGCCGCCTCCGGGTCGGCGTACACGTTGAACTCCGCGTACGGCGTGTGGTTACCGCGATCCGTGGAGCCTCCCATGATCACGATTTCCCTGATCCGCTCACGGTCACCGGGATGACGGCGGAGCAGCGTGGCGATGTTCGTCAGCGGGCCGATGGCCACCACGGTCACCGGCTCCGCGGCGGCGGCCAGCGTGTCGTGGATGAGGTCGACGCCGTGGCGGGCGTCGAGCGGAACGTCCGGCTCCCCGAACGCCGGGCCGTCCAGGCCGCTCTCCCCGTGCACGTAGTCGCCGATCTCCAGCGGCGCCGTCAGCGGCCGGTCGCAGCCCGCCGCGACCGGCACGCCGGTGACGCCGGCGAGGCTCAGCATCCGGCGGGCGTTGAGCGCGGTCTTCTCCACCGTCTGGTTTCCCGCGACCGTCGTGACCGCGCGCAGGTCGATGGCCGGGCTGGCGACCGCGAGCAGGATGGCCATGGCGTCGTCGTGTCCGGGGTCGCAGTCGAGGATCACCGGGATCGGCATGTCACAGCTCCTTCGCGAGCCAGCGGACCGCCCGCGTGAACAGCGTGCGGTAGCCGTCCCAGGAGACGAACTCATCCGGGCACCAGTGGGGCGCGATGTCTGAGGCCCAGGCCAGCGTGCGGCCCGCCCCGGCCTGCCGTACGGCGAGCAGGGGGTCGCCCCCGACGGTCGCGAGCAGCGTCGCGTCGTCCGGCAGCGTGAAGCGGTTGTAGCCGAGCAGGTCTGGCCACTGGGCGGGGAGCCCGGTCACGATGGGGTGCGCGTCGTCGGCGAGCAGGCCGGGCACACCCTGCGGGGTCTCGACGCGGTCGTCGTGGCGGGAGATCCGGGCGGGCAGCACCCGCTCGACCGCCGTGCCGGCGAACGCCGCCTTGGCCTCGAAGCCCTGGAAGCTCAGGTAGCCCCCGGCCATCGCGAGGCCGCCGCCCTGCTCCACCCAGTCGGCCAGCAGGTCGATTCGGTTGACGGTCTTCTCGCTGGCGAGCCAGGTGGCGGGGTGCAGCAGGATGCTGTTGGCCCCGATGTCGGAGAGCACGACCACGTCGTAGGCGGCCAGCGCCTCGGGCGTGCCGGGGAACAACGCGGGCACGTCGTGCGCGGGCAGGTGGTCGACCTCGATGCCGTCGGCGGCGAGCACGCCCCGCAGGGGTTCGATTCCGGTGTGGTACGTCGTCGAGGTGAACGCGTCGAAGCCCTTGTAATGGGTCGACACGCTCACCCACGATTCACCTGCGACGAGCACGCGGGTCATGAGACTTCTCCTTCTCTGTCTGTCTGGTCAGTGGCCGCGAGCGGCGGCGAGGAAGATCTCGCGCGGGTTGTCCGCGAGCAGGCGGGTGGTGTCGCCCGAGGTCAGCCCGTGCCGGTGCAGGCGCGGGACGAAGTGGGTCAGGATGTGGGCGTAGCCGGTGCCGCCGTAGCGGACGAGCATGGTCTTCAGGAACACGTCCTGGGAGAGCAGCACCCGGTGCCCCAGCCCGGCGCGGACCAGCCAGGCCACCGAGGCGGCGTTCTCCTCGTCGCACGGGGACTGGCCCTCGCCCGGATAGAGGTAGTCCATGCCGCACATGTCGTAACCGAGGTAGGCGCCGCGCAGGGCGAGGGACACCTGGTAGTCGCGGTCGGCCCCGCTGGGGTTCAGGTGCGAGAGCACGGTGCCCGCGAGCAGGCCGCCCTCCTCCGCGACGACGTCGAGGACGCGGTGACCGTGCCGCACCCAGCCGGGAAGGTGGACCGACAGCGGCACGCCGGTGCGGGCCTGCGCCCGGGCCGCGCCGCGCAGCACCTTCTCCTCCTCGGCGGTGAAGTCCGGCGAGACGCCGATCTCGCCGATCACCCCGGCGCGGACGCCGTCCACGCCCTCGGTGAGGTCGCGCTCGATCTCGTCGGCGACGTCCGCCGCCGTCATCGAGCGGACCCGGGCCGGATGGGTTCGCTCCAGGTAGAAGCCGCAGCCCATGACGACGTTCAGCCCGGTGGCGCGGGCGATCGCGACCAGTTCGGCGGGCGCTCGCCCGATCCCCTCCGGGGTCACTTCGAGCAGTGTGCGCCCGCCGCGCCCGGCAAACCTGCGCACCTCCTCAATCGCGGTCTCGGTGTCGTCGAGCGACACGTTGTCGCGGGAGAGGTAGGGGTCGTTGCGGAGCCTGCCGAGGAACTCCATCCGCACGGGTTCGCGGGCGATCAGCTCGCCCTCGGCGTCGCCCCGCGGCGCGGGGTGCCAGGCGAGCGCGCCGTCGTTGCGCAGGTGCTCGTGGCAGAGCGTGATCCCGAGGTCGTCGGGTGACACCGGTCCGAGCACGGTCGTCACGGCCGGCCGCCCGGCTGGGGACGTCATTTTCTTACGGCTCCGAACTTCGCCCACACCTTGCTGTTGGAGAAGATGGCCAGCAGCAGGATGGCGCCCTGGACGATCTGCACGTAGAACGGCGAGACGTGCAACAGCACGAGGCCGTTGGCGATCACGCCGAGCGTGAGCGCGCCGAGGATCGTCCCGAGCATGCTCGCCCGGCCGCCGAAGAGGCTGGTGCCGCCGAGCACGACGGCCGTGATGACCTCGAGCTCGAAGCCGGAGCCCGCGTTGGACGAGCCCGAGCTGAGGCGGGTGGCGATCAGCACGCCCGCGATCGCCGCCGCCACACCGGTCAGCACGTAGACGGTCAGCCCGACCTTCCGCGTGTTCACGCCGGCGCGGCGCAGCGACTCGCCGTTGGAGCCGAGACCGATGACGTAGCGGCCGAACGGCGTACGGGTGAGCACGAGCCAGCCGATCAGCGCGACGACCACGGCGATGACGGCGGGGACGGGCACCCCGGCGATGCGGCCCTGGCCGATCTGGACGATCCAGAGGTCTCCGTCGATTGGGGTCGAGTAGCCCTCCGTCGCCCGCAGCGCCGTGCCCCGCATGATCGACAGCATCGCCAGCGTGACGATGAACGGCGGGATGCCCTGGTAGGAGGAGAACCACCCGTTGATGAACCCGATCAGGGCGCCGAGCGCGAGGATCGCGACCAGGGCGAGGGTGGGGTCCCACCCGTGCTGCAGCACGATCGCGAGCAGCGAACCCGTCAGCGCGACCGTGGAGCCGACCGACAGGTCGATGCCGGACGTGCTGATCACGAAGGTCATCGCGGTCGCGACGACCAGCGTGGGGGCGATCTGCCGCAGCAGGTTGAGCAGGTTGCCCGTCGTGGCGAACCGGTCCGCGGAGAACGCGAAGAAGACGAGCAGGACCACCAGCACGACCGCGATCGCGATGGTCTGCGCGTGCCGGCCGATGTGGGCGTTGGCCCTGGCCGACCTGGTGGTGACGACCCGCTGACTGGTGACGGTCACCGTCGCCTCCCCTCCTTCTCTTCCTCGTCGTGGGCGACGATCTCGGACACGAGCCGTTCGAGGCTGGTGTTCCTGGCGTCCAGGTCGGCCCTGAGCGTGCCCTCGTACATGACGCACAGCCGGTCGCAGACCCGGAAGAGGTCCTGGAGGCGGTGCGTGATGAGGATCACCGACACGCCCTGGTCCGAGACCGTCTTGATCAGTTCGAGGACGGTCTCGACCTCGGCGACGGCGAGCGCCGCCGTCGGCTCGTCGAGGATGAGCAGCTTGGGCCCGAAGGTGACCGCGCGGGCGATGGCGACCGCCTGCCGCTGGCCGCCGGACAGCCCGCCGACGGGGATGTCCGTCAGCGGGATCCGGATGTTCAACGCGTCCAGGTGGCGGCGGGCGTCCGCGTGCATCTTGCGCACGTCGAGCAGCATGCCGCCGCCCTTGCGCGGCTCCCTGCCGAGGAACAGGTTCCCGGCCACGTCGATGTCGTCGCAGAGCGCGAGGTCCTGGTAGACCATCTCGATGCCCAGTTCGCGGGCGTCCTTGGGAGTGGCGAAGGAGACCGGCCGTCCGTCGAAGACGATCTCGCCGGAGTCCGGCACGACGGCGCCGGCCAGCACCTTCATGAGGGTGGACTTGCCGGCCGCGTTGTCGCCGACGAGCCCCACCACCTCTCCAGGGCCGACGCGCAGGGTCACACCGCGCAGCGCGTCGACCATTCCGTAGCGTTTGCGGATGTCGCGCATGACCACCCGATCAACGCGACCCGCCTTCTCCTCGGTCATGCGAGTCCCTTCGCCGCTCACTTGAACGTGGCGCGATACGAGTCGACGTTGTCCTTGGTCACGATCGTCACGGGCACGTCGATGTTCTTCTTCGCCTGGGCGCCGTCGATCAGGGCCTTGGCCTCCTTGACGGCCTCGTAGCCCTCGGTCTTCGGGTCCTGCTGGATCACGCCGGCGACGAACCCCTCGTCGATGCCGTTGATGGCCTCCTTGGTCAGGTCCCAGCCGAAGACCTTGACCCGGTCGGCCGCGTTCTGCGACTTCACGGCGGCGACCGTGCCGAGCAGGGCCGGCTCGCCCGTGGCGTACACGATGTTCATGTCGGCGCGGGAGGTGAGCAGGTTCTCCGCGGCCGTCATCGCGGCCTCCTGCTTGTTCTGCCCGTCGACGGTCTGCACGATCTTCGCGCCCGCGCCCTCGACGGTCTTGACGAAGTCGTCCTTGCGGATGTTCTGGATGAAGGAGTTGAGCGCGCCCACCACGCCGATCTTCGGCGCGGCCAGGCCCTGCGCCTGGGCCCACTTGTTGACGAAGTCGCCCGCCTGCTTGGCCGCGGCAGCGTTGTCCACGCCCACCTGCGTGTCCACGGAGGGCGAGTCGACGATCGCGTCGACGGTGACGACCTTCAGCCCCGCGTCCTTGGCGATCTTCACGGCGGGCTTGATGCCCTCGACGTCGATCGCGACCACGATGACCGCGTCGAACTGCTGCTGGACGAAGTTGTCGATGGCCTCGTTCTGCTTGGCCGGGTCGTCGTTGGCGTTGAAGACGGTGAGGTCGACGTTCGCCTCCTTCGCCGCCTGCTGGGCGCCTGCGTTCATCTCGTTGAAGAAGATCGCCTGCTGGTTGATCTGGACGAGGCCGACGCGCGGCCGGTCTCCGCCGGAGTCTCCGGACGCGCCGGAGTCGTCCGAGCCGCCGCAGGCCGCCGCTAGGAGGCCGGTGGCCATGATCGTCGCCGCCGCTGTCAGGCGGATGAGTCGCGTGGATCGCGCCATGAAGGTGAGCCTTTCGGGGGGAGCCGGCAGGGATGGACTGCTCGGGTAATCGATTACCCGAGTTTCGGGCATGCTAGTGCGACGGAAAAAGCACCGTCAAGGTGCGGTTTCATCGCACAACCTCTATCGTTCCGTGTGATCTGGGCATCGCAAGAGCCTGCTAGGTCGATCGTTGACAAAGATCAAGGGAAATCGATTACACGATGGGCGTGACGATTCACGACGTGGCGCGGGCGGCCGGGGTCTCCGTGGCATCGGCCTCCCGCGCGCTCTCGGGGCGGCGCAAGGTCACGCCCGAGGTCGCGGAACGGGTGGCGCGTGCCGCCGCCGAGCTCGGCTACCAGGTGAACGCGGTCGCCAAGGCGCTGCGCGACCAGACCACCGGCACCATCGGCATGGTCGTGCCGGGCATCGGCAACCCGTTCTTCACCACGATCGTCGAAGCCGTGGAGCGTGAGCTGCAGAACTCCGGCACGGACCTGCTGCTCTGCTCGTCCCGGTACGACCCCCAGGTCGAGGCGCGGAGGGTGGGAACCCTGCTGGCCCGGCGCGTGGACGGGCTGATCATCAGTCCCTGCGACATCGAGGCCAGCGTACCCGCGGTGCTGGACGCGGCCCGCCGGGTGCCCCTCGTGCAGCTCGACCGCCACATCGAGGGCGGCGCGGCCGACTGGGTCGGCGTGGACGACGAGGCCGGCGTGACCCTGGCGGTCGAGCACGTCATCGCGTGCGGGGCACGCTCGGTGGTCTTCGCCGGCAGCCGGCCGGTCAGCTCCTCCGCCCGGCTGCGGCTCAGCGGGTTCGAGCGCGCCGCGGCGCGGGCCGGGGTGGAGGTCCTGCCGCCGCTGCTGGGCGAGTTCACCCTGGAATGGGGCGGCGAGGCCGGGCGCAGGCTGCTCGACGCCGGCCAGCTGCCGGACGCGGTGGTCTGCGGGAACGACGAGATCGCCGTGGGCCTGGTGCGGTCGCTGCGTCTCGGCGGGGCGCGCGTCCCCGACGACGTGTCCGTGGTGGGGTTCGACGATGTGGGACACGCGACGATGTGCGACCCTCCGCTCAGCACGGTGCGCCAGCCGGTGGAGGAGATGGCCGCGGAGGCGGTGCGCCTGCTCGGCCAGGTCAAGGCCGCCGACCCGCGGCCCGCGCAGCGGATCGCGATCACACCCAAGCTCGTCGTACGGCAGACCAGCCGGCTGCCGGCGTCGCGGAGCGAGTCAGGGAGGGATTCCGGGTGAACGAGGCGGTCGAGCTGACACGCGAGCTGATCAGGATCGACTCGGTGGGCGGGGGCGAGGCCGCGGTGGCCGAACCGCTCGCGAGACGACTGTCGGACGCCGGTTTCGTGGTGCGGCGGCACGATCACGCGCCCGGCCGCACCGGCCTGGTCGCCCGCTGGGGGACGGGCGAGCCGGTGACGCTGACCGGGCATCTCGACACGGTGCCGCTGGGCGGGCAGGCCTGGCGGCACGCGCCGCACGGCGCCGAGATCGACGGCGACCGGCTGTACGGGCGTGGTTCCAGCGACATGAAGGCCGGTGTGGCCGCGCTGGTGGTCGCCGCCGAGCGGCATGCGCGCCGCGCCGGGGCGAAGGGCGCACTCGAGATCGTCCTCACGGCCGGTGAGGAGACCGGCTGCGAGGGCGCGGCCGGCATAGTGGCCGCGGGCCTGGTCGGCAGGTCGCGCGCGCTGCTGGTGGCCGAGCCGACCGGCAACCGGGTGCTGCTCGGGCACAAGGGCGCGCTCTGGCTGGAGGCAACCACGCGGGGCAGGACGGCGCACGGCTCGATGCCGCACCTCGGCGACAACGCGATCTACAAGCTCGCCCGCGTGATCGGCGCCGTCGAGCGGTTCGATCCCGGGGTGCCGGAACACCCCTCGCTCGGCCCGTCCACGGTGAACGTGGGGACGGTGCGCGGCGGGATCAACGTCAACTCCGTGCCCGACCTCGCCGCCGCGACCATCGACCTGCGCACCGTCGCGGGCCAGGACCACGGACGGCTCCGCGAACGGCTGCGGGACGCGATCGGCGAGGAGGCGACCCTCGACGTGCTCGTGGACCTGCCCGCGATCTGGACCGAGCCGGACGACCCCTTCGTACAGGTTCTGGTCGGCGCGGGGGCGGGCGCGCCCGGCGACCGCCCTGCGGCCAGCTACTTCACCGACGCCTCGGTCCTCGCCACCGCCTGCGGCGGAGGGCCCACGGTCGTCTGCGGCCCCGGTGAGCCCGAACAGGCGCACGTCACCGACGAGTACTGCCTCGTCCACCGGATCGAGGAGGCCGTCGAGATCTACACCGCCGCCCTCGGGCGGTTCGCCTGATCGTGTGACCGGCCGGGCGGCGTGGCCGGGACAGCCCCTGTCACGACCGTCCACCGCGGGCATCGGACGGTTATCGTCGGACTGTGGCAAGGCGATTATCGAACCGCCGGTGACCCGAGGAGGTCGCGTGCGCGACATGTCCCCGCCCCTGCACATGCTCCGGGACGGATTCCATCCCGTGCCGGAGCTCTCCGCACTGCGCGACGACGAGGGGGTGACCCGGATCCGCACCGTGTTCGGCACCGACGCCTGGCTGGTCACCAGATTCGAGGACGTCCGTACGGTGCTGAGCCATCCCGAGCTGTTCAGCAACGCGCTCGTGCCTCCGCTCCGGCCGCCCGGCGCGCCGCCGCCCAGCGCGGAGGAGGCCGCCGCGATGCGCGCCGGCAATCTGCTCGGCTCCGACCCTCCCGAGCACACCCGGCTGCGCCGGATGCTCACGGGCGAGTTCACCATCCGTCGCATGCGGCGGCTGGAGCCCAGAGTCCGGCAGATCGTCGACGACCATCTGGACGCCATGGAGCGCGGCGGGCCGCCCGCCGATCTGGTGACGGACTTCGCCCTCCCGGTCCCCTCCCTGGTGATCTGCGAACTGCTGGGCGTGCCGTACGCCGACCGGGCCGGCTTCCAGGGGACGTCCAAGCGGATCCTGGACGTGTCCCTGCCCCCGGACGAGCGCGCGGCAGCGGCGGCGGAGGCCAGGGCGTACATCGCGGGGCTGATCAAGAAGATCAGGACCGATCCCGGTGAGGATCTGCTCGGGATGCTCGTACGCGAGCACGGCGACGAGCTGAGCGACGCCGAACTCACCGGCATCGGCACCCTGCTGCTGCTCGCCGGGCACGAGACCACGGCCAACATGCTGTCCCTGGGCACCCTCGCCCTGCTGCGGCACCCCGACCAGCTCACGCTGCTGCGCGACGAGCCGGACCGCGTGGGCGCCGCCGTCGAGGAGCTGCTGCGCTGGCTGAGCATCGTGCACTCGGGAACGGTGAAGATCACTACGTCCGAGGTCCGGCTGGGCGATAGCACCCTCGGCCCCGGCGAGACCGTCATCTGCTCTCTGCCCGCCGCCAACCGCGACCCGGAGCTCACCCAGAACCCGGACGACCTGGACATCCGCCGAGATGCCCTGGGCCACATCGCGTTCGGGCACGGCGTCCATCACTGTCTCGGTGCTCCCCTGGCCCGCATGGAGATGCACATCGCCTTCCCCGCCTTGCTGCGCAGGTTCCCCGGCCTGCGACTGGCGGGCGAGCCCCAGTTCCGCTCCCTCACCGTCGTACACGGCCTGACCACGATGCCGATCACCTGGTAGGCGGCAGCCGGGCGGCCTCCTCCCGCGCGTCGATCCACGACGATCGGGAGGAGGCCGTGGGGGCCCGGGCGGTGCCTCCGTCCTCGTACGGCGCGGAGCGTCAGGCGACCGAGGCGGGGAACCGCTCCCAGACCCGGTGGGCGGCCATCAGCCGCTGGACGGCGGTGAAGGTCTCCGTGGCGGAGTCACCGGACACCACGCCCGGCGTGCCGCTGAGCCCGGTCTGCGCGAGCAGTTTCGCGCCGTCGCCCCACGCGCCGATCACCTTCGCGTGCCGCCAGCACTCGTCGATCATGAGCATGACGCGCGGGTCCACCATGGCGGTGTCGCCCGCGCCCGCCTTGGCGTCGCGCGCGGGCAGCGCGTCGGGCGCCGGCGCCGGCGCCGCCGCCAGCAGCAGCGCGTCGAACTCGATCGACCTGGCGGTGGCGAAGGTCCGCTGCACCGGCATGTCGCCCACCATCCCGCCGTGCGGCGCGATCAGCAGCGGCACCATCCCGGCGGCGAACACCGCCCTGCGCAGGTCGCGTACGCCGTCCAGGTCGGCTCCGTCCGCGACGACGACGCCGACCATGCGGCCGTCACCCGGCCACTCCTTGCCCACCTGCGAGAGCGCGGGGCTGGGCGCCGGGTCGGCGAGCGGCAGCGTCGGCTCCGGCACGGGCAGGCCGAGCCCGGTGGCGACCTCCCGGCACAGGACCGGGTCGATGTTCGCCAGGCACCGGAGCTGGCGTTCCTTGATCGCCTGCTCGTAGCACTTGCCCAGCTCGAAGGTGTAGGCGCGGATGATGTGCTCCTTCTCCACCGGCGACATGCTCAGCCAGAACAGGCGCGTCTGGCTGAAATGGTCGTCGAAGGAGACGGGGTTCGCGCGGACCTTCCGCGCCTGGGCGACCTCGACCGGCGCGTCGGTGTACGCCTTCTCCGCGTCGCCCGCGACGAACGGGTTGCCGCCGTCCAAGGAGTTCGGCCGGTACGGCGCGACGCCTGCGTGCACGGCGTGCTGGTGGAAGCCGTCGCGGAGCATGTCGTTGACCGGGCAGTGCGGACGGTTGACCGGGATCTGCGCGAAGTTCGGGCCGCCCAGCCGCGTGATCTGCGTGTCGATGTAGGAGAACAGCCGCGTCTGCAGCAGCGGGTCGTTGGTGACGTCGATTCCCGGCGGCAGATGGCCGACGTGGAAGGCGACCTGCTCGACCTCGGCGAAGAAGTTCGTGGGCGTCCGGTTGAGCGTCATCCGCCCGATCGCCTGCACCGGCACGAGCTCCTCGGGCACGATCTTCGTCGGGTCCAGCAGGTCGATGCCCTCGAACGTCTGGTCGGGAGTGTCCGGGAACACCTGGATGCCGAGCTCCCACTCCGGGTAGGCGCCGGCCTCGATCGCGTCGTAGAGGTCGCGGCGGTGGAAGTCGGGGTCCATGCCGGCCAGCAGCTGCGCCTCCTCCCAGGTGAGGGAGTGCACGCCGAGCTTGGGCTTCCAGTGGAACTTGACCAGCACCGTCCCCCCGGCCTCGTCGACCAGCCGGAAGGTGTGGACGCCGAAGCCCTCCATCATGCGGAAGGAGCGCGGGATCCCGCGGTCCGACATGTTCCACATCGTGTGGTGCTGCGCCTCGGTGTGCAGCGAGACGAAGTCCCAGAACGTGTCGTGCGCGCTCTGCGCCTGCGGGATCTCCCGGTCCGGGTGCGGCTTGCCCGCGTGGATGACGTCGGGGAACTTGATGCCGTCCTGGATGAAAAAGACGGGGATGTTGTTGGCGACGAGGTCGAAGTTTCCCTCGTCGGTGTAGAACTTCGTGGCGAACCCACGGGTGTCACGGACAGTGTCGGCAGACCCGCGCGAACCGAGGACGGTGGAGAACCGTACGAAGACGTCGGTCTTCTTCCCCTTCTTCAGGAACCCGGCTTTGGTCACCGCTTCCGCGGTGCCGTACGCCTCGAAGACACCGTGGGCGCCTGCGCCCCGGGCGTGGACGACACGCTCCGGGATGCGCTCGTGGTCGAAGTGCGTGATCTTCTCACGCAGGTGGTGGTCCTGCAGCAGGGTCGGACCCCGCTCCCCCGCCTTCAGCGAGTGGTCGGTGTCACGCAGTCGCGCCCCCTGCGCGGTGGTGAGGTAGGCGCCCTGCTGCCCCTCGGCCGTGGCGGGCGCGCCGGTCTCCGCTCCGGTCGGCGTGACGGTCGCGGGAGCGCCCTGCTCCTTCTTCGGCGGCAGCGGGTCGCGCGGCGTCGTCGGCTCCTCCAAGGTCGCCGGGGCGCTGCCGGGCGAGCCGGGGACGTCCGGCGTGAGGAAGTCGCTCACCTTCTCCGCTGCGTTCTCGACGACGTCCTTGACCGCCTTCGCGGGCTTGCTGGCATCCATCAGGTACGTTCCTTTACGAGCGGACATGAACAGATCCGCCCGCATACCCGCAGGTCGCGAACGGAAACCTCCGCCCGCGCCGCCCGCTCGGCGAAATGCGCCGAGACGGCAGGACCCCCGATCCGCCCGGCATCCGGATCACGGTCCCGGCAACGCTGTCATCGGGATGACGCTCGTTCAGGCAAGGCCAAGGACGATCACCGGAACAAGTCCAGCCTGTCCTGCGCCCGTCTCCTGTCCTCCTCCGTGAAGAGCTCCGCGAACTCCTCCTTCAGCACGTGCGCCTCAACAGTGAGATCGAGGCGTCCGTGGCTCCGCAGGGTTTCGAAGCCGTCCGAGATCTGGTCGCTCCACAGAAGTTGCCTTGCGGTGGCGAGTCCACCGCGTTCCGAGACCATCTGGATGAAACGGCTCGCGTTGTATCCGAGATCCCTCTTCGCAGCCTGATAAATCTCGACCATCGCGCGGTGGAACCGGCGCTCGGTCTCATTCACCCTTGCCCTCCTCCAGACCTACGGGGATTTCCGACCCAGGGCTGAGGAGTCCGATCAGCACGAGGACGCAAGACGCACTCGTCGCAGGTGGAGCTTACGGGCCTACCCTCCGCGTTCAGGAGGCCGAGTTCTCGGGCGCGCTCCTGTCGGCGCGCGGTCCCATGCCCTTGTTTCCAGGGAATCTCTGTGAGTCTCCACCAGGTCATGCCGTCCTGATCGGGGTACCGCATCAGGCGTTCGGCAGGTGTGTCGACCAACGAAGAACAGTCAGCACGGTGATGGAGAACACGGCCAGAACCCGCGCATAAGACTTCACCTGCCGAAGGCACAAGCCCGTAAGCGTCGCCCTCGATGTACTCGACCCTGACGATCTCGCCCTCGAATGGAGAGATGGCTCCGCCGCCCGCCCCGAAGCGATGGAGGTCTATCTGACCGGGCCTGGGTCGGCAAAGCCCACATGTCTCCACAGCCATCTCGTGGATACACTCCTCAGACACAAGACCATGCTGGCAGTTCGTCTTCGCTCCTGCCAGACCGTCCCGGCGCCTATCTCCATCGACGCCGACCGGGCTGCATAGAGCCCTTCCTTGCCAGCCCGCGCGTCGACCACGAGGGCTTCTTGCTCCCATAGCCAATTCCTGCTGGGTGAGCTGGACGAAAACACCACCCGAGAGTGCGCTTGCTCCCCCGTTTGATCCGGGTGCGCTGAATTCGACAGTTGGATCGCATGTCGCTTCTGGGGTTTCGTGCGATCCGCTCGCCGTCTCCGCCAATAACCTGGGCGGTCAGGGGTCGCTTTGAGAGAAATAGCACCACCGGCTGCCCACCTGCTCACCCAGGCCACCGCGGCGGCGGCCGCGTGATCAGAGCAGATCGCGTAGGCGCTCGGAAGTAAGGCCAGCCTGCCGCACGATTGAGGCAAGCGTGCCGACGGCCAGGGTGTCGTGCAATGGCACGATCACTGTGCGAGTCTCGTCTTCTGCGTGCAGGCGCAGCTTGCAATGGCTGCCCTTGGTGGCCACCACCTCAAAGCCGCACTTCTCCAGCGCGCGCACTACGTCAGTGCCGGAGCAGACCGGAAACTGGCGCGGGCTCATGCCGAGCGACGGATCTCGATCGGCGCCACGATCGGCTGCTGCGCAGTCTGGGGAAAGGGCTCGTCCTCGAAGTAGAGTTCCAGGGCGTCGCGGAGGCCGGCCAAGGCCTCGTCAACCGTCCGGCCCTGACTGGCCACCTCAACCTGGACGCAGCGCGCGACGTACCAACCCTCTTCGTCGGGGGTGACGGTCGCGGTCAAGGAGACGGTCTGGCTCATGCCGTTAGCGTACGCCAGCGCGCTTCGCCGGACCCGGCAGAAGGCACACGCAACCCCTCGCGATCTCCCAGGATGTTCCCGGCACGAAAGAAGCTCACGCCGCTGCCTCGGCACCCCCGACCTCCTGCCGCGTCGGTCAGGCCGGGTCTGTCCAATCATCAACGGCTCTGCCCCGTAATCGATGGTGGCACTATGTGATCGCCTGACATCCAAGATGCGCGGAAGATCCACAAGTCGTGGAGTGGTGTTCTCGAGGACCTGGTCATGGAGGTGGTGGCGGACGAGCACAACCTCATCCGGGTCACGGCCCGCACGAGCGATCAACCGATGCCGTGCCCGATCTCTAGGGTGCGACGAGTCGTACGAAAACGGCGGAGAGGCGAGATGAGCGCAGACGACAGAATCGAGCAGGCCAGACTGCTGTACGAGCGAGCAGTCTTCGGGGGCGACACCGACGCTATGACGGCGGCCGAGCGAGAGCTGGACGCGGTGGAGGCCGACCTCGCCCTCGCTCGGGGGCGTGTCATGCACGCGCGGTTCCTGGACAACAGGCACGAGAACCCTCACGAGTTGAGTGTGTTCGAGCGCGCGGCCGGACTCTACCGGCAGCTCGGAGACCTACGCGGTGAGGCGGAGGCCCTGTTCTGGATCGGCTGTTTCCATCAGGTCGTACGGAATGACGACGCCGCCGCGGTTCCCGTACTGGAACAGTCTCACCGGAAATCGGTGCACGCCGGTGACGCCCTGACCGCGTCCTATGCTCTCCGGCACCTGGGAATCGCAGATCAAAGGGCGGGCCGCCTGGAGTCCGCCCGGGAACGCCTGGAGGAGTCGACACGGCTCCGCCGTGAGGTCGGGTTCCTTCCCGGCGTCGCCGCCAACTTGATCGGACTGGCCTATGTCACCGCCGGGGAAGGCCGCCGCGACGAGGCGCTGGAATTTCTTGACGAGGCCGGCTCCATCGCCGAAGCTGCGCGGGCTTACGGCATTCTGCGCCAAGTCCAGGAGGCGCAGGCCCAACTGTAGAAACCGTCTTTCGCGAGTCAACTGGTGCAGCGACTGAAGGACGGCGCGTTAACCAGCAGTTCTCGCGCCGCGGGAACCGTGGTCACTCATAAGCTCAAAAGAGGTCACCCGCGTGGTCTCGGACGGCCTCTGAGCTGCGTGGACGATCGACGCGTACCACTAAAGCAGTGAATCTCCTGGGCCTCCGCCGCCGTCACGGGAGTGCCGTCAGCTACTCGCCAATGGCCATGTTCCGACATGCCTAGTTCCTTAACCCACCGTGCTTCTTGTCGTACAGCGGGCGATCGACGCCCTCCAG
This sequence comes from Microbispora sp. H11081, assembly GCF_012999535.1. Lineage (GTDB taxonomy): Bacteria > Actinomycetota > Actinomycetes > Streptosporangiales > Streptosporangiaceae > Microbispora. The sequence goes on from NZ_JABBWV010000008.1 coordinate 147,544, forward strand.
CGCCCATCCTTCCGCAGGCTGCGCCTATGTGCCACGGAGCGCACGAGGCTGGGCCTGCACCACGCCTAGCGCAAGCTGAGCGGGCGGTTCACAGAACATGGTCCAACCGACTATCACATGCCGCCTGACGTGCTGAAATGTCATGGAAAACAGTCCTAGCCGCGACGCGCATACGGCGTGGGCCTCTCTCTACAGCATCAGGCCCGAAGCGCCCAGCAGGCTAGCTCCTGATTACCAAAGCCCGTGTGATTTGCCGATAATGCCCCAGTGAATGAGAAGCGCTGCGAACGCTGTGATCTCTCTGTGGGCCTCGGCTGCTCCTGCTCAGGCCCATCAGCGACGATGTTCGTCCCCTTCGAGATCCTGATCTCGCCCAAGCGGTGCGCACACTTGCCGGACGGCTGCAATCACACGGCCGCACCGGAGCTTATGGAGAACGACTGGGGGCGGATTCGCCACCCTCGTCCAGGGCTGTGGACCAGCATCAGCCCGGATAGCCCCGCATGGGCTCAGAGCGGCAACCTGCACAGATTTACCGAACGACGATGCGGAGACTGCAACAACACATTCCCTGGCGCCAACTGATTAGAGATCTATCGCACGGGTCGGCGTCCCTGACTACTCAGCTAGGGACCGAGGATGCAGCGGCCCAGAACGAGCCCTCGGTCGGGCAGCGCCGTCTCCCGCCAGGCGGCACACTCGGCGGTCGACCCAACCAGGAAAAGCGTCCTCTATCGAAATGACCTCATCGCGCCGATGCTCACGAACCGCTTGCTCGGCACGAGCGAAGTCCGGATCGGACACCGCAGCCGCGTGTAGCCGCCACACACGCAACAACTCACGAAGTTGCTGGAACCGCCATACCTCGTGGGCCGCATCCAACGCGCTGTGGTACTCGCTGAGAAACTGCTCGTGCCACCGCTCCGGCAGCACACGCAAGATCTCCGCAGGGTCGTCCTCGGCGTGATGCACCGGCTCAGCAGCCATGTCCTCAGGCTATTGCGTGGTGCCGTCTGTCTCCTGCGATCCCACAGACGGCGATGGGCGCAGGGGCGGCACACCCACGCGAAGCAACACCAAACCGTCGTCGTCCCATTCGGAGCGCTTCTGCGGTGGCGGCAGCTCCACGCCTGCCAACCCGGCGGTAGAGGAGAACACCGCGCGCAGATGATCGACAAGTTCCTCGGCGCGGCGAACCGTCCGTGCGAGATCGTCCGGAGCCTCGACGCTGAGGCCGAGGACGGCCGCGCCCTCATCAGTGATCGTGATGATCGCTCCTCGGTGGTCGCGCCCTCTCAGGTAGAGCGAGAACCCGCCGCCGCTCCGGGGTCTCAACTCGTCGATCGCACACAGATCGGCATCGCTCCCCACCCCGAAAGGTAGACCCGCCGGAACGCGGCGAGCCGCTCATCACCCGGGTCATCGACATCGACGTACATGGAGATGAACCGATCGAGGATCGGTGGCCGAGGGTCCGCAACCCACACGTACGCATCGAGCCAGGGATACACGGACCCGAGCGTAGATCAGCGATGCGCCGACACAACGCTCACCCGGCGAATCAGCGGACACGGGAAGACTAGAAGAGGCCACCCGCGTGGTGGCGGATGGCCTCTGAGCTGCGTGGGCGATACTGGGATCGAACCAGTGACCTCTTCGGTGTGAACGAAGCGCTCTCCCGCTGAGCTAATCGCCCGGGATCATCTGCGCCTCGCGGCGCCGACGGGGAAAACCATACCGCACTCCAGGGGGTGATGGCGAAAGCACGGCACGGTCGCCTCGATCGTCCGGCCTTCGTCAACACCTTCGAAAGGTTCGCCAGACCGTCCCCGGCGTGGGGGTGTGGTGTCATAGCATCGTGATGCTCCATGCTCGACCTATACGCACGACCTGAGATCATTCGCCCGCAATGGCATCGCCGGCGCGGCCCCGCCGACACGCAAAGCAGAGGTTAGGACAAGCCTGTTGGTGATGTTTGAGCTGGTAGATGACCGAATGTCAAGCTGTGATCTGCGTTACAGAAGGGCCTGGAGGCGGAATCTTTCCTACGGGTCTCCTCGTTCGCCTCGTAGCGCGAGCGCCCGGCGAGGCCCGACCGCACAGTGAAGACGCAGTGACAGCCCCTGACAGGGGACCCGACGACGAAAAGGTTTGGCTGACGATGAACAGCACCACCGTCTCTGCCGAGCTAGGCCTTCGGCTTGTGGTCCCCGACCGTACGACCGTCCCCCTGCTCGCCGGCCTGAGCTACACAGCTGAGGATCCGTACGCCATCCGGATGGCCTTCCATGTGGGGAATGACGAGCCGGTCGAGTGGATCTTCGCCCGCGAACTGCTGACCGTCGGCATCGTGCGGCGCGTCGGCGACGGGGACGTCCAGGTGTGGCCGGCCCGGTCGGACGGCGAGCGCACGCTCAACATCAGCCTCACGTCGCCCTTCGGCCAGGCCCTGTTCGAGGTGCCGCTGGCCCCCCTCACCGAGTTCCTGCACCGGACCTACGAGCTCGTCCCCGCCGGCCGTGAAACCGACTTCATGGACCTGGACGAGGAGCTCACCAACATGCTCTGGAGTTCGTAGGAATCAGCCCGGCCTCCGCTGGAGCCCTCTCATACGCGCGATCTCGATCTGCTGGCCGGAGACGACGTCCTGCGCCATCGTCCGCATGGTGCGGTCCCGTCCCTGGCGCAGTTCCTCCGCCGCCATGCGCACCGCGCCCTCGTGGTGGCGGATCATCAGCGTGAGGAAGAGTTCGTCGAAGGCGCGTCCCCTGGCCGTACGCAACCGGGTGAGCTCCTCCTCGCTCGCCATGCCGTAGCCGCCCGTCCCCTGATCGCCCGTCCCCTGATCACTCGTGCCGTGGTCGTGGCCGGGCGGCGGCGTGCGGCCCAGTGCCCGCAGCCATGACTCCATCGCCGCGATCTCGGGGCGCTGCCCGTCCGCCACGCGGCTCGCGACCGCCGTCACCAGTGGGTTCTCTGTGCGGCCCGCGGCCAGCCCGGCCATCTCCAGCGCCTGCCGGTGATGCGGGATCATCGCCTCGGCGAACCGTACGTCCGCCGCCACCGGCCCTGCCTCCGCGGCCGGACGGCTGGGCGGCGGGGGGTCGGACTGCCCGGGGGCGCCGGGGACGACCACCGGGGCGTCTGCGCGCGCCGGTGGAGCGACGCCGGACGACGAGCATGCGGCCAGCGCGGGCGCAACTGCCAGCAGAACCGTTACCAATCCGGTCCGCACCGGTCGCGGGCTCGACATACCTTCCATGGTGGGCGATGATCCGCGGGCATGGGGGCGATGTGAGCAGACCGAGGCTGAAGGCCGCGCTGGTGGCGACCGTGATCCTGCTGTCCCCGGCCTGCGCCGCCACCGAGCCCGCGCCGTCGCCGACCGCTCGCGACGGCCTCCCGGCCCAGGACGAGATCAGGCACAGCCCCAACATGAAGCTGGTCGCCAACGTCCCCCTGGCGGCGCCCTTCGACGGCCCGGACGACTGGGGCACCGACATGGCCTTCCAGGGCCGCTACGCGTTCGTGGGCAACTACGGGGGCTTCACCGTGCACGACATCGGCGACCCCGAGCATCCGAAGGCCGTCGCGCGGGTGCGGTGCCCCAGCGGGCAGAACGACATCTCGGTCTCCGGCGACCTGCTGTTCCTGTCGGTCGACGAGCCCCGTACGGACGACACCTGCGCGAGCGATCTCGGGGACCCGGCCGCCGCGGGCGCCTGGGAGGGCATCCGAATCTTCGACATCTCCGACAAAACCCACCCGCGCTACCTGAAGTCCGTACGCACGGAGTGCGGCTCCCACACGCACACGGTCGTGCCGGGCAAGGACGACGAGACCGTCTACCTGTACGTGTCCTCCCCCGGCCCGAATCCGGACACCACGGGATGCGCCGCGCCCCACCAGAACATCTCGATCGTGGAGGTTCCCCGCCGTGAGCCCGGCAGGTCCCGGGTCGTGGCCAAGCCCGAACTGTTCGCGGGCAGACCGGCGGGTGAGGACCGCATCGGCGGCTGCCACGACATCACCGTCTACCCGGAGAAGGACCTGGCCGCGGGCGCCTGCTTCGGCGACGGCGTCCTGCTGGACATCTCCGACCGGGTGCGCCCCAAGCTGCTGCAGACCGTGCGCGACGAGGAGAACTTCTCCATCTGGCACTCGGCCACGTTCAACAACGAGGGCACCAAGGTCGTCTTCAGCGACGAGATGGGCGGCGGGGCCGCCGCCACCTGCCTGCCCTCGGTGAGCGCGACCAAGGGCGCGGACGCCATCTACGCGCTGACGCCGGAGCGCAGGCTCGTCCGGCAGGGCTTCTTCAAGATCCCCCGGGTCCAGGGCGAGACGGAGAACTGCGTGGCCCACAACGGCGCGCTGGTGCCCGTCCCCGGCCGCGACGTGATGGTCCAGGGGTGGTACATGGGCGGAGTCTCGGTCTGGGAGTTCACCGACCCCGCCCATCCGCGGGAGATCGCCTACTTCGAGCGCGGGCCGCTGGCGCCGGAGCTCCACCTGGGCGGCTCCTGGTCGGCCTACTACTACAACGGCTACATCTACTCCAGCGACATCACGAAGGGCCTCGACGTGCTGCGCGTGGACGACCCAGTCACCGATCCCGCCAAGGCCGTGCGCGTGAAGGAGCTCAACGCGCAGAGTCAGCGCTCCTACTGAGGATCACGGGTCGACGTCGGCCGCGGAACGCTCGGCGAAGACCTTCATGGCCTCCAGCGTGACCGGTCCTGGCGCCTGGGGCAGCACCTTCCCGTCCACGGCCCTGATCGGCTGGACGTCGCGGGTCGTGGAGGTCAGGAAGGCCTCCTCCGCGTCGTACAGCGCCGAGATCGGCACGTCGGCCTCCTCGCCGCCGCACCACTGGAGGGTGAGCGCGCGGGTCACGCCGGCCAGGCAGCCGGAGGCGAGCGTCGGGGTGATCAGGCGGCCGCCGGTGACGATGAAGATGTTGCTGCCCGTGCCTTCGCACAGGCTCCCGGCCAGGTTCTCGAAGATCGCCTCGGCGCCGCCGCGCTCCTTGGCGTACGCCAGGGCCTTGGCGTTGTCGCCGTAGGAGGTGCTCTTGACGCCGGCCAGCGCGCCGCGCTCGTTGCGCGGCCAGGGCACCACGACGACGTCGGCGGTGCTGGGGAACGGCGCCTGCTCGCCCACGATGACGATGGCGTTCGTGCCGGTCGATCCGCGGTCGGAGCCGAGCGGTCCAGGACCGCTGGTGTAGGTGATCCTGATCCGCGCCAGCGGCCACTTCGGCGCGGCGGCCAGGCAGCGGCGCACCCCGTCGGCGATCGCGGCGAGGTCGGGCTCGGGCAGGTCCATCCGCTTGGCGGAAAGCGCCAGCCGGTCGAGGTGGCGGGTGAGCGCGAAGGACTCCCCGTTCACCGCCTTGATCGTCTCGAACACGCCGTCGCCGACCATCAGCCCGTGGTCGTACACCGAGACCACGGCCCTGTCGGGCTCGTACAGCTCCCCGTTCACCCAGATGGGTACAGACATCTCCTGCTCCGTTCATTACCGATGTCGCGGGCCGTCCTCGGACGCGAGGCCGACGAGCCTGGCGGCCTTGAGCTCGGTCTCGTGCCATTCCCTCCGGGGGTCGGACCCCCAGGTGATGCCCGCTCCCGTACCGAACCGGATCGTGTCGTGCTCGATCCAGAAGGTCCGGATGCCGACAGCAAGCGCCCCCTCGCGCCTGTCGGCGTCGACCCAGCCCACGGCCCCACAGTACGGCCCGCGGGGCTCTGGTTCGAGCTCGTCGATGATCCGCAGCGCCGACGACTTCGGCGCGCCGGTCACCGATCCCGGAGGGAAGGTGGCGGCGAACAGCTCCGGCCAGCCGGCGCCGCCGGCCAGCCGCGCCCGCACCGTGGACACCAGGTGCACGAGCCCGGGGTGCTCCTCGACCGCGAACAGCGAGGGCACGGTCACCGAGCCTACCTCCGCCACACGGCTGAGGTCGTTGCGAACCAGGTCGACGATCATGAGGTTCTCGGCGTAGTCCTTGTCGAGGAGATCGTCGGCCGTCACGCCGGTGCCCTTGATCGGCCGGGACTCGACCATGTCGCCGCTCCTGGACAGGTACAGCTCCGGAGAGGCCGACACGACTGTCAGCCCCGGCACGCCGACCACCGCCGCGTACGGCGCGGGGTTGCCCTCGGCCAGCCGTGCGGCGAGGGCGAGGGGGTCCACGTCCGGGGAGGGCAGCGGCGCGGACAGGACGCGGCAGAGGTTGGCCTGGTAGACCTCGCCCCGCTCGATGTAGTCCCTGATCCGCCGGACGCCCCGCTCGTAGCCGTCCTGGTCCAGGGAGGTGGTCCAGGCGTCGCGGCCGGGTCCCCGCCACGGGCCGCGCGGCGGGGGCAGCGGGGCGGGCCGCACGTGGTCGAACCGCGCGCAGACGACCTTCCCCTCGTACGACACGACCACCGCCCACCAACCGGAGCCGTCGAGGGCGGCCAGGTCGGTGGTCACCTCTCTCAGGCCGGTGGCGAGGCGGCCCCCGATGTGGGCGAAGGCGTCGTGCACAGGTCTATTCTCCCTCCCCCGCCGCAGCCAGGGAGGCCGGGCGGGAGGGTCGGGCGTCGAGGTCAGGCGGGAACGGATCGGGGCAGCAGGCCGAGCAGCGCGCGGGCGGCCGGGAGCGGCGCCGTGCGCGGCAGGGCCGCGTACACCGTGCGGCGCGGCGCGAATTCGCCGAGCGACCGCAGCGCCACGTCCCCGCGTACGGCGGACGCGGCCATGGCGGGCACCAGCGTCACCCCGAGCCCGGCGGCCACATAGCCGAGCTTGCCGGTCCACTCCCCGATCCGCAGGTCGACCCTGGGCGCGAAGCCGGCCCGGGCGCAGGCGGCGCCGAGCATGGTCACCGTGCCGGGAGGGGCTCCCTCGATCCAGCTCTCGTCACGCAGGGCACGCAGGTCCACCTTGTCGTCCCCGGCCAGCGGGTGGTCGGCGGGGAGCGCGACGAGCAGTTCGTCCTCCAGCAGGGGGGTGACCTCCACCTCGGGACCCGCCCCAAGACCGGAGGGGTAGTCGCTCACCACCGCGATGTCGATCTCCGCGCGGCCGAGGCCGTCCATCAGCGCCGTGCTGAGGCCCTCCACCATGCTGACCGACACCTCGGGGCGGGCCGCGCGCAGTTCGCGCAGGGCGGCGGGGATGAGCACGGCGTTGGCCGTGGCGAACGCGCCGACCCGCAGGCGGCCGCCGGTGCCCTGGTGGATGGCGGCGAGCTCCTCCCCCGCCCGGCCGAGCCGCTCCAGCACCTCACGTGCGTAGCGGTGCAGGGTCCGGCCCGCGGGCGTGAGCCGCACGCCCCTGGGCAGCCGCGCGAACAACGGGCCGCCCGCCTGCGCCTCCAGGGACGCGATGCGCCGGGACACGGCTGATTGCGTGTAGTTGAGCTGCACCGCGGCGGCCGTGAAGGACCCCGTACGGGCCACGACGTCGAGCAGCACAAGCGCGTCGGTGTCGAACATGCTCCGATCCATGAGCGAGAGGAACCAGTGCCATGCGATCTGGTCGCTGGTGGGATGCGTTTTTTCTCCCATAGCATCCCAGGACATGATTGCTTTTCTCGGTCTGGGACGTATGGGCGTTCCGATGGCCGGCCGCCTTGTCGCCGCCGGCCACAAGGTGACCGTGTGGAACCGTACGCCACGGGACGTGCCGGGCGCGGAGGCGGCCCCCTCCCCCGCCGCGGCCGCCGCCGGAGCGGACATCGTGATCACCATGCTGAGCGATCCGGACGCCGTGTCGGAGGTGGCGCGTGCGGCGCTGCCGGGGCTGCGGCCGGGGTCCGTGCTGGTGGAGATGTCCACGATCGGCCCCGACGCGGTGCGGCTGCTGCGCGGCCTGCTCCCCGAGAGCGTGGGCCTGGTCGACGCCCCCGTGCTCGGCAGCGTGGGCCCGGCCGCCGAGGGCACGCTGGTCGTGCTCGCCGGAGGCGCCCGCTGGGACCTGGATCGCGTGTCGGACGTGCTGCGCGTGTTCGGGACCGTCCACGAGGCGGGTGGGCCGGGATCGGGCGCCGCGACCAAGCTCGCCGTGATGAGCGCGCTGGTGACGGCCCAGGTGGGGCTGGCGGAGACGCTGGCCTACGCGGACGCCCTCGGGGTCGGCCGCACCGCCCTGCTCGACGTCCTCGGGGCGACGCCGCTGGCCGGGCTCGCGGAGCGGCTGCGGCCGGTGGCCGAGTCGGGCCCGTTCGAGACGAGGTACGCCCTCGGCCTGGCCGCCAAGGACCTGCGGCTGGCCACCGAAGGGCCGGGAAGCGGCCAGACGGTGACCGCCGCCGCCCGCGACCTGCTCGCGGGGGCGGTCGCGGCCGGGCTGGCGGGGCACGACCTCACCGCCGTCGTCCCGTTCGCCGCGTCCCGGACGCCGGAGGCCCCCGCGCCGAAGGAGGTGCGGGCGCCGAAGGAGGTGCGGGCGCCGAAGGAGGTGCGGGCGGTCAACCCGCCCTCCGTCCCGGCGACCAACGGGCGCTACTCGCACGCCGTACGCTTCGGCGACCTGCTGTTCGTGTCCGGGCAGGTGGCGCTGGACGAGGACGGGAAGGTCGCCGGCGAGGGCGACATGACCCGGCAGTCCGAGGTCGTGATGGAGAACCTCGGCCGGATCCTGGCCGACCAGGGCTCGTCCTTCGACCGGATCCTGCACATCAGGACGTTCCTGACCGACATGGACCGGCTGCACGAGTACGCCGCGGTCCGCGGCCGTTTCCTCACCGGCGAGCCGCCCGCCAGCACGACCGTCGAGGTCGAGCGGCTGTTCCTGCCCGGCCTGGTCATCGAGGTCGAGGTGGTCGCCGCCCTCTGAGGTCCCTACGCCAGGGGGCCGACGGCGGACTCGGCGGCGGCGACCACGGCGCCGCTGCCGACCAGCCGGACGGCCGCCTCGATCTCCGGGGCGAGGAAGCGGTCCTCGCCCGGCCCGGGGACGGACTCGCGCAGCGCCGCGACGACCGCTCCGGTCCCCGGCGCAGGCGTGCGCGGCGCGCGCAGGTCGAGCGCGCGGGCGGCGGTGAGCACCTCGATCGCGAGCACGCGGGTGAGCCCGTCGACGGCGCGGCGCAGCTTGCGGCCAGCCGACCAGCCCATCGAGACGTGGTCCTCCTGCATGGCCGAGCTGGGGATCGAGTCGACGCTCGCCGGCGCCGCGAGCCGCTTGAGCTCGGAGACGATCGCCGCCTGGGTGTACTGCGCGATCATGTGCCCGGAGTCCACCCCGGGGTCGTCGGCGAGGAAGGCCGGTAGCCCGTGGCTGCGCGCCACGTCGAGCATGCGGTCGGTGCGCCGTTCGGCGATCGAGGCGAGGTCGGCCACCGCGATGGCCAGGAAGTCGAGGACGTACGCCACCGGGGCGCCGTGGAAGTTGCCGTTGGACTCCACCCGCCCGTCCGCCAGCACGACGGGGTTGTCGACCGCGCTGACGATCTCGCGTGCCGCGACGGCGGACGCGTGGGCGAGGGTGTCCCTGGCGGCCCCGGCGACCTGGGGGGCACACCGCAGGGAGTAGGCGTCCTGGACGCGGGTGCAGGAGCCGTCGCGGTGCGAGGCCATCACGCCCGAGCCTTCGAGCAGCGTACGCATGTTCGCCGCCGCCAGGGCCTGGCCGGGATGGGGCCGCAGCGCCTGCAGGTCGGCCGCGAACACGTAGTCGGTGCCGAGCAGCGCCTCCACGCTCATCGCGGCGCTGATGTCGGCGGTCGTGAACAGCCTGGACAGGTCGTGCAGCGCGAGCACGAGCATGCCGAGCATGCCGTCGGTGCCGTTGATGAGCGCCAGCCCCTCCTTGGCGGCCAGCTCGACGGGTTCGACGCCGCACTCCTTGAGCGCCTCGGCGGCGGGACGCAGGCGTCCCTCGGCGTCCCGCACGACGCCCTCGCCCATGATCGTCAAGGCGACGTGGGAGAGCGGGGCGAGGTCGCCTGAGCAGCCGAGGCTGCCGTACTCGTGGACGACCGGAGTGAGCCGGGCGTTCAGCAGGGACTCCAGCACCCGGGCCGTGGCGGGGCGCACGCCGGTGTGCCCGGTGGCGAGCGTGCGCAGGCGCAGCAGCATCATGGCCCGCACGACCTCGGTCTCCACCTCGGGCCCGGAACCGGCCGCGTGCGAGCGGACGAGACTGCGCTGGAGCTGGGCGCGCAGCGTGGGGTCGATGTGCCGGGTGGCGAGGGCGCCGAAGCCGGTGGACACGCCGTAGGCGGGGGTGTCGGCCTCCGCGAGCTCCTCGATCCGGCCCCGCGAGGCCGCCATCTCGGCGATCGCGTCGTCCGTCAGGCCGACCGGCGCTCCGTGCCTCGCCACCCTGACCACGTCGTCGAAGGAGAGCGGCCCGGGGCCGACGGCCACGACCTCGTTGTGGAGCATCGTCCCACTCTTTCACGTCGATACGCGCGTGCGCGCGCGTGCTGAGTAACTAGCGTATCTCAGCTTAGGTCCTTACATCCAAAGACCCTCTCCAGCCCCTCCCGTCCCACCGCCGTCACCCGGAGAGCCCGGGGCGCCGTGCCCCGTACGAGCCACTCCCGGGCCAGGAGCCGGTCCAGGACCGCGGCGCCCAGCGCCCCGCCCAGATGCGGCCGGCGCTCCAGCCAGTCGAGGCAGTCGGGGGCGAACCTTCTGCGGGCGCGGCGCACCCGCTCCACGTCCACCCCCAGCTCCTCGAGCGCCTCCGCGCCGCTCGCGGTCAGCAGGCAGCCCCCGTCGGCCACGGTCAGACGCCCCTCGCGCACCAGCGCGTCGTACAGCGCGACACCCACCCGGCCGGCCAGGTGGTCGTAGCAACTGCGGGCCTCCCGCAGCAGCACGGCCCGCCGCGACTGCCGCAGGGACCGTACGGCGACGCGCCCGCTGATCCGGGCCAGCACCTCGATGACGCGGGCGACGTCGGGGCCGGCGAGACGGTAGTAGCGATGCCTTCCCTGCTTGACCACCGTCACCAGGCCCCCGTCGAGGAGCCGGGCCAGATGGGAGCTCGCGGTGGGCGCGCTCACTCCGGCGATCGTGGCCAGTTCGCCCGCGGCCATCGCCCGGCCGTCGAGGAGCGCGGTGAGCATGGCGGCGCGGGCGCCGTCCGCGATCAGGGCCGCGACGGGGGCGATGTCGACGTCCCCCTCGGCCTCGGCCGTCGCCGGCCGCGGCGCGCCTCCCGCGGCACCGGGGATCACGGTGTGGGTGTGGTCGTGCGTGACGGACATGCTCCGACGCTAACGCGGCGACGGTTCGACGCGGCTGGAAACATCGGCCGCAACTCGCGGCGTGAGCAGGGAGAACGCCGCTGATTTGGGGAGTCGCGGGAGATTGGATAAAGTGCTCCACGTGAGTCCGGCCGAGAGCCGGGACGCGGAAGTGGCTCAGTGGTAGAGCATCACCTTGCCAAGGTGAGGGTCGCGGGTTCGAATCCCGTCTTCCGCTCGGAGCTTGACACTGTGCAGCTTGACACTGTCCGGCTTGTCACGGTGGAGTGGCCGAGAGGCGAGGCAGCGGCCTGCAAAGCCGCGTACACGGGTTCAAATCCCGTCTCCACCTCTTGGTTCGTCCAAGGGCGATTAGCTCAGCGGGAGAGCGCTTCCCTGACACGGAAGAGGTCACTGGTTCAATCCCAGTATCGCCCACCAGTATCACCGGCACGACAGGCCAGATCCCGGATTCGGGATCTGGCCTTTCTGTCGTCTGGTCGTTCCGCGACATGCAGCCCACCTATTGAAAGTGAAGTGGTGGGAGCCGCGTTCCACGCGGGCCTCGCCGGGTTCGCCGCGACGCTGCCGCGCCTCGTCATGCACATTCCCGCCGGTTTCATCGCCGACAGGATTCGACCGCCGCACGGTGCTGGCCGTCGCGCGACTCGGACGATTCACGACGCCGCGGCGCTCGAATTCGCGCCGCTGTCCGGGACGTGCACGATTCAGCCGCTGATCGCGCCCGGCCGCCGAACAAAACATCTTTTTATTGTTATAGCCGCATTACCGCCACGAGCGGCGTCCCCCGGACGCGGCCGTACGGCCGCCCGCCACAGCCGGTCGGGCGGCCTCTGGTGGCCCGCGGGTCAGTCGGCCCGCGTGGAGAGCTCGTCGAAGAGCTCCAGCGCGGCCCGGCGCACGTCGTCGGGCGAGATGCCGTCGAGGGTGCTGCGGGCCTGGGCGGCGTCGCGGGTCGTGGCGAAGGTGATCGCGACCGACTTCGCGGCCGCGTGGCGCAGTGATCCGGTGGGCGCGCTGTCGGCCAGTGCCTGCGCGCTCGCGGCCAGGTCGAGGTTGTCTTTGCCGAAATGAGTGGTCAAAGCGTTCTCCTGGTATGTGGCGTCCGCCTCATTATCCGCGATGCCCTCGTGACGAGGGACGGCACCCGCGTTGTTCGCGTGTCCCGTCCCGTTTCACCGCATCAGCGCCCCGCCAGGCGGGCGCGTACGACGAGGTCGTGCAGGGCGTCGTGGGCCGTCGGGGCGTCCGGCAGCGCGGAGGCGTCCCGGGCGTCCTCAAGGTGGGCGGTTAGCTTGTCGAGGTCGGCCGCCAGCCGTTCCGCGCAGGGCGCGCCCTGCGGCGGCCGGCCGTGCTCGGCCGCCCGCTTGGCCGCCACCAGGCCGGGCAGATACGACGGCCCGCCGTCCAGGAGCAGGGTCAGGTCGGCGACGAGCTCGCCCGAGCGCATGAGGTGGACGCCCGTCAGCAGCACCCGGAACGCGTAGAGCAGCGGCTTCAGCTCCCCCGTACGGTCGAACAGCCGCCGCTGGGTCCGGGCGAAACCGAGGTAGTGGTGGGCGTGGTGGCGGGTCAGGCAGCCGCGGGCGAGCGCGCGCAACTCCTCGTGCAGCGGTGAGGTCGTCACGACCAGCGGCGACAGCAGCTGTTCGAGGACGTAGCCGTTGCGGCCGAGCAGCAGCCGGCAGAACTTGGCGAGGTCGTGCGTGACGAGGTCGACCTCCACGCCCTCGCGCACCCATGACCGGGTCACCGTCTCCTCGGCCGCGCGCAGGCCGACGACCTCCTCCACGGGCAGCACGTGCACACCGCGCAGGTCGACGTCGGAGTCCACCGAGGGGAAGCCGTAGAGGTGCGCGCCGCTCACCGTGGCGAAGGCGAGCGGGTGCCGTTCTCCCGCGGCGATCTCGGGCAGCCAGGACGGCAGGACCTCGGTCACGTCGTCTTTCCTATCGTGGGGGTCGAAGGCCTTAACGAGGTCATAGGGCTCGTGGGAGTCACAGGGCCGACCTCCGCACGTCTGCCAGGAACTCCTCGACGGCCGCCCGGTCCGGCCGGGCCGGCAGCGCGCTCCCGGCCCGCTCGTCCAGCTCGGCCAGCAGCCGCCCCCGCCATTCCAGCACCTCACCCCAGGGCGTCCGGCCCCGCCGTACGGCGAGCAGCCGGTCGCGGTGGGCGCTCACGTCGATCAGCGGCTCCCCGCGCCCGGCCAGGTGAACGGCGGACAGCAGGAGCCGGATCATGTGCATGGCCATCTTCCAGCGCCTGGCGTCGTCGTCCGGAGACGGCGGATCCTGCGGCCGGATACGGCGGAACTGCCGTTCCGCCGACCCCGCGAACGCCCGCTCCGCCTTCCCGGACAGGAACGCGCGGCGCAGCGCCAGCAGCCGCTCCCCCCACGGGGTGGCGAGCTCCACCAGCGGCGACCACAGGCACTCGAGCACGACCGGGTTGCCCTCCAGCGCGAGCACGCAGAACCGCTCGACCTCCCAGGAGAACTGCTCGGGCAGCGGCCCCTCCACGTGGTCCGGCGGTTTGTCGAGCCGCCAGAACATCGGGGTGGGCGTCACGAAGACCCCACGCCGGTCGACGTCCGACCCCTCGATCTCCAGCCCGTACGCGCGCGAGCCGATCACGACCGACAGCACGGTACCGGCAGGGACAGCCAGGGTCATGTCACCAGATCTCCTCACGCAGGTAGGCTCCCGGTCCGAGACGCGGAAAGGTAGCGAAATAATGGCCGACTTCGGGCATGAGCTGTGGTTCGGGGCGTTCCTCACGCCAGACGCGGCGGGACACCACCGGATCGTCCGGCAGGCCGTGCTGGCCGACGAGATCGGGCTCGACGTCGTCGGCGTCCAGGACCACCCGTACCAGCCGTCGTTCCTGGACGCCTGGACGCTGCTGTCCACGCTGGCGGGACGGACCGAGCGGGTGCGGCTGTTCCCCGACGTGGTGAACCTGCCGCTGCGTCCGCCCGCGGTGCTCGCCAGGGCCGCCGCGTCCCTCGACATCCTGAGCGGCGGCCGGGTCGAGCTGGGGCTCGGGTCGGGGGCGTTCTGGGACGGCATCGCCGCCATGGGCGGCCCGCGCCGCCGCCCGGGCGAGGCCGTGGAAGCGCTGGAGGAGGCCGTCGCGGTGCTGCGCGCGCTGTGGACGCCGGGTGAGGGCGTACGGCTCGACGGCACGCACTACCCGCTGGACGGCGCGCGTCCCGGCCCGTTCCCCCCGCACCCGATCGGGCTGTGGATCGGCGCGTACAAGCCGCGCATGCTGGAGCTGACCGGTCGGCTCGGTGACGGGTGGGTGCCGTCGTCCGGGTACGCCGCGCCGGGCGAGCTGGGCGCGATGAGCGAGATCCTGGACGCCGCGGCCGTACGGGCCGGGCGCGACCCCGGCGAGATCCGCCGCGCCTACAACATCGCCGGCCGGTTCTCCTCCGTCGCGGGCAAGGGCTTCCTCGACGGGCCGCCTGCCGTGTGGGCCGAGCAGCTCACCGAGCTCGCGCTCGTCCACGGCACGAGCGTCTTCGTGCTCGCCGTGGACGACGACAGTGACCTCAAGGTCTTCGCCGAGGAGGTCGCCCCCACCGTGCGCGAGGCCGTGACTCGCGAGCGCGGCCGGACGCCGGGCGCCGAGGACCGGGAGGGGCAGGTCCCTGTCACAGGAGGATCTCCGGCGAGCGCGGTGCTCGACGAGTCCACCAGGCCCCGGCTGCCCAAGCGCGACATCGCCGCGCTCCCGCCACGGCAGCAGGCCAACGGCCGGCGGCTCGTGCTCATCCACGACCACCTGCGCCGGGAGCTGACCCAGCTCAGGGACGCCGTGGAGCAGGTCGCCGCGGGCCGCTCCGACGCCGCCGCCCTCCGCTCGATGATCAACGAGCTCACGATGCGGCAGAACTACTGGACGCTCGGCACGTTCTGCGCGTCGTACTGCCGGCTGCTGACCACCCACCACACGATCGAGGACGAGCACATGTTCCCGATGCTGACGTCGGCGCAGAAGTCGCTGGCGCCGGTCGTGGCCCGGCTGGAGCAGGAGCACGAGGTCATCGCCGGGGTGCTGACGGACCTCGACGCCGCCCTCGTCGCCATGATCGAGGACCCGGACCGGCTCGACCGCGTACGCGGCCAGGTGAACCTGCTCTCGGACGTGCTGCTGTCGCATCTGAGCTACGAGGAGGAGGAGCTCGTCGAGCCCATCGCCCGCCTTAACCTGGACATCTGAGGCGATAATCGGATGCGCGGGCCGGCGGCTACCTTCTAGGCTCCCCACCGTGCGTGATCTCGCCCTGCTGCCCAAGGCCCACCTGCACGTCCACCTGGAGAGCACGATCCGGCCTGACACGCTGGCGGAGATCGCGGCGGCCAACGGCAGGCCGGTGCCCCGCCCGGCCCCCGGAGCCGCCTTCGACGGCTTCCGTCAGTTCGCCGACCACAACGCGCTCGTACGGGAGTGCCTGGTCAGGCCGGAGGACTTCCACCGGATCGCGGTGGAGTTCTGCGCGGACGAGGCGGCCCAGGGCACCCGGTGGGCGGAGGTGACCTTCACCGCGGCCTCGCACGGGGAGCGGCTCGGCGACCTGGAGATGCCTCTTGAGGCCGTGCTGGCCGGGCTCGCCGAGGGCGCCGCGGCGTACGGCGTCGAGTGCCGGGTGCTCCTCGACCATTCGCGGCGGCGCTCCGTCGAGCGGGCCTGGCGCACAGTGCGGCTCGCCACCCGGTACGCGGAGGACGGGGTGATCGGCGTCGGCGTGGCCGGGGAGGAGTCCTACCCGCTGGCGCCCTTCGCCGAGGTCTTCGCCGCCGCGGCCGGCTCGGGCCTCCACGTCGTCCACCACGCGGGCGAGTGCGAGGGCCCGGCCAGCGTGCGTGAGGCGATCACGCTGGGACGCACCGAGCGCCTGGGCCACGGCGTGCGGGTCCTCGACGACCCGGGCCTGACCGCCGAGGTCCGCGAACTCGGCATCCCGCTGGAGGTGTGCCCGTCGTCCAACGTCGCGCTCGGCGTCGTGGACGGCCTGTCCGCCCATCCGCTCCCCCGGCTGCTCGACGCGGGCCTGACCGTCACGCTCAACACCGACATCCCGTCGGTCACCGGGATCCCCCTCTGCGAGGAGTACGCCCGGGCGCGGGACGCCTTCGGCTTCGACGACGCGGTGCTGGCCGGGCTGGCACGCGCCTCGATCGACGCGTCGTTCGCCCCTGAGGAGACCAAGCGCGCGCTGCGGCGCGAGGCCGACGCCTGGCTCGCCGCTCCCGCCAGACAGGGCGCCCGGCAAGACGCCCGGCGAGACCGCGCGAGAGACGGATACCGCGCGACGCGGTGAATCCCGTGACGGCGGTGACACGGACAGCTCAGTGGGAGCCGTGGTTCGCACCACGGGGACCACGCGGTTCTGGAATGATCTCGTGGAAAACCGTCGGACGTCGAGAGACCGTGACTGATGCCCCCCATTGACCAAATAACCGCCTTCGTGTCGGCCCATCCGGTCGGAACAGTCATCATCAGCGTCATCGCCCTGGTCCTGCTGGTCCTGGCCTTCTTCGCCCTGCGCGCCCTGACCCGCCTGTTCCGCCGCTGGGCCGCCGGCCGGCCCACCGAGGACATCCTCACCATCGTCGCCGCCAGCATCGCCACGGGCGTCTCCGCCCAGGGCATGTGGCGCTTCTCCGGCGACGTCCTCGGGTTCGACGGGCCGCTGCGGCTTCTGCTGTTCGCCTTCATCGAGGTCGCCGTCATCACCAGCGCCGTACGAGCGCGCCGCAACATGCGGGAGAACTACTCCGCCGGCATCGACGGCATCGCCGTGTGGGTCTTCACCTCACTGTCGGCCGTCCTGTCGAGCATGGACGCCCGCAGCGTCGCCGAGGCGGTCTTCCGTCTCGCCGCCCCGCTCGTGGCCGCCTGGCTGTGGGAGCGCGGCATGGCCATCGAGCGGGTCCGCATCACCGGCAGGGGCCGCATCAACTGGCGGCTCACCCCCGAGCGGGTGCTGGTCCGGGTCGGGCTCGCCGAGGCGAGCGACCGTACGGCGAGCGAGGTGGACGCCCACCGCAGGCTGACCAGGGTGGCGCTGGCCGCCAAGCGGGTTCGCGCGCTGCGCGAGGCCGGGGCGTCCGACCGCAAGCTGCGGACCGCGATGGCCAAGCTCGACAAGGCGATGGACCAGGCCGTGGAGTTCACCGGCCTCGCGGTGGACGAGAAGCGGCAGGAGGCCCTGCTGTCCCAGATCGGCGCGCTCTACAACACCTCCGCGCTGATCGACCTCGCTCCGCCGGTGCCCTGGGCGCCCGAGCCCGAGCAGCCGCCCGCTCCCCCCGCGCTGCCCGCCACGGCCATCGCCGAACTGATCGACGACGAGGATGACGACATGGCGGCCGGGCCGGCGCCCGTCGTCGACACGGCCCAGCGCGCGGCCCAGTTGCGGACCGCGCGGAACTACTGGGACCAGCAGATCGCGCGCAGGTACGTCCCCCGGGCCGCGGACATCGCCCAGGAGGTCGGCATCCCGCTCCTCGTGGCGAAGGAGTGGCGGGCGCTGTGGAAGCTCGAACCCCAGGCGCACGCGCTCATCGAGGCGGCCTACCGGGAGCACGGCATCATCGACACCGGCACGTTCCCTGCCATCGAGGTGCCCGAGCGCGAGCGTGTGCTCGTCGTGAACGGCTCCCACGCGGGAGCGTCCGCGCACGACTCCTGACCGAGGCGGCACCGCCCGGCCGACGGCCGGGCGTACCGGACAGCGTGACCAACGGGGGCGGCGGGACCGGACGAACCCGACCCGCCGCCCCGTCGCTTTCCCGGCCCCGCTCTCGATACATCACTCCGCCGACAACGAGGAGAACACCATGCGCAAGGTCGTGCTCTACCACCTGATGTCGCTCGACGGCGTCGCCTACGAAGACGGCGACTGGCTCGCCGACGACGGCCCCCAGCTGATCGCCTACCTCAGCCGGGTCATCGACACCCAGGACGACGTCCTGCTGGGACGCGGGACCTACGACTACTGGGCCGGGCACTGGCCCACGTCGGACTTCCAGCCGTTCGCCGGCTTCATCAACGGCACCCGCAAGCACGTCGTCACCTCCAGCGCGCCCACCGAGGAATGGGCGAACTCCACCCTGGTCACCACCCCCGCGTACGACTACGTGACCGCCCTGAAGCAGGGGCCCGGCGGTGACATCGGCATCCACGGCAGCATCATCCTGGCCCGGTCACTGCTGCGGGCCGGGCTCGTCGACGAACTGCGCCTGGTCGTCGCACCGGCGGTGGTCGGCGACGGCAGGCGGGTGTTCGAGGGCGACGGCGTCCGGTCGTGGAAACTGCTCGATGTCGAACGGGGCAAGAACGGCACGTTGTTCCTGGACTACAGCCGCTGAGAAGTCGTCCACCTAACGGGGTCACATTCCCGGCATAGCGGGGCAAGCACAGTCCTACTTTCCCGTGACATCGCGGGCGCCGGGGCGGACGTCCTCTCCTGCGACGGCCACACCGCCCAGGCACGGGAGGGCTCATGGAGATCTCGGGGGACGGCGCGGGGAACCGCGTGGCCCGCCTCGCGGGGGGACGCGACCAGGTCGGGCGGGCGCGCAGGCTCGTGTCGGCCGCGCTCGGGCGCGATCATCCCCGCCACGACGACTGCGTGCTGCTCACCAGCGAGATCGCGACGAACGCGGTCGTGCACTCCCGGTCGGGAGACGGCGGCACGTTCACCGTCACCGTCTCCCGCCTGCCCGACCGCGTGCGGGTCTGCGTCCAGGACGACGGGTCGGCCGGGCCGCCGTGCGCCGGTCATCCGCTGCCGAACGGGTCGAGCCAGGGTGGCCGCGGCCTGCCGCTGCTGGACATGCTCGCCGACCGCTGGGGGCTGGTCCGCGAGTGCGGCCGCAACGAGGTGTGGTTCGAGATCTGGTCCGAAGGCGACCGCCGCCGCGCGGCGCTCACCGGCGGGCGGACGGCCGTATGGGTCCGGCCGGGAGCCGCGGCGGCGGGTCTCGGCGACCGGTGAAGTGAAACCGGCGCGATGCGTGGTACAGAACCTCCGGGTGATTTCTCGTACGGAAGGGGAAAAACCGAGTAAAAGGATCGGGAAACTAGGAGGACGTCGCATGGCCCTGCCCGACTTCCTGGTGATCGGGGTGCCGAAGGCCGGCACCACGGCCCTGCACTCGGCGCTGGCCCGCCACCCCCGGCTCTTCATGTCGCCCGTCAAGGAGCCGAAGTTCTTCCTCACCGACGGCCCGCCGCCCGACAGGGGCGGGCCCGGAGACGCCGAGACCTACCGCGAGCACGTGTGGCGGCGCGCCGACTACGAGGCGCTGTTCGCCGGCGCCCCGCCGGGGACGCTGCGCGGCGAGTCCACCCCCTTCTACCTGTACGACCGGGACGCCCAGCGGCGGATCCGGGAGGCGATCCCCCACGCGAAGCTCATCGTCTCGCTGCGCGACCCCGTGGAGCGCGCGCACTCCAACTGGACCCACCTGTGGTCGGCCGGCCTGGAGCCGATCGCCGACTTCGTCGAGGCGTGCGCCGCCGAGAGGCGCCGGGTCGCCGAGGGCTGGTCGCCGTTCTGGCACTACGTGAGCCTCGGCCGGTACGGCGAGCAACTCGCCCACCTGTTCACCCTGTTCCCACGCGAGCAGGTGCTGGTCTTCCGCTACCGGGACCTGGTCGACCGCCCCGCTGCCACGCTCGACGCCATCTGCGCGTTCCTCGGGGTGGAGCAGGGGCTCGTCGGCGAGGTGCCCAGGGAGAACGTCACCGCCCACCCGTCGCACAGCCGCAGGCACCACATCCTGGCCCGGCTCGTCCGGCTCGGAGACCCGGTGCTCGGCCAGCGGCTCACCGCGCCGCTCGAGCGGATGCTGCAGCGCGACGCGCAGCCCCGGCGGCCGCTTACCTGGGGGCAGCGCCAGGAGTTGCTGGCCTACTTCGCCGCCGACATCGCGCTGCTGCGCGACGTGCTGGGCCGCGACTCCTTCGGCGAGGACTTCGGCGACTGGCTGCGTCCCAGGGAGCGGTCCGGCGGCCTGGTCGGCGCCCGGCCGTCCGGCCAGCGGCAGGCCCGCAATGGCCGCGCCCGCGGCCGCCCGGCTCCGCGGTGATCAGCGCAGCTCGGTGCGGAGCTCGTGGGCCCCGTCCGCGCGGGTCAGCTCGTAGTAGAGGCGGTGCCCCCCGGACACGGGCACGAGCGACAGGTAGCGCAGCCCTCCCCCGGCGTGCGGCGACTGGGCGACGGGGGCGGTCCCGGTGGCGGTGAGCGTGGACGGGCCGGGTCCGATGGCCACGCCGGTGCGCTCCTCGTAGTTCTCCTCCGCCGACGCGCGGCCGTCGTAGTAGGCGATGACGGTCCCGCCGCTGAACGTGACCGCGCTCACCCGTACGCCGCGCGAGTCCCACTCGCCCGGCCGCCGGTCGAGCGCGGTCCCCTGCCAGACCCAGTCGACGCCGTCGGCGCTGGTGGCGTAGTCGGTCACCATCTGGTCGGCCTCGTCGGGGTCCTCCAGCGGGTGGCACGACGCCCACAGGTGCCAGACGCCGCCGTGGTGGAGGATGACCGGGTCCTTGACGCCGGTCTTGAGGTCGCCCGGCAGCACGACCTGCGCGTCCGCGGGGTCGAAGTCCGCCGGTCCCGCGGCCTCGATCATCTCCACCCGCCAGTGCTTGGTCCCGTAGGTGGCGCAGCTCAGGTACAGGCGCCACCTTCCCTCGGGAGTCACCACGAGCGTGGGGCGCTCCAGCGACTCGGTCTTCATCTGCTCCTTGGTGATCGTGAGGATCCTCTCGAACCGCTCGCCGTCGGCCGAGCGGGCGATCTCCACGGCATACCCGCGCCCCTCGTCGAGCGGCCGGCGCAGCCGGTAGGCCAGGTAGATCCATCCGTCCCGGCTCACGGCGCTCGGCGCGCCCGCCCAGCATCCTGGCCCGTCTCCGGGCGGAGGAACCGCGACGACTGACCGTTCCGGCTTCGGTGCGAACACGTCTTATCTCCGTAGGTGCGCGACGACGGTGGGCTGCCGGCTCGACGCCGGCGCTTCTTGGCCTGTAGTGACTTACCAGCGCCCAGGCGGGAGGCCAAGCGTCCTCGCCATCGGGCGACCATGTCTATATAAAACCCGCTTGGTTTGCGGGTTTTGTCAGGATAAGGCAGATGAGCCACCACGCGGGAAAACGACCACCCTCGGCCATGCGCGCTCCGCGGAAAGCGGTATGACTGTGCACATGGATAAGGCAGACATCGGAGTCACGGGCCTGGCCGTCATGGGCCGCAACCTCGCCCGGAACTTCGCTCACCACGGTCACGTGGTCGCGGTCCACAACCGCTCGGAAAGCCGTACGACCAGCTTCATGGAGGAGTACCGCGACGAGGGCGCGTTCCTGCCGTCGAGCACGATCGAGGAGTTCGTGGCCTCCCTCGAACGGCCCCGCAAGGCGATCATCATGGTCAAGGCCGGGGCGCCGACCGACGCGGTGATCGAGGAACTCGCCGCCGTCATGGAGCCCGGCGACATGATCATCGACGGCGGCAACGCCCTCTACGCGGACACCCGCCGCCGGGAGGCCGCGCTCCGCGAGCGGGGCATCCACTTCGTCGGCACCGGCATCTCCGGCGGCGAGGAGGGCGCGCTCAACGGCCCGAGCATCATGCCCGGCGGCGACCCCGAGGCGTACGAGACGCTCGGCCCCCTGCTGGAGGACATCGCGGCGAAGGTCGACGGGGTGCCCTGCTGCGTCCACGTGGGCCCCGACGGCGCCGGCCACTTCGTCAAGATGGTGCACAACGGCATCGAGTACGCCGACATGCAGCTCATCGCGGAGTCGTACGACCTGCTCAGGCAGGCACTCGGGCTGGACCCGAAGGAACTGTCGGAGATCTTCCGCGAGTGGAACCGGGGCGAGCTGGAGTCGTACCTCATCGAGATCACCGCTGAGGTGCTCGGTCACACCGACGCCGCCACGGGCAGGCCGTTCGTGGACGTGGTGGTGGACCAGGCCGAGCAGAAGGGCACCGGCCGCTGGACCGTGCAGAGCGCCCTCGACCTCGGCGTTCCCGTGACCGGCATCGCCGAGGCGGTGTTCGCCCGGGCGCTGTCGGGCCACCCGGAGCAGCGGGCCGCCGCCCGTTCGCTCGCCGGGCCGTCCGGCACGGCCGGTGACTCCGGCCTGGTGGAGGACGTGCGGCGGGCGCTGTACGCCTCCAAGATCGTGGCGTACGCCCAGGGGTTCGACCAGATGGCCGCCGCGAGCGCGGAGTACGGCTGGAACCTCAAGCTGGGCTCGATGGCCACGATCTGGCGCGGCGGCTGCATCATCAGGGCGCGCTTCCTCGACCGGATCAGGGCGGCCTACGACGCCGACCCGAACCTGCCGACGCTGCTGGTCGACCCCACCTTCGCCCAGGCGCTGGAGGAGGCGCAGGAGGCGTGGCGGAGGGTCGTGGCGACGGCCGTGACGATCGGGGTGCCCACGCCGGGCTTCTCCTCGGCGCTCGCCTACTACGACGGGCTGCGGCGCGACCGGCTGCCTGCCGCGCTGCTGCAGGGGCTGCGCGACTTCTTCGGCGCCCACACCTACCAGAGGGTCGACCGGGAGGGCTCGTTCCACACCGACTGGTCGGCGGACCGGGCCGAGCGGCCCGCCTGACCACCGGAGACGCGATGCGGCGCACGCTCCCCCATGGGGGGCGTGCGCCGCGCCGTGCCTGCTCCGGCTAGTCCATGACGACGGCCACCGGCTCCGCCTTCTCGCCTCCCGCGGCGCCGGGGGCGCCGCCGCGCAGCGGGACGTGCTTGATGAACGCGGCGATCACGGGGACGATCACGGCGAACACGACCGACCACAGGAAGACGCTGCCGATCGCGCCGGCGAGCGCCTCGAGGAACCCCGCCTTCACCGGCGGCGGGAGCTGCGCCAGCACCTTCGGGTCGATCTGACCGCCGCCGGCGTTCGCCAGGGCCCCCGCCTGCCCGCCGAACTTGGCGGCGAGCTCGTCGGCGAGCCGGCTGTTGAAGATGGCGCCGAACAGCGAGATGCCGAAAGAACCGCCGATGGAGCGGAAGAAGGTCGAGGCGCTGCTGGCCACGCCGATGTCCTTCTGCTCGACGCTGTTCTGCGCGATCAGCATGGTCGTCTGCATCAGGAAGCCCATGCCGAGACCGAGGACGGCGATGTAGAGGCCGGTCTGCCACGCGGGGGTGTGGACGTCCTGCGTCGACAGCAGCCACATCCCGACCGCCATGACCACGCCGCCGATCACGGGGAAGCTCTTGTACTTGCCCGTTTTGGTGATCGCCCTGCCGACGAACAGCGACACGACCATGGACGAGGCCATCATCGGGAGCAGGAGCAGCCCGGAGTTGGTGGCCGTGGAGCCCTGCACGATCTGCTGGAACATCGGCAGGAAGGTGATCGCGCCGAACATCGCGAAGCCGAGCAGGAAGCCGAGCACGTTGATCAGCGTGAAGTTGCGGCTGGCGAACACGTGCAGCGGCAGGATCGGCTCGACCGCCCTGCGCTCGATGGGGACGAACGCGGCCAGCGCGACGACCGCCAGCGCGGCCAGCCCGAGGATCTGCCAGGAGCCCCACGGGTATCCGTGCTTCTGGCCGCCCCACGAGGTGATCAGCACGATCGCGGTGATGGCCACGGTGAGGACGGCCGCGCCGAGCCAGTCGATGCGGTGCTCGGTGCGGTGCCTGGGCAGGTGCAGCTTGAGGATGAGCCAGATCAGTGCCACGCCGCCGAGCGGGAGGTTCACGTAGAAGGCCCAGCGCCAGTTCAGGTTGTCGGTGATGAAGCCGCCGACCAGAGGCCCCGCGATCATGGCGAGCGACATGATCGCGGCCATGATGCCCTGGTACTGACCACGCTCACGCGGGGGGACGAGGTCCCCGATGATCGCCATCACGCCGACGATGAGCCCGCCGGCCCCGAGGCCCTGCAGCGCGCGGAAGGCGATGAGCTCGATCATGCCGTCTCCGGGGCCGCCGAACAGCGACGAGCCCGCCATGCCGCACAGCGCGGATCCGACCAGGAAGATGACGATCGAGTTCAGGAAGATGTTCTTGCGGCCGTAGAGGTCGCCGAGCTTGCCCCAGATCGGCGTGGAGACCGTGGTGCCCAGCACGTACGCCGTGGTGACCCAGGTGAAGTAGTCCAGGCCGTTGAGCTCCCCCACGATTCTCGGCATGGCCGTACCGACGATCATGTTGTCCAGCATCGCCAGCATCATGGCGAGCATCAGACCAGGTAAGACGATCATCACTTCCCGGGACCGGCCGGGCGCGGCCGCGGTCTCCGTGGTCATCGGGTGCCCCCTTTGGAGAAATCTGCTTACTTGCCGACAGGCTAGTGCCGGAGGCACGGTATTGTCCTTGCTTGCCGGCCGTCAAGTTAATAAGGACAGCAGGGAATGGGTGCTCAAACCGACACGCGCAGCCGTATCCAGGAGGTCGCGATCAGGCTCTTCACCGAGCAGGGGTACGAGGCGACCTCGCTCCGGGAGATAGCCGAGGCCCTCGGCGTGACCAAAGCGGCACTCTACTACCACTTCCGCACCAAAGAGGACATCGTCGCCAGCCTCATCGAAGACCGCGTCACGGCGCTCGACGAGCTGATCGCATGGGCGAACGGGCACCCTCGCACCCCGGAGACGCGCCGGGAGCTGATCCGCCGCTACTCCGCCCGGATGACCCGCGGACGTCACCACGAGGTCATGCAGTTCATGGACCGCAACAAGACGGCGTTGCAGGGTCACGCGAAGGTCGACCTGATGCGCGACCGCATGGGCGAGCTGATGCAGACGCTGTACGAGCCGGACGACCCGCTGCCGGTCAAGCTCCGGAGGTCCATGGCCCTGTTCGCGATGCACGCGACGTGGTTCCTGGTCAGGGACGAGTCGACACCCGAGGAGCGGATCGCGGCGGGACTGCGGGTGGCCCTGGAATTGGCGGACGGCTCGGAGAGTTGATCCCCGTCTGACGGGAAGGTGATCGACATGCTCTTCGGACAGGAACACGTAAGGCGCTATCTCGAGACGAACGGCGAGGTGGGCCACGAGTGGGAGGGCACCACCGTGGCCATCCTCACCACCAAGGGCCGCAAGTCCGGGCAGCCCCGCAGCACCCCGCTGATCTACCAGCCGTACGGCGACGCCTACCTGGTGGTGGCTTCCAAGGGCGGGGCCCCGGAGCACCCGCTGTGGTACCTCAACCTCCAGGCCGACCCCGAGGTGGAGTTCCAGATCAAGGGGGACAGGTTCGACGCGCGGGCCCGCACGGCGACTCCCGAGGAGCGTCAGGACATGTGGCGGACGATGGCCGCCGCCTGGCCCGCCTATGACGAGTACGCCACCAAGACCGACCGGGAGATCCCGGTCGTCGTCATCGAACGCGTGTAGCGGCGCGGGGCGCGCCGGGCGCCGGCGGTCACGAACCGCGGGACGTCCGGCTCCCCCGTCATCGGACCGTCTTGGCGGCCCGCCGCCCCTTGAACCCCGATGCCGTCCCGGACCGGGGCGGTGCCGCGTTCCTGGCGCCTGCGCTCAGTGACGCGTGCGCCCGTCGGCGGTATCTTTCCGGGTGATCCTCAAGAGCCGCGCCGTCCTCGGCGGACCGCGTGGCCTTCAGGCACTGGGAGGTTCCGTGAGCGACGGCCGCACCGCCGAGATCATGATCGCCGAGGCCCGCAAGGCCTTCTGGGTCATGGTCGGCTTCCTGGGGTTGATCTGGGTCGTGCAGCTCGCCAACTGGGCCGCGGACTACTCCCTCAGCTACAGCTACGGCATCAGGCCCTGGAACCTCGACGCGCTCCCCGGGATCGTCTCGGCGCCGCTCCTGCACTGGAGCTGGGCCCACATCGAGGGCAACTCAGGCCCCCTGTTCATCTTCGGGTTCCTCGCCGCCTACCGGGGCGTGCGGCGCTTCCTCGGCGTGACCGGGCTGATCGCCGTCGCCAGCGGGCTCGGCTCGTGGTTCACCGCCGACTCCGCCACGGTCGGCGCGGGCGCGAGTGGGCTCGTGTTCGGCTACTTCGGGTACGTGCTCGTACGCGGAGCCTTCGACAGGCACCTGATCGACATCGTCATCGGCATGGTCATGGCCCTGTGCTTCGCCTACCAGTTCACCGGGCTGCTGCCGGCCGAGGGCATCGGCTGGCAGGCGCACGTCTTCGGCTTCGCGGGCGGCATCCTCGGCGGCTACCTGTTCCGCGACCGGGGGCCCAGGACCGCGACCGGGACCGTCGCGCCCGGCAAGACCGCCGCCCCCGGCTCCAGGGCGGCGCTGCACAAGGAGATCGAGGACCTCGGCCTCTGAGCCTTGTGCCCGTGCGCGGAAGCGTTCTCCCGCGGCGGCGGACATTCCGCGACGCGCGGGATCAGGGCTCGCAGTGGTCGGGCGGGTGGAAGGGGATGCTGGCGGTGAGCGCGAACCCGCCCTCGGCGGTCGGCCCGTACGTGAGCCGCCCGCCCACCAGGACGACGCGCTCGCGCAGGCCGGGCAGCCCGTAGCCGCCTCCCGCGTCGGCGGGCACCCTGACCGGCACGGCACGGCTCTTGCCGCTGTTGACCACCGACACGTTCAGCATGCCGCCGTGGGCCTCGCAGACCACCTGCACGTCGGCCCCCGGCGCGTGTTTGCGCACGTTGTTGAGGCCCTCCTGGACGACGCGGTAGCTGGCGTGGCCGGCCTGCCGCGGCAGCGTCTCCTCCGGCACGTCGTAGTGCAGGGCGACGCGCATACCGGTGGCCCTGCCCTCCTCGACCAGGCGCGGTATCCCCTCGACGCTCTCCGCCGAGGGCGGCAGGTCCCTGCGCCGCAGCGCCGTGAGCAGCTCGCGCAGCTCGGTCAGCGCCCGCACGCCCTTGTCCTCGATGTTCCTGGCCAGCTTGCGGATCTCGTCGAGCTCGTCGGCGTCCTGGATGAGACCGGCGTTGAGGACCATCACGGTGACGGCGTGCGTCACCGTGTCGTGCAGCTCACCCGCGATGCGGCGGCGCTCCTGGGCGGCGGCGCGCTCCTCGCGCGCCCGCACGCCGGCCCGCAACTCCCGGATCATCGCGCGGTAGCGCCACACCCACGTGCCGACCAGCGCGGGCAGGAAGATCAACGTGACCGCCCGCACCGCCACGGCCATGAGCAGCCGGTCGGTGTAGGGGCTCGCGTAGTCGGTCAGCGCGTAGACGCCCGCCAGCGTGGCGGACGCCAACGGCCAGGCCCGCACCGCGTTCCGCGAGGTCACCGAGTAGGCCACCAGCATCAGCGGCATCGCCTGCCCCGTGAGCAGGGCGCACGCGACGGTGGCGGTGATCATCGGCCAGGCCGTACGACGCCGGGCCAGCATGGACACGGCCGCCGCGCCCGCCGCGGTCAGCTCCGCCCACCACGGCACGGCGAGGAACGGCAGGGCGGGGTAGGAGCGGCCGAACAGCGTCGCCGGGACGGTGAAAGCGAGGACGGCGACCGCGAACAGCACGTCGGCCACCGCCTCCCGGCGCGCGGCGAGCCCGGCCCACTTCTCCCCCATACCGCTAGTTTGTGGGTTTGACCTGCGGCTTCGTGCAGCGCCACACCCTTTTGACGTAGCTGTGCCACACCTTGCCGTACGTCGGGGTGGTCTAAACAGTCATGGGCCTTGGGCAGGATAGGAGTTGTGAGCGAAAGCATGAGCCTCCTCCGCCGCCTTCCGTCCGCCTCAGAGCCCGACGCGCTGTTCGACGCGTTCGTGTCGTGGAACGCCGATCGGGGGCTCACGCTCTACCCGGCCCAGGAGGAGGCGCTGATCGAGGTCGTCTCCGGCAACAACGTGATCGTGTCGACGCCGACCGGATCGGGCAAGAGCCTGATCGCCGCCGGGGCGCACTTCGCGGCGCTGGCCAGGGACGAGATCAGCTTCTACACCGCGCCGATCAAGGCGTTGGTGTCGGAGAAGTTCTTCGACCTGTGCGCGCTGTTCGGAACCGAGAACGTCGGCATGATGACCGGCGACGCCACCGTGAACGCCGACGCGCCCGTCATCTGCTGCACCGCCGAGATCCTCGCCCAGATCGCGCTGCGCGACGGCGCCGACGCCGACGTCGGCACCGTGATCATGGACGAGTTCCACTTCTACGCCGAGCCCGACCGCGGGTGGGCCTGGCAGGTGCCGCTGCTGGAACTGCCGCAGGCGCAGTTCGTGCTGATGTCGGCCACGCTCGGCGACGTCGAGCGCTTCAAGACCGACCTCACCCGCCGCACGGGGCGCGACACCGCCGTCGTGAAGCACGCCGAGCGGCCGGTGCCGCTCATCTACTCCTACCGGACGACTCCCCTGCACGAGACGCTGGAGGAACTGCTGTCCACCCAGCAGGCCCCGGTCTACGTCGTGCACTTCACCCAGGCCGCGGCGATGGAGCGCGCCCAGGCGCTCATGAGCATCAACATGTGCACCAAGGCCGAGAAGGAGGCGATCGCCGCCCTCATCGGCAACTTCCGCTTCACCACCCGCTTCGGCCGGGCCCTGTCCCGGCTCGTACGGCACGGCATCGGCGTGCACCACGCCGGGATGCTGCCGAAGTACCGCCGCCTGGTGGAACGGCTGGCCCAGGCGGGGCTGCTGAAGGTCATCTGCGGCACCGACACGCTCGGCGTCGGGGTGAACGTCCCGATCCGCACCGTGCTGTTCACCGCGCTGTCGAAGTACGACGGCACCAAGGTGCGGCGGCTGCGGGCGCGGGAGTTCCACCAGATCGCGGGGCGGGCCGGCCGGGCCGGGTTCGACACGGTCGGGTACGTCGTCTGCCAGGCGCCCGACTACGTGATCGAGAACGAGCGGGCCCTCGCGAAGATCGGCGACGACCCCAAGCGGCGCCGCGGCTACGCGCGCAAGAAGCCGCCGGAGGGTTTCGTCGGCTGGAGCGAGGACACCTTCGAGAAGCTCCAGACGGCCGAGCCCGAGCCGCTGACCTCCCGTTTCAAGGTCAGCAACGCCATGCTGCTGTCGATCATCAACCGGCCCGGCGACTGCTTCCAGGCGATGAAGCGGCTGCTCACCGACAACCACGAGGACCGCAAGGCGCAGCGCCGCCACATCAGCCACGCCATCGCGATCTACCGCTCGCTGCTGGCCGGCGGCATCGTGGAGAAGCTCGCCGAGCCCGACGAGCACGGCCGGATGGCCAGGCTCACCGTCGACCTGCAGGAGGACTTCGCGCTCAACCAGGCGCTGTCCACCTTCGCGCTGGCGTCCTTCGAGCTGCTCGACTCCGGCTCCCCGACGTACGCGCTGGACATGGTCTCGATCGTCGAGTCGACGCTGGACGACCCCCGTCAGATCCTGCACGCCCAGCTCAACAAGGCCAGGGCCGAGGCGGTCGCGCAGATGAAGGCCGACGGCATCGAGTACGAGGAGCGGATGGAGCGCCTCGCCGAGATCACCCATCCGATGCCGCTGGCCGACCTGCTCTTCGGCGCGTACGAGACCTACCGGCGCGGCCACCCGTGGGTCGGCGACCACGTCGTCAGCCCCAAGACGATCGTGCGCGACATGTACGAGCGGGCCATGACCTTCACCGAGTACATCCAGTTCTACGAGCTGGCCCGCTCGGAGGGCACGGTGCTGCGCTACCTGGCCGACGCCTACCGGACGCTGTCGAAGACGGTGCCCGAGCACCTGAAGACCGACGACCTGGTCGACCTCATCGAATGGCTCGGCGAGCTGGTGCGCCAGGTCGACTCCAGCCTGATCGACGAGTGGGAGAAGCTGGCCAACCCCGCGGAGGCGCTGGCGGCCGGGGAGGAGCTGGAGACCAGGACCCGTCCGGTCACCGCCAACGCGCGCGCCTTCCGGGTGCTGGTCCGCAACGCGATGTTCCGCATGGTGGAACTCGTCGCGCTGGACCGGGAGGAGGAGCTGGTCGAGCTCTACCCGGACGTCGACTGGGGCGCGGCCATGGACGCCTACTACGAGGAGCACGACGAGGTCCTCACCGGCCCAGCCGCCCGCGGCCCCGCCCTCCTGCTCATCGAGGAGGAGAAGGAGCTGTGGCGGGTGCGTCAGATCATCGAGGACCCGGCCGGCGACCACGACTGGGGCATCAGCGCGGAGGTCGACCTCGCCGCCTCAGACGAGGAGGGGCACGCCGTCCTCCACGTCACCGGCCTCACGCGCCTGTAGCCGCCCGGCTGCCGGAGCTCAGGACGTAGGCGGCGAGCACCGCGGTCCCGGCGACGTACGGCGCCACGTCGGCGGGCCGCCTGACCAGCGCGGCCAGCGCGGGCATGGACCCGAGCAGCGCGAGGTCCACGCCGGTCGCCGCCCAGACGAGCGGGCCTGTGGGCACCGCGCCACCCGGGGTGTCGATGACCGGCATGGCGTGGTCGAGGGGCCGCCGCCTGGCCATCCGCAGCGCCCCGGCGGTCAGCGCGGGCGCCGCCGCGGGCGCGGGCGCGGTCGCCGCGCCGTCCCACCGGCCCATCACGGCGGCGTAGTCGTTAGGGCCCAAGACGGCCACAGCCCGCGCGCCGACGCTCGCGATGATGTGGGCGAGGGTCTCGGCGTAGCTGTTGCGAGTCGTCTTCGTCTTGATCCCGTCGAGGAACCGGTCGACGGCATCCGCAACGCTCTCCCCGCAGCGGCCGTCGCTCAACGTGGCGAGGGCCAGTTGGCTTTACCGGGATGCCGGGCAAGTGCGCTGGTACGGCGCTTCGTGGATGTACTGCCGCCATTCCTCCGGTGTGAATCCACGGCCTGCGATGGCGCACACAGCACCAAGAAGATCACGCGGAAGCGCGACATCCCAGATCCGCACCGTCCGGTCGTCGCTGCCGCTGGCCAGCCGGGCACCGTCCGGGGAGAACACCACCGAGTACACCCTGCCGGTGTGGCCGGTCAGGGGCTTGCCGATCGGGGCGCCGGTGCGGGCATCCCAGATCCGCACCGTCCCGTCGTCGCCGCCGCCGCTGGCCAGCCGGGCACCGTCCGGCGAGAACACCACCGACCGCACCCTGCCGGTGTGGCCGGTCAGGGGCTTGCCGATCGGGGCGCCGGTGCGGGCATCCCAGATCCGCACCGTCCCGTCGTCGCCGCTGCCGCTGGCCAGCCGGGCACCGTCCGGGGAGAACACCACCGAGGGCACCCAGCCGGTGTGGCCGGTCAGGGGCTTGCCGATCGGGGCGCCGGTGCGGGCATCCCAGATCCGCACCGTCCGGTCGTCGCTGCCGCTGGCCAGCCGGGCACCGTCCGGGGAGAACACCACCGAGGACAGCCCGCCGGTGTGGCCGGTCAGGGGCTTGCCGATCGGGGCACCGGTGCGCGCATCCCAGATCCGCACCGTCCCATCACCGCCGCCGCTGGCCAGCCGGGCACCGTCCGGCGAGAACACCACCGACCACACCCCGCCGGTGTGGCCCGTCATGGGCTTGCCGATCGGGGCACCGGTGCGCGCATCCCAGATCCGCACCGTCCCATCACCGCCGCCGCCGCTGGCCAGCCGGGCACCGTCCGGGGAGAACACCACCGACCACACCGAGCCGGTGTGGCCGGTCAGGGGCTTGCCGATCGGGGCGCCGGTGCGGGCATCCCAGATCCGCACCGTCCGGTCGTCGCTGCCGCTGGCCAGCCGGGCACCGTCCGGGGAGAACACCACCGAGGACAGCCCGCCGGTGTGGCCGGTCAGGGGCTTGCCGATCGGGGCACCGGTGCGCGCATCCCAGATCCGCACCGTCCCATCACCGCCGCCGCTGGCCAGCCGGGCACCGTCCGGCGAGAACACCACCGAGTACACCCCGCCGGTGTGGCCGGTCAGGGGCTTGCCGATCGGGGCACCGGTGCGCGCATCCCAGATCCGCACCGTCCCATCACCGCCGCCGCCGCTGGCCAGCCGGGCACCGTCCGGGGAGAACACCACCGAGGACACCATGCCGGTATGGCCGGTCAGAATGGCGCGTTGGGGTCGGCTGAGCAAGGAGACCATACTCGCCGAGGCTTCGTCGGTCCTGTAGATCGCCCAGGCGGCGGCGGCCAGTCGTGCCGAGACCGCAGGGTCATCGGCGACTGATTCGCTGTCGCTGTAGGCGGCGGCCTCCCGGGACAGCAGTTGGGCATTCTGGCCGAGCACCAATGTGCGCTGCTGGTCGGCGTCGCGGCCGAAGCGGACCGCGGTTACCGCGGTGACGACCGCGATCAGCAGCAGCACGGCCAGCACCCCCGCCGTCGCTTGCCAACGGCGCCGGGTCCGGGTCGCGGCACGGTTGCCGGCGGTCAGGAAGGCGTCGACGACATCGGATGAACCCAGAGCCGGGTAGCGGCCGGGATCGGCCCGCCAGCGTGCGACCGCGCTCCGCGCGTCCTCCAGGCGAGACCCCCGATACATGAAGGAGGGATTGCGGCCGCGCCGATCCCACTCGCCGGCGTCCTGGAGGATCTGGCCGTGCATGATCCGGTCCGCCTGGTCCTCGGCAAGCCAGGCCCGTAGCCGTGGCCAGGCGGTCAGGAGCACGTCATGGGCGAGTTCGACCGTCCCGGCCGGTCCGGCCGCCGGGAAACCTTCCGCCGGCCTCGGCGACCGTGTCGTCGGGCTGAGCGAGGTGGTCCCCGGGGGAGAGTTCGGCTCGTCCGCTCCTGGTCCCGATGCCGAGCCCACTGCCGATCCCACTGCTGATCCCGGTGCTGGGTTCGAGGTCGGTTCCGATGCCGGATCGGTGGCGCCGGCCGATGACATGGTGGTCATGAGACGGGCGCTGGTGAAGGCCTCCACAACCTGACGGACCTGACGGACCTGAAGGTCCCGGGTGTTGTGGTCGCCGTTGGCGGATTGGCCCAGCCCGGTCAGTTCGGCCAGCGAGGCGCGCCTCCGGCTGATCTGCCCGCCGGGCCCGGTGATCGTCAAGGACAGCAGGACGCGCTGGGCGATCTGCCGCTGCGGGGGATCCAGGCGGGTGTAGGTGTCCTCGGCGGTGTCGGTGACGGCGGAGGCGACCCCGCCCGCGAGATCGTAGGCGGCGTGGGTCAACCGGGTGCCTTCGCGTTTGTCCCAGGTGCGGGCCATGGCCATCGACAGCAGCGGCAATGCGCCCACCACCCTCGATCCGCCGGTCCGGCCTGGTTCGATGGCCGCAGCGTGCAGGTGACTGACCAGGTCATTGACGATCTGCTCGGCCAGGCCGTCCTCCACCCGCAGCCCGGCGGCGGCGGCCGGGCCGGTGATGGCCCGGCGCAGTTCCTGCTCGCTCATCGGGCCCAGCACGAACGCCCGCTCCTCCAGCGCGCGGGCCAGGACCGGGTAGGCGGCGCAACGGTCGATGAAATCTCCGCGGACCGCCAGCACCACGATCCCCGCCGGGAGCCGGTCCGCCCACCCGCTGAAGCCTGACTCCCCCAGGCCCTCACCTGAACCCTCCGCAGGGTCCTGGCCCACCCCGGCCGGCGCCCCCGGCGCGGCGGAACCCGGGCGGGCGGTGAGCGCCTCCAGCGCGGCGAGGAAAGTATCAGCCTCCGCGATCTCCCCGTCCCGGCCGCTGTGGCCGGCGGAGGCCAGGGTGAACAGTTCCTCAAACTGGTCGACGACCACGATCAGCCGCCGCAGGCCCTGGTGCACCCTGGCGCGCATGCCGGGGGCGCGGCGGACCTGCTCGGCGACCAGGACCTGCCGGGCCCTCCGCACCACCGTCCCGGCCGGGTCGGCGCGTAGCTCGGCCAGCACCTGGTCGGGGTCGGCGTTGCAGCGTACCGCCAGCTGCACCGCCAACTCCTGCAACGGCCGGGCCCCGGGCGTGAAGGTGATCTGCGTCCACCCTGCCGTGCCATACGTCGCGGCCGGCGAATCCGCTGCCGATGCGCTCAATCCGGGGAGCAACCCGGCGTGCAGCAAGGATGACTTCCCGGCTCCGGATGCCCCGGTCACGATGATCGGCCCGCTGCCGGTGTGGGTGGTGACCATCGTCAGCAGGCGGGCGGTGGCCTGACCCCGGCCGTAGAAGACCGTCGTCTGGGCGGGGCCGAACGGGGCCAGCCCCTGATACGGGCAGCGACCCGCCCAGGCAGCCGATGGCTTGGCCGAGTCCATTGAGCCGTGACCTGCCGCCGGTGCCGCGCCGGGCAGGCGGACGGCCATCTCGGCCATCTGCTCGTGGAACTCCAAGAGCAGCGCGATCATCCACTGCTGCTGGGAGCGGTCGAAACGGTGCTCGGCCTCCTGCCGCGACAGGCTCCGCTGAATCTGGACGACCGCGCCGTCCAGGCCCCGCAGCAGCGGGCCGAACCCGGCCACCTGCTCGCCGAGGCCGGCGAAACCGGCCATCAGCTCCCGCAACAGCTGTGCCTGGCCGCTGGCGACGGCCTCACCGACCACGACAGCGGTCGCGTCGATCCGCGCCAGCACCAGCGCCAGCGTTCCGGCCAGCGCCTCAGCCTGCTGATCCTGGGCCGCCAGCACCTGCTCGATCCGGGCGGCGATCTCCTCCCGTATCTGCTCGGCGAAAGCCGCCGGATCATCCGCGGCCGGCCCGACGACGTCCTCGGCGTCCGGATCGGGCGCCCGCCGCCCGAGGGACCTCGCACGGGTGCGGGTGCGGGCGGCGTCCAAGGACTCGCTGATAAGGGTGGCCAGCACGTTGGCCCCGACCGAGCCCACCACGTTCAATCCGGCCGCCACCGCCGGCAGGCCCGGCTCGGCCAGCGCGATCGGGACCAGCGCGCTGGCGCACAGACCGGCCAGCATCGCCCGCGGACTGGCCCAGGCCACTCCCCGCACAGAAAGGGCGGCCGCCTGCCGATAGGTCCAGCGTCGTGCGCCGTCCTGAGCAGCGGCGATCGTCCCGTCCGCGCCCACCCCGGATTCCCCGTCGCCGTCATGTGGCGGTGGAGACGGCTGAACCTCGTCCGGTCCGCTCACCTGCTACTCCCGCGACCCTCTGGCCATCACGGCACCCCCAATCCCCGCGCCCAACCCACGCGACCGGCTGAGGTGTCGGGAGCATCCCCGGCTGTCCTGACGCCTGGCCGGTCATCGCCGGATCGGCAGATCTACAGACTTATCGGTCTCGGACCGGCGATCGCTACGACCTGTACCCGAGTGATCTCACAGGAGTTACTCATCGCGCCGCTGAGGACGCGGCATGAAAGGAGGGCCGGGGCAGGCGGTCGCGTGCCCCGAGGGAGCGTTGGGTCAGCTGTGTGGCCAGCCATAGCTCAAGCGACCGGACTGCACGGGGAGTCTGCCCTGGTCAGCCTTCCGCCCGATTTCCGGCGAGTTCTACGGGGACCCCGTACTGCTCGCACCAGGATCCGAACCTTTCCCCAGGTGCCTCGGTAGGCGACGCGGGTGTTCTCCGCGACGCCGTCGTAGCTCAGTGCGGCGGCATCGGGAGTCAGGTGCTCGCGGGGAATACCGGGAGCGGGGAGATCGTCTCCGGCGGGAAGGACCTTCCCGCGCAACACCCACTCCGTCGGTCCGGCACTCCATCCCGGCTGCCCGCTGTTGATCAGCTAGCGATAAGTGAGGTTATCGCTAGCTGATCAATATCGCACAGGCTGCCGTCATCGGCCCGCAAGATAGATTGGTCATTATGAGCGCTCAGCCTGTGGATCCCGTCGGGTTCCGTGATCCCGGTGCGGACCCGGCCGCGATCTTCGAGGCGCTGCCGCCGTCGCACCGGGTTCAGTTCCGGGCGGAGTACGACGAGGCGCTGGAAGCCGCGCACGACCTAGCCCGCTTTAAGCAGGTGCAGACGCTGTTGCGTCAGTGGCGGCTGCGTGCGATCGCCTACGCTCGCCCGGGCTATGAGGAGGCCGTCCAGGACGCCCTTCAAGAGCGTACGGAGATGTTCACTCGCTACACCCCACCGGAGTGGGAAGGCCGGGTGTGAGCTACAAGTTCGATGGCTTCCACGGACGTGCCCTATATGAGCTGAACGGTCTTCCCCAGGAGGTCCGCGATGCCCCCTCCTGGAGCGGCTCATCGAACTCCTCCGCGACCCATGAGACGCGGTCGCGGGACATCATCTGGGCCGGCTGACCTCGCGTACCGGTTGCAGCGCGGAAGCGCGGGAGCGCTGGCGCCGTCAGCCGCCGGAGGTGGGATCCTCCGCGCCCGCGCCGGGGACCGTCATGTCGTCGGGGTCGTCGAGCCAGCCGTGCGGCAGCGACACCTTGGACCGCTCGCCGCTCTTGCCCCTGGGGCCGTCGGCCGCGTCCGGCCAGGGCTGGTCCGCCTCCAGTTCCGCGACCCGCTCGGCCATCTCGGACAGCGTGGCGACCGAGGTGAGGGCACGGCGGGTCTCCGCGCCCACGACGAAGCCCTTGAGGTACCAGCCGACGTGCTTGCGGAAGTCGGCCAGCCCGTGGGGCTCGCTGCCGATGACCTCGCAGAGCAGTTCGGCGTGGCGCAGCATCATCGCGCCGACCTCCCCCAGGCGGGGACGGGCGCGCTCGGCCGAGCCGCGGAAGGCCAGGTCGAGGTCGCGGAACAGCCACGGCCTGCCCAGGCAGCCCCGGCCGATCACCACCCCGTCGCAGCCGGTCTCCGCGACCATGCGCAGCGCGTCGTCCGCGCTCCAGATGTCGCCGTTGCCGAGCACCGGGATCTCCGGAACCGCGTCCTTCAGCCGCTTGATCGCGTCCCAGTGCGCGCTGCCTCCGTAGTGCTGGCGGGCCGTGCGCGCGTGCAGCGCGACAGCGGCGAGTCCTTCCTCGACCGCGATCCTGCCCGCCTCGACGTAGGTCAGGTGGTCCTCGTCGATGCCCATGCGCATCTTCATCGTGACCGGCAGCGGCCCCGCGCCGGCCACGGCCTCACGCAGGATGGCGCGCAGCAGGTTGCGCTTGTACGGCAGGGCGGACCCCCCGCCCCTGCGGGTGACCTTGGGCACCGGGCAGCCGAAGTTGAGGTCGATGTGGTCGGCCAGGTCCTCCTCGGCGATCATCCGGGCGGCCTTGCCGATCACGGCGGGGTCGACGCCGTACAGCTGGATGCTGCGGGGCGACTCCTGCGGGCCGAACCTGATCATCTGGAACGTCAGCGGCACCCGCTCGACCAGGGCCCGAGACGTGATCATCTCGGACACGAACAGGCCGCCGCCCTGTTCCCTGCAAAGGGTGCGGAAACCGATGTTCGTGATGCCCGCCATGGGAGCGAGCACCACCGGGGGCCAGACCTCGAGCGCGCCGACTTTCACCCCTTCATTTTCCCCGCTGCGGGCTGTGAGCCGTACAAGATCGTGGACGTGGGGCTTTTGCCCCGGATAATCTGACCTGGACCAACGGTGGGGAGGTCGTCATGCTGTTGCGGCTGAGAATCGCCTTGCCGGATCGTCCGGGCTCGCTGAGCCAGGTGACCGGGGTCCTCGGGGCCGCGGGCGCCGACATCACCCAGATGACGGTGCTCGACCGGGGTGACGGCCGCGCCCTCGACGACTTCACCGTCTACTGGCCGGACTCCGCCCCTCGCGAGGACCTCGTACGGGCTCTTGAGGCCGTGGACGACGTCCGGATCGAGGGCATCTGGGGCACCAGGGAGGCGCCCGGCACCTACCCCGAGCTGGAGATCCTGAAGTTCCTCACCACGGCGGGCGACCGCGCGCTCGGCACGCTGATCGACTCGATGCCGGTGCTGTTCAGCGCAGGCTGGGCCGCGGCGGCGACCGAGAAGGTTCCGCGCGTCACCGTGTACGCGAGCTGGCGGGCCCCCGAGGACATCCCGTTCCCCGAGGAGACCCCGCCCAGGCCGACGGCCACCACGCTGCCGTGCGGACTGCACGTGATCGTCGCGCCGCTGCCGCCGCTGGCGTTGTCGCTGATGCTGGCGAGGACGGAGGGGCCGGCCTTCCACCGCAACGAGGTGCACCGGCTCACCCGGATCCTGGAGATCTTCCTGACCCTGCCCGCGATCGAGCGGGGAGCCGACCGCGCCTTCCGCAGAACGGCCGCACGGCCGTTCTGAGTACACACCGAGCGCGAAAACCCGGTACAGTAACCACGTCGCCGCGAGGCGGACGCGGAAGTGGCTCAGTGGTAGAGCATCACCTTGCCAAGGTGAGGGTCGCGGGTTCGAATCCCGTCTTCCGCTCCGAGAGGTCCCGATTCGGGTCTCGCTGTGGTGGAGTGGCCGAGAGGCGAGGCAGCGGCCTGCAAAGCCGCGTACACGGGTTCAAATCCCGTCTCCACCTCTTTTTTGCCGATCCGGTCCCGGAGTCGGCGTACGTGTCACGCGGTGCGTGGGCCTTCCGTCCCGGCCGTCGTTCTTCCTGCTGAGGCGGATCCCGCCGAGTCCATCCGCCTCCCACCCGGCGCCTGGTCCTGTACGGGCATCACCGGTGCGTTCCGCCATCCAAGGGACAAGTGGCGGTAAGGGTTCTTCTCAATGCCCCGTACCGGGCGCACACTGAAAGGGACACCATAGGCGATTGAGCGTGGAGTAGCTCGTGCACGGTCACATGCCCTCAGCGATGCCCATGTTG
The DNA here is from genome assembly GCF_012999535.1 of Microbispora sp. H11081. GTDB lineage: Bacteria > Actinomycetota > Actinomycetes > Streptosporangiales > Streptosporangiaceae > Microbispora. The sequence continues at coordinate 186,193 of NZ_JABBWV010000008.1, forward strand.
TCTCGCGGCAAGCATCGCAGTCCCAGCAAGGGCGCCTGCTTCATGGAGTTCGCGTCCTATCTCGCAGGTGAGCGGTGGAGCGACCATCCGTCGTGCACGCACCCACTGCTCGCCGGGCTCGCCCGGCTCGTCAACGACCACACCTCCGACGCCGCCAGGCCTCAGCTGGCCGGGCTGATCCCGTCCGTGATCGGGCTTACGGGCGACGATCCACGGCTCGAGGCGCGGATCGCCCTGTGCGCGGCCAGGGCCGCGCTGCCCGTCGTCGCGCACGAGCGCCAGCTCGCGATGGCGGTCTCGATCCTGTCGGCCGAGCACGTGCTCGCCGAGCTGGAGGGCCGTCCCGCCCGCGACCTGAGCGAGCGCAGCCGGCAGGCGCTGGCCGAGGTGCCTGACGCCGCCAGGTGGGCCTACACCTTCGGGCGCGGCGTGCGGGTCTCGCCCAAGGGCTTCCGCAGGTACGCCGCCCCCAACACCGTGCAGCTCGCGGTGCGGGGCATCGCGCAGGCGTGCGTGCCCGACCCCGATCCGCTGCTACGCGATCTGCTGGCCGACGCGATCGACGACTGCTGGGCGCTGTTGCGCCCCGCCGCCGCGACCGCCCCCGGCACCGGGTCACTGGCCGGCACCGCGACCGGCACGGACGCAGGCGCGGACACGGGCACCGGCACGGGCACCGCAGGGCCTGCTCCGGCCGCGGTCGACCCCGCGCGGTGGGCGGACGCCTGCCGCCTCACCGGCGTGTCGGCCTGACCCTTCCGGGCCACCGGCTCCCCCGGCGGGAGCCGTCAGGTCCGTGCGGCGGCGCGTGCGGAGCGCCGCGACGCCGCGATCGGCCGCAGCAGCAGGGCCTGGGCGAGCACGACCACGCAGAAGATCCCGAGCACCCAGCCCCAGCTCACGTCCGTCAGATGGTGCATGCCCCGGTAGAGCCTGGCCAGGCCGACCGACAGGGCCGCGCCCGCGCCGAGCAGCCACCACAGGGCCTTGAGGATCGTGTGGCGGTGCGTGTGCAGCGTCAGGACCAGCGCGGTGCCGCAGTAGAACGCCACGGCGGCGCTGGTGTGCCCCGACGGATAGCTCGACGTAGGCGGGGCGGGGTCGAGGTGCGGCACCTCCGGGCGGTTCCGCTGCGCGAACACGGTCGCGAGCAGGAAGATCGCCGACTGGGCGCAGACGGCGGCCACCAGGAAGATCGACTCCCGCCAGCGTCCGTAGCCGAGCCGGAAGACCACCACCATGACCGCAGTCACGGCGATGATCACGGGGGTGTCGGCGAGCGTCGAGGCCCAGTGGGTCACCTCGTTCCAGAACGAGGTGCGCTCCTGGGCGATCTCGCGGCTGATCGCCTCGTCCTGCGCGACGAGCGTCGAGTGCTCCATCACCTTGGTGATCAGCAGGCCGAGCCCGATGGTCACCAGCGCCATCAGCGCGAGCGGGAGCAGGATCCGCCGTCCCGTCTCCGCGGCGACCCCGCGCCCGGGCCCGGAGGACGATCCCCGCCCCTCGCGGGCCTGACGTTCACGAACCGTGGCCAAGTCGTCCTCCCTCTGGGGTGATCTCCCTCTTCGCCTCAGGGCCGACGCCCTCGCGTAACGGCTGGGCCGGGCGTCGGCCCGCGTCCCGGCGCCATGTCTCGAACGCCGCGGCCGTGGCGGCCACCACGGCCACGCCGAACACCAGGCCGCCCACCACGTCGCTCAGCCAGTGCACGCCCAGCGCGATCCGGCTGAAGCCCACCGCCAGCGGGATCAGCACGGCGAACGTCCAGGCGACCGCGCGCCCCCGCTCCCGTACGAGGGGCAGGACGAGCAGCAGCAGGATCCCGGCCCCGAGCGTCGCGTTGACCGTGTGCCCTGACGGGAACGACGCGCCGGGAGCGATGGCGACGGGGTCGGGCAGGCTGGGCCGGGCCCGCGCGACGACGACCTTCAGGGCGAGGCCGAGCAGGCCGCCGACGGTGATCGTGGTAGCCGCCCACAGGGCCAGGCGGTACGCACGGCGCCACACCAGCCAGGCGACCACGGCGCCGACCACGATCCGCCACGTCAGCGGCGCGAACACGTCGCTGACCAGTCCCATCAGCCGGGCGAAGCCCGGGTTGGCGACCGCGTAGGCGTGCAGGTTCCGCGCGGCGCTCTCGTCGATCTCGGTGAGTGGGGCGAAGGACGTCTTGACGAAGACCAGCAGCACGGTGAACGGCACCCCGATGAGCGCCACCGCCGCCGTCGCCACCGCCAGCCGCAGACCGAGTCCCTGCCGGGCGTCGAGCCGCCCGCCTTGCCGCCTCATCGGCCGCTCCCCACGGGCCGGCGCTCGTACGACGCAGCGGGGGCGGGGCCGGGGTCGGGTTCCGCCGGTTCGCCGCACCCCGCGCGGCACGCCTCCAACTGCGCGGAGAAGGCGAGGCCGAGGAACAGCGCCATCGAGCTGAGGAACGACCACAGCAGCAACGCCATGACCGCCGTGAGCGGGCCGTACGTCGCGCCGAAGGTGTGGTTGCCTGCGGTGTAGAGCGCGAGCAGCCAGGTGAGCAGCGTCCACAGCAGCACGGCGACCGTGGCCCCGACCGCGAGCCAGGTGTGGCCCGGCTGCCGGCGTCTCGGCGAGGCGCGGAACAGCACCGAGATCGACGCGACGGCGAGCAGGAAGCCGATCGGCCACCGCAGCCAGCCCCACAGCCGCTCGGTCGCGCCGCTCCAGCCGTAGGCGTGCGCCGCGGCCTCGCCGACCGCGCCGCCCCCGACCAGGATGACGAACCCGACGCTCATGAGGAGGCCCGCCGTGACGGCCATCAGCAGCGCCCTGCCGTACTTGGCCGCGAATGGGCGGTCACGCTCGATGCCGTAGATGCGGTTGGCCCCGCGTTCGAACTGGGCCATGGCGGTGGTCAGCGACACCACCGCGGTCAGCAGGCCGAGCCACAGGGCCAGCCTCCCTCCGGCGCCAGAGGCCTGGTGGGTGCGGGTGAGCGTCTCCTGGATCACCCGCGACCCCGCGCCGGGAGCGAGCCGCCGGAGGGTGAGCTCCAGGAGCCGGCCGAGCCGTTCCTGGTGCAGCACCGAGCTCAGGCCCACGACGGCGATCGTTCCCGGGATGATCGCAAGGCAGGTCTGGAACGCGAGCGCGCGGGCGTTGCTCACGCCCTCGCCGTATCTGAACCGGACGTACGCGTCACGGATGAGGTGCCAGCCGCCGTACCTGCGCATGGCGGCGTAGGCGTCGTCGGCCGACAGCTCGTCGCCGCTCATGCGCCTGGTCTCCGGCACCGGGGTCGCGGTTCCCATGTCAGTCCCTCACAAGTCCGGGGTGGGAGCCGCCGGAGGCCGGGTCGCGGGCCGGTCTCCGGCGGTTCCCGCCGGCCCGCCGACTACCCCGGCCACCACGTTTGGAACGCCGGGCCCACCGGAAATACCCCGGCCCCGGCGCCGGCTCTCCCGTGACACGCCGGAGGGCCGGCCCTTCCGGGCCGGCCCTCCATGTCCGTCTGCGGTGTCCGTCTGCGGTGTCCGTCTGCCGGGTCCGCCTGTCGCGGGAGCCCCTGTTCCCCGCCTCCTGGTGTCAGAGGACGGCGCAGCCGACGCGTACGGGAACCTTGGCCGACCAGCGGCCGGAGACGACGTCCTGCGCCTGGGCGTAGGCGTTGGCCGGCTTGCCCCCGAAGGCGCAGTCGAACACGCCGGTCTTCTTGCCGAAGCTCCCGGCGACGTACCCGCTGTGCGCGCTCGCGGTCACGGTGCCGCTCCAGTAGAGCTTGCCGCTGGTGTAGCGGATGAAGAGCCTGACCTTGCCGTGGTTGAAGTGGTCGCCGTTGATCTTGATGCGCGGGATGTCGTCGACGGAGGTGCTGGTGGAGGTGCCGTCGCCGTTGTCCACCGGCGGCACGGTGTAACGGGTGACCCACAGCCTGGCCGAGACCCTGCGGTCGGCCGCCTTGCCGTTGTCGGCCTTGGCCTGCGCGCGGACGGCAGGGGTGACGCAGACGTCGTCGCCGGTGAACGCCTCGCGCCACACGTAGCCGGTCTTGCAGGTGTGCGGGCCGAACGCGCCGGAGGTCCAGCGGGACGCCCTGGCGGCGTTGTCGGCGAGGGTCTGCGTGCGGGTCGCGGAGGTGACGCAGACGCGGTCGCTGGGGCGGGCCTCGCGCCAGACGTAGCCCTCGACGCAGGTGTCCGGGCCGTAGTCGCCGCTGGCGGAGGCGGGTCCTGCCATGAGAGTGACGGGGGCGGTGACGGCCAGACCGGAGATCGCGGCGGCGGCCAGACCGAGGAGGGTGCGCTTCATGACTGTCTCCTGGAAGTGCGGTGAGGGTGTTTCCGGTCTGGCCGTCGCCGCCGGGGTGTGCACCTCAGTGATAGGCCCGCCCGCCTGCACGCCCCTTGACAGCGGCTTACCGCGCCGCTGCAAGCCGTCCGCAAGCCCGGCGCCGCCCCCGCCGCCGGCCGTGCCGTGGCGTCAGATCCGGGCCCCGCGAGAGGCCGCCCGCATGCCGAGTCCGTCGATGATGACGGTGGTCAGCGCGTCGTCGGGCCGGGCGCCAGGGCGGCACACGGCCACGCTGAGCAGACCGACGACCTCGCGCGGCGTGATGTCGTCGCGGACGGCGCCCTCCCGCTGGGCTCCCGCGGCCAGGTCTTCGAGCATGGCGTCGAGGTCGTGTACGAGCGGACCCAGCTCAGGATGGGCCTCGGCGCCGTCCGACAGCGACTTGGTCAGGGCCAGTGGCAGGTCGGCGCCGCACCGGACGCACGCCAGCAGCGCGTCCCACCGGCTCACCGGGCGGGCGGCGTGGTCCCGCGCGGCCTCGAGCAGGGTCCGCAGCGCGCCGGCCGCGATCTCCTCCAGCAACGCCTGCCGGTCCGGGAAGTGGCGGTAGAGCGTGCCCACGCCGAGCCCGGCCGCCTGCGCGATCTCCTCCATCGAGGCCTCCGGGCCCCGGGCCGTGAACAGGTCGACGGCCGCGTCCACGATGAGCGCGCGGTTGCGCCGGGCGTCGGCTCGCACAGGTCTCCTCCAACCGGAATCCGAGATTCACCTTATTGTAGGGTGCGTATCCGGAACCGGAATTTCCGCTTCAGATTTGGGGGCACGATGAAACTCGGAGTGGCTGCCGGAGGGATCGGCCTGAGCCTGGACGAGCTGATCGGGCAGGTACGCGAGGCGGCCGAGGCCGGCCTCGACAGCGCCTACTTCAACCAGGTCCTGTCGTGGGACGCCGTCCAGCTCGCGGCGCTCGCCGCCCGCGAGGTGCCCGGCATCGCCGTCGGCACGGCGGTGACCCAGACCTACCCGAGACATCCGCTGGCGCTCGCCGGGCAGGCGCTCACCACCCAGGCGGCCAGCGGCAACCGCTTCACGCTCGGCATCGGGCCGAGCCACAAGCCGCTCATCGAGACTCACTTCGGCCTGTCGTACGACCGACCGGCCCGGCACGTCCGCGAATACCTGTCCGCACTGGTGCCGCTGCTGCGGGGCGAGCAGGTCGACTACCACGGGGAGACTCTGACCGCGGCGGGGCGGGTCGAGGTGCCCGGCGCCGAGCCGCCGCCGGTCCTGCTGGCCGCCCTCGGGCCGGTCATGCTGCGGATGGCCGGCGAACTCGCCGACGGCGCGGTGACCGTCTGGACCGGCCCGGAGACGATCGCCGACCATGTGACGCCTGCGGTCACCCGCGCCGCCGCGGCCGCCGGACGGCCGCGGCCGCGCGTCGTCGCCGGTGTGATCGTGAGCGTGACCGCGGACCCCGAGGGCGTACGGCGGCGGGTCGCGGAGTCCCTGGGACCCGCCGGCGACCTGCCCAGCTACCGGGCGATCCTGGACCGCCAGGGCAGGTCGGGGGTGGAGGAGACGGTCGTGGCCGGGGACGAGTCGGCGGTCGAGCGCGCCGTGCGGGCCTATGCCGAGGCGGGCGCGACCGAACTCGTGGTGAGCCCCTTCGGAGACGCGCGAGAGCGGGCGCGGACCCTCGGCCTCCTGGCCGCGCTGCGCGGGCGGCGCGACGGCGCTCAGTAGGACTGGAGCTCCAGCAGGTTGCCGTCGGGGTCGCGCAGGTGGGCGGTGCGGCAGGTCGGCCCCCATTCGGGCCGGGCGCTCGGCGGCGCCACGACCCGGCCGCCGCAGGCGGCCCCCACGGCGGCGGCCCGGTCGACGTCGTCCACGGTCAGGACCAGCATCGTCCCGTCGCGTCCGCCGCCGAGGTCCACGCCGGTGACCTTCGCGAGCATCTCGCGGTCGAGCAGGGCCAGCACCGCCTCCGCGTCCCGGTCCCAGTTGGCGTACGGCCCCGCCTCCGTGCCCTTGGCGAGGCGCGCGCCCGCCACCTCGGTGAGCAGGCCGTCGTAGAAGCGGAAGCACTCGGCGAACCGGGAGGCGAGCACGCGAGGGTAGAGAGCGTCCATGAAGAATCCTTGGTAAGTACCAACTATTGGTCGTGCCCTATCCTGCTCTCGTGAGCGACGAGCCGCAACTTCCCCCGTCCCTGCTCGGGATCACCGCGTTCCTGGTCTCGAAGGTGGGCATCGCCGGGCGACGCCGCATGGGCGACCGGCTGCGCGGACACGGCATCGGCCTGTGGGACCTGGCCGTGCTGGCCGCGCTGCGCGACTTCGGCCCGGCGTCCCAGCGCGACCTCGGCGCCCGGCTGGGCATCGACCCCAGCGACCTCGTGGCGGTGATGGACACGCTCGTGCCGCTCGGCCTCGTGGAGCGCGAGCGCGACCCCCGGGACCGGCGGCGATACCGGGTCGCCGTCAGCTCGCAGGGCCTGGCCACGCTGGAGACGGCCCTGCGCGAGGCGGGCGAGGTGCGCGACGACCTGCTGGCCGCGCTCGACGAGGACGAGCGGGCGACCCTGCACGCGCTGCTCCGCAAGGCGTACGCGGGGCTGGAGCCGCGAGCACGGGCCTGAGACGCCTCCGGCGGCGTCGAGGAGCGCTCCATAGCGCGCGGAGCCGTCCGTAGCGCGCGAAGCGGTCTCAGCCGGAGGTGAGCCAGACGTAGCCGGCGAAGCGCCCGGTGCGCTGCTCGCGGCGATAGGAGTAGAGATCGGCCGTCTCGATCGTGCAGCGGTCGTCGTGCCGGACGTCGGCCACGCCGGCCCGGGCGAGCTGGGCCGCGATCCCGGCCCTGATGTCGAGCGCGGGCGTGCCGTGCCGGGTCCGCGACCACGTCTCCGGCACGCGGGCGGCGACGCGCTCGCGCAGGTCCTCCGGCACCTCGTAGCACAGCCCGCAGGCCGACGGCCCGATCACCGCGACCATCCGCTCCGGCTCGGCCCCCCGCGCCGCCATCGCCTCGACCAGGGCGGGCACCACGCCCGCCTCCGTGCCCGGCCGCCCCGAGTGCGCGCCGCCGACGAGACCGGCCTCCGGGTCGGCAACAAGCACGGGCGCGCAGTCGGCGACCAGGACCGCCAGGCCGAGCCCGGGACGGCCGGTGAACACCCCGTCCAGCGCGGGCGGCTCCCCTCCAAACGGCTCTTCCCCGAACGGCTCCTCCACGTAGGCGACGCCGGTCCCGTGGACCTGGCGCATGAACACCACCTGGTCGAGCCCGAACTCAACGGCCGTCTTCGCCCGGTTCTCGGCGACCGCCGCCGGGTCGTCCCCCACGGCCCCGCCGAGGTTGCGCGTGCCGTACGGCCCGGCGCTCACGCCGCCGTGCCGGTCGGTGAAGGCCATCCGTGTCCGGCCGATCGCAATCACCCGATTAGCGTACGGCCTGGGAAAGGAGCGTGACATGCGCGCGGTGGTGTACGAGGAGTTCGGCGGGCGGGCCGAGGTGCGCGAGGTGGCGGACCCGGTGGCGCCCCCGGACGGCGTGGTGATCAGGGTCGAGGCGACCGGGATGTGCCGCAGCGACTGGCACGGATGGATGGGCCACGACGCGGACATCACCGTGCTGCCCCACGTGCCGGGGCACGAACTGGCGGGCGTGGTGCACGCGGCCGGCCCTGGGGTGAGCCGCTGGCGGCCGGGCGACCGGGTGATGGTGCCGTTCATCTGCGCCTGCGGGACCTGCCGGGAGTGCACGACCGGCGACCAGCAGGTGTGCGAGCGCCAGACGCAGCCCGGTTTCACCCACTGGGGATCGTTCGCGGAACTGGTGGCGATCGACCACGCCGACGTGAACCTCGTGCGGCTGCCGGACGGCATGGCGTTCGCCACGGCGGCGAGCCTCGGCTGCCGTTTCGCGACCGCGTTCAGGGCCGTCATCGAGCAGGGGCGGGTGCGGGCGGGCCAGTGGCTCGCCGTGCACGGCTGCGGCGGGGTCGGGCTGTCGGCCGTGATGATCGGCGCCGCCGTGGGGGCGCGGGTCGTCGCCGTGGACGTGTCGCCCGCCGCGCTCGACCTGGCCGGGCGGTTCGGCGCGGCCGAGTGCGTCCTGGCCGGCGAGGGCGACACTCCCGAGGAGGTCGCCGCGCGGGTGAGGGCGGCCACCGGGGGCGGCGGCGCCGACGTCTCCCTCGACGCGCTGGGCGACCCCGCCACCTGCGCCGCGTCGATCGGCGGCCTGCGCAGGCGGGGCCGCCACGTGCAGGTGGGCCTGCTCCCCGGGCACACCTCCCTGCCGATGGGCCGGGTGATCGCGCACGAACTGGAGATCCTGGGCAGCCACGGCATGGCCGCCCACGCCTATCCCCCGATGCTGGAGCTGATCGCGGCGGGCGTGCTCCGCCCCGACCTGCTGGTCACCCGCACCATCGGCCTGGAGGACGCGCCGGACGCGCTGACCCGGCCGGGCGCGCATCCGGGCGTCACCATGATCATCCCTGGCGGGTGAGCGACGCGTAAAGCTCGTGGGTGCGCTCGGCGATCCGCCGCCAGGAGAAGTGCTCGATCGCCCGCACCCGCCCGGCCTCGCCCATCGCGGCGGCCAGGCGCGGATCGCCGAGCAGCGCGTTCACCCGCTCGGCCAGCGCCGCGGCGAACGCCTCCGGGTCGTGCGGCTCGCCGTCCACGCCCTGGTCGATGGGGACGAGCAGGCCCGTCTCGCCGTCGGCGACGACCTCGGGGATGCCTCCTGTCGCGGTCGCCACGACGGCGGTCTCGCACGCCATCGCCTCCAGGTTCACGATGCCCATCGGCTCGTACACCGACGGGCACACGAACACGGTGGCGTGCGTGAGGATCTGGATCACCTCCGGCCTGGGCAGCATCTCGGAGATCCACACCACGCCCTTGCGGGCCGCCGACAGCTCGCGCACGAGCGCCGTGACCTCCTCGGCGATCTCCGGCGTGTCGGGCGCGCCCGCGCACAGCACGAGCTGCGCCGCCGGGTCGAACGAGCGGGCCGCGTGGAGCAGGTGCACCAGGCCCTTCTGCCGGGTGATCCGCCCCACGAAGACGACGTACGGCACGGCCGGGTCGATGCCGTGCCGCACCAGCGCCTCGGTGCCCCTGGACGGCGCGTACTCCTCGGTGTCGATGCCGTTGTGGATCACCCGTACCCGCTCGGCGGCGATCTCGGGGTAGGCCGTGAGCACGTCGCGGCGCATGCCCTCGGACACCGCGACGATCGCGTCGGCCGACTCGAGCGCGGTGCGCTCCGCCCACGACGACAGCGTGTAGCCGCCGCCGAGCTGCTCGGCCTTCCACGGCCGCAGCGGCTCCAGGCTGTGCGTGGTGGCCACGTGCGGCACGCCGTACAGCATCTTGGCGACATGGCCGGCGAAGTTGGCGTACCAGGTGTGGCTGTGCACGACGTCGGCGCCCTCGCACCCCGCGGCCATCTCGACGTCGACGCCGAGCACCTGCAGTGCGGCGTTCGCGCCGGACAGCCCCTCCGGGACCGCGTACGCACGCACCCCTGGCTCGTCGCGCGGCGCGCCGAAGCAGCGGACGCGCACGTCGGCCAGGCCGCGAAGCTCCCGGGCGAGGTACTCGACATGGACTCCGGCGCCGCCGTACACCTCGGGCGGATACTCACGGCTCAGCAGATCGACGCGCATACGAGTGAGCTTAGAGTCCCCGATCCGCACCGTTTGCCGGTGTCCCTGGTGTTTGTTAGCCATTTCGCGGGTTAAGGTCCTGCCTATGAAGGTCCTGGCGATCGTGCTCGCTGGTGGTGAGGGCAAGCGGCTGATGCCGCTGACGGCGGACCGGGCGAAGCCCGCCGTCCCCTTCGGGGGCATCTACCGGCTCATCGACTTCGTGTTGTCCAACCTGGCCAACGCGCACTACTGGCAGATCGTGGTGCTGACGCAGTACAAGAACCACAGCCTGGACCGGCACATCTCCCGGACGTGGCGGCTGTCGTCGATGCTCGGCAACTACGTGACCCCCGTGCCCGCGCAGCAGCGGCTCGGACCGCGCTGGTTCGCCGGATCGGCCGACGCGCTCTTCCAGAACCTGAACCTGATCTACGACGAGATGCCCGACCACGTGATCGTCTTCGGCGCGGACCACATCTACCGGATGGATCCCCGCCAGATGGTCGACCAGCACATCGACTCGGGCGCGGACGTGACGGTCGCGGCGATCCGCCAGCCGCTCGAACTGGCCGACCAGTTCGGGGTCATCGAGGCCGACGCCTCGGGCCGCCGGATCGCCGCGTTCCGCGAGAAGCCGAAGGACGCGGTGGGGCTGCCCGACGCGCCCGACCAGATCTTCGCCTCGATGGGCAACTACGTCTTCAGGACGCAGGCTCTGATCGAGGCCCTGCGCGAGGACGCACTCGACCCCAGCAGCAGGCACGACCTGGGCGGCGACATCATCCCGAAGTTCGTCAAGAGCGGCGGCGCCGAGGTGTACGACTTCGCGGACAACGTGGTGCCGGGCTCCAACGAGCGCGACCGGGGCTACTGGCGCGACGTGGGGACGCTGGACGCCTACTACGAGGCCAACATGGACCTCATCTCGGTGCAGCCGGTCTTCAACCTCTACAACGACCGGTGGCCGATCTACACGGGCAACGATCCGCTGCCGCCGGCGAAGTTCGTGCACAACGAGGGCGACCGGGTGGGGCACGCCCTGGAGTCGCTCGTGTCCCCCGGGGTCATCGTGTCGGGCGGCACCGCGTTGCGCTCGATCCTGTCGCCCGGTGTGGTGCTGCACTCCCACTCGCACGTCGAGGACTCGGTGCTGATGGGCTCGGTCAAGGTCGGCAGGGGCGCGATCGTCCGAAAGGCCATCATCGACAAGAACGTGGTGATCCCCGACGGCGCCAGGATCGGCTTCGACCTGGACTACGACCGCCAGCGGTTCGCGGTGACCCGCAGCGGTGTCGTGGTCATCGGGAAGAACGAGATCGTCGACCGCTGATGCCCCCGGGCGAGGGGGCGTTCACCGGCCGTTGATCCGCCACATGGGCTCGACCACGGTCCACTGCGCCTCCCACACCCTGCGGGCCCTGCGCTGGTTTACCAGGCGGGTGCAGGTGACCAGCAGCGCGAGGACCGCGGCGGCGGCCAGCGGCACGCCCGTGCCGACGGTCAGCGCGGCGACCACCGTGGTCTCCCGATCCTGCGGCCTGGGCGCGATCACGCCCGTGCCGTCGGTCCAGATGCGCACCGTCTCGCCCGCCCGCCTGCCGGGCGAGACCTCGATGACCCCGGCTCTCGCCGTGCCGTCGGGTGCCACCCAGGCCGCCTGGGCGTGCCCGAGCGCCGCTCCGGCCACCGACAGCCGGGGCGCCGTCACGTCGCCCGACAGCGTGGCGACGACCTGATGCCGGTCGCGCGCCTGCTGTGCCTCGGTCCGCAGGCCGTTGCCGTACTCGCGGATGCCCAGCATCACGCCGAACACGATCGCGACCACGACTCCCAGCACCGCGGCAAGCCGAACCACCGCTTCGACCCGGTCGCACCGGCGCCGAAGCGGATTCCTGTCAAGTCCCAGCCAGCGGGCGAGCCTGGCGAATAGATTCTGCGACATCTCACACCTCACAGGGTCATTACCACTGCGAGTCCCGTTTATGCCTATTTTGCATCCCAAGAGAATCCAGGGGAACGCCCCTCCCGATATGCCCGGACACCTTCGGCCAATTCGCCGCTCTCCCGCGCCTCTCGCTGCCAGGCACGCACCTCGGCCTCCCCTGCCCCGCCGTCGATCACCCGCTTGGCGGCCGTCAGCGTGAGCCTGGACCTGCCGGCGATCGTGGCCGCCAGGCCGTACACCCGCTCGCGCAGTTCCTCCGGTGGGCACACCTCGTCGACGAGGCGGGCACGCAAGGCGTGATCTGCGGTGATGAGGTCGGCCGAGAAGAGCAGGAGCTTCGCCGTGGCGGGGCCGGCGATCTCGGCGAGCCGCCGGGTGGAGCTGAGCGGGTAGACGACTCCCAGCTTGGCCGGGGTGACGCCGAAGAGCGCCCCCGCCGCCGCGATGCGCAGATCGCACGCGAGCGCGAGCTGGCATCCGCCGCCGACGCAGTAGCCCTCGATCATCGCGATCGCGGGCTTGGGAAAGGTCATCAGCGCCCGCTCCGCGGCGACGGTGAGACCCGTGTCGTCGTCGTTATCCCTAAGTTCATGAATTTCCGAAATATCGGCACCAGAGCAGAAAGTTCGCCCGGCACCGGTAAGGACCAGTACACGAATCTTCGAATCCCTCGCGAGGTCCGCCAGAATTCCCGGCAGGCCACGCCACATGGCGGCCGTCAGGGCGTTGCGCTTGGCGGGCCGGTCGAAGGTGAGGGTGGCGACGTGCTCTTCGACGGTCAGGCCGAACCCGTCCATGACTTCCATTCCTCGATTGTGCAGGCCGTCCGCCCGGCTTCTCCGGCAGGACTCCCGTCGCCGATGGCATAATCGCCGCGCAACGGGATGATCCCGTACGCATGACCCCAAGGAGTCGCTGGGTGTTCGGGATCCTCCGGCCGTGTGCCCGCCACTCCTGCCCGTCCGTCCGCGAAGCCTGGCGCGCGCACCTGTGCGGGCTGTGCCTGACGTTGCGGGACCGGCACGGGCAGCTGGCCCGCATGGCGACCAACTACGACGGCCTCGTCCTGTCCGTGCTGACCGAGGCCCAGTCGGGGAAACGGGCGGGAGTCGGGCCAGGCCGGCGGACCGCGGGGCCCTGCGCGCTGCGCGGCTTCCGGCCGGCGGAGGTGGTGCGGTCGGACGACCCGGGCGCCCGCCTGGCCGCCGTGGTCTCCCTGGCCCTCGCCGCCGGGAAGATCCGCGACCACGCGTCCGACGGCGACGGGATCGCGGCCCGGCGGGTGACCGGCGTCCCGCTGCGCGCGACGGCCGCCGCCTGGGCCTCCGCCGCCCGGCGCGGCGCGGCGCCGATCGGCTTCGACACGGCCGTCCTGACCGAGGTCTCCGCCCGCCAGGCACTGCTTGAGGCGTCTCCAGGGCGCGCCCTGCTCGACGTCACCGAGCCCACCGAGACCGCCGTGGCCGCCGCCTTCGCGCACACGGCCGTGCTGGCCGGCCGGCCGGGCAACGCCGAGAGCCTGCGCGAGGCCGGGCGCTTCTTCGGCCGGATCGCGCACGTGATCGACGCGGTGGAGGACCTCGACGACGACCGGGCGCGCGGGGCGTACAACCCTCTCGACGCGACCGGCACCTCCCCCGCGCAGGCGCGGAGCGTGTGCGAGGAGGCGCTGCACGGGCTGCGCCTCGCCGTACGCGACCTCGACCTGGAGGAGCGGCACCTGGTCGAGACGCTGCTGTGCGGCGAGACCCGGCGTGCCGTCGACCGGGCGTTCGGTACGCGCGCCCACGACGGCGCCTGCGCCACCCGCCGCGCGCCGTCCGCCGAGTCCGCCCCGCCCGACGAGCCGCCAGGACCGCCCGGGCACCCGCCGGGCATGTCCCCGGGGATCGTGCCGGCGGCCGCGGCCGGAGCGGCGATCTTCCTGACCTGCGGGCTCTATCGCCCGCCGTGGAGCACCTACAGGAACGCGCCGTGGCACGACCGCTGCTTCTGCGACCGGTGCGACTGCTGCCCCGACTGCTCATCCTGCTGCGACGGCTGCTCGGGATGCTGCGACGGCTGCTCGGCGTGTTCCAACTGCTGCTCCGGCGATGGCTGCTGCTCCGGCGATGGCTGCTGCTCGGGCGATGGCTGCTGTTGCTGCCCGGACGGCTGCTGCTGCGACTGCGGCTCCTGAGCCCCCCAACCCCCGTGATCTTGTAGTTTGTCGCACGCATACCCTCTGAGCTGCGCATCTCCTTGTGGTGATCATGCACTCCCGACGGGCATCGGTGGCCTGAGCTGCGCTTATCGCCTCCGTGATCTTGCAATTGCAAGATCACGGAGGATGAATGCCCTGGTGGCCGGCCTTTCCGCCGATTCTGTGCATGATCACGGACTATGAATGAGCTGCTCGGCGGGGGTTCGTGCGACAAACTACAAGATCACCACGGGTCCTTCGGAGATCGGCGGTATGGTCGGCGCATGGGAAGATCACGGCCTCCCTTCCGCCGGCTCACCCCCGCCGAGCGGCTGCTGTGGGACGCCTACCCCACCGGCGCCTGGGCCGACCTGCGCCAGGGCCGGGAGACGGACTCCTCGTCCGGCGGCTCGTGGCCCCGCTCCCGGGTGGTCCGCGCCGAGGTGATCACCGCTCTGGCGCTCGACCGGGGCGCGGGCGGGACGGCCTCGGTGCCGGGCGTACGGCTCGCCGGAGCCCGGATCGTCGGCGACCTCGACCTGTCCGACGCCACGATCGAGACGAAGGTCCACCTGCTCGACTGCCACCTCGCGGGAACGGTCTCGCTCTCCGACGCCAGGACCAGGGGCGTGCGGCTGCGACGCTGCGACGTCCTCCACTTCCGCGCCAGCCGGGCCACGGTCGACGGGCTCCTCGACCTCGACGGATCGGTCGTGCACGCGGGCGTGCGCCTCGACAACGCCCACGTGACCGGGCAGCTCCGGCTCTCCGGCGCCCGGCTGGGCACCCCTGGCGCCATGCCGTACCGGACGCAGGCGCCCCCGTGGGAGCAGGGCGGCTGGACCGGGCCGGAGGGATCGAAGGAGCCGCGGACCTGGGAGTCGGTCGCGCTGTGGGCCGGCGGGCTCGTGGTGGACGGCAGCGCCTTCCTGCGCGACCTGCGGGCCACCGGCGGGCTGCGGCTGATCGGCGCGCGCTTCTCCAGCGGCCTCTACCTTGAGGGCGCCGTCGTGACGGCGCACGGCGCCCCCGCCGTGTACGCCGATCACCTGCAGGCCGCCGCGGCCGAACTCGGCGCGGGCTTCACCGCCGACGGCACCGTGCGGCTGCGCGGCGCGCGGATCGGCGGGGTCCTGTCGTTCCACGGCGCGGTGCTGCGGGCGCCCGGCCGGGTGCTGCACCTGAGCCACATGCAGGCCGACGAGGTCATCCTGCTGCCCGAGTCGATCGAGGGCGAGGTCAACCTCGGCTACTCCCGGCTGGGCGTGCTGTTCGACCGCCCGGAGAGTTACCCGGGCGACGTACGGCTCAACGGGCTGGCGTACGAGTCGCTGCGCGGGCCCGCGACCCTGGCCGACCGGCTCTCCTGGCTGCGGCGCGACCCCGGAGGCTACCTGCCCCAGCCGTACGAGCAGTTGGCGGCGTACTGCCGGCGCATCGGGCACGAGCCGGACGCCCGCCGGGTGCTGCTGGCCAGGCAGCGGGCGCGGCGGCGGACGCTGCGGCTGCCCGGCCGGCTGTGGGGCCGCCTGCTCGACGGGCTCGTCGGGTACGGTTACCGGCCCTGGCTCGCGGGGCTGTGGGCCGCGCTGCTCCTCGCGACGGGCACGGTGGTCTTCACGCGCTGGCCGCCGCACCAGATCGGACTGGACGAGTCGCGCCGTTTCGACGCGTTCGTCTACACGCTCGACCTGCTCGTGCCGGTGAGCGTGTTCGAGCAGCGGGGCGCCTGGGAGCCGTCCGGATGGACCCAGTGGCTGGCGAACGGGCTGGTCGCGGCGGGATGGATCCTCGCCACCGCGCTCATCGCGGGCGCGAGCAGGCTCCTGCGCCCGCCCAGCGCCCCCTGAGCAGGGGGCAGGCGCGGGTCACCGGGCCGGTAACTCCAGGCGCAGGCGGGGCAGGCTCTCCGGATACTTCTCGCGGACGAACGTCACCAGGTGCTCGCGGATGTCGCAGCGCAGGTCGAAGGCGCTCGCCGAGTCCGCCGCGCTCATCAGGGCGCGCAGCTCGACCAGCCCGCCCGGGGTGATGTCGGTGACCTGGAGCGTCCAGTCCTTCTGGTCCCACAGCGGGTTGCCGCGCAGCGCCCGGTAGAGCTCGGCGCGGACCTCCTCGACCGGAATCGACCAGTCCACGCGGAGGTACACGCTGCCGAGGATGCGGCTCTCGTGCCGCGTCCAGTTCTCGAAGGGGTTGGCGGTGAAGTAGGACACCGGCAGGATGAGCCGCCGCTCGTCCCACAGGCGCAGCGCCACGTAGGTGAGCGTCAGCTCCTCGATGCGGCCCCACTCGTCCTCCACCACGACCACGTCGTCGAGCCGCAGCGCGTCGCTGAAGGCCAGTTGCAGCCCGGCCAGCAGGTTGCCGAGCGTGGACTGGGCCGCGATGCCGCCCACCACCCCGGCGATCCCCGCGGAGGCGAGCAGCCCCGCGCCCAGCGCCCGCACCTGCGGGAACGTGAACAGCATCGCCCCCAGGGCGAGCACCACGACGACCGCCGCCGACACCCGCCGCACCAGCGCGATTTGGGTGCGGATGCGCCGGGCGCGGCGGTTGCGCTCGCCCTCGATCCGCGTGAGCCGGTCGAGGACGACGTCGGTGACCGCGTACGCCGCCTGGATCAGCAGCCAGGTCACGCAGCCGATCAGCAGCAGCGAGAGCACCTGCTGGAAGCCGTGCGAGTCCGACCCCGGCATGTCCGGGTCGTACACCGCCTTGACCGTGCCGGTCACCGCCGAGGCGAAGCCCGGCCAGGTGCAGCGGCGGGTGACCGGCCGGGCGAGCGCCCACCGCTCCCCCACGAGACGCGATCTCAGCACCCGCCTGACCAGTTCCACCGAGACGACCGCCGTGGTCACGGCGACCGCCAAGGTCGCCCAGTTCCACGCTGCCGCTGTGACGGCGCCCCCTGTCGTCGTCATGGGGTTCCCTTTGCCCTTGACGACGACGCGGGAAACGGCCGGATCAGAAGGCTTCGTCGAAGCTGACGTCACCCTCTACGGCCACCTGGTAGGCCGAGACCCGGCGCTCGAAGAAGTTCGCCAGCTCCTGCACGTCCTGGAACTCCATGAAGGGGAACGGGTTGTCGGTGCCCCACCGCACGGGCAGGCCGAGCCGGGCCAGCCTGCGGTCGGCGACGTACTCCAGGTAGCGCCGCATGTTGTCGGCGCTCATCACGCCGTGCCCGTCGCCGCACAGGTCGCGGGCGAAGGCCAGCTCGGCGGCGACCGCCTCCTCCAGCATCCGCGTCACCTCGGCCGCCAGCTCGTCGTCGAACAGGTCGGGCTCCTCGCGGCGTACGGTGTCCACCACCTCGAACGCGAACTCCATGTGCATCGACTCGTCGCGGAACACCCAGTTGGTGCCGGTCGCCAGGCCGCCGAGCAGCCCGCGCGAGCGGAACCAGTAGACGTAGGCGAAGGCGCCGTAGAAGAACAGCCCTTCGATGCAGGCGGCGAAGCAGACGAGGTTGAGCAGGAAGGCCCGCCGGTCCTCCCGGGTCTCCAGCCGGTTCAGCTCGCTGATCGAGTCGATCCAGCGGAAGCAGAACTCGGCCTTGTCGCGGATCGACGGGATGTGCTCGACGGCGGCGAACGCCTTGGCCCGCTCGTCGTGGTCGGGCAGGTAGGTGTCCAGCAGGGTCAGGTAGAACTGGACGTGCACCGCCTCCTCGAACAGCTGGCGGCTCAGGTAGAGCCGCGCTTCGGGGGCGTTCACGTGCTGGTAGAGGTTCAGCACCAGGTTGTTGGCCACGATCGAGTCGCCGGTCGCGAAGAACGCCACGAGCCGGTTGATCAGGTGCCGTTCCCCCTCGTCGAGGGTCGCGAGGTCGGCGAGGTCGGAGCCGAGGTCGACCTCCTCGACCGTCCAGGTGTTCCTGATCGCCGCGCGATACCTCTCGTAGAACCCCGGGTAGCGCATCGGGCGCAGGGTCAGGTCCATGCCCGGGTCGAGCAGCATCGTTCTCATTGGCATGCCTCGCAGATCTCCGGGTTCTCAAGGGAGCGGTTCTCAAGGGAGCAGGCGACCGCCTCGACCGGCGCCATGGCCGGCACGGTCGTCTGGGCGATCCGCGTCGCCGGGCGGGAGCGCAGGTAGTAGGTGGTCTTCAGGCCCGACCGCCACGCGTAGGCGTACATCGACGAGAGCTTGCCGATGGTGGGCGCGGCCATGAAGAGGTTGAGCGACTGCGACTGGTCGACGTACGGCTGCCGCGCGGCGGCCATGTCGATCAGCGCCTTCTGGGGCAGCTCCCAGGCGGTGCGGTAGAGCGTCTTCAGCTCGCCGGGGATGCCGGGGATGTCCTGGATCGAGCCGTCGTTGAGCTTGATCGCGTCGCGCATCGGCCCGGTCCACAGGCCCAGCGACTGGAGGTCGCGGACGAGATACCGGTTGACCTGGAGGAACTCCCCCGACAGGGTCTCCCGCTTGAAGACGTTGGACACCTGCGGCTCGACGCACTCGTAGCAGCCGGCGATGGAGGCGATCGTGGCCGTCGGCGCGATCGCGACCAGCAGGGAGTTGCGCAGCCCGGTCTCCGCGATCCTCGCCCGCAGGGCCGCCCACTCCTCCGGGTGGGCCGGGGCGCACGAAAAGTGGTCGGGGTGCAGGACGCCGCCCGCCGCCCTGGTCTGCTCGTACGCCGGGTGGCGTCCGCGCTCCACCGCCAGGTCGGCGGAGGTGCCGTACGCCGCGAGCGCGATCTCCTCGGCGACGCGGCTCGACAGCGCCAGCGCCTCCGGCGAGTCGAACGGCAGGCGCAGCGCGAAGAACACGTCGGCGAGGCCCATGACGCCGAGCCCCACCGGCCGCCACTTCCGGTTGGCCGCCTCCGCCTCCGGCGTCGGGTAGAACCCGAGGTCGATCGTCCGGTCCAGGAACCGTACGGCGGTGCGGACGGTGGCGCGCAGCCTGCCGAAGTCGACGGCGTCGCCCTCCGGCGTCAGGTGCGCGGCGAGGTTGACCGAGCCGAGGTTGCACACGGCCGTCTCGCCGTCGCTGGTGACCTCCAGGATCTCGGTGCACAGGTTGGACAGGTGGATGACGTTGCCGGGCAGCGCGGTCTGGTTGGAGGCGCGGTTGGCGGCGTCCTTGAACGTCATCCAGCCGTTGCCGGTCTGGGCGAGCGTGCGCATCATCCGGCCGTACAGGGCGCGGGCCGGCACCTGCCGTACGTATCGCCCTGCGGCCTCCAGTTCGCGGTAGCGCACGTCGAACGCCTCGCCCCACAGGTCGGTCAGCTCGGGGGCCTCCTTGGGGTCGAACAGCGACCACGTGCCGTCCGCCTCGACCCGGCGCATGAACTCGTCGGGCACCCAGTTGGCCAGGTTGAGGTTGTGCGTGCGGCGCGACTCCTCGCCCGTGTTGTCGCGCAGTTCCAGGAACTCCTCGATGTCGGCGTGCCAGGTCTCCAGGTAGACGCACGCCGCGCCCTTGCGCCTGCCGCCCTGGTTGACGGCCGCCACCGACGCGTCGAGCGTGCGCAGCCACGGCACGATGCCGTTGGACAGGCCGTTGGTGCCCCGGATCAGCGAGCCGCGCGAGCGCACCCGGGTCCAGGCGACGCCGATGCCGCCGGAGTACTTCGACAGCCGGGCCGCCTGGCCGTAGCGCTCGTAGATGCTCTCCAGCTCGTCGCGGGGCGAGTCGAGCAGGAAGCACGACGACAGCTGAGGGCGGCGCCCGCCCGAGTTGAACAGCGTCGGCGAGCTGGGCAGGTAGGCGAGCGTGGACATCAGGCCGTACAGCTCGGCCGCCTCGGCCACCGTGTCCGACAGGCCGCAGGCGACCCGCAGCAGGAAGTGCTGGGGGCGTTCAAGCACGCGCCGGGTGACCGGGTGGCGCAGCAGGTAGCGGTCGTAGACCGTGCGCAGCCCGAAGTATTCGAACCGGTCGTCGGCGGCCGGGTCGGCCAGCGCGTCCAGCGCCACGGCCTCGCGGGCCACGAACGCGGCGACAGCGTCGCCGAGCAGCCCGGCGGCGTGGGCGGCGGCGACCGACTCGGAGAACGCGCGCACCCCCTCGGCCGCCGCCTCGTCCGCGATCAGCCCGTTCAGCAGCTTGGCCGCCCGGCGCGAGTTCTCCGGGTCGGCGATGACCCCGGCCGCCGCCTCCTCGATGGCCTGCCACACGGCCGCCGTGTCCCGCGCGCCGCCGTCCCCTGGCACGGGGACGGCGGACGCGGAGGCCGGGTCGGTGATCGTCATCAGGTGCCCTCTCCTCGTCGTCTCGTGACCCGGCCGGAGCGAGGAGAGGCATGCCGCGGCGCACGCGCACGAGAGCCCAGCAGGTGGCCTCGTGCCGTGGCGGCCGGCGGCGAACCCTCCCTCGGGGCCCGGCGCGGGGCGCGCGGCGTCGCGCGCGCGTCGCGGGCAGGTCTTCGGACTCGCGGGCGTCCGGCCGGGCTCGCGCCCGCCGGTCCTACTGGCCGTCGCTTCCCAGGCGCGCTCGCGCCCAGTGCCTGTGACGGCGGTCGTTCCCGCTCACCGCTGCGGGGCAGTCCCGGATTCGCACCGGGTTCCCTCTTGCCTCACCAAAGTGAACCAGCGACGCGATGGATCCTACATCTTGTGGCCCTTCGCGCAACCGCCCCCACACGTTGTGCTTCTCAGCGGAGTCCGAGCTCGCTGAGCAGCGCGGTCGTACGACGCGCCTCGCCGGTCAGCCACTGCCGGAAGTCGTCGCCTTCGAGCCACATCGGCGTCCAGTCGTTGTGCTCGCACAGGTTGTGCCACCCCCTTGTGGCGGTGACGGCCCGGCACAGGTCGAGCAGGGCGTCCCGACCGGGCGTGCCGCGCGGAGCGACCAGCCCGGTCCAGTCGGCGAACACGACGCGTACGCCCGACTCCGACAGCGTCGGCGCGTCGATCCCCGGCAGCCGCTCGCCCGAGGAGACGGCGAGCGGTCGCAGGCGTCCCGAGCGCACGTGCGGCGCGACCTCGCGCCTGTCACCGAACGCGAGCGCGACCCGCCCGTCGAGCACGGCGTCGACGGCCTGCGCCCTGGTGCCCAACGCGACGTAGTCGAGCAGTCGCGGGTCGGCCCCCAGACCCTGCGCGGTCAGTCCGAGCAGCAACTGCTCCGGCCCGCGGTCCGCGCCGCCGGCCACCCTGACGCGGCCGGGGTCGCGCAGCAGCGCGGCGGCGAACTGGTCGAACGTGCGGTAGTCCGACTCCGGCGAGGCGACGAGCACCTCCCACTCCCCCGCCAGCCGCGCGAGCGGGACGGCCCTGGAGACCAGGAACGGGTCGCGGGCCAGCGCGCATGCGGCGAGCAGCGCGGAATCGGCGACCACCAGGCCGGTCCGCGGCATGACCGGCGAGCCGAGACCCCCTCCGCCGGCCTCCCAGCTGATCCGTACGGCGCGGGCCCAGCCACGGCCCTCGACGAGCGCCTTGAACCCGGCGGCCACGCCGTCCCCGCATCCTCCCGGCGAGCGGGGGACGATCAGCGACAACTCCTCCCACCGGCGCGGTGGCGCCTTGACGCCGCACGCGCCCGTGAGGGCCAGGACTCCCATTGCGAGGACGGTACGGCGTCGCATGTCGGCACCCTCCTACCCGAAGAGTCCCTTACACGCACAGACTATGAGTAACTACACCATGTCACCACATAACGGACGTTAGGGATAAGGCGATCGATACACCTCCCCCCTCGCGTCGCGCCCGCATGCGCGTACGGCCCGCGCCGGGTGGGCGCGGGCCGTACGCGGAAAGGCGGTCCCTACTCGACCGTGACGCTCTTGGCGAGGTTGCGCGGGCGGTCGACGTCGCGGCCGAGGGCCACGGCGGCGTGGTAGGCGAACAGCTGCAGCGGGATCGTGAGCAGGATGGGGTCGAGCTCGACCTCGTTCTTGGGCACCACGATGCAGTCGTCGGCCGCCTCGGAGGTGCGGTGGCCGATCATGAGGATGCGCCCGTGCCTGGCCCGGATCTCGCCCAGCGTGGTGAGGTTCTTGTCCAGCAGCTCGTCGTCGGGGACGATCGCGACCGTCGGCAGCTCGGGGCTGATCAGCGCGAGCGGCCCGTGCTTGAGCTCGCTCGCCGGGTACGCCTCGGCGTGGACGTAGGAGATCTCCTTGAGCTTCTGGGCGCCCTCGCGGGCCACCGGGTAGCCGCGCACCCGGCCGACGAACATCATGCCCGCCGAGTCGGCGTACTTCTTCGCCAGCTCCCTGATCCGGTCCTCCAGCGTGAGGATCTCCTTGATCTGCTCGGGCAGCCGGCGCAGGCCCTCGCAGATCCTGCGGCCGTCGGCGGGCGACAGGTCGCGTACGCGGCCGAGGTGCAGGGCGAGCAGCGCGAACGCCACGGCCGTGGAGGTGAACGCCTTGGTGGAGGCCACCGAGACCTCGGGACCCGCGTGCAGGTACATGCCGCCGTCGGTCTCCCTGGCGATGGCGCTGCCGACGGTGTTGACGATGCCGAGCACCCGGCCGCCCTTGCGCTTGAGCTCCTGCACAGCGGCGAGCGTGTCGTACGTCTCGCCCGACTGGCTGATCGCGACGTACAGCGTGTCGGGCTCGACGACGGGGCTGCGGTAGCGGAACTCCGACGCGGGCTCGGCGTCGGCGGGGATGCGGGCCAGCTCCTCGATGAGCTGCGCACCCATCTGCCCCGAGTAGTACGCGGACCCGCAGCCGATGATCTTCACCCGGCGGAAGGAGCGGGTCTCGCGGGCGTCCATGTTGAGGCCGCCGAGGTGGGCGATGTGGAACCGGTCGTCGATGCGGCCGCGCAGCGTGCGGGCGACCGTGTCGGGCTGCTCGGAGATCTCCTTGAGCAGGTAGTGCTCGTAGCCGCCGTTGTCGTAGTGCCCGGCGTCCCAGTCGACCGTGAACGGCTCCTTGGCCGTCTCCCTGGCGTCGCTGGTGAACGTGTTGAACCCGTCGGCCTTGATGACGGCCAGTTCGCCGTCCTCCAGGTGGACGACCTGGCGGGTGTAGCGGATGAGCGCGGCGACGTCGGACGCGGCGAACATCTCCTTCTCGCCGAGGCCGAGCACGATCGGGCTGCCGTTGCGGGCCACCACGATCTCGCCGGGGCGCTGCTCGTCGATGACGGCGATGCCGTACGTGCCGACCACGCTCTTCAGCGCCCGCAGCACGGCCTCCCGCAGCGACTCGGTCTCCTTGACCATCCGCCCGATGAGATGCGACAGCACCTCGCTGTCGGTCTCGCTCTCGAACTTCACGCCCTCGCCCTCCAGGCGGCGGCGCAGCTCGTCGGCGTTCTCGATGATGCCGTTGTGCACGACGGCGATCCGCTGCTCCTGGTCGAGGTGCGGGTGCGCGTTCACGTCACTCGGCGCGCCGTGGGTGGCCCAGCGGGTGTGCCCGATGCCGATCGTGCCCTTGAACTTGGCGGGAACCGCCGCCGCCAGGTCGGCCACGCGGCCCTTGACCTTGCGCGTCTTGAGGCTCTTGGCGTTCACGACGGCGAGGCCGGCCGAGTCGTAGCCCCGGTACTCCAGCCGCTGGAGACCTTCGAGCAGGATGGGCGCCGCATCCTTCGGCCCGACATAAGCGACGATTCCGCACATAACCGCTCCTATCCGTAAACGATTCGCCGGAGCTGGCGCAGGGTCAGCTCCGGTGCCGCGACACGTCTTCCCGCGAGCTCGGCGGAGATTCTGGGAAAAATCTGATCGTTGGTCAGCCCCCTCGACTTGAGTTCGCCGTGGCGGCGCCGCACGTACTCTTCCGCGGACTCGCCGAAGTACGCCAGAACGTCGGCCACCACGCGGGCCGCCTCCCCGGGCCCCAGCGAGGTGGTCCGGGTGAGGTGGCCGATCAGGTCCTCGAAGGGATGCCGTGCCGTGGACACAGAGCAGGACCCTAACGCAGCACTGATGCCGACTACCAAGTTTCCTGCCCGTTTTCGGGCAGGATCAGTCCGAAGCCGCCCCCGGCGACGTCCTGGCGGTCGCCTCAGCCGCCCACCGTGATGTCCGCCACGCTGAAGGACATGAGTTGGGGGATCGTCGGCGAGGGGCAGCAGGTCCGCGGGCCACCCACTGAGGACGAAGCCGTACACGCCCTGGCCGGGGATGGTCTTCAACTCGTCGGTCCTCCGCGCCAGAGGAGGGCGACGGCCGCCGGGGCTCGATGGAGGTCCAGCCGTCAGGGGAGCCGAAGCCTTTGGCGCCACCGAATTGAATCACCCGGTAGTCGGGATTGGTCACCGAAAGCAGGTTTCTCCAGACGGCGACCGCGTGCCCGTCAGCCGAGTGCGCGGAGCATCCGTTGACCCCCACCACCGTCATCACCGCCAGCCCGACGAGCAGCGTCCGCTTTTCTCGTATTCGCACCCGCTCATCAATCTCACACGACCCGCTGACGCGGAATGCGCCCCGAGTACGGCTATTGCCTCGCAGCCTGCCGCGTCACCGGCAGGTGAACGTTTTACCTGTCAATGCCTGACGCTGTTCCGGCCCGATGACCGCGGTACGGCCTCGACGACATGGATGTCGCGCACCGCGGGCTTTTCGAGCATGCCCAGCAGATCTTCCTTCGTCATCCAGTTGGCCACGAAACCGTACACCCGGCCGCGAACACTTCAGGCACCGCGGGGACCCTAACCCATTCCGCGTGCGCCGGAATTCATGGACGTGCCAGGCGGAATTTATCTCCTGCGCATCAGCAGACGGCCCTGGCGGAAGCGCTCGCCTTCCAGTGGCTCGCGCAGCATCCGTCCGATCTCACGGAAATCCGCCTGGCGGGCCAGCGCGGCGAGGTCGTCGATGGGCCAGCGGTACGCCGGCGCCGCCTTGTGGTCGAACTCCGACACCGGATCGCCCTCGGATTCGAAGAATCCGAGCAGGAGGAGGCCGCCGGGGGCGAGTACGCGGCGGAACTCGGCGAAGTACGGCGGCAGTTCCCGTGGCGGGGTGTGGATGACCGAGTACCAGGACAGGATGCCGCCCAACTCGCCGTCGGCGAGGTCCAGCGCGTGCATGGACCCGACTTCGAAGCGCAGATCGGGATAGGCCGCGCGGGCGAGCTCGATCATCTTGGGCGACAGGTCGACGCCGAAGGCGTTCAGTCCCAGGTCCCGCAGGTGCGCCGTCACGTGGCCGGGGCCGCAGCCGACCTCGGTCACGGGCCCGGCACCCGCGGCCCGTACGGACTCGGCGAACGCGGCGAGCATCGCGCGGTCCAGCGGCAGGCGGTCGAGCGAGTCCCGGAAGAGGTCGGCGTAGAGGACGGCGACGGCGTCGTACGCCTCCGCCGTCGCGGTGAGATAGGACGCGGATTCGGTCACGGCGGGCGACTCTATTGCCTCGGCTCACCCGTGCGGCCGTCGAACGGGCCGCGCGGAGCCGCCGCGGCCGTGCTCCGGGGGTGACGGCCGGCCGCCTCATCGCCGGCGGACGGGCCCAGGCCAGGCGGGAAACCGGGTGAAGCCGAAGCACCCCGACGGGGCGGATCAGGAGCCCTGATCCGCCCTCTGCCGGTCGGTGCGGGGATCAGGACGCCGGGGCGACGGCGCGCAGCACCTTCATGAACTCGCGCATCCACGCCGGGTGGTCCGGCCAGGCCCGCCCGGTCACGAGGTTCTGGTCGACGTGCGCCTCGCTGTCGACCCACGTGCCGCCGCCGCTCTCGACGTCGGTCGCGCAGGCGGGGTACGCGCTGCTCTCCCGGCCCTTGAGCACTCCGGCCGCCGCGAGCACCAGCGGCCCGTGGCAGAGCGCGGCGATCGGCTTTCCGGCGCCGGCGAAGTGGCGGACGATCTCCTGGACGTCCCGGTCGCCGCGGAGGTACTCGGGGGCGCGCCCGCCCGGCACCACCAGCGCGACGTACTCGTCCGGGTTCACGTCGGCGAACGCCAGGTCGGCGGCCCAGGTGTGGCCCGGCTTCTCCGTGTAGGTGTCGTAGCCGTCGACGAAGTCGTGCACCACGAACTGGAGCTTCTTGGCGGACGGCGCCGCGATGTGCGCCTCGTAGCCCTCCTCGAGAAGCCGCTGGTAGGGATACATCACCTCCAGGTCCTCGGCCGCGTCACCGGTGATGATGAGCACCTTCGCCATCGAGTAACCCCTTCCCGCGTACGGTCGCGGCCTCATCCTGTGCACGGCATCCCCCGGAGGTCAACGTCTCACCCCACTTCGGTCACAGCGGCGCGTCCGCGTGTGTGATTCGGGCCCGGTTGGCACCGGCACCCCCGGGAATCCGCTAGAGTTGTTCACGCGTCGCCGGGGAAACCGGGCGATGACTGCGGAAGTGGCTCAGTGGTAGAGCATCACCTTGCCAAGGTGAGGGTCGCGGGTTCGAATCCCGTCTTCCGCTCGGAGTCCGGATCACGTCCGGGCACGGACGATTAGCTCAGCGGGAGAGCGCTTCCCTGACACGGAAGAGGTCACTGGTTCAATCCCAGTATCGTCCACCACGATCCGAAGGCCGGATCCGCGATCAGCGGGTCCGGCCTTCGGCGTTTCCCCGCCCTTCGCACCGCGGAGCGCACGCGCACAGCGGTAGAACGCACGGCGGTGGAACACACCATGGCGGAACGCACCCCGGCGGAACGCACGGCGGCGGCGCCGGCCGCTGACGCAGGGCCGGCGCCGCCGGAAAGCGCGGCAGTCGGTTTCCGGAACGGAACCTTTCCGCCGCCACCGGTACGGCCCCCGCCATTGAGCACCGGTGTCACACACAGAGCGCGGCCCGTTCCCCGCCGGATCCGCGCGCCGAGATATCTTCTATCAATTGCCCCCGGACGTACACAATCCATTTTATCCGGAAATCTAAGGAACCCAGATCTACATTTTCCCTTAATGGCGGGATTTGTCGTCGTTCTCCGCATGCGGGACGGCGAGCACCTGTGGCGCCGCCTGGCGCATACGGGTGCGCAGCCAGAGCAGATGGACGGCCGTCTCGGGGGCACAGTGGCGGGTGAGATCGAGCAGGTCGTCGTCCCTGAGCCCGCGTGCCGCCTGCGCGAGCAGGCCCCAGGACAGGTCGCACTCCGTCGCGAGGAGATACAGCCCGTGCAGGTCCCGCAGCAGCGTGAGGCCGCCGCCGTCCCCGCCGCCCCGCCCACGTGTCAGCGGACGCCGTGCCGTTCCAGGGTCCGCGTCCTCCACGCTCGCCCGCTCCCGTTCCGCCGCCGCGCGAACGACCCGCTGGAGATCGGCCGTCTCCAGACCCGCGGCGTCGAATCCTCCACCTTCGAAACCGCCGGAGTCGAAACCCCCTGGATCGAACCCATGGAGATCGAAGCCGCGGGCGTCGAAACCGTGGGCGCCGAGGCCCCCGGCGTCGAAACTCGCGGTCTCCAGACCCGGCGCCTCCAGGCCCGGCGGCATCGGCCCCGCCGTCCTCGGCTCGGCCCCGGCCGCCCGCGGGTCGCGCGCTCCGCCGGAGCGGTAGCGCCGCAGGAATGGCTTCAGCCGCTCGGCGTGGTCGCGGCACTGCGCGGCCAGCCGCTCGCAGACGCCGCCCAGGTCGGGCTCGCGGGGATGGCCGCGCCACAGGGCGCGGAATCCCGACGACAGCTCGTGCTGCGTGAGGGAGAGCGTCTCCATGTAGCGCGCCAGACGTTCGCTCACAGATCGCCCCACCCGCTGGCCGTGTGCCCCCCAGCGGTGCGGCGTGTGTGCGCAGGGACCATCTCGTCGCTTCCTTCCGGTAGGCCGGCCCACCTCTCCGGCGAACGCGGACGTCAGAACTCCTCGTACCGCTCCGGCGCCTCCCCTCCTCCCGTGGCGGCCGCCACCTCGGGCCGCGCGGTCATACCGCGGCCGATGCGCAGGGCGGCGGAGCACAGGCCCTCCTCCACGGAGGTGTCCCCGCGCCGCCCGGCCTTCACCAGCCGGACCGCCACGGCGCCGCGCAGCGGCCTGCGGGACACCGCGTCCCAGGCGGTGAGCGTGAGCTCCTCCGCCGCCCGTGTCACGGCCTCGCCCTGCCCGTCGAGCAGCAGGACCACCGCTCCGGGACGTACGCCCGACAGGTGCGCGACTGCCTCCAGCACGCCCAGGGGCGACTCGACCCGGACGAGGTCGCCGTCCTCGACGCCGAGCACGGCGGCGTCGCCGGGATGGACCTCGAGGAACGGCTCGGGCGCCGCGGCGTCGCCGAGCCGCGCCAGCCGGCCGGGAAAGGGGTGCAGCGCGCGGCGGGTGGTGAGGACCAGGGGATACTCGTCGTCGGCCACCTCGGGCGACGGCTCGAAGTCGGCGGCGTGGAGGAAGGCCCGTCCTCCCGGGTCCTCGGCGCGGTACCGCTCCTCGCCGTACTCGGCCCCCGTGGCGAGGTCGGCCCCGAACGTCTGGCAGTGCCCGGGCCCGGTGGCGAAGTGCCCCCCGGCGTACAGGCGCTCGACGCCGTGGGTGCCGGACGGCGCGCAGGGCCACTGGATGCCGCCGGCCCGCAGCCGCTCGTAGCTGATCCCGGTGTGGTCGCACGGGCGGCCCCTGGTGCACGCCTTCCACGCCTCGAACGCCGACTCCGCGTCCGTCCAGCCCACGAGCGGCCTGCCGTCCCGGTCGCGCAGGCCCATCCGCCGCGCGTAGTCGAGCAGGATGTCGAGGTCCGCCCTGGCCTCCCCCGGTGGCTCGACCGCCTTCTCGCACAGGTGCACCGTGCGGTCGGCGCCGGTGACGGTGCCGGTCTTCTCGCCCCAGGCCGCCGCCGGGAGCACCACGTCGGCCAGCCGCGCGGTCTCGGTCAGGTACGGATCCTGGACGACGACGAACAGGTCGTCGCGGCCGAGGACCCGGTCGAGCCCGGGCATCGTGGCGGCCGGGTCGGACGCGGTGATCCACAGCAGGCCGAGCGACCCCTCCTCGGCGTACCTGAGGATCTGACCGGCGTGCGTGGCAGGCCCCCAGTGCGGGATGACGGCGGGGTCGACGTTCCACAGGTCCGCCAGTTCGCGCACGTGCCCGTCGTCGGCCCAGTTGCGCAGTCCGGGCAGGTCAGCGGCCGAGCCCGCCTCCAGCGCGTCGCACCCGGGCCCGCCGAACTGGAACAGCCCCGCTCCCGGACGGCCGAGCATGCCGCGCAGCAGGTGGACGTTGTTGACCTGGCAGGCCGCTTCGGTCGCCTGGTTGGAGCCCAGGATGGCCTGGCCCACCGTCGACACCAGCCGTTCTGCCGCGCCCAGGATCTCGGCGGCCTGTTCGATGAGCGCGACCGGCACTCCGCAGATCTCCGCGGCCCGCTTGGCCGGATAGGCCTCGACGACGCGCCACAGCCGTTCGAACCCGACGGTGTGCGCGGCGACGTACGCCGCGTCGTGCCAGCCGCCCGCGATCAGTTCGTGCAGCAGTCCGTTGAGCAGCGCCACGTTGGTGCCGGGACGTACGGCGAGGTGGACGTCCGCCTCCCCGGCCGCCGCCGTCCCCTCGGGCCCGATCGCGATCATCGCGGGGGGCGCGGGCCCGGACCGCCGGTCGAGCATCCGCTCCCACAGCACGGGATGGGAGGCGGCGCAGTCGTGCCCCCACAGCGCGAGCGCGTCGCAGTGGTCCACGTCGGTGTAGGAGCCCGGCTGCCCGTCGGCGCCGAAGCTCGCCGCGAGCGCGGCCGCCGCGGCCGCCGCGCCCCAGCGGGTGTCGCCGTCCATGTGGGGGGTGCCGATCCCCGCCTTGCCGATGACGGCGAGGGTGTAGTGCTCCTCCAGGAACAGGCGCGTGCCCGTGTGGAAGGCGAGGCGGCCCCAGCCGCCCGGGCGGGCGAGGAGCTCCCTCGACCTCGCCGCCACGCGGTCCATCGCGGTCTCCCACGTGGCCTCGACCAGCCGCCCGTCCTCGCGCGCCCCGCCTTCCCGAACCAGAGGGCGGGTCAGGCGTTCCGCGCGCGGCTGCCAGGCGTGCCACTCCCGGGGGTCGAGCCTGCCGTGGTTGACGCGGTCGCCGGCCCGGCCGCGTACGCCGGCGACGCGGCCGTCGCGCACCGCCAGGTCGAGCGCGTTGTCGCCCCAGCCCGCCGCGGAGACGGCGCCGGCCCAGTGCTCGACCTGCTGCTCGGTGAGGCCCTCCTCCAGGACGACGTCCACGCGCACCGGCCAGGGGCTGCCGAGACGGATGACCGGGGGGAGCGCGTCCCGCATGTGGCTCGGCAGGGCCGCCGCGAGCCGCTCCACCGCGTCAGGAGGCCCGTACGGCGTGCGCCCCCTCCTGGGATCGGCGATCCGGTCCAGCACCTGGCACCTCCGCGGCGGTGATGTGTGAACGTCGCGTCCCGTACCCGGTGCCATGCTTCCCTGATCCCGTAATCGCCCGAACTGACCGGTTCCTTTTCGAATAATTTCCAAATGGGCTTAATGCCGAGCTGCTACCCCTGTACGATCTGTTGATCTGTAAAGTGCGTTTACTGGATTGTCTGCGCGGCTCATAAGGGGTGGCCCGCGTATTCGCGTGTGGGGTGCGGATGGATGGACGCGCGGCCGGGCCGGTCGTCTCGGGCGCTTCCGCGCCGCTGGTCGGACGGCAGGACGCGCTGGCCGCGCTGAGAGGCGCCACGGCCGCGAGCCGGCGGGACGGATTCCAGTTCGTCGCGCTGGTCGGCGAGCCGGGCGCGGGCAAGACGCGGCTGCTCGGCGAGCTGATGGCGATGGCGAGCCGGGACGGATTCGCCGCGCTGTGGGGACGCGCCGCGGAGTACGAGCAGATGCTGCCCTTCAGCGCCCTGGTGGACGCGCTCGACGACCACCTCGACGCCAACCGCGACGAGGTCACGAGGGCCGTGGGGACGGGGCAGGCCGCCCTGCTGTCCGGCGTCTTCCCCGGGCTGGCCTCCGGCGGCGGCCCTGCCGGCGACGAGCCCTCCCTCGCCGACGACCGCAGCGGCCTGGCCCGCTACCGGCTCTACCGGGCCCTGCGTCACCTCATGGGCGCGCTGGCCGGGGACTCCGGCGTCCTGCTGGTCCTCGACGACGTCCACTGGGCCGACGACGGCACGATGGAGTTCCTCGACCACGTGGTGCGTCATCCGCCCGCGGGCCCTGTGCTTATGGCCGTGGCCTACCGTCCGGCCCAGGCCGCCCCGCGCGTCGCCAGGCTCGCCCCGGCGGCCGGCCCGCGCGGGCACGAGGTCGTGGTCGGCCCGCTCAGCGCGGCGGAGGTCAGGCAGTTCCTCGGCCCGGGCGTCAGCAGGGGGCGGGGCACGGCACTGTACGAGGCCAGCGGAGGCAACCCTTTCTACCTTGAGGCGCTGGCCAGGATGGGCGGCACCGACGTGGCGGAACTGCCGCCGACCATGCGCGCGGCGCTCCAGGTCGAGCTGGGCGACCTGTCCCCCGGAGCGCTGCTGGTGGCCCAGGCGGCCGCCGTGACCGCCGACGAGTTCGAACCGGCCGTCGCCGCCGTGGCCGCCGAGGTGTCGGCGCAGGCCACGCTCGCCGCGCTGGACGAACTGGTCGAGCGCGACATCGTCCGCAGCGTGGGCGGGCGGTTCCGATTCCGTCATCCCCTCGTGCGCCGCGCGGTCTACGAGTCCGCCGCGGCGGGCTGGCGCCTGGGCGCGCACGCGCGGATCGCCGCCCACCTCGCCGGGCTGGGGGCTCCCGCGACGGTGCAGGCCCACCACGTGGAGCACTCGGGGTCGTTCGGCGACCGGCGGGCGGTGGAGGTGCTGGTGGAGGCGGCCCGCGCGGTCACCGCGCACGCTCCGGCCACGTCGGCGCACTGGCTGCAGGCGGCGCTGCGGCTCATGCCCGACGACGCCGCGGCCAGGGAGGACCGGCTCGCCCTGATGATGGAGCTGAGCTGGGCGCAGGGCATCAGCGGCAGACTGGCCGAGGGCCGTGACACCGCCCGCGAGCTGCTGCGCAGGCTCCCTGAGGACGACTATTCCCGCCGTGGCCCGGCGGCCCGCGTGTGCGCGCTGATGGAGCGCCAGCTCGACCGCCCGCACGAGGCGCGGGCGCTGCTGCTCGACGAGCTGAGCCGCATGCCGAACCCGCGGGCCGCCTCCGCGGTGCCGCTGCGGATGCGCCTGGTCGCCGAGAGCATGCTGCGGGTGGACTTCCGGGCGGCGCAGGCCGTGCTCGACCTGATGCCCGACAACGCCGACGACTGGGAGCCCGGCCTCGCGGTCGCGGTCGCGGCGCTGCGCCCGATGCCCGCCCTGGCCGCCCGCCGTCTGGACGACGCGCTGCGCTACGCCGAGATCGCCGGCAAGCTGCTGGCGGACGCGCCCGACGAGCACCTGTCGGAGTGGCTCGACGCCATCGCCTGGCTGTGCTGGGCCGAGTCCTACCTCGGCCGGTACGGCGAGGCGCTGCGCTACTTCGACCGGGTCGCGGCCGTGGCCAGGTCGACGGGGCAGAGCTACATCCTGACCAACCTCCTGGCGGGCCGGGCCAAGACGCTGGTGGCGATGGGCCGCCTGGCGGAGGCGGGGGCCACCGCCGAGGAGTCCGTCGAGGGCGCGCGGCTGCTCGACTCCGGCCAGCAACTCGTCTTCGCGCTCACCCAGACCTGCCTGGTCGAGTCGTGGAGCGGCGACGACGACGCGGCGCTGCGGGCCGGCGAGGAGGCCGTGCGCCTCGGGGTCGGGGCCGGCGAGACCTGGGAGGCCTCGGCCCGCTACGCGCGCGGGGTGGCCCTGGTCAACGCGGGCAGGTGCGCCGAGGGCGTCGCGGCGGTGCTGGACGCGTGCAACGGGTTCGAGTCGCCGCGCCTTGACCTGGGGACGCTGCTCCAGGCGTGCGAGACGCTCGCGTACGCGGACGCCTCCCTTGAGACGACCGCGGGAAAGCCTGGGCGCGCGGCGAAGTGGGCGGCGCTCGCCGCGCGGCTGGAGGACCCGCGCCTGCCGGCGTACTGCGGCTTCGCCGCGCTCTCCCGCGCGCACGCGCTGTCCGGGGAGGACCCGGTCGCGGCGGCGGCCGCCGCCGAGGAGGCGGCCGGTCAGCTCAGGGTGGGCGAGCGGCGGCTCGACTCGGGCCGGGCGCTGCTCACCGCCGGGCAGGCGCGTCTGCGCACGCCGGGCGGCCGCGCCCGCGCCAGGGAGCACCTGCGGGCGGCGGCCGAGATCTTCGACTCGTGCGGCGCCCGCGCGCTCAAGGCCCGCACCGAGCGGGAGCTTCGCCGCCTCGGCGTACGGGTGGGCGGCGGCGCGACCACCCCCTCGGACGGCGACGCGCCCCCGCTGGGGTTGTCGCCCAGGGAGCTGGAGGTGGCGCTGCTCGTCGCCGAAGGGCTGACGAACCAGCAGGTCGCGGAGCGGCTCTTCCTCAGCGTCCGCACGGTGGAGACCCATCTGTCGCGGATCTTCGCCAAGCTGGGGGTCACCTCGCGCGTCGGCGTGGCGACCGCCCTGAAGCGGTGATTTCCGGCAAGTACGGGTTTTCCACGATGCCACCGGTATGGGTGGGCCTGCGATCGTATCTGCCAGCAGAAAGGCGAACGCATGGGACACCGTATACCCCGGTTCACGCACGACGGTGTGGGTAAGGCCGAGGTCACGGTCCATGCGTTCGCCACCGACGACGAGCTGGGGTTGCAGCTCACCCGGTTCCGCCGGGACGACGCGCCGGCGCTGGGGGCGCCGGACGTCGTGCTGCTCGTGCACGGCCTGAGCTCGTCGAGCGACATGTTCGTCATGCCGGAGCACACGAACCTCGTCCGGTTCCTGCACGACAACGGGTTCTGCGACGTGTGGGCGCTGGACTTCCGGATGAGCAACAGGTTTCCGTACACCATGGAGACCCGTAGGGACACCCTGGACGACATCGCCCAGTACGACCACCCGGCAGCACTGCGCGAGATCCGCCGCCACGTGGGGGCGCGGCGGATCCACGTGGTGGCCCACTGCCTGGGGTCGATGACCTTCAATATGAGCCTGTTCTCCGGGGCCGTACGCGGGATCGCCAGCGTGGTCGCCAACAGCGTCGCGCTGACGCCCCGGGTCCACCCCTGGGCCCGGCTCAAGCTCGCCCTCGGGCCCGCGCTGCTGGAGTACGGCGCGGGCCTGTCCTACCTGGACCCCAGGTTTCGGGACGCGCCGCCGCTGACGCGGCGGTGGCTGCTGGCCCGCGCCGTCTCCTTCCTCCATCCCGAGTGCCGGGAGGCCGCGTGCCACATGCAGAGCTTCATGTGGGGCAGCGGCAGGCCCGCGATGTACCGGCACCGCAACCTGGCACGGAGAACGCACGTGCACGAGCGGCTCGCCGACCTCAACGGCGCCTGCGACCTGCACTACTACCGGCACGTGCGGAAGATGGTGGCCGCCGGGCGGGCGGTGAAGTCCGGCGCGGGCGACCCGCGGTACGCCGCCCTGCCGGACGACTACCTGGCCGGCGCGGCCGGCGTGGACACGCCGATCCTGTTCCTGACCGGCGACCGCAACCACGTCTTCACCGACTCCAACATCGTCTGCCACCGCGTGCTGTCGAAGGCGGCGCCGGGGCTGCACGAGCTGCGGGTGCTGCGCGGCTACGGGCACATCGACCCCCTGATAGGGGCGAACGCGCACCGGGACGTCTACCCGCACATTCTCGACTTCATGAAGCGACACAGCGGTCGCTGAAGCGGCACTGAGAGATCACCTATGGAACATGTCGACGCGGTCGTGGTCGGTTCGGGTTTCGGCGGCGCCGTCGCCGCCTACCGTCTCGCCGAGGCGGGACTGTCCGTGGTCGTCCTGGAGCGGGGCAGGGCGTACGCGCCGGGGGACTTCCCGCGCGGCCCGGTGCAGCTCGGGCGTGCCTTCTGGGACCCCGCCGAGGGCCTGTACGGGATGTACGACATCTGGAGCTTCTCCGACTGCGACTCCGTGGTGTCCAGCGGCCTCGGCGGCGGCTCGCTCGTCTACGCCAACGTCATG
Source organism: Microbispora sp. H11081 (assembly GCF_012999535.1). GTDB lineage: Bacteria > Actinomycetota > Actinomycetes > Streptosporangiales > Streptosporangiaceae > Microbispora. Next base: position 221,030 of record NZ_JABBWV010000008.1, read on the forward strand.
ATGCGCAAGGACGAGGACTGGTTCGTCCACGAGCAGGCGCTCCCCGGCGGCGGCTACGAGTCGTGGCCGGTGACCAGGGCCGACCTCGATCCGCACTACGACGCGGTCGAGCGCATGATCGGCGTGGCGCCGTACCCGCTGGGCCGTCCCGGCTTCGACGACACGTTGAAGACCATCGCCATGCGGGACGCGGCGGCCGAGCTGGGGCTCGACTGGCGGCTCCCGCCGCTGGCCGTCAGCTTCGCGCCGTCGCCGGACGAGGAGCCCCGCCAGGGCGTGCCCGTCGCCGCCGCCGCGTACGGCAACCTGCACGGCGTGCCGCGCAGGACGTGCAGGTTGTGCGGCGAGTGCGACATCGGCTGCAACGACGGCGCGAAGAACAGCCTCGACCACACCTACCTGTCCGCCGCCCGGCGTCACGGCGCGGACCTGCGCCCGCTGCACGAGGTGCGCCGCGTCCGGCCGCGTGTCGGCGGCGGGTACGACGTGGAGTACGTCGAGCACCTGCCGCGCGGGGACGACCCGGGCGGGCGCGGCGACGGGCCGCCGCGACGGACGGGCCCGCACACCATCAGCTGCGAGCGGCTCGTCCTGGGCGCGGGCGCGTACGGCACGTCGTACCTGCTGCTGAAGAACCGGGCCGCATTCCCCGGCCTCAGCGCGGCCCTCGGCACGCGCTTCTGCGGCAACGGCGACATGCTCGCGTTCCTGCTGAGAGCCACCGACCGGAGCAGGACGCGGCCCATCCGGGCGAGCCGGGGACCGGTCGTCACCAGCGCGATCCGGCTCGACGACGGTCCGGACGGGCGCGGCGCCTACATCGAGGACGGCGGTTATCCCGAGTTCGTCGACTACCTGGCCGAGGCCGCGGCCGTGCGGCCGGGCCGGATCGCGCGGTTCCTGCTGCGGCGGCTGCGCAACATCGTCACCCACGACGCCAACCTGTCGGCGGAGATCGCCGACCTGATCGGCCGGGGCGAGCTGTCGGGCAGTTCGCTGCCGCTGCTCGGCATGGGCCGCGACGTCCCCGACGGGAGGCTGCGCCTGCGCGACGGCCGCCTCGACGTGGACTGGCCGGCCGAGACGAGCGAGGACTACTTCGAGCGGGTCCGCGCGATCATGCGCAAGATCGGCGACGTCCTCGGCGCGGAGTACGCCGACAGCCCGCCGTGGTGGCGCAAGCGGGTCATGACCGTGCACCCGCTGGGCGGCGCGCCGATGGGTCTCCATCCTGGCGAGGGGGTGTGCGACGCGTACGGGGAGGTCTTCGGGTTCCCCGGGTTGTACGTCGCGGACGGCGCGGCCCTTCCCGGGCCGGTCGGCGCCAACCCGTCGCTGACGATCGCCGCGCTGGCCGACCGCATGTGCACCCGGCTGCTGGAGACCCGCGCGTCGGTCGCCGCGCCCCTGGCGGCCCCGATCGGGGCGCGGGCCGTGCCGGTGGGCGCGGTGGCGCGGCCGGCGGCGAGCTCCCCCGGCGCGCCGTCCGCCGCCGCGGACGGCCCGCGCGCGCTCGCGGCGGCGCCGCCGGACGAGCCGAGCGTGTTCGAGGACCGCACCTCGCTGTGGTTCGTGGAGGAGATGCGGGGGCTCCTGCTGCCGGCCCCGCCCGGCCGCGCCGCTCGTGGAGGCGCCGCCCGCGGAAGCGCGGCCCCCTGGGGTGCGGCCGGAGGCTTCCCGTTCGCCTTCCGCCTCACGATCACGATCGACGACGTCGAACGGTTCCTCACCGAACCCGATCACGAGGCCAGAGCGGAGGGCTGGATCGAGGCCGACCCGTGCGGGGGCAGACGACCCCTCGCCCGGGGGTCGTTCAACCTGTTCGTCCCCGGGGAGCGGGCCGGGCAGCGGCACATGCGCTACCGCCTGCACTTCTACGACGCCGACGGCCGCCCCCGCACGCTGGCCGGGCACAAGGAGATCCAGCCGGGCGCGCCGGCCCGCCTGTGGCTGGACACCTCCACCCTGCACGCCCGCCTGCTGGAGGGACACGTCGAGGAGGACGGGGACGACCGTGCGGCCGTGGTCGCCGCGGGGGCGTTGCGCATCCTGCCGTCCGACCTCGTGCGGATGCTCACGACCTTCCGTACGGCGGGCCCGGACGGCGCGGCGGCGGTGGCCCGCTTCTGCCGCTTCTTCCTCGGCGAGCTGTGGGACGTCTACGGCCCGGGCTGATCGCCGCCCCAGGGGTCGTAGTCGACCTCCAGCGGTTCCTGGCCGGGCCGGTCGGGCTCGGGGACGTGCTGGAGGTTGACCCGGATCCGCGTCCACACGGAGCTGCGCCCCCGCATCGAGTCGACCAGGACGTCGGCCGGCCGCAGGAGGCGGGCCACCTCGGGGTGGCGTGCCTTCCAGCGTTCCAGCCCGGCCAGCGCCTCGTCCCGCGTGGCCGCCCTGGCGATCTCGACGAGCGGCATGACCGGCCGGCGCCGCCCCCCGGCGGGCGGGGCCGCGGGTCTGTCCGGCCGCGGGCCCTGGGCCTCGGCCAGCTCGAGCAGGGCGTCCAGGGAGCCCGCCCGCTCGTCCATCCCGGCCCACGGGTCGCCAACCTCGGCGTACCTGTCGGGCATCGACGCCAGCGTGAAGTCCTCCGGCCGGCACCCGGGCACCTCGTCCCAGGCCAGCGGGGCCGAGACGAGGCCGGTCGGCCGCACCGAGTAGGCGGAGGCGACGGTGTGGTCGCGGGCGTTCTGGTTGTAGTCCACGAAGACGCCCTGGCGCTCCTCCTTCCACCACCGGCTGGTGGCGACGTCCGGCTCCCGCCGCTCGACCTCCCTGGCCACCGCCTCGGCGGCCCGCCGCACCTCGCGGAAGGTCCAGCGCGGCTCGATGCGGGCGTAGACGTGGAACCCGCGTGAGCCGGACGTCTTGGGCCAGGCGGTCAGGCCGTGCTCCTCCAGCACGTCCCTGGAGACCAGGGCGACCCTGACGATCTGCTCCCAGCCCACGCCGGGCACCGGGTCGAGGTCGATCCGCAGCTCGTCCGGGTGGTCGAGGTCCCAGGCCCGCACCGGATGGGGGTTGAGGTCGACGCAGCCCAGGTTCACGGTCCACAGCAGGACGGCGAGGTCGCGGATCACCACCTCGTCCGCCGTACGGCCCGAGGGGTAGCCGAGCTCCACGACCTCCACCCACTCGGGGCGCTTGGCGGGCGCGCGCTTCTGGAAGAACGCCTCCCGGTCGACGCCGTGCACGAAGCGCTTGAGGATCACCGGCCGGTCGGCCACGCCGCGCACCGCTCCCTCGGCGACCAGCCGGTAGTAGGAGATCAGGTCGAGCTTCGTGTGCCCGGTCCGCGGGAAGACCACGCGGTCCGGATTCGTGATCCGCACGATCCTGCCGTCGAGCTCCAGCGTCATGCCGCCACACTACGTCGCTCCCCCGTCCGCGCCCCGGAGCGCGTACGGAAGGGCCCTGACATTTACCGGCGGACGCTCTAAGATCGCCGCCCATACCGAGGTTCACACGGCTGAGAACGGCTCGGTGACCCGAAAGGCAGGCGCACACCCATGATCTCCGACAGAACGTCCGGGTCGCCCGTGGAAAATCTCATCTCGCTGCCGCTGGAGCCGCTGCTCACCAGGGACTACGAGACCGACCCCGCGCTCGTCCACGAGCGGCTGCGCGCGATGTACGGCCCGGTCGCCCCGGTCGACCTCCTCGGCGTGCCGGTCTGGTTCGCGTCCGGCTACGACGAGGTGCTGCACGTCATGCAGAACCACGGCGACGTGTGGAGCAAACGCGTGGACAACTGGCGGGCGTACGCGGAGGGACGCGTCCCCGCCGACTGGCCGCTGCTCTCCCTCATGGCCGCCGACAACTCGGGCTTCCACGACGGGGACAGGCACCGGAGGCTGCGCGGCGTCTGGGACGAGGGACTCCGGCCGTTCCAGACGACGGGGAGCGGGCAGGCGCTGCGGCTGGAGCGCGCCATGCTGCGGTTCTGCGACGACCTCATCGGCGTGATAACGGAAGACGGCCCCTCGGGGCAGATGGACCTCGTCGTCCAGTACGGGCGGCCGTTCCCGCTGCTCGTCGCCAACCACCTGCTGGGCGTCGCCCTCGAGCGGGGCGAGGAGATGGTGGCCGACCACTGGCGCCTGCTCGACGGCCCCGACTCCGCCGGGGCCTACCAGCGGCTGTACGCCGCCCTCCTGGAGCTGGCCACGCTCAAACGGCATCGGCGCGGCGACGACCTGCCCTCGCACATGCTCGACGCCGACGCGAGCCTCACCGACGAGGAACTGGCCCGCGAGCTGTTGATGCTGGCCGGCTTCCTCGACTTCACCGGCAGCCTGATCTGCAACGTCATCGTCGAGGTGGTCACCAACCCCGGCATGCGCGAGACCGTGTCGGTCGGCGCGATCGAGGAGACCGTCAACCGCGTCGCCCTGCTGAACCCCGCGCTCGCCAACCTGACCTTCCGCTACGCGAGGACGGACGTCAGGCTGGGCCGCTTCGTGATCGCGGCCGGCGACCCGGTGATGCTGTCCGTCTCGGGCGCCCACGCCGACCCGCGGTTCGCCTCCGCGCTCCGGGACACCATCCGCAGCACCCGGGCCCACCTGGCCTGGGGCGCGGGCCCGCACAGGTGCCCGAGCCGGCGGCTGGCCACCCAGATGGCCACGATCGCCGTGCGCCGGCTGCTCGACCGGTTCTCCTCGCTCCAGCTCGCGGTCCCGGCCGACCGGCTCTCCTGGCGTCCCTCCCCCTTCATCCGCACACCGCGCTCCCTGCCCGTGGCCTACCGGCTCGACCAGTCGTCCGTCCCCGCGCCCGGCCCGCGGCAGGAGGCCGGCGCCGGGCCGTCGCCGGCCGCGGAGGACGGCGGCGACGCGCGGCCGAGGCCCGGTCTCCTGGCGTTCCTGCGCAAGCTGCGCCGCAGGCAGTGATCGAAGCCGTAGGACCGCAGCGGTGCCACGGCCGGTCCGCGCTCCGGCCGGACCATTCCGGCTCCCGACGACGTGACCGTACCGGTCACGCGAACCAGGCGATCGCCTGCCCGTGCGACCGGGTCCAGGCGAGCGGAGTCCCGTCCAGCGCGAGGACGTTCGACAGCGCCGTGCCCGGCGGCCGCGGCAGCCCGGCGTACGCGAGCACGTCCGGGGCCTCGTTCGCGATCCAGTGCCCCGGCAGCCCGCGGGCCAGCTCGGCGAACGCCTGCCGCCTCGGCGCCGGCACCTGGTACAGGACCGAGGTGTGGAACACCACCGGCGTCGCGCCCCGCGGCGCCTGCGCGGCCAGCGCCGGCAGGTCGTCCACCAGGTCGCCGCGCACGAGCAGCGGCGGCTCGGCCGCGGCGACGGACGCCGCGGCCCGCAGCCGGGCCCGGCGGTGAACGTGTTCCGGCCAGATGAGGGCGTCGAGCCACGCGACGTCCGCGGGATCGGTCACGTCGAGCGGGTTCAGATCCAGCCCGGCCCGCCATACGACCCGGGGTAGGCGGGCCGGCGGCGCCACCCCGGTCGCGGCACAGTCCAGGACCGGTTCGCCGGACCCGACCAGGTGGTCGCCGTAGCGGTAGGAGTACCGGTCGGGATAGAGACACAGCCCTGCCGAGGCCCCGACCTCCAGCAGGGCGAGCGGCTGCGGCAGCGCGGCGAGCACCGGCAGCAGCACCGCGCACCGCCCGGCCTCGTTCGTCTGTGTGGTCCGGGTGCGCATCTCCACTTCGACCGCCGGCCAGTTCCCCAGAACGTGGTCACGGAACGCGGCGGGGTCCTCGACCGGGCCGCCGAGGAGCCGTACGACGCCGAACAGCAGGTTCGGCTGCCGCTTCGCCGGCGGGAGCGCGCCGAGCAGCGCGAGCATCTCGCGGTCGCGGGAGACCGCGAGCGCCAGGCGCTCGTACGCCGGGGACACGCCACGCGCCTCCCGAGCGGCGAATCCGGCGTAGATCTCGCTGGTCGTCATGTCCCAATGATCGCCTCACGCCGCCCCTCGCGCCGACCCCCCGACGCGCGCGGCGTACGCGGGCCAGTCGCCGTCGGGCAGGGACGGCCGGGCGTCGGGGGGCATGCCGGGACGGGCGAACCGTTCGGGCCGGTCTGGGCACGCGAGCGTGGGCCGCGGGTCGGCCGTCCACGCCTCCCCCGACTCCCCCGCCGCCCGCCCGTCCCGTTTCGCCTCCCGAGCCGTCGGACCCGGCGCAACACATCGCGTCGCGGACGGCGGCGAACACGTCGAGGGCGGCGTCGAGGGTGGCCAGGTCCTCGCGGAAGCCGTCCGAGTCGCCGTAGGGGAGGCCCACCCACCCGCCCGCCCGCGCCGTCATGATCCGCTGAGATAGCGCTCGGCCAGCTCGCAGCTGCCCAGGGTGTAACCGGCGCCGAGCTCCCCGGCGATGGCGGCGGCCGGATGGGAGCCGATCCAGGCGACGAGGAGAAGGCGGCGGAACATGATGAACGTCCAGATCTCGGCCTCGTCCTCCTTCGGCAGGCCGAGCACGGACCGGTAGCCGCGCACCCACGACTCCGCCATGTGCGGCACCTCGGGACGGTGCTCGATGAAGCTCAGGGCGGCGCCGAGGTCGTAGAGGTACCAGCCGAGGCCGCAGTCGTCGAAGTCGATGACGCCGATCCCCGCCTCGCCGTCCACGAGCAGGTTGGCCAGGCGGAGGTCGGCGTGGATGAGCCCGTACCGGTCCCGGCCTCTGCCGAACCGCTCCAGCCTGCGGCGCAGCTCGGCCTCCAGCCGGGCGAGCACGGCGTGCGCCTCCTTGTCCACTCCCACGCCGTCCTGCCACCTGCCCCACCGCGCCCGCGGGCCGAAGGCGGCGTCCAGGTCCCAGTGGAACCGGGTGAAGGACGCCGGCCTCCTCCAGGCGCGGGCGTGGCGGTGCATGCGGGCGGTGAGCGCGCCCAGCCGCTCGAACTCCTCCACCAGCCGGTCCTCGGCCGGCTCGGCGCCGGGCAGGAACTCGAACATCACGCAGTGGCGCGGCTCGAAGCCGGGGTCCTCCACCACGACGACCCGCGACCCGTCCGGGGCCGGCAAGACGCGGGGCGTGACGACGCCCGCCTCGTCGCGCAGCGCCTCCAGCCAGGAGAGCTCGCTGGCGATGGCCTCCGGCGAGTGGTAGCCGAGCCGGTGGACCCGCAGGATCGCCGTCGCGCCGTCGTCGTCGACCCTGAAGGTGGCGTTCTCCGACACGTTGAGCAGCGTCACGGAGGCGTCCGGGGACAGGCCGTACCGCTCCGCGGCGCGGCGGGCGACCCCCTCGACGCGGGTGAGGACGTCGCCGCCCCCGGACAGGTCGTGGACCCGCATGCGTTCTCCCAAAAGCCCTGTGCACGTGTCCGTCAGATCTTCCCCCGCGGTGTTCCCCGCACGGCCCATCGGGGTGCTCACGTCCGCCGGCCGGGCCCGTTCCTCTCGCGAACCGGGTCCGGGTGCACGGGGCCGGTTGACGCCCAATTGGCTAACCGCTATCTATTGGGGGTCGCAGAGGAGGGTGGCCCGTGCAGGACGTGGTGCTGGCGCTGCTCACCAAGGAGCCGTCGCACGGCTACGACCTGCGCCAGCGGCTGGCGGCAGCGCTCGGACCGCTGGGGGACGCGCTGAACGCGGGGCAGATCTATGTGACGCTCACGCGGCTGGAGAAGGCGGGTCTGGTCCTCCAGGAGCGTGAGGACGCGCCGGTGCGCGGCCCGCGGCGCAAGGTGTACGCGCTGACCGCGGCAGGGCAGCAGCGGGTGGCCGCGTGGATGGCCGAGAGCGCCGGGCCCAGAGCGGATGTGACGGAGTTTCATCTGAAGCTGGTGGCCGCCGCGGAGTCGGGCCTGACCGACCCGCTCGCGCTCGTGGACGCGCGGCGGCGGGAGCTGATGCGCAGCCTCGCCGAGGCCCAGCGCGCTGCCCTCGCTTACGACACGGTCTCGGAGGCCGGACTGCTTCTGGAGGGCATCACGCTCCGGCTGCAGGCCGATCTGCGCTGGTTGGAGGCGTGCGAGCGGACCTGGTCCGCCCGCGCCCCACGCGGGGAAGGCGAAGGAAACGGATGAAGACAGTCGTGCCTAGGGGCAGCGGCAGGAACAGGGGCAGGGGCAGGTCGTCGCGGAGTGAGACGGGCGACAGCCCGCGCTCGGGACCGGCCGGCCGCCGGCCCGCCGAGCCTGCCGGGCCGGCGTTGCGGGCCGTCGGCCTGACGCGCGTGTACGGAGAGGACGAGAGCCTGGTGTGGGCCGTCGACGGGGTCGACCTCGATGTCCCCGCGGGGCAGACGCTCGCCGTGACCGGGCCCAGCGGCTGCGGCAAGTCCACGCTGCTCCAGCTTCTCGGCGGGCTCGACCGGCCCAGTGAGGGCGAAGTGTGGCTCGGCGGCCTGCGCATCGATCACCTCGGCGAACGGGCGCTGGCCCGGCTGCGGCGCCGCTCCGTGGGGTTCGTCTTCCAGGCCTACCACCTGATGCACGAGCTGAGCGCGGCGCAGAACGTCGAGCTGCCCGCGCTGCTCGCCGGCGCCTCACCGCGGGCCGCCCGCCGCCGCGCCGCCGAACTGCTCCAGCAGGTCGGGCTCGCCGGCCGCGCCCGGCATCTGCCCTCCGAGCTCTCCGGCGGGCAGCGGCAGCGGGTCGCGGTCGCCCGCGCCCTCGCCAACGATCCGCTGGTCGTCCTCGCCGACGAGCCCACCGGCAACCTCGACAGCGCCGCGACCCACGACATCCTCCGGCTCTTCGACGAGCTGCGCGCCGCCGGCCAGACCCTGGTCATGGTCACCCACGACGAGCGCGTCGCCGCCACCGCGGACCGCGTCGTCTCCATGCGCGACGGGGCCGTGGCGGACGACACCCGCCTGGACGGCGACGGCCGCGGCACGAGGCACACCCACGGCTACGGCGGCGGCCACGGCGGCGGCACGGGGCTCGGCGCGCTGCTGCGCTGGGAGGACTGAGCATGGGACGCCTGTTGCTGACCTGGCGTCTGATCCGGCACGACCTGCGCCGCCGCCCCGACGAGGCCCTCGTGTTCCTGATCGCCGTCACCCTCGCCATCGCCTCCCTGACGCTCGGACTGACGGCCCGCAACGCCCTGGCCACGGCGTACCTGAAGACCCGCGCGGCCACCGCCGGTCCCGACATCACCGCCATCACGACGGACACGGACCCGTCCGGCCTGGCCGGACGTCTCGCGGACACGCCCGGCGTGGCCACGCAGGCCGACCCGATCTTCGCGTTCGACACCACCATCCGGGCACACGGCCAGGCCGCGCACTCCTCGGTCGAGGGACGTGGCAACGCACCGTCCGCCGTGGACCGGCCGCTGGTGACCTCCGGGACCTGGGTGCGTCCCGGCGGCGCCGTGGTCGAGCGCGGCTTCGCGCAGGCACTCGGCGTGCGCGTCGGCGACCGTGTCACCATCGTCAAACGCAGCTATCCGGTCGTCGGGATCGCGATCAGCGCGGCCACCCCGGTGTATCCGTGGAGCGACTGGGCCCAGGGGCCCGGGCCGTCCGACTACGGCGGCAGGATCTGGCTCACCACGGCCGACGCCCACGCGGCGGCGGGCCACACCCCCGGTGTCCACCTGATCCACCTGAAGCTGACCGACCCCACGGATCCCCACCGGTGGAGCGCCACCGTGTTCACCGACGACCGCAGGGGCGACTCCTGGGTGAACACCCACAACTGGCAGACCGTCCTCAATACGGACGCCGTAATGATCAGGAACATGCAGCCCGCCCTGGTCGTCGGCGGCTGGCTGCTCGCCGCGGCCGCGCTCGTCACCCTCGCCGCGCTCGCCACCGCGCGCGCCGCCCGCGACAACCGGCGTGCCGCACTGCTCAAGGCCGTCGGCGCCGGCCCGGGCACCGTCACCGCCGTACTGCTGGCGCCACACCTGCTGCTGACCTTCCTGTCCACCGCGCTCGGACTGACCGCGGGGACGCTGGCCGCGCCCCACCTGATCGATCCCAGCGCCGGGCTGCTCGACACCGCCGGCCCTCCGGACTCCGTCACCGTCTTCGCCGCGGTCTTCCTCGCCGTCGTGGTCGCCGTGACCGGTGCGCTCGGTCCCGCCGTACGCGCCGCCAGGGGCAGCACCGTCCAGACCCTGGCCGACCCGGCGCACACGCTCACGCGCCGCCCGCGCCTGAACGCCGTGACGGCCTACCTGCCCACCTCGCTGCTGCTCGGCGTCCGGCTGCTCGCCCGCCGGCCCGGCCGCGCCGTCCTGGCCTCCGCCGGCACGGCCGCCACCACCGTCATGGTCACCGCGCTGCTCACCTTCCACGCCGAACTCGACGCGACCCCCGCCGTCAGGCGGTTCGGCCCTCTCGAAGTGCGGACCGACCAGACCGGCCAGGTGCTGCTCGCCGTCACCTTCGCGCTGGTTGCGCTGTCCACGCTCAACACCCTGCTGCTCAGCTGGGGCACCGCCGTGCAGGCCCGGCGCGCCCTGACCATCACCCGCACCCTCGGCGCCACTCCCGGCCAGATCGTCGCCGCGCACTGCGTCACGCAACTCCTGCCCGCGGCGCCCGGAGTGGCGGCGGGCATTCCGGTCGGGCTCGGCCTGTACTGGTTCTTCGCCACACCGATCACGCCCCCGGGATCGTGGTTGCTCACCGCCGCGCTCGCCATCCTGCTGGCCGTCGCGGTGCTGACCGCGCTCCCCGCGTGGGCCCACACCCGCGTGCCCGCGGGACGCGTCCTCACCATGGAAGCCGCGTGACCGCCCTCCGGTCCTCACCCGGCGGGCCCGGCGGCCACCGCGGCCGAACGCGGGTCCTGGGGCGTCGGCGGCTCCTGGTCGTGGGCCGACGCCCTGGTGGACGCGGCGCTCCGGGCGGCGCATGACGACGGGCAGGTAGGAGCGGCGAGGCGCGGCCCGCGTCAGGTGGCCGGGGCGTCCGTCTCCGTAGTCACCGCCACCCCGGGCTGGGAGTCCAGTGGGAGGCGTACGACGAAGCGGGCGCCTTGGTCGCTGTCCCGTATGGTCAGCGTGCCCTCGTGGCGTTCGGCGATCAGACGGGCGATGGGGAGGCCGAGGCCGATTCCTCCGGCGTCCCTGCTGCGTGCGCTGTCCAGCCGCGTGAAGCGCTCGAACACCGTCTCGCGCTGGTCGGCGGCGATCCCGGCGCCGTCGTCGAGGACCTCCAGTGCCGCGACTCCCTTCGCGCAGCGCGCGTCGCCGTGCTCGCGCCGGAGCGTGACCGTGACGGTGGAGCAGGCGTGCCGCTGGGCGTTCTGGACCAGGTTGCAGACCAACTGCCGCAACTGCGCCCGGTCACCGTTGACGATCAGCCCAGGTGTGAGCTGGAGGACGAGCCGCCTTCTCACCTGGTGGCTCCTCATCTCCAGGGCGACGAGCTCGGCCAGGTCGACCGGCTGTCGCGGGCACGGGGCGCCGGCGTCGAACCGGGTGAGCGTCAGCAGACCGGCGGTGATCGACTGGAGACGCTCCACGCTGGGAAGGACGTCGTCGCACAGCTTGCTCAAATCGACGTCTTCGGCCGCCAGGAGGGCGTCCTCCAACTGGACGCGGATGGCGGTGATCGGGGTGCGGAGCTCGTGTGACGCGTCGGCGCAGAAGCGCCGCTGCTGTTCGAGCATGCGCTCCAGCCGTTCCAGCGTCTCGTTCACGCTCCGGGCCAGCCGGTAGATCTCGTCCTTGACCTTGGGGACGGGGACCCGGCGGCCCAGGTTGGTGCTCCGGATGTGGTCGAGCTGTGCCCGGATGGCGTCCACGGGTCTGAGCGAGCTGGCGACGGTGTGCCGCGCCCCACAGGCGACCGCCCCTGTGAAGACGGCCGTTCCCGCGACCAGGAGGGCCGCCATGCCCGGATAGACGAAGAACGGCAGCGTCGGTGCGGCGCTGTACACGGTCCAGTCGCCGTTGCGATACACCTGTTGCGCGACGACGATGTGGCAGCCGCCGGAGGGAAAGACGGCGGAGTCGCAGACCACGGCGGTCGCCACCCGCCTGGGGCTTTTCGGCGCGAAATGCGCCATCGGCGGCCGGTGCTGCAAGTCCCTGGTCGCGGCGACCACGTGTCCCCGCGGGTCGACCACCTGGACGGGGCGGATCAGGTTCTGCGGGATCGGCGGCAGCGGATTGACGAGCCGGCCGTGGTCGACGTCGTACGCGGTCAGCTCACCGACCGCCATCACCTCTTTGATGAGGTCCTCGGTGGCCATCCTGTTGAGGGCGAACAACAGCGCGATGGAGAACGCGATGCAGAGCACGCCGACCGCGATGCCGGTGAACAGCGCCAGGCGGGCGCGGATCGAACAGTTCTCAAGCTTCATGACGATCCCGTTCGATTCGGCCTGCCTCGGGGCAGCCGCAGGACGAAACGCGCCCCGCCGACTGTGCTTTCTTCGACGCTGAGGGTCCCCTGATGCGCCTGGGCGATGTCGCGGGCGATGGCCAGGCCCAGCCCGGTGCCGTGGCGGTCGAGCCTGCGGGCGTCGTCGAGCCGGATGAAGCGCTGGAACACCCGCTCGCGGTCGGCCTCGGCGATCCCCGGCCCGTCGTCGCTGACCGCGACCTCGACCGCGGTGGGCTCGGCCCGCACCTCGACGCACACCACACGCCTGGAGTGCCTTTGCGCGTTGTTCAGCAGGTTGGCGAGCAGCCGGCTGATCTGGGAAGGCACGGCCGTGACGGTGGCGCCGGGGGTGATGCGGAGCCGCACCGGGTGCCGATCCGCACGTCGCGCGATCTCGGCCTCGACCAGGGCCGCGAGGTCGAGCTGACGCCACTCGGCGGGCGGGCAGCCGGGCATGCGAGCGAGGCACAGGATGTCCTCGGTGATCGCCTGAAGCCGGTCCACCTGACCCAGAGTCGTCTCCAGCAGCGTCGGCAGCGGCACCCCGCCGGGATCCTGCTGCGCCGCCTCCAACTGCACCCGCAGCCCGGCGATGGGAGTGCGCAGTTCGTGGGCGACGTCCAACGCGAACTGCCGCTGGCGGCAGGCGAACTCCTCGAGTTCCTCCTTGGCCTTCCGCAGCCGCCCCAGGGCCTGATTGATCGCACGGCTCAACCGCGTGATCTCCTGCGCCCTCCTCGGCGCCGAGATGCCGGCGGACAGGTGGCCGAAGTCGACCAGGGAGACTTCGGCGCCCACCCTCTCCAGGGGGCGTAGCAGCCATCCGCTCATCTTCCAGGTGACCCAGGCGTTCAGGGCGATCAGCGCGGCGGCCCCGAGCGACACGGGCAACAGGAGACCGGGCCGCGCGAGGGCCTGCAGCGGCCGCCCCGCCTCGGCGACCATGCGGGACCCGGCGGAGAGGGCGGCGGTACACGCCGGCAGGTGACGTGCGGAGCCCGTCCCGGCGGCCCCGCACGGATCGCACCGCCATCGAATGGTCCCGGCTCTGGCCAGAAGGTACATCCCCCTTCCCGCCGGGAGGAGGGTGAGAGCGGTCATGGCGGCGGTGAGCAGGGTCATCTGTCCCCGGATCGAGCGGGGCGCCCAGCGCCCCCACAGGGCCGGCCGCCGCCGGTCCGGATGCCGGCAGCCGTTCTCACGCCTCATCGAGCCGGGTGACGACGCTCCGGCGAGGCCGGAGGTCTCGTGCGCGTGCCCGGTGCGGGCGTGGCCGGCGGAGCCGGTCGCGGAGGGCCGGTCCCGCGGCCGCTCGGCTCTCGGGGGGCGGGTGGGCCGCGGCGGGGATCCGTGTTCGCCGCTCTCCGCGCGAGCGGCCTTCGCGCGGTCCGCCCTGTCGCTCGTCTGGAGCGCGCGCCAGGCCACCGTCGACGACCCGCCGGTCGGCGCGTACGCGAGGCCTTTGGCGACGGCCGTCCACGCGAGCGGCGCGAACAGCGGCCACATGAGCATCAGCGATTTATCCGCCAGGTCCACCATCGCCATCCTTTCGAAACAGGGATTCGAGGGGGATGCCAGGCGCCTGAGAGGGCCGGGGAGGCGTGGCGCGTCGTCCGCCGCACACGTTTCCCTCGGTGCCGCCCAGTCGTGGGGCTCTTCCGCGTCAGCTCATGAGCTCATCAGCGAGAAGCGAGTTTACGAATACGATCCTGAACGGCGGGCGAGCGTGGCGTATCACACATCTGTGTAGCCTTACGCTCCTGCTCGCGACCCTGTGATCAGCCGTACGGCCTCGCCCCGCTGGGCGATGGACGGGCGCACCGCGCGGTCCGGTTGCGTGGCCGCGCGCGCCGGGTGTCTCATGGATTCATGGGGGATCCATCCCAGAATGTCCCTGATGCGGTAGAAGATCCCGGTTTTCGGGAGGCATCCTGGCCTGGGTGGCGCGGCCGTGCCCGGGAGTGGGGGCTCGTCGCCGGCCTGCTCAGGGCGGCGCGGGTGGGCAGGGGCGGGGTCGTACTGGTGGAGGGCCGGCCGGGCGTCGGCAAGAGCCGCATGCTCGACGTGGCCGCCGCCACCGCGACCAGGTCGGGGTTCCGCGTGGCCCGCGGCGTCGCGGACGAACTGGCCCAGCTGATGCCGCTGGCCCCGCTGATCTCGGCGCTCAAGGAGTCGGGCTGCCCCCTGCGCGCCGGCGACAGCGGCGGTGAGCCCGGCCCGGTCGACCGGCGGTTGCTGTTGCTCGAACATCTGCATGAACCGCTGGAGACGCTCGTGGCGCACGGGCCCGTGCTGCTCACCGTGGACGACGCGCACTGGGCCGACCCCATGACTCTGCTGGCGCTGCGGTCGCTGACCGTGGACTTCGCCTCCTCTCCGCTCATCTGGATGGTGGCCCGTACGACCGGCGGCGGCGACGCCCTCCGCCTCGACCGCGTGTTCAACGCGCTGGAACGCGAGGGCGCGACGCGGATCCGGCTGGGGGCTCTGGACGATGCGGCGGTGGCCGAGGTGGTCACCGACGTCCTCGGGGCGGCGCCCGAGCCGGACGTGCTGGCCCTGGCCGGCATCGCGGACGCCAACCCCTTCCTGCTCGTCGACCTCATCGAGAAGCTCAGACGCGAGGGCGGGTTCCGGATCGCCGACGGCCGCGCGCGGCTGGTGTCGACCCGGCTGCCGCCGGCTCAGGCGGTCACCCGGGAGCGCCTGGAGGACCTGTCCCGGCCGACCAGGCACATGCTCCAGGTCGCCGGGATCCTGGGCCGTTCCTTCTCGGTCAAGGACCTGGCCGAGATGCTCGGCGAATCGACGGGCGATCTGCTGCCCATGCTGGAGGAGGCGATGTCGGCGCGCATCGTCGAATCCGCCGGGCACGAACTGGCGTTCCGGCACGAACTCCTGTGGGAGGCGGTGACGGAGACGCTGTCCAGCGCCGTCCGGCGGGCCCTGCACCGCGAGGCAGGGGAAATACTGCTCAAACGCGGCGGATCGGCCATTCCCGCCGCCGCGCACCTCATCCGCAGCGCCGGCCACGGTGACGTGTTCGCCCTGCTCGCGCTGGACCGGGCGGCGCGGGAGGTGCTGCGGTCCTCGCCACAGACCGCCGCCGATCTCGCCCTCCGGGCGCTGGAGCTGACCGACGCCTCCGATCCCGACTGGGTGGGCCGGGCCGCCGTCGCGGTGGACGCCCTGACGGCCGTCGGGCGGCTGGGCGAGGCCGCCGATCTCGCTCGTCCCGCGCTCGGCAGGGCTCCCCCCGTGTGGGCGCATCGCCTGCGCTGCGCGCTGGCGTACATCCTGCTTCTGAGCGGCCGGCCGGCCGACGCCGTGTCCCAGGCCGAAAGCCTGCTCAGCCGGGAGGACGTCTCCCGCGACCTTCGCGACGTCGCCGAGTGGACGGTGTTCTGGGGGCTCATCTGCCTGAACGACGTGAGAGAGGGACAACGGCGAGCGCAGGCCGTCCTCGCCGATCGCGACAAGCGTTCCGGCACGGCCGTGATGGGCGCCCTGCTGATGCTCTCACGGTGCGCCCTGATCGACGGACGGCTCGACGACTCGTTCACGCATCTGCACGAGGCCCTGCGGATCGGCGGCAGCGGCACCGTGGAGGCCGTCCAGCGGCCGTACGCACGGCTGCTGCTTGGTCATCTGCACCGGTGCCTGTGTCAGTTCGAGGCGGCCGACCTGGCCATCCGGGCGGCCGAGGAGGAGATCGAGGCCCTCGGCGTCACCGTGCTGGCCGCGCAGCCTGCGCTCTTCCGCGCCCGCGTGAAACTGGCCGCCGCCCGGCTCCACGACGCCGCCGCCGAGGCCGAGGCCGGAATGAGGATCGCGGACGACATGGGCACGCACGAGTCCATCCGCGTGGGGCTGTCGATACTCGCGTACATCGCCGTGCGGCGCGGCGACATGAACGCCGCGGGCCGGAACATCAGGAAGTACGCGCGCGAGCGCGGCGGCGCCGGAATGCTCTTCGGATCGGCGTGCGGGTGGGTGGAGGCCGTCGTCGCCGAGGCCCAGGGTGATCGCGAACGTGCGATGGACATCTTCGGCCCCGCCTACACCGACGCGGAGAGACGGCAATGGATGCTCGTCACGGCGCCCCTCGCGGCGGCCTGGATGACCAGGCTCGCGCTGGCCTCGGGGAACCGGGCGTACGCGCAGACCATCGTCGACATGGCCGGCCGCCTCGCACGCAAGAACCCCGCCTACCCCGTTTTCGCCGCCGCCGCCGCGCACGCTCGCGGCCTGCTCCGGGCCGACCCCGCCGACCTCGCCTTCGCCGCCGCCAACCACCCGCAACTGTGGGAGCGCGCCTCGGCCGCCGAGGACCTCGGGGTCCTGCTTACGACGTCCGGCGCCGCCGCCGACCGCGAGCGGGCCATCACCAGCCTCGACCAGGCGCACGACGGCTACCAGCAGATCGGCGCCCTCCGGGACGCGGCCCGCACGCGGGCGCGCCTGCGCGCACTCGGCGTCCGGCGCCGCCACTGGGTCCGGTCACACCAGCGGGAAGTCGGATGGGGCAGCCTCACCGACACGGAACGCGCGGTGGCGAAGCTGATCGCCCAGGGATTGACCAATCGTCAGGCCGCCGCCCGGATGTTCCTGTCTCCGCACACGGTCTCGGCCCATCTTCGCCGGATCTTCACCAAGCTCGACATCGCGTCCCGGGCCGAACTCGCCCGCATCTTCGCCGAAGAGTGCCCTGACCGGGACTCCTAAGCGGCGGGGCCGCGAACGCCGCCGTGACGTTCGGCGGCGCAGACCTCATCCAGAGGACGCGTCATGTGACGATCATGTAAACCGGATAGATCACCAAGACGCAACAAGCCGCGCGTTGGTTCTGCTATTCGACCAGATTCGCCCTAGAATCCGCCGATGTGAACGAAGGTCACGAGGACCCCCCGAAGCTCCCCATCAGGGAGCGCTCTCCTCGGCCAGGGACCGGCCGTCACCGCCGGCCGCTCCCCGCCGACCTGCCGTCCGACGCGCCCGCCCTGGTCCTCGCGGTGCCGGGCAGGGCGGGGGACCCGGTGGGGCCGTACGGGGACGTGGCCATGGAGGTCGCCTCCATCGTCAGGATCGACAACCCGCAGATCGACCTTCGCATCGTCTCGCTGGCGGACGGCGGCGCCGATCTCACCAAGGAGTTCACCTCCATCGCCGCGCAGCGGTCCGCCGACGGACCCGGCGCGGTGGTCGTCCCGCTCGTCACCGGCCCCCACCCGCGCGTGCTGCGCGCCGTACGGGACGCCGTGACGCAGAGCGAGACCACGGTGCGGATCACCGAGCCGCTCGGCCCGCACCCGCTGCTGGCCGAGGCCCTGCACGTCCGCCTGGCCGAGGCGGGCCTGGCCCGCGCCGACCGGATGCGGCTGTTCAACGTCTCCTCCCCCGTCGACGGGATCATCGTCGCGACCGCCGGGGGCGACGAGGCCGCCAGGGGCGCCGACGCGACGGCCGTCCTGCTCGCCGCCCGCCTGACGCTCCCCGTCGTCCCTGCCGCGCTGGACGGCCAGCCGAGCGTCCGCGACGCCGCCGAGCGCCTGCGCAACATCGGCGCCAACCGGCTGGCCATGGTGCCGTACGTCATCGGGCCCGAGACCGACCGCGACCGCATCACGACGGCCGCCGAGTCGATCGGCGCCGGGTGCGCCGAACCGCTCGGCGCGCACGAGTCCGTGGCCCGCATGGTCTGCGTCCGGTACGGCGCGGCCTTCGGCGAGATCGAGGGCTTCGACGACCTGTCCGACTGACCGGCGCCCGCCGGAAGCCGGAAGGGCCCGCGGGGTCAGGGCAGCGGGCGGCGGCCGGGGAAGCCGAGGTCGCTGCGGTGGTACCAGCCCAGGGCGGTCTCCCCCTCCAGCCAGCACAGCCGCACGGACACCTCGCCGAGCACGGCGGGGAAGTCGACGAGCAGCGGGGCGACGCCCTTGATCTCGATCTCCTCGGCGTCGAACCAGCTCAGGATCTCGTCCATCCGCGCCTCAAGGCCCTTGGCCTCCGGCAGGCCGCCGAGAGGCGAGGCGCCCGCGTGCCGCAGGTCGTGGGTGAGCTCGGCCAGGTCGGCGCGTACGGCGACGAACTCCCGGGCGTGCTGGAGCACCGCCGGCATCAACGATTCGGCCTCGTCGACCGTGAAGATCCTCGCCACCCTCCGGACGCTATCGCATCGGCCCGCGGGAGGCTCACAGGCGGCGGCGCAGCAGGCAGAACTCGTTGCCCTCCGGGTCGGCGAGCACGTGCCAGTCCTCCTCGCCGGTCTGGCCCACGTCGGCCGGCACCGCGCCGAGCTTCAGCAGGCGCTCCAGCTCGGCCTCCTGGTCGCGGTCGGTGGGGTTGACGTCGATGTGCAGGCGCAGCTTGTCCCGCTTGGGCTCCGGCACCGGCTCGAAGATGATCGTCGGCTGGAGACCGCCGAAGCCGACGCCCGGCGGGCCGATCTCCACACAGCCGTCCTCGCGCCCGATCACCTCGAAACCCAGCACCTCGCACCAGAAGGCGGCGAGCCGCTCCGCGTCCTCGCAGTCGAGGACGAGCTCACTGATTCGACAGGCCATGGGCCGGACTTTACCCCTGGACCACCGGCTCATGCCGTGGGCAGTGGACGGCCTCCGGATGGGCAAGCAGCCACTCGATGCGGTCGCGGCTCTCGTCGTCGGCCGGCGTGTGGACCACGAGCCGGGTCTCCGGCGGCGCCGCCAGCGCCATGCTGGTGGACGCCAGGCGGACCATCCCCACCGCGGAGTGCTGGTACAGCTTCATCCGCGGCCCCGGCCTGGCCACGTCGTGCTTCGCCCACATCCGGGCGAAGTCGGGGCTGGCCGCCGACAGCCGGCTGACGAAGTTCGTCCACACCGGCTCGCCCACGTGCCTGCCGAAGGACGCCCGCAGGGTGGCGACCATCCTGGGGTACTCCTCCTCCTTGTTCACCAGCGGGCAGCAGCACTCCGGGACCGTGAACACGCGCCACAGGACGTTGCGCTCGCCCCGGGGGCAGGAGACCAGTGACACGAAGATCCGGGCGTACGCGGCGTTCCAGGCAAGCAGGTCATACCTAGCGTTGTGGACGTACGCCGGAAGCGGGTCGAGCTGGCGCAGGATCGTGTGCACCTCGGCGTCGAGGCCTTCCTCGTCGTCCACGGGGCCGGCGACCTCCGGCAGCTCGGCCAGCCGGTAGAGGTGCTCCCGCTCGGCCGCGTCCAGCCTCAGCGTCCGCGCGATCGCGTCCAGCACCTGCACCGACGCGTTGATGGGACGGCCCTGTTCCAGCCAGGTGTACCAGGTCACGCCCACCCCGGCGAGCTGGGCGACCTCCTCCCGCCGCAGCCCCGGCGTACGGCGGCGCAGCCCGGGCGGCAGCCCGACGTCCTCGGGCCGGATCCGCTCGCGCCTGCTGCGCAGGTAGGCTGCGAGCTCCTCACGCCTGGTGTTCCTTGTGCGGGTCCCCGTCGTCACCTCCCCATCCTCGCAAGCGAGGGGCCGGGTTGCCAGGTGGTGGCACTACCAGTATCCGCAGGCTCTCGGCACCGGTATCACCCCGGCCGCATCGTTGCCTGCATGACCACTGTCACCACCCGCGCGCCGGCCGCGCGGCGGACCCCGTCCTCCGCTCTGCTGCTCACCGTCATCCTGGCGGGGCAGTTCATGGCCATCCTCGACTCCACCATCGTCAACGTCGCCGCGCCCACGATGCGCGCCGATCTCGGGGCCACCGGCTCCGGGCTGCAACTCGTCATCTCCGGCTACACCGTCGCGTACGCCATGCTGCTGATCACCGGGGCGCGCCTCGGGGGGCTGCTCGGCTACCGGCGGCTGTTCCTCACCGGGCTCGCGGTGTTCACGGCCGCGTCGCTCATGTGCGGGCTCGCCCCGTCGACCGGCGTGCTGATCGCCTTCCGGCTCGTGCAGGGCGCGGGAGCCGCCCTGATGGTGCCGCAGGTGCTCAGCCTGATCCAGGTCACCTTCGACGGCGCCTCGCGGGGGCGGGCGCTCGGCGTCTACGCCACGGTCATCTCGGCCGGCGCGGTCGTCGGGCAGGTGCTCGGCGGGCTGCTGGTGACCGCCGACCTGTTCGGCACGGCCTGGCGGCCGGTCTTCCTGGTCAACGTGCCGATCGGGCTCGCCCTGCTGGCCGTCGGAGCGCGGAGGCTGCCCGCCGAGCACGTGCGGCGTGAGCAGGGTCTCGACGTGCCCGGCCTGGTCACCCTGTCGCTCGCGGTCTGCCTGCTGGTCGTGCCGCTCGTGCTCGGGCACGAGCAGAACTGGCCGCTGTGGGGGTGGATCTCCATGGGACTCGCGGTCCTCGCGTTCTGCGCGTTCCTGCTCGTGGAGCGGCGTACGGCGCATCCGCTCGTCCCCGGCCGGCTGCTGCGCGCGCCCGGTGTGTCCGCCGCCGCGTCCGGCATCTTCCTCGTGATGGCGGCGTACGGCGGCTGGCTGTTCGTCATGGCCCTCCACCTGCAGGGCGGCCTCGGCGACAGCGCCCTGCGGGCGGGCTGCCTGTTCATCCCCGCGGCCGCCGCCTTCGGGCTCACCAGCCTCAACTGGAAGCGGCTGCCGGCCCGCCTGCACCGGCCGGTGATCGTCGCCGCCGCCGTCGTCACCGCCGCGGGCGAGCTGGCCCTGGCGGCGGCGCTGGCCGGCGGCGGCCACGGCGAGCCGCTGCTGGAGATCAGCTTCGCGGCCATCGGAGCCGGGATGGCGGCCATGTACAGCCCGCTCATGGCGGTGGCGCTGGCCCGGGTCGCGCCCGCCGACGTGTCCGACGCCAGCGGCCTGCTGGCGATGATGCTCCAGCTCGGCCAGGTGGTCGGCGTGGCCGTCTTCGGCACGCTGTTCCTCAGCCTCACCCCATCCGCGCACGCCGCCGTGGTGACGTCGGTCTCGCTGGCCGTGGTCTCGCTGGCCGCCGGCGGGTGCGCGCTGCCTCTCCTGCGCACCCGCCGGGACCAGGGATGAGCACCCGCCCGAGCGCCCGCCCGAGCACCCGGGCGGGCGCTCAGATGAGTCCGAGGGCGAGCATGGCGTCCGCCACCCGCCGGAAGCCGTCGATGTTGGCGCCCGCCACGTAGTCGCCCGGCATGCCGTACGTGTCGGCGGTCTCCAGGCATCGGGCGTGGATGTCGCTCATGATCTCCTGGAGCCGCCGCTCGGAGAACTCGAGCGTCCACGAGTCGCGGCTGGCGTTCTGCTGCATCTCCAGCGCGCTGGTGGCCACGCCGCCCGCGTTGGCGGCCTTGCCGGGGCCGAAGGCGACGCCGGCCTCCCGGAACACCCGGATGCCCTCGGGCATGGTGGGCATGTTGGCCCCCTCGCCGATCGCGACGCAGCCGCCCCGCACCAGCACCTCGGCGTCCTTGCCGGTGATCTCGTTCTGGGTGGCCGACGGCAGCGCCACCTCGCAGGGCACCTCCCACAGGCTGCGCCCGGACACGAACGCCGCCCCGCCGCCCCGCCGCTCGGCGTAGACGCTGAGGCGGCGGCGCTCGACCTCCTTGATCTGCTTGAGGAGACCGAGGTCGATGCCCTTCTCGTCCACCACGTAGCCGGAGGAGTCCGAGCAGGCCACGACGACGCCGCCCAGCTCGGTCACCTTCTCGATGGCGTAGATGGCGACGTTTCCGGAGCCCGAGACGATCGTCCGCTTGCCGTCGAACGAGGTGCCCCGCGCCTTGAGCATCTCCTCCACGAAGAACGCGCAGCCGTAGCCGGTGGCCTCGGTGCGGACCTGGGCGCCGCCGTAGGACAGCCCCTTGCCGGTGATCACTCCGGACTCGTACCGGTTGGTGATGCGCTTGTACTGGCCGAACAGGTAGCCGATCTCCCGCTGACCGACGCCGATGTCCCCGGCGGGCACGTCGGTGTACTCACCGATATGCCGGTACAGCTCGGTCATGAAGCTCTGGCAGAAGCGCATGATCTCCCGGTCGGAGCGGCCCTTCGGGTCGAAGTCCGCGCCTCCCTTGCCCGCGCCTATCGGCAGGCCGGTCAGGCTGTTCTTGAAGATCTGCTCCACGGCCAGGAACTTGATGATCCCGAGGTAGACCGAGGGGTGGAAGCGCAGCCCGCCCTTGTACGGCCCGAGGGCACTGTTGAACTCGACCCGGAAGCCTCGGTTGATGTGCACCTCACCCTGGTCGTCGTCCCAGGGCACCCGGAAGATGATCTGCCGCTCCGGCTCGAAGATCCGCTCAATGATCTTCTGCTCGGCGTACTCGGGGTGCTTGCCGAGGACCGGGCCGATGCTCTCAAGCACCTCGCGTACGGCCTGGTGGAACTCCGTCTCGCCCGGATTGCGGCGCAGGACGTTGTCGTACACCGCCTCGAGCCTCTCGTGCAGCATCAACTCTCCTTATTTCTGTTTCCTCCATATCACAGTAGAGGCATCCGGGTTGTGAGCAACGCGGTCTCAAGATCCGGGACGCAGGAGGGCCCGCCAGACGTCGATCACGAGCACGGAGCGCATGCCCACCGACCGGTAGAGGCCGAGCGCGGGGGTCGTGTTGTTGCCGTCCACGTGCAGGATCGTGCCCGCCCGGCCGCGCCGCTCGTCGGCCTCGAAGGCCCACGTGAGCAGCAGCCGGCCGAGACCGCGCCCGCGGAAGGCCGGGCGCGTCGCGAGCGTACGGACATAGCCGCAGTTCTCGTCGGGCACGAAGTGGTTCGTCCCGAGCAGCATGGCCGCGGGCTCGCCGTGCACGCGGGCCAGCAGAAGTTGCGTCCAGTCGTTCGCGCTTGACGCCTCCATCTCCCCGGCCCACTCCTCGAACGTCGCAGGCACGAACCCGAAGTGCTCGGCGAACGCCTCCTGCTGGACGGCGTGCGCCGCGCGCAGCACCTCCCCGCCGCCGGGCGAGCCCGCCTCGACCGTCACCCCGGGCAGGGAGAGGGGTCGTACGCCGGAGTGGTCGGCCCGCATGCGGTGGAAGCTCGTCGCGGGCGCGAAGCCGCGCTCCTTGGCGGCCTCGCGCATGACCGTGTCCTGCTCGTAGACGCTGACGTCCACCACGGCGTGGTCGTGCCCGGCCTCGCGGGCGAGGTGGCCTGCGCGGCCGAGCACCAGGTCCCACAGCAGCGCCGCCGCGCCCGGCTCCCTGGCCTGCACGTCGATGTCCACGTTGTCGCTTCCGCCCTTGCGCCTGGCGTAGCCCCAGCCGAGGAGCCGCCCGCCCGAGCCGATCACCCAGCTGTCGCGCTCCAGGTCCAGCTCACCGAGGGTGTCGGCGATGTCGTCGAGCGTCCAGTCGGGCTTGCCCGTCACCTGGATGTCGTGCTCGGCGACCAGGTCGTGGATCGCCGCCGCGTCGCCGGACACCGGACGCCGGATGTCGTAGTCGTTCATGCCGCTGTTTCTACGCATCGCGACTTGTGGGCGGCTTGCCGAGGAGTTGGCGGCGCCCCGCGCATCCCCAGGGACCTCGGAGCCGGTTGCCTACCGGGGGACGGCGGCGGGTTCGAACAGCACCCTGGCCCGCACCTGCCGGAACCCGCTCCGTTCGAGATCGGCCGTCGCCTCCGCCCGATGCGCGTCCACGTCGGCGATCACCTCCATGGCACCGCCGCCGAGCAGCGCCCGGACCGCCTCGGCCAGGAGTTCACCCCGGGCCGCCCCGTCGAGCACGCCGAGATAGACGACGAGGGATAGCACGCGTCCCCCGCCGTTCCGGCCAGGCCGATCGGCTCTCCCGCGTCCAGCGCCACCCGCCATCGGCAGAGCGGCCCCGTCCACCAGGCCAGCGGATCCGTGGCCGTGTCGACGCCGGCGACCGCCCGCGCGATCTCGGCGCCCGTCAGCAGGTCCGGCTCCGCGATCCGCGCAACCAGGGCGCGGATCTCCGCCGCGCCGCCGGCCGGGCGGAAGGTGTACCGCCCGGAGGGCGCCGGGGGCGGCGTGCCCGTCCACGAGTATCTGAGCCGCTCACCACGCTCGGCCAGGCCGGCGAGGCGGGCCGCGGCCATCGGCGCCTCCACCACGGCGAGGACCTCCGGCCTGTCGCGCCAGTGCGGCGGCAGGGCGGCGTAGTACGCCCCCGGCCCGCCGAGCGCCTGGTGCGCGGCGCGCAGCAGCGCGGCGCCCACCTCCGGCTCGGCGTCCAGGTCGAAACGCTCCAGCCAGGGAGCGCCGGCGGCGCCCGGCGGCAGGAGCCAGGCCGCCCGGCCGACGACACGCCCGGCACGCAGGGCGACCCAGGTGTTCTCGGGCCGGTAGCCGCCGCCGGCGATGCCCTCGGCATAGCCGACCTGGCGCAACTGGGGCAGCGGATCGGGCATGGAGTCGAACAGGCTCTCCTCGCCCGCGACCAGCGGGCGGATGACCACGTCGGTCATTGGTTGATCCTCCGGGAAGGCGGACGCCCCGGATCAGATCCGCGCGGACGCCGGAACGCGGACGGGGCGCAGAACATCGGACATTGTTCTGACCTCCCTCCGGCTCGACGGCGTACCCGGAACCTACTCGCCGCGTTCGCGGGCCGCAAGACCGCCGATCATCGGGACGCCCGCGATCGCGCCGGCCTGCCGCGGGCCGCGTGAAAGTTTCCCGGGCGGGACCCGGACGGCGGGCGTACGCGCAGGTCGGAGAACAGGCGCCCACCGGGCGGTTGCCCCGGGCACGGCGGGCGCTTTCGATGACCTTGAGCCGGAAGCCCCCGTCCCGCCCCGGGAGCATGTGATGCCCAAGCGACTGTCCGCGGCATTCTCCGTCGTCGTCTGCGCCGTGGTCGCCGCGGCGGCGCTCGTCGTGACCAGGCCGGCCCCGGCGGACGCGGGGACGGGCGGGTTCGACTTCACGCGGGCGCAGATCGTCGCGACGAACCTGCGGGTGCCCTGGGGCATGGCCTTCCTCCCCGACGGCAGCGCGCTCGTCTCGGAACGCGACACCGCGATCATCGTGCGGGTGCGTCCCGGATCCTCGCCGGAACAGGTGGCCATGGTCCCGAACGTGAAGCCGGGCGGCGAGGGCGGCCTGCTCGGCCTCGCGCTCTCCCCCACGTTCGCGCAGGACCAGATGGTCTACGCGTACTACACCAGCGCATCGGACAACCGGGTGGTCCGGTTCAGGCTCGGCGCCCCGCAGAGCCAGCAGGTGATCCTCGCCGGCATCCCCCGGGGCCAGTCGCGCAACGGCGGGCGCATCGCGTTCGGCCCGGACGGCCTGCTGTACGTGGCCACAGGCGACGCCGGATACCCGGCGAACGCCCAGGGATCGAGCCTCGGCGGCAAGATCCTGCGCGTCACCCGGGACGGCGCGGTCCCAGCGACCAACCCGTACTCCGGCTCGCCCGTCTACAGCTACGGCCACAGCAACGTCCAGGGGCTCGCCTGGGACGAGGCCGACCGGCTGTACGCCACCGAACTCGGCCAGAACACCACCGACGAGATCAACCACATCCTGCCGGGACGCAACTACGGCTGGCCCTCCTGCGAGGGCGTGTGCGGCAACCCCAACCTCGTGAACCCCCTGGTGACCTGGAACTCGGCCGAGGCCTCGCCCAGCGGCCTCGCCCACGCCAACGGCACGCTCTTCGCCGCCGCCCTCGCCGGCAAGCGGCTGTGGACGGTGCCGGTCAGCGGAGGCGTCAGGACGGGCGATCCTGCGGCCGAACTGCGGGGCTCGCCGGGCCGGCTGCGCACCGTGGCGGTCGGGCCCGACGGATGGCTCTGGGTGACGACGAGCAACCGCGACGGCAGGGGGGCGGCCGGCCCCGGCGACGACCTGGTCCTCCGGATCCCGCCGGTCGGCACGTGGCCGCCGGGGAGTTCGTCGCCCTCGCCGTCGCCCATCCCGTCGCCAACGCCGTCACCCTCGTCGCCCGGCGGCCAGTCGCCGTGCCCCTCCCCCTCGTCGAGCCCTCCGCCGCCGAGCCCGTCGCCTTCTCCCAGCCCGTCGCCTTCTGCCAGCCCGTCGCCTTCTGCCAGCCCGTCGGCGTCCCCCAGCGCCTCCGCCTCCGCCAACCCTTCGCCCTCCCCCAGCCCTTCACCGTCCCCAAGCCCGTCGCCCAGCCCTTCCCCCAGTCCGTCGGCGTCGCCCAGCCCGTCGGCGTGTCCCTCGCCGTCGCCAAGCCCTTCACCGTCGCCGAGCCCCTCGCCGTGCCCCTCCCCCTCGCTCGGCGCGTCACCCTCGCCGTCGCCCTGGCCGTCGGTGTCGGCGAGCCCGTCGCCGTGCGCCTCGCCGTCACCCGCCGCGTCGCCCTCGCCCAGCCCGGCGCCCAGCCGGACGTGTGAGGCGACGATCCGGCTCTACCTGACGTGGGCGGCGGCCCCGTGGGGCGAGCTGACGGTGCGGAACACGGGAGTCCTGCCGATCAACTCGTGGATCGTCACCTTCACGGTCCCCGCCGGTCTGACCTACGTGCACATGGGGGACGGCAACTACGCCCCGCCGGGAACCACGGTGACCGTCACCAGCCTGTCTTACAACGGAGTGCTGCCGCCGGGCGCGTCGATCACGCGGCAGTTCGCGATCGGCTGGAACAGCGGCGCCGTCCAGGCGCCGACGGCCACCTGCACCGCCATCTGACGCCCGCCCGTCCCGCCCGCGCCCCGGCCCCGTACGCGTGTCGGCCGGGGCGCGGGCGCGGCGGAGGTGTTCGATCGGACCTGAGCCGGAAACCACGTATCGACCTGGAGCCTTCGATGTCCAAGCCTCTCGCCACGGCACTCGCGGCCGCACTCGGCGCGGTGCTCGCCTCCGCCGCGCTCGTCGCGACCGGGCCCGCTCCGGCGGGCGCGGCCACCGGCGGATTCGACTTCACCCGGGCGCAGGCCGCCACCACGGGCCTCCGGGCGCCCTGGGGCATGGCCTTCCTCCCCGACGGCAGCGCCCTCGTCTCGGAACGCGACACCGCGACCATCGCGCAGGTGCGACCAGGATCCGCGCCCGTGCGGGTGGCCACCGTCCCGAACGTGTCGCCGGGGGGCGAGGGCGGCCTGCTCGGCATCGCCGTCTCCCCCTCCTACGCCCAGGACCAGTGGGTCTACGCCTATTTCACCTCCGCCTCCGACAACCGGGTGGTCCGGTTCAGGCTCGGCTCCCCGCAGACCCAGCAGGCGATCCTCACGGGCATCCCCCGCGCCCAGTTCCACAACGGCGGGCGCATCGCGTTCGGCCCCGACGGCATGCTGTACGTCAGCACCGGCGACGCGGGGACCACCGCCAACGCCCAGGACCTGAACAGCACCGGCGGCAAGATCCTCCGGATGCGGCCCGACGGCACGGTCCCGGCGGACAACCCGTTCTCCGGCTCGCGGGTCTACAGCTACGGCCACCGCAACGTGCAGGGGCTCGCCTGGGACGAGAGCGGCCGGCTGTACGCCACCGAGTTCGGCCAGAACACCACGGACGAGATCAACCACATCCAGCCGGGACGCAACTACGGCTGGCCGGTCTGCGAGGGCGTGTGCGGCGACTCGCGCTACACCAACCCCATCCAGACCTGGAGCACCTCGGAGGCCTCGCCCAGCGGCCTCGCCTACGCCAACGGCACGCTCTTCGCCGCGGCGCTGCGCGGGACGCGGCTGTGGGCGGTCCCGGTCAGCGGGGGCAGCAGGTCGGGCACGCCGGTGAGCGAGTTCCAGGGCACGTACGGACGCCTGCGCGCCGTGACCGTGGGCCCGGACGGATGGCTCTGGGTGGCGACGAGCAACCGCGACGGCAGGGGGACCCCGGCCGCCGACGACGACCGGATCATCCGCGTCCCGCCGGCGGGCGGCCCCTCGCCGTCGCCGAGCCCTTCACCGAGCCCTTCACCGAGCCCTTCACCGTCGGCCAGCCCGTCGCCGTCACCGTCGCCGAGTCCCTCGCCGTCGCCCAGCGTCTCTCCCTCCGCCCGCCCCTCGCCCGGCGTCTCGCCGTCGGCCGGTCCGCGCGCGTGCTCGGCGTCGTACCAGGTGGTCAACCAGTGGCAGGGCGGCTTCCAGGGCGAGCTGACGGTGCGCAACACGGGAACCGCGGCGACGTCGTCGTGGACCGTCACCCTGACCTTCCCCAACGGCCAGCGCGTCACGCAGATGTGGGGCGGGCTCTTCACCCAGTCGGGTGCGACGGTCACCGTCACCAACGAGTCCTGGAACGGCACGCTCGCGCCGAACGCGTCGACGACGGCCGGTTTCCTCGCGAGCTGGTCCGGCGGCGCCAACGGGACCCCGGCGCCCGTGACCTGTACGGCCGCCTGACGCCCGCCCGGGTCAGCGTGGCCCGACGAAGAGGGTCTGGGTGGCCGTGCCGACCTCGCCCGACTGGTCGAACAGCGTGGTGCGGGTGAGCCCGCGCCCCTGCGGCCCGATCGTCGTGGCGGCGTCCAGGCAGATCCACTCCCCTTCGGGGGCGCGGAACAGCGAGATGGTGAGGTCCACGTTGGCGAAGAGATAGGCGTCGAAGTCCAGGACGCCGCTGATGCCGCTGGCGCTGTCGGCGAACATCGCGAGCCGTTCCAGCGGCGTGATGTCCTCGCCCTCGACCAGTGGCACCCGGGCCCTGCCCCACGCCACGGCGGGCCCGGGCTCGTCCGCTGAGCCCTTGACGAACCGCCAGTCCGTGGCCCTGCCGTACCCGAAGCCCCGGGCGATCCAGGAGCCGGCGTCATCGGGGACGGGCGGCGGGACCGGCGCGGGCGGCGGCGCGGCCTCGCTGGCCGGGCTGCCGGCTTCCCTGATGCGCCAGACGGTCGCCCTGACCAGCTCACGCCCGCCGGAGACGACGGAGGCGCCGAGACACTGCACCCGCCTGCCGTCCCTGATCATCTCGGTGCGCACGTCCACCTCGGCCACCGGCACGGGCGCGAACACGTCCACCGCCAGCCGGGCCGCCGCAGGCCCGGGAAAGCGGCCGGGGACGCGGGCGATCTCGTGCACCAGCAGCGCGGTGACCGGCCCCATGTGCTGATGTCCCGGATCCCACGGCCCTTGGGTGTGCTCCGTCGCCTGGTACCGGCCCTCGCCGAGCGGGACGTACATCGCCATGGAACAAGATTCTAGAGGCGGTCACGAAGCGCGGCCGGGCCCGGTCGGGCCCGGCCGGTCAGGACGTGACCCCACGTCCACCGCTATCTGTAGCGCCTGGTGCTCCGTCCCGGCCTGCGGCTCGCGACCGGTGCGCTGATGGTCACGGGGATCCCCGAGGGGGCCTGGGCGCCCGTGATGCGCTGGAGTTCGGCCTCGCCGGAGCAGACCTGGCTGGTCTGCGGGACGATCCCGGCGTCGGCCATCAACCGGGCCATCGCACGGCGCTGGTTGGGCAGGACGAGGGTGACGACGCTGCCGGACTCGCCGGCGCGGGCGGTGCGGCCGCCGCGGTGCAGGTAGTCCTTGGGGTCGCTGGGCGGGTCGACGTTGACGACGAGGTCGAGGTTGTCGACGTGGATGCCGCGCGCCGCGACGTTGGTCGCCACCAGCACCGTGACGTGACCGGTCTTGAACTGGGCGAGGGTGCGGGTGCGCTGGGGCTGGGACTTGCCCCCGTGGAGCGCGGCGGCGCGCACGCCGCTGTCCAGCAGGTTCTGGGTGAGCCGGTCCACGGCGTGCTTGGTGTCCAGGAACATGATCACCCTGCCGTCGCGGGCGGCGATCTCCACAGTGGTGGCCAGCTTGTCGGCGCCCTGGATGTGCAGCACGTGGTGCTCCATCGTGGTCACCGCGCCCGCCGAGGGGTCGACCGAGTGGACCACGGGATCGGTCAGGTAGCGGCGCACCAGCAGGTCGACGTTGCGGTCCAGCGTGGCGGAGAACAGCATCCGCTGGCCCGAGGGGCGCACCTGGTCGAGGAGGTAGGTGATCTGCGGCATGAAGCCCATGTCGGCCATCTGGTCGGCCTCGTCCAGCACGGTGATGCCGACCTGGTCGAGGCGGCAGTCGCCACGCTCGATGAGGTCCCTGAGCCGTCCGGGGG
Source organism: Microbispora sp. H11081 (assembly GCF_012999535.1). Taxonomy (GTDB): domain Bacteria; phylum Actinomycetota; class Actinomycetes; order Streptosporangiales; family Streptosporangiaceae; genus Microbispora. The sequence goes on from NZ_JABBWV010000008.1 coordinate 251,191, forward strand.
TCGCGACGACGACCTCGGCGCCCTCACGCAGGGCGCCGGCCTGCCGGCCGATCGACATGCCGCCGACGACGGCGGCCATCCGCAGCCGCAGCGACCGGGCGTACGGAGTGAGCGCGTCGGTGACCTGCTGGGCCAGTTCCCGGGTGGGGACGAGGATCAGGGCCAGCGGCCGCCGCGACTCCGCGCGCTGTCCGAAGGTGCGGGCGAGCAGGGCCAGGCCGAAGGCGAGGGTCTTGCCCGACCCGGTGCGGCCCCGCCCGAGGACGTCCCGGCCCGCCAGGGAGTTCGGCAGCGTGGCCGCCTGGATCGGGAACGGCTCGTGCACACCCTGGCTGGTGAGCGTCTTGTTCAGCGCGGGCGGCATGCCCAGTTCGGCGAACGTCGCGGCCTCCGGCAGGGCCGGGGTGACGCTGACCGGCAGCGCGAACTCCCCCTGGAGCCCGGCGGGGCGCCGGCCGTGCCCGCCGCCGGAACGCCCGGGTGCGCCGGAACGGCTCAGCGTCTGCCCGCCGAATCGGTCGCCCCTGCCGGAGCCGCCCATGCGGGAGGAGGAGGAGGAATAGCGATCGTGCTTGCGAGTTGCGTGGTTCATGGAGAACCTTCCTGGATGCGGCACGTGCCAGGTGAATCCAGGCGCCATGAACGGCACAAGAATGGCGAGCACGAACCGGAAAATACGAGCCGTCAGGGAACTATCCGGGCTCGTGTGTGTCGAAATAATCGGCACTTGCCGAAATGAGCTGCTGCGGCGATGCCGATCAGCGGGCTGGAGCGGACTGATGCCCGGCCCGGACCTCAGTGGTCCGTCCGGTGTGCCGCGAAAGAGCGAACCTGCCCTGTGAGGCCGTCACGGCGTAGTGGACGGCCGGAAGCGACACCGGGGCCCACACCCTGACGGCGCGGGCCCCGGTCGCGTGACGCGCCGGCGTCAGGCGGCGACGATGTTCTCCGCCTGCGGGCCCTTCTGGCCCTGCGTGACGTCGAAGGCGACCTTCTGGCCCTCGCGCAGCTCACGGTAGCCGCCGTTGGAGACGATGTTGGAGTAGTGCGCGAAGACGTCGGCGCCGCCGCCGTCCTGCTCGATGAAGCCGAAGCCCTTTTCTGCGTTGAACCACTTCACGGTGCCAGAAGCCATGGAGATCTCCTTAGTCAGGTGTCAAGCCGAAACCCGCATCGGGCGGGTTCCGCGTCGCCGCGATAGGCCCACACCCGGAGAAGACCGGAAAACAAAAATGCACCTGAGGTTACATACCGTCAGGTGCACACAAGTTTTATGGGTACCACAACTGCAACTGAAATCAGATTAGCACACGAAGCGCGATGCCACGAATCCCGCGCCGCCGGCGGCGCCGTTCGACTCGCTCTCGCCCGCCACTTCGCCGCCGCGGACGCCTCCGGACGATCAGCCGACGGCCCTCCCCCGCCACATGATGGGCGAAATAAGGTGCTGACATGAAATATCGACGACTCGGCACCACCGGCCTCAAGGTCAGCAGGATCTGCCTCGGCATGATGAGCTACGGAGAGCCGGCCAAGGGGGGCGGCTGGGCCCTGAACGAGGAGCAGGCCGAGCCCATCGTGCGCCGGGCGGCCGAGGGCGGCGTGACCTTCTTCGACACCGCGGACATCTACTCGGGCGGCGTCAGCGAGGAGGTCACCGGACGGCTGCTGCGGAGGATCTTCCCCCGGCGCGACGACTACGTGCTCGCCACCAAGGTCTACTTCCCGATGGGCGAGGGCCGCAACGACTACGGCCTGTCGCGCAAGCACGTCATGTCGGCCATCGACGCCTCCCTCACCCGCCTCGGCACCGACCACGTCGACCTCTACCAGATCCACCGGTGGGACCCGACGACACCCGTCGAGGAGACCATGGAGGCGCTCCACGACATCGTCAAGGCCGGCAAGGCCCGCTACATCGGCGCCTCCAGCATGTGGGCCTGGCAGTTCGCGAAGGCCCAGCACGCGGCGGACAAGCGCGGCTGGACCCGGTTCGTCTCGATGCAGAACCACTACAACCTGCTGCACCGGGAGGAGGAGCGGGAGATGGTCCCGCTGTGCGCCGACCAGGGCGTGGGGCTCATCCCGTGGAGCCCGCTCGCCCGCGGCCTGCTGGCCCGCGCGGGCACGCAGGCCGACACCGCGCGGCAGGTCGGCGACGGCCCCCGGCAGGAGCAGCTGTACGGCGGGGGCGACGCGGCCATCCTGGACCGGGTGGCGCGGACGGCGGCCGACCGCGGCGTGGCCCCGGCGACCGTGGCCCTCGCCTGGCTGCTCAGCCGGCCCGCCGTGGTGGCCCCGATCGTGGGCGCCACCAAGGACGGCCACGTGGACGACGCGCTCGCCGCGGTGGACCTGGAGCTCACCGACAAGGAGATCGCCTTCCTGGAGGAGCCCTACCAGACCCGGCCGCAGCAGTTCTGAGCCACGCCTCCCGCCGGGCCCTACCGGGGCTCGGCCGGGAAGCGTCCGGCGGATGCCGCCCACGCGCGGCATGGGCCGGGCTCCGCCGGACACCACCCGGCGGCGGACGTCAGCGGTCGGTGGTGCGGCGGCGCCGGGCGCGGCGCGGGTACGCCTTGGCCGTCTCGGCCAGCCGCGCAGCGTGCTCGGCCTGCTTGCGCCAGTGCCCGTACGCGTCGCCGCGCTGGGCGAGCCGGTCCAGCTCGCGCATCGTGTCCAGCGGGATGAACGCGGGCTCGGCGTCCCGCCACGGCGTGCCGGGCAGCGGCATGAAGGTGTGGGTGTGGATGCGCGCCCCGAGATCGGCCAGGTCGGCGGCGAGCCGCAGCGACGCGTCCTGGTCCTCCGGCGACTCTCCCGGCAGCCCGAAGATGAAGTCGACGTTCGGGCGGAAGCCGTGCTCCACGGCGATGCGCACGGCGTCGCGGACCGGCCCGCTGCCGTGGCCGCGCCCGGCCTCGGCCAGCACGCGGTCGGAGCCCGACTGCGCTCCGATGATGATGTTGTCGTTCGCCACGTATCGCTTGAGCAGCCGCATCGCCTCGGGCGTCACGTGCTCGGGGCGGATCTCCGAGGGGAAGCTGCCGAAGAACACCCGCCCGTTCGCCGGCAGCTCCTCCTTCACCCCCGCAAGCAGTTCCTCCACGGCGTCCAGCGCCGGCTCCGTCCCCTGCGTGCCGTACGAGAGGGAGGTGGGGGTGATGAAGCGGACGTCGCGCAGGCCGTGGGCCGCCATCTTGCGGACGTGCTCGCGCACGCTGTCCACGCCGCGGTGCCGGAACCTGCCGCCGAACATGAAAGGCGTCTGGCAGAAGCGGCACGTGTAGGCGCAGCCGCGCGTGATCTCGATCGGCCCGAAGTGGCGGCGCCGGTCGGGAAAGGACGGGAAGGCGTCGAGCGGCAGTTGCGGGGCGGGCGGCGTGCGCAGGGCGACGCCGTCGGCGTCGCGCACCGCCAGGCCGGGCACGGTGGTGAGCGGCCGGTCCGCGCGCAGCGCCTCGACCAGCGCGACGATCGTCGGCTCGCCCTCGCCGATCGCGGCGAGATCCCAGCCGGCGTCGAGGACCTGCTGCGGCTCGGCGGTGGCGTGCACCCCGCCGGCGATGTGCAGGACCCTGGGATCGTCGGCGATGGCGCGCACGGCGGCCAGTTCGGCGGCCATCGCCTCGGCGTCGGGCGAGTAGAACGACCACAGGACCAGCACCCGGTCCGCCGGGCTCTCCGCGATGTGCGCCGCGGTCTCCTCCGGGGTGGTCCCGAGCCGCAGGTCGCACTCCGCCTTGGCGGTCTCCAACGCGCCGAGCAGCGCGTTCACGCCGTACGTCACGGCCTTGCGGTGGCGGACCACCACGGACACATCGAGGCTCACCCCTGGCAGGGTAGTGCCACCGCCCGCCGCCTCCGGCACCACCGGAACGCCCGGTGGAAAACGCGTTGCCCGCGGGCGGGCGCGGCAGGCAGGCTGGCGGGATGCTGATCCGACGGGAGACCCCCGGCGACGTCGATTCCGTCCGCGCGGTCGTCGCCGCCGCGTTCGCGCCCACCCAGGCGGTCCCCGGCCACGGCGGCGCGGACGGGCCGCCGGTCGAGGTGAGGTTGCTCGACGAGTTGCGCGCCGACCCCGGCTGGCTGCCGGAGCTGTCGCTCGTCGCGCCCGCGCCGGGCGGCGGGATCGCGGGCCACGTCGTCTGCACGAGGGCCCACGTGGACGCCGTGCCGGTGCTCGGGCTCGGGACGCTGGCCGTGCATCCCGACCACCAGCGGCGGGGTGTGGGCTCCGCGCTCGTGCACGCCGTGCTCGGGGCCGCCGAGGCGCTGGGCGAACCGCTGGTCGCGCTGCTCGGCGACCCCGCGTACTACTCGCGCTTCGGCTTCGAGCACTCGCGGACGTACGGCGTGACGGCCCCCGAGCCGCAGTGGGGGAAGTACTTCCAGGTCCGGGTCTTCGGACGACCGGTCCCCCCGCCTCGTGGGCGGTTCTCCTACGCGGCGCCCTTTTCCAGGGTTGACGGCGGGTGACCGGTGTGACATGCAGCTCTTGTGAAGAAGATCCCGACGTGGCTCGTGCTCGTCGCCCTGGCGACCGGCTGCCAGGGCACCGCGGAGTCCGCGCCGCCGCCCCCCGCCCGCTCCTCGGCCACGATCGTCTCCCAGGAGGCCGTGGACGAGCGGACGGACAAACTGGTGATCGAATCCCCGGCGACGGGCGGGCCGCGCTCTGTGTGGGTGCTGAAGCCCGTCGGCTGGAAGCCGGGGTCCACCGGCTGGCGCGGGCTGTACCTGCTGCACGGCTGCTGCGCGGGCGGCGCCTGGGACTGGCTCAGGACCGGTGAGGTGGCCCGGCTGACCACCCGCCTCGACGCCGTCGTCGTCGTCCCCGAGGGCGGTTCCATGGGCTGGTACGCCGACTGGCGCGACGGCCCCGGCTGGGAGACGTTCCACATGACCGAGGTGCCCCGCCTGGTCGAGCCGAGGTACGGCGTCGGCACGCGCCGCGCGGTCGCCGGTTTCTCCATGGGCGGTCTCGGCGCGTTCGCCTACGCGGCCAGGCACCCGGGGGTGTTCGAGGCCGCCGCGTCGTTCTCCGGGGTGCTCGACACCCGCGAGGACGTCCGCGGCTACCGGTCGTTCATGGCGGACAACGGCGTGGACACCGAGGACCTGTGGGGTGAGCCGAGCGCCTGGGCGGAGCACAATCCCGCCGACCTGGCCGGGCGGCTGAAGGGCCTGCGCCTCTACGCGTCCAGCGGCGACGGCGAGCCGGGCCCGCTGGACCCCGGTGGCCCTGGCGACGGGGTGATCGACCACACCGAGGCCGCGATCATGCGGCAGAACCGGAACTTCGCCAGGGCCGCCGAGAAGGCCGGAGTGAAGGTGACGACGGATTTCTACGGAAACGGCACGCATACCTGGGCGTACTGGATGCGTTCGTTCGAACGCGCGCTGCCGCTTCTTCTACCCTGAGACGCATGGGACGGGCCAATGACGAGGCGGCGGCCGCGCTGCAGGAGTACGCCGAGCTCTTCGCGCTGAACGGCGGGGACGCCTTCCGTGTGCGCAGCTACCAGAGGGCGGCCAAGTCCATCGCGGGCTTCCCCGAGGACCTCACCGGGGAGAGCCTGCGGTCGATCCCCGGCGTGGGCGAGGCGATCGCCAAGAAGATCGAGGAGTTCCTGGAGCGCGGGAGCTTCCGCCAGCTCGACGACCTGCGCGCCCGGGTGCCCGAGGGGGTCCGCAGGCTGACCCGGATCCCGTCGCTCGGCCCGAAGAAGGCGCTGTTCCTGTTCCAGGAACTCGGCGTCGACTCCCCCGCCGCGCTCGCCGAGGCGATCCGGGCCGGCCGCCTGAACGGCCTGCGCGGCTTCGGCGCCAAGACAGAGGAGAACCTGCTTAAGGGCATCGAGCACATGGAGCGCTCGGGCGGCCGGGTCCACCTCGGCGTCGCGGCCGACCTGGCCGACCGGGTCATCGCGTCGCTGCCCGCCGACCGCATCGCCTTCGCCGGGTCGCTGCGCCGGATGAGCGAGACCATCGGCGACATCGACGTGCTCGCCGTGGGCGACCCCGCCCTGATGGAGCTGTTCGCGCGGCAGCCGTATGTCACCGAGGTCATCGCGAAGGGCGAGCGGAAGACCTCGGTCAGGACCGACCGCGGCCTCCAGGTGGACCTGCGGCTGGTCCCCGCCGAGTCGTGGGGCGCGGCGATGATCTATTTCACCGGCAGCAAGGAGCACAACGTCCGCATCCGGGAGATGGCGGTCAAGAAGGGCTGGAAGCTGTCGGAGTACGGCCTGTTCGACGGCGACCGCGTCATCGCCTCGGAGACCGAGGAGGAGATCTACAACGCGCTCGGCATGCAGTGGGTGCCTCCCACGCTGCGCGAGGACGGCGGCGAGGTGGAGGCCGCGCTGCGCGACGAGCTGCCGCGCCTGGTCGAGCTGCACGACCTGCGGGGCGACCTGCACACCCACACCGACCTGACCGACGGGATCGCCTCGCTGGAGGACATGGTCGCCGCCGCCGCGATGCGCGGCTACTCCTACTACGCGGTGACCGACCACGCACCCGACCTGGTCATGCAGCGGATGACCCTCGACAAGGCGCTCGCCCAGCGCGCCCGCATCGCCGAGCTGCAGAAGAGCTACCCGGCCATGCGGTTGCTGCACGGCAGCGAGCTGAACATCGCCCCGGACGGCTCGGTCGACTGGCCGGCCGAGGTGCTCGCCGGCTTCGACGTCTGCGTCGCGTCGGTGCACTCGCACTTCACCCAGTCGCGGGAGGAGATGACCCGCCGCTTCATCGCGGCGTGCGAGAACCCGCACGTCCACGTCATCGGCCACCCGACGACCCGGAAGATCGGCAAGCGGCCGCCGGTGGACGCGGACTGGGAGACGGTGTTCCGCGCCGCCGCCAGGACCGGCACGATCATGGAGATCGACTCCTACCCCGACCGCGCCGACCTGCCCTCCGACCTGGTGCGGCTCGCCCGTCACCACGGCGTGAAGTTCTCGATCGACAGCGACTCCCACGCGATCCCCCACCTGGCCCACCAGAGGTTCGGCGTCGGCATCGCGCAGCGGGCCTGGCTCACCCCCGACGACGTGGTCAACACCTGGCCCCTCGACCGCCTGCTGGCCCACCTGGGCAGGGCCTGACCACACCGCTCGGCCGCCCCTTGAGCCATGAGCCGGGCGGAGCGCGGAGTCCCTCGGGCAGGTCACGGTCGCGCCTGAACATCCCCGGGCGGCACGTGGGAGAAATGCGCCGGTAACCGTCCGCGGCGATGATGGTCGCGGCGCGTGGCCGGGTGGTCGCCGCGCGCCGCGGCTCGCCGCGAACGCGGGAACGACCGCCGGGCGACGGCACAGCCGACCGGAGCCGGGCGGAGAAACGGGCCCGCCGACCGGCGGCGGATGGGGGCGGCGTGAGCGGGAGGATGACGAGATGCGCCAGTTGACGGCACTCGACGCGCAGTTCCTGAGCGTCGAGTCGGCGACGACCGCCGCCCATGTGGCGGGTGTCACCGTGCTCGACCCGTCGACCTCGCCGTCCGGCGCCCTGACGAGGGAGGCGCTGGTCGCCCTGCTGCGCGAGCGGCTCCATCTGGTGCCGCCGCTGCGGATGCGGCTGGCCGACGTGCCCTTCGGGCTCGACCGGCCGTACTGGCTCGACGACCCGGACGTGGACCTCGACGCGCACGTGCACGAGACCATCCTTCCCGCGCCCGGCGGCGAGCGGGAACTGGCGGCGTACGTGGCGGGCGTGCACGCGCGGCGGCTCGACCGGGCGCGGCCTCTGTGGGAGGCGCACCTCGTCCACGGCCTCGCGGGCGGCCGCTGCGCCCTCTACATGAAGGTGCACCACTGCGCGATCGACGGCGTGTCCGGTTCGGAGATCCTGGCCGCGCTGCTCGACCCGTCCCCGCATGGGCACCGGGTGGACCCGCCCGCCGCCCCTGCGCAGCCCGCGTCTTCTGGGCCTCCCAGCCTGCTCGCGATGCTCGCCGGGGCGGTCACCCGGTCGATCGTCCAGCCGGTGGAGGCGTTCTGCTCGCTCGCCCGCGCCGCCGCCGACCTGGACACGATCCCCGTGGTCGCGGCGCTGCCCGACGCCCGGCTCGTGGCCCAGGCCGCCCGCGCGCTCGCGGGCGACTCGCGCCCGCTGCCCGAGACGCCGCCGCTGGCCGCGCCGCGCACGCCGTTCAACGGCCCGATCTCCGGCGCACGCGAGGTCGCCTTCGGCTCCGTGCCGCTGACGGAGGTCAGGAGGGTGGCCAGGGCCTTCGGCATGGGCCCGAACGACGTGGTGATGACGCTGTGCGCCTCGGCGCTACGGCGGTGGCTGATCGCCCACGACGCGCTGCCCGACCGGCCGCTCGTGGCCGCCGTGCCGGTGGCCCTGCGGTCCCGTACGCAGGGCGCGGACGGGTCGTCCCGCGAGAGCGGGCGGGTCGGCAACCGCATCTCGGCGATGATCACACCGCTGGCCACCGACGTCGCCTGCCCCGAGGAGCGGCTGACTGCCGTGCGCTCCGCGCTCGCGACCGCCAAGCGGCGCTTCGCCGTGTCCCACCGCACCTGGCTGGACGACGTGTGCGCGATGGTGCCGAACGCCTTCGCGGCGCTGGCCACGCCCGTGGTGTTCCGCCTCGCGGGCGTCGCGGGGGCCGGCGTCAACCTCATCGTGTCGAACGTGCCGGGTCCCCGGGTGCCGTTGTATCTCCGCGGCGCCCGCATGCTGTCCTACCACCCGCTGTCGGTGGTCACCGACGCCACCGGCGGGCTCAGCGTCACCTGCGCGTCCTACGGGGACCGGCTGGACTTCGGCGTCGTCGCCTGCCCCACCCGGGTGCCGGACGTCTGGAGCGTGATCGACCACCTGCGCGAGGCGATGGACGAACTCCTGGCCCTGCTCGACGGCTCCCAGAACGGCGTGGCCCGCCACGAGGACTCGCGTTCCTTGCCGCCCGGGGAGGAGCGGCGGGAGCGGCAGGACATGGTGCCCGCCTGACCCGGGAGGAAGACCGGCCTCCCGTCGGTGCGGGCCTCCTCAGTGCAGCGCGCCCGCGATCAGCTCCGCGACCGCGTCGGGGTCGATGTGGTGGCCGGTGAGCAGGCAGATGCTCTCCTGGTAGAGCAGGACCGCGGCGAAGGTCGCGGCGGCGGCCTCCAGCCGTGCGGCGTCGCCGCGCCCGCCCGGCAGGGCGAGTTCCAGCGCGAACCTGGCCCGGTGGATGATCTCGGCGTTGAGGCGGCCGAGCCGCTCCCGTACGGACAGGTGGGTGTCGGCCTCGCGGAACAGGATGCGGCGCATCGCGGGGGACGCGTGCAGCGGCAGCCTGCGGGCGAGGCGCGACAACGCGCCCGCCGCGTCGCCGGGGACCGCCTCGACCTCCTCCTCGACCACCACGGCGCGCTCGTCCACCAGCGCGATCAGCACGTCGATCTTGCGGGGGAAGTAGTGGAAGACCAGGCCCTTGGGCACGCCGGCCAGTTCGGCGATGCGCGCGGTCGGCGTGGCCTCGTAGCCGCCGTCCGCGAACAGTTCCTCGGCGGCGTCGAGGATGCGGGTGCGGGCGTCGCCGTCGGGCGGCTGCCCCCCTCTCCGCGAACGTGAACGTGACCACGCCTTGGCGGTCTGGAGAGGGCTGTCCACGGACCGAACGATAACCAGAGTGGGTGCCCCAACACCATGACGTAAGGGACAGGGCAGGCATACGCCCGGCCGTGCGGCTCGCTGCTGTGGGCGGGCGCGGCGCGCACGGCCGGGCGTAAGGGGGTGGCCGGCTCCCCGGCGGCGATGGACGGCGCCGCCGGGAGGCCGGACGTACGGCCGGAAACGGGTGTCAGTGGCTGCTGGCCTTCTCGGCGCCGAGCCCGGTCAGCGCGCGGACCTCGATCTCGGCGTACTTCTCCGCGTTGTGCTCCTTGCTCAGGATCGTGCCGAGGTAGCCGCACAGGAAGCCGATCGGGATCGAGAAGATGCCCGGGTTCGACAGCGGGATCAGGTGGAAGTCGGCGTCGGGGAACATCGCCGTCGGCGCGCCCGAGACGACCGGCGAGAAGATCACCAGCACCACGGCGGAGACCAGGCCGCCGTAGATGGCCGAGACCGCGCCCGCCGTGTTGAACCTCTTCCAGAACAGGCTGTACAGGATCGCCGGCAGGTTGCCCGACGCGGCGACCGCGAAGGCCAGCGAGACGAGGAAGGCCACGTTGAGCGACTGGGCGAAGATGCTCAGCGCGATCGCGACCGCGCCGATCACGAACGCGGAGATCCGGGCGACCACGACCTCCTGGCGCTCGGTGGCGCCACCCCGCTTGAACACATGGGCGTACAGGTCGTGGGCGAAGCTGGAGGAGGACGCGAGGGTCAGGCCCGCGACGACCGCGAGGATCGTGGCGAACGCGACCGCCGCGATGACCGCCAGCAGGACCGTGCCGCCGACGTCGCCGAAGAGGTCCTGGCCCACCTGCTGCGCGAGCAGCGGGGCCGCCGTGTTGCCCGCCTTGTCGGCCTCGGCGATCGTCTTCGAGCCCACCACGGCGGCGGCGCCGAAGCCGAGCACCAGCGTCAGCAGGTAGAACACGCCGATGATGCCGATGCCCCACATGACCGACTTGCGGGCGTCCCTGGCGGTCGGGACCGTGTAGAAGCGGATGAGCACGTGCGGCAGGCCGGCGGTGCCGAGCACCAGGGCCAGGCCGAGGCTGATCAGGTCGATCTTGCCCCAGACGCCCTGGGCGTCGGTGCCGTACTTGAGGCCGGGCTTGAGGAACGCCTCGCCCTTGCCGCTCGCGGCCGCGGCGTCGCCGAGTAGCCCGGACAGGTTGAAGCCGAACTTGCCGAGCACGAGCAGGGTGATCAGCGCCGCGCCGACCATCAGCATGACGGCCTTGACGATCTGCACCCAGGTGGTGCCCTTCATGCCGCCGAACACGACATAGATGATCATCAGCAGGCCGACCGCGATGATCGTCCAGACCTTGCCCGCCGCGGAGTGCACGCCGAGCAGCAGACCGACGAGCGCGCCCGCGCCGACCATCTGCGCGAGCAGGTAGAAGATGCTCACGACGATCGTGGACACGCCGGCCGCCGTACGGACCGGGCGCGGCGACATCCGGAACGCCAGCACGTCGGCCATCGTGTACTTGCCGGAGTTGCGCATGAGCTCGGCGACGAGCAGCAGCGCCACCAGCCAGGCGACGAGGAAGCCGATCGAGTAGAGGAAGCCGTCGTAGCCCGACAGCGCGATGATGCCGGCGATGCCGAGGAACGACGCGGCCGACATGTAGTCGCCGCCGATCGCCAGGCCGTTCTGCAGCCCGCTGAACGAACGGCCGCCCGCGTAGAAGTCCGACGCGCTCTTGGTGTTGCGGCTCGCCCAGAAGGTGATCGCCAGCGTGCCGGCGACGAAGATGACAAAGAGGATCGTGGACAGCGTCTCGTGACTCACTTGGCGCCCTCCCCGACCTCGTCGCGGCGCTCGGCCTCGCCCCGCAGTTCGTCGGCGATCGGGTCGAGCTTGGCCGCCGCGTGCCGCGAGTACGCCCAGGCGATCAAGAACGTCGACACGAACTGCAGCACGCCGAAGACGAGGGCGACGTTGATGTTGCCGAACAGCTTGGCGCCCATGAAGTCACGGGCGAACCCGGACAGCACAACGTAGAGCAGGTACCACGCCAGGAAGGCGACGGTCATGGGGAAGGCCCAGGAACGGTAGCGACGGCGCAGCTCCTGGAACTGCTCACCCGCTTGTATACGCTCGTAAACCGATGGATCGTGCTGGACGGTCACAAGTTCTCCTCCGGCAAAGTGATCTGAATCACTTCAACGTAGGAGCGCGGCGCGCCCGCCGACGAGCCCCGTTGCCCGCCGCGTCGCCCAGCCGTACCGCCCGCTCGGTCACCTGGCGCGTCCGTGCGACGAATGGTCGTTTGGACGCGCCGAGCGGTCGCGCCCGGGGAGTATGGCGAGGGCCCGCGTGCGCCGGACGACGGCGGGCTACATGAACCGCGGGCGCCAGTCGCCTCGGTCGACGTTCAGCGTCTCCGGCGTGTGCAGGCGGACCATGGTGCGCGCGACGCCGCGCGGCACCCGCGACGGCGTCAGCAGCGAGACCACCACCATGACCGTGAACGACACCGGCACCGTCCAGGCCGCGGGCTGGGCCAGCAGCGACCCCGCCCAGCCGGTGTGTGGGCCTCCGGTGATCGTGACCACGACCGCCACGCAGGCCAGCCCTCCGCCGGCCAGCAGCCCCGCCATCGCGCCGGCCGTCGTCAGCCTCCGCCACCAGATGCCGAGCACGAGCAGCGGGCAGAACGACGAGGCGGCCACGGCGAACGCCAGCCCCACCACGGTCGCGACCGGCAGCGACCGCGCCGCGCCGGCCAGCGCGAGCGGCACGAGCACCGCGAGCACGGTCGCGACGCGGAACGCGCGCACCCCGCCGCGCAGGATGTCCTGCGCGATCACCCCGGCGACCGACACCGTCAGCCCCGACGACGTCGACAGGAACGCGGCGAACGCCCCCGCCGTCACCAGCGCGGTCAGGAAGTCGCCCACCGGCCCGCCGACCAGGTGGCCGGGCAGCGCGAGGACCACGGTGTCGCTCTCCGGCATGCCGTAGACGTGCCCGAGGTAGCCGTACACGGCGGGCATCACGTAGAAGGCGCCGAGCAGCGTCAGCACGATGAGCGTGGTGCGGCGGGCGGCCCTGCCGTCGGGGTTGGTGTAGAAGCGGACGAGCACGTGCGGCAGCCCCATCGTGCCGAGGAACGTCGCGATGATCAGCGAGTACGTCTCGTAGACGGGGTGCTCGCGGCCGTGCAGCGGCAGCGCCCACTCGTCCCCGGGGGCGAGCCCCGGCGTCCCGTCTGACCACCAGGCCACGAGCATGAACGCGAGCGGCACCGCCAGCGCGGTCAGCTTGAGCCAGTACTGGAAGGCCTGGACGAAGGTGATCGACCGCATGCCGCCCGACAGCACGTTGGTCGCGACCACCGCCGCCACCAGCAGGCTGCCCGCCCACGGCGGCGCCCCGGTGATCGTACGGAAGACCAGCCCGGCGCTCTGGAACTGCGGCATGAGATACAGCCAGCCGATCAGCACGACGAGCACGCTCGACAGCCGCCGCACCGCCATCGACTCCAGCCGCGCCTCGGCGAAGTCCGGCAGGGTGTAGGCCCCCGACCGCCGCAGCGGCGCCGACACCAGCACGAGCAGCACGAGGTAGCCGCCGGTCCAGCCGACCGGCAGCCACAGCATGTCCGCGCCGAAGGTGAGGATCAGCCCCGCGATGCCGAGGAAGGAGGCCGCCGACAGGTACTCGCCTCCGATCGCCGAGGCGTTCCACAGCGGCGACACCGTCCGCGAGGCGACGTAGAAGTCCGACGTGGTGCGGGACATCCGGATGCCGAACGCGCCGACGAGGACGGTCGCCAGCATCACCAGGACGACCGCCGCGATCTGGCTCACCCGGGTGCCATCCTCACCGGCGCTCCATGAGCTCGGCGAAGTCCCGCTCGTTGCGCTCGGCCTGCCGCACGTACAGCCACGCGCCCACGACGAGCGCCGGGTAGATCAGCCCGGCCAGCACCACCCACGGCAGCGGCAACCCGAACACCTGGGCCTCGCGCAACTCCGGGGCCAGCAGGAACAGCAGCGGCAGACCACCCACGACGCAGGCCATCACGGTGCACACGAACAACGCCAGCCGGAACTGGGTCCGCACCAGGGAGCCCATGTAGACCTCGCCCAGGCGGGTCTGCTCGTCGATCTCCCGGGTGAGCGGGTGCCGCGGCCTGCGCGCCGCCGCCGTCCGGGGGCTGGTCACCGTCACCCTGCGGGCCTTGCCGCCCGGCGCGGCCGCCTCGCCCTGTCCGCGCGCGCCCGCCCCCGCCCTGCGGGGCTTGCCCGTCACCACGGGGACTCCGCGGCGCTCACCGGGCCTGGCCCTTCCTTGCCCGGCGGACGAGCAGGTCGCGCAGCTCCCGGGTGTGCCGGCGACTCACCGGGATCTCGGTGTCGCCCACCCGCACCACGCACTTGCCCGAGTCGATGTGCAGCTCGTCGATGTGCTTGACCGCGACCAGATGGCTGCGGTGGACGCGCAGGAACCCGGCCGACGCCCAGCGTTCCTCCAGCGTGGCGAGCGGGATGCGGACCAGGTGGCTGCCGGTCGCCGTATGCAGCCGCGCGTAGTCGCCCTGCGCCTCCACATAACGCACCTCGGTGCTGGCCACGAACCGGGTGACGCCGCCCAGCTCGACCGGGATCGTGTCCGCCTGCGGCCCCTCCCCCGGCTCTCCCCTGCTGCCGCACACCCGGCGGATCGCCTCGGACAGCCGCTCCGGCCGTACGGGCTTGAGGAGGTAGTCCTCCGCCTTCAGCTCGAACGCGTCCACCGCGTGGGCCTCGTACGCGGTCACGAACACGATCTTCGGGGGACGGGTGAACTGGGTCAGCAGCCGCCCCAGCACCACCCCGTCGAGCCCGCGCATGCGGATGTCGAGGAAGACCGCGTCCACCGGCCTGCCGTCCGCGATGGCGCGGTCGAGCAGCCGCAGCGCGGCGGCCCCGTCGCGGGCGGTGAGCACGTCGCCGATGCGGGGGTCCGCGCGCAACAGGTAGGCGACGTCCTCCAGCGCGGGCTGCTCGTCGTCCACAGCCAGAACCCGCAGACCGCTCACGATCACCCCTCTCACCCACCGATCCATTAGAGAGTGATGACCGGAACGTGCGGAAGTCAACGCCTCCTCATCACGACCGCATCACGGCTCGGATCGCGGCGGGCAGAGGTCAGCCCGGACGGCGGCGGAGCAGCGCCCCGGGGTCGACCGTCACCCGGAACGGCTCGTCGAGCGTCACCGGCTCACCCACCCGCACGTCGTGACGCTGGCGATACTCCCCCGCGGCGAGTTCGAAGACGAGGAGGCGCGGCTCCGGCTGATCGAGGCGGACCACCCAGTAGAAGGGGATGCCGATGCTCGCGTAGACCTGACGCTTGGTGATCATGTCACGGGTGATCGCGTCCTTGCCGGTGATCTCGGTGACGATCAGGATGTCGTGCCCCTTGAGCAGGTCGTAGCCGCCCTCGGCCAGCTTGCCCGGCACGGTGACCAGATCGGGACTGCGGTAGCCGGACAACGGGCCCGGGACGTCGACGTCGACCGGCCCGATGGTGATCAGATCCAGCCCGGCGTCCTCGGCCGCGTCATTCAGCAGGCGCATGAGCCGGTTGGCGACGTACTGGTGCTCGGGTGCGGGGGAGTTCTTGACGAGGAGGTTTCCGTCCTCGATCTCGTACCGGAATCCTTCCGGCAGGTCGCGCGTGTCGTCCCGGGTCCACGGGCGCGCGGTCCCGTGCCGGCCGAACTCGATTGTCACGCTCATCAGCCTGGAACCTCCGAGCAAGGGGCGGCCCGACCAGTGCGAACACTAACAGTAACGAGAAGGATACGCACAGCTCTTCGAATCGCCAGGAGTAGAGCGGACGATCCCCGGTCAGGTCTGGACGCTGGGGTGATACTTGGGAATCCGTACGGCGACCTTGGTGCCTGCACCCTCGCCCGTCTCCACCACGAGGCCGTACTCGTCGCCGTAGACCTGGCGCAGCCGCTCGTCCACGTTGGCCACGCCGATGCCGCCCGCGCCCGAGCGGTCCTCCCCCGCCAGCACCCGCCGCAGCCGTTCCGGGTCCATGCCGACACCGTCGTCCTCGACGGTGATGACGCACTCCGCGCCCGCGTCCTCGGCGACGATCGTGATCCGCCCCACGCCCGGCTTGGCCTCTAGGCCGTGCCGTACGGCGTTCTCCACGAGCGGCTGCAGGCACAGGAACGGCACGGCCACCGGCAGCACCTCGGGCGCGATGCGCAGCGTGACCTGGAGCTGGTCGCCGAACCTGGCCCGCTCCAGGGTGAGGTAGCGGTCGATCGAGCGCAGCTCCTCGGCCAGGGTGGTGAAGTCGCCGTGCCGCCGGAAGGAGTAGCGGGTGAAGTCGGCGAACTCCAGCAGCAGCTCCCTGGCCTGCTCCGGGTCGGTGCGGACGAACGACGCGATGGTGGTCAGCGAGTTGTAGATGAAGTGGGGCGAGATCTGCGCCCGCAGGGCCCGGACCTCCGCCTCCATCAGCATGGTGCGGGAGCGGTCGAGCTCGGCCAGCTCCAGCTGGGAGTCCACCCACCGAGCGACCTCCTGCGCCGCCCGCACGAGCCCGGCCGAGGCGTGGTCGCCGTACGCCGCGAGCGAGCCGACGACGCGGTCGTCGGTGGTGAGCGGGACGACGACGGCCTGCCTGACCGGGCATTCCGGCCGGGCGCAGTCGAGCGCGAGCACCTGGGTGCGGCCGTCCTTCAGCGTCTCCGCGGCGTACTCGAAGGCGTCGGCCGCGTGGTGGTCGCCCGCCCCGTCGTAGACGAGCAGTTCCTCGACGCTGGTGACGGCGATGGCCGGGGAGCCGAGCAGCTCGCGCAGGTGCCGCGACGCCTTGAGCGCCCCGGCCTGGGTGAGCCCGGCGCGCAGCGGCGGCGCGGCCAGCGACGCGGTGTGCAGCGTCTCGAAGGTCGCCCGCTCGGCGGGGCTGCTGCCGAGGTCGCGCCGGCCGCGCAGCACCCGCCACAGCACGACGGCCGGCACGGCGACGAGGACGGCGACGACGAGCGCGGTGACGACCGGTTCCACGCCGCCGGAGCCTACCTTCCGCCCGCCCCTCGCCCGCTCACGCGGCGGTGAACGGTCGTCATCGCGCGCCGGAACGCCCGGACGGGCGCGTCGCAGCCCTTTCAGGCTTATCAGGCAGGTGTCCGGTGGGCGAACGCGGCGACGGCCTCGCCCAACACGCGACCCGCGTCCTCCTGCAGGAAGTGACCGGCCCCGGCGATGACGGGATGGTCGAGCCCGGCCGCGCCGCGCATGGTCCTCTTCAGGATCGGCGCCATGCCGCCGGTGATGGGGTCGCGGTCGGAGAACGCGACGAGGAACGGCAGGTCGAGGCGGGTGAGCGTCTCCCACGCGGCGCGGTTGGCGGGGGCGGCCGGGTCGCCGGGCGTGATCGGCACCAGGCCCGGCATCGCCCGCGGCCCCGCCTTGAACTCCTCCGAGGGGAACGGCGCGTCGTAGGCCCGCCGTACGGGCTCGGGCAGTTCGGTGACGCAGCCGGACTGGACGAACCTGGCGACGTCGAGCACGGGCGCCTTCTCGACGGCCTCCCTGAAGCGGTGCCACACCTCGGGCATGGGGATGTCACCGGTCGGCAGGCCGGTGTTGGCGGCGACGACCCGGGCGAACCGGTCCGGATGCTCGGCGACGAGCCGCAGCCCGATCAGCCCGCCCCAGTCCTGGCCCACCAGCGTCACGCGCCGGAGGTCGAGCGCGTCGAAGGCGAACGACCGCACCCACTCCACGTGCCGGGCGTACGTGTGGTCCTCCGGGCGGGACGGCTTGTCGGAGCGGCCGAAGCCCACCAGGTCGGGGGCGACCGCCCGGCAGCCCGCATCGGCCAGCACGGCCATGACGTGCCGGTAGAGGAACGACCAGCTCGGCTCGCCGTGCAGCAGCAGCACCGGCGGGCCGTCCGCGGGACCCGCCTCGACGTACGCCATCCGCGCGCCGCCGGTCACCGCGGCGTAGCGGGGTTCGAAGGGGAAGCCGGGCAGCTCGGCGAAGCGCTCGTCAGGGGTCCGTAGGAAGTCCACAGGCTGACACCTTTACAACGTAGATTCATAACTCGAAGGTCGGGTGCGGACGTGCCGGATCCCGGCGGGAGGCGGCCTACGCGTCCGGCCGCAGGGCCTGGGAGTCGAGCGCTTCGCGGATGCGGGCGGCGTAGTCCTCCATCTCGGCGTCGCCGTCGTACTTGACCCGGGGCCAGAAGAAGCCGCGCAGGCCGTCCTTGCGGTTGCGCGGCACGACGTGGACGTGCAGGTGGGGCACGCTCTGACTGATCCGGTTGTTCATCGCGACGAACGTGCCGGCCGCGCCGGTGCCCGCCTCGACCGCCCGCGTGACGGCCTGGACCCGGCCGAAGAACGGCCCGACCGATTCCGCCGGCAGGTCCGGCAGGGTCTCGGCGTGGCCGCGCGGGACGACGAGCACGTGTCCCTTGAACACCGGCCGGACGTCGAGGAAGGCCGCCGCGACCTCGTCGTCCAGCACCACGTGGGCGGGGCGCTCCCCCGCCGCGATCTCACAGAACAGGCAGCCGTCCACGGTCACCAGCCCAGTGTGGCGTCGCCCTCGACGAGAGCCCTGGCGATGATCAGCCGCTGCACGTCGTTGGTGCCCTCGCCGATCGCCATGAGCGGCGCGTCCCGGTAGAGGCGCTCGACCACGAACTCCTGCGAGTAGCCGTACCCGCCGTGGATCCGCATCGCCTCCATCGTCGCCCGCAGCGCCACCTCCGAGGCGAAGTACTTCGCCATCGCGGCCTCGCTGCGCACCGGCCCCGCCTCCGACCTCGTCGCCGCCCAGTACGTCATGAGCCTGGCCGCCTGGATCTCGGTCGCCATGTCGGCCAGTTTCAGCTGGATCGCCTGGAACCCCGCGATCGGCTGCCCGAACGCGTGCCGTTCACGGGCGTAGTTCAGCGCCGCCTCGTAGGCGCACTGGGCCACGCCGACGGCCCGGGCGGCGATGTTAAGGCGGCCGAGTTCGAGCGCCGAAAGCACCTGCTGCATGCCGCGGCCCTCCACGCCGCCGAGCAGCCGGGACGCCGGCACGCGCACGCCGTCGAGGACGACCTCGCACGTCTCCGTGCCCTTGTAGCCCAGCTTGGGCAGGTCACGGCTGATGGTCAGTCCCTCGCTGCCGGCGTCCACCAGCAGCACCGACATCCCGCGGTGGGCGGGCGTCTCGGCCGAGGTCTTCACCAGGACGGGCAGCGGGTCGGCGTGCCGCGCGTTGGTGATCCACGTCTTGGTCCCGGTGACGACGTAGTGGTCGCCGTCGCGGACCGCCCGGGTGGCGATGCCCTGCAGGTCGGTGCCCGCGCCCGGCTCGGTCAGCGCGATCCCGGTGCGGCGCGCTCCCGTCGCGAGATCGGGCAGGTAGTGGCCGCGCTGCTCCTCGGTGCCGTACTTGGCGATCATCCAGGCGGACAGCGAGTGGGAGCCGAGCACCCCCGCCACACCCATCCAGCCCCTGGCGATCTCCTCGAACACGAGGGCGAACGACACCCGGTCGAGGTCCAGCCCGCCGTACTCCTCCGGGATCGTGATGCCGAACAGCCCCAGTTGCCCGAACCGCTCGACGATCTCCGCCGGGTAGCGGCCGGTGCGCTCCCACTCCGGCGCGACGGGGACGATCTCCTTGTCCACGAACTCCCGCAGCGTCCGCCGGAACAGCCGCTGGTCCTCGTTCAGTTCGAAGTCCATCAGACCTCCATCGGGCCGGTCTTGGCGCGCGGGAAGTAGCCCTTGTCGTGCGGCGCGTCCCGCTTGTAGACCATCACCGCGCGCCGCCAGGACATCACCTCGTCGCCGTCCTGGTTCAGCCCCCGGGTCCGGCAGGTGACGACGCCGGCGT
Organism: Microbispora sp. H11081; assembly: GCF_012999535.1. Lineage (GTDB taxonomy): Bacteria > Actinomycetota > Actinomycetes > Streptosporangiales > Streptosporangiaceae > Microbispora. Next base: position 270,682 of record NZ_JABBWV010000008.1, read on the forward strand.
ACGGCCGGGACTTCGACTCGCGCTTGTCCACCACCATCGACTCGGCGTAGAGCGTGTCGCCCACGAAGACCGGATGGGTCAGCCGGATCTCCTCCCAGCCGAGGTTCATCATGGCCGTCTGGCTGACGTCGATGACCGACAGCCCGAGCACGATCGCCACCGAGAGCCCCGAGTTCACGATGATCTTCCCGGCCGGGGACCCGGCGGCGAAGTGCGCGTTGAAGTGGTTCTGGTTGGTGTTCATCGTCAGCAGCGTGAACCAGGTGTTGTCGGCCTCGCTGATCGTGCGGCCGAGCGGGTGCTGGTAGACGTCGCCGACCACGAAGTCCTCGTAGTAACGCCCGATGCGGGCTTCATGGACCGTCACACCAGAATACTATTCTGGATCTTCCCGCCGGAGCCTCATCTACGGGCGGGAGCCTCGTCCAGGCCTGCCTCGGGTTCGGGGTCCTTCGGGGGATCGCGGGGGTCGACGTACGGCTCCGCGGGGGACTCACCATCCGCGATCTTGCGGCCGCGCTGGAGTTCGGCGTCGAGTTCGGCGCCGACGAGGATGACGATGTTCGACAGCCACAGCCAGACGAGGAAGACGACCACGGCCGCGAGCGTGCCGTACGTCTTGTTGTAGGAGCCGAACCGCGCGACGTACAGCCCGAAACCGGCGGACACCACCACCCAGGCCACGACGGCGAAGACGCTGCCGGGGCTCAGCCACCGCACGCCGGGGTGGCGGACGTTGGGCGCGGCGTAGTAGAGCAGCGTGATCATGCCCGCCGCGAGCAGCACGAGTACCGGCCACTTCACGACGCCCCAGACCGTGACCGCCGTCGGCCCGAGGCCGATCACGTTTCCGGCGATCTCGGCGAGGCGTCCGGTGAAGGTGACGGCGATGGCGGAGGCCGCCATGAGGATCACCAGCAGGAGCGTCAGCCCCACCCTGAGTGGCGTCACCTTCCAGAACGGACGGCCCTCGCGGATGTCGAAGATCGCGTTGGTCGCCCGGATGAACGCGCCCATGTAGCCGGAGGCCGCCCACAGCGCGAGCAGCAGACCGGTGATCGCGAACACCCCAGCGGTGCCCTCGTGCTGCTGGACGTTGGCGAGGCCGGTCCGCAGCATCTCCTGGACCGGCCCCGGCGTCAGCGACTTGATGTTCCCGAGCAGCGGATCCGTGGCGCTCTGGCCCAGCAGGCCCAGTATCGACACCAGCACGATCAGCCCGGGGAAGATCGAGAGGACGGCGTAGTACGTCAGCGAGGCCGCCCAATCGGGAACGTTGTCCTCCTTGAACTCCTTGGCCGTGCGTTTGACGACTCCGATCCAGTCGCGACGCGACAGCCTTTCGAGCGGCCCCTGCTCGTCCTCGGGGTCGGTCATCGGTGGGCGAACCTCCGCATGAGCGTGTGACGTGACCGCGGGAACAGCCGCCGGCCGGCGAACACGCGGGGACGGCCGGACAACAGGCCCCGCGTTCCCCTGCCGCCGAACACGGCCCTGCGGCCGGACCTGCCCGTCCCGCCGAACATGGCCTTCCGGCCGGACATGCGCGTGAGGCCCGGCAAGCGCCCGAGACCCGGCATGCCGGACAGGCGCTTGAGGCCCGGCGTGCGCTTACGGCCGGACATGCCGGTGAGGCCGGGCATGCGCGTGCGGCCCGACGCGCGAAGGCCGCCGAACGCCCCCTTCCCCGCCCGCCCGTTCCCGGTCCAGAGCCGGCCCATGCCACCGGATCTGGTCTTGGCGGTGAAGACCCGATGACCGCGCGTCGGCCTGGTCTTGGCGGTGAAGACCCGATAGCCGCCCGTCGGCCTGCCGATCGTGCCGGAGGTCTTGAATCTGCGCGTCCCCGCGCCCATCCGGCCCGCGCCGAGCCCACGGATCATCCCCTGCATGCCCTGCCCCGGCGTACGGCCCTGGCTCCGGGGGAGGCGGCGGAGCAGCAGCAACGCGGTGCCCGCGGCTCCGGCGGCGGCGATCAGCCCGGACCGGCGCCTCGCCTGCTCCCCGACCATGCCCGCGGCACCGCGCACGCGCTCCGGCGTGGCCTCGCGCATCCGGCCCGCGGCACCGCGCACCCGCTCCGGCGCGGCCTCGCGCATCCGGCCGGTGACACCGGCGACCTTGGCCCGCGCGGCGGCGGCGGTCGCGTGCACGCGCTCCTGCGCCCGCGCCTTCACGTCGGCCTTGGCGGCCAGCGCCTCGATGGTGTCGCCGAGGTGATCGCGGGTCCTCTCGATCTCCTGGCGGACCTCGGCGATCTCGTCGTGCCCCTTCTTCTCCGCGCCCTCGCGCCTGGTCCCGGTGTCCCGGGCCGCGGCGACGGGCTCGGGGCCGGGCCGCGACTGCCGCACGGCGTTCAGCGACTCCGGCTCGGTGACCGGCTCGGACACGTCCTGTCTGTGCACACCCACGGCGCCGGCGTTAGGCCGGGCCGCTCCGGGTTCGGTCTCGGTCATCTGCGCGCACTCTCCTTCATGACGTCGATGTCCGCTTTGAGGCTGCGCATCGCCTCGTCGGGAGTGGGCGGCGTCGCACGGGACACCTGCTCCTTGCCGACCAGGGCGAGCAGCCCGGCGAGCGCCAGCAGCGCGACGCCGATGATCAGGGCGCTGGCCCAGGCGGGCAGCACCAGCGCGAGGGCCAGGATCGCCGTGGCCACGAGGGCTCCCGCGCCGAAGAACGCGACGACACCCGCGGCGCCGAGCAGTCCCGCGCCCATGCCCGCGCGTCTGCCCTTGCGCGTCATCTCCAGCCGCGCCAGCCGCAGTTCGTCGCGGATCAGCCGGGAGACGTCCTCGGACAGCCGCCGGACGAGTTCGCCCGTGGACGGCGACTCCTTCTGGATGGTCATGGCCCTTGCCTCCCTTCCAGGTTGGGGAGCGCCTACCCGCAGCCGAGGGCCCTAACCACCGGCCCCGGCGGGGTGAACCCTGGAGCCGAGACAGATGAAAGTTTCAGTTATGAATTCGTGGAAGGTCTGTCAGGGAGCGGCAAAAGGCCAGCAAGGGGCCCCGGCTCACGGGGCGGCCGGATCGCCGCGTGAGGCGTCGGCAACCTGTCATTGACATAGAGGGGGCGCAATCCACACCCTGTGGTGGGAGCGCTCCCATGTTACCGGTTCAGATTCACCTTTGCCCGCATCGGCCGTGAGATTCGCTACCTGGCATTTCTTCGCCCGATGCTCCCACCCCCAACCACGTTGGAGACCCTCCAAAAATGAGAACGAGAGCTCTTAGTACGGGAGCGCTCCCACGATCGCGGAGACCACTCGCCATGTTGGCGGCGGCCACCGTGAGCGGCGGCCTCCTCGTCGGGCTGGCGCAGACCCCAGCGTCCGCCGCCGTGGCCTGCGACGTCCAGTATGCGCTCAACTCCTGGGGTTCCGGCTCGGGCGGTTTCACGGCCAGCCTGGACATCAAGAACCTGGGCGACCCGATCACCAGCTGGACGCTCAGGTTCACCTTCCCCAACGGGCAGCAGCTGTCCAACGGCTGGTCGGCCAACTGGAGCCAGAGCGGCAGCACCGTCACGGCCACGAACATGTCCTGGAACGGAAACATCCCGTCCGGTTCGACGACCAACATCGGGTTCCAGGGCACGTGGAACGGGAGCAACAACAAGCCCACCTCGTTCTCCATCAACGGGGTGACCTGTGGCGCGACCGTGAGCCCCTCCCCGAGCCCGAGCCCGAGCCCCTCCCCGAGCCCGAGCCCGAGCCCCTCCCCGAGCCCGAGCCCCTCCCCGAGCCCGAGCCCGAGCCCTTCCCCGTCGGCCTCGCCCTCCGCGTCTCCGTCGGCGTCTCCGTCGGCGTCGCCCTCGGCGAGCCCCTCGCCGGGCACGAGCCAGTACGTCCAGAACTTCCTCGCGATGTACAACAAGATCCACGACCCGGCCAACGGGTACTTCTCGCCCGAGGGCGTGCCGTACCACTCGGTCGAGACGTTCCTCGTGGAAGCGCCTGACCACGGCCACGAGACCACCTCCGAGGCGTACAGCTACTACCTGTGGCTGGAGGCGATGTACGGCAAGGTCACGGGTGACTGGACGAAGTTCAACACCGCGTGGCAGTCGATGGAGAAGTACATCATCCCGTCGCACGCCGACCAGCCCACCAACGACAAGTACGACGCCAGCAAGCCGGCGACGTACGCGGGCGAGTGGAACGAGATCAGCAACTACCCCTCGCGGCTCGACAGCGGCGTCAGCGTCGGCACCGACCCGATCGCGAGCGAGCTGAGAAGCGCGTACGGCACCTCCGACATCTACGGCATGCACTGGCTGCTGGACGTCGACAACGTCTACGGCTACGGCCGCTGTGGCGACGGCACCACCAAGCCGGCGTACATCAACACCTACCAGCGCGGTCCCGAGGAGTCGGTCTTCGAGACGATTCCGCAGCCGTCGTGCGACACCTTCGCCTTCGGTGGCAGGAACGGGTACCTCGACCTGTTCACGGGTGACTCCTCGTACGCGAAGCAGTGGAAGTACACGAACGCGCCGGACGCCGACGCCCGCGCCGTCCAGGCCGCCTACTGGGCGCTGACCTGGGCGACCGAGCAGGGCAAGCAGTCGCAGATCTCCACCTCCGTGGCCAACGCCGCGAAGATGGGCGACTACCTGCGCTACGCGATGTACGACAAGTACTTCAAGCAGCCCAACTGCAGCAGCACCTCCTGCCCGGCGGGCAACGGCAAGAACTCGTCGAACTACCTGCTGTCCTGGTACTACGCCTGGGGCGGCGCGTACGACACGTCGGCCGGCTGGGCGTGGCGCATCGGCTCCAGCCACAACCACTCGGGCTACCAGAACCCGATGGCGGCCTGGGTGCTGTCGAACGTGAACTCGCTGAAGCCCAAGGGCTCGACCGCCGTCAGCGACTGGTCGACCAGCCTCACCCGCCAGCTGCAGTTCTACAAGTGGCTGCAGTCGGCCGAGGGCGGCATCGCCGGCGGTGCGACCAACAGCTGGGAGGGCCACTACGCCAGCCCGCCGTCGAGCCTGCCGAAGTTCTTCGGCATGGCCTACGACTGGCAGCCGGTCTACCACGACCCGCCGTCCAACCAGTGGTTCGGCTTCCAGGCGTGGTCGATGGAGCGCGTGGCCGAGCTCTACTACGCCACGGGCAACGCGGACGCCAAGGCGATCCTCGACAAGTGGGTCACCTGGGCGCTGTCCGGCACCACGGTGAACGCCGACGGCAGCTTCCAGATCCCGTCGACGCTGCGGTGGACCGGCCAGCCGGACTCCAGCTTCAGCGGCACCGGGATGCCGCCGGCCAACTCCGGTCTGCACGTGTCCATCGTCGACTACACCAACGACGTCGGTGTGGCCGGTTCGTACGCCAAGACGCTGATGTTCTACGCGGCCAAGGCGAACCACACGCAGGCCAAGAACACGGCCAAGGCCCTGCTCGACGGCATCTGGAAGAACAACCAGGACGCCAAGGGCGTCTCGGTGCCCGAGACCAAAGCCGACTACAACCGCATCGACGACCCGATCTACGTCCCGTCCGGCTGGACCGGCACGATGCCGAACGGCGACACGATCAACAGCAACTCGACCTTCATCTCCATCCGGTCCTTCCTCAAGAACGACCCGGACTGGCCGAAGGTCCAGTCGTACCTGAACGGCGGATCCGCGCCGGTCTTCCACTACCACCGGTTCTGGGCACAGGTCGACGTGGCGACCGCGCTCGGACAGTACGGCCTGCTCTTCCCCAACGGCTGAGCCGGTCTCGTTGAGCCGGGGTGCGGTGTCGCCTGACCCTTCACCGCACCCCAAGGAAGTGTCCCTGCGGGACACGACCGAACATGCCGGGGCGCGGCGGCGCCTGACCCGCCGCCGCGCCCCCGTCCCCCCACTCTTGCGAGGCACATCCCCATGCGGCGTACGTTCCCGGCGCTGGCGGCGCTGATCGTCTCCACAGCGGTCGTCCCGGCCGCCGTCCCCACCTCGGCCTCTGCCGCCCCCGCGTACAACTACGGCGAGGCGTTGCAGAAGTCGCTCTTCTTCTACGAGGCGCAGCAGTCCGGCAAGCTGCCGTCCACCAACCGCGTCACCTGGCGTGGCGACTCCGCCCTGAACGACGGCCAGGACGTCGGGCTCGACCTGACCGGCGGCTGGTACGACGCCGGCGACCACGTGAAGTTCGGCCTGCCGATGGCGGCGAGCACCACGATGCTCGCGTGGGGCGCGGTCGAGTACCGCGACGCCTACGCGTCGTCGGGGCAGCTCACCTACCTGCTGAACAACCTGCGGTTCGTCAACGACTACTTCGTCAAGGCGCACCCCTCCCCCAACGTCCTGTACGGGCAGGTGGGCAGCGGCAACCCCGACCACGCCTGGTGGGGGGCGGCCGAGGTGCTGCCGATGAGCAGGCCCTCGTACAAGATCGACTCCTCGTGCGGCGGGTCCGACCTCGCCGGGGAGACCGCGGCCGCGATGGCGGCGTCCTCCATGGTCTTCCGGCCGACCGACCCGACGTACGCCGACAAGCTGCTCACGCACGCCAAGCAGCTTTACTCGTTCGCCGACACGGTGCGGGGCAAGTACAGCGACTGCATCACCGACGCCGCCAACTTCTACAAGTCCTGGAGCGGCTACAACGACGAACTGGTGTGGGGCGCCATCTGGCTCTACCGGGCCACCCAGGACGCCTCCTACCTCGCGAAGGCCGAGTCGTACTACGCCAACCTCGGGACCGAGTCGCAGTCGACGACCAAGTCGTACAAGTGGACGATCGCCTGGGACGACAAGTCGTACGGCTGTTACGCGCTGCTGGCGAAGCTGACCGGCAAGCAGCAGTACGTCGACGACGCCAACCGCTGGCTCGACTTCTGGACGGTCGGTGTCAACGGCCAGCGGGTGAACTACTCCCCCGGCGGCCAGGCCGTGCTCGACACGTGGGGCTCGCTGCGTTACGCCGCGAACACCTCCTTCGTGGCGCTCGTCTACAGCGACTGGCTGACCGACTCCACCCGCAAGGCGCGCTACCACGACTTCGCCGTCCGGCAGATCAACTACGCGCTCGGCGACAACCCACGCAAGTCGTCCTATGTGGTCGGCTTCGGCAGCAACCCGCCGCGTAACCCGCATCACCGGACCGCGCACGGCACCTGGACCAACAACCTGAACGGCGAGCCCGCGCAGAGCCGCCACATCCTGTACGGCGCGCTGGTCGGCGGTCCCAAGTCACCGGACGACTCCTACACCGACAGCCGGGCCGACTACACGATGAACGAGGTCGCCACCGACTACAACGCCGGCTTCACCAGCGCGCTGGTCCGGCTGTACAAGGAGTACGGCGGCACGCCGCTGGCGAACTTCCCGGTCGCGGAGACCCCCGACGGCCCGGAGATCTACCTCCAGGCGGCGCTCAACGCCAGCGGCCAGAACTTCACCGAGATCAAGACGATGGTCTACAACCACTCGGCCTGGCCCGCCCGCGCGCTGACCGACGGGTCGTTCCGCTACTACTTCACCCTCGACGGCGACACCACACCGAGCCAGATCACCCTGACGGCGAACTACAACCAGTGCAAGCCGCCGACCGGGCCGACGCAGTTCTCGGGCAAGGTCTACTACGTCACGATCGACTGCTCCGGCCAGGTCATCGCCCCGCAGGGACAGTCGGAGTCGCGGCGCGAGGTGCAGTTCCGCATCGCCAGCGCGGGCACGTGGGACCCGTCGAACGACTGGTCGTTCACCGGGGTGTCCACCACGCCGTCCACGCCGGTGACGGTGCAGAACATGACGCTGTACTCGGGGTCCACCAAGATCTGGGGCAACGCGCCGGGCACCGAGCCTTCGCCGTCCCCCAGCCCCTCGGTCTCCCCGTCCCCCAGCCCGTCGCCGTCGCCGTCGGCCAGTCCTTCCGCCTCGCCGTCGCCTTCACCGTCACCGTCGCCTTCACCTTCGCCCAGCCCGTCGCCTTCGCCGTCACCTTCACCGTCGCCCAGCCCTTCGCCCATCACGGGTAAGGCGTGCACGGCCACGTACAAGGTCACCAACTCGTGGCCCGGCGGCTTCCAGGCGGACGTCACCGTGAGCAACTCCGGCAGCACGGCCATCTCCGGGTGGACGGTGGGGTGGTCGTTCCCGAGCGGCCAGACCATCACCCAGTTGTGGAGCGGCACCGTCAGCCAGAGCGGGTCGAACGTCACGGTGCAGAACCTGTCCTGGAACGGCAACCTGGGCTCCGGCGCCAGTACGAGCTTCGGCTTCACCGGCAACGGCTCGGGCACCGCCCCCTCGGCCCTTACCTGCACTCCCGCGTAGCCCGCGCTCCCGGGCTCGCCCAAGTCGCCCGCCTTCCCCGGACGGACCCCTCTTCGGGGAAGGCGGTGCACCAACCCGTGTCACACAGCGAAGATCCCCCGGGACAGCCGTCCCGGGGGATCTTCGTCTTCTTCACCTGAACATGAGGCGGCCGGGCAGGTCACGCCGTGCCGGGCCGGTCACCACAACTCGGGAGGCAGGTTGACGTCGCCGACGCGGTCGTAGATGACGGTCTCGTCGGCCAGCCTGACGACCACCACACGGCGAGCGAGCCCCGCTCTCTCCAGCGCCTTCGCCGACTCCACGGCGTTCTTCGCGTAGTGGTAGCGGTCGCGGCTACCGGTGAACGGGCTCTCCCTGTCGCACCTGACCTCATAGCGGTCGTCCGGCCATGGGTAGCCAAGCCCGTCGGTACTGCGGCGCTCGGTAGCGGTCGCGGTCATTGCACAGCACACCTCTCTTGTCGCGGAGGAACCCCCGCCAGAAAGACCCCCCTGCCCCCCGGTGCCCAAGTATTCCTCATATGCAACAGATGTTTCACGGCACCCCTGGGACAAAGGGCCGAGGACAGCACGATGTCACGCGATGGGCAGCCCGGCGCGGACCGCGGTGATCACGCCGGACCCCGCCTCGTGGCTCTCCGAAGGTCAGACGTCGGCGAGCCGGGCGGCGAGGACCCGCGGAGCGGTCAGCATGACCTCGTGGTCTCCGGGGAAACGGACGACCCGGGTGCCCGGCAGGCGCGAGGAGAAGTAGGGTGCCAGTCCTCCTCGGGTCGCGTGCCGCGGACGTCACTGGTGCCGACAAGGTAGGCGGTGGGCAGCCCGAGCCGGTGGAAGGTGGGCAGGGGCACAGGGTCGAGCAGCGGCGCCAGGGGTTGCGGCCTCCAGTGCCTGCGATAGAGGTCCCGCGCGACGTCGTACGTCACCATCGGGAAGAAGGAGGCGCGCACCGCGTCGAAGGGGGGGCAGATAAGCGGTCTCCCCGCGGGCCATGGCTTCCTCCAGCACGGCCCGGGCCGCCGGGGGGACCTCGTCGAGCACGCGCTGCCCGTCGCGGAGCACGACGCCGGCGACGAAGACCCCGCGATCGCCGCGACGCTGCCCCGCAGCCTGCCGCAGTTCACGTTCGCCGCCGCGGTCCTGCTCGTCCTCTACCTGCGGCCGGACGGACTCGCGAGCCTTCCCCAGGCCGTGCGGCCGCTGATCCGCCGGCTGCGCCGCGCCACCGCCACGCCTACTAGGGGTTCCTGGCGACCCGGTTCATCCTGGAGAAGGACGCCCAGGCGAAGATCGGCGTGATCGCGCTGAACAACGAGCTCACCGCCGACTACGTCACGGGCATCAAGAAGGCGCTCGGCGCCGACCGCGAGGCCCAGCTCGTGAAGGTCGTCAGCTACGACGTGGCGAACCCGGACGTCAGCGCGCAGCTCCTGGAGCTCAAGGACGCCGGCGTGACGGCGGTCATCAGCAACCTCGCCGGCCTGCAGGGCGTCTCCGCGCCGAAGTATCTCAAGCAGATCGGCTGGAAGCCGATCTGGTTCGTCCAGGCGCTCAACAGCTCGCGCACCGCCATCCTCGAACCGGCCGGGCTGGACAACGTGAAGGGCTTCTACTCCACGCAGTGGGCCAAGGACCCGGCGGACGCCCGGTGGGCGGACGACCCCGCCATCACGCGCTACCGTGAGGTCATCACCAAGCACGCCTCGGACGTCAAGCCCGCCGACGACAAGGCTCTGTTCGGGTACGCCGCCGGTCAGGCGTTCGCCGACGCGCTGAAGCGGATGAAGAGCCCCACTCGCGCGGCCCTCGTCGAGGCGATAGACAGTACGACGGATCTTGCACTGGATACGCTGCTGCCGGGCGTCCGTCTCAACGGCGGCGCAGGGGGACGGCTTGTGAACCAGTACCAGATCTCGCAGTTCGACGGGGAGCAGTGGCAGCCAGTGGGCGATGTCGTCGACATCAGCCGGACGGATGCCGTCACGTAGCGTTCTCTTCCGCCGTGATGCCCGGGGCGGCCACCCGCCGCCCCGGGCATCGCGGGCTTGCCGCAGATATTCCACACAGATCCCAGACAGACCCGGAAGGGCACCTCAATGGCATCGGAAACGGCGCGACCACGCACGGTCTACACGGTCGAGGCGGTCGCGAGTGCGCTGGACCTCCTGGGGGCGTTCGAGGCACCACCGCACACGTTCGGCATGGCCGAGCTCTCCCGGCGGCTCGGCATGACGAAGAACCAGGTTTTCCGCCTGCTGCGAACGATGGAGGACAAGGGCTTCGTCCTGCGCGTAGAGGACGGCTACACCCTGGGCATGCGCGTCTTCGAGCTCGCGTCGACCGCCACGCACGGACACGACCTGCTGAAGGCGGCGGCCCGGCCGGAGCTCGAAGCGCTGTGCGCGGAGACCGGCGAGACCGCCTATCTTCTCGTCGCGCAGGGCAAGTCCAGGGCGCTGTGCCTCGACGTGATCGAAAGCCCGGAACTGATCCGGGGAGTCCTCGAACCCGGGGTCGTGTTACCGCTGCACGCCGGCGGCGCGGCCAAGGTGCTGCTCGCGTTCCTCAGCCCGGAGGACAGGGAGGCGTACTTCACCGAGCAGCCCGTCGAGCGGTTCACCGAGCACACGCTGACGCCGGACGAGCTGCGCCGCGCCGTCGAGGAGATCAGACAGCGCGGCTACGCGACCGTGCGGGAGGAACACGTGATCGGCGCCGACGCCATCGGGGTGCCCATCTGGAACCACACCGGTGGCGTCGTCGCCGCTCTGGGCCTCGTCGGGCCCTCCTACCGGGTGAGACCGCGCCTGTCGCGCGATCTCCCCGGCATCATCATGGAAACCGCCGCCCGCGTCACCGCGAAGCTGGGCGGCCAGCCGGACAGAAGACCGGATGGGGGCTCCCGTCCTGCCATCGCACCGTGACCCGGTCGCCGATCGCGTGGTCGAGCCCGTCCAGCCGCGCGAGCAGCCGGGGGCCCTCGTCCAGGTCGACCAGGCCGACCGCGTACGGGGGCGGCACGCCGAGACCCGTGCTCACGTGCACGACGGTGAACGAATAGAGGGTCCCGGTGCCCGCCGTCTCGGCCGGCGCCACCCGGCCGGACTCGCAGCGCAGGCAGAACGGCCGGGGGTAGAACTGGTGGTGCCCGCACTCCTCGCAGCGCTGCACCCGCAGTACGCCGTCCGCGGTGCCCTGCCAGAACCAGGTGGTGAGCGGATCCTCGTCCATCGGTCGCCTCCTCAGTCTTGTGCCAGGATCACGGTGGAGGCCGCCGAGTAGCAGCCGCCGACGGCGTGGACCAGGCCGACGCGGTGGCGGGGGACCTGGCGTTCGCCCGCCTCGCCGCGGATCTGGCGGACCGCCTCGACCAGCAGTTGCACGCCGAGCGCGCCCGGGTGGTTGTACGACAGCCCACCGCCCGACGTCATTCTGGGCAGTTCACCGCCGGGCCCCAGCCGGCCCCCGGAGACGAACTCCCCGCCCTCGCCCTTGCCGCAGAAGCCGAGGTCCTTGAAGGCGAGCAGCGGCGTGATCGTGAAGGAGTCGTAGGGCTCGGTGAAGTCCACGTCCTCCGGGGCCGATCCCGGCCATCGCGAACGCCTCCCTGCCGGAGACCGCGCCCGCCGAGACGGTGAGGTCCGGCATCTGCGATATCTGCCAGTGGGTGTGGCTCTCCCCCGCGCCCAGGACGCGCACCGGTCGCTTCGCCGCGCCGGCGGCCACGGCGCGGCTAGTGACGACCACCGCGCCGCCGCCGTCGGTGACCAGGCAGCAGTCCAGCCGGCGCAGCGGCGTGGAGATCATGCGAGGAGAGGACGTCGTCGATGGTCAGCGGCGTGCGGGCCCAGGCCTTGGGGTTGAGCCGCGCCCAGTCGCGGGCGGCGACCGCGACCTCGGCCAGGTGCTCGGGGCGGGTGCCGTACACGTGCATGTGCCTGGCCGCGATCAGCGCGTAGTGGCCGATCCGCCGGGGCAGCCCGTGCGGGGCCTGGAACTGGCCGACGAGGGTGTAGGGGTCCGGCGCCTCGCCGAGCCGCCGGACCTTGCGGCTGCGCTGCCGCGACGCGTAGGCGACCAGCGCCACCTCGCAGCGGCCCGCGGCGACCGCGAGCACGGCGTGGTGGACGAACGTGGCGAAGGCGGCGCCGCCCAGGTCGGTGGAGTCGGCGTAGCGGGGCTGGATGCCGAGGTACTCGCCGACCTGCACCGATCCCATGTCGCCCATGTAGTTGACGAAGAGCCCGTCCACGTCCTTCAGGCCGAGCCCGGCCTCGGCCAGGGCCTCGCGGGCGGCGAGCGCCACCATGGACAGCTCCGTGTGGCCGGTGACCTCGCCCAGCGGCGCCTCGGCGACCCCGCTGACGTACACGTCCCGCATCCGTTCACGCATCGGAGTTCCCCTCGTGCGCGAGGACCAGCGCCTGCCTGCGGATCTTGCCCGACTCGTCGCGGGGCATCCTGGCCACGAACTCGTAGGTCTTGGGGACCTTGTAGGCGGACAGGCGGGCCCGCAGGTGCGCGTCGAGCTCGGCGGGGGCCCGCTCGGGATCGTGGCCCGCCGCCAGTTCCACGACCGCGTGCACCCGCTTCCCCCACTCCTCGTCGGCCAGCCCGACGACGGCGACGTCCCGTACGGCCGGATGGCTGGAGATCGCCGACTCCACCTCGGCCGGATAGACGTTGGCGCCCCCGGTGACGATCAGGTCGAGGCGCCGGTCGGCGAGGTAGAGGTAGCCCTCCTCGTCCAGCCACCCCAGATCGCCCATGGCGACTAGGCCGTCCGGCGTCGCGGGCGGGGCGGAGGCGCCCACGTAGTGGAACGTCGGCCCCTCGACGTCCGTCCTGCGCATGTAGTCCGTCCTGCGCATGTAGACGGTGCCGACCGTGCCGGGCGGGACCTCGGCGCCGTCGTCGTCGAGTATCCGGATCTCGGTGAGGTCGGGCCGGCCGACGCTGCCCGGCCTGGCCAGCCACTCGTCCCCCGATCG
>NZ_JABBWV010000009.1 GCF_012999535.1 Microbispora sp. H11081
AACTGCGGCTGATGCACATGCACCAGCCCCTCCGCCGCCATGTCCGCGATCACCACACGAACCACACCCAGCGGAATCCGCAGCAACGCCGACACCTCCGCCACCGACCGCACCTGACGGCACAGGGTGCTGATCGCCTGGCGTTCCGGGGTGAGCATGGAAATGTCCTGGTGCATCACCGTGGCGGAGGACACGAGTGCCTCCATGGCGAGCTGGAGCCGGGGTGCGGTGCGCCCGCCGGTCACGGCGTACGGCCGCACCAGCGAGCTCTGCTCCACCGGCGCCGGCGCCGGCGTCGGGACGGGGTTCGTGCCGCCGTACTGCCGGTGGGCGTTGTCCGCCGGCCGATAGGTCTCGTTGTTCCAGCCGCCGCCTGCCACAGCGTCCTCCTGACCTTCTCGCTCTCGCTCCGGAACCCGGCGGCCGGCCGGCCGCTCCGTTCTCAGGGCGTCTTCCCCCGACTGTCCTCCACCACGTTCCGCGTTTCACGGAGGCCGCGTCACCGCGGGTGGGACGCCTGGAGCTCGGCGCGGACCGCGGGAGTGAGAACCTGACCCGCCCGCTCCACCAGCAACGTCATCTGATAGGCCACCAGACCCAAATCCGAGTCCGCCGCCGCCAGCACCGCCAGACAGGAACCGTCACTGATCGACATGATCAGCAACAACCCCCGCTGCATCTCCACCACCGTCTGCGTCACCGGGCCACCCTCGAACACCCGCGACGCACCCTGCGTCAAACTGATCAACCCGGCCGCCACCGCCGCCAGCTGATCCGCCCGGTCCTTCGGAAAGCCGTCCGAGAACGCCAGAGGCAACCCGTCCGCCGACACCACCACGGTGTGCGCCACACCCGGCACGTTGTTCACGAAGTCCGTGATCAACCAGTTGATGCCGCGTGCGGCCTGGCTCATTTCCCTCATCAGTCCTCCTTCTCAGTGTCCTGGGCATCGGGCGTGCCCAGGGACGCCGCCCCGGGATATCCCTGGTCCCCATCGGCCTCCCCGCGGGCGACCGCCCGTCCCTGCCGGATGCCCTGCTGGAAGCTGGAGAGCCTGCTGCGCACCCGCTCGGGCGAGAGCACCGGCGGGGGCGGCGGCGGAGAGGCCGCCGCCGCCTGGGCGGGCTCCGCCGAGGGGGCGGCGGAAGCGGTGGCCGAGCCGGGCACCAGGTTGGCCTTCGGCACCCGCTTGGGCAGGCCGGACGAGGTGACCCCGCCCAGAGCCGGCTCGCTGGCCGCCTTGGCCGCCTGCCAGCCGACGTCCGCCGGGGAGGACCAGGACCTGGAGTCCGTGCCGCCGGTCTCGCCGTCGGCGTCGTTCTTGTCCGACGGGACGTCGGCCTTCTTGAACCAGTCCGACTCCACCGCGGCGAAGATCGGGAGGAACTCCTCCTCCGACTCCAGCGGCGATGTCCGCACCACCGGCAGCGGGCCGGTGTTGTCGTCGCCCTCGAAGCCGCCGCGACCGGTCCGCCCGGTCCAGCCGGAGCCGGTGTCGTGCGGGGTGCCCGGCCAGGAGGCTCCACCCGGCGGGGGCAGGTGGCCGGGCCACGGCGTGTCCACCGGGGCCTCCCCGACATGGCCCCTGCTGAAGGGGTTGGTGTCGAAGGGGCTGGCCTCGAAGGGCCCGGAGTCGAAGTTCGTCGTCTCGAACGGGTCCCGCTCGGCGGACGTCTTCTCGAACGGCGTCTTGTCGAAGGCCGCCCGGTCGAACGGCCCCGACTCGAAGGGACTGCGGGCGAACGCGTCGGACTGCCCGCCCTGCCCACCACCGAAGCCGCCGGTGTCGAAGGGGTTGCGCGCGAACGGATCGGTCTCGCCCGGCCGCCCGGACGCGCCCGTCTCGAACGGGTTGCGCGCGAACGCGCCACTGTCGGCGCCACGGCCCTGCGGCGGCTCGAAGGGGTTGCGGGCGAACGGGTCGGGATCGAAACCGACCGTCTCCCGCGGGAAGGACTCGAACGGCCCGCGCTCGAAGGGGTCGGCGCCGGGAGTGCCGACGCCCGGCGCGTCCGCGCCGAACACGGGGGAACGCGACGGGTTCTCGAACGGCGTCGGGCTGGCGAGGGCCGGCGCGCCGCCGAACACGGAGGCGCCGCCGAACTGCGGCCCGGCCCCGACTGCCGGCATCGGGCTGGTCAGCTCGGGCTGCGGCATGCCGGGCACGCCGGGGAACGCCGGGCCCGCGTGGGCCAGCAGCGCCTCGGGCAGCAGCACCATGGCCGTCAGGCCACCGGTGTCCTGCTGGCGCAGCTGCACCCGGATGCCGTGGCGCAGCGCCAGGCGGCCGACCACGAACAGGCCCATGCGGCGGGACACCGACACGTCCACGACCGGCGGGTTGGCGAGCCGGTAGTTGGTCTGGGCGAGCTCCTCGGGCGTCATGCCGATGCCCTGGTCGCTGACGGAGATGATGAGGCCGCCGCCGTCGATGCGGTTGCTCGACACCAGGACCTTCGTGTCGCGCGGCGAGAAGGAGATGGCGTTCTCCACCAGCTCGGCCACGAGGTGGACGACGTCGTTGACCGACTGGCCGACGACCGACGCGCCCGGCTGCACCTGGAGGTCGACGCGCTCGTAGTTCTCGACCTCCGACAGGGAGGCGCGCACCACGTCGACGATGGGCACCGGCTGGCCCCAGCGGCGCGAGGGCTCCTGGCCGGCGAGGACCAGGAGGTTCTCACTGTTGCGGCGCATGCGGGTCGCCAGGTGGTCGAGCTTGAACAGGTTCCCGAGCCGCTGCTCGTCCTGCTCACCCTGCTCCAGGCCGTCGATCAGGGACAGCTGGCGTTCCACCAGCGTCTGCGTGCGCCGCGACAGGTTCACGAACATCGCGTTGACGTTGCTGCGCAGCCGGGCCTCGTCGCCCGCCAGCCGGATCGCCTCGCGGTGGACCTCGTCGAAGGCCCGCGCGACTTCGCCGATCTCGTCGCGGCCGATGACCCGGATCGGAGTGATCGGCGGGACCTCGGCGGCGTCGCCGGCCTCCCGCAGCTTCTGGACCGTGTCGGGAAGTCGGCTGCCCGCGATCTCCAGGGCCTCGCTGCGCAGCCGTCGCAGCGGGCGTACGAGCGAGCGGGCCACGCCGGTGGTGACGAGCAACACCGCGATCAGCAGGAGGGCGACCGCGACGGCCACGATGATGGCGCGCTGCTGCTCGTCGTCCTTGAGCGACTGGCTCCGCGACACGATCGAGGAGGTCAGCTTGGCCTCGACGGTACGCATCCGGTTGATGGGCTGCGACATCGCGTCGTACCAGAGGCGGGTGTCGTCGCGTACCGACAGGTCGAGGCCCTTGAGCGGGAAGCCCGCGTTGGCGCGGTCGAGCACCAGCGTGCGGATGAACTCCGCCTGGTCGACCTTGCCGCCGGTGACCGTGTTGTCGTAGTCGGCCCGCTCCGCCGGGGTGGCGCTCTTGCGGAAGGCCCGCAGTTCGCTCTCCTGTGCGGACACGGCGCCGAGGAAGTTCTGCAGCTGGGCCTGCTCGAAGCGGTCGACCGGCAGCACCGTGGTCAGCATGCCGCGCTGCTGGGAGGCGTTCTCCTTGGCGCGGGCGAGCGCGGCCAGCGTGACGGCCGAGGCGGCGAGCCTGTCGTCCTGCGTGCTCTTGGCCAGGTCGTCCTGGAGGGCCAGCAGCGTGTCGATGACGAGGCCGTACTGGTCCAGGATCGCTCTGGGGAGCAGGTTCCCCTCCATCGCCTGACCACGCAGGGACTCCACGCCGTCGAGCTTTCCGAGGATGTGCTCGATCTGGACGGCGCCGCGGTCGCCCACCTTCGACCTGACCTCGTTCATGAGGTCGCGCACGGCGGTGGCCGCCTTGTTCGTCAGGATGATCTGCGCCTTGACCGCGGCTGTCGCCTTCGCCGGGCGGCCGATGGTGGCGTTCCACGCGGCCCGGTCGCGTTCCGACTGCAGTTCGTGGGTGAGGTTCCCGACCTTGTCCACGAGCCGGGCCAGGTCACTGGTCTGCTGGTACTCGGCCGCCGTGTTCACCGAGGTGACGACCCGAAGGCCGCCGAGCAGCAGCGCCGCCGCGGTGGGGATGAGGATCAGGGCCACAAGCCTGGAGCGCACGCGCCAGTTGCGCAGCAGGAAACGGCTCCCCTCATCGGGCTCCTGCTCAGCCGGAACCCCGGTCCCGGGGCTCTGGTCGGTCCGGGGGTCTTGTGTCGTCACAGGCTTTGCAACCTCTCGCCGTATGTGCGCACAGGGGGAAGTGTCTCAGCACGGGTGGGGCTGGCGTGACGTGCGAGACGTCCTGCAGGCGAGGGTAATTGCAGCACACCGACACCAGGGAGGCCAACCGAACACCCGTGCACAAACAGCCTAGACAGGCATCTAGATGCTGTTATTTGATTAAATATCGGGTCGGCATCAATACCGAATTCTGCCTTGCCGGCTAGGCGGGTGTCCCGAGAACACCGCCCGTCACGTTGCTGTATCCAGATGGAAGCATCGCGACTCGCCGTACGCCGTGAGGGCGGCACCCTCAGGGGCACCGCCCTCGCCGGACCCCTTGACGGGGCGACGTCCGCGGAGGACATGTCTCCCGCGGCCTTAGTATGGCCTGCCGTACGCGGCCCGCACGGTCAGCACGTACTCGACCAGGCTGATGAGCGTGGACTTGACGGCGTCGCGCGAACGGGCGTCCGTACGGACGACCGGAACGTGCGGAGGCAGGGAAAGCGCCTCGCGGACCTCCTCCTCCGAGTGGAGGAAGTGCCCCTCCCAGCCGTTCATCGCGACCACGAAGGGAAGCTGCGCCTCCTCGAAGTAGTCGATCGCCGGGAAGCAGTCGGCGAGCCTGCGGCTGTCGACCAGCACGACCGCCCCGATGGCACCGCGGACGAGGTCGTCCCACATGAACCAGAAGCGGTGCTGACCCGGCGTGCCGAACAGGTAGAGGATGAGGTCCTGGTCGAGCGAGAGCCGGCCGAAGTCCATGGCGACCGTCGTGGTCGTCTTGTTCGGCGTGAGCCCCAGGTCGTCGATGCCCGCGCTGGCGTCGGTCATCACGGCCTCGGTCGTCAAAGGCAGAATCTCGGAGACGGCACCGACGAAGGTCGTCTTCCCGACGCCGAACCCGCCCGCCACGACGATCTTCGTCGAGGTAAGACCACGGCTAGAGCCTGCGTAGTCCACTGAGCACCCTTTCGAGCAGGTTGAGGTCTGGCTGTCCCTGGTTCAGCTGCGGCATGTGCAGGCGGACCAGACCCTCGTCGGCCATGTCGGCGATGAGCACGCGTGCCACGCCGAGCGGGACCCGGAGCAGTGCCGAGATCTCCGCGACCGATCGTACAGAACGACATAGCATCATGATCGACTCCTGCTCGGGGGAGAGCAGGGAATAGTCATCGCTCCTCAAGGTCACCGATGATACGAGGGTTTCCATCGCCATGTGGTAACGCGGCTCGGATCGGCCACCGGTGACGGCGTACGGACGGAACAGAGGCTCGTCCTCCGCCCCGTCACGATCGCGCATCGCCCTCTCCCCCGGTCATCGCCGCGACGTCTGCAGCTCGGCGCGCAGCGCCGGGGTGAGCGCCTGCCCCGCCCGCTCCACGAGCAGGGTCATCTGGTAGGCCACCAGGCCCATGTCGCAGTCCGGAGCGGCGAGGACTGCCAGGCAGGAGCCGTCGCTGATCGCCATCACGAGCAGCAGTCCGCGCTGCATCTCGACGACGGTCTGCGTCACCGAGCCCCCCTCGAACACCCGCGAGGCGCCGAGGGTGAGGCTGAGCAGGCCGGCGGCGACCGCGGCGAGCTGGTCGGCGCGGTCCGGCGGAAAGCCGTCGGATTGGGCCAGTCGCAGGCCGTCCGACGACACCACCACCGCGTGCGCCACACCGGGCGTGTTGCCGACGAACTCGGTGATCAGCCAGTCGAACCTGCGCGCTTCGACGCTCAGCTCGTTCACGAGCCCTCCTCCTCCTTAGCCGGCCCTTCCTCGAAACCCCCGGCCGCTTGGGCGCGGCCTCGCCTGACCCCCTGCTGGAAGCTGGACAGGCGGTTGCGCACCGCCTCGGGCGAGACCGGGGGACGCGAGGTGGCCGCGGGGCCGTCCGCGCCCACCGAGCCGGGCACCAGGTTGGCCTTCGGCGTGCGCTTCGGCAAGCCCGCCGCGGTCACGCCGCCGTGCAGGGGGTCCCGGGCGCTCGCCGCGGCCTGGAAGCCGCCGTCCGCCCGCGACCGCCACCCGCCCGGACCTCCGTCCGGCGGGCGGGCGGGCCCGGACGCCGGACCGGCGCCCGGCACCCTCGCGATCTCCCCGGTGCGCTCCCCCGCCCTCTCCTCGTCCTCCGCCGCGCCGGACCGCGCCGTCGGTGCTGCCTGGGGACCGGTGTCCGAGGGACGGCGGAACCACGCGGACTCGACCGAGGCGAAGATCGGCAGGAACTCGTCGCCCCGCTCCAGGGGTGCGTCCTCGGCCGAGGGCCGCGGCCCGGTCGACGACGACGCGTCCGGCGGCGGGAACGCCGTCGGACCCGTGCCCGATGGGGAGAACGCGCTCGGACCCGTGCTCGACGGGGAGAACGCGCTCGGACCCGTGCTCGACGGGGAGAACGCGCTCGGACCCGTGCTCGACGGGGAGAACGCGCTCGGTCCGGTGCCCGACGGGGTGAAGGCGCTCGGACCCGTGCTCGACGGGGAGAACGCGCTCGGACCCGTGTCCGATGACGGGAACGCCGTGGGTCCGGTGGACGCGCCCCGGCGCGGGAGGCTCGTCGGTCCTGTGGGCAGCGACGGCCACGAATGCCCGGCGCGGTCCTCACCGCTCCCGCCCGCGGCCCCGGCCGGCGCCGAGGGCCCGGCGGGCGTCGGAGGCCACGACGAGTCGGGCCGGTCCCCGAAGGGGGCCGGAACCCGATGCGATCCCGAGTTCTCGGTGAACGCGCCACCCGGCAACGGGTTCTCCGCGGGCATGTTCTCCATAGGCGAGTTCTCCACAGGCGTGTTCTCCGCGGGCAGGGCCTGCGCCTCACGCGTCGGCGCGGCGAACGCGGCGAACCCGCCCGTGCCGTTGCCGCCGCCTGACCCGGCTCCGGCCCCGGCTCCGCTGAGCCCGTTCGCGCCGGCCGGCGAGGTCCTGCGGGGCCCCGCGCCGTTGCCGGGGCTCCAGGGTTCGAAGGAACCGCCCCCCGCCGCGGACCCGAGCGGGTCGGGCCCGGCGAACGCCTGCCGGGTGGGCATCCCGGCCGCCGTCTGCCCCGACGGAGCGGAGGGGCGCGGCACGGCCGGCTGGTCGGGGCCGACGATGAGCTGGGTGGGGAACAGCACCATCGCGATGACGCCCGCGCCCTCACCCCGGCGCAACTGCACCCGGATGCCGTGGCGCAACGCGAGACGGCCGACCACGAAAAGACCCATCCTGCGCGACACCGACACGTCGATCGTGGGCGGCTCCGCGAGCCGGCGGTTGATCTCCGCGAGCTCCTCCGGCGACATGCCGATGCCGGCGTCGGTGACGCCGAGCATCACGGCGCCGCCCTCGACGGGGCTGCTGGACACCACGACCTTCGTGTTGCGCGGCGAGAAGGCGATGGCGTTCTCCACCAGCTCGGCCAGCAGGTGGACGACGTCGTTGGCGGCGTGCCCGGCGATCGCGATCGTACGGGGGATCCGTACGACGACCCGCTCGTAGTCCTCGACCTCCGACAGCGACGCGCGGACGACGTCGACCAGCCGGGCGGGCTGGCTGCGCTTGCGTGGCGGCTCGTGACCGGCGAGGACCAGGAGGTTCTCACTGTTGCGGCGCATGCGGGTCGCCAGGTGGTCCAGCTTGAACAGGTCGGCCAGGCGCCCGCCGTCCTCCTCGCCCCGCTCCAGGCCGTCGATCAGGGAGATCTGCCGCTCCACCAGCGTCTGCGTGCGCCGCGACAGGTTCACGAACATCGCGTTGACGTTGGCGCGCAGGCGGGACTCCTCGGCGGCGAGGCGCACGGCCTGCGCGTGCACCTCGTCGAAGGCCTGCGCCACCTCACCGATCTCGTCGCTGCTGTCGACGGCGATCGGCTGCACGTGGGTCTCACGCTCGAGGTCGTCGGACTCGCGCATCCGCCGCACGCTCTCCGGCAGCCTGCGCCCGGCGATGTCGAGCGCCTCCGCCCGCAGGCGGCGCAGCGGCGAGACCATAGACCGCGCGATGAGCACGGTCGTGGCGAGCACGAGCACGAGGAGCGCGAGGATCAGGGCGCCGGCGATGAGCGCGTTGCGCTGCTCGGCCGACTGCAGCTCGCGGGCGCGGTCCTGCACCAGGCCGGAGACGCGTCCCTCGACGGCCGCCATCTGCTGGATCCCCTTGGTGCTGTCCTGGAACCACTGCTCGGCCGTCCTGTCCCTGCCCTGGTAGCGGCTGAGGGACTGGTTGTGCAGGCCGAGCGTGAGCGCCCACGACTTGGTGAGCTCGCTGTTGACCACGCTCTTGTCGGCGAAGAGGGTGACCAGACGGCTCGCCTCGGCCGGCGGGGCCTCCGTGTAGAACGTCGCGAGGTAGCTCTGCTGACGCGACTGGGAGGCCAGGAAGTCCTGCAGCTCGAACGTGGTGAAGACCTGGCTGCGCTCCAGCAGCTCACGGGTGAGGATGGCCCGCTGCAGGGCCGCCTCCTCCTTGGCGTGGGCGAGAGCGTTGAGCGCTCGGATGTTGCCGACGATCGAGGCGTTGTCGTCGTTGTTGCCGAGTTCGTCCTGCAGCCGCAGGATGTTGGCGATCAACGCGCTGTAGTCCTCGGCCACGCCGTTGTCACGGATGCCGGGAAGGCTGGAGATGCGGCTCAGGAGCTGCTGCGCCTGCTCGACGACGCGCGTGCCGTAGTCCGCGTCCAGGTCCTCGATGTCGGCCTTGACCTGCTTGACCAGCGGGTCGACCGCCGCGCGCTGCTGGGCGCGGGTCACCTCGGTCTCCCCGTCGATGTTGAACTTGCGCTTGCCTGTGCCGTCCCAGACGAACAGGTCGCGTTCGAGGGCGAGTTGCTCGGCGAGGTCCCGCAGGTGCACCGAGTACTCCGCCGCGGACTTGGTCCGCTGGTAGGCCGTCAGGCTGTCGACCGAGCCGACGACGCGGAGTCCCGCGAGCAGCACGGCGACGAGTGTGGGAGCGAGGATCAGCGCGGTCAGGCGTGTGGGCACTCGCCAGTTGCGCGGCGAGAGGCGACTCCGCCGCCTGCGGTTATCGGTATTCGACTGCTCCATGCTCACCGGCCCCGCCATCGTTCGGCATGCCTTCACGCGTCTGGACAGCATGAAGTGACACAGCTATATAAGCGGGGACAATTCGACCACAAGGTCACGATGGCGAACGGCCCTACCCCTGCCGCAGCGCCAGAATTGTTACCAAGAGGTGAGGATCGTTAGGCGCCTCTCATCTGAGAGCGGCGAGCACGCGCTCACGCACCTGCATACGCTGTTGCTCATCGAGAATGGGACGGCCCGTGCGATCGGCCACATAGAAGACATCCACCGCTTCTGCGCCCAGAGTTTCCACGCGCGCGGCGCGTACGTCAAGCCCGCACTCGCCGAACGCGCGGCCGATGCGCCAGAGCAGGCCGGGCCTGTCGTGCGCCCGCACCTCCACCACGCTCGCGGTGTTGGACGCGTCGTCGAGCAGGGTGACGCGGGGCGGCGCGACCGGCACCCGGGAGGGCCGCATCGACCTCGCCCGCCGCGCCAGGCGCTGCTCGATGTCCAGCCGCCCGGCCAGCACGAGCCGCAGGTCGGCCTCCAGCGTCGCGGGGTCCGGCGGCGTGCCGTACTCGGGCACCACGACGAACTCGATCACCGCCGTCGCCCCGGCCGACGCGGCGGAGGCGGAGCGGACCGCCATACGGTGCGCCGCGAGCACCCCGGCGGCCCGCCACAGCAGGCCCGGCCGGTCGGGCGCGACCACGGTGACCGCGCTCCCGTTCACCCGCACCGCGCCGCCGCCGTGCCTGGCGAGCGCCGCCTGCTCGGGGGACAGGACCGGCGCGGGCGCCGGCGGCGTGCCGGACAGCACCGACCGCACCCGCCGCACCAGGTCGGACACCAGGGACGCCTTCCAGGAGTTCCACGCGGCCGGGCCGGTGGCGTTGCCGTCGGCCACCGCCAGCGCGGACAGCAGTTCGAGCACCTGCCTCGACCCGACGGCCTCCGCGACCCGGGAGATCGTCACCGGGTCGTCCAGGTCGCGCCGGGTGGCGGTCTCCGGCAGCAGCAGGTGGTGCCGCACCACGGTCGCGAGGATGTCCACGTCCGCCGGGGACAGGCCCATGCGGGTGCCGATGTCCCTGGCGACGATCTCGCCCGTGGTGGAGTGGTCGCCCGGCCAGCCCTTGCCGATGTCGTGCAGCAGCGCGGAGATCAGCAGCAGGTCGGGGCGCGACACCTCCCGGGTGAACGCGGCCGCCCCCGCGGCGGTCTCGATGAGGTGCCGGTCGACGGTGTAGCGGTGGACCGGGTTGCGCTGGGGGCGGTGCCGTACGCGCTCCCAGTCGGGGATGAGCCGCACGAGCACCCCCGCCTGGTCGAGCTCCTCCCAGACCGGTACGGCGGCGCGCCCCGCGCCGAGCAGGGCGACCAGCGCGCCGCGGGCCTCGGGGGGCCACGGCACGGGCAGCGGCGGAGACTGCGCGGCCAGCGTGGAGACCGTCGCGGGCGCGAGCGGCAGCCCGGCCTCCGCGGCGGCCGCGGCGGCGCGGAGAACGAGGGTGGGGTCGGTGCGCGGGCTGACGCCGCGCGCCAGCACGACCTCGCCGCCGTGCTCCACCACCCCGTCGGCGAGGGGCCTGCGACCCCGGGGCGCGGGACCGGTGAGCAGCCGGTCGACCGTGCGCCAGGTGGCGTCGAACGCGTGGGAGACGGTCCGGCCCGCCTCGGCCAGGCGGCGCATCAGCGCCTCGGCGTCCAGCAGGCCCAGCGTGCCGGCGACCGCGTCCTGCTCCTGGAGCACCAGGCGGTCGGTGCCGCGCGCGGTGACGAGGTGCAGGCCGTGCCTGATGTCCAGCAGCAGTTCGTACGCCTCGCGCACGCGGGGGCCGGGCGCCGAGGCGACCCAGGCGGCGGCCACGGCCTGCATCGCCTGCACGTCGCGCAGCCCGCCCCTTGAGTCTCTGATGTCGGGTTCGAGCAGGAAGGCCAGCTCGCCGCTCGCCTCCGCGCGCTTGTCGGCCGAGGCCCGCAGCTCGGCGAGCCTGCGCCGGGAGTCCGCGCGCCACTCGGCGAGCACGGCCTCCCGCGCGGCTCTGGTCAGTTCGGGGTCCCCCACCACGTGCCGCGCCTGGATCAGGCCGAGCACCGCTTTCAGGTCCTCCCTGGCGACCTTCACCGCCTCTTCCACGGTGCGGACCGAGTGGTCGAGGCCGATCCCGGAGTCCCAGATGGGATACCAGATGCGGTCGGCGATCCTCCCGACATCCTCACGGCCGTCGTGGAGCAGGACCAGGTCGAGGTCGCTGCCCGGGGCGAGCTCGCCCCGCCCCAGGCTGCCGACCGCGACCAAGGCGATCCCGCCGATCCCGTTGGTGCCGTTGACCCCGCCGCCGACCGCGGGGCCGATACCGTGGGGAGCGGCGGGGCCGCGCTCCTCGGAGAGGCCGCCCTTCCCTCCCGATCCCCCCTCCCGCGCGTACGGCCTCAGGGCCGCCGTGCGGAACAGATCGGTGAGCCATCTGTCGATGTCCGCGGCCCGGTCCTTGCGAACCGCGGCGAACGAGCGAGCCTCCCCTCTCATCATCCGGTTACAGCGCCTCCGGCCCGCGCTCCCCGGTGCGGACCCGCATGACGGTGTCCACCGGGACCGACCAGACCTTGCCGTCACCGATCTTGCCGGTCTGGGCCGCCTTCACGATGACGTCGATGACGTCCTCGGCGTCGTCCTCCTCGGCGAGCACCTCGACCCGGACCTTGGGCACCAGGTCGACCTGGTACTCGGCGCCGCGGTAGACCTCGGTGTGGCCGCGCTGGCGGCCGTAGCCGCTGGCCTCGGACACCGTCATGCCCTTGATTCCGAACTGCTCCAGGGCGGCCTTCACGTCGTCCAGTTTGAACGGCTTGATGACTGCGGTGATGAGTTTCATGCGTCGACCTTCTTCGCAGGCGCGGGCACGGGCCCGTTGACGGAGGTCACTCCGGAGGAGTGGACGGTGCCGAGGTCGTACCCGGTCTCGGCGTGTGTGGTGATGTCGATGCCGGTGACCTCGTCTTCCTGGTCGATCCGGAAGCCCATCGTCTTGTCGATGATCTTCCCGATGACGTACGCCATGATGAAGGAGTAGAGACCGACCGCGACAGGACCGAGGGCCTGCACGCCGAGCTGGGAGAGCGGGCCGCCGTAGATGAGGCCCTCGTTCTGGCCGTCCGCGAAGGGGTAGCGGGCGATGATGCCGAGGGCGACGGCGCCGATCGCGCCGCCGACCAGGTGGACGCCGACGACGTCGAGGGAGTCGTCGAAGCCGAGGCGGTACTTCAGGCCCACCGCGTACGCGCAGGCCGCGCCGGCGACGAGGCCGAGCACGAGCGCCGCCCAGGGGTCGATGAAGCCACAGGCGGGGGTGATGGCGACGAGGCCGGCGACGGCGCCGGAGGCGACGCCGAGGGTGGTGGAGTGGCCGTCACGCAGCTTCTCCACGAGGATCCAGGCGCCGGCCGCGGCGGCCGTGGCGACCTGGGTGTTCATGAAGGCGAGACCGGCGGTGCCGTCGACGGCGAGCTCGGAGCCCGCGTTGAAGCCGAACCAGCCGAACCACAGCATGGCCACGCCGAGCAGGACCAGCGTCAGGTTGTGCGGCCGCATCGGGTCCTTGCGCCAGCCGGTGCGCTTGCCGAGCACCAGCGCGAGGGCGAGACCGGCGGCGCCCGCGTTCACGTGGACGACCGTGCCTCCGGCGAAGTCCTCGATGCCGAGGTTCGCCAGCCAGCCGCCGCCCCAGACCCAGTGGGCGACCGGGAAGTAGACGATCGTCGCCCAGGCGAGGCCGAAGACGACCCACGCGCCGAACTTCGCCCGGTCGGCGATGGCGCCGCTGATCAGGGCCACGGTGATGATGGCGAAGGTGAGCTGGAAGGCCGAGAACACAAGGCTCGGCATACCGCTGCCGTCGTCGGCGGTGGCCGTGTCGATGAGGCTCTGCAGACCTATCGCGTCCCCGCCGCCGATGAACTTGTTGATGAAGTTGTCACCGTCGCCGAAGGCGTCAAAGGCCAGCGAGTGGCCGTACAGTACCCAGGCGAGGGTGATGGTGATGATGCTGACGAAGGACATCATCATCATGTTCAGGACGCTCTTGGCCCTGGTCATGCCCCCGTAGAAGAACGCGAGCCCGGGGGTCATCAGCAGCACCAGTGCGGTGGCCGTGATCATCCAGGCGGTGGTGCCGGTATCGATCTTCACCGACTCGGCCCTCCTTACAATTTGGCGTGTGGCCGGTTATCACTCCCTCAGTGGCTTCGCCCGGGGTCACCATTGGCCGGCTGGCGCACTGACGTTGGCGACAGCGTGTTCTTCCACCGTTTCAGCCCACGACCATGTGTGTTTCACATGTGTGAATCTCCCTGCCGACGTGTTTCGGACTGGTTTCGGATATGCGCTAAATGACAAAACGCGCACCCCAGGGGGTGCGCGTCGTCACGGCGGAGTCACCGGCGATCGCCGGGACCGCGTGTTGCGCGGCGGGTTCCGTGGCGTTGTTACGGGGCGTGTTACCGGGTGTGTTACCGGGTGTGTTACGTGGCGTGTTCCGGGGCGTGTTCCGGGGGCGGGCTACGCGGCGCTGGCCATCTTGCGCAGCCGCGCCAGCGCGTCGCGCTCGATACGCCGGGCGCGGTCGCGGCCGATGCCGTACCGCTCCCCCACCTCGGTGAGGGTGTGCTCGCGGCCGTCCACCAGGCCGTAACGCCAGCGCAGCATCTCACGCATCTGGCCGTCCAGACCGGTCAGCCACTGCTCGAGCCGTTCCTTCTCCAGCGTGTCCATGGCCTGCTGCTCGGGGTCCGCCCACGTCTCGTCGGCGATCATGTCACCGAGCTCGGTCTCGTCCTCGTCGCCCACGCCGAGCTGGAGGGAGACCGGGTCGGAGGCCCAGCGGCGCAGTTCCTGCACCCGCTCGATCGGCAGTTCCAGCACCTCGGCCAGGTCGGCGTCGGTCGGCTCCGCGTCGAACTCCGCCAGCATGTCCCTGCGCACCCGCATGAGCCTCGTCATCTGCTCACCCGCGTGGGTGGGCAGGCGCACCGGCCGCGCCTGCTCGTGGATCGAGCGGCCCACCGACTGCCGGATCCACCAGGTGGCGTAGGTCGAGAACTTGTATCCCCTGCGGTAGTCGAACTTCTCCACCGCCCTGACCAGCCCCAGGTTCCCCTCCTGCACCAGGTCGATCAGCGGCATCCCCCGGCCCGAGTACTTCCGCGCGACCGCCACCACGAGGCGCAGGTTGGCCTGGATGAACTCGTCCTTCGCCCGCCGCCCCGAGATCGCGATGCGCTCCAGCTCCTCGTCGGTCGCGTCCGCGATCTTCGGCTCGCGCCGCCCGCTGTCGAGCAGTTGCTCGGCGAACAGGCCCGCCTCGATGCGCTTGGCCAGCTCGACCTCCTGCTCAGCGGTCAGCAGCGGGACCCGGCCGATCTCGGCCAGATACGTCCCAAGCAGGTCCCGGTCCGAGACGTGCTGATCCTGCGTCCGATTCCCCGTCGCCATCCGATGGCACCTCGTTCCGCCGCCGCGATATGCACTACCTGAGCCGGCGAACCGGGCGTGTCCGCCCCGCTCGGCACGGCTCCCCGGCTTCCTGCTCCCTGCCCCGGACAACGGCCGGTCCATGGCAAAGATTCCCCAAACGAATACGACCCGGGAACGGTTTCCTTTTCCTCCTGAAGGAGGATGCGATACCGGGAGAAAGGGCGTTTACCCTGCTCCGGCGGCCTCAAACGAGACGGCGTCCCATCCGCCACACCTGCGCCGCCAGCGGCACTCCCGGCCGGTAGGCCAGGTGGATGTACGACGGCGCCTCCAGGATGACGAGGTCCGCGCGGGACCCGACGCACAGCATGCCGACGTCGGTGCGCCGCAGCGCCCGCGCGCCACCGAGGGTGGCCGCCCGTACGGCCTCGAGCGGCGTCATGCCCATCTCGCGCACGGCCAGGGCGACGCAGAACGCCATCGAGGTGGTGAAGGAGGAGCCCGGATTGCAGTCGGTCGCCAGCGCCACGGTGACGCCCGCGTCGAGCAGCCGCCGCGCGTCCGGATAGGGCGACCTGGTGGAGAACTCCGCGCCTGGCAGCAGGGTGGCGACCACCCCGCTGGAGGCGAGCGCGTCCACGTCGGCCGCGGTGAGGTGGGTGCAGTGGTCGGCGGATGCGGCCCCCATCTCGCAGGCCAGCCGCACCCCCGGCCCCTCGCCCAGCTGGTTGGCGTGGACCCGGATCAGCAGCCCGGCCTTGCGCCCGGCCATGAGCACCTCTCTGCTGTGCTCCTCGCCGAACGCGCCGCGCTCGCAGAACACGTCCACCCACTTGGCGTACGGCGCGCACGCCTCGAGCATCGGACCGGTCACGAGCCTGACGTAGTCGTCGGCCGTCGTCCCCGGCGGGACGACGTGCGCGCCGAGGAACGTCGTCTCCTCGGTGAACTGGCGGGCGATCTCCAGGCTGCGGCGCTCGTCCTCGACCGTGAGGCCGTACCCGCTCTTGATCTCGAACGTCGTGGTGCCCTGCATGGCCATCTCCGCCACCAGCAACGCCGTCGTCGACACCAGCTCGGGGATGGTGGCCCGCCGGGTCGCCTCGACGGTCGAGCGGATGCCGCCCGCCGTGTAGGGCAGGCCTGCCATCCGCGCGGCGAACTCCCCGGCGCGGTCGCCCGCGAAGACCAGGTGCGCGTGGCTGTCCACGAAACCCGGGATGACGGCGCGGCCCTCCACGTCGACGCGCTCGTCGGCGGCCGGGGCGTCGGCGGATCGCCCGATCCACCGGACCAGGCCGTCCTCCGCGACCAGCGCCGCGTCCTCGATCTCCTCCTGCTCGGGGTCCGCCGTGTAGAGCTGACCGATCCCCGTGAAAACGACTGATGTCATGCCGATGGGCCCCACGTCTCCTGATCTTCGCCACGCCGTGAGCGGCGCAAACCTCACCGGTGCAGCGGAGCGATCGCGTCCCCCAGCAGCGCGCCGACGTCGCCGAGGACGTGCCGCCCGTCCTCCACGATCCGCCGCCCGCCCGCGACCACCGAGTGCACGTCGGCGGCGGTGGCGGCGAACACCGCCAGCTCGACCGCCGAGGTCTTCGTCGCGCCTGCCGTACGGACCGAGTCGAGCCGGACGGATACGAGGTCGGCCCAGGCTCCGGGCACCAGGCACCCGGCGTCGGGGAAGCCGAGCGACGCCTGCCCGGCGGCGGTCGCGGCGTGCAGGAGCTGCTCGGCGGGCCAGTGCCCGCGCTCGCCCGTGACGAGCCGCTCGTCGAGCTCCACCGCCCGCGCCTCCTCGAACAGGTCGATGACCGCCTGGCTGTCGGTGCCGAGCGTGATCGGCGACCCCGCCTCCAGCAGCCTGCGGGCGGGGCCGACGCCGTCGGCGAGGTCGCGTTCCGTGGTGGGGCACATGCACACCTGGGTGGTGGAGCCGCCGAGCAGCGCCACGTCCACGTCGGACAGATGGGTGGCGTGCACCGCCGTCGAGCGCGGGCCGAGCACGCCGTGGTCGTGCAGCACCTGGACGGGCGTGGCCGAGTAGGCCTCGACGCACGCCTCGTTCTCGGCCGGCTGCTCGGAGACGTGCGCGTGCAGCGGCCCGGTGTGCCGGTGGGCGAAGTCGGCGACGACGTGCATCTGCTCGGGCGGCACCGCGCGCACGGAGTGGACGGCCGCGCCGATCTCGACGTCCTCCTCGCCCTCGTAGACGCGGGCGAGGTCGTCCGCCCTGGCCGCCCAGCGATCCGCGTCCCCGTCGCCGAAGCGCGCCTGGGTGCCGGCGAGGGCCTCGCCGATGTTCCCGGTCAGATAACAGGTGTCGAGCAGGGTGATGCGCAGCCCGGCGCGCCTGGCCGCCTCGACCAGGGCGTGGCCCATCGCGTTCGGGTCCGCGTACGGCCTGCCGCCCGGGCCGTGGTGCAGGTAGTGGAACTCGGCCACGGTGGTGATCCCGGCGAGCGCCATCTCGGCGTACGTCGCGGTGGCCAGGGCGAGGTAGCGGTCGGGGTCGAGCGCCTCGGCGGTCGCGTACATCCGTTCACGCCAGGTCCAGAAGCTGCCGCGACCGGTCTGGGTGTGGCCGCGCAGCGCGCGGTGGAAGGCGTGCGAATGGCAGTTGGCCAGGCCGGGCAGGGTCAGCCCGGCCAGCCGTACGGCCCCTGGGGGAGCCGGCGACTCCGGCCTGATCTCCGTGATGCGGCGGCCCTCGACGCCGACGACGACGCTCTCGACGACCTCTCCGGGCGACAGCCACGCCATCTCGCACCAGTAAGTCTCGTGCACCGGTCCTCCAGATGGGCGGCGTGGCGGTGTCGCCACTGCTGTGGAACGTGCGTCCCCGTGTCTCGTGCGGCCGTCAGCGGGTCGGTCCCGCCGCGGGCCGTACGGTGATCTCGGTGACGTGGGCGTCGGGTGTGGCCGTCACGGCGGCCAGCACGGCGCGAGCCACCGATTCGGCCTCCAGATACTTTCCCGGCTCGTACGGCCCTTCCTCCTGGGCGCGGACGTCCCTTTGCATGTCGGTGTCCACCCGCCCGGGGAAGATCGAGGTGACGCGCACGCCGTGGGCGTTCTCCTCCTCGCGCAGCACGTCCGCGTACGCGCGGAGGGCGAACTTGCTGGCGGCGTAGGGACCCCAGTTGGGGTTGGCCCGCTGCCCGGCGCCGGAGTTGATGAGCACGACGTGCCCCATGGCCGCGCGCAGCGCGGGCAGCAGCAGCCGGGTCAGCTCGGCGACCGCGACGACGTTGACCTCCATCGTCCGCCGCCAGACCTCGGCGGGGACGTCCGCGAGGTGGCCGAGCCTGGCGATGCCCGCGCTGTGGACCAGCAGGTCGAGCCGGTCG
Source organism: Microbispora sp. H11081 (assembly GCF_012999535.1). Taxonomy (GTDB): domain Bacteria; phylum Actinomycetota; class Actinomycetes; order Streptosporangiales; family Streptosporangiaceae; genus Microbispora. The sequence goes on from NZ_JABBWV010000009.1 coordinate 18,004, forward strand.
ATCCCCTCGACGTCGGCGGGGGTGAGCTCGGTGAGCTCCACCGCCCACGGGCGCGCCGCGGGCAGTTCCTCGCACATCGCGTCGAGCGCGGTGCCGTCCCGCCCGCCCAGGAGAAGGTCGTGCGTCGGGGCGAGGGCACGGGCGATCGCCGCCCCCACGCCCCGGGAGGCGCCGGTGATCAAAGCCGTGGGTCGCATGGACCTCACCTTAGAGCGCCGCCCGGATCTTGCCGCACACGGCGTGCCGGGTTTCCGGGTGACCGGGCGGCGGTGGGCATGTCACCGCTGCGGGCGCAGGGTCTCGGGCGTGGGGCGCTCCAGGGTCAGGGCATAGCACGTGGCGCTCGACCGGGCCACGCTCGACGACGTCTTCCTGCACAAGACGGGCCGCTCGCTCCGCGGCCTGTTCGCCTCCGGCCTGTCGTACGGCCTGGCCCTGGCCGTGCGGGACGAGAACGGAATGTCTTGGAGTAAGCGGCGGGGCGTCCCGCCCTGAACAGCCGGGACGCCCCGCCTCCGACCCGTGTCACCGGACGCGCCCGCACGCGCGTTGGCTCCGGGAACCGGGCGGTGGTGAAGGAGAGGTTACGCATCACCGATCTCCCCTGTCTCCGGTCGAAACAAGCTGTGGCGCGGTGTAAGGGCTGCTCACGGCTTCGCCATCGGCTGTCCGCGTAGGGCCCGGCCGCCGTCTCCGCTTGGCCCTCCGGCGCCGTGTCCGCGGGGGCCTCGGCCGCCGGTCAGGACGAGACGAGGAACTGCGTCGCGGCCAGTTCGCGATATAGCTCGTCGGCCGCGACCAGTTCGTCGTGGGTGCCCCAGGCCCGTACGCGACCGGCCTCCATCACCACGATCCGGTCGGCGCCCGTCACAGTGGACAGGCGGTGGGCGATCACCAGGACGGTCGTCTCGCGCGCCACCTCGGCCACGACCTCCCGCAGCCGCATCTCGTTGACCGCGTCGAGCTGTGAGGTCGCCTCGTCGAGCAGCAGCAGCCCCGGCCTGCGCAGCAGCGCCCTGGCGATGGCGACCCGCTGCCGCTCGCCGCCCGACAGCAGGACGCCGCGATGGCCGACCTGCGTCTCCAGTCCCTCGGGCAGCCGCTCGACCAGGTCGTCCAGGCGCGTACGGGCGAGGGCGCGGGCGACCTCCTCGTCGGTCGCTCCGGACGCGCCGAAGACGAGATTCTCCCGGAGCGTGCCCGCCAGCACCGGGGCGTCCTGCTCGACGTACCCGAGCATCGCCCGCAGTTCGCCGAGCGGCCAGCCGCGGATGTCCCGCCCGCCGACGGTGATCGATCCCTCCTGCGGCTCGTAGAACCGCTCGATGAGGCCGAACACCGTCGACTTGCCCGCGCCCGAGGGGCCGACCAGCGCGGTCATGCCGCCGGCGGGCGCCTCGAACGTCACGCCGTGGTGGACCACCGGCCGGTCCTCGCCGTAGCGGAAGACGACCCCGGAGAAGGTCACCCCGAGGGGCTCGCCTTCCGTCCGGGTCACGGGGGCGGCGGCGGGCTCGGCAGGCAGCGCGGCGATCTCCTGGATGCGGGTCACCGCCGCCAGGCCGTTCTGGATCTGCGTGAGGCTCTGGACGATCTGGCCGATCGGGGAGACCAGATAGAAGAGGTACATGAGGAACGCGATCAGGGCGGAGATCTCCATCTCCCCCGCCGCCACCCGCGCGCCACCGATCCCCAGCACCGCGAGGAACGCGAGCTGGATCGACATCCACGCGCCGATCCCGGCCAGCGAGGTCCACGCGGCGGCGGCCACGCCCCGGTCGCGCGCCGCCACGGCCGCCGCGCTCACCGCCGCGGTCTCCCGCGCCTCCGCGCCCGCCGCCTTCACCGTACGGAACGCCTGGAGGGCGCGGTCGAGCACCGAGCCCATCTCGCCGAGCGCCACCTGCGCCTGGAGGGAGGCGCGGCGGATGCGCGGGGCGATGACCACGCCGAGGAGCCCGACCAGCGCGACGACGGCGAGCGTGACGACCAGCAGCAGGCCGTCCATGATCGCCATCATCACGGCGGCGCCCAGGAACGTGAAGACGGAGCCGACCAGCGAGGCCAGCGCGTCCGTGCAGACGGCACGCAGCAGCGTGGTGTCGGAGCCGACCCGCGACAGCAGGTCGCCGGGCTTGAGCCGGTCCACGTCGGAGACCCTGAGCCGCAGGATGCGGTCCACCAGGCCGCGGCGCGAGTCGAGCACGATCGTCTCGCCCATCCGCTCCAGCAGGAACCGCCCGGCCGCCGAGACCAGCGCGCCCGCCAGGACCGCGACCGACAGCCCGAGCACCGGGCCGGTCAGCGCGCCGCCCTCGCCGAACGTGTCGATCACCCACTTGGCCATGACCGGCATGGCGAGCCCGCTGAGACTGCCGACGAGGCTCAGCAGGCCGCCCAGCAGGAGCACCCGCCGGTGCGGGCGCACCTGGTCGAACAGCAGCCGCCAGGAGGCGCGCTCCCCCAGGGACGCCTTCGTCCTCGGCCCTGGTTCGCCACCGCCTGGGCCGTCGCCGTCCATCCCCATGGAGCCCCCTCCGCACGAACCCGGCGTGCGATCTCCCGGAGACACTAATTCACCGGAACGCCGGTGCGCGTGGGGATGTCGGCGTCCCAGGTCAGCGCCCGCAGGGCCACGCCGACGGGAGCGGCCTCGTCACCGCCGGCGAAGGTGACCTGCCGCCGGGACGTACGCGCGCGTCGAGGGACGATCCGTCAGCCGGGCACCCCGTAGAGCAGGCGGATCTCGCGGATGGTGTCCATGATCTCGTACCACGTGAGGCACAGGTCGGCCTCGGCCTCCTCGCCGCGCGCCTCCGCGGCCAGCAGCCGGTCCCCTGTGAGCAGCGCCGCCTCCCGTTTGACCTGGGCCGCCATCCGCTGGAACACGAACCGCTCGCGAGACTCCATTGCCGCCCCTCCCCGCCCCCCAACCGTTCTTACTCAGGGTGAAATACCCACAGAACCACCCGAAATGCTCATGGCGACGGCTCAGCGGGCCCTGGGGCGGCCCGACCGCCAGTGCCGCCCGGTGTGGTCGGCCCCCAGGCGAGGACGCGAGGACACGACCCGCCGCCGGTGGCGCCGCGGTGGCAGCGCCGGCGCGGGCAGGTCGTGCCGTCCTGAGACGAACTCCTGCACCGCGATCTTCGCCCTGATGACCGGGCGGCGCCAGCGCTCCTCCCGGTGGATCGCCTTCGCCATCAGGCGCGGCCTTGGCCGCCTCGCCCGCTCGGAGTAGCGCCAGCGGGCCCACGGCGAGCCGGGACGCGCCACCCGCACCGCGCCCACGTAAAGCAGGGGCGGCACGAACAACCCCAGCAGGCCGCTCCAGATCTTCCCCTTGAGCAGGGTGATCACGGCGAAGACGAGGTTGCCGACGAGGAACAGGAGGGCCGTCCTGCTCCCTCCCCCCGCCGCGCCGTTCGCGCCGCTCCAGGTGAGCGGCCGCAGTCCGAGCAGCAGCAGACCGGTGGCCGCGATCGCCACGAAGACAGCGTCCACGGACGTGCGGCCCTCCTTCTGCCAGTAGACGTCGCGCAGGTGCAGGATCAGCGCGAACTCGTCGAGCACGAGGGCGGCCCCCACGCCGAACACGGCCGAGGAGAAGGAGTACCACCCCGTGGACACGCCCGACAGGACCAGCCCGGCGACCCCGCCGAGCAGCGTGAGCACCACGCCGAACACCACGTGGTGGATGTGCATCTCGCCGACGCTGACGTTGCCCAGCCAGCGCACCCGCGCCCTGATCAGCCGTACGTTCACCCGGGTGAAGACGAACGCCGTGATCAGCGCGACGAAGAAGCAGAACAGCGGCAGACGGTGCGCCTCGACGATGCGTTCGTGAAACCAGTCGGCCATCAAGCGATCCCCCGGCCTTCGATGCTAGTGCCGCGACCGACGGGATTCGCCCGTCTCGAGCGGGTCCGCGCCGGTGCGTCGCGGCGGGGACCGGTGGGCGGGCGCATAGAGGAGGGCGGGAGCGGTCAGGCGAGGAAGCCGCGCAGCAGGGCCGCCGTGCCCTCCAGGTGCTCGGCCACCGCCCGCTCGGCCGCCTCGGGATCGCCGTCCAGGATCGCGGCGGCGATGGCGGCGTGCTGGGCCGCCGCGTGCTCGATGTTGGGCCGCAGCACCGGGATCGCGTCGAGCAGGTCGGTCACCCGGAGCCGGGCGTCCGCGCAGGCGGCGGCCAGCAGCGGCGAGCCGGTCAGCTCCGCGATCGCCAGGTGGAACGTGATGTCCATCCGCCGGTAGTCGGCCGGGGCGGCGTCGTTCACCGCGGCCAGCCTGGCGGTCAGCGTCTCCCGCTGCCGGGGGGTCAGGTCGGTGGTCGCGAGGACGCGGGCCGCCCCGCACTCGACGGCCATCCGGAACGTCAGCGCGTCCTCCAGGTCGTCCTCCCCCATGCGGGTGACCGCCCTGCGCAGGTCGCCCTTGCGCGGGCTCTGCGGCCGGTAGACGACGAAGGCGCCGCCGTACCGGCCGCGCCGCACGTCGAGGTAGCCGGCCTCCTGCAGGGAGCGAATCGCCTCGCGCAGCGTGACCCTGCTGATGCCGAGCCGGGTGGCGAGCTCACGCTCCGGCGGCAGCTTCCCGCCGTACGGGACGACGCCGAGCCTGATGGCCTGGAGGAGGCGTTCCACGGTCTCCTCGAACGCGTTGCCCGCCCGCACCGGGCGCAGCAGCGACGCCACGCCGGTGACGGCCCCGGCCGCGGGCCGCGAGGCGGGCGCGGCGGCGGCCGGAGGCCGGGAGCCGGCCTTCTCCGCCGGGGTGCTCTCCATGCGCGCCGCCCCTCCCCATGTCGCCGCGGGCCGTTACTCCGATCGAGGTTAGACCCCGGGGACATTGTTGACGACGAGGGGAACATGGTGCTTGCATGCCCTCAATGGTCTGGTTCCAGACTTTTGGACGGGAGGCACCGTGCTCAGCGTGGAGCGACTCCGCGACGACGTCGAAGCGGGCCGCGTGGACACGGTCCTGCTCGCGGTCACCGACATGCAGGGGCGGCTGCAGGGCAAGAGGCTGTCGGCGCGGTACTTCCTGGAGGAGGTGCTGGACCACGCCGCGGAGGGTTGCAACTACCTGCTCGCGGTGGACGTCGACATGAACACCGTGGACGGCTACGCCATGTCGTCCTGGGAGCGCGGCTACGGCGACTTCGTGATGCGGCCCGACCTGTCGACGCTGCGCCGGGTGCCCTGGCACGAGGGGACCGTGCTGCTCCTGGCCGACCTGGTGTGGGAGGACGGCGCGGACGTCGTGGCCTCCCCCCGGCAGATCCTGCGCCGCCAGCTCGCCCGGCTCGCCGAGCGCGGCTGGACCGCGTACGTCGGCACCGAACTGGAGTTCGTCGTCTACGACGACAGCTACGAGCAGGCCTGGCGGCGGGGCTACCGCGACCTGACCCCGGCCAACCTCTACAACGTCGACTACTCGCTGCTCGGCACCTCCCGCATCGAGCCGCTGCTGCGGAAGATCAGGCTCGGCATGGAGGGCGCCGGGCTGTACGTCGAGTCGGCCAAGGGCGAGTGCAACCTCGGCCAGCACGAGATCGCCTTCCGGTACGCCGACGCGCTGACCACCTGCGACAACCACGTGTTCTACAAGAACGGCGCCAAGGAGATCGCCGCCCAGGAGGGCAGGTCGGTCACCTTCATGGCCAAGCCGAACCAGCGCGAGGGCAACTCCTGCCACATCCACATCTCGCTGCGGGACGCCGACGGCGCACCGGTCATGGCGGGTGGCGAGCCCTACGGGCTGTCGGAGACCGGGCGGCGGTTCGTCGCCGGGCAGCTCGCGGCGATGCGGGAGCTGACCCTGCTCTACGCGCCCAACGTCAACTCCTACAAGCGGTTCGTGCCCGGGAGCTTCGCGCCCACCGCCGTCAAGTGGGGCGTCGACAACCGCACCTGCTCACTGCGGCTGGTCGGCCACGGCCCCTCGCTGCGGATCGAGAACCGGGTGCCGGGCGGCGACGTCAACCCCTATCTGGCGGTCGCCGCCATGGTCGCGGCGGGGCTGCGCGGCATCGACGCCGGGGCCGAGCTGGAGGAGCCGTTCGGCGGGAACGCCTACGAGTCCGGGGCCGAGCGGGTGCCCGCCACGCTCCGCGACGCCCTGGCGCTGTGGGAGGGCTCGCCGATCGCCGAGGAGGCGTTCGGCAAGGACGTGGTCGAGCATTACGCCAACAACGCGAGAGTCGAGCTGGCCGCCTTCGACGCGGCGGTCACCGACTGGGAGCTCTATCGGGGGTTCGAACGGCTGTGAAGATCGTCAATCCGGCGACCGAGGAAGTGATCGCCGAGGTCGAGATGGCGGACGCCGCCGAGGTGGACCGCGTGGTCGAGCGGGCCGCCCGGGCCTTCCCCGCGTGGCGCGCGGTCGCGCCGGGCGAGCGGGCCCGGCTGCTGCGCCGCTTCGCGCAGGTGGTGGAGGACCACGCGGAGGAGCTGGCCCGGCTGGAGATCGTCAATGCCGGCCACACGGTGGGCAACGCCCGCTGGGAGGCGGGCAACGTCCGCGACGTGCTGAACTTCTACGCGGGCGCGCCCGAGCGCGACCACGGCAGGCAGATCCCGGTGCCCGGCGGGGTGGACGTCACCTTCGCCGAGCCGCTGGGCGTGGTCGGGATCATCGTGCCGTGGAACTTCCCGATGGTCATCATGACCTGGGGAGTCGCCCCGGCCCTCGCCGCGGGCAACACGGTGATCGTGAAGCCCGCCGAGTGGACCCCGCTGACCGCGCTGCGGCTGGCCGAGCTCGCCCTTGAGGCCGGGCTGCCCGAGGGCGTGCTGCAGGTCGTGCCCGGCGAGGGCGAGGTCGCCGGCGCCCGGCTCGTCGAGCACCCGGACGTACGGAAGATCGTGTTCACCGGCTCGACCGAGGTCGGGAAACTGATCGGCGCGAAGGCCGCCGAGCAGGTCAAGCGGGTGACGCTGGAGCTGGGCGGCAAGAGCGCCAACATCGTCTTCGCCGACGCCGACCTCTCCCGGGCGGCGGCGTCCGCCCCGATGGCGGTCTTCGACAACTCCGGCCAGGACTGCTGCGCCCGCTCGCGCATCCTGGTGGAGCGCTCCGTCTACGACGACTTCCTCGTGAGCCTGTCGCAGGCCGTGCGGGAGGTGAAGGTCGGCGACCCGAACGACCCGGCGACCCAGATGGGCCCGCTGATCAGCGCCGAGCACCGGGAACGCGTCGCGTCGTTCGTCGACCAGGCCGACGTGCACGCCGCCGGGTCCTGCCCGAGCGGACCCGGCTTCTGGTTCCCGCCCACCCTGCTGGCCGGATCGTCCTCGGAGTCCTTCCGCAGGGCGTTCACCGAGGAGATCTTCGGGCCCGTGGTGTCCGTCGTGCCCTTCGAGGACGAGGCCGACGCCGTACGGATCGCCAACGACACGGCGTACGGCCTGTCGGGGTCGATCTGGACCCGCGACGTGGGCCGGGCGCTGCGCGTGGCGCGGGCCGTCGAGGCGGGCAACCTGTCGGTGAACTCGCACTCCAGCGTCCGCTACTGGACCCCGTTCGGCGGCTTCAAGCAGTCGGGCCTCGGCCGGGAACTCGGCCCGGACGCCCTGTCGGCCTTCACCGAGACCAAGAACGTCTTCATCTCCACGGAGTAGATCAATGCAGCGTTTGCAGGACCGCGTCGCCGTCATCACCGGGGCGGGCAGCGGCATCGGGCTGGCCACGGCCCGCCGGTTCGCCCAGGAGGGCGCCAAGGTCGTGGTGGCCGACCTCGACGAGGAGGCCGGCGCGAAGGCGGCGGGGGAGGTCGGCGGCCTGTTCGTCAAGGTGGACGTGGCGGACGAGGACGACGTGGCCCGGATGTACCGGACCGCGGCCGAGGAGTTCGGCGGCGTCGACATCGCCTTCAACAACGCGGGCATCTCCCCGCCTGACGACGACTCCATCCTGGACACCGGCATCGACGCCTGGCGCCGGGTGCAGGAGGTCAACCTCACCAGCGTCTACCTGTGCTGCAAGCACGTGATCCCGTACATGCGGCGGCGGGGCAAGGGCTCGATCATCAACACCGCGTCGTTCGTCGCGGTCATGGGCTCGGCCACCTCGCAGATCTCCTACACCGCCTCCAAGGGCGGCGTGCTCGCGATGAGCCGCGAACTGGGCGTCCAGTTCGCCCGCGAGGGCATCAGGGTCAACGCGCTGTGCCCCGGGCCCGTGGACACCCCGCTGCTGCGGGAACTGTTCGCCAAGGACCCCGAGCGCGCCCAGCGCCGTCTCGTCCACGTGCCGATCGGCCGGTTCGCGCGGGCCGAGGAGATCGCCGCGGCGGTCGCGTTCCTCGCCTCCGACGACGCGTCGTTCATCACCGCCTCGGAGTTCCTGGTCGACGGCGGCATCTCCGGCGCGTACGTCACTCCGCTGTAAGGGGGATGCCATGGCCCGTCCCGTGATCGGCGTGACGTGCTACGTCGAGCCGGCGAGGTTCACCGTCTGGGACATGCCGGCGGCGCTGCTGCCGTACATGTACGTCGACCACATCGCGCGGGCGGGCGGCCAGCCGGTCATCCTGCCGCCCGCGGGGGAGCCCGCCGAACTGGCCGGGCGGCTGGACGGGCTGATCGTCGCGGGCGGGGGCGACGTCGACCCCGCCCGCTACGGCGCGGCGCCCGCCGAGCAGACCGGATATGTCAGGGAGTTCCGCGACGAGGCGGAGTTCGGGCTGACGGAGGCCGCCCTGCGTGCCGGCCTGCCGTTCCTCGGCATCTGCCGGGGGCTGCAGGTGCTCAACGTGGCGCTGGGCGGCACCCTCCACCAGCACCTGCCCGACGTCGTCGGCCACACCGCCCACTCCCCCGCCCCCGGGACGTTCGGCCGCCTCCCCGTACGGCTCTCGCCGGGCCTCGCCAAGATCTACGACGGCGAGGACCTGACGCCCGCCCACTACCACCACCAGGCGATCGATCGACTGGCGGACGGGTTGGAGGTCACCGCCCGCGCGGACGACGGCACCATCGAGGCCGTCGAGGTCACGGGCGCGGCGTTCGCCCTGGCCGTCCAGTGGCACCCGGAGGCCGACGAGGACGGCCCGCTGTTCGACGCCCTCGTCCGCGCCGCCCGCCGCTGAGCGCCCGGGAGGATTGAAGCCGCTCACAAGCGACGGACAAGCCTCCTGGCCGACACTCCGGGGACTATGAGGCTCAATCGCGGCAGAGGTCCCGCCGTTCCCGTCGTCCACCAGCGCACCCCCACCGAGTGCGGCCCCGCCTGCGTCGCCATGGTCCTCGGCGCGCACGGACACCACGTGGAGATGCGCGAACTCGGCGAGGAGATGGGCGCCGGCCGTGACGGCGCCTCCGCGCTCACCCTGCTCAGGGCGGCCAGGCGGCGCGGGCTGGAGGCGCGGGCCTTCTCCCTGCCTCCCGAGGGCCTGGCGCACGCGCCGCTCCCCTCGATCGCGCACTGGAAGGGCGACCACTACGTCGTCGTCGAGCGTCACGGGCCCCGCGGGGTCACCATCGTCGATCCTGAGACGGGCCGCCGTCGCGTCACCGCGGCGGAACTCGCCCGTGACTACAGCGGCGTGCTGCTCGTCTTCACCCCGGGCCCGGACTTCCGGCGGACCGGACGCCCGCGCCGGGGCCGCTGGTGGCGGTGGCCGGCCGCCGTCGCCTTCGCCGGCCGGCGGCGGCTGCTCGCCCTGCTGGTGGCGCTCAGCCTCGTCATGCAGGCGTTCGGCTTCGCCCTCCCCGCGCTGACCGAACTGGTCGTCGACCGGGTGCTGCCGGCCGGCGACCACGACCTGCTGGCCGCCTCGGGCCTCGGGGTGCTCTGCCTGGTCGCCGCGTACGGCCTGGTCCGGGCCGTACGCGGCTACGCCCTGGTCGCGCTGAGGGTGAGCGCGGACGGCGAACTGGTCCGCGTCACGGGCGAACGGCTCCTCGCGGCGCCCTACCGGTTCTTCGCGCTGCGCGGCTCCGCCGACCTGGTCAACCGGGTGCTGGCGACCTCTCTGATCAGGGAGGTCCTCACCAGCCAGGTGACGCTCGCCTTCCTTGAGGCGCCGCTGGCCCTGGGGTACGTGATCGCGATCAGCGTGCGCAGCCCGCTGGTAGGCGGCTGTCTCGTCGCCTTCGCCCTCGCCCAGGTGGGCCTGCTGCTCCTCACCCGCCGCCGCGTCGGCGACCTGACCCACCGCGAAACGGAGGCACGCAACGACCTGCAGAGCAGGCTGATCGAGGGCGTGCGCGGCATCGAGACGGTCAAGGCCTCCGGCTCCGAGCCGCGGATCGCGGGCAGATGGGCGACGGCGGCGGCGGCCGTCGCCGAGCGGTCGGGGCGGAACGGCCGGGCGCAGGCCCTCCAGGACGCCCTGCTCGGCGCCCTGCAGTTCGCCGCCCCGCTCGCCCTCGTATGGGTGGGCGCCCGCCAGGTGGCCGACGGCACGCTGACCCTCGGCGGGATGCTCGCGATGCAGGCACTGGCCGGCGCCGCGCTGGCGCCGCTCGGCTCACTGGTCGCCGGTCTGCAGGCCGTGCAGTCGGCCCGGCCGCACGTGGAGCGCCTCGCCGACGTCTGGCACGCCGAGCCCGAGCCCGTCCCCGCCGCCCCTGTCACGCGTACGCTCACCGGGCGGATCGAACTGGACGGAGTCGGCTTCCGCTACGGTCCCGACAGCCCGTGGATCCTGCGGGACGTCACCGTCACCATCCGTCCCGGGCAGAAGGTCGCGCTGGTCGGCGCGTCCGGATCGGGCAAGACCACCCTGGCCCGGCTGATCCTGGGGCTGCTGGCGCCGGTCGAGGGCGAGATCCGCTACGACGGCGTGCCCGCCGCCGCCTTCGACCCCGGCGCCCTGCGCCGCCAGTTCGGCGTGGTGCCGCAGGAACCCGTGCTCCTTAACGGCACGATCTTCGACAACATCGCGCTCAACGTCCCCTCCGCCGCCCTGGAGCAGGTGGAGCGGGCGGCCAGGTCGGCCCGCCTCCACGAGGATATCGCGGCCATGCCGATGGGCTACCGCACCCTGCTCACCGACGGCGGCGGGCTGTCGGGCGGGCAGCGCCAGCGGCTCGTGCTCGCCCGCGCCCTGCTGCCTGATCCGAGGGTGCTGCTGCTGGACGAGGCCACGAGCCACCTCGACACCGCCACAGAGGCCGCGATCGAGGAGAACCTGCGCGGCTTCCCCGGCACCCGCGTCGTCATCGCCCACCGGCTGAGCACCGTGCGGGACGCCGACCTCATCCTCGTGCTGGACCAGGGCCGGATCGTGGAGGCGGGCGGCGGGGACGAGCTTCTCGGCAGGGACGGGCACTACGCGCGCCTCGTCGCCGCGCAGGGGCATGGCCGTGTCTGACCCTCGCGAGCTGCGGCTAAAGCAGGCCGCAAGTCGGTTACCTCCGTAGCGCAATCCGGTTCCAAGACGACCAGGACAGGCTCTGGGTCACGGGGGGAGCCACCCGGCTCCCGACTCGAACGGAAGGAGACGACCATGAGCGGACAGCCCAAGACCGAGTTGCGGGACCTTGCCGAGGTGGGCGACGAGCTGGACGAGAGCCGCCTGGAGGGAATCGCCGGCGGGATGCCCGACCCCATGGCCGCCCGGACGAGGTCCGGCGCCGGTTACGACGACTACCTGTGCTGAAGGAGCGATCATGAAGGTTCGTACCGTCATCGCCGCCATCGACGCCGTGGGCGAGGAACTGGACGAGGAACGCCTGCGCGGCGTGACCGGCGGCCAGGCCCCGGAGTTCGACAGGAGCGGCTGCTACGCCGACAACATGTGCAAGTACGACGACATCTCCCTCTGACATCTCCCACCTGACATCTCCCACCTGACACGGACCCACCTGACACGGGCCCGTGACACCCCCCACGGTGACCAGACCGGGTGGATCAGGTCGTGACGCACAGGGTGGGAGCGCCGCTCCCGTGGTGCTCCCGCCCGCGTCCCGCCACCCCTCGGTCCACCGGACCCGTCACCCGCAGGTCCCCCCGGCCCCGTCACCTCTGGGCCCGCCACACCTCGGCACGTCACCCGCCGGTCCGCCACAGCGCCGGACGAGCGCGCCGATCCGGCCTCGCGCGGCGACCCCGCGCGAGGCCGCCCAGGTCTCTCCGGTCACGTCGAAAGGCCCTCCGTTGCGCCCTCCTCACGTTCTCGTCCTGACCAGCGAGGACGACCCGCACGCCGAGCGGGTCGGCGGCCTGCTCGCCCGGCGCGGCGCGCGGGTCAGCGTCTTCGACCCCGGCGACTTTCCCGTCCACGCCAAGGTGGACCTCGGCTACGGGGCAGGCTCCGGCACCCGGCGGATCCTGCGCGAGAAGGAGACGATCGACCTCGACACCGTGTCCGCCGTCTGGTGGCGGCGGCCGTCTCCCCCGCGCCCGCACGCCGAGATCGTCGATCCTGCCGTGGCCGCGCACACCGTGCAGGAGTGCAAGAGCCTGCTCGGCGACCTGTGGGAGCAGTTGCCGTGCCGTCAGGTGCCCGCCCGCGAGTCGGTCTTCCGCAGGTCAGGCCAGAAGGCCTCCCAGCTCGCGCTGGCCGCGGAGCTCGGATTCGCGATCCCTGAGACGCTGATCAGCACGGACGCCGAGTCGTTCCTCGACTTCCACGACCGGCACGACGGCCGCGTCATCACCAAGGCCTTCCACGTCCCGTTCGTCGAAGGCGTCGGAGACGCCGGCCTCACGATGACCCGCCTCACCGAGCCGGTGTCGCCCCGCGACCTCGCGTACGCCGACGGCCTGCGGTTCTGCCCGGTGATCGTGCAGGAGATGGTGCCGAAGCGCGTCGAGTTGCGCGTCACGATCGTCGGGCGGCGCATCTTCGCCGCCGAGATCCACTCGCAGGCCTCCAACCGGTCGAGCCTCGACTGGCGCTACTACGACACCAGGACCACCCCGCACCGGCCCCACCGGCTGCCGGATGAGATCGCCGACCGGTGCCTGGCGCTGATGGACCGCCTCGGCCTGCTGTACGGCGCCGTCGACCTGATCGTCACGCCGGACGACCGCCACGTCTTCCTGGAGGTCAACCCCAACGCGCAGTGGCTGTGGGTCGAGAACATGACCGGCCTGCCGATCAGCGAGGCCCTGTGCGACCTCCTGCTCGAACCGGCCTGACGCCCCGCGTCGCGTACGAGCCTGACCGATCCCTCCCAGAGGAGCCCGACATGCCGTCGCAGAGTGTTGTCCGCACCGGCGTTCTTCCCCCCGCCGGCCTGCTCGCCGATGTCCTCGCGTACCTGCGCAGGATCGGCGACCTGGAACCCGCCGAGGCCAGGCTCCTGCTGGCGGGCCTGCGGTCGGAACACGAGGGCGTGCCGATGCGCCTGGTGTGGCAGCGTGACCACCCCGGCGGCGGCTGCCACTACGACATGCTGATCCCCGTTGGCGACGGCACGGTCTCCGTCGCGTTCGCCCCCGACCGCGCCCTGCCCTGGCCGCTGCGCGGCAGCCGCAACTCCGGCGAGCAGGTCGTCGTCCGGGTCAACGGCATGGAGGTCGCGATGGAGCAGGCCATGGCGGTGCTGGACGAGCTGTGGAGCGACGCCTCGGTGGCGAGCCGGCTGGTCGACGCCGCCCTGGTCGCGCATGAGCTGGCCGACGACCCGGTGGACCTGTCCACCGGCGAGGCGCAGGACGCGCTCGACGCCTTCCGGCGGGCCCGGGGGCTGCTCACCGTCGAGGCCACCCGGGCGTGGATGGCCGAACGCGGCCTCGACCACGCCGGCCTGGAGCACATCGTGGCCCAGGAGGCCGGGATCGCCCGGCTGCGCCGGCGGGTCGCCGGTGACCGCGCCGACGGCCTTTTCGCCGCCGACCCCCACTGTTACGACCGGCTGTGCGTGCTGTCCCTCCGCTATCGCCGGCTGGAGGCCGCCCGGGCCGCCGCCGACCGGCTGCGGGCCGCCGGGGTCGACCCGCTCGCGTCGGCCGCCGCCGAGACGCTCGACCACGGCGCGGACGCCCGCCTGCGCCGCCTGTTCCGCGCCGAGTTCGGCCCGGCGGCGGCGGACGCGGCCCCCGGCGACGTCCTCGGCCCGTACGGATCCGATCCCGTGGTCACCCACGTGGTTGAGGTCAGGCCGGCCGTGCTCGACGACGCCACCAGGCGCGGGATCGAACAGCGGCTTTTCGAGGACTGGCTGGCCGCGCGGCGGCGCGAAGCCCATGTGGAGTGGGTGTGGGGCGACGCCCGGCGCACCGAGGCCGTCAACCAGGCCCTGCGGGCTCCCGCGACCGGAGGCGGTGTCGCGGCGGCCGGGTGAACGTCCCCCCGCGGTCAGGCGGGGACGAGCGCGTGAGAGGTGGAGGCGTCGTCATGTCCGGCGGCCTCCACCTTTTCCATGTCAGGAAGCCTGCGCCACCGCCCCGGCGTCCCGAAATCCCCGTCTGTGATATGCGGCGCCTTCCCTGGCCGGCGGCGCACCCGGTGAACACGGCTTTCGTCTTCGCGCGAGCCGTGACGAGGCGGGCCCACGGAAACCCGGCGGGCCGCTCCGCTGAATGTGAAACCGCTTTCATTTCATGCACGTGCATGTTCGCTCGGCATTCATCGCCACACGGAACGCAATGCCATCGGCGGAACTACGCACTCCCGGCCGGCGCCGAGAAGAAACAATTTTGACGAATGCGGGCGCACGGGGATATCGTCAAATCCCTGTCGCAGCCGCGTCGCCGGCGCGTTCCAGCTGATTTCGCGTGCGAGGGGAACCGTGTTATACGCCGTGCTCGGACCGTTCCTGGCCATGAAACTCTCCGGGGACGTCATCGCCGGGCTCGCCCCGAGACACCGGCAGCTCCTCGCGCTGCTGCTGCTCAATCCGAATATCGCGGTTCACCGGGACCGGCTCATCGGCCTGTTGTGGAATGGCCGTCCCACTAAATCGGCGCCGCGGAACCTCACCACCTACATCGCACAGGTGCGCCAGCGGCTCTCACCGCGCGACCCCGCCCTTTCTCCGCTCCACAGCGTCGACGGCGGGTACCTTCTTTCCGTGCCGCCGCGATCCGTGGATGCTGCAGTATTCAACCATTTCGCGGCGCAGGGCAGAATCGCGCGCGAGAATGGCGATTACCACAATGCGGCGCGGATGTTCGAGAACGCGCTGAGCCTGTGGCGGGGCGACGCCCTGCTCGCCATGCGGCATGTGGACGAACTCGCCGCGTGGGCGGAACGCCTCGACGAGGAGCGGCGCGCGGTGACCGAGGACCTCTTCGACGCACGGCTCGCGCTCGGCGACCACGACGACATCGTCGGCGGCCTGACCCAGTGGGCGAGGTGGCACCCGCTGCGCGAACGGCCGCACAGGCAGCTCATGCTGGCGCTGCACCGGTCGGGCCGCACCTACGACGCCTCGGCGTCCTACCAGCGGCTGCGCCGCACCATGGCCGACCGTCTCGGCACCGAGCCGTCCTCGGACACCCAGGCCCTCCACCAGCGGATCCTCACCGGCGACGACCACTCGTCCGCCCTGTCGCGTCTCCGCGCGGCCGTCCAGCACGCGGAACGCGCCTGACGGACCGCGGACACCGCGAATGCGACAGATCGGACGGGCCCGGCAGGTTACGGGGGCGGCGGTGAACCACTAGGCTGGGCAGCCACCGGTGATCCCGTACGGGAGAGCGTCCTGGCATCCGGTCAGGGCCCCTGAAGGAGCAAGCCCTCCCCGCGAACCTCTCAAGGCAAAGGACCGTATGGGCCAGGTGACCTCTGGAAAGCAGGCCGGAAGGCCTCGCCGAAGGTGAAAGTCCGGTAAAGATCGGGCGAAGCTCTCAGGCGCCGATGACAGAGGGGGAGGATGCCCGATAGTTCAACCCAGCATCCGTCCTTTCCGAGGTGGGCATGTCCCGATCCACCCCGCTCCGCGGGGTTCACGAAAGCCTGGGCGCGACCCTGACCGACTTCGCGGGCTGGCAGATGCCCCTGCGGTACGGCAGCGAGTCGGCCGAGCACAACGCTGTGCGCACGGCCGCCGGGCTCTTCGACCTGTCCCACATGGGCGAGATCTTCGTCGTCGGGGCGCAGGCGGGCGAGGCGCTCGACCACGCCCTCGTGGGGCACCTCAGCGTCCTGGCGCCCGGCCGCGCCCGCTACACCATGATCGTGAACGAGACCGGCGGCATCCTCGACGACCTCATCGTCTACCGCCTCGACGAGGACCAGTACATGGTCGTCGCCAACGCCTCCAACTACGCCCTCGTCGCCCGTGAGATCGCCGACCGGGTCCTGGGATACGACGCGCGGGTGACCGACAGGTCGGACGAGTACGCGCTGGTGGCCGTGCAGGGACCGCGCAGCGCCGAGATCCTGGCCCCGCTGACCGACGTCGCTCTCGACGAGCTCAAGTACTACGCCATCGTCCCCGGCGTCGTCGCGGGGGCGCCCGTCCTGATCGCGCGCACCGGGTACACCGGCGAGGACGGCTTCGAGCTGTTCGTGCTGAACGAGCACGCCGTGCCGCTCTGGAGTGCACTCACCGAGGCGGGCAGGGACGCCGGGCTCGTCCCCGCCGGGCTGTCGGCCCGCGACACGCTGCGCCTGGAGGCGGGCATGCCGCTGTACGGCAACGAGCTGAGCGCGGCGATCACGCCGTTCGACGCGGGCCTCGGCCGGGTCGTCCGCTTCGACAAGCCCGGCGGCTTCGTGGGCAGGGCCGCCCTCGAAAGGGTCGCTGCCAACGAGACCACCCGGCGCCTGGTCGGGCTGGTGGCGCGCGGCCGCCGGGTCCCCCGCCACGGCTACCCCGTCACCCGTGACGGCGCCGTCGTCGGCGAGGTGACCAGCGGCGCCCCCTCGCAGTCCCTCGGCCGCCCGATCGCCATGGCGTACGTCGACGAGGACGCTCTGGACAAAGGCGGCCTTACCGTGGACATCCGGGGCAGCCAAGAACCGGTCGATGTCGTCGAACTGCCTTTCTACAGGAGGAGCAAGTGAGCACCATTCCCGACGACCTGAGCTACACCAAGGAACACGAGTGGGTGGCCGGAGTTGAGGACGGCCTCACCGTGACGGTGGGCATCACGGCGTACGCGGCCGAGCAACTCGGCGACGTGGTCTACGTGGAGGTGCATCCGGAGGTCGGCGCGACGGTCACGGCCGGCGACGCGATCGGCGAGGTGGAGTCCACCAAGTCCGTGAGCGACATCTTCGCTCCGGTCGGCGGCGAGATCGTCGAGATCAACACCGCCGTCGTGGAGACCCCCGCGCTCGTCAACTCCGACCCGTACGGCGACGGCTGGCTGTTCCGCGTGCGCGTGGAGGAGCAGCCGGACGACCTGCTGTCAGCGGCGGAGTACACCGCGCTGACCTCCGGCGAGTCCTGACCTGCGGTTGAGAGACGAGGATCAATGGCGATCAGCGTCTTCGACCTGTTCAAGGTGGGGATCGGGCCGTCCAGCTCGCACACGGGCGGCCCGATGGCCGCGGCGCACAAGTTCGTCCGCGGACTGCACGGGGACGGACTGCTGGAGAAGGTCACCCGGGTCGAGGCCATCCTGTACGGCTCTCTCGGGCTGACGGGCAAGGGCCACGGCAGCGACAAGGCGGTCCTGCTCGGGCTGTCCGGCGACAAGCCGGAACTGGTCGACGTCGACACCGTCGACGAGCGGCTCGCGGCGATGCGGGCGAGCGGCACGGTCAGGTTGTACGGGGCGCGCGAGATCCCCTTCGTGGTCGGCGAGCACCTCGTCTTCGAGCGCAAGCTGTCGCTCCCCCACCATCCGAACGGCATGCGGTTCACGGCGTACGCCGACGACACGACGCTGCGCGAGAAGGTCTACTACTCGGTCGGCGGCGGTTTCGTGGTGGACGAGAACGCCACAGGCGCCGACCGGATCAAGCCCGACGACACGGTGCTGCCGTACGCCTTCACGACCGGGCAGGAACTGCTCGCGCACTGCGCCGAGACCGGCCTGTCGATCTCCGGCCTGATGATGGAGAACGAGAAGGCCTTCGGCCGTACGGAGGAGGAGATCCGGGCCAGCCTGCTGCACCTGTGGGCGGTCATGGCCGAGTGCGTGCGGCGCGGCACCAGCCGCGAGGGCGTCCTGCCGGGCGGGCTCAAGGTGCGCCGCCGCGCCCACCAACTGCACCGGCGGCTGCAGGGCGAGGCCGACGGGACCGACCCGCTGCGGGTGATGGACTGGGTCACGCTGTTCGCGCTGGCCGTCAACGAGGAGAACGCCGCGGGCGGCCGGATCGTCACCGCGCCGACCAACGGCGCCGCCGGCATCATCCCCGCCGTCCTGTCCTACTACATGCGTTTCCTTCCCGGCGCCGACGAGGACGGCGTCGTCCGCTTCCTGCTCACCGCGGGCGCGATCGGCGTGCTGTTCAAGGAGAACGCCTCGATCTCGGGCGCGGAGGTGGGCTGCCAGGGCGAGGTCGGGTCGGCCTGCTCGATGGCCGCCGCGGGCCTCACGGAGGTGCTCGGCGGGACGCCGGAGCAGGTGGAGAACGCCGCCGAGATCGGCATCGAGCACAATCTCGGCCTGACCTGCGACCCGATCGGCGGGCTCGTCCAGATCCCGTGCATCGAGCGGAACGCGGTCGCCTCGATCAAGGCGATCGCCGCGGCCCGCATCGCGCTGCGCGGCGACGGGCGTCACTTCGTGGCGCTGGACAAGGCCATCAAGACGATGCGCGACACCGGCAGGGACATGCTCGACAAGTACAAGGAAACCTCCCGCGGCGGCCTCGCCGTCAACGTCATCGAATGCTGACCCCACCCCCACCCACCCCCCAACCCCCGCCGTGATCTTGTAGTTTGTCGCACGCGATGCCCCTCACCTGCGCCGGAACCCTTCGTGATCATGCAGAAAATCGGCGAACACCCGCCTGACCTGCCGCGGAACCGTTCGTGATCATGCACGCGGGCAGAACGTCGGCCAGGGCCAATAAGGTGGTGACCTCACCGACGAGGAGGAGGTCCGGCACGTGAGGTGGCGCGAGTCGCTGCGCCCGCATCGGGCGTTCCTGGTCGTGCTGGCGGCCGGTGTCGTGCTGCGGGCGCTCGCCGTGCTCGGCTACCGGCCCGCGCTGTGGTTCTGGGCCGACTCCTTCGCCTACCTCAGCTCGGCCCTCGACCTGCGTCCGCTGCCCTCACGGCCGTCCGGCTACTCGCTGTTCCTCGCGGCGCTGAGCCCGCTCGGCAGCATCTCCGCCGTCGTGATCGTCCAGCACCTGCTCGGCCTCGGCATGGCCGTCTGCGAGTACGCGCTGCTGCGCCGCCGCACCCGGCTGCCCGGCTGGGGCGCCGCGCTCGCGGCGGCGCCTGTGCTGCTCGACGTCCACCAGATCCAGCTCGAACACCTCGTCATGGCGGACCTGCTGTTCACCGCGCTGGTCGTCGCCGCCGTGACGATCCTGCTGTGGCGCCCAAGGCCGGGCGCGTGGTCCTTCGTCATCGCGCTGCTGCTGCTCGGGCTCGCGACGATCACCCGCACCCTCGGCCTGCCCCTGATCGCGCTGGCGCTGCTGCCGGCCCTGTTCGCCGGACGCTGGCGGGCCGCGCTCGCCGGGCTCGCCGCCGCGTCGGCCGTCCTCGGCGGGTACGCCGTCTGGTTCCACGACGCCCACGGGTCCTACGGGATGGGCGGCAGCAGCACCTGGCTGTGGTCGCGGACGATGACCTTCGCCGACTGCTCGGTCATGAAGCCGCCGAAGGAACTGGCGGTGCTGTGCCCGTCGGAGCCCCGGCTCGCCGCGCCCGCGTACATCTGGGACGCCGACTCGCCCATCCAGCGGGTGAAGAAGGACAAGGAGCGACTGGCCGGCGAGTTCGCCTCGCTGGCGATCCGCAGCCAGCCCCTCGACTTCCTGACGACCGGTCTGCACGACGCCATGTGGGCGTTCGAGTGGGACCGGAAGGTCTACCCCTCCCCCGGGACGCAGAGCGCGTACGTGTTCCCCGCCTCGGTTAAGCCGTTCACCGACAAGGTGGCCTCCGCGGGCCGTACTGCCACCGAGCTGACCACCGCCTACCAGGGCGGCCCCGGGGACACCGACGTGGTCGAGCCGTTCGCGGGGTGGCTGCGCGCATACCAGGAACAGGGCTTCCTGCGGGGGCCGCTGCTGGCGGCGGTGCTACTGATCGGGCTCGCCGGGCTGGCACTGCGGCGGTGGATCGTGCTGCTGCCCCTGGCCGCGGCGGCGGTCCTGCTCCTGCTGCCGCCGCTGATCGCCGCCTTCGACCACCGCTACGTGGTGCCCGTCGTGCCGCTCGCCTGCCTGGCCGCCGGGCTCGCTCTCGGCACCGGCGCCACCCCCGCGCCGTGGAGGGCGGAGGGGCGTTCGGACAAGCGTGGCGGGAGACGGTCAGCGGCGGCGGACGTGGAGGCGGACGACCGCGGGCGCGTCATCGTGACCGACCGCGCGGCGAACACGTGAGATCGCCGACCCGTCGAGCCGCTCGATCACCTGCCGCAGGTCGGCCGACCGCTGGAGCGTCACCGATACCCGCAGCCTGCCGTCGCGCACGAGCCTGACGGAGATCCGCCCGACCCCGTCGATTCCCTTCAGCGCCACGCCGAGCATGGCGATGCCGGCACCGGTGCGGTCGCCGACCCTGCCCCAGCCGAGCGCCCTGACGAGCCAGCGGGTGGCGACCAGGGCGAGCAGCATGGCGACCCCGGCCAGCAGGGGCAGCGCCCACGGCCGCCCCTCGACCACGCTCGCATGGGCCAGCGCCCCGCCGGGCCTGCGCCTCGCGGCCAGCAGGCCGGCGCCACCCAGGACCAGCGCGAGGCCCACCAGGCACAGCCCGATCCGGTTTCCCAGCCGCGGACGCACCTCAGCCCCCTCTTCTGCGCAGCCGCACGACGACCTCCTGGCGGGACCCGACGCCGAGGTCCGACAGCCGGTCCCCCACGGCGGCCCCGACCTCCCTCAGCAGCGTGCCGGTCGTGTCCGCGTCGGCCACCACGGCGACCTCGATCCGCCTGCGGAGGATGTGGACGTCCGCCCGGCGGACGTGCTCGACCTCGCGGGCCGAGGCGGCGAGCGTCCTGCGCAGGGCGGTGCGGGTCAGGCCCATGGCGAGCAGCGGGTCCCGGCATTCCAGCGGTACGAGCCGTGGCCGGCCCGGGACGAGCGCGAGGGCCACCAGCGCCACCCCGCAGACGATCATGCCGATCGCGGCGACGGGGACGGCGGGGTCGGCCGGGGTGACGTTCAGCAGCCGGGGCGGCAGCCGCCAGGGCGAGGACATGCCGAGCATGGCGGCGATGACCGCCGCGGTGGACACCCAGCCCAGCAGGGCGATCACGGAGGCGACCACGACCGCGGCCGGGGTGCGGCCCGGCCGCAGGACGCGCATGGCGGACCGGCGGCCGTCCACGAGGTCCACGGCGCCGTCCGTGCCCTCGGCGCCTCCGCCGTTCCCGGCTCTTCCGGCGCCCTTGGCGCTCCTCGCCGACGAACCCGCCAGGATTTCCTGTACGACGCTCATCAGGCGTTCACCCTTCCCGCTCACCGCGCCGGGTCCGCTCGGTAGTCACGTCACCATGGGTACACGGAGCGGCGGCGGGACGGGCGGGTCACCCGCCGCCTTGCGCGATCATGACGGTGCCTCGGCGAAGACTTTGCCTGGGCCCGATTAACATGAACACCACTCATGAATATCGGCCGACAGCGTACTAGGCTGCGCACATGGACGACCGACAGCGCCTCGACCAGGCCACGGCCCACCTGGAGCCGCCCTTCGCCGTCCTCGACATGGACGCGCTCCGGTCGAACGCGGCCGCCATGGTGCGCCGGGCCAGGGGCAAGCCGATCCGGGTCGCCAGCAAGTCGATCCGGTGCCGGCCCGTGCTCGAACGGATCCTGGCGATGGACGGCGTCTCCGGCGTCATGGCCTTCACGCTGCCCGAGGCGCTGTGGCTGGTCTCGACCGGCCTGCGCGACGTGCTCGTGGCCTACCCGACGGCTGACAGGGCCGCGCTGCGCGCCCTCGGGTCGGACGAGGTCGCGGCGCGGGAGATCACCATCATGGTCGACTCTCCCGAGCATCTCGACCTGATCGAAAGCCTCCGGCTCCCCCACCCCGTCCGGCTGTGCCTCGACCTCGACGCGGGATTCGTGGCCTTCGGCGGCAGGTTCCGCGCCGGCGCGCTGCGGTCGCCGATCCGCGAGCCGGAGCAGGCCGCCGAGGTCGCCGCCCACATCGCCAAGCGCCCGGCGCTGCGGCTGACCGGGCTCATGGCGTACGAGGCCCAGATCGCCGGGGTGGGAGACGCCGTTCCCGGGCCGTACGGCCGGGCGGTGCGCCTGATGCAGGAGCGGTCACGCCGCGAACTCGTCGTACGGCGCGGGCTCGTCGTGCAGGCCGTACGACAGGTCGCCGACCTTGAATTCGTCAACGGCGGAGGCACGGGAAGCATCGAGAAGACCGTCGCCGAGCGGGCGATCACCGAGGTCGCCGCGGGCTCCGGGTTCTTCCATCCCCGGCTGTTCGACTTCTACCGAAGCTTCACCGGCCGTCCGGCGGCGCTGTTCGCCCTGCCGGTCGTGCGCAAACCGGCTCCCGACATCGTGACCGTGCTCGGAGGGGGCTACCCCGCCTCCGGGGCCCCAGGACCGACCCGGCTGCCCCAGCCTTACCTGCCCGCGGGGCTCGGCTACCACCCGGACGAAGGCGCGGGCGAGGTGCAGACCCCCCTGCTCGGCGAGGCGGCGGCCGATCTCCGCCTCGGCGACCGCGTCTGGTTCCGCCACGCGAAAGCCGGCGAGCTGTGCGAGCGCTTCGCCTCGCTGCATCTGATCGAGGGCGACCGGGTGACCGAGGAGGTCCCGACCTACCGCGGTGAGGGCAGGACCTTCCTGTGACCGCCGCCCCGAACCCTCGCCCTCCGTCGCCGCTTCCTGGCCGCGGCCTCCCCCGGAGGGCCGCGGACGCCTCAACGCAGAGGTCTTAACGCGGAGGTCTTAACGCGGAGGTCTTAAGCGGGCGTCGTGAACCGGAGCCCGGCGGCGTCTCGGGTCAGCGGGACCGGCGGCGCAGCAGCACGATCGCCGCTCCCACGACCACGACCACGCCGATTCCGACCAGCACAGGAGCGATGCTGGGCGCCGGATGCTCCGCGGGCTGCCCGTCTTCGCCGTCGGCGGGGGCATACGTGCGCGGCCCCAGGACCATGTCCTCCATCGACGCGACGAAGCCGCGTGCGTTGGCCTTCGCCTTCTCGACGCCGCGCTCCGCGACCCGCTTCGGGCTCACCCGGTCCGCGATGGCGTCGACCGTACGAGCGAGCTCCGCCCGCGTGCGCTCGATTTTGCGTTCCAGCGCATCGGGATCGGTGTCCGCCATGCGATCCCCCTTCTGTGGTATTCGTGTGTGATCAGTCTGCCAGGTTCGCCGGTCGCCCCGCACAGTGACTGAGCCGGTAGTTTGGTTGACGCTTGCCCGCCGATCGCCGCGGGTCACATTTTCGGAGGACGTGATGAGCAAGCTCCAGCCCGGCGACGCCGCGCCGGACTTCACCCTGACCGACGCCGACGACAACGAGGTCTCGCTGGAGTCGTTCCGCGGCCGACGGGTCATCCTTTACTTCTACCCTGCGGCGATGACGCCCGGATGCACCAAGCAGGCCTGCGACTTTCGCGACAACCTCGGCGCGCTGACCGAGCGGGGCTTCGTGGTGCTGGGAGTGTCCAAGGACAAGCCCGCCAAGCTGCGGCAGTTCCGCGAGCGCGACGCGCTCACCTTCCCGCTGCTGTCCGACACCGGTCTGGACGTGCACAAGGCGTACGGCGCGTACGGCGAGAAGACGAACTACGGAAAGACCATCATGGGGGTCATCCGGTCCACGTTCGTCATCGACCCCGACGGGAAAATCGAGAAGGCTCTCTACAACGTGAAGGCCACCGGCCACGTCGCCCGCCTCACCAAAGAGCTGGGAATTTCCTGACATACCCCATTCGCCACGCTCCCGGAATTGTCAGTGCCGCTCGATAAATTCCGGGGCATGGCGAAGTACAAGTACACCCCACAGTTGCTCGCCGACGCCGCGGCCGCCGCGAGCAGCATCGCCGATGTGTTGCGCTATCTCGGCATCCCATGGTCGGGCGGCGCCCACGCACACATCAGCCGCCGCCTCAAGCACTTCGGCGTCGACACCTCCCACTTCGGCGGGCACTCGGCGAAGAAGAGCGTCCCCGCACCCCGGCGATACCTGCCTGCGGAGATCCTCGTCTTGCTGCCCCCCGGATCCGGCCGCGAGAAGCCTCGCAAGCTCCGACGGGCGCTACAGGAAGTGGGAGTCCCATACTCCTGCACAGGCTGTAGGATAGGCGGCGCCTGGCAGGGTCGATCGCTGACATTGCATATCGATCACATCAACGGCAATTGGCTGGACAACAGAAAAGAGAATCTACGATTCCTCTGTCCAAACTGCCATTCTCAGACGGAGAATTTCGCAGGCAAAGGAAGAGGAAAAGGGGTCGTAGCCCAATCGGCAGAGGCAACGGTTTTAGGTACCGTCCAGCGCGAGTTCGAATCTCGTCGACCCCACTGCGATTCAAATGATAGTGACGAATCGCGCAATCATGGGAGCACTCGGAGGCCGCCGAATTCGGAACGGCCCGCGCTCGCGAAGTTGAACCTGATGCTCGGGGCCAACGACCTGGCCTTCCTGGAACAGTTCGTGGCCGCCGGAGGAGCGCGCTCGCGGACCGCGGCGATCCGTACGGCCATCGCCCTGCTGCGGGCGCGGAGCGAGCGGAGTGATCGCGGTGGGTAGGTGCCACTCACGCGAAAGCGGATCGGTTGTTCGACCACGCCCGCCCGGTGCTGGGCCTGTGTAGCTCGATGTCCGGCCGGAGAAACCCGTGGGCGCGCGCCGGCCCCTCCGCCGGCGCGCGCCCACTCGGGAGGCGATACTCAGCCGGGCGCCTGGCAGCGCACTCCGGCCTCGGTGCTCCTGCACCATGGGGGCAGGGGGTTGCTCTGGGACTGCGGGACGCCCTGGTCGTAACCGCGGGGGAAGAAACGCTGCCGGTCACCCCCGACGTCCCAGCTCGCCCTGGCGTCCGCCCGGTCCCAGGCCATGGCGGTGACCGCCACGATGCCACCGCCGAGTAGTGCTCCGACGAGTGCGGACGCGATGCCGACGGTCACCAGCCTGCCCGTCTGCCCGCGTGGGACCCGGGCCGCCAGGCGTGCGGAGAAGTCGGGCCGTGGCGCTGACGCGAACGGCGATTGGGGGCGCTGCCATCCCGGGGCGTTCCATCCTGCGCCTCCGGGGCCGAACGCGTACCCGCTGCCGCTCGGCGGGATCGCGCTCGCCTGCCCCGGCCGGCTCTGACCGGCGGAGCCCGTCCACGGCGCGTAAGGTCCCGGCGCCCCGGTGTTCCCCCCAGGCATGTTCCCCCCAGGCATGTTCATCCCAGGCGTGTGCAAGGAGCCGGGGGCGTTCATCCCGGGCGTGCTCGTCGGCCCGGCGCCCGGAGAACCCGGTCCCGCTGCCCGGGGCGTGCCCGCCGGGCTGGCCCATGAAAAGGTGGGATTCGTCGGAGGTGGCGGCGGCCCGGCGGCCGGTCCTGCCCACGGGGTCGAACCGATGGGCGCGCCCGGCGCGCTCGGCTGGGTGGGTGTCCCCGGGCCGGTGGGCCCAGCGGCCCCGATGACCGCGGCCTGCTCGCTCGGCCTGACCGACTCGGTCGGCCTGATCGACTCGCTCGACCCGGTGGGCCCGGCCGGCCCGGTTTCCGGCTCCGGGCGCGGGCCGCGCGGCTCGTCCCCGGCGCCGCGCGAACCCGCGTCCTGATCCGCCATTCAGATCTCCCTTTACCCCGCTTCACAGAAGCGTTCCCGAAAACAAGGATGCGGGGTGATCCGTAAGAACGGCGTAAACGCGGCGGGCGGCTGCGACCTAAGTCGTACGGCCGTATCCGCCGGAAGGGTGAGACGTTCCTGAGCAGCGGATACGTATGGTGGGGAGGTGTTCGGCAGACTGCGCGCCTGGACCAGGCGCCACAGCAAGCTCGTGGACGCGCTCACGGTCTCCCCCGTGGCCCTGTTGAGCTTGATCACCATCGAGGCCTTCACCGTGTCGGGCTCCGCCGGGGCCAAGCACGCGGGTGTGCCCGGGCTGCTGCTGGTGTCGGCCGCGCTCATCGTGCCGCTGGTGTGGCGTCGCGACCACCCGCGCGAGGTGTTCGCCGTGGTCGCCACCGTCAGCTTCGTCCAATGGCTGCTCGACATCATCATGCTGCCCGCCAACATCGCGGTGCTCGTGGCGCTGTACGGCGTCGCCTCGCGCTGCACGCTGCGATGGGCGCTGGCCGCCGGGGCCGTCGCCGAGCTTGGACTGCTGCTGGCGATGCTGCGCTGGTCTCCCGACGCCTGGGGGTCGTGGACGTCGTCGTCCGCCTTCATCGTCGCCGTCTGGATCGCCGGGATCTACGCGAACACGCGCCGCCGCTACGTGGACAGTCTCGTCGAGCGCGCCGAGCGGGCCGAGCGGGAGCGCGACCAGCAGGCGCGCATCGCCGCCGCCGCCGAGCGCGCCCGCATCGCCCGTGAGCTGCACGACGTGGTGGCGCACAACGTCAGCGTGATGGTCGTCCAGGCCGACGGCGCGGGTTACGCCCTCGACAGCGACCCGGAGCAGGCGCGGCGCGCCCTGCAGGCGATCTCCGCGACCGGGCGGCAGGCGCTGGCGGAGATGCGCAGGCTGGTGGGCGTCCTGCGGCAGGACGCCGGCAGCCCGCGGGAGGAGTACGCTCCGCAGCCCGGCGTGGCCCAGCTCGGCGACCTGGTCAAGCAGGTCAGGGACTCGGGGCTGCCGACCGAGTTCACCGTGTCGGGCACCGCGCGGGCCCTGCCGGAAGGCGAACAGCTCGCCGTCTACCGGATCGTGCAGGAGGCCCTGACGAACGCGCTCAAGCATGGCGGCCCCGGCACGCGGGCCTGGGTGGAGCTGACGTACGGCAGGGGCGACATCGAGCTGAGGATCAGCGACGACGGCAGGGGCGCCGCGGCTCCTCGGCTGGTCGGCGGGCACGGTTTGATCGGCATGCGGGAACGGGCGGCGATGTACGGCGGGAGCGTCGAGGCGGCTCCCCGGCCCGGCGGCGGGTTCCGGGTGGTCGTCCGAATTCCCATCGCCATGGCCGCGTGACAGGCGACCGCCAGCACCCCCACTGGCACGCCCGCGTCACGGGCGGCCGCCAGGGCCCCCACCGGCGCGGCCTGGTGCCAGGTCAGGACCCCCACGGTGCGGCCGCATCATGGCGACCGCCGGCGCCCGACCGGCATGACCGGGTGTCCGGGCCGTCCACCCGACGGCGTACGGTTGCGAGATCGCGGCGAGGAACGAGCGGAGCTGAGCGGCAGTGATACGCGTCATGCTGGTCGACGACCAGGAATTGGTGCGGACCGGGTTCCGGATGGTGCTCGGGGCGCAACCGGACATCGACGTCGTGGGTGAGGCGGCGGACGGCCTGGCGGCCGTCGAGGCGCTGCGCACGATCGAGGCGGACGTGGTTCTCATGGACGTCCGCATGCCGCGAATGGACGGCGTGGAGGCGGCCCGCGTCATCTGCGCGGCGCCGGACGGCCCCAAGGTGCTGATCCTGACGACGTTCGACCTCGACGAGTACGCGTTCGCCGCGATCAAGGCGGGTGCGGCGGGGTTCCTGCTGAAGGACGTGCCGCCGGACGAGCTGATCAGCGCGATCCGGTCGGTCCACACGGGTGACGCGGTGGTCGCGCCGAGCACGACCCGCCGCCTGCTCGACCGTTTCGCCGCGCTGCTGCCGGAGGGTGACCAGCGGCGGCAGGACGCCGGCGTGCTGACGGCGCGGGAGCGGGAGGTGATGGTCCACGTGGCCCGCGGCCTGTCGAACGCCGAGATCGCGGCGCGGCTACATCTCGCGGAGGCGACCGTGAAGACCCACCTCGGTCGCATCCTGGCCAAGCTGGGGCTGCGCGACCGCGCCCAGGTGGTCGTCTACGCGTACGAGACCGGCGTGGTCTCCCCCGATCATCCGCCGGTCTGAGTGCGGACTACCCCCTGAGTCGCACATGTCGCTCGGGTCCCGTCCCTGGGCCGCACGCGGAGAACGTTCGCGAGGCCGAGGAAACGCCCTGATCACGGCCATAGCGTGGCGTCATGACCACAACTACCAAGGTTCGCGCGGCGGTCGTCGCGCAGGGACTGACGAAGGTGTACGGCGAGGGCGACGCGGCGGTGCACGCGCTGCGCGGTATCGACGTGGGCTTCGCCGCGGAGGCGTTCACCGCGATCATGGGGCCGTCCGGCTCCGGTAAGTCCACCCTGATGCACTGCCTGGCCGGATTGGACACCGTGACGGACGGCCGGGTGAGCATCGGCGACGTCGAGATCACCGGTTTGAACGACAAGCGGCTCACGCTCCTGCGGCGCGAGCGCGTCGGTTTCATCTTCCAGGCGTTCAATTTGCTGCCGACGCTGACGGCCGAGCAGAACATCCGGCTCCCGCTGGAGATCGCGGGCCGGCAGGCCGACCAGGCGCTGTTCGACCGCGTGATCGAGACGGTGGGCCTCCAGGACCGGCTGAGGCACAAGCCGAGTGAGCTGTCGGGCGGCCAGCAGCAGCGTGTCGCGGTGGCGCGGGCGCTCATCAGCAAGCCTGAGGTGATCTTCGCGGACGAGCCGACCGGCAACCTCGACTCGCGCAGCGGCGCCGAGGTGCTGGCGTTCCTGCGCAGGTCGGTGCGGGAGCTCGGGCAGACGATCGTCATGGTGACCCACGACCCGGTGGCGGCGTCGTACGCGGACCGGGTGGTCTTCCTGCGGGACGGCCTGCTGGTGACCGAGATCGATCGGCCGACGCCGCAGACCGTGCTCGACACGCTGATGGCGCTGGAGGCCTGAGCCGTGTTCAGGACCACCCTCACCGGGCTGCTGGCACACCGCCTGCGCCTGCTGCTCACCTCCCTGGCGATCGTGCTCGGTGTCGGCTTCATCGCCGGCACGTTCGTGCTCACCGACACCATCGACGCCGGGTTCACCCAGTCGTTCGCCGCGGACGCCGACAAGGTGGACGTGGTGGTGACGCCCAAGGACAAGGCCAAGGACGAGGCCGAGGGCGAGGCCGAGGACGACGCGGGCCTGCCGCAGAGCGCGCTCGCCGCGATCAGGACGGTGCCGGGCGTGCGGGACGCCCAGCCCATGGTGTCCGGAGACGCGCCGCTGATCGGCAAGGACGGCAAGGTCGTCGGCGACTTCCCCACCGCCGGCGTGTCGATCCCGGTGAGCCGCATCAAGATCACGGCGGGGCGTGCTCCCTCCGCCGCCGGCGAGGCCGTTCTCGACAAGAACACCGCCAAGGCCCAGGAACTGGCACCCGGGGCGACCGTCGCCGTGCTCGACCGGGCGGGTGAACGCAACGAGTTCCGCCTCGTCGGGATCTTCGACGTGGGCGTCGACCAGGACCTCGCCTATCGGGGCGCGGTCGCGTTCACCCCCGAGACGGCGCGGCGTATCACCGGTGCCAAGGGCTTCACCGAGATCGACGTCATCTCCTCTGGCCCCTCGCCGGAGAGCCTGCGTACGGCCGTCGCGGCGGCGGTGGGCGACGACGCCAGGGTGGTGACCGGGCGGGAGCGCGCCGACGAGATCGCCAAGCGCAACCATGTGGACACGTCCTACCTCAGGATGGGTCTGCTGCTGTTCGGCGCGGTCGCGCTGCTCGTGGCCGCGCTCGTCATCTACAACACCTTCAACATCCTGGTCGCGCAGCGGATGCGCGAGATGGCGCTGCTGCGCTGCATCGGCGCCACCAAGGGGCAGGTCTTCGGCTCGATCGTGCTGGAGTCCGCCGTGGTCGGGCTGCTGTCGTCGGTGCTCGGCCTGCTGGCGGGCGTCGGCTTCGGGGCCGCAGCGGTCGCCGCGCTGCGGGGCCTCGGGACCGACATCCCCACGGGCACGGTGACCCTGTCGCCGCAGACGATCGCCGTCGGCCTGTGCACCGGCCTCATCGTGACGATGGCCGCCGCCCTGCTCCCGGCGCGCCAGTCCACCCGGGTGCCGCCCGTCGCGGCGCTGCGTACGCAGGTCGAGGAGCACACGTTCCGCACCGGGGTCGTACGGGTGGTCGTCGCGGTCCTGCTCGCTGTGGCGGGGGCCGGGCTCACCGCTGCCGGGGTGCTGCGGGAGCCCGGCGAGACGGCGCTGCTGACGGTCATGGCGGGCGGCGTGCTCACGTTCTTCGCCGTGCTGGTGCTCGGCCCGGTGATCGTACGGCCGCTGAGCGCGCTGGCCGGCTGGGTGCCGGCGCGGCTGTTCGGGGTGCCGGGACGGCTGGCCGTGGACAACTCCCGGCGCAACCCCAAGCGGGCGGCCACCACGACGGTGGCGCTGACCGTCGGCGTGACGCTGATGACTTTCATGTCGGTCCTGACCGCCACGGTGCGGGCCACGGTGGGCGGCGAACTCGACAAGCAGTTCCCCGCCGACTACGTCCTGTCGGCGCAGACGGGCACGATCCCCCTCTCGGTCGCGGACGCGCTGCGCGCGAGCCGCGAACTCGCCACGGTGACCGAGTTCCGCGGCAAGGAGGCGACGGTGAACGGCCGCGAGTACGAGGTCGGCACCGTCAACCAGTCGGCCATCGGCACCGCCATCAAACCGGAGACGTCGTCCGGCACGATGGACGGCTTCGGCTCCGGCTCCGGCTCCGGCGATGTCGCGGTGGCCGACTACGTGGCCCAGGACCTCGGCATCGCGGTGGGCGACACCGTGACCGTCGCGTCGGGACGCACGAAGGTCTCGCTCAAGGTGGCGGCGGTGCTGAGGGCCGACGTGTCCCTGCTGCCGGCGTTCACCATCGCCGAGCAGGCGTTCGAACGGCACTTCGGCGCGGTGGGCGACGCGCAGATCCTGGTGAACGCCGCCGACGGCGTGGCCCCCGAGCGGGCGCGCAAGGTGGTGGACGCCGCCACGGCGGCCTACCCGGCGGTCAAGGTCGGCAGCATGACCGAGATCCGCGGCCAGTTCGACGACGCCATCGACACCATGCTCATGGTCGTCACCGGCCTGCTCGCCCTCGCGATCGTGATCTCGTTGCTCGGCATCGCCAACACGCTGTCGCTGTCGGTCCACGAACGGACCCGCGAATCCGCGCTGCTGCGCGCCCTCGGCCTGACGCGGCCGCAGTTGCGGGGCATGCTCTCGGTCGAGGCACTGGTCCTCGGGCTGGTGGGGGCGATCGTCGGCGTCGTGCTCGGCACCGTGTACGGCTGGGCGGCGACGACGACCCTGACGCAGAACGTCTCCTTCCAGCTCCCGGCCGTGCAGATCCTGATCTTCATCGTCGCCTCGGGCCTGGCGGGGGTGCTCGCCGCGGTGCTGCCCGCTCGCCGTGCCGCCCGTGCCTCGGTCGTCGGGGCGCTGGCCGCCTCCTGACCACCGCTCCCCCGGTCTCGTACGGACCTGGGCCGCCGGCCGCCCGCGCCGCCCGCCTCGCGGGTAGCCCGGGCGGCGGCCCGGAGCACACCGGAACGCCGCCGGGGGCGGCGGCGATCGTCACTCGGAGACCGGCTGCGAGGAGGGGGCGCCGGAGCCGGTCGCCATCCCGGGCAGGATCCGGCGAAGGTGGTGGTCGACTATCGCGGCCGCGTCGTCGACGCCGAGTTCCCCGAGCAGCACCCCGTCCGCGAGGCCACGCGCGAGACCGAGCAGCGCGTGGGCCTCCGCGCCGGCGTCGACATCCGGTGCCGCGCCGGAGGCCGCCACCAGCGCGGCGATCTCGCGATGGACGGCGTCGCCACCGGCTCGATAGAGGGCGCGGATCTCCGGGTCGGCGACGGCCATGCTCAAGAACGCGTGCCCGGCGAGCAGTGGGACCGCAGCGGTCACGCCCAGTTCGACGATCGCCAACAGCACGCGCCTCAGCGTGTCCGCCGGGCCGCGGGCGTCCCGGACGGCCTCGCGGACACGGCGCTCGATCTCCGCTCTCAGGATTTGGGCACTGGCACGCAGCAGATCGGCCTTCCCGGCGAAGTAGTGCTGCACGAGCCCCTTGGAGACGCCGGCCTCCTGGGCCACCTGCCCTATGGTCACTCCGGCCAGGCCGTCTCGCGCGCACAGCCGCAGCGCCGCCTGGACGATCTCCTCCCGCCGAGCCGCGTGATCGACCTTCTTCGGCACGGCCCGCCCCCTCCCGTTTTTACGATACGAACGTATTGTGATATCGATGCAATACGATCGTATCGCCAAGTGTGAACGGGAGGACCCGTACGTGAACGACCTCGTGCGGCCCAACATCGGAGCGGAGTTCCGTCGACGGCGCCTCGGGCACTTCCGGGACGCGCCGGCCTAC
This sequence comes from Microbispora sp. H11081, assembly GCF_012999535.1. Taxonomy (GTDB): domain Bacteria; phylum Actinomycetota; class Actinomycetes; order Streptosporangiales; family Streptosporangiaceae; genus Microbispora. The sequence goes on from NZ_JABBWV010000009.1 coordinate 50,282, forward strand.
GCGCGTTACCGGCGGATCTACGACCGGGCCATGGCCGGCCTCCCGCCGTACGACGGATTCCAGGACGTGCCGACCGGCTTCGGAACCGTCCGCGCCTACCGCTTCGGCGCGGACGGCGCCGATTCCGGAACACCGATACTCCTGCTGCCGGGACGCACCGCGTCCACCCCGATGTGGGCGCCGAACCTCACCGGCCTCCGCGCCCATGGCCGCGTCGTCTACGCGATCGACCTGCTCGGCGAGCCCGGCCTCTCGGTGCAGAGCAGGCCTTTCGCGAGCGCGGCCGACCACAGCGTGTGGCTCGCGGAACTCCTCACCGGGCTCGGCCTCGACCGGACGCACCTACTGGGAGTGTCGATCGGCGGATGGACCGCCTTCCGGCTCGCCCTGCACGCTCCGGAGAGGGTCGCCTCGCTGAGCCTGCTCGATCCCGCCTGCCTGTTCGGCCGGATCACCTGGAAGGCGGTCGCCGTCTCGCTGGGAACGGTGGGGCCGCTCCCCGAACCGTGGCGAAAGCGACTGCTGCGCTGGATCTCCAGCGGAGCCGACGTCTCCGCAGACGACCCGGTCGCCGCTTTGATCTCCGCCGGGATGCGGGACTACGCCGCCTTCCTCCCTCCGCCGGCGTACCCCTCGGACGACGAGGTCGCCGCGGTCGGCGTACCGACCCTCGCGGTGATCGCCGGGCGCAGCATCATCCACGATCCGGGCAGGGCCGCGGAACGCGCCCGCCGACTGCTCGCCCAAGGCGTCGTCGAACTGTGGCCTGATGCCTCCCACGCACTCAACGGCGAGTTCCCCGGGCGGGTGGCCGCCCGGGTCCTCGACTTCGTCGACCGCCTCGACGCGGACGACACCCTCCATGGCCGTCGCTGACCGTCGTCGCCGTCGGGCCGGTGCTCTCCGCGCGAGCCGTCACAGACGGCGGCCCTGGCGGTCGATCACCACCGCGAAGACCCCCGTGACGTCCTCGTACGGAGGCTCGACGGCCATGTGCCCCCGCTGGGCGTCGATCCACAGGACCTCACCCCGGCAGTTGACGGCGTTCCAGGCGTGGCTGCCTCCTCCGGCCCATCGGGTGATGAGGACGGCGGCGGCGCCATGCCCACCGAAGATCAGCCGCTGGGCGATCGCCACGTACGCCCGGCGGCCGTGGCCCACATACTCGAACCGGTGCCCGAGCCACTCCTCTGCGCGGGCGACACCACCGGTCTCCCCGGTCAGCAAGGGGCGGCCCGACCCGTCGTACTCCGGCTGCCTGCTCGCCGCCACCACGGGCTCGCCATGCCAGGTGGACATCACCGACAGCGCGCAGTCGACGGCGTTGTTGGACCTGAACGCGTCCTCCGTCGGCCCTTCGGCGTTGATCAGGCGGATCCAGGTGCCGCGCGGGTCAGGGAAGCGCCCGCTCACCGCCTGCGCGAGACTCACCTGGCCGTCCGGATCCGCCTCGGCCAGCCCACCCGGCCTGCCGTACGGACGGGTCTCCTCCAGCCGCCGCGGGCGGGCCGGGCCGTCCAGCCAGTCGCGTTCGGCGTCGTCGCGCAGCACGGCCGACCAGAAGTCGTCGGCGTCCGCGAGCGCCTCGGGACCGTCGTCCACGACACCGCCGGGCGCCTCACGCCACTCGCTCCGGCCCGCCTCGGTCTCCGTCTCATCGGCGTACTTCGGCGCGCGGATCCTCGGCGCGAGCACGGTCTCCGTGAGCCATTCGTCCTGGCCGGACGGGGACCCGGCGGCCTGTCCCGCGACCTGTCCCTCGGCGGGCAGGGCCTCGCCCGGCTGATCGACCCGGCCCCCGGGGGTCACCGCGTCGTGTCGCCTCTCGGGCGAGCGGGACGCGGCGGGCACTACCACGTCCGGGCCGTTCTCACCGATGGCCGCGGTGGCGGCGGTGGCGGCGATCGCGTCGTCAACGGCGGCCCCGGCGGTCACCGTCTCCCGCGTCTCGTCGGCGACGACGACACTCACGTCGTCGCCGGGCTCGGCCGGGCGCGCGGCGGTGTCGTCCCCCGCCGCCTCATGCGTGCCCTGATCTGGGGCCTGCTCGTGGGCCTCTGTTGTGGCCTCCTTTGTGGCCTCCGCAGGTCCGGCGGCGCTGAGCCCCGCGTGAACCGCCTCGGTCCCATTGGCCGGGTGAGTCCCCGCATCGGCGAGGTCGCCGGTCTCCCGCAGGGGTTGCTCCCCGGGGGTTCGGGCGCTCGGACCGGAGTGCTCGGGAGCGTGCGGCCCGGACTCCTCCGGGGCGGAGACCCGAGCGGAGACGCCGGTGGAGACGTGCGAGGCCGACTCCTCCGGACCGGCCTCAGCATCCTCCTGGTCTAGTTCTCCCGAGACCGTCGGCGAACTGTCAGTCACGCCGCCCGCGATCACCCCAGCGATCACCCCAGCGATCAGCCCAGTGGTCTCCCCAGCGATCTCCTCGGCGGTTTCCCCGTGGGTTCTCCCGGAGGTTTCCCCGCAGGGCGTCTCCGCCGCGGGCTCTCCGGCCGTCTCGCCCGCCGTGTCGCCCGCCGTGTCGCCCGCTGTGTCGCACGCTGTCCCGCCCGCCGCCTCGCCAGGCTCGATGGCGCGCTCAGCGTCCCCGTCGTTCTCCGGCCCCTGAACGACCCGGTCGTCCTCGGCGTCCCCGGTGTCGTCCTCGGCACCGGCACCGGTGGGCGGCGCGGCGGGGACGGCCTCCCGCGGGTCCGGCCGCCCGCCACGACGCCCTGTCGGCATCGCAGGGCCATGGGCCCCGCGTCCCCCGTCGCCGTTCCTCGCGGCAGGCACCACCGGCATCGCGATGGTGCCGGTCATGGCGTCGATCATAGCGTCGACGCCCAGCGGCAGCGCCCCTATCCGCCCGTCCAGTCGGCGGTCCTCCAGTGACGGTGCGGGCGCGTCCGCCGCCTGCTCGTAATCACGCCATCGCCGGCCGTCGGCCGTGACGACCGGGTTGTACATCCCGGACGGCAACCGCCACCTCGCGTGCCGGCGCGCCCTCTCCTGGTTCACGCGCTTGGCCCCCCTCCTCGCGCACATCAGGGTGCCGATGGTAGAGGTGGGTCGTCCCGGGCACGGCGGGTTTTCCCAACTCCAGACCCGGCTTCCCGCAGGGGCCGGTCAGCGGGCCGTGACGGTGACGGTGTGATGGCCGGTCGCCCCGTCGGGGGCGGGCTCGGCCTCGTCCCCGGTCTGGGTGTAACCGGTCGTGTCGGTGGCCCGCACCGAGATCGTGTGCCGGCCGGGCGGGAGGTCGAGGTCGAGCGACCACTGCCGCCAGGTGTCCGGCCCGGGGACGTCCGCGAGCCTCGCCTGCCGCCACGCGCCCCCGTCCACCCGCACCTCGACCGCGTCGACCCCGCGGTGCTGGGCCCACGCGACCCCCGCCACGGTCGTACGGCCCGCCGTCACCTCGTCTCCGTCCCTGGGCAGGTCGATCCTCGACTGGGTCTTGATCGGGCCCCGCGGCGCCCAGCCGCGCGGCGTCCAGTAGCCCTCGTCCCGGTCGAACCGGGTGACCCTGATCTCGGTGACCCATTTCGTCGCCGACACGTACCCGTACAGGCCGGGCACGACCTGGCGGACCGGGAAACCGTGGGCCTCCGGGAGCACCTCGCCGTTCATGGCGACGGCGAGCAACGCGTCGCGGCCGTCCATGACCACGTCGACCGGCGTGCCGCAGGTCCAGCCGTCCTCCGAGACGCTGAGCAGCATATCGGCCTCACGGCGGATCCCGGCCTCGCGCAGCACGTCGGCGAGCCGGGCGCCGAGCCAGCGGGCGTTGCCGATGTACGGCCCGCCGACCTCGTTGGACACGCAGGCCAGCGTGACGTCCGCCTCCATGAGAGGCCGCCTGAGGAGGTCGGCGAAGGTCAGCTCGACCGGCCGGTCCACCAGTCCGTGGATCTTGAGCGTCCATCGGGCCGGGTCGACCGACGGCACGACGAGTGCGGTGTCCACCCGGTAGAAGTCGGCGTTCGGCGTGACGAACGGCGCGAGGCCGGAGATCCGCAGGTCCGCCCCGGACGGGATGGGCGCCGCCGGGCGTGCCGCGCGCGGCAGCATCTGCGCCACGCTCCTCCTGGCGATCTCACCGTCCTTCCTGCCCGACAGCAGCCAGCCGCCGAGACCCGCGGCGCCCGCCACGACGACTCCCGTCGCCGCTCCCGTCAGGAGTCTGCGCCGGTCGAAGGCGTACGGCCCGACGCCCGCCCCCGCGCTCGGCCGCATAACGGGCGGCATGGCAGGCGGCACCGACGGTGGCACCGGCGGAGGCACCGGCGGAGGCACCGGCGGAGGCACCGGCTGTGGCACGGCGGGGCCGGGCTCCCCCGACCGGCTCTCCGCGCCCGCCATGCCGGAACCCGCTGACCCGGAACCCGCTGACCCAGAACCCGCCGAACCAGAGATCGGTCGCGTCGCTGGCGCGATCTCCCTGTCGGCCTCCCTGTCGGCCTCTCTGGCCGCCTCCCTGCCTGCCTCCCTGTCGGCGGCCCGGCTGGCCGCCACGTAGTCCTCCTCGCCGCTGCCCATGGCGCGGCGCGTCAGCCGCGACAGGGTCCAGGCGCCGGCCGCGGCGCCCAGCAGCGAAGGCAGGAAGTTCAGCACCCCCGCGTCCGGCCGGGCCGACGCCGCGACCGCGCCGACGAGGCCGAACAGGGCCAGGCCCAGCTCGCCGTACGCCGCCCTGCGGCGGGCGAGCAGGCCGAGACCGGCGGCGACGAGCGCGAGCACGACGACGATGCCGCCGAGCAGGACCGGCTTGTCGTTGGAGCCGAAGGTGCGGATCGCCCAGTCCTTTAGGCCGGCGGGCGAGGCGTCGACCACCGCGCCTCCGACGGCGACGACCGGCGCCGCACCGGGGTCGATCAGACCGGCGACGATCTGGGCCGTTCCGAGCGCCACCGCGGCGGCGACGAGGCCGGTCAGCGCGGCCGCCCAGGCGGGCATGCGAGTGCTTGCAGCGTTCACCTTCCGAACGCTACGCCCGTGTGCCCGCCGGGGGTCTTACGGCGGGATTACGAGACGACCCGGGCGATCACGGCGGCGAGCGCGCGGAACGCCTTGCCCCGGTGGCTGATCGCGTCCTTCTCCTCCGCCGTCATCTCGGCGGTCGTGCGGGTCTCGCCGTCCGGCACGAAGATCGGGTCGTAGCCGAAGCCGCCCGTGCCACGCCGTTCGCGGATGAGAAAGCCGTGCACGGCCCCCTCCACGACATGCTCCTCTCCCGTCGGCAGCGCGAGCGCGGCCGTGCAGGCGAAGTGGGCCTGCCTGCGGCCGTCCGGCACGTCGCCGATCTGCGCGAGCAGCAGGTCGAGGTTGGCGTCGTCGTCGCCGTGGCGGCCTGACCAGCGGGCGGAGAAGATGCCCGGCATACCGTTCAGCGCCTCGACGCACAGGCCGGAGTCGTCCGCGACCGCGGGCAGGCCGCTGGCCGAGGCGACCGCGTGCGCCTTGAGCAGCGCGTTCTCCGCGAACGTGAGGCCGGTCTCCGCCACGTCGCCGATCTGCGGGAACGCCTCAAGGCCGACCAGCTCGACCGGCACGTCCGCGTCGGCGAGGATCCGGCGCAGTTCGACGATCTTCCCGGCGTTGCGGGTCGCCAGGACCACCTTGCTCATGCTGTCGTCCTCGATGTTCAGGAGAGGGCTTCCTTCTGGATGCGGGTGAGGTCGGCGCACCCGGCGGCGGCCAGGTCGAGCAGTGCGTTGAGCGCCGTCCGGTCGAACGGCGTGCCCTCGGCGGTGCCCTGCACCTCGACGTAGTCGCCCCTGCCGGTCATCACCACGTTCATGTCGGTCTCGGCCTTGACGTCCTCGCTGTAGTCGAGGTCGAGCATCGGCTCGGTGCCCACGACGCCGACCGAGACGGCGGCGACCGAGTTCACCAGGGGGTCGCCAGGGCACATCCGGCGCTGCCGCATCCAGGCGATCGCGTCGGCGAGGGCGACGTACGCGCCCGTGATGGCGGCGGTGCGGGTGCCGCCGTCGGCCTGCAGCACGTCACAGTCGAGCACGACGGAGTTCTCGCCCAGGGCCTTGTAATCGACGCAGGCGCGCAGGGAGCGGCCGATCAGCCGGGAGATCTCGTGGGTGCGTCCGCCGATCTTGCCGCGGACCGACTCGCGGTCACTGCGGGTGTTGGTCGACCGGGGCAGCATGGCGTACTCGGCCGTCACCCAGCCGAGACCGCTGCCCTTGCGCCAGCGGGGCACGCCGCTCTCCACCGACGCGGCGCACAGCACCCTGGTGCCCCCGAACTCCACCAGCACGGAACCCTCCGCGTGGGCGAGCCAGTTCCTGGTGATGGTCACGGGACGAAGCTGGTCGGAACGACGACCGTGTGAACGAGCCATACGGGTCACCCTAGGTCATACACGGCCCCGCTCCGTGCCAACTCCATCGGGCCCGCGAAGCCGCCGCGCCCGGCGTCCTCCAGAATGCGGGACTTGTCGTACCACGGGACGAGATGGGTGAGGACGAGCGCGCCGACCTCGGCGCGGGCGGCGTGCTCGGCCGCCTGCCTGCCGTTCAGGTGCAGGCCGGGAGTGAGGCCCGGCTCGTCGAGGAAGGACGCCTCGCACAGGAGCAGGTCGGCCTCGTGGGCCAGCTTGACGAGCTCGGCCGACTCGCCGGTGTCCGCCGAGTACGCGACGGACCTGCCCTGGTGGGTGACGCGGAAGCCGTACGTCTCCACGGGGTGGTTCATCGTGGCGGCCGTCACCTCGAAAGGACCGACGTGCCGGGTGCCCGGCGACAGCCGTACGAAGTCGAAGGAGTTCTCGAGCACGGGCTCCTCCGGCATCGCGTACGCCGCGTTGAGCCGCTTGGCGGCGCCGGCCGGGGCGTGGACGGGCACCTTCGGCAGCGGGCCGTCCGGCGTGTAGGTGCGTACGACGTGGTAGGCGCACAGGTCGAGGCAGTGGTCGGCGTGCAGGTGGGACAGGAGGATGGCGTCGACCTCGTAGAGCCCGGCGTGCCGCTGGAGCGCGCCCAGCGAGCCGTTGCCGAGGTCGAGCAGCAGCCGGAAGCCCTCGGCCTCCAGCAGATAGCAGGAGGACGGGCTGTCAGGGCCGGGAAAGCTGCCCGAGCATCCGATGATCGTCAGCTTCATCGCGAACTCCCTACGCCGGTGACGTCGCCGATGCCGGGGGCGGTCCGCTCCACCGACTCGAGCTCGGGACCGAGGAAGCGCTGCCCGAGCCGCGCGAACAGCTCGGTGTCGCCGGTCGCCCGGAAGCGGTGCCCCGGCTCGCCCGCGCCGTTGGACAGCCCGCGGTCGTGCAGGATGCGGTAGACGTCCTTGGCCGTCTCCTCCGCGCTGGACACCAGCGTCACCCCGTCGCCCGCGACGTACGAGAGGGCGCCGGTGAGCAGCGGATAGTGCGTGCAGCCGAGGATCAGCGTGTCGCAGCCGGCGTCCTGGATCGGCTTGAGGTAGCCCCTCACCACCTCGATGAGGTCCTCGCTCATCGTCTCGCCCCGCTCGACGAACTCCACCAGCAGGGGGGCGGCCACCGCGACCAGCTCCACGTCGGGGGCGGCGGCGAAGGCGTCGTTGTAGGCCATCGACTCGATAGTGGCCCGCGTGGCGATCACCCCGACCCTGCCGTTCCTCGTGGCTCGCACCGCCCGCCGGGTGGCGGGCTGGATCACCTCGACGACCGGGACGTCATAGCGCTCCCTGGCGTCCCTGAGCACCGCCGAGCTCGCGCTGTTGCACGCGATGACCAGCATCTTCACGTCGTGCTCGACCAGGTGGTCCATGACCTCAAGCGCGTACGCGCGGAGTTCGGCGATGCTCTTGGGCCCGTACGGCTGATGAGCCGTGTCGGCCACGTAGAAGATCGATTCGTGGGGCAGCTGGTCGATGATCGCCCGGGCGACGGTCAGGCCACCCACTCCGCTGTCAAAGATCCCGATCGCCCTGGTGTTGTCCGGCACGCTTCCCAAGGTTAGGGGAACGATCCCCGCCGCCCAGGGTAAGAAAGCTCACAACGCGCGCCCCCGCGAGTCAGCCCCGGCCGAGGCGGGCGAGCTGGCGGGACTGGGCGACGAGCCGTCCCGCCGAGTCCCACACCTCCACCTCCTCGTCGAACCAGCCGTCGCTGATCAGCCGCCCGCCGCCGAGCAGGGTCAGCCACCCGGGCGCGGGCAGGGCACGCAGATGCCAGGTCAGCTCCACCGTCGGAGCCCACCCCCGCGCCCCCGCGGAGAACACGACCGGCGGCAGCGCGTCCACCGCGAGCGCCAGCACGTACGGGTCGGGGTCCTGCGGTTCGGCCAGCCGGAAGTACGCCCGCGACTCGGGTCGTCCGGTCGGCTCGCCGCCGAGCCAGCCGATCGTGGGCGGGTCGAACACCAGCTCCATCTGGGCGCCGAGGTTCATGTTCGACTCGGGCTTGGGATCGGGCAGGCGAACGCAGTCGGCCACGTCCGGCATCGCGGCCGACGGCCCGTCCGCCCAGTCAGGGACCGCCGCCGCGTCCAGCGTCGCGGTCGTGACAAGCATCTCGATCAACGACTCGCCGTCCTGGACGAGCCGCGCCCGCGCCATCGCCGCCGTACGGCCCGTCTTGAGCGGCTCGAGCAGCACCCGGGCCGGGCCCGGCCTGGCCACCCGGAGGAACTGGGCGCTGGTGGAGACCGGATGGGCGTGCGGAGAGGCGTCCACCACGGCGCGCAGCATCGTGGCCATGAGGTAGCCGCCGTTCAGCGGGCCTCCGATGGAGTATCCGTCGTCGAGACACACGTCGTAGGTGGTGTCGTCGACCCGGATGGCCTGCGTCGCCTCGTCGAACTTGGTCATGCGCCCCTCGCCGCTCTACCGAATTTTGTTCTGGTGATTACTTTAGCGTGGCACCGCTGGGGACCACCCGGCGGCTCGCGGTCAAGTGGCCTGCAAGTGGGCCGCTACCGGCCGGACCTACCGTCGCGGCGTACCCCCCCCCACGACGACGCAGGTGAGTGAGCCCTCATGCCCCCGGAGACCTCCCCGCAGAACCCGAGCCCCTGGCAGCCCGGTTCCCCGGGACCCGCCCCCCGGCAGGCCGATGCCTGGAACCCCGGCCTCTGGACGCCCGGGGAAGAACAAGACCTCGACCGCACCGTCTCCTACCGCGTTCCCCGCCCGGCCCCGGGCGAGGCGCACACCGTGCGGATGCCGTCCTGGACGGAGCCCGAGGAGATCGGCTCCGTCACCCTCACCGACCCGCCGCCGCTTCCGCGCCGGACCCGGCGAGGGCGCGGCTGGATCGTCGCGCTGGTGGCCGCCGTGTTCGTCGGCGTGGTCGGCGGCGGCGGAGTGTGGGCCGCCGCCAAGCTCAGCGGCGGCGGCGCGCAACCGCAGGACGTGCTGCCCGCGGACGCGCTGGCCTACGTCCGGCTCGACCTCGACCCGTCGGCCGGGCAGAAGCTCGCGTTGTTCGGCATCGCGCGCAAGTTCTCCGCCACCCGCGGCTCCTTCGCCGGCGACGACCCCCGCGAGGCCCTCGTCACCGCGCTGCGGAAGAACGAGCCCGGCCTCGCCGAGATCGACTACGCCAGGGACGTCGAGCCCTGGCTCGGCGACCGGGTCGGCCTCGCCGTACTGCCAACGGCCGACGGCGGCGAGCCTGTCGGAGTGCTCGCCGTACAGGTGAAGGACGAGGCGGCGGCCCGGACCGGCATCGGCAGACTGGGTCTCGACGACGGCGCGGGCGGCCTGGCGTTCCGCGACGGATATGCCATCGTCGCCGCGAGCCAGAAGCAGGCCGACGAGTACGTCAAGGCGGCGCCGCTGTCCGGCGACCCGCGATTCGCGGCCGACCTCACGGCGCTCGGCGAGCAGGGCGTGCTGTCGTTCTGGATGGACGTGGAGAAGATCGTCAAGGCGGCGGGCAGGGACGACGTCGCCACCGGGCCGATGCTGCAGCAGATCAAGGGCATGCGGTTCGCCGCCGCCCTCCGGTTCTCCGGCGACTACGCCGAACTGGCCGGGATCACCCGGGGCGGGACGCCCACGAAGGTCCGGCCCGAGCCGGTGAGGATCGGCGAACTGCCCGCCTCCACGGTCGCGGCGGCCTCGGTCTCCGGCCTGGGCGACCTGCTGCGCGAGCGGTGGCCGTCCGTCGAGCGGGCCGCGGACGGGTCAGGCGGCGAGATGGTCAGGCAGACCCTCGACGGGGCGCGGGCGCAGTACGGCCTGTCCCTGCCGGACGACCTCGTGACGCTGCTGGGCCGCACCTTCACGCTCGCCGTGGACGAGCAGGACCTGGACGGCCCCCTGCCCCGGGTGGGCGCCGTGCTCACGACGGACACCGCCAAGGCCCGCGACCTGGTGACCCGCCTGCAGGCCCAGCTGAACGGCACGGGGATGCCCGCCGAGGTCGCCACCGCGGAACACGACGGGCAGTTCGTAATCGCGAGCACCGAGGAGTACGCCGCCGCTCTGGGAACAGGCGGAGGGCTCGGCGAGAGCGAGACGTTCCGCACGGCCGTCCCCGACGCCGGGAACGCCACCTACGCGGTGTACGCCGACCTCGACCGGCTGGAGAAGCTGTACCTGGACGACGTGAAGGGTGAGGCGCGCGCCGACGTGGAGATGCTGCGGGCGATCGGCCTGAGCGGCACCCACGGCCAGGACGGCACATCCTTCACCCTCCGCCTCATCTTCAACTAACCCCGCTCCCCCCACCCTCTCCCCCGCCGTGATCTTGTAGTTTGTCGCACCGATAGCGGATGAGCTGCGGTTCCACCATTCGTGATCTTGCAGTGGTCGATGCCAGAGCCCACCGCACCAGGCAAAACGCGATTCGTGATCTTGCACTTCTCGCCGGAGTGCAAGATCACGAATCGCGTTTGCGCTGTTCACGCGACCGCAGGCCAATTCCGTGCAAGATCACGGACGGTTTCATCGCAGGTCACAGGCGTGCGTGCGACTAACTACAAGATCACGGTGGTGGGGTGGGGGGTCAGGCCCAGAGTTGGCCTTCCAGGCGGTCCTCGGCCTCGTCGAGGGTGCCCTCGTAGGCGCCGGTCGAAAGGTACTTCCATCCGCCGTCCGCCACGATGAACACGATGTCCGCCCGCTCACCCGCCTGGACGGCCTTACGGGCCATGCCGATGGCCGCGTGCAAGGCGCAGCCCGTCGAGATGCCGGCGAAGATGCCCTCGGCCGCCAGCAGCTCACGGGTCCGGCGCAGCGCGTCGGCCGAGGTCACCGAGTAGCGGGTGGTCAGCACGGACGCGTCGTACAACTCGGGCACGAAGCCCTCGTCCACGTTGCGCAGGCCGTAGACCAGCTCGCCGTAGCGCGGCTCGGCGGCCACGATCTTCACGTCCGGCACCTGCTCGCGCAGGTAGCGGCCGACGCCCATCAGCGTGCCGGTGGTGCCGAGCCCGGCGACGAAGTGGGTCACGGTCGGCAGGTCGGCGAGGATCTCCGGCCCGGTCGACTCGTAGTGGGAACGCCAGTTGGCCGGGTTGCCGTACTGGTAGAGCATCACCCAGTCGGGATGCTCGGCCGCGAGGCCCTTGGCCACCCGCACCGCCTCGTTGGAGCCGCCCGCGGCCGGCGAGGAGATGATCTCCGCGCCCCACATGCGCAGCAACTGGCGGCGCTCCTCGGAGGTGTTCTCCGGCATGACGCAGATCAGCTTGTAGCCCTTGAGCCGGGCCGACATCGCCAGCGAGATGCCGGTGTTGCCGGACGTCGGCTCCAGGATCGTGCATCCCGGCGTGAGCAGCCCGTCCTTCTCGGCCTGCTCGATCATCCACAGCGCAGGCCGGTCCTTGACCGACCCGGTCGGGTTGCGGTCCTCCAGCTTCGCCCAGATCCGTACGTCGGGGGACGGCGAAAGCCTGGGCAGACCCACCAGCGGGGTGCGCCCGACCGAGTCGATCAACGAGTCGAAGCGCATCTAGCGCGCTCCGCCCGCGACGGCCGGGAGCACGGTCACGGTGTCGCCGTCGGCGACGGGGGTGCCGAGCCCGCCGAGGAAACGCACGTCCTCGTCGTTGAGGTAGACGTTGACGAATCGGCGCAGGCCGGACTCGTCCACCAGCCGGTCTTTCAGGCCGGGGTGACGCGCCTCCAGGTCGCCGATCAGCTCCTCGAGGGTCGCTCCCTTGGCGTTGACCGCCTTGGCGCCCTCGGTGTAGCTGCGGAGGATGGTCGGAATGCGGACCTCGATGGCCATGTCGGCTCAATCTCCTTGATCAGTGGTCGTCATGATTGGTAGGCGTTCACCTGAGTGAAACATGGTCAGGTGGGAGTCGATTCCAGCGATCATCTCCCCGGCGGCCCCGTACGGGGCGACTCCGCCGAGCGAGCCGGGTCAGCGACAGTCGTAGACGACGACAGAAGGCGTGTGCGCGAAGAGGAACGCCTGCACAGGAGACCCCGGGCGTACCCGGCGCGACAGGACAGCCGGTGACGACACGGGACGAGCGTCATCGTTGGGCATAACTCAAGTTTAACCGTACGACTCGATGATCTTGACTTCCTCCTCCGTGACGACACCGTCCACGATCCGATAGGACCGGAAGGGCGTCTCCTCCTCGGAGGCGGTCGACACCAGCACGTAGTGGGCGTCGGGCTCGGAGGCGTAGGTGACGTCCGTACGGGAGGGGTACGCCTCGGTGGCGGTGTGGGAGTGGTAGATCACGACCGGAACCTCGTCGCGGTCGTCCATCTCCCGCCACACGCGGAACTGCTCCATGGAGTCGAAGCGGTAGAACGTCGGGGAGCGCTCGGCGTTCTCCATCGGGACGAACCGTTCGGGGCGGTCGGACCCGGCGGGCCCGGCCACGATGCCGCACGCCTCGTCGGGGTGGTCGGCCCGCGCGTGGGCCACGATCTTGTCGACCAGTTCGCGTGAGATCGTCAGCATGCGGGCAACCTACCAAAGCGCCCTGACGAGGGTGTCCTGCAGGTACGTCAGCCAGTCGTAGATCACGAACGATGGGTAGCGGGGGTCGTCCTCCGGCATGAGGGCGATCTCCTCGTGGACCTCCTCCGTGACCTCCAGGCGCACGCCGAGCGCGAGGCGGACGTCGTTGAGCGCCCGCAGCCACGCCTGCCCCTGCTCGGGCGTGAGCGTGAGCACGCCCGGCTCCGCCGTCTCCAGCAGCGTGCTCGCGTCGGCCCGCTTGCCGTCGCGCAGCGTCGCCTCCGTGTAGCGCCGGAACTCCTGCGCCGCCTCCTCGTCGTCGGCGTACGCCGAGGGGAACAGGCGCGCGAGCACGGGGTCGGCCGGCGGGGCCGCCGCGCCGATGCCGAGCGCGCGCTCCAGCGGGTCGTCGCCGGTGGTCCCCGGCTCGACCAGGCCGAGCACCTGCGACACCAGCGAGCGCAGGATCGACACCTCGCCCGCGTCGAGCCGGACGGTCACCCCGTCACGCGTCGCCCTGAAGCCCGTGCTCATCACTTGTCCTGCTGGACGGTGGCCCACAGGCCGTAGGAGTGCAGGATCTGCACGTCGCGTTCCATCTCCTCGCGGGTGCCGCTGGCCACGACGGCCTTGCCCTTGTGGTGGACGTCCATCATCAGCTTCTCGGCCTTCTGGCGGGGATAGCCGAACACGGCTTGGAAGACGTACGTGACGTACGACATGAGGTTGACCGGGTCGTTCCACACGATCGTGAGCCACGGCAGATCGGGGCGCACGTCCGACGACGGACGCTCGACCTCGGCTGGAGCTGTGCTACCCACGTAACCATCCTGCCTCACGACCGTCGTAGTCTTCGACACGTGCGCATGACCACGGGCACGGCCCTGCTGACCGACCAGTACGAGCTGACGATGCTCCAGGCCGCGCTGGCGAGCGGCGCGGCGCACCGACGGGCGGTCTTCGAGGTGTTCGCCCGCAGGCTGCCGGGGGCGCGGCGCTACGGGGTGGTGGCCGGCACCGGGCGGTTCCTCGACGCGCTGGAGGACTTCCGCTTCGACGAGCAGGACATCGAATATCTGTGCTCGGCCGGCGTCGTGGACGAGCCGACCGGCGAGTTCCTCGCGGGCTACCGCTTCTCCGGCAGCGTGTACGGCTATCGCGAGGGCGAGGCGTTCTTCCCCGGCTCCCCGATCATGGTGGTGGAGGGGACGTTCGCCGAGGCCGTGCTGCTGGAGACGCTGATCCTGTCCATCCTCAACCACGACTGCGCGATCGCCGCCGCCGCCTCCCGGATGGCCCAGGCCGCGGGCGACCGGCCGCTCATCGAGATGGGCTCGCGGCGCACCCACGAGCACGCCGCGGTGGCCGCCGCGAGGGCCGCCTACCTGTGCGGCTTCGCCTCCACCTCCAACCTGATGGCGGGTCATCTGTACGGCGTGCCGACCGCGGGCACCGCCGCCCACGCGTTCACGCTGCTGCACGACTCCGAGGAGGACGCCTTCCGGGCGCAGCTCGACTCCCTCGGGCGCGGCACCACCCTGCTCGTTGACACCTACGACGTCGCGAAGGCCGTACGGACCGCCGTGGAGCTGGCCGGGCCCGGCCTCGGCGCGGTGCGCATCGACTCCGGGGATCTCGCGGTGGTGGCCGTGGAGGTGCGCCGCCTGCTGGACGAACTGGGCGCGGGCCACACGAGGATCGTCGTCACCAGCGACCTGGACGAGTTCGCGATCGCCGCGCTGGCGGCGGCGCCGGTCGACGCCTACGGCGTCGGCACCGCGCTGTCCACCGGCTCCGGCCATCCGACGGCCAGCCTCGTCTACAAGCTCGTGGCCCGTGAGGACCGCACGGGAACCCTCCAACCCGTCGCCAAAGCGTCCGTGGGCAAACCGAGCGTCGGCGGGCGCAAATGGGCCTACCGCAGGACCGGCGCCGACGGCACCGCGACCGCCGAGGTGCTCACCCGTGAGCCGGTGGACACGGAGGACCGCCCGCTCCTGGCCGAACTGGTGCGCGACGGCAAGGTCGTCGGCCGCGAGAGCCTGGAGGCCGCCCGCGAGCGGCACCGTGCGACTTTGGCGGAGTTGCCACTGGAGGCGTGCAGCCTCTCCCCCGGAGACCCCGCAGTCCCTACTATCTTCAAGTGATCGCGGAGGACCGGCGCATGAGGACGACGCCGGTCCTCCGTGATCGCCACTGTGAGGTGATCCCATGAAGACCGCGCTCGTCGTCGTGGACGTGCAGAACGACTTCTGCGAGGGTGGCAGCCTGCCGGTCGGCGGAGGCGCCGAGGTGGCCGCGTCGATCAGCCGCCACGTCCAGGAGCACCCGTACGACCACGTGGTGGCCACCCGCGACTTCCACATCGATCCCGGGGCCCATTTCGCGGCCGAGCCCGACTACGTCGACTCCTGGCCTGCGCACTGCGTGGTCGGCACCTCCGGCGCGGACTTCCACCCGGCCTTCGACACCGCGAAGGTCGAGGAGGTCTTCAGCAAGGGCGCCCGGCAGGCCGCCTACAGCGGGTTCGAGGGCGCCACGGGGGACGGCGTGGGCCTGGCCGCCTGGCTGCGCGAACGCGGCGTGGAGGCCGTGGACGTCGTCGGGATCGCCACCGACCACTGCGTGCGAGCCACCGCCCTCGACGCGGCGGCGAACGGCTTCGCCGTACGGGTCCTGCTGGACCTGACCGCTGGTGTGGCCAGGGAGACGACGGAGTCGGCGCTCGCCCGCCTCGCCGAGGCCGGGGTCGAACTCGCCGGGGAGCCCGTCCTCCGCTCCTGACCCGCACGCCGCCGTTCCAGGCCGTACGGCACGCCCCTGGGGGAGCCTTTCGGCCGGACCCCGCCTCGGCTGCTTGGCTCTGAACGGGCCTTCGTGCCCGCCATGGCCTGGATGACCCGGTCGCGGCCTGCTCCTGCCGCCGGCCGGTCCCGGACTGCCCACTGGTGATCGCCTTCTCGCCGGGATCGGCGCCGTGGCCATGACCATCGCCCGGCGGGCCACGTCGGGGGCGACGCCGGCCCCAGCCGCCCAGCCGTCCGCCTGACCACGGTGTCCCGTTTCCCGGTGTGGCGCGCCCCCACGTCAACGACTTCACCGCGTAGCGTAATCGGGGTATTACCTAGCGTGACGACCCTTCGTGGATTGGCGGCCCGATGTTCGTGTTCTCGCTCGGCCTGTGCTGGCTCATCCTCACCCCTGTATGCGTGTGGCTCCTCTTCGGTCGCGGCCACCGGGGCGCGCTTCGTGCCGCGGGCGCGCTGACCCTGGCGGCCCTGCAGACGGCCACGATCGCCCTGGAGTTCACCCAGAGGCCCGCGGCCGAGCCGGCCAGGACGGTCGCCGTACGGAACCCCGGCACCGCGACACTCGGGGAACGCGCGCCGGCCACGCCCGGGCAGGACGCACTGGACCGGCGGGACACACCGGACGACTCGGCAGGCTCCGCCCCCTCGCCCGCGGTGTCCCCACCCGTGGCGAGTGGCCGGCCCGCCTGCGAGCAGCGGGTCACCACCCCCGACGCCGTACGACTGTCGTTCCACGGGCGGACCCTGCACGGCCTCACCGTCTACTGGCCGGCCGCCACGGATCAGTGCGACACCGCGACGGTGGCGGTGCGCCAGGCCGGTCATCACCTGCGCATCTGGGTTCAGGAGGGCACTGAGGGCGGGCGGCAGGAGGGCGCGCACCGCGTTCCGATCCGCGTCGAGGCGGGAGTCGCCTCCCTCAGCCTCCAACTGAGCCCGGTCGCCCGGCATCATCGCCGCTACATCGCCATCGACGGTCACACGGGCGACCGCATTCCGCTACGGTCTCATATGTCGTAGTGAATGGCTTTTCGCCATTCCGGCTTTCCCGCGTCGGTGGAAATAAGCACCCCCGCTCCGGCGGCCATTCACCACACCGGTTTGGATAATCTTTATCCAGCCTGGGACGCCCCGTGAATCTCCCGGATTATCGCCCTCCGGGGAAGGTGCGGAGCTGATAGCAATTCCCTCCATGCACCCACCTTCGCAGCGAGCCCCGGTCGCGCTGCCCTACGATTGGAGGACGCCCTATGACCGTGTCCACCCTCGAACAACGCGTCGAGCGCTTGGAGAATGATTTCATGGAGCTGAGCGTCTACTGCCGCAAGCAGGCGGTGGAGCACGCGTATGACGCGATGCAGATCAATTGGGACAAGCTCGATGCGATGAGCGACCGCCTGGTCCGGGTCGAGCAGGTCTCCGAGGAGACGAGAGCGGACGTCGGCGTCCTGAAGCGGCAGATGGGCGTCGTCACGATTCGGCTCGACCGCATCGACAGCGAGATCAGCCGACTGGACCACAACGTCGAGGGCCTCAACGACCGCGTCGACGGACTGACCCAACGAGTCGACGGGCTCAACGACCGCGTCGACGGACTGACCACCCGAATGGACGCACTCAGCGACCGCGTCGACGGGCTCAACGAACGCGTGGACGGACTCAACGACCGTGTCGACGGGCTCACCACCCGAATGGACGCACTCAGCGAGCGCGTCGAGGGTCTCGGTGGGCAGATGGACAGGATGGCGGCGTCCAACGCGATGATGTTCGAGACCATCCTCAAGCGGTTGGACGACCTGTCTGCCCAGGTCCGCCGGAACTAGCACGCCTCCGGGCCTGGAGCCGGCGCCCAGACGGGGACCGACGACGTCCCTCGCCGTCCAGTCAAGGACGGCGAGGGGCGAGGCGGGGTCATCTGCGCTGGGTGGCCCATTTGCGGATCATCGCGATTCGCTCGCGGACCTGCTCGGCGGTGGCCTGGGCGATGGCGGGGCCGCCGCAGGCCCGGCGCAGCTCCGCGTGGATGACGCCGTGCGGCTGGCCGGTGCGGTGGTTCCATGCGCCGACGAGGCCGTTCAGCTCCTTGCGAAGCTCGGCGAGCTGTTCGTGCGGCGCGAGGGCCGGGGCCTCTTCCCTCTTCTTGGTCTTGCGCTGGGCCGCCTGCTGCTCGGCCTGGCGCTTACGCAGCAGTGAGGCCACCTGGTCGGGCTCCAGCAGGCCGGGCAGGCCGATGAAGTCCTCCTCCTCCGGCGAGCCGGGGGCGGCGGCGGTGCCGAACTCGCCACCGTCGAACAGCACCCGGTCGAAGGTCGCCGAGGCTTCCAGCGTCTGGAAGGGCAGCTCGTCGCCGAGCGCGTCGGGTTGCTTCTTCTCCTGCTGAGCCTGCTCCAGCAGCAGATCGTCGAGGCCGTCCTCGTCGCGGCGGCGGCCCAGCACGTGATCGCGCTCGGTCTCCATCTCGCCCGCCAGGCCCATGAGGACGGGCACCGAGGGCAGGAAGACCGACGCCATCTCCCCCCGTTTGCGGGCGCGGACGAAACGCCCGACCGCCTGGGCGAAGAACAGCGGGGTGGAGGTGCTCGTGGCGTAGACCCCGACACAGAGCCGGGGAATGTCCACGCCCTCGGAGACCATCCGGACCGCGACCAGCCAGCGCCTGTCCGACGTGGCGAAATCCTTGATCTTCTTGGACGCGCCCGGGTCGTCGGAGAGCACGATCTCGGCGCCCTCCCCTGCCACCGCGCGGATGTGCCGGGCGTAGGCGCGGGCCGACTCGTGGTCGGAGGCGATGACCAGCCCGCCCGCGTCGGGCACACCCCGCCGCACCTCGGTGAGACGCCGGTCCGCCGCGTGGATGACCTGGCGGATCCAGTCACCCTTCGGGTCGAGGGCGGCCCGCCACGCCTGCGAGAGCTGGTCCTTGGTCAGCGGCGTGCCGAGCGTGGCGGCGATCTCGTCGCCCGCCCGCGTCCGCCACTTCATCTCCCCCGAGTACGCCAGGAAGATGACCGGCCGGACGACGCCGTCGGCCAGCGCCGGGCCGTACCCGTAGGAGTAGTCGGAGACGCTCCGCATCGCCCCCTCGCCGTCCTCGACGTAGCTGACGAAGGGAATCGGGCTGTCGTCGGACCGGAACGGCGTGCCGGTGAGCGCCAGCCGTCTGGTCGCGGGCTCGAACGCCTCGCGGACGCCGTCACCCCACGATTTGGCGTCGCCGGCGTGGTGGATCTCGTCGAAGATCACCAGGGTCTTGCGCGCCTCGGTGCGGGCCCGGTGCAGGGCCGGGTGCATCGCGATCTGCGCGTACGTGACGGCGACGCCGAGATAGTCGCGGGAGGTGGCGCCCTGGCTGTTCTTGAACTCGGGGTCGATGCTGATCCCCACGCGGGCCGCGGCATCGGCCCACTGCCGCTTGAGGTGCTCGGTGGGGGTGACGACCGTCAGGGCGCGCACGATCCCGCGGCTGAGCAACTCGCTCGCGATCCGCAGCGCGTACGTCGTCTTGCCGGCGCCGGGTGTGGCGACGGTCAGGAAGTCGCGCGGCTCACGGCTGAAGTAGAGGTCGAATGCCTGCTGCTGCCAGGCGCGCAGCTTCGGGGCGGTGCCCCAGGCGGCTCTGTCGGGGTAGGACGGGGAGAGGTGGGACGCGGCCGAAACGCTCAACGACGCCTCCCCGAACTCATCGGAACACTGGTGTCTCTATCGGTTCGCTCCCTCACAGTGGATTCAGACTAGCCCGCCCGACCGACAGGACGTGCCCGGCACACGCGAGGCGGTCCGAATTGGACGCTATGAGACTGCGCACGTCGGCGTCGCCGGCTCCCGCCGCCGCCCCGGCTCTCCAGCACACGATCTCCATCCCGCGGCGCCGTTCGCGACGCCCGGGTACGGCACGCGGCCTGCGGCGGCGCCGGGCCATCCCGCGCAGGACACCCCCCACACACGTACGAGGGCGGACAACCCCGGAAGCTGACGCGTCCAGGGGCTGTCCGCCCTTGTTCACTACCTGGGCCTAGTGAACCGTCAGAGCGCTACCGCGGCGGCGCAGGTGACGGCGCCCAGCGCCCGGCGGGCGCCGGTGGTGCCGGTGACGTCCGAGACGGTGCAGTCGGTGCGGTAGACGGCGCCGTCAGCCCTGCGGACGGTGACCCTCAGAAGCCCCGCGGGAGCTCCGGTGGCCGACGGAGACACGATCGTGGTGGGCAGAGTGCCCGTGAACGCCGTGCTGGGACCCGCGGCCAGGCTGATGTCGTAGTAGTAGCCTGCAGGGAACTGCGAGGTGATGTCCCTCCACCCGGTGGTGTCGTGGACCCAGACGTGGCCCCGGCGGGCCGATCCCGTGTATGTGGTCGAGCCGGTCGGCAGCACGAAAGCCGGGGTGGTCCCGGCCACCGGGACGGCGGTGAAGTCAGTGACGATGTTCGTCGAGTCGAGGCGCGGGTAGACGACGACCTTCTTGTCCTTCTCCCCGGCCGGGTTCGCCGCCTGCGTGGCGGGGGTGTTCTTCACCGGCGCCGCGCTCGCCGCGACCGCACCGGACAGCCCAACGGTCGCGCAGGTCACCGCCGCCGCCGCGGACCACATCAGCAGGCGACCGGCGCCACGCGTACCAGCGGCCGAGCTGCTACTACGAGAAATCAATTTGATTTCCCCCCATGTGAGAATTGGTCTTTCCGGGCCAACGCGTTTTCACGCGATGCGACACCGAAGATACCCGTCAGGGGAAACGCGGGCAGTGAGCCACTTACTGGATACCGGCAAACAGATGTTACGCCTTACTCAAAGCCGTCCCAGCCATCTCACTATCTCCTCTTATTCCACACGTGAACATCGTTGTGCCACCCAACGCACCTATATGAGGCTTCAGCCGGACATCCAGGAAATAGAGCTGAGCGGGTACGACGCCCTATCGCATAGTTCGGGAGTAATTTCCCGCCGAACGCCCCAAGAACGGGCGACAGGGGGTCATTTCCATAAATCGAAGCGCGGCCGTGGCGCGACCGGCGCGGCGGTTTCACGGCGAGCTCAGCGGGCTCCCCACATCAAGCCCTCGATTTCGGCCCGGGAGCGGGGATCGTCGGGATGGGCCAGCCCGAGCAGGACCGTGCTGCCGCCGTCCGGCCGGGTCAGCAGGGTCACCCGCATGAAGGCGGGCTCGTTGACGACGTCGGTGTACTCGGCGCGTACGGCGCGGGTGTGGCCGGGCCGCCCGCCGACGGTCACCGCGCGGTCGTCGACCACCTCGACCTTGTCGCCGTGCAGCAGCAGCTGGGTGTAGAGGTCGCCCAGGTCGATCACGGCCGAGCGCAGGTTGGGCGGGTCCACGGGGTCGCCGGGCCGCGCCATGACCGTGGCGCTGTCGCCACGCGCGGCGGACGAGGTGAAGCCGGTCACGGGCGCGACCACGCCCTCCCGCCACTGCGGCGGCAGCGTGAAGGCGACCCCCGCGATCTGGTCGTGGACCACCGTGGGGGGCACGCTCTCGGTTCGCTGCAGGACCGTGACCACCACCGCGCCGATGACGGCGGCGGAACAGACCAGCGCGAGTCCGCCGGCGAGGAGGCGCCGCAACCAGCGGGGCATCCGCCGGGGCGGCGTGGCGGGCGGGCGGTAGCGACGGGCCGACGGGGGCAGGTCGTCCTCGGTCTTTCCCGGCTCCAGCCCCAGTGAAGGCCACGCCGGGCGGTCGGCCGGTCGCGCATCGCCCACCGGCGCGCCGTACGGACGGTCGGGCGGTCGTGCTCCGGACGTCGGCACGTCGTACGGGCGGTCGGCCTGCCGCGCATCGGACACCGGCGCGCCGTAGGGGCGGGTGAAGCCGCCTCCGGCGCCCTCGGCTCCCGGGTGCGCCGGTCCCTGAGGGGTCACGTCGCCGGGCAGACGGTACGCCCGGGGTAAGCCCTCATCCGCGCTCCGCGCCGCCTCGGGCCGCTCCCGTGGGCTCCGGCCCTCCTGCCCCGCCTCGCTCCTGTCCGGCAGGATGTAGGGGCGGGCGGCGAAACCCTCCCGCACCGGGCCCGCGCGCCTGGCCCTCTCCTCCGCCGCGTCGCCCGGCAGCCGGTACGCGCGGGTGAAGCTCTCCTCGTCGTCGGCCTCAGGGGCGCCGTAGGGCCGTGTGGGCCACTGCGGGGACGACGAGGGCTCGCCCCGCCCGTACGGGCGGGTGGGGTCATCCTCGGACGGCGGGGACTCCCCCTCGGCGGGAGGCCAGACCCTGCGCATCCACTGGTCATCCACATAGCCTCCCGGGCGGCCTGGCCGGGCGCGCGTGGGACGGAACCGGCGAGCGACTCGGCGCTCAGGGCCGGGCGCGGGGCTCCATGACCTTGAACGCTGCTGTGGAGTTACTCACACCCGCGCCGTCACGTCAACGGCTCACACCGATTCGTCATCGACCCGCACCTCGTGCTCCGCCCGGGACTCGAGGACATCCTCCCCTCCGTCCCTGGTGCTGTCAGGCATGGGGTCGTCCGCGTCGTCCCCGGCGGGCTCCTTGAGGTCGGCGGCGGCCTTGCGCGGCCCCGCGTCGGCCGTCCGCGCCGACGGGCGGCGGTAGGTGTCCCACATCTGGTGGACGCGTACGCCCTGGCCCGCGGTGAACTCGCGCATGCAGCGATCCTGGCCGTAGTCCATGAAGTTGTGGATCGGGTCGCCGCCCGGCGCGGGACAGGTGTCCTTCTTCGCGGGACAGCCGTTCGTCGGGTGCGCCTCGGCGGGGGTGTCGTCCACCGAGTCGCCCGGGGCCTTGCAGCCGTTCTCGAAGGTGTGCAGCAGGCCGAGCCAGTGGCCGATCTCGTGCACGGCCGTGAAGCCTCTGGCGAAGTCGCGCAGCGGGCCGCCCGGCACGCTCCGCCAGTCGATGACCACGCCGTCGAGCACCGGCTCGTCGTCGTACCAGTACGGGTAGGTGGAGTAGCCGAGCACGAGCCGGCTCAGCTGCGCGATGTACAGGTTGAGCGTCTCCGGACCCCCGACCCGCAGCTTCTTCTTCATCGGCTCCTCGTAGCCGAGGGGGTCGTGGAACCAGCTCCGGTTATCGGTGTGCGTGATGCCCTTGAGCTCGTAGCGCACGCCGGTGTCCGCCCCGCCGTACCCGCCGGAGTAGGCCGTGTTCAGCACCGCGATCTGCTTGGAGACCGCGGCGTCGGGCAGGCCGAGCGCACGGTCCTTGATGATGTGCACCCACACCGGGACCGTGATCCGGGCTGGGACGCCGGGCGCCTTCCCTCTCGGCGCCGTTCCCTCCCCCCGCGCCGCCGGAAGCCGGCGGGCCGGGTCGGCCTGGATCCGGGCGGCGTCGCCGGGCCCGGGCTCACGCGGCTTCGACGGGTGGACGGGCGGCTGGGGTAGCGCACGGGTGGGCCCGGCCTCGCCGCGCCGGCGCTGTGAAGCGGCCTGACGGGCCTGGGACACGCCGTAACGGGTCTGGGGCACTGCCTGGCGGGCGTGCGCCACGGCCTTGCGACGCTGTGGCGAGGAGTGGCCGCGCGGCGGCGCGGCCTGGCGAACCAGGCAGTCGTCCGGCCGCGAGACCGGCGAACCACGCATTCCGGCGCCGGCGTGCCCCCCGCTCATCCGGGCGGCGGACGCCGGGGTGGCGCAGGCGCCACCCAGCGCGTAAAGGCATGCAAGGACGACGGCGATGGGTCGCCGAACCATTCGTTCCCCCGATACGGCTGGTCAGAAGGCTGACCTTAGCCGCAGGGGAAGTGATGATCCCGGATCGACACTCAGGTGCCGGACGGCTCTCCGGACGGTTCGCCCTTGGGCAACCCGTCGTAGATCTCCTTGCACTCCGGACAGACCGGATACTTCTTCGGGTCGCGGCTGGGCACCCAGACCTTGCCGCACAGGGCCCGCACCGGCGCGCCGGTCACGTAGCTCTCAGTGATCTTGTTCTTGTCGGCGAAGTGCGAGAAGCGCTCGTGGTCACCGTCGCCGTGCGAGAGCCGGGGTGTTACGTCGCTCTCGGGAAGAATCTTCGTGCCGCTCACGAGTGACAAGTCTACTGAGCGAGACGTGAGCCCCGGCCCTCCCACGCGTACGGCTCCCGCTGGGGAGGCGGGAGCCGTACGGGAAGAAAGGACGTCAGCCCATGTGGACCGCGGCGCCCTCGGTCTTCCTGCCGGCCCTGACGAACAGGGCCAGGATCGCCGCGACGACGGCGACCCCCGTGCTCACGAGGAAGCCGAGGTGCAGGCCGTCCATGAAGGACAGGTGCGCCGCGTCGGCGATCGTCTTGGCCACCTCGGCCGGGAGCCCGGGCGGGGCCTGGCCCACCGAGGCCAGGGCCTTCAGCCCTTCCATCTCCTCCGGCTTGACGCCCTGCGCGATCGGGCCGAGGTAGCCCGGCAGCACCGAGGCCACCTTGGCGGACACGACCGCGCCGAGGATGGCGGTGCCGAGCGCGCCGCCGACCTGCATCGCGGAGTTCTGCACGCCGCCCGCGACGCCGCTCAGCTCCTCGGGGGCGTTGCCCACGATGATCTCGGTGGCGCCGACGAACACCGGCGACAGGCCGAAGGCGAGCAGCACGAACGGTATCGCGGTGTCGGCGAAGGCCGCGTCGACGCTGAGCCGCGACATGAGGAACATGGCGACGGCGGCGATCACCATGCCGCCCGCGATGGTGAACCTCGGGCCGAGCCTGCCGATGAGCATGCCCGCGATGGGCGACGCGACGATCATGCCGGCGCTCATGGGCAGCATCCGCAGGCCGGAGTCGAGCGGGCTCAGCCCGTGCACGCCCTGGAAGAAGAACGTGAGGAAGAACATCACGCCGAACATCGCGAACGGCATGAGGATCATGAGAACGGTCCCGATCGAGACCGAGGCGTTGGCGAACAGGGACAGCGGCAGCAGCGGCTCGCGCGCCTTCGACTGCCAGAACAGGAACACGCCCCCGACCACCACGGCGGCGGCGAGGAAGCCGAGCGTCTTGGCGTCGCCCCAGCCCCACTCGGGGGCCTTGATGATCGCCCAAACCAGCGCGAACATCGCACCGGACAGCAGCACGACGCCGAGCCAGTCGATCCTGGACAGCGTCTTGGCCTTGCTCTCCCGCAGCGCCCACAGCCCGAACGCCAGAGCCACCACGCCGACCGGCACGTTGATGAAGAACACCGACTGCCAGCTCACGTGCTCCACCAGGACGCCGCCGATGATCGGGCCGCCCGCGCTCGACAGGCCGAGGATCGCGCCCCACGCGCCCATGGCCGCGTTCAGCTTCTCGCCGGGGAACGCCGACCGGAGCAACGCCAGCGCGGCGGGCTGGAGCAACGCGCCGAACAGTCCCTGCAGCACGCGCAGCGCGATCAGCATGCCGATGGAGGACGACAGGCCGATGGCGAGGGAGGTCAGCGCGAAGCCGACGACACCGATCAGGAACACCCGCTTGTGCCCGAAGAGGTCGCCGAGCTTGCCCGCGGTGATCAGGAAGACCGCCAGCGCGAGCAGGTAACCGCTCGTCACCCACTGCAGGTCGGCCAGTGTCGCATTGAGTTCGACCTGGATGACCGGGTTCGCGATCGCCACGACCGTGCCGTCGAGCATGACCATGATGACGCCGAGCGAGACGGCGAGCAGTGTGAGCCAAGGATGGCCCTGGCTCCGTCCCGGAGACGCGTCGGCGTCCACCGCCGATGCGGCTTGAGTCATGGAGGTTCCCCCTTAGCGACACTGAGCAGACCCGCAGTAATTTATGTCAGCTCATGACAGATGACAAATGCTTTTATCCGACATACGGTGACATCTGACAGCCTGTGAACCGAGAGTTTCGAGGAGGTGACCGCCGTGGGTCTGCGTGAGCGCAAGAAGCAGCGGACGAGGGACGCCCTGATCGACGCGGCCCTCGACCTTTTCCTCTCCCAGGGCTACGAGGCGACGACGATCGACCAGATCGCCGCCCGGGTGGAGGTCTCGCCGAGGACCTTCTTCCGCTACTTCGCCTCCAAGGAGGACGTGGCGCTCTCTCCGACGGCCGACGAGCAGGAGATGTTCCTCGCCGAGTTGGTCGCCCGGCCGCTGTCGGAGCCGCCGTTCACCGCGCTGAGTCAGTCGATGCGCGCCATGCTGAGCATCCTAAAAGAGGCGGATGGGGCCGAGGCGAGCAGGGTGGTGAAGGCTCAGCGGCTCGTCCATTCCACACCGGTCCTGCTCGGGGGCGCGATGCGGTTGATCAGGGAGAACGAGCGCAGGCTGATCGCCGAGGTGGCCCGCAGGAGGGGGACGACGCCCGACGACCTGCAGTCGCAGCTCGTCGTGTCGGTCTTCGTGAGCATCGGACTGCTCTGCATGGACGGGCCGACGGAGGACCTAAGCGGCCTGGCACGCCGATACGAGGAACTGCTCACGCTGGCGGAGCGCTCCCTGCGGCCCGGCTGGGACCTGCCCGTACGCGCCGAGGCCGCACCCGCGTCGGTCGCGAGCTGACGCCGGGACCGGAGCCACACGCGGCCGCCCCGTGCCGCCTCAGAGCAGCACGACGCACCCTCGCTCGCGCAGCGGGCGGACGCAGCCGGGCACCTCCTCGAACTTGGTCCAGCGCAAGTCGAGCTTCTCAAGCCGGGGCAGCTCCGCCAGCCCGCCGGGGAGCGTGGTGAGGCGGGTCGCCCGGAGGTCCAGGTGGGCCAGGCCGGTCAGGCGTACGACGGAGTCCGGCAGCCGCTCCAGGGGGTTGCCCCGCAGGTCCAGGTGGCGCAGCGCGCCCAGCCCGCCGATCGAGCCTGGCAACTCCGCGATGCGGTTGTTCCTCAGGTGCAGCTCGCGCAGCCCGGTCAGGCGTCCGATCGTCTCCGGCAGCGCGGTCAGCCGGTTGTCGTGGACGCGCAGCTCGTGCAGGCCGGTCATGCCGCCGATCTCCGCGGGCAGCGCGGCCAGCCGGTTCTCGGCGAGGTTGAGATAGCCGAGCCGGTCGAGCCGTCCCAGCGTGGCAGGCACCGACGTGAAGTCGTTGTCGCTCAGGTAGAGGCAGTCCGTGAGGCAGGGCAGGTCGCCGATCTCCGCGGGCACCTCGCGCAGCCGGTTGTGGCCCAGGTCGAGCATGCGCAGCTCGCGGAGGCGTCCCAGGCCCGGAGGAAGGTCCTCGATCTCGTTCTCCGCCAGGACGAGCGACCGCAGCCAGCTCAGCCGCCACAGGGTCTCGGGCACGGCGCTCAGCGCGTTGCGCCCCACGCCGAGATGTTCGAGCGACCCGACGCGGCCCAGCTCGGGAGGGAGTGCCGTGATCCGGTTGCCGTAGAGCAGCAGGGCCCGCAGCCGCTCCAGGCGCGCGATCCACGCGGGCAGCCTCGTGAGCGCGTTCCCGTCGAGATCGAGGTGACGGAGCGTGCCCATGTCGCCAAGCGTCTCGGGCAGCGACGTCAGCCCCGCGCCCGGCGCCACCAGGGCGACCGGCACACCCCCGGCGAGCCGTACGGCGCCCGGGGGCGCCCAGTCCACCACGGGCGCGGCGCCACCGGCCTGTCCGGGACCGGTGGCGCCGGGGCCGGGCTCGCCGGGGGCAGGCACATCGAGATCGGGCATGGCAGCCGACCCTACAGATCACCCACCCGCCCCCGCACCGCTAGAGGCCGCCTCACCGGGACAACAGGTGAACGTTTCATCGGTGTTTCACTACCGCGGCGAGGGCGTCCGAGGGGAGATCGCGCTGGTCCGGTGGGCCCAGGCAGCAGAACCGGTTCAGTTGCCACGATCCCATGACGGCCGCCCCGGAGGACGCGCGCTGTACGGCTCCGGCTCCCCCCGCCTATGGTGCGTTCGGCGCTCCGACCGGCGCCGCTCCCCCACCCGAGGTACCCAAATGAGAACACGTTTCATCGCCGCGGGCGCGGCCGTCATCGCCCTCCTGATGTCAGTGATCGCGACGACCCAGAGCGCGCAGGCCGCCACCGGACTCCACGTCAGCGGCACGAAGATTCTCGAGGCAAACGGAAACCAGTTCATCATGCGGGGCACCAGCCACGCGCACACCTGGTACCCGGCCCAGACGGGCTCGTTCGCCGACATCAAGTCGCTGGGCGCGAACACCGTCCGCGTCGTGCTCAGCGGCGGGCGCTGGACGGCCAACTCGGCGAGCGACGTCTCCGCCGTGATCACGCGATGCGTGCAGAACCGGTTAATTTGCGTGCTTGAGAACCACGACACCACCGGCTACGGCGAGCAGGGCGGCGCGTACACGCTCGATCAGGCGGTCGACTACTGGATCGGCCTCAAGAGCGTGCTGACCGGCCACGAGAACCACGTCGTCATCAACATCGGCAACGAGCCGTACGGCAACAACAACCCGTCCGCCTGGACCAGCGCGACCAAGAACGCGATCAGCAGGATGCGGGCGGCCGGGTTCCAGCACATGCTGATGGTCGACGCGCCCAACTGGGGCCAGGACTGGCAGTTCGTCATGCGGGACAACGCCGCGTCGGTCTTCGACGGCGACCCGCAGAAGAACACCGTCTTCTCGATCCACATGTACGGCGTCTTCGACACGGCCGCCGAGATCACCGCCTACCTCCAGGCGTTCCAGACCGCAGGGCTGCCGCTGGTGATCGGCGAGTTCGGCGACATGCACTCGGATGGCAACCCCGACGAGGACACGATCATGGCGCAGGCCCAGTCGCGGGGTGTCGGCTACCTCGGCTGGTCGTGGAGCGGCAACGGCGGCGGCGTCGAATACCTGGACCAGGTGACGAACTTCAACGTCGGCCAGCTCACCTCGTGGGGCCAGCGGCTCTTCAACGGCGCCAACGGCATCAAGGCGACCGCCAAGGAGGCGACGATCTACAGCGGGCCGACGGCGAGCCCGTCCGCCAGCCCGTCGGCGTCGCCCAGCGCCTCCCCCAGCCCGTCGCCCAGCCCGTCTCCGAGCGCCTCGCCCAGCCCGTCCCCGAGCCCGTCCCCGTCCCCGAGCGGCGGCGCCAAGGGCTGCACGGCGACGTACCAGGTCACCAACCAGTGGGGCGGCGGCTTCCAGGGCGAGGTGACCGTCAAGGCCGGCTCAAGCGCGATCTCGGGCTGGACCGTGACCTGGACCTACGCCAACGGCCAGACGATCACCCAGGTGTGGAACGCCACGGTGACGTCGAGCGGGTCGTCGGTCACCGCCAAGAACGTGAGCTACAACGGAAGCCTCGGCGCAGGGGCGTCCACCTCGTTCGGGTTCCTCGGCTCTTGGAACGGCGCCAACGCGGCGCCGGCGGCGAACTGCACCGCGAACTGAGCCGCACCGCGAGCTGAGCTGTCACGCGAGCTGAGACGTGGCGTTCCACCATTGGCCGGGCGCGTTCCCCCCGCGCGCCCGGCCTCCGCGTGCCCCGCACGGCCCAGGGGCGTGCCATGCCCCAGAAGCTGCTGAGCAGAGGGTTCGGGCGCCTGCGATAGGTTGCCCGGCATGATCGAGCTTGGACCCGTCGCGTGGCCGCCGGTCCCGATCAGGACCGAACGCCTCGTGCTCCGGGAGTCCGCGGCCCGGGACCGCGCGGCGTTCATCGAGTTGCTGGCCTCACCGGAGGTGCACACCTACCTCGGCGGCCCCCGGCCTCGTGACGAGCTCGAGCGCGAGATGCCGGGAGTGCCCGAGCGGTGGCCGGGGAGCTTCGTCGTCGATCTCGATGGGGCGATGATCGGCCAGATCCTGCTCAGGAGGGCAACGGAGCATCGCCGCCCGGCTGCCGTGGGGAAGGCCGATCTCGGCTATCTGTTCCTGCCGCGGGCGTGGGGATTCGGATACGCCGCCGAGGCCTGCGCGGCGGCACTCGCCTGGTTCGACCGTGTCCTTCCCGGCGAGCCGGTGGTGCTCACCACCCAGACCGCCAACGCCGGCTCGATGCGCCTCGCGGCGAAACTGGGGTTCACCGAGGTGGAGCGGTTCCGGGCATGGGACGCCGAGCAGTGGCTCGGCCTGCGGCCCCCGGTCGAGCCGTCCCCCTGAGCTCGGCTCCCGGCCCCGCGAGCCCATAAGCCTTCGTGAGCAGGCTCCTAGTTGAGCAGGGGGTCGTCCGGGAAGGTCGCGACGAGCGCGAGATCCCCCCGCTGCCGGCGTAACACGGTGCGCCACAGCGTGGCCGGGTTCGGGTGGAAGGTGTCCCCCGGATCGGAGTCCACGACGTACCAGGCGCCCTCCTGAAGCTCGTTCTCGAGCTGTCCCGCCGTCCAGCCCGCGTACCCCGCGAAGATCCGCATCTGGGAGATCTCCCCCGCGAGTATCTCCGGCGGCGCGTCGAGGTCCACCGTGCCGAGCCGCGAGACCGCCGCCCTGCCCTGCAACCGGCGCCAGCCCAGCGGCTCCTCCCCGCTGAGCACGACGGCCAGCGCGAGCGCGCTGTCCGTCTGCACCGGGCCGCCCTCGAACAGCACAGGAGGACCCGTGACCAGGGAGTCCCACGAGGGCAGGACCTGGGTCACGGCGATCTCACTGGGCCGGTTGAGCACCACGCCCAGAGTGCCGCCGTCTTCGTCGTGCTCCAGGACGAGCACCACGCTACGCCGGAAGTTGGGGTCGTCGAGCAGTGGCGTCGCAACGAGCAACCCGCCGACGTAGATCGCTTCCGCCATACATCCCATCATGAGGGAGGATTGCGGATTCGTGTACGCCGACCCCGGTTTGCCGCGCCATGTTACTCAGCGCGATGACGACGTCACCCTAGGGCGCGGGGCGAGGTCAGGCCTCGGTGAAACCGCGCGCTCTGCCCCCGGCCGACTCCCGTACGGCGGCCGCCACGGCGTTGGCCACGTCGGGGTGGAAGACGCTCGGGATGATGTAGTTGGGGCCGAGTTCCTCGCTGGTCACGACCGCGGCCAGCGCGCGGGCCGCCGCCAGGAGCATCTCCTGCGTCACGCCGTTCGCCTGGGCGTCGAGCAGGCCGCGGAACACACCAGGGAACGCCAGCACGTTGTTGATCTGGTTGGGATAGTCGGAGCGGCCCGTCGCCACGACCGCCGCGTGCTCGCGGGCGTCGTCGGGCGAGACCTCGGGCTCGGGGTTGGCCAGCGCGAAGACCACCGCGTCCTTCGCCATGGCGGCGACGTCGTCCCCGGTGAGGATGCCCGGCGCGGAGACGCCGATGAAGACGTCGGCGCCCTTGACCGCGCCGCGCAGGTCACCGCCGTACCCCTCGCCGTTGGTGTGCTCGGCGATCCACCGCAGCGACTCGTCGAGGTCGTCGCGGCCGAGGTGCACCGCGCCGAGGTAGTCGCAGACGATGACGTTCCGCGCCCCGGCCGCCAGCAGCAGGCGCAGGACGGCGGTGCCGGCCGCGCCCGCGCCCGCCATCGCGATCCGCACCTCGGAAAGCTCCTTGCCGACGACCTTCAGCGCGTTCGTCAGCGCGGCGAGCACGCAGATGGCGGTGCCGTGCTGATCGTCGTGGAAGACCGGGATGTCGAGCAGCTCACGCAGCCGCCGCTCCACCTCGAAGCAGCGCGGCGCCGAGATGTCCTCCAGGTTGATGCCGCCGAAGCCCGGCGCGATGGCGCGCACGGTGGCGACGATCTCGTCCACGTCCTGGGTGTCGAGGCAGATGGGCCAGGCGTCGATGCCGGCGAACCGCTTGAACAGGGCGGCCTTGCCCTCCATCACCGGCAGCGCGGCGGCGGGGCCGATGTTGCCGAGCCCGAGGACGGCGGATCCGTCGGTCACGACGGCGACCGAGTTGCGCTTGATAGTGAGGCGGCGGGCGTCCTCGGGGTTGCGCGCGATCGCCAGGCTGACCCGGGCCACGCCCGGGGTGTACGCCATGGAGAGCTCGTCGCGGTTACGCAGGGGGACCTTCGACTGCATCTCGATCTTGCCGCCGAGGTGCATGAGGAAGGTACGGTCGGAGACCTTGTGGATCGTGACGTCCTCGACCGCGCCGAGGCTGTCCACGATCGCCTGCACGTGGTCGGCGTCCTTGGCCGCGCACGTCACGTCGATGCGGAGCTTCTCGTGACCCGCGTTGGTCACGTCGAGGGCGGTGACCACGCCGCCGGCGTTCTCCACCGCGTGGGTCAGCAGGCTTACCGCCTTGCCCCCCGCGGGCACTTCGAGGCGCACAGTGATCGAGTAGGAAACGCTGGGCACGGTGGCCACGTCTATCCGCTCCTTTGCGGGGTGTTGCCTGGCCGTGCTCTACCGGCTGCGCCAGTCGAGCGGGCCTCCGCGTGGCTGCCACGCCCGCGCATCCGGCCGGACGGCTCTTGGGTGCTACCCATCGTGCCATCCCCGGCCGGTCGATTCAGCCCTGACCCCGTACCGAACCTGTTGCGAACCGCGCGCCGCCGTACCGCTCAGGGGGCCGGCGGCGCGGGCCCGAACCGGTCAGAAGAGCGCGTTGGCCAGTGCCCTGCGCGCGCGGGAAAGCGAGGGGTCGTCGCCGGGCAGCGCGTCGAAAAGCCCGAGCAGGTGGACCCGCGCCTTCTCCCTCTCAGCGCCGCGGGTGCGCCGCACGAGCGCGATGAGCCGGTCGAACGCCTCGTCCACCTGCCCGTTCACCATCTCGACGTCGGCGGCCCTGGTCTGCGCGTCCACGTCGTCCTGGTCCTCGGCGGCCCGGCGCAGCACGTCGGCGGGGTCGAGGTCCTGGGTGCGCCGCAGCAGCCCGATCCCGGCGAGGCCGATCTTCGCGCCCTCGTCCGAGGGCGACCGCGCCAGCAGGCGCTCGAACGCCGCTGCCGCGGCGTCCAGGTCGCCCTTCTCCACGGCCTGGTCGGCCGCGAGGAGGTCGGGGTCGATCGGCGGCTCCGCGGCCTCTCCCTCGCCCTGCTCGGCCAGTTCCACGCCGAGCTGCTCGAACACCTGCGACAACGCCTGCCGGAGCTGCGACTCCGGCAGCGGACCCTCGAACAGGGGCATGAGCTGCCCCTGGAAGGCCAGGTAGACGGTGGGCACCGCCCGCATCCGCAGCGCCTGGGCGAGCTGCGGGTCGGCCTCCACGTCCACCCTGGCCAGCACCCACGCGCCCGCCGCCTCAGCGGCCAGCTTTTCCATTACGCCGCTGAACTGCCGGACCTGCTCGGCCCTGGGCACCGTCGCTTCGACGATCACGGGAACGCTCAGGGAGCGCTCCACGACGTCGGTGTTGAAGGTGGCCGAGGTCACCTCGATGACGTCCGCCGAGGCGGCTCCGGCCGGCCCGGCGGCCTCACGCCGCGCCTGGGCCTCGAGGGCCTGCTTGCGTGCGCCGAGGTCCACGGCGCCGTAGAGGGATCCAGGTCGAGAGAACTCCGCTGCCATACCCCCAATCCTGCCGTACGCGCCCGTGTGATCCGTGCGTTCCCGCCGCGGTTCCTCCGCGATCTGGGCGGCGCGGCCCCCGCCGTAGGGTGAACGGCGCTTGTTCATCGCGAAGAAGGGGGCAGAACATGGCCGTGGAACGCGTCGGCCCGCCGTGCACCGCCGGTGAGCGTGAGACGTTGCGCGCCTTCCTCGACTACCACCGGGCGACGCTCGCGCTCAAGTGCGACGGCCTGTCGGACGAGGAGCTGCGCCGCAGGTCGATGCCGCCGTCGACGCTCTCGCTGCTCGGCCTGGTGCGGCACATGGCCGAGGTCGAGCGCGCCTGGTTCCGCCGGGTGATCGGCGAGGAGGACGTGCCGCTGGTGTGGTCGGAGGAGGGCGACTACCAGGCGGCGTACGACCCGGGCGGGTCCACCGGCGCGGAGGCGTTCGCCGTCTGGCAGGCGGAGGTCGAGCACTCCCGCAGGATCGAGCGCGCGGCCGAGTCGCTCGACGTCACCGCCTACGCGCCGAGGTGGGGCGAGGAGGTGTCGCTGCGGCTGGTGATGCTGCACTTGATGCATGAGTACGCCCGGCACAACGGCCACGCCGACTTCCTGCGCGAGGGCGTCGACGGGACCGTGGGGGTCTGAGAGAGCCCTTCCCCGGCCGTCTCCTCAGCTCACCGGGCCCTGGACGGTCCTGCGCTCGGTACGGAAGATCAGCGTGGTCTCCACGTGGACGATCTCCGGCCGGACCAGGACGCGCTCCAGGATCATGCGGTGCAGGTGATCGGCGTCGGGCACCGCGACGTGCACCAGGAAATCCTGCGGACCGGCCACATGGAACAGCGCGACCGTCTCAGGCAGCCCGAGCACGAACGCCCGCAGCGGGTCGACGAGCTGGCTCGTGTGGGGCCGTACGCGCAGCGCCAGCAGCGCCTCCAGCGGGCGGCCGAGCGCCTGCGTGTCCACCTCCGCGCGGAACGCCCTGATCAGTCCGCGCCGGCGCAGCGACCGTACGCGTTCGAGCGCGGTGGAGGGGGCGACGCCGACCCGCTGGGCGAGATCCTTGTTGGGTAACCGCGCGTCATTCTGCAGCAGCTCCAGGATCTTCCTGTCGGTCGAATCCAGTTCGGCGGCCATGCGATCCTTCCTCCGGAGATTCGGCCATTGTGGCGAATCGATGCACAGAAGGGCCATCATCCCGGCATGACACCGAATCGCACCTGGGACATCGACCAATTCGTCCACGCCGCCGAGTCGACCGTGCGCGAACTCGCCGCGTACGTGCGGGAGAGCCAGGCGGGAGCGGTGCCGGTGATCCGCCGCAGGCCCCCCGGTGAGCTGGCCGGGCTGCTCGATCTCGCCCGCTGGATCCGGGAGGGCGGCATGACGCCGGAGAGCTACCGGGAGTGGCTCGGCGCCTATCTCGCGGAGGGAACGCGGCTGCACCACCCGGCCTACGTCGCCCATCAGACGGCCGCGCCCGACTTCCCCGCGGCGCTGGCCGACTTCGTCCACGGCGCGATCAACAACCCCATGGCGATCTACGAGATGGGGGCCGCCGCGGCGACGGTCGAGTTCGAGGTGCTGCGCTGGATGCTCGGCAAGATCGGCTTCCCAGAGGGCTCCGGGGTGTTCACCCACGGCGGGTCGCTCGCCAACCTGACGGCGCTGCTGGCGGCGCGGGCCGCCGCCGCCCCCGACGCGTGGACCGAGGGCGTGCCCGCCGATCTCGCCCTGCTCGCGCCGCCGTCGGCGCACTACTCCGTCACCCGGGCGGCGGCGATCCTCGGCCTCGGCGAGCGCGCGGTCGTGCCGCTCGACGTGGACGACCTGGGCAGGATCGACGTGGCACGGCTGCCCGAGGCGCTCGACCGGGTGCGCCGGGCGGGCCGCCGGCCGATGGCCCTGGTGGCGGCCGCGTGCGCCACCGGCACGGGTCTCTACGACGACCTGCGGCCGATCGGCGAGTTCTGCGCCGAGCACGGGCTGTGGTTCCACGTGGACGGCGCGCACGGGGCGTCGGCTCTGCTCAGCGAGGAGCACCGCCACCTGCTCGACGGCGTCGAACTGGCCGATTCGGTCATCTGGGACGCCCACAAGATGCTGCGCACCTCCGGCCTCGTGGCCGCCGTGCTCGTACGGCGCGAGGGCGACCTGGACGCCGCGTTCCGGCAGCGGGCCAGCTACCTGTTCTACGGCGACCAGGGGTTCGACCTGATCGGCAGGACCGTGGAGTGCACCAAGGCCGCGCTCGGGCTGAAGGTGTTCCTCAACCTCGCCTGGAGGGGCGAGCGGGACCTCGGCGACTACGTGGCGGGGCGGTACGCCACCGCGCACCGCTTCTGGCGGCTGGCCCGCGAGCGGCCCGGCTTCCACTGCCCGTACGAGCCGGAGAGCAACATCGTCTGCTTCCGGTACGGCGACGGCGACCAGGCCGCGATCCGCGAGACCCTGCTGGAGGAGGGCTCCTTCCACCTGACCTCTACCGAACTCGGCGGCGTACGCCACCTGCGGGTGACCGTCATGGCCCCCGCCACAGACGACAAGACCCTGGAGTCCCTCCTCGACCGCATCGCCGCGCTCGCCCCCGCCTGAGGCGCCCGGTCCGCGGCAGCCGACCGGAGATTGCGGGCAGAGACCCTCGCCTGGCGCGCCTGGTCGCCACGGCGATCCTCGCCACCCGCCTTCTGATCAGTCTGCTCGTCGCGTTCGGCCGGGCACGTCGCCGGCGCCGGAAGACACTCAGAAGGCGGCGGGTTCCGAGTAGGTGCCCCACTCCTCGCGCAGCACGTCGCAGATCTCGCCCAGCGTGGCCTCGGCCCGTACGGCGTCCAGCATGGGCGGGATCATGTTGCCCTCGCCCTTGGACACGGCCCGCATGGCGGCCAGCGCCGCGTCGACGGCCTTCTGGTCCCGCGCGGCCCGCCGCTCGGCCAGCACCCCGCGCTGCTCGACCTCGACCTCGTGGCTGATCCGCAGGATCTCCAGCGGCTGCTCGGTGGTCGCGGTGTGGCAGTTCACGCCGACGATGCGCTTGTCGCCCTTCTCCAGCTTGCGCTGGTAGTCGAAGGCCGACTCGGCGATCTCCGACATGAACCAGCCGTCCTCGATGCCCCGCAGGATGCCGGCGGTCATCGTGCCGTCGCCGCCCATCTCGCGGATCCTCGCGAAGATCTTCTCCGCCTCGGCCTCCAGCCGGTCGGTCAGCGCCTCGACGTACCAGGAGCCGCCCAGCGGGTCGACGACGTTGACGACCTCCGTCTCCTCCATGATCACCTGCTGGGTGCGCAGCGCGATCTCCGCGGCCTTCTCCGACGGCAGCGCGAGCACCTCGTCGAGCGCGTTGGTGTGCAGCGAGTTCGTGCCGCCGAGCACGGCCGCCAGCGCCTCGATCGCGGTGCGGACGATGTTGTTGTCCGGCTGCTGCGCGGTCAGCGACACCCCCGCGGTCTGGGTGTGGAAGCGCAGCCACTGCGCCTTCTCCGTACGCGCGCCGTACACGTCGCGCATCCACCGGGCCCAGATGCGCCGGGCGGCGCGGAACTTCGCGATCTCCTCGAAGAAGTCGATGTGCGCGTCGAAGAAGAACGACAGGCCCGGCGCGAAGACGTCCACGTCGAGCCCGCGCGACAGGCCCAGCTCGACGTAGCCGAAGCCGTCGGCGAGGGTGAAGGCCAGCTCCTGCGCGGCCGTTGAGCCGGCCTCGCGGATGTGGTAGCCGGAGACCGACAGCGGCTTGTACGCGGGGATCTCGGCGGCGCAGAACTCCATGAGGTCGCCGATCAGGCGCAGGTGCGGCTCGGGGGCGAACAACCACTCCTTCTGCGCGATGTACTCCTTGAAGATGTCCGTCTGGAGGGTGCCGTTGAGCTTCCCGACCGGCACGCCCTGCCGCTCGGCGGCGACCACGTACATGCAGAAGATCGGTACGGCGGGCCCGCTGATGGTCATGGACGTCGTGACGTCGCCGAGCGGGATGCCGTCGAACAGCAGGTCCATGTCGAGGGCGGAGTCGATCGCCACGCCGCAGTGGCCCACCTCGCCGAGCGAGCGGGGGTCGTCGGAGTCGCGGCCCATGAGCGTCGGCATGTCGAACGCCACCGACAGGCCGCCGCCCCCTGCGCCGAGGATCATCTTGTAGCGCTCGTTGGTCTGCCGCGCGTTGCCGAACCCGGCGAACTGGCGGATGGTCCAGGGCCTGCCGCGGTAGCCGGTGGCGTACAGGCCACGGGTGAAGGGGAACTCCCCCGGCCAGCCGATGCGCCCGAAGCGGGGGTCGTCGCCGGGCGGCCCGTAGACGGGGTCCACCTCCAGCCCGGACAGGGTGCGGAACTCGCGCTCCCGCTTGACGGCGGCGTCGTGCCGCGCCTGCCAACGGGCCCTGCCCGCCTCGATCGACTCGGCACTCGTCGCGTCCGGATCCATGCGCCCCTCCCCATGTCTCACTCTTCGAGAAGATACTAGGACGTCCTATTAAAGTCGGCCACCCTCGCCCCCGGTCCCGGCCGATCGACAAATCCGCCTCCACGACAGTCATGTCACACGTTGGTCGCGAATTCCTGTGGACCTTTGACACAGCGGAGAAATCTTCAAGCATGGGCAGCGCCCTTGAAGTCCACACGGAGGTGGATGTGAAGCGCTTTACACTCGTCGCCGCGACCGCGGTGATGGTGGCGGCACTCGCCACGCCCGCGCAGGCCGTACCGACGGCAGCCGAGGCGGCGGCCCAGACCGAATACATGGTCCTGTTCAAGGAAGGCACGGCGGCGGCGGACGCCCAGAAGGCGATCGAAGCGGCCGGCGGCAGCATGGTCAAGGTGAATGCCCAGGTCGGGCTGGCCACGGTCAGCAGCGCCAACCCCGGCTTCGCGAGCGCGCTGCAGGGCGCCGCGGCCGTCGAGGGGGTCGCACGCAACCGGGTGATCGGCACCGCGCCGGACGACGCGAAGGCGTCCCCCGCGAGGAAGGCCGGGCCCCATGCCAAGAACAGGGCCGTGGAGAGGGAGGGCCGGGGCGGCCCGGGCGCCCCGCGCGGGCGCAACGTCAAGGACGAGCCGCTCGCCGACTTCCAGTGGGACCTGAAGCAGATCCGCGCCAACGAGGCCCACAAGTTCGAGCAGGGAGACAAGGGCGTCCTCGTCGGCGTGCTCGACACCGGCGTAGACGGCTCGCACCCCGACATCGCGCCCAACTTCGACCGCAGGCTCAGCCGCAACTTCACCGTCGACGTGCCGGCGGACGCCAACGGCGACGTGATCGACGGGCCGTGCGAGGAGGACCCCGACGGGTCCTGCACCGACCCGAACGACGTGGACGAGGACGGCCACGGCACCCACGTCGCCTCGTCGATCGCCGCGCCCATCAACAAGCTGGGCATCGCGGGCGTCGCTCCGAAGGTGACGATCGTGAACCTGCGGGCCGGCCAGGACTCGGGCTACTTCTTCCTCCAGCCCACCGTCGACGCCCTCACCTACGCGGGCGACATCGGCGTCGACGTGGTCAACATGAGCTACTACATCGACCCGTGGCTGTTCAACTGCGCCGACAACCCGGCCGACAGCCCCGAGGAGCAGGCCCAGCAGCGGCTGTACATCGCCGCCACCCAGCGGGCCATCGACTACGCCCACGCGCGCGGCGTGACGCTCGTCGGCGCGGCGGGCAACCAGGCGATCGACTACACCAAGACCAACACCGACGCGACCAGCCCCGACTACGCCACCTTCCCCGGCCAGGCCATCAGGACCCGGACCATCCCCCCGTCCTGCGTCTCCCTGCCGAACGAGGCCGAGCACGTGATCGCGGTCTCCTCGACCGGCATCAGCAAGCGGAAGTCGTACTACTCGAGCTACGGCAACGGCTACGTCGACGTGGCCTCCCCCGGCGGCGACGTCTACGACACCCCCGGCAACACCAGGGACATCACCAAGGCGACGCTCTCGGCCTACCCCAAGGCGCTCGCCGTCGCCAACGGCGAGATCGACGCGAACGGAAACCCCACCGTCGACTACGTCGTGAAGGACTGCAAGGGCGCGGTCTGCGCCTACTACCAGTACCTCCAGGGCACCTCGATGGCCTCGCCGCGCGCGGCCGGCGTCGCGGCGCTGATCGTCAGCCGGTACGGCGAGCGCGACCGCGCCCGCGGAGGCCTGACGATGAACCCGGACACGGTGGAGGCGATCCTCAAGGGCACGGCCACCAAGACGGCCTGCCCGAACCCGCCCGACTTCACCTACACGCGGATCCTGCCGAGCGGCTCCACGGTGACCGCCACGCACACCTGTGAGGGCGGCCCGTCGGGCAACGGCTTCTACGGCAAGGGCATCGTCGACGCCCTGCGCGCCGTCGGCCGCTGACCTTCCACGGCGGTGGCGGGGCCCCGGTGACACACCGCGGCTCCGCCACAGCCCGAGATCGGCCTCGTCAGGGGCCTCGTCAGGGGCCGAAGTCCCCCGCGGCGACACGCAGGGTCTTCAGCAGATCGAACATCTCGCCGAGTTCGGCGTCGTCGTACATGCCCATGCAGAAACCCGCGCCCATCAGGTCGGCCGTGGCCCGCCGCACGATGTCGCGGCCCTCGTCGGTGATCTCGGCGAGCACGCCGCGGCCGTCCCGGGGATTGCGCATGCGGCGCACCAGACCGGCCCGCTCGAGGCGGTCCACCGTGTTGGTCACGCTCGTCGGATGCACCATCAGCCGCTCGCCGATCTTCGACAACGGCAGCGACCCGGCCCTGCTGAACGTGAGCAGCACAAGGGCCTCATACCTGGCGAAGGTCAGGTCGTACGGCTTGAGCAGCGTGTCCAGTTGCGCCAGCAGGATCTGATGGGCTCTCATGATCGACGTGACGGCGGCCATGGCGGACGACGGCCCGAACGTCGAACGCCACGTCTCCGCCGCCCGCTCGATCGGGTCGAACGGGAGCTTGAGCGGCCGGGAGCCACCCCTGGGCGAAGGCTCTGAGCTGGGCGGAACGGACACAGCGATATACGGTAGCGCGACGCCGACCAAGATCGACCAGCGCACCGAGCGTAACCGGATTCATTCCTTGACCCCAGAACTCCCCCCGTCCGGGTCACGCTCCGTTATGGTTGCCACGTCGAAAGGTGAGGCGGCGGCAAACCCGGCGGCACGGGGAACCCCGTCTGCTAGAGGACGTCTCGCGGAGCTTGCCTCGTGGGCCACCCGGATATCCGGGGCTGACCCGCCGAGGTGAGGGGGGCCGCGGGGACGCGTCCGACGGCGGACGAGGCGAGGCCGGCCGGCAGACCAGCGCCACGGGGAACGGCGTCGGTTCGCGCACCGCTCACACAGACACGGGGGAGATTCTCAATGGACAGCATCGCTGTCCCGGCGCCGCATGCGCGCCGGACTTCGGCGGCGTGGCCAGGTGCCGCGCCCTGCTGTGGGTGAGCATAGGGGCGGTTCACGCGGTGAGCTGAGACACGGCGCGCTGGTCGCGGCGACCGTGCTGCTCGTTCTGGCGCTCGTCGCCGCGTGGAGCGTCCTCATTCCCGGTTTCATGGACTGGGATGACATAGTGGCGGCCGTCATCGGCTCGCTGCGACTGACGGGACCGCTCGGAGCCGCGTTCGCGGCCTGGGTGGCCTTCCGCAGGCGCAGAGCCGAGCGGGGCCGCGTCCTGACGCCGTGGCGGGCCGCACGGGCGCCGCTGTCGATCATCGCGGTCGTCACCGGCTCCTTCGGGGCGACCGTGCTGCTGCTCGGGCTGCGCGCCGCGCTGACCGGGCAGGGCGGCGCGATGCTGCCCGGCGGCCTCGCCATGTCCGTCGCCGGGCTGGGGCTCTACGTCGTGGTCGGCTGGATCCTGGGCTGGCTCGTGCCTGTCGTCGTCGTCCCGCTGATCGCGGGCGCCGGCACGTACGCGCTGTTCACCTGGCTGGCCACCGGCCCGCACTGGGCCGACCGGCTCACGCCCGCCGCGGGCGAGCCGTACGACCTGATCGGCGGCGTCAGCGAGACCGCGTACACGGACCAGACGCTCTGGCTGCTGGGCCTCAGCACCGCGCTGCTCCTCGGCTGGGTGGCCCTGGTGACCCGGCGGACGCTGGCGCTGGCCGCCGCGGTGATCGCCGTCCTGGCGGCGGGAACAGGCGCCGCCCGGCTCGTCACGGTGCCGCGGACGGTGCCCGTGAGCGAGCGCCTGGTCTGTCAGGAATGGCCGATCAGCGTGTGCGTGCATCCGGCGCTGCGCGGGGGCCTGGCCGAACTCGCCACCGTGTTCACCGCGCTCGCCATGCGCCTGGACGGGACGCCGGCGGCGTTCCGCAGGGTCGAGCAGCGGGCGTTCGGCGACAAGGACCCGGCCGGGCCCGAGGTGGTCGTCGTCCACCTCGACGACCTCGGGTCGGGGTACGCCCAGCGGGCGGCCACCGAGTTCCTCGACCGCCTGGCCCGCCCCTGCCCGGGAACCGTGGCCGCGGGTTACCGGAGCATCGTGGTCGCCTGGCTGCGGGGCGCCTCGCTGCCCAGCGGACCGCTGCGCGAGCACCACCAGGCGTCCATCTGGTTCTCCGAACTGTCGGAGGCCCAGCGGCACGACTGGCTGCACATGTTCTACTCCGACTTCGTCTCCTGCGGGCTGCAGGCCAAGCACTTCGGCGGCGGCTCCCGCCCCGCCGAGCCCGTGGCGACGACCTATCCGGTGAACCCCACCCCCGCGTACACGCCCAACTATCCGATCGAGCCGACCAAGCCGGGCGCGGCCGTCGCCACCGGCGTGCCGGTGAGCCCGGAGCCGGGCTGGGGCCAGGGCGCGGACCCGCGCCCCGGCGGATCGGGTGCGACGTGGACCGGCCAGAACCCGTCCGCTTCGCCGTGGCCCTCTCCTCCCGGCGCGAGCCCCGCAGGCCAGAACCCAGCGGGCCAGGGCTCAGGGGGGCAGGGTCCAGCGGGTCGGAACGGTCCGGGGGCGTGGGGCATGCCGGGCCGCGAAGGCGCCCGGAGACACGACCCCTGGGTGCGGGGCCGCAGGCACGCGCCGCACCCCTGGCGGCCGAGGACCGGCAGGCCCGGGGACACGGCGTCCTCCGATCGGCCGGGAGCGCCCGGCGCGAGCCCGTCGCCCACTCCGACCGGCCCCGCGTCCCAGGGCGGCGCCCAGAAAGGCGCCCAGGGAGGGGCACAGGGAGGGTCACAGCGCCGGGACAACGCCCAGGACCGTGGGCGGCGGCCGGGGCAGGGCGTCTCCGGCAGGGCGGGAGGATCTCGTGGGAACGGCCAGGGCGCGGACGACGCCAGGAGCGGGCGGCGGGCCCGTCCGGAGCGCGTGCCCGGCCAGAGCGGCGGGCGCACCGACCATGGCCGGCCCGCCACGGGCGACGTCACGGACGCCGACGAGACGGACCCCCAGGACGACGCGCCCGAGGACACCGGTGTGGCCGGCGTGCC
This sequence comes from Microbispora sp. H11081, assembly GCF_012999535.1. Lineage (GTDB taxonomy): Bacteria > Actinomycetota > Actinomycetes > Streptosporangiales > Streptosporangiaceae > Microbispora. The sequence goes on from NZ_JABBWV010000009.1 coordinate 92,552, forward strand.
CGGCGCGCTCCTGGCCCCCGCCCAGTAGCGCCCACCCAGTAGCGCCCACCCAGTAGCGCCCACCCAGTAGCGCCCACCCGGACACGCCCGGCCCGGTGACCACGCGGCGTGAGGCGGGGCGCCGAAGGGCCGGGCCGCGCCTGACCACGCGGCCCTCAGGGCGCTAACGGCGCTAACGGCACACGGAACGCGCGGCGCTCACGGCGCTCACAGCACACGGAACGCGCGGCACGCGGGACGCGGGGGCCCGGATTGCGAGGGATCGGGCGGAAAGCCGGGTTTCGGACTTCCGAAACCCGGCTCCGACACAGAATCGATCTTGGGTTACGTGAGAGCGCGGGAATATCGGGAAGATTGTCGCCGTGGACCGTCAGAGCCGTCCCTCGTTCGCGCCGGCCGACGCCGGCGCCGCCACCGACGCCACGGCGAGCGCCGGGGCCCCCGCACACCGCCCCAGGCGCGGCTGGCGGGTGCTCGCCGGCTTGCTGTTCGTGGTCCTGCTGCTCGTGGTCGGCGCCCGGCTGACCTGGTCCTGGCTCGACCCGCTGGGCGAGCAGGGCATCGACCGCAGCGGCCCCGCGCTGCTCCGGTCGATGCAGGACCTGAGCCGGTTCGAGGCCGCCACCGGCAACTTCCAGGTCATCGTTGACCTGGAGAAGGACGCGAAGTTCGTGCCCGACGCGATCAAGGGCTCTCGCACGCTCTTCATCGGAGCCGGGAACGTGGACGCCTACGTGGACTTCTCCGCCCTGCCCAAGGACGCCATCACGGTCTCACCCGACCGCACAGCTGTGACGGTGCGGCTGCCGCACGCCGAGCTGGAGAAGCCCAACCTCGACAACAAGCGGTCGTACGTCTTCGCCCAGGAGCGGGGCATCTTCGACCGGATCTCCGACTTCCTGTCGTCGTCCCCGCAGAACCAGCAGGAGCTCTACGTGCTGGCCGAGCGCAAGATCGCGGAGGCGGCGGCCGCCAGCGACCTGCGCTCGCGGGCCGACCAGAACGCCAAGGCCATGATGGAGGGCATGCTGAAGTCCCTCGGCTTCACCAAGATCACGGTCACGTACGCCGGCGAGCCCTGACCCGTCGGCCGCCGGGACGCGAGAGCCGTACGGGGGACTCGGTCCGCACGGCTCAGCCGAGCGCGGCGATGAGGTCGTCGGCGGCGGCGTAGGGGTCGGTCTCGGCGCCGAGCAGCCGCTCGGCGAGCGCGTCGAGGCGATCCCCGTGAAGCACCGCGAAGCGCGACCTGAGCTGGGCCAGCGCGATGGCCTCTATCTCGTCGCGGGCCCGGGCCAGCCGCCGCCTGCGGGCCTCGCCTGACTCCTCCAGGTACGCCTGGTGCTTGTCCAGCGCTGCCAGCAGGTCCTCGGCGCCCTCGCCTCTCGAAGCGACGGTCGTGACGATCGGAGGCCGCCACGCCGCCTCGACGAGGCCCGTCATGTACCGCAGTTCCCGCACGGTCGCCTGGACGCCATCGCGGTCGGCCTTGTTCACCACCAGGACGTCGGCGACCTCCAGGATGCCCGCCTTGGCCGCCTGCACGCCGTCGCCCATGCCCGGCGCGAGGATGACGACGGTCGTGTCGGCCAGGCGGGCGATGTCCACCTCGGCCTGCCCGACGCCGACCGTCTCTACGAGGATCACGTCGCACCCGGCGGCCTCCAGCACGCGCAGCGCCTGCGGCGTGGCCCACGCGAGGCCGCCGAGATGCCCCCGGGTCGACATGCTCCGGATGAAGACGCCTGGGTCGGTCGCGTGGTCCTGCATGCGTACGCGGTCCCCGAGCAGCGCGCCGCCGGTGAACGGGCTGGACGGGTCGACCGCCAGCACCCCCACCCTGCTGCCGCGCCTGCGGAACGCCCGGATGAGCATGCCGGTCGACGTCGACTTGCCGACGCCCGGTGAGCCGGTCAGGCCGATGACCCTGGCGCTGTACGGCCGGGCGGCGCCGGTGGCCAGCTCGGCCATCGCCTCGCGCAGGGCACGGCTCGCCGCCGGGTCTCCCCCGGCGTGACCCGCGACGCCGGCCGCGTTCCCCACGGCCCTCTCCACGGCGTTCTCCACCGCGTTCTCCACCAGCGAGATCAGCCGCGCCACCGCGCGCGGCCGTCCACTCCTGGCCTGGCCGACGAGCTCACGGACGTCCACGAGCGGGCCCCTCAGGCGCCGGGCTCGGGCACCCGGATGATCAGCGCGTCGCCCTGGCCGCCACCGCCGCACAGGCCGGCCGCGCCGAGGCCGCCGCCGCGCCTCTTCAGCTCGTGGGCCAGGGTCAGCACGATCCGGGCGCCGGACGCGCCGATCGGGTGGCCGAGCGCTATGCCGCCGCCGTTGACGTTGACCTTGTCGAGCGGGACGCCGAGATCCTTCACCGACTGCAACACGACCTGGGCGAACGCCTCGTTGATCTCCAGCAGGTCGAGGTCGTCCGCGGACAGCCCCTGCTTGCCCAGCGCCTGCTTGATGGCGTTGGCGGGCTGCGAGTGGAGCGAGTTGTCCGGGCCGGCCACGTTGCCGTGCGCGCCGATCTCGGCCAGCCATTCGAGGCCCAGCTCCTCCGCCCTGGCCTTGGACATCACGACCACGGCGACGGCCCCGTCGGAGATCTGCGAGGCCGATCCCGCCGTGATGGTGCCGTCCGCGCCGAACGCCGGGCGCAGCTTCGACAGGACCTCGACCGTCGTCTCGGCGCGGATGCCCTCGTCCGCGGCGAACAGCACCGGGTCCCCCTTGCGCTGCGGCAGCGGCACCGGGACGATCTCGTCGTCGAACAGTCCCTTCTCCGTCGCCTCGGCGGCGCGCTGGTGCGACCGCGCGGAGAACTCGTCCTGCTCCTCCCTGGTCACGCCGAACCTCGCGTTGTGGCGTTCGGTGGACTCCCCCATCGCGATCTGGTCGTACGCGTCGACGAGCCCGTCGTAGGCCATCGAGTCCACGATCCCCGCGTCGCCGTACTTCACGCCCTTGCGCAGGCCGGGCAGCAGGTGCGGCGCGTTGGTCATCGACTCCATGCCGCCCGCGACGACGACGTCGAACTCGCCCGCGCGGATCAGCTGGTCGGCCAGCGCGATCGCGTCCAGGCCCGACAGGCAGACCTTGTTGATCGTGAGGGAGGGGACGGTCATCGGGATGCCGGCCTTCACGGCCGCCTGACGCGACGGGATCTGACCGGACCCGGCCTGGAGCACCTGCCCCATGATCACGTACTGGACCTGATCGGGGGAGACGCCCGCGCGCTCCAACGCGGCCTTGATCGCGATTCCGCCCAGTTCGACGGCCGACAGGCCGGAGAGCGAACCGAGGAGCCGTCCGATCGGTGTGCGTGCTCCGGCGACGATGACGGAACCAGACATGGGACCCTCCACTACGTGATCCAGGCGACGGTGTCACCATACCCAGGAGTAGTACGGCCGCCCGGACGCGGGCGGCCGTGACGTAACCGTCGAAGGGAGCCGCCATGCTGCTGCGGATCGACCACGTGGGCGTGGCCTGCCACAACCTGGAAGAGAAGATCGAGTTCTACGAGTCCGTCTTCGGGCTGACCGTCGTCAGCCGCGAGGTGAACGAGGAGCAGGGCGTCCGGGAGGCCATGCTGCACGTGGCCGACGGCGACAACGGCGCGTCGTACGTCCAGCTCCTCGAACCGCTGCACCCCGACACCGCCGTGGGCAAGTTCCTCGCCAAGCGGGGCGAGGGCGTGCATCATATCGGGTACGGCGTGGCGGACGTCACCAAAGCCTTGGAGGATATCGGGGCCAAGGGCGTGCGCCTGATCGACGAGCGGCCGAGGCACGGGTCGATGGGAGCCTCCATCGCGTTCCTGCATCCCAAGGATGTGGGAGGAGTTCTCACCGAGCTCGTCGAGACGTCCAGGCGCTAAGCAACACAAGAAACGTTCATACGTAACAAGTCGCGCAGAAAGTCGGACGGGGCCTCCAACGCGGCAGTACCGGAGTACGCTGGCGACCACCGGACGTGGACGCCACACCGGCTTCCTCGCCTCGGAACGACCCCCCGTCCGGCCCCTGTAGCCGTCTCGACAACCAGGATCGAGCCTCATGCAGTCCGACATCGACGCCCAGCTCAACAACTTCTTCGAGGACGCCCCTTCTCGCGAATTCGACGTGGTGCTCCGGGGTTATGACCGGCACCAGGTCCACGACCACCTGAAGACTCTCGACACAGAACTGCGTCAAGCGAAGGAACAGGTCGGCGCTCTCCAGCGTGAGCTGTCCGACTCCCAGCGCCAGCTGCAGGAGCAGGAGCGGCCGACCTACTCCGGCCTCGGCGCCCGCATCGAGCAGTTGCTCAGGCTGGCGGAGGAGCAGGCCACCGAGCTCGTCCAGGCGGCCAGGTCGGAGGCGAACGAGATCCGTGCCGCCGCGAAGGTGGACGCCGCCGACCTGCGGGCCGCGGCGGAGAACGAGGCGGCCGAGAAGCGGGCGCTCGCGACACGCGAGGCCGAGGAGATGCGCAGCAACGCCGAGCGCGACGCGGAGGAGATCCGCTCGACGGCGCGGCGCGAGTCCGACGAGCTGACCGCCACGACGGAGCGCGAGGTCGCCAAGATCCGCGCCACCGCCGACCACGAGGTCGCCGAGAAGCGGGCCGACGCCGAGCGCGAGATCGCCAAGCTGCGCACCACGACGGAGCGCGAGGTCGCCCAGCTGCGGGCCTCGACCAAGCGCGAGCGCGACGAGGTGCTCACCACCGCCAAGCGCCAGGCCGACGAGATGCGGGCCCAGGCGCAGCGGATCCTGGAGGAGTCCGAGGCCAAGCGCGCTCAGGACGAGGCGGAGTTCGAGATCCAGCTCGCCGCCCGCCGCGAGGACGCCGAGCGCCAGGAGGCCGAGCGGCACGCCACCGCCCAGGCCAACACCCAGAAGCTGGTGGCCGAGGCCGAGCAGCGCGCCGCCACCGCCGAGCAGCGGGCCGCCAAGGCCACGCAGCAGGCCGAGCAGACCCGCCGCGAGGCCGACACCCACGCCAAGCAGTTGCTGGCCAACGCCCGCAAGAACGCCGACCAGCTCGTGGCCGACGCCAAGTCCAGCGCGGACACGATCGTGACCGAGGCCAAGAACGAGGCCGAGCGCACCCGTTCCGCGATGCAGCGCCAGGTGGACGAGCTCACCCGCCAGCGCGACAGCATCACCAGCCACCTCGCCCAGCTCCGTCAGCTGCTGGGCGGCGCGCCGCTGCCTGGCATGGACGCCGCGGAGCCGGCGCCCGTCACCGCCGCCCCGCCGAAGCCGGCCCTGTCGGCTCCGCCGGTCGCGGAGAAGCCGGCCGTGCCCGCCACGCCGGTCGTGGAGCCGATCAGCTCCACCAAGAGCGACGACGACGCGGAGTGGTGGCAGGAGTAGTCGACTGGACGATCGGGGAGTCTTTGACGGCTGAACGAACGGGGCCCGGCATCGCGCCGGGCCCCGTTCCGCGTCATCCCGCGGTCCGCCGCGTAGGAGGCCCGATCGCTACCTGATGGATGCGACGAAGTCCGCGACGACCCGGTTGAACGCCTCGGGCTGCTCGATTGCGGACAGATGGCCCGCCTTCTCGATGACGGCCAGCCGCGCCTGCGGGATGGCCTCCGCCATCGCCTGGGCGTCCGAGAGAGGCGACAGTTCGTCCTCGTCGCCCACGACGACCAGCGCGGGCACCGTCAGGGCCCGCAACGTGCCGAACGCGTCGGGCCGGGCGGCCATCGCCCGCTGGGCCCACGCGACGGCCGCGGGCGGCGCCGCCTGGACGAGCCCGCGCACGCGCCCGAGGACCATGCCTCTGCTCTCCTTGGTGGTCGCCCCGACGAGCGTGGGCAGCGACTCGGTCACCAGGATGTCCGTGCCGCCGCTCAGGACCGCCGCGGCGATCCGCTCCCTGTTCGCCCGGACCGGCTCCGGGTCGGCCTGCGCCTTGGTGTCGGCGAGGATCAGGCCGCGTACGCGGTCCGGGTGGCGGCGGCACAGCGCCATCGCCACGTAGCCGCCCATGGACAGGCCGCCGACCACCGCGCGGTCGAGCCCCTCCTGGTCGAGCAGGTGCGCCACGTCGTCGGCCATGCGGTCGATCGAGGGCTCGTCGTCGCCGAGCACCGTGCCGCCGAAGCCGCGCAGGTCGGGGGTGATCACCCGGCAGACGGCCGCGAGGCCTTCGCGCTGGGCGAGCCACATCGCGGAGGACAGGGGGAACGCGTGGAGCAGGACGACCGGCAGGCCGCTCCCGGCGGATCGCGCGTACAGCTGCATCAGGTCACGTTAACGCGCCGCGCGCCCGCGGCCGGCGTTCGTCACCGATTCGCGATCCCCGGCCCGGTCACACCGTGGTGGGTAACGGGGCCGCGGCCGGGTTCACGCGCTTGACGATCTCGTCCAGCACGATCCGCACGTACGGCTCGCCGACCCACAGGTGCTTGGCCCCGTCCACGCCGACGACCTCGGCCTGCGGGACCGCCGCGAACCGCTGTCCTGCCTCCTCCGGCCTCAGGTAGTCGTCGTGCTCCGGCACCAGGGCCACCAGCGGACGGCCGAACTCGGCCCAGGCGGCGAGGTCCTTGTCGCCGGCCCGCTTCAGCGGCGGCGACAGCAGGATCGCGCCCCGCACGATCGGGTCGCGCCCCCACTTCAGGGCCAGCTCGGTGCCGAACGACCAGCCGAGCAGCCAGGCGTTGGGCAGGTCGTGGAAGTCGGCGTACTCCAGGGCGGCGGCGACGTCCCACCGCTCCGCCTCGCCCCCGTCGAAGGCCCCCTGCGACGTCCCCCTGTCGGAGGTCGTGCCCCGGGTGTTGAACCGCAGCACGGCGATGTCGGCGAGCGCGGGAAGCCGATAGGACGCCTTGCGCAGCACGTGGCTGTCCATCATCCCGCCGTGGGTGGGCAGGGGGTGCAGGCAGACCAGCGTCGCCACCGGCGGCCGGCTCTCCGGCAGCGCCAGCTCGCCGACGAGGGTCAGCCCGTCGGCCGTACGCAGCTCGATGTCCTCGCGCCGGGCAGGCAGCACCGTGGATGCCCTGATGTCCATTCCCACCTCGAAAGCTCGTGTCAGTAGCGGCTGCGGCCCGGACCCCGGTTGGCCCGGTTGCGCCAGCACGCGGTGTGCCAGTGCCGCCGCTCGTCCTCTCCCCCGGACCAGGCCGGCCAGCTCACCACGTGGGGCAGCCCCGGCCTGATCTCCTGTTCGCAACCCGGGCACCGGTACGCCTTGCCCTGGCCGGCGCCGGAGACGTTCCGGACGACCCAGTCGCCGTCGTGCGCGCTCTCCACGCGGTCCACCCCGGCCACCTGGGGGCCGACCGGCCGTACGGCACGGCCGTCCTGGCGTTCGAAAGGGCCGCGGCGACGGGCACGGCGGGGGCTCACAGCGGGCGTCCTTCCGGGAAGCGCATGTCAGGCAGAACGGGAGATGACAGTTCATTCTTCCAGCACCGGCTCGGCCGGCGTACGCGCGGACGCGCCTGACACGGGCCGGGCAGCGGCGCTGCGACGCGGACAGTCTCCCAGAACGGCTCCTGACCTCTGCGCGCCCGGTAGGGTTGGCCCCCATGCGGCTGGTCATCGCGCGGTGCAGCGTGGATTACGTGGGACGGCTCACCGCCCATCTCCCCATGGCCCCCCGGCTCATCCTCATCAAGGCGGACGGCTCGGTCTCGATCCATGCGGACGACCGGGCGTTCAAGCCTCTGAACTGGATGAACCCTCCCTGCAAGGTCCGCGAGGAGACGATCGACGGCGTGACCACCTGGTCGGTGGTGCACGGCAAGACGGGCGAGAAGCTCGTGCTGACGATCGAGGAGATCCTGCACGACTCCAGCCACGAACTCGGCGTCGACCCCGGCCTGCGCAAGGACGGCGTCGAGGCTCACCTGCAGGAGCTGCTCGCCGAGCACATCACCACCCTCGGGGACGGCTGGACGCTGGTCCGCAGGGAGTACATGACCGCGATCGGTCCCGTGGACATCCTGTGCCGCGACCACCTCGGCGGCACGGTCGCCGTGGAGATCAAGCGGCGCGGCGACATCGACGGCGTGGAGCAGCTCACCCGCTATCTCGAACTGCTCAACCGCGACCCTCTGCTGGCCCCGGTCAAGGGTGTCTTCGCCGCCCAGGAGATCAAGCCGCAGGCCCGCGTGCTCGCCGCCGACCGCGGCATCGACTGCGTGACGCTCGACTACGACGCCCTGCGCGGCATCGAGCCGGAGAATCCCACGCTCTTCTGAGCGGAACACCGGTTCGCGAAGCATTACTCTGCCTGATCCCCCTAAGAGGGGGTGGTGCATCATTGAGCCGTGCAAAACGCCATATATGTAAACGGCCTAACAAAGCGGTACGGCGACGTTCAGGCCGTCGCCGGTCTCGACCTCACCATCCGGCAGGGTGAGGTATTCGCCATCCTCGGCCCGAACGGCGCCGGCAAGTCCACCACGGTGGAAATCCTCGAAGGTTACCGGTCCCGCGATTCCGGAGAGGTCAGCGTGCTGGGCGTCGACCCCGCCAAACCCACCCGGGACTGGCGTTCACGCGTCGGCATCGTGCTGCAGACGGCCAACGACGCGGCCGAACTGACCGTGCGGGAGACCGTACGGCACTTCGCGAGCTACTACCCGCGGCCCCGGGACCCGGACGAGGTCATCGAGCAGGTCGGGCTCACCGCCAGCGCGGGGAAACGGGTCCGCCAGCTGTCCGGCGGCCAGCGGCGCAGGGTCGACGTCGCCCTCGGCGTGATCGGCGACCCTGAGCTGCTGTTCCTCGACGAGCCCACCACGGGCTTCGACCCCGAGGCCCGGCGCCTGTTCTGGGAGCTCATCGCGGGCCTCGCGCGCGACGGCACGACGATCGTGCTGACCACCCACTACCTCGACGAGGCCGAAGCGCTCGCCGACCGGGTCGCGGTCGTCGCGCGCGGGCGGATCGTCGCCGAGGGCACTCCCGCGACCCTGGGCGGGCGAGGCACCGCGTCGGCCCGGGTGACCTGGTCGGAGGGCGAGATCGAGACCGACAACCCCACGAAGACCGTGATCGAGCTGTCGCACAGGTACGACGGGGAGGTTCCGGGCCTGACCGTCACGCGGCCCACGCTGGAGGACATCTACCTCCGGCTCATCGAACCGTCCTGACGCCGCACTCCCCCGTTTCCTCGTCTCCCCGTACCCGCGAGAGGCCCCCATGACCGACATCGCCGCGCCCCCCGCCGGCCGCCCCGCCGGCCGCATGCCGTCCACCCTCGCCACCGGAATGGCTCGCGGCCTGCTGGAGACCAAGATGTTCTTCCGTGAGAAGGACGCCGTGGTCTTCACCTTTTCCTTCCCGATCATCATGCTCGTGCTGTTCGGTTCGATCTTCTCCGGCAGCCTCGAAGGGACCGGCGTCACGGTCTCGCAGCTCTACACCGCAGGACTGCTCGGCGCCGGCGTAATGGGCGCCGGCTTCCAGAACCTCGGCATCGGCATCGCAGGCGACCGCGACGACGGCACGCTCAAGCGGCTGGCCGGAACCCCCATGCCGCCCGCCGCCTACTTCATCGGCAAGGTCATCAACGTCCTGGTCATCGCGTTCCTGTCCTCGGTGGCCCTGCTCGCCATCGGCGTGGTGATGTACGACCTCGACCTGCCGAGCGCGCCGTCCAGTTGGCTGACGTTCGCCTGGGTGTTCGTCCTCGGCGTCTCGGCCTCGGCCCTGCTGGGCGTGGCGGCGAGCAGCCTGCCCCGCTCGGCGAAGAGCGCCGCGGCGGTCATCAGCATGCCGTTCGTCGTGCTGCAGTTCATCTCCGGGGTGTTCATCCCCTTCACGCAGATGCCCGAGTGGCTGATCAACATCGCCTCGCTCTTCCCGCTGAAGTGGATGTGCCAGGGCTTCAGGTCAGTCTTCCTCGGGGACGCGGGCGCCGCCCTGGAGGTGACCGGGTCGTACGAACTGGGCCGGGTCGCCGTGGTCCTGGCCGTCTGGCTGGTCGGCGGCCTCGTCCTGTGCGTCACCACGTTCCGGTGGAAGAGCCGCCGCGACGGGTGACCCCCACGTGTCCGCCGTACGGCGGATCGGCCGGCGCCCGGTCGAGGGCGTCTCGCGTTCCTTCCGTGCGGCCGGGTTCACCGGCCGCACTGGCAGTCTCGCCTCCCCATCGGGCGCCACCGTGTCCCTGGTCGATGTAATTGCCGATGCAATTGCATCGACATCACCCTGTCACAAGTGGTAAGAATGCTGTCCTCTTGACGACCTTGTCAAGCAATTGACCATCTTTGGCATAGCCCCGAACTGCTTATTTCCCAGCACTTCCATGAAAAGGATCTTGCGTTCATAATGTGAGTTCTGGGGGGACCATGACACAGTGAGGTGAAAAGTGGCGGGACGGGACTATCGGGGGATGTCGGCTGCCGAAAGGCTTGCAGACAGGAGGGAACGGCTCATAACGGCCGCATACACCTTGTTCGCCCAGCCCGGCTTCCACGCAACCACCATCGAGAAGCTCTGCGCGACGGCGCGCATCTCCAATCGTGCCTTCTACGAATGCTTCTCCAGCCGCGAGGACCTGATGCGCGCGGTTTACGAGAGATGCATCGAGGAGACCCTGGCGTCGGTCACCGAAGCCATCGACAAGGCCCCGCCCACTCTCGACGACCGAATCGTCGCCGGCATCGCCGAATACGTCCACTTCGTCACCAAGGACGTACGGCGGGCCCGCATCATGCACCTGGAGGTGCGCCGGGCGGGCAACGTGCTCAGCGGCGCCCGCCAGCAGGCCGTGGCCTCGTTCACCAAGGTCATCGAGTCCTCGGCGCAGGGCGCGACCCGGATGCCTCCCCTCGACCTCCATCTGCTGGCTCTGGGCCTCATCGGCGCCCTCACCGAGTTACTCATCGAGTGGGTGGTGACCGAGCCGTCCCCGCCCACAGAGCAGCTCATCGAGGCGTGCGTGTACATCTTCCGCCGCACCTTCGCCTCCGGAGACCCCATGGCGGCCACCGCTCAGTGACCCGGCGGCGGTGACTACGCTGAGCGGCATGACTCGAGCCGACAACGACAAGCCGGTCGTCCTTTCCAAGATCTACACGAAGACGGGCGACGACGGCACGACCGCCCTGGGTGACATGAGCCGCACCCGCAAGACCGACCCTCGCCTGGCCGCCTACGCGGACGTGGAGGAAGCCAACGCCGCCATCGGCGTGGCCCTCGCTACAGGGGGTCTGCCCGAGGCGGTCACGGCGGTCCTGAGCAGGGTGCAGAACGAGTTGTTCGACGTCGGTGCCGACCTGTGCTGCCCGGTCGTGGAGGACCCTGAGTTTCCGCCTCTGCGCGTGGAGGAGTCGTACGTCGCCTGGCTCGAAGAGCAGTGCGACCGGTTCAACGAGGAACTGAAGCCGCTGCGCAGCTTCATCCTTCCGGGCGGCGCCCCGCCCGCGGCCTTCCTTCACCTCGCCCGCACAATCGTACGGCGGGCCGAGCGGTCGGCCTGGGCGGCTCTGGAGAGCCATGACGACGTGAACCCTCTGACGGCCAAGTATCTCAACCGCCTGTCCGACCTGATGTTCATCCTCTGCCGCGTGGCCTCCGCCGGCGACGAGATCCTCTGGAAGCCCGGCGCCACCCGCTAACCCCCCACCCCACGGGCGTGATCTTGTAGTTTGTCGCAACGACCCCGCGCGACCTGCGGCGGGACCGTTCGTGATCAAGCAGAAAAATCGCCGTTAGGCCGGTGACATGCACTTATGCGCTTCGTGATCTTGCAATTGCATGATCACGAAGCGCATAAGTGCATGGTCAGACTGCCTTATGTTCGCCCTTGTGCATGATCACGGAGCGGATCGCGCCAGCTCAGCGGGCACGTCTGCGACAAACTACAAGATCACGGAATGAGGGAGGGGGTTAGGCGGCGTCGAGGTGGGCGCTGGGCGGGGCGGACTCCAGCCAGGCGAGGAAGCCGGTCAGGGCGTCCTCGCTCATCGCCAGGCACAGCGGGCCCGCCATGACGGGCCGGGTGGCGCTCGCCACCGAGCGGTCCGCCGAGCAGACGACGGTCCAGTAGCCGACGGGCCCCTCACCCCTGCCGAGCATCCTCCGGCTGGAAACGGTGAGGCCGCGCCTCGCGATCGCGTGGCGCGGCCTCAATCCGAGTCCCAGGAACGGGATCCAGTGGAGCTCTCCCCCTACGTAGCGGGCGACCCCGCTCTTCCAGCCTCCCCGGCCGTCCCCTACCCGGCAGACGATCGTGCCCCTGGCACGTGCCAGGGCGAAACCGCGGATGACGAGGAGCGCGGCCACGGCGAAGACGCCCGCGAGTATCCCAAGCGCCGTCACTGCCGCCTCCTCCTCTGCTGTCAGGCCTCTTCGCCGGCCGCCCGCAGCCGGGCAGCCGCACGCTTGGCCTTGAGCCGTGCGTCCACGTCCTCCTGGTCGGCCTCGATCGAGGCCTGAGCACGCTGCAGCGCGTCCTTGGCCCGCGCGACGTCGACCTCGGAGCCGAGCTCCGCCTCCTCGGCAAGGATCGACACGTCGTTGTCGGCGACGGAGATGAACCCGCCGTGCACCGCGGCCACGAGGTCGCCTTCGTCACGCTTGACGCGCAGCACCCCGCCCTCGACGAGGACACCGAGAACGGGAGCGTGGTTCGGCATAATACCGATCTCACCGTCCACGGTCTTGGCAATGACCATGTCGGCCTCGCCCGTCCAAATCTCACGTTCCGGCGACACGACGCCCACGCGAAGCTTTGCCACTTCTCAGCTCCCTTTCGACGGACGCCTGTACGGCCCGGCCTCAGCCGGGCCGTACAGGCGTCGAAGGCGTCCTAGCGCTCGAGTTCCTTCGCCTTGGCGATGGCCTGCTCGATGCCACCCACCATGAAGAAGGCCTGCTCGGGCAGGTGGTCGTACTCGCCGGCGCACAGGCCCTTGAACGAGGCGATGGTCTCGTCCAGCGGCACGAACTCACCAGGCTGGCCGGTGAACGCCTCGGCGGCGTACATCGGGTGGGACAGGAACCGCTCGATGCGGCGCGCCCGCTGGACGGTGACCTTGTCCTCTTCGGAGAGCTCGTCGATGCCCAGGATGGCGATGATGTCCTGCAGTTCCTTGTACTTCTGCAGGATCCGCTTGGTCTCCTGGGCGACCGCGTAGTGCTCCTCACCGATGATCTGCGGGTCGAGGATCCGCGAGGAGGAGTCGAGCGGGTCCACCGCGGGGTAGATGCCCTTCTCCGAGATCGGCCGGGACAGAACGGTCTGCGCGTCGAGGTGCGCGAACGCGTTGTGCGGCGCCGGGTCGGTGATGTCGTCCGCGGGCACGTAGATCGCCTGCATGGAGGTGATCGAGTGGCCACGGGTCGAGGTGATGCGCTCCTGGAGCACGCCCATCTCGTCGGCGAGGGTCGGCTGGTAACCCACGGCGGACGGCATACGGCCGAGCAGCGTGGACACCTCCGAACCCGCCTGCGTGAACCGGAAGATGTTGTCGATGAACAGCAGCACGTCCTGCTTCTGCACGTCGCGGAAGTACTCCGCCATGGTCAGAGCGGACAGCGCCACCCGCAGACGGGTGCCCGGGGGCTCGTCCATCTGGCCGAAGACGAGCGCGGTGTCCTTGAGGACGTCCGCCTCCTCCATCTCCAGCCACAGGTCGTTGCCCTCACGGGTACGCTCGCCGACGCCCGCGAACACCGAGGTGCCCGAGAACTTCAGCGCGACGCGGCGGATCATCTCCTGGATCAGAACGGTCTTGCCGACGCCCGCGCCGCCGAACAGACCGATCTTGCCGCCCTTCACGTACGGCGTGAGCAGGTCGATGACCTTGATGCCGGTGGGCAGCATCTCCGTACGGGCCTCGAGCTGGTCGAAGGCCGGGGCCTGGCGGTGGATGGGCCACCGCTCGGTGATCTGCAGCGACGCCTTGTCGGCGTCGAGCGGCTCGCCGAGGGCGTTCCACACGTGACCCTTGACGGCGTCGCCGACGGGCACGGAGATCGCCGCGCCGGTGTCGGAGACGGCGGCACCGCGCACCAGGCCGTCGGTCGGCTGCATGGAGATGGCCCGGACGATGTTGTCGCCGAGGTGCTGGGCGACCTCCAGCGTCAGGGTCTTGGTCTCGCCGGCGAGTTCGACATCGACGGTGAGCGCGTTGTAGATGTCCGGCATGGCCTCGACGGGGAACTCCACGTCGACGACCGGACCGGTGACGCGGGCGACCCGGCCCACGGTGGTCTCAACAGTCTGTGCGGTCATTTCACTCTTTCCCCGCTGCGGCGTCAGCCAGCGCGTTCGCGCCACCGACGATCTCGCTGATTTCCTGGGTGATCTCGGCCTGGCGCGCCTGGTTCATCTGCTGGGTGAACACGCGGATGAGCTCGTTGGCGTTGTCGGTGGCCGACTTCATCGCGCGACGCCTGGCGGCGTGCTCGGAGGCCGCCGACTGGAGCAACGCGTTGTAGATGCGCGATTCGATGTAGCGCGGCAGCAGCGAATCAAGCACGTCACCGGCCGTCGGCTCGAACTCGTAGTACGGCGGGATGCCCTCGGGGGCCGCCTCCGCCTCCTCGACCTCGAGCGGCAGGATCCGCCTGACGATCACGTTCTGCGTCAGCATCGAGACGAACCCGGTGTAGACGATGTGGATCTCGTCGATCCCGTCCTCGGCCTTGAAGGCCTCGATCAGGGTGTCGCCGATCTCCTTGGCGTTGCCGTACGACGGGTTGTCGGAGAAGCCGTCCCACTCGCCGAACATCTCCCGGCTGCGGAAGCGGTGCCAGGTGATGCCCTTGCGGCCCACGACGTACGGCTTCACGGCGAGGCCGCGGCCGGTCAGGTGACCCTTCAGCGCCTCGGCCTCACGGAGGATGTTGGCGTTGTAGCCGCCGGCGAAGCCGCGGTCGCTGGTGACGATCAGGACGCCTGCCGTCGCCGGCTGCTCCTTGGCCACCGTAAGCGGGTGATCGACGTTCGACGTGTTCGACAGGACCGCCGACACGGCGTGCGTGATCTCCCGCTCGTACGGCACGGCCGCCTGCATCCGCTGCTGCGCCTTGACGATGCGCGACGAGGCGATCAGCTCCTGCGCACGGGTGATCTTCGCGGTTGACTTGACCGACTTGATCCGCCGCCGCAGCTGTCGAAGCTGGGCACCCATGGGCTACTTCGCCTCGGCCTTGCGGACGTGCCTGACGACCTTCTCCTGGCCCACCGCGCTGGCGTCCAGGGCCTCCACCGGCTCGTCCCTGACGAGCAGCTCGCCGCTGGACGTGGTGAAGCCCTTCTTGAACTCCGTGATGGCGTCCTTGAGGGTGGTCACCGTGTCGTCCGTCAGCTCCTTGGTCTCGCGGATGCTGTCGAAGACGCCCTTGCGGGTGCTGCCGAGGTAGTCGAGGAACTCGCCCTCGAACCGGCGGATGTCCTCGACCGGCACGTCGTCAAGCTCGCCGGTCGTGCCGGCCCACACCGAGACGACCTGCTTCTCGACCGGGAACGGGCTGTACTGCGGCTGCTTGAGCAGCTCGACCAGGCGGGCGCCGCGCTCCAGCTGGGCGCGGGAGGCCGCGTCCAGGTCGGAGGCGAAGGCCGCGAAGGCCTCCAGGTCGCGGTACTGGGACAGCGAGAGACGGAGCGTGCCCGCCACCTTGCGCATGGCCTTGACCTGGGCGGAACCGCCGACTCGGGAGACCGAGACACCGACGTTGATCGCCGGGCGGACGCCGGCGTTGAACAGGTCGGTCTCCAGGAAGCACTGGCCGTCGGTGATGGAGATGACGTTGGTCGGGATGAACGCCGACACGTCGTTGCCCTTGGTCTCGATGATCGGCAGACCGGTCATCGAGCCACCGCCCATGTCGGCCGAGAGCTTGGCGCAGCGCTCCAGCAGCCGGGAGTGCAGGTAGAAGACGTCGCCCGGGAATGCCTCACGGCCCGGCGGGCGGCGCAGCAGCAGCGACACGGCGCGGTAGGCGTCGGCCTGCTTGGTCAGGTCGTCGAAGACGATCAGGACGTGCTTGCCCTGGTACATCCAGTGCTGGCCGATGGCAGAACCGGTGTACGGGGCGATGTACTTGTAACCCGCGGGGTCGGAGGCCGGAGCGGCGACGATCGTGGTGTACTCCAGCGCGCCCGCCTCCTCGAGGCGGCCCCGCACCTGGGCGATCGTGGAGCCCTTCTGGCCGACGGCGACGTAGATGCAGCGAACCTGGCGGTTCGGGTCGCCGGAGAGCCAGTTCTCCCGCTGGTTGAGGATGGTGTCGACCGCGATCGCGGTCTTGCCGGTGCCGCGGTCGCCGATGATCAGCTGACGCTGGCCGCGGCCGATCGGCGTCATGGCGTCGATCGCCTTGAGGCCGGTCTGCAGCGGCTCCTTCACCGGCTGGCGCTGGACCACCGAGGGGGCCTGCAGCTCGAGGGCACGGCGGCCCTCGGCGGCGATCGGGCCCTTGCCGTCGAGCGGGTTGCCCAGGGGGTCGACCACGCGGCCGAGGAAGTCGTCGCCGACCGGCACCGACAGGACCTCGCCGGTACGGCGGACCTGCTGGCCTTCCTCGATGCCGCTGAAGTCACCCAGGACGACCGCACCGATCTCGCGGACGTCGAGGTTCAGCGCCAGACCGCGAGTGCCGTTCTCGAACTCGAGCAGCTCGTTCGCCATCGCCGAGGGCAGACCGGAGACATGGGCGATGCCGTCCCCGGCGTCGACGACGGTCCCGATCTCCTCGCGCGCGGCACCTTCCGGCTCGTACGCCTGGACGAAGCGCTCAAGGGCGTCCCGGATCTCGTCCGGCCGGATCGTAAGCTCCGCCATCTGTTTCTTGTCTCCCTATTCGCCTCAGCCGGCCAACCGGCGGCGGACTTCTTCGATACGTCCGGCGATCGTGGTGTCGATGTAGTCGTCTCCGACCCTCACGGAGAACCCACCGAGCACCCGCGGGTCCACCTCGACGTTCAGGTGGACGTCTCGCCCGTAGGTGGCTCGCAGCCAGGCCGCGAGCCGCTGCTTCTGCTGCTGCGTGAGCGGCACCGCGCTGCGGACCACGCCCACCAGGCGCTCGCGCGCCCGGGCGACGATCCAGCCGAACTCCTCGAGCGCCGACTCCAGGCTACGTCCTCGCGGATGCACAACAGCCTGCGTGACGAGCCGGACGGTGGAGGAGGCGGCCTTCCCGCCGAGGAGCGTGCCGAGCAGCTCGCTCTTGCGCTCGGCCGGAATGGCCGGGTCGCTGAGCGCGCGGCGCAGCTGCGGGTTGGCGGCGAGGATGCGGCCGAAGCGGAACAGCTCGTCCTCGACGTCGTCGAGACGGCGCTCCGACTCGGCCTCTGTGGCCGCGGACATCACGCCGACGCGCTCCAGCGCGTCCGGCAGGTCGCCCGCCTTGGACCACTTGGCGTTGACGGCGGCGACCGCGATCTCCAACGCGGCGTCACCGACCTTGCCCTGCAGCAGGGAGCGCAGGACGCTCTCCTTCTGCGCGGCCGGGCGCGAGGGGTCGGAAAGTCCCCGTCGCAGCCCGTGCTCACGGTCGAAAAGGTCGGCGACAGCGAACAGCTCCTCGGCGAGGGCGCCGAGGTCGGCGGTCGCGGCGGCGGTGTTGAACCGCTCCTCGACCTCCGTGAGGGCGGTCCTGCTGAGGCCGCGCATCAGCGAACCGCCTCCGGACGACCCTCGAGCTCCTCGAGGAACCGGTCGACGATGCGGCGCTGACGGACCTCGTCCTCGAGCGACTCACCGACGATGCGGCTCGCCAGCTCGGTGGACAGGCGCCCGATCTCGCCGCGCAGCTGGGTGATCGCCTGCTGACGGTCGGCCTCGATCTGCGCGTGGGCGGCCTCGATGATGCGCCGCGCCTCGGCCTGGGCCTCCTCGCGGAGCTCGGCCTTGATCTGGGCGCCTTGCTCCCGGGCCTCGTCGCGCAGGCGGGCCGCCTCCTGGCGGGCCTCCGCGAGCTGAGCCCGGTACTGCTCCAGAGTGCGCTGGGCTTCGGCCTGGGCGTCCTCGGCCTTCTTGATGCCGCCCTCGATAGCCTCGGTCCGCTCGGCCAGCGTCTTCTGGATACGCGGGGTGAGGATCTTTCCGACGACGAGGAAGACGACGAGGAAGGCGAAGCTGCCGACGACCAGCTCGTAGACGTGCGGCATAAGGGGGCTGTTGGCCTCCGCCGCAAGGGTGCTAGCTGCCGAAATCATAGGTGCAGCCTTCCGTCAGAGTGGGTACGTCAGCCGTAGATGAAGGGGGCGACGAGGCCGATGAGGGCCAGCGCCTCGGTGAGAACGAAGCCGAGCAGCATGTTCTGGCGGATGAGGCCGTACGCCTCGGGCTGGCGGGCGATGGCCTGCACGCCCTGACCGAAGATGATGCCCACGCCGATGCCGGGGCCGATGGCGGCGAGGCCGTAACCGATGGCGCCAAGGTTGCCGGCGACTTCAGCGAGAACGCTCATTGGTGTTCTTCCTTTACTGATCGGCCGGTGAGTGCCTCACTCACCGGTCTGGGTCTACGTCAGGGGCTGTTTCAGGGGATCCGTCAGTGTTCCGGGTGCAGCGAGCCACCGATGTACATGGCGGCCAGCATGGTGAACAGGAACGCCTGCAGGAACTGGATGAACATCTCGAAGCCGGTCATCCCGATCGTCATGACGACGCCCAGCACGCCCAGACCCGCGCCGAGCGGGGTCAGCTTCTCGAAGAGGAACCAGAAGCCGACGGCGCTGAAGAAGGCCAGGATCAGGTGTCCGGCGAACATGTTCGCGAAGAGTCGGACGGCGTGCGTGAAGGGCGCGATGATCAGGTTCGACAGGAACTCGATCGGGGCCAGCAGCACGTAGATCGGCTTGGGCAGCCCCGGCGGGAACATCATGTTCTTGAAATAGCCGCCCAGACCCTGGTGCTTGATGCCCAGGTAGATCTTGATCACGTAGATCACGACCGCGAAGACCACCGGGAACGCGATGTGCGACGCGACCGGGATCTGGATGAGCGGCACGACGCCGAAGAAGTTCCACAGCAGGATCAGGAAGAACAGGCTCAGCAGCAGCGGCATCCACCGCTCCGCGTCCTTGCCGAGGAACGGCCGGGCCACCTGGTCACGGACGAACTGGTAGCCCATCTCGCCGATGTTCTGCATGCCCCGGGGCACGAGCTTCGGGTTGGCGAAGGCGCTCCACGCGAGGGCGCACACCACCAAGGCACCGAGCACCGCCATGAGCACCGGCTTGGTCAGCCAGGTCGGCGCACCCTCGTACAACGGAGGGAAGTCGAAGATGGACGGTCCCGGCGCCGTGAAGTCCTCGGCGACGAGCATGAGGGGGGTCACTTGGCCACCTCGCCTACGTGCTCAGGGCCGAATGCCCGAAGCATGTGCTTGTTCGTCCGTTCGCTACGCTCGCGCACGGGCGTTCCCTTCAACGATTGGGTCAACAGAAGAGCGTGGGAAGCGGGCCGGCTGTCAGCGGCCGTACTTCAGATAGACGAGGTAGGCAGCCAGCCCGACCCCGAGAACGACGCCTATGGGGATGAACGCATGCACGCCGGTCCACCAGCTCAGCAACCAGCCGAGGCCGCCCCAGATCAGGATCCCCGACAGCAGATAGCTCGGGACTGACCAGGCGGCGTCGGCGAAGTCGCGGCCGTCGGTCTCGGGCCTGCGCTCCTGTTCGCTCATCGCGGGCACGACGATAGCAGTAGCCATGCGGACTAGTCATATCGGGCTGCCCCGTACGCGTGGTCATGAGGGACCCTGCCCGGGAACCTTCGCCTCAGGCTCCACATAGAGCATCTTGAGCTTCATGAACCCGCGCATCTCGCCGACGGTCCAGGCGAGCGTGCAACCGATGACGCTCAGCGCGAACACCCGGGAGTCGAAGGCGGTGGTGCCGTCGAAGGCGTTCAGCATCGCCATGATCGCGAGGACCTTGACGACGTAGCCGAGCACGGCGGCCGTCATCATCGCCATCGGCGAGATCCGGCCGGCCCAGGAGACGACGACCAGGCCGACGGTGAAGAAGACCGCGACCAGAAGAAGACCGATACCGGCGCCCAGCGCACCCTTGACCCCGGTCGTGAGCACCGCGACGACCGCGGCGAGGAGACCGACGATCAAGGTCGGCACGGCGGCGCCCTTGAGAACGCGCACGTCGTTGGCCTGCATGGGACTCCAGATCGATTGTCAAACGAGCGATTGCTACCTGCCGGGACGTCATTGGCCCCGTCCCTTGCTAGTGAAAGCTATCACAAGCTCCGGAGTGCCACCTTTACCAGGCGTTTCGGGTCGTCACGACCTGCGAGGACGGGCTCAGCGGAAGGTGCCGGTGTCGGCCCGGGAGGTGGTCGGAGGAACGCCGGGGGCGTCCGCGGCGCCCTGACCCGGATAGGGATGCCGTCCCTGAGCGGGCAGCCTGCCGGGGGCGCCCGGACCGGTGGGAGCCGCCTGGCCCGGGGTGACGGGAGGGGCCGGCGGGGGGACGACGGGGAAGACGAGCGTGTCGTGCTCCATGACGGCGCGGCCCGCCGGGCGGGCTTCGGCCGCCTGGTCGGTCTTCTGCTCCTTGGCGGCGACACGGCGCGACCGCCACCTGGGCAGGCCCATGACGACGAGCACCGCCACCGCGAGGACGATCGTCAGCGGGAACAGGATGAGCGGCACGCCGCCGATCGACAGGCCGACGATCGCGAAGGCGAACAGGAACGTCCAGGCGTACATGATCAGCACACTGCGCCGGTGGGAGTGGCCGATGTCGAGCATGCGGTGGTGCAGGTGGCCGCGGTCGGGGGCGAACGGGGACATCCCGGCCGACGTCCGGCGTACGACCGCCAGGATGAGGTCGGCCAGCGGCAGCACCACCACCGCGATCGGCAGCACCAGCGGCAGGATCACCGGGAATCGGTTGATCTTGCCGACCACCGCGTCCGGCTCGACCGACGACAGGCTCGTGATGAGGGACGCGGCGAGGAGCAGGCCGATCAGCATGGCGCCGGTGTCGCCCATGAAGATCTTGGCGGGGTTGAAGTTGTGCGGCAGGAAGCCGGCGCACATCCCGATGAGGATCGCCGCGATGGCGGCGGTCCCGTTGATCCGCGACCCGCTGGCGGTCTGCTGTAGCACGATCGAGTAGGCGAAGGTCGCCATCGCGGCGATCCCGACGATGCCCGCGGCCAGGCCGTCCAGACCGTCGACGAAGTTCACCGCGTTGATCACGACGACGACGATCATGATGGTGAGGATCGTGCGCAGGGTGGTGTCGAGGGCCTGGGAACCGCCCATAGACTGCGGCATGGGCAGGAACTGCAGGTACATCCCGAAATAGACGAGCAAGCCACCCGCCGCGATCTGGCCGCCAAGCTTGACCAGCGCGTCCATGCCGAGCCAGTCGTCCAGGAATCCGACGAGGACGATCAGGCCGCCGGCGGCGAGGAGGGCGACCACCGTCTTTCCCGTCTGGCCGCTGCCGAACGCGCCGCCGACATAGGGCAGTTTCGTCGCCACCAGCAGGGCCGCCGCCATCCCGCCGAACATCGCGAGCCCGCCCAGCCGTGGAGTGGGCACCGTGTGCACGTCCCGCTCCCGCACCTCGGGCGCCGCGCCGATGCGCAGCGCGAACGCCCTGACCGGCGGCACCAGCAGGTACGTCACCGCAGCCGCCACGAGCGCCAAGAGGAGATATTCGCGCACGGACCTAGTTTCCTGGATAGGCGGATCAGTTGTGACGGGCAAAAGACATAGATCGCCCTATCCCTAACGGGGATATCCCGGATGCGTCGCGGTCAGCCCCTTTACCCGTTCGAGGATCGACGTTATCGCACCGGACTGCCGGATGGCCCCGGCGACGGGAGACCCGGTCTCCGTCATCTCCTCCCGAACATGTCCCCACAGGGGTCACGGCAGAGGGCGCGCCCGCTGGTCCCGGACGTGACGGTCCCGGACGTGACGGTCGCGGCGCCGGCTTGTGTCTGGCCGACCTGTGTCTGGCCGGCTTGTGTCTGACCCGGTCCGCGCCGATCCGCTCGGCGTGGCCGGCCCTCTGTCGCGTACGGCGTACGTGCCGGGCAGCACCGAGGTCAGCGCGGTGCGGACGGCACGTGCAGCGCGTCAGGACGTGAAGGCGTGCGGTGCACCCGTCCTGCTCGGAATCCAGCGCGGCGTGTCGGCCGCCTGATCACTGATGGCCGTCAGCACCGCCTGGCGGTACATGCCGAGCCGGCTGCGCCATTCGCCGATGTCCTGGACGTACCGGCCGGCGACCGGAGCGTCCCACACGTCCCTGCTCCGCGCCATCTCGTACGGCTTGTCCAGGGACTTGGTGAGCTGGTCCATCAGCGGGACCACCTGTAGCCACAGGTCCACGAGCTTCTGGTATTCCGGGTTGAACACCCACCCCGTCGGCTGCCCGCCGGGAGAGAGCAGGTCGGTGCTCGACGGCGCGGGCGGGGTTTCCCCAGGCTGCAGCGGAGTGGGCGCCGGCGGGTCGACAAAGCTCACGATCGCGCCTCCTGTGCGAATCCGGCGAGAGCGCCGGCATGGGTCGTCGCGTGCGCCACGGCGGGGATGCCGGCGGGGTGCGCACCGGTGTCCCTCGGCAGGTCACCCCGCACCGCGCCCCGCCCGGACGGTGTCGCTCGTGCTCTCATGCTCACTTCTCCGGACCCGGCATACGGATCTCGACAACCTCGACGCCGTCGGCGGGCCCGTCGGGCTGGACCTTCCTGTCCGCCCAGTCGCCCTCATCCCACTCCTTCTCCGGGATCGGGACGCGGACGTCCGGCATGTCCACGGGCCCGATGTCCCGATGGTGGTCCACCGGCATGCGCGGCACGGCCTCGTCACCGGATTGGCGGGCGGGGTAGGTGAGCGCGTCTCCGGGCTGCGCGGCGGCGAACGATCGGGGATCGGGCGCCTGGCCCGTGTCCGGAGCCCCCGCCCTGCCATCGGCCGCCCCGTGGAAGCCCGCGCCATGCGTGCCCTGAGCATGAGCGCCAGGAGCATGAGCGCCCGGAGCATGACCTCCACCGCCATGGGTTCCAGGCCCGTGCGCCGAGCCGTGCGCGTCCGCGCTGTGAGCGCCTGGGCCGTGAGCACCCGGGGCATGGTGGGCTCCGCCGCCGTGCGTCCCAGAATTGTGCGTCCCGGCGCCGTGTGTGCCAGCGCCGTGCGTCCCAGCGCCATGCGTGCCCGGCCCGTGCGCCGAGCCGTTCGAGCCCGAACCATTCGAGCCCGTGCCATTCGAGGCCGTGCCATGCGCGTCCGGGGTGTGAGCGCTCGGGGCACGCATGCCGGAGTCCTCCCGGGCCGGCCCGGTCGTACCCGTGACGGCGTCGTTGTCGCACACGCGCCCGTTCGCGCCGGTCGCGCCGTCGGCCCTGTCGCCTGCAACGTTCGTCCCGGTGTGGCCCGTCGCGGCATCGCCACCGGTGCCCGTCGCGGCTGCGGCTCCCACTGTCCCGGCCACGTGGCCTGACCCGCCCACCGGTGTACCGGCCGCGTTCAGGTTGCCTGTCGCCGTGCCTGTCGCATCAGCGGCCTGCCCGGTCCCGAGACCGTCCACCGCGTGCAAGGCGCCCGTCGCCGTACCCGTTCCACCGGGGGCCGCAGGTGTTGCAGATGTCGCGGGCGCCCCGTCGGCCGCACCGGCGGTCACCGCCGGGGACACGGCCCCCGTGGCAGGGGCGACCATGCCCGTGGGGTGGACAGTTCCGGTGGGGTTGACGGTGCCGGTGGGGTGGACGGTGCCCGTGGGCGTTGCCGCTGTGGTCGTGGCCTGCCCCGCCCCGCCGACGCCGGCAGTGTCCACCGGCGGCGTCGCACCGGCCGCGGCACCGGTCGGTCCGGTCACACCTGTCGCAGTCGTCGCGCCGCTCGCATCACCGGTCCCGGCATGGGACGGAACCCCGGGGCCCGCCGGGTTCGCAACGGTCGCTTCGGTCGTCGCCACAGGTTGCGCCGGGGTGACCCCCGAACCGCTCGCCACCGTGTCACCGGGGTACGCGTGACCACCGGCACTCGCGGTCACCGCGTTGTTTCCGGCTGGTGTGCCCTGCGCGGCGTTCTGGTCGCCCGGGCCGTACGGCTCGGCGGAAAGGTTGTCGGCGGGGGTGCCGACATAGGCGCCCATGGGGTCTCCCGGCGCGAGGCCCGGTTGGGGAGGCTGCTTCGCGGCGGGATTGGTCGGCTCGGCGGGCGGCACCAACCCGGGGGGCCCGTCCGGATGCGCGCCGCCCTCGCTCACCGGCCGTACGTCCGCTCCCGCGGCATCCGTCGGCTGGACGTAATCGGCGCTGGGCTGGTTCATCGGGGTGCTGACGACCTTGACGCCGTCGACGACGGCCACATGCCGGCCGGCGGGGTCGATGTCGTCCGGGTGATCCTTGCCGGGGGTGTCGTAGAACTGCCCCGCGTTGCCGCCGTTGGCGGGCTGCTCCCCCGCCGCCTTGGACCCGACCGGCGCGCCTTGTGCGGAACTCTGGTCCTGCCCCTGGGCAACTGGCTGATGCTGTCCACCGGTCTGGTTCTGAGCGGCGCCACCGCCGTCGCCGACCGGCTGCTGCGCCTCGGCCGCGCCCTGCGCCTGAGCCGGACTCTGCCCCTGGGCCGCGCCCTGGTCCTGCCCCACACCCTGACCTGCGCCCTGGTCTGCGCCCTGATCTGCGCCGACCGGCTGTGTCGTCTGGCCCGCGCCCCGATCCTGGCCGATGCCGAGGGGCTCGTCCTGGCCGGCGATCGGACTCCCGCCGACCGGCTGGCCCTGGCCGGTGGGCTGAACCTGGCCGGTGGGTTGGCCCTCGCCGACCGGCTGGCCCTGGCCGGTGGGCTGCTGCACCTGGCGGACGCCCGTGTCCTGGGCCGCTCCCGCACCCGCTCCAGCACCCGCGCGCGTCGCCGTACCACCGTCGTCGGCGGTGTGTGCGGGGTTGTGCGTCGAGGCGGGCATCTGCGCCAGAGATCCCTCGACGGTGCCGCGGGGCTTGGCTGCGAGTTCCCCCTCGGCGACACCGTGGCTTCCGCCGCCGTTCGCCCGGGCCGTGCCGTCCGTGGCGCTGTGCGCCCGATGGGAGGTCTCGCCCTTCCCCGCCGCGCCGGACTCGCCAGAAGCGCTCCCGTGCGAGGACGCGCGGGGCGCGTCCTGCTTGTCGTGCGCCGCCTTGCCCTCGGACTTGCCTTCCGGCTTACTTTCCGACTTGCCTTCGGACTTACCCTCGGACTTGCTGTCCGCCTTGCCGTCGGCCTTGTGGTCGTCCGTCTTCGCGTCGGACTTGTGATCCGCCTTGTGGTCGGACTTGGCGTCGGGCTTGTGGTCGGGCTTGGCACCGCTCTTGTCGTCCTGCGCGCCGGGCCGCACCGGGTCGTCCGCGGGCGCGGTGGTGTCCCTCTCCTCGGTGAACGAGGCGTTGGCCGTGGGCGTCTTGCCCGCGCTCTGCTGTTTCTCCTTCTTCTCCAGCAGAACCACACGGTTGGTGACGTCCTTGACCATGGTCGAGCACGCGTCGGCGACCTGGGACGGCCGATGGGTCACGTGCACGGAGACACCGGCTGTACGCGTCAGCTGGGCCACCCGGGCCTCGATGCCGTCCATCTGCCGGGCGGCCTGCTGAACCTCCGACAGCAACTCACGGACGAGCTTCGGATCCATCCCGTCGAGCTTGGCCATGGGCGCGCCTCCACAGAGATATCGGCGCACTTCACGGTAGCCGGGGCGACGTCAGTAAAGAAGCCCGATAGCCAGACGGCATCGATGACCCTGGTCAGAGCCCACCAGGTCGTCTCACATCATGAGACGCACGCTCGGCGCCCGGTCACTCCTCGGTCGCGAGGTACCCGACGACGTTCCGGATCTTGTCGATCGGGATCGCGCCCTTGCGCAGCACCCGGGGCACCGCGGTGGTCAGGTCGACGATCGTGGACGGCACGTTGTCGTCGCAGCGACCGCCGTCGAGGTACACCTCCACCGAGTCCCCGAGCTGCTCCTGTGCCTCGTCGGCCGTGGTGGCGGGCGGGTTGCCGGACCGGTTGGCGCTGGAGACCGCCATCGGGCCCGTCTCCTTGAGGAGATCCAGCGCGACCTGGTGCAGCGGCATGCGGACGGCGACCGTCCCCTTCGTGTCACCGAGGTCCCACGACAGCGACCGGTTGGCCCTGAGAATGAGCGTGAGCGGCCCAGGCCAGAAGGCGTCCACCAGGTCCTGGCCGTACGTCCCGAGGCTCTCCACGAGCGCGTTGGCGGCGCGTACGGTGCCCACGAGGACGGGCACGGGCATGTCCCTGCCGCGACCCTTCGCCTCCAGCAGGGCGGTGACGCCGGAGGGGGTGAAGGCGTCGGCGCCGATCCCGTAGACGGTGTCGGTGGGCAGCACCACGAGCTCGCCCCGCCGTACCGCCGCGGTCGCCTCCGCCAGTCCGGTCATCCGCTCGATCTCGTCGGCACAGTCAAACCGTCGGCTCACGAAGCCATCCTTCCACGTGTTCCGCCCGGCTCCGCCGCCATCTGGCCGTTCGCCGGACGTTCGAGTTCAATCCTGGGTCAGCCGCGCCGTGACGAACCGGTCCCTGCCGGTCAGGTCCTGGCGCAACCGCACGTCGCGCCAGCCGTTCTCCTCGGAGAAAAGCCAGTACACGGCGTTGCCCTGCTGGTCGGCGTGCTCGACCACGGCGAACCCGCCCGGCCGCAGCAGCCGCCGCGCCGTGCGCTCGACGGCCCGCACCTCGTCCAAGCCGTCCTCACCCGACCCGTACAGAGCCCGGGAGGGATCGTAGTCGCGCACCTCGGGGTCGCGTGGGATCGCTCCAGGCGGAATGTACGGCGGGTTGGAGATGACCAGGTCCACCTGGCCGTTCAGCTCGGGCAGGCAGTCGGCCAGGTCCTCCGGGTGCAGGGTGGTGCGGCCCTGGCCGTGTTCGAGGATGTTGCGCCTGGCCCAGCCGTACGCCACGGGGTCGATCTCGACGGCGTGCACCTGCGCCAGCGCGACCTCCTGCGCGATCGACAGCGCGATGGCCCCGGAACCGGTGCCGAGGTCGACCACGACGGGTGAGGTGACGTCCATCTCGCGGAGCCGGTCGATCGCCCAGCCCGCCACCACCTCGGTCTCCGGCCTGGGCACGAACACGCCCGGGCCCACCTCCAGCGAGAGGTAGCGGAAATAGGCCCGGCCGGTGATGTGCTGCAGGGGTTCGCGCGCCTCGCGCCGGGCGACGCCCTCCCAGAACCGCGCGTCGAAGTCGGCGTCCTTGACCGTGTGCAGCATGCCGCGCGGGACGCCGTGCACGAAGGCCGCGATCTCCTCGGCGTCCGTACGCGGTGACGGCACTCCCGCCTCGGCGAGCCGGGCGGTGGCGAGGGCGATTTCGTCAAGCAGGAAGGTCATGGTCTCTTAAGGCGCGGTCGTCGCGGCGTGGCGTGGGGAAACCCGGTCCTGGGCGGGTGGGCGGCCGGAAGGCCCCACGCTCGTCTGCGGACCCACGTCCATCACCGCTTCTCCCATCGTCCCCTCATCAGGCTCGCGATCGGCTCATGAATGAGCGGCCAGCTTCTCCGCGAGTTCCGCGTCGAGCAAAGCCTGTATCACCGCGTCGAGATCGCCGTCCAGGACTTGATCCAGGTTGTAGGCCTTGAAGCCCACACGGTGATCCGAAATGCGGTTCTCCGGGAAGTTGTAGGTGCGGATCCGCTCCGAGCGGTCGACCGTGCGCACCTGCGACTTGCGCTCGGCCATCGCCGCGGCGTCGGCCTCCTCCTGCGCGATCGCGAGGAGCCTGGCGCGCAGGATGCGCAGCGCCGACTCCTTGTTCTGGAGCTGGCTCTTCTCGTTCTGGCAGGAGACGACGACACCGGTCGGCAGGTGCGTGATCCGCACGGCCGAGTCGGTCGTGTTGACGCTCTGCCCGCCGGGGCCGCTGGAGCGGAACACGTCGATGCGCAGGTCGTTGGGGTCGATCTGGACGTCGACGTCCTCGGCCTCCGGATAGACGAGCACTCCGGCGGCGGAGGTGTGGATGCGGCCCTGCGACTCGGTCACCGGCACCCGCTGCACGCGGTGCACGCCGCCCTCGAACTTGAGCCGCGACCAGACGCCGTCCCTGCCCTTGATGGCGACGGTGACGTCCTTGTAGCCGCCGAGGTCGGAGTGCTGCGCGTCGATGATCTCCGTCTTGTAGCCGATCCGCTCGGCGTACCTGAGGTACATCCGCAGAAGATCTCCGGCGAACAGCGCGGACTCCTGGCCGCCCTCGCCCGCCTTGATCTCCATGATGACGTCCTTGTCGTCGTTGGGGTCGCGCGGCACCAGCAGCCGGGTGAGCTTCTCCTCCAGCACCGGGATGCGGCCCTCCATCTCGGCCGCCTCCTCCGCGAACGCCGGGTCCTCCGCCGCGAGTTCGCGCGCGGCCGCGAGGTCCTGCCGTACGCCTTCGAGCTCCCGGTACGTCGTGACGATCGGCGTGAGCACGGCGTAGCGCTTGCCGTACGTCCGCGCCTTGCTCTGGTCGGCGTGCACGGCGGGGTCGGCGAGCCGCAGTTCCAGATCCGCGTACTCACTCATGATCTCGTCGAGGTTCACCGCACACTCCTTTGCTCAAGCTCCTCGGTAAAGGCCGTAATCACCAAGAACGCCGACCCGGAGACGCCCCAAGAGGGGCGCCCCCGAGCCGGCGTGCCGGAGGAGCTACTTGCTCTGGGCCTTCTTGCCGAAGCGCTTCTCGAAGCGCGCCACCCGGCCACCGGTGTCGAGGATCTTCTGCTTGCCCGTGTAGAACGGGTGGCAGGCGGAGCAGACGTCGGCGTGGATCACGCCGTTCTTCGCCGTGCTACGGGTGGTGAAGGAGTTTCCACAGGTGCAGGTCACATTGGTGACCACGTACTCCGGGTGGATGTCGGGCTTCATGTCTCAGTCCTATCGCTAGGCGCGGTCGCCGGGTCGCTCCGTCTGTCACGGCCTGCGCGCATCGGCACACCATGATGCGCGGCGCGGGAACCGGTACCGCTGCGGTTCGGCTACCAGTGTGCCAGATCCTCCAACCATCCCAGGCCATGCGCTATTCCCCGGGGAGAACGCGCTGGTCGCGGCTGCCACGCGGGCCGCCTTTGGAGGAAACGGCGGCGCCCCGGACGGCGTGGCCGTCCGGGGCGCCGGTCGAGCGAATGCCGGCCGTACGGGCGTCAGTCGCGGTCGCTGCTCACGGTGGTCTTCTGCACCTGGAGCAGGAACTCGGCGTTGGACTTGGTCTCCTTCATCTTCTCGAGAAGGAGCTCCAGCGCCTGCTGCATGTCCAGGGCGTGCAGGACCCGGCGGAGCTTCCAGACGATGGACAGCTCGTCCTTCGCCATGAGGATCTCTTCCTTACGGGTGCCGGACGCGTCCACGTCCACCGCCGGGAAGATGCGCTTGTCCGCCAGCGACCGGTTGAGCTTGAGCTCCATGTTGCCGGTGCCCTTGAACTCCTCGAAGATGACCTCGTCCATCTTGGAGCCGGTCTCGACGAGAGCCGTGGCGAGGATCGTCAGCGAGCCGCCGTTCTCGATGTTGCGGGCGGCGCCGAAGAACCGCTTCGGCGGGTAGAGCGCCGTCGAGTCGACACCACCGGACAGGATGCGGCCGCTCGCGGGCGCCGCCAGGTTGTAGGCGCGTCCGAGACGGGTGATCGAGTCGAGCAGGACGACGACGTCGTGCCCCAGCTCCACCAGCCGCTTGGCCCGCTCGATGGCGAGCTCGGCGACGGTCGTGTGGTCCTCGGCCGGGCGGTCGAAGGTCGAGTGGATGACCTCGCCCTTGACCGACCGCTGCATGTCGGTGACCTCTTCGGGACGCTCGTCCACGAGCACGACCATCAGGTGGCACTCGGGGTTGTTGCGCGTGATCGCGTTGGCGATCGCCTGGAGCACCATGGTCTTGCCCGCCTTGGGCGGCGACACGATCAGGCCGCGCTGCCCCTTGCCGATCGGCGAGACGAGGTCGATGATCCGCGTGGTCAGGACGTTCGGCTCGGTCTCCAGGCGCAGGCGCTCCTGCGGGTAGAGCGGCGTGAGCTTGTTGAAGTCGGGCCGCTGACGGGCCTGCTCCGGGTCCATCCCGTTGACGGTGTCGAGGCGGACGAGGGCGTTGAACTTCTCGCGCCGCTCGCCGTCCCTCGGCTGCCGCACGGCGCCGGTGATGACGTCGCCCTTGCGCAGGCCGTTGCGGCGGATCTGGGCGAGGGAGACGTACACGTCGTTCGCGCCGGGCAGGTAGCCGCTGGTCCGCACGAAGGCGTAGTTGTCGAGGATGTCGAGGATGCCCGCGATCGGGATCAGGACGTCGTCCTCGCTGATCACCGGCTCGTTGCTCTCGAAGCGGTCACGCCCGCGGCGTCCGCGCTCGCGGAAACGGCCACGGCGCCCGCGGCTGTCGTCGCCCTGCTGGTCGCCCTTGCCGTCGGCGCGGGTGTCCGTACGGCCGTCGCGGCCGTCACGGTCACGCCCGTCGCGGCCATCTCGGCCGTCTCGTCCGTCGGCGCGGCTGTCACCGCGGCCCTGCTGGTCACGACGGCCCTGGCCGCCGTCCCCCGCGTCGGCGGCGCGCTGGTCGCCACGCTGGTCACCGCGCTGGTCGCCACGCTGGTCACGGCCGTCGCGCTCGCGGCCCCGCTCACCCCGCTCACCCCGCTCACCGCGCGTACGGCGCTCGCGGCGGTCTCCGCGCTCCGGCCGCTCGGCGCGGGTCTCGGACGCGGCGGCCTCGGCCTGCGGCTCGGCGACGGCGGCGACGCCGTTCTGCGCGGCCTCGGCGGACACGACGGGCGCGGCCTCGACCACGGGACGCTCCTCGCGGGCCACGACGGCGGGCTCGGCGGCGGGCGTGACGGGCGCGGCCTCGGGCGCCGGCGCCGCTGCGGCGCGGGAACGTTCCCTGCGGCCACGGGCGGGGCGCTCCGCGACGGCGGGCGCTTCCGCGACGGCCTTCGGCTCGGCTGCGGTCTCTCCCGATCCGCCCTGCTTCTCCTGGATGGCCGCGATGAGCTGGCTCTTGCGCATCCGTCCGGTCCCGGTGATGCCGAGGCTGGTCGCCAGGGCCTGGAGCTCGGGGAGCACCATCCCGGCCAGGCCGGTGCCGGAGCGACGTCGCGTACGGGCCGGGGCGGAAGTGGGGGTGTCGCCGGCGGCCTGGCCGTCGGAGAGGAGTTCGGTGGTGTCGCTCAACTAAGGGTCCTTCCCAGGGGTCGGGCGCCAGAATCGTGCGTCCAGGCGTCCCGGTGATGCGACCCGGCGGGACAGACCGGGTCGGGCTTCGCGAATCTCATGTGTCGATGACTCTCGGGATTCGCGAGCGGTAGGTGCCCGGGGGCGATCCCCCGGATTGCCGCCACCGACCAGATGTCTTGGTGGTTCGAACGCGCATGTCTCCGAGAGCGTTGCCCCCGGCCATGCCACCCGAAGGTGTGCCGACTGGAGGAAACGGTTCCGGGGAAATCGCCCTGCCCGCGTCGAAGGACGCGAGGCGAAGTGCAGCGATGTGCGAATGACAAGCACGCACCCAACACGGGGGCACCTGGTGCGGCTATCAGCCTAACATCACCAGCGCGCACAGCTATTCCCTGAAGGTCGAAGAAGCATCAGCGTGTCTCGGGAAACCGAACGAACGCACCAAGTGGGTCGACGTTCATTGGCTGGATGTGCCAGTCATTACCCACTTCTGGTGCGATCAAATCCTTGGTGTCCCGTGTCGTCAACGCGAGAACCGTAGGACCGGCCCCCGAGACGACGGCGGGCACCCCGGCTTCGCGGAGCCGACGTACCAGTTCGGCGGTACGCGGCATCGCGGGCGCGCGGTACCCCTGGTGCAGACGGTCTTCGGTGGCGGCGAGCAGGAGATCCGGTTCCGGCCTCCAGGTGAGCGCCGCGACGAGCAGAGCCGCCCGCCCCGCGTTGGCCGCCGCGTCCGAATGTGGCACGTCCTTCGGCAGCAGCCCCCGAGCCTCCTCCGTGGACAACCGGAAATCCGGGATCAACACCACCGGCCGGATGTCCTCGTGCGGACTCAGTTTCACCATACTCGCCGTCCCGGACTGGTCCGTCCAGGCGATGGTGAGTCCGCCCGCGAGGCACGGCGCCACGTTGTCGGGATGCCCCTCCAGCTCTGTGGCCAGCGCGAACACCTCGGTGTCCGACAGGTCGCCCGCGTCGCGCCCGCGCGCGAGCGCGCGGGCGGCGAGAATGCCCGCGCAGATCGCGGCGGACGACGAGCCGAGCCCTCGCGCGTGCGGAATGCGGTTGTGGCAGCGCAGCGCGATTCCGTCCGGCTGGGCGACCCCCATGCGGTCGAACGCGGCGCGCATGGTCCTGACGACGAGGTGGCCCTCGCCCTCGTCCAGCTCACCGGCGCCCTGGCCCTCCACGGTGATCCGCACCCCGGATCCCGTCAGCTCGGCCTCGACCTCGTCGTACAGGTCGAGCGCGAGGCCGAGGCTGTCGAAGCCGGGGCCGAGGTTGGCGCTCGTCGCCGGCACGCGCACGACAACGCCACGACTGTCCGTCAATTCTTCACCTGAACCCTTTGATGGGCGGGAACGAGATGGCCGGTCAGGCCAGTCCGAGCGCGGCCGCGGCGGCGTAGGCGTCGATCGGGATCGTCACCGGCGAGGGAGCGCCGGAGATGGCCCAGTCGGGATCCTTCAGGCCGTTGCCCGTCACGGTGCACACGACCCGCTGCCCCGGCGCGAGCAGACCCTGCTCGTGCGTCTGGAGCAGGCCCGCGACACTCGCGGCGGAGGCGAGCTCGACGAACACGCCTTCCTCCTGCGCGAGCAGCTTGTACGCCGCGGCGATCTGGCGGTCGGTCACGGCCTGGATGTCCCCGCCCGACTCGTCGCGCGCGGCCTCGGCGAGCCGCCACGAGGCGGGGTTGCCGATCCTGATCGCCGTGGCGATCGTCTGCGGGTGGGTCACCGGGCTGCCGCCGACCAGCGGCGCCGCGCCGCTCGCCTGGAATCCCAGCATTCGCGGCCGGGTTGTGGCCACACCGTCGTCGGCGTACTCCTTGTAGCCCATCCAGTAGGCCGAGATGTTGCCGGCGTTGCCGACCGGGATGCAGTGGACGTCGGGCGCGTCGCCGAGCGCGTCGACGATCTCGAAGGCCGCCGTCTTCTGACCCTGCAGGCGGTGCGGGTTGACGGAGTTGACCAGCGCGATCGGGTACGTCTCCGCGAGCTTCCTGGTCATCTCCAGGCAGTCGTCGAACGAGCCCTCGACCTGGAGCAGCTTGGCGCCGTGCACCAGCGCCTGGGCGAGCTTGCCCATGGCGATCTTCCCGCGCGGCACGAGGACGGCGCAGGTCAGCCCGGCGCGTACGGCGTAGGCGGCGGCGGAGGCGCTGGTGTTGCCCGTGGACGCGCAGATGACCGCCTGGGCGCCCTCCTCGACGGCCTTGCTGATCGCCACGGTCATGCCGCGGTCCTTGAAGCTGCCGGTCGGGTTGAGCCCTTCGACCTTGAGATAGACGTCACAGCCCGTGATCTCGGACACCCGCCTGGCGGGGACGAGCGGCGTGCCGCCCTCGAGCAGGGTCACCACGGGCGTCGTCGTGGAGACCGGAAGACGGTCGCGGTACTCCTCGATCAGGCCACGCCAAGCCCTGAACATCGGTCGCTCCTCCCACGCGCGCACGCGCGTGTCACCAGGGGTATCGGTCACCGAGTCTACGGCCAACCGTCTGACGTGCGGACTCCGTCGTCCACCAAATGGACATAGTGGGCGCCACCTTAGGGAAATGTCGCCTGGTTTCGCTAGGGTGGAGCCGCCTGTTGACCATCGCTGACAAGGACGAGGATTGGCCCACCTGACGGGCGATGAGCCCCGGCCGAGGATCCGCCACAACGACTACTCTCCGCTCACTCCGCCGCCCCTCGGCGGCTGGACCCCCACGCTCAGCGCGAGTGTCGTCATCCCCGCCCACGGCGGGCAGTCCCGGCTCGACCTGACGCTGGCCGCGCTGTCCGCGCAGACCTATCCCGCGCACCTCACCGAGGTGATCGTGGTCGACGACCGCAGCGATCCGCCCCTGCGCCTGCCGGAACTGCGCCCCGAGAACACGCGGATCGTCGCGGCCCCGGACGGCGGATGGGGCGCCGGGCACGCGATGAACGCCGGGATCGCCGCGGCCGAGGGCGAGATCGTCCAGCGGCTCGACGCCGACATGGTGATCTCGCGCGAGCACCTGGAGGCGCTGTTCCGCTGGCAGCACCTCACCGACTACGTCGTCACGATCGGCGGCAAGAAGTTCGCCGAGGAGCGCCCGCTCACCCCCGAGCAGGTGCGCGACGCCGTACGGCAGGGCTCGCCCGAGGACCTGTTCGACCCCTCGGCGCTGGTGTCCAGCTCGACCGAGGAGACCATCCGGCGTCTCGACGGCCTGCGGGCCAGCAAGAACCCCTACCAGGTGTGCACCGGGCCGACGGTGTCGCTGCGGCGGGCCCTGCTCGACGAGGTCCGCGGCTTCGATCCCGAGGTGGTGCGCGGCCAGGACACCGAGTTCGCCTACCGGCTCGCCCAGGCGGGGGCGGTGTTCGTCCCCGACTCCGCGGCCCGCGCCGTGCACCTCGGCCTGCCCGCGCAGCGCGGCGAGCACGGCAGGTCGATCGTCCGGCTCGTCGAGACCCACCTGGCGCACCGGGTCCCGCTCCGCCGTGACCTGCGCAAGGAGCCGGGCAGGCGCTGGCTCGTGCCGTACGTCGAGGTGGTCTTCGACGTGACGGGGGCCGGTGAGCGGAGCGTCGTCGCGGCGGTCGACGCGGTGCTGCGCGGCGCCCTCACCGACGTCGTGGTGACGCTGACCGGTCCGTGGGGGCTGCTCGACGAAGGACGCCGATGGGCGCCGGGCACCGAGGCGTTCGACCTCGCCCTGGTGCGGGCGGCGTTCGGGCACGACACGCGGGTGCGGTTCGCGGAGCGGGCCGCGCCGACGGCGGCGCCGGTGCCCTTCCGCTACACCGCGCCCGTCGACGCCCCTCCCCCGCCCGCGCTGCTGGAGCGTGCGGTCAAGGCCATGCTGGAGGAGCGGATCGGCCTGCTGGTCGTGCGGCTGCCCGCAGGAGGCACCGCCACCCTGGAGCGGACCGAGGCCGCCGCGCGGGCCCTCCTGCTCGCCCGGCCGGGCGAGGACCGGGCTGACGTGATCGCCCAGACGCACGGCGTACGGCACGCCGCGGCGAGCGAGTTCGACCAGAGCCCGGCGCCGGCGGCGAAACCGGCCGTCGCCGCCGCGCCGCGGACCACTCGGCCGGCGGCGGCACCGCCACAGCCCGAGGAGGCGGAGACGCCGCGCCGCCGTGGCCTGTTCCGCCGTTCCTGACCGGGAGGACCGGGAAGACCGACAGGACCGGGAAGGCCGGGACAGGCCGGTCAGGACCGGGACAGGCCGGTCAGGACCGGGACAGGCCGGTCAGGACTTCTTGAACGTGAAGGGCCGTCTGAGGCCGCGGGCGATGCCGCGCAGACCCTGGGCGCGGCGCAGCGTGGAGACCTGCCCGCGCAGCGTCGATACCTGCCGCCGCAGGGTGCCGATCTCCCGGCGGAACTCGACGGCGGACTTGCGCCACTTCGCCGCCTCGTCCCGCCATCTCGTCACCTGGCCGCGCAGCCGCTCGACCTCCTTCGTCAGCCGTTCGACCTCGGCCTGCGCCTCCACCCGCTTGCGGTAGGCGGTGCGGGGGTTCATATACGCCGGGGCCTCCGCGGCGGCGCGGAAACCGTGGCTCTCGCCATCGGCCCAGTGGGTGCCGAACATCTCGTCCACGGCGTCGTCGGCGTCCTCGCCCTCGGCGACGACGAGAGCGGCGCGGGAATACGCCTCGGTGCGCTCCAGGCGCGCGGCGATGACGCCTTCCTGCCCCTCGGACAGGAGCACGCTCACCAGCCCGAGTTCCCGTTCGCGCGCCATCCCGAGCAGTTCGCCGATGCTGTCCTCGCCCGGCACCCAGCCCGGCGGCAGACGCAGGCGGTAGGGCGAGAGGGTGTCGGACTCCGCCGTGGCGAGCCGTACGCGGCCCTCGTGGGTGTAGTGGGCGCGCAGCAGCACGAGGTCGAGGCGCGGGTCATTGAGTGGCGCGCGCTGCTCGGGCGCGAGCTCGTCCCACGGACCGGTCAGCACGACGGCGAGGTCGGTCACCGTGCCGGCCAGCGCGCCGTCCACCGTCGCCCTGACGTCGTCGTACGACCCCGCGGTGGCGTCCACGAGGACCTCCACCTGCGGCACCTTCCACTGGCGGGCGGGGTGGGTGCGCAGCCACCGGTAGCCGGGGACGCGGTCGGTGACCAGGGCGTGGCTCACGCGGCTGATCGGCCCGCTGTCGCGCATGCGCATCGAAGGACCGAGGTGATAGGCCCTGGCCTGCGGGTCGGGGATGAAGACGGCGCCCGCCTGCGCGAGCCGGTAGCCCATCTCGGTGTCCTGACCGAGGATCATGTCGGGGTCCATCGCCCCGGCCCGCTCGAACAGCAGCGCGGAGACCGACGACGCGCCGCCGATGTGGATGCTGAACGGCCGGGGCGAGCGGGTCAGGCCCTCCGACCGCCGCACCAGGTCCTCGATCCACGCGTGCGGCTCCGCGGGCTCGAAGAGCTTCGCCAGTTCGCCGACGCCCGCGACGTCCGCGGGATCGGGCAGCGGGACGGTGGTGAAGCGCAGGTAGGAGGTGACCGACAGGTAGGGCGCGAGGTGGTGCCAGCGCATGTGCGCCTCCACCTCTTCCGGCTCGGGGACGACGTCGGAGTCCATCCAGTGGATGACGTCGCCCGTCGCGGCGGCCAGCCCGGTGTTGCGGGCCCTGGCCCGGCCCGGCGTCTCGCAGACCAGCAGCCGCGTGTGGCGCGGCCGGATCTCCGGGAGGCGCAGGGGCGGCTCGCTGCCGTTGTCGACCACGATGACTTCGAGCAGGTCGGCCGGGTACGTCTGCCTGGACAGCCCGGCGAGCGTGAGGTCGAGCTTGGCCTGGTCGGCGTACGCGGGGATCACCACGCTGACGCGCAGGCGGGGCGTCCACGACGACCCTAGGGCGGGCGGCTGGAGGACGGTGTAGTCGTTTCCCCTGATACGTGGCGTCATGGTGATTCCAGCATCACACTCGGGCGAAAGCCGCGCCATTGGTTCGTCGCGACTCGCAGAAAGTGGGCAAGAGGAAGGTTCCAGGTGTGGTCGGCGCTGAGGGACCGCCGCAGCACATAGCCCAGACCATGAGTGCGGTAGATCCGGCCGCCGGCCGCCTCCACCGCGCGCAGGAGGTGCGCGTCCTCCCCGCGGCTCACCGGCCCGAAACCGCCGACCTCCTCGAAGAGGTCGCGTCCGACCAGGATCGTGCCGCCCGCGACGTGATCGGCCCACATCTCGCTGCCGTAGTCCAGGCGGCGGATCGTGGCGTGGAGCGGCTGGAGGTAGAAGAACTCCGGCGCGGTCCCGACCAGCTCCGCCCCCGAGTAGGCCATCGCCAGCAGCAGGTCGGCGAGGTGCTCGGGGCCGTACCAGTCGTCGTCGTCCCACTTGGCGACGATGCCGGTGGACGCCCGCGCCGCCGCCTGGTTGAGCACGGTCCCGAGCGGCGCGCCCGGCTCGGCCTCGATCACCGTGACGGGGCGGGGGAACTCCTCGACGGCCTGCCGTACCCGCTCGGCGGGGAAGCCGTGCAGCGCGACGACGACCTCGATGTCCACCCCGCGCTGGCGGGCGAGCTGCCGCAGCGCGTCGCCGACGTAGTGGGGCCGTCTCGTGGCCATGACGACGGTCACCGGGGCGAGGCCCGTGCCGACGCCCGCGGCCCGCAGCGCGTGCCTGCGCAGGCGCACGCTGTGCTCCTCCCTGCGCAGGTCGACGACCGACTCGGGCCTGCGGTCGTCGTCCTCGGGGGTCCAAGCGGCGGTCAGGCGGGCGAGCACGGGATCGGCCTCGCGCACCCACCCCGGCGGGTCTTCGCATGTCAGCGGCACTCCCGCGGCGGCCAGCCCGGCCACCGTGCCGAACGCCCCTGCGGCGGGCTCGGCCGGCCACTCCACCCGCAGCCCGCGCAGCGGCCGGAGGGGGGCGACGTCGCCGTCCTGGAGCGGGGCGGCCAGCGGCCGGTCACCCACCGTCCACCGGCCGCCGCTCCAGGACAGCGTGCCGGTCTCCTCGGTGGGACGGCGCGTGAAGCCGTACGGCGAGCACATGTCCGTCGTCACCGTCACGGCGTTCCTCCCGCGCGTCCGTTTTCAAGGCTATGGACTTCTATCAGCCGAACCTTGTGGATTCCTGTGACCACCGCGGGTCAACCCGAGCCTTCGGAGATCCGGCGGGGATCACATGTCTTCTGGGACGGGCCACACCCGTCCTCCGACGATGTCGCCCAGCCTCTTCACGTCGATCTTCTTGGCCTTCCGCTCCTTGGCCACCCAGTCGATGAAGGCGTTGAACTCCTTGGGCGACGTCGCGTACCTGTCCCGGGGGTTGTCCTTGATCTCGTGGAACACGAAGACCACCAGGCCGCGGCCGCCCTGGCGCTGGGCGCGGGTGACGAACTCCCGCAGCGTGCGTGCCGTACGCGGCAGGCCGGTCTGGCTGGTGGCGCGCACGTCGGCGAGATCCGCGGGCGGGATCTTCTCGGTGACGGGACAGGATCGGCAACTGTCGGGCCGGTGCAGGCCGTTGATCCCGCGCGCGGTCGTGTAGCCGCACCGCATCGCCAGCAGCTTGGTCGCGTCGCTGTAGTCACCGAACGGGTAGGCGAACGACCGCACGGCGAAGCCCAGCTTCAGCAGCGCCCGCCTGTCGTCGCAGATCTCCCTCTGCTGCACGGCCTCGAACTCCTCCGACAGGTACGGATGAGTGAGGGTGTGGCCGCCGATCTCGTGGCCCTCGCGGGCGATGGCGCGCAGCGCGGCGACGCTCAGGTGACCGCTGGTGCCGAGGCGCCCGCTGTTGACGTAGAAAGTGCCCTTCAGGCCGCGCTTTCGCAGCGTCCTGGCGGCGGCGAGGTGGTCGGCGGTGCCGTCGTCGAAGGTGAGGATCACGGTCGGCACCCTGGCCGCGCGCGCCTCACGTTGCGCGGTCTGGGCGGAGGCCGCATGCGCGGAGACGCTCTCGCCGGCCGTTCCGGCGGCCGGATTCTGGAGCCCCGCGACCGACGCCGCGGCGACGAGACAGAGCGGTACGAGTCTCTTCACCGTAAGTCGCATAGAGGAAAACCTTACTTGCTGTTGGGAGGAACTTTGCCGTCAGGTGTTGCGATGGGGCGTTGGAACAGCGCGACCGTGAGGCCCGGCAGTTCCGCGGAGTGCCAGGCCGTCGCGAGGCGGTATCCGGCGGCGCGCACGGCGGCCACCCGGGGGATCTTCTTGCCGGTCAGGCCGGCCTGCTTGGTCCCGCGCCAGACCACCCAGACGCGGCGGCGTCCGTCGAGGGCCTCGGCGAGGTCGGCGCGCTCGGCGAACTCGAAGGCCGGGCCCCGCCCCCTGAGCAGCACGTCGTCGGGCAGGTCCGCGCGACCGTAGTAGACGAACCCGGAGCGCAGCCGGCTCTGGCCGTACACGATGGCGTCGC
Source organism: Microbispora sp. H11081 (assembly GCF_012999535.1). Taxonomy (GTDB): domain Bacteria; phylum Actinomycetota; class Actinomycetes; order Streptosporangiales; family Streptosporangiaceae; genus Microbispora. The sequence continues at coordinate 132,020 of NZ_JABBWV010000009.1, forward strand.
CTGGCCGTTGCCGCGCCTGGATCACGCCGACCGCGGCGGGGAAGTCGTCGTAGTGGCCGTTGCGCTGCCGGTAGTCGGCCTGCGCGGGAAGCCCCAGCAGCGCGACCGCCAGGACGACGGGCACGGCGACCAGCACGGCGGGACGGGCGGCCCGGCGGACGGACGCCAGGGCCACCGCCCCGCCGAGCGCCAGCGCGGGCGCCGCGACGAACACGTAGCGGTCCACGTACGCCGGGGTCACCAGCATGTCGACGGCGAGCAGCAGCACCGGCGGGAGGACGAGCCAGCCCGCGGCGAGCGCCCCCCAGGGGACTGACCTGCGCAGCAGGATCACCACCCCCACGACGGCGAGCGCGAACAGCGCGGGCCCGGCGAGTTCTGAGCCCGCCGCGTGCTTGGGGAACTTGAGCAGCACGTCGGGCCCGTGCGGCTGGATCCAGCTGATCGCGTGGCGCTCGCCCCAGCCCACCAGGGCGAGGACCGCGACCGGGACGCAGCCCACGGCCGTCGCGGGGACGATCCTGGTCAGGAACGTCCGGCGGGGCAGGGCGAGCAGGGCGGCGAGCAACTGGGCCGGGAGCACCAGGACGGAGAACAGGTGCGTGCAGCCGAGCAGGGCCACGGACACCGCGTACCAACGGACGCGGGACCCGGTGGGCGCCTCGGCCACGCGGTGCAACGCCCAGGCGGACACGACGGCCGCCGCCGCCGCGAACGCGTACGGCCTGGCGTTCGCGCCGTGGTAGGACACCGACGGCAGGACGGCGAACAGCGCCGCGGCCAGCACCCCCGCGCGCGGGCCGGCCAGCCTGCGGCCGAGATCGGCCAGGAAACCGGCCGCCACACCGGCGGCCAAGGCCGAGGGCAGGCGCAGCCACCACTCGGCCTCCCCAAGGAACGACCACACGTGGACGAGCAGGTAGTAGGGCAGGAAATGGCCGTCGATGTGCCGCGTCAACTCCAGCAGGCCGCTCAGCGGCCGGGCCACCGCGGCGCTGTAGGTGGCCACCTCGTCGCCGGACAGCGACGCAGTGGTGCCGGAGATGGCGACGCAGGCGGTCAGCAGGCCCGCGAGCAACGGCGTCCAGCGGGGCCAGTCCTTCGCTTCCGCGTCCGTCCTCCGGCCGGACATCCGGACAGCCTCGCCCGTAACCACACTTCCCCCCACCGACGCGACCACTTGGGTGACTCTAGGCAGGGCTCGCGGGAACGACGCGCGTATTGATCGCGGACGTTATCGGATCGAGCCCTCGCCTCCATCGGCGCGCGCCGCGCGCCGATGCGCTTCACCGTACGCAGCCCTCGCGGAAGGACACGAGCCGGGCCTTTTCCAGCGACGAGGGCCTGGTCGAGTTGCGCCGGGGCCGCGCGGCGACGATCACCGACCTCGCCGCCGAGCGCGGTCTGCTACGCCTACGCGAGGCGGCCGAGGAGTTCGCGGGGGCGGTCCGCAGGCTCGGGACCTCCGAGGAGGAGGCGCTGGAGGCGGTCAGGAAGGCGCTGGCGGAGCGCTGACCCCCCGCCCCTCGCCCGGCATCGGTCCTCGTACGGGTCAGGCGGCTTCCCCGTCCAGGGGGCGGCGGCGGAACCGGCGCAGGTTCACGACCAGGAGGACCATGGCCGCGAGGCCCGCGACGGCGACGGCGACCAGGACAGGCACGCTCGGGTCGGTCCTCGCCGCCCGTTCACCCGCCGTGGGGAAGGTGATCGTGCCGGTCGCCGTACGGGTGACGAGGCCGCTGCGCAGGGTGAGCCGGAACCGCCAGGGCCCCGCGGGCAGGTCGCGGCCAAGCGGCACGGCCACCTGGCCGTGTCCGCCGGGAGGCAGCGTGGCGATGCGGGTTCCGCGGAAGGGCCCGGCGCTGAGCGCGCTCGGCCCGTCCGACAGTCGCACCTCACCCTCCAGGTCGACGGCGCGCTCCCCCGTGTTGCCGACCTCGGCCACCAGCCGCGGCTGTCCGTCCTCGGTGCGCCCGGCGGTCACCTCGCCGATCCGGAAGCGCGTCGGCGGTTCACCGCCCGGGCCCACGTCGAGATAGGTGCGGATGCCCACCCGGTTGACCAGCGCCACGTTGCCCGCAGGGCCCGGCGAGGCCGAGGAGATCTCCGCCCAGATGACGGCGTACCGCTCGCCCTTGACGGCCGCGGCCGGCACCGCGACGGTGGCCGTCACCGGGACGCGGCCGTGCGGCGGCAGGTCCACCGCCGACCGGTCGAGCGTGATCCAGGAGGTCAGCTCGTTGGCGGTGCGGGCGGGGGCGAAGGTGAACCCCGCGTCGCCCACCCGGGCCGCGGCGGGGTACAGGCTCACGTGCTGCCGCCGCGACGACGTGCTGAAGACCTCGAGACGCCGGGTGAAGGTGGTGCCCGGGTTCACGTGGTCGACGATGAACGCGTAGGAGCGGGGGTCGTCCAGGCGGTTCTCCGGAATCTCAAGCAGGCGGATGCCGAACCTGCCGGGGCGGCGCGCGTCGCCGTCGGCCGCCGCCGGCACGACGGCCGCTGCGTGGGCGACGGCCGCGGCGATCGCGAGCAGGCCGGCGGCGATGATCCTGCGGGCTGAGCGGTCAGGCAACGGAGTGGTTCACCGTGCCTGTGTAGGTGCCGGCCACCGCCTGGGCGGGCACGTTGACGACGAGGGTCGGGTCCCACGTCGCGGAGTTGACGCCGGAGCCGCTCGTCTTGCTGAACGCCGTACGGGAAACGTCGAGCGACTGGGCGGCCGCCGCGTCCAACTGCCCGGGCACGAACGTGCCGGTGCCGGTGGTGGCCGTCGCCGGGCCTGACCAGTAGAGGACGGCGCTGTTGGGCACGGTCTCCGCCGCGGTGCCGCCGCCGGTGGTGAAGCCCCCGGACGCCGCGGACACGGTGGCCACCCACGTCGCGGTGAGCGCCGCGCGCTGGTCGGCCACCGTGATCGGGCCGAGTTGGCCGCTGATCTGGGCCGAGGGCGCGCCGCTGCCGATGCTGACAGGACCGTCGGGCACGGTGATCGTAAGCGCGCCCGGCGCGGTGACGGAGAAGGTGACGGTCGTGGGACAGGTGGTGGAGGCGGGACACTGGTCGGCCAACGCCGGCGACGCCGTCGAGGCCCCCGTCAACGCCGTCACCAGCGCCAGTCCTGCGACAGCCGCCGACGACGCCGCGACACTCCTGTTGCCCATGTTCCGATCTCCTCCATGGATGCGATGCCCCGTGCGGGCCCGGTCGGTGACATCCTGGCCGGTCCCCGGCGCGCGACACGGTCGTACGGACGGTGTCTGCGCACCCTTTGTGATCAGATGACGCCCGGCGGGGACGAGCGGGCCGACGCCCATGGTTACGGCTCGCCACGGCGTGGCGACAGGTCGCGGGCACTTTCGGCGGTCTAGCCTGCCGTGGGTCGTTTCACAGACTCGATCGGCCGCGCGGCACCGCGGCGGGAAGGGCCATCCATGCGGGTCGGTTTGGGCGCGATCGTGTCGGTGACACTGGCGGGGTCGATCGCCCCGCCTGTCACTCCGCCCTCCATGCCCGGCCTCGGGGCAGCACACGTGCGGTGGAGTCCGGACGACGGGCGGGAGCCTGCGGCCACGCGCGACCCGGGCTCGTGGCGGGCCGGAACGGCCGCCGCCGACCAGGCCGGGACCGACGTGGCGAGCGAACCGATGGCCGCCTCGGGGACCGGCACGACCGCGGCCGATGACGGCCGGGAGGACGGGACCGACGTGGCGAGCGAGCCGATGGTCGCCCTGCTGGCCGATCCGCTGACGATCACCGTGCCCGGCTCGGTGGACCTCGGCGGCGGCCCCCGGGGCGGCACGATCACCGCCTTTATGGGCACGGTCACCGTCGTGGACAGCCGGAACGGAGTGCCTCCGTGGACGGCGACCGTGTCCGCCACGAACTTCACCACCGGCAGCGGGACACCCGCGCAGACGATCACGGCCGCGAACGTGGCCTACTGGTCAGGTATGCCGACCGCGTCGTCCGGCACAGGAACCCGCACTCCCGGCCAGCGCACCGCCGTCGACCGGGTGCCCCTCAGCTCGCCGGTGGTCGCCTTCAGCGGGCGCAAGCAGACGGGAGTGCCGATGTCCACGAGTTGGCAGCCCACGTTGGTCGTCACCGTCCCCGCCAACGCCGCCGCCGGACTCTACACCGGGACCGTCACCCATTCGGTGGCCTGATCATCCTCGATCCATCCTGCGGTTGAGAGTCTCGTGACCCGCCACGGACGCGGCGGACCGGCGAGGGCGGAGGCGGGTCCGCCATAGTGAGCCCGCCGGGTCGAGCCCGCGGGACCGCTGTCGCTGGTTCGAGGTCGCCAGGCCAACGGAGGGCGCGCCGTCCGACGTCGTCACGTGCGCGGCCGCGCCCGGCCTCTCGTTCTCCTCCATCGCCGAAGGGAAACCATGCGACGCTCCGCACGAAACGTCCGCCGCCCGCTCGCCATGCTGGCACTGGCGGTGGCGACCGCCGCGCCGCTGTTCACCGGCCTGCCCGCCGCCGCCGCGCCGTTCGAGCGCCCGAAGCCGCTGCCGCCGTGGGTGCAGATCTGCCAGAAGCTGAAGCGGATGCCGGAGCACCGGCACATGCGGTGTCCCGTCCACCGTCCCCGCCCGCCCGCCAAGCCGTCCAGCGCCCAGGAGGACCTGCTGGTCCCGGTGGTCACGGAGCAGCTGACCCCCACCCTTCCGTCCTCGCCCATCGGCATCACCTCGGGCCCGGACGGCGCCCTCTGGTTCACCGAGAGCTACGCCAACAAGATCGGCCGCCTCACCACCGACGGCGACTTCACCGAGTTCACCGTGCCGACGGACGACTCCGAACCGGGACAGATCACCACCGGACCGGACGGGGCCCTGTGGTTCACCGAGTCGGCAGCGGACAAGATCGGCCGGATCACCGCTTCCGGCGTCTTCACCGAGTACGCAGTGCCCACCGCGGGGTCCTACCCCTGGGGCATCACCACCGGACCCGACGGCAACCTGTGGTTCGTGGAGACGGCCGGCAACAAGATCGGCCGGATCACCCCCGCCGGTGTCGTCACCGAGTTCGCACTGCCGACGAGTGACGCCTATCCGATCCAGATCACGACAGGGCCCGACGGCAACCTGTGGTTCACCGAGTCGTTCACCGGCAAGATCGGGCAGATCACCACCTCGGGCACCTTCACGGAATACACCATCCCCTCCACGGGGGCGATGCCCATAGGGATCGTCACCGGGCCGGACGACAACCTCTGGTACGCCGACAGCAACGGGAAGGTCAGCAACGTCACCACCGACGGCGACTTCACCGAATACCCGGTGCACAACATCGACGCATTCCCATGGGGCATCACCAACGGACCCGACGGCAGGCTGTGGGTGACCGAGCAACTCGGCAACTCGGCGACCAGCGTCAGCGTCAACGGGTATGTCATCGAGCACTACATGCCGACGGTTCTCGCCGGGCCGTTCGAGATCGCCACCGGATCGGACGGCAACCTCTATGTGACGGAGAACTACATCTCAAAGATCGCCAAAGTCACTCTCTGACCGGCCGCCCCGGTCACCGGCACGGGCCGCCGCCGCTTACGGCGACGGCCCGTGCCGGTCTCACGGCCTCTCAGTGCCTCTAAGGGCCTCTCAGGGCGCGTCGTCGCCCTCGACCCGCATGACGCTCGCCACCGCGCGGACGATGTTCAGGTCGCGCAGCTCCTTGATCGTGTCCGACAGGGCGGCGTCGCTCGCCCGGTGGGTCACCAGCACGAGCTGGGCGTCGTCCCCCCGGCCCTCCTGGCGCACCGTCTGGATCGACACGTCGTGCCTGGCGAAGATGTCGGCGACCCGGGCGAGCACACCGGGCTTGTCCGCGACGTCCAGCGACACGTGGTAGCGGGTGACGCTGTCGCCCATCGGGTGGACCGCGAGGTCGGCGTACGTCGACTCCTCGGGCCCGCGGGTGCCGGCGAGACGGTTGCGCGCCACGGCGACGATGTCACCCAGCACGGCGCTGGCCGTGGGCGCGCCGCCCGCGCCCGCGCCGTAGAACATCAGCCGCCCGGCCGACTCGGCCTCCACGAACACCGCGTTGTACGCCTCGCGCACCCCGGCCAGGGGGTGCGTCCTCGGGATCATCGCGGGATGCACGCGCACCCCGACCGACCGGCCGTCGTCGGAGCGGGCGCAGATGGCCAGCAGCTTGATGACGTACCCCATTCCCTTGGCCGAGGCGACGTCGGCCGCGGTGATCTCCGTGATGCCCTCGCGGTGCACGTCGGCGGCGGTCACCCGGCTGTGGAAGGCGATGCCGGCCAGGATCGCCGCCTTGGCCGCGGCGTCGAAACCCTCGACGTCGGCCGTCGGGTCGGCCTCTGCGTACCCGAGCGCCTGCGCCTCCTCCAGCGCGTCGTTGAACGACGCGCCGGTGGAGTCCATCTTGTCGAGGATGTAGTTGGTGGTGCCGTTGACGATGCCCAGCACGCGGCGCACCCGGTCACCGGCCAGCGACTCGCGCAGCGGGCGCAGCAGCGGGATCGCCCCGGCGACGCTCGCCTCGAAGTACAGGTCGGCGCCGTTCTCGCGGGCGGCACGGTGGATCGTCGCGCCGTCCTCCGCGAGCAGCGCCTTGTTGGCGCTCACCACGGACTTGCCGCGCGCCATCGCGGCGAGGATCAGCGACCTGGCGGGCTCGATGCCGCCGATCACCTCGACGACGATGTCCACGTCGTCCCTGGTGACCAGTGCCTCCGCGTCGGTCGTGAGCAGCGCGGGGTCCATGTCGGCGTCCCGCTTGCGCCCGAGCCTGCGCACGGCCACACCGGCCAGCTCCAGCGGGGCGCCGACGCGGGCGGCCAGGTCGTCGGCCTGCTCGTGCAGCAGGCGCACGACCTGCGATCCGACGACGCCGCAGCCCAGCAGCGCGACCCTGAGCGCCGGTTTGGCTTTACTCACGACCCCTCCTCGCTTCGCCGCCGGACGGTCCGGAGCGGCCGGTCACAGCTGCCCCCTGAGCAGGTCGTCCTCGGTCTCCCCGCGGATGATGACCCGCGCACGGCCGTCGGACACCGCGACGACGGCGGGCCTGGGCAGATAGTTGTAGTTGTTGGACAGCGACCGGCAGTAGGCGCCGGTGCCCGCGACGGCGATCAGGTCGCCGGGGGCGAGGTCGCCCGGCAGGTACAGGTCGCGCACCACCATGTCGCCACTCTCGCAGTGCTTGCCGACCAGGCGCGACAGCATCGGCGCCGCCTGGCTCACGCGGGAGGCGAGCACGGCCGTGTAGTCGGCGCCGTACAGGGCGGTGCGGATGTTGTCGCTCATGCCGCCGTCGACGCTCACGTAGGTGCGCAGGCCCTCCACGTCCTTGACGGTACCGGCCTCGTACAGGGTCACGCCGGACACCCCGGCGATCGAGCGGCCGGGCTCGACCGTGAGGCGCGGCACGGGCAGCGCGGCCGACTCGCACACCTTCGTGACGATCTCCCGCAGGCCGTCGGCGATGACCTTGACGTCCAGGCTCTCGTCGCCCGCCACGTACGGAATGCCGTACCCGCCGCCGAGGTCCAGCTCAGGGAGCACGACGCCGTGCTCCTCCTTGATCTCGACCAGCAGCCGGGCCAGGCGGCGGGCCGCGACCTCGAAGCCGCCGGTGTCCGTGATCTGCGACCCGATGTGGGAGTGCAGGCCGACCAGTTCGAGCTGCGGCAGCGCGAGGATGCGCCGCACCGCCTCCGCGGCGGCGCCGCTGCTCAGCGACAGGCCGAACTTCTGGTCGTCGTGAGCGGTCGCGATGAACTCGTGGGTGTGCGCCTCGACGCCCACGGTCACCCGGATCATCACCTTCGGCCGCACGCCGTGCTTGTCAGCGAGGAAACCGAGACGGGCGATCTCCTCGTAGGAGTCGATCACGATGTGGCCCACGCCGACCTGGACCGCCTTGTCCAGCTCGGCCAGCGACTTGTTGTTGCCGTGCATCGTGATCCGCTCGGGCGGGAAGCCCACGCTCAGCGCCACGGCGAGCTCGCCCGCGCTGCAGACGTCGAGGCCGAGACCCTCCTGGTCGATCCAGCGGGCGACCTCCCGGCACAGGAACGCCTTGGCGGCGTAGTGGACCTCGCCGTCGTGGAACGCGGACCGGTATTCACGGCAGCGTGAGCGGAAGTCCTCCTCGTCGACGACGTACAGAGGAGTGCCGAACTCCTTCGCCAGGTCGCGCACGTCGATTCCGCCGATCGTGACGGCGCCGTCGGCCCTGCCGGACGTTCGCGGCCAGATGGCCGGTTCGAGCGCGTTGAGATCGGCGGGCACGTGCGGCGGACGCTCATCGGAGTGTCCGGCGGCGACGATCGTTGAGGCGGCGTGCAGGTCGCCGGCTGGGTGGGCGAATCGACTCACCCGAACGAGGCTAGCCGACCCTGCGATTCACTCGCGCCCGCTGTTCAACCTGCGAGACAGCCTTAAAGGAAGATATTCAGATCCGCAGGTCGATTACGGCATAGCTTTCGGCGATCGGCCGATTTGGTTCAGATTCTGCCCGGCGGGGCGACGCCGAGCTCCACCAGCCCTTCGCCGAGAACCCGGCGCACCGCCTCCCCCATCCGTACCCGGGCCGTGTGGACCTCCGACGGCGCCTCGTCGCCCCTGGGAATCGGGCACGCGCGCTCGACGGCCGTGTGGTAGGCCTCGGCGAGCCGCTCCAGGTAGACCGCCCAGCCGGGATCACGGCTCTCCCTCCTGCTCGGCAGTTCGGCCAGGACCCGCAGCACGGCCCGGTCGTACGGGCCGTCGAGCAGTTCGGGCCGCGCCGCCGTGCCGGTCGGCACGCCGAGATCGCGGGCCCATCGCCGTACGGCTCCCGCCCTCACGTACGCGTACCGCACGGCGAAACCTGGGTTGTCCCACGTACGGGGGAAGTCCGGCCACGGCGGCGTGGGGGCCTCCCGGGCCGGGGGCACGGCGGCCGGGGCGGCCAGGACGTCCTCCACGATCTCACCCGGGGTGGCGACGCCGATGACGAGGAAGCCGTTCGGCCGGACGTCCACCCGCCGGACCCCGGGCGCCGCGCGCAGCCGTGCCGCGAGCCGCTCCGCCACCTCGGCCGGGGGCTGCGCAGTCGCCCGCAGCGCGGCGGTGGAGGCGAACAGCGCCTCCCGCTCCCACGACCCCTGCGGCACGGGCGGCGCGCCGAGCACGGCGCGCAGCGCCTCCATGATCATGGCGAGGCCGGGGCGTCCCTGGGCGCGGCGGTCAGCGTGAGGCACCCGGGGATCGCGGCGAACGCCTCTCGCAGGCGCGCGGCCAGGTCCGCGGCCCCGGGCTCGCCCGGCATGGACGTCCAGGACTCCAGAGCGGCGTGCCAGGCCGCGATGAGCATGTCGAGCACGAGTCTCGCCCGCAGGTCGTCCGCGTCGCCCAGATCGAAACGGCGGCGCAGGATCGCGAGCGCCTCACGGGTGGTTCGGTCGCAGAAGTGCAGGCCGTACGCCCCCACCGAGGGGATCCGCGCGGCCAGCCGCTCGCCGAGCCGAACCTGGCGCGCCCAGCCGTCGCCGGTCATCCGGCCGACGGCGACGAGCAGGCAGTCCTGCGCCAGTTCGATGACAGGGCGTCCGGAGCCGGGCTCGCACCGCTCCAGTTCGTCGAGGAACGCCGCCCACATGTCCTGGGAGGGCGTCAGCGCGACATCTTCCTTGCTACCGAAGTTGCGGAAGAAGGTGCGCTTGGAGACCTCCACCGCCGCGCAGAGGTCGTCGAGGGTCGTCTCCTCGAAACCCCGCTCGGTGAACAGTTCCAGGGCCGCGTCGACCAGCGCCCGGCGGGTGCGCAGCTTCTTGCGCTCACGCAGCGGGAGCTCGTCGGCCGGAACGGCGGTGATGGTCATCGCGGCCAGTCTAGCCTCGCCGCAAGCTGCCCCTTGAAGGCAAATGCCACTGAGTGGCATAGTGAGTGGCCGCAACGCTTCTGCCACCGAGTGGCACTTTTCGTGAAGGGACGACTCATGCGCGCTCTGCTCGTCGACAGGTCCGCGCCCGCCGGCCTGAGGCTCGGCGAGGCTCCGGACCCCGAGCCCGCCCCGCATCAGGCGCTGGTCCGGGTGACCGCGACCTCGCTCAACTACGGCGAGGTCAGGTTCGGCATCGAGAACGCACCCGACGGCGCCGTACCGGGATGGGACGCGGCCGGGGTGGTCGAACGGGCCGCCGCCGACGGGTCCGGCCCCGCCGCGGGAACCCCCGTGGTGACGCTAGGCGTCGACGGGGCGTGGGCGGAGTACCGCGCCGTGGACACCTCTCACATCGGAACGCTTCCGGCGAACGCCGACCTCGGCGCGATCAGCACGATCCCGGTGGCCGCCGGCAGCGCGCTGCGCGCCCTGCACCGGCTCGGCCCCATCCTCGGCAGGAGGGTGCTGGTCACCGGCGCCACCGGCGGGGTCGGCAGGTACGCCGTGCAGCTGGCCCGGCTCGGCGGGGCCCACGTGATCGCGTCCACCGGCGATCCCGGGGCGCACGGCGACGGCCTGCGGGCGCTCGGCGCGCACGAGGTGGTCGACCGGCCGTCCGCCCTCGGCGACCCGGTGCACGGCGTGCTCGACATCGTGGGCGGGCCCACCCTTGTGGAGGCGTACGACAGGCTGGCCGAGGGCGGCACCCTGGTGGCCGTGGGACATGTGACCGGCGAGCCGGAGACCTTCCCGTTCGGCGCGTTCTCCGGCGACCAGGGCCGTCACGACCGTTCGGTGGTCACGTTCTTCCTGCTCGCCTGCGGCGGGCTCGCTGCCGACTTCACCTGGCTCGCCGGGCAGGTCGCATCCGGCCGTCTCGATCCGGGGATCTCCTGGCGCGGCGGCTGGGAGAAGGCGCAGGAGGCGGTGGCGCTCCTCCTCGACCGCCGCCTCCACGGCAAGGCCGTGCTCGACCTCCGGTGAGGCCGGTGGCTCAGAGCAGAGCGAGAGGCTCGGCCGGGACGTAGCCCTCCAGGCGCGCCGAGCCGAGCAGCGCGCCCTCGGCCGAGTCGCGGACGCAGACGTAGGAGTAGCGGTCGGCCGAGTAGACCCGCACCCCGTCCGTACGGCACTGCCGCATCAGGACCTCGCCCCACTCCTCGGAGACGTCGGCGAAGCCGAGCTCCGTGAGGACCTGGCGGCGGGCCAGGACGGTGCCGCCGGCCACCTCGGGCAGGAACCGGTGCTCGGCCTCCGGCTGCCGCAGCAGCGTCGCGCCGGTCGCCGGCAGGTGTGCGTAGAACGACGCCTTCCCCAGCACCTCGGCGTCGGTGGAGGCGAAGTGGCGGACGAGGTCGGCCAGGTAGTGCTCGCCGTACAGGTCCCTGGCGTCGAGCACGGCCACGTAGTCGCCGTCGGCGAGCCTGATCGCACGGTCGAGGGCGGCGCCTCGCGTGACCGGCTCCTCCGTGGCGCGGACCACGACGTCGAGGGCCGGGCACGCCTGGCGGACCGTCTTGTCCACCAGCCCGGCGTCCAGGCCGTCCGCCACGATCACGAGCTGGCCGGGCCGTTCCACCTGACGGGTGACGTGGGCGAGCAGGCGGTCCAGCTCGGCCGGGCCGGAGACGGCGGTGATCGCCGAGATGACGCCGCTGTTCCGTACGCTCGGCACGCCGAGGGTGTCGAGGATCGGGTCGAGCAGCGGGGTGACGCTCGTGCCGGCCCGCCAGGCGAGATGGGCCTCCCTGGCCAGCCGTCCCGCATCGGCCATGAGGACCTCGGCCGCCGCGAGGACCTCCTCGCCCTTGGCCCCGGCCCGCACCTGGAGCACCGGGGTGCCGCAGGCCGCGACCTCCCCTATCACCCTCGGCTCCGCGTCGGATCCCGCGATCACCAGGGCCGGCCGCCGGTAGGCCGTCAGCACGTCGTCGTACGACGTCTTGTCGTCGTCCTGGCCGGCCAGCGGCTGCCAGGCGGCGCCGCCCGCGGGCGGGGTGACCGTGCCGAGCGTGACGATCTCCCCGGTCCTGCCGCCGTCGGCGGGGATGGGGTTGTGCACCCGGGGCTGGATCGCCAGCGGGAGCACGCCGACCCGGTCGTGCCGCAGTGCAGAGCGCCACTCGCGGGCCCGGGCCTCGGTGGTCGCCAGCACGTACTCGAAGTGCTCGGCCGCCGGCACCGCCCGCGACACCGCGCCGCCCGAATGCCAGAAGACCGTCTTGATCCCCCGCTTGTGGCAGGCCGCCACCAGGTCGCGCAGCGCCCGCGTCTCCCCGGCCAGCGCCTCCAGCCAGCGCCCGCCGTTGCCCTGCCGGGGGCCGGGCCGTACGGACTCGACGAACAGCACGTGCGGCTGCTGCTGGTCGAGCATGGCCTCCCAGTTGTCGGGGCCGAAGTTGGTCACCAGCCGCCACTCGTACCGCAGCAGCGCCTCGGTCTGCCGGTCCACGATCGCGGCGACCGTCATGTACGGCCGGGCCGTCGGGCCCTTGGGGACCACGAACGACTCGGCGAGCGGCGCGGAGACCTGCGGGGGCCTGGGCTCGGGCGCGGCGGGCGCCGCCTTCACCTCAGGGACGGCGGGGATCTCCGGCTTGAATTCCGAGCGCTTGGGCGCGGGGCGCTTCCTGACCGGCGCCTTGAGCGTCCTGGCCACCGTGCCGGGCTTCTTGCTGTGGATCGCGTCGCCGAGTTTGCTCCACCGGCTCTCCTGAAGCGAGGCGAGCTTCCAGTTGGCGACCTCGGTCTGGTACTTCTGCTCCGCGAGTTGCTTGGCGAGCTGCGCGTTCTGCCGCTCGGCCGTCTTCAGCCGCGCCTCGGCCTCACGCATCTTCGTCAGCGCCTCGGCCTCCGAGCGGGCCACCTCCTCCAGCCGCCGCTGGTAGTCCGTGATCAGCCGGGCGAGCTCCGCCGCGCCGGAGGCCCGCTCCACCGCCTCCGCCAGCGCCTGCCGCAGCGCCGCCGGGTCACTCCACTCGGGCTGTCCGGCTGCCGGCTCGCTTACCTCGCTCATAGGGGGTGACTCCGCGGTAGACCTTCAGGACCAGAGTCACAATATTCGCAGAACGCCCTGATCGCTCTCAGGCAGAGCCGAGACCTCGTCCACCTCCTCCGCCCCATCCCCTGGCGACCGGCCGTCCACGGACCCCGCGACCAAATAGCCGAGAGTCCAGCGACCAAACGACCGCAACGCCAGCGGCTAAACGGCCACGACACGAGCGACCAAACGGCCACCGATCATGCGGCCGCTGTCCCACGAGAACAGGTCGGCATGCCATCCTGAGCTGGTGAAAAACCCTTCGCAGACCCCTCTCGGCCGGGTGGTCCCAAGACATGCGGAAAGACCTGCCGCAGACGCCTTGAGCGACACCCGTGTCGTGCTGATCAACGGTGCCCGCCAGAGCGGCAAGAGCACCCTTGTGCGCCTCCTCGCCAAGGAACGGACGGCCGAGTGGCGCAACCTGGACACTCCGGTCGTCCGTCAAGCCGCGCAGGAGGACCCCGCAGGCTTCGTGGGGTTCCCTGACCTAATGGTGATCGACGAGATCCAGCGCGTACCCGAACTGATGCTGTCCATCAAGGAACAGGTGGATACCGATCCCCGGCCGGGGCGGTTCCTGCTCACTGGATCGGCGCGAGTGCTCGGCCTGCGGGCCCTCCCCGACGCGTTGCCGGGCCGCATGGAGACGATCGAGCTGTGGCCCTTCTCCCAAGGAGAGATCGACGACACCGCGGACGGGTTCGTGGACGCGATCTTCGCCGAAGGCGCGAGCCTCCATCACACGTCCTCGTTGTCGCGGGCGGACTACGCCGAGCGGGTAGTCCGCGGGGGATTTCCGGAGGCGGTGGCCCGCACGAACCCTCGCAGACGTGAGCGTTTCTTCGACTCGTACGTCTCGGACCTGATCGCGCGAGACGTGAGTCAGTTGTCTGACATCGAGCGGACGGCCGAGATGCGAGCCCTGGTGCGGTCGTTGGCCGCCCGGTCGGGACAGTTGCTCGTGACCGGTGCGCTCGGGGCGGACATCGGAGTGTCCCGCAGCACCGCGAACCGTTACCTCGGCCTGCTCGAAGAAGTATTCCTGGTCAAGCGCGTCCCCGCCTGGTCACGCAACCTCAGCAACCGCGCGGTTGGCACCCCCAAGGTGGCCTTCGTCGACTCGGGCGTGGCCGCCAACCTGGTGGGCGCCGACGCGAGGAGCCTGGTAAGGCCCGACGGCCAGTTCGGACCGTTGCTGGAGGGCTTCGTCCTCATGGAACTCGCCCGCCAGCTCACCTGGTCGGACGAGCGCGTGGAACTCTTCCACTACCGGACCAAGGACAAGGTCGAGGTCGACGCGGTGCTGGAGAACCGGCAGGGCCGTGTCGTCGGCGTCGAGGTCAAGGCTTCCTCCACGGTCCGCGGCGACGACTTCCGCGGCCTGCGTCACCTTGCCGACCGCCTGGGCGACGACTTCGTGGCCGGCATCGTCCTCTACACAGGCACCCAGACCCTCCCCTTCGGCCCGCGACTGCGCGCCATGCCTGTCAGCGCCCTATGGCAGGTCTGACGCCTCGCCCCGCTGCGTACGCCGCCCCGATTAACCCACCGCAGCCCGACAGCGCCCACGTAATCGCCGGCGTGTGACACACCGGCATCCGCCGACGCTCTTGCCGGCCGCTGTGGCGGACTCCGGTCCCCCGGCCTGCCCGAGGTCCGTAGACTCGGCTGCGGTTCAAGGGAGGGCAAACCGTGCGCAAGGGTGAGTGGCCGCGATTCCAGGCCAGGCCGTACGTCTGCGGGGCCGTCGGGCCCTTCGAGCAGGCCACTCTCGACCTGCTGGCGCGGTCGGGGCCGGCCGTCCAGTCCGTGCACAGCGCCCCTGAGGCCGCGCTGCTCACGTCGGCTCCGCTGGCGCCGTACGCCACGGGTGAGCGGACGACCGCGTACGCGTGGGGCGGCCGGCGGCCCGAGACCGGGGGCGAGCCCCGGGCGAACGCCTGGCTGCGGGTCGCGGAGACGTACGAGACCCCGGGCCTGGTGGACGAGCCCGACGCGGTGAGCCTGCACACGGGCGGCCTCGGCCTGGTCGACGTCTACTACCTCCAGGACGGCGACGCCGTCTACTTCTCCTCGCTGATCGAGCCGCTGCTCGCGCTGGCCCGGCGGCCGTACGAGGTGAACTGGGATGCGTGGGCGGCGATCCTCACGCTGACCTATCCGCTGCTGGAGGACACGCCCTACCGCCAGATCCGGCGTCTGCCCGGCGCGACCGCGCTGACCTGGTCGCGGCGCGAGCGCAGGCTGCGGGCCGACCGGCGGGCCCCGCGCTGGGTGCGGGAGGAGCCGGTCGACCGGGGCGTCACCGGCGGCGATCTGGTCGCGCTGCTGCACGACGCGCTCAAGCCGTACGAGCGGGTGCTGGTCCCGGTGAGCGGCGGGTACGACTCGCGACTCCTGGCCAGCGTGGCGGTGGCCAGGAGGATGGACGTCGAGTCGTGGACCACCAGCCCCGACGACGGGCTGGACAACGACATCGACTTCGCCCGCTACATCACCCGCGAGCTGGGCATTCCGCACCGGATCATGCCGCAGGACCCGGCCGCCTACCCGCAGGAGGCGCTGTGGGCGGCCCGGCGCCTGGAGTTCCTCACCAGCCACCACGCGTGGTACTCCCCCTTCGCCCGCGAGGTGCACGGCGCGGGCCGGGCACTGGTGGACGGCCTGGCGGGCGGCCCGCTGATGAAGAACTTCCTGATCACGGCCGACGCCGTCGGCGCGGGCACCGGCGCGTCACGCCGCGAGGCGCTGCTGAAGGCGCTGGCGACCGGCGACGCCCACATCCCCGTGCTCGGCGAGGCCGCCGCCGCGTGGATGGACGACCGGGTCCGTACGGCGTTCACCCGGGCGACCTCCATGCTGCACGGGCACCGGGCCGAACTGCCGCTGAGCGTGCTGCACACCCGGACCGTGCGGGGCATCGCCCGGTCCCCGGTCAACCTCGTCGGCCCGGAGGCGACCCCGGTCTTCCCGTTCCTGCACCCGGAGTTCTTCGACGCGGCGCTGTCGGTGCCGGTCGTCCGCAAGGAGGGCGGGAAGTTCTACCGGGAGGTCCTGCGGGCCGCCAACCCCCGCGTGGCGGCGCTGCCCTCGACCAACACCCCGCTCATGCCGAACCGCCGGGTGCCGCTGCGCTCGAACGGGCCGGTGGCCCGCGAGTGGAACCACCGGATGCTGGTGAGGGCCGCACGGATCCCCGGACTGATGTCGCCCCAGATGCTGGACGCGATCGCCGGCGGGCCGGACGCGCTGACCGCCTTCGGGTCGTGGAACTCGCGGTTCTGGCTGCGTGCCCTGGTGGCGTTCGGGGCCTGGCTGGCCGACTACGAGGGTGATCTCGGCGACCTCACCCCGCCGTGGACACCGGTGCGGACGGCGCCGTAAGGGCGGGCCGCCCAGGTCATGGCACCGCGCCTGAGCGGGCCGTCCGGAGGTCGGCCCGCACGGTCCGGCTGCGCGCCTGTGCGGTAGCCGTACGTGATCATTTAGAAACAGGTAAAAAGTCCATGTCAGACCCTTGTCAGCCTTTTCGGTCAGGCGGCTTTCGGTGTATTTTTGGTCAAATAGAGCCCCACATCATGGCGTGAGCTTCAAAGCTCGGGTGTGACCTGACCACGCGCCCCCTTCTCATCTCAAGCGAGAATCAGATGAACGCTGCTGCGCCCTGCCCTGACTCCGCCTCAGGGCCGCTCGGGACCTCCACCGGCGATCTCCCGGAGATCACGGACTTCACCTCGCAGGACCCCCGCTGGTACAAGCGCGCGGTCTTCTACGAGGTGCTCGTCCGCGGGTTCAAGGACTCGAACGACGACGGCACCGGCGACCTGCGCGGGCTGATCGAGAAGCTCGACTACCTCAAGTGGCTCGGGGTCGACTGCCTCTGGCTGCTGCCGCTCTACCAGTCCCCCCTGAAGGACGGCGGCTATGACATCTCCGACTACCTCAAGATCCTTCCGGAGTTCGGCGACCTCGGCGACTTCGTCGCGCTGATCGAGGCGGCGCACGAGCGCGGCCTGCGGGTCATCACCGACCTGGTCATGAACCACACCAGCGACCAGCACCCGTGGTTCCAGGCCTCCCGGCAGGACCCGGACGGTCCGTACGGAGACTTCTACGTCTGGTCCGACGACCCGGACAAATACTCTGGCGTCCCGATCGTCTTCGTGGGCACCGAGGAGTCGAACTGGACGTACGACCCGGTGCGCAAGCAGTACTACTGGCACCGGTTCTTCCACCACCAGCCCGACCTGAACTATGACAACCCGGCCGTCCGGGACGCGATGATGGAGATCATCCGCTTCTGGCTCGACCTGGGCGTCGACGGCTTCCGGCTCGACGCCGTGCCGTACCTGTTCGAGCGCGAGGGCACCTCCTGCGCCGGGCTGCCCGAGACGCACGACTACCTCAAGAAGATCCGCGCGGACGTGGACCGGCTCTACCCCGACCGGGTTCTGCTCGCCGAGGCCAACGGCTGGCCGGAGGACGTGGTCGAATACTTCGGCGACGCCACCAAGGGCGGCGACGAATGCCACATGGCCTTCCACTTCCCGCTGATGCCGCGCATCTTCATGGCCGTGCGCCGGCAGAGCCGCGAGCCGATCTCCGAGATCATGTCGCGGACCCCCAAGCTGCCGGAAAGCGCTCAGTGGGGCATCTTCCTCCGCAACCACGACGAGCTGACGCTCGAGACCGTGACGGAGGAAGAGCGCGACTACATGCACGCCGAGTACGCCAAGGACCCGCGCATGCGCGCCTACCTCGGCATCCGGCGACGCCTGGCCCCCCTGCTGGAGAACGACAGGGACCAGATCGAGCTGTTCACCGCGCTGCTGCTCAGCATGCCGGGCTCGCCGGTCATGTACTACGGCGACGAGATCGGCATGGGCGACAACATCTGGCTGGAGGACCGCGACGCGGTCCGCACGCCGATGCAGTGGACCCCGGACCGCAACGCCGGGTTCTCCGACGCCGACCCCGGCCGGCTGTACCTGCCGGTGGTCATGGACCCGGTGTACGGCTACCAGGCGGTCAACGTCGAGGCCCAGATCAAGAGCGAGTCGTCGCTGCTGCACTTCACCCGGCGGATGCTGCAGATCAGGCGGGAACACCCGATCTTCGGCACCGGCGACTACACCGAGCTGTGGTCGCCGAACCCCAGCGTGCTGTCCTTCCTGCGGGAGGAGGACGACGACGTGGTGCTGTGCGTCAACAACCTGTCGCGCTTCGCCCAGCCGGTCGAGCTCGACCTGCGGCGCTTCGCCGGGGTCACGCCGGTCGAGTGCCGCGGCGGCGTCCCCTTCCCGGTCGTGGGCGACCTGCCCTACCTGCTCACGCTGCCGGGCTACGGCTTCTACTGGCTGTCGCTGCGGCCGTCGTCCTGACGTCACGCCCCCGCCCTCGGACGCCCTTGGGCGGGGTGCCGTGCCTCTGTCGTCCCCGCCGTGCCCCCCGGCCGACAGGGCCGGCCCGGGGTTGGGCGGTTTCTGACAGTTCGCCGTTCCCTCAGCGAGCGGTGACCGGCAGCCGCGCCCGCGCCGCCCGCCTGGCCGGGATCAGCGCCACCAGCAGAGCGGCCCCGATCGCGCTCACGATCGTCGCGGCGAGCATGCCAGGCGTCGGGGCCTGACCGATGCCCGCGCCGACGCCGCTGCCGCGGCCCTCCAGGTCGATCAGCCACCGGGAGCAGGACGCCCCCGCCGCCGCTCCCAGCACGACCCCCACCGCGGCGGGCAGACCGGTGGCGGTGACCAGCGTCGCCATCACCTGGCGCGGCGTCAGGCCCATCGCCTTGAGCACCGCCAGGTCGAGGACATGGTCGCGCAGCCCGAGAGCGCTTGCCGTCAGCAGGCTGGCCAGCCCGATCAGGGCCAGCACGGCGACCAGCGCGACGATCACCACCCGGATGACCGCCAGCCGGTCGGCCGGGTTCACGGCCTGGGCCACGTCGAGCCCCTGCCCCTGCAGCCGGGCGCGCACCTGGCCCGGGTCGGCGCCGGGCCGCAGCACCAGGGCGTAGAACTGGGGCGGCAACGCGTCCTTGGTCGCCAGGCTGTCCACCCCGAACGACAGCACCTCGCCGTCCTGCTCCGGTTCGATCGCCCGGCCCACGATCCGTACGATCAGCGGGGTTCCCCCGATCGTCACCCGGACGCGGTCACCGATCCGTGCGCCGAGGAGGTCGAGCAGTCCCTGCCCGGCCACGGCCTCGCCCCGCTCGGCGAACATCCGGCCCTCCACCACCGGGAATGGGTACGGATCGGAGGACAGGCCCAGCGCCCTGGTCCGCACGGTCCTCGTCTGCCAGGGGACGAGCGCGTCGAGCTCGGCTCCCGGGTAAGCCGCGACCACGTCCGGATCGGCCATCGCGCGCTGGCGCGCCTCCTCGGCGGTCAGCTCGGCCGGCCGCAGGGACAGGGCCGCCGCCTGGCCCACCCTCTCGGGATGGCGGACGAAGTCGTCCAGGGTCGCCCAGCAGCCGAGCCCGATCGTGATCATCATCATCGGGATGGCGACGCCGCAGACCGTGAGCGCGGCCGGCGTCCTGCGGGTGAAGGCGTCCCTGGCGCCGAGGACGAGCGCGGGCGGCAGCCGTACGAGCAGGGCGACCCTGGCCAGCCGGGACAGGTGGCCGCGCGGCGGCGCCGCGGGGGCGGCCGGAATCGGCGGGGTGCGCCCGCCGCGCCACGCGGGGATCAGGACCGCGGCCAGCACGGTCAGCGACGTGCCCGCGATGATCGCGGTGAGAGGGCCGGCCGACAGCGGCACGACGACCGTCTCCCCCATGGCGTACGCCGTGATCAGGCGGGCGGCGACGGCTCCGGCGGCGATGCCGAGCAGCCCGAGCGTGCCGTGCTCGACCACGAGCATCCGGACCACCTGACCCCGGGTGAAGCCGAGCGACTTGAGCGTGGCGATGTCGCGCAACTGCATCAGCACCCGGCCGCCGGCGGCGTTGGCGAGCGCGAGCGCGGCGGCGACCAGGCCGGCGCCGCCGAACAGCGCGAGCAGCAGGCCGAGCAGCCGGTTGTCCAGCTCCATCGAGGCCCGCACCTCGCGCCAGGTCGTGACCCGTTGCACCTGGTTGCGCAGCGTGAAGACGGCCCTCTGGACGACGAGGTCGGTGGCGGCGGCGTCGGCCAGCCGCAGGCCGGTCACGGTCTCGGTGCGGCCCTGCGCGGGCTCGACGACGTCGAGCGTACGCGCGAGCGTCCAGGCCAGGCCAGGGGTCCACTCCGGGTAGAAGCCCTGGTCGCCGCTCTCCGCCAGCCCGGCCACGGTCAGCTCGTGGGTCGCGCCGTTCAGTCCTGTGACGCTGAACGGGCTGCCCGGCCGCAGGCCGAAGGCCCGGGCGAACGACCGCTCGAGGACCACGGCGTTCGGGGTGCGCACGTCGAGCCAGCGGCCCTCGCGCAGGAGCGGGCGGGCGACAGCGGGAAGGGCCGCGGGGGTCTCCTGCAGGGTGATCGGCACCCTGCGGCCACGGGTGACGAGCGTGGCGGGCGCGCTGCGGTAAGGCCCCGCGACGTCGGTCACGCCGTTCAGGCCGCGCAGCGCGGACACGTCGGGGACGTCCTTGCTGTGGATCCAGATGTGCGCACTGTTGCTGCGCGCGAACAGGCCGCGCCAGGGGTTGGTGCCGTCCTCCAGCAGCGTGGCGGCGACGATCAGTGCGGTGACGATCCCCGCAACGGCGAGGACCGTGAGCGCGGCCTGTCCCCGGCGTGCCCGCAGGTCCGCCCGGACCCAACGCAGCTCGGCGACCCTCGTCATGCCCCCCTCACCACTCTCCCCGCGTGATCTTGCAGTTTGTCGCACGGAGCTGCGGTGACCTGCGGGGCGACCTGGCGTGATCTTGCAGTTTGTCGCAACGAGGGCACGCGACCAGCGACGCCCCACTTCATGATCTTGCAGTTTAGGGCCGGCCGGAGGCCGCGTACGCGGTGATCATGCAAATGGGCCGGAGGCGTGGACGATCCCTGGTGGCGCACCGGGTCAGCTCCTGAGTTCGACGACGTCCCCCACCCCGCCCGCCGGACGGCGGCGCGACTTCGGGATGGCGCCGTCGTCGACGATCTGGCCGTCGAGCAGGCTGACGACCCGGTCGGCCATGCTCGCCACGCGGGCATCGTGGGTGACCAGCACGATCGTCTGGCCCTGCGTGTGCACCTTGCCGAGCAGGCGGAGCACGTCACGGGTGTTGCGGCTGTCGAGGTTGCCGGTCGGCTCGTCGGCCAGCAGCAGCCGGGGCTGGTTGGCGAGCGCGCGCGCCAGCGCGACCCGCTGCTGCTCGCCACCGCTGAGCTGCGCCGGCGACGCGTCGGCGCGATCGGCGAGGCCGAGCTCGCCGAGGAGGTACTCGCGCCGTTCCCTGGCCTGCCGCGGCGGTGCGCCGCCCAGCAACGCGGGCAACTCGACGTTGTCGGCCACGGTCATGCTGGCGACCAGGTTGAAGAACTGGAAGACGAAGCCGATCTTCTCCCGGCGGAGCACCGCCCATCCGCTCTCCGAGAGCGTGTCCGCCCGCCTGCCGTCCAGCCAGATCTCGCCGCTGGTACGGGTGTCCAAACCACCGAGCATGTGGATCAGTGTCGACTTGCCCGATCCGGACGGGCCCATGATCGCGACGAACTCCCCCGCGTCGACGGTCAGGTCGGCACCGCGTACGGCCGGCACGGGCAGCGCGCCGGTTTGATAGATCTTGACCAGGTTGACCGCCCGGACGACGGGCGTGTCCGTCACCCCGCCCACCTCGCTCCCGCGTTCGTTCCGGCCTGCAAGATCACGTACGACGTCGTCGCAGGTCGGAGGCCACGGGCCTGATTTATCGCAAGATCACGGAAGCTGGAGAGCCTGGTCACGCGGCCCTCCTGCGACAAACTGCAAGATCACGCCCGTCGAAGGGCCTGCGTATGGCCCTTTCTGCGATTAACTGCAAGATCACGGCAGGTCCTCCTGGCAGCGTTCGAGCCAGTCGAGGTCGGCCTGGAGGTGGAGCATGGCCCCCTCGATGAGCAGCAGCGCGACGCGGTTGGCCGGATCGGTCTGATCGGCCAGCTCGCGGAGGTCTCTCATGAGCGCAAGGTAATGCCGTCGCTGCCGGTTCATCAAAGCCATTCGGTCGGACAAGCCGGTCATCGGGGCCAGCACGAGCTTCATGAAGAACTCGTCGCGCACCCGGGGACCCTCGGTGGGCTCCTCCACCCAGGTCTCCAGCGCCTCCCGGCCGGTGGCGGTGATGTAGTAGACCTTCTTGTTCGGCCGGTTGGCCTGCTCGACGTCGACCGAGCGGACGAAGCCGTCCTTCTCCAGCCGGCCCAGGGTCACGTAGATCTGTCCGATGTTGGGCGACGGATACGCGCTGCCGAAGATCGTCTCCAGCGCCTGTTTCAGCTCGTATCCATGGGCAGGTTCCTTCGCAAGGAGCGCCAGCAGCGACTGCCGCACGCGCCCACCCCCCAAGCCGTATCGAGCAGTTATCGGAGCGTTACGAGCCAATCCGTTGACGCTCACATTATCGCTATGCATAACATGCATGCACTTACCTAACACGTATGTAACCACCTCTTCATACGGAGGCCACATGGTTCGCCGAGTTCTCGTCGTCCTGGCCACCTTCCTGGTGGCCGGGTGCACGGGGCTCGCGGACACCGGCACCGACTCCGCCGTGGGCAGCGACGGCACCGGGCCGATCACACTGGCGATCGGCAGGGACACCACCGCCTACCTCCGCCCACTGCTGGACCGGTGGAACCAGGCACACCCGGACGAACCGGTGTCGCTGCTCGAACTGCCCGAGGCGGCGGACGAGCAGCGCGCCCAGATGGTGGCCAACCTGCAGGCGCGCAACGACGTGTACGACGTGCTCGCGCTCGACGTGATGTGGACGGCCGAGTTCGCCGACGCCGGTTGGATAGCGCCGCTCGACCGCAGCCTGTTCCCCCTGGACAAGCTGCTCAAGGGCGTCGCGGACACCGCCATCTACCGCGACAGGCTGTGGGCCGCGCCTTACACCAGCAACGCCGGCCTGCTCTACTACCGGTCGGACATCCTGAAGAAGGAGCACCTGAAGCCGCCCAAGACCTGGGCGGAGTTGCGCGAGCAGGCCACGCGCCTGAGCGCGAAGTATCGCATCGGAGGATATGCCGGACAGTTCCTGCCGTACGAGGGGCTGACCGTCAACTTCGCCGAGGCCGTCCAGTCGGCGGGCGGGTCGATCCTCAGCCCGGACGCCCGCACGGTCACGCTGGACCTCGGCAGCGCGCGGGCCGCGCTCGGCTTCCTGGTCGGCGGCGTCAAGGAGGGGTGGATCCCCCGCGAGGCGCTGACGTACAAGGAGGAGGAGTCCCGGCTCGCGTTCCAGGAGGGGCGGCTGCTGTTCGCCCGCAACTGGCCCCACGCGTACGGACCCGCCGCCCACTCGAAACTGGCCGGGAAGTTCTCGGTGACCCGGCTGCCGGGCCTGAACGGGCCCGGATCCAGTTCGCTGGGCGGCTACAACCTCGCCATCAGCGCCTTCTCGAAGCGGCAGAAGTCGGCACTCGACTTCATCCGCTACTTCACCGGACGGGACAACGAGCGCCTCGTGCTCACCGAAGGCTCGTTCCCCCCGGTATGGGCGGACCTGTACGACGACCCCGAGCTCATCGAACGGTTCCCGTACCTGCCCGTGCTCAAGGAGGCCATCATGTCGGCCCGGCCGAGGCCGGTCACGGCCGACTACAACCAGGTCAGCCTGCTGATCTCCAGCGCCGTTTCCGGCGCGCTCACTCTCGCCACACCCGTAGACGAAACCGTCGCCGACCTCAAACAAGGGCTCGGCGAGGTCATCCAGCCCGGAGGCTAGATATGCGCAAACTCCCCCCGATCATGGTCGCCTGCCTCGCCCTCGCCGCGGCCGCCGCGTGCGGCAGCGACTCCGGCTCCGGCACCGGCAGCGAGCCGGCGGCCCAGGGCAGCGCCTCGGCCGCCGGCGGCGCCAAGCCGCTGGAGGGCGAGAAGATCGAGGTCGCCGCGAAGTGGACCGGCGACGAGCAGACCAACTTCGAGAAGGTGCTCAAGGCGTTCGAGGAGAAGACGGGCGCGAAGGTCACCTACGCCTCCACCGGTGAGGACACCGGCGCCTACCTCGGCCCCCGCATCCAGGGCGGCAACCCGCCGGACGTCGCGATCCTCCCCCAGCCGGGCCTCGTGCAGCAGTACGCCGACGAGAACGCGCTCAAGCCGCTGTCCGCCGAGGTGCAGGCGCAGATCGACCAGAACTACACGCCGTACTGGAAGGAGCTCGGCTCGGCCAAGGGCCAGGTGTACGGCGTGCTCGTCAAGGCGGCGCACAAGTCGCTGGTCTGGTACCGCCAGTCGGCCTTCGACGACGCCGGGGTGCAGCCCGCGGCGACCTGGGACGACCTGATCAAGAGCGCCCAGACGCTGTCGGACTCGGGCGTCGCGCCGTTCGCGCTGTGCGGCGCCTCCGGCTGGACGCTGACCGACCTGTTCGAGAACGTCTACCTCTCCACCGCGGGCCCGGAGAACTACGACAAGCTCGCCAAGCACGAGATCCCCTGGACCGACGACTCGGTCAAGACCGCCCTGGAGAAGATGGCCCAGATCTTCGGCAAGAAGGAGCTCATGCTCGGCGGCTCGTCCGGCGCGCTGCAGACCGACTTCCCGACCTGTGTCACCCAGGTGTACGGCCAGAAGAAGGCCGCGATGGTCATCGAGGCCGACTTCGTCGCCGCGTCCGTCGGCCAGTCGGGCGCCAAGGTCGGCGAAGAGGCGCAGATCATGCCCTTCCCGAAGGCGGGCGACACCGCCCCGGTCGTCCTCGGCGGCGACGTCGCGGTGGCGATGAAGGAGTCCAAGGGCGCGCAGGCCCTGCTGGAGTACCTGGCTTCCAAGGAGGGCGGCGAGGTCTGGGCCAAGCAGCCGGGCTACCTGTCCCCCAACCGCAACGTCTCGCCCGACAACTACCCCGACGACCTGACCAAGCAGCTCGCTCAGACGATCATCTCGGCCGGTGAGTCGGTGCGGTACGACATATCCGACCTGGCGCCCAGCGCCTTCGGCGGCACGGACGGCAAGGGCGAGTGGAAGCAGCTGCAGGACTTCCTCCGCAACCCCTCCGACGTGAAGGGCGCGCAGGAGAAGCTCGAGGCGGACGCCGCCAAGGCCTTCAAGTAAAGGAAGACGGCCGTGACCGAACGGTTGAACGGCCCGCAGGTCCCCGGCGGCGACTCCGCCGCCGGGCCCTCCTCCGGCCCGCGCGAAACCCCTGCGGATCCTTCCCTCGCCCCCTCGGCAGCCGGCGACTCCACCGGCTCACCGGACTCCTCCGCCGAGGCGGACCCTGAGCCCGTCGCCCCGGAACCCGCCGCCTCAGAGCCCGCCGTCTCAAAGGCGACCGCCTCGGAACCCGCCGCGGCCGACACGGTGGCGACCGCGGACGAACCGCCCGCCGGCCCGGTGGCGGCCGGATACCCGACGGCGGCGCCGCCCGGCGCGGTCGCGCCCGCGGCCACAGCCGGTGGCACGGCGGATGGCACGGCGAAGGCGCCCGTACGGCTCACCCCGTCGCCGAGGCTGGCGGTGCTGTTCCTGCTGCCCGCCATCCTGCTGATGGCCGCGTGGATGATCTACCCGGTCATCTACTCGATCTGGCGCAGCCTCTACGACGCCACCGGCGACCGCTTCGTCGGACTGAGCAACTACCTGTCGATCTTCACCGACTCCTCGACGCTCACCACGATCAGGAACAACATCATCTGGGTCGTGGTGGCCCCGGTCATCGTCACCGCGCTCGGCCTGATCTTCGCGGTGCTCACCGAACGCATCCGGTGGTCCACCGCGTTCAAGCTCGTGCTCTTCATGCCGATGGCCGTCTCCCTGCTCGCGGCCGGAGTCATCTTCCGCCTCGTCTACGAGCAGGACCCGGACAAGGGCGTCGCCAACGCCGTCATCACCACCGTCCACGACGCGTTCTCCTCCAGCGCCGGTTATCCCGGCGCCCGGCCCCGGGAGAACGACCAGGCGCCCGCGGTGCTGCGAGACGGCGCGGTGGTGACGCGGCAGCAGGCCCAGCCGGGCACGCCGGTGCTCATCCCGCTCGTCGGCCTCGGCCAGGACGTGGTGAAGGACGCCGCGCCCGCCAAGGCCGCGCCCGGCGGCGACGGCCTGAGCGGCACGGTCTGGCTCGACGTGGTCCGCGGCGGCGGTGGCACGCTCAACCAGATCGACCCGCAGGAGAAGGGTCTGGCCGGCATCACGGTCGAGGCGGTCTCCGGGGGCGCGGTCAAGGCGACGACCGAGACCGCCGCCGACGGCACCTTCCGCTTCTCCGGCCTGCCCGCCGGCTCCTACGAGGTACGGCTGCCGCAGGACAACTTCACGGCGGCGTTCAACGGCCTGACCTGGCTCGGCCCGTCGCTGATCACCCCCGCGATCATCGGCGCGTACATCTGGGTGTGGGCCGGGTTCGCGATGGTGCTGATCGCGGCCGGACTGTCGGCGATCCCCCGCGACGCCCTGGAGGCGGCCCGGATCGACGGCGCGACCGAGTGGCAGGTGTTCCGCAAGATCACCGTGCCGCTGCTGTCGCCGGTGCTGCTCGTCGTCTTCGTCACCATGATCATCAATGTGCTCAAGGTCTTCGACCTGGTGTTCATCATCGCCCCCGGGTCCGTGCAGCCCCAGGCCAACGTGATCGCGCTGGAGATGTGGCGCGTCTCGTTCGGCGGCGGAGGCAACCAGGGCATGGGTAGCGCGTTGTCCATCTTCCTGCTCCTCCTGGTGGTGCCGTTCATGATCTTCAACATCCGCCGGTTCAGGAGGGACGAGGGATGACGACCCTGGCCGAACCCCGGCACGCGCGGCCGGTCTCCCGCGGCCTGATCACGCGGGTGACCGACCGCCTCGGCAGCGGTGTGGTGCAGATCTTCATGATCCTCATCGCGCTGTTCTGGCTGCTCCCGACCCTGGGCCTGCTGGTGGTGTCGCTGCGCGGCGAGACGGAGAACAACTCCTCCGGCTGGTGGACGCTGCTCACCAAGCCGGCGCAGATCACGTTCGAGAACTACTCGAACCTCCTCGCGTCGGGCTTCAGCTCGTCGTTCTGGAACACGGTGCTGATCACGGTGCCCGCGACCCTGCTGGTCATCGGCATCGCGGCCATGGCGGGGTACGCGTTCGCCTGGATCGAGTTCCCCGGCAGGGACACGGTGTTCCTGGTGGTCATCGCCCTGCTGGTCGTCCCGGTGCAGATCGCGCTGATCCCCATTGCCAAGATGTACGGATTCCTCGGGATCTTCGGCTCGATCGTCGGGGTGGTGCTGTTCCACGTGGCGTTCGGCCTGCCGTTCGCCATCTTCCTGCTGCGCAACTTCTTCGTGGGCATCCCGCGCGAGCTGCTTGAGGCGGCGCGGATGGACGGCGCGCCGGAGTGGCGGATCTTCGCCACGGTGGTGTTCCCGCTGGCCAAGCCCGCGATCGCGTCACTCGGGATCTTCCAGTTCCTGTGGGTGTGGAACGACCTGCTCGTCGCGCTGGTGTTCGCCGACACCGACAACCAGCCGATGACGAAGGCGCTGCAATCCCAGATGCGACAGTTCGGCACCAACGTGGACATCCTCGCGCCTGGCGCGTTCCTGTCGCTCATCATCCCGCTGGTGCTGTTCTTCGCCTTCCAGCGTTACTTCGTGCAGGGCCTGCTCGCGGGCTCGGTGAAGTGACGGCCAGGAGACCCCGGACCATCGTTCCGGGGTCTCCCGCATCACCGCGGCCACCACGGGAAATGTCCCGTCTGTGGCAGACGGTGCCGAGAGGACGTCGGATGCCCGCTTTACGGGGGTAAGCGGGCATCCGATCTTTCCCCCGCCGGGCCGTACGGGGGCGGAAAAGCCGATAGAGTCCGCGGACATGTCAGGACGTCCGTTGCACGAACTCGTGGAAGCCGGATGGGCCGAGGCCCTCGCACCCGTGGCCGGGCGGATCGCCGCCATGGGCGACTTCCTCAGGCAGGAGATCGCGGAAGGCCGCCAGTACCTCCCGGCGGGCAACAACGTGCTCCGTGCGTTCAGCCAGCCGCTGAGCGAGGTCCGGGTGCTGATCGTCGGCCAGGACCCCTACCCCACCCCCGGCCATCCCGTCGGCCTGAGCTTCTCCGTGGCCCCCGACGTACGGCCGCTGCCGGGCAGCCTGGTCAACATCTTCAAGGAGTACATGGCCGACCTCGGCCATCCCACGCCGCCCTCGAACGGCGACCTCACCCCTTGGACCGAGCAGGGCGTGCTGCTGCTCAACAGGGTGCTGACGGTGATGCCGGGCAAGCCGGCCTCTCACCGGGGCAAGGGGTGGGAAGAGGTGACCGAGCAGGCCATCAAGGCGCTGGCCGCGCGTGGTGGACCGCTCGTGGCGATCCTGTGGGGCCGCGACGCCCGCAACCTGCGGCCCATGCTCGGGGACGTGCCGTGCATCGAGTCCGCCCACCCCAGCCCGCTGTCCGCGCGCAGCGGATTCTTCGGCTCTCGTCCGTTCAGCCGGGCGAACGCGCTGCTGGAACAGCAGGGCGGGACGCCGGTCGAGTGGAAACTGCCGTAACGGCTAGCCGATAGGATCACCACCATGAGCGATGGAACGGACACCGGTCGCTATCTGCGGCTCACCGTCGACCTGGTGGTCGAGGTCCTCGACGTCGACGCGCTGCAGGCTGCGGCGCTCGCCGAGATCCGCGACCCCGAGGCCGAACTGGACGATGCCGAACGGCAGGAGCAGATCGAGCTGGTCAACTCCGACAAGACAGGCGCGACGGCCCTGCAGTGGCTGATCGAGCCGGACCACGTGCTCGGCCTCGTCGAGCACGTCACCGAGATCGAGCCCCGGGAGGCGATGCTCGGAGTCGAGCCGTCGGACGGGGTCCTGGAGGACGAAGACGAGGACGACCACGACCACGACGAGCCGGGCCACATCCACTGAGGCTCGCGCCCGAGAGAGGGCATCGGGCCGGACCGATGATCCTCTTCGGCGGTTTCCGGCCCGCCGCTCCCGGACACGTCACCCGGTTCGGGGATCCCGGCACGGACGAGCGGTGCTGCCTCGAACGCGGCCAGGGACATGTCGACCGCCTCGCCGCATCCGCTGAGCCGCCGGTCTCCTGGGCTCACACCACCCGCAGCGGGTGGTGGGGTCCGGCCGGCGGCTCGACACGGATCGGGTCACCGGGCCGGACCTCGCCATCCGCGAGGACTATCCCCATGATCCCGGCCTTGCGGACGACTTCGCCGTGGTCGTCCCGGCCAAGCACGGCCTTCAGCAGCCCGTCCTGGAAGCCGTCGATCTGCAGGCAGGGGTTGCGAAGGCCCGTCACCTCGACGACGGCCGTCTCACCGAGGTGCAGCCGGGTCCCGGTGGACAAAGCCAGCAGATCGACACCCCTGGTGGTGACGTTCTCCCCCATGTCCCCCGCCCGTACGGCGAAGCCCGCCTCGCGCAACTCGTCGTGCAACTCCGCGTGGATCAGGTGCACCTGCCGCAGGTTCGGCTGACCGGGATCGCGGGCGACCCGCGACCTGTGCTTCACGGTCACCCCCGCGTGGGCGTCCCCCTCCACGCCCAGGCCGGTCAGCAGCCGGATGGACTCCAGCGGAGCCTTGCTGAAGGTGTGGGTGGCGCTGCGGCTCACCGCGGTCACTCTGCTCGTCACGTCTCCTCCTCATGGTGCGAAGGCCTCATGGTGCGGCGGCCACGCGATGCAGCGGCACACGATGCGGCGGCCACATGGTGCGACGGCTCCGATCGCCGCACGAGGGCGGCGAGGCGGTCGACGCGACAGCAAAGCGGGTTCGCTCAGGAGCCGAGGAGCTCCTCGCGCCTCCGGGCGAGGGACTCCTGCTGATGGGTGAGCTCACCGCAGCGGGCGGAAAGCCGGCCGACCATCGCCGCGACCCACTCGGCCACCTCGCGGACGGCCTCCCCCGTGCGGGCGATCCGCTGGTGCTTGATGGCATCGGTGACGATGTTGTCGAAGAAGACGTCGGCGAACCAGCGGGTGTCCACCTTCGGCAACTGGGGCGCGGCGTGGACGCCGATGTCGGCCAGCTCGCGGGAGAACCGGTCGAGCGCACCCTGCGCGTGCCAGGCCGCCTCGTCGGCCTGGCGCAGGTGCCCGTGCTCGACCATGTCGGCGAAGCCGCCGCCGCTGAACATGTCCCAGGTCGAGGCGCCACGAGCGCCGCCCAGGTGCCGCAGGACGTAGCCGACCGCCTGTCCGGCGGCCGTCCCGGCCTGCTGCGCCTCCTGGTGCTCGCGCAGGTCGGCGCTGACGTCCGCCAGCCGGGCGGCGATGTCGGCCAGCTCCCGCCCGCGTGGATCGCCCGACTCGACGAGCATCCGCTCCTTGCGGGCGAGCAGCGCCTCCAGCTCGTGCTGCGGGTCGCCGAGCTCCGCGAGCGCCTGGTCGGTGGTCCTCAGATCGCCGGTGAGCCACTCCAGGCGGGTGCGCTGACCGGTGACCCGCTGGCGGACGGCCGCCGCCTCGGCCCGTTCCCGCGCGAGGCGCTCCTCCTTGCCGCCGGTCAGGCCCGCCAGGAAGGCGGCGAAGCCGCCCTGCTCCAGCTTGGCGACGTCGTGGTCCTCCTTGGCGAGCTGCCGCTCCAGATCCGCGAGCACGCCGCGGACGTCCTCTATCTGCGTGAGGAGAGTGGCGCGCTGCCGGGTGAGCCGGTCCCGGCGCCTGGCGCGCTCCCGCGCGTCCCGGATCTCGTCGTCGACAGCACTAAAAGGAGTCACACTCCACAGACGTCTGACGCATACCGGGATGTTCCCCTCCCCGAGCCCGGCCCCGCCGGGTCATCGGCCCGCTGGCCGCGCCCAGGCGCACTCCCCGCGCGATCATGCGACCAGCAGGCCGGGGGTGTGGTGGGGGTTTCCGCCGTGACCGCCCGGCAGGCGGAGCCTGAGGCAGGACCGCGCGGCGGCCTCAGGCGTGAGACGCACCCGCAGAAACGCCCCCTCCCCGTGCGGCACGCCGGGCAGGGAGCCGCCGCCCGCGGCGCCTGCCCCGCGTCGGCTCTCCGGAGCCGGCGAGCCCGCCCCCACCGCCTCGAACCGCTCGCGGAACGCCTCCGGCGCGCCGGGCGGAAACCCCGGCTCAGCACCCGCCATGCGGACCGGAGCGCTCCGCGGGTCCGCTCCGCCGGACAGCACGGCGTACTCCGTCCCCGCGACGCGGAGGCGGCGGGCCACGCCGCGGCGGGGCGACCGGATCCCGCTGGACAACCAGGCGAGGTGGCCGGGCAGCAGCGCCTCGGCCACGGTACGCAGAACGGTCACCGAGCACAGGCTGTGCGCGCAGGCGAGGCCGGTCAGCGTGATCTCCGGCAGGCCGAAGCGCCGCAGGCCACGCGAGGTCGTCACAAGACACGAGCAGCCACCGTCGGCCTCGCCGCCCGCTCCCTCGGGTGCGGCGGCGCCGAGGCCGCAGGGCTCCCCCTCCGCGCAGGACACCCTCCAGCCCAGCCAGTCGTCGCCGAGATGGAAGTCCCGCCGCTCCCCCGGACAGTCGGTGCAGTGGTAGACAGCCGCACCGGTCAGCGGGTCGTACAACGCGCCGTGATACGCCTCGGCGATCCCGCGCGCGGCCGCCCGCGCGACCTGCGCGGCCTCGGGTTGCTCCGCTGTGGGGGCGGTGCTCGTCACCACCACGTGGTGACGAGCCCTTCTCACCCGTTTGAGGTCCTCGGCGCTCAGGTCCATGCGCCGCCATGGGGACCGCGCCGACCGGAACGCCTCGATCCTCAGCCGGGGCGTGCCGAGCGCGTCCCTGGCGGCGCGCCGGTGGGGCGGCCCCATCCGCCAGGGGACGATCGACGAGAGATCGGTCGGCGCTCTGTCCGTGACGACGACGAAGACCGACGAGGTCTGGGCGGGCACGGGATAGGTGATTCGCATGGCTCCTCCTCCGCGACGTGCTGCACCTGATACCGCCGAAGCGGCCGCGGGAAGTGCCGGGGGAGCAGCAGGCCCCGCACCTGTCGCTCCTCGCACTGCCGCAGGGCCACAGCCTGCGCGCACCAAGGGCCGCCCGTCGCACCCGAATACCGCTCTGTGGAATAGCAACCCGGCATAACCGGCGAAATCCCGCATTGCCCCACCGCGATCCACAGGCCGTGCCCCCCATCCCCGTCCAAGGCGGCCGGATGCGGCGAGAAGGACACCGTCATTGGCCCGGCCGCCGGCGCCCTGCCCCTTCCCGCCAGAGGGACGCCCACTGCCCGGCGGTCAGGTCCTTGGGCAGCGCGTGCGGCCTCACCCGCGCGTCACGCGCCCAGGCGCGTACGGCCTGGCGGTCCAGATATCCCGTGCGTTCGACGATCTCCGCGAGGCCGCGCCCGCGCCCCGTGAAGACCCGGCGCACGAGATCCTGGTACGGCCCTCGCTCGGCGACCAGGGGTTCGTCCCTGCGCGTCATGGTGATCAGGCCGCCGTCGACCGAGGGGGCGGGCCGGAACGAGCGGGCGGGCACGCGCGCGTGCACCTCGAACGCGTACCACGGCCACCAGGCGGCGGTCAGCATGCTGGCGCCGCCGACGCCGGCCCGCCGCCTGGCGACCTCCCACTGGACCAGCAGCACCGCCGTCCTCCACCCCGGCGCCGCGAGGAGCCGCCGCATGATCGAGGTCGTGAGATGGAACGGCAGGTTCCCGACGACCACGTGAGGATGCCGGGGCAACCGGAACCGCAGGATGTCGGCGTTGACGACGGTGACGTTCGCCGGGACACACCGCGCCAGATGGCGCGCCCTGCCGGGATCGACCTCGACCGCCGTCAGCGGCCTGCCGTACCTGCTCAGGGGGAACGTCAGCGCCCCGTCCCCCGCGCCGACCTCGACGATCGGCCCGGTCGTCTCCGCGACCAGTTCCCCGATGCGAGCGATGACCGTGCGGTCGACGAGGAAGTTCTGGCCGAGCTCGTGCCGTCCGCTCTGATGAACCATGGAAGTGCTCCGCGAGTGCGCGATCGGAGCCGGGCAACGCGAAGCGCCGCACCGGCGAGGACACCGATGGCGGCGGAGCCGTACAAGAGGAAGGATCCGCCGCTACGAGCGGCGGATCCTTATGAAGCATGCGAAGCAGCACATGGAGATCACCCTAGCGAAGCCGACCGCGCCGGCCGCAAGCCATTTTGTTCCAGCGCCCGGCCGCTCCGATCGGCGGCGCACCTCGTTCTATCGGACGGGCCGATCCCTTTCCGTCCCGAACCCGGCGGGCCAGTAGCCCTCGGGGGAATCGTCCGGCTCGTCCCAAGCTGTCGCGCCCCGTCGGCGGCGCCCCGCCGGCTTCTCCCCCGAGCGCCGCCGGGGGGCCGCCAGGGCGGCCAGCGCGGTGGTCACGGGGACGGCCGCGATGAGTCCTAGGGTGCCGACGACGCTGCGGATGATCTCCTGGGCGAGGACGGGGTTGCGCAGCACGTCTCCGAGCGGCTGGTCGCCGACGCTGAACAGCAACAGCAGGGGCAGCGCCGCCCCGGCGTACGCGAGGACGATCGTGTTGATCACGGAGGCGATGTGGGCCCGTCCGACGCGGGCGGCGGCCCGGTAGAGCCGCCCGAAGTCGTATCCGGGGTTGGCCACGGCCAGCTCCCGTACGGTGGCCGCCTGGGTCACCGTGACGTCGTCGAGCACGCCGAGTGCGCCGATGATGATCCCCGCGAGCAGCAGGCCCTGCCCGTTGATCCGATAGTTGCCGTTCAGCAGGAACGAGCTGTCGTCGGTGACCCCCGTGAGGTGCGCGACCTCGATGGCGAACGCGGACAGCAGACCGGTGAGCGCCAGGCTGACCAGCGTGCCGAGCACCGCCATCGACGTCGTGACCGTGAAGCCGTGGGTGAGGTACAGGACCGCCAGCATGATCGCGGCGGCGCCGGTGACGGCGACCAGGGTGGGATCCTCGCCGGCGAGGATCGCGGGGACGACGAACGTCAGCAGCAGGACGAAGGTCACGGCCAGCCCGACCAGCGCGGTCAGCCCCCGCCAGCGCCCGAAGGCGACGACCGCCAGGGCGAACGCGGCGACGAACAGCCACAGCGGCGTGGACCTGTCGTGGTCCGACAGCAGATACTCCGGCGCGTCGAGCGCGCCGTCCGGCAGGTGCACCAGCACGACGTCGTCACCGACCGCGAACCGCTGCGCGCCGGGGCCGGTGGGCAGCTCGGTGGTGACGGTCCGGCCCTCGTCGGGCCCGCCGGTGATCCTGACGCGGACGTCCCCGCAGGTAGCGGAGCCCGCCGCGGCGGCCTGCTCATCCGGCGAGGACGGGCACGGCTTGGCCGCGATCTCGGTGACCGTCCCCTCGACCTGCCGCAGGGAGGGCGAGGACGAACCGTCCGGCCGGGCGCCGCCCGGCCACAGCCAGATCAGCGCGGCCACCGTCACCAGGGCGACGGGGACGATGACGGCCAGCGTCGCCACCACGGTCCTGCGCGGGACGGGCGTGTGCGGAGCCGCCGTGGCGTGACTGTGGTTGGCGCCCATGTGGACGTACGTCTCCTCGCGTCGGGTCGTGCCGATGGTAAAGCGCCGGGCGGGCGGCCCTGACCTCGGATACGGCCCGGTGACGGCCTCGCGGTCACCCGGGTTTCAGGGGCGGAGCCTTTCTGGCGGAGCCGCGATAGGTCTCGGGGTCGTACCGGCGCTCGCTGTCGTCCAGCTTGGCGTTGGCGGCCTCCGCGAGGTCGACGCCCAGCGCGTCGGCCAGCCTGACCAGATACAGCATCACGTCCCCGATCTCGGCGCGGACCCTGCGCAGGGCCTCCTCGTCGAGATCGCGTGACTCCTCGGGCGTCAGCCACTGGAACTCGGCCACCAGCTCCCCCGCCTCCCCGGCGAGGGCCATCGCCAGGTTCTTGGGCGTGTGGAACCTCTCCCAGTCACGCGCGCGTACGAACTCGCGCAGCCGGGCGGCCAGGTGGTCCAGTTCACCGCTCACGGCACCCGACCCTACTCGGCCGGTCCCACCGTTCCATGGGTGAGACCATCGGCCAGCAGCCTGACCAGGTCCTCGCCGAGCGCCGCCGCCTCGCGCAGGGCCGTCCGGAACTCGGCGAGCCGCCGGAACGCCTCGCCGTACCGGCGTTGCTCCTCCATCGGCAGCAGCGGCACCTCCGCACGCCGTACGTCCACCCGATAGCGCGACGACATGGAGCTGTAGTGACGCACGTTGATGGACGCGCAGAGAAAACCGGCCAGGAAGTCGGGGTCGAGCGCCCCGGGGTCGGGCCGTAGCAGCGACAGGTGAGGGCCGAGCAGCGCGTCGCCCTTCGCCAGCACCCGCGCGACCGGGACGGCCGCGACCTGGGGCACCACGACGTCGCCGGGCCGTGTGACGATCCGCTTCGCCCCGGCGCACTCGGGAGTGCCCGTGGCGAAGCGGCCTTCGAGCACGTCCTCGACGGTGAGCACCGGCGCCTCCAGCGGCGGCCCCTGCCCCGGTCTTGCGGGCGTCTGTTGTTCC
This sequence comes from Microbispora sp. H11081, assembly GCF_012999535.1. Classification (GTDB taxonomy): domain Bacteria; phylum Actinomycetota; class Actinomycetes; order Streptosporangiales; family Streptosporangiaceae; genus Microbispora. The sequence continues at coordinate 167,471 of NZ_JABBWV010000009.1, forward strand.
AGGACCAGCATGCCGCGCCGCACCAGCTCGGGCAGCGGGACCAGGGTGAGCTCGTCAAGCGGCGGCCTCCCCGGCACGGGCATCATCCCGGTGACGGTCCCGAGCAGCCCGGCGAGACGGGAGCGGGCTCCGGCGATACGCTCCTGCGACAGGTCGTCGGCCGCCGTGGACAGGTGCCGTGCCGGGGTGAGATCCACGTCCTCGTCGAGCAGGTCGACGAGCGGGACCGATCTGCTGACGCCCGGCTCGTCCAGCTCTCGCCCCGCGCCGAACTCGCGCCACGCCTCGACGGCCATCCGCGCGTAGTCGTCGGGGCTGCCGGAGGTGTCGACCATCAGCACGTGGCTGGGCGTGCCCCCCTCGCCCGGCTGGCACAGGATCCACAGCGTCAGGCCGACCGCGACGTTGGGGATGCTGCCCTGCGGAAGCGCGATGACCGCGCGCAGCGCGCCGCGGCGCAGCAGCTGGGACCTGATCCGCCGGCCCGATCTGCGGCTGGCCACCGCCGGGGGCATGAGGAGCACGGCCACGCCGCCGGGCGCCAGGTGCGCGAGCGCGTGCTGCACCCAGGCCAGCTCGGGCTCCACCCGCGGCGGCAGGCCGTACTCCCATCGGGGATCGGCCGCCAGCTCCTCGTATCCCCAGTTGCGGTCGTTGAACGGCGGGTTGCACACCACCGCGTCCACGAACTCGCCGGGGAACGCGTCCGCGCGCAGCGAGTCTCCCGCCCTGATCCTGGCGTTGTCGCAGCGCAGCGCGAGCCGTACGGCGGTGAGCCTGGCGGCGACGGGATCGACGTCCTGGCCGAGCAGCCGGGCCCCGGGCGAGCGCTCCAGCGCGCGGCCGAGGATGCGGCCGGAACCGCAGGCCGGGTCGAGCAACGAGCCGAACCCGTCGCCCACGAGGTCGAGCGTGAGTGTGACGATCTCGACCGGGGTGGAGTAGACGCGCCGCGTGTGCACCTCGAAGTACCGCTCGCGCAGGAACTCGAAGGTGTCCCTGGCGCCGCGCTCGGCGGCCAGGCGGGCGATCGAGCGGACGAGCGGCAGCCGGGTCACCGGAACGGTCTCGGGAAACGCCTCCGCACCCGCGGTCTTCACGCACGTCGCCCGCACCCGGGCCGGGAGCTCCCGCGCGACCGTCTCGTCGTCGGCGGCGGAGAGCGCGTCCCAGTCGCCGCCCTCGTGCCGTACGTACACCAGGAAGGCCCCGAGATCGGCGATCAGGTCGGCGAGGTCGTCGTCCTCGACGGTGGCGCGCAGATCCTGCCAGAGCCACTCGTCCGCGGGAAGTTCCCTGTCCTCGGCATGGCCGCGCAGCCACTCCCGGACCTCCGCGAGCGAGAACACCGGGCTGGTCGAGGTGCCCCCCACGGGCTCGGGAAAGTCGTCGTGCCGGCGCCGCCAGTTGCTGACCGCGGCGCGTCCCACGCCGGCCAGGCGGGCGATGTCCGCCGCGGTGACCGGTACATCTCGCAGCACGCCGCTCCGCCTTCCGCCAGTTGTCCGATCAGACCGGACCATATCCGATGCATCGGACACGGGCAACGACGCGGCAAGTACTGGTTGATTGCGTCAACACATGCTCTAATGGACGCCAGGAGTCGGCATGGAAGGGAGCCAGGATCGTGAGCACCCCCACCACGCGCCTCAGGTCGCTGCGACGCGGTCGCGCGATCCATCTCCTGGACATCGAGAACCTGACGGGGACCGCCCTCCCGACGACCCACGACGTGCGAAGAGTCATGAACGCCTACCAGCGGACGGTGCCGGTCGGCCCGCTGGACCAGTTCATCGTGGCGGTCAACCACAACGCGCTCGTCTCCGTGGGCATCGCGCTGCGCGGGGTGCAGTTGCTGGCCCGCTCGGGACCGGACGGCGCCGACCACGCCCTCGACGAGGCGGCCCGTACGACGCGGGTGGACCTGCGGTTCGAACGGGCGGTTATCGGGTCCGGCGACGGCTACTTCGCCGGTCTGGCCCTCTGGCTGGCGGACTGCGGGCTGCACGTCACCGTCGCCTGCCAGCGCGCCTGCCTGAGCTGGCGGCTCTACACCGCGGTCCCCGACACGGTCACCTTCGAACTGCCCGTCGCCCAGGCCGCCTGAGGCCTACCCCCGCCGGAGCGGCGTGGGCAAGATGAGGGCATGATCGACTATTTGGTGATCGGAGCCGGGTCGGCCGGATGCGTCCTCGCCAACCGGCTGTCGGAGGATCCGGCCGTCCGCGTGCTGCTGGTCGAGGCGGGCACCGCCGACCGGCACCCCCTCTACCACGTGCCCAAGGGATTCGGGAAGCTCTTCGACGATCCGCGGAAGGTCTGGCACTACCGGACCCAGCCGTTCGGTCCGGACGCGCAGGCCGAGATCTGGCCGCGCGGCAGGGTCCTCGGCGGATCGAGCTCCATCAACGGCATGGTGTACAACCGCGGCCACCGCGCCGACTACGACGAACTCGTACGGCTCGGCAACCCGGGCTGGGGCTGGGACACGATTCTGCCGATCTTCCGGGCGATGGAGGACAACGCCCTGGGCGCCACGGCGACCCGCGGGGCGGGCGGGCCGCTGCACGTGTCCCCTCCGCGCGACCCCGATCCCCTCTGCGACGAGATGATCGCATCCGGCGCGGCGCTCGGCCTGACCGCGATGCCGGACGTCAACGAGTCCGACGGCGAACGCGTCGGCCACGCGATGGCGACCATCAAGGACGGGCGGCGGTTCAGCGCGGCCCGGGCCTTCCTGCACCCCGTACGCGACCGGCCCAACCTCACCGTCGTGACCGGCACGACGGTGACCGGGCTGCTGTTCGACGGCGACAAGGTCACCGGGGTCACCGCCCGGGACGCCGGCGGCGCCGTGGTCGAATACCGCGCGGCCCGGGAGGTCGTCCTCTCCCTGGGCAGCCTGGGCACGCCGAAACTGCTGCAGTCGTCCGGCATCGGCCCCGCGGAGGTGCTGCGGGCGGCCGGAGTGGAGGTCCGGCTTGACCGGCCGATGGTCGGCGCCCGCATGCGCGAGCACCGGTGCCTGGCGTTGAAGTTCCGCCTGAAGGACGACCTCGGCTACAACCGCATGCTGTCCACGCCGCTGCGGCAGGGCGTCACCGCGCTGCGCTACCTGATGAACCGCAGGGGCCCGCTCGCCGCGCCGGCCTACGACGTGATCGCCTTCCTCAAGACCCGGCCCGAGCTGGACCGGCCGGACGCCCAGCTCCTGATGGGGCCGTGGTCGGTCGCGACGTACCGGGCGGGCGAGACGGTCACGGTCGAGCGGCAGCCCGGCGTCTCGGTCGTCGCCGAGATCCTCCGCCCGACCGCGGAGGGCAGCGTGGCCATCACCTCCGCCGACCCGGAGGCGCCGCTGCGCATCGAGCCCAACTACTTCGGCTCCAAGCACGACCGGCGCGTGGGCGTCGACCTGTTCCGCCGCATGCGGGAGTACTTCGCCCAGGACCCGATCGCGGGACGGCTGGCTTCCGAGACGTTCCCCGGTCCCCAGGTGGACTCCGACAAGGAGATCATCGACGCGGCGCTCGGCGGCGGCTACTGCGGCTACCACGCGATGGGCACCTGCGCCATGGGACCGCACGACGACGACGTGGTCGACTCGCGACTGCGCGTACGGGGCCTCGACAACCTGCGGATCGTCGACTGCTCGGTGCTGCCCACCATGATCTCGGGCAATCTGAACGGCCCCATCATGGCGATGGCCTGGCACGCCGCCGACCTGATCCGCGGCGCGACCTGACCTCTCAACGCCGCGCCTTGGGGACTTGGGGCATCGGCTCAGTCGACCGTTCCCCGCTCCTGGCGAATGTCCTCGCTCGTGCACTCACTGATCACAACCGTAAGACCGGGCGACAGGAGATACGGAAGGATACTCATCGTGACGGAGACCAAGCGTGCGTTACTCAGCGGTGACTCCATCGGCGCAATTGCCGACATCACCCGGTCGATCGCGGACGCGGAACGGGTCCTCGCGACGGTGGGCATACCGTATAACCGCACGTGCGGAAACGATCACATTCGACACGTACACTCGGAGACATGACAGCGCCGCTGGAAGAGTACGAAGATCTTCACCGGCTGGTCGATCAGCTCCGGCCGGATCAGGTGCGTGAGGAGCGTGCGCGGCTCCTCCAGCTGGTCCACTCACGCACGGAGAAGCCGGAACTCGGCCCTGATGGTCTCCCCGCACTCTTCGGCGCCTTCCGCGCCGGCAGGAGCGACGCATCCGAACAGGTGGAAGAGATCCTCGCCGAGGGCTACGGTCGCGAGGCGTGATCGTCGTCGACACCGGCCCGATCGTGGCCGCTACTTTTCAGGACGACAAGAATCATGAACGCTGCATACAGGAGTTCATCCGGATCAGAAAAGCCAACCGGCCACTGCTCGTCCCCAGCTTCGTCGCCGGTGAGAGCTGCTACATGCTCGGCAAGCTTGGTGGCGCAAGAGCAGAAGCGGCCTTCCTCCGGCTACTCGAGTCCGGCTGGTTTCAGCTGATCGATCTGAGCGAGTCCGACCTCTCACGAATCGCAGTCCTCATCGAGCGCTACCACGATCTTCCATTAGGCGCTGCCGACGCCTCGGTAGTGGCCGTGGCGGAGCGGATGCGGGTCACCGAAGTGATGACCACCGACATCCGCGACTTCTCAGTGATCCGCCCCGTCCATGTACCCGCGCTCGCCCTGCTCCCGGCTTAGGCGCAGGGAAGTGCGCTTCGGCCCTGTATCAGGGGCCTCAGGCCTCCGCGATGGCCAGGGAGCGGCCGGGCAGGTCGAGCACGCCGCCGGAAAGGCGGGCCGACTCGTCGGAGGCCAGCAGGACGCGTGACGCGGCCAGCCGTACGGCGGCCGGGCCGCCGGCGAAGTTGGCCGCGACCCGCAGCGAGCCGCGCTCGACGACCACGACGCGCCGGTCCTCGTCCACCTCGACCCGCACCCGGTCCAGACGGGGATCGGTGAGGTCGGGGTGTGACCTGCGGAGCGCGATCAGGTCGCGGTACCAGCCCAGCAGCGAGGCGTGCTCGTCCTTCGACAACTCCTGCCAGTCGAGCTTGGAGCGCAGGAAGGTGTCCTCGTCACCCGGTTCGGGGGCGTTCCAGTCGTAGCCGAAGCCCTCGAACTCCTTCCTGCGCCGTTCGCCCTCGCCCTCGGCGAGGTGTGGCTCGAAGTGGTCGGTGAAGAAGTAGAACGGCGTGGTCGCCCCCCACTCCTCGCCCATGAACAGCATGGGCGTGAACGGCGAGGTCAGCAGCAGCCCGGAGGCGAGACGGAGCTGCTCGGGCCGCATGCGGTCGCCCTCGGGCCGGTTGCCGATCTGGTCGTGGTTCTGCACGCAGCAGACGAAGCGGTGACCGGGGATCCCGGTCGCCGGCCTGCCGTGGGAGCGGCCCCGGAACGACGAGTAGCCGCCGTCGTGGAAGTAGCCCGCGGTCAGCACCTTGGCCAGCGACGACAGCGTCGCGAAGTCGCCGTAGTAGGCGTTGCTCTCCCCCGTGACGTTCGCGTGGATGGCGTGGTGGACGTCGTCGTTCCAGCTCGCGTGCATGCCGAGGCCGCCGGCCTCACGCGGGGTGACCATTCGGGGGTCGTTGAGGTCGGACTCGGCGACGAGCGTGAGCGGCCGCCCGACGGCGGTGGACAGCGCGTCGACCTCGGCGGACAGCTCCTCGAGGAGGTGGACGGCTCGCTTGTCGTGCAGGGCGTGCACGGCGTCGAGCCTGAGCCCGTCGACGTGGTAGTCGCGCAGCCACTGCAGGGCGTTCTCGACGAAGTAGCGCCGCACCTCGTCCGAGCCGGCCCCGTCGAGGTTGACCGCGTCGCCCCAGTAGGACCCCTTGGCGTCGTGGAAGTACGGCCCGAACCTGGCCAGATAGTTGCCCGAAGGACCGAGGTGGTTGTAGACGACGTCGAGGATCACGCCGAGACCGGCCCGGTGGCAGGCGTCCACCAGGCTCTTCAGCCCGTCCGGCCCGCCGTACTCCTCGAAGACGGCGTAGAGGTCCACGCCGTCGTAGCCCCAGTTGCGCTTACCCGGCACGGGCGCCACCGGCATGATCTCGACGAAGTCGACGCCGAGGTCCACCAGGTGGCCGAGCCGGTCCGCCACCCCCCCGAAAGTGCCCTCGGGCGAGAACGTGCCGACGTGCAGTTCGTAGATCACCGCGCCACGCAGGTCACGGCCGCGCCAGCCCTGGTCGGTCCAGGCGAACCTGTCGTGGTGGTAGACCCGGCTCGGGCCGCTCACCCCGTACGGCTGCCGCCGCGTCCTCGGGTCGGGGAACGGCCCGTCGCCGTCCACGTGGAAGGCGTAGTCGAGGTCGTGCTCGTCTCCTGGGGCGGTCCACCAGCCGCCCTCACCCCGCGTCATCGCGTGCCGGGAACCGCCGTACTCGACCTCGATCCGCTCCGCCGCGGGCGCCCAGACCTCGAACATGCGTCGTCTCCCCCCACTGATCAGGCTTCGAGAATCGCGACCGGATACGCCGACAGCAGGTCGGCCATCCGCACCTCGCCCGCGTGCTCGGCGCCGCCGAGCAGGTCGCGCCATCGCCCCGGCGGCAGCGTGATCGTCTCACTCCCCCAGCCGCCCCGGCGCTCCAGCCCGACCGGCAGCCGGGTCGCGACCACGACGGCGGCGGTCCCCCGCCCGGGAACCCCCCTCATGAAGGCCACCGCGTGGTCCCCCGCCTCGACCGGCGCGTACGGCGCCTCGGGGTCGAGCCGGTGCCGCAGGCCGAGCGCGGCGGCGGTGACCCGGATCTTCTGGCCGTCCCAGCTGTCGTCGGGTTCCGCCAGCAGCCGTCGCCGCCGCTCGAAGTCGACCGGCCGCCGGTTGTCCGGGTCGACCAGGGAGAAGTCGGTGATCTCGTTGCCCTGGTAGACGTCCGGAATGCCCGGCATGAGGAGCTGGACGGCCTTCTGCCCCAGCGAGTTGACCCGGGCGTACCGGTCCACGACCTCGGTGAACGCGGCGACCGAGTAGCCGCAGGCGTCCATGGCCCGCCGGGCGAAGTCCCTGATCCCGTCCTCGTACGCCGGGTCGCGGTCTAGCCAGGAGATCGCCGTCTTGGCCTCGCGCGCGGCCTTGAGCAGGTAGCCGGTGAAACGGTCGAGCGAGATCGGCCAGGCCGCCATCAGCGACTGCCAGGCGAGGTAGTCGAGCTTGGGGTCGAACGACACCGCCGCGGCCCAGGAGTCGACGGCCATCGTCCACTCCTCCGGCATCTCCGACAGCACCGCGAGGCGGGCGCGCACGTCCTCCGACCGCTTGGTGTCGTGGGTGGACAGCGTGGTCATCGTCCGCGGCGGCAGCCCGGCGCAGAACGCGTGGAACTCGGCCGCGGGAACTCCGAACCTGTCGGGCTCCCCGCCCACCTCGTTGAGGCAGGCCAGCGGATACCACCGGTAGAGCGCGGTGTCCTCGACGCCCTTGGCCATGACCGGCCCGCAGGTCTGCTGGAAGCGGGTCACCGCCTCCGGCGGGCCGTACAGGACGAGGTTGGCGGCCTTGGCCACCGCGTCGGGGTCGGTCCTGGTGGCCGCAAGCGCGGCCGCCTCCTGGACGATCGCCACGGAGGCGGCGGACGGCTGCTCGCCCGGGTTCACGTACGCCCGGTAGACGGGCATCGCGGCCAGCAGTTCAACGACGGCCTCGCGCAGCCCGGGATCGCCGAGGTCGTCGGTCAGGCGGTCGGCCTCGCCGGTGAAGAACAGGTCGATGACGTGCTTCTTCGCGTCGTGGCGCACGGTCTCGTAGTCGTCGCGCACGCCGGTGTGGCGTCCGAACGTCTCGACCAGCGCGTCGCGGCCCGCCGGGTCGACGAACAGCCGGGTGATCATGTTGAGCGCGTCGTAGCCAGTCGTGCCGTCGCACGGCCAGTCGGCGGGCAGCCGCTCGCCGTCGATCAGGATCTTCTCCACCCACAGAGGGCCCGGCACGTGCGGGCGCAGCCGCCGCAGGTAGCCGCGGGGGTCGGCCAGGCCGTCCGGGTGGTCGACGCGCAGGCCGTGGACGAGCCCCTCCTCGATGAGGCGGAAGGTGACGGAGTGGGTGGCCTCGAACACCTCGGGGTCCTCCACGCGCAGGCCCATCAGCGACGACACGTCGAAGAACCGCCGGTAGCCGGGGCTCTCCCGCCAGTGGGCCAGCCGGTAGTGCTGGGCCTCCAGCAGTTCCGGCAGCGGCAGGTGCTCGGTGCCCGGCCTGATCGGGAACGCGTGGTCGTGGTAACGCAGCACCCTGCCGCCGACGCCGTCGTCCACCCGGAGCGCCTGGCCGGCGTCGTCGCCGAGCAGCGGCAGGGTCACCGGCCACTGGAAGTCGAACCACCGGGAGGCCGGCGACCCCGGGCCGTCCCGCAGCGCCGCCCAGAGCTGCGCGTTGTCCGACTCCGGCACCGGCACCGTCATGTGGTTGGGCACGATGTCGGACACCAGCGGCATGCCCTCGGCCGCCAGCGCCTGCAGGCCCGCCTCCCCGCCGAACTCCTCGCGTACGCGGCCGTGGTCGGTCACGTCGTACCCGTGCTGGGAGTCCGGGCAGGCCTGGAGGATCGGCGACAGGTAGAGGTGGCCGACCCCCAGCTCGCGGAGGTATCCGACGAGGCTCGCGGCCTGGGCGAATCCGAAGTCGGGAGTCAGCTGCACCCGGTAGGTAGAGGTCACCGAACCGCCTTTCGCGACGCGTTCCCCGAGGTCGTGTTCATAGTGCATGTCAGTGCGCGCCCCTGCCACCACCACGGCGGCCGACCGGAGCGCCGGACTGGAACCCCTCTTGCCCGGCGGGGCGCGCGCTAACACCCGATGGGCACTCTATTGCCGCATCGGTGCTGGTCAGGACCATTGCCGGGCTGCGTGCGAGGGCGGCGACGCCCCCGCACGCAACCCGCTCGGACGCGGCGCGGCATCCGCACTCAGCCCGGCGCGGGCGGGTCAGACGCGGCGCAGCACCCGCACCGACCGGCCGCTCACGGGCACGGCCTCCCCGGCCCGGCACACACGCGACTCGCTGAGCACCGGCATCGCCGTGTCCAGCTCGGTCGCCCACAGCTCGCCGTAGTCGTCGGGGATGGTGAACTTGATGACCTCGTGGTGGGCGTTGAACAGCAGCAGGAACGAGTCGTCCACGATCCGCCTGCCGCGCCGGTCGGGCTCGGTGATGGCGTCGCCGTTCAGGAACACCGCCAGCGCCTTGGCGTAGCCGTTCGTCCAGTCGGCGTCGGCCATCTCCGTGCCCGACGGCGTGAGCCAGGCGATGTCGCTCAGCTCGTCGTGGGAACCGCGTACGGGCCTGCCGTAGAAGAAGCGGCGGCGGCGGAAGACCGGGTGGTCGCGGCGCAGCCTGGCCAGGCGCCGGGTGAAGTCGAGCAGTTGGCGCTTCTCCCGCGCGCCCGCGTCGTCCCCCGCCCCGGCGTCGAGGATCGCGCCCCAGTCGACCCAGCTGATCTCGTTGTCCTGGCAGTAGGAGTTGTTGTTGCCCAGCTGGGTGCGCCCGATCTCGTCGCCGTGCGACAGCATCGGCACGCCCTGCGAGAGGAACAGCGTGGCCAGGAAGTTGCGCTTCTGCCGGTCACGCAGCCGCGCGACCGGGCCGGTCGCCGGGCCCTCGACCCCGCAGTTCCAGGAGCGGTTGTCGTCGGCGCCGTCGCGGTTGTCCTCGCCGTTGTCCTCGTTGTGCTTGTCGTTGTACGACACCAGGTCCTGCAGGGTGAAGCCGTCGTGGCAGGTGACGAAGTTGATCGACGCGGCGGGACGGCGGCTGTCGTCCTGGTAGAGGTCGCTCGACCCGGTCAGGCGGCTGGCGAACTCCGGCAGCGCGGCCTGCTCGCCCCGCCACAGATCGCGGATCGTGTCGCGGTAGCGGCCGTTCCACTCGGTCCAGCGGGCCGGGAAGTTGCCGACCTGGTAGCCGCCGGGGCCGACGTCCCACGGCTCGGCGATGAGCTTCACCTGCGACAGCACCGGGTCCTGCTGGACGAGGTCGAAGAACGCGCTCAGCCGGTCGACCTCGTGCAGCTCGCGGGCGAGTGAGGCCGCGAGGTCGAAGCGGAAGCCGTCCACGTGCATGTCGCGCACCCAGTAGCGCAGCGAGTCCATGATCAGCTGGAGCGCGTGCGGGCTGCGCATCAGCAGGCTGTTGCCGGTGCCTGTGGTGTCCATGTAGTAGCGCCGGTCGTCCTCGACCAGGCGGTAGTAGTTCGCGTTGTCGATGCCCCGCATGGACAGGGTCGGGCCGAGGTGGTTGCCCTCCGCCGTGTGGTTGTAGACGACGTCGAGGATGACCTCGATGCCCGCCTCGTGCAGGGCCTTCACCATCGCCTTGAACTCCAGCACCTGACCGCCGCGCTGCCCGGAGCTGGAGTACGCGTTGTGCGGCGCGAAGAAGCCGATCGTGTTGTAGCCCCAGTAGTTCGACAGCCCCCGCTTCTCCAGGATGTGGTCGGTCACGAACTGGTGCACGGGCATGAGCTCGATCGCCGTGACCCCGAGCGAGGTCAGGTGGTCGATGATCTCCGGGTGTCCCAGGGCGGCGTACGTGCCCCTGATCCGCTCGGGGATCTTCGGATGGCTGATCGTCAGCCCGCGCACGTGGGCCTCGTAGATCACGGTGTCGTGGTACGGCGTGGCCGGCGGCCGGTCGTGCCCCCACCCGAAGAAGGGGTTGACCACGACCGACCGCGGCATGTACGGCGCCGAGTCGCTGTCGTCCCGGCTGTCGGGCTCGCCGAAGCGGTAGCCGTACACCGCCTGGTCCCACTGCATCGAGCCTTCCAGTGCCTTGGCGTACGGGTCCAGCAGCAGCTTGTTGGGGTTGCAGCGCAGCCCGTCGGCGGGTGAGTACGGCCCGTGGACGCGGTAGCCGTACCGCTGGCCCGGCCCCACGCCGGGCAGGTAGCAGTGCCAGACGAAGCCGTCCACCTCGCTCAGCGGGACGCGTTCCTCGTTGCCCTCGTCGTCGAACAGGCACAGCTCGACCCGCTCTGCCACCTCGGAGAAGAGCGCGAAGTTGGTGCCCGCGCCGTCGTACGTCGCTCCGAGCGGATAGGAATCCCCCGGCCAGATCTCCCTCACTGGACCTCCTCGCCCTCCGGCTCGGCGGCCACGCCGGGGAGACCCCGGAGCCCACCGGCTCTATGGTCGCGCTCGCTCACGGTCCGGCCCGTTCCCGGAACCCCGTACGAGAGATCGTGATGCTGAATGTCGTTCACAAGACATCGTGCCTGCCCGCAAAAGGCTTCGACAGTCCCGCCACGTTAACTGCGTGTATGGCAACAGGCTGAACCGGCCATCGGTGAGCAAAGCACCGGTGACCTGGACCGACTCGCCGCCCCCGGGTGCCGCGCGGTCCTCCGTCCGTCACGCTTCGCAACCACCCTGCAGGGGACCGGACGCCCCGGCCAGGCCGCGTACGGCGCCGATCACCCGGGCGACGCGGTCCCCGGTCGCGGTGGGCCCGTGCGCCGACGCGATGGCGATGATCTCCATGGCCGCGAGCCGGTCGACGTGCCGGCCGAAGAGCCGCGGATCGAGCCAGCGGTGCCAGGGGCTGAGCCCGGCGCAGAACCCGCGCACGGCGTCCAGGTAGTCCTCCATCGGGACGTCCCCGGCGTCCGCCGCCGCCACCGGCACTTGGGCGCCGAAGCAGTCGGCCGCCCAGTAGACGCCGCTGCGGTCGTCGTACAGGCCGTGGGTCGCAGGCGCGTCGTAGAGCGGGGGCCGCACCGCGGTCAGCCGCCGGTCACCCGCGTCGAACCACTCGTCTTCGGCGATCCGGCGCGTGCGGCCCGGTGGCGGCGCGAACCCGCGTGCCGGGCCGGAGCGCACAGGCGCGCCGGTGACCAGGGTCGCGGCCGGGCACATCTCCAGGGCGATCTCCAGGTTGCCCGCGTGGTCGGGGTCGTCATGGCTCAGGAAGATCCACCGCACGTCGCGCGGTTCCACGACCGAGAAGACGTCCTCGGTCCAGCGCTCCCTGTGCCCGGCCGCGCCGGTGTCCACGATCACCGGTTCGCGGGCGGTGATGACCATCGAGTTGGTGTGGGCGTATCCCGCCCCGGCCTGCTCTATCACCGGGACGAGCACCACGTCGGGCGCGATCCGCCAGGGACCCGTCAGCTGTGTGTCCATGCCTACAGGCTCCGTGGCCGGTCTTGTTCCGAACTTGGCGCGGGCTTGCCCGTCGCCTCGTGGCGCCGCGGGGCGTGCGGCGGCAGTGCCGGTCAGGCGTTCGCGCGTGAGAGCCGGCCGGGGAGGTCGGTGAGCCGTTCGATGCGGAGCACCGCCTCGTCCGCCGCCGGCGGTGGCCCGCCGGTGACGAAGTCGATGCCGCGGTCCAGCCAGATGCCGGTGAGCCCGGCGAGGGTGGCCGCCTTCGCGTCGCTTTCCAGCATGTCGCCCACGTTGACCGCCCGTGCGGGGTCCGTCCGCATCCGCCGGCAGGCGCCGGCGAACGCGACGGGGTCGGGCTTGGCCTCGCCGAGCTCTGTCGGGGTCAGGACGGCTTCGAAGTATTCGAGGAGGCCGAAGCGGGCGAGCTTGGCGCGCTGCTGCTCGGGGTCCCCGTTCGTGAGTACGGCCAGACGCGGTGCCCGAGGAAGCCGCTTCAGGGCCTCCAGGCATGGCCGGACATCGGGATAGCTCCGCCAGGACTCCTCGAACGCCGTGAGGTAGCGCTCGGCGAACCAGGCGTCCAGGAGGCCGGGGCTCTCGGGAACCGGCTCGCCGAGCATCGGCAGGAAGGAACGGAGCCTGCGGCGGCGTTGCTCGGCGAAGGAGCACCGGCCATCCAGGTACTCCCGCATGTGCCGACCCTCCAGCGTCCACCAAAGCGCCACCAGTTCGCCGGGTGGAGCCGTCGCGTTCGGCGCGGCCTGGACGATCCGGCCGATCCCGAGGAGTACATCCGCGCGAGCGGGCTGCCCTTCGCCTTCCTGCGCAACGGCTGGATATCAGGAGAACTACATCGCGGCGGCCCGGCAGCCCGGGTCGACGCCGACATCGCCGGCGGCTGGCTCGGCGGACCTGTCCCACCTCAGCGGGGTCAGGTCCCAACGATGCACGCGAGGAGCGCCAGCTTGTCGGCGCTGTCGGTGCCGGGGTCCGGGTGGAGGAGGACGAGCGTCTGACCTGTCGCGCCGCTGACGCCCAGTCTCTCCCGGTTCAGCCACAGGCCACCGACCTGGGGATGGTCGATGCGCTTGGGTGTGCCTTCGCATGTGTTCACGTCGTGACGGGCCCAGAGCCTGCTGAAGAGAGGACTGGCGAGGGAGAGTTCGCCGACGAGTTCGATGACTCGGGGGTCGTCCGTGTCGGTGCCGACGGACTCGCGGAAGCCGGCGACCATGCCCTGCGCGGCGTCCTCCCAGTCGGGGTAGAGGGCCTGCTCGGCCGGGTCGAGGAACACGTCCCGCAGGCGGTTGCCTCCTGCCACCAGTCGGGGCGACAGAGCGGTCGCCAGCGCGTTGGCGGCCAGGACGTCGAAGTAGCGGCCCTCCACGTACGCGGGGAACGGAAGCGTGACGACGAGCTTGGCGACGCCGGGAGGGACGGTTTCCCTCCGGGGCCGCCGCCGTGGCCGCCGGGGTTTCCCCGCCCCCAGGCGTAGCAGGTAGGCCGTCGCGTCGTCGTCGAGGAGCAGCACGCGGGCGAGGGACTCGAGGACCTGCGCGGAGGGGTTGCGGTCGCGGCCCTGTTCCAGGCGCAGGTAGTAGTCGGCGCTGATGCCGGCGAGCATCGCGACCTCCTCCCGGCGCAGGCCCGGTACGCGCCGTATGCCCACGGAGGGGATGCCGGCCTGTTCAGGAGTGACGAGCTCCCGGCGGGCGCGTACGTAATCGCCCAGAAGGTTGGATTCGTCGCTCATGTCCTCACTGTAATTCGCGCACTTTCGTGCGTGCCTGGTCCTGTCACCCCCAGGATCGCGAGGGCTCTGGCTCCGCCAGCGGGTGAGCGGAAACCTCACTTCCGGGACGAACACGGCGAACAAGGAGCGACACCATGTCGACATTTCTGCTCGTACACGGGGCCTGGCACAGCGGGCAATGCTGGGAGCGGGTGGTCCCGTTGCTGGCATCGGCCGGGCATCGGGTGGTCGCTCCGTCGCTGACCGGCTACGGCGACAAGGCGCATCTGCTCGGCCCCGAGGTAGGCCTGGACACGCACGTCGACGACATCGTCAGGCTGATCACCGAGGAGGACCTCGCCGACGTGATCCTGGTGGGCCACAGCTACGCCGGGCTGGTCATCTCGTCCGCCGCCAACCGGATCCCGGATCGGATCGCCCATCTGGTCTATCTCGACGCGATGGTCCCGGAGGACGGCGAGAGCGCGCTCGATGTGCAACCCATGACCCAGGCCCTCCTCGACCGCGCCGCGGAGTCCGAGGCCGCCTGGCGGATCCCGCCGATGCCTGAGCTGCCGCCGCCCCTGGGCCTGTTCGGGGTCACCGACCCGGAGGACGTGGCGTGGTTGCGGACGATGTTGTCGGATCAGCCGGTGCTCTGCTTCCGGCAACCGGTCCGGCTGGACAACCCGGCCGTGCGTACGATCGCGCGAACGCACATCCACTGCGTCGCCGGCGTACCGGAGGGCATTGAGCGGCGGCCCGTCCCGGCGATGCAGCCGAACGGCAGCCCGTCACAGGTGTGGGAACTGGAGACGGGCCACGACTGCATGATCACCATGCCGGCCGAGCTCACCGAACTGCTGCTCAAGCTCGGCTGACCAGCCCGCGCGAGCCACGCGGGCCGCCTCCATGACCGCCGCTCGGTGATCGACCAGGGTGCCGTCCAGGTCGAAGAAGACCACATCCGTCATAGGAAGATCATCCCGTGGCGCGGTCGAGCAGGGCCAGGATCGGCTTCTCGAACAGGGCGGCCCCTGAGCCGCGCACGAGGGCGAGCGCGTCGCGCAGATGGTCGCGAGCGGCGTCGCTGTCGTCGCGGACGAGCGCCAGGCGGGCCAGGCACAGGTCGGCCACCGACCAGCCGAGCAGGCGGCCCCGGTGAGGGAGCAGTTGCGGCAGGAGCAGGTCGTGCAGCACCGGCGCCGCGGCCGTGTCGCGCAGCGCCAGGCACGCCTCGCTCAGCAGGTCGGGGACGAACCGGTAGGCGAGGTCGCCCCGCGAGCCGGCGAAGCCGTCACCGGCCAGCCCGGCGAGCTCCTCGGCCGCCTCCTCCCTCCTGCCGAGGTCGAGCAGGACGGCACAGCGCAGCACCAGCCATGCGGGCTGGCCGGGCCGCCCCGCCAGTGCCTCCTCCGCCACCGCCAGCGCCGCCGCCGCGTCGCCCCTCGCCCGCGCCGCCAGGCAGCGGAAGACGGCGGCGCGGCTCTCGGCGTGGTCACGGCCGAGCGCGCCCTCCGGGTGGAGCCGGACCGACTCCTCCGCCTCCGCCAGGGCGCGGCCGGTGTCACCGCGCAGATGGGCGTCGATCGCCGACAGCCAGGCGGCGAGGCTGAGCAGGGCGGGCTGCCTGATCCCTCGGGCGGTGTCCGACAGCCACGTAAGCAGCCGGGCCGCCCGCTCCAGCTCGCCCTGTTTGACCAGCTCGACGTGCTCGGCCTCCCGGGCCAGCCATTCCGCCACCAGGTCGCCCGTACGGCGGGCCACCTCGATCATCTCCTCGATGGCGGCCATCCGCCCGGCCTGGCCCTCGACGCCCCGCGAGAGGATCTCGTACGCGCTCAGCGCCCGCAGCAGCGGCACGTCGTCGCCCCGCGCGCGGGCCTCCCGTACGGCCTCGGCCGCCAGCGCGACGCTCTCCTCGACCGGGCGGGTGAACGACCCCGTGATGGCGAAGGCCGCCAGGAGCTGGGACCGCCACGGCGAGCCCTCCCCCTGGCTCCGCAGCGCCCGCTCGACGCGCCCGGTCAGCGCCCCGCCGGCGACCCATTCCTCGTACATGGCCCACGACAGCGGATCGGAGAACCCGAGCGCGGCGCGGGCAAGCCGGTCGTCGTCCCCCAGCGCGTCGGCCGTCTCCGCCGCCTCGTCGAGCGTGGCGTGGACCTGCGTGCTCATCCCCGCCGCCGACTGCGCCTCGGCGAGAGCGAGCAGCAGGTCGCAGCGCAACTCCTGGTCCGGCACGGGAAGCTGGGCGGTGAGGGCGACGGCGTGCCGCAGGTGCTCGACCGCGTCCTCGTAGGCGAACTGGGCCATGGCGTGGGCGGCCGCCTGCCGGGCGTACTCGATCGCCTTGGCCGCCATGCCGGAGATGACCAGGCCCTCGCGGTAGTGGTGCGCCAGTTCGGCCAGGTGCGTGCCGCGCCGTTCCAGCGCGGCCGCGATGCCGGCGTGCAGGCGGCGCCTGCGCAGCGGGGCGAGGCCTTCGCGCAGCACGTCGCGGACGATGTCGTGGGCGAACCGGTAGACGAGGTCGTGCTCGGTGAGCAGGCGCGCCCTGACGGCCGCGTCGAGCACGTCGAGCACCTCGTCACGCGGCACCTGCGCCACGTCCCGCACCACGTCGAGCAGCACGTCGAGCGGGGCGTCGCGGCCCAGCAGCGCCGCCGCCGACAACACTCCCGACGCTCCGGGCGGCATCGCCGCCATCCTGCCGCGCAGCACGTCGGCGACCGCGCCAGGGACCTCGCCGCCGTCCAGGTGGACGAGCTCGCCGAGGAAGAAGGGGTTCCCGCCGGTCCGGCCCGCCACCTCGGCCGCCCTCGTGACGTCCGCGCCCGCCCGCCGCAGATACTCGGCGATGGCGTCCTCGCCCAGGCCGTCCAGCGTGATCCGCTCGACGTGCGGGAGCCGTACGAGTGTGGCGAGCGTACGGGCCAGCGGGCCGCCGACCTCCGTGTCGCGGTACGTCGCGATCACGGTCAGCTCCTGGCACGCCCGCGTCGTGGCGAGGAACTCCAGCAGCCGCAGGGACGAGGCGTCGGCCCACTGGAGGTCGTCGAGGACGACGAGCACCCTGCCGTGCACGGCGGCGTGCTCCACGACGAGCCGGGCGAAGGCGTCGTACAACGCGAACTCCCCGGTCGCGCCGAGCATCTCGGCCAGCTCGCCATGCCGCCCGGTGAGCTGCCGTACGGCCTGGGCCCAGGGCCAGAACGGCGGCGCGCCCGTGCCGTCCCAGCAGCGGCCGAACACCGCCACGGGCGCGTGCGCCGCGGCGTCCTCCGCCAGGCTGGTCTTGCCGATGCCCGGCTCGCCCGCGACGAGCACGACGCGGGCGCCGTCCGCCGTGACGGCGCGGCGCAGCACGCCCGACTCCGCCGCCCTGCCGACGAGCGCGCTCTCCCGCTGTCCGGACCTCTCCGGGTCCGCGGCCGCCGGCGCGGGGTGGCGAGGAGTCGAGGGCGAGGGCGTCAGCGCGCGATCCTGCGCCAGGATCCGCCGCTCCAGCTCACGGGAACCGGGATCGGGATCCAGGCCCAGCTCGTCGACGAGCAGGCGGCGCCCCTCGGAGAGCAGGGCGAGCGCGTCCGCCTGGCGGCCTGCTTGATAGAGGGCATGCGCGCCGAGCCTGCGCAGCCGCTCGCGCAGCGGATGCGCCGCCACCAGCCTCGTCAGCTCGGGCACCAGCGCCCGGCCGAGCCCGAGCGCGAGCTCGGCCTCCGCCAGGTCCTCCGTGACGGAGAGCCGGAGCTCGGCCAGGTGGGCGATCTCGTCGCGCGCCCAGGGCTCCTCCTCGAACCCCGCGAGCGACTCGCCCCGCCACTCCGCCAGCGCCAGGCGGAGCGACCTCGCGGCCTCCGCGTGGTCGCCCGTCTCCAGCGACCGCCTGCCCGCCGCGACGGCGGCCCGGGCGCGGCCGAGGTCGATGCTCTCCTGCGGCCACTCGATGGCGTACCCGCCTGGCCGGCTCACCAGCACCGACGGCCTCGCCCTGCGCACGCGGCCGGGTTCGAGCACGCGCCGCAGCTTGGACACGTACGCCTGCACCGTGTTGACCGCACCCGGCGGGGGTTCGCTCTCCCAGAGCGCGTCCACGATCCTGGCCGTGCTCACGGGACGCGGCGCGGCCAGCACGCACAGCGCAAGCACCGCCCGCTGCTGGGACGGCCCGATCTCGAGCGGCGTCCCCTCGTCGTCGAGCACGACGACCGGGCCGAGCACGCGGAACTCCACCCTGATCTCCTCCGGTTGCGGTCACCGAAATGTATCGGCCGGACAATCCGCAATAAAGGGGTCAGTGGCGGGATCCCCGTGCGCGGGTACGGCGCAGCAGCCCGCGGCGCGGGCCCGCGGCCCTGCCATCGGTGCGGAGCCACACGTTGACGCCGGTCCCCCCGAGCGCCGAGGTCTCGACCCGCACCCCGCCGCCCGTCGACTCGGCCAGGCGCCTGGCGATGTCCAGGCCTAGCCCTGTGGACCCCGCCCCGCTGTTGCCCCGGCGCAGCGCCCGCTCCGGATCGGGGATCCCCGGGCCGGCGTCCGCGACGAGCACGCCCACCATGCCGCTTCCCCGGTGCAGGGTGACGCGGAAGGCCGTGCCCTGCGGCGTGTGGCGGAAGACGTTGCCGAGCAGCGCGTCGACCACCGCGCCCAGGTCGGCGGCGGCGACCGGCACCCGGCTCGGCTCGTCCGCGCCGACCAGTTGCCACGGCCTCGCCTGGTCCTCGGCCAGCGCCGACCAGAAGGCGAGCCGCTCCCGCAGCACGAGCGCGGCGTCGCAGCCGGCCGGCGCGGGCATGGACGGCCGGCGGGCCGCCTCGATGATCTCGTCCACGGCCTGTTCGAGCCGGTCGACGGCGAGCCTGCGCTGCTCGGCCTCGGGGCCCGCGCCGCCGATGTTCAGCCGCAGCGCGGTCAGCGGGGTGCGCAGCCGGTGCGACAGGTCGGCGGCGAGCTCACGCTCGGCCGCGAGCAGTCCCGCCACCTGGTCGGCCATCGTGTTGAAGGCGCGCCCGGCCGCCACCAGCTCAGGCGGGCCGTCCGGGACGATCCGCACCGTTAGGTCGCCCGCCCCGAGGGCCGCCGCCGCCTGCCCGAGCCGCCGCGCCGCCCTGACCACCCGGGCCCCGAGCCGGTCGGCCACCACCACCGACCCCACCACGAGGGTGACCGCGACGCCGGTCAGCACCGCCCAGGAGGCCGACACGCCCTTCCTCGCGTCCGCCTCCGGCGCGTACGCCTCGATGACGGCCCGCCGCCCGCCGCCCAGCGCGACGGGCCTGAGCAACACGTATCCCCTGCCGACCGGGACGGTCCTGGCGCTTTCCGCCGCGCTCGCGACGTCGGCGGGCGCGACCCTGGAACGGCCGACCGTCCGCCCGCCCGGCAGGTGGACCGCCAGCCGCGCGGCCCCCGCCGGGGTGCTGGCGAGCGCGCGCTCCAGCGCCGCCGCGTCGTCGGTCACCACGAGCGCGGGGACGATCGTGGCGGCCTGGCGCTCGGCGTCCGCGAGCGCCCGGCTCTCGGCGATCTCCTTGACCGCCACGGCCAGCGGGATGAGGAAGGCCAGCGCGACCATCGCCGTCACGGCCACCGCCACCAGGGCCAGGCTGCGTCTCACCGCGGCCTCCGCTCAGGACTCGGGGCCTCAGCCCTCGGCGGGAGGGCTGAGGCGGACGCCGACCCCCCGCACCGTGTGCAGATAACGAGGGCGGGACGCGCTCTCGCCGAGCTTGCGCCGCAGCCAGGACAGATGGACGTCGATCGTCTGGTCGTCCCCGTACGACTGCCGCCACACCTCGGTCAGCAGTTCCCTGCGCGAGATCACCCGGCCGGGCCGCGCCGCGAGGTAGGCCAGCAGGTCGAACTCCCTGCGGGTGAGGTCGAGCGGCACGCCGTCCAGGCGGGCCTCCCTGCGGTCGGCGTCGACGACCAGGCCGCCCACCCGCGCGACCGACGACGGCGTGCCCGGCCTGGCCCGGCGCAGCACGGCTTCGAGACGAGCGTTGAGATGGTCGCCGGAGAACGGCTTGACCAGGTAGTCGTCCGCGCCGCCGCGCAGCAGGCGCACGATCTCCGCCTCGTCGTCCCGCGCGGTGGCCACGATGACCGGCACGTCGGAGATCGCCCTGAGCATCTTCAGCGCCTCCGCGCCGTCGAGGTCGGGCAGGCCCAGGTCGAGGACGACCACGTCGGGAGCGGCGTGGGCGATCTCCCGCAGGGCGTCGAGCGCGCGGCCCGCGCTGCGGACCGCATGGCTGCGCCCTGTCAGGTCGCGGATGATCGCGGATCGGACGAACTCGTCGTCCTCAACCACCAGAACGGTCGCCATGGGGCAGAAACGTACACTCCCACTCCTTATGGCGTCCGGTAAGGCGATCCGAAACGTACAGATTCGCAGTGATTTAAGGCAGTCACAAATCCGTAATGGATGACCGAAAAGGGCCGAGCGCCATTAACTGGCGAGGGGATAGAGTGTGCGGCCCATGAGAAGGACCGCGGGTTACCTGATCGCCTGGTGCGGGGCCACCGCGCTCGCCGTAGGGGTGTCCTGGCTCGGCGTGCGCGACGTGCTGCGCAGCGCGATCCTGGACGAGGCCCCGCTCGCCCCGGTGGTGGCCGTCGCCGTGCCGCTCTCCGCCTCGCCGGCCGCCCCCGCTCCCTCGCCGCAGGACACCCCGGACGGCGCGCCGTCCGGGAAGCCGTCGGCACGGCCGTCCTCCCCCGCGTCCGGCCGCCCGTCCCCCTCCCGCGCCCCTGCCGCCGTCACGCCGGCCCGGACGCTGACCGCTCCCGCGCCGCGGCCGGCCCCCTCCACCCGGCCGCCCGGGCCGGCGGAGCCCTCGCCCGTCGCGCGGCCGCGCAGGACCTCCGGCGGGGAGAGCCTGCACACGTTCACGCTGCGGGGCGGCCGGGCGACCGTGTCGGTGACCTCCAGGGACTGCCGGGTGGTGACGGCGACCCCCAACGACGGCTACGAAGTCAGGGTGTGGGAGGCCGACCAGTGGCTGCGGATCGCGTTCCTCATGGACACCCACGAGTCGTCGGCGTTCTGCGTGTGGAACGCCCTGCCGCCCAGGCTCGACACGTACGAGAACTGACGGGCCCGAGCGGGGGAACGCTCAGTCGAGCAGGGTGCGGTACTTCTTCAGCTCCTCGACCTCGGCGCTCAGGGCCGTCGTGGTGGCGACGGCCAGCGCCCTGGCTCCCGCGAAGACGCCCTCGGCCTGCTCGGCCCGGGCGAGCTTGATCGCGCCGTTGTCGTGCTCGATCATCAGCGTCACGTACTTGCGGTCGAACCGCGGGCCGTCGAGCTTGGCGAGCGCCTCGATCTCGGCCCTCGTCAGCATGCCCGGCATCGCGTGGTCGCGCGGCAGCGGCTCCTCGCCCCACATGTCGAGCCAGTCCCTGAACGTACGCATGTCGGTGTCGCGGGCCGTTGCGACCTTCGCCGCGAACTCCCTGACCCACGGGTCGCCCGCCCGCGTCTCCGCGAGCCTGGCCATCTCCAGGGCCTGGAGGTGGTGCGGGACCATCTTCCTGGCGAACGTCACGTCGGCGGCGTTCCTGCCGTCTGACCCCTCCGCGGGGCCGGTCTCGTCCGGTGCGGCGGTGGGCGGGGTCTCCGGGGCGGCCTGCGAGGTGAGCGCCGCATCAGGAGTGGCAGCGGGTTCCGCGGCGCTTTCCGCGACGGCCGGGACCGCGGGAGACGGCGACCCGGCCCGGTTCGCGGGGTCCGGTGCGCCGCACCCGGCGAGCAGCACCGTCGCGAGCACGCCGCTCAGCGCGCCCGTCGCACGAGCCGTCACTGCGGTGAGCCGGTGGATAGTGGTCGTCACTGGAGGCCTTTCCGGTTCTGGCTCGGGGACGGCCGCGCCCATCTCTGAGGGCCGGGCGCGATCCGTCCGTCCATGATCCCTCTGCCGCAGGACCCTACCGCCGGGCGGTTCCGGTCGTCCCCAGCATGGCATTTCGGCATATTTACGATCATTATCGGACAAGCAGGTCTATACGTGTCAAAATTCCCGCTCACTTCCCTGAAGCACGCCCGTGCTCTAGCCTCCAACTGTGCTAAACGGGAGCGAAACTCTACGAAAGGTTTCACACCGAGGAAACCTCTGTTGACACGAGCGAAACAGTGATACTTTCGCTTGGGAGCGCTCCCAAGCCGTGTGAACCTTCGGGCCGAGGAGACCGGATGGCCGATCTTCCCACCCTCGCAGAGGTAGCCGCCGCAGCCGGCGTCTCCCCGGCAACAGCTTCCCGGGTCTTGACCGGCTCGGTACGCGTGACCACGTCGACTCGCCGACAAGTCCACGACGCGATGTCGCGTCTGGGCTATGTCAGGCGCCGCGCCCCCAGGGGGTCGGCGGGCAGGCGAGCCGAGCAGATCATCGCCGCGGTCGTCTGCGAGCACAGTCCACGCCTTTTTACCGAGCCGTTCTACGCCAGGCTCCTGTCCGCCTGCGAGGAGGTGCTGACGACGCACGGGGTCCCCATGGTCGTGATGACCGCGACCCCGGCGACCGCCTCCATCGCCGCGCCACCGCTGGTCGCGGGCTCCGTCGACGGAGTCCTATTGATCGGCGCACGCGCGCGGCACCCCCTCGCGGTCACGCTGGCAGCCTCTGGCGTCCCGGTGCGCTGTGCCGGGCGACCGCCGGACGGCATCGACCTCCCGTTCGTCGACATGGACAACCATGACGGCGGACGACAGGCGGCCGAGCACCTGCTGCTCAGCAACCGCAAGCACATCGCCACGATCGCCGGGCCGCCGACCCTGCCGGCCGCCCGCGACCGGCTGGAGGGCTTCCGGCAGACGCTTCGCGACGCCGGTGTGCTCGACATGCCCGTGGCGTACGGCGACTTCACGCACGCCTCGGGCGCGCACGCGATGCAGTGGCTGCTGCAACGGGCGCCGCACATCGACGCCGTGTTCGCGGCGTCGGACGTGATGGCGGCCGGGGCGATGCAGACGCTGCGCCGCGCCGGGCGGAAGGTGCCGGACGACGTGGCCGTCATCGGATACGACGACGCGCCCGTGGCCAGGCACACCTCGCCGGCGCTGACCACCGTACGACAGCCCGTCGAGGAAATGGCCACGCTCGCCGCACGACTGCTTCTCATGACACTCGGGGACGGCGACAATCCAAAGGGCAATCCGGTGCTGCCCACGGAACTGGTGGTTCGTGAATCGGCCTGAGCTTCAAGAAGGCGACGTCCTGACCCGTCGCTATCTGCTCCAGGAGCGGATAGCGACGGGGGGGATGTCGGTCATCTGGCGTGCCTTCGACCAGTCACTCCAGCGTTTGGTCGCCATCAAGGTGCTGGACGGCTCGCTCGACGACGACAGCCCAGGACGAGAACTCATGCGCCGGGAGGCCAGGGCCACCGCCCGGCTGATCCACCCGGACGCGATCGAGGTCTACGACTACGGCGAGACGGTCACGAACGGCGGCAGGCTGGCGTCCTTCGTGGTCATGCGCCTGCTGGAGGGCCGGTCGCTGGCCGACCGGATCATGGAGGGCCCGCTGCCCTGGGCCGAGGCGACGGAGATCGCCGCCGGGCTGGCGAAGGTGCTGGCGGCCGCGCACGACCGGGGCATCGTCCACCGGGACGTCACCCCGGAGAACGTGCTGCTCGCCGACGACGGGCCCAAACTGCTCGACTTCGGCATCGCCGCCTTCATCGGCGAGGCCGACGACCAGCTCGTCGCCGACTTCGGCACGCCGCCGTACGTCGCGCCGGAGCGGCTGAAGGGGACGACGGCCGACCCTGCCGTGGACGTCTACGCGCTCGGCGTGCTGCTGTTCGAGATGCTGACGGGGGCGCTGCCGTACCCCGAGAAGACCTGGGAGGCCATCGAGGCGGCACGACGGGAGGGACCGCCTCCGGTCCCCGAAGGAGTGCCCGGCCTGCCGCAGGAGGTCGCCGACCTGTGCCGGCGCTGCCTGTGCCCCGACCCCGTGGACCGGCCGAGCGCGCGGGCGGTCGCCGCCGCCCTGAGCGCGGTGAAGAAGCCGCCTGGCCCGCGCGGGAGCGGCTGGGGCGCCGCCGCCGTCGGAGCAGCCGCTCTGGGCGGCGTTCTCTGGTTCACCCAGACGGGTGGCCCCGAGATCTCGGCCGGAGCCGTCCAGCCCACCCCTTCAGGGGCGTACGCGCAGGCCACCGCCTCGCCGTTGCCGTCACCGCCGCCGCAGGTCGAGACCGTCGCCGGTCCCGTCAGCGCGCCCGCCGCCAAGCCACGGCACACGGTCGCGCCCGTCGCGGACCCGGTACGCACGACCGGGCCGGCCCGGCACCGCCCCTCCCCCACGGGCAGTGTCAAGGTCGTCAAGAAGGAGCGGACCTCGGAAGACACCGCCAGGCGGCCGAGGCACTCGGCCACCGGCAAATCCGAGGTCGCACCCCTGCCCCTGGCCACCACGGCCCCGCCCCTGGGGGTCGACGCCGCGGTCCGGCAGTTCAACCTGCTGGTGGACGGCGCGGAGGCCACCCACGACATCGACGACGACGTCGCCCTGGACCTCAAGCAGGTGCTGCGCAACTCCGTAGACAGCGGCCAGGGCCTGGCCGCCTTGCGGGAGAAGATCGAGGTTCGGCACCGCGAGGGACGGCTGCCCCTCGTGCTGAAGGGGCATCTGCTGGCCGCGCTCGACCGGGTCGAAGCCGCGTTGGCACAGGCTCGCAATACCTGAAGTGGGAGCGCTCCCAGAACAAGGAGCGGTCGAGTTTCGTCAGGACCGTAAGTCGGATGGCGTCCGATAAGCGTCCCCACGGGGACCGAAATAATCGCCCGCTCCGCGCGGGCTCCCGACGGCGCCCCGCTCTCCGGCATCCAGGCCGCGCCGACCGCAGCCCGGGAGGGCGGCTTCCCCGCGTACCCCCTTGCATAAGACCGGGCAAACCGGATACCTCGTTCTCCCATGAGCGGATTCAAGAAGTTCCTCATGCGAGGCAACCTGGTGGAGCTCGCCGTCGCCGTCGTCGTGGGCGCGACGTTCAGCGGGCTCATCCAGGCGCTCGTAGAGGACCTGATCACCCCCCTGATCGCGGCCGTCACCGGCGGCAAGCAGCCCGACTTCTCCAGCTATACGTTCACCGTCAACGGCGCGGTGTTCAAGTACGGCGACTTCGTCAACCACCTGCTGACGTTCATGATCATCGCGGCCGTCGTCTACTGGTTGGTCGTCCTGCCCATGACGCGGTTCCTGAGCCTCTTCGACCGGGACAAGGAGGCCACCGAGAAGAAGTGCCCCGAGTGCCTGTCGGACATCCCCGTCGACGCCCGGCGCTGCGCGTTCTGCACGGTCGAACTGTCCACCATGGCAGCCGCCGAGAAGCCCCCTGCCTGACCTCTCGCGAGGCCCCGTCAGGGCGTGAAACGCGTCCGCGTCCGCTCGCCCGCCTCCGCGGGCTCCTGGGGAACGGGACTGCCCGAGTACCGCAGCACGTCCACGATGACGAGAGACGTCCGGTGCGGGTCCCTGGTGATCCGCACCTCTCGGGCCAGCCAGCATGCGGCGGCGATCATGTCGCGGGCCTGTTCGAGGTCTCCCGGGCTGGTCCCCGCCCTGCACCACACCCACAGGCGCTCGCCGAACGGCTCCGGCCTCGTGCGGAGGATGACCGGCAGCTTCCCTCGCCGGTTGACGACCAACGCCTCGGCGCAGGCCTTCCGTACGCGGTGGGGGGTCACCACGCACCAGAACCGGCCGGCCACCTCCCGCCGGGCCCGCGGCGAGATCAGTACGAACAGGCAGGCCAGGGAGCCTGTGATGATCGTTACGGCCGGCCCCGCCGTACGCACCGTGACGACCACCACCGCCGGCCCTCCCACCAGCAGCACCGTCTCGTAGCGCCATCTCCACAGCACCACCAGCGGCCCCGGCCGGGCGACGGGAGAGGTCTCCCGTTCGATGAACCGCAGAACCAGATGCGTGTTCCGCCTGATCGGGTGCCTCATGCGCGGCCGCCTGACGGGCGCTCGGGCTTGCGGGAGGAGGGGGTTTCCAGCAGGTTCACCCGTCCGGTCCCCCGGCAGCGGCGGCAGGGCAGGCCGGTCGGGCACCGCCCCTTCGCCGAGCAGACGCGGCAGGGGGCCAGAGCGTCGAACCGGGGGTCGCGGTAGGTGTGGGCGTGCCAGGTGCGCCGGATCTCCCAGCGCTGAACCCAGGCGAACGCGTCGATCTCGGCGAACGCCTCCTCGCCTACCCTCCAGAGGAGGGCGACGATGCGCATCCGTAACCCCGTGAGGGAAGGAGCGCGCATGTTCTTGTTGTTAGAGTTCACGGGATCATCCCTTTGCCTTGCAAGCAGGTCGGATGGTCGTCTGCGCTGGGTCGATGTGCCACCATCGGCCCAGCAGCGCGTTTCAGAAGAAAAGGGCCGGAAGACTGGCCCCTGATTCGCATCGCCTCCCTCCGGGAACCGGCTGGTCCAGCCGCCACGTTGAGGCTTATGTCCTAGCTTTACCCGCAGTTGCCGTTGGCAACCTTCATTTGGCAATTGCCATTGACGTTTTCCTGCGGCAACTGCCAGCGGGATGCTACGCTGCACCTTTCGGGCCCACCACAGAACGCGTACGCAGAAGGTGACCGCTATGGCCGGGACGAACCTGACGCTCCGGCGGCGCCAACTGGCGAGCCGTCTTCGAGAGCTGCGACGCGCGACCGGCATGACCGTCGATCAGGTGGCGCAGGAACTCCTCTGCAGCCCCGCGAAAATCAGCCGCATGGAGACCGGCCAGCGCGGCGTGAGTCAGCGTGACGTCCGGGATCTGTGCCGGATCTACGCTGTCTCGGACGAGAGAGTCGTCACTCAGCTGATGACACTCGCTCGAGAATCCCGCCAGCCGGGCCTGAGGCAGGAGTGGGGGGACCTCGGCAACGACGCCATCTACGTCTATATGGACCTGGAGGCGGCGGCGGTGTCCATCACCGAGTTGCAGACCGCCTATATCCCCGGCCTGTTCCAGACGGAGGAGTACGCACGAGCGCTCATCCACGGGCTGCTTCCACGGATCGACCAGGAGCTTCTGGAGCGGCGGGTCGAAGCGCGAATGAAGCGCCAACTGCTTCTCACCCAGAAGGAACCGCCCCGCTACTGGACTTTCATAGACGAGGCCGCCCTGCTCCGGCAGGTCGGTGACGCCACGGTCATGGCGGACCAGCTGGACCATGTGCTCAGGCTCGCGCAGGCGCCTCACGTAACCGTGCAAGTCGTTCCGTTCAAAGCAGGCGCCTACATGTCCGCGGACGGCCCGTTTGTGATGTTCAGGATGAAGGATCCGACCGTATCCGAAGTCGTCTACGTCGAGATGCTCAACCGGGTGGAATACCTGGAGAAGCCAGCGGAGCTGGAAATCTACCGGGAGGCCGTCGAGATCATCCGTGCGGCCGCCCTGCCTCCGAACGAGTCCATCCAACGGATCGCGAAGGCTAAATCAGACTTTAGTGCTGCGCTGCCCCGCAGTGACCATCTGTCTCCGGGAGAACAATAGCGTAGAGACAGAGGATCACATGGAGCTCCGGCCAGACATGCCGATAACAGAATCGCAATGGCGCATCTCCACGAGATGCAACGGCGGCAACTGCGTACAGGTGGCCATCGTTGACGGAATGGTCGCCATACGCGACTCGAAAAACCCAGCACAGGGCACGCAGTTCTACTCTCGTGAGGAGTGGCGTCGCTTTGTGGCGTCCGTGAAGGAAGGTTCGTACGATCTGCCACAGTAACCTGGAGGATTGCCAACACAGCGCGTGACCACGGCAAACAGGACAGCTTTCCAAAAAGCGGATGGATTACAATGCTTCCGGGTGATATCTCACTCTACGAGTGGACGGCTTCCGGGAGAGTGCATGGCACGCCGACCTTCGTTCGACGGTGTCGAGTGGCACCAGGCATGCAACAACGGCAACTGCGTGGAGGTCACCCTCCAGGACGGATGGGTCGGCGTCCGCGATGGGAAGCAGGGCGATGACGGTCCTGTGCTGACATTCACCGCCGAGGAATGGCAGGCGTTCGTCCAGGAAGTGAAAGCGGGCCGCTTCGACGTCCCCTGACGCTCGTATGGGATGGCCTTGAGGGCTTCCCCGGATGAATGGCCGGGGAAGCCCTCTCAGCGGGTGAAGGGGCTCACCAGCGGGACGGTGGGGGTGGGGGGACGACCGGGGGGCGGTCGTCGCAGGTGATGGTGTTCGGCAGCATCCAGGGGGCGAGCCAGCCGCCGTCGTTGCCGCCGAGGTCGGTCAGGGAGAACTCCGATCCGGTGGGCGGGAAGTTGAAGGCGCCGCAGTTGTTGGCCCCGACCGCGCCGACGTTGCGGGCGTCCACGTTCTGGAAGGACGCCGAGCCCTTCACACGGGCGCTGACCACGGAGGTGCCCGTGCCGTCGACCCGGATGTCCTTGAACCTGACCTTCGGGATGGCGTACAGGTCCTTCACCGACCACTCGCTGACCAGCATGATCGCGTTGTACGTGCTGTCGAGGTAGTGGTCGCCGCTGACCTCGATGTCGGCGTCGATGTCCTTCTCCAGCGCGTAGAACCAGATGGCTCCCAGGCCGATGTTCCAGTTCAGCTCGTAGGTGCCGGCGCGTACGGTGGTGTTGCCGGTGATGCGGAGCTTCCCGGCGAACGGCTCCGCGCCGAACCGGGAGCCGACCTGGATGGCGCTGCCCTCCCTGATCGGGTCGGCGATCAGGTTGTTAGCGATCGTGTTGTCCGTGCCGCCGTAGATCGCGATGCCGTTGGCCAGCACGGGCGTCTGCACGGTGTTGCGCTCGATCCTGTTGCGCGCGTCGGCGGTCCTGTCGGACCACAGGGCGAGGGCGTCGTCACCCGTGTTGCGGAAGAAGTTGCCCGACACGACGGAGTCGGTCACGCCGGTGTGGAAGTTGAGCCCGTCCGCGATCTGGTCGACGATCACGTTGTTGGTGATCTTGAGGCCTCGCATCGGGCCGTCGAACCACATGCCGACCTTGGTGTGGCGGATGTGGAGCCCGTCGATGGTCGAGTCGCTCATCGCGCCGCCGACGCCGTTGACCTGGTCGGTGTCGACGCGGTCCCGTACGTCTCCCTCGATGGCGAAGCCGGACAGGTGGACGTTCCTGCTGCCGCCGGCCGCGGCGTCCTTGCCGTAGAACCCGACGCCGGTGTGCACCGAGCCGTCCGGGGCCGGGGTGTCCAGGCCGACCTGACGACCCTTGATGATCGTGTACCAGCTTCCGGCGCCGTTGATCGTCACGTCGTCCACGACGATGTGCCGGTTCACCTGATAGGTGCCCGGCGGGATGTAGACCTTCAGTCGGGCGCGCTTGGCAAAGGCGATCGCCTTGTCGATCGCCCCCGCCGAGTCGCGCCTGCCGGTGGGGTCGGCGCCGAAGGCCAGCACGTTCGCCGCGACGACCTCCACCCGCGGCGGGCCGACGAGGTGCGAGTCGAGCAGGTCGACGACGGTCCACGCGGCGTTGCTCCCGGCCGGTGCGGTCAGCCGTACGGTGTCGCCCGCCCGGTACGTACGGCCGAGCAGGAGGCGTTGCTCGTCGTAGAAGTGGTTCGGGCGGAACGGCTTGGCGATCTCCGGGGCCGGTGTGGTGGCGTCAGGCACGCAGGAGCACTCGGTGATCCACCAGTCGGGGTGCAGCAGGCCGGCGTCCGGGTCGTTGGAGAACGGATACTGGTTGTAGAGCCAGGCGTACTGCGATGTCAGGGTCATCGTGGCCCGCTTGCGGCCGCCGACCGAGACGTCGAGCGGCGCTGTGATGCCGCCGCCCCTGGGCGCGTCGGGGATGCTGTAGCGCACGGTGATCGCGTTGGCCGCCTTCGGCAGCGTGAACTCGACGTACTGGCCTGGGGCGAGCTTCACCGCCCTGCGGCCCGACGCCTCCGCCGGCAGCGTGTACGCGTCGCGGCCGGGGCCGATGACCGTCCCGTTCGTGGCGGCGTTCTCCGCCTCCTGCTCGGCGAAGTCGACCTCGGCTCCGCGGCCGGCCACGAGGGCCGGGTCGAGGGCGGCCCGGGTCACGAAGGGCGCCTTCGCCGAGGCTGACACCGGAGCCTGTAACGCCACGAGCCCGGTGAGGGCGACGGCCGCCGCCAGCAGGATCCTCATCTCGCCTCCATGATCCAGACCGCGGTGTCGGACGGGAGCAGGTCTCCGTCGAGAGGGCCGCTGGCCAGCGCGACCGATCCCCTGACCGGGAACGGCACGGGCTCCGTGCCGAGGTTCACCACGCACACGAGACCTGAGTCGCGCCGGAACGCGATCACGTCGTCCGTGGTCGGCAGCCAGGTCATCGTGCCGTCGCCGAGCAGTTCGCGCCGCAGGCGCAGGGCGGAGCGGTACAGGCACAGCATCGAGCCGGGATCGGCCCGCTGGGCCTCCACGGTGAGGTCGCGCCAAGCTACCGGCTGGGGCAGCCAGGGCTCGCCCGTGCCGTAGCCGAACGGCGGCTCCTCCCCCGACCACGGCAGCGGCACCCGGCAGCCGTCGCGGCCGCGTACGGTGTGGCCGGAGCGCTCCCACATCGGGTCGTCGATGAGCTCCTCGGGGATGTCCTCGACCTCGTTGAGGCCGAGCTCCTCCCCCTGGTAGACGTAGACGCTCCCGGGCAGGGCCATCGCCAGCAGCGCCGCCGCCCGCGCCCGGCGCCGGCCGAGCTCCAGGTCGGACGGCATGCCGTCCCGGCGCTCGGCGTTGTCCCAGGACGTGACGGCCCTGCCGTACCGCGTGACGGGACGGGCGACGTCGTGGTTGGACAACACCCAGGTCGCGGGTGCCCCGATCGGCACGTGCGTGGCGAGGGTCAGGTCGATGCTGCCGCGCAGCGCGGCCGGCTCCCACGCGCTCGACAGGAAGTCGAAGTTGAACGCGGTGTGGAGTTCGTCGGGGCGCAGGTAGTTCGCGAACCGCTCCTGGTCGGGCAGCCACACCTCGCCGATGAGGATCCGCCCGCCGTACGAGTCGGACAGCCGCCGCCACTCGCGGTAGATCTCGTGGACGCCGTCGTGGTCGGTGTACGACTCCTCCACGCTGTCGAGGTCCTTGACCAGGACGGCCGCCGAGTCGATGCGGACGCCGTCCACACCTCGGTCGAACCAGAACCGCAGCACGTCCAGGAACTCCTGGCGTACGGCCGGGTTGTTCCAGTTGAAGTCGGGCTGTTCCGGCGCGAACAGGTGGAGGTACCACTCGCCGTCCGGCACCTGTGTCCATGCCGGGCCGCCGAAGATCGACCGCCAGCCGTTGGGCGGGCCGTCGCCGACGCCGGGGCGGAACCAGAACCGCTCCCGGGCCTCCGAACCGGGACCGGCCGCCAGGGCTTCCTGGAACCAGGCGTTCTGGTCGGACGCGTGGTTGGGGACGACGTCGATGATCGTACGGATGCCCAGCTCGTGGGCCTCCTGGATCAGCTTCTCCGCCTCGGCGAGGGTGCCGAAGACCGGCTCGATGCCGCGGTAGTCGGCGACGTCGTAGCCGCCGTCGGCCATGGGCGAGGGATACCACGGGTTCAGCCAGACGGCGTCGACGCCGAGGTCGGCCAGGTACGGCAGGCGCGACCGCAGCCCCGCCAGGTCACCCGTCCCGTCGCCGTTCCCGTCGGCGAAGCTGCGCAGGTAGACCTGGTAGATCGCGGCCCCGCGCCACCAATCGGGGGTCGAGGTGTTGCCGGGCATGCTGGATACAACTCCTTACGGGTGACTGCGGCAGGGGTGGGTCGTTGTCAGCCCTTGAGACCGCCGCCGGTGAGACCGGCCATGATGTGCCGCTGGAACAGGAAGAAGACGACGATGGTGGGGATGCTCGCGATCACCAGGGAGGCGACCAGCACGTTCTGCGGCATCTGCGAGGAGAGCGAGGCGATGCCGATGCTCACCGACATCTTGTCGCTGTCCGGCAGCACCAGGAGGGGCCAGACGAAGTCGCGCCAGACGTTGACGACGGTGAGGATCGAGACCACCCCGAGGATGGGCCGGGAGATCGGTATCACCACCGACCACAGGATGCGGCCGGGCGACGCCCCGTCGATCTCGGCGGCTTCGAGCAGTTCCCGGGGGATCGAGTCGAAGAAGCGCTTGAGCAGGAAGACGTTGAAGCCGTTGGCGGCGGCCGGCAGCCAGATCGCCCAGGGCGTGTTGAGCAGGTTCCACCCGAAGATCGGCAGTTCCTTCGCCGTCAGGTACGCCGGGAGCATGATGACCATGGGCGGGATCATCAGCGTCGACAGCATCAGCGCCAGCACGACCTTGCCGAGCACCGGGCGGAGTTTCGACAGGGCGTACGCCGCGGAGACGTCCACCGCGAGCGTCAGCAGCCAGGCGCCGCCGGCGTAGAGGGCCGTGTTGCCGAGCAGCGTGCCCAGGCCGAGCAGATCCCACGCCTCCAGGTATCCGTCGAGTGAGAAGTGCAACGGCAGGAAGGACGGCGGGATCGAGTTGAGCTCCTCGGTGGACTTCATCGCACCGGTGACCATCCAGTAGAGCGGGAAGACGAACGCGGCGGTGAAGCTCACCACCACGATCGCCAGCACGATCCAGTAGACGGTCCGGCCGCGGGCCGTGTTGAGCTGGTGCGGTGAGACGGCGGTGCGGAACTGCGTCTGGAACGGCTTGCGCGGCCGCCGCGGCCCGCGGCGTTCGTTCCCCGCGGGGGCGGCGGGCGTCCCCGCCGGGCGGTCGGGCATCACGGTGACGTCGGTCATGGCCGGGCTCCCCTCACACCGTGTTGTCGCGCGAGACGCGCAGGTAGATCGCGGAGAACACCATGAGGACGATCATGAGCATCAGGCCGAGCGCGTTGCCCGCGTTGAGATTGCCGAAGTTGAAGGCGTACTGGTACATGAGGTAGACGACGCTGATCGTGGCGTTCTCCGGGCCGCCGCCGGTGAGCAGGTAGGGCTCGATGAAGACCTGCATGGTCGCCACGATCTGCAGGAGCAGCATCACCAGCAGGATCAGCCTGGTCTGCGGGATGGTGACGTGCCAGATGCGCCGGAACAGCCCGGCGCCGTCGAGCTCGGCGGCCTCGTACAGCTCGCTCGGGATGGTCTGCAGGGCGGCCAGGTAGATGAGCGTGCCGCTGCCCATGTTCATCCAGGTGGAGACGATGACCAGCGAGATCAGCGCGGTGCTCGTCGAGTTGAGCCACTGGAGGCCCGGCAGGTGGACCAGGCCGAGCGCCTGGTTGAACAGCCCGTAGTCGGGGTTGTAGAACCACTGGAACAGCAGGACGCTCACCGCGGGCGGCAGCATGACCGGCAGGTAGACCACGAAACGCAGGTACGCCCTCGCGTGCCGCAGTTCGTTCAGCACGATCGCGGTGACGAACGGGATCCCGTAGCCGCACACCAGGGCGAGCAGGGTGAACACCGCGGTGTTGACCCAGGCGGGCCAGAAGGCGGGGTCGTTGACGACGGTGCGGAAGTTGTCCAGCCCCACCCACTGGGGCGGGTCGACGAAGTTCGTCTTCTGGAAGCTGAGGATGACCTCGCGGACCATCGGATACCAGGAGAAGAACGCGAAACAGATCAGAGCGCCGCACAGGAAGCCGTAGGCGGTCACATTGCGCCGTACGGCGCGCCGCAGTCTCGTCGGCTGCCGCCCTCTGCTCGTCGGCTGGCGCCCTCTGCCGCTCGCTACCGGGATGCCGGCTGTGGTCATCGTTGTGGATCCGATCTCGACGTGATTGCCCTGCACTCGACTCGCCCTGCGCGATCCGCCGGGGCGCCGGCCGCGCGCGGGTCACGGCCGCGGACGGCGCCCCGGTTTATCACGGCGGTCAGCCCTTCGAGGCCAGCAGCGAGTTGACCTTCGACTCGGCGTCGGCCAGGAGTTGGTCGATGTTCGCGTCCTTACGGGTCAGCACGGCCGACATCGGAGTGTCGAGGATCTTGTAGATCTCCTGGGCGTACGGCCCGGGCTCGGCCTTCGGCGGGATGCCCTTGGAGCCCTCGACCCAGCCGGCGAACTGGGCGGCGTCGATGTTCGCGTTCTGCTGCCGCAGGTCGGTCACGGCCTGGCCGGACGGCGTGTCCGCGCCGTACAGGTCGGGGTACGGCTGACCGACCGTCAGGTTCGCGCCCTTGGCCCGCACGTAGTCGAACTGGCCCTTACCGGGGGTGAGAAACTTGTACTCGATCCACTTGAGGCCGGCCTTGATCTGCTCCGGGGTGGCCTTCGGGTTGATCATGTAACCGGCGCCGCCGTTGAACAGGGCCTTGGCCTCGGGCTGGGCGGTGATGGCATAGTTCTCGAACTTGCCGCCGAAGTCGTTGCGCAGCGAGATGAGCACGTCGGGCGCGCCCAGCATCATGCCCATCTTGCCGCCGGCCATGGCCTTCATCAGGGCCGGCCAGTCGATGTAGAGCTGGGAGCCCATGCTGTTGTCGGCCCACCGCATCTGGTGGAGGTTCTCCAGCACGGCCTTGCCCTCGGGGGTGTTGAAGGCGGCCTTCGTGCCGTCGTCGGTGATGACCGATCCGCCCCGGCCGTAGATGGAGGCGGTGAAGTGCCAGCCGCCGACGTTGTTGCCGCTGTACTCGCCGTACCCGACGTAGCCGGGACCGAGCCCCGCGATCTTCTTCGCGGCGGCCTGTACGTCGGCCCAGGTCTTGGGCGGGTTGTTCGGATCGAGGCCGGCCTTGGTGAAGACGGCCTTGTTGTAGACGAGGCCCATGCCGTAGCCGTCGGTCGGCAGGCCGTAGATCTTGCCGTCCTTCTTGAACAGGTCGATCGAGCTGTTGTAGTCCTGGAACGTCTTGATCTCGTTGACGTACGGCGTGATGTCGGCGGCCTGCCCGCTCTCGATGAGGCGGCCCACGTTGGGGAAGTTGACGTAGAAGACCGTCTCCAGTTCGCCGCTGGCCAGCTTGGGCTCGAAGGTGCGCGGGTCGTAGCAGGGGAAGGCGTCGGTGACCTTCGAGATCTTGATGGTGGGGTTCAGCTGCTGGAAGGCCGCCAGGTCCTCTTCGAACGTCGCGCGCTCCGCCTTGTTCGTCTTCGGCGGCTCGCAGTTGACCGAGATCGACACCGGCCCTGCGGCGCCGGGCGCCGCACTGGCCTTGGCGCCGCTGCCGCCGCCGTCATCGGCGCCGCAGGCCGCGGCCGCCGCGATGGCAAGTCCCGAGACCAGCAGTATCGAGAGCTTGTGGGATTTCATCCTCGTTCCCTTCTGGAACCGCGCACCACGACCCGTCGAAGCACCCGGCTCGGGGCCGACTGGAGCGCCCCGATCCGCTCGGTTGCGAGAAACATACAGAGCCATGCATGGCTCAGCAATAGTCCGCCATTAACTCTGCAAAAAAGTGACAGTGATCGTGGACGGGACTCAGGACGGCATGACGAGACGGCCGGACAGCACGGCCGGGGCGGCCGGAAGGAAGGGAACGGCCCGCGCGAGGCCGCCTCAGGAGCGGGGGGCGGCGACCGGGGCGGTGGAGGCGCGCACGACCAGTTCCGGCTCGAAGAGCAGTTCGTCGCCCGTGACCACGGCCGCGTCGATCTGGGCCACCAGCAGTTCGACGGCCGCCCTGCCCATCGCGTCGATCGGCTGGCGGACCGTGGTCAGCGGCGGGTCCACGCAGTTCATCAGCGCGGAGTCGTCGTAGCCGATGACGGAGACGTCCCCGGGCACCGACAGTCCCGCCCGGCGCGCCGCCCTGATGGCGCCGAGCGCGAGCACGTCGCTGGCGCAGATGATGCCGGTCACGCCTCCCGCGATCATCCGGGCGGCGGCGGCATGCCCGCCTTCCAGCGAGAACATCGTGTGCTCGACGTGGTCGGGTTCGAGTTCCAGGCCGTTGGCGGCGGCGTACGCGCGGAAGGCGGCGAGCTTGCGCCGGGACGGCACGTGGTCGGGCGGGCCGAGCAGCATCGCGACGTGCCGGTGCCCGAGCGCCATGAGGTGGGCGAGCGCGATCTCCGCCGCGGTCACGTCGTCGCACGAGACCTGCGGGAACCCGAGATGCTCGACCGCCGCGTTGACGAGCACGGTCGGCAGCTTGCGTTCGAGCACCCTGCGGTAGTGGCTGTGGGAGGCGTCCGCCTGCGCGTACAGGCCGCCGGCGAAGACCATCCCTGACACGTGCTGCTGGAGGAGCAGGTCCACGTAGTCGGACTCGGAGACGCCGCCCACGGTGCGGGTGCACAGCACGGACGTGAACCCCTGCTGGGCCAGCGCACCCCCCACGACCTCGGCGAACGCCGGGAAGATCGGGTTCTGCAGCTCGGGAAGGACCAGGCCGACGAGCCGGCCGCGATCGCCGCGCAACTGCGTGGGCCGTTCGTACCCCAGCACGTCGAGCGCGGTGAGCACCGCCTCCCTGGTGGCCTCGGAGACGCCCGGCTTGCCGTTGAGCACGCGGCTTACGGTCGCCTCGCTCACGCCCACCTTCTTGGCCACTTCCGCAAGCCGTCGTGTCATGAGCGCAACTATACGACAGACAGCGCAAACATTTTCATCCGCTTGCGCACACTGCCAGTGGTCACCGTCCGCAAGGGAGCTCGCTCCCCGCCTGAGCCCTCCGAGAAGCACCAACCGCCCACGGTCACACCTCCGCACCTCGCCGTACGTCGTTACATGCTGAACATCTTGCGACTTTTAGTCGAAATATTGCAGAGGATTATCCGCCGAATTATCGTGAGGCCACTCACCTTCTTCGGAGGTGTGGCGGTTTCAGCGTCCACGCCGCATCTCCCGGATCTCATGCAGAGAGGATCCTGATGAGAAGATCCGGAGCCGCCATCGCGGTGGCGGGGGCGCTGATCGCCGCGGGTGGCGTGGTGGCGTTCCCCGGCATGTCGTCGGCCGCGGCGTCACCGTCGCCGTTCTCCGTGCCGGGAAGAGGCGCGACCGTGCCGTTCACGGAGATCGAGGCCGAGGCCGCCGTGACCAACGGCGAGCAGATCGGCCCGGACCGCGTCTACACGCGCCTGCCGTCCGAGGCCTCGGGCCGCCGGGCCGTACGCCTCGACGCGCCCGGCGAGTACGTCGAGTTCACCCTGCCCAAGCCCGCCAACGCGATGACCGTGCGCTACAGCGTGCCGGACAACGCGGCCGGAACGGGCATCACGGCGCCGGTCGATCTGAGGATCAACGGGACCAAGCTCAAGGACCTGCGGTTCACCTCCCGGTACGGCTGGTTCTACGGCGGCTACCCGTTCGGCAACACGCCCGGCGACAGGCCGCACCACTTCTACGACGAGACCAGGACGATGTTCGGATCGACGCTGGCGGCGGGGACCAAGGTGCGGATCCAGGTGGCCTCCACCTCGGTCGCGCCGTGGGTCGTCGTGGACCTCGCCGACTTCGAACTTGTGCCGGACGCGATCCCCCGGCCGGCGGGGTCGCTGTCCGTCGACGACTTCGGCGCCGACCGCGACGGCACGAGCGACTCGACCGCCGCCTTCCAGGCGGCCGTCGACGCCGGCCGGGCCCAGGGCAAGGAGGTCTACATCCCGTCCGGCACCTACACCCTGTGGGACCACGTGGTCGTGGACGGCGTGACGCTGCGCGGGGCCGGGCCGTGGTACAGCGTCCTCACGGGCCGCCACCCCACCCAGCGCAACCGGGCCGTCGGCGTCTACGGCAAGTACGTCAGCGGCGGCGGCTACACCGGCGCGATCAGACCGCACGAAGCGGGCGGCCCGAGCCGGGGCGTCACCCTGCGGGACTTCGCGATCATCGGCGACATCACGGAGCGGGTGGACGAGGACCAGGTCAACGCCCTCGGGGGCGCGATGACCGACTCCGTGGTCGACAACCTGTGGATCCAGCACACCAAGGTCGGCGCCTGGATGGACGGCCCGATGGACGGCTTCACGCTGAAGAACAGCCGCGTCCTCGACCAGACGGCCGACGGGGTGAATTTCCACACCGGGGTCACGAACTCCATGGTGACCAACACGTTCGTCCGCAACGCGGGCGACGACGGCCTGGCGATGTGGCCCGACCGGATCGCCAACGTGAACAACTCGTTCACGTTCAACACGGTCGTCGCGCCGGTCCTGGCCAACAACATCGTGACGTACGGCGGCCGGGACATAAAGATCACCGACAACGTGGTGAGCGACACGGTCACCAACGGCGGCGGCATCCACGTCGCCAACCGCTACCCCGGAGTGAACTCCGGTCAGGGCACCGCCGTGGCCGGCACGATCACGGTCGCCCGCAACACGCTCATCCGGGCCGGCAACAGCGACTACAACTGGAACTTCGGCGTCGGCGCGATCTGGTTCGACGCCCTCAACGAGCCGGTCAACGCGACGATCAACGTGACCGACACCGACATCATCGACAGCTCCTACGAGGCCATCCAGTTCATCGAGGGCAGCACCCAGACCGTCAACTTCTCGAACGTGAACATCGACGGCACCGGGACGTACATGATCCAGGCGCAGGCGGCGGCGAAGGCGACCTTCACCAACGTCAGGGCGGCCCGCATCGGCGCGGGTGTGGCCATCCACAACTGCGTCGGCACCGGCTTCGCCCCCACCTACGGCAGCGGCAACTCCGGCTGGAGCCTGAGCTCCACCACCTGCACCGGCCAGTGGCCCACGCCGAACTACATCTACGAGGGCGGCGACCCGAGCCCCAGCCCGAGCCCGTCGCCGTCCGCCTCACCCAGCCCCTCATCGTCGCCCAGCCCTTCCCCGTCGCCCGGCCCGACGGGCTGCGCTCCCGGCAGCGGCGACCTCGCCAGGGGCAAGGCGGCCACGGCGACGAGCAACACCCAGTCGTACGTCGCGGCGAACGCGACCGACGGCGACGCGAACACCTACTGGGAGTCGGCAAACAACGCCTTCCCGCAGTCGATCACCGTGGACCTGTGCGCGGTGACGCCGGTCCAGCGGGTGGTGCTCAAGCTGCCGCCGAGCGCGGCCTGGGCCACCCGCACCCAGACGCTGGCGGTCCTCGGCAGCGTCGACGGCACGAACTACAGCACCTTGTCCGCCTCGGCGGCCCGCACCTTCGACCCCGCCACCGGCAACACGGTGACCATCCCGCTCGGCGGCGCGGGCGTCCGCCACGTCCGGGTGACGGTCACCGGCAACACCGGCTGGCCGGCCGCGCAGTTGTCGGCCTTCGAGGTGTACGGCACCGCGGGCACCCCGAGCCCGTCACCGTCGCCCAGCGCCTCCCCCAGTCCGCTGCCCACGGGGAATCTCGCCGCGGGCAAGGCGGTCAGCGCGAGCAGTCACACCGACGTGTACGTCGCGGGCAACGCCGCCGACGGGAACGCATCGACCTACTGGGAGTCGGCCGGCAACGCCTTCCCCCAGACCCTGACCGTCGATCTCGGCGCGTCCTTCACGGTCGGCCGGGTGGTGCTCAAGCTGCCGCCCAGCGCGGCCTGGGCCACCCGCACCCAGACGCTGGCGGTCCTCGGCAGCGTCGACGGCACGAACTACACCACGTTGTCCGCCTCGGCCGGCCGCACATTCGACCCCGCGACCGGCAACACCGTCACGGTCACCGTGCCCACCGGCGCCCGGCGCTACCTGCGGCTCAACGTCACCGGCAACACCGGCTGGCCGGCCGCGCAGATCTCCGAGTTCGAGGCCTACGCCTCGTAGCCCGGAGCGGGACGCCCGGAGGAGGAGTGGACGCCTCCTCCTCCGGGGTCCGCGTCCGGCATGACGTGCTCAGGTGACGGGGACGCCGACCCGGCCGGTGGAGGAGCGGACGACGAGCTCCGGCTCGAACAGCAGCTCGCCCGTCGCGACGGCGGCGCCCTCGATCTGGCTGACCAGCAGCTCCACCGCGGCCCTGCCCATCGCCTCGATCGGCTGGCGCACCGTCGTCAGGGGCGGGTCGACGCAGGTCATGAGCGCGGAGTCGTCGTAGCCGACGACGGACACGTCCTGGGGCACCCGCCGACCGGCCCGCCGCGCCGCGCGGATGGCCCCGAGGGCCAGCGGATCGCTGCCGCAGATGATGCCGGTGACGTCCTGCCGTACGAGCTTCAGCGCCGCCGCGTGGCCGCCCTCCAGCGAGTGCATGGTGTGCTCGACCAGCTCGCCGCCCGCCGCGCGGAACGCCTCCAGTTTCCGGGCGGACGGCATGTGGTCGGCCGGGCCGACGACGAGACCGATCCGCTGGTGGCCGAGCGCGCGCAGGTGGCCGAGCGCCTGCTCCACCGCGATCGTGTCGTCGCAGGAGACGCGGGGGAAGTCCCAGTGATCGGCGGCCGCGTTGACCAGCACGGTGGGTAACCGCCGCTCGACCAGCCGCAGGTAGTGCGCGTGGACGACGCCGCTCTGCGTGTAGAGCCCACCGGCGAACACCACGCCGGACACCTGCTGCTGCAGCAGCAGGTCGACGTAGTCGGCCTCGGAGATCCCGCCGACCGTACGCGTGCACAGCACGGGAGTGAACCCCTGCTGGGCCAGCGCCCCACCGACGACCTCGGCGAACGCCGGGAAGATGGGGTTCTGCAGCTCGGGGAGGACGAGCCCGACCAGGCGGGCGCGCTCGCCGCGCAGCTGCGTGGGCCTCTCGTAACCGAGCACGTCGAGGGCCGTCAGCACGGCCTCCCTGGTGGCCTCGGAGACCCCGGTCTTGCCGTTGAGGACGCGACTCACCGTGGCCTCGCTGACTCCGACCTTCTTCGCAACCTCCGCAAGCCGTCGCGTCATGGCCGCAAGCATACGATGCGGACGTGCCGGTCCGAGGATGATCAGTCTCACGGGTGCAAGCGGCCTGAAAGCCCGCTGAAAGAGGCCATTCCTAGTGTCTGCCGCGTCAGAGAACACTCAGGAAGGCATCATGAACATCATCAGGAACAGCCTCGCCGTCGTCGCGGTGTCCGCCCTTCTCGGCCTTGCCACCGCCTGCGGCGGGAGCCGGGCGGCCGTCTGCGAAGAGGCGACGAAGGCGTTCACGGACTACAGCACCAAGGCCGCGGCCGCGGCGGGCGACCTCAAGGGCATCAACACCGCGACCAGCGACCTCGCCGCGCGGCTTGATGAGCTGTCGGGCAAGGCCGACGGCGACCTGCAGGTGGCCCTGGCCGGCATGGCGGACTCGTGGGGCTCCTTCAAGCTCGACCTCACGGACCCGAACGCCGCGACCAAGCTCGCCGAGTTCGGCCAGAAGACGACAGAGGCGACACAGCAGCTCGCCTCCGCCTGCTCCTGACCTCCGCTGCCCGCCTGCCGCCCGCGCCGACGGCCGAGCGGCGGCGGCGTCAGTATTCGAGGCCCCAGTCGTGGTCGCCGAGGAGGTAGGCACCGCCCTCTGGCACCAGCCTGCCGCCTGCGGCCAGGTCGTCGAGGCACCGCCGTACGTCGTCCTCGGGGAGCCCGGTCATCCCGGCGATCTCCGCGACGGTCGCGGCCTGTTCCTTCACGTTCAGGGCGGCGACGGCCTCGTAGACCGTCATCTCCGCCGACGTCATCTCCTGGGCGTCCTGCAGGCTCTTTTCGTCAGGCACTCCGCTGTCTCGCCCCCTCACGCAGCCGCTCCGGATCGACCTGCCGGTCCGGGTTGCGTTGGAGGTATTCGGCCTCCAGCTCCTGCGTACGCGAGGTGTGGCGCTCCAGCGCGTCGTCCGACCCGTGGAAGAACGCCTCCGATCGGGTCTCGTGCAGGTGCCGCAGCTCGCGGACCAGGTCCTCGTCGCCCAGGTCCCGCGGGTCGACTCCCATGGTCATGAGATCCTCCCTCATACCTCGGTGGGCTTGTCCCAGCGTTCGTCGGGGTTCTTGTCGTCCGGCTCCGCGTTGGGCGGGTCCGTGGCGGACGGAGTCCACTCGCCGGCGATGTCCGGCTCGTCCTCGGTATCGATGTATCGGTCGTCTTCTTGCCGCATGCAGGTCTCCTGCCCGGTGAATCGCCCGCCATACCGGACCAGGCCCGCGAAGCCCTCGAACGGCCCGAGGCCGCCCAGCGCGGCAACGC
Organism: Microbispora sp. H11081; assembly: GCF_012999535.1. Taxonomy (GTDB): domain Bacteria; phylum Actinomycetota; class Actinomycetes; order Streptosporangiales; family Streptosporangiaceae; genus Microbispora. Next base: position 209,216 of record NZ_JABBWV010000009.1, read on the forward strand.
GCGACAGGACAGGACGTACACGACGAAGGCCTCAGGCCAGGTCGAACTCCCCGCCCTTCACCCCTTCGATGAACGCCTCCCACTCGCCGGGGGTGAACATCAGCCGTGGCCCCTGGGGATCCTTCGAGTCGCGTACGGCGACGCCGTCGCACAGACGCGCCACCTCCACGCACTGGTCGCCGGCGGTGTTCGAGCGCCCCGCCTTGCGCCAGACCGCGCACGCCAGGTCGTCCGCCGGTACGAGTCCCCTCATCGCCGCTGCCATCTCCTTCACTGTCTCTTTCGCCGCAAAAGGAATCTATGCCATCGTGCATTCGCCATATTGCGTAGCCGTTTTGCAAAGTGCAGGATGAACGAAGTCTTGCACGGACCTCGAATCGCCATCCATAGACGGGTGCACAGGGAGTTATCACGGGATGACAATTCTCAACCTCTCGGGGAGAATCGCGATCTCACGTCCCTTCTCGGGAGCCCCCTCCCAGGTGCGGGCCGCCCGCCGGTTCGTGGCGAGCAGTCTCGGTGACGGCCACCCCTGTCGCGACGACGCCGTGCAGCTGATCGGCGAGCTGGTCGCCGAGTCGCTGCGGCACGCCGTCTCGTGCGGGCGTCCCCCCGGGTACGGCGTGGCGGTGCTGGTCACGCCCGGCGGGGCCCGCGTCACGTTGTCCACCCAGGGGTGCGGGTGCTGGACGTCCCCGGAGCTGACGCCGGGCCGTGGCGTCCATCTCGTGGACCTGTTCACCCGGCGGTGGGGCGTGTCGGCCAGCCGCACCGGAGTCTGCGTGTGGTTCGAGCTCGGGCACGACGCCGCGGTGCCGCCGCCGAGGGATGTGGAGAGCGAGGGCACGAGGACGGCCTGAACCGGTTCGCACAACCCGCGGCCGGTATCCGTGAGAAGCGGAACGAATTTCCGGCCCGATACGGGGTAGACGGGCGCCATATCTTCCGAAGAAGGGGACGATATGGCGCAAATAAGTACCGACATTCCCGCGCGGCTTGATCGACTCCCCTGGGCCCGCTGGCACTGGCTCGTGCTCATCGGCCTCGGCACCGTCTGGATCCTCGACGGGCTCGAAGTGACCATCGTGGGAGTCATCGGCCCCCGGATCACGGATCCGGACAGCGGGCTGGGACTCACCGACAGCGAGGTCGGGATCGCCGCGGGCGTCTACGTCGCGGGAGCCTGTCTCGGCGCGCTCTTCTTCGGCCACCTGACCGACCGGTTCGGGCGCAAGAAACTCTTCCTGGCGACCCTCGCCCTCTACCTGGCCGCCACCGTGGCCACGGCCTTCGCCCACGACGCCTGGTACTTCTACCTCTGCCGGTTCTTCACCGGCGCCGGCATCGGAGGCGAGTACGCCGCGATCAACTCGGCGATCGACGAACTCATCCCGGCCCGCGTACGCGGCACCGTCGACCTGGTCGTGAACGGCTCCTTCTGGCTGGGCACCGCGCTCGGCGCGCTCATCGCGATCCCGGCGCTCGACACCGGCCTGCTGCCGGCCGATCTCGGCTGGCGCCTGCTGTTCGGCATGGGCGCCGTCCTCGGCGTGGGCATCCTGCTGGTCCGCCGTACGGTGCCGGAGAGCCCGCGCTGGCTGTTCATCCACGGCCGCGAACGCGAGGCCGAGGAGATCGTCGCGGACATCGAGAGGAAGGTCCGCGAGGAGAGCGGCAAGACGCTCGAACCGGCGCACGGGGAGATCAGGATCACCCAGCGGGAGCGCACCCCGCTGACGGAGGTGGCCGCGACGCTGCTGCGCCGCTACCCCAAGCGCACGACCGTCGGCCTCGCCCTGTTCATCGGCCAGGCGTTCCTCTACAACTCGATCTTCTTCACGTACGCGCTGGTGCTGTCGACCTTCTTCAAGGTGCCGGACGGCACCACGCCGTGGTATCTCATCCCGATCGCCATCGGGAACTTCCTCGGCCCTGTCCTGCTCGGCCGGTTCTTCGACACGATCGGCCGCCGGACCATGATCGCGGGCACCTACGTGCTGTCCGGCCTGCTCCTGCTGGGCACGGCCGCGTTGTTCAACGCGGAGGTGCTGAGCCCGGCGACCCTCACGGCCTGCTGGATGGTGGTGTTCTTCTTCGCCTCCGCGGGGGCGAGCAGCGCCTACCTGACCGTGTCGGAGATCTTCCCGATGGAGACCAGGGCCCTGGCGATCGCGCTGTTCTACGCGGTCGGCACCGGCCTCGGCGGCATCATCGGCCCCGTGCTCTTCGGCCGACTGGTGGAGAGCGGGGTCGTCGGCAACGTCGTCGTCGGCTACGTCATCGGCGCCGTCCTGATGATCGCGGCCGGGCTGACGCAGTGGTTCATGGGCGTGGAGGCGGCCCGGCGCTCGCTGGAGGACATCGCCGCCCCGCTCAGCTCGGAACAGCACCAGATGGTCTGACCCCCACTCCCCCGCTCTGTTCGGCCCGCGTCCCCTCGGTGGCGCGGGCCCGTACCGGACCGGATGCCACACCGCCCTCTTGGGTACCAATCCCCCCAGATGCGCATACAGGGCGCATCCTCGTACATCCGGGGGGATCATGGCTGACGACGCTCAGAAGAAGAAGCCGGCGAAGTCCACCGGCAAGGCGAAGAAGACGGCCATCAAGGAAGCCCGCTCGGCCAAGCAGGCCAAGAAGGCCAACCGTCCCGCCGAGGGCGAGTGATCCGCTCCGCGGCGACCCCGTGATGCGGGCCGGGCCCTTCGCGGGCCCGGCCCCTCTCGCACCCTCACGTCCGCTCTGCCCTGCCCGCGCCGCCTCACACCCGTACGGCCCCCGTGTGCGACGCGTCTCACGGTCCTGGATACTCGGAACGCCGTAGCGCCGATCACGCACGACCTGGAGGGCCACCCGTGAGGATTGGAGTCGTCTTCGACCGCGGTCTCCCGCCGGAATCGCTCCCCGCGTTCGCCGGGGAACTCGACGGCACGGCGGTCTCCGACCTGTGGGTGGTGGAGGACCTCGGCTGGACGGGCGCGATCTCCTCGGCCGCGACGGCGCTGGCCGCGACCACGCGCCTGCGCGTGGGCATCGGCATCGCCCCGGCGCCGCTGCGCAATCCGATGCTGCTGGCGATGGAACTGGCCAACCTGGCCCGCCTCCACCCCGGACGGCTCGCCGCGGGCATCGGGCACGGCGTGCAGGACTGGATGCGCCAGGCCGGCGCCGCCGCCTCGTCGCCGATGTCGCTGCTTGAGGAGACCATCACGTCCGTACGGGCGCTGCTGCGTGGCGAGACCGTCACCCTGGACGGACGCGAGGTGCGTCTGGACGGCGTCCGTCTCGTCCACCCTCCGGCCGAGCCGCCGCCCGTCCTCGCCGGCGTGGTGAGCCCGCGCTCGCTGGCCCTGTCCGGGCGGGTGGCCCAGGGCACGATCCTCCCCGAGGGACTCGGCCCCGAGCAGGTGCGGGCGATCGTCGAGCGGATCGGCGCGACCGGCGACCACGAGGTGGTGGCGTTCGTCTACCTCCACGTCGGCGACGACGCCCGCCTGGCCATGCGGCCCGCGGCGGAGGAGCAGGCGGCGTTCCTGCGGGTGCCGCCGGAGGAGGTCGTCATGGCGGCGGGCTCGCCGGAGGAGGCGGGCGCGCTGGTCAGGGCGCTGTGGGAGGCGGGCGTCACCACGGTCGCCGTCCGCCCGGTGGGCGCGGACCCGCTCTCCCACGTCCACCGCCTCCTGGCCGCACTCTGAGGCCCTACGTCAGGAACCGGGGGCCCTCACGTCCGGGCGGGCAGTCCGGCGTAGTAGGGCCGCATCTCGGGATAGTAGGCGGCGAAGTCCGGCCTGGGTGAGCCGTCGCGCGCGGCCACGAGCATGTCCAGGTAGTACTCCCAGCCCGGGCCGATCTCGCCGGTGGGGGGTCGGTTCACGCGGTGTTCTCTTTCGCTTGGCCGGCCGCGCTGCGCGCACGGCGTTCGCGCCGGTTCCGGTAGACCTCCGTCTCCAGCGCGTCGAGGCGGTGCTCCCAGCCGAGGGGCCGGACGAACTGGCCGAGCCATGCGGAGAGCTCGGTGAGCCGCCCGGCGTCGAGCTCGTAGAGCCGCCTCGCCCTGGCCGGAAGGGCCGTCCGATCTACGGCCGAGCACGGGCCATGACATTTGTCCCGGCGAGGACGGGATATGCGTCGCTGCGCCGGAACACGGACGATCGGGCAGAGTTGGGACGTGGACACCCCGACCCTCCGATCCCCCCGGCACCGCGTAAGCCGTACCGCCGTCTGGTACTGGGCCTCCCGGGCCGCCCTCGGCTGGCTCGTCATCGTCGCCGCCCATGTGTTCTGGCTCGTGGCCGACGACGAGAACGCCGTCTCCCTCACCGCGCACGTGACCGCTCTGGTTGTCACGGCCGTCGCCGCGGTGGCGCACGTCACGGTCATGCCGCGATGGCGCTACCGAGTGCACCGCTGGGAGGCCACGTCCACGGCCGTGTTCACCCAGGCAGGGTGGTTCAAGCAGGAGTGGCGCATCGCGCCCGTCTCGCGCATCCAGACCGTGGACAGCGAGCGCGGCCCGCTCGAGCAGCTCTTCCGCCTGGCCAACGTCACCGTGACGACCGCCTCCGCCGCGGGCCCGATCAAGATCGCCGGCCTCGACCGCGACACCGCCCAGCGCCTGGTCGCCGAGCTCACGGCCACCGCGCAGGCCACGGTGGGTGACGCCACATGATCGACCCCGTCGAGGAACCGGTCTGGCACCGGCTGAGCCCGCGCATGCTGGTGGTCCACCCCGTCCAGGAGGTCGTACGGGCCGCCCCGGCGCTGCTCGGCCTGCTGGTCGCGGGGTCGAGCAGCGGCGGGAAGGGCCACCTGTGGAGCATCGCCGGCGTGGGAGTCATGGTCGTGCTCGGCGTGCTGCGCTGGTTCACCACGACCTATCGGATCACCCCGGAGCACGTGCGGGTCCGCCGCGGCCTGCTGACCCGCAAGGTGCTCACCGTGCCCCGCGACCGTGTCCGCACCGTGGACGTCACCTCCCACGTGCTGCACCGCGTGCTCGGCCTGGCCAGGGTGGAGGTGGGCACGGGCACGTCGGAGCGCAGGCACGAGGGCCGGCTCAAGCTCGACGCGCTGGCCGCCGCCGAGGCCGCCCGCCTGCGCGTGGAACTGCTGCGCCGCTCCCCGGTCACCTCCGCCGAGCCGCTCGACTCGACGCCTCCCGCCGGGAGCACCCCGGCGGCGGAGCACGAACTCGCGCGGATGCGCCCCGAGTGGGTGAGGTTCGGGCCGTTCACCATGTCCGGACTGGTCACCGTGGGCGTCGTCGCCGGCTTCGTGTCCCGCCTGGTCTCCGAGGGCAACGTCGACCTCGGCCGGGTCGGGCCGGTCAGGGAGACCTGGCGGTGGTTCAGCGCGCTGTCGCTCCCGCTGGAGATCGCGACGGTGGTGCTCGTGCTGGTCGTGTTCGTGAGCGTCGCCTCCACGCTCGGCTATGTGGTGGCCTTCGGCAACTTCCGGCTGACCCGGCAGGCCGAGGGCACCCTGCACGTGACCCGGGGGCTGCTGACCACGCGGGCCACCACCATCGAGGAACGGCGGCTGCGTGGCGTCGAGATCAGCGAGCCGCTGCTGCTGCGGGCCGTGCGCGGGGCCCGCCTGTCGGCGGTGACGACCGGCCTGCGCGCGGCGCAGGGCGCCCAGCGCGGCGGGTCGTTGCTGCTGCCGCCCGCGCCCCGCGAGCAGGCCGTGGCGGTGGCCGGCCTCGTGCTCCCCCGCGTCTCCCCCGGCGTGCGCGACGGCACCGGCGACGGCACCGGCGAGGCCGCCCACGACCCCGCTGTCTCCCCGGTCACCGCGCCGCTGACCGCGCACGGCCCGGCCGCGCTGCGCCGCAGGTTCACCCGCGCGTACGGCGTGCACGCGCTGGTGCTGGCCGCGCTGCTCGCGTCGTGGCGGTGGGCCGGCCTGCCCTCGTGGACGTGGCTCACCGCCGCCGCCCTGCTGCCGCTGACGGCCCTGCTGGCCGCCGACCGCTACCGCTCGCTTGGCCACGCGCTGACCTCCGGTTATCTGGTCACCCGCTGGGGCTCGATCGTGCGCCGGCGGGTGGCGCTGGAGTGCGACGGCGTCATCGGCTGGAACATCCAGCGGTCGTTCTTCCAGCGCCGGGCCCGCCTGGCGACGCTGACGGCGACCACCGCGGCGGGCAAGCAGGGCTACCAGGTGCGCGACGCCGGCCTCGGCGAGGTGCTGCGCCTGGCCGCGGCGGGCACCCCCGGTCTGCTCGACGAGTTCCTCGTCGACGCCCGTCCAACACCCGAGCTGTCGGCCAATAGCATGTAATGCCTGGTAAAACCGGTTATTCGTCAGGAGTTGGATTGTCCCGCTACGGCCAGATGTTCGGCCCCGACATCACGTTCCTCGGCGTCGAACGGTGCGACCTCGACGACCCTGCCGGCTACGCGGACGCCGACGTGGTCATCCTCGGCGCGCCGTTCGACGGCGGCACCTCCCACCGCCCGGGTGCGCGCTTCGGCCCGAACGCCATCCGCCAGACCTGCTATCTCCCCCACGACGGCTCCCGCCCCAGCCTCGCGCTGCGCGTGGACGCGCTGAAGGACCTGCGGGTGCTGGACGCCGGGGACGTGGAGACCTACGCCGGCGACATCGAGGGCAGCCTGCGCGCGATCGAGGACGCGGTCGCCACGATCGCGGCATCCGGGGCGATCCCCGTCGTTCTCGGCGGCGACCACACGATCGCCCTGCCCGACGCGACCGGCGTCGCCCGTCACCACGGCTTCGGCCGGATCTCGATGATCCACTTCGACGCGCACGCCGACACGGGCGACATCGAGTTCGGCCACCTGCACGGCCACGGGCAGCCGATGCGGCGGCTCATCGAGTCGGGCGCCATCCGGGGCGACCGTTTCCTGCAGGTCGGGCTGCGGGGTTACTGGCCTGGGCCCGACATCCTCGACTGGATGGCCGGGCAGCGCATGCGGTCGTACGAGATGACCGAGATCGTGGCAAGGGGCCTCGACGAGTGCCTCTCCGAGGCGTACGCGATCGCGCTCGACGACTGCGACGGGGTCTACCTGTCGGTGGACGTGGACGTCTGCGACCCCGGCCACGCGCCGGGCACGGGCACGCCGGAGCCGGGCGGCCTGTCGGCCCGCCAGCTTCTCGACGCCGTGCGCAGGACCTGTTACGAACTGCCCGTCGTCGGCCTGGAGATCGTCGAGGTGGCCCCGCCGTACGACCACGCGGACATCACTGCGTACCTCGGCAACCGGGTCGTCCTGGAGGCGCTGTCGGCGATCGCCCGCCGCCGCGCGGACGCCGCCGATGGCACCCGCTGGGACCCGAGACAGCCCCTCCTCGACGGCCGCCGGCCGAGCCCGCCCGCCGCGCCTCCCGCCCCCTGAGCTGCCGGAAACACGCGCGGCCGGAAACACGCATCCTGAAAAAGCGTGATCTGGTAGGCATGGTCGGGTGACGCGATCGAGAACCGCCGCACTCCTGGTCGTTGCCGCGGCCCTCCCGGCGCTGCTGACCGGCTGCTCCCCGGGCGGCACCACGGGGGTCAGCACGGCAGCGGGTGGCGGCGCGGCAGGCACGCGCGAAGCCGCCCCTGCCCAGGTGACGCCGGGATCCGGCGCGGCGACCTCGGGATCCGCGGCGGCCGGATCGGCCGCGAACCCAGCGTCCGTGAACCCCCTGTCCGCTAAACCCGTGTCCGCGAAGCCGGTGCCGGTGCCGACCGGAGTGACGGCGGGGTACGCCGTGGTCGACGTGACCACGGGTAAGACGGTCGCTCAGGCGCGGCAGCACCACCGGTTCAGGTCGGCGTCGGTGGTGAAGATCCTCATCGCCGTCGACTACCTGGAGCGGCGCAGGGGGGCCGTCCCCGCCGGGGACAGGGCGCTCCTGACGCGCATGCTGCGCGGCAGCGACGACGACGCGGCGACGGCCCTGTGGCGGCGCGGCGGCCAGGGCGAGATCGTCCGCCGCGTGGCCCGCCGGATCGGCCTGGCCGAAACCGCCCCGCCGCCCGCCGCCAAACCGGGATTCTGGGGATACACCGCGATCAGCGCGGCCGACATCGCGCTCGTCTACCGGTATCTGCTGCGGCGGGCCGAACCCCGCGTCCGCGACTTCGTCCTCGGCGAACTGCGTAAGGCGTCGAAGTGCGCGAGCGACGGCTTCGACCAGTATTTCGGCATTCCGCGCGCCGCGCCCCGGCCCTGGGCGATCAAGCAGGGCTGGTCGGGTTACGGCGCGACTCCACCGGTCAGGTGCGTCCGTTCTACGGTGGCGTCGTACCGTATCGGGGCGGTCACAATGGGCGGCAACCCGGTTGATTTCGGCCGTCCCGTGCTCCACACTACTGGCGTGATCGGCGACCGGCTGATCATGGTGGTTCTCACCCTGCAGCCCTCGGGGGCGTCCTTCACGAAGTCGGCGGAGCGGGTGACGAAGCTGGCGAGAGACCTCTATCTCAGCCTCGCCTAGCGTGTCCGGTTCGTACGGAAGGGACCGTTCCGTTTAGAGGCGGGGCCGTCGGGCAGCGATCACGCGTGCTCTCCCTCCTCTCTGAAAGCTGGTCGGCGATGGGTTTCCCGTGGGGATTGCTCGGCCGGGACATGGCGGTCGATCTCGGCACCGCCAATACGCTCGTGTACGTGCGCAGGAAGGGCGTCGTCCTCGACGAGCCCTCGGTGGTGGCGATCAATCTGCACACGGACAGGATCGTGGCGGTCGGGACCGCGGCGAAGGAGATGATCGGGCGGACCCCGCCCCACATCGCCACGCTGCGTCCGCTCAAGGACGGTGTGATCGCCGACCTCGACGCGGCCGAGCGCATGTTGCGGCACTTCATCCAGGTGGCGCACAAGAACCGCTATCTGGCCAAACCCCGGATCGTCGTCGCCGTGCCGAGCGGCACCACGAGCGTGGAGCAGCGCGCGGTCAGGGAGGCGGCGTACGAGGCGGGCGCCCGCCGCGTCCACATCATCGAGGAGCCGATGGCGGCGGCGATCGGCGCAGGGCTCAACGTGGGCGACACGACCGGCAACATGGTCGTGGACATCGGCGGCGGCACCACGGAGGTCGCGATCGTCTCGCTCGGCGGGGTGGTCGTCTCGAAGTCCGTACGCGTCGGCGGTGACGAACTGGACGAGGCGATCGTCAACTACGTGAAGAAGGAGTACTCCCTGATGCTCGGCGAGCGCACCGCCGAGCACATCAAGATCAAGATGGGCAGCGCGCTGCCGGGCGGCGACGACGACACCTCGATGCCGGTCCGTGGCCGCGACCTGGTGACCGGCCTGCCCAAGACGGCGACGATCAACCGAGCCCAGGTCAGGGACGCGATCGAGGACCAGGTCCAGACGATCGTCGACGCCGTGCAGAGCACGCTGGACCAGTGCCCGGCCGAGCTCGCGGGCGATCTCATCGACAACGGCATCGTGCTGACCGGCGGCGGCGCGCTGCTCGACGGGCTGGCCGATCGGCTCGGAGAGGCCGTCGGCATGCCGATCAACCTCGTCGACCAGCCGCTCCAGTCGGTCGTGCTGGGCGCGGGCCGGTGCGTCGAGCGCTTCGACGAGATGCAGGACGTGTTCGTCCCAGAAACGCGTCGATGAGGGCCGGTCGCCGGGTGCCGGCGCTGCTGGCGCTCGCCTCCGTCGCCCTGATCGTCACCGACACCCTGACGCCGCTCGGCCCGCTGCGGGCCTTCGGGTCGGCCACGTACGGCGGGCTGGAGGACGCGACGTCCGCCGGCCTCCGATGGGCGCGCGGAGAGCGCAACGTGGCGGAACTCGAAGCCGAGAACGCCCGGCTGCGCGCCGAACTGCTCGCCGCCCGCCGCGTGGCCTCCTCCCCCGCTCCCGCGGACGGCTACCAAGCCGTCCCCGCCCACGTGGTCGGCTTCGGCAGGGACGGCACGGTCACCGTCGACGCGGGCTCCGAGGTCGGCGTGGGCCAGGACATGACCGTGTTCGACGGCGACGGCCTCGTCGGCCGGGTCCTGCGGTCCGGTCCCGGTACGGCGACGGTCCAGCTCGCCACCGCCGCCGGCGCCTCGATCGGCGCACGGCTCGAGGGCTCGCGGGAGGTCGGCCTGGTGACGGGCGTCCCCGAGCGAGGACTGCTGCGGCTGAGCCTGCTCAACCCCGCCGCCGAGGTGAAACCGGGCGACCGGGTGGTGACGCTGGGCTCGCGCGACATGCGGCCGTACGTGCCGGACGTGCCGATCGGGACCGTGGTCGAGGCGGAGCCGGCGTCGGACGCGCTGACCAGGACGGCGCTCGTGCGGCCTTTCGCCCGGTTCACCGCGCTGGGCCTCGTCACCGTGGTCCTCGGGCCGCTGCCGGACGACGCCACCCCGGCGGTGGACGCGGCGGGCGGCAAGGACCCCGCGAAGCGCGACAAGGAAAAGGGCAGTTCAGACAAGAAGAAATCGGACAAGGGCGGCGCTGACAAGGGCGGCGCGGAGAAGCCGGAGGCGGCGTGATGAGGGCGGTCGTCCTGTCCGTGCTCGTCGTCCTCCTCGCGCCGGTGCTCCAGGTCTCCGTGGTCAACGGGCTGGCGTTACCCGGCGGCGGGCCCGACATCGTGCTGATCGGCGTGATCGCGCTCGCGCCGATGCTGCGGCCGGGGGCGGGGGCGTCGCTGGGCTTCGCCGCGGGCCTGGCCGCCGACGTCGCGCCGCCCGCCGACCACACCATCGGACGGCTCGCCCTGGTCATGTGCCTGGCCGGGTGGGTGTGCGCGCGGATCCCCGAGGACGCCGGCGCCGGGCGGCGCGCCGCCGTCGCCGCCGCCGTGGCCCTGGGCGCGACGCTCGCCGCGGGCGTGCTCGCGGCCCTGCTCGACGGGACGCCCTGGGGAACGGCGCTCGCGCCCGGCGTCCTCGCCTGGACCACGGGCCTGGCCGTGCTCGTGACCGCGGCGCTCTCCCTGCCGCCCCGCCGCCGGTCGTTCGGACGGGGGCGCGGACCACGCCACCGGCCACGCGATCCGTATCCGCCAGGGAGGCGGCTTGCGTAGAAGTGCCCACCGCGGCCGCCTCACGCTCGTGTTCGTCGTGGTGACCGCGCTCATGCTGACCCTGCTCGGCCGCCTGTGGCACCTGCAGGTCGTCACCGGGCCGTCGTACGTGAAGGCGGCCACGGAGGCACGGGTGCGCTCGGTCGTCCTGCCGCCCGTGCGGGGGCAGATCCTCGACGTGAACGGCCGGCCGCTGGTGGCCAACGAGACCAAACCGCAGGTGTCGGTGGACTACATGGCCCTCATCCACCAGCCCGACGGCGGGAAGGACGTGCTGACCCGGCTCGCGGCGGCGCTGGGCCGGCCGTACCAGGAGATCGCCGACCGGGCCCGGCTGTGCGGCAGGGACGTACCCCGGCCGTGCTGGCCCGGCTCGCCCTACCAGCCCATCGTCGTGGCCGACGACGTGAGCGTGCGCACGGCACTGTGGATCGCCGAGCGGCAGAGCGAGTTCCCCGGGGTCAGCACGGCGTTGCGGCCGGTCAGGACCTACCCGCTCGGCTCGGCCGGGGCGCACATGCTCGGCTACCTGCAGCCGCCCTCCCCGGACGACCCCGCGGGCGGCAGGGAGCTGATCGGCCGCGACGGCCTGGAGGCGGAGTACGACCGCGAACTGTCCGGACGGACCGGCATCAGGCAGATGGCGGTGGACAGCACGGGCAAGGTCACCGGCCTGGTCCGCGAGGAGGCCGCCGTCGCCGGGGACACGCTGGTGACCAGCATCGACGCGCGCGTCCAGGAGACGGCCGAGCGGGCGCTGGCCCGGGCGGTGACCGCCGCGCGCAAGCGGGGCGAGCCCGCCGACAGCGGCGCGGCGGTGGTGCTGGAGGCGAAGACCGGGCGGGTGACGGCGATCGCCAACTATCCCACCTACGACCCGGGCGTGTGGGCCGAGGGCATCTCGCAGCGCGACTACGAGAACCTGCCGCTGGTCAGCGCCGCCGTGCAGGGGCAGTGGCCGCCCGGCTCGACGTGGAAGGTGACCTCGACCGCCGCCGCGGCGAAGGCGGGCTACTCTCTGCGCGCCTCCTACGACTGCCCCGGCGGCTACAAGATCGGCGGCCGGGTGTTCCACAACTTCGAGAGCGCCGAACTCGGCCGGATGGACATGCACCAGGCCCTGGTGGTGTCGTGCGACACGATCTTCTACCGTTTCGCGGAGAAGATGTGGCTGCGCGACGGCGGGCTCGCGCCGGTCAAACGGCCCAAGGACCCGATGCGGGCGATGGCGGAGGAGTTCGGCTTCGGCACCGCCACCGGCGTCGACCTGCCGCACGAGGCGGCGGGCAGGGTGCCCGGCCGCGCCTGGAAGAAGGCCAACTGGGAGCGGACCAGAGCCGACTCCTGCCGCCGGGCCAAGACCGGTTATCCGGAGATGACCGACCGCAAGCGGGCGGCCTACCTCAAGGCGATCGCCGCCGACAACTGCCGCTCCGGCGGGGTCTGGTGGGCCGGTGACGCGGCCAACTTCTCGATCGGCCAGGGCGACGTGCTGGTGACGCCGCTCCAGCTCGCCCGGGGATACGCCGCCCTCGCCAACGGCGGCAAGGTCTTCAGCCCCAGGATCGGCAAGCGGATCGTGCGGCCCGACGGCACCGTGGTCCGCACGATCACCCCGCCCGTCGTGGGCAAGGTCGGCGCGTCCCGCAAGACGCTGCGGTTCATCCGCGACGCGCTGGCCGACGTGCCGCGCTCGGGCACGGCCGCGGGGGCGTTCGACGGGTACGCGTTCGAGCGGCTGCCGATCGCGGGCAAGACCGGCACCGCCGAGGCGTACGGCAGGCAGGACACCTCGTGGTTCGCCTCCTTCGGGCCCCTGAAGAAGCCCAAGTACGTCGTGGTGGTCGTCGTCTCGCAGGGCGGCACGGGCGGGAGCACGGCGGCCCCCGCGGCCCGGGAGATCTGGGAGGGCATCGCCGCCCTCTCCCATGACCGGAAGAAGCACAAGAAGGACGGCCGGCGGTGACCGGCCGACCGCCCGCCGGCGCGGCCCCGCCGCGCGCCCTCGCGGCCGGAGCCCGAATGGTTGGAGCCCGACTGGTTGGAGGCACGCGATGACGGCACTCGGTCCCGCGCCGGTGCGGCTGCCGGTGGGCCGGGCCACCCGGCGCCGGTCGCAGGCGCTCCTCGCCCTGTCCCCCACGTGGGGGCTGGCGCTGCCCGCCGCCGCGTTGTCGGGCATCGGGCTGCTGCTCGTGTGGTCGGCCACCCGCAACGAGCCGGGCTCGACGCTGCCGCAGCGGCAGGCGCTCAGCGTGGGCATCGGATTCGTGCTCATGTGGGCCGTCTCGCGGATCGACCTGCGGGTGCTGCGGGCCTACGTGCCGGTGCTTTACCTGCTCGGGCTGGCCGGGCTGGTCGCCGTGCTGACCCCGCTGGGCCGTACGGTCAACGGCTCGCACGCGTGGATCGTGTTCGGCGACGGGTTCCAGTTCCAGCCGTCCGAGATCGCCAAGGCGGCCATGGTGCTCGCGCTGGCGACGGCGCTCGGCGAGCCGCGCGACGGCGAGCGCAGGCCGGGCGCCGGGGCGGTGCTGCTCGCCCTGGGCCTCGCCGCGCTGCCGGTCGGCCTGATCGCGCTGCAACCCGACTACGGCACCGCGCTCGTCTTCCTGGTGGTGACCGTCGGCGTGATCGCGGTGTCCGGCGCGCCCAAGAGGTGGTTCGCGGCGTTCGCCGCCGCCGGGGCCGCCGTGCTGTTCCTGGTGTGGCGGCTCGACCTCATCCGGCCCTACCAGCTCCAGCGCCTGATGGTGCTGGCCGACCCGGACGCCGACCCGATGGGCATGGGCTACAACGCCACCCAGGCGAGGATCGCGATCGGCTCAGGGGGCCTGCTGGGCAAGGGGCTGTTCCAGGGCGAGCAGACGGCGGGACACTTCGTGCCCGAGCAGCACACCGACTTCATCTTCACGGTCGCGGGCGAGGAACTCGGCTTCGTCGGCGCCGCCTGCGTGATCCTGCTCATGCTCGCCCTGCTGTGGCGTGGCCTGTGGATCGCGGCCAAGAGCCCCACGCCGTTCGGGACGGCCGTGGCCGGCGGGGTGGTGTGCTGGCTGGCGTTCCAGACGTTCGTGAACGTGGGGATGACCATGGGCCTGCTGCCGGTCGCCGGGCTGCCGCTGCCGTTCGTGTCGTACGGCGGGTCGGCCACGATCTCCAGCCTGGTGGCCGTGGGGCTGCTGGCCGCCGTGAACCGGCGTACGCGCTCGCCCGGATAGGGCAGGCTTGGCGGAATGCGCAGCAAGCTCGGCGGCCGGGTGGCCCAGGCGGCGGAGATCGCCCTGGCCACCCGCCGGTACGTGACCCCCATCGACGTCCTCACCGGCCTGCGGTGGCTGCACGACCGCCATGTGGAGACCTGGCGGCAGGGCCGCGCCGACAGCCTGGAGCGGCTGGCCGCCGTGGACGCCGTACGGATGGAGGAGGCGCTGTCGCATCTGCGCGCGTGGGCCCTGTCCAGGAACCTGCTGGAGAGCGAGGCGGCCTACACGGCGGGCACCCGCGACCGGCGGCCCCTGCGCTTCACGGAGGAGGGCGACGAGAGCCTGGAGCGCGCCTTCCGCGTCCACTGGCTCTCGCCCGAGCTGAGCGAGGCGCGGCGACGGCAGATCGCCGAACGCCACAGCAAGGCCCCCGACCTCGTCGTGGTCGCGCCGCTGGACGCGTGGACCTGCGCGGGCTGCGGGGAGACCGGGCCCTACCTGATCATGGAGGACGACCGGCCGCACTGCCTGGCCTGCGCCGACATGGACCACCTGTGTCTCCTTCCCGCGGGCAACGCGGCGCTGAGCCGCCGCGCCAAGAAGGAGAGCGGACTGTCGGCGGTGGTGGTCCGCTTCAACCGGCGGCGCAAGAGATACGAGCGGCTCGGCGTGCTGGTCGAGGAGGAGGCGCTGACCCGGGCCGAGGAGCAGTGCCTGGCCGACGAGGAGGCGCGGCTGCGCCGGCGCGACCGCGACCGCGAGCGCAGGGCCGGCGAGGACGCCGAGTTCCAGGCGAGGATGGCGGCGGAGATCCGCCGCCTGTTCCCCCGCTGCCCGGCCGGGCGGGCCGAGGCCGTCGCCGCGCACGCCGCCGTACGCGGCAGCGGGCGGGTCGGCCGCACCGCCGCCGCCCGCGTGCTGGACGAGAGCGCCGTCACGCTCGCCGTCATCGCGAGCGTGCGCCACCTGGACACCGACTACGACGAACTGCTGATGTCCGGAGTTCCGCGGATGGTCGCCCGTGAGCGGATCCGGCCGCGGGTCGAGGAGGTCCTTACGGCCTGGCGCGGCTGAGCGTCGCCCTTATCGGACGCGGCCGACCATCTGGGCGTACATGCGTCCCGGGCTGGGGACCGACGAGGGGTCGAGGAAACCGGGCAGCGGAGGCAGGTCGACCGCGAACGGCCGCAGCCGCTCGAACAGCGTGTGCGCGTCGGGCGGCCGGTCGTCCGGCTCCTTCTCCAGCAGTTCGGCGATCAGGCGGTCCAGCTCCGCGGGGACCCCGGGCACCCGGGGCGGCCGTTCCTTCACCTGCTTGTCGAACACGGCGTAGTCCGTCGGCCCGGTGAACAGCTGGTCGCCGGTCAGCATCTCGTGCAGCACGCAGCCGAGGGAGTACAGGTCGCTCTTAGGGCCGGCGACACCGCGTTGGATCTGCTCGGGCGACATGTACGCGGGGGTGCCGAGTATCTGCCCGATCCGGGTGGTCTGCGCCGTCCCCCGCCCGCCATCCGCCTCGCGCAGCATGGCGAGCCCGAAGTCGAGCACCTTCACGCTGCCGTCCGGGCAGAGCATGAGATTGGTCGGCTTGAGGTCCCGGTGGCAGATCGACAGCGCGTGCGCGGCGGTCAGCACGGCGCACGCCTGGGCGGCGATGGCCGCGGCCCACGGCACCGGCAGCGGGCCGTGCTCGCTCAGCAGGTCGGCGACCGTCACCCCCTCGATGAACTGCATGACCTGGAAGAGCCGCTGCTCGTAGGTGCCGGAGTCGTACAGCACGGGCGCGCCGGGGTGGTCGAGCTTGGCGAGGATCCGCGCCTCGCGGAGGAACCGGCGCTGCAACTCCTCGTCGGGGCCGTCGGGCAGCCGCAGGAACTTCACCGCCACCTTGCGGTCGAGCCGCCGGTCGTACCCGCCGTACACGGCGCCCATGCCGCCCTGGCCCAGGGGGAGGTCGTCCAGCTCATACCGGTCGCCGATGACCATGCGCCCCCTCCCGTCGGCCTATCGGGGAAAAGCTACCGGATTTGTGCACCATGTTCGGGCTCGGCGACCGGGTGGGCAGCACCCCGTCGCCCGTGCGGAGCCGTGGCCGCGTCACCGGCGAGGGCGCAGACGCCCGTCGACCAGTCCCTCGGCCCCGAGCCGGGCGAGTGCCTCCCCCGCGGCGGCGGCCTCGCGCAGGCCGTCCTCGAGCGCGAGCAGCCGCCGGAAGGCCGCGCCGTACGACCGCTGGACGTCCAGGGGAAGCTGGGGGACGCGGGCCCGGCGGACCTCCATCCGGCTGCTGCCCAGATGCGGCCGCCCGCCGCCCGCCGCGTGGCGCAGGAACCCCGCGAGGAACTCGGGATCCACCTTGTCGGGGTCGACGCGGAACAGGCTGAGGTGCGGGCCGAGGACCGCGCCCTCCGCCGTGACCACCCGGACGGTGACCGCCGACGCCACGACGTCTCCCTTGCGGACCGCGACCAGGCCGGGGCCGGGCGGCGTCCGCCGCGACGGCGCCGTCCCGGCCGCCACGTCGTCGGCGGTGAGCACCGGCACCCCGCCGTCGGGCGTCTCGCCCTCAGAGGTGTCGGCGGGGGTGTCGGCGGAGGAGTCGGCGGGGACGTCGGCGGAGGAGTCGGCGGGCAGCGCCCGCAGCGTCGAGTGCCGGATGGCGACCAGCCCGGATCTGGCCATCTCGGCCACGGTCGCCCACGACGCGTCCCAGCCCGCTTCGGCCCCGGTGAGCACCTCGAGGTCGGGCACGCCGCCGGCCAGCGCCTCGGCCGCCTGCCTGAAGCGCTCCCCCGCCTCGGGGAAGCCACGGGTGTCGGCCCGGGGCGACAGGTGCCGCGCCGGGCTCACGTCGACCTCGTCGTCGAGGATGTCGATGATCCGCACCGCGCGGCCCCCGGCCGGCGGCTCGGCCTCCGCGAGGTGCGCCCGCCATGCCCGCTCGACGGAGGCGAGGTCGAGGGAGGCCGGGTCGTCGCCCGCGTCGGCCACGAGGATCGTGCCCGGCTGCCGCTCCCCGGGCTCGGGGCGGCGCAGCAGCCAGAGGTCGGGGCCCCCGGGCGACAGCGTGAGGACCGCGCGCAGCGCGCCCGCCCGCAGCAGGTTCGCGCGGATGCGGCGGCCGGGGCGGCGGCTCGCGGCGGCGGCCGGCATCAGGATGGACACCAGCCCGCCCGGCCGCACGTGGGCGAGGCAGTGCTGCACCCAGGCCAGCTCCGGCTCGCCGCGCGGGGGCATGCCGTACTGCCAGCGGGGATCGCCGATGAGGTCCTCGTGGCCCCAGGCGCGCTCGTTGAACGGCGGGTCGCACACGACGGCGTCCACGAGCGCGTCCCCCGGCTCCTCGCCCGTCCCGTCGGCCGGCCGGTCCGGGGGGAAGGCGTCGTGCCGCAGCGCGTCGCCCGGGACGACCCGCGCGTCCGCGCCGCGCAGCAGCAGGCGCAACGCCGCGAGCAGCGCGACGGTCTCGTTGACCTCCTGGCCGAGCAGCCGCACCTCGTCCGCCGCCGCGCCTGCCCCCGCCGCGGCGTCCAGCAGGAGGGTGCCCATGCCGCAGGCGGGGTCGAGCACCGTACGCGCCCCCGCGCAGGCCACCCGGGTCATCAGGGCGGCCACGTCCGGCCTGGTCAGCCCCAGCCTGCGGCTGTGCGCCTCGGCGTACCGCTCGCAGAGGAACTCGAAGGCGCCGGCCGCGCCGTGCCGCTCCGCCATCTCGGCCACCAGCCGGAGCAGGCCGGGCTCCACCGGCACCGGGTCACCGCCGCGTCCTGGCAGGTCGGCGGTCGCCCGCGCCACCGCGCGCGGGAGCCGTACGGCGAGGTCGGGGGCGGCCGACAGCCGCTTCCAGTCGTCGGGATCGCGCAGGATGTAGAGCAGGAACGCGCCGACCTCACCCAGCACCTCGCCCAGGCGCAGGTCGTCGGCCGACGCGCGCAGCCGCTGCCAGACGCGGTCGCCCTGGGACACCTCGAACGACTTGCCGTTCCTGCGCAGCCACGCCTCCACCTCGGGAAGCGAGAAAAGCGGGCTGGACGCGGTACCTCCGACCGGCTGGGGGAAGTCCTCGTAGCGGCGGCGCCAGTTGCTGACCGCGGCCCTGCCGACGTCGGCGAGCCGGGCGATGTCGCCCGCGTTCACGGTCGCTTCGACCGCCGCGTCGAGAGCGGCCTCGAGCGGGCTCGCGGCTGCCGGGCGCGCCGACGTGTCCGGCGCGTTGTCCGCCTGGGCGTCGTGGCTCATGAACACGAGCCTAGCACTATGCTTGTGAAGTGGCTCAACCAATGGTTTACTCAAAACCATGACGCACAACCGTATTCGGTACGCCGCTGGGTCGGACGTCGGGCGTTCGCGTGCCAACAACGAGGACTCGGTGCACGCCGGCGAGCGCCTGCTCGCCATCGCCGACGGGATGGGCGGGCACGGACACGGTGAGGTCGCCAGCGCGGCCGTCATCTCCACGCTGGCCAGGCTGGAGGACGGCCCGGCCCCCGCCGACACCGTGGCCACCCTCGCGGACGCCGTACGGGAGGCGGGGCAGCGCCTCGGCGACCTCGCCGCACAGGACCCGACGCTCGAACGGATGGGCACCACCGTCACCGCCATGCTGTGGGACGGCCACGGGAAGTTCGCCCTGGCCCACGTGGGCGACTCGCGGGCGTACATGCTGCGGGACGGCGCGCTGTACCAGATCACGCGCGACCACACGCTGGTGCAGTCGCTGGTGGACGACGGCCGGATGAGCCCCGACCAGGCCGCCCGCCACCCCCGCCGCTCCCTGCTGCTGCGGGCGCTGGAGACGAGCGGCCTGGCCGAGCCGGACCTGTCGTTGCGCGAGGCGTACCCGGGCGACCGTTATCTGTTGTGCTCCGACGGGCTCACCTCCGTGCTCGAACCCGAGGTCCTGCACCAGGTGCTCTCCACCGTGACCGATCCGCAGGAGGCGGTCCGCAGGCTCATCGAACTCGCCAACGAGGGCGGCGGACCCGACAACATCTCCTGCGTCGTCGCCGACGTCGAACCCGCCGACGCCTGAGCCGTCATCCGCCAACGCCGTTGGGGCGCACCTGCTCGCCTTCCAGACTCCGTAGGAATCTATACATGCCCGAAGATGGATTATCGTGCGGAAAGATCGTGCCATTTTCGGCGTGACGTACGTCAAGGCGCTCCGCATGTCGGGCGGCATTCTTCCGCAGAGGCATGTAGACGCCGGGGTCAATGCTCTTCCCCGGTCGGCCGTCCAGCGACCGAGAGCGACGCTCCGCCGCATCCGTTTCCATGAACGCGCCACAGTTGCCGAAATGTAATATCAGCCACAGCTCGAAACATGGGTTCGAGATTGCGAGATTGATCTCATTCGACCGAGCGAGGTCAATCGCCTGCGCCAGATTGGGGTGATTTCGCGGCCATTCGACGTCGAAGAGGCACCAGCATTCATCGATCTCCGGATCGCTCGCGCATTCCACAGCCTTCCTGACCAGTGTGATCGGCACACCTTGTTCGGGATGTATCTGTATGTTCAGCATGGTGTTCTCGGCTATGTGCGGGAGCCGCTTCAGGCCATTGATGTAGTCCGGCTCCGAACTCCGGCCCTCACAGAAAACCATGATCGTGCGTAGCTCGGGGCGTTTCTCGGCGGTCCTCTTGAGCGGCCTTCCGCCTCTTTGCCGCCTGTTGAGTGCCATCAGCCGATCAACCCGAGCGCACGCAGCAGAGGAGTCTGATCCACTTGAGGGAGAGCACCGAATCTGCCATGGAGGTAGGCGTTCTCTAGATTCTGCGATTTACGCACGCGCTCTCCGGCGAAGTCGGCAAGAGCTCCGAGGCGAGTCGAGCCGTCGGCGCGCTTTTCCGTCAGCCATACCTCGTCCCTGTTCAGATGATTGAGGAGGCTCGTGTCATGAGACGTGAAGATCAGCTGAGCCCCCCGGGGATTGGTCACCGGACTATGGAAGAGGCGCAGCAACTCCGCGGACAATGTGGGATGCAGGCTGGCGTCAAGTTCGTCGAAAAGCACGATGGAGCCTTGCCTCAGAGCGGTCAGGATAGGACCGATCAGAGCGAACCAAGTTCTGGTGCCTTCCGACTCGACGCTCAACTCGAACGGCACACTCTCCTCCGTGGTTTTATGTAGCAGCCGAACTCTACGCTGTGTACGCACCTCCGAGTCGGGAAAACTTATCTCCTGGTGATCTATGATCACGTCTTCGATGCCGAGGTCGGCCATCCGCAGAAGCGCCAACGCCTGCTGGCGAGATCCGATAACTCCAAGCTCTTCGTTCGCGAAGAGAGAGGGTTGGTCGTTCGCCTCTTCGAACCAGCGTACGGTGGAGCGAGGAAGCAGCCCGCCGTAAAACCCCTGCGGCCTGCGCCTGGGCGCGTGGCCGAGGTTTTGCACCCTCAGGATCTCTCGCGCGAACTCCGACACCAGCGGTTCGTCGAAACGCCGGGCGATCGAGAGCGCCAGCGTCCTGTCCGTGAGGAGCTCGCGCGTTCCGGACAGGCTGCCGAGGCCCCTCTGCAGCTTCAAATCCGTCTCTTCACGCTCGAATATTCGCCTTCGCTTTTTCTCCGGGTAGTGAAATAGACCCTCATAGAGCACACGCTGCCGGTTCAACTCAAGCACATACTCATAGCGGATGTCGTTGATCGTGACATCGATACTGAACTCACTCGTGGAGCTGAGGCCATCGCCGAAGGCGAAGAGTTCGATCGGTATCTCATCCTCCCAGAAACGAAGAGAATGCTGGATCGCGTCGCGGAGCCAGGAAAGAGCTGCCACAAAATTGGACTTACCGGAGGCATTCGGCCCATACACTGCCGCAACCGGCAAGAGGCTCTCGCCCAGCAATGGCGCGGGACGCGCCTCTTCCCGATCTCGATCGATCGCGACCATGGATAGCTCGGCCGCCCCCCAGATGGATCGGTAGTTCGACACTCCGAATCTGATCAACATGAGCTCACACTATCTTGCACCAATGCTGTCGACACAGGGTTCAGAACGTAAAAAGTCGACGAGATCGTGGGTGTACGTGCAGGCACGCCGCGCGCAGACCTTCATACGTGAGAACCATCACGCGAATCGCGGGCCGCCGCACGCGGCTCGATCACGTGACCGGGCCGCGAGTGGCGTCCGGCCGGGCGATGGGTGTGCCGGTGGACCCGGGCGGTGGGCCCAGGTGGGCCCGGACGGACGTCAGACGGCCCAGCCGCCGTCCACGTTGATCGTCGCTCCGGTGACGTAGCGCTCGCCGTCGCCCGCCAGGTGGGCCACGGTCTCGGCGATGTCGCCCGGCTCCGCGTAGCGGCCGAGGACCGTCAGCCCCCGGATCGTGTCCGCCATGGGGCTGTCCGCCGGGTTCGAGGCGGTGTCGGTCGGGCCGGGATTGACGAGGTTGACCGTGATGCCGCGCGGCCCGAGGTCACGGGCGAGCCCCTTGGTCATTCCGGTCATGGCCGTCTTGCTCATCGCGTACAGGGCGAAGCCCGGGAAGACGGCACGCTCGGCCATGTTGCTGCCGATGGTGATGATCCGGCCGCCTTCGGTCATGTGAGCCGCCGCCGCCCGCGCGGCCAGGAACGGCCCGCGCACGTTGGCCGCGAGCGTACGGTCGACCTCCTCCTGCCCCAGATCCTCGATGGGCGCGACGTGGAAGACCGCCGCGTTGTTCACGAGGACGTCGAGCCGGCCGAGCTCCGCGGCCGCCTCGTCCACGGCCGCGGTGACCGCCGCCGCGTCACCGTTGTCGGCCCGGATGACCAGCGCTCGCCTGCCCATCCCCGTCACCTTCTCGGCCACGGCCGCCGCGCTGTCATCGTCGCGCTCGTAGGTAAGCGCCACGTCCGCGCCGCGCTCGGCCAGCTTGAGCGCGATCGCCGCGCCGATCCCCCGGCCACCCCCGGTGACCAGGGCCGCCCTGCCGTTCATGTCGTCGATTTCGTTCATGATGTCGAGCATGGCGGCGGCGCCACGGGGAGATCCGGCGGCGATCGGACCTCGCGTTCCGACCGCCAGGCCCGCGAGACAGGCGACAGTACTGTCAGGCGCCGCGCGCCCGGAAGGCGGCGGTCTTCACCCGGTTCTGGCAGGCGGTGGAGCAGAAGCGCCGGGTGCCGTTGCGGGAGGTGTCCACGTAGACGCGGTCGCAGTGGGGCGCGGTGCACACGCCGAGCCGGTCGTGCAACTCGCCGCCGAGCACCACGGCGAGGCCGGTCGCGCAGCCGGCGGCGTAGTTGGCGGCCAGGGTGCCGCCCGCGCCGTGGAAGTGCAGGTGCCAGGGCTCCCCGTCGTGCCGTTCGAGGTGCGGGCGCGCGTCCGTCTCCGCCAGCAGTTCGTTCACGGCGAGCGCCGCCGCGTCCACATCGCCGCTCGTCACCGCCTCGAACACGCGGCGCAGCCGCCCCGCGATCTCCGCGAGCGCGCCCGCCTCCGCCTCGGCCACCGTGGGCGCCCGCCTGTCGCCGCTCGCGAGCACGTCGGCGACCGCGGCCGTCCGCGCCTCGCCCGTCGGCGGCTCGTACGGCCGGCCCCGCGCCTCACCCGCCGTCAGCGCGTTGACCAGGCCCACGGCGACCGACACCACCGCATCGGTGTGACTGTTGAAGTTCACTTGACCAGTTACACCCTTGCGCTCTACGTTGTAACTGCCGAAAGCATACACGCCAGTTACATGGAGGCAGCATGCTCACTCTGGACGTCGCCGCCCGGTGGATCGACCGCTGGGACCGCCAGCAGGAGGGCTACCTCCCCGACCGGGAGGAGCGGTTCACGGCGCTGATCGACGCGGTCGAGGCGGGCGTCGGCCGCCCGGACCCACTGGTGATCGACCTCGGCTGCGGACCCGGCTCGCTCTCGGCCCGCCTGCTCGCACGCCTGCCCCGGGCCACCGTCGTCGCGGTGGACACCGACCCCCTGCTGCTGTCGCTCGGCCGGGCCGCGTACGGCGACCGCGACGGCCTGCGCTTCGCCGACCTGGACCTGCGCGAACCGGGGTGGAGCCAGGCGCTCGGCCTCGACCGCCCCGCCGACGCGGCGGTGAGCACGACCGCCCTGCACTGGCTGGCCGAGCCGGACCTGCGGGCCGTGTACGCCGAACTGGCGGCCGTGCTGCGGACTGGCGGGCTGTTCCTCAACGGCGACCACCTGGTCTCCGAGGACGTCACCCCCACGCTGGCCCGCCTGGAGCAGGCCGTGCACGAGAGCGAGGAGCGACGGCGCTTCGCCGAGGGCAGGCCGGAGGACTGGCGGCAGTGGTGGGACGCGATCACCGCCGACCCCGACCTCGCGGGCGTCGCAACACCCCGGCCGGCCACCACGTCGCACCACGGCTCGGAGTCGCTCCACCTGTCCACCCACGTCGAAGCCCTCCGCGCGGCGGGCTTCGGCGAGATCGGGACGCTCTGGCAGCGCGGCCACAACCGCCTGCTCTGCGCCGTGCGCCCGTAGTCCGCAGGGACCTCCGGCGGGCCGCCTTCGGGTTTGCCCGCCGGATCGCCGGGGAGACGGACGCCATGACACCGGTCGTGCTCACCGTCAACGCCGGCTCCAGCAGCCTGCAACTGCATCTGGTGCGCGACGACCGCGTCCTGCGCACCGAGCACAGCGAGCACGGCCCGGATCCCGCCGCGGCGGAGCGCACGCTGTCGGACTTCCTGGCCCGGGCGGACGCCGAGGTGACCGCCGTCGGCCACCGGCTCGTGCACGGCGGCGAGGCCGTACGCGCGCCGGTCGTGGCCGACGACGACGTGGTCAAGGCGGTGCGCGGATACGCCGATCTCGCCCCGTTGCACGTGCCGCCCGCGCTCGCGCTGGTGGAGGCGGCCCGGCGGGTGCTGCCGTCGGCGCCGCACGTGCTGTGTCCCGACACCGCCTTCCACGCGGGGCTGCCCGCCGCCGCCGCGACCTACGCCCTGCCCGCCGAGTGGCGGCGACGGTGGGGCCTTCGCCGTTACGGCTTCCACGGGCTGTCGTACGCGTGGGCGGCCAGGCGGGCGGCCGAACTGCTCGGGCGGCCGGCCGGTGAGGTCAGTCTGGTCCTCACGCATCTCGGCGGCGGGTGCTCGGTCTGCGCCGTACGGGACGGCCGGAGCGTGGACACCTCGATGGGGTTCACGCCGCTGGAGGGCGTGCCGATGAGCAAGCGGTCGGGCAGCGTCGATCCCGGCATGCTCCTGTGGCTGCTGTCGGGCTCGCGCCTCACGCTCGACGAACTGCGCGAGGGGCTTGAGCACGACTCCGGCCTGCTCGGGCTCTCCGGTGGCCTGTCCGGCGACACCCGCGACCTGGTCGCCTCGAAGGAGGAGGCCGCCGCCCTGGCGCTCGGCGTGTTCGCCTACCGGGTGAGCCGCGAGATCGCCGCCGCCACCGCCGCGCTCGACCGGCTCGACGCGCTCGTGTTCACCGGCGAGATCGGCTGGGACCAGCCCGAGGTGCGCGAGGCGGTGTGCGGCGCGCTGTCGCTGCTCGGCGTGGAGCCGCCCGCCGTGACCGACGCCGACCGGGACCTCGTCGTCAGCCCGCCGGGCGCCCGCGTGCCGGTCCTCGTCGTACGGCCCCGGGAGGAGCTCCAGCTCGCCCGGGAGACACTCGCCGCGCTCGGCCGTTCCGCCGGTGTGGCCGGTCGGCCGTAGAATCCGCGGGCATGCGCATCTTCACCGTTGACTCTTTCACCGACCGGCCGTTCCGGGGCAATCCCGCCGCGGTCTGCCTCCTCGACGAGACCGTGCCGGACGAGTGGATGCAGGCCGTGGCCGCCGAGATGCGTCACTCGGAGACGGCCTTCGTGCTGTCGCAGGGCGATGGTCCGTGCTCACTGCGCTGGTTCACCCCCGAGGTCGAGGTCGCGCTGTGCGGGCACGCCACCCTGGCCACCGCGCACGTCCTCTACTCGCTGGGCGAGTCCGGGCGGCTGGAGTTCGCCACCAAGAGCGGCGTGCTCGCCACCGACCAGGAGGAGGGCGGCCTGATCACGATGGACTTCCCGGCGAACCCGGCCACGCCGTGCCCGCCCCCGGAGGGCCTCGCCGAGGCCCTCGGCGTCACCCCGCTGAGGACCGGGCGCAGCCGGTTCGACGTCCTGGTCGAGGTCGGGTCGGCCAAGGAGGTGCGGGCCGCGGACCCCGACATGGCGCGGCTGACCGAGGTCGACGCCAGGGGCGTCATCGTGACGGCGCCGGGCGAGGGCGCCTCCGCCGACTACGTCTCCCGGTTCTTCGCGCCCCGGGTGGGCGTGCCCGAGGACCCCGTCACCGGCTCGGCGCAC
This sequence comes from Microbispora sp. H11081, assembly GCF_012999535.1. Taxonomy (GTDB): domain Bacteria; phylum Actinomycetota; class Actinomycetes; order Streptosporangiales; family Streptosporangiaceae; genus Microbispora. The sequence continues at coordinate 234,672 of NZ_JABBWV010000009.1, forward strand.
TGCGTGCTCGCGCCGTACTGGTCCGCCGCGCTCGGCCGGGACACGCTCGTCGGGGAGCAGTTGTCGCGGCGCGGCGGGACCGTGCGCACGACCCTGCGCGGCGACCGGGTCGAACTCGCCGGGACGGCCGTGACCATCTGGTCCGGCGAGCTGGAGGTCTGACCGGAGGCCGAGTTCCCGATGGTCAGGACGTGGCCGCCACGGCGAGGGCGGCCTCGATCCGCCACACGGCGGTGATCGCCCCGAACGCCAGCAGTCGCACGAGGTCGGCGTCGGACCGCCCGCCCCCGGTCTCCCGCCAGGCGGCGACGTCGGCGTCGGTCACCCGGTAGGGCGCGAGGGCGGCCAGCAACGCGAGCCTGGCCGCGGGACGCTCCGCGGGCGCCACCCGCGCCAGTGGGCCGGACGGCCAGCCGGACAGAGCAGGATGCTCGCCGTCCCAGGCCGCGACGGCCTCCACGACCGCCTCACCCGCCGTGCCGCCCAGGAGGGCGGCCCCCTCCCCCGCCGTGGCGTGCAGCGCGGCGAACGCCGTCCCGATGGGCGTGCCCGCCGCCCAGGCCCTGACCCTGCCAGGCGGCAGCCCCCGCAGCAGGGGCAGCGCCTCGCCCACCGGCAGCCTGCGGCGCACCGTCCTGGCCATGGCCATGCCGCCCAGACCGCGGACGAGCCGCGACCGCTGCAGGCCGGCGGGCAGGAGGTCGTCGGTGAGCAGCGACGACACCATGCGGTTGATGAAGTGGAAGGCGAGGGCCGTGCCGATGTGCTCGGCCGCCTGATCCGGCGGGCACGGCGGCGCCTGTCCGGCCGTCGCCGTGCCGGTGGCCCAGTCGAACAGCCGCGCGTGCCCGGCATCGGACGGCCGCTCCCCCCGCGCCACGGTCTCGGCCAGCCGGTGCTCACCGGTCGCGTGCAGGAGCACGGTGTGCGCGTCCACGCAGAACGGGCACTTGTTGGCGAGCGAGACCCCGGCGGCGACGACCTCCTTGCCCGCCCGCGACGCCCGGCCGGCGAGCAGCGACTCGCGCAGCACGGCCCAGGTGGCGGCCAGCACGTCCGGAGCCGGGGACAGCGTCATGAACAGCGGCATGCGGGCCATGCCGAAGTCCCGGGCGATCTGGGCATACACCTCGGCCACCCTGCCGGTCGCGGCCTCCCTCGGCACCGGGGTCACATAGCGGTACGGCGTGGGCATCCTGGCCTCCCCATCGGTCGTGCTGTCATGGGGCCCGATCCTGCCTGGCGCCGGCGTCCCCGGTCGTCGTACGGCGGGAGGCGTTCCGCGCCGCTCCCCGGAACGGCGGCACGCGTGCGCCGTACTCCGGCGGGAGTAGCGCGGGATCGGTCCGGCGGGAGGAGGCGGCGCGAACCGGTCACGGTCTACGCTTCGCGCATGGACGGCGATCGCGGACGGCAGTCCTCCTCCGGCCCGCCCGCTACCCCGGACCGGACGGCGCCCCATGACGCGGGAACGCCGGACGGCCGGTCGGGCGCGCGGCGCCTCGCCGGGACGCACGCCTCGGACGTCGCGATCGCGGGCGCGGTGGCGGCGCTGCTCGTAGGCGGGACCCTGGTGCCCGGCGCGCCGAGCGGCCCCGCGCAGGTGGGGGTGGCCGGCTACCTGCTCCTGGTGGGCGGGGCCGCCGCCCTGGCGGTGCGGCGGACCGCGCCGGTGACCGCGCTCGTCGTCTCGGCGGCCTGCATGCTGGGCTATGCCCTGCGGGTGTCGCCCGAGACCCCGACCGCCTTCCCCGTGATCGTCGCCGTCTTCTCCGCCGCGAACGCGGGCCGGCGCGTGTGGGCGGCGTCGGCGAGCGCGGTCTACCTCGCCGGTGTCCTGCTCGTGGAGCTGTCGGACGTCGGCGCGCGGAGCCCGCGTGAGGAGGTCGACCGGGTCGGCCTGCTGCTCGGCTGGTTCGTCGCCGCCAACGTGGCGGGGGTCGTCTCGCGGCAGCGGCGGGCGTACCTGCGCCAGGCCGAGCAGCGCGCCGCCGAGGCTGAGCGGACCCGCGAGGAGGCCGCGCTGCGCCGGGCGGGCGAGGAGCGGCTGCGCATCGCCAGGGAGTTGCACGACTCGCTCACCCACAGCATCTCGATCATCAAGGTGCAGGCCGGGGTGGCCGTCCACCTGGCGCGCAAGCGGGGCGAGGACGTGCCTCCCGCGCTGCTGGCCATCCAGGACGCGAGCGCGGACGCCATGCGGGAACTGCGCGCGACGCTCGAGGTGCTGCGGGAGCCCGGCGACGACGACGCCTCCGGCACGGACAGGGCCGGCCGGATCGCCGAACTCGTCGAGCGGGCGCGGTCGGCGGGCGTGCCCGCGACGCTGGCGGTCACCGGCACACCCCACGCGCTGCCGCCCGAGGTCGACCTGGCCGCCTACCGGATCGTGCAGGAGGCGCTCACCAACGTGGCGCGGCACGCGGGCCCCGCCTCCGCGTCTGTGCACGTCGGCTACCGGCCCGGCGCCCTCGTCGTACGCGTCGAGGACGACGGCCCTGGCCTGCCCGGGGAGCCGTACGGCGCGCAGCGGCCCGGACCTGTTCGCACGGGCGTGGGACTCACCGGCATGCGGGAGCGGGTGACCGCGCTCGGCGGGCGGCTCCAGGCTGGTCCCGGGCCGGACGGCGGTTTCACCGTCCACGCCGAACTGCCGCTGCCGGCCGCGGCGACCGGGTCCGACGACGTGCCCACGGCCGAGGAGGGCGCGGCGTGATCAGAGTGCTGCTCGTGGACGACCAGTCCCTCATCCGGGCCGGGTTCCGGGCGCTGCTCGACGCCGAGGAGGGCATCGAGGTGGTCGGCGAGGCGGGCGACGGCGAGCGGGGCCTGGCGCTGGCCGAGCGGCACCTGCCCGACATCGCGCTCGTGGACATCCAGATGCCCGTCATGGACGGCATAGAGACGACCCGCCGCATCGCCGCCGACCCCCGCCTGGCCGCGACGCGGGTGGTGATCCTGACCAACTACGGGCTCGACCGGTACGTGTTCGACGCGCTGCGCGCGGGCGCGAGCGGGTTCCTGCTCAAGGACACCGAACCCGTGGAGCTACTCCAGGCGATCAGGGTCGCCGCGCGCGGCGACGCCCTGCTGTCCCCCGCCGTCACCCGCACGCTGATCAGCGAGTACGTCTCCCGCCCGCCGGAGGCCGTGCCGACGGCCTCCCTGGCGGAGCTCACGAACCGCGAACGGGAGGTCGTCGCCCTGGTCGCGCGCGGCCTCACCAACGAGGAGATCGCCGCGCACATGGTGATCAGCCCGTTCACCGCCAAGACCCACGTCAGCAGGGCGATGACGAAGCTGGGCGCGCGGGACCGCGCCCAACTCGTCGTGTTCGCCTACGAATCCGGCCTGGTGGTCCCCCGGGGTTCCGGCACGCCTCGCTGAGCGAGGGCTCAGGCGTGCCGCGCACGCAGGCGGGCCGCCGCTTCCGCCACGTTGGCGAGCGCTGCCTCGACCTGCTCGTACGACCGGGTCTTCAGCCCGCAGTCGGGGTTCACCCAGAGCCGCTCGGCAGGCACCGCCCGCAGCGCCTCCGTGAGCAGGCCCTCCACCTCGTCCACGCCCGGCACCCGGGGCGAGTGGATGTCGTAGACGCCGGGTCCGAGCCCACGGGAGAAGCCGCCGACCACGCCCAGCACGCGTCCCCGCGAGCGGGCCGACTCGATGCTCGTGACGTCGGCGTCGAGGGCGTCGATCGCGGCGAGGATCTGGTCGGCGTCGGAGTAGCACAGGTGGGTGTGGATCTGCGTGCGCTCGCTCGCGCCCGAGGTGGCCCATCGGTAGGCCGCGACGGCCCACTCCAGGTAGGTGTCCTGCTCGGCCCGCCGCAGCGGCACCAGCTCCCGCAGGGCCGGCTCGTCGACCTGGATCACGCGGATGCCGGCCTCTTCCAGGTCTGCCACCTCCTCCCTGACGGCGTCGGCGACCTGGAGGACCACCTCGCGAAGCGGCAGGTCGTCGCGGACGAACGACCACGCCACGATCGTCACGGGGCCGGTGAGCATGCCCTTGACCGGCTTACTCGTGAGCGACTGCGCGAACCTCGCCCAGCGAACGGTGATCGGCTCGGACCGCCCCACGTCGCCGTGCAGGATCGGCGGGCGGGTGCAGCGCGAGCCGTACGACTGGACCCAGCCGTGCCGGGTGACGGCGAAGCCGTCGAGATGCTCGGCGAAATACTGCACCATGTCGTTGCGCTCCGGCTCGCCGTGCACGAGGACGTCCAGCCCGAGCCGCTCCTGCAGCGCGATCACCCGCTCGATCTCGGTGCGGACCACGCTCTCGTACGCCGCCTCGCCGATCTCCCCGGCCGCCAGCGCGGCCCTGGCCCCGCGCAGCGCTCCCGTCTGCGGGAACGAGCCGATCGTGGTGACAGGGAGAAGCGGCAGCTTGAGGTGTTCCGCCTGCGCCGCCGCCCGTACGGGGTAGGGGGCCCGGCCCTGCCCGGTCCGGCGTCCGTACGCGGGCGGACGGCCCTGGACCACGGATTCGCCGGGCAGATGAGAGCCGGGCAGGTGCGGGCCAGATGCGGCGGCGAGCAGGCGCGTCAGCCCGGCCACCTCGGCGACCTTCTGCTCGGCGAACGCCAGCCGCTCCCGCAGCGAGGGATCGAGACCGGTCTCCCGCTCCACGTCGTACGGCACGTGCAGCAGCGAGCACGACGTGCCCACCGCCACCCGGCCCGCGCGCTCCCGCACCGCGAGCAGGGTGGCCAGGGCCCGGTCCGTGTCGGTGCGCCAGACGTCGCGGCCCGACACCACACCGGCGACGACCGTCTTGCCGGCCAGCGCCTCGATCCCGTGGCCCGTGCCCCGGACGAGGTCCAGCGCGACGGCCTCGACCGGCGTCCCCGCCAGCACCGGCAACGCGTCGCCGAGATCCCCGAAGTAGGACGCCACCAGCAGCGCGGGCCGGTGCTCCAGCCGTCCGAGCCGTCTGTACGCCGTTCCTGCCGCGGCCAGTTCGGCGGGGGTGCGGTCGGCGACCAGGGCGGGCTCGTCTAGTTGCACCCAGCCGACGCCCTCCGCGGCCAAGTCCGCCAGCAGCCGCGCGTACACCTCGACGACGTCGTCCAGCCGGTCGAGCGGGGCGAAGCCGTCAGGGCTGTCCGGGGAGGCCTGCGCCAGCAGCAGGAACGTCACCGGCCCGACCACCACCGGCCGGGTCTCCAGGCCCAGGGCGCGGGCCTCGCGCACCTCGGCCAGCGGCTTGGCCGCGTCGAGGGAGAAGACCGTCTCCGGACCGATCTCGGGGACGATGTAGTGGTAGTTGGTGTCGAACCACTTGGTCATGCGCAGCGGGGCGAGCCCGTCGGCGCCGCGGGCCATCGCGAAGTAGGTCGCCAGGTCGTCGGCCTGCCGGTAACGCTCCGGCACCGCCCCGAGCAGCACCGCCGTGTCGAGCACCTGGTCGTAGTAGGAGAAGGTGTTCGACGGCAGCCCGTCCAGGCCCAGCCCGGCGAGCCGCCGCCAGGTGTCCTCCCGCAGCGACCGTGCCGTGCTCTCCAGGTCTCGCCGGTCCGCGCGCCCCTCCCAGTACGCCTCCAGTGCCCGCTTCAGCTCCCGGTCCGGGCCGATCCGCGGATACCCCAGCACGGTCGACGCGGGAAAAGACGACGTCATCACGACTCCTCGTTCGTCGGACAGGACGCCACGCATCCTCTCCGCGCCGGACCCGCTCCCGCCCGATCCATTGCCGGTGCTTATGGATCAGCTCGCCGTCGTCCTGATAAGCCGCCGGCATTCATAAGCGGCGAGGCCGCACGGTCAGTGGGGGACGTCCATGCGCTGCGTGCCGATCACCGACAGCAGCCGGAGCGCCTCCTCCGACGGCGAACCGGGCACGGCGGTGTAGATCACCATCTGCTGGTCGCGGTCGGCGATGTCGAGGACGTCGCAGTTGACGGTGACCTGGCCGACCATCGGGTGCGCGAAGGTCTTGCACAGAGTGCGTCCGCTCCCCACGTCGTGGGACCGCCACAGCCGCGCGAACTCGTCGCTCTTGGCGAGGAGCTCGTCCACCAGCTCGGTCACCTCGGGCGCGCCGGGGTAGCGAGCGGCGGCGGCCCGCAGGCGCCGGGCCGCGTGGCGGGCGAACTCGTCGGCGTCGGAGGCCCCGTACAACCGCCGTCCCTCGTGGTGCGGCCCGATGAAGACGCGGCGCACCAGATTGCGGTCACGCGGCGGCAGGGCGGAGAAGTCCTCCATCAGGGCGGCGGCCAGGTCGTTCCAGGCGAGCACCTCCAGCGTCGCCGACGTCACGAACGCGGCGGTCTGCGGCAGCCTCCGCAGCAGGTCCAGGATGCTCTGCCGCACCTCGCGCGGGGGCCCGGGCGGCGCGGCGAGCGAGGCGCCGGCGAGGTGGTGGAGGTGGGTGCGCTCCACGTCCGACAGGCGCAGGGCCCGGGCCAGCCCCGACAGCACCTCGCCGGACGGACGCGGACCGCGGGCCTGCTCCAGCCGGGTGTAGTACTCGACCGAGATGAAGGCCAGCCGCGCCACCTCCTCACGACGCAGCCCGGGGGTGCGGCGCCGGGGCCCGGCGGGCAGTCCCACGTCGGCAGGGGTGATCCGCTCACGCCTGCTGCGGAGGAATTCGGCCAGTTCTCTACGGTCCACACCTTTCAGTGTGCGCGAAGCGCGACGGCGATCCAGGTACAACCGGTGCCTGGATCGGCCGCGCGAGCCGGAGAAGGCTCAGATGCCATGGACACAACGACCACTGACACAACGACCACTGACACAACGACCACTGGCACTTTTCCCACCGCCTCGGGCCTGCTGGCCGGCAAGGTCGCCTTCATCAGCGGCGCGGGACGCGGCATCGGAGCCGCGGCGGCGCGGCTGTTCGCCTGGGAGGGCGCCCGGGTGCTGCTCGCGGCCCGGACCGAGACCCAGCTCAAGGCCGTGACCGAGGAGATCCGGGCGGCGGGCGGCACCGCGGACCACGTCGTGTGCGACCTGGCCGACGCGGCGAGCGTGCGGGCCGCCGTGCGCCGCGCCGTGGACCTGTACGGCCGGCTCGACGTCGCGTTCAACAACGGGGCGGTCAGCCAGCCGCCCGGCCCGATGGACCGGCTGGCCGAGGCCGACTTCGACCTGCTCTACTCCGTGAACCTCAAGGGCGTCTGGCTGGCCATGGCCGCGGAGGTGGAGGCGATCCGGGCCACCGCGGGCACGGGCGCCATCGTCAACAACTCGTCCGTCGGCAGTTGGGGAGGCAACCCTGAGCTTCCGGCGTACGGGGCGATGAAGCGGGCGGTCAACAGCCTCACCGAGTCGGCCGCCGTTACCTACGGCCCCGAGGGCATCCGCGTCAACGCGATCGCTCCCGGCAACACGCTCACCGAGATGATCCGCGCCTGGGAGGCGGAGTCCCCGGGTCTCCAGGAGCGGCTCAAGGCGCACACCCCGCTGCGCCGGGGAGCCGACCCCGCCGAGATCGCCGAGGCCGCCGCGTGGCTGCTGAGCGACCGCTCCTCCTTCGTGACCGGCGCCGTCCTTCGGGTCGACGGCGGCGCCCGGGTCTGAGCCGGGCGGCGGCGTCCGGACGTTCCGCTTCGACCGGCCGTGCCAAGGCTCAGGGATGAGCGCGCAGGGCTTCGAGTAGCCAGGCGTAGTCGTCCGCGTGCGACGGCTTGGGCTCCCGGCCGTTGATCACCAGATCGTGCGCACCGGCATGCCGGTGCGGCTTTCGCACCGGGACGCCCGACTATCTAGGGTGTGGAGTGATCATCCCGACGGTAGGAGGACCGGTGAGCGAAGTCCCGGCGGACGGCCCCGGCGAGGAGCACCGTCCCACACTCGACACGAGCGTGCCCCACTCGGCGCGCATCTGGAACTACTTCCTGGGCGGCAAGGACCACTTCACCGTCGACCGGGAACTCGGCGCGCAGATCCAGCAGGCCTACCCCGGCATCGTGGACATCGCCCGGCAGTCGCGGGGCTTCCTCGGCCGTGCCGTACGGCACCTGGCGGGCGAGGCCGGTATCCGGCAGTTCCTCGACATCGGCACCGGCCTGCCGACCGCCGACAACACCCACCAGGTGGCCCAGCGGGTGGCGCCGGAGTCGAGGGTCGTGTACGTCGACAACGACCCCCTGGTGCTGGTGCACGCCAACGCCCTGCTGACCAGCAGCCCGCCCGGCGTGACCGACTACATCGAGGCCGACGTACGCGACCCGGACAAGATCCTGCGGGCGGCGTCGAAGACGCTCGACTTCGGCGAGCCGGTGGCGCTCATGTTGCTGGGGATCATGGGCCAGGTGATCGACGACGAGGAGGCGTACGGCATCGTGCGTCACCTCATGGACGCCCTGCCGTCCGGCAGCCACCTGGTGTTCGAGGACGGCACGAAGGTCGTCGCGCCCGATGCCGCCGACGAGGCGGAGCGCATCCGCCGCGAGGGCGGCGACCCCTACCGGCTGCGTACGCCCGAGCAGATCGCGCGCTTCTTCGACGGTCTCACGCTGCTGGAGCCCGGTGTGGTGTCGGTGTCGCGGTGGCGGCTCGAGCCCAGCCAGTTCGGTGAGGCGCCCGAGGTCGACGCGCTGTGCGGCGTCGCCCGCAAGCCCTGAGCCCTCATCCGGCCCCCCACTGAGCCCTGGGGCCGCGCGCCCCGGCGTCGTCGTCCGTCGCCAGGGGTAGGAGTTCCAGGAGGGGGTGGGAGACCGATGGCCGAGATCGCCGTGCTGATCGAGACCCTCGCGGACGCGATCAACCACCACGACGAGGAGCGGCTGGTCCGTTGCTTCACCCCGAGGGCCGTCTTCGTGACGCCCGCGGGGGTGACGGAGGGTCACGAGCAGATCGGCTGGTACTTCCGGCAGCTCTTCATCGCGTTTCCCGACCTGCGCAACGAGTCCACCGCACAGGCGGTCCTCGACGACACCGTCGTCGTGGAGTGGACGTTCAACGGCACCCACACCGGCCCGCTGCTGCTGCCGGGCGGCACGGAGGTCATGGGCACCGGCCGCCGCGTGGTCGTCCCCGCGGCGAGCGCGTACACGATGGGCGACGACGGCGTGTTCGCCAGCGGGCGGGTCTACTACGACCAGTTGACGTTCTACCGCCAGACGGGCTACGACCTGCGGCTGCGCCGGCCCGGCTGATCTCCCATACTGGAGCGTGGACTCCGGCCCGCCGCTGCGCGACATCGGCTGCTTCGCCGTCGTCGCCCGGCACCTCAGCTTCTCCCGCGCCGCCGCCGAGCTGGGCGTCTCCCAGCCCGCCGCGAGCCAGGCCGTCGGCCGTCTCGAGCGCGTGCTAGGCGTCCGCCTGTTCGAGCGGACGAGCCGTGAGGTCCACCTGTCACCGGCCGGCAAGGCGCTGCTGCCGCACGCCGAGGCACTGCTGGAGTCGGCGGCCGTCTTCTCGGCCGAGGCGAGACGGCTGGCGGCGACCGAGGGCGGCGGCGTCCGCCTGGCCTATCCCCCGCTCGCCGGCGGCCTCGCGGCGCGGATCGCCCGCCGGATGGCGCGCCACGATCCCCCGGCCGAGGTGGAGTTGCGCCCGGCCGGCCGTGCCGCCGCCGTCGCGGCCCTCGCCGCCGGCGAGGTGACCGCGGCCGTCCTCGCGGCGCCCTTCCCCCGGGAGCTGACCACGGCCGCCCGTTTCCACGTGCCCGTCGGTCACCTGGCCGTGCCGGCCGGCGATCCGCTCGCCGGCCTGCCCTGCCTGCGGCCGGAGCGGCTGACGCGCGGCCGGGTGCTGATGCCGCGCGAACGCCCGCCCGGCGGGGTGTGGGCACGGCTCGCCGCCCGCGTCCCGCCGCACCGGCGGCACGTCGTCGCGGACGAGATCGACGACTTCGCCGCCGCGCTCGACCTGGTCGCGGCCGGCGTCGGCCTGCTGCCTGCTCCGCTCCTGATCGTCACCTCCGTCCGCAGGGACGACGTCGCCTTCGTCCCCCTGGACGCGGACGACCTCCGCCTGACGTACGCGCTGGCATGGCGGGGCGAACGGCTGTCGGCCGAGTTGATGGCGCTGGTGCGCACGGCGCAGGAGTGCCTGTGGACCAGGTGACCCGCTGGTCACGAAGGCGTTCCGAAGAAAGTTTCAGGCGGGCTCCCGGAATTCGGCGGAGCATCCATCGAAAAAGCGGCAGGTGACCGGGACGCGCCACGCGCGTATCGACGACTCGTGACAGGAACCTGACAGAAAAATACTTGAACCCTTGACTAGTGGCGCCTGCATAAGCAATCTTTGTGCTACGCCGCCTACGCGTATTCAACGTTGAATAAGCGGATGAGCGGCCGCCGTGGTCCACGGGCGAAACACTGCACGATCAGCGACGACGCTGTGTTCTTCAGGCTTTGACCAGGTGATCCGCGTCTTGGGCACGCGCCCGCGCGGCTTCCCGCCGCCTGACATCTCATTCGCCGACAATGTGAGCCACGGGACGACGGAAATGACGGCCTGTTTACTGTGCCCTGACTCCTGATAGGCGCGGCCGGAGTTTTCCCTTTTCCCTTTCGCCGGTTCTTTCCCGGCGCGTTCCCTTGGGCTGCCCGGAGCGCGATCACGCGTACGCGGCGACGCCCATCCCGCACGCACGACAAGAAAGGTGATCACATGAAAGCGGAACAGATCCGCGGACCGGTCCTCTCGCTATTCCGCATGGTGACGGGGCTGCTGTTCGTCTGCCACGGTGTGGCGACGATCTTCGGCGTGCTGGGCGGCGCCCGCGGAACCGGCCAGGCCGTGCCGTTCGGCACGTGGCCGAGCTGGTGGGCGGCCGCGATCCAGCTGGTGTTCGGGGCGCTCGTGCTCGCCGGGCTGCTCACCCGCGTCAGCGCGCTGCTCTGCTCGGGCTCCATGGCGTACGCCTACTTCGTGGTCCACGCGCCCCAGGACCTGTTCCCGCTCCTGAACGGCGGCGAGGCCGCAGCCATGTTCTGCTGGTCGTTCTTCCTCATCGCCGTCTTCGGGCCCGGCGCCTGGGCGCTGGACACGCTGATCCACCGGATACGGCACGACGACGTCGAGTCGTACTCACCCGCCCCCGTACAGGCGTAGCCGCCCGAGCCGCCGCCCGCCGGCTGCCGATCGCGCCGGTGGGCGGCGAGCTGAAAGTTTCAGCTCCGCGACCTGCCTTCCCCGCTCCGACCTGGTGGTACGTCTCCGTGACCGGAGCGTGCTTGGATCGGGCCGCCTCGCGTACACACGATCCGGGCGGGAGCCTTCCCGAGATCGTCCCGCCCGCTTCCGGGGCGGCCCCGCACGGCGGGGCCGGCCCGTCGTCCTTTCGAGGGGCACGTGATGCGACTACCGCGACGGCTGCTGAGCGCGAGCACGGCGACCGCACTGGCCGGCGCCCTGCTGGCCGTCACCTCGACTTCCACCCCCGTTGCGGCCGCCACCTTCAACTACGGCGAGGCGCTGCAGAAGTCGTTCCTGTTCTACGAGGCGCAGGAGTCGGGGCGCCTCCCGTCCACCAACCGGGTGACCTGGCGCGCGGACTCGACCGTCAACGACGGCAAGTCCGCGGGGGTCGACCTGTCGGGCGGCTTCTACGACGCCGGCGACCATGTGAAGTTCGGCTTCCCGATGGCGTCGATGACCACCACCCTGGCCTGGGGCGGCGCGGACTACCGGGCGGCGTACGAGCGCTCGGGCCAGTTGCCGTACCTGCTGAACACGCTCCGGCAGTCGAACGACTACTTCATCAACGCCCACCCCGAGCCGAACGTCCTTTACGTCCAGGTCGGCGACGGCGGTGAGGACCACTCCTACTGGGGCGCGCCGGAGACCGTGGAGGCCAAGGGCCACAAGCGGCCGGTCTACAAGATCACCGCGTCGTGCCCGGGGACCGACGTCGCCGCCGAGACCGCCGCCGCGATGGCCGCGTCGTCGGTCGTCTTCCGGCCCACCGACCCCGCCTACGCCGACACGCTGCTCACCCACGCCAAGCAGCTGTTCACGTTCGCCGACACGACCAAGGGCACGAACGGCCGGGACACGGCGTACGTGAACTGCGTCAGCGCCGCGCAGGGCTTCTACAACTCCACCGGCGAGGGCGGCCAGGTCGAGGGCGCGACCAAGATGTACTGGGACGAGCTGGCCTGGGCCTCCGTCTGGCTCTACCGGGCCACCGGAACCGCGAGCTACCTCGACCGGGCGCGCGAGTTCTACCCCAAGATGGGCACGCAGGAGGACCCGGGAAGCAACGGCGTCCAGGTGCCGGTGTTCAACTTCGGCTTCGGCTGGAACGACAAGCAGTACGCCGTCTACGAGCAGATGGCCGAGCTCACCGGCGAGCAGAAGTACAAGGACGACGTCCAGCGCTACCTCGACTACTGGACGGTCGGCTACAAGGGCAAGAAGGGCACGATCACCCCGGGCGGCCTCGCCTACATCTTCTACTGGGCCTCGCTGCGCATGGCCGCCAACACGGCCTTCGTCGCGATGAGGTACGCCGACTTCCTCGGCTCCGGCGACCCGCTCTACTCCCGCTATCACGACTTCGGCAAGCGGCAGGTCGACTACGCGCTCGGCGACAACCCGCGCCGCTCCAGCTACATGATCGGTTTTGGCACCAATCCGCCGCGCAACCCGCACCACCGCGGCGCGCACGGCGCCTGGACGAACGCCGGCCCGGACAGCGAGCCCGCCGTCAGCAGGCACATCCTGTACGGCGCACTCGTGGGCGGCCCCGACGGCACCGACGCCTACACCGACAGCCGCGGCGACTACGTGAAGAACGAGGTCGCGCTCGACTTCAACTCCGGCATCACCAGCTCGCTCGCCGTCCTCTACGGCAAGTACGGCGGCACGCCCCTGGCCACGCTCCCGCGCGAGACGCCCGACGGCCCCGAGTTCTACCTGGAGCCGACGATCACCCACACATCCCGGGAGACCGCGGCCAAGACGTTCGTCATCAACAAGTCGGCCTGGCCGGCGACCGTGCTCGACAAGGCGAAGTTCCGCTACTACTTCACGCTCGACGGCTCGACCATGGCGAGCCAGGTCACGGTGAGCTCGTCGTACACGCAGTGCAAGCAGCCCACCGGGCCGCACCTGCTCGAGGGCCGCACCTACTACGCCGAGGTCGACTGCACCGGGACGCTCATCTTCCCCGGCGGCCAGTCGGAGTTCCGCCGCGAGGTGCAACTCCGCATCGGCGTCGCCGACGGCGCGTCCTGGGACCCGTCCAACGACTGGTCGGCCAAGGGCGCGGACCACATGACCCTCTACGGCAACGACGGCCGCCTCATCTGGGGCACGCCGCCCGGCGGCACCGCCTCGCCCAGCCCCTCGCCGTCGGCGTCGCCGTCCGCCTCGCCTTCTCCGGTGGACACCACGCCGCCGACCCAGCCTACGAATCTGCACGTGTGCGATTACCACTTCCAGGGCGCGGTGCCCATGTGCTGGAGCGCCTCGACCGACGACTCCGGATACGTCGCATACGACGTCTACATCCAACAGGGCACCGAATTCGTCAAGTTCGGGTCGACCACGCAAAGGATCTACTACGCGGGCGGCCTGACGCCCGGGAACTCGTACACGTTCTACGTGGTGGCCAGGGACGCCGCCGGCAACACCAGCGAGCCCTCGGCCACGCTGACCGCGACCGCCCAGAGCAGCATGCCTTCACCCAGCCCCTCACCGAGCCTGTCTCCTTCTCCCAGCCCGTCCCCCTCTCCCAGCCCGTCTCCCTCTCCCAGCCCGTCCCCCTCTCCCAGCCCGTCGCCGTCGCCGTCCGCGTCGGCTGGCGCGGGTTGCAAGGTGACGTACACACCCAACGACTGGGGCGGCGGGTTCACCACGACCATCACGATCGCCAACACCGGCACCACCGCGATCAACGGCTGGACGCTGAAGTTCACCTTCTCCGGTAATCAGAAGATCAGCCCGCCCGGCTGGTCCGCCACCTGGACCCAGAGCGGCACCAGCGTCACCGCCGTCAACCTCGACTGGAACCGGACCATCAACCCCGGCCAGTCCACCCAGATCGGCTTCCAGGGCACCTACACCGGCGCCAACCCCAGCCCGTCCGCATTCACCCTCAACGGCACCACCTGCTCCTGAACCCCCCGCGGCCCGGTGCGTCCTGCGACGCGCCGGGCCGCCCCCGTCAGAAAGGTGAACCACATGCCCATGAAGGGCCTTCGTTCGGTCGCAGCGGTCCTGGGCGCCGGGCTCTCGCTCGCCGCGTCCGCCGCACCCGCCGCCGGCAGCGCGGACACCACCCCGCCCAGCGCTCCGGGGACGCTCTTCAACTGCCCGCTGCCCGGCGCGCCCGGATCGAACCTCGGCGTCGGCGTGTCGCTGTGCTGGGGCGCCGCCACCGACGACGTCGGCGTGACCGGCTACGACGTCCAGATCAAGCAGAACGGCGTCTTCACGGCCATCCGCACGACGACCAGCACGGGTTCCATCGTCAGCGGCCTCACCCTCGGGCAGTTGTACACCTTCCGGATCATCGCCAAGGACGCGGCCGGGAACGCCGGCCCGCCGTCCAACGAGGTGACGCACGCCGCGAACTATCTCAGCGGCATGTCGCCGTCCGCACCCCCGCCCAGCCCGTCGCCGTCCGCTCCGGTGGACACGACGCCGCCGAGCGCGCCGACCGGGCTGTGGGTCTGCGGGGCGGACTTCACCAACGCGGTGCCGATGTGCTGGAACGCCTCGACCGACGACACCGGCGTCACGGGCTACGACGTGTACATGCGGCAGGGCACCGGCTTCACCAAGATCGGCTCGACCACCATGACCCTCCACGTCGCGGACGGACTGGTCGCCGGCACGAGCTACACCTTCTACGTGGTGGCCAGGGACGCGGCCGGAAACACCAGCCAGCCCTCGGCCACGCTCACCGCGACCGCCCAGAGCGGCTGGCCTTCCCCCAGCCCGTCCCCGACCCGGTCTCCGTCCCCCAGTCCGTCGCCTTCTCCCTCTGCTGGGGCCGGCTGCAAGGTGACGTACACGCCCAACGACTGGGGCGGCGGGTTCACCACGAACATCACGATCGCCAACACCGGCACCACCGCGATCAACGGCTGGAGCCTGGCGTTCACCTTCCCCGGCACCCAGAAGATCAGCCCGCCCGGCTGGTCGGCCACCTGGACCCAGACCGGCACCAGCGTCACCGCCGTCAACCTCGACTGGAACCGGACCATCAACCCCGGCCAGTCCACCCAGATCGGCTTCCAGGGCACCTACACCGGCGCCAACCCCAGCCCGTCCGCCTTCACCCTCAACGGCACCACCTGCTCCTGATCCAGCCTCGGCCCGGTGCGTCCTGCGACGCGCCGGGCCGTCCCAATCAGAAAGGTGAACCACATGCCCCTGAAGGGCCTTCGTTCGGTCGCAGCGGTTCTGGGCGCCGGGCTCTCGCTCGCCGCGTCCGCCGCACCCGCCGCCGGCAGCGCGGACACCACCCCGCCCAGCGCTCCGGGGACACTGTTCCACTGCCCGCTGCCCGGCGCGCCCGGGTCGAGCCTCGGCGTCGGCGTGTCGTTGTGCTGGGGCGCCGCCACCGACGACGTCGGGGTGACCGGCTACGACGTCCAGGTCAAGCAGGACGGCGTCTTCACGGCCATCCGTACGACGACCGACCCGGGTTCCATCGTCAGCGGCCTCACCCTTGGGCAGTTGTACACGTTCCGGGTCATCGCCAGGGACGCGGCCGGGAACGCCGGCCCGCCGTCCAACGAGGTGACGCAGGCCGCGAACTATCTCAGCGGCATGTCGCCGTCCGCTCCCCCGCCCAGCCCGTCCCCGTCCGCTCCGGTGGACACGACGCCGCCGACCCGTCCGGAGGGGCTGGGACCGTACAGCGTCTACGTCAACGGAGCGGCGGGCCTGACGTGGACCCGCTCCACCGACAACGTGGCGGTCTCCGGCTACGACGTGTACGCCTGGATCGACGGCGCCTTCAGCAAGGTGCCGGCCCAGGTCTCCAACCAGTCCGACGACAAGGTCCTCGCGATCGTGGGCGACCTCACCCCCGGACGCGACTACCTGTTCTACGTCGTGGCGAAGGACGCCGCGGGCAACCTGAGCGGGCCCTCCGACCTGGTCCGCCAGCGGGCCATGGTGGAGCCCCCGGGCGCCAGCCCGAGCCCGGGGACCGACACCACGCCACCCGGCACGCCGACGGGGCTGACCGCCTCGAGCGGGATGTCCGTGCCCGGCGGGGTCTACCTGACCTGGAACACCGTCAGCGACAACAGCGGCGTGCCACCTCGGTACGACCTGTTCCGGCGGACCGAGCACGGCTACGCCTACGAAGGCGAGAACGCCACTCCCCGCGACATCGTCACCGGCCTCGAAGGCGGCCGGCCGTATACCTTCCAGGTCGTGGCCCGCGACGCCGCCGGCAACCTCAGCCTCCCCTCGGCGCCGTACACCGCCGTCGCGCAGCCCGGCGGGACGTCCTCGCCCAGCCCGACCCCGTCCGATACCGCGTGCAAGGTGACGTACGCGCCCACCACCTGGGGCGGCGGGTTCACCACGTCCCTGACGATCACCAACACCGGCACCACCGCGATCAACGGCTGGACCCTGGCGTTCACCTTCCCCGGCACCCAGAAGGTCACCCCGCCCGGCTGGTCGGCCACCTGGACCCAGACCGGAGCGAACGTCACCGCCGCCAACCTCGACTGGAACAAGACCATCCAGCCCGGCCGGTCGGTCTACATCGGCTTCAACGGCACCTACACCGGTACGAACGCCAGCCCGGCCGCCTTCACCCTCAACGGCACCACCTGCTCCTGAGCGAACCACCGGGATCAGCGCGCGGGCTCCTGGGATGATGGCGGCATGACCGACGCCTTGCCCGGGCTTGAGACCGGTGCCGAATCCGCGCCCGCCGCGCCACCGCGGCGGGCGGCCGGATACGAGATCGAAGACGAGCTGCGCGCGGCGGGGGCGATCCACATCGCGGGCGTGGACGAGGTGGGCCGCGGCGCGTGGGCGGGCCCGGTGGTGGTCTGCGCCGCCGTCACCGCCTTCGGCCCGCCGCCCGAGCTGGCAGGACGCGGGGAGCGCACGGTCCGGCTGACCGACTCCAAGCTGCTCGGCCCGGCCCAGCGTGAGGCGTTCGCCGCGGTCCTGCCGGGCTGGGTCACCTGCCACGCGTACGGCGAGTCGGGTCCGGAGGAGATCGACGAGGTCGGCATGACCGAGGCGCTGCGCCGGGCCGCGTGCCGGGCTCTGGAGGCCCTGCCACTACGGCCCGACGTGGTGCTCCTCGACGGCGCGCACGACTTCCTCGGCCGGCCGTGGCGGGTGCGCTGCGAGGTCAAGGCCGACCAGCGGTCGGTGTCGGTGGCCGCCGCGTCGGTGCTGGCCAAGGTCCACCGCGACCGCATGATGGCGGAGATCGGCGAGGCGCACCCGGCGTACGGCTTCGCCGCCAACGCGGGCTACCCCTCCCCCGTGCACCAGCAGGCGCTGGCGGAGACGGGACCGACACCGCACCACCGGCTGTCGTGGTCGTACCTCGACGACCTCCCCCGGTGGCGGCACCTGCGCAAGCACCGCGACCCCCTGGCCGGCACCGGCCAGATGACCCTCCTCTGACCGGCAGCCCCACCCGCCCGGACCGGCAGCAGCCGACGTCAAGGCCGGTCGTAAATGGAATGATCACCGATGCGGCGCCAGCGAAGGAGGGGTGAACCGTCATCGGCCGTGTCGAACTCGAACGTCGCCCTGCCGTCAGGCGAGGCGAAGTCCGCGGACCGCGTCTATTTCCGCGAAGAGATCATCCATGCTGTCGAAGGATCGGATCCGACCCTCTCGGATATCGGCCTCGGCCTCGGCCTCGGCCTCTTGCCACCCGGGCGTCCAGTACCAGGCTTCGTCCGTCGGCACGATGGCGGCGACTCGGCGACCCTGATCAGTGAGATAGGCGATCGTGTGTCGCTGGGCAGCGGCGGCGATGACGTCGGGCAGGTGGCCATCGGCCTCGTCCAGCGGCACCTCGAACGCGTTCTCACTCATGTCGCGAGTGTAGGTCGTAGCATGTGCGGGGGTCACACGCCGAAGAGTAACGGACCAACCACGTTACGTTTCGCCATTTGCCATCGCTGGCCGCGCCTGGGGTGGGCAAGTCGGGTCAGGGAAGGGCGGGCGGGGCGAGGTCGCCGGGGGTCAGGCCCATGCCGTCGGGCACGGCGGCGGGGTCGGAGCCCACGTGCAGCGGCCTGTTGTCCTTGTCCACGAAGACGACGCGGGGCTTGAGCGCCTTGACCTCGTCCTCGGCGACCAGCGCGTACGCGATGATGATCACGAGGTCGCCGACCGAGATGAGGCGGGCGGCCGCGCCGTTGATGCCGATGACGCCGGAGCCCGCCGGGCCCTCGATCACGTAGGTGGACAGGCGGTTGCCGTTGTCGATGTCCACGATGTCGACCTTCTCGCCCTCGACGAGATCGGCCTCGGCCATCAGGTCCGCGTCGATCGTCACCGAGCCGACGTAGTGCAGATCGGCCTGCGTGACGGTGGCGCGGTGGATCTTCGACTTCATCAGCGTGCGGAACATGATCTCCCACCGGGGTGCGGACTGCCCTCCTTCGAGCGCCCTCGATGGTATGTCACGTGCCTCACCGGCAGGACCACCGCCCGTCGTCAGGCCGGTCCGGCCTCCCTGGCCGGGGGCTTGACGTACTCCACGGACGCGTCCAGCAGCCACTCCGCGGCGTACGCGGCGAAGGACGAGCGGACCAGCAGCCGGAAGCCGTCCTCGTCCGCGACCAGGACGACTCCGGTCCTCGCCAGCGTGGTCTGGGCGCACCGGCCCGGGCCGAACGCCCGGGGATGCAGGTCCAGGGCGCAGCCGTGGGCCAGCACGTCCCGCGCCCGCTCCCCCGCGACCACCAGGGTGGTGCGCTGGGCCGACACGTCGACCACCGACACGTGCTCGCCGGCCGCCGCCTCGGTGAGCCGCTCCACCAGGCCGGGGGCGGCGCCGTCAGGGCCCAGCACCAGCCACTCGTCCGGCCCGAGCCACAGGACCTCCAGGTCGCCGCCGCCCGCCGCGGTGCCGGGCTCCATCGGCAGCGGCACCCCGATCGCCGTCCCGATGCGCTCCGCCGCCGGGCTCTTGGGGTCCACCCGGAGGTTGATCTGGGACAGGAAGGGGATCTCGGCCAGGCGCAGGCCGCCGCCCGCGCTCGCCGCCTCGAACCTCGCCGCGAACGCCGCGGCCGGACTCCTGCGCACAACCGTCGGCTCAGCCATCGCGGCGCGCTCCTTCCGGGTCGTACAGCACGTGGGACGTCACGGTGACGGGCACCAGGTCCGCCCCGACCGGCGCGTACAGCCGTTCACCGGCCCGCTCGCGCCCGCCGCTCACCAGCGCGAGCGCGAACGTACGGCCCAGCGCGGCGCTGCGGTAGCTGGAGGTGACGAAGCCGAGCGTCGGCACCGGCGGCTCGGGCAGCGCCGAGGTCTCCACGAGGTGAGCGCCCTCGGGCAGCAGCACGCCGGGGTCCTCCGGCAGCAGGCCGACCAGGTGCTTGCGGTCTGGCCTGGAGGTGTCCGCCCGGGCGAAGGACCGCTTGCCGACGAAGTCGGCCTTCTTCTTCGACACGATCCACTCCATGCCGAGGTCCTGCGGCGTGACCGTGCCGTCGGTGTCCTGGCCGACGATGGGGAACCCCTTCTCCGCGCGCAGGACGTGCATGGTCTCGGTCCCGTACGGCGTGACCTCGCCGGACGCCATGATCGACTCCCACAGGGCGAGCCCGGCCCAGGAGGACACGTTGATCTCGTAGGCCAGTTCGCCGGAGAAGCTGATCCGGCAGACCCGCGCCCCGATCCCGGCGACCTCGGCGTCCCGCCACGTCATGAACGGGAAGCTCGGGTTGTCCACCGCGAGGCCGGGGGCGAGCCGCGCCAGCACCTCGCGGGAGCGCGGCCCGACGAGCGCGACGGTGGCCCACTGCTCGGTGACCGAGGTGCAGTGCGCCCGCAGGCCGGGCCACTCGGTCTGCAGCCACTCCTCCATCCAGTCGAGCACCGCCGCCGCGTTGCCCGTGGTCGTGGTGACGAGGAAGCGGTCGTCCGCCAGGCGGATGACGGTGCCGTCGTCGAAGACCATGCCGTCGGGGCGGCACATCACGCCGTAGCGGATAGAGCCGACCTTGAGCGTGCTCATCATGTTCGTGTAGAGCCGGTCGAGCAGCACGGCCGCGTCCGGGCCGACCACCTCGATCTTGCCGAGCGTGGATGCGTCCATCGCCGCGACGTCCTCGCGCGCCGCCCGGCACTCGCGCAGCACGGCGGCCTCCATGTCCTCACCCGGGTCCTCACCATGCTGCGGGTAGTACCAGGGCCGCTTCCACTGCCCGACGTTCTCGAACAGCGCCCCGCGCGCGACGTGCCACTCGTGCATCGCGGTGACGCGGACCGGGTCGTGCAGCGGCCCCCGGTCCCGGCCCGCGAGCGCGGCGAACGAGACCGGCGTGTACGGCGCGCGGAACGTCGTGGTCCCGAGTTCCGCGACGTCGACGCCGAGCGCGTGCGCCACGACGCCGCTGGTCAGCAGGCCGGACGTCTTGCCCTGGTCGTGCGCGGTGCCCGCCGTGGTGTAGCGCTTGACGTGCTCGACCGAGCTGAGGCCCGCGCCGACCGCGCGCAGCACCTCTCCCACCGTGACGTCCCGCTGCAGGTCCACGAAGTGCGTGCCGTAGTCGCCGCTCTCCACGAGCCACACATGCTCGGCGGGCGCGGCGGCGGGCTCCTCCTCTGCGGCGGGGACGTCGATCTCGGGCGGCGCGGTGAGACCGGCTCCGGCGAGCGCGCGGCGGCCCGCCTCCGCGCCGTCCTCCAGGCAGCCGCGCAGCGTCGCCACGCCCCGGGCGAAGCCGGCGGCCTCCACCGCCTGGCGGGTCTCGCCGGGGGTGAACGCGCCCAGCGCCTCGTCGTACCGCAGCGTGCCCCCGGCCTGGCTGAACAGGTGCGCCACCGGTGTCCAGCCGCCGGACACGAGCAGCAGGTCGGCGGGGATCTCCCGGGCCTCGCCGCCCGAGCCCTGTGCTTCCGGGCGCGGAGCGACGTCGACCGAGGAGACCTCGCCCTCGCCCCTGGCGGCGGTGACCACGTGCCCGGTCAGGACCTCGATGCCGCGCTCGGCGCAGCGCGCGGCCCACGTCTCGCCGGGGGCCTGCCGTACGTCGGCGATCGCGGCGATCTCCACCCCGGCGCCGGCGAGGTCGAGCGCCGCGGCGTACGCGCTGTCGTTGGTGGTGAACACGACCGCCCGGCGTCCGGGCAGGACGCGGTGGTGGTTCGCGTACGCGCGTGCCGCGCCGGCCAGCATCACCCCGGGCAGGTCGTTGCCCGCGAAGGCGACGAACCGCTCGTGGCCGCCGGTCGCCAGCACCACGCGCTTGGCGCGGATCCGCCACACGCGCTCGCGCGCCACGCCGGCGGGGGCGGCGGCGCCCAGGTGGTTCGTCCGGCGCTCGACCGCGACCACGTAGTTGTCGTCGTAGTGGCCGAGCACGGTGGTGCGGCGCAGCACGCGCACCTCCGGCAGTGCGGCCAGCGCGGCGACCTCCCGGGCCGCCCACTCACGGCCGGGCCTGCCGTCCAGTGTCTCGGCGGTGCCGAGCAGGCTGCCGCCCGGCTCGGGCCGCTCGTCGGCCAGGATCACCCGGGCGCCGGCCCGCGCGGCCACGCCGGCCGCGGCGATGCCGGCCGGTCCCGCCCCCACGACGAGCACGTCGCAATGGGCGTGCACGGCGTCGTAGCGGGCGGGGTCGGGGCGGTCGGCCAGCCTGCCCTGCCCCGGCAGGCCCGTGGCGACCAGTCCGTCGTACAGTTCGACGGTCGTCGCCTGGAGCATGGGCTCGGGGAAGGGCTCCTCGATCTGCACGAGCGCGTTCGGCTCCTCGCTGCCCGCGGCGTACACGCCGCGCGGACGGCCGAACCTGATGCTGCTCGCCACCGCGCGCACGCCGTTGGCCAGCAGCGCCGAGGCCAGCGTGTCGCCCTCCAGGCCCTCGTAGTCCCGGCCGTCGAACCGGAAGCGCAGCGTCTTGCCCGTCGCGCCCTCGCGACGGTAGGGCTGCCCGGCCCTGCTGGTTTGCTCGCTTCGCTCGCTCATGCGATCACCGGCCGCGGCTCGCCCACCCGGTAGACGGCGTGGACCTCGTTGGTGGCGGTGTCGCGTACGGCGTTGAACCAGCGGCGGCACCCGGCGGCGTGGCTCCACCGCTCCGCGAACAGGCCCTTGGGGTTGTCACGGAAGAACAGGTAGCGGGCCCACTCCTCGTCGGAGAGGGCGGCGGGCTCCTCCGGGTAGGCGACGTGGGCCTGCCCCCCGTAGTGGAACTCGGCCTCGTCCCTGGGCCCGCACCACGGGCAGGGGATCAGCAGCATGTACCTCTCCGTATCAGTGCGCGACGGCGGCTGCGCCGTGCTCGTCGACGAGCTTCCCCGTGGTGAACCGCTCAAGGGAGAAGGGGGCGTTGAGCGGGTGTGGCTCGCCCGTGGCGACGGTGTGGGCGAAGCACCAGCCGACGCCCGGCGTGGCCTTGAAGCCGCCGGTGCCCCACCCGCAGTTGACGTACAGGTCCTCGACGGGGGTGAGCCCGACGATCGGCGAGGCGTCGGGGGTCACGTCCACCACGCCGCCCCAGGTCCGCAGCACGTGCGCCCGGGCGAAGACCGGGAAAAGCTCCAGCGCGGCCGACATCTGCCGCTCGATGATGTGGAACGCGCCGCGCTGCCGGTAGGAGTTGGCCGCGTCGATGCCCGCGCCCATGACCAGTTCGCCCTTGTGCGCCTGGCTCACGTACACGTGGACCGCGTTCGACATGACGACGGTGGGGTGCACCGGCTCCAGCAGTTCCGACACCAGCGCCTGCAGCGGGTGGCTCTGCAGCGGCAGCGACACCCCGGCGTGCCCGGCGACGACCGACGAGTGCCCGGCGGCGGCGAGCGCGACCCTCTTGGCGGCGATGGGGCCGCGGGTGGTCTGGACGCCGGTCACCCGGCCGTCGCGCACGTCGAGTCCGGTCACCTCGCAGTGCTCGATCATGTCGACCCCGAGGTCGGCCGCCGCCTTGGCGAAGCCCCACGCGACGTAGTCGTGCTTGGCAATGCCCGCCCTGGGCTGGTAGGTGCCGCCGAGCACCGGGTAGCGCACATCGGGCGAGACGTCGACGATCGGGCAGACCTCCTTGACCTGCTCCGGCGTCAGCCACTCGGCGTCCACGCCGTTGAGCCGGTTGGCGTTGACCCGGCGCACGCTGTCGCGCACGTCCTGCAGGCTGTGCGCGAGGTTGAGCACGCCGCGCTGGCTGAACAGCAGGGGGTAGCCGAGGTCCTCCTCCAGGCCCTCCCACAGCTTCAGCGCGTGCTCGTAGATGCCCGCGCTCTCGTCCCACAGGTAGTTGGACCGGATGATCGTGGTGTTGCGGGCCATGTTGCCGCCCGCGAGCCATCCGCGCTCCAGCACCGCGACGTCGGTGATCCCGTGGTTCTTGGCCAGGTAGTAGGCCGTGGCCAGGCCGTGGCCGCCGCCGCCGACGATCACCACGTCGTACGCGCGCCTGGGCTCGGCCGAGCGCCACAGCCGGTCGGGGTGATCGGGGAGGTCGGCTCCCGGCGTCCTGCGCCCTTGAGTTCCGGGACTCACCGAGTCTCTCCGTTCATGCCGGGGTAGAGCGGGTGCTTGGCCGCGAGCGCCTCGACCCGGGCGCGCAGGGCCGTCAGGTCGGCGCCGGGACGCAGCGCCTGGGCGATGACGTCCGACACCTCCGCGAACTCGGGGCGGGCGAAGCCCCGGGTGGCCAGGGCAGGGGTGCCGATCCGCAGCCCCGAGGTGACCATCGGGGGCCGGGGGTCGAACGGCACCGCGTTGCGGTTGACCGTGATCCCGGCCTCGTGGAGCAGGTCCTCGGCCTGGCGGCCGTCCAGCTCCGACGCGCGCAGGTCGACCAGCACCAGGTGGACGTCCGTCCCGCCGGACAGCACGCGTACGCCCGCCTCGGCGGCGTCGGGGGCGAGCAGCCGGTCGGCGAGGATCCGCGCGCCCTCCAGCGTGCGGCGTTGCCGGTCGCGGAACCACTCCCCCGCCGCGATCCTGAACGCGACGGCCTTGGCCGCGACGACGTGCTCGAGCGGGCCGCCCTGCTGGCCCGGGAACACCGACGAGTTGATCTTCTTCGCCAGGTCCTCGGTGGACAGGATCACCCCGCCCCTGGGCCCGCCGAGCGTCTTGTGCGTGGTCGTGGTGACGACGTGCGCGTGCGGGACGGGCGACGGGTGCAGCCCCGCCGCGACCAGCCCGGCGAAGTGCGCCATGTCCACCATCAGGTACGCCCCGACCTCGTCGGCGATCCGCCGGAACGCCGCGAAGTCGAGGTGGCGGGGATAGGCCGACCAGCCCGCGATGATCAGCTTGGGCCGGTGCTCGCGGGCGAGCCGCTCGACCTCGTCCATGTCCACGAGGCTGTCGCTCTCGCGCACGTGGTAGGCCACGACGTTGTAGAGCCGGCCGGAGAAGTTGATCCGCATGCCGTGGGTGAGGTGACCGCCGTGCGCGAGGTCGAGACCGAGGATGGTGTCACCCGGTTCGAGCAGCGCGGACATGGCCGCCGCGTTGGCCTGCGCCCCCGAGTGGGGCTGCACGTTCGCGGCCTCGGCGCCGAACAGCGCCTTCACCCGGTCGATCGCCAGCCGCTCGATCACGTCGACGTGCTCACAGCCGCCGTAGTAGCGCCTGCCCGGGTAGCCCTCCGCGTACTTGTTGGTGAGCACCGAGCCCTGCGCCTGCATGACAGAGACGGGCGCGAAGTTCTCCGAGGCGATCATCTCCAGGGTGGACCGCTGGCGGCGCGTCTCCGCGCCGATCGCCGCCGCGACCTCCGGGTCGGCCTCGGCGAGCGGCACGTCCATCACCGAATCGTTCACTTCAGTCCTCACTAGCTGCGCAGCCGTTCCATGGCGGGGTCGAACAGTGGCTCCTCGGCGACCACGGCGGTCACCCGCCGGTCGAAGTAACCGATCTCCAGCGTGCGTCCCGGCGTGGCGAGCTCGGCGGGCAGCCAGGCGTACGCGATGCCCTTGCCGATCGTGTAGCCGAAGGCCGCGCTGGTGACGTAGCCGACGGCGCTGCCGCCGTCGTACACCGGCTCCTTGCCCATCACCACCTGGGCAGGGTCGTCGACGGTCAGGCAGGCGAGGCGGCGGCGCGTGTTCTCCTTGCGCCGCTCCAGCGCCTCACGGCCGATGAAGTCGCCCTTGTCGAGCTTCACCGCGAACCCGAGCCCGGCCTCGTACGGGTCGTGCTCGAAGGTCATGTCGGTGCCGAAGGACCGGTAGCCCTTCTCCAGCCGCAGGCTCGCGAAGGCGCCGCGCCCACCGGCGATGATCCCGTGCCGCTGCCCGGCCTCCCAGAGCGTGTCCCACAGCTTGGCGCCCAGGTCGGCGGTGGTGTAGAGCTCCCAGCCCAGCTCCCCGACGTACGACAGCCGCAGCGCGGTGACCGGCACCGTGCCGATGTACGCCTTCTTCGCGCGGAAGTAGCGGAAACCCTGGTTGGAGAAGTCGGCGTCGGTCAGCGGCTGGACGAGGTCGCGGGCGCGCGGGCCCCAGACGCCGAGGCAGCAGGTGCCCGCCGTGATGTCGCGGACCATGACCGAGCCGTCCGCGGGCAGGTGGCGGTGGAGCCAGTCGAGGTCGAGGTTGCCGTTGGCGCCGACCTGGAACACGTCGCGGCCAAGCCGGGCGACGGTCACGTCGCTGCGGATGCCGCCGTCGGTGTCGAGCAGCAGGCAGTAGGTCACCGATCCGACCGACTTGTCCATCTGGCCGGTCGTCAGCCGCTGCAGGAAGGCGAGCGCGCCGGGGCCCGCGACCTCCAGCCGCTTCAGCGCGGTCATGTCGTACAGCGCGACGGACTCGCGGGTCGCCTGGGCCTCCGCGCCGACGATCGGGGACCAGTAGCGCGCCGCCCAGTCGCCCGGCGTGGGGATGTCGCGGCCCTCCAGCAGGCGGGCGTTCGCGCCGTACCACTGCGGCCGTTCGTAGCCGACGGCCTCCAGGAAGAAGGCGTCCAGCTCGCGCTGGCGGGTGTGGAAGGGGCTGAGGCGGAGCGGCCGGGGCTCCTCCATCGGCTGGAGCGGGTGGATGATGTCGTAGACCTCGACGAAGTTCCGGCAGTCGCGGGCCAGCACGTAGTCGGGCGCGAGCTGGTGCGGCTCGAACCGGTTGACGTCGCACTCGTGCAGGTCGAACGACGAGCAGTGGCCGTCGACCAGCCACTCGGCCATCGCCCTGCCCACGCCCGCGGAGTGGGTCACCCAGACCGCCTCGGCGACCCAGAAGCCCTTGACCTCCGACGACTCGCCCAGGAGCGGCATGTGATCTTGGGTGAAGGAGAAGACGCCGTTGATGCCCTCGTCGATCTTCGCGGCTCCGGTGCCGGGCAGCAGCCGCCGGGTCTCGGTCCAGGCGTCCTCGAAGTCCTCCGGCGTGAACGTCAGGACCGACGGCATGACCTCGGCCTCGTCCACCGGCAGCAGGTCCTCTGCCCTGACCGGCATCGGGCGGTGGCCGTAGTAGCCGATGCCGACGCCGTCGAACCGCTGGCGGTAGTAGAGGTCGGCGTCCTGGTGCCGCAGGATCGGCAGCGTCGCCTCCTCCTCACGCCCGGCGAGATCGGGCACCTGGCCGGTCCAGGCGAGCTGGTGCGCGAGCGGGGTCAGCGGCAGCGGCATCCCGGCCATGCCGGCGACCTTCGGCCCCCAGATGCCGGCGCAGCAGACCACGACGTCGGCGGCGATCTCACCCTGGTCGGTCACCACCCCGGTCACCCGGCCGTCCTCGGTGCGGACGTCGAGCACCTCGTGCCGCTCCAGCACCCGTACGCCGCGGGACCGCGCCCGCCTGAGCTGCGCTTCGACCGCGCGTACGGCCTTGGCGATGCCGTCGGTGGGAATGTGCAGGCCGCCGAGCACGGCGCCGGGGTCGAGCAGTGGAAAGAGGCCGGCGCATTCCGCGGGGGTGAGCAGGTGCGACTCGACGCCCCAGGAGG
Source organism: Microbispora sp. H11081 (assembly GCF_012999535.1). Classification (GTDB taxonomy): domain Bacteria; phylum Actinomycetota; class Actinomycetes; order Streptosporangiales; family Streptosporangiaceae; genus Microbispora. Next base: position 261,669 of record NZ_JABBWV010000009.1, read on the forward strand.
TGGCCCAGCCGTGCCTGCGGTGCAGTTCGGCGAGCCGCTCGGGAGTGGTCGCGACCTCCAGGCCGCCGACCTGGAGGAAGCAGGGCTCGCCGTCGAGGTCGAGCGAGCTGAACTTCTCGACGGTGTAGCGCGCCATCTCGGTCATGGTCTTCGAGCCGTTGATCTGGAAGACCAGTCCCGGCGCGTGCGAGGAGGAGCCACCGGTCGCGGGCACCGGGCCCTGGTCGACCACGGTGACGTCCGTCCAGCCTCGGGCCGACAGCTCGTCGGCGAGTGCCGCACCGACGACGCCTGCTCCGATGATGACGACGCGCGGGCCCGTCATACCCACCTCCGTTGCTGCATATTCTGTTGCGCAATTTGCAACATTATGCGTTTAACGCAACAAGCGTGACGTGTCATATCGCGGGTGTCAAGCGTCAAAGACGGCACGAAACCGCACCTTCCCGGGTGTGCGGCGTCCGCGCGGAAGGGCCGCTTCCGTGGGCCGGGCGGCGTGGAGGCTCAAGCGCTACAGTCCGGCTATGAGCAACGACGCTTCCGGCAGAACCGAGGCCAGCGGCGGCGGCGTGCAGTCCGTGGACCGGGCGATCAGCATCATGGAGATCCTGGCCGATCGCGGGCAGGCGGGAGTCACCGAGATCGCGGCCGAGATCGAGGTGCACAAGTCGACCGCGTTCCGGCTGCTGGGCGCCCTGGAGGCGCGCGGCCTCGTCGAGCAGACCGAGGACCGCGGCAAGTATCGCCTCGGCTTCGGGCTCGTCCGGCTCGCCGGCAGCGTCTCCACGCGGATGGACCTCACCCAGCAGAGCAGGCCCGTCTGCCGGCGGCTGGCCGAGGAGATCGGCGAGACCGTGAACATCGCCGTCCTGCGCTCGCACTACGCGGTCAACCTCGACCAGGTGCGCGGCCCCTCCGCCGTCACCGCCCACAACTGGGTGGGCCAGCTCACCCCCCTGCACGCGACGTCGAGCGGCAAGGTCCTGCTCGCGCACGTGGACCGGCAGCGCCGCGACGACCTGCTGCGCGCCGCGGGCCTCCAGCGCTACACCCCCAGCACGGTGACCTCCGTGGAGGACCTCGAACGCGAACTGGCGGAGGTGCGCGAGCACGGCTACGCGCTCACGCTCGAAGAACTGGAGGCGGGCCTGAACGCGCTCGCCGCCCCCGTCCGCTCCTTCAGGGGAGAGGTCGTGGCGGCGGTCAGCGCGTCCGGGCCCGCCTACCGGTTCAGCGAAAGCCGCATGCGCGAACTGGCCCCCGTCCTCGTCAAGGGAGCCGAGGAGATCAGTCACCGCCTCGGCGGCTAGCCTTCCTCTCCCCCGCCGGCTTCCACGGCCGGTGCCGCCGCGCGGCGCAGCCGTACGACGACGCTCTTGGACGTCGGCGTGTTCGACGTCTCCGCCACCGAGTCCAGGGGCACCAGCACGTTCGTCTCGGGGAAGTACGCCGCGCAGCAGCCCCGCGCCGTCGGATAGGCGACCGCGCGGAACCCCTCGGCCACGCGCTCGCCGTCCGCCCACTCGCTGATGATGTCGAGCATGTCGCCGTCCGCCAGCCCGCGCTCGGCCAGGTCGTCGGCGTGGACGAAGATCACCCGCCGCCCGTTCTTGATGCCGCGGTAGCGGTCGTTCAGGCCGTAGATCGTCGTGTTGTACTGGTCGTGGCTGCGGATCGTCTGCAGCACGAGACGGCCCGGCGGCACCCGCAGCACCTCCAGCGGGTTCACCGTGAAGTTCGCCTTCCCCGTGGCCGTGGGGAAACGGCGCTCGTCGCGCGGCGCGTTCGGCAGCGCGAAGCCGCCAGACCCGCGCACCCTCGCGTTGAAGTCGTCGAACCCGGGCACGACCCGCTCGATGCGCTCCCTGATCGCGTCGTAGCCCGCCTCGAACTCCGCCCACGGCACGTGCGGGTCGTCGCCGAACAGCTCGCGGGCCAGCCGGCTCACGATCGCCACCTCCGACAGCAGCGTGTCCGACGCGGGGCTCAGCCGGCCGCGCGAGGCGTGCACCATGCCCATCGAGTCCTCCACCGTGACGAACTGCTCGCCACCGGCCTGGACGTCCCGCTCCGTACGGCCGAGCGTGGGCAGGATCAGCGCCTGCTCGCCGCACACGCCGTGCGACCGGTTCAGCTTGGTCGACACCTGCACCGTGAGCCGGCAGCGGCGCAGGGCCGCCTCGGTCGCCGCCGTGTCCGGCGTCGCCGAGACGAAGTTGCCGCCCATGGCGAAGAACACCCGGGCCTGCCCGTCCCGCATGGCCCGGATGGCCTCCACGGTGTCGTGGCCGTGCTCGCGCGGCGGCGCGAAGCCGAACTCCGCGGCCAGCGCGTCGAGGAACTCCGGCTTGGGCTTCTCGTAGATGCCCATCGTCCGGTCGCCCTGCACGTTGGAGTGCCCGCGTACGGGACACACGCCCGCGCCGGGACGCCCGACGTTGCCCCGCAGCAGCAGGAAGTTGACGATCTCCCTGATCGTCGGCACCGACTTGCGGTGCTGGGTGAGGCCCATCGCCCAGCAGACCACGACCGAGCGGGCGGCCAGCACGTCGCGGGCCGTCTCCTCGATCTCGGCGCGGGTCAGCCCGGTCGCCTCCAGCACCTCGGGCCAGTCGAGCCCGCGTACGTGCTGCTCCCAGGCGTCGAAGCCGTGCGTGTGCGCCTCGACGAACTCGCGGTCCACCACCGTGCCGGGCGCGGCGTCCTCGGCCTCCAGCAGGAGCAGCGACAGCGCCTGGAACAGCGCCAGGTCGCCCCCGAGGCGGATCTGCAGGAACCGGTCGGACAGCGCCGTCCCGGTCCCGGCGAGACCGGAGGCCTTCTGCGGGTTCTTGAACCGCAGCAGCCCGGCCTCCGGCAGCGGGTTGACCGCCACGATCCGCGCGCCGCCCCGCTTGGCGCGTTCCAGCGCGGTGAGCATGCGCGGATGGTTTGTGCCCGGGTTCTGGCCCACCACGAAGACCAGGTCGGCCCGGTGCAGGTCCTCCAGCGACACCGTGCCCTTGCCGATGCCGAGCGTCTCGGTCAGCGCCGAACCACTCGACTCGTGGCACATGTTGGAGCAGTCGGGCAGGTTGTTGGTGCCGAACCTGCGGACGAGGAGCTGGTAGGCGAAGGCGGCCTCGTTGGACGTACGGCCCGAGGTGTAGAAGACGGCCTGGTCGGGGTCGTCGAGCGCGCGCAGCTCACGAGCGACGACGCCGAAGGCGTCCTCCCAAGAGATCGGCTCGTAACGGTCGGAGCCGGCCGGCTTGTACATCGGCTCGGTGAGCCGGCCCTGCTGACCCAGCCAATAGTCGCTGCGCCGGGCCAGCTCGTCCACCGGATACTCGGCGAAGAAGTCGCGGGTGACCCGGCGGACCGTCGCCTCCTCGGCCACCGCCTTCGCGCCGTTCTCGCAGAACTCCGCGGGACTGCGGTGTCCTTCGCCCTCCGGCCAGGCGCACCCTGGGCAGTCGAAGCCGGTCTTCTGGTTGACCCGCAACAGAGTCAGCAGCGTCCGCCCCGCGCCCATCTGGCGGTACGCCGTGCCCAGCGCGTGACCGACCGCCGGGATCCCGCCCGCCCAGCTCTTGGGCGAACCGACCTCCAGCCCCTCGTCTCCGACGTCCTCCCGAGGCGCCCTACGCGTCACCCCGCATCTCCTCCAACCTCACTTCACCAGCCCGGCGACCTCACTCGCCGAGCCTGCCGCGCACCCAATCATGGAACAGGCCGATGTGGTGCTCACTTGGCACCAGCACCCCGCCCTTGGCATACGTACGGGAGCTCATCGAGGGCTGGGTGCGCTCGCAGGCCTCGAAGTCCTGCTCGTTGACCCGGTGGAACAACTCCACGGACCGGCTGATGTCCCTGCCCTCTGCCACCACCTCCGGCAGATACAGCCAGTCGCATTCCACCACCGTCCGGTCCACCGCGAGTGGGAACATCCGATGGATGATCACATGGTCGGGCACCATGTTGACGAACACCTGCGGCTTGATAGTGATGGCATAGTAGCGTCGGTCCTGGTCCGCGCTGATAGTGGGGATACGGTCGAGCCCCTCGGAGCCGTCCACCGTGAACCCCTGGATGTCCTCGCCGAACAGCGCGCCGTGGCCCACGTAGTACTGCGCCGCGTAGCCGTCGGCGAACTCCGGCAGCACCTCGGTCAGCTCGGGGTGGATCGTCGCGCAGTGGTAGCACTCCATGAAGTTCTCGACGATGAGCTTCCAGTTGGCCTTCACGTCGTACACGATCCGGCGGCCGAGCGCCAGGTTGGCGACGTCGTAGTTGTCCAGGGACGCCACGTCGCCCAGGCGCGTACGCACCTCGCCGAGCACGGTGTCCTCGAACGAGGGCGGCTCGTCGGCGAGGCACACCCACACGTAGCCCAGCCACTCGCGCACCGCCACGTTGACCAGGCCGTACTCGACCCGGTCGAGGTCGGGCATCTTGGTGAGGTTGGGGGCCGCGATGAGCTTGCCCTCCAGGTCGTACGTCCAGGCGTGGTAGGGGCACTGGAAGGCCCGCTTGACCTCGCCGCACTCCTCCGTGCTGATCCGGGCGCCGCGGTGGCGGCAGACGTTGTAGAACGCGCGGATCGAGTTGTCCCGCGCCCGCGTGATCAGGATGCTCTCGGTGCCGACCTGGACGGTCCTGAACGACCCCGGCTTGGGCAGGTCGGCGGCCAGGACCGCGCAGAACCACATCGACTCGAAGATGCGCTTCTGCTCCGACGCGAAGACCCCGGGGTCGGTGTAGTGCTCGCCCGGCAGCGTGGCCATCAGGCTCGGGGGCAGGCTCGTGGTGCTCACTGGTGGCTCCTGAAGGTCGTACGTCGCACGTCGGGGATCGAGGTGATCAGGGGGAGACCGGTCACAGGACCACGACGGAGCGCAGCACCTCGCCGTGGTGCATCTTCTCGAAGGCCGCCTCGACGTCCTCGAGCGCGATCGTCTCGGTGACGAACGCGTCCAGGTCGAGCCTGCCCTGCTGGTAGAGGGACACGAGCATGGGGAAGTCGCGGCTGGGCAGGCAGTCGCCGTACCAGGAGGACTTCAGCGCGCCGCCACGGCCGAAGACGTCGAGCAGCGGCAGTTCCAGCGTCATCTCCGGGGTCGGCACGCCGACCAGCACGACGGTCCCGGCCAGGTCGCGGGCGTAGAACGCCTGCTTGTACGTCTCGGGGCGGCCCACCGCCTCGATCACGACGTCGGCGCCGAACCCGCCGGTCAGCTCGCGGATGGCCTCAACCGGGTCGGTCTCGCGGGAGTTGACGGTGTGGGTGGCGCCGAAACGGCGGGCCCAGTCGAGCTTGGTGTCGTCCACGTCAACGGCGATGATCCTGGTCGCCCCGGCCAGGTGGGCGCCCGCGATGGCCGCGTCGCCCACGCCGCCGCAGCCGATGACGGCGACCGAGTCGCCGCGGGTCACGCCGCCGGTGTTGATGGCCGCGCCGAGGCCCGCCATGACGCCGCAGCCGAGCAGGCCGACCGCGACCGGCGACGCGCTCGGGTCGACCTTCGTGCACTGACCGGCCGCCACCAGCGTCTTGTCCGCGAACGCGCCGATCCCGAGCGCCGGGGACAGCGGGGTGCCGTCGGCCAGCGTCATCTTCTGGGTGGCGTTGTGGGTGGCGAAGCAGTACTGGGGGCGTCCGCGCAGGCAGGCCCGGCAGGCGCCGCAGACGGCGCGCCAGTTGAGGATGACGAAGTCGCCGGGGGCGACGTCGGTCACCCCCTCGCCGACGGCCTCGACCACGCCGGCCGCCTCGTGCCCGAGGAGGAACGGGAAGTCGTCGTTGATGCCGCCCTCGCGGTAGTGCAGATCGGTGTGGCACACCCCGCAGGCCCGCACGGCGACGAGCGCCTCACCCGGGCCCGGATCGGGGACGACGATCGTCTCCAGACTGACCGGCTGCCCCTTGCCCCTCGCGACGACCCCACGGACTTCGTGCGCCATGGCCTCTTTCCCTCGAATCTGCGCTGGTTGTGCAAGACGAAACACATAGCACTATGCGCAACAGATTGAGGCCGCCCACCCCCCATGTCAAGGCCCCCACCCCAGGCCGTGATCTTGTAGTTAGTCGCAGCCGAGGCCGTGACCTGCGGGGAAACCGTCCGTGATCATGCAAATAATCACCAGCAGCCCTTCCGGCCTGGGCATTCATCGTTCGCGATCATGCAATTGCATGATCACGAACGGCTACGCCCCTGGTCAGCCAGACGGCCGACGAAATCGTGCATGATCACGGAGGATGGATGCCCAGGTGGGAGGCACCCGCTGCGACAAACTACAAGATCACGGCGAGGGGGTGGGGGGTTAGCGGGGGGGTTGTTCGAGGTGGGCGATGACGGGGGCCAGGAGGTCGTTCAACTCGCGTACGAGGACCGTGAGCGCCCGGTGTGCCGTCTCGGCCAGGTCGTGCGCGGGTCCTTCCGGCGCGGCGGGCAGGTCGTCCAGCGGCACCGGGGCGTCCACCATCAGGGTCGGACGCAGGTAGGGGATCTTCGCGAGGTCCTGCTCGGCGGGCTCGACGAACTGGCCGAAGATCTCCGGCCAGCCCCGCCAGCCGCGGTCGCGCCACCAGTCACGCGACACCGTCAGCGCGGCCGGCGGCGGGGAGACGATCGTGACTCGCGCCGTCAGCGACCCGTCCCAGCCGTTGCGCTCACAGGTGGCCGACAGGATCCGCCGATGCCAGCGCACGAACCCCGGCGAGGTCAGGGGCGGGGTGGCGATCCGCCAGGCCGCGCACGCGAACGCGACCGGGGCGATGTCACCCCACACCCCCTCGAACTCGCCGATGCTCTCCCACACCCGCTCCGTGTAGTGGCTGACGCCGCTGTAGCGGGCGCGCTCGCGGTCGGATCGCCCGTCGATCCAGAACGCCTGCTGGCCGGCCATCCGCCGGGATCAGCCGTTCGACGCGGTGGTGGTCGGCGCGGCGACGGCGGCCGGTGCGGCCTCCCCGGCGAAGGTGAACTTCGCGGCGTCGCCCTCACCCTCGATGTCGATCTTGACGACCTGGCCGGGCCGCAGCTCGCCGTAGAGGATCTTCTCCGACAGCGTGTCCTCCAGCTCCCGCTGGATCGTACGGCGCAGCGGTCGGGCGCCCATGACCGGGTCGTACCCGCGGTCGGCCAGCACCTGCTTGGCCGCGGGGGACACCTCCAGGCCCATGTCGCGGTCCTTGAGACGCTCGGCCACCTGGGCGAGCATCAGGTCCACGATCTGGATGATCTCCTTGGGCGTGAGCTGGTGGAAGACCACGATGTCGTCGACGCGGTTGAGGAACTCGGGCCGGAAGTGCTGCTTGAGCTCCTCCTGCACCTTCACCTTCATCCGCTCGTACGTGCTCTCCTCGTCGTTGGACTTCGCGAAGCCGAGGGCGACACCCTTGGAGATGTCGCGGGTGCCGAGGTTGGTCGTCATGATGATGACGGTGTTCTTGAAGTCCACCACCCGGCCCTGCGCGTCGGTCAGCCGGCCGTCCTCCAGAATCTGCAACAACGAGTTGAAGATGTCCGGGTGGGCCTTCTCGATCTCGTCGAACAGCACCACCGAGAACGGCTTGCGCCGCACCTTCTCGGTCAGCTGACCACCCTCCTCATACCCGACATAACCGGGCGGAGAGCCGAACAACCGCGAAACGGTGTGCTTCTCCATGAACTCCGACATGTCCAGCATGATCAGCGCGTCCTCGTCCCCGAACAGGAACTCCGCCAGCGCCTTGGACAACTCGGTCTTCCCCACACCCGACGGGCCCGCGAAGATGAACGACCCACCCGGCCTTCTCGGGTCCTTCAACCCCGCACGAGTACGCCGGATCGACCGCGACAACCCCTTGATCGCATCATCCTGGCCGATGATCCGCTTGTGCAGCTCATCTTCCATCCGCAGCAGCCGCTGCGACTCCTCCTCGGTCAGCTTGAACACCGGGATACCCGTGGCGGTGGCCAGAACCTCAGCGATCAGCTCCTCGGTCACCTCGGCCACGACATCCATGTCGCCGGCCTTCCACTCCTTCTCCCGCCGCTCCCGCTTCAGCTGCAACTGCTTTTCCTGATCACGCAACGCCGCGGCCTTCTCGAAGTCCTGCGCATCGATCGCCGACTCCTTCTCCCGCCGCACATTCGCGATCTTCTCGTCGTACTCCCGCAGATCCGGCGGCGCCGTCATCCGCCGGATCCGCATCCGCGACCCCGCCTCATCGATCAGATCGATCGCCTTGTCCGGCAGGAACCGGTCACTGATATACCGGTCGGCCAAGGTGGCGGCCGCCACCAACGCCCCATCGGTGATCGACACCCGATGATGCGCCTCGTACCGATCCCGCAGCCCCTTCAAAATCTCGATCGTGTGCGACAACGACGGCTCGGCCACCTGAATCGGCTGGAACCGCCGCTCCAACGCCGCGTCCTTCTCCAGATGCTTGCGATACTCATCCAGCGTCGTCGCGCCGATCGTCTGCAGCTCACCACGGGCCAGCATCGGCTTCAAAATGCTCGCCGCGTCGATCGCGCCCTCGGCCGCGCCCGCACCGACCAGCGTGTGCAGCTCGTCGATGAACAAGATGATGTCGCCCCGGGTACGGATCTCCTTGAGCACCTTCTTCAGCCGCTCTTCGAAATCACCCCGATACCGCGACCCCGCGACCAGCGCACCCAGATCCAGGGTGTACAGCTGCTTGTCCTTCAGCGTCTCGGGCACCTCACCCTTGACGATCTTCTGCGACAGCCCCTCCACCACCGCGGTCTTGCCCACACCCGGCTCACCCACCAGCACCGGGTTGTTCTTCGTCCGGCGCGACAACACCTGCATGACCCGCTCGATCTCCTTGTCCCGGCCGATCACCGGGTCGAGCTTGCCCTCACGCGCCGCCTGGGTCAGATTCCGCCCGAACTGGTCCAGCACCAGCGACGTCGACGGCGCCGACTCCTGCGGGCCCCCCGCCGCCGCCGGCTCCTTACCCTGATACCCGTGCAGCAACTGGATCACCTGCTGCCGCACCCGGTTCA